>NZ_AP042442.1:0-2851563 GCF_055379485.1 Halanaerobium sehlinense
TAAATCCATTTTGTTTTAATTCTGACTCAATCTTATTTTCTTCTCTATTTTCATTTACAATTTCAACTTCTTCGTCAACATCTTCTTTTTGTTTAGTACTATTTTTTTTATTTTCTTTAAATTTTTTAACTTCTTCAGGAATCAAAAGAATTAAAGTCCATTTGTTTCCTGTTAAATCTTCCAGTATATCCTCAATTAAATCTGTGTACTGACTTTCTATCCATTCTTGAATAAAATTATTAGGAACCTGCAGTACAAGCTGATTTTCAGCTGTAGTCATTACTGCTTTAGTTTCCGAAAACCAGGTATTAAAACTTGGGTTAGTTATTTTTTCTTTTATATTTTCTAAAGTTTTCTTCCATATGTGATCTAGTTCTTTTTGCGAAAAAGACATAAAATACCTCCTGTAATTCATAAAAATTGGGCTTAAGTTAAAGTTATCCCCAATTAACGGGGATAAAAAGGACTTTATCCACAAAATTGTGGAAAAGTTTAAACCTTATCCACAGGGAATATAAAATAATCTTTACTGTTAACTCAGTAAAATTGCTTTTTTATTTAAAAAAATAAATATAAATTTGTTAATAAAAAGACAAAAGATATCCACAAAACATAATTGTTATTAACAGTTTGTGGATAAAAAACTAAGAAAATGTGGATAAGTTCCGGTATTTAGCTGTAATTTATAGCTTTGTTGATAAAATTATAAACATTATGTTAATATTATCTTAACTATTGATTCGGTAAGGATTAAAAATAATTTCTAAATAACCATATTAATAATAACAGATTATCAACAAATTATCAACAAAGCATCAAAAAATTTATCTTGTGGATAAGATTAAAATTCCTTGACTCTACTATGTAAATAGCATATAATTTTAAATGTATGAATAAATAATTGGATTGGTTGTGGATTATTTTAGCTGGAGGTTATTTGGTGGAGAGTCTAAAAAAGAATAAAGAATTTAAAAAAGTATATGAAAATGGTAAATCATATGCTACTCGTAATCTGGTAATTTATTGTTTAGATTATGAAAAAGGTAAAAAAAATCGATATGGTCTATCAGTCAGCAAAAAAATTGGAAATGCTGTTGTTAGAAACAAGTTAAAAAGAAGATTGCGTGAAATTATTAGAGAATTTGAAAAAGAAAAAGTATTTAAGGGTTATGATATAATTTTTATTGCCAGACAACCGGTTATTCATCTTGATTATCAAAATTTAAAAAGAGATGTAAAAAAATTATATAGTAAAATGAATATAATTTAAATTACATAGGAAAATTTCAAGAAAAATATTTAAATTATTTACATAATTATTTTTAAATGATTATGAAACTGGTTAAATAAGGTGATAAAATGAAAAAATTATTTTTATTTTTTATTAGAATCTATCAGAAGATTATTTCCCCTTGGACTCCTAAAAGTTGTCGCTTTCACCCAACATGTTCAGAGTACAGCAGACAGGCAATACTGAAATATGGGGCTTTAAAAGGAGTTTGGATGGGCTTTAAAAGAATTATTCGCTGTCATCCTTTTAATCCAGGTGGTTATGATCCGGTAGAATAGGAGGAATTTATTAAATGTTTGATTGGTTAATTAATGGTATGGCTTACGCTTTAGATTTTATTTACAATATTGTTGGTAACTATGGTATAGCGATTATAATTTTCACATTACTTATTAAGATAGCTCTTTATCCCTTGACTGCAAAACAGACAAGATCAATGAGGGAAATGCAGGAAATACAGCCTGAAATGAAAAAGATTCAGGAGAAATATAAAGATGATAAAGAAAAACAGCAGGAAGAAATGATGAATCTTTATCAGGAGCATGGTGTTAATCCAGCTGCTGGTTGTTTACCAATGATTGTTCAAATGGCTATTTTAATTCCTTTATACAGGACTATTTTTGCTCTGGGAGAAAAAATGGCAAGTGAAACATTTTTATGGATTGGGACGATAACTAGTGGATCTTTAGCAGATCCTGATATTGCAATTGTTCTTTTAAATGCGGTTGTTATGTTTGGTCAAACTTATATGACTCAGCAAATATCCGGTGGAGATGGTAAAAGCAATAAAATGATGTATCTAATGCCTCTATTTATTATATTTATTGGTTTTAGATTACCAGCTGGTGTATTATTATACTGGTTTACATCAACTTTATTTACTGTAGCACAGCAGTACTTCTTATCTAAAGAACCCAGTCGAATCAAGGGGGATGCATAGTAAATATGAAAAACATAAAAATAGAAGCTAAAAATGTTGAAGAAGCAGTTAAGAAGGCCTTAAATGAACTTGGAATTGAAAGAGAAGATGCGGAAATAAAGGTAATTGATGAAGGAAGTAAAGGTTTATTAGGCTTAATTGGTGCGAAAGATGCTGTTGTAGAGGTAAAGGAAATTTTTGACCCAATCAAAAAGGGAAAAGAATTTTTAGAGACACTTCTAGAAAAAGCTAAAATAGATGTTGGAGTAGAAATTTTAGCAGAAAAGACTAATGATGAGCAGGTTGTTTATAACTTAACTGGAGAAAAAGAGCTTGGTTTAGTAATTGGTCATCGCGGTGAAACTCTTGATGCTATGCAGTATTTAACTTCTATCTTTATTAATAAGGAATTAGAAGAATATTTTAGAGTTCTACTTGATGCTGAAGGTTATCGGGAACGCCGCAAAGAAACTTTAGAACGACTTGCAGCCAGATTGGCTTCGAAAGCAGAAAGAAAAAAGAGAAAAGTTGTATTAGAACCAATGCCACCACATGAAAGAAGAATTATTCATATTGCACTTAAAGAAAATAAAAATGTTAAATCATACAGTGAGGGGAAAGAGCCCTACCGTAAAGTTATGATAGAACCATTAGATAATTAATAATTTATCTAAGATTAATAAAGAACTGCAGTTTTAAATATGCAGGTAGAATAAATAGAAAAATCAAAGAAGCAGATGGATTTTATCATTAACCCAGCAGGGATTTCTCTGCTGGGTTATGTTTTAGGAGGTGTTAAGTAATGGATATTTTAAAAGAAGATACAATAGCAGCAATTGCAACACCATTTGGCACTGGAGGTACAGGGAAAATAAGAATTAGTGGGCCACAGGCATATGAAATTGGTGATAAAATTTTTAAATCAATCAAAAAAGAAAAAAAATTATCTCAACAGGAGACTTATACTGCCCATTATGGTCATATTGAGGATCCAGAAAAAAACAAAATTATTGATGAAGTAGTTGCGATTATGATGAAAAGACCTCATTCTTTTACCGGAGAAAATGTTTTAGAATTTGACTGTCACGGTGGAATGACACCATTAAAAGCAGTGTTAGAACTAACTTTAAAGCATGGTGCTCGTCTGGCAGAACCGGGAGAATTTTCTCAAAGAGCATTTTTAAATGGAAGAATTGATCTTGCACAGGCGGAAGCAATTATAGAGGTTATTAATTCTAAAACCGAAAAGAGTCTTGATTTGGCAGTTGACCAGTTGAATGGTAAGCTTTCAAAGAAAGTTGACCAGATAAAAGAAGAGGCTGTAGAAATTTTGGCACATTTAGAAGCAGCAATTGATTATCCAGAAGATGAAATTAAAGGTTTTTCCCCTGAACAATTGGGAGATAAATTTAATTATATAAAAACAGAGATTAAAAATTTATTAAAAAGTAGTAAACAGGGAAAAATATATAAGGAAGGTTTAAAGACAGTTATTGTAGGTAAGCCAAATGTAGGTAAATCAAGCCTTTTAAATTATTTCTTAGAAGAAAAAAGAGCTATCGTAACAGATATTCCTGGTACAACAAGAGATGTCATTGAAGAGTATGTTAATTTAAAGGGAATTCCTTTAAAAATTATTGACACAGCTGGAATTAGAGAAACCAGTGATGCTGTTGAAAAAATTGGAGTAGAAAGAACTAGAAAATCTGCTGATAAAGCAGACTTAGTTCTCTTTATGTTAGATATTAGCCAGGGTATTACGGCTGAAGACAGAGAAATTTATCAGCTTATTAAAGATAAACCTTTAATAGTAATTGTAAACAAAACTGATTTGCCTGCTAAAGTTGATAAGAAAAAAATTGAAAAAGAATTTTCAGAACACAGTGTGCTCTGGATATCATTATTAGAAGAAGAAGGTTTAAATGAATTAAAAGATGATATTTTAAAAGAAATACTTGATGAAGATATTGACCTTGATTCGGAAGCGGTTGTTACTCAAAGTAGACACAGAGATGCTTTAGTTAAAGCTGAAGCTGCAATTAAACGAGTAATTGTTTCACATGAAACAAATATGCCGTATGATTTTCTAACAATAGATTTAAAAGATTGTTTAGATGCTTTAGGTAAGATTACAGGAGAAACTGTAGCAGATGACATTTTAGATAGAATATTTAATGATTTTTGTCTTGGAAAATAATTATTAATAAAAGGGAGAGATATAATGGATTTCTATAAATATCCAAAAGAGTATGACGTAATTGTAATTGGAGCTGGTCATGCAGGCTGTGAAGCTTCTTTAGCTCCAGCACGTATGGGCTTAAAAACCCTTACTCTGACAGTTAGTTTAGATCATGTGGCTTTTATGCCCTGTAATCCTTCACTTGGTGGTCCGGGAAAATCTCATATTGTAAGAGAAATTGATGCTCTGGGTGGAGAAATGGCAAGAAATATGGATGAAACAATGATTCAAATTAGAATGTTAAATACAAGTAAAGGACCTGCTGTTCATGGATTGAGAGGACAATCTGATAAAGATGAATATCATCGCAGAATGAAACAAATTTTAGAGCAGGAAGATAATATAGATTTAAAACAGCAAATCGCTGAAGAAATTATAGTTGAAGATGGTGAAGTAAAAGGTGTTGTAACTAAGACAGGAATTTTCTTTCCTGGGAAAAAGGTTATTTTGACAACAGGTACCTTCTTAAAAGGGAGAATTATTATTGGGGAAGCTAAATTTAATGCTGGCCCAAATCAGCAGTATCCAGCTAATAAACTATCAAGTAGTTTAAAGGATTTAGGAATCAACCTCAGGCGTTTTAAAACAGGAACTCCGCCCCGAGTTAGTAAAAAATCAATGGATTTTTCTAAGATGGAGCCTCAACCTGGAGAAGAAGGATTAAGTTTTTCTTATGAATCTGAACCATTGACTGGAGAACAGGTTATGTGTTATTTGACCTATACGACAGAAGAAACTCATAAAATAATTAGTGATAATAAGATGAGAACTCCTCTTTTTAGTGGTGTAATTGATGGTGTTGGGCCTAGATATTGTCCTTCAATTGAAGATAAAGTAGTTCGTTTTCCTGACAAAGGTAGACACCAGCTCTTTATTGAACCAGAAGGATTGGGGACAGATGAGTATTATGTTTCTGGTTTATCCACAAGTCTACCATATGATGTACAAATTGAAATGGCAAGAACTGTACCAGGTTTAGAAAATGTGGAGATTATGCGTCCTGGTTATGCAATAGAATATGATTGTGTAGATCCAGAAGAGCTGAAATTAGATTTAGAACTTAAAAAAATCAAGGGATTATACACAGCCGGACAGATTAATGGAAGTTCAGGTTACGAAGAGGCGGCTGGCCAGGGGTTGATTGCTGGAATTAATGCAGCCAGAAGTCTTCAGCAAAAAGATCCTGTAATTCTAAAGAGATCCCAGGCTTATATAGGGGTTTTAATTGATGATCTAGTAACTAAGGGAACACCTGAACCCTATAGAGTTATGACTTCCAGAGCAGAATATAGACTACTTTTAAGACAGGATAATGCAGATCAACGATTAACTCCTTTGGGAAGAGAAATTGGTTTGGTTAGTGACCAAAGATATAAGAATTACCAGGAAAAAATGGAAGGTGTAAAAAAAGCTTTAGCTTATTTGCGGTCAGATGAAAACCAGGTTAACCCAACTAAGGAAGTAAGAGCTAAATTGGAAGAGTTAGGAAGCGGAAATCTAAGCAAACCTGTTAGTTTAGAAAAATTATTGCGTCGTCCTGAAATATCATATACGGACCTTGAATTTTTTGCGGATGATCTTCCTACAATTAAGCCAGATGTCCAGGAGCAAATAGAAGTTCAGGTTAAGTATAAAGGTTATATAGAGCGTCAGGAAGCTCAGGTAGAGCAGTTTAGAAAGATGGAAGAAAAGAAAATTCCGGAAGAACTGGATTATGATCAATTAGATAATCTACGTCTTGAAGCAAGAGAAAAGCTTAATAAAATAAAACCCCTTTCAATTGGTCAGGCATCTCGTATTTCAGGAGTGTCTCCGGCTGATATTTCAGCTTTGATGATTTATCTTGAGCAGTATAACAGAAAAAGTAGAGATGATCAAAATGGAGATCAATAAGGAAATATTTATTGAACAATTAGAAAAAGGAATTAAAAGCTTAGATATCTCCTACAGCAGTGAACAGCTTCAGCAGCTGTGGGAATATTATCTTTTCTTTATTGAGGAAAATAAAAAGTATAATTTAAGTACTATTACAGAACCCGAGGAAGTTATAAAAAAACATTTCTTAGATTCTTTGGTTATTTTAAATCAATTAAATTTTGATCAAAGGAAAAGATGGCTTGATATCGGTACTGGAGCTGGATTTCCAGGGATGGTTTTAAAACTTTTTTTACCAGGAGATAGTTTTTATTTATTAGATTCTTCTTCAAAAAAAGTTAATTTTTTAAATCAATTAATATACAAGCTTGGTTTAAGTGGTATCGATGCAACCCACGGAAGAGCCGAAGATTTAGCACAAATAGAAGAATGGCGCGGTTCTTTTGATTTTGTTTGTTCAAGGGCTGTAGCTTCTTTAAATGTTTTGCTGGAATATGCAGTACCATTTCTAAAAATTGGAGGATTGGCTTATCTTTATAAAGGTCCAGAATATAAGGAAGAAATTAAAGAAGCAGATAACGCTTTAGATATTTTAGGAGCTAAGATCAAAGAAACAATCGAGCTTGATGTTCCAGGACTTAAAGCAGAACGTTATTTAATTATAGTGGAAAAAACTAATTTAACTGAAGAAAAATATCCACGTCGGGCTGGAATACCTAAAAAACGCCCCCTCTAAGTTAAAATAATGTTATTTAAGATTATATATGTTTAGATTTTATTGATAAATTATAAAGGATATTCAGCTATTTTAGAGAAATATATTGCTAAGTGGGGGTAATTTTTAATGAAAATTCCTTTTTTAAATAATGATAATGATAAAAATCAAGAACAAATTACAGAGATAAAGATTGGTCAAATAAAAACAAATCCTTTTCAGCCCCGCCGAGAGTTTAAACAGCAGGAGATTGAAGAGTTGGCCCATTCAATTGATAATTTTGGTTTAATTCAGGCAATTACTGTTAGAAAAAAGGAAGAGGGATATGAATTAATTGCCGGTGAAAGACGGCTTAGAGCTGCCAAATTGTTGGGTAATAAACTTATTCCGGCAGTAATAAGAGATTTAAGCGATCAGGAAATGGCTGAAATAGCTTTGATAGAAAATTTACAGCGCAAAGATTTAAATTTTTTGGAGGAAGCCCAGGCCTATCAGCAGCTCATTAATAAATTTAATTTAACTCAGTCAGAATTAGCAGATCGAGTTTCTAAAAGTCAGTCTACTATTGCAAATAAATTACGATTATTAAAACTTTCAGCTGATGTTAGAAAAGAACTGCTAACTGCTGATTTGAGCGAAAGGCATGGAAGAGCATTGTTAAAACTTGATTCAGCCGAAGAACAGCTTAAAATAATAAATGAAATTAAAGCAAAAGATCTAAATGTTCGTGAAAGTGAAAATTTAATAAAAAGGAAACCAGTAAAAAAGAAGAAAAAAATCAAGCATATATCTGATGATTTAAGGCTTTTTGCTAATTCTCTTGAAAAGAGAATTACAGAAATAAAAGATTCGGGTATTACAGTTGAATATGATCGAACTGATGATCAAAACAGCATAGAATATTACATTAAACTTTCAAAAGAGAGTTAAAAGAGGTGAAATAATGGCTAAAAAAATAGCGATTGTCAACCAGAAAGGTGGTGTTGGCAAAAGTACAACGGCTGTTAATTTAAGTGCCGGCCTGGCAGAAAAAAACAATAAAGTTTTGCTGATAGACATTGATCCTCAAGGAAATGCCAGCAGTGGACTGGGAATAGAAAAATCAGAGGTAGAATACACGATTTATGATTTATTAATTGAATCAGAGCCGCCTGAAAAAGCAATAATGCATAGTTATAGTGAGAATTTAGATATAATTCCTGCTAATATTGAACTTGCAGGAGCTGAAATAGAATTAGTTTCTATTATTTCTCGGGAGAGCAGATTAAAAAAGTCTTTAAAAACAATTAGTCAAAACTACGATTATATAATAATTGATTGTCCTCCTTCACTTGGCTTACTAACATTAAATGCTTTAACTGCTGCTAACAGTGTAATGGTTCCAATTCAGTGTGAATATTACGCTTTAGAGGGATTGGGACAGTTGATGAACACAATAGAATTAGTCAGAAAAAATTTAAATTCTGATCTTAGAATTGAAGGAGTTTTAATGACTATGTATGATGCTAGGACTAATTTATCGGAACAGGTGATAGATGAGGTTAAAGATTATTTTTCAGAACTTGTTTTTGAAACAATTATTCCTCGGAATGTTAGATTAAGTGAAGCACCGAGTTTTGGGCAAGCAATAATTGATTATAGCTCAAGCTCTAAAGGTGCAGAAGCATATAGAAAATTAGCAGAGGAAGTGATCTCTCTTGAGTAAAAAAAGACTTGGAAAAGGCTTAAGTGCCCTGATAAATAGTGATGAAAATATTGATCAAAGCAGAATTGAGGAAATTTTTATAGATCAAATAGAAGCTAATCCTTTTCAACCTCGTAGTAATTTTGATGAAGATGCTTTAAATGAACTTGCAAAATCTATTGAGAAAAAAGGTGTAATTCAACCAATTACTGTTCGCAAAATAAAAGCAGAAAAATATCAGATTGTAGCAGGAGAGAGACGCTGGCGGGCTTCAAAATTAGCAGGGCTCAAAAAAATGCCGGCTGTAATCAGAGATTTTAATGACCAAGAAATGCTTGAAATAGCTTTAATTGAAAATATTCAGCGTGAAGATTTAAATCCTATTGAAGAAGCTGCTGCTTACAAAGAAATGCTTGATAATTTTGAAATCACTCAAACTGAGTTAGCAAAACAGGTTGGCAAAAGCCGTTCTAATGTTTCAAATATGGTTAGACTTTTAAAACTTGATGATAAAGTTAAAAACCATTTACAGCAGGGAACTATAACAATTGGTCATGCTAGAGCTCTTTTAGCTTTAGAAGATAGTCAAACTCAGATTGCTGCCTGTGAAAACATCATTATTCAAGATTTAACTGTTAGAGAAACTGAAAAATATGTTGATAAATTAAAAAACCCTTTTAAAGATAAAAAGAACAGCCTCAAAAAAGACGAATTGGATCCTGTGTGGCAGGAAGCAGCTGCTAAATTAGAAAAAAAATTAAAAACAAAAGTGAAAATCAAAAAGAGAAAGAAAAATAATTTATTACAAATTGAAGTTGAAAGTATAGATAAGTTAAATAATTTGTTAGAAAAACTATAGCAGTGTTTCACATGAAACAAATATATAGAAGAGAGTAGATAGGTGATTATATAATGATTGGAACCATTGTTAATGTAGCATCTGTGTTAGGAGGAAGTACAGTTGGAGTTCTTTTTAAAGGTAAGTTTCCTGAAAAAGTTCAAAATACAGTGATTCATGGGATAAGTTTAGCTGTTATTCTAATCGGTATGCAGATGGCCTTCAGTATTGAAAAAGATCCAGATATTTTATTAGTTATTTTCAGTTTGGTAATTGGAGCTGTTATTGGAGAATTAATGCAGCTTGAAAAGCGTTTAAATGATTTTGGTGAGAGTTTAAAAGATAAAGTTGGCGGTGAAGATGATCTTTTTGTGCAGGGGTTTGTTCAGGCCAGTCTGATTTATTGTGTAGGAGCTATGGCTATTATGGGTTCAATTCAGGATGGTTTAAATAGTGATCCAAGTATTTTGTTTACTAAATCACTATTAGATGGTATAACCTCTATAGCTTTTGCAGCCAGTACTGGCATAGGAGTTGCTTTTTCTGTGATTCCTATTCTTGTTTATCAGGGGAGTATAACTCTGGCAGCAAATTGGGCTGCTGTTTATTTAACCGAAGATATGATTAGAATAATGACTGCCAGTGGAGGATTATTAATTACTGCAATCGGTTTGAATATGTTGGGGGTAAGCAAAATAAAAACAGGTAATTTACTTCCTGCTTTACTTGTAGCTGTCATTTTATCTTCTTTTGTATTTTAATTTTGCAATAATTAAAAAAATAATATATAATTGTAATATAAAATCAAATCAAAGCGGTAGAAGGCTGGGTGAGAGACCTTTATTGGCGCCGAAGGAGCAAGGGAAACCGAAACTCTCAGGCAAAAAGAATTTAGCTGGACGCAGCTCTGAACATAATTTTGTTATTTATGGACAGGGAGTCGGGTTTTTTCCGACTTCCTGTTTTTCTGTTTTATTGCAAAAAAAGCTCATCAATACTGAGGAGGCAGACTATGAAAAGAACACCGCTTAATCAACTGCATAAAGATTTAGAAGCTAAAATGACAGATTTTGGTGGCTGGGAAATGCCGGTGGAATATACTGGTATTATTGAAGAACATAAGGCGGTAAGAAACCATTGTGGTTTATTTGATATTTCTCATATGGGTGAAATATTAGTTAGTGGTAAAACTGCTTTTAAATCACTGCAAAAAATAATTGCAAATGATATGGGAAAATTGGAAGAAGGTAAAATTATTTATACTCCAATGTGTAATCAAAATGGAGGGATAATTGATGATCTGCTGGTTTATTGTTTAAAAGAAGATGAATTCTTATTAGTTGTAAATGCATCAAATATAAAAAAAGATTTTGATTGGGTAAAAGAAAATGTTTTGGATAAAACTGAAGTTGATAATCTTTCAGATAACTATGCTATGCTTGCTTTACAGGGTCCAAAATCTCAAAAAATACTAACCCGTTTAACAGATATAGATTTAAAGTCCTTAGAATATTATAGGTTCCGGACAGCGAAAGCTGCTGGTATAGAAATGATAATTTCTCGGACGGGTTATACTGGAGAATTAGGTTATGAGCTATATTTTGAGCCCGAGGCAGCAGAAAATGTTTGGAAACAGCTGATGGAAGCTGGAGCTGATTTTGGGATTAAACCTTGTGGTTTAGGAGCTAGAGATACTCTGAGATTAGAAAAAATGTTTGCTCTTTATGGAAATGATATAGATGAAGAAACAAATCCTTATGAGGCAAATATGGGGTGGACTGTAGCTATAAATAAAGGATATTTTATTGGAAGAGAGAAACTTATTAATATAAAGGCTAACTGCTGTTCTAGAAAACTAATTCCGCTAAAAATTACAGGTCGTGGAGTAGCCAGGAATGGCCATCAAGTTTATTTTGCTGACGAAAAAATTGGAGAGATTACAAGTGGTAGTTATTCTCCCAGTTTAAAACAGGGAATTGCTATGGCTTATTTAAAGTCTGATTACACAACCCCAGGAACAAAAATTGAGATTAAAATCCGTAAAAGACTTGTTAAAGCAGAGGTTATTGAAGGTCCATTTGTTTAAGGCCTAAAATACAAACTATATTAAATACTACCAAAAAATTCAAGGAGGAAAAAAGATGAGTGTAAAAAATGATTTATATTATTCTGAAGATCACGAATGGGTTAGAGAAGAAGATGATTATTTAGTAATAGGAATTACCGATTTTGCTCAGGAAGAATTAGGAGATATTGTTTTTGTAGAACTGCCAGAGGTGGACGAAGAGTTTGACAAAGATGATAGTTTTGGTGTTTTAGAATCAGTAAAAGCTGTTTCAGATACCTTCATTCCAGTAAGTGGTAGAGTTATTGAAGTTAATGAAGAGCTTCTTGATAATCCAGAGCTGATTAACGATGATCCTTATGGAGAAGGCTGGTTAATTAAAATTGATCCTGCTGATGATTCTGAATTAGATGAACTCTTATCTGCAGAGGAGTATGCTGAATTTATAGAGGAGGAATAATTATGGATTATATCTCCAATACACCAGCAGAAAGAAATATAATGCTGAAAGAGATTGGGATAGAAGCAGTCGAAGACCTGTTTAAAATGATTCCAGAAGAAGTTAAAGCTGAGGACCAGTTAAATATTGAGTCAGGTATTTCCGAATTGGAATTAATGAGAAAAGCCCAGCTAACTGCTGAAAAAAATAAAAGTATTGATCAACAGATTTCTTTTTTAGGTGCTGGAGCATATGATCACTATATTCCGGGGATAATTGATGCTTTGATTTCTCGGTCAGAATTTTATACGGCCTATACCCCCTATCAGGCTGAGTTAAGTCAGGGGACATTAGAAGCAATATATGAATATCAAAGTATGATTTGTGATTTAACTGGAATGGGTATTGCCAATGCTTCTATGCTTGATGGAGCTTCAGCAGCAGCTGAGGCCGTCACAATGGGAGCAAGAATTTCTCGAAGATCTAAGGTTCTGCTGCCTGATACTATTAATCCTGCTTACCGAGAAGTTATAAAAACTTATGGAGCTGGACCAGAATTAGAATTTATTGATTTAAAAAGTGAAAAAGAAGTGATTGATCCTGCTTTTATAGAAAAAGAAATTGATGATAATACTGGAGTTATAGTTCTCCAATACCCTAATTTTTATGGGTCAATTGAAAAAATGGAAGAAATTTCAAAAATAACAAAAGAAAATAAGAAAATTATTTTTGTTGTAATTGCTAATCCGATTTTATTGGGGCTTTTAAAACCTCCAGCAGAATTTGGAGCTGATATAGTTGTTGGTGAAGCTCAAGCTTTAGGTAATGGTCTAAATTATGGAGGACCAAACCTTGGTTTTATGGCTTGTAGAGATGATCGAAAAATGCTGCGCCAGTTACCAGGAAGAATTGTAGGCAAAACCAAAGATGTAGAAGGAAAAGAAGGTTTTGTTTTGACACTCCAAACAAGAGAACAACATATTCGCCGAGAAAAAGCAACTTCTAATATCTGCACAAACGAAGCTCTTAATGCTTTAATGGCTACTATCTACCTATCTACGATGGGGAAAAATGGTCTGCGTGAAATTGGAGAACAGTGTTACCATAAAGCTCATTATTTGGCCGAGAAAATTGATAAGATTAAAGGTTATGAAATAACAAATAAAAACAATTTTATTAATGAGTTTATTCTTAAAGTAAAAAATAAAAAAAGCAGTGAGGTTCTTGAGAAAATGCTTCAAGATGAAATACTGCTCGGATATGATTTACAAAAAAATGACCAAGATGGGATTTTAGTCTGTGTAACAGAAAAAAGAACTAAGACTGAACTTGATAAAGTAATTGAAAAATTGGAGGTGCTTTAAGTGGAGGAAAAACTAATTAAGGACTACAGTAGTTCTGGACGGAGAGGTTATTCTCTGCCTCCACTTGAGGTAGAAGAAAGTGAATTCAGCAGTGAACTGAGTAACTATTTACGAAAAGATGTTGAGCTACCTGAGGTCAGCGAAGTTGATGTAATTAGACATTATACAGCTCTAAGCGAGATGAACTATGGTGTAGATTCCGGAATTTATCCCTTGGGTTCCTGTACTATGAAATATAACCCTAAAAGAAATGAAAGAGTTGCTCGCATGTCTGCTTTGAGTAATTTACATCCTTATCAACCTGAAAATCAGCTGCAGGGATCTTTAGAAATATTATATCAGCTCAAATTAGATCTATCAGAAATTAGTGCCATGGATGAAATAACACTACAGCCAGCATCTGGTGCACATGGAGAATTTACATCTTTAATGATTGTAAAAAAATATTTTGAAGATAAAGAAGAAAAAAGAAATAAAGTAATTGTACCTGATTCAGCCCATGGTACTAACCCTGCTAGTGCAACTATGGCTGGGTTTGAAGTTATAGAAATAGCCTCTAATAAAAGAGGGATGGTTGATTTAGATGCGCTGTCTGAAGCTTTAGATCAGGATACAGCAGCTTTAATGCTTACTAATCCAAATACTCTCGGCATTTTTGAAGAGGATATTCTAAAAATTACAGAAATGGTTCATGATGTAGGTGCTCTGGTATATTATGATGGAGCTAATATGAATGCAATTATGGGTTACGCTAAACCAGGATTAATGAACTTTGATTTAATGCATTTTAATCTTCACAAAACATTTTCAACACCTCATGGTGGTGGAGGACCTGGTTCTGGTCCAGTTGGAGTAAAAGATTTTTTAGCCCCATATTTACCAAAACCAGTATTAAAAAAAGATGAAAAAAAGTATTATTGGGATCAGGATCGCCCAAAATCAATCGGAAAAGTACACAGCTTTTATGGTAACTATGGTATAATGCTGCGAGCCTGGGCTTATATTAAAACTGTAGGAGGTGTTGGTCTTAAAAAAACAACAGAAAATGCAGTTTTAAATGCTAATTATTTAAAAGCAAGGCTGAAAGAAGATTTTGAACTCCCTTATGCTGAAGACAGTTTACACGAATTTGTATTATCAGGAAGTAGGCAGAAAGCTGAAGGTGCTTCAACTCTTCATATTGCTAAAAGGCTTCTTGATTATGATCAATATGCTCCAACTATTTATTTTCCACTTGTAGTTAAAGAGGCAATGATGATCGAACCTACAGAAACAGAAAACATAGAAACTTTAGATCATTTTGTAGAAACTTTATTGACTATTTCCCGGGAAATAAAAGAAGATCCAGAATTGGTTAAAAACGCCCCACATTCAACTACAGTTAGGAAATTGGATGAAACAGAAGCGGCTCGAAATCCCAATTTACACTGGTAAACTTATAAACTAAGTAGATTATTACAAAGGAACAGTATCTATATTTTGTGATAAAACAAAAGTTGATGGCCCTTTCGAGGGCCATCTTTGCAGTTTGAGGTTCTTTTATGATATAATATAAAATTGAAGTTAACAAAAAGTGGGTGAAAATATGAAAGAATCTTATTATAAAAAACAGTTGACTGAAGAAAATGAAAAAGAATACCAAAAATGTATTGACTTATTAGAACGTGGAGAGAGAAAAAAGGCTGCAAAAAAACTGCAGAAATTTTTACAGAAAAAAAATGGTTTTCTGCCAGCTTTAAATAAAATAGCAGTAATTCATATTTATCAAAGAGAATTTAACCAGGCAGAGGAATTACTGAATGAAATTTTACAACAGGATCCTGATTATGCCCCTGCAATAACTAATTTAGGAAGTATTGCAAGAGAAAATGGAAATCTAAAAAGAGCAAAGGAATTATATAAAAAAGCAATAACGGTGAATGAAGATTATGGCCCAGCTTATAATAACCTCGGTGTTATTTATCGGGAAGAAGGTAATTATTCTGAGTCTGTAAAATTTCTAAAAAAAGCTAGAAAAAAAGGAAGTTTTAGTTATAAATTAAATGCAGACAAGCCATTTTATAAAGATCCTGGCTGTTTATTTGTTGTTTTTTTAGCAGTAACTTTAATTACAGTCCTTTATTTTATTTTAACATAAATTGAACATTTTAAATTAGATTTGACGTAACGATCAGATAAAAAGGAGGTCTTAAAATGCCGGAAGAGTATTCAGTCGGAGATAGGGTAGAATTCAAAAAAACACATCCCTGTGGGGGTAAAACCTGGGAAATTTTAAGAGTAGGCATGGATTTTAAAGCAAAATGTGAGACCTGTGATAGAGTAATAATGCTGCCGAGGAATAAGTTTGAAAAAAGTATTAAGAAAAAACTTTAATTTTTTAGGAAGGAAGATTATTTAATGAAAATTGGAATTGTAGGACTACCAAATGTAGGTAAATCAACTCTTTTTAATGCATTAACAGAAGCGGGGGCTGATGCAGCAAATTATCCATTTTGTACTATTGATCCTAATATTGGGGTTGTACCTGTTCCTGATGAAAGGTTAGACTGGTTAGCAGAAAAATATCAACCAGAGAAAAAAACACCTACAGTTATAGAATTTGTAGACATTGCTGGATTAGTCGAAGGTGCCAGTAGAGGTGAGGGACTTGGGAATAAATTTTTAGCCCATATTAGAGAAGTAGATGCAATTGCTCAGGTTGTAAGATGTTTTGATGATGAAAACATAACCCATGTTGATGGAAAAATTTCTCCAGATCGTGATATCGATATTATTAACACAGAATTAATGATGGCAGATTTGGCCCAGATTGAAAAAAGATTAGAAAAATCTAAAAAACAGGCTAAAAGTGGAGATAAAATTTATTTAAAAGAGGTAGCTGCATTAGAAAAAATTGCAGATGCTTTAGAAGAGGGAAAAAACATTCGTCAATTAAGTCTTGATGAAACTGGTAAGCGCTTGGTCAAAGAGCTGCAGCTTTTAAGTGCTAAACCTATAATATATTTAGCAAATGTAAATGAAGATGATATTAACACTAATCAGAATGATTTAGTTAATGATGTAAAAACACATGCCGAAAAAGATGGAGCAAAAGTTGTAGAAATAAGTGCTAAAATCGAAGCTGATATAGCTGAATTAGATGAAGAAGAAAAGGAAATGTTTTTGGAAGAATTAGGGCTTAATGATTCTGGTTTAGATCGTGTAATTAAAGCTGGTTATGAACTATTGAATTTACTTACATTCTTAACAGCAGGTGAAAAAGAATGTAGAGCCTGGACAGTCGAAAGGGGATCAACTGCTCCTCAGGCAGCTGGAAGGATTCATAGTGATATGGAAAAAGGTTTTATTAGAGCTGAAATAGTTAGTTTTGAAGATCTTAAACGTGTTGGTTCTATGGCTGATGCTCGTGAAGAAGGTTTATTAAGACTTGAAGGTAAAGACTATATAATGCAGGATGGAGACATCTGTCACTTTAGATTTAATGTCTGATCTTATCAATAGTATAATTTGTTACAATCTCCGTTGACACTTTTTTGATAAATTAAATGCTGATTTTTCTAATATGTCAGTGGATTTTGGTTGTATTTTGAAAAATCTTTTCGCATTTAATTTCCAAAAAAGTTACTTCGATTGAATTCACAAATTATACTATTGATAATCTCTTTGTATATATTTCAGCCTATTTTGATTGAAGTTGCAAATTGTAACTCAAATACTCCAGGTAGTATAAAGCTTTAAACACTGATTTTTCTAAAGCAGCAGGAAAGTTAAGAGGCAGTAATCATGATTAAAAAAATTGATCAAAAAATATTTTTTGCATTCTATAATTTTACTGTCAGCCATGAGTTTATTTCAAAGCTGGCAGTTTTTATTACAAAGTTTTCTTCTAAGTTTTTTTCAATAATTTATTTTGCTGTTGGTGGCTGGTTGATTTATAACAGTGATCCGAAACTCAGCACTTTTATTTTAATCCCCGCAGCTGTATATTTGACAGTAAAATTAATACCAGCTTTATATAATCGTAGGCGTCCTTTTGCTGAGTATGGCCTAAAAAATTTGGTAAAGCAGCGGGAAGACCATTCTTTTCCCAGCACCCATACTGCCAGCTCGCTGATTATTTCTTTGGCAGTTTTAAATGTTATTTTTGAACTTGGAATTTTAATGATTGTTCTTGCAGTTATAACAGCTTTATCCAGAATTATGGTTGGTGTTCATTATCCTACTGATATTCTAGCTGCTTGGCTGCTTTCTTTAATTATTAATTTGCTGGCTTTTCAATTTTGATACAAACAAAAGGTAAAAAATGGTTCTGTGAACAGAAGGCGCAAAGGTGCAAATTTTATTTGCATTTTAACTAAATAGCTGTTATAATTTAGATTGGTTAAAAATCCATGCTCTGCTAGCAGCAGGGCCATTAGTCCGTGTGGAGGAGGTGAATGTAAATGGAAATTAGAAAAAGAGATTATGAAACAACATTTGTACTTAAACCTGATCTTGAAGATGAAGAAAAGCAGACTATTCTTCAGCGTGTTAAAGATGCTATCTCTGAACATGAAGGAGAAGTAACTGAAGTTGATGCCTGGGGTAAAAAGCAGTTAGCTTATGAAATTAAAGATTATCGTTCTGGAGATTATACAATTCTAGAATTCAATGCTAAAACTACAGTAGTAAATGAGCTTGAGAGAATCTTTAAGATTATGGATGGTGTACTTCGTTATTTAGTAGTTAGAAATGATGCATAATATAAATCTAGGTGGTGAATAGTCTTGTTAAACAGAATTGTTTTAATCGGCCGCCTGACACGAGATCCTGAACTTCGCTATACCAGTAATGGAACTCCAGTGTGCAATTTTACACTGGCAGTAGAAAGAAATTATACTAACCGTAATGGTGATCGAGATGTTGATTTTATCAATATCGTAACCTGGCGGGGTCTGGCGGAAAATTGTGCCCGTCATCTCGGAAAAGGTAGACTGGTTGGAGTCGATGGATCACTGCAGATTCGTAAAAGTGAAAACAACAACAGAACTTATATAAATCCTGAAGTTAACGCAGACAATGTGCGTTTTCTAGACTTCGGTAATAACAGCAGCCGTAGTAATAATCAGGGACAGTATCAAAATAATAATCAGCAGCAAAATAATAATTCTTCTCAGCAGAATAACAAGCAGGAGCAGGATGATTTTGATGCTCAATTTGATGATAATTTTGATGCTGATGATTTTGATGTACCATTTTAAAAAGGAGGTAAATTTAAATGCCTAGAGGTAGAAATAAGTCATGCCATTTTTGTGCAAATGAAGATAAAAAAATTGATTATAAAGACTTAAGAACTTTAAATAGATATTTAACAGATCGTGGTAAAATTATGCCGCGTCGTGTAACAGGAAATTGTTCCAAACACCAAAAATTAATTACACAAGCAGTAAAAAGAGCTAGATCAGTTGCTCTGCTGCCATATGTAAAAGAATAAGTATTAATTAAGGAGGCAAAATCTATGATGGCGCCTCCTTTCTTTAATAATACTGTTAATTTTGCCGGCAGATGAGGTGGTAAATTAGATGGATATTAGAAGATATAAGGATAGCATTAGAACTCTGGCCTATATAATATTGTTAACTGCAGTTAATTACTTTATTCCATTTTTATCAATGGCGGTTATGATACTCTGGCCAGTGCCAATTGTCTATCTTGTTCAAAAAAAGGAGAGCAGTGGAGTAATTGGAGTAATTATAATAGCTGCTTTAATAAATGGATTACTATTTGGAACTGTTATGGGCTTAATGACTATAATTGGTTTCGGATTAGTTGGTTTTGTTATTGGTAATGTAATTAAGGAAGGTTTATCTCCTTTCAAAACACTAATTACATCTGTAATTGCCGTAACAGTTTCACAACTTATAATTTTTTATGTTGCTTCTGGAATGTTGAACCTTAATTATCAAACATTGCTGCAGCAGGCACTTCAAAATTTGAGTGGAGAATTAGATCAGCAATCTGTAGAGCAGATAATATCTACTCAATTTAATTTAATTAGAATGATATTTCCTTCTTTGTTAGTTATTTCAGCAACTATAACAGGTATTTTAAACTATTATGTTTCTGCCTGGTACTTAAGGAGAAGGGGTTTGAATATTGAATTATACAAAGCTGTAAGCCGCTGGTATTTACCTCGTTGGCCTGTCTCTAGTCTAATCGTTGTGTCTCTTTTGTTAACTTCGAATCCAATTTTTATTAATATAAATATTTTTATGTTTTTCCTGGCATTTTTGCAGGGCTTTGCAGTATTAATGTATTTTTTATCAAAGAAAAATAGTTCAATTTTAATAAAGTCTTTTCTAATATTTTTAATTTTTATTTTTCCACCAGTTCCGATAATCTTAATTTTATTAGGATTATTAGACATGTGGTTTAACTTTAGAAAGCAGAGTAATCAACCTGGTTAAAAATGATTAAGGAGGAAGTTATTATGAAAGTAGTATTAACAGAAGATGTAAAAAAGTTAGGTTCTAAAGGTGATGTTGTTGATGCAGCTGATGGTTATGCACGTAATTATTTAATGCCTCGAGGATTAGCAGTTGAAGCTACTCAACAAAAGATTAAAGAATTAAAAGAAAAAGAAGCAAAGAAAAACCGTTTAGAATCAGAAAAAAGAGAAGATGCAGAGCAGCTTAAGTCTAAATTAGAATCCGAAAAGTTTGTGGTAAAAGTTAAAGCTGGGGATAACGGCAGGTTATTTGGCTCAGTAAATACAAAAGATATTGCTGAAGCTGTTTCTAAAAAAGGCTATGATATAGACAAAAGGAAAATAGCCCTTGATGATTCAATAAAATCTTTAGGAATGCATACTGTAGAAGTAAAAATATATGATGATATTACAGCATCATTAAAAATTAATGTTAAAGAAAAATAATATGTCGCCTCAGTTGGTTATTAACTGACTGAGGCTTAACAATAAATAAAAGTGTGATTTTGAATAAAGTGATTTATAAAATTTCTTGTTAGATATTCATTTTTTTGTCTAGTTTTAGAAAAATAAAGGAATTTCACTTTACATCACGAATAAAATAAAATAAGATAAGAATATAAATAAATTTTTATAGTTCTTGAAAACGCTTTCAAATTACAAAATAATCAAATAAAAGGAGTGATCTTATGAAATTATCTTTTCGCTGGTATGGAGATGATGACCCTGTAACATTAGATAAAATCAAACAGATCCCAGGGATGGCAGGGATTGTTACAGCTATTTATGATATTCCGGCAGGAGAAGCCTGGCCTTATGAAAAAATTAAAGAATTAAAAGATAAGGTGGAGGAAGCTGGATTGGAAATTTCAGCTATCGAAAGTGTACCTGTACCTGAGGCAATAAAAATGGGGGTTGAACCTCGAGACCGTTATATTGAAAATTATAAAGAGACTTTAAGAAATCTATCTAAAGCAGGAATTGAAGTAGTAACTTATAACTTTATGCCTGTTTTTGACTGGACTCGTTCTGAGCTTGATCACAAACTAGAAGACGGATCAGAAGCATTAATTTATGACAGAGAAGAAGTTGAAGAAATGAATCCTTTAAGTGGTGATCTTGACCTTCCAGGATGGGACACAAGCTATAGTAAAGAAGAGTTAAATGATTTGATGACAGCTTACCAGGAGATTAATGAAGATAAACTCTGGGATAACTTAGAATATTTCTTGAAAGAAATTATTCCTGTAGCAGAAGAAGAAAATATAAAAATGGCTATCCACCCAGATGATCCACCATGGTCAATTTTTGGTCTGCCAAGAGTTATTGTTGGCAAAGAAAATCTGCATAAGTTTTTAAATTTAGTTGATTCACCTGCAAATGGACTTGCCCTTTGTTCAGGATCACTAGGTGTTAATCCTGATAATGATGTTCCTGCAATTATTAGGGAATTTGGAGATAGAATCCACTTTGCTCATGTAAGAAATATTAAGATCACAGGTGAAAACAGTTTTGAAGAAGCTGCTCACTTAAGTGAAAAGGGATCTCTAGATATGTATGAAATCATGAAAGCATATCATGATATAGGTTTTGAAGGACCGCTTCGACCTGACCACGGACGTATGATCTGGGGAGAAACAGGTAAACCTGGTTATGGTTTATATGATCGTGCTTTAGGTGCAACTTATTTGAATGGACTCTGGGAAGCAATTAAAAAATGCAGTAAATAAGATAAAATAAGAATCCTCTTTTAGTCTAACTGAATTAAAAGGGGGTTCTTTTTTAAAGATTTTAATATTTCAAGTTAATTTTAGGATCTAAATGAAAGGAGTTTTATAATGTTAAAACTTAAAAAAGAGGAACTAAAAGATAAAGCTCAATGGGAAGATGCAGGAATAAATCCTCCTCAGTTTGATTATCAAAATCTAATTGATAATACAAAAGAAAATCCAGAATGGGTACATTTTGGTGCCGGTAATATTTTTAGAGCCTTTATAGCCCGTCTGCAGCAGCAACTGCTGAACGCAGGAGAAGTAGAAACAGGTATTATAGCAGCCGAGGGTTTTGACTATGAGATTATAGATAAAATTTATGCACCGGCAGATAATCTAAGTCTGGTTATAAAGATGTCGGCTGATGGCAGCTTGGAAAAAACCTTACTGGCCAGTATAACTGAGGGCTTAAAAGCCGACTCCAGTTTTGAAAAAGACTGGGAAGAGCTGAAAGAAATATTTAAAAAACCCAGTTTGAAAATGGCAAGTTTTACTGTAACTGAAAAAGGTTATGCTCTGGACAATATGGACGGAGAATTCTTCCCCTTTGTTTTAGAAGATTTCAAGGCTGGACCTGAAGGAGATTTAAACCACCTGATGGCTAAGGTGACTGCCTTAGCTTATGAACGTTTTAAAGCAGGTGCTTATCCTTTTGCTTTTGCCAGCATGGACAACTGCTCTCATAATGGTCAGAAGCTTAAAGATGCTGTAATAACTGTAGCTGAAAAATGGGTAGAAAATGATCTGGTAGAAGCAGGATTTTTAGGATATTTAAATGATGAATCCAAAGTTGGATTTCCCTGGTCAATGATTGATAAGATTACCCCAGGACCAGCAGCTGATGTGCAGCAGAAGCTGAAAGAGATCGGTTTTGAAAACACAGAAATTGTAAAAACAAATAAGAATACAGAAATAGCAGCTTTTGTTAATGCAGAGGCCCCTGAGTATCTTGTTATAGAAGACAGTTTTCCTAATGGTAAAATACCTCTAGATAAGGCAGGAGCAATCTATACCGATCGAGAGACAGTTAACCAGGTAGAGACCATGAAAGTAACAACCTGCCTCAATCCACTGCACACAGCAATGGCAGTTTACGGTTGTCTTTTAGGCCACACATCAATTGCAGAAGAGATGGAAGATCAGGAAATTAGAGCCTTAGTAGAACAGATTGGTTACAAAGAAGGACTGCCTGTTGTTGTAGATCCAGAAGTACTTGATCCAAAAGAGTTTATTGATGAAGTAGTTAAAGAAAGATTGGTTAACCCATATATTCCTGATACACCTCAAAGAATAGCTAAAGATACTTCACAAAAAGTAGCAATCCGCTTTGGTGAGACAATTAAATCTTATCGTGATGCTGAAGACTTAGACCCAGCAAATTTGGTTGTAGTACCACTTGCAATTGCAGGTTGGTTGAGATATCTTCTTGCAGTAGATGATGAAGGGAATGAAATGCCTTTAAGCTCAGATCCAATGCTGGATGAGCTGACACCTCAGTTAGAGGGAATTGAACTGGGCGACCCTGATTCTGTAGGAGATAAGCTTAATAATATTTTGAGTAATGAGAACTTAATGGGCTTAGACTTATATCAAGTAGGTCTGGGAGAAAAAATAGAAGGATACTTTAAAGAGATGATAGCAAAAGAGGGCGCTGTTAGAGTTACCCTAAACAAATACCTGCTTTAGATATTTTCAATTAAATAGAATTAAAACCTGGCTTTATTGGCCAGGTTTTTCTAATTTATTTTCTTTGCCTTAGAAATTAATCTCTGATATGCTATACTTAACTTTAAATAACAATTTTAGCTATTAAGAGGTGGATAGAATGAATCAAAATATTTTAGAAATAAAGAACCTTGATCTTAAAGTAAAAAAAACAAAGTATTTATTTAATTTAAAAGTTAGAAAAAACAATGTCCACAGTATTTTGTTTCAAAATGAAGCCGAAAAAAATAGAATGCTTAAATTTTTGAAAGGTGAAATTGAGTTTGAACAAGCAGAATTAGTTTTTGATGATAAAATTTTTAATCGAGAAAAGCTTAAAGAAGCTGAAAGAGAAAACATTTATTTTATCAATCAATATTCTGCTGTTAATCCCGAAAAAGATCCGCTTGGTATTTTTAAATTTAACAAAAAGGGAGAAGATAGAAATAAATCTACAGTTTTTCCTGAAATGACAATATCTGAAAATATATTTTTTGGTAGAGAACCTATAAAAAAGTTTTTTATTTTTAAATCAATAGATAATCAAAAAATGATTGCTCAAACAGCAGAGTTGCTTAAATTATTTGATCTAAATATATCTCCAACCAAGAAAATGCGAGGTTTAACATCATTAGAAAAACAACTAATTGAGCTTTTAAAAGCAGTATCTTTTGGAATTGAATTGCTTGTGATTGATCAGGCTGTTATTGAGCTGGATCAAGAAGAAAAAGAAGTCTTTTTTAATTTTATGCAGCAGCTAAAGAAAAAAGGAATTACAATTATTTATTTTACTAGAGAAATTAAAGAAATTTTTGCAGTCTCTGATCTAGTAAGTGTTTTAAAAGATGGTAAAAATAAAGGAACAAAAAAAGTTTCTGAATCAGAATATAATGAATTGGCCCTTTTATTAATAGGAAAATAAGATAGGCGATTTAATTTTATCAAAAATAGAGGAGTGTTTTAATGACAGATCTTTATCCAGTTTTAGAACAATTGATTTTGATGGGGGTATTAATTACTCTTGGTTATTATTTAAATAAATCAGGTAAAATCAAATCTGAGGCAGAAAAAGGAATAGCTGAACTGACAATAGATATAGCTTTTCCAGCTTTGATCTTTACAAATATTATCAAAGATTTTAATTTAAATATGTTGAAACAATACTTAATTGTGCCAATTTCTGCTCTTATTATTACCATTTTTTCAATTATTATTATTTTTATGATTAGTAAATTTTTCGGATATTCTCAAAAAGAAAAAGAAGAGGTCGCATTTGTCACTGTTTTCAGTAATAATATTTTTGTTGGAGCACCAATTTGCTTTGCTTTATTTGGCGCTCAAGGTTTAATTTTAGCAATCTTATATGATTTTGGAATGCAGCTTATTTTATGGACAGTTGGGATTTGGATTTTAAAAGACAGCAGTCAAAATTCAGAAAGCAGCTTTTTTGCTAATATATTTTCTCCACCAATCATCGGACTTTTATTAGGTTTAGTTGTAGTTTTTAGTGGTATTAATTTACCTGAGGCTGTGTTTAATATTACGGGAAGCATTGGAGATATTACTGTGCCTCTGGCTATGATTTTTATTGGTTTACAGCTTGCTAAGAGCACAATCTCTGAAGTAATGGGTAATAAAAAGGTTTATTTGGTCTCAATTTTAAGATTGTTAATTTTTCCAGCTTTGGTTTATTTAGTCCTTTCTTTATTACCAATTCAACCCTTGTTGAGAGGAGTAATGACCATTTTAGCAGCAATGCCGGTTTTTGCAAGTTCTTCTGTTATAATGGAAAAGTATGGTCATAAAAGTGATTTTGCTTCTGCAGCGATTTTCGCCACTATAGTCTTTATGGGAGCAACTTTACCGATTTTTATTTGGTTAAGTGTGTAATTTGAAAACACTTTCAAAAAAGAATATAATTAAATTGAGGTGAAGAATAGTGGTTTCAATAAATGATGTTGCAGAAAGAGCAAATGTGTCAATATCTACAGTATCAAGAGTAATTAATCAAAATGCAAATGTTTCACGTGAAAAGGAAGAGGCAGTCTTAAAAGCTGTTGATGAACTAGATTATATCCCAAATGGACTGGCCCAGGGACTGGTAACAAAAAAAAGCAAGTCAATTGGAGTTTTAATTGCTGATGTAGCTAATTTATATTATTCATATCTTGTGAAAAGCATAGAAAAAGAACTGAGAACAGCTGGTTATTATGCTGTTATTGGAAACACAGAATGGGATGCCAAAAGGGAAAAGGAATATATAAGGCATTTAATTCAAAGACAGGTTGATGGATTTATTTTAGCATCTACTTCGCTAAGTGAAAAGTATATTAACCAACTAGCTGAAAAAGATATCCCTATGATAATTTTAGATCGAGAAATTGAATCTGAAAAAATTAATGTAATTAGAATTAATGACTACAAGGGAGGGTATCAGGCAGCAAAGCACTTAATTGAATGCGGATACGAATATTTTATTCATCTAAAAGGAGTAGGTTTTACTCCTACTGCTTCTGATAGATCAAAAGGATTTAAAGATTGTATGCAGGAAAATTCAATTTCTGAAAAAGATTATACAATGCTTTCTTCTTCTTTTGTTGAAGAAGAGTCGGCTAAAAAGATGGCATCTTTTTTAGATGAAAATAATTATCAAAATAAGAAGATTGGAATTTTTGCTGCTAATGATGCTTCAGCTTTTGGAGTTTTAAAAGAATTGAAAAGAAGAGGAATTAAAGTACCAGAAGAAGCTGGTGTTGTTGGTTTTGATAATGTTAATTTTGCTGAATATTCCAGCCCGGCTTTAACAACTATCAATCGCTCTATTGCTGATGTAGGCAAACTTTCGGCAGAAATTCTATTAGAAAATTTAAATAAAGGTGAAAATGACCTTGTCAAAGCTCAGAATAGAAATTTAGATGTTGAATTGATAATAAGAGAAAGCACAGCTCAGCTTAATTAAAAGTTATTTCAAAAAAAGGATTTTTTTAAGATATAGAGAATTATATAGTTACAGGGAGGTCGATACTATGAAAAAAATTCTGGTAGCTGTAGATGGTTCCCAAAGTGCACAAAAGGCTGCACAAAAAGGTGCAGAGCTTGCTGAAAGTTTAAAGGCTGAGGTAACATTAATTCATGTTTATACAGAAACTGCTCAAATTCCAGTCAACCAGTTTAACGAAGTGGCCTCTTATTTATCTGCTGAAACCTTAGAAAATATCATGAAACAGCAGGAAGATACTATTAAAGAAAAAAGACAAAAAATACTTGATCAGGATGCTGAATTTTTCAAAAGAAAAGGTATAGAGCCTGAAAAAGTACTGCTTCATGGCGATCCTGCAGATGAAGTTTGTGAGTATGCGGAGGAAAATAATTTTGACTTAATTATTGTGGCAGATAAGGGTCATGGAAAAGTTGAAAGATTTTTACTTGGAAGTATTAGTGATAAAATTGTTAGGCACTCTAAAAAAACAGTTATGGTTGTAAAATAATTATTTACTAGGATAATTCAAAGATTTAACTAAGCTCCCTTAAGTGGGAGCTTTTTTTAAAAGATAAATTGATAAATTATTTAGGAGGACTAGAAATGAATAAAATTCGTTGGGGTATTATTGGTTGTGGGGATGTTACGGAAAAGAAAAGTGGACCAGCTCTCCAGAAAATAGAGGGTTCTTCTCTGGTGGCAGTGATGAGGCGTACTGGGGAATTAGCAAAAGATTATGCTGAAAGACATAATGTTCCTCGCTGGTATGATCAGGCAGAAAAATTAATTAATGATCCTGAAGTAAATGCAGTATATATAGCTACTCCACCATCAACTCATAAGAAATATACTATTATGGCAGCTGAGGCCGGCCTACCTGTTTATGTAGAAAAACCAATGGCTAGAAATTATAAAGAAGCTCAAGAAATGATTAGAGTATGTGAAGAAAATGGAGTTCAGCTGCATGTTGCTTATTATCGGAGGGCTATGCCCAGATTTTTAAAAATTAAAGAATTAATAGAATCTGGTGCAGTTGGTGAAGTTAGAACTGTAAATATTAGATTGACTCAACCTGTTAGAGAAGATGAAAAAGATGAAAATAATTTACCATGGAGAGTTATTCCAAAAATTGCAGGTGGAGGTAAATTTTTAGATTTGGCAGCTCACACACTTGATTTATTTGATTACTATTTTGGTCCAATTAAGTCAGCGTCTGGCTTTGCAGTTAATCAGGCAAATTTTTATCCAGCAGAAGATAATGTAGTGATGAGTTTTACTTTTGAAAATGAAATTCAGGGGATAGGAAGCTGGACATTTAATGCTTATCATGAGTTGGATCAGAATGAAATTATTGGAAGTGGCGGCAGACTTTTATTTTCTTCCTTCAGTGAAGAAGTAATTATTCTTGAAAATGAAAATGGCAGACAGGAAATTGAATTTGCTTATCCAGAACATGTTCAACAGCCGCTTTTAGAGAAAGTAGTTAAAAGTTTGCTAGGCAAAGGTAAATCTCCTTCTACAGGTAAAAGTGCAGCTAGAACAACAAAAGTGATGGATCAAATCATAGCTGAATATTATAAAAATTAATTTTTAGAAACGGCTGCCAATCAGGTAGTCGTTATTTTTTTGTTCTAATTTTACTCATTAATTTAATATTTCTCAAAAATAGTTGACAAAAAATAATTAAAGGAATATAATGTGACTACAAAGTCATATGACTATTAAGTCATATTTATTCAGAAAATTAATAAAATAATTCAAAAAATTTTAAACTGAAGAAGGTGAATAAATGCCTAAACAGACTTTTTTTAATTTAAGTAATTCAAAACAAGAAAGAATTATAAATGCAGCATTAGAGGAGTTTGGGGCTTATCCCTATCTAAAAACGAGTATAAATAGAATAATAAAAAAAGCAGACATTTCAAAAGGAAGTTTTTATCAATATTTTCAAAACAAAAAAGACCTCTATAAATATATTATAGACCAGGCTTCAGATGCTAAAATGAAGTTTTTGGGTCAAAAACTGAAGAATTATCATAAGCTTGATTTTTTTGATCTTCTGCGGAAACTTTTTATTGCAGGAATTGAATTCAAAAGGGAATATCCCTTATACTCTAAAATTGGTAATCGTCTTTTAAATGGGAGTAATGAAAGTCTTAAAGAAGAAATCTATGCTGAAAGCAGACCTAAAAGCAATGAATTTTTTGAACAGCTGCTTAATAAAGCGGCTCAAGCGGGACAAATCGACCCAAAGATTGATATTAAATTCACAGCATTTTTTTTAACTGATTTTTCGCTCAGTATAGTTAGTTATTTTTTTGATAATCATAATCCAGATGATTTAGAAGAGATTATGAACTATGTAGATAAAATGCTCTATATCATGAAAAATGGTATAGCAAAGGGGGATAAAAATGTCACTAATTAAACTAAGTGGATTGAAAAAAATATATCAGCAGGGCAAAATAGAGGTTCCTGCTCTAAGAGGAATCGATATGGAGATTGAATCTGGAGAATTTACAACTGTTTTTGGTCCCTCTGGTTCTGGAAAAACAACGCTTTTAAATATGATAGGCTGTCTCGATAAATCAACAGCAGGGGAAATTATCTTTGATGGACATTCGATTAATGACCTGACTAGTAAAGAGCTATCAGAGGTCAGACGCTATAACTTAGGGTTTATTTTTCAGAGCTATAATCTAATTCCCGTTTTAACTGCTTTTGAAAATGTAGAGTTTGCAATCAGATTAATTGAAAAACACAGCAAAAAAGAAAGAAAAGATCGGGTAATGGCTCTTTTAGAAGAGGTAGGCCTTGGGGAGATGGCTCACCGCCGCCCCAATGAACTCTCCGGGGGTCAAAAACAACGAGTCGCTATAGCCAGAGCTTTAATTAAAGAACCAAAACTTGTACTGGCAGATGAACCGACGGCCAACCTTGATTCTGAGACCAGCAAAGAAGTTTTAGAACTGATGAAAGAAATGAATGAAGAGCTAAATACAACTTTTATTTTTTCAACCCATGATCCTCAAGTAATGGATTATGCCCGCCGCTTAATTGAAATTAAGGATGGTCAAATCAGCAGAGACCAGAGGAGGGATTAGTAATGTTTTTTCTCAAAATGGCTTTTAAAAATCTGACCCGCCATAAAAGAAGAACTTTCATTACAGCTCTGATAATTGCTTTTGCTATATTAATCTATGTAATGACAGATGGTTTGATGATTGGTATGACGGAGATGTCATTTGATAATATAATTAATCTAGAGAGCGGTCATCTGCAGATAACAGATGGGAGTTATTGGGAAGATAGAAAAGAACTACCTATGAAAAATTTAATAAATCCTTCAACAGAGTTGGAAAATACTATTAAGCAGAGTACCGGTTTTCAAGCTTTAACCCAAAGATTACAATTTGCTGTTAATTTAAATAATGGCATAGACGAACTTCCGGTTAAAGGTGTCGGAATTGATCTTGAAAGTGACAGTAAAGTATTTGAATTAAATAAATATTTAGTTGAAGGAAGAATGCCTGCAGAAGGTAGCACTGAAATAATTATGGGAGCTAAACTTGCAGAATTGATGGATTTTAAAACCGGTGACTATGCAGTAATGCTGATTAGAACTGAAGAAAAAACTTTTAACACTATAGATGGAGAAATTGTTGGTTTATTTAATACTCCTCATCCCAGCTTAAATGAAAGCAATGTTTTTTTGCCGCTTTCTACAGCCCAGGACAGATTAAATGTTGAAAATAAGATAAGTAATTATGTAGTCAGATTAAGTGAAGAAGATCAGGCAATTGCTGCGGCAGAAGATTTAAATAAAAGTTTAACTGCTCCTTATAGAGCATATTCCTGGAAAGATGCAGCAAAAAGTTTAGTGACAATGATTGAGATGCAGGATATAGAAACTCAGGTTGTACTGGCTGTAATCCTGACTCTGGCTGCAGTTGGTATTATCAATACAGTTATTTTATCTGCCTTAGAGAGAATGGAAGAACTGGGAATGATGAAAGCACTCGGGATGCATGAGCGAGAAATTATTTACACTTTTATGGGTGAAGCTGCTGGAATAGGCATTATTGGTGGTATAATGGGAATTATCTTGGGAATTATTGGACTCGCAATTTTCAATATTAATGGAATTGATATGGCAGCAATGACCGGTGGAGGCGATTTTGATTATGGTTTCCCCCTAAGTGGAACCATTTACGCTGGTTGGGAAATTAGCTCTTTTATTTTTGTTTTTGTATATGGCATAGTTATTTCTGTGTTGGCAAGTGTTTTTCCCGCTCTGTGGGCAGCACGCAAAGACCCAGTAAAAGCAATTTATCACCGCTAAGGAGGTTGGGAGATGAAATTTTTAATAAGTATTGCCTTTAAAAATATGTTTAGAAATAAATTAAGAACGATAGTTTCTATCCTGGCTATTGCCTTTGCTGTGATGGTTATTGTTTTTACCAGAGGATTAATAGATGGGATGATCGAAGACACTTATTCGCTATATATTCATTATGATACAGGTCATATCAAGATAATTGATCAGGAATATGAACAGAAAGAAAAGCTGCTTTCTTTAAATTATACTGTTAACGGATTAAAAAATAAGACTTTGACTGAAATGGAAAGTGATTTAAGTCAGCTGGAAGGAATAGAGATGGTTATTCCCCGACTTAAATTTGGAGCTGCAGTAAGTACTGAAGAAGAACTGGTGCAGATGCTGGCCTGGGGTATTGAAGGAGATAAAGAACTTAAGTTTACCAATATTGGTCGAGAACTAAGTAAAGGCAGAATGGTTGAAGCTGGTAAAAGAGAAGTAGTAATGGGTACAGAATTATTGGATAAGATTGACAGAAGTGTTGGCGAAAAGGTAACAATGGTCTACACAACAGCTTTTAGTTCTTTTCAGGGAGCAACATTTGAGATAGTCGGTGAGATAGCAAGTAATCTACCTTTGTTGAACGAGCAGGTTGTATTTATGCCGCTTACTACTGCCAGACAGCTACTTTATTTAAATGATGAAAGTACAGAACTGCTTTTAGTGACAAAAGATCGTGATCAAGCAAACAACTATCTGCCTGGAGTTCGCAGCTATTTAGATCAAAATGGAGGTAGAAAATATCTGGTTCAAAGCTGGAAAAATGGGAACAGTTTTATTAAACTTTTAGAAATCAGTGAAAAAATTTATAACTTTATATATCTTTTTTTAGTTCTTTTATCATCGATTGTGGTAATTAATACTTTAGTCATGATCGTTAAAGAAAGAACTCAGGAGATTGGCATGATGAGTGCACTTGGTTTGAAAAGCAGAGAGATCTTAGGGCTTTTTATTATCGAAGGCTCAGCTATGGCAGTGATTGGCAGCTTTTTTGGAGCTTTGGGAGGAGGAGCGCTAAATTATTATTTAGCAAGAGTTGGTTTTGATTACAGTGCAGCTTTCGAAGATATCGATGTTTTGATGAATCCAATTATTTATCCAACCTATAAATTTGAGCATATGGTATTTGCCTTTGTGATTGGCGTGGTTGTCACAACATTGACCGCGATAATTCCAGCTAGAAGGGCAGCTAAACTTGATCCAACAGAGGCACTGCGAGAAATTTAGAGATTATTTTAAGCCCAAGTTTTCTAACATTAAAATAAAGAGTTTCTTTAAATTTAAAAAAATTTAGAAAGGAGCTAGAATTATGTTTATTTATTTAAAGGAGAAAAACAAGATAAAACTTAAAAGTTTATTTATAATCACTCTCTTAACACTGATCACAGCTAGCTTGACTTTTACAGCTGCAGCGAAGGAGCAGGAACTAACAGCAGATCAGATTATCAACCGCCGTGATGAAAATGAGTATATAATTACAGCTTATTCGGAAGCTGAAATGATCATTAAAAATAGCGGCAGAACTCAGACTAAAACCATGCGCAGCTGGCAGGATGAAGAAAACGCACTGGCAGAATTTACAAATCCCAGGGATCGTGGAACCAAATTTCTAAAAAGAGGCGATGATCTCTGGATGTTTTTCCCCCAGGCAGAAGATTTGGTTAAAATCTCGGGCCACATGCTGGAGCAGGGGATGATGGGCAGTGATTTTTCCTATCAGGATATGCTCGAATCTGATAAATTAACTGATCTCTATAATTTTGAAATTCTGAGTGAAGAAGAATACGAGGGTCGACCAGCCTATAAACTAGAGGGGGTAAAGGTTCCAGGAAAAGAGGTCAGCTACTACAGAAGGGTAATCTGGATTGACAAGGAAAGATTTGTTGGTTTAAAGGAAGATCTTTATGCAGAAAGCGGCAGACTGCTCAAAGAAGCAAGAGTCTTAAAAATAGAAGAGATAGAAGGCCGCTGGTATCCGGTGCATATGGTGATGGAAAACAAGCTGCGTCAAAATACAAGCACCGAATTTATAGTCAATGAAATAAAATTTAATCCTGAATTACCAGAGAATATTTTTACTCTAGAAAGACTACGCTAAAAATTCAGAAAATAATATAAAGAAGATCAACAAACAAGATCAACATAGTAAAGATTTCAGTAAAAGTCTTGAGGATGTGATTAATAAAAGATGAAAATTTTAGTTAGAAAAAAGAGCATTTGCTTGATAACAGTTACAGCTCTGTTTAGTTTATTTTTGGTTATGATCCTGAATATAAGCCCAGCCAGAGCTGCTGAGATTGGAGGTAAGGTAAGTCTGATTAGCAATTTATCTTATACTGATTCGGAACTGGATAATAGTTTGCTAACAGAACTGGAGCTGGAATGGTTTTTACCCTATGATTTCCCACTAAATATCCAAAACAGAGCAGTTTTTTCTCTTTCAGACACAGGAGAAGATAAATTTGAACTCTGGTTTAAAAAATTATATTTAAAAGAAAAATTTGGACCAGTTAATGCCAGTATAGGTAGACAGCCAATTTCCTGGTCATATGGTGCTTTAATAAATCCGGTTGATTACAGCCTGGGGGCAGAAAATTTAGAAGAGGAAAGTAGAGCTAAATTTGTTGACGGACTGGAGTTATATTACCCCATCAACTGGGGCTCGGGGCTGACCTTTGTTGCTTCCAATCTGGAAGATCAAAAAAAGCATAAATGGGCTGTAAGAGGAAGAACTACTTTTAGAGGCTATGATTTAAGTGCCAGTTATGTAAATACTCCTCGTGAATCTGCTGCGGACTTAGAGCGCTATGGATTAACTTTTAAAGGAGACCTAGGTCCGGCTGGCATTTATGGTGCCTATGGTCTCTGGCAGTCTGAAGAGCTTGATTATGATATCTACCAACTTGGAACTGATTACAGTTATAATTTTCTGGCAGGGAGCAGGCTTTACCTGCAGGCAGAATATTTAAGAATTGAAGGTTTAAAAGGTGACCTTTCTGACTTTGATTTATTTAATCTAGAGTCTTCTGCTTCAGATGAGGAAAGTATCTCAGCCAGCAAAAATAACTTAGACTTTATTAATACCAGTTTAAGTTATGAGCTTGATGAGTTTTCATCTTTCGGAATAATGACAGTTAGTTTTATAGATGATGGCAGTACACTTTTTATCCCAAATTATTCTTATCTCTTCAGCAGTAACCTGCTGCTTGAACTGAGAGGTAGTATTGCTGCTGGCAGTGAAGATGAGATGCTAGGTGGAGATGCAAAGGGCCTAGAAATAAATCTAAGTTATACCTTTTAGATTAACTTGCAAACTTTAACTGATAGATTTTTTTTGTTATTAATAAACCAAGAGGAAGCAATAAAGCCAGCTGAATAACAGGAACTAAAGCGATTGAAGTTCCATAAACAAGTGGCATAGTTTCCTGGTATCCCCAACGCTCAATGTATAAGGCATGTGCTTCAAAATAGAATGCAGCTGAGATCGAATATAAAGTTGAGATAATATAATCTTTTCGTTCCCAATTTTTCAAAAACCAGCTAAAAGAGTGGTTTACAAAAGCAAGTATTAAAAAGAGGCCAAGTGCAATAAAAACATCACCAATTGTTGCTTGAATCATTAATAATTGGTGTTCGATAAAGCCCTGCCCCTCCATAGAGTAAAATAGACCACAGGCGGTGTATTCCCAAATTCCGTGTAAAATAAGTTCTACAGCTGAAAAAATTGAAATTAATTTAAAAGTTTTTGACAAAATATATTCCCCCTCTGTTAATTCTTTTAAATTTGTTTTATAATTAGATTAGATAGGAGCTGATAATAATGGACCAGCAGGTAATTGATAAAATAATTGAAATAATGGAATACCATAATATTGTCGAAGCTGCTTATCTTTTTGGATCTCAGGCTAAAAATAAATCTACAGAAAACAGTGATATCGATATTGCAGTACTCCTTAAAAATGATTATACAGGAAGCTGTGGAGAAATAAAAGTAAAATTATATGAAGATTTAATAAAAAATGGTTTAGATAATATTGATTTAGTTATTTTAAATCAAGCCTCTGCTCTTTTGAAATATGAAGTTGTAAAAGAAAATTGTTTAATTTATAAAAAAGATAAATTTGATGCTGCTTCATATCAATCTTTAACAATTAGAAAATATCTTGATTTCGAATATTATTTGAAGAAAAATCAACAAAAATTTAAGGAGAGACTTTTACATGGTTAAAAAAGAGATAATACTAGAAAGATCTCAAAAATGTAACGAATACCTCAGTCAGCTGGAAGAAATTATTAAAGGTGTAGAATTTGATGAATTTAATAGCAAACCATTATTATATGGAAGTGCTGAGAGGTTTTTGCATTTGTCAATTGAAGCTTTAATTGATATTGGAAATCAGATAATATCAGATGATAATTTAGGAAGGGTTAATGTTTATAAAGATATCGCATTGATTTTGGCAGAGAATGGCTATTTGGCTGAAGAAGAAAAAAAATTATTTATTAAAAAATAATCTAAAAGACATTAAAGGAATTTTGAAATCATATTTAAAATTAATCTAAATAAAGAGGTGTAATTTTATGAAAAAACTATATCGCTCACGCGAAAACAGAAAAGTTGGTGGTGTCTGTGGTGGAATAGCTGAATATTTTGGTTTTGACCCAACTCTGGTCCGCCTGGGTGCAGTTATTTTAATGTTTGTCTGGGGAGCTGGACTTTTAGCTTATGTTGTAGCATGGGCTATTATCCCTGAAAGACCTGCACATGTAGATGTTGATTATGAAGTTAAATCAGAGCCAGTTTATCAGGACCAGGAGCAGGACAGTAGTAAATCTGATCAAAATAACAATAATGACAATAAGTATCATGATATTTAATATTTTAACTGTTTTATTTTAAAAATTATAAAGGCATAAAAAAACTCCAGCTTAGTAGCTGGAGTTTTCGTCATATGCAAGCCTAAAAATTACTTTCAGGGAAAATTTCATGCAGACGAGCTTTAAAATCATCTGGAGCATAAGCCTGATAATTTTCGACTAAATTCATTACATCTTTTAACTGCTGATCACTGATCTCACCTTTTTCGTTGAGTCGGCGGTAAGCATTGGCAAAAGAGAGCACCAGCTTTAAATCTAAACTATCGAGATTAGCCATGTGGAATCGTTCCTTCCAGTGATAGATTTTCTGGGTCAACAAAACGGATAAATTCATCTTCGAAAAAGAGCTTAATTGATCCTGTTTGTCCTGTACGCTGTTTAGCAATTATAATATCTGTATCACTTTCTGTACCTTCAGCTTCAGCCTCTTCCCTTGCTTTAGCAGAGGTGTGGGCATGACGATAAAGGAAGATAACACCATCTGCTACCTCCTCGATATTACCAGAGTCTCTTAAGTCAGATAAAACCGGTCTTTTGTCAGTACGGCTTGTAAAACTACGTGAAATCTGAGAAATTAAAATTACCGGAATATCAAGCTCAGAAGCTAAGTTCCTCAGCTGCAGCACAATTTGACCAACTGCACGCGAAGTATTTTGGGCATGCTCTTCTGGCAGCTGAATCATCTGCAAATAATCTACAATTGCTAAATCAAGGCCGTCCATTTGGGCCTTAAATTTGCGGAGGCGAGCTCTTATTTGAGCAGTATTCAGACCCCGCTCATCAGAAATCATAAGAGGTAGTTCGTGTAAATTATCTAAAGCCTTTGAAACCCGCTGATCCTCGTCATCATTTGTTTCCCCCTGGGTATATTTCCAGGCATTGACCTGTGATTCCTGAACAACCATTCTGTCTACAACCTCGGTTGCATCCATCTCAAGTGAAATTACAGCAACTTTAGCTTTTCGCTTCAAAACATTTTTAGCAATATTAATGGCAAAGGCTGTTTTTCCCATAGAAGTTGAAGCAGCAATAACATTCAGGTGGCCTCTTTTAAAGCCTCCGATTAGATTGTCTAGAGAAATAAAACCGCTGCGCAGCCCAACATCAGCTTTTTTATGTTTGCGGTCCATATAGTTGGAAAAAGATTCCATTAAAACTTCTTCCATATTATAAATATGTTTTTCTAAATCATTACTTTCGTTTGTTGCCTGGAATATGATTTCTTGAGCCTTTGCCTGGTAATCATCGATTGTCAGATCATTGGCTTGAGTTAATTCCTGCAGCTTGTTTGACGCTCTCTGAAGTAGTGAGCGCTGGTAATCCTTTTTAATTAAATCAATAGTCGGTTTTAGTTCATCAATTGTATTAAATCCTGAAGTAAGCCTTTCAATAATTTCTTCTGCCTGGTCTACAGAGTTCTGATTCTGTAGGTCAATTAATAATTTGGTTCGGGATATTTGATTATCCTGTTGGTATTGTTTTAGCAGTAAGTCGAAAATTATTTGAGCCTGTGGATCTAAAAAGTGTTTAACCTCAAGTAAATCAGCTACCTCATCAATTTTATCAGGATACTGCAGCAGGATGCCCAAAAGCTGATATTCATTTTTATTATATCGTTCATCTTTTTTAACATTTTGTAATTCTGCTGACATAATTAGGCCTCCTGTCGTTCTTCAATTTTTTTAACTCTGACATTCCCAGCTAATTCTAAATATTTATTCATTTCTAAAAGACGCTGAAAAATTCTCTCCCCCATAACCGGGAAACGATTTTTTAAGTTTTTGATTGAATAATTTGTTGATAAAATGATCGGCTTTTCCTCGCGATAGCGATGATCAATTATCTGATAGAGGGTAGAAGATGCAAATTCTGTTGCTTTTTCAGTTCCAAGATCATCAATTAAAAGTATAGGTATTTGCTGAACATTATTTAAAATTTGTTTTTCATCAGCTTCAGGACTGTCCTGATTATAAGTGCTTCTAATCTGTTGTAATAAATCAGAATAGACTATATAACGAAAATGGATTCCCCGATCAATTAAAGCATTAGCAATACAGCCTAAAAGATATGATTTCCCACTCCCAATTGGTCCTTCAATAATTAGACCCTGGCTGATTCCATTTGAGTGGAATTTTTGGACAAAAGAAGAAGCCAAACTATAAATTTTTTGAGCATTTTCTCGATAGTTCATACCGCTTCCAGTCACTAAATCAGCTTCATAGTAGTTTAGATTGGCATTAGCAAAAGTAGCACTATGTAAGTGCTTAGGAAGATTACCATTTTTTTGCTTGCGTTTTCTTAAATCGTTTTTAGCACAGCTGCAGACTAAATATTGATTATTTCTGTAAATTCTACCTGTGTCATGACATTTTTCGCAGTCCCAATTAGGTTCTTTATAATCTAGTGGGACGTCATGTTTTTTTAAGAGTGCATTGTAATGTGCTTCCAGCTGCTGAATCTCATTTTTTAACTCATCAGCAGTATTTTCATTGTCTTTTTCTTGGTTAAATAAGCCAACTTTTAGCATTTTATATTCTCTTTTGAGGGAGTTTAAATAACTATATGCCTGCTCCACATCAGGATGTTGATTGTGAATTTTTTTTATTCTTTTTTCAGCTTCCATATATTTTTCTCTGGCCTTACCCTGATATTTATTTGAATTAAACTCTAATGGCATAACTTTGTCCCCTTTCTAAATTTTGTGCATATATCGCTATTCCTTGTACTTATCGAAATCAATAAAAAAGTCTTTCCATTTATAGTTATCATTATCCTTATTATTTTTATTTACTTTAGATTTTCCTGATTTATTCTGTTTTTCATTGTTGTCTTTGTTTTTAGAGTTATTTTGATCACGGCTGTCAGGATCAGCTGCCTTTTGGTCCATTTCTTTCTGCAGCCAGCGTCTGAAATCTGCCAGATTGCTAATTCCAAGTTCTTTAATCGGATTAATAAAATTATCCTCAACATATTTTAAAGATGGTTGACCATCTCTTTTTCGACGTACAGCTTCTCTAATGGCAGCAAGCGCAAGTTCCTTGCTTAAAGCCTGCTCACCAGTTAGCCAGCTCTGAAAAGTCTTAAGTTGAGCGGTATTAGAAGAAAATGATCTAATTCCATAGGCGCGGGCCAGCTCTTTAGTTTCTCGATGCAGTTTATCCTGCTGCTGCAAATCTTCATAACTTGTAATTTCTTCCTGGTACCAATTATCTATTATCGCCTTTAAATAGGCATAAGCTCCCTGGAGATGGTCTCCACCACCCTGACGCCTCAGCCATTTATCAACTCTTCGAACCAATTCTTTCAGCATCTGAACTTCAAAATCATTAAGCCAACTTTTTATTTCCTCCCGCCGATGGATATTTCTATTAGCAGGTGGCAAAAAGGAGATTAAAGCAGCAGCAATTTCATTTTTAGAAGCCGAATTACTTTTAATAAGCTGTTGGCGGACTTCTGAGCCCGTTACAGAAGTATTTGCATCAGTTTTAATCTTTTTATTTTTTTTAATTACTGTATCTAAATTTAAATAAGAACTAAAAAAGTTTTCGCCGAAAGCTGGACTGTCACTTATAAATCCTATCTCAGCCATACCTGAAATCAATTCTCGTAAATCATCTATTTCAATACCAAGTGCTCCTGCGGCAAGCGGTATCTCAATTTCTATTTCATTATCCTGTTTAAGATGAGTTAAAAGATAGAGCAGCACTTTAGTTTCCTTACCAGAAAATTGGCGCAAAAATCCTTTTTCAATCATGCTGTCACCTAAAATTAAAAGTTGTCTGCTTTCATTCTCACTTAAATCAACACTTTTTTTATAATAATTATACTCCATTTCATCACCGTTACCCTTCAGAAATTTAACACTTATTTTTATTATATCAGATTTGAAAGAGTTTTTAAGAAGAATCTATAAATTTCTCAGCTGCAGTTAATAATTATATGTGTTATTGGCTTAAAATTCAACTCCAGTTGGCTTCATATCTTGACAGCACCAACTGCATCTGCTAATATTAAACTGAAAAAAAGAGAATAGCTGAATTTATGGCTTATCAGCACTCAAAACGCTGAGATAAGCCTAATATTTATTTTAGAAGAAATATAATCTAAATAAGGAAAAAAGAGAGGAAGATTATTTATATGCTTTCAAGATACAGCCGAGCAGAAATGGAAAAAGTATGGAGTGAGGAGCAGAAATATGAAATCTGGCTTGAAATTGAATTAGCTATTTTAAAAGCTAGAGCTGAATTAGGCGAAATACCAGTCGAAGCAGCCGAAAAAATTGAGCAGGAAGCAGAAGTTGATCTTAAAAGGATTAAAGAAATTGAAGCGAAAACCCGACATGATATGATAGCTTTTATTGAAGGAGTTTCGGAGAATTTAGGAGAAGAATCTCGTTTTATTCATGAAGGAGTTACCTCTTCGGATATAAAAGATACAGCCCGCTCTATGCAGATGAAGCAGGCCTGTGAAATAATTTTAGAAGATTTAGAAAAATTACATCGAATTTTAGCTAAAAAAGCCTTGGCAGACAAGGATACAATAATGGTTGGCAGAACTCATGGAGTTCATGCTGAGCCGATAACCTGGGGACTTAAACTCTTAAATTGGTATCAAGAAGTTGGAAGACAAATAACACGGTTTAAACAGCTGCAGGATGTAGTTGCTGTTGGTCAAATATCAGGAGCAGTAGGAACTTTTGCGACAATTGATCCCGCTGTTGAAAAGAGGGTTTGCGAAATTTTAGGTTTGAAAAATGCCCTGGTTAGTTCACAGATTTTGCAGAGGGACCGCCATGCTGACTTTATCGAAAGAATTGCCCTGGCTGCAGCTTCAATCGAGAAGTTTGCTACAGAGATTAGAAATCTGCAGAGAACTGATATTTTAGAGGTGGAAGAAGGTTTTCGCAAAGGTCAAAAAGGTTCTTCAGCAATGCCTCACAAGAAAAACCCTATTGTCTGTGAGCGCTTAAGTGGTCTGGCCCGAGTAGTTAGGGGTAATGTTGTTCCAGCTCTGGAAAATATAACTCTGTGGCACGAAAGAGATTTGACTCATTCGTCAGTAGAACGGGTAATACTGCCTGATAGCTCAATTCTATTGGACTATATGCTTATTAAATTTAAAGAGGTTATTGAGGAACTGGTAGTTAATGAAGATAATATGAAACTTAATTTAGAAAAAACACTGGGGCTAACATTTTCTCAGCGTTTAATGCTGGCTTTAGTCGAAAAAGGGCTTCGCAGGGAAGAAGCTTATGAGCTGGCCCAGAGAAATGCGATGACTGCCTGGGAAGAGAAGACTGATTATAAACAATTAGCTGCCGCTGATCAGGAAATTAGTAAATATTTAAGCGAAGAAGAGTTAGAAAGAATTTTTGACTGGCAGGCTTACTTAAAAAATATTGATCAAATTTTTAAAAGAAATGGACTTTTAAAGTAAGATAACATAAGAAAAGATGCACTTTGTTAAAATCTTTGTTAAACTATAGTTAAGAGATAATAAATATGTGAGGAGAATTCAAATGTCTAATAAAATAGTTGTTGGTGCACAGTGGGGAGACGAAGGTAAGGGTAAAATCACTGATATGCTTGCCAAAACTGCCGATTTAGTAGTTCGCTATGGTGGTGGAAATAATGCGGGCCATACTGTAATAGTTGGTGAAAAAAAGTTTGAGCTGCATTTGATTCCATCTGGAATTTTATATGAAGATAAGAAATCTGTACTTGGTGGAGGAGTAGTAATTGATCCTGAAGCTATGGTTGAAGAGATGGAAGGTTTGGAAAAAAGAGGAATTTCTCTAGCTAACCTTTACATTTCAGAGACAGCACATGTAATTATGCCCTACCATAGAATGCTCGATGGTTTAGAAGAAAAGCGTAAGGGTGACAGCAAAATTGGCACTACTGGTAAAGGAATTGGTCCCTGTTATACTGATAAAACAGCCCGCCGTGGTATCAGAATTGCAGATGTATTGGATGAAGGAAGATTTAGAGCAAAATTAGAAAAAGCACTGGATTATCACAACATACTCCTGGAAAAAGTTTATGGTGCTCAAAAGCTGAAGGTTGAAGAAATAATCAAAGAATATCAACCTTTTATAGAGAAATTGAGACCATATGTAACTAATACTTCCCTGCTTTTAAATGAAGCTCATAAGAATAATAAAAAAATATTTTTTGAAGGTGCTCAGGGAACATTACTTGATATAGATTATGGTACATATCCTTTTGTTACTTCTTCAAATCCAACAGCTGGTGGTGTCTGTACTGGAAGTGGAATGGGACCAACAACTATAGATGATGTTATAGGTGTGACTAAAGCTTATCTGACAAGAGTTGGAGCTGGACCATTCCCAACTGAATTAGACAATGAATGGGGAGAATATTTAAGAGATAAAGGCCACGAATATGGTGTAACAACAGGTCGTCCACGTCGCTGCGGCTGGCTTGACATACCAATTTTAAAGCACGCAGTTAGAGTCAATGGCTTAACTGAAATAGCTTTAACTAAAATAGATGTTTTAACCGGTATTGATGAGATTAAAGTCTGTACTGCCTATAAACATGGGGAAGAAATTGTAGAGGAATTCCCTCCTTATTTAGAAAGTGAAATCCCATATGAGCCAGTTTATGAAAAATGGCCGGGGTGGGAGGAAGATATTACAGGTGTAAGAGATTATGAGCAGCTTCCTGAAAATGCTAAAAAGTATATAGAAAGAATTGAAGATTTAATCGGAGTTCCGGCCAAAATAATTAGTGTTGGACCTGGCCGTGAACAAGCAATTATTAGATAAATATAGTAGAGGAGGATCGGCTATGAAAGTATTAATAGTAGGAAACGGAGGCAGAGAACACGCCTTAGCCTGGAAGCTTTATCAGAGCGATCATGTAGATAAAATTTATGCAGCTCCAGGCAATGATGGGATGTTAGAAATTGCAGAAAGAGTAGAAATAGATGCAGATGATATAGAAACTTTAGCAGATTTTGCCCAGAAAAATGAAATAGGAATGACTGTAGTTGGGCCAGAAGAACCTCTTGTTGCAGGGATAGTAGATTATTTTGTTGAGCGGGGGATACCAATCTTCGGTCCTAAAAAACAGGCAGCATTACTGGAAGGAAGTAAAGCTTTTGCTAAGGATATTTTAAATAAATATGACATACCGACTGGTGAATTTGAGGTCTTTACTGATCCGGATAATGCTCTTCACTATCTGGAAAATGCAGAATATCCACTTGTAGTAAAAGCTAATGGCTTAGCAGGTGGTAAGGGAGTAATCGTTGCTTCCAATTATCAAGCAGCTCAGGATGCTGTAGCCAGAATTATGGAAGATAAAGCGTTTGGAGATGCTGGAGATAGAATAGTAGTAGAGGATTTTATCGAAGGGGAGGAAATTTCAATATTTGCTCTGACTGATGGTCAGACGATTTTACCAGTAACCAGTACCAGGGAACACAAGGCTGTTTTCGAAGGAGAAGAAGGGCCTAATACTGGAGGAATGGGATCTTATTCACCTTCCCCCTATGTAGATCAAGAGATGATGGATCGGATCTGTAGGGAAATTTTAAGACCGACTCTGCATGCTCTAAATAGTGAGGGAATAGATTACAGAGGTGTTATGCATGTTGGGATAATTTTAACCGAAAGTGGTCCCAAAGTAATTGATTATAATGCGCGTTTTGGTGATCCTGAAACCCAGGTAATTATGCCGCTATTGGCTGAGGATTTACTTGAGCTGATGCAGAAAACTAACGATGTTAAATTAAAGTATAAAAAAGAAATTGAAATTTATGATAGTGATGCAGTGTGTGTTATACTTGCTTCAGCAGGTTATCCTCTGACTTATAAAACCGGTTATGAAATTGAAGGACTCGAAAATCTAAAGCACCATGATGATTTAATTGTATTTCATTCTGGAACCAGGCTTGAAGATGACAAGTACTATACTGATAGTGGAAGGGTGCTGGGAATGACTGTAGTTGGGGAAGGTATTTTAAGCGTTATTGATACTGTTTATGATTATATAAACGAAGTAGAGTTTAAAGATATGCATTATAGAACAGATATCGGATTTACAATTTCAAATGTACCTGAAGCCTCAGTTGAATAGAATAAAAGAAGATGAGCAAATTAACAAAAGGGAAGCAAAATATTAATGAAATATTTGCATTTAACAGCTGGACTTTATATAATTAACTTGAGTGAATAACTTTGTTTTTATAACATCACCAGTCATTTGTTATTTTTGGTGGTATTTCAGGAGGTAAATATATGTTTAAAACACTTAAATGTGATATTAATGCAATATTTGATAGAGATCCAGCTGCTGATAATTTAATTGAGGTAATTTTGGCATACTCAGGTCTGCATGCACTTTTATTTCACCGCTTTTCTCACTGGCTATATAAAAGAGGTTTGCACACAATTCCTCGTTTGATTTCACAGCTGGCCCGCTTTTTAACCGGGATTGAAATTCATCCAGGAGCAGAAATTGGATGTGGTTTTTTTATTGATCACGGTATGGGAGTTGTAATTGGTGAGACTGCTGAGATCGGCGATAATGTAACGCTTTATCAAGGAGTTACCTTAGGTGGAACTGGTAAAGAAAGAGGAAAAAGACATCCAACTATTGGCAACAATGTAGTTATTGGAGCTGGAGCTAAAGTTTTAGGTTCAATAACCATAGGAGATGATGCTAAAGTAGGGGCAGGATCTGTAGTTTTAAAAAATGTTGAAGAAAATTCTACAGTGGTTGGAATTCCAGGAAGAGTTGTCAGCCGTGATGGAAGAAGGATTCACCCAGAACGAGATCTTGAACATGCCGATTTACCTGATCCAATCAAAGATAAATTAAGTGAATTGGAAGCCGAGTTTTTAAAATTAAAAAAGGAAATTTTAACTAAAGATTCTTTTGAAGATGCAGGTTAAAATTTAGATTAAAAATTTAATGTTTTTATTATAAATTAATGGCGGCTTTCTCAGCAGAGAAGAGCTGTCATTTTTTTCTTGCTGTGATATAATAATAGATGTTCCGGTTAAAGAGAATAAAAGAGGAAGAAAACTAACTTAAATTGACTGAATATTTTAAAATTTAAACTGAGGAAGTGTAATTTTATAAGTTTAGATAATAGAATAGGAGGAATTAGCTATGGAAAAAAGAGTACTCGGAAAAACTGGATTAGATGTCATTCTGCTTGGTTTTGGAGGCTTTCATTTAATAGAAATTCCAGCTGATAAGGCGGTGCAATTATTAAATAAGTATCTTGCTCAGGGTGGAAATTATTTAGAAACTGCTGCTTCTTATGGTGATGGAGAGTCCGAAAAAAATATTGGTACACTTTGTATGAAGCCACTCGCTGATGGTTTTCTCTGGAAAATATGGAGGAAAAATTAAGGATATTTTTAGAATTGAAGGATATTATGACCGTCAGCTTTATGATGGTAGGCCTAGAAATCCTGCTGATTATGCGTTGAGAGAACGACTCCGCTTTTGGTTTGGAGATAAAGAATTGGCTGCAGAAAGATATAAAGAATTAAAACTAAAAGCAGTTGATTTATTGAATAAAGCTGCTGATTTTAAAGCCTGTAAATATGGGCTTGATGTAAAAAACAAGTTGGAGATAGTAGATTATAAATTAGGCGAAAGCGATATTATGAAGTAAGTTTAATTAAGTTTAAAAAATATTGATTTAAAAAAGGCTCAGCAATTATGCTGAGCCTTTAAATTTCAGTTTTCATAATTCTATAAATCAATTAATTCATATTCGCGGCTGCCCATTCCAATTTCTGCAGCATATTCTATCTGTCTAACTCCTCCATCAGTGCTAGGATGCACAGCTTTGAACTTATTATCTCCAGGTTTTAAACCTCTTCCTTCAAGCATTCCTTTTGGTTCAGCCTGATTAACTAAATCTAGAGAAGCCTGTTCTAAAGCAACCGGATCTTTAGAAGCTAGAATACCAATATCATTTACTATTGGGCGGTCACTCCAGCCAGCACAGTCGCAGTCAGGTGAAACATTGGTAATAAAATTAATGTAGATATTTTTTCTATCCTTAACAATTCCATATGTAAATTCAACCTGGCGTTCTTCCATACCTTCACTGGTAGATTCCCATTCAACAGAAATTGCATCAGTTGGACAGGTAACTACACATTCTCCACAACCAATACAAATTTCATGGTCGATGTAACTTTCATTTTCATTAATAGTAATACAATCCTCTGGACAGTGTTTGACACACTGCATACATTTAATGCATTCTGATTCAGTAATTTCTGGTAATACAGCTGAATGCATCATCTGTTTTCCAGCCCTGCTGCCAAGGCCCATACCAATATTTTTAAATGTCCCCCCAAAGCCTGAGAGCTCATGACCCTTAAAATGAGCTAGGCTGATTAAAACATCAGCTTCCAATACCTCTGAAGCAATGCGGACCTTATCAAAATGCTTTAGCTTTACTTCAACTTCAGTTGAGCCTTTACCTTTCAGTCCATCTGCAATAATAATTGGTGCCTGGACAGTTGCATAAGAAAACCCATTTGCTATAGCCGCATTTAAATGGTCGACTGAGTTAGAACGTTCGCCTGTATAAAGAGTGTTAGCATCAGTTAAAAAGGGTTTTGCTTTTAACTTTTTTGATATATTCACAATTTCTCTGGTAAAGACTGGTCTAATAAAAGCTGTATTTCCAGGCTCTCCAAAGTGCTGTTTAATAGCCACAAAATCATCTTCAGCAATTAATTCTTGAAAACCTGCTTTATAAAATAATCTCCCCAATTTTTTAACAAGACTTTCACTTCCTGATGAAGCTTTCATATCAGCCATAAATACTTTAGCAGCCATAAAAATCTCCCCTTTTTGATTTGCTTAATTGAAATCTTTAAACTCTCATTTTATTATATGATATTTTTAATAGTTTAACAAAGATTTATAATATTAAAAGATGGTAATTACTGATTTTTCATTAATATATTCATAGTTTCATAAGAAAAATCGACTGCCTCAAGGTATTTGTTATAAAGTTTTTTCGGATCAATTTGGTTCTTTTTTTCTATTAAAGCAACTTGATCCCATTTGACTCTTTCAAATGCAATGACCAGATTTAAAATTTCTCCCATAACACCTTCTCTGATTAAAATTGCTTCTTTTACTTCTTCTGTGAGAGCAGTTTCTTCCAAAATTTTAGATAAAGGTTTATTCAAAAAAGCATCTATCATTGAAAAAATTCCCATTGTAAATAAATCATCACTTTTTTTGCTTATACCAAATTCTTCAGCCAGTAATTCGGCAAATTTTGCTCGGGTTAGAGTATTAACAAAAAGAATATCTGGTTTATCATTTTTTAAATCATTAATTAGATAAAGCAGACTCCACTTTTTCAAACCTTTAACCCCTAAGAGAGTTGAGGCCTGTTTAATCGAAGAAACATTATACCCATATGAGGCAGAATTAATAGTTTTTAAGAGGCTAAAGGTCATAGATATATCATTCTTAATAATTTTTTCAATCTCACTAAAATTTACGTCTTCCTTATTTAGTTCTTTTAAAATATTAAGATAGTTTATTTCATAACCAGGAGTACCGTTTTCATTAACAATATCAGCCTTTGTAAAAAAAACTCCCTGGAAATAATCAAAGCCAATTTTCTTAGCTTCTTCGAAATGCTGGTGTTTATCGATATTTTTAGCTAAAAATTTTACATTGGATAATTTTCTAGATTTTATGTTATTTATAAAATTCTTCAGTTCGGTTTTAGCATTACTTTTATAGTCCAGTTTAATTATATCTGCATAATTATATAAAATATTTTCTGATAAGACTGCTTCAGGATGATTGAGTATTAGGAGATAATCATTTTCTTTTAATTTTTTTATTATATTGACTATTTCATTTTCAGAATTTAGGTCTTCTGAAATTTCAATACCAATATTTTTGTTAGATAAAAGAAAAGGAGCTTTATTTTTGATCAAATCAGCATTGAAGTTAATAAAAATCTTTTTTCCATCAGTAAGATTGCTGTCTTCAAAAAATTCAATATCATCACTTATTCCTTCATTAATGAGGTTTGAATTTTCTGATATAGTTTTGTTCTCAATATTATTTTTGAATATAATCTCATAAGCGAATACTTCCTGACTTGAATCAAGAACTGGCCTTCTAGCAACAATATATTTCCCCATTTGATATCACTCTCTTTAAAATATTTTAGTAATTATTCTACATGTTTACAGCTGTCAAAGATAAGATTAAAAATTTAAAAACCCTATATTATAAATTATACACTAAAATTTACAATTTTACAAAAAAATAGCCCGGTAGGTTGGGGGTCCTCCGGGCCTTTCACAGGGGAAATTCTTCTATATCAAATTATCGGGGAAAACTTTTGCAAAAATATAAAATTGGATAAATTTGGTTGCGCAAACGGAAGGTGCAGATAATATTTAGCTAAAAACACCAGTAGATAGGTAGCGTTCACCTGTATCTGGAGCAATTACTACAATTCTTTGATCTTGATCGACCTCTTTAGCTAATCTGAGTGCAGCGGCAACTGCAGCTCCAGTCGAAATACCGGCGAAGATGCCTTCTTTAACAGCTAAATCTCTGGCTGTCTGGAAAGCTTCTTGATTTTTAATTTTTTCTACTCTGTCAATAATGTCTGTATTTAAAACGCCAGGGATAAAACCAGCACCAATTCCTTGGATTTTATGAGGCCCAGCTTCCTCTCCAGAGATAACAGCAGAATTTTCTGGCTCAACTGCTACTACTTTAAGATTATTAATGATTTCCTTTAATTTTTCTCCAGTTCCAGTGATAGTTCCACCGGTACCAACTCCTGCTACAAAATAATCAATTTTACCATGAGTTTCAGTAATTATTTCTTGAGCAGTTGTTTTACGGTGAATGTCAGGGTTAGCTGGATTATCAAATTGAGATGGAATGAAACCATTTCTGTCAGCTGCAATTTCTTTTGCTTTTGCAATTGCACCTTTCATACCATCTGAGGCAGGTGTTAAAACCAATTCTGCACCATAAGCTTTGAGCATTTTTTTTCTTTCTTCACTCATGGATTCAGGCATAGTTAAGACAACTTTATAGCCTTTTGCAGCTCCTACCATTGCAATTCCAATTCCTGTGTTACCGCTTGTTGGTTCAACTAAAACTCCACCTGGTTCAATCTCTCCAGACTTTTCTGCTTCAGAGATCATATTAAAAGCTATCCTATCTTTGATACTTCCCCCAGGATTAAAACTTTCTAGTTTTAAAACAACTTCGGCATCTGTTTCAGAAACTAAGTTATTTAACTTGACTAAAGGGGTATTACCAATTAATTCAGTTACATTTTTAAAAATCATTAAATTTCCTCCCAAATTTCATAAAATCTTAAAGTTGACTACTTTACTTTGAATTATATTATAATACAGTATTTATATGCTGTCAACTATATTTAGAAAAAAGAATATAAACTCTATTAAAGTTGAATTACAGCATTTTTTGAGAAAATCTTTTATTATTAAAAATAAAAAGGTATAATATAATTACTGTCGAACTAAGTAAATAGGAAAGTAATGGATTTAGATGCAATTTATAAATTATACTATTTGATAAGGAGGAATTTTAAATGAATCACTTTTTTGCCAAAGTATTTTCAACAATGGTTGCTTTATTAGTAGCTGCTTATTTATTGCCGGGAATTACTGTGGCAGGTATTTGGACAGGTTTTTTTGCAGCTGTTGTTTTAGGATTTGTAAATGGTTTTATCAGACCGATTTTTACAATTTTAACTATACCTTTTACTATTTTAACTTTTGGACTCTTTTTACTGGTGATTAATGCAATTATGATATCTTTAACTTCTGTTTTAGTTCCAGGTTTTGTAGTTAATGGATTCTTTTCTGCCGTACTGGCCTCAATAATTGTTAGTTTTGTTTCCAGTATTTTGCACAGCATGTTTGAAGAATAGTCAAATCAAATTTAATTAGTATTGCTGATTCAAGGAGGTTTCGAAAATGAAAAATAAATATCTTTTAATATTAATTCTGTTTTTTGTTTTATTTTTTACAGCGTCTGTTTATGCTGATCAAGTTGAACTGCAGAATGGTCAATCTGTAAGAGGGCAGGTTCAGAACAATAATATTGAAGTTAGAACTTCTTATGCTGAAATTAATATTCAGAGCCGTTTTCTTAAAAGCATTAAGCGTCAAAATGGTAGTTTTGTTTTCAGATTATCTGAAAATAACCGCTTTAGTGGTGAGCTCCTAAATAATATATCTATAAGATCAGATTCAGGAGAAAGATCTTTTAGTCCAGCTGATATTGAGGCAGTAAATTTTTCTAACACAAGTAGTTTTAAGAACAACAGGGGAGTTAATGTAACAGCTACAAATGGTGATTTTTTCTTTGCAAATACTGTAGAAGACAGCATTAGTATTAAAACATCATTGGGCAGCCCACTAAATATAAGTTATGATAATATAGTAAGTATTGAATATCTAAGCAGTGAAGATCTATATCTGATAAACAGAAAAAATGCCTCAGAGGTTAAAGCTAACTTTTCTCAACAAAGGTTAATACTCTGGCCCTCTGCTGGTGAAATTTTTGAGATGGACTTAAATTATCTGCAGAAACTAGTTGTTAATTGATGAAAATATTTGGAAATTAAATTTGATTTTACATTATTAATAAGTTAAAATTATTTATGTTAAATTGTTAATATATTTGGAGGGATAGTCAATGAATCAGGAGTCTGGAAACAATAGACCAGAGTATTATGAAGAATATGAAATAGATTTAAGGGAATATATAATGCTATTGTGGAATCACAAACTATTTATTGGGGGATTTGTTGTTTTAGCAGTTTTAATTTCATATTTTTATTCTGTTTACTTTATAACACCAAATTACCAAAATTCTTTAACTGTTCAATTAGCAAATACGGAAGGAGTTTACAGCGAAACTGAGTCAATAAATGAATTATTTAAAAGTGACGAGCTAATTGTTCCAGCTTTAAAGAAAGCTGATTTGGATTCAAATAGTATAAGAAATATTAATACTAAGATTATTTCAAACTTAAAATTAACAGAACAGGGAATGCAGGGGGCAGTTTATGGAGGTATAATTAACCTTCAAGCAGAAAGTTGGAATCAAAAAAGCTTATATACCGCTTTGAATTCTATAATAGATGAATTTGAAAGAAGATCAAATAATTATTTTGAGGAAGTTTTAAAAAATAAAAAGAATAATCTAGCGATGATTAGTAATGAAATTGAGAACTTGAATAGGGAAATTGATAAAACAAATGAAATATTGAATAATTTAGAAGGTGTTTCAATTGATAAGGCATTCATTATTGCAAATATTAATGATAAGCTAAATACTTTAATAAAAACTAAAAGAGAATATTTGAGTGATTATAGAACATTAAAAAGGGAAATAGAAGATCATAGAGAGTTTCGGGTATTAAACTCTCCTTCTGAATCTTCTAGTAAAATTAGTCCTAACACCAAATTAAATATCGCTATTGCAGCAGTACTTGGATTGATGTTGGCTGTCTTTATAGTTTTCTTTAAAGAATTTATGAAAGAAGAAAAATAAAATATTAATAATAAAAGCCCAGATATTTCAACTATTAAATTGAAATCATCTGGGTTTTAATTTTAGTTTAAAAAACACCATTTTAGTGCTTCTTCTTTTCCTTTTTCTAAGTTAGCTAAAGTCTTAAATTTAAGCGGGCCATATTTCAAATAGATTTCTTCAAATTCTTCCAGGTAAGTCATTTCAGTTTGATTTGCAGCATTTTTTGCTTTTTTTAAGATTTCTGCAGTCAGTTTATTTCTCTGATTATTCTTTTTATCCTTAATTATTTTATTTTTAAAGATTAAGAATTCTTCCTGATTATAATTTAAAGAAAGCTGATATAAATGATCTAAGTTTTCCTTATTATAGAACAAATTTTTTAACAGGGCTATAAAGGAAAAATTATAGGGGTAGGGTAGAGCATCAGCGGCTCTGATTTCTATATATTTTTTAGTTCGAATATCTGGGAAAACCATAGAAAGGAAGTGTTCAACCTCTTCTTTTTTATCGCTTTTCATAATATCTTTTAAAACCTTTTTTCCCGTATAAATTAAATTACCATCTTTTTCTCTGATAATTGGTTCAGTATTTAGTAGATATTCAGCATAATCACTATATCCAAATTCTTTATCAAAAAGACCTTTGATAGTTCCAGATCGCTGCTTATCACAGTTAATCCAAATGTTTTCTCTGATACTAGGGCCAGCTGTTTTTTTACCTTCAAAAAAGGGCGTGTTATCAAAAAGGTAATAAATTAAAGGAGACAGAAAGTAGCCAACCCGCATTTTTTTAATATAATCTTCCTGGTTAATATAATCAATGCTCATCTGAACAGAAGCAGTCCCTTTCATCATATTATGAGCATATTTCCCCTTACCTTTAAAATATTTATACATAAAATCATAGCGTTTTTTAGGTAGGAGAGGAATATCTTTGATTTTACTTTTTGGCTGATATCCTAAAGCAGCTAATTTTTTGTCCCAGCTATTTAAAATAGATTTAAGCTCATCGATAAAATCAAGATAAATTTCTTCAATTTTTTTTAGCTCAGCAAAAGGAGTTATGCTTAACTCTAACTGACCACCTGGCTCAAGAGTAACAGTTTTATTCTTATTATTTAATCCTACAAGATGTTCTCCTTCATAGACTTTTTCCCAGCCTCCTTTTTTTGCTAATTCGAAAAGTAATGCCTCTATTCCCATTTCTTCAAAATAATTAACAGCTGTTAAATCAGAATTTAAAATTAAATGTTCAAATTCGACTCCAATTTTATGATATTCTTTTTTGCTTTCAGCATTTTTAAAATAATTCACATATGTATTAATCTGGCTTTTATAATCCATAATCTGTCCTTTCTAAATAATTTAATATGCTAAATTAGGATAAAGTTGATAAAGATACTTATATATTAATATATTATAAATAAAACAGCTATTTCCTGCTTTCATAATGAAATTCTATCAATTCAGAAATTTAAACAGCAAAAATTGTCGATCTTTTTGTTTGAATATCAGAAATATTTATAATAAAATTAGATTGAGAAATTATTCATCAATAAACTTTAGATATAGAGGAGAAGGATAAAATGAAAATCACAGTTGCAGGGGCTGGTTATGTTGGTCTTTCAAATGCAGTTTTGCTTGCTCAAAATCACGAGGTGACTGCAGTAGATGTAGTAGAGGAAAAAGTGGAGATGATTAATAACAGAGAGTCTCCAATTGTTGATGCTGAGCTGGAAGATTATCTTGCCAATAGAGAACTAAACTTAAAGGCGACAACTGATTCTCTAAAAGCTTATCGAGAAGCAGATTATGTTGTGATTGCAACTCCAACTAATTATGATCCTGAACAAAATTATTTTAATACTCGAACAGTTGAGGCTGTTGTAGCAAATGTGCTTTCTTTTAATGAAGATGCAGTAATGATTATCAAATCTACGGTGCCGGTAGGTTATACAGAAGAATTGAGGGAAAAATTTGATACAGAAAACATTATTTTTTCACCAGAATTCTTACGAGAAGGTAAAGCTCTTTATGATAACCTATATCCTTCGCGGATTATTGTAGGAGAACAGTCTGCAAGAGCAGAAGAATTTGCGGATCTTTTAGTTGAGGGAGCAGAAAAAGAAGAGATACCTGTTCTGTATACGGATTCAACAGAGGCTGAGGCAATTAAATTATTTGCCAACACTTATCTGGCTATGCGGGTAGCTTTCTTTAATGAATTAGATACTTATGCCGAAGTTAGAAATTTAGACAGCAGACAAATTATAGAGGGTGTTGGTTTGGACCCGAGAATTGGTAATCATTACAATAATCCTTCTTTTGGTTATGGTGGTTACTGTCTGCCAAAAGATACAAAACAGCTGCTTGCTAATTATCAGGATGTTCCAAACAATATTATGCAGGCAATTGTAGATGCTAATAGAACACGTAAAGATCATATTGCCGAAATGATTGTTAAACAGCAGCCAAAAAAGGTTGGAGTCTACCGTTTAACTATGAAGAAAAACTCTGATAACTTTAGACAGTCTTCTGTGCAGGGGGTCATGAAAAGAATTAAAGCTAAAGGAATAGAAGTTATTGTTTATGAACCAACACTTGAAGAAGATGAATTTTATAGATCAAAAGTTATTAAAGACTTAGACGATTTTAAAGCGGAATCTGAAATTATTGTGGCAAATAGAATGGCTGCAGAGTTAGAAGATGTAAAAGAAAAAGTGTATACCAGAGATTTGTTTAATAATAATTAATTTAGAAAGAGAAAGCATCTCCCTTAGTTTAAAAGGGAAGATGCTTTTTTAAAATTCAACTCCAGCAGTGATAATAATACCGGCATCTGCAAAAGGAATGATATCCAAACGATAAGGTTTTCTTCTCAAACCAACTGCAAAAACAAAAGCAGGGAAGGTTTCCATATCATGCATCCAGGTATCATATTTTCCGTCTTCATCATCATAGCCGTGGACAATTCCATAGGTGAATTTAGCAGTTATTTCAGTTTTGCCTAATTTAGTTAGGCTGTAGTTTCTGCCACCATAAATATAGATTGTGTTTTGATCATAAGTGTTTTTGAAAAAAGAAATTCCATTTAATTGATTATTTGAATAATGCCTTTCAAATCCCAGCAGCTGCTGTTGGTTATTCTGATAATCTTTTTCGCTGTAATGATAGGTGTGAAAACTTGTCTGCAGAAAATAATTTTCTAATTCAGCTGCAGTTAAGGGAAAAGCTGTAAAGATAATAATTAAAACAATTAAAAACATTGTTCGGTTAAGCATTTTTAAAACCTCCTCTAAATTTTAGAGGCTGCTCAGTCTTGATTATCTTTTAACCAGAAGTAGGTTCTTTCATCGTTTAATTTACCATCACTGCTGAGAGCAATACCACTGTATGGAGTCCACCCAACTATTTCTGTTACATAAAAGACATTGCTGATGTTTATTAAAACCGGCATTCTATCTATAGGATCTCTCATTGTGATTTGTCCTTCACTGCTGCTGTAACCCCTGACCGTAATTTTTTGGCCTTCAGCATCAAAGTTATCAAGTATTTTGTTTGTGTGGGTATTAAATAAAGCTTTTCCATTAATCGAAGGAGCTAACCAGGGATGCATCCTGCTTCCCATTCTCATTTCTACTACACCGGAAATAGTTTCTATCTCTTTTTGACTTGGGTAAGGGTAATTTTCTTCAGCCTGAGCATCTATAAAAGTTGTACCCTGATAAATGATCTCATTTTTAAGCAGACCTTCTATTTTGCTGTCAACCAGCAGATCAGAATTAAAATTGGATAGATCATCTTTTATTGACCAGTTTAAAAGTCTAATATTAGAACTATATACTGAAAGATCGTCCAATTCTTTAGTAAATAAATCATGAATATCCTCTGAAATATATGATACATCAAAGCTGTCTAATATAACAGAATCGGTTGTTTCAATAACTCTTTTCTTTTCAATTCCATTATAATTAATAAGGTTCTGATCTGTCAAAACAAAAAGACTAATTTCACTGACCCCATGGTCTGATTTAGTGATTTCTAGAGGATAATAAAGTTCGTCAGTTTTAAATTTATAAGAAATAGCCTCATTTATTTTTGGGTCTGGGCTGACTTCAATAGTATCAAAAACAAAATAATTATAACCGCGGTTAATGTAATTATTAATCGAAATTTTTAGGGTATCAGGGATTTGAGGATTCTTTTCTCCTTTTTCTTTTAAATAGTCATTAACCCAGCTGACAAAATAATCCTGATTTAAAACTTTGACTACAAGAATATCATGAGATCCAATAACAACTTCTTCTTTAATTTCAGCTGCAGGAGTTTCTGAGATTTCGCTTCTGAGAACTGGTTGTCTTAAATCATCAAAAACTTTTTGAATGAAAAATTCATTAGCTCTTCTTAAAACATCACGACTGGATTTTTTAACCTCAGGTTCAGAAGGTAGTGGCAGAACCTGCAGAATTTTAGTGGGCTCTGAAGCATATAATTCAGTTGCCAGAACTAGAATTTCCTCCTCGCCATTCCAGGCAATTAGAGCATCCTGACTTGGTTCAAAAATTCTAACTCCCGGAATATAGGGTATTGATCCCCTATCAGCATTGACAGCTGCTGGCATCAGCAGTAAAAAAACTAATAATAACAAAATAAATTTTTTCAATTTAATCACTCCCCATTTTTATATGATTCTTTATCAATTTGAATAATTTCTTAATATTATAGTTCTCCACCAGCTGATTTTATTCCTGCCTGATGTCAAAAAACTAACTAAAAAGGCAAAATGTTAATATCTATAATTTGTGATATAATGATGATGAGGTGAGAAAAATGGATTTATTTACTTTAGCAGCCCCTATTTTTGATTTAGCGATGAAAATATCAGGTCATAACAAGGTTTTGGTAGAGCTGGGGCAGAGAATAAAAAAAGAAGAAGTAGATTTCAATTTGACAAAGAAGCAGAAAAAATTGCTTGATCTTGGTGGAGGAACCGGAGAATTAGTAAAGTATCTACCGAAACATTTAAAGATTACTATTGCAGATCCTTCAGAGGCTATGCTGAAAAAAGGACAGAATAAGGACTTTGACAAATCAGTAGAGCATGTACTTGCGGATGGGGCTGAGTTACCCTTTGCAGACAATTCCTTTGACTATCTTACAATTTCAGATGCTCTGCATCACTTCCCAAAAGTAGAGCCCGCACTGAAAGAGACAACCAGAGTGCTTAAGCCCGGAGGTAAATTATATATTCTGGAGTTTGATCCAACTACTTTTTTTACAAAAGTGATTATCTTTTTCGAAAAGCTAGCAGGTGAGCCGGTTAATTTCTATCAACCGCAAAAATTGGCATCTTTGCTGGCAAAAAATGAGCTGGAAACCAACTTTGAATACCTAAACAAATCACTTTATATTATTAAGGGGAAAAAGCCTTCAAGATATTAAACAGCAAGGGGTTATCAATAATTAGCTAATTTGAATAATTCTAATAATTTAGAATACGAATTTGAGCCACTAAAAGATGTTGAAAAATTTGACAGTAGAATTGTAAAGTATTATACTTAAAGAGGAAATATCAATATAAATTTAACTTATAATAGGAGGGAAAGTTATAATGACAAAACAAATGAAAACGATGGATGGAAACACTGCTGCAGCTCATGTAGCATATGCTTTTACAGATGTAGCAGCAATCTATCCTATTACTCCTTCATCTCCGATGGCTGAATTAGTTGACGCTTGGAGTGCTAATGGTCGCAAGAATATTTTTGACCAGGAAGTAAAGTTAACTGAAATGCAGTCTGAGGGAGGAGCATCTGGTGCAGTACACGGTTCCCTAGCGGCAGGAGCTTTAACTACTACTTTTACAGCTTCTCAGGGATTATTACTAATGCTGCCTAACATGTACAAAATCGCTGGTGAGCAATTACCTGGCGTATTTCATGTTAGTGCACGTACTGTTGCTACACATGCTCTATCAATTTTTGGTGATCACTCTGATGTAATGGCTGCTCGACAAACTGGTACAGCTATGTTAGCTTCCGGTAGTGTTCAGGAAGTTATGGATTTAGCTGGTGTTGCTCACCTGGCATCAATTAAATCAAGCATTCCTTTTGTACATTTCTTTGATGGATTTAGAACATCTCATGAATATCAAAAAATAGAAGTTTTAGATTATGATGATCTAGCAGAATTAGTTGATTATGGTAAAGTTAGCGAATTCAGACATAGAGCATTAAATCCTGAGCGTCCTAAAACAATGGGTACTGCTCAAAACCCTGATATTTTCTTCCAGGCTCGTGAAGCTTCAAATAGTTTCTATGAACCAATACCTGATATTGTTGAAGATTATATGCAGGAAATTTCTGAACTTACAGGTAGAGAATATCATCCATTCAATTATGTAGGAGCAGAAGATGCTAAGTATGTTATTGTAGCTATGGGTTCTGCAACTGACACTATTGAAGAAACTGTTAGGTACTTAGTGGATCAGGGAGAAAAGGTTGGTTTAGTCAAAGTAAGATTATATCGTCCATTCTCTAAAAAGTACTTCATGAAGGCTCTTCCAGAAACTGCTGAGAAGATTGCTGTATTAGATAGAACAAAAGAACCTGGTGCAGTAGGAGAACCACTTTATGAAGATGTAAGATCATTATTCTATGATCAAGAAAACCGTCCTGTAGTTGTTGGTGGCCGCTATGGTCTTAGTTCAAAAGATACAACACCTACTCACTTTAAGGCGGTATTTGATAATCTTAAGCAGGATGAGCCTAAAAATGGCTTTACAATTGCTATTAATGATGATGTTACACATACTAACCTTGAACCAAAAGAACATATTAATACTTCTCCAGAAGGCACAGTTCGCTGCAAGTTCTGGGGTCTTGGTTCTGACGGTACTGTTGGAGCTAATAAAAACGCAATTAAGATTATCGGTGATAACACTGATAAGTATGCTCAGGCATATTTCTCTTATGACTCTAAAAAATCTGGTGGTGTAACAGTATCCCACTTAAGATTTGGAGATCAGCCAATTAAGTCAACTTACTTAATTGATGAGGCTGATTATGTAGCCTGCCATAACGAATCATATGTAGATAAGTTTGATATGGTACAGGACTTACATGATGGTGGAAGCTTTGTTCTAAACTGTACCTGGTCAGAAGACGAATTATCTGAGAATATTCCGGCAAAAATGAAGAAGTATATCGCTGATCACGATATTAACTTCTATACAATTAATGCTGTAGATATTGCTCAGGAAGTTGGTTTAGGACAGAGAATCAACATGGTTATGCAGACTGCCTTCTTTAAGGTTGCTGACATCATTCCTGTTGATGAAGCTGTTGAATATCTAAAAGAAGCTATTCAGAAATCTTATGGTCACAAAGGTGACAAGATTGTTGAAATGAATAATAAAGCTGTAGATAAAGCTCTGGACGCTCTAGTTAAGATTGATGTACCAGCAGAATGGTCCAGTGTAGAAGCTGCAGAGGAGGAAGAGGAAGAAGACGTGCCAGCATTTGTTAAAGATGTACTCAGAGTTGTTAATGCACAAAAAGGTGATGAATTACCTGTTAGTACATTTGTAGGTCGTGAAGACGGACACTTCCCTCAAGGACTTTCTAAATATGAAAAACGTGGTATTGCAATTAATGTACCTGACTGGTTAAGTGATAAGTGTATTCAGTGTAACCAGTGTTCATTAGCCTGTCCACATGCTGTTATTAGACCTTTCTTACTGGACGAAGAAGAAGCTGCAAATGCTCCAGAAGGATTCGAAACTCTGGATGCTCGCGGTAAACAGTTAGAAGGACTGCAGTATAAGATTCAGGTAAGCCCTTATGACTGTACAGGTTGTGGAGTTTGTGCTGATGTATGTCCTGTTGATGCTCTAGAAATGACTCCATTTGCAGAAATGGTTGAAAAAGATGCAGACAACTGGGATTATGCTATTAATGAAGTAACTCCTAAAGAAGATAAAATGGATCAATTTAATATCAAAGGTAGTCAGTTCCAGCAGCCATTACTTGAGTTCCACGGTGCTTGTGCAGGTTGTGGAGAAACAGCTTACGCTAAGCTTGTAACTCAGTTATTTGGTGACAGAATGATTATCGCAAACGCTACAGGTTGTTCTTCAATTTGGGGTGGATCTGCTCCTGTATCTGTTTACACAACTAATAAAGAAGGACACGGACCTGCTTGGGGTAACTCCTTATTTGAGGATAATGCCGAGTATGGTTATGGTATGTTCTTAGCTAACGAACAGATCAGAGCTAAAATTGCTGATCTAATGCAGGAAGCAATTGAGCTTGACTTAGATGCTGAATTAACAGAACTAATGCAGGAAATGTTAGATAACTATAATGATGGCGAGAAGACTAAAGAAATCAAGAAGAAAATGATGCCTTTACTTGCTAAGTATAGTGACAACGAAGTAATTGCTGAGATTGTAGACCGTAAAGAATTTATTACTAAGAAGTCTCAGTGGATCTTCGGTGGAGACGGCTGGGCTTATGATATTGGTTACGGAGGTTTAGACCATGTTCTTGCTTCTGGTGATGATGTAAACGTACTTGTATTTGATACAGAAGTTTACTCAAATACCGGTGGCCAGTCTTCTAAAGCTACTCCAACTGCTGCAGCTGCTAAGTTTGCTGCTTCAGGTAAGAAGATTAAGAAGAAAGACTTAGGTCAGATGGCTATGACTTATGGCTATGTTTATGTTGCTCAGATTTCACTTGGAGCTAATATGAATCAGGCTATTAAAGCTATCAAAGAGGCTGAAGCATATGATGGACCATCTCTTGTAATTGCTTATGCTCCATGTATCTCTCATGGACTTAAAGCAGGAATGGGTTGTAGTGTTAGCCAGGAGAAAGATGCTGTTAAAGCAGGATACTGGCACCTATTCCGTTTCAATCCTGAATTACAGGATGCTGGAGAAAATCCATTTACTATGGATTCTAAAGAGCCTACAGAAAGTTTCAGAGATTTCTTACTCAGTGAGGTACGTTTCTCTTCCTTACAGAAGACATTCCCTGAAATTGCAGAAGAGCTCTTTGAACAGTCAGAAAAAGATGCAAAAGCACGCTACAAGTCTTATAAGAGGCTGGAAGCAGCTTATGCACCTGAAGATGAATAATAAAATAGCTTAAAAAATAATATAAGTTCAAGGATAAAAGACCAGCGGGACACCGCTGGTCTTTTTTGCGTTGTGTGCGTTTATGTGCACGCATTATGTGCACGCACCGTGAACCTGTCGAAATAAGTTTAATTATGTCTTTTCCAATAGCTTTTTATTTAAATTGTAAAAAAATTGAAATAAATTTAGTAAAAGGATATAATATAATTAAAGTAAAATATTGGAAAGGGGTAGTGGAAATGGGACATAAAAAAAGAATATGGTATCCAGGAACAAAATATCATATAATCTCTCGGGGGAATAAAAAGAAAAAAATTTTTACGATAATTTTGTAATGTATAATTATAAGAAAAACAATCATAAAAATAGACATTAATCGACAGGTTCACGGTGCATGTACATATAGGTGCACGGAACTTAAAATATATGTTATAATAAGGTAAAAGAAATATATGGAGGTGCTTAGATTGATTTTAGATTTGGTAGGTGTTTTTCGACTCGTTTTATCAGCTGTTTTAGCATCCTTAATTGGTTATGATAGAGAAAAGCAGAATAAGGCAGCAGGTATTAGAACAAATGTTATTGTTGCTGTTATTTCCTGTGTAATAATGATTTTATCAGTCGAAGTTGCAAGATTCAGCAGCTCTGTTAGCGGAGTAGAAGGAGATCCAGCACGCCTTGCTGCCCAGGTTGTAAGTGGGATTGGGTTTTTAGGTGCAGGTACTATTATTAAACAGGAAGACAAGGTAGAAGGTTTGACTACAGCTGCCAGTCTCTGGGGCGTTGCTGGCCTTGGACTAGCAGTTGGTTATGGTTTATATGATATTTCGATTGCTGCAGCTTTGATCATTTTTATTAGTCTGCGGGTAGCACCTTCCTTAAAGAAGCGAGTTTAACTATGACAGTTATTGTACCAATCGTATCAGCAGCACTATTAACAGCAGCTAATTATTATCCGAGCTTATTTTTTTTAAGTTGGATTGGTTTTTTGCCTTTCTTATATTTTATTTTTATTTTAAAAAAGGGACAACTGGATTATAAGAAATCATTTTTAATGGGCTGGAATCTGGGCTTTTGGATTTTAGTCTTTTCTTCAAATTTTCTCTACTACTCAATTGAGATGTATACAGAACTTTCATTTTTTTTAATAGCATTTGTTTTGCTTTTATTATTTTTATTATTATCTTTAATATATGGATTGTTTTTCACTATTTTTTTCTATTTGCAGCAAAAATCATTGGCAAATAAGCAATTTAACCCGATTCTTTTTGCAGTTATTTGGACTTTAATGGAGTTTGTTCGTTATCATTTATTCTACTTTTTTCCCCTTGCAAATCTGGCTTATACACAGGCTGAATTTTTATCTTTTATTCAGCTGGCTGAAATCGGTGGTGTTTGGATTTTAACCTTTATTATTGTTCTACTAAATGCCTTGATTTTTAAACTTATTTTTTATAAAAATTATAAAAATGCTTTTATTACAGCATGTATATTTTTATTGATTTTTACTTTTGGTGATCATCGAGTCCAAACTATTTCTGAAAGCAGCAGTCAAAATGATCGTATTCAAAACCTTAAAATAGGTATAATTACCAGCAGAATTGATCAAAATAAAAAGTGGGATTTAAAGCAGCTTAAACAAAACATTCAGCTTACCTTAGATGCATTTTCCAATTTAGAGGGAGCAGAATTAATAATTTCTCCTGAAACGAATATTACTTTTGACTTTCACGCTAATCAAGAGTATCGAGAAGACTTTCTGAATAAAATTGCAACAGAATTTGATAAACCGGTTCAAATAGGTTCTCTTGCAGGCAAAAATTTTACTAGCGAACGTTTTAATAGCTCATTTTTAATTTCTCCTGCAGGAAAAATAATTTCTCGATATGATAAGAATTTGCTTCTTTATTTTGGAGAAAAATTTCCGTATGAAGATACTTTGAATAGATATATTCCTTACAATTTTTCTTCGCTTAATGCCGGGCAAAAGAAACATATTTTTAAATATGGGCATTTGAAGTGGAAAACAGTAATTTGCTCTGAAATATTGTATCCAGATTATGTTAGAGCTGAAACTAAAAATATTGACTTTATAATAAATCAAACAAATGAGGCCTGGTTTAAAGACAGCGGGCTGCTTAAAAATGTGATGTGGCAGGCAGCTGTATTGAGGGCGGTAGAAAACAGAAAAACAGTTATTAAAACAGGAAACTATTCACATAATGGAATAATTTATCCTTCTGGAAATTATAAGAAGACTGATTCAGATCAAAATTATCATTTATTAAAATTAAATTAATTTCTCCCAAATACTTTTCAAACACTATTTCTTTCTGATATAATCAACTAAGAAAATGTTTTCAAGAAATTTTTATTATGGTAAAAAATCCCAAAAGTAGGGCTTTTGGGTAAAAATTAATACTTAAATGTTGTGGATATATTAAAGCAAAGGCTTAATATCCACATTTTTTGTCGCTCAAAATTTTTTGCCAAGCAATTTTTGTTGATTATAAATTTAAATTTGGAGGTGCCTAAATGGCAGTTGAAGATGTAAAAAAATTTCCTATTGGTGGAGTTCATCTACCTGAGAAAAAAGAGCTAACAAATGATCAAGAAATAAAGATAATGCCCGCCCCCAAAGAAGTAGCTATTCCCTTATTACAACATATAGGAGCTCCGGCTGAACCGATTGTTGGAATTGGAGACTTGGTTAAAAAAGGAGAATGTATAGCAAAACTGCAGGGTAAAATTTCAGCAAATGTGCATTCCAGCGTAAATGGAATAGTTAAAGGAATTGTAGAAAGAAAAAAGCCGGGCCAGGGAAAATATAAATGTATTTTAATCCAAAAAAAAGAGAAAGAAAAAATAAAATTAAAAAAGGAAAATTTGGATCGGACTGTGCTGCCTGAGGTTCAAACTATTAGAAAAAAAGTTGAAGCAGCTGGAGTAATAGGAATGGGAGGAGCAGGTTTCCCAACTCATGTTAAACTGACCCCACCTGCTGATTTAAAAATTGACACAGTAATCATTAATGGAGCTGAGTGTGAACCTTTTTTAACAGTTGATCACAGATTACTATTGGAAGAATATGAAGACCTTTTTAGAGGTTTAGAATTGATAAAAAAAGCAGTTGGAGCAGAAAAAGGGATTGTAGCAATTGAATTAAATAAAAAAAATGCAATTGAAAAGCTGCAGGAAAAAGCAAAAGCCTGGCCAGGAATTGAAGTTCAGGCTTTAGATACACGTTACCCACATGGGGCAGAAAAACACTTGATTAAAGCTGTTTTAAATAGAGAAGTTCCTAAAGGTGAGCTGCCAATGGCTGTCAATGTGGTTGTTAATAATGTTCAGACTGCAGTTAAAATTGCCAGAGCTGTTGACTTTGATGAACCGGTAATTGATCGAGTAGTAACTGTAAGCGGAGATGCTCTTAAAAATCCAGCTAATGTCAAAGTTCCGATTGGGACTTCAATTAAGGATTTAGTTGAGTTTTGCGGTGGTCCCAAAGATAGGGAAGATTATCAAGTAATTATTGGAGGACCGATGACTGGAATTAATGTTAATGATGAAAATATTCCGATTGTTAAATTAAGTTCCGGTATTGTTTTAATAACTGCAGAAGAATATGCAGACAGTGAGATCCGTCCCTGTATTAGATGTGGCCGCTGCGGAGAAGTTTGTCCTATGTATTTAACTCCAAATCGGATTTGTGCTTTTATTAATAATGATTTAATTGAACGTTCAAGAGAAGTTGGTTTAATGGACTGCATAGAATGTGGTGCCTGTGCTTATATCTGTCCATCTAAAAGGCCTTTAGTCCGCTGGATCAAAAGAGGAAAGGCAGAGCTTAGAGCAAATGATAAATAAAAGAGGTGGTAATTTAAATGGCAAATTTATTTAGGTCGAGTGGACCTCATATTGAGAGTCCAGAAACTATAGAAAAAAATATGTGGAGTGTTGTGATTGCATTAATTCCTGCTTTACTGGCAGGGGTCTATTTTTTCGGCTTTTATTCTCTTTATCTAGTTTTAGCCAGTGCTTTAAGTGCTGTTATATTTGAAAAACCTTTTGTTAAAAATAAAGCCACCTTTGGTGATGGGAGTGCCTTTCTTGCAGGTACTCTGCTTGGGCTAAGTCTGCCTCCTACCGTTCCCTGGTGGCTGCCGATACTTGGGGGCTTTTTAACAGTTGTTGTTGGAAAACACTTATTTGGCGGGCTCGGGAGTAATATTTTCAACCCGGCTTTGGTTGCAAGAGCAATTTTGCTTTTATCCTATCCAGCGTTAATGATTGAGTGGATAAGTCCGGTTGATGGAGTTTCTACAGCTACTCCGCTGCAGTTAGGTGCTGATTCTTTTAGTTATACAGAGTTGATTGTGGGAAATATTCCAGGTAGTATAGGAGAAACATCAGCGGTTGCTTTAATAATTGGCGGTATTTATCTATATTTAAGAGATTATATTGATTTAAGGATCCCAATTTCTTTTGTCGCTGGTGCTGCTGGAGGAGCCTTGATTTATGGTCAGGACCCCATTTTCACAATTTTTTCTGGAGCTGTAATTTTTGCTGCAATTTATATGGCAACAGATATGGTAACTTCTCCGGTAGCAAAATGGGCCAAAATAGTTTATGGTCTCATGGGAGGATTTTTAACAGTTTTTATTCGGAGATACACTCCTTATCCAGAAGGAATAACTTTTGCTATATTGATTATTAATGGAGCTTCTTATTTTTTAGATAATGCATTTGAAGGCCCACACTTTGGTGAAGTTGAGATGGTTAAGAAGAAAGTTGCCCACTTTAGCGCAATTTTTCTGGCCTCAATCTTAATTTTACTGGTAGGCTTGACCTTGATTGATGATGAAGCTCCATATCCAGGAACATTAACATACAGTCACCTTAAGAATGCTGCTCCTGCTGCAGAGAGTTTTGAAATTACTGAACGCGATGGTGATGATATCTTATTTGCAGCCCGTCAGAATGATGAAGTTATTCAAGAACTAATTTACATATCACGTAATGGCTTTGAGGCGCCAATAGAAATCTTAATATTATTAGGGGAAAAAGATAATGTTAAAGAAATAGAGGTTATCAAGGAAAGCGAATCTCCAACTCTTGGTGCAAAAATTAAGTCTGAAGATTTTTTAACTCAATTTGAAGAATTTTCTTTAGCAGATGTAGATCAGCTAATGTCTAAAACAGATATGATTTCTGGAGCTACTTTTTCCTCTCAGGCAGTTTCTAGAGCGGTTCGTGCTGGTTTGCAGCTGATAATAGCTGCAAGAGAATCAGGTCTTCAGGATGGAACTTATCAGGGCCAGGCTGAAGGTGTTAATGGAGAAATTCTCATAGAGATAACAGTAGAAAATGGAGATATAACTACTTTAGATATCTTAGAGGAACAGGAAACTGAGCATTTGGCTCAGCCAGCTTACAAATCATTGGAAGCACAACTTTTAAGAGAACAGACAGCTGATCTGGATGTTGTATCAGGTGCTACTTATACAAGTGAGGCTTTTATGGAGGCTGTCCAGAAAGCTATAAATAAGGCAAAGCCTGATTCAGAGTCTAAGTTTGAATTAGAAGATGGAGAATATATTGGTTCAGCAGAGGGTCATATTGGAGAGGTTGAATTAATGGTAGTCCTGGAAGATGGAAAAATTACAGAAATTGAAATATTATCACAGAATGAGACAGCTGGCCTTGGTGATACTGCGATTGAAGAAGTTAAAACAGCAATTATAAATGAACAGAGCTTAGAAGTTGACACTATTGCCGGTGCAACAAATTCTTCTAAAGCAGCAATTACAGCTGTTAAAAATGCTCTAAATAACTCTCGGTCCGCAGCATCAGTTTCCGAAACTGCGTCAGAAAGTGAAACAGCTTTGGGAGATAAAAAATCAGAAACTGAAGAGACAGATGCTGATTCTTCAGCCACCTGGGAAGAAGACAGTGAAGAAAACAAAAATGGAGAAGATGATGCTGAATCAGAAAACAGCAGTGAACAAAACACATTAGAGATTGATCTTCAAGACGGGGTCTATCAGGGAGTTGCTTCCGGTCATGTTGATGAGATCAGATTAAACGTAGTAATTGAGTCTGGCAAAATTATGGAAATAAAAGTACTCTCACAAAATGAGACAGCTGGCCTTGGTGATACTGCGATTGAAGAAGTTAAAAAAGAAATTATAAATAAACAGAGTTTAGAAGTTGACACTATTGCTGGTGCAACAAATTCTTCCAGAGCTGTAGTAGAAGCTGTTAGAAATGCTTTAAATAATTCTGAAGCGGAAGGAGGTTCCAATGAATAAAAATTTAACTATATTAGAAAAAGTAATGCTGATGGGGCTGCTACCTCTGCTTGGAGCTACTAATAATTTAAGACAGGCTTTGATCACTGCTTCAGCAGCAGTTGTGATAGCTATTTTGATAAAGTTTTTGGCTGGATTTATTTCTGACCGAGAAGATTACCACTGGTATCTATTGATTGGGGTTGGCATTACCTTAAGTTATATTTTTTATGTAAGTATTATTGATATTTTTCCTCAGTTTGAGGTTTATATTAATAACTATTTATTACTCTTAGGCGTAACTCCTTTAATTTATCTTGGTGCAGGCAAAAAAGAAGTCGATTTTTTTGCTTATCAGAAAGATTTCTTTATTTTAATGATTTTTGTTGGAGCTCTGAGGGAAGTTTTAGGTTATGGAAGTATATTTTCAATTAATTTAACTCCAGCAGGTTACCCACCGCTTGGATTTGTCAAAGATTTCCCGGGTGCCTTTTTAATAGTAAGTATCATCTATTTATTGGTGGAACTTTTTAGAAAAGATAAAGACTGCTTAAAGGAAGGAAGTGAAAAACTTGTCTGAATTAACTCGTTTATTTTTAAATTCATTATTGAGTGAAAATATGAGTATTGCTTTTTTCCTGGGCATATTATTTATGATGGTTGAGTCTGGAACAATAAAGGCTACCATAAACAGAGGTTTGAAATATGCAGCAGCTGTTTTTGTAATTAACGTCTTAGGCTGGTTTTTACACACTATGCTGCCTGGAGCTTTAGATCCATTAAATCCAGCAATTTTCTTCCTAACTACTATTTTGGGAATTAAAGTTCTTAGATACTGGGGAGAGCTTCAGGGCGATTGGTTTGGCTTGCCTAAGTTTATATTAGCTTTAGGTCCCTTATTTGGGAGTCAACTATTGATTCAAAATAATGGATATTCTTATGCTGAGATGATGACTGTCAACTTGGCTTATATCATTAGTGGGTATCTGCTTTTTGTATTGATTGCAGCTATCAAAGAAGAAATAATTGTTTCAGATGCAGCACCAGTATTTAAAAGCTATTCTACTTTACTGGCGGCAATTGCAATGATTGCTCTAGGTGTAATTGGAATTCAGATAATCTAACTGAAAATTAAGGAGAGCTTATGAATTTTCTATCATTTTTACCTACAGCAATAATAGTCTTAAATATAATTTTTATTATTCTGCTGATCTTTTTTGAAAGAAAAGATCCAACAGTTACCTGGGCCTGGCTTTTAATTCTAACGCTAATACCTGTTTTAGGGTTCATTTTGTACCTGTTTTTTGGATTAACACCTAAAAAAAGAAAGATTTATCAGAGAAAACAGCAGGAAGATGAATTAAATAATAATCGGGCTAAATACGGCAGTTCTAAACTAGAAGAACAGAAACCATTTTTTGATCATTTAGAGCAGAGTATAATGAGGGTAGGATTTAAAAACGAACTTCCTTCAGAAATTGGATATAATAAATTGAAAATTTACAGTAGTGGAGAGCAAAAATTCAAAGATCTCTTCCATGATCTAAGGAATGCAAAAAAATTTATTCATGCTAACTATTATATAATAAATGATGATGAGCTGGGAAATAAGTTTTTGCGGATCCTAGCCCAAAAGGCAGAAGAAGGATTAGAAGTAAGACTTCTTTTTGATAAAATGGGATGCAGGAACCTTTCGCGTTATTCAATATTTAGTTTGGAAGATTCCGGAGTTGAAGTTGTGCCCTTTGCGCCTTTTGTTTTAGATATTAACTATAGGAATCATCGTAAAAATGTGATTATTGATGGTCAAATTGGTTATCTTGGCGGTATAAATATTGGTGACGAATATCTTGGCTGTTCTGATCGATTTGGTGATTGGAGAGATACTCATCTTAAAATTCAGGGAGAAAGTGTTAACAGTCAGCAGTATCGTTTTCTGCTTGACTGGAAATTCGCCTCTGGTAAGGATCTTTTGGAAAAAGAAAAATACTTTCCTGAAAATAAAGTTCAGGGAAATTCTGCCGTTCAGATTGTAAGCAGTGGTCCTGATTCAAAAGAAGCAGAAATTAAGGCAATGTTTCTAAAAATGATATATGAAGCTGAGGAGACTATTTATATTCAGACCCCTTATTTTATTCCTGATCAACCAATGCTGGAAGCATTAAAACTGGCCTCAAGATCTGGAGTTGATGTTAAAATAATGATTCCTGACCGGGGAGATCATCCCTTTGTTTATGCAGCCAACAATTCTTTTGTTGGGCAACTTCTAGAAGTTGGTGCCCGTTGTTATCGCTATACTAAAGGATTTCTGCACAGTAAAACAATTTGTATTGACAGCCGGGTGCTTTCAATTGGAACAACAAACATGGATGTGCGCAGTTTTAAGCTTAATTTCGAGATTAATGCTTTCATTTACGATAAAGAAAAGGCTCGCTGTCATGATGATTTATTTGAAGATGATTTGAAATTTTCTGCTGAGATAACTCGCGAAGAATTTGAAAATAGAGGTTGGACAATGAAAGTAAGAGAATCAGTATCCAGGTTGCTTTCTCCGATCCTATAATATGCAACCTACGTTTTCGGGACCAATTATTTCCAATTGATAATTTTATTTATGATTGAATGGTGGTGTCAAAAATACATTTTTTGCAGGAGAATAGATTTTTTTGTTGAATATTGTTTAATGACAATAATTTGGGAGAAATGAAGTTGAAACTGAATTTCAACCAGTAATATTAAACTTAAGGAAGAGAAATAGGATTCGGCCTGTTTTGATCCTGAGCCAACACATTACTGTGTTGGTTTTTTCTATTTTGTTTACATTTTTTTCTATTTTACATTTTAAATTGGGGGAGCTGGAAATTAGTGAACAAATATGCAGCCTTGAATCATGAATTAAGCAAATTGTATAAAAATATAGCTGGAAAGGGGCCTAAATATTTAAAAACATATGCAGTGGAAAATATTTTAATTGTAAAAATTAATTGGTATTCAGAAAAAATATTTAATAATTTTAATGATAATCATGGTCAGCAGATAATTAAAAAGGTTTATAAGTATATTTTTGAGTTCTGGGGTCAAAAGGCAAAATGTATTATCGAAAAAGTTCTTAAATTTAAGGTAACTGATTTTTATTATGATGAAAATATGGCTTTATCAGAAAATGAAAAAATAATTATATTTATACTGGATGATATTCTAGAGTAAATAACTTTATTAGTAAGAAGGGAGATGGAGATGGAATTAGGTAAACGTTTACTTACAGGTGTAGAAGGTTTGGATTTGATTTTAAATGGAGGTTTGATTTCAAATAAAACATATCTATTGAGGGGAGGTCCTGGGACTGGGAAAACAACTCTTGGAATTCACTATCTGATGGAAGGTGTAAAAAAAGATGAAAAGTCAGTTTTAATAACTTTGACAGAGAATAAAAACAAACTAATTAGAGATTTTAAAAGTAGAAATTTTAACTTAGAAAAAATTAGTTTTATTGACTTGAGTCCCTCTTCTAATTTAATTGAGAGCAGTGAAAGCTATAATGTTTTTCCTGTGGAAGAGGTTGAAAAGGAGCCCTTAATTAATAAGATAATTACTAAACTAAAGGAAAGTAATGCTGATAGGGTATATTTTGATGGCTTAAAACAGCTCAGATTTTTATCTAAAAATGAATATGAATTTAGAAAATACATGCTTTCAATGCTGCAATTTGCAGCGGATAATGAAATAACTTTATTAGTCTCTTCTGAAGCCAGCAAAAATGAGCCTGATGATGACCTTCAATTTTTATCAGATGGTGTTTTAAATCTAAATTTTATTGATAAAAACAGAAGATATATTAATATTAGTAAATTCAGAGGTTCAGATTTTATTAATGGAAAACACTCTTTTAAAATTAAAAAGGGGGGAATAGAAGTTTATCCCAAACTAAGGGTTCAGAAAGATAGAAAAGATCACAAGAAAGAAATGATTTCGTCGGGAATAGCTGAAATAGATCAATTACTTCACGGTGGTATAGAAAGTGGTACTACAACTGTAATATCTGGAGCGAGCGGAGTAGGAAAAACCACCTTTGGAATTCAGTTTATGCGGGCTGCGGCGGAAACAGGAGAAAGATCTGTGATTTATACTTTTGAGGAAGATGATAAGACTCTTTTAAAAAGATCTGAGTCAGTCAATATCGATTTAGATAATGTGATAAATAATAATAAGCTTGCAATAAAAAAAGTGGATCCTTTAGAATATACTCCGGGAGAATTTACTCATCTTTTAATTAAAGAAGCAGAAAAAAATAAAACCAAAACAATTATGCTCGATAGTGTTTCAGGATATAAGTTATCTTTTGCCAGTTCAACAGAAGATAAAGACGAGATTATTAGAAGTTTACATTCATTAACTAATTACTTAAACAACAAAGGGATTACAGTTTTGCTGGTTAATGAAATAGCCAATATTACCGGTGATTTTAAGGTAACAGAACTGGGGATAAGTTATCTGGCCGATAATATAATGTTCCTGCGCTATTTAGAATTTAATGGGGAATTAAATAAGGCAATAGGAGTTTTAAAAAAACGATTGAGTGATTTTGAAAAACAGCTGCGTGAATTTAAAATCAGCAGTCAGGGAATTAAAGTAGGGAAGCCATTAACCAACCTGCGGGGGATTTTAAGCGGGAATCCTGAATTTGCAAATACAAAATTTAAGGAAATTTCAAAAAATGAGTTTAAATAAACCAGTAAATCTAAACAGATTGTTAGAGAAATTTAAATTGAATAGAAAAAATAAGATACTAATTATAAATAATAACGTGCAAAATATTAAACTTCTTAAAAGATTTTTGAAGAAAGATTATCAGGTGGAACTCTTTAATGAGAGATCAGAAGTATTTGTTGAAGACAGTGATTTAATTATTATAGATGAATATTATTTTCAAAAATATCAGGAAAAGCTAAAAAGATTAAGAGAAAGCAAAAACCCTATATTTTTACCAATAGTACTACTGTCCAGTTCAAGTCATGATAGTCTTCGATTTAAAAAATTAAATTGTATATACGATGATATTTTTATGCTCCCAATAAAAAAACAAATAATGAAGCATAGGCTAAATAACTTATTAAAGATCAGAAAATTATCCTTAAAGTCTGAATATAGATATTACGAGCTTGCCGAAAAATCACCGATTGGAATTTTCATCTTAAATCAGGGAAGAATTATTTATGCTAATCCTGCCTTTCTTAAGATACTAAAAACAAATTATGAAAGACTTACTTGTAAAGCACTTACTTCTCTTATCTACAAAAAAGATAAAAGACGAATAAAAAAAATATTAAAGAATAGTAAAAATAGTGGAATAAAAAACGAAGAGATTAGAGTTATAGATTCTCATCAGCAAATAAAGTGGCTCAGTTTAAACAGCAGTCAGGTGAGCTTTAATAATAAATTTTCGGTACTGATAACAGCTCAAAATATTACCGATAAAAAAGAAAATCAAAATAAAATAAGGTTCTTAAATTATCATGATAAACTAACAGGATTATATAACCGCAACTATTTAGAGGAAGAAATTAAAAGGTTAAATACTATTCGTCAGCTTCCTATTTCAGTAATTATGGGAAATGTAAATGGATTAAAATTGGTTAATGATGCATTTGGCCATCAAAAAGGGAATCAGCTGCTAAAATCAATAGCTAGTGTTTTTAAAAATGCCTGTCGAGCAGAGGATATAATTGCCAGATGGGGTGGAGACGAATTTGTTATCTTATTGCCCAGGACTTCAATTGGAGATGCTCGTAAAGTTTCAAATAGAATCAGAAAACTCTGTGCTGAAGCAGATAAAAATCCAATCAAATTAAGTATAGCACTTGGGGTGGCTCAGATAATAGAAGAAAATCAGTCTTATGAAGAGGTTTTTAAAAAAGCTGAAGACAGGATGTATAGGAATAAAATTGCCGGTAGTGAAAGTGCAAGTAATTCAATTATTTTATCACTGGAGAATACTCTGCTGGAAAACAGTCATGAAACAAAAGATCATGCAGAACGGATGAATAGATTAGTGATTAAATTTGCTGAAGAATTAAACCTTTCTACAAGCCAAATTGATAATTTAAAACTATTGAGCCGCCTACATGATATAGGAAAAGTTTCTATTCCTGAAAAAATATTAAAGAAACCGGGTAAATTAAGTAATCAGGAGTATAAAATTGTTAAAAATCATCCGGAAAGTGGCTACCGGATTGTTAAATCAATACCGGAGCTGGCATCAGTAGCTGAAGGAGTACTATCACATCATGAGCGCTGGGATGGTGGGGGCTATCCTCAGGGTCTATTTGGAGAAGATATTCCATATACAGCAAGGATTATAACAATTATTGATAGTTATGATGTGATGACCCATCAGAGATCATATAAAACTGCAATGACTAAAAAAGAGGCTCTAGCGGAAATTGAAAAGTGTTCAGGTAGTCAGTTTGATCCATATCTAGCAGGAAAGTTTATAGAAATGATTAGAAATCAGATAAAAACGGGGGAATTTGATGTTTTTTAAAAAAAGTTTTAAGTTTAAATTAATGGTCGTTGTTTTTGTTTTAATGCTTATCCCACTTGGGATCTACACTTATGTTACACTTAGCAATAATGTTGAAAATCAGACTGAGGCAGCTTTTGAAAGTAATCTGGAACTTGCACTCGGTTTTAAAAGTGAAATAGAGAGGATTCTTGATTATGTAGAAGAACCTGTTGATATAGCAGCCAGGACTGACATAGTAAACACTTTAGAGATAGAAGAAATGGAGGACCTACTTTTAAAAACTGTTGAGTATAACAGTTATATTGATGGAATAGCTGTTTATGACAGCAGCAATCAGGAAGTTTTTAGTAAAAACATGAAGGTAGATGATAAAATAAATTTATTGGTACAGGAGAAAGGATACTCAGATATTTTTATTAATGATCGTGGTGAAGCAGAATTTATCTATCGAGTACCAGTTGAAAGTGATGGTAAAACTCGTGGTATGATATATGCTCAAATTAATTTAAGTGTTTTAAGCCGCATCTCGAGTGATTCCAATTTAGGTGAAAATAGTTTTGCCTTTGTCGTGGATAATCAGGGCAAGATAATTGGCCATCCCGACAGTCAGTTGGTAGAGAACAGAGAAAATTTAACTGACATTTTGGTAGTGTCTGAGGTTGCAGAAGGAAATCAGGGGAGTGGAGAATATACATATCAGGGAGAAGAAAAATTTGCATCCTATACACCGCTTGCAAGAACAGGTTGGGGAGTTGTAGTTCAGCTACCGCGGGATCAAGTCTTTACAGGACTTATAGATCAGTTGGTAGCAAGCTCAACAGTAATTATTATCTCACTGCTGGTAGCCTTAATCATCACCTTTTTTGCTGCTGGTTACATAACCAAACCGATTTTGAATGCAGTTAACTTTGCTGAAGAAATCGCAGCAGGTAAATTAAATATTGAACAGCTGGAAGTTAAATCTGCAGATGAAATTGGAGATTTAAGTAGGGCTCTTAATCTTATGCAGGAGAATCTGAGGTCAACTATGATAAAAATTGATAAAATGGCACAGGATATAGCTTCTTCTAGTCAAGAACTTTCTGCCGCGGGAAGCCAGCTCAGCCGTTCTGCAGAAGAGGTGGGTTCATCAGTTCAAAATTTGGCCTCCGGAGCTGAAGAACAGACTGCTCAAATTACAGAGATGAATCATAATATGGGAGAACTGGATGATCAAATAGAAAATGTAGAGAGTGCTTCTCTAGAGATGGATCAGGCTTCAAAACGAGTGGTTAGAAATATAGATCAGGGAAATAGAAAAGTTGATCTGACAATTTCCAAAGTCAATGAGGTAAAGAATGATTCTGAAGAGGTGGCAAATACAATTTCTGCTTTAGACAAATTATCAAAACAGATTGGCAAAATTGTTGAATTTATTAGTAACATCTCAGAACAAACTAATTTACTAGCACTTAATGCAGCTATTGAGGCCGCTCGGGCTGGAGAAGCAGGCAGAGGTTTTTCAGTTGTAGCAGATGAAATTAGAGAGTTAGCTGAAGAATCATCTAAAGCTACCGAGAAAATAACAAAAATCATTAATGAAATTCAGTCTGAGGTGGAGAAAGCTGTTGATAGAATGGAAGAAAACGCTGAAACTGTAGAAGAAAGTGTTGATGCAATTAATAGTACTGAAGAAGTTTTTGATCAAATTGAAGCAGCATCAGACCAATTTAGAAAAATAGTTAAAAAGTTAAAAAATAATTCTCAAAAAATGGCAAACAACAGTGATTATCTTGAAAATTCAATGAGCGAAGTCGCATCTGTAAGTGAAGAATTTGCTGCCAGCAGTCAGCAGGTTGCAGCTAATGGGGAAGAACAACTCGCAGCTACTGAAGAAATATCAAGCAGTGCAGATAGGTTGGCTAAAATAGCTGAAAATCTTGAATCTGATCTGGACAAGTTTGAATTATAAAGTAGCTAACTTTCACCTTGCTAACTTATTAAAGTAAATATTACTTATTTTACCGTCCCTTTTTCTCGGGACGGTTTTTCTATCCTATGATACTGGTAATCAATGATTTATAAAGGGATTTAGATAGTTGTATAGAATATAATTATTAATAACTATTATTATTTCAGGATAAGCTGTAATGTGAGGTGAGCAAATATGAAAGAGATAAATATGATACTGGATACAATTGAAACTCAGGTCTGGTATCTAAAAGATCCTTTTACTTATGGAAAAGCAAATCAGGCCCACGCAGAGTTTTTAGGAGTCAATAAATCAGATATAGAAAATAAGGAGTTAAAAAATTTTATGTCTGATAAAGAGGTTCAAATATGTAGTTTGAGCAATAAAAAAGTCTTTAATAAAAAGAAAAAGATTAAAACAGAAGAATGGTTAAAGAATCATCAGGGTGAGAAAAGATTACTTGCAATAACTAAAAATCCTAAATTAAATAAAAATGGGCAGGTGGATTATGTCGTCTGCTCAGCTGAAGATATTACAGATCAAAAAGAAAAAGAATATGTGGTTAAAGAGTTGCATAAGATAGCTGTAGAATTTAAGGATTTAATAAAAGAAAAAGAAATATGTAAAATGACTGTAAAAGCAGCTGAAAGCCTCTTAGAATTTAATCTCTGTAATGTTATACTGGCAAAAGAGGGAGAATTTATACCATTAGCTTCTTCAAGTGATTTTAAACAGGATAAAATATCAATTTCGGAAAAGAGCATAGCTGCTAAAACTTATAATGAAGGAAAAAGTATTATTGTTGATGATATTCATAATAGCTTTGAAGCTGTCTCTATAAAAAATATTTTTAAATCAGGGATAAGCATTCCTATTGGCAGCTATGGTGTTTTTCAGGCAGCAGCTTCTGAAAAAAATGCCTTTAGTGAAAAAGATTTAGAACTGGCAGAAATTTTAATATCTCATGTTACAGCCTCACTGGATAGAATATATGCCCAGGGAAAGATAAAAGAACAGAAAGATTTTCTTTCAACAATTTTAGAGGTTCAAAGTAGTCTTGTTATATTAATAGATTCTAAAGGAAAAATAATTCTTTTTAATAAAGCTTGCGAAAAACTTACAGGCTATAAAGAAGAAGAGGTTAAAGGCAAGGAAGTTTTGGATTTATTTATAAAAGAAAAAGAAAAGCAGGAAATTATAAAAAAATTTAAACTACTAAAAAATGAAGACTATCCTAATGAACATGAAAATTACTGGCTGACAAAAGATGGAGAAGAAAAATTGATTCTATGGTCCAATAATATTATTTTAAATAGTGAGAATAAGATAAAATATATTGTAGCAACAGGTATTGATATAACTGAAAGAAAGATTCAAGAAGAAAAACTTAAAGAACAAAAAGCATACTTTGAACAGCTCTTTAATAATTCAACAGAGGCAATAGTTCTTTTAAATAAAAGTCATCGGGTAATTAAGGTTAACAAAAAATTTGAATCTTTATTTGGATTTAAACAGTCAGAGCTTTTAAACAAGAATGTTGATGACTTTATCCTACCGGAAGAGTTATCAAAATCGGGCAAAAAATATACTGAGGATGTTAAAAAAGGAAAAAAAGTTGAGGCCGAAAGTATAAGAAAAACAAAAAATGGTGATAGGATTAATATTCATCTGCAGGGCTTTCCAATTAAATTAGAAAATGGTCAGATTGGAATATATGGATTGTATAGAGACATAACTGAGAGGAAAAAGAAGGAAAAGCAGATAGAATATCTTTCTTTTCATGATGAAATGACCGGTTTATACAACAGAAGATATTTTGAAAATGAATTAAAAAGATTAAGTTCTTCCCGTCAGCATCCACTAACAATTGTGATTGGAGATTTGGATGGACTCAAAAAAATAAATGATAATTATGGGCATAAAAAGGGTGATGAATATCTAATTAATACAGCAGAAGTATTGAAAAAAACTGCCAGAACAGAAGATATAATTGCCCGCATAGGCGGCGATGAATTTGCTATGATTTTACCCATGACCAATTATCAAGAAGCAAAAAGTTTTTGCCAGAGACTACAGAAAAATATTAATCAATTTAATAAAGATAGAGACTTAGAAAAACCTTTATCAATTTCATTTGGGTTTGAAGTTATGATAGACGAAAGCAGCAGTTTAGATAAAATTTTTAACAAAGCAGATCAGAATATGTATCTAAACAAGGGCAGAAAGTAGTTTCATTATAGTAAATGTCGATGACTGGAAAATTAATTTAATTCGAAATTTATTTGATTAAATTAAAATGCTTCCCCCCTTTTTAAACTTTACCCTTATTAAGCTGAGTGATATAATAAACTTTAGATTATTATTTCATAAAATTTTTAGAAGGTGATTAAAGTGCTTTGTGACACACCGTGTTTTCTTAATTCTCTAGCATATAAGAGTGTGATTTTGAATAAAGATCTAGAAATAATTTTTATAAATGATGATTGGAAGAAATATGTTTCAAAAATCGAAAAGAATATAAAGAACAATAGTGTAGGCTTAAACTATATAAAACTTATTAAAAAAATCAAAAATGTCTCTGCAGAAATAATTTCAGATATTAAATCCGGGATTAAAGCTGTTATTGAAAATAGGGAAAATAAGTTTGAGCTAGAATATCCGGATGGTTTACTTAAAGAGGATGCCTGGTTTAAACTGATAGTAACGCCCTTTGCTGCGGGAGTATTAATTATGCATGAAAATATTACTGAAAGAAAAAATGCTGAATTGGCTTTAAAAACCAAGGAAAAACAATATAAAAAAATCTTCAATAGTGCTCCAATTGGGATGCTGGTTGAAGATTCAGAAGGTAATATTCTGGAAGTTAACGAGGAATTATGTGAAATGACTGGTTTCAGTAAAGATGAATTAGTAGGAGATAATATTTTTAATAAGTTAGTTACTGAAGAGCGAATTGAACAGGCCAAAAAACATATCGATACCATTTTAGGAGGAGAGGACTTAGAGTTTAATCTTGATAATATTAATAAAAATGGAGAGCATTATTATACTCATTTTAAGGAAACTAAGATTAAACTGCCTGATAGAGGAACTGGTATTTTATCGATGCAGGTAGATTTAACAAAGCTACGAATTAAAGAAAAGAAGCTTGAGTACTTAAGTTATAATGATCAGCTAACCGGACTATACAATAGAGCTTATTTTGATCAGGAGTTAAAGAGGCTTAATAATAAAGATGAGCTGCCATTAAGCATGTTAGTTATTGATGTAAATGGTCTGAAGATGATCAATGATGTTTACGGTCATTTAGCTGGAGATAAATTAATAAAAAAAGCAGCAGAGGTGCTTAGGTCAAGCTTGAGAGAAGGAGATGTTTTAGCTAGATTTGGCGGTGATGAGTTTGCAATTATTCTTCCCCAAACTTCTAAAAAAAATGCTGAGAAAATTGTAAAAAGAATTAGGGAAGAAAGCAAGAAGATTGATGTTGAGGGGAATAAACTTTCTTTTGGGATTGGTTTAGCAGTTAAAAGCAATTCTAAACAAGATATTAAGGAAATATTTAATAAAGCTGATAAGAATATGTATGAAGATAAATTATTGAAGAAAAATAATTTATAAATAGTTGATTGTCGAAAAAAGTTAAATTTTGTCTCAAAATTAGTGTTTTATTTTGTAAAAGTATGTTATATAATTAACATATAATTAATTTTATTAAATATTTGGCAAAATCATTGAAAAATGATGACGCAAAGCTATGGGTCTAAGGAAATTAAGTCTATGACTGCCAGGTTGCCTGTGATAAAAATGTTACAGTACTGAATAAATACTACGCAATTAAGCGAGAAGTATTTATTTTTTTATTAATAAAGGAAAATTATTACTTTTATTAATAAAGATTGTTAATAAGGCGGCCTAACAATTTCTTGACTTTAAAACTTTTTACTTGGAAAAGATGATTAGACTTTTAGCTTTGTCTCAAGTGTTTTATTAATTAATTAATTAAAACATGACAAGGGGAGAGTAAAATGTTTAAAAGCTTAAAAGGGAAAATGGTTCTTATCATTGCAGTTATGATCTTGGTTTTGATGGCTGGTACCTCTATTGCATTTAACTATTTTATTAGTGATCTTATCCAAAGTTCGACAGCTAACAGCTCATTGAACAGTGCGGAACAGAATGCACAGATTATTTTCGAATGGCTTTCTGGCTTAGAAACTCAAGTAGAAGACTTTTCAAATACAGAAAAAATTAAATCTATGAACTGGCTAGAGCAGTCTGAATTCTTATCGCAGATTAACAACCCAAATATAGAATCTATTTTAATTGTTGATACTAATGGTGCTGGAAATATCTTGAATGGGGGTAGTATTGACATTAGTGATCGCTTATACTTTCAAGAAGTATTATTAACCAAGGAGACAGCTATCTCTATTCCTATGACAAGTAGAATTTCTGGTGAAAAAGTTATTGTTATTGCGGCCCCAATAATTGATAATAATAATCTGCTTGGAGTAATGGGAGCTACAGTAAAAAGTGAGTATTTACAGACTTTAATTAAAAATATGGAGATTGATGGTTTTGGTTATGGATGGATCATTGATCAAGAAAAAAGAACAATAGCTCATCCAGATGAACAGTATATAGGTAATACAGATGTTTTAACAGGTCAGACCGAACTTCAAAACTTAACAGATAGAATGATAGAAGGTGGGTCTGGAACTGGAGAATATACATATACTGGAGTGGAAAAAGAATTGGCTTATGCTCCAGTTGGGATTGGAGGTTGGGTTGTAGCTATGACAGCAGATGAGAGTGATGTTTTAGCAGAATTGGTTACTTCCAGGAACATGAGTATTTTGATTGCTGTTATTGCTGTAATCATAGGTATGATTACAACTTATTTTATAGCCAGATATATTGCCAATCCAATTTTAAAAGCAGTCTCTATGGCTAATGAAATTTCAAAAGGTAATTTGGCACTTGATGATGTTAAAATAGATAGAGATGATGAAATAGGAACTTTAGCTTCTTCCTTGAATAAAATGAAAGAAAATTTAAATGAGATAATTACTAAAGTTACAGAAATTGCTGAGAATCTTTCAGCTTCAAGTGAAGAACTTTCAGCCTCAGGTGAAGAAGTAGCAACTGCAGCAACCCAGGTTGGTCAGTCTATTCAGCAGGTTGCATCTGGAGCAGAAGAACAGTCAGCTCAGGTCGAAGAGACAACAAGCAAAATTGATGAACTGATAGATCAGATTCAAAATGTAACTCTGATGTCAAGAGATATGGAAGACCAGGCAGATAAGGTTATGAATAATATTGCAGACGGTAATGATTCAATAGAAAACTCTGTTGAACAGATAGAAAATGTTAGGGGTAATACTAAAGAGGTAGCAGGAACAATAAATAATTTGGGAGATTTATCAAATGAAATTGGAGAAATTGTGGAGTTAATTAACAATATCGCTGCTCAAACTAATCTTTTAGCTTTGAATGCTGCTATAGAAGCTGCCAGAGCAGGAGAAGCTGGAAGAGGGTTTTCTGTTGTTGCTGACGAGATAAGACAGTTAGCAGAAGAATCAGAAGATGCTACAAACCAGATTGGCGGCCTGGTAAAAGAGATTCAAAATGGAGTTGGAGCTGCAGTTAATCGGATGGATGCTACCGAAGAAGTAGTAAATGGCAGTGTTTATGCGATTAGAAATACTGGTAAGTCTTTTGAAGAAATTAATTCAGCAGCTGTAAGATTAAGAGATTTAATTGAAAATATTAATGATCGCTCAGAAAGAGTAAGTTCAAATGGTAAAGATGTTGAAGCAACAATTAGAGAAATAGCTTCGGTTAGTGAAGAAGCAGCCAGTAATGCAGAAGAGGTAGCAGCTGCCAGTGAGGAACAGAGTGCTTCTACTGAAGAAATTGTGAATGCCTCAGAAGACTTAACAAAAATGGCTGTTGATTTAACAGAAGTGATCAATAAATTTAACTTGTAAGTCTTAGCTATATAAACTTTATTAATACATTTTAGAGACCAAACCTTTTTAATAAGGTATGGTCTCTAAAAATATAGTCAGCTAACTTAATTTAATAAATTAAAGCAATAAATGATTTTTAATGGATATAAAGAATTAGTTAATAGTAAAGTTGTTGCCTTAAATAGTTTTTTATTAGAATGTAAAACAAAAATAAGAAAAGAAAGATTAAAAAGGGAGTGTTAATCAGTGAGTGATAATGACAGTAGTATATATAAGAATATGTCAGAAGAATATTTTGATTTTCTTGATAAGGCTCCTATAGGAATTTTTAGAACTACCTTCAATGATAAAATTGAGTATATTAACTCCAGCATGGCAGAAATGCTGGGAGCTAAAGATGTTGAGCAAATTTTAAAAGAATACAAATATCTTAGCAAAGATTTTTATGTTGATTCGAAAAAAAGGCAGAAACTTTTAGAGAAATTAAAAAAAGACAATGAAATCAAAAATTTTGAGTACCAGGCTTATAAAATTGATGGTAAAAAATTATGGGTAAGCATGAATGCAAAAGTAGTTTCTGTTAACAACAGTGGTGATACTAAAATCGAGGGTTTTGTTATTGATATTACAGATAGAAAAGAAAAGGAAATAGAGCTAAGAGATCAAAAAGAGGAGCTTGCTTCATCAAACGAACAGCTTTCTGTATTTAATGAGGAAGTTATGGCAATGAATGAGGAGCTGGAACAGTCATTTGAAGAAATAAACTTACTTAATCAAAGATTTGTAAATATGGTTCAACTTGTATCAAATATTGAAAATAAAACTTATATTAGTGAGGAAGAATTCTTTTCTGACCTGTTAGAACATGCTATTGAAATTGCACCTGAAGCAGACTATGGTAAAATGGTTATTATAAATGAAAATGATAAATATAAGTTTACAGATGCTGTAGGTCATGACATTGAATTGTTAAAAGAGTTAGAAATAGAAAAAGATTTACTTTATAATTATAAGGGTAAGAAAATCTATAATACTAAAGATTATTTTCTGAATTTAAATAAGATGGAAAAACCTCAACGAGAGATCTTAAAAAAAGCTTTAAAACCAATTAAAGATTCGCTTTATATAAATATTACTGTTGACAGCCAGGTAGTTGGTAGGTTAGCTCTTGATATTAAAAAAAATAGCAGTGGTGAATTCAGTGATATCACTCGTAAGATTATAGAGTCTTTTTCCACACTGGCTTCTGCGTTTTTTGCATTCAAAAGATTTGATAATTTACAGACCAATTTCACCAGGGAATTAATAACTTCTATCATTAAAATCATGGAGATGTATGATCTATATACAAAGGGACATTCAGAAAATGTAGCAGAAATAGCTTCGGCAATTGCCAAAGAGATGGATCTCCCCAAAAAGACAGTTAAAAACACTTATTGGGCAGGTCTTGTCCATGATATTGGTAAGTTATTAGTGCCTTTGGATATCATAAATAAAAATGGTAAATTAACTGATAGCGAGTATAAATTAATAAAAAAACATCCAGTTTGGGGTAGTGAAGCTTTATCTGATTCAGGGTCCTTAACTCCCATTTCAGAATACATTTTATACCATCATGAAAAATGGGATGGAAGTGGCTATCCAGAAGGGATTTCAGGAGAAGAAATTCCCATAATATCTCAAATCTTAGCTGTAGCTGATGCCTGGGATGCAATGCTATCTAAAAGGGCATATCGAAAACCTCTAAGCATAGAAGAAGCGTTGCTTGAGCTGCATCAAAATAAAGGAAGTCAATTTTCCCCACGGGTAGTCGAGGCTTTTGTTAAGATAATAAAAGATAATAAAGTTGATAAACTAAGAAAAGAAGTTTTAGAAAATGAAATAAACACTTCTGGAAATAAAAAATATTTACTAGGTAAAAAAGAATATTTTGAAGATTTATTTAAGCAGTCAAATGAAGGAATAGTAATTTTGGATGCAAACTTTAATATTCTTAGGGTAAATGATTATTTCATTGAGATGTTCGAATATAGCAAAAAAGATCTAATAGGCAATAATATTAAGAAGATTGTTCCAGAAACAAAAATACTAGAGACTAAAAACTATATAAACAGGTTAAGTAATGGAGAAAAGGTCATTTCCAGAACTATAAGAGAGAAAGATAATAAACAAAAAATTGAAGTTTCTATCCAAGCTTTTCCTATTTTTTTAGAAGGTAAAAATGCTGGTTATTATGTTATTTATCGTGATATAAGCGAACTTGAAAATACAAAAAGGAAATATAAAAATATTAAAGACAGATATAAGGCACTTTTTGAAAATGAAATTACAGCTATGTTGATTATTGATCCTGATAGTGGTGATATTGTTGATGCTAATCCTGCAGCTGTATATTTTTATGGTTGGAGCAAAGATGAATTGACTTCAATGAAAATAACAGATATAAATATTTTAAGTGGAGAAGAAGTTATAAAAGAAATGAAAGAAGCCAGAGAAAAAGAAAAAAATTATTTTAATTTCAAACATAAAATAGTTAATGGAAATATTAAAGATGTAGAGGTTTACAGTCAACCTATACTTTTTGAAGAGAAAGAATACCTTTATTCTATAATTCATGATTTTAAATAGAAAAACATTATCTTTACAATCAGTATAATTTTAAATACGACAATAGGAGGTTCTAAATTGTTGGGTTAATCATATTCACAAAGAAGATAAAGAGGTTAAATTATTTTAATTGATTTAAAACCTCATCCGATCAGGATTAAAAATCTTGACTTTTCAATTAAAATAATATAGTCTAAACACACGCAGGAATAATTGAATCAGAAGTTTTGATGCTTAAAACAGCTCATAATAGTTGTCAGGTCAGTGGATATAATTTTTCTTAAAAAAGGACTTGACGAAGATAAAAGTAACTGTTATAATATTTATTGTTGCGCTGGAAATAACACCAGCAAAATAATGCGCCTGTAGCTCAACTGGATAGAGCGTCTGACTACGGATCAGAAGGCTAGGGGTTCGACGTGTAAAGCCCTTAATGACGGGGATTTCCAAAAAATACAGGCTTTCAAGCCGTCTGATTATTTAGGTTCATTTAACTTAATAAGAAGTGTCAATTATTCCCTACGAATTTATTAAATTCGGGGGTTTTTTTATGCCTAAAATGAACCTAATTAAGTACAGTGATCGGATGACTGTGGAAGAGGCTTATGAAAAATTTATTAAGTTTTGTAAAGCAAAAGATTTAAGTGAGAGAACCCTGAGGTATTACAATAATAATTTCAAAAGGTTCAATGGTTTTCTCTTAGAAGATGATGTTGTTTTAATAAGTCAAGTTGACAGTGAAGTTATTACTGACTACATTCTTCACTTGAAAGAAGGAGACAGATCTAACAGTTCTATAAATACTTATTTAAGAGCAACAAGGGCTTTTTTATATCACTGTATGGATCTGGGTTATTTAAAAAGCTTTAAGATCAAGATGCTCAGAAAAACAGAAAAGATTAAAATGACCTATACAGATGATGAGTTAAGAAGGTTATTAAAAAAGCCAAACATTAAAAGCTGTGGATTTGCAGAGTATAGAAACTGGGTTTTAACAAATTGGCTTCTAGCCACCGGGAATCGTTCAAGGACTGTTAGAAATATTAAGATTGGTGATCTTGATCTAAATGATGGCTATGTAGTCCTCCGGGAGGTTAAGAATAAAAAGCAGCGAATAATTCCCATAGCAAAATCGCTGATAGTAATCCTACAGGAGTATCTGACCTTTTTAAATCAAGATAAAGACCAGTATCTTTTCTGTTCAATTTATGGTGAGAAGTTAACCGCTGAAGGAATTAGTTCTGCTATTCCTTCCTATAATCAGAAACGAGGAGTAGATAAGACTTCTATCCATTTATACCGCCATACCTTTGCCAAAAGGTGGATTAAGAACGGTGGTGATATCTTTAGGCTGCAGAAAATCCTGGGCCATAGTAATATGGAAATGGTGAGAAAGTATGTTAACATGTACGGTGAAGATTTAAAAGAAAACTTTGAGGAGTTTAATCCAATTAACCAGTTTATTAATACTAGAAAAGAGCACATTAAATTAAAATAGATAGAGTTTGTATGAGAGAATGAGCAATTTGTTTATCTTTCTGTTAGGATGGTGGAGCTCTTATTGTATTATCCTTTCAACAATATAAAAAGCTGCTGGAAAAAGCTATATAGAAAATCAAAAATCTAAAAAATTCGTGACCCCAACTATTAGTATAACAATCTAAAAAGAAAAACGTTCGGAGCCCCACCCCCTTAGAAAAAGTGAGAGAAGAAATTTTTTTGATATTAAGATTCAAAATATTAAAACTTTTATTTTAAAAATCATATTTGGACAGGAGGAAATTAAATGTTTACAGACCAGAGAGATTTTGAGTACTTAGTTGGGGTGATTCAGGGAGATGGAAATGTTAGAAAAGATCACAATTTAGTTCGGATTTCAATCCATGCTGAAGAGAAGGAGTTTTTGCAGACCATTTATGAGTTAGGAGCTAAAACTTTCAATGTTAAACCTACTATTCATACTGAAAAAGATGGTACAATGAAAATCTTACATTTTAAATCCAAAAAGCTGACAAAATTAATTTCTCAGTATAAAGATTCAACAACAGGCTTGTGGTCAATCCCAAAGAAATTAAATTATCCTGAAGAGTGGCTGGCAGGAGTGTGGGATACTGATGGTTATGCTAAGTTTGAAGAGGGAAGACTGGATTGTATATTTTCTCAGAAATCTAATCACAATATTGATTTTGTTAAAGCTGCTTTAGAAGAGGTGGGAATATCACGCTATAATGTGAGCACCTTTGAAGATGATAGATGGGAAGAATTAACTGAGACAGATTATTTGAGAATTTGGAGTATTGATACAGAAGTTTTTGCAAATAGAATTAAACTAAAGTTTCCGAAGAAAAAGCAAGCTGTAGAAGCTGCGTTGGACCACGATGAGTTTTATGCTTATCGCCCGAGAGGAGATTTTAGAATAGAAGTTTTAGAACTCATTATGGCAGAAACTGATTTAAGTAATAAAGAATTAGCAGAAAGACTAGAGACTTCTGGTAGTCAGATTACTCAAAAACTGGCAGAGTTATTTGATGAAGGTGAGATATCGAAGGCAAAGAAAAATGATAGCTGGAGTTTAAATAGCGATGTAAAAGTTGAGGAGTGGTAAAATGGCTAACTGTATCTGTGGTAAAAAACTAAAACCAGGTCAAAAATATTGTTCGAGAGAATGTGGTGGCAAAATGCATTTATTAGAGTGTGTAATTATTGATCAGAAGTATTTCAATTATGCTGTTGGAGTTTTACACGGCAAAGGAACATTTTTAAAAAAGGGAACTGTAGTTACAGAGATTGATCCAGGAGAAGCCCCTTTTGCTCAAATTTTAAAGGATAATTTAGACAAGGCTTTTAATATACAGCCGAAGCTTTATGAGGTTATTAGAAAGGATACTAAAAGCAAGCGTTACCAGTTAAGTTATAATAGTAAATCCCTTCAGGATAAATTAAAAAAGATTTTTGGAGGGTTTCCCAAAAATAATATAGAAGTAGATTTTCCGAGAGAATATATTGCAGGCTTGTTTGATATAACAGGACTTACTTATAAAACAGCTTCAGGTGAAGATTTATTTATGATCACTACTAAGAATAGAGGTAGTTTGAATACAGTCATAAAAGAATTGAAAAAATTAGGTCTACATCATATTTATATTCAACATAAATACGGAGAGTATCTAGCTATAAAAGAAGAATCAAAAGATGACTTTATCAATAAGATCCCACTGAGAAATCCATATAGAATACCTTCAAAAGATATTGAAAGGACTTCTGAGTATCGAAGAAGAGGTGAGCTGCAGGCGGTATTAATTTATTACTTGAAATCAGAGAATAGTCTTGAAGTTGATGAACTGAGTAAAAAAATTGGAGAAACTAATAGTGCTATTTCAAATAATTTAGCTCGTTTAAAAAAGAAAGAAATTGTTGATTTATCCAGGAGAGGTACAACCTGGTCAATGAATTAAATAAAAAAATTAGCTTAACTCTTGAAAAAGTTATTAGAAAATGTTAATAAAAATTGAATAAGGCTCTCTCTTTTTTAGACCTATTTTAGCAGCTGTAATAATTGCTAAAGTGGGTCTTTTTTTATTGCCAACTTATTAGCTTGTTTTATACCATCAATATAAAAAAATAGCTGATAAAAGCTTGATTTAGAGAAAAATTTAAGAGTAAAATAATTTTTTTACATTTTTACAAATTAATTTAATTTTTCATTAAAAAAATATTTGTTGATATAACGGGGCTTAAGAACGTTATTTGAGATTATGAAATAAGAAAAAATAAAAAAATACTAATCAAAGTATAGAAAAAGTAATCAATTAGACATAAGCTATATTTAGAATTTAAATTCTTGGAAAGGAGGAATTTTTATTAAAGAATTTCATAAATGTGTAAATCCTTATTTAAATGAGTTTACAAAAATAACTATTCCGAATAGTCGGGTCGACAAAGTTTATTCATTTGTAAAAAATATCGTCAGAGCAAAAAAAGATGATGAAAGTTATTTTAGAGATAATAATAAAATGAGCAAACGGTTTTTGACTGGAATTTTAGGAGAAGTTGCTGTAGAAGAGTTAATACAGAAGCAATTTGTTAATTGGACTGTTGGTGCAGCTAAATTTTACAATAAAGCAGATTTAACAAAACTTAATTTAAATATCGGGATTAAGACAGTGGAGATGGGTAAACTACCAGTAATACATAAGAAACCAAAACGCCCGGAAATAATCAACTTGAAAGTTAATGATCATTTCTTTTATATATGTGGTTTGGCCACGAGAGAAACGTTATTGAAGTATCAAGATGATGATGGGATTTTGAGTCCGGCACTCAGAAAGAAGGGTAATAAGACAGCCTTTTATGGGTTTTCAGAGCTGATTAAATTCAATAATTTTGCTGAACTAATTAAGGCTTATTATACTGATTTATTTATTAGCAAGATTGCAATATAAAATACAATGGAGGTAAAAGATGACAAAATTCAATAAGTACAGAGAAATAGAATATAAGGGACAACTCGTTGATTTTTATGTAAATGAACTGCGTGAATATGATGATGTGACAATGTTGTTAGAAGATCTGGTTGAAGTGCTTGGTTATTTTAATGAAAATGAAATTATAGAAAAGCTGTTAAATGAAAAATATCTTTTAGATTATGTTTATCAGGGTGAATTAAATGGAAAAACTGAACTATTTATTGGTAGATATGCGATAGATAATCTTGCATTTAATGACTCGTTAAATTCAGAGTTTAAAGATCTGGGCGATCTAGCAATTAGTGTTCATCGTTCTTTAAAAATTTATGATTCACTCAAGAATGAATATGATCAGATTATAGAAAATTTAAGCGACTCACCAGTTTATAAAAGGCATTTATATACAAATGAGAATAGGGATGGGAAATATGAAAGGTTATTATACACCGATTAAAAATGGAATGAGAAGTACAATTTATATTAACAAAAAAATAAAAAGAAAGGTAAGATTAATAGATGATTGAAAAAATGTATGGAAATAGTAAAGCAAAAAGGGTCATGAATGAAATTATCGACAAAAGTGAAGAAATAGTAGTTGACCAACTTGAACAACCTTGGAGTAAAGTAAAAAATAAAGACATTACAGAAGTAAGGCCAATTAGTATGAATGGTAAAGGATGGATAAGACTTAATTATATTAACCGTTATAATGAGCCAGTAACAGATGGAACCATAGAAACAGCAGTTAGTAATCTTATTGCATTGGCGAGAGCTAATTGCAAAAAACAAGATCTTTTTTTACGAGTGGCAGAGCACAAAGGTGATATTTATTATGATTTATGCAATAAAAAGTGGCAGCAGGTTCGAATAACACATGGAAAGTGGGAAATTATAGAACAAAGTGATTCTCCAGTGATGTTTAAGAGGTATATCCAAATGAATGAACAAAAAATTGTTGAGAAAGCATCAGTGGAAGATGCAAAAGAGATATTGAATTTTATAAATATAGATAAAGATTCTCCAAAAGCAATGTTCTTATTAGTATATATTGCTACTGTTCTAATTCCAAACATTCCACACGCAGTTCTACATTTAAAAGGGGTTAAAGGAACTGCGAAAAGTAATTTATCTCGAATAATTAAAAGAATTGTAGATCCAGCTATGCCTGAGCTTATAACATTAAATAAAGATTTAGAACAGAATTTAGCACATAATTGGTTTGCATTGTTTGATAATATTTCGCAGATTAGCAAACAAGAATCTGATATACTTTGTCGTGCTTCTACAGGTGCTGGGATAGCAAAAAGAAAATTATTCAAAGATGATCAGGATGTCTTCTATAATATAAAACATTGTGTAGCACTGAATGGAATCGATTATAAAATTCCTAAATCAGATTTAATGGATCGCTCAATAATAATAGAATTAGATCCTATTTCCAGCAGAGATAGATTAAGTGAGAATAAATTACATAATCTTTTTGAAGAAAAAAGACCGTCAATTGTAAGTGGATTTTTTGAAGTTATAGCAGAAGCAATGTTGATAAAAGAGACCTTAGAATTTGAGCATCTTCCCAGAATGGCTGATTTTTTTGAATGGGGTACTGCTATTGCTGTTGCATTAGGTTATGACAAAGAATATTTTGAGTCAAGCTATTTTGATATGATTCATAATAGATTAGAAAGTTTTCATAGTCCGAGTGCTTTTATTAAGGCTTTAAAGCTTTATGTTGAAGAAAAAGGTGCTATAAAAGCATCTGCATCAGAGGTTTTAGAAACCATGAAAGTTTATGCAGAAGAGTTAGATATAAAAATAGAAGATACTTTATCAGTTGCATGGGTTACCAGAAAAATTAAAGCTAATCTTGAATATTTCAATGACATGGGTATTGGCGTAGAGACAGGTAAAGATAAAAAAAGTAAGAGATATATTCACTTATATAAGTGATATTTTGACAGTAAAGACAGTAAAGACAGTAAAGACAGTAAATTTCAACTTGTGATCTTTTAAATTATAGAGTGTTAGAGTTTATAAAATATTAAATGCTGTCAATACTGTCAATGCTGTCAAATTAACTAACTTGTTTTTGGTGGGATGGTTTTAGAAAAAAGAGTTTAAAGCATTAATTTAATTAGAAAAGAATTATTAACTGTAAACTTTCAGATTAAAACCATCCTTTCAAAACAAAAAAAGGCTGGTTAAAAAGCGGCAGCTTTTTATTTTATGTTGGGATAATAATCGAAAACCAATGAATGCTGAAATAAAGATTGAGAAAGTCATTTTAAGAATGTAATTGTTTGTGAACTTGGATAAGCTAAAAAATAAGTTTAAGGAGATGAATGAAAGTTGAAAATATATTTCGACAGAATTAGAAAGATACTGGATGAGTTAAGGGAATTGGTTGGGAAAAGCACAGAAGAAATAGCATATTATCTTGAGTATAAAAGACCTGCAGATATTGAAAATGATATACCAGTTAAATGTTTTGATGATGAAGTTTTTGATGAATACATGTTTTATGATGAAAATGATGATCTGCATCTAACTGAAAATGGATTGCTTGAAGTAGTTATGACATCTAATCAGTATAAAGCACTTGAGTTTCAAAATCTTGTCAGACCTGTAGTGAAGTTAGCCAAAGAAGAATACGATATAGAGCTGTAAAATCCGTGGTCGGTTAGATCGACTACGAAATAATATAAAAATAAACTAAAATTATAAGAGGAGAAATGAAAATGAATAATGTAATAGAGTTAAGCAAAGTTAAGGAAGAAAAGTTTGGTATTGTGAATTGTGATTTTTACAGAGATGAAAACTCAGATGAAGTTTTTATGACAGCTGAACAGCTTGGTGAAGTTTTGGAATATGCCAATCCAAGAACTGCTATAAACACTATGTTAACAAGGAATCCATACTTAAGAAATAAAGAGTTTTCAACCGACTTCAAACTGAAGTCACTTGACGGCAAGCTTAGAAATACTAGGGTTTTCAATGAAGATGGAATATATGAAGTGACAATGCTATCAAATCAACCAAAGGCTAGAGAGTTTAGAATGTTTGTTAGAAAAGTAATTAAAGAATTAAGAAGAACTGGTTATGTAAGTGTAGAGCAGTTTGATGATCCGTATTTAGTTGTAATTGAAAATATGTTCAAAAGTATGAAGTTAACTAAAAAAGAAATAAAAGAAATGAAGCGAGCCCAAAATAAATATCAAATGGAATTAGATAAACATAAGAAAATTGTTGAACAGCAACAGAAGAATTTGGATTATGTAAATAAAATAGTTTCTGTAGAAGATACAGCAACACTTAGGAAGACTTTTACAAGTTCAGTTCAAGCTTTAGCACTAAAAAAACAGATTGGATTTCCAGTTGCTTATGGTAAAGTTTATGGAAGAATAAATAAAAACCAAGGAATTAACCTCAAAGCTAGAGCTAAAAAAAGGAATATGAAAATTGTTGAATACTTAGAACAAGAAAATATGCTGGAATATGCTATGAGAATTGTTAATGATATGCTAAATAATGAAGAAAATGCAGCTTAGAGAGGAGGTATTAAAGAATGAATAAATATATAGTTTTCTGGACAAAAGAAGGAGAAAGTCGTTGGGATATTTTAAATAAAAATATTTTGTTTGATTTTTTATCATTAAATAAACTTTTAGATAATGAAAATACAATAATATTTGGACCCGATATTGAATATAAAACCGTCCCACAGCTAGTAGAAAAAGGCTTGTCAATGCCCTAAAAGTGGTGTTTCCACCCGATGAAACATGCATAAATAAACTTGAAAAGTGCTATAATGCCTGAAATAGCAGAGGTTTAGGGAAAAATAAGCTAAAATTTAAGTAAAAATAGCTCTATTTTTATGTTTCTACCCGAGAGTACCTTCATTCAACCCTGTTATTTCGGGAATCTTAATTTCAGATATTTTAGCAGTTAGGTTTAAAATTAAAAAAATAAACTAATTGGACAAGAGGTGGTGTTTCCCGCTATTAAATAACTATTTAAAAGCTCATCTACAGCTTTTGGAGTTGAATGCACACAATTAGATGTTTAAAGCATAAGTGCTGTATATAGCCAAATATAAAGGATATAAAGCTAATTGAGTTTTTAAAAATATCTATTTGGCTAGTTATTGTCGTTCACTACCTATATGTGCTTTGTGCCTGTCTGTAACACTTCAAATCCAATTTATGTAAAGGATAAACAATATAATCTAAAGTTTAGCCGGGTCAGTTTTCAATTATTATGGAATCTAATTTTATTTCACAAAAAGTTATTGCAACTATTTAAAAAGTAATAGAATTGGTGTAGAGTATAATCATGGAGCGAAAATAACGAATATTCTTGAAATAACAGTGAGTTATTTACAACAATTATATTAAACTTTATGGAATCACTCTATATAAATAGCAAAAATGAGTTATTTCGTGACCGCAACTATTATTAACTTTAATACCTAAAAGTTTTGTTTCGAGCCCCACCCTGGCCTGCAGAGGGCAGGGTGTTAACATAAATGAATAACATTTAAGAGGTCCACTGCTTTAATTAGCGGTGGGCCTTTTTGCATTTGTTGACCTATTAAAAAAGAAGGAGGTGATTTATTTAATTTTTGTCGGGATAAAGATTCTATATATAGAGATTGGAGGAGAAGAATGAGTAAATTATTGGAGTTGGTGCTTATCTGTCTAGTATTGGTGATTATCCTTTCAATAATAAAACAACCTGGATTAGAAGACTTTGTAAAGCTGCATGATTGGGAGCTGGTCTATACAGTAGAACAGGGAGACACTCTCTGGAATATAGCCGCAGATATTGAAAGTGAATTTGATATTAGACTTGTTGTAGCAGCAATTAAAGAAGTTAATAAAATCGAAAGCTTGATTTATGAAGATCAAAGAATAATATTACCTAAAAATTAGCCGCTTTGCAGTTAGCCCTGTAGAGTGTTTTTTTATTTCAACTAAGCGAACATTAGTTTTTAAACTTAAATCAAAATAAAAAGGAGATTGATAAAAATGATAAATATCCAAAAATATTCATTGAGAGTTGTTAAAGAAAAGGGTGGCAGATATGATCTAGAAAGAAAGGTAAATAATCCTGAAAGTGCCAAAAATGTGTTTATTGATGTTTTAGATCTGGACAAGAGAACTGAAGAAGTCTTTGCAATAATTACACTGGATGTCCAGAGCCAAATAACAGGGGTATTTGAGGTTTCGATTGGTAATCTATCATCTAGTCTGGTATCACCAAGAGAGGTCTTTAAAAGGGCAATCTTGCAGAATGCAGCTGCTATTTTATTAGGACACAATCATCCAAGCTCAATTCCAGATCCAAGCAATGATGATATTCAGGTAACTAAGAAATTAATTAAGGCAGGTGATATAATCGGGATCAAAGTTATGGACCATATTATAGTGGGTTCTAGAGATAATTATGTGAGCATGAAGGAGAGAAACTTAATCTAAAATTGCTCTTGATTGCTATAAAAATAATTATTTTAGAGAAAATTAAAAAATAATTTAAATTTATAGTTGTTGATATAACAAGGATTATAAGCTCTCTAACTAAAAAAGAAGATTTTTTTCTAAAAAAATATTGATCGAAGTATAACAAAAGTAATCAATTTGTTTTATAATTAAAGAGTGTTAAAAAATGAGTCAACAAAACTGAATATAGAATTGAGTCTGGCAGAAATTATCGGTAATTTTTGTACACCAAACAGATTCACCCTGAGCTTCTGGTCGCCAGGGATATCAAGGTTTTTCATTTCTTTTCCACACCAACAAAAAAGAAGGCCATGTTACGCCCACATGTTTTAGCAGAATCCAAAAAAAGGGCACCGCAGGTGAGGATATAACTACCGCCTTAGCTAAGGGTAAATTTAGCCACTGAGTGAGCCGTGAGGCGATTATAGCACAAAGTGTTACAGTAGGCCACCGCTGGTGAGCCGTTAGACTACTCGGATTAAAGAGCAACCCGTCCCAGTGCTGAAAGCTGTATCTAAGTAATGTAACTACCGTATTGCATGAAAGGCTATGGAGGAGTAAGCAGGGGGTAAGAGAGCAAGTGATTGGGATGAACACCTATGGCAATGTAAGGGGGCATAGAGTTAATACTCATTCTGATCTACGATGATAAAGCTGGACCTAAGCACGTACCAATTATTGGTCAAGGCTCTCATGGTGACAAGAAGCCATCTGTAGATAGGAAGACCTCGTCATATCTTATAATATGTTCCTGAATTCTACAAGTTATCTCTCTAAATTAGGCAATAGGAAAAGACCACTAACCCAGTAATAGCAAAGTGTTATGAAGGGTTAACTCTTTTCTTCTTGTCTAATGCAAAGGGGATAACTGTATCTAGTTTCCTGTCTCTCTTTTAATTTTATAAAGCACAAGAAATGATAAGCAAATGAAATGAGCTGGGTTTTGATACCATTTAAAAAGCGTTATTGCAAAATGGTTCTGATGAAAAAGTTAATGCTTAAAACTTTTATCCTGACAAAAAATAAAATGCTGGTCTCAGATTTGAAAAGAAAATGAAAAAGCAGCTGTTACTCAAATGCCTGTTGGGATAAAAAAATAAAAAGTTTACAAAAAATCGCTTAAACAATAATTGCAGCGAAAAAGTGATTCTCCTCAATGGGTTTAAAAAAAGAAAGCTAAAACCTATCCTAACAGAAAATAAGATTTGTCAATTTAATTACACTTGATAGAAGATTGCATTTAAGCTAAAGTCACTGCTGCTAAAAGCTTTGGTAGATGAGTAAACACTGAGTAGATCAGTTAGAGTTCACACTTAAGATTTCATAAACATTTCTATTACCATTTGTAGTGAGCTCAAACATATCTCCTGCCTCTCGCTTGAGCAGTGCTTTACCAATTGGAGATTTAAAACTGATCTTAGAATTAAAAACATCAGCTTCATCTTCTTCGACTACCTTATATTCAATAACCTCATCATTCAGTCTGTCTTTGAGCTTTACAGTATCACCAATGGAAACAAAGTTGCTAAACTTAAGATACTCCAGTAAGGAGCTGTATCTGTTCTCCACAATATTATTATCTATCGCTCTCTTGAGAGTGTTCAAATCACTTAGAAGCATCAACTTCGTTTGGGTTCGAGTAATCCCAGTATATAGCAGATCCCTCCTGAGCATAATATTGTGAGAGCTGCTCAAGACCATAATTAAGAACGGGAATTCACTACCCTGGCTTTTATGAACAGTACAGGCATAGGCATGTCTGAGGTAATTTAGCTCATCAGATTTGAAGTTAACGACTCTTTCTGATTCATGAATTTTTACAGCAAGAGATCTTTTATTATTGACCTTGATAACCTGTCCAAACTCCCCATTAAAGACTTCTTTATCGTAGTTGTTCTTTATTACCATTACTTTATCACCAAGCCTAAATGGACCAATTGAAGGCTTTGAGCTAACAGCAGGATTAACACAGGCTCTAATTTCTTTATTGAGATTATTAACACCAAGTACACCATTTTTTATCGGTGAAATAACCTGTATATTAAAGATATTAAAGTTTCGATCTAACCGTCTAAAAACAGCCATAATCTCTTCGAGAGCAGATTCTTCATTTTTAATTTTTTTGAAGACAAAGTCCGGGCCATCATTTAGTTGAGGCAGCTCTCCTTCGGTAATTTTTTTGGCCAAAGGAATTATTACTCCCTCATCAGATTGTCTAAAATTTTCCTTAAGCTCTGTAATAGGAATAATCCCTGAGCTGATCATATCTTTCAACACATTGCCCGGGCCAACACTCGGGAGCTGATTAGTATCTCCCACAAAAACTACCTTTAAATTAGCATTAACGGCAGAAAAAAGGTGATAGGCTAAAGGGATGTCACACATACTAAACTCATCGACAATTAAAAGTCCGGGATGGGCAAGTACAAAGTGTTCATCAAATCCCTCACCACGAAAGTTTAATAGCCTGTGAATTGTCTTTGCTTTAATATTAGTCAGAGTTTCCAATCTGGTGGCTGCTTTACCTGTTGGGCTGGCTAGATGGATTTTATGGTGCTTATTTTTGTTCTGGTAAATTTCACAGATTGTTTTAACGATCAGTGATTTTCCAGTGCCCGGGCCACCAGTGATAATAGAAATACTATTATTTAACGCTTTTTTAATAGCTTCTTTTTGTTCTGGAGCAAATTGTATTTCTGCTTCAGCTTCCTTTTCTGCTATTATCCGATCAAGATTTTTAAATTTAACTTTTTTACTTTTTGACTGGATAAGGGTTTTGATCTGATAAGCAATCTCCTTTTCAGCCTGATAGAGAAAGTACTGATAGATTTTGTCAGCTTCAATAATCAATTTTTCTTCTTTTTTTAACTCCGAAATTGCCTTTTCAAATCTATCTGCTTCTATTTTCACTTCAAGTAGCTGCTGCAGTCTTTCCAGTAGCTCTGATTTAGGCAGATAGCTGTGACCTTCTACTTCAGCAGACTTAAGTAAGTGCTCAATGGTGGCTTTTATTCTAAAGATTGACTTTTTATCGTCATTTAAAGAAAGAGCAATTCTATCTGCCTTTGTGAAGCCAACATTGTCGATTTCATCAATCAGCTGATAGGGATTATCTAAAAGGTCTTTAAGAATTTTCTCAGGTGTCATTCCTTTTTTGAGATAATGCTTCCAGATACTATTAGCCTTATTTGTTGAAAAACCTAAATTACAGATAGAACTGATGAATTTTGCTCGATATTCGTCAGAGAATAATTCTTTTTTTATTTCCTGCAGCTGCAGATCACTGATGAAGTCAAATTGTTTTAGGAGATTAGGATCATTTTTTATTTTTTCTAAAGCATCAATACCAAGTTCATCTATAATTTTATTTGCTCGAACATCTCCTACCTTTGTCATCACCGATTTGAGATATTTAATCAAACCTTCTCGGTTATCGGGCATTGAACTTCTATATTTCTCAAACCTAAACTGGATTCCATATTTTTGATCTCTGATAAATTTACCTTTGAGCTCATAAGTGTATTCTTTTTTGGGTGAAGACATGTTGCCAACTGCTGTAATCTTTTTATCATTTTCTGTTTTAAATAGCAGAACGACATAATTCGACTTTTGAGTCTGATAGATTATTTTAGTTATTTTTCCTTTTAGGACTTTAGTTTTGAAATTAAAGCCTGACATTCTGACACCTCCTGAAATAGCAGCTATTATAACTATTCTTGATCTATGAAGTTCTTTCCTGCAAATAAAATAAGAAACAATTAACGTTGACATTTAATGTTCCTGATATCGTTGTTTTAACAGTAGTTTTGGCTTAAATTAATATTAAATGTCAACGATAAGTAGAAACTTTACTAAATGCATATTAAACGTTGACATTTAATGGATGGTAATTTTTATAACCGCTGTCATAACAGTTTTCTTATTTTATTTTTCGTTGACATAAAATAATATAAATGGATTTTTCGCTGTTGAGTTTGTAAATGTTTATTTAAGCTGTGATAATTTAAAACATATTATAATTTAAGGACATCAATAATAATTATGGTCACAGCATCGGTGATAGATATATTAAAAAGCTACAGAGGTGATTAAAAACTTTGTCAGTACTGAAGATGTAGTTGCCAGAATTGGTAGAGATGAATTTGTGGTATTATTATCAGAAACTGATGAAGACACAACAAAAAATATATATAAAAGAATCGAATAAAATTTTGTTTTTATAAATAAAGATGTTGTGATACCAGAAGAGCTTATTATTTCTTTAGGATGGGCACAGCTAAAAATAGCGAAATAGATATAAATAGAGTGCATGAAGAGCAGATAACAACATGTATAAGAATAAAGGTAGAAGATAAATCACTTTATTGACCGCTTGTAAAACTAATATTGTGAAGAAAGAAATGTAAATATAAATAAAAAAATCATTTGCCTGCTCCTTTTTAATTAAGTAGGTTGCACACCAAAAATTAAATAAAAGAGTCAAGCAAATACATAATATTCTTATCACCAATTTATTTGAATTACGAAATCTTGTGGCAATAGAACAATACCTAAAAATTTTAAGAGTATGCCTGATCATTCAAAGAAAATAGGCATTTTAAATTTTATCTTTTAAAACAGATTGATGTACGTGAGTATTCAAGAATAGCAGGATAAAATAAACTAAGCTATACCAGTATTAATGAATTTACAATCAAGAAAAAACATAGACATGAAGTTGTTTTAACTGACCCAATTAACAATAAGTTAATTGATCAGACTATTTGCTTTCTCTAAAGCTTCCTCTGGAGTAACTGCATAAGCATCGGCATTAACATTTTTCCAGGAAATTTGATTTTTATCAAAAGCTCTACCCCCGACAATTATTTTTGTTTTTTCAACTGATTTAATTTCTCTAATAGTTTTTATTATATATTTAACTAAAGTTGAATCTTGAATATTTGCTACCGAAATTAAAATTATTTGTGGATTATATTTATACAGATAACTTAATAAATAACTAATTTGTGATTTAGATCCAAGAAATATTGTATTCCAGCCATTAATTTCAAAATAGTCGCTTATCATTTTTAATCCAATATCATGGGATTCGTTGGATAGTGTAAAGGCAATAACAGTGTTTCGGTTAGCAAGCGAATTTTTTGGAAAATATAATTTGAGCTGAGCCATAACCTCCTTAGTTTTTTGAGTAAAATAATATATTTCGTCAAAATCAATTTTATTATTTTCTACTAGTTGGTCTAATTTATCAAATGAAGGTTTTAAAATTTTAAGATAAATTTCACTTAATTCCAGATCTCTATTTAAACAGCTTAACAGTTCAGAAAAAGCAAGGCTTTCATTACCGGCCATAATATTTGAAATATATTTTTGTTGAATTCTATTGTAATAATCTTTATGATTATTACTTTTAGAATTTTTTTTGTTTTTAACTATTTTGTTTGTAATTCTATCTTTAATTTCATCCCTTTTTTCTTTTTTTATGGGGGTTATATGGAGTGTTAAAAGGTTATGTGAAAGTTCCAGTGAGATAATTTTTACTGTATATAAAAAACCATCATTAGTTTTATGAATATCGAAAAATATATTATTTAAATCAGCTTCAAGCCTATTATTCAAAGCTTTGTCAAGATAAACACTTAATTCACTAAGTCCCATTTCAATTAAACTTTTTCTTTCATAACCATAAAAAGAGCAGGCTCCAATACTGCATTTTTTAATTTTTAAGTTTGATTTTTGAACAGTAAAAATAATATTATTACTTTCCTGGAGCCAGCACTTAGAAATTGTTTTTTTATTGCTTTTTCCTAAAAGATAATCAAAACTCACATTAAAATAATTAGATATTTCATTTAATGTCTCTATATTGGGAGTTCTTAACCCCTGTTCATAATTGGCAATAGTAGTTTTAGAAAAAGAAAGTTCATTAGCTAAATCTGCCTGAGTTAAATTGTTTTCCTTTCTTAGTTTTCTTAGTCTATTTGCTAAACCTTCCATATTCATCACCTTTATTTGTTTAATATAATAAATAAAAAAGTATATTATTATATAATTATACAATAATTTGCTTCGCATATAAAGAATATTGCAAAAAATATAAAGATATGTGTATATCAATCAATAATAGGTTTTATTGCTCCTTAAAATTACAAAACGTGTATTTATTTCTTATTTTAGCTAATGTTAATAATAATAAAACATGTTAAAATATAGATAATATAGAAAATAGTCTAAAAATACACACTTTATTTAAGTTGTGATCAAATAGATATAAAAAAATTAGGGAGGAAATAAATTGAAAATTAAATTCAAAGGATTTAGCTTAAAGTATAAATTTATTTTGATAATGCTGGTAGTTAGTTTAATACCAATGGTTTTTTATAGTTATTATTCCATAACTAATAGTAACCAGGCAATAAAAAATGGCGACATGGAGAAATTAACAGCAGTAAGAGATATCAAAGCAGCTCAGGTTGAAAACTTTTTTAATGATAAAATTGATTCACTTTTTATTTTAAGTCAAACACCAACTTTAATTGAAGCTTTCGAGGAGATTAATAATACATTTAAAGACAGTAGATTAGACAGTAGAGAATATAGTAATATTGATCAAAAATACAGGTCTTATTTGGAAACAGCCTCTGAGAGATTTGGGTACAGAGACCTGTTATTAATTAATAATCAGGGTGATATTGTTTTTTCTAGAGCACAAAATATGGATCTGGGAACAAATTTACTCAATGGCCAGTATGATAATAGTAATTTAGCCACTGCTTTTCAAAAAGGGTTAAAAGAACTATCGATTACAGATTATAAATATTATTCACCAGTTGATTCTTCAGCACTTTTTATCTCTGCTCCGATTAGGGATAATAATCAGGTGATTGGAGTCATGGCAGTTCAAGTATTGGACAGTAGAATTGATAGAATAGTAAATGAAGTATCTGGAATGGGGAAAACAGGAGAGATATTTTTAGTTGGAGAAGATAAATTAATGCGTTCTAACTCTCGTTTTAGTGAAGAAACTACTATTTTAGAAAGAGAAATTAATACTACAGCTGTTGCAGAAGCCTTTGCTAATAAAACAGATGTTAAAATTATTGATAATTATAATGGGGTTCCAGTATTAAGCACTTACAAAACTCTAAATATACCGGGAATAAACTGGGCAATTGTGGCAGAAATTGACGAAAACGAAGTTTTAGCAGTAGTTAACAAAATTCTTAAGGCTACATATATTCAACTAGCTGTCCTTGCCTTACTGGTAGGGTTAGTTGCTTATTTCTTTGCTAATAGAATAACCAAACCAATATTACAGGCCGTAAATTTGGCCAGAGAAATTGCAGAGGGGAATTTAAAAGCACCGCAGATTGAAGTTAAATCAAAAGATGAAGTTGGTGTTTTAGGAAATTCACTTAACAAAATGATGCAGAGTTTACAAAAAATAATTAATCAGGTGGCTGATCTCTCTGATGACCTTGCAGCCTCCAGTGAAGAATTGTCGGCTTCTGGAGAAGAAGTTGCAGCTTCTGCTGAACAGGTGGGAGGAGCAATCCAGCAGGTTGCCTCCGGGGCTGAAGAACAGACCGCTCAAATTATAGAATCAAAAGAGCAGATAGGTAGCCTAATTGACCAGATAGAAGATGTAGATAAAGATTCAACTGAGATGAACGAACAGGCTGATGATGTAATGAATATTTTAAGTGATGGACGCAAGCTCTTAAATGGCTCAATAACTAAAGTTATTAATGTTAGGAATAATACCAGTGATGTAGCAGTTAGAATTAATGCTTTAGGAGATTTGTCAAGGGAAATAGGTAATATAATAGAGCTAATAAACAGCATAGCTGATCAAACTAATTTACTTGCTTTAAACGCAGCTATAGAAGCTGCCAGAGCTGGAGAGGCCGGCAGAGGATTTAGTGTGGTAGCAGATGAGATTAGGGATTTAGCCGAAGAATCAACTTCAGCAACAGAAGAAATAGCACAATTAATAGCAGATATTCAATCTCGGGTAGAAAAAGCTGTTTCTGATATGAAAGAATCAGAAGTTATTGTTGGAGAAAGTGAAGAATCAATTAAAGAAACCGGGCTGATCTTTACAAAGATTAGTAAAGCTGCTGAAAAACTAAAAGAGTTAATTGAAAATACTTCTTCCAATACTAAACAGATGAATCAGAAGAGTACTCGAGTTGAAGCACTGGTAGAAGAAATTGCTCATGTTAGTGAAGATACAGCCAGTAATGCAGAAGAAGTAGCAGCTTCAGGTGAAGAACAGGCTGCTTCCACAGAAGAAATTGTTAAATCTGCTGATGATCTGGCTCAAATGGCTATTAATCTAACTAATCTAGTAAGTGAATTTGAAATTTAAAAATGTTTACTATTTAATTTTGATTATATGTCAACTAGATTTGGAAATGAGAGTTAAATAAGAAATAAATAAAAGGGGGAAGTTAACTTTTCCCTTTTATCAAATCATTCATGGTTTACAGAATAATATCTATTTATGTTTCAAATTGAATGGGGTGATCAAATCAAAATGAAAGCTATTTTAAATTATGAGGAAATTGATATTAGGCTTTTAATAATACTGGCGATAGCTGCAACTTTAATTTTTATAATTTTGGGTTATTACAGCATTCAGCTGATTGAAAATCATTTCTATGATGAGATGGAGAAAAAAACTTTAAGAATTGCAGAGAGTTATTCGTATAGTTTAAAAAAAGGAGCAGATGCTAATTTACTGGTTAATCAACTATTGGTAGAAAAATTGACTGTTATTAGTAAGCTTATTAGTTCTCTCGAGGAAGATTACAACAGTCAGTTTGAGGAACTGGCTGCCACTTTAAATTTAGATGCAGTTTATATATATAATGATAATGCTGTTATTGTAGAATCCAATCATCCAGAATATTTGGGCTGGAAACCCAGACCAGGCCACCCTGTTTATGAATTCTGGCAGAGTGATCAAGAAAGCCGGGTTGAAGATATTAGACCGGATTCAGAAACTGGAGTATTGTATAAATATGGGTATTTTAGAAATCCGGATGGGTCTTTTATTCAGGTAGGAATCAAATCCAGTTCTATTGATAGTCTTCTATCCAATTTCCGTTTAGTCGATATAATTAATGAAATCGAAAGTGTTGCCGAAATTAAAAGGATATCTTTTATTAATAATGATTTTATTACTACCCACAGTACAGATGAAAAGCTGATAAATAGTCAAATAACTAACCCAGATGTAATTAATAATCTGAAAGAAAATAATAGATGTTCGGCTGTTGTTGAGATAAATAATGAAGAATTCTACAGGGTTATTACCAGATTTGATTATAATAATCAGGGTTATTTATCACTTCTCTACCCAATGGATGAGACTAATAAAATGATAGGTATTTTCTCTAAAATTGCTTTTTTAGTTCTTACAATAGTATATATTATAATTCTTTATTCATTTTATTTGAATTATCAAAAAAACAAAAATTTAGTTGAGCTGGCCTATAATGATAAATTAACAAAGTTACCCAACATAGAATATTTAAAAGAATATTTAACAAATGAGGTTGTAGAAGATGAGAAAACTGCTTTATTTTTAATAAATTTAAATAATTTTAATCTGATCAACCTCAGTTTTGGTTATGATTATGGCAGCCAGTTAATTAGAGACTTTGCACTGCAATTAAAGAATCTGGAGAATGATAACAAAAAGTTATTTAGATTTGATGCTGATCGATTTATACTGGTCTATCAAAATTATTCAAATGATAGAGAGATTATAAGAGAAATTAAAGAAATTCAGCAGAAATTAAATTTAATATTTAAAAAAGCTAAATTTGATAATCAATACTTAAGTGCCGGTATAGCTGTTGAAAAAGAGATTAATAAATATAAAGATATAGATACAATTCTCAGTAATCTAAATATTACTGTCGACTACCGAAAAGAATCTAATAAAAATTATGTTATTTTTAATCAGGAAATGAAACAAAAAATTATCCGTAGAGATGATATTGAAAGAGAATTAAAAGAGGCTATTTCACTGGAAAAAGAAAGCTTATATTTAGAATTTCAGCCAATGCTGGATTTAGTTTCAAAACAAATCATAGGGTTTGAAGCACTGGCAAGAATGGAGTCTGATAAATATGGCAAAATATCTCCTGAAGAGTTTATAAATATTGCAGAAAATAGACATTTTATAATGTCCCTAACTAGATTAATATTCAAAAAAGCAGCAGTTTTTTCAGCTAAATTAGAAAGCCTGGGATTTAAGGATCTAAAAATCTCTGTTAATGTCTCCGGACTGGATATCATTCAGGACAAATTTACTGAAAATATTCTAAAAGTGATAAGAGAGAATGGAGCCAGCCCAAACAATATAAAAATAGAGATAACTGAATCAGTATTACTTAATAATTTTGAGATAATAAATGCAAAACTTGCGAGACTTCAGACTGCAGGAATAACAGTTGCTTTAGATGATTTTGGTACAGGCTATTCGTCTTTCCACAGATTAACGGAATTAAATCTGGATACAATAAAGATTGATAAATATTTTGTGAATATGATAACCAAAAAAAAGGAAGAAAATATCCTGGTTACGCCTATTATTAACATTGGTCACAGGTTAGGCCTGACAGTTATTGCTGAAGGAGTGGAACTGGAAGCAGAAAAAGAGTATCTGTTGGAAAATGATTGTGATATTATTCAGGGATATTTTATTAGTAAACCTATATCCGAAAAAGATGCTATCAATTTGTTATTAATTAATCTGGTTGAGTCTTTACCTCAATTAACTTGAGTGATATAATATAGATTGAATTGTATTAATAATTATATATAGAAGGTGATAAAATGCTCTGCGAAACTCCATGTTTTCTAAATTCTTTAGCATATAAAAGTGTGATCTTAAATAAAGATTTGGAAATCATATTTATAAACAATGACTGGAAAAAATATATTTCAGAAACAGATAAAGTAATAAAAAATAACAGTATCGGTTTAAATTATATTGAGCTAATTAAAAGTTTCAATAATTCTGCAGCAGATTATTCTGCTGAGATAAATTCTGGAATCAAAGCCGTTGTCAAAAACAAAAAAGACAAGTTTGAATTAGAATATCATGATTCATCTTCGGAAAATAGATCCTGGGTAAAGATGATAGTTACCCCTTTTGCTGAGGGGGTTTTAATTATGCATGAAGATATATCTGACAGAAAAAATTATGAAGAAGCATTACAAATAAGAGAAGAGCAGTATAAAAAGATATTTAACACTGCTCCAATTGGGATGCTGGTCGAGGATCCAGACGGAAATATCCTCGAGGTTAATGACGAACTATGTGAGATGACCGGTTACAGTAAGGAAGAATTAGAAGGGGATAATATTTTTAATAAGTTAGTTACACCAGATAGAATTGAAGAGTCAAAAAAAGATATAGAAATAATACTGAGTGGTCAGGATTTAGAATTTAACCTTGATAATATTAATAAAAATGGAGAGCACTATTATACTCATTTTAAAGAAACTAAAATTAATCTACCTGATAAAGGAACAGGTATTTTATCAATGCAGGTAGATCTGACAAATCTGAGAATGAAAGAAAAGAAACTTGAGTTTTTAAGCTATAATGATAAGTTAACAGGACTTTATAACAGGGCATATTTTGATCAGGAGTTAAAACGGCTGGATAATAAAGATGAGCTGCCGCTGAGTTTGGTAGTCATTGACGTTAATGGTCTCAAAATGATCAATGATGTCTACGGCCATTTAGCAGGAGATGAACTGATCAAAAGTGCAGCGGTTGTGCTTAAGTCATGTCTGAGAGACGAAGATATTTTAGCAAGATTTGGCGGCGACGAGTTTGCCCTTATCTTACCCCGGACTCCCAAAAAAGATGTTGAGAAAATTATAAAAAGAATTAAAGAAGAAAGCAGTAAGGTTGATGTTGAAGGGAATAAACTTTCTTTAGGTATTGGTTTTGCGACTAAAACTGAGCTGGAAGAAGAGATTGAGCAGATATTTGATCAGGCTGATGATAATATGTATAAAGATAAACTGGTAAAAAATAAGGACAGTAAAAATAATATTATAAAGAATTTAATGATTACTCTGGAAGCCAAAAGCAACGAAAATAAGGAACATGTTCAGCGGCTGGAAGAATTAGCAGTTAAACTGGGACGAAGGTTGGATTTAAGTTATGAGCAGCTGAGTAATCTATCTCTATTAGCTTCGATCCATGATATAGGAAAAGTAACAATTTCTGAGGGGATTTTAAAAAAACCGGATAAGTTAAATAATAATGAATGGGAAACAATGAAAGAGCATGCTGAAAGAGGCTATAAAATAGCGAGCTCTACTGAGGAGTTTTCAGCAATTGCTAAATATATCTTACACCACCACGAAAAATGGGATGGAACAGGTTACCCGAATGGGTTAAAGGGAGAAGAGATTCCACTTTTCTCCAGGATAATTGCGATAGTTGATGCCTATGATGTAATGACCCACGACAGACCTTATAGTGAGCCATTGTCAAAAGAAGAGGCTTTAAAAGAAATAAAGAAATGTTCAGGAAGCCAGTTTGATCCTGAACTTGTAGATGAATTTGTTAAGATGACTTTGGAAGTTTAATAGTAAATTTGTCTTTAATTATCTTTCTTTGTCGAAAGTGATTTTTTTAAAAGGTTATTTATATTGCTTAATGAATTATATATATAGGTTAAAAATTTTTTATTATTAATATACCCATAACCCCTATAGGGGTTAATTGTCTATATATAAATAATTATATTAAAAATAGAAAAGAAGAAATTTAAATAGTGTTATGAGGTGCATTTAAATGATTGAAATTTTTGAAACAAAAAAACTGAGAGAAAATATAAAACTTGAGTTAGAAATTATGGCTGACTTTTTTGATGTTCAGGAGTTACAGATGATGGTAATTGACTCAAATAACATGACTAAAGTTTTTAATTCAGGCAGCAAAAGTTTTGAGGTTGCTTCTGCTAAAATAATACCTGGAATTAATATCTATGACGAATTATTTGAAGCAGATGAAAAGCAACAAAGAAACATTTTAAAAAAATATTTTGATGATTTTAAAAAAAAGTTACTCAGTTTTAAATTGACTATAAATAATTATATTTATATAGTATATTTTCCTTATGATAATTTAAATTCAAGGCATGATAGTAGTTATTTAGTAAAGTTTAGAAGACAGATGGAACTAATATTAAAAGATATTTATAGTGACAAAAAAAGAGAAACTGATCTGGAGAAAAAAGAAAGAGAAAATAAAAACTTAAAAAAAGAAAAGTATATTGCTGCCTCTGCTCTTGATTCCGTGCCAGGTAATATATCTATTTTAGATGAAAAAGGAAATATACTTTATACTAATATCTCCTGGGATAAATTTGCATTTGAGAATGATGGTTTGCTTAATAATACAGGTGTTGGGAATAACTATTTAAAAGTAACAAAAGAGGCAGCAGCTGATGGCGATAAAAAAGCTCAAGCAGCCTATGATGGTATTTTAAAAGTATTAAATAAGAAAAGCGAATATTTCACTTTGGACTACCCTTGTGACTCTCCTTCTGAAAAAAGATGGTTTAGGATGTATGTTTCTTCTTTTAAAGGAGCAGGAGAATATGAAGTCCTAATTTTACATCAAGATGTAACAAAAGAGATTATGGCCAAGAAAAACTCCGAAATGATGATGGATCAATTACCAGGTGTTTTTCTAAAGTTAAATAACAAAAAGGAATTAATTACTTTCAATCAGAAGGCTAAAAAAATATTTAACTTAAACAAAGTTGATATTGGTCAAAAATTTAACAAGCTAAAATTAAAAAATAAAAAAGGAATCACCTATGAAGATAAGCTTAAAGAAGTCTTAACTGAAAATAAAAAGATAACTTTTAGAGTGATGATTGAAGATGATCTTGATCATTCTTATAAAAATATATTAATTCCGATTACAGAAGAAAGTAATTCTAAAAATATAATTTCAATCATTCCATATGGTAAAAATAGAACAAGAAAAGAGAAACAAAAAGTTACCAATCATTATTTGCAGCTATTTAACAATTTTCCTGAGGCTTTAGTTTTATTGGATATTGACAAAAAGGTAATCAATGCAAATAATAAATTCAAAGGTCTTTTTGGTTATCAATTAAAAGAATTAAAAAATAAAAAGCTTGATGAGCTAATAACAAAAAGTGGGAGCAAAACTGATACAGATGATCTTATCCACCGAGTGTTAACAGGTGAAAAAATAGAAAAAGAGGTTCGCAGAATTACATATAATGGTAATAAGTTAAAACTTAAATTGACAGCCTTTCCTGTACTACTGCATGATAATAAAATTGGTGTTTACGCAATATATAGAAAGCTCTAACGAAAAGAGCTAAAACGGGTGGTGTTGTTTGTGGAAAATAAAGATGGTGTAGTGTATTTAAAAGATGGTAAACTTACAATTGTTGATCCAGAAGGTCTGGGGAGATATCCTAGAATCACAGCAGCTGAAAATGTTGAGATTTATATTAATGGTAAGCCAGAAGGAAAAGAACTGGTCGTGAGTCAGGATTTAGAATCTAAAATTGATTTTAAATTCAATTCAATCAAAAAGAAAAAAGAGTTAAAAATAGAAGTTTCTAACGATAAGTTAGAAGCTTATTTAATAATAGATATTATTCCAGAACAACAGTTAAAACTTAAAGATACTGACGCTAAAAATCAGATAACAATCGAGACCCATAGTGTAGAGAAAAATTATCCTGAACTACATAAAAAAGAAATAATTGATCTACTTAATTATTATAAAATAAGTCATGGAATTAAACATGACTATATTAATCAGATTATTTCCAAAGAAGAGAATTTGAGTGGTAGGTATTTAATTGCTGAGGGTGAAGAACCAAAGCCAGGAATAGATGCAAAAATTATTAAAAGTGATAAATATAAAAATAAAGATCAAAACCAATTCAATATTATTGATTCTATAGATAAGGGAGAAATTATTTGCTTCAAAAAAGAGGTGGTTTCTGGTAAAGCGGGTGTTAATGTTTTTGGCGATAGAATTTCTCCTCCTCCTGTTAAAAATATAGAACTAAAAGCTGGAAAAAATGTTCAAATAATTGATAATGGCTTAAAGGCCATTGCAGCTGAAGCAGGTCAACCCCAAATTATTAGGAGAAGATCAACTGCAGAAGTGAAAATTAATAAACAGTATGTGCTAAAAGGTGATGTAGATAAATATACTGGACATATAAAATACGATGGTGATTTGCTAATTAAAGGAAATGTTCAGGACTATTTTAATATTGATGTTGGTAATGATATAAAGGTGCAGGGTAATATAGCAAATACTAAGATTAATAATAATGGTAATCTTTTTGTGAAAAATAATATAATAGCAAGCAAATTATATATTGGTTATTATTTAGAACAGGAAATTGTGGCAAATATAAAAAATATAATTTCTGCTCTGAATAATCTCAAAAAAGCTGTAGAAGAAATTTTAGGTGAAGCGAGTAAAAGGCAAATGAATACAAATAGTTTTAGATTGGGTAAGGTTATTAGACTTTTAGTGGAAAATAAGTTTCGTGCCTTAAGAAAACTGATTTTAAAAACTAACAACAAAATAGAAGATGTTAACCATATTAAAAAGTATTTTAAAGAAATTGTACCTTATTTCAATAATGTTGTAGCTCTAGAACGGATTACTGATGACACAATATTATATAATTTTAAAGAAGAACTGGAAGATATTCTTCAGTCTCAACTAGATAACAGTGGTTTATTAAAAATTTATGCTGGTTATATTCAAAATTCTGAGATTAATATTGGTGGTTCAGTTATTGTCAATAAATTGGGATGCTATAACACAACTATTAAGGCAAAAGGGTCTATAATTATAAAAAATAGATCTGGATTTTTAAAAGGAGGAAATTATCAGGCTGAAGGCGTTATTTACTGTCAGGAAGCTGGTAGCAAGCTTGGTAAAACTCATTTTAGAATTGGTAAACAATTATTTATCAAAGAGGCTTTAGGAACACTTATTATAAAAAGTGATAAAGATCGTAAGGTGATTAATGGAGGGACTAAAAATGTTAATTTAACTGTAGATGAATTTGGTAAGTTAGTACAAGAAATTAAACTACCTAATATTAATAAATTTCTTTGTTAATATTTGTTAAATAAAAAACAAAGATATTTATAGAAAGGATAAAATTAAAAATGTCTAGAAAAAATTACAAAGTAATTAGTTTAAAATATTTAGTAATCCCCATAATTATGACTACAATTATATTTTCACTAATTACTTACCACAGCATAAACTTAATTGAAAAATATTTCTGCAGTGAGATGCAGTCTAAAACTGAAAAAATCGCAAAAGGCTATTCTTATAGTGTAGAAAAGGGTCTGGATGCAAATCTATTGATTGACGAAATGCTGGGAGAAAAATTATTTGTGTCCTCTCAGATTGCAGCTTTAATGTCAGATGATTATCAGGATAAAATAAATCAACTGGCCGCACTTTTAGCGGTTGATGCTATCCATATTTATGATAGCAGTGGGATTATTATAAATTCTACAAACAAAGAATATCTGGGCTGGCGAGCAGAATCGGGACATCCGGTATATAACTTTATGGAAAGCAGTGATTTAGGATTAGTCGAAGATATTCGACCGGATTCTGAAAGCGGTATTAACTATAAATATGCCTATTTTAAAAAGTTAGATGATTCTTTTGTTCAGGTTGGGATTAAAGCAGAAAATATTGTTGGGTTGCTATCCGAATTTTCCCTGGAGCATTTGTTAGCTGAAATAAGAGAGATAACAGATGTAAAAAGAATTGCCTATTTAGATCCTGATTTCAAAATTAGAACTACTACCTCTGAATTCAGAAATAATAACTATTTTTTTGGTCCAGAAATTCAAAAAGAACTTAGTAAAAACAACAATTATTCCGATTTGATTACTATTGAGGGTGAAAATTATTATAATACTATATTCGAAATAACCCATGAAAAACACCCTGATCATGATTTTGGTTATCTGTCGATAATCTATCCATTTGAGGAAACACAAAATACTATTAATACTTTCAAAAAAATTTTGCTGGCAATTATAGTCCTGGTATATATTATTTTAATTTACACTTTTTTTCTGTCTTATAGAAAAAATAAGAGACTGGTAAAAATGTCATATTATGATCGCTTGACAGATCTTCCAAACAAAGAATATCTTTACGATGTTTTACAGAATGAACTTGATAACAGGAAAAATGCTCTTTTTTTAATAAACTGTAATAATTTTACTTTGATTAATCTCAGTTTAGGTTATAAATATGGGGATCAGTTAATCAAAGAATTTAGTAATCAGTTAAAAAATCTGGAAGATGAAAAAAGAAAATTATTTAGATTTGATGCGGAAAGATTTATTTTACTCTATCAAAATTATAATGATGATCAGGATTTATATAATGAAGTTGAAGCAATAAATAAAGAGTTAAAGAAAATCTTTGCAAAATCAAAATTTGACAACCAGTATCTATCTACAAGTATTGCTGTAGAAAAAGAAATTAATCAGTATCAGGATACAGAAGTAATAATCAACAATTTAAATATAGCCCTTGATTATGGGAAAAAAAGTGGAAGTCCATATCTCTTCTTCAATCAGGAAATGAAAGAACAGATAAAAAGAAAAGATAATCTAGAAAGTGAATTAAGAGAAAGCATTCGTCTGGAAAATGATAAAATATATCTCGAATATCAGCCAATCTATGACTTAAATAAGAATAAAGTAGTTGCTTTTGAAGCTCTTGCCCGGATGCAGTCCAGTCAATATGATAGAGTTGCTCCAGATGAATTTATTCAGATTGCTGAAGAAAAGCACTTAATTATATCACTGAGTCGACTAATTCTTAAAAAAGCAGCTAAATTTTCTGCTGATCTGGAAAAAGATGGATTTGGAGAAGTCAAGATATCAGTTAATATGTCAGGGCTGGATATTATACAGGAAGATTTCACAAAAAAAATTATAGAAATAATTAATAATGCTGGTATAAAAGCTGAGAATATTAAAATTGAAATTACCGAATCTGTTTTACTAAATAATTTTGAGATTATTAATTCGAAATTGGCAAAATTAAAAGAGGCAGGCATCACAACTGCTTTAGATGATTTTGGTACAGGATATTCTTCTTTCTCTAGATTAACAGAGTTAAATATTGATCTAATAAAAATTGATAAGTACTTTATAAACAAAATAACTAAAGGAACAGAAAATAATATTGTTGCTGCTGCAATTATTGATTTGAGTCACAGTCTTGGTTTGACTGTGGTTGCAGAAGGTGTGGAAACTGAATCTCAAAGAGATTATTTAATAGAAAAGAACTGTGATTATATTCAAGGATATTTATTTAGCAAACCATTACCTGAAGAAGACGTTTTTAAACTTTTGAAATCTGAGGATTGACTTGAGAATAATTCTGCTGCGATGAATTTTGGATTGAATGATAAAATCTTAAGTGGGCCTTTATGCTTAGTATAATGTATTTCCTGATGGTGTTCCTTATTTTTATTGTGGTAGAACCTGGTATATAATATAAGTATTATCATTAAAATAATGTCTGAGGCGAGAAATTTATGAAAGGAGATGAAAAGGAAAACCATCCCTTTTTGTAGGAGTTCATATTGATATAGATTGAGAAAAAAACGGCAGCAGAAGTTGGATAGCTTTCTAACCATTATGAACTAACTGGCCTTTATAACAGAAGATATTTTAATGAAGAACTTAAAAGACTTCATGACTCCAGAAAATACCCAATCAGTATAATTGTTGGAGATCTAAATGAATTAAAAGCTATTAATGATGATTATGGCCACATTATGGGAAATCGCTATATTAAAAGAGCTGCAGATTCAATTAGAAACGTTGTCAGAAATGAAGATGTTGTTGCTAGAATAGGTGGAGATGAATTTGCAGTCATCTTACCTGATACTGATTATTCTATGGCAAATGATATTGTTGATAGGATTTTAAAGAGGATAGAAAAAGATAATAGGATTGAAGAGCTGCCGGTGCCATTAACAATTGCATTGGGCTTTGAAACAACGGATTGTAATAACTATAATCCTAGTGGTAAAAATATTAGAAAATGTTACAATAAAGCTGATGAAAAGATGTATGAACAGAAATTTGCAGGTAGATGTTTATAAAAGTAATTAAATAAGATAATTACAGAGCTGGGGTTTTTAAATGAGACTTCAGCTTTATTACGTTATGAGGCGTAAAAAAGAAAATTTTGTCGACTTGTGAATAAAGGAAAAACCATATATTTCAAGAAGTATATATATTAGATGTAAAGAAATTGATTGACTTAAAATGAACTATTATACTATAAGTAAACTTATTTATGTCAAAATGAACAAATTATTAATTGAAGCAACTAATACAACATAATCTATCTTAAGTCGCGTTGGCTATAAGTTGCGTGTTCTTTGTCATCATAGGGTTAATGATGATTTTTCATCAACTAATTAGTTTCCAATGAACTATATCATATATACTTTTCCTATTTAATAGTGTATAATGGATCTAAATTATATTTATGATAGGAGATGGGTTTAATGAATAAAGTCGATCCAATCAGAGATAAAAGTTTAATTGAAGAAATTAAGACTGAGCTATTAAAGGATAATTACCGCAACTATTTGCTTTTTGTTTTAGGAATCAACACAGGATTAAGAATTGGTGATATCTTAAAACTAAAAGTACAGGATGTAAGAAATAAAACTCATATCATTTTAAAAGAGCAGAAGACAGGAAAGACTAAGAAGTTCTTTATTAATTCTGTATTGCGAGAAGCTCTGGATAGGTATATTAAAAACATGTCCGACCATGAATATTTATTTCAGAGTAGAAATGGAACCAATCAACCATTATCCCGCAGCCAGGCATATAGGGTACTAAATAAAGCAGGAGAAACTGTAGGTTTAGATAATATAGGCTGTCACTCCACCCGTAAAACATTTGGTTATCATCATTATAAGCAGTATAAGGATGTGGCCCTGCTGCAGGAGCTGTTCAATCATTCTGCTCCCAGTATTACTTTAGATTATATTGGCATTAATCAGGATGTCATGGATAATTCAATGAAGAATTTTTCATTATAAGTTAGGAGCATTATCATGAATTTAGAGTCTATTTTAGGTAAGATACTACAGTTAACAAAGAACATATATTTAAAAGAACCTAAAGAGAAATCTTATAAACATAGCTATTTAATAAGTTATGCCCCATTAGTTTCCTTTGAAGTTTGGTTTACTCAAACTGGAATTCATATATGTCGAGAAATTTCATTAATGAGTATCCAGTATGATTCTAATTTAAAAAATGGAAATGCGGATGATTTTAAGGATATAATAAAGAAAATTTTTAAAAACATAATTTTTAATGAACATCTTTTTGAAGTCAAATCAATTATGGCATTAAAAAAGAACAAAATCTTTAATGCAATGAATAAAAATCTTAAGAAAAAAGAATTTGCCTTAAAAGTTTGGCATATAATAAAAAATGAATTATCTAGTAGTTTAAAAGATTGGGTCATTTTTCACCCTTTACCAAGAGTGACAACAAAATCACTAAAATTAGAATTTGATGGGCTGTCTCTATTAAATTCAGAGGATAAAGAATTTTGGAATATGCTAGCAAATGAGTATCCTGCTTTAGAGTTTTGGGATCCTAAAAAAGGAAAACAATTTGATAGCAATGATAATATGTTTTCTAATAAATCTCCAAAATCATGGTTGGTTTGTGAAGTTAGTGGTTCAAAAGATATTTCTAAAAAAAGAGCTTCAATTTTGATGCGTAAATTTATTGGTGTTATATTGGCTCACTTATATATTGAAGATTCTTCTGTGCTTGCACATAGTGAAAGTGTGAAAACAACATATTCAATGCAAATATCTTCTGATATTAATACAAGGTTTAATTATTCATATATTGGAGTTATTTTGCATTCATTATTAATAGATTTAGAAATCACTTCTGAAGTTATGAATAAAGTTAAGAATTGGTATAAAAAACAAACTGAATCTGATAAATCTGATAGGGCAAGTAAAGGGGCTCAGTTTATTCAATATGGGATAACTAGAGAAACTGAGTTAGATAAATTCCTTCATTATTTTATTTCGTTAGACGCATTGTTTGGTGTGGACGGCAAAGTGGAGGAGAGTATAATTGAAGGAGTTTCTAATACTAATATGAGAGTAAATAAAGAAAAAATAAAAAGAATTTATAAATTGAGATCTGATTTAGTTCATGGTGGTTCTAGTTATATTAATGATTGGAAAGGCATAATAGGCTATCGAAATCATTTTAAGTCTTATCCTTTGAGAGATGTACAGGAAATTGCTTTGAAATCTTTAGTTAATTACTTTGAAAACTAATAATGCTTTTGAGCCTACTTAGAAAGGACTAATTATTATGGGTAATTATATTTATGCTCTGATAAAATTTGGTAAAGAAAAACATATAAAAAGCTTTCAGAATGGTATATTATATATGAATCCCCTTTCTTATTTTAAAGGGATAGAAGAACAAGATAGATCAAGGGGAGATAAAAATGAAGGACTACATAGGTATATACAGCCGGAATTCGCAAACATTAAGATTGGTGATCATGTAATTGACAATAATGATATTACAAAACCTGTAGAAATAAGAAGAGATAAAGAACAAGGTGCTAATTTGTTTTGCATGTATGCTATTGATTTCAAAAGATTAAAAAACAATGAATTTAAATTGAAACTAAAAAAAAGAAATGAATGAATTTGGTGACACTGGCTTGATTATTTTAGATTGTCTTGAATTCTTTAAAAAAATTAATGCAGCGATTTATTTAGAAAACAAAAAGTTATATAATGATGCAATTGAACCATTAGGAGATGGATTAGTTGAATATGTTGATAAAAACACCTATAGTGGTAGGATGGGTTTATTTAAAAAGTTTAAGGGCTATAGTCATCAAAATGAATTCAGAATAGCGTTAGATGTACCAGAATCCTTATTAGATATCAATGATGTTTTTAAACTGGATATTGGAGATATAAGTGATATTACAAAAATATTTAAAACCAGAGAATTTGATAATATAATGGAAATAAAGATTGAATAAATAGTGATCAAAATTTTAAATTAAACAAATTATAATTTATGGAAGCTTTTAGTTCAAAAACCCCATCCAATCAAGAACAAAAAATCTTGACTTTTTCACCTAAATAATGTAGTCTAAATACACGTAGGGATAATCGAATCAGAAGTGATGAAACCTAAAAGATCAGATGCTTTTCAAATTTTCATACTGGAAATTTTACTTAAATAACTCTAAATATTTTCTAAAAATGGTCTTTTTTATTGTCGTCAAGACAGCTTACTAACTAACTTAAACAGCTCACAAAGGCTGTTAGTTCAATGAATATAATTTTTTATTAAAAATCACTTGACGATAATAAGAGTAACTGTTATAATATTTATTGTTGCTTAAGAAAAGTTTTAGCGTGCGCCTGTAGCTCAACTGGATAGAGCGTCTGACTACGGATCAGAAGGCTAGGGGTTCGACTCCTCTCAGGTGCGCCATTTTAAATATTAAGCCGCCAAAAAATGAGCGGTTTTTCAATAAAATATATTTTACTTTAGTAACTAAAGCAGCTGATCTTAAAACCAGCTGCTATTTTTTATGCGAAAATTTATTTATATGTGATTTCAATCTACTTATTAACTGATTTTAAGGCAAATTTTTCAGAGAAAATCCTTGCAAAAAATATTGGCAGCTGTTATAATAATTGATGTTGCAAGTTGAAAAATTGCATTATTTACAGGAGATATTCTATGGAAGATGATATAAAATATATGAAAATGGCTCTGGCAGAAGCTAGGAAGGCTTACCAAAGAGCTGAAGTTCCAATCGGTGCAGTTGTTGTCTGTAATGATCAGGTTGTTGGCCGTGGGTTTAATCTCCGGGAGCAAACTCAGGACCCAACTTCTCATGCTGAAATGATTGCTCTGAGAGAAGCTGCCGAAAATGAGGCTAGCTGGCGCCTGGAAGACTGCCAGCTTTATGTGACTCTGGAACCCTGTCCGATGTGTGCAGGAGCAATTCTGCAGTCTAGAATTAAACGTCTTGTTTATGGAGCCAGTGATCCCAAAGCGGGAGCTGTTGATAGCCTATATCAGCTTTTAAATGATGGGCGTTTTAATCATCAGGTAGAAGTTAAAAAAGGTGTTATGGAGGATGAGTCAGCTCAGCTTTTAAAAGATTTTTTCCGTGAGTTAAGACAACGGAAGGATGGGTGAGTCTGGCTGAAACCGCTCGACTCGAAATCGAGTAGACAGTTCTGCTGTCTCGAGGGTTCAAATCCCTCTCCTTCCGCCATTAGATTTTGATCAACCATAGAATTGTATATAAATTTTCAAAGTAGAGACTTAGAATTGGAGTGATTGGATTTATCCTACCTCCAACTTCTTATATCCTACTTCTTTTACGGAGAGGTGTCCGAGTCTGGCTTAAGGGGCCCGCCTGGAAAGCGGGTGTAGGCTCAAACCTACCGAGGGTTCGAATCCCTCCCTCTCCGCCATTAAAATTTTATAATTTTTGTTAAGATTTGGCCGCACTAGATGGGGTGGTAGCGGTACCCTATAACCTGCAACCCGCTATAGCAGGATTGATGCCGTGGCTGAGGATTTTTTCTTTCAGGGTCTGGCCCTGATAAGTAGTGTTGACAATTGGGTCTCGCGCAATGGAGTCTTGTGAACCCCGTCAGGTCCGGGAGGAAGCAGCGGTAAGCAAGTCGCTCCATGTGCCGCGAGGGTGCCTGGTTCGAGCCAACTGTCAGGGTAACGCCTGGGAGAAAATCTTCGAAACACGGTGTGCGGCCACTTTTTTAAAACACCCGGAATAGGGTGTTTTTGTTATATAATACTATTTTAGAGGTGAAAAAAATGTCCTTTCTCTCTCTTTACAGAAAATATCGGCCTGAAAATTTCAATGATTTAATTGGGCAGGATCAGGTTAAACAGACTTTGAAAAATGCTTTAAAAAATGACAGAGTTGCTCATGCCTATCTTTTTGCTGGGCCTAGAGGTACAGGCAAGACTTCGACTGCAAAGGTCTTTGCCAAATCTCTTAATTGTGCTAACCCATCTCCAGAATTTGAGCCGTGTGGTGAGTGTAATTCCTGTCAGCGTATAGAAAAAGGAAACTCTCTTGATGTAATTGAAATTGATGCTGCTTCCAACCGTGGTATTGATGAAATTAGAGAACTGAGAGAAAAGGTCAAATTTTATCCTGGAGAAGGCAAGTATAAGGTTTATATCATTGATGAGGTACATATGCTGACTAAAGGTGCTTTTAATGCTCTTTTAAAAACTTTAGAAGAACCTCCAGAAAGTGTTGTTTTTATTTTAGCAACAACTGAACCACATGAGGTTATTACAACAATTATGTCACGCTGTCAGCGTTTTGATTTTAGCCTTTTAACTTTAAATAATCTTAAACAGCGTTTGAAATTTATTGTGGATTCTGAGGGTTATGAAATTGAAAAAGAAGCTCTTGATATTTTAGCACGTAGTGCTAGAGGTGGAATGAGGGATGCAATTAGTCTTTTAGATCAGGCAATTTCTTTTAGTGACGGTCAGCTCAATGCAGAGGAAATCACAAGAATGCTTGGGCGAATTGATAAATCAGATTTAAAACAATTTTTAATTTATTTAAGTAAAAAGCAGAGCCAACCTGCTTTAGAATTATTAAATAAGCAATTAGAATCTGGTTTAGGAATAGAAAGGTTTAGCGATGAGTTGATTGAATATTGTCGCGAGTTGCTTTTGATAAAAGAATGTGGTATTGATTCTGGAATCTTGGAGTATTCCCAAAGCTATTTAGAAGAAATTTCTTCTGTGGCTGCTAATTTAAGCACTAAAGAGATAACCAAAATCATAGATGAATTTGCTTCTTTAAAAGAAAAATTACGTTCAAGTTCTAGACCCCGTTTACAATTGGAGATAAGTGTTATAAAATTAAGTAGTAGAGAGAGCAGTGGCAGTGGATTAGAAGCTAGACTCTCTGAAATTGAATTTAAACTAAATAATTTATTAACTAAAAAAGATAGTTCTAATCTCAAAAAAGAAATGCCTTCTAAAAATTTGGATCTAAGTTCTGAAGCGGCTGAAGATGATATTAATAAAGAGACAGTTGAGCCTATAAATGAGAACTCAGTTCAGCAAAAAAGTGAGGCAGAAGAGGACTCTAAATCTGAAAGAAAAAGAAAGTCTAAAGCTTCAGCAGTTGAGGAAGATGTTAAAACAGATAAAACTGCTGGAACAGGAAATCTCTCTTTAAAACAGGTCAAAGATAATTGGGGTCAAGTCTTAAACGAAATTAGACAGCTTGATGTTTCTGTACAGGCACTTTTAAGAGAAGGAGAACCACTGGCTGTAGATCAAAAAACAGTCACTATAGCTTTTCCTGAAACTAAGAAATTTCATTATAAAGGTGCTGTTTCGAACAAAGCACTGATTATTGGGGTTTTAAGAAATGTTTTAAATGAAGCTGTAGAGTTAGAGCTGCAGCTTGGTATTAAAAAAAAAGAAATAAATGAAACAGATTTTAATCAAACTGGAAATAATGATCCTTCTGTAGTTGAAGATAAAAGCAGTAGTCAAAAGAACAAAAAAACTAAAACACCGGCTTCTAAATCTAAGCTAAAAAATAATGATTTCGCTGGTGATTTAGATATAGAAAATCTGGCCAGAATATTTTCTGGTGAAATTATTGAAGTAGACCAAACAATTTTGGAAAATAGGGGAGGAAAATAAAATGAATATGCAAAAAATGATGAAACAGGCACAAAAGATGCAGGCTAAGATGGCTAAGATGCAGGAAGAATTAGAAGAAAAGACACTTGAAGCTACTGCTGGTGGTGGAGCAGTTAAAGTAGTAGTTAACGGTAAGCAGGAAGTCGTTGACCTACAGATTGACCCGGAAGTAGTTGACCCAGAGGATGTAGAAATGCTTGAAGATTTAGTTCTGGCAGCTGTTAATCAGGGTATGAGAGAAGTTCAAGAAATGGTAAATGAAGAAATGGGTAAAGTGACTGGTGGAATGAATCTACCAGGGATGCCTTAATGAATCCATATCCTAAACCTATGGGGAAATTGATCGGCGAGCTCAGTAAACTGCCTGGAATAGGGCCTAAAACTGCTCGCCGTCTTTCTTTTTATATACTGGGTCAGCCCAAAAATGATGTAAAAAATCTCGCAGATGCTTTAATTGAAGCGCGCGAAAAAATAAATTACTGTTCTAATTGTAATCACTTAACTGAAGGTGAAACCTGCTCTTTCTGTCAGTCAGAAGAAAGGGACCGGACTTCAATTTGTGTAGTAGAAAGTCCACGTGATGTTGTGGCGATGGAAAAGACTGGAGAGTACAATGGTCTTTATCATGTACTGCATGGAGCTATTTCACCAATGGATGGAATCGGACCAGATGAAATAAAAATTAGATCACTTATTCCTCGGCTGGAAAAAGACCAGGTTAAAGAGGTTATTGTGGCAACAGACCCTAATGCAGAAGGTGATGCTACCGCAATGTATCTTGCTAAACTGATCAAACCTCTAGGGGTTAAGGTGACTCGCATAGCTCACGGAATTCCTGTTGGAGGAGATTTAGAGTATGCAGATGAGGTCACTCTTTCCAAGGCCTTAGAAGGAAGAAGAGAATTATAGTATGTGCAGCTTCCGTTTGCGGAAGCATAAAATGGCAAATATTTAAGGAATCCACTATTTTTAGTCAGGAATAGTGGATTTTTTAAAAAGGAAGTAATCCCATCATCATTTATGGAAATAAATGGTCCTGTAAACGGTAGGTGTACGTTAATTCGCTTGACATTTGGCTGCTGCTTTGTTAAAATACTTAAAATATTAGATTCATTTTCGGATAATAAATATCCAATGATTATATTCAATTACATATATTTATAAAATTCTATAAGTATTAATTTTCACAAAAATCTAGGAGGTTGGTTATGGAAAAAATAATTAAAGAAGGCTTGACTTTTGATGATGTTCTGCTGGTACCTGCAGAATCTAATGTAGTCCCAAAAGAAGTAAGTACAAGATCTAAACTGACTGATGAAATTTATTTAAACACACCGATTATCTCAGCTGGAATGGATACAGTTACTGAAGGTGATATGGCGATTGCAATGGCTAGAGAAGGTGGACTTGGTGTAATCCATAAAAATATGCCAATTCAGGTTCAGGCTGCTGAAGTTGACCGGGTAAAACGTTCTGAAAGTGGAGTTATAGTTGATCCTTTCTTTTTGTCTCCAGACGCTTTAATAGAAGAAGCAGAGGCTTTGATGTCTAAATATCACATTTCAGGAGTGCCGATTGTTGATAAAGACGAAAAGTTATTGGGGATACTAACAAATAGAGATCTTCGTTTTGTCGAAGATTATAAGCGCCCTGTTTCTGAAGTTATGACTGATGAAGAACTTGTTACTGCTCCTGTTGGAACCGATTTAGAAGGAGCAAAAGAGCAGCTTCGCAAGCATAAAATTGAAAAACTGCCAATAGTAGATGATGATGGAGTCTTAAGAGGTTTGATTACTATTAAAGATATTGAAAAAGCAAAACAGTATCCACTTGCTTCTAAAGATAAACAGGGAAGATTATTAGCTGCAGCAGCAGTTGGTACTGGTGCAGATACCGATGAGCGTGTTGCTGCTTTAGTTGAAGCTGGTGTAGATATTTTAGTTATTGATACAGCACACGGACATTCTCAAAATGTATTGAATGTAGTAGAAAAAATTAAAAACAAATATCCTGAATTACCTATAATAGCTGGAAACGTAGCAACAGCAGAAGCAACCGAAGCTTTGATTAAAGCGGGCGCGGATGTAGTTAAGGTTGGAATTGGACCTGGTTCAATTTGTACAACTAGAGTTGTTGCAGGAGTAGGTGTCCCTCAAATTACAGCAATTAATGATTCTGCTCAGGTAGCTCAAAAGTATGGTAAAACTGTTATCGCAGATGGTGGTATAAAATACTCCGGAGATATTGTCAAAGCTATTTCTGCAGGTGCCAGTACAGTTATGATCGGAAGCCTACTGGCAGGTACAGAAGAGAGCCCGGGTGAATTAGAAATTTATAAAGGCAGAAGTTATAAAGTCTATCGAGGAATGGGTTCAGTTGGAGCAATGAAAAAAGGAAGTAAAGACCGTTATTTCCAGGAAGACGAAACTGAAGCAGAAAAATTTGTGCCTGAGGGAATTGAAGGAAGAGTCCCATATAAGGGTACTTTATCAGAAACCATTTATCAGCTGGTTGGAGGGTTAAAATCAGGTATGGGTTATTGTGGAACTCCTGATATTGATACTCTAATTAATGATTCAAAAATGATAAAAATATCTGCAGCTGGCCTGCGTGAGAGTCACCCACACGATGTTAAGGTGACAAAAGAAGCTCCAAATTACAGTGTTGATTAAAACTAAAATTATTATTTGAGATTAACTCTCTGCTTTATCTGCAGAGAGTTTTCTTTTGCGATCAAAGTTCTGTTAACGCTGCAGCCTTTGTTGCTAGTTTAACAGAAAAAAGTAAAGAATAGTAATACTATAATATTTGAAAGTTAAGATATAAATCGGATTAAATTAATATTAATTTATATAAAAGTTTTAAACAGGGGGAATTAATAATGAGCGATAAAAATAGACAGGAAGAGAATTTAATAATTATTGGTGGTGGACCTGGTGGGTTATCTGCTTCAATTTATGCTGCTAGAAATGGAGTAGCCCCACTTGTCTTAAATGGACCAGAGCCTGGAGGGCAAATTACAACAACCTCTGAATTAGAAAATTATCCTGGTTTTCCAGAGCCGATTGGTGGTTTTGAGCTAACACAAAAAATGACCGAACAGGCTGAAAATTTTGGTGTACGTTTGGAATACGAAAGTGCTGAGAAAGTTGATTTTTCAGGAGATAAGTTCATTGTAAAAACAGAAGCTGGAGAATATATCGCAGATTCTATAATAATTGCCACTGGAGCTGAACCAAAAACTTTAGGTTTGGATAAAGAAGACAGTTTGCGCGGTAATGGTGTTTCTTATTGTGCAACCTGTGATGCTGCTTTCTTTAGAAATAAAGAAATTGCAATTGTAGGTGGTGGAGATACAGCACTATGGGAGGCAACATTTTTAGCCAAATTCGCCTCTAAAGTATATATCCTGCATCGACGTGATAAATTTAGAGGGGCTAAAATCCTTGGTGATCGAGTCAAAGCTAAAGAAAACATCGAGATTCTTTGGGATACAGAAGTTAAAAGTCTCAAAGGCGAGAATAAATTAGAAGGTCTTCGCATTTTCAATAATAAAACAAATGAAGAGAGTGACCTTGATGTAGATGGATTGTTTGTGGCTATCGGACATCATCCAAGAACAGAATGTTTAAATGGCCAGATAGAACTTGATGATTATGGCTATATAATAACAGACAAAAAACAGCATACTAATATTGAAGGTGTTTTTGCTTGTGGTGATGTACAGGATCCTGACTACAGACAGGTTGTAATTGCTGCTGGTTCAGGAGCTAAGGCTGCAATTGAGGCTTCTGAATATATTGAAGAAAAAGAGGATTCTTTTCCAGCAAAAGAAGTTAAAATGAAAAATCAAAATACAGATAGCAGTGATGATGAATCAGCTGATCAGGAAAAGAATGAAGGCGGCTTAAGTTTAAGTCTTAATCTAGATTAATTTATCACAGCTCCAGGTTAAATTTTAGCTTTAGATTAATTTTTTGATTAAAAAAACACTTTTTAATAAGGGTTAATTAAGAGTCGACAAAACACTTCTTGTGGTAGTTCAAGGATGTTTTAGTCGGCTTTTCTTTTATTGCATTAGCAGATTGATTATTATATAATTAATATATAAATAAGATTATTTTAACAAAGTTTGAGAGGGGCTGACAGTTTTGGCAGAAGGTTTTTTTATCACGTTCGAAGGTATTGAGGGTTCAGGTAAAACAACACAAATTAATCTGCTGGCAGGTTATTTGCAAAAAAAGGGATATGAAGTTTTGGTTACTAGAGAACCGGGAGGAACTCTATTGGGTGAGAAGATTAGAAACTTACTTTTAGATCCTCAATATGATTCTATGGATTATCGAACAGAAATTCTTCTATATGCTGCTGACAGAGCTCAACATGTTAAAGAAAAGATAAAACCAGCTTTAGAAAAAGGGAAAGTAGTTATTTCTGATAGATTTGTAGATTCTAATTTAGCCTATCAGGCAGCTGGACGCGGCCTGGATTATGAAATGGTGTATCAGATTAATGATTGGGTAATTGATTCCACCTGGCCGGATTTAACATTTATTTTAGATATTGATATTAAAGATGGCTTAAATAGGGCGAGAGCTCAAAGTTTTGATGCTGAAGGTGATAGATTGGAAAGAGAAGTGGATGAATTTCATCAGCGGGTAAGAGAAGCTTATTTAAAAATGGCAGAAACAGAACGTTTTGCTCTGGTAAATGCTGGTGACAGTATAGAAAATGTCCAAAAAAAGATAGAAAATATAATTAGCAGGAGGTTATTCTAATGGAAAAAAGAGCAAAAACTGGAAAAACAGTTAAGATGGTAATTGCTGTTGTCCACGATCATGATGCGTCTGATCTTCTGGAAGCCTTAACAACATCAGGTTTTCAAGCAACTAAAATGGCTTCTACAGGTGGTTTTTTAAGGGAAGGAAATACTACTTTTATGATTGGCTCTGATGAAGGTCATGTAGAAGAAGTTTTAAATATAATTAGAGAAAACTGTGAAGCACGCAAAAAAACTGTGGCACCAATGTCACCTGTTGCTAACTCACTGGAAGGATATTACTCTTTCCCAATGGAAATTAAAATTGGAGGAGCAACTGTATTTATTATTGATGTAGAACAATTTATTAAAATGTAAATTAAAAGGAGTTTTTAAATGAGTTTTGACTCAGTTATTGGTCAAGAAGAAGCTGTGGAAATCCTACAGGATGAAATAGAAAAAGATCGAATCAGCCATGCCTACCTCTTTTCTGCAAAAAAAGGCAGTGGTAAAACAAAACTGGCTTTTGAGTTTGCTAAGGCCAGTTTTTGCGAAGAGTCTGAAGATGACAGCTGCGGCAGTTGTCTTAACTGCAGAAAAATGGACCACCAGAATCATCCTGATTTTAAAATAATTTCTGTGCTTGAGGGTAAAACTGCTATTTCAATTGATCAGATTAGAGAACTAAAAAAAGAAATAGCTTATAAACCCTATGATAGTGATCATAAAATATACATTATTGAGCCTGCAGAAAAAATGACTAAGCAGGCGGCTAATTCGCTTTTAAAAACTTTAGAAGAACCACCAGTTTTTGTTACACTCATTTTACTAACAGAAGATAGCGGCAAATTATTGCCAACAATTGTATCACGCTGTCAACAAATTAAATTAAGTAGTGTTAGACAGGAAAAAATTAAAGAATTACTTTTAGCTGAAGGGTTAAATCCAGAACAGGCAGCTATTATTAGTAAAACAGCGGCTGGAAGTCCAGGGAGAGCTCTGGATATTGTCGAAATAGAGGATTATTTTGAGCAGCGCCAGCAAATTTATGATTTTTTAAAAGATATTAAAGCTAAAAATACTATAGAAATTTTTAAAATAACAGAAAAATTGGTCTCACTGCTTAAAAGCGATTTTCCCTGTTTTAATTTGCTATCAGACTGGTATCGCGATATAATGTTGATTAAACAGGATTATCTGGATGCAGTGATAAATAAAGACTATTTAGAAGAGTTGACAATTTTGGCAGAGGAATTAAGTCTGCAGAATATTATTCAGAGTTTAGAGCTAATATCTGAGAGTGAAGAATATATAGAACGAAATATACGTGAGGAACTTAGTTTAGAAGTCTTGTTTTTTAAACTGCGCCAGCCTGATCAAGAATAGATAAATGAGGTGTATATTTTAATGAATACGGTAGTTGGAGTAAGTTTTAAAAAGGCCGGAAAAATTTATTATTTTGATCCTGGTGAACTCGAAATAAAAACTGGAGATTATGTAATAGTAGAAACTGCCCGGGGCATAGAATATGCCGAAGTAGTTGTTGGTAAAAAGGAAATATCAGATGATGAAATTGTTGCTCCTTTAAAAGATGTAATTAGAAAGGCAACTTTAAAAGATAGAGATAAACATGAAAAAAATCTAGAATTAGAAGAAGAAGCTTATGATATTTGTTTAAAGAAAATTGATAAGCACAATCTGCCAATGAAGTTGATAGATGTAGAGTATACATTTGATCACAATAAAATTATATTTTACTTTACAGCAGATGGTAGAGTTGACTTTAGAGAACTAGTTAAAGATTTGGCATCGGTATTTAAGACTAGAATTGAATTAAGGCAGATTGGAGTCAGAGATGAGGCCAAAATGCTTGGTGGCCTGGGGCCCTGTGGATTACCAGTTTGTTGTGCCACTTTTTTGAGAGATTTTCAACCAATCTCAATCAAAATGGCCAAAAAACAGGACCTTTCACTTAATCCTTCCAAAATATCAGGACTCTGTGGACGCTTAATGTGCTGTCTGCAGTATGAGTCTCAAACTTATAAGAGTTTGAAAAAGTTAATGCCAAATGTAGGCGAAAAAATAAATTTAGAGATGGGTAAAGGAAAAGTTGTAGACAGGAATCTTGTTAAACATACAGTAGAAGTTGATATTGGAACAGAAGAGAATTTAGAAGTAAATGTAGATGACTTAGATGAATATGATTTAAATTGATTGGAAAGGAAGGAAAATTAATGGATCAGGAAATATTGAGCAGCCTTGCCCATTTTCAGGAACAAATAGAGGCCCTTTCCCTTCGATTTCATAAGCTTAAAGATATTACCTATCAGCTTTATAAGGAAAATGAAGAACTTCAGCGAGAGAATGAGGAGTTAAGGTCTCTTCTTTTTAAGGATCAGGAAGAAGCAGAGGAAACTGTAGTTGAAAAAGAGGGTTACAGTAATTTAATTCATATTTATGATGAAGGCTATCATGTGTGTCCTTTAAGTTTTGGTGAAAAAAGAAAAGGGGATTGTCTTTTCTGTTTAAATCTGCTGGAAAATCAGGGTAAGGAGAAATAAGTGATGGAAGAGATTCATTATTTAATAGAAGATGAGCTTGAAATTATACAGGACGATAGATTCTTTAAATTTGGAACTGATTCTGTACTTTTAGCAAATTTTGTTGAACTCCGAAACGGAGATAAAGTAATTGATCTTGGTACAGGCAGTGGTGTAATTCCACTGCTTTTAGCATATAAAAATACGAATGTAGAGGTAACTGGAGTTGAGATTCAGTCGGAAGCCGCTGATTTAGCAGTGCGGAATGTAAAATTTAATAAATTGGAAGATAAAATTAAAATTATTAATGCTGACCTCTGTAGTCTTAAGCCACAGTTTAAGGCTGGTAGTTTTGATGTCGTTGTTTCAAACCCGCCTTATCTGCCCGTAGAGGGTGGAAAAATGAAGGAAAATGATTTTGTTGCAATTGCAAGACATGAAATTCATGCTGAGCTGGAAGATGTAGCCGCAGAAGCTGCTCGTCTTTTAAAATATGGAGGTCACTTTTTCCTTGTTCACCGAGCTGAAAGATTAACAGAAGTTATTGAGGTTCTCGCCAAATATAATTGTCAGGCAAAGGAATTGCGTCTTGTTCAGGCTCGAAGGGACAAGGAGGCTGATATTTTTCTGTTGAAGGCCAAAAAGGGGGCCAATCCCGGGCTTAGAGTTAAACCAGTACTTATAATTTATCAGGATAACAGCAGTGAATATACAGCTGAATTAAAAGAAATATATGGTCAAAAGTAACAGCAAAGATGGCTGTTAATATAAATTTTAGCAAATTAATAGACAGAGATTGGAGGTTGTTTTTTGCAAGCAGCAAATCTTTATTTATGTGGTACCCCTATCGGTAATCTAGATGATGTAAGTCAGAGGCTGCTGGCTACTTTAAAAAAAGTAGATCTGATTGCCTGTGAAGATACTCGCAGAACCCAAAAACTTTTAAATTATTTTTCTATCAAAACAAAGTTAATTAGTTATCATGAGCACAATGAAAAACAGCGGAGCCAGGAGTTAATTGATCTTTTAAAATCAGGCAGTGAAGTTGCACTGGTTAGTGATGCTGGAATGCCTGGGGTTTCTGATCCCGGAGAGATTCTAGTTAAGCAAGCAATAACTGCAGGAATTGAAGTTGTTCCAATTCCTGGACCGAGTGCTTTTTTAGCAGCATTAGTAGTTTCTGGTTTGGACCTTTCATCTTTTTCATTTAAGGGTTTTATTCCCCGTGCTGGCCAAAAACGCCAGGTTTTTTTGGAGGAATTAGCTTTAGCTAGAGATACTACAGTTTTTTATGAGTCCCCTTACAGGTTGAAGCAAACACTAAAAGATCTGAGTGATTTTAGTACTGAATTAGCTGCAAGGGAAACTGTTGTAGCCCGTGAAATAACTAAAATTCACGAGCAGAAATATTATGGGACTGCAGCAGAACTAGAAAATGAATTGAAGAATCAGGAAATCAAAGGAGAAATAGTAATAGTTATTGCTGGTAGAAGCGAAATCAAAGAAGAAAGTGAAGGTTGGGAAAATTTAAGTATTTTAGAACATCTTCAGCTTTTAATTGAAAGTGGAATGACAAAAAAACAGGCAATCAAGAAGGTTGCAGAATTGCGTGATCTTCCTAAAAGTGATGTTTATAAGGAAGCGGTTGTCATTTCAGTTGATAAAAATAAATTTGAATAAACAAATTTGGAAAGGATGATTATTTTGAGCAGAGATACTTATTACGTAACAACACCAATTTACTACCCCAGTGACAAATTACATATTGGGCATGCTTATACAACAGTTGCTGCTGATACAATAGCCCGCTATAAGAAAATGCGTGGTTTTGATACAATGTTTTTAACTGGTTCTGATGAACACGGTCAGAAAATTGAAAGAAAGGCTCAGGAAGCCGGTAAAGAAACTAAAGAATATGTAGATCAGATAGTTGAAACATTTAAAGATCTGTGGGATAAGCTTGATATTGACTATGATTATTTTATTAGAACTACTGAAGAACGACACGAAAAAGTAGTGCAAAAAATATTTAAAAAACTTTATGATAAAGGTGACATTTATAAGGGAAATTATGAGGGTTGGTACTGTACCCCCTGTGAATCTTTTTGGACAGAAAGACAATTAGAAGAAGAGAATGAGGAAAAAGTTTGTCCTGATTGTCACCGTCCGGTAGAGTGGGTTGAAGAAGAAAGTTATTTCTTTAAAATGGGTAAATATGCAGATCGGCTTTTAGAACATATTAAAAGTCATCCAGAATTTATTGAACCAGAATCTCGCCGTAATGAAATGATTAATTTCATTGAAAATGGACTTGATGACTTAAGCGTCTCCAGAACTACCTTTGATTGGGGAATTCCGGTTCCAATTGATGAAGACCATGTTATTTATGTCTGGATTGATGCTTTAAGCAACTATATCACTGCGATTGGTTATGAAACTGATCCAGAAAACTTTGAGCATTACTGGCCAGCTGATCTACATCTTGTCGGAAAGGATATACTTCGTTTTCACACAGTAATCTGGCCGATTATTTTGATGGCTTTAGATTTAGATCTTCCTGACCAGGTATTTGGTCATGGATGGCTTTTAAGTGATACAGGAAAAATGTCAAAATCAAAGGGGAATGTTGTTGATCCTGTAGTTTTAATTAATGATTTTGGCAAAGATGCTATTCGTTATTATCTCTTGCGTGAGGTAGCTTTTGGTACAGATGGAACTTATTCTACAGAAGCTTTAATTCAAAGAATAAATTCTGATTTAGCAAATGACCTGGGTAACCTATTGAACAGAACTGTTTCCATGGTTGAACAATATTTTGATAGTGAAATTCCTGAACCTTCCACTGTAGAAGAAGTTGACCAGGATTTAATTAATCTGGCTGCTGAAACAAAAATAGAGGTTGAAGCTCAGATGGAAAAATTGAAATATACTGTTGCTTTAGAAAAAATATGGAATTTTGTTCGTAGGACAAATAAATACATTGATCAGACAACGCCCTGGATTTTAGCGAGAGAAGAAGATAAAAGAGAAAGGCTGAAGACAGTACTTTATAATTTATTAGAATCTTTAAGGATAATAGCTGTGATGTTAAAACCATTTTTAACTGAGGCTCCTTATAAGATGGGAGAACAGCTGGGACAGCTGAAAGCAATAGAAAATGCCAGCTGGGATGACAGTAAATGGGGTGCTTTAGAGACAGGTGTTAAAGTTTATAATGGAGAACCTATGTTTCCAAGAATAGATTTAGAAGAGTACTTTGAAAAGGTTGAGGCTCGCAAAAAAGAGTCTACAGCAGAAACTGATGATAAGGAGGAAAATAATTTGGAATTAGCAGAAATTAAGGATAGGATTACTTTTGAAGAATTTATGGATACTGATATTAGAGTTGCTGAAATTATCGAAGCAGAAAAAATTGAAGGCAGTAATAAACTGTTAAAATTAAAGGTTGATATCGGTATAGAAAAGAGACAATTAGTTGCAGGAATTGCCAAGCACTTCAGTGCTGAAGATGTTATTGGACGCAAAATTTTGATTGTAGCTAATTTAGAACCTGCAACAATTTTTGGGGTTAAATCAGAAGGTATGATTTTGGCTGCTTCAGATCCAGAAGGTAATATGGTTTTATCGACAGTTGGGGACGATATAGCAAATGGAAGTCAGGTAAAATAAAAATTTAACCAGGGGGAATTAACAGTGAAAGATAGAGAGAATATACCTAAAGCAACAATTGAAAGGCTCCCTTTATATTACAGATGTCTTGACAAGATGGATACTTTTGAAGATGTAGATGTAGTTTCATCTAAAGATTTGGGAGGAAAACTTGATATTCCATCAACTCAAGTACGGAAAGATCTTTCCTATTATGGAGAGTTTGGACGTCGTGGAGTTGGATATAATGTTAATGAGTTAAAGAAATCAGTTGGAAAAATTTTAGGTGTTGATAGGATGTGGCCAGCAGTACTGGTAGGAGCTGGTAATCTGGGACATGCTTTAGTTAATTATAAAAGTTTTTCTATGATGGGCTTTGAAATTACTCATGTTTTAGATAATGATCCAGCTAAGATTGGAAATGTGATAAATGAAAGAAAAATAGAAGATTTTAATAAAATAGCTGAAATAACAGCTGAAAATAATATTAAATTAGGTGTGATCGCAGTTCCAACTGAGGCAGCTCAAGCAGTTGCTGATGAGATGATCGAGTCTGGAATTAAAGCTATTTGGAATTTTGCCCCAACTCGACTTCGAGTTCCGGATGAAATTGAAGTTAAAAATGAAGATCTAGCAGTTGGTATAGTTTCATTAATTTATCATTTAAGCTGGCAGGAAGAAATGGAAGCAAAGGGTGAATAAGAAAGTGATGATTGAAACAGCAGTTTTATCCAGCGGCAGCAAAGGTAACTCTACTTATATTCGAGCCGGAAAATATTCTGTTTTAATTGATGCCGGTTTAAGCGGAAAAGGTTTAGAGCAGAGGATGGAGGCGCTTGATTTGCAGGCGGAAGATTTAAATGCTCTCTTGATTACACATGAACATAAAGACCATATTAAAGGAATAGGAATCCTCTCCCGCCGCTATGATATTCCTATTTATGCAAATGATGGAACCTGGGCTGCAGCTGAATCTGAGCTGGGTAAAATAAAAGCTGAAAATCGCAGAGTCTTTACTGGAGATTTTATAGTTGGAGACTTAAATTTCTCACCATATGCAGTATCACATGATGCCGCTCAGCCGGTCGGTTATGTCTGTTATGCAGGCAGTAAAAAGATTGTATTAGCTACAGATACAGGAATCATGGATCAAAAAATGATCGCAAAGATCAAAGGAGCAGATTTTTTTGTACTTGAGTCAAATCATGATTTAGAAATGCTGATGACCGGTAAATATCCTTATTTTTTAAAAAACAGAATAAAAGGGCAGGAAGGTCATTTATCAAATGACGCTACTGCTGCTTTACTGCCTGAATTAATTAAAGATAATTTTCCAACAGTTGTTTTAGCTCATTTAAGTGAAGAGAACAATAACCCTAAAGTTGCTTATATAACAGTTAATAATGCACTTAAAGAAGCAGGGTTTAAAGTTGGAGAAGATTTAAGAATGGGATGTGCTGCTCAATCTAAAACAACACCACTTTTTAGAATTGATCAAAAGGCAAAGAAAAAGGAATTATTTTAATTATGGATATAAATATTATAACAGTTGGCAGCCTAAAATCTTCATTTTTAGAACCCGGCATTCAGGAATTTAAGAAACGCTTAAGCCGCTACTGTAAATTAAATATTATTGAACTGAAGGATGAAACTGTTCCTAAAAACCCTTCTCAGAAAGATATAGAAGCACTGCAGGCTTTAGAGGGTGAGAGAATTATTAAAAATATACCTGAAAGAAGTTATGTTTTTGCACTTGATATAAAAGGTAAGCCCATGACTTCTATTGGTTTTGCTAAATCTCTTAATAATTTGCAGGTTAGAGGTTATAGTTCATTTTCTTTTATTATTGGTGGAGCAACTGGTTTAAGTGATTTTGTATTGGATGCTGCTGATTATAGATTTTCTTTATCACATATGACATTTACCCACCAGATGATTCGTTTAATATTATTAGAGCAGATTTATAGAGCTTTCAAAATTAATAATAATGAGCCATACCATTTATAACTGTGCACCTTCCGTTTGCGAGACCAATTTTTCCCAATTTATAATAAAAATTTAACTATAATGAAAAAAGGTGCCTGATAACTCTCAAAAATTTGAAGAGCTTCCGGCACCTTTAATTATTTATTTTCTAGAATAGAATTCTATTACCAGCTGATCATTAATTTCAATTGGAATTTCTTCAATTTCAATTTCTGAAACTAGTTTTGATTCAAAATTGTCGAAATCTCTTTCTAGATAGCTGATTGGAGTTAGATGTCGATCTAAGAAATTTTCTCTGAATAAATTATTTTTTCTATATTTATCTCTTAGTGTAATCTGATCACCAATTTTGAGCTGATAAGATGGAATATCTATTTTTTTTCCATTGACTAAAATATGTCCGTGAACCACCATCTGCCTGGCCTGTCGTATTGAACGGGCAAAACCAGCTCGATAGACTAAGTTATCAAGCCTTTTTTCTAAGCTTTTAATCAAATTATCACCAGTTACACCATCTTCTTTGGCAGCATTTTTTACATATCGACTAAATTTTTTTTCCATTAAGCCGTAATAAGCACGTAAACGCTGTTTTTCAAGTAGCTGTTGTCCATAATTTGATAATTTTTTATTTGCTCGATTAAAACTTCCATCTGCTCTTTTCATTGCCTTTGGATGTCCATAAATATTAACACCCAACCGTCTTGATTCTTTAAATCTTGGACCTCGTTTTCTGGCCAATTTAAAAGTTCCTCCTTATTAATAACTATTAGCCGCGGTTATTAATCCATAGTCATCTTATCAAGATAATATACTTATTGATAGTTCTTGTTTAACAATTTCTTGATAAAACTACAATACTTTAATAATTTTAGTTAAATTCGTTTACAAAGTAGAGAAGAATATAATATAATATAATTTAGAGTAATAATATTAAGATATGAGGAGTGGAATTTTGAACTGTAAAATTTGCGGCAGTGATGATTTAGAGAAAATAGAGACTGACAATAATTATTATTTTTGTAATAATTGTGAAGCGATTTTTATTGATTCTACAGAAATCGTTGATCCTGATGCAGAAAAAGAACGATATCAGGGTCATGATAATAACCATCAAAATGAAGGTTATGTTAAAATGTTTAAGGAATTTATAGAGGATTTACTGGAGCCAAATATAGATTTCGAAGCAGTAAATGATGTTTTAGATTTTGGCTGTGGACCTGGTCCAGTTTTGGCAGACCTTTTAAGGGATAAAAACTTTGAAGTTGATCAGTATGATCCCTATTTTTTTCCGAAAAAAATTTTCAAAAATAAAAAATATGATTTAATCACTTCTACTGAAGTTTTTGAGCATTTTTCCGATCCCATTAAAGAGATGGAATTATTAACCTCACACTTAAAAAAAGGTTCTTATCTAGCAGTAATGACTTCTTTCCATCAGGGACCCGAAAACTTTGATGATTGGTGGTATAAATGGGATCCTACCCATATTGTTTTCTATAACGAAATTACTTTTAATGAAATTGCTTCAAGTTTTAATCTGGAAATAGTTCATACTGATTTTGAAAAATATATACTTTTTAAAGCTTAGAGGAGGAGAGACTTTTGAAAAAAGTTGTAGTATCTTTGGCTGTATTTTTAACAGTAGTTTTTATTTTGACAGCAGGCGTAAGTGCTGAAGAAGTTGATGTTTGGGAAAAGGCAAGGACGGAAGGTGTTCATTTTCGAGCAGTTGGTAATGAACCTGGCTGGTTGGTTGAAGTAATGGATGATAAAAGAATTAGATTTGTGAATGATTATGGTAATTTAGAGATAAAAGCACCGGTTGATGATTTATGGGTTGGACCAGCAGATGAAGACAAGATTTATTATGTTGAAAATGATGCTGTTCAATTTCAGGTAATTATTATGAAAAAAACCTACCAGGATACAATGAGTGGAGAAAACTTTCCTTACCAGGTAAGGGTGGTTTTTCCAAATAAGAGCTACATAGGTGGCGGCAGATTATTGATTCCAACTGATGATGAAAACTAAATATAATAAAATCCCTGCGGAAATTTTATTTCTACAGGGATTTTTATAATTAATCCATTTTAATTGAAATTGGTGTTTGATGTGCAAGATTATCACTAACAGGACATCTGCTTTCTACTTTTTTTAACCATTCATCTAAAACATCCTGGCTGACATCTGCTTTAGCATCAACTTTTACCTCTATTTCCTTGTAGCCAGCTCTTTTAGTTTCAGATTTACCTCTAAACTTAGCCGGATCAAGCTTACCGCTAAGATTAAACTTTAATTCATCTAACTTAAAATTCATTTCTCCAGCTACTAAATGGCCGACGATATTTAGACATCCAGCCAAAGAAGCTAAAACATATTCGACTGGATTAGGCCCTTCACCTCCACCACCGAGTCTTTCCGGCTCATCAATGGTTATTTTCAAGCCTCCAGCTGTTTCAACTACTGTTTTAGTGGTATTTTTACTTTCTGCTTCAACATTATACTTTGCTATAATTGTAATCACCTTCCATAAAATTTTTGTAATCTCTAACTAATTAATTCTATATTTGATTCACGATTCCTGCCTAAAAAAAAATAATTAATGTCTTTACAGCTGACAAGACAGATGATAAAATAATGAGCAGAAGTGACTTAATAAAAGAGGTGATAAAAATTAAGACTGAAGTTAGAAGAAGTGAGCTGCTGCAGAAATTGAAGAACTCTCAGCGGGCAGTTATTGGATCACAATTAGCAGAAGACTTTGGAGTTAGCCGTCAGGTGATTGTTCAGGATATAGCTCTTTTGCGGGCCAGAGGAGAAAAAATAATTGCAACATCACAGGGATATTTTTATGAGGATAACACTAGAATGTCAACTGTACAAACATCTATCGCCTGTGCACATGGTGATGGGATTGAACTTAGAGATGAACTTTTAACAGTAGTTAATTTTGGCGGTAGAGTTATTGATGTTAAGGTAGAACATCCCATTTATGGTGAGTTGAGTGGTAATTTGATGATCAGTAGTGTTGAAGATGTTGATAATTTCATAAAAAATTACAGGAAAAATGAGGCATCATTACTTTCCAAACTAACTGATGGTGTTCATCTGCATACAATTGAAGCTGTAAATACACAGGTTTTAGAAAAAATAAAAAAAGAGTTAGAAGAAAAGGGTTATTTGCTGGAAGCTTAATATTAAAAAATATTAAAAGTAACTTATGCACTTGGAGGTTAAAAGATGGATCAAGATCAGTTAAAAAAATTACGGTGGATATATACTATATTAATTACTATTTTAGTAACCTTAGCGTTTGTTGTGCCCTATACACTGATGAATAATATTAATCTTTTCCGGGCAGCATTTTTATTTTGGATGATTTTTGCTTTATGCGTTATATTTTTGACAATTAAGATTACGAGTTATTGGAGGAATAATTAATGCCAGCAATCTACTTATATTCAGCAGTCTTTTTATACATACTAATTGCTTCAATAGTTGCTCTGATGGCAAGAAAAGAGATGAATGAAGGAGTTGTAGAATATTTTTTAAGTGGTAGAAACACAGGAGGTTTTGTTGCTGCTCTTTCCTATAGCGCGACAACTTATAGTGCTTTTATGATGATTGGTTTAGCAGGTTTCACATATTCTGGTGGAGTTGGGGCACTTGGCTTTGAACTTATCTATTTATCAGGGCTTTCTTTAGTGGCGTTTTTCGGTCCCAGATTTTGGTTGATTGGAAAAAAGAATAATTATGTTTCCCCTTACGAAATGTTGGGAGATCGTTATCAAAATCAATGGATTGCTTTTGCAGCTTCACTATCAGCCTGCATATTTTTAATTCCCTACCTCGCAGTCCAATTAATGGGAGTTGGTTATCTCCTGAATGGACTCTCAGGTGGTGAAATTCCATTTATTTTCGGAGTAGCAATTGCGGTTGTGCTGGCAATTGCCTGGGCTTTGATTGCGGGTATGAAATCAGTAACCTGGACAGATGCTCTGCAGTCTTTAATTATGATAGTGGTCAGTATTATAATTTTATTTTATGTTGTTTACCAGCATTTAGGTGGTTTCAGAGAATTTTTTATTTCGCTAAATGCTATTGAAGGTGATGTACTTACAGTTCCAGGACCTGGTTTTTTTAATTTCAAAACTTTTTTAGGCTTGAGTTTGCCCTGGTTTTTCTTTTCTATTTCTAATCCACAAGTAAGTCAACGCTTATTTATTCCTCGAGATTTAAAAGCTATGCAAACTATGGTTAAAGGTTTTTTGGTTTTTGGTTTTATTTATACAATTGTTTCTGTTATTTGGGGTTTTTCAGCACGGCTCTTAATTCCAGGGCTGGAGAATGCTGATCTGGCGACTCCAGAACTTTTAGCCTCTCAATATGTGCCAACAATTTTAGCATTAGTAGCTATGATTGGAATAACAGCTGCAGCTATTTCAACAATTGATTCGATAATGCTGACCCTATCTTCATTAGTAGTCAGGGATTTATTTAAAAATGTTGAAGATAATCTGGAACAGGAACAGAATTTAAGACAGCTGCTGACTGCCAAAATAGCAATTTTATTTATAGCATTGCTTGGTTTTTTCTTTGCTATTCAGGAGTTAGACTTAATTGCAGCTTTATCAGTAGCAGCATCAATTGGCCTTTTAGTTGTAGTTCCTTCAATTTTTGGCGCTTTTTTCTGGAAAAAAGCAACAGCTTTTGGCTCTCTGGCAAGTATCATAGTTGGATCAATAACTGCTTTATACCTTCAATTTAGCTCCTTGTCACCTTACGGTTATGGAGCTGGAATTTGGACTCTTATCATTTCTACAGCAGTTTTTGTGATTGGCAGCTTACTGACAGAGGCACCTCGAGCAAAGGCTGATCAATTTATAGATTATATAAATCAAGAATGTAAAGAGAGAAACATAATTTAAATATTATTTTTAAAATGCTGTACTTTATTATGAGTTTTGAAAAAATTAAGCTTGACAAAAGATCTTTTATAAGATAGAATTATAAAAAATCAAGTTATAATTAAAATATAAAATAATAAAAACATTGATCAGGGAAAGTAATTAGAAATATTTATCTCAGCGAAGCGGGGTTAGTGAGAGCCTGCCGATAACTATTTTAATGAAGTTCCCCTGTGAGTTGTCAGCTGAACTAAAAAGTAAGCTTGAACCGGATGTCTACCGTTATCCAGACAGATTATCGGAGTTAAATTAATTCCTGTAATTGCTGAGTGGGCTTTTTAGCCAAAAAGATTGGTACCACGAGAATAACAACCCTCGTTCTTTAATTAGAACGGGGGTTTTTTGATTTTAAAGATACGTACATGCACCGTGAACCTGTCAGTTTTTGTAATAATTTGTCTAAAAAATTCTTAAAAATATTTTTTCTTCATGATAGTTGTTTTAAAAGGTGTCAAAATGAATAACAACAAATTAAAGGAGTGAGTAGATGAGTATTTTAGAGTATGGATATTTAGGCCCTCCTGGGACCTTTAGTGAACAGGCAATTTCAAATTATTGCCAGAAGTATGGAGGAGAGACGAGTCCCTTTGCTTCGATTAGGGATATTGTAGAAGCAGTAAATAGTGACCAAGTTGATCTGGGTTTACTGCCCCTGGAAAATTCATTAGAAGGATCGGTGAATTTAAGTCTGGATCTCTTATATCAGCATTCAGAATTGAAGCTTTATCGAGAAATAATTCTACCGATTTCCCATTATTTATTAGTTCAAAGAGGAGCTGCAGAAGGTGAAATTGATGAAATTTACAGCCACCCTCAGGCAATCGCTCAGTCTGGTGATTATTTAGCTAAAAAATTTAAGAACGCTAAAATTATTTATACAGAAAGCACTGCAGCAGCAGCAAAAAAAGCGGTAAAAGAAAAAAACAGAGCTGCAGTTGGTTCAATTAGGCTGGCAGACATTTATGATTTGGAAGTCATTGGGGAAAACCTGCAGGGGGATCTCCCGAATTCTACCAGATTTGTTTTGGCAGCAAAAAATGATAAGGATTTTTCCGAAAATAATCACTTAGGAGAACTGGCAGAAAGTGATTTCAAAACATCAATTATTTGTGCACCTGAAGTCAATGAAGCCGGGGTTCTCTATCGAATGCTTGGAAAATTTGCTGAGGCAGATATTGATTTGACAAGAATTGAGTCACGGCCAAGCCGTCAGCGTTTGGGAGAATATATTTTTTATATTGATTTAAAAGGCTGTGTCAGTGATGAGCAGTTAAAATTGGCTTTAATGAAAGTGAAAAAAATGTCATCATATTTTAGAATTTTAGGTTCATATCCTAAAACAATAATAGAATAATCATGTATTTTTAAAATTGAATATTTGGGCGAAAAAGCAGTTTTTTTATTTGACAGAACTAAAATTGCCTGCTATAATACTCATTAAATAAATAAATTCACTTTAAAAACTTTGAAAGAGGACCTAGTAAGCAATAAGCTGAAATACACCTCTTGAGTTGCCAGCTGAAAGTTAAACGAGTAAGCTTAAAGGCCGTCGACCGTCGTTATCCGGTGCGGAAGTGTTGGCTTCCAGTAGAGATAATCTGTTATTTTATGAGATTAAAACAGGTGGTACCGCGATATCAATCGCCCTGACTAAGGGGCGATTTTTTGTATTTTTATAGGAAATTTATTATAACTTAGTGTTTATTTGAAGAATTTTAGAAGAATTAATAAAAATAAAAGAAAACAGCTGCAGAATCAATTTCCATAAATTGGTTCGGCAAACTGTAGCTGCAAGTAGAGAGGAGAATTAATTATGATAGCAGTGTTGAAAAGAAACGCAAGTCAAGAAGATAAAAATAAGGTGATTGAGATCATTCGAGAAGAAAACTTTGAGGTTCATCCAATTCAGGGAGTAGAAAAAACAGTAGTAGGTGTTTTGGGAGATCCTGCAAGGAGATCAAACTTAAAAGAAAAGTTGCAGACCTTAGGAGCAGTCGAAAAAGTTGTGCTTATTTCTGATCCTTATAAACTAACCAGCTGGAATTTTAAACAGCAAAAAACAGTAATAGACTTAGGGGATGGTGTTAAAGTTGGTGGTCCTGAACTAACAGTGATGGCCGGACCATGTTCAGTGGAAAATAGAGATCAGATTATAGAAACAGCCAAAATTGTTAAGGCTGGAGGAGCTAAAATCTTACGCGGAGGTGCTTTTAAACCAAGAACTTCTCCCTATTCTTTCCAGGGTTTAGGTGAAGAAGGACTAAAATTAATGGCTGAAGCTAGAGAAGAAACTGGTCTAAAAATAGTGACTGAGCTGATGGATATTGAACACATTGATGTTGTCTGTAAATATACCGATATAATTCAGATTGGTGCACGTAATATGCAGAACTATTCACTTTTAAAAGAGATTGGAAAACTTGATAAACCGGTAATGCTTAAACGAGGTATGGCAGCAACTATCAAAGAATGGCTGCTTGCAGCAGAGTATGTGATGAATAACGGTAATCATGACGTTATTTTGTGTGAAAGAGGAGTTAGAACCTTTGGTGAGGAAACAAGAAATACAATGGATCTTAGTTCAATTCCTTTGGTTCAGCAGTTGAGTCATCTGCCGGTAATTGCTGATCCGAGCCATGGTACAGGACGTTGGGAATTAGTAACTCCGGTTGCCAGAGCTGCTGTTGCAGTGGGAGCAGATGGAATAATGGTTGAAGTTCATCCTGACCCGCAAAATGCTCTATCAGACGGTCCTCAATCCTTAAAACCTAAGAATTTCCAGCTAATGATGGATGAAATAAATGCTATTTCTAAATCTCTGCACAGCTTTGAAGCTAAGGAAAGAAAAATAGCTTATGCTTAAATTCAAAAAAATAGCAGTTGTTGGGATCGGCCTGATTGGCGCTTCACTGGCAGCTGCTTTGAAAGAATCGGATTCTGAAATTGAAATAACTGCTGTTGATAGAAGTGCAGAGAGCATTAGAAAAGCAGAGAACTTAGCTATTATTGACCAGGGATTTACCGAAATTAAGGATAATTTAAAAGATTGTGATTTAATCTTTATTGCGGTTCCAGTAGCAGCGATAGCTTCTGTTATCAAAAAAATTAAGGCAGGCAGTCAGAAACAGCAGCTGCTGGTTGACCTAGGTAGTACAAAAAAAGAAATTATGCAGCAGGCAGCAGAAATTTTAAGGGGTACAGATAAAATATTCATTGGAGGACATCCAATGGCCGGTTCTCATAAGTCGGGTTTAGATTGGCATCAGGCTGACTTATTTAAAAATGCCCCTTTTATCATTACACCCTGGATTCAAGCCGGCAAAAGTTCACTGCCGCTAAATCAGGCTTTAAAGGATTCAGGAATTGAAGCAGAACTGCTGAATCAGCTGCAGGAGTTAATTGAAAAAATAGGAGCCAGAGTTCATATTATTTCAGCTGAAGAACATGATCGCTGTACAGCTTATTTAAGTCACCTGCCTCATCTTTTATCTTCAGCTCTGGTTAATTTAAGCTCTGAAAAAGAATTTGCAGATGAGTTTTTAGAACTTTCTGGAAGTGGTTATCGGGATATGACTAGAATTGCAGGTAGTTCACCAGAGTTATGGCAGGATATAATAATTTCAAATAGAGAAAATATAGCAGAATTAATAGCTGATTATATAGTTGAATTAAAAGAGATCCAGTCTAATTTAGAAAATAATGAAGCAGCTAAGATTTTTAATTTTTTAGCAGGTGCAGCAGAAATCAAAAATAAAAGTAGAGAGAAACGAGGAGGAAACAATGAGCTATCAAGTTAATCCAGGCAAAAAAATTAATGGTGAAATCAAGGTCCCGGGTGATAAATCAATTTCACATCGGTCTTTAATCTTATCATCAATAGCAGAAGGTGAGAGCAGGATTGAAGGACTTTTAGAAGCAGAAGATTGTTTGAGTACGATGGGGATTATGCGTAATTTAGGAATAGAAATTACAAAGGAAGCTGATGGCAGCTACATAGTTAAAGGTAAGGGCCTTGATGGGCTCCAGGAAGCTGATGATGTTTTAGACTGTGGTAATTCGGGGACTTCAATGCGTCTTCTAGCTGGACTTTTAGCATCTCAAGATTTTTATTCAGTTTTAACTGGTGATCACTCACTGCGCAAACGTCCAATGCAGAGAATAATCGGACCACTTACAGATATGGGTGCAAAAATATGGTCCCGGCGGGATGGATTGGCCCCACTCAGTATTAAAGGCCAAAATTTGAAGAGTATGACTTATGAGCTTCCTGTTGCCAGTGCTCAGCTTAAATCGTCTATTTTGCTGGCGGCTTTAAAAACGGAGAGCGAAACAGTAATTGTTGAACCTGCTGTTTCAAGGGATCATACAGAAAGAATGCTCAAAGGAGCAGGGGTGGATTTAGAAATAAAAGAGGATAGGATAATTTTAAAAGAGGCAGCTGAAAGAAAATTAAGTCCATTTAATATTAAAGTTCCGGGAGATATTTCTTCCGCAGCTTTTTTCATAGCAGCTGGTCTTTTAGCAGACAGCGGCAGCCTCTTGATTAAAAATGTAGGTATTAATCAAACCCGCAGCGGCTTCTTAGAAGTAGTCGAGGCAATGAACGGAAAGATTGAACTTTTAAATCAAAAAGATGAGGGTGGGGAACCAACCGCAGATATTTTGGTTAAAGCATCTAATTTAAAAGGCTGTGAAGTAAGTGGAGAGATTATTCCTCGCCTGATTGATGAAATACCTATCATTTCTGTGATGGCTGTGATGGCAGCAGGTAAGACTACAATTAAAGATGCAGAAGAATTGAGAGTTAAAGAAACCGACCGCATAGCTGCAGTAGTAAAGGAATTTAAAAGATTGGGGATCGAAATTAAAGAAAATCCAGATGGGATGGAAATTGTTGGTGTACAAAAAGTCAGAGGTGGAATTGAAGTTGAAAGTTACCATGATCACCGCATAGCTATGTCACTGGCGGTTCTTGCTTTAAATACTGAAAAGGGTATAACAATTAACGGCAGTGAGATTATTTCTACTTCTTTTCCAAATTTTAAAGAACTTTTAGAAGAGGTGAGGGGATGAAAAAATTGATGGATAATATTGCAGATGGAGTTAAGAAAATGAACCGTTATCAGGCAGGTAAAAGCATAGAAGAGGTCCAGAAAGAATATGGCCTGGAAAAAATTGTGAAACTTGCTTCAAATGAGAATCCTTTGGGACCTGCAATTCAGGTTATTGATACAATTCAGTCGGAGGCGAAAAATATTTCTCTTTATCCTGATTCAGACAGCAGAGAGCTTAAAGATGCTCTTTCAGAAAAATATCAATTGGATAAAGAAAGAATTTTTCTGGGAAACGGATCAGATGAGATTTTAGATCTTTTGATGACTTTAATTTTAAATCCAGGTGATGAAGTAATTCAGGCAGATCCAGCCTTTATCAAGTATGATTTAGCAGTTAAATCACGGGGAGGAAAAAGTATAAAAGTACCCTTAGATGCTGATTATAAACATGATCTTAAAGCGATGGAGGCAGAAATAACTGATAAAACTAAGGCAATTTTAATTTGTAATCCAAATAATCCGACAGGAACAATGCTTAAAAAAGAAGAGATCGAATCTTTTTTAGAAAGAGTTTCAGAAGAAATATTAATAGTTGTTGATCAAGCATATTTGGAGTACATAACAGCAGAAAGTTATTTTGATGGGGTAGAGCTGCTGGAAGAGCACTCAAATTTAATGCTGATGCGTACTTTCTCTAAAGTTTATGGTCTGGCAGGGATGAGAATCGGTTATGCTTTAACAGATCCCCAGCTGGTAGACTATCTAAATCGAATCCGAGGTCCTTTTAATATCAATCGACTGGCCCAAAAAGCAGCTGTAACTGCTCTGCAGTCACAATCTCATGTAAAAACCTGTAAAAACTTAAATGATAAAGAAAAAAACTTTCTTTATCGAAAATTTGAAGAACTGGGACTTGATTATATAGAAACACATGCTAATTTTTTAATGGTTGATACCCAGATGCCAGCTGATCAAGTTTTCAGGAAATTGCAGCAGCAGGGAGTAATTATTCGACCGGGCAATCAATTAGGAATGGACAGCTGGATTCGGGTGACTATCGGGACAAGGGCTGATAATGAATATTTTGTTAGGAAACTAAAGGCCTTACTAAAAGAGGAGGAATAATTGAAATGATAGCTGTACTTAAACGTGGATCCACTAAAGAAGATGAGAAGAAAGTAATTGAGTTAATAGAAGCCGAAGGATTTGCTGCTCACCCTGATACAGGTGCAGAGACAACAATTGTTGGTGTTGTTGGAGCTGCTCCTGATAAAAAAGTCAATTTAAAAGAAAAACTGCAGGTTATGAGTGCTGTAGAAAAAGTGGTTGTTATTTCTGACCCCTATAAATTAACAAGTTGGAATTTTAAACAGGATAAAACAATAATTGATCTCGGAGATGGAGTTAAAATTGGTGGTGAAGAACTGACAGTAATGGCTGGCCCCTGTTCTGTAGAAAATAAAGAGCAGATACTCGAAACAGCAAGAATTGTCAAGAGTGCTGGGGCAAAAATACTGCGTGGTGGAGCATTTAAACCGAGAACTTCACCTTACTCATTCCAGGGTTTGGGTGAAGAAGGATTGAAGCTTTTAGCTGAAGCCAGAGACGAAACAGGTCTGAAAGTTATTACAGAATTGATGGATATCGAGCATATTGATGTTGTCTGCAAATATACTGACATTATCCAAATTGGTGCCCGCAATATGCAGAATTATGCTCTGCTTAAAGAGATAGGAAAACTAGATAAGCCTGTAATGCTTAAAAGAGGAATGGCGGCTACAATTAAGGAATGGCTTCTGGCTGCAGAATATGTAATGAATGAAGGCAATCATCAGGTGATTTTATGTGAAAGAGGAGTCCGCACCTTTGGCGAAGAAACCAGAAATACTATGGATCTTAGTTCGATTCCTCTGGTTCAACAGTTAAGCCATCTGCCGGTGATTGCCGATCCAAGTCATGGTACCGGGCGCTGGGAATTGGTTATTCCTGTTGCCAGAGCTGCAGCTGCAGTTGGAGCAGATGGGATTATGGTAGAAGTTCATCCCCATCCAGAAAATGCACTTTCAGATGGTCCTCAATCTTTAAAGCCAGATAAATTTAGATTGTTGATGGATGAGTTAAATGCAATAACTACTTCTTTAAGAACATTTAAGGCTAGAGAAAAGAAAATTGCTTATAATTAAAACTCAATATTAATAATTAAAATAAAAGCAGAAATATAGATTAAAAAAAAAATGGAGAATTGAGAATTTTGAGGAGGCATTTTAATGTTTGAATATTTAACGGCTGGAGAATCTCATGGTCCGAGGTTGACCGCAGTTATAAAAAGTCTGCCAGCGGGCCTGAGGGTAGAGGTTGAAAAAATAAATGAACAGTTATTTAGAAGACAGCAGGGCTATGGCCGTGGTGGGCGGATGAAAATTGAGAGTGACAGAGTAATTATTAATTCAGGTCTGCGTCATAAAAAAACTTTAGGGACACCAATGAGTATGACAGTTGAAAATAGAGACTGGGAGAACTGGTTAGAATCTATGGCACCTGATAAAGAACGAGGAGCTGAAGTAGAGGCTCTTACTAATCCTCGTCCAGGTCATGCAGATTTGCCCGGCGCTTTAAAATATAATCACAGTGATTTGAGAAATGTACTGGAAAGGGCCAGTGCCAGAGAAACAGCAGCCAGAACTGCAGTTGGAGCAGTTGCCAGGCAATTTCTAGAAGAATTTGAAATTGAGGTTTACAGTCATGTAGTTCAGATTGGGAATCTCAAAAGTGAAACCTGGACAGAGCTCAAAGCTAAAAATCCAGAAAGCTTTAATGACCAAAAAAAGATTAATAATTATTTTGAAAAGCTTGATCAAACTCCACTCCGCTGTGGTGACAGAGTAAAAACCGAAGCCATGAAAGATTTAATAGATTCCTGGAGAGCTAATGGAGATTCAGTTGGAGGAGTTTTTGAGATTGTTGTGACTGGTCTGCCGGTTGGTTTGGGCAGTCATGTCCACTGGGACTTAAAATTGGAAAGTAAACTTGCTGCTCAGCTGATGGGGATTCAGGCAATCAAGGGTGTAGAAATTGGATCGGGTTTTAAAGGTGCTGGGCTGCCGGGGTCTAAGGCCCATGATGAAATTTTTTATGATTTAAACAAAGGCTTCTACCGCAGTTCTAACCAGGCAGGGGGAATTGAAGGTGGGATGACAAATGGAGAGGAATTAATTATACGTCTGGCAATGAAGCCGATCCCAACTCTTGCTACAGCATTACACTCAGCAGACATAATTTCAAAAAAAGAAACAACGGCAGCTAAAGAGCGCTCAGATGTTTGTGCAGTTCCAGCCGCCAGTATTGTAGGTGAGGCTGTTACAGCTATTGTCCTAGCCCAGAGTACAGCTGATAAATTTGGTGGAGACAGCATCCAGGAGATTAAGCGCAATTATAAAAACTACTTAGAGCAGTTAAAGAAATTTTAATCGAATAATTTGTTGATTTTAATCGCATTTTAATAATCACTTATTATACTATTTATAGATAAGCAAATAATAATTTAATTAAATATTTATTCAAGGGGAGTGCATATCTAATAATGAAGAAGATTTTAATTTCACTTTTATTGATAACTGTTCTAATGGTTCCGACATCAGCTCTGGCTCAAGATATGGAAATGAACGGTGAAGAGCCTGCCGATCAATCATTGAATCCAAATAATAAGGTTGTAGCAACTGTTAATGGAGAAGAAATCACATCGCAAGAACTGGCTCAGCAGGCAAATGTTAATCAGATTTTACAGCAGGTAAGCCAGGTTGATCAGCAGTTAGCACAGATTTTAGCAAGTTCTGAAGCTGGAAATCAGGTACTGGAAGAGCTGCAGCAGGCGAAATTAGATAACATAATTGATAATGTTTTATTAAAGCAGGCAGCAGAGGAAGAAAATATAACTTTAAGCCAGTCAGAAAAGGATGAAATTTATCAGCAGCAGAAAAGTGCTATTTTGAAACAGCAGCAGATGAGTGAAGAACAATTTTTATCTATTCTAAAAAAGCAGGGTTATGAAAATGAAGCTGCTTATAAAGAAGAATTCTCAAATAATCCTCAGATTAAAATCAATAAATTAATTGAAGAAAAGGTGATTTCAAATATTGAAATCAGTGAAGAGGAACTGCAGCAGGCTTATGATCAGAATAAAGATGCCTTAGCTCAAAGTGGTCAGGATGCTTCATATGAAGAAATAAAACCACAGCTGGAACAGATGCTCAAACAGCAAAAACAGGGGCAGGCAATTAATGATTATTTATCAAAGCTGAGAGAAGAAGCTGAAATAAAGAAAAATATTTAAGTAAAGCTTTAAATAAAAATTATATACACTTTAGTTCTGTGAGTCCTGTGTAAAAGCAGGGCTTTTTACTTTTTTTAGCTATTGTAAATTGATTACTTACAATTAATTATATTTACTGGTATACTGAGAAAGAATAATCTAACACATATAGGAGGCATTATCGATGACTAAAGATCAAAAAAATGATAATTCATATCAGGCTAAAAATGCCTGGACAGAGATGGGGGAAGCAGAAAGAAAAGAAGTTTTTGCTTTTAACGAAAAATATGCTAAATTTTTAACTGAGAATAAAACAGAGAGAGAATTTGCCAGTGCTGCTGTTGCAGAATTAGAGGCAGCAGGATTTAAAAATATTAATGAATATCAAAAATTAGAAAAAGGCGACAAAGTTTATGTAGAAAACCGTTCTCGAGCTTTAATGGCTGCTGTAATTGGAGAAAAAGACTTAAAAGAAGGTTTAAAAATTGTAGGGAGCCATATTGACTCTCCAAGACTGGATTTAAAGCCAAATCCACTTTATGAAAATGGTGAAATGGCAATGTTTAAAACCCATTATTATGGAGGAGTTAAAAAATATCAGTGGGTTACAATGCCTTTAGCTTTACATGGAGTAGTTGTTAAAGATGACGGCAGTCAGATTGAAATTAAAATTGGAGAAAAAGAAGAAGACCCTGTTTTCTTTATTAGTGATGTTCTGCCGCATCTTGGTAAAAAGCAGATGAAAAAATCAATGAATGAAGGAATTAGCGGTGAGCAGCTAAATGTAGTTGTTGGCAGTATCCCTGTCGATGATGAAGATGCGAAAGACAAAATTAAAACTGCTGTTTTAAATTATCTGCAGGCTGAATATGATTTTAAAGAAGAAGATTTTATCAGTGCTGATCTGCAGATTGTACCAGCTTTTAAAACCCGTGATGCTGGTTTTGATAGAGCTTTACTTGCAGGTTACGGCCATGATGATCGGGTCTGCAGCTATACTGCGCTTGAGGCGATTTTGGATGTACAGGATCCAGAATATACATCAGTGCTGCTGCTGATGGATCGTGAAGAAGTTGGAAGTATGGGCTCTACCGGAATGCAGTCCCACTTTTTTGAAAATCAGGTAGCAAACCTGGTCGACCTTTACTATGATCAGTACAGTGAGTTAATTGTACGTAAAGTAATGCAGAACTCTAAGGTGCTTTCAGCTGATGTAAGTGCTGCTTATGATCCTGACTTTGCAGAAGTATATGCCAAGCATAATTCAGCTTATCTTGGTAAAGGTATTGTTATTTCTAAATATACCGGTGCTAGAGGCAAGGCAGGAGCTTCAGAGGCCAGTGCAGAATTTATGGGAGAAATCCGCGGTACTTTTAACAATGCTGGTGTAATCTGGCAGACTGCTGAACTCGGTAAAATTGATGAGGGAGGCGGCGGAACTATTGCCCAGTTTTTAGCAAATTATGATATGGATGTAGTTGACTGCGGACCTGCTGTGCTTTCAATGCATTCTCCTTATGAAGTTGTGAGTAAGGCAGATGTTTACCACTCCTATTTAGCCTATAATGTATTTCTAGAAAAATAAATTACTAAATTATGAAGCAGTAAAAATAATTTTCAGCTAAATTTAATTTTTTAAAATGTTAATTGCTTAACTTTAATTAAATTTATATCGTATATAATAAATGTTGTAAGCTAAAATTGTATTCTAGATTGATAAAAAAATAAAGTTAATAATTAATAAAACCCAGGGAGTGATATGTAATGGCAAAGATAGACCAGGAAGAGAAAATTAAGATTAAGGAACTTTTCACTAAAAATCTAAAAGATGAAGTTAATTTACTTTTCTTTACCAAAGAAGAGGGATGTCAGTACTGTGGAGACACTGAAGAAATCTTAAAAGAGGTAACTGAACTTGATGAAAAAGTAAATTTTGAAACTCATTTATTAGGCAGTGAAAAGGCTGAAGAATTTGGTGTTGACCGAGCTCCAGCAATTATTTTCTTAAACAATGATGGCCAGGATAGTGGAGTTCATTTTTATGGAATTCCTTCAGGTTATGAATTCACTTCATTAATTGAAGATATTTTAGATATCTCTGATAATGATAGAATAGATTTATCTGATGATATTAAAAAAGAAATAATGGCCATTGATTCTGAAGTTCTGCTTCAGGTTTTTATTACACCAACCTGTCCTTACTGTCCACGTGCAGTTAGAGTTGCCCATCAGATGGCAATGCTTAACCCTAAGATTAAAGGTGAAATGGTAGAGGCAATGGAATTTGAAGAGCTTTCAGCAAGCTTTAATGTATCTGGAGTGCCGAAAACAGTGATTAACTCAGGTGCAGATGAGCAGGTTGGAGCAGTTCCAGCAAAAACTATTTTAAAGAAGATTCAAAATCTAGCTGTGGCAGCTAGCTAAAATAAAGATTTAATATTTGTTTCAACTGTACCCGGTGCAAAAAACATTTTGCACCAGGTACAATAAAATTTTAATAACACAATAGGGGGAAATTCAATAATGAGTAAACCAGTTAAGGTAACAGATGGAAATTTCAACACTGAGGTTCTAAGTGCTGATAAAAGAGTTCTAGTTGATTTTTGGGCAGAGTGGTGTGGACCATGTAGAATGGTGGCTCCTGTAGTAGAAGATATTGCCGCAGAATATGGTGAGCAGATTAAGGTAGCTAAATTAAATGTTGATGAGAACCAGTCTACCGCATCTCGCTATGGAATCATGAGTATTCCAACAATGTTGGTTATGGAAGATGGTAAAGTCGTAGATAAATTAGTTGGCTATATGCCTAAAGATAAGCTGGTAAGTAAGCTGAATTTAAAATAAATTTTATTTATTTTTAAGTGCCTCTCTTTTTATTTTAGAATAGGAAGAGAGGATTTTTATATTTTATTGCAGATAACCCTGTAAAAGTAGAAACTTTTATGATAAAATGAAGATTGATTAAAAAAGGAGGGTTATCAGTGCAGCGCTTATTAATAATATATACCCCTGATGACGATTTAGAAGAGATTGCAAAAGGGATTAAAGAAGGGGCAGAATCACAGGGGTTTCGAGTGGATTTGAAAAACACCAAAGATATCGGAACCGGTATTTCTTTTTATCCATATGATTTAATAGCAGCAGGTAGTCCCACTAAAGGTATTTTTAAGGGGAAAATAGATAACTCTTTAAATAAATTTCTTGCTGAAGCTAAACGAACTGTTGGTAAAAATTCTGTAGCATATGTTAAACCACGTTTTTTTGCTACAAACAAGGCATTGAAGAAAGTAATGGCAGCTCTTGAATCTCAGGGCTGCATAGTTAAGAATTTTAAAGCCATTAAAGATCACCGTTCAGCAGTAGAATTTGGCAAAAATATTAAAATATAGAATTTAAAAACCGCAGTTAAAAAATGGGCTGTGGTTTTTTCAAATTATAAAATTTGGAGTGAGTTAATAGAGGATGAGTAAAAAAGTTTCTATTAAATTAGAAAATGTACAACAAATAGTTGATGACCAGGAAAAACAGAAGATAAATAATAATTATCAGGGCGAATTTTATATCAAAAATGAAAAGTTATATTTAAGTTATGAAGATAATGCTGAGGGAATCGATGGTTCTCAAACGATTGTTAAAATTGATCCAGACCGGGAGAGAGTTTTACTGCTGCGCCAGGAGCCTGCAGCTATGAAGCAGGATTTTGTCTGTGGTAAAAAACAGGAAGGATATTTTAAGACTGCTTATGGAGAAATTAAGATAGCAGTTAAAACAAAAAGATTAGAAATGGAGATCAGCGAAAAATCAGGACTGATAAGAATAAACTATCAGGTCTTTTTAGGTGGAGAACTAAATGCTGAACACCATTTAAAAATAAATTATAAAATAATAAAGTAAATCTATAGGAGGTTTATTGTTTTGCAGAAAAATTTACAGGCCGCTGTAGAAGCTGAGTTAATCAGTTTTCTGGTCGAGAGTGTTAAAAAAGCTATTTTTGATGGAGATTTGGACTTAGAAAAGGTGCCGCAGGTTTCAATTGAGGTCCCTAGAGAAAAAGGACATGGTGATTATGCAACTAATCTAGCAATGGTTTTAGCCGGACAGGCCGGAATGAATCCACGTAAGATTGCCGAGATTATTGTCGATAATTTTGAGAGTGAAATAGTTGAAGAAATCAGCATTGCTGGGCCGGGTTTTATTAATTTCAAACTCAAAAATGCCTGGCTCTGGAATAATTTAAAGATTATTACCAAAAGAGCAGATGATTATGGTAAAATTGATGCTGGTAATGGAAAGAGAGTTCAGGTGGAATTTGTTTCTGCAAACCCAACTGGTCCGCTGCATGTGGGCCACAGCCGAGGAGCAGTTGTTGGTGATGTTACTGCTGCAATTATGGAAGCTGCAGGTTTCGATGTAGAAAAAGAATACTATATTAATGATGCCGGAAATCAGATGGATATTTTGGCTGAATCAACACTTTTAAGGTACCGCGAAATCTTAGGGGAAGAAATTGAAATGCCTGAGGATGTTTATGCAGGTGATTATATCATAGAAATTGCTCAGGATCTATATGATGAGTATGGGCCAGAATTAATGAAAAAAGAAGAAGCGACAAGGCTTGAAATTTGTCGAGAGTATGCCTATCAGGAAATGCTGAAAAATATAGAACATGATCTGGCTGAATTTGGGATTGAATTTGACAGCTGGTTTAGCGAAAGAACTTTACATCCTAATAAAATTCAGCATGCAATTGATCTTTTAAAAGAAAAAGGATATATCTTTGAAGAAGAGGATGCTATCTGGTTTAAATCAACTGACTTTGGTGATGACAAAGATCGAGTAATCATCAAATCAGATGGTTCTCCAACTTATTTAGCTGCTGATATGGCTTATCATTTGGATAAACTTGAGCGAGGTTTTGATAAACTAATTAATGTTTGGGGTGCAGATCACCATGGGTATATTCCAAGGATGAAAGCTGTAATTGAAGCCTTTGGTTATCCTGCTGATACCCTGGAAGTAATTGTTGTTCAGATGGTTAACTTACTTCGTAATGGGGAAAAAATGCAGATGTCTAAACGTGCAGGCAGCTTTGTTACTATGAATGAAGTGAATCAGGAAGTTGGTAAAGATGCAGCTCGCTATTATTATGTGATGCGCAGTACTGACAGTCATCTTGATTTTGATCTGGAGCTTGCCAAAGAAGAATCAACAAATAATCCAGTTTACTATGTTCAGTATGCCCATGCCAGAATTCACAGTATTTTAGATAATGCTGAGCTTGAAGCTGATGCGGAAAATCTTGATTTATTAACACATGAAGCTGAGATTGACTTAATGAAGATGCTGGCTAAGTTTCCAGAAGAGATAAAAATGATTGCAGAATCGCGGCAGCCACATCATTTAACAACTTATGCTTATGATCTTGCAACAGCTTTCCATTCATTCTATAATAATTGTCGTGTGAACACAGATAGTGATAAATTGGCAAAAGCCAGACTATATTTAGTAAATGCTGCCCGTCAGGTATTAAAAAATGTCTTAACACTGCTTGGAATTAGTGCGCCGGAGCAGATGTAATAATATTAAAAATTAAAAGTGGAGGAGATAGTAAAATGACGAAATATATTTTTGTGACAGGAGGAGTAGTTTCTGCTCTTGGTAAGGGAATCACTGCAGCTTCCCTGGGACGCCTGCTTAAAAGTAGGGGTCTTAAAATTAGTATTCAAAAATTTGATCCTTATATTAATTATGACCCAGGGACAATGAGCCCCTATCAGCATGGTGAGGTTTTTGTAACTGATGATGGTGCTGAGACAGATTTAGATTTAGGACATTATGAAAGATTTATTGATACTAACTTAAGTCAGAGTAATAATGTTACTACAGGAAAAATTTATGGTTCTGTAATTCAAAAAGAACGCAGAGGAGATTATTTAGGGGCAACGGTTCAGGTGATTCCTCATATTACAGATGAAATAAAGGATAGAATTACCCGAGTTGGTCGTGAGACTAATGCAGATGTAGTTCTAACTGAAATTGGTGGTACAGTTGGTGATATCGAAAGCCTACCATTTTTAGAAGCCATTAGACAGCTAAAAAATGATTTGGGACGGGATAATGTCCTTTATATTCACTGTACTTTAGTTCCTTATCTGGCAGCAGCTGGTGAGTTAAAAACCAAGCCAACTCAGCACAGCATCAAAGAAATGAGGAGCATTGGAATTCAGCCTGATATAGTTGTCTGCCGTTCAGAAAGAGAGCTAACTCAAGAAGTTAAAGATAAGATTTCACTTTTTGGTAATGTAGAAAAAGATGATGTTATCAAACTTGTTGATGCAGAACATATTTATGAAGTGCCGCTGATGTTAGAAAAAGAAGGAATGGCAGAAAATGTTATTAACAAACTAAAGTTAAATGATCGTGTTCAAAAAGCAGATCTTAAAAACTGGATTGAACTTGTTGATAAAATAAAAGAGCGTGACCAGCAGGTTAAGATTGGGATTGTCGGAAAATATGTTGAGCTTCCTGATGCATACATAAGTATCGCTGAATCATTTACTCATGCTGGAATTGCTAATAACTGCGAAGTTGAAATTGAATATATTTACGCAGAAGGTATTGAATCTCTGGCTCAGGCTGAAAAAGAGATGGCTGATTTAGATGGTATTTTAGTTCCAGGTGGATTTGGAGATCGGGGAATTGAGGGTAAGCTGAAAGCAGTAGAATATGCCCGCAAAAACAAAATTCCTTATTTTGGAATTTGTCTTGGAATGCAGTGTGCAGTAATTGAATTTGCACGTAATGAACTGGAATTGAAAGAAGCCAACAGCAGCGAGTTTGACGAGGATAAAAAAGAACCTGTTATTGCACTAATGCCTGACCAGCATGATGTTGAAGATATGGGAGGTACAATGCGTCTTGGTCTTTATCCCTGTAAATTATCAGAGGGGAGCATCAGCCGCGATTCTTATCAAGAAGAAGTTATTTATGAAAGACACCGACACCGTTATGAATTTAATAACCAGTACCGCGAGCAAATTGAAGCTGCAGGAATGGTGCTGAGCGGTCTTTCACCAGATGAAAGACTTGTGGAAATAGTAGAAATTCCAGATCATCCTTGGTTTGTAGGGGTTCAGTTCCATCCAGAATTTAAATCAAGACCAAATAGACCACACCCTTTATTTGTCAGCTTCATTGAAGCAGCTTTAGCTAATAAAGAGTAATAAGGAGGAAAAAATATGGCAGGGGACCTGGTTAAATGTGATTTTGATTCTCCAATAGCGACTGTCAGCATCAATCGCCCGGAAGTTTTAAATGCCTATAATGAAGAATTACTGGACGAGTTATATCAAACTCTGGCAGAACTCTTTTCAGCAAATAAAGCCGCAGCAGTAATTTTAACTGCTGAAGGTAATAGAGCCTTTTCTGTTGGAGGGGATATTGACTATTTAGAAAAGCTGAACAGTGAGCAGGCTAAAAAATTGTCACAAAAAGGACAGAGCTTGTGTGATTTGATTGAAAACAGTGACCCTGTTGTTATTGCAGCGGTTGATGGTTATGCACTTGGTGGAGGAATGGAAATTACTTTAGCCTGTGACTTGAGACTGGCCTCAACTCGTTCTCGTTTTGGACAACCGGAGGTTAAACTTGGTATTATACCTGCTTTTGGTGGAACCCAACGTCTGCCGAGATTGATTGGAGAAGCTGAAGCCAAAGAACTTTTATATACAGGTGATATAATAGATGCAGCACTAGCTTATGAGCTGGGATTAATTAATAAGGTAGTTACTCCTCGAACTCTGCTTAAAGAGGCCAAAGAACTTGCTTTAGAAATAACTGACCGCTCAACTAAGGCTGTCAAACTAATTAAAACAGCTGTTAATAAAAAATACACAGAAACTGCTAAAACAGGTTATCAGTATGAAAGTGAAGCCTTTGCCGAATGTTTTAAAACTGAAGAGCACCGAGTTCGAATTAAAGAAATTAAAAAAATAATTAAAGAAGATAATTAAAGCTCTTTGTTTCCTTAAACTAATTTTTAAGATTCAAAAAAGGATTTTTAGAATCAATGAAGAATAATTAGGTTAAGGAGGTGAAGACCTGGCCTCAAGTTTACAGGCCGGGATAAAGAATGCTAATAAATCTTTCAACAACTATCGCTTTAAGCTGTCCTGCCTGTGGTCGTCTGGAAAAGGAAGAAATCAATATTTTTGAGCTGCCGGTAGGTAAATTAAAACAGTTAAGCTGCAGCTGTGGAGCAGAAAAAGCTTCAATTAAAAGAACAGATAATTCTAGACTGCAAATTAATTATTTTTGTTTACACTGTAATAAAGCTCATAAAGTTAAGCTTTCAACTCATAAATTCTGGTATTCTAAAAAGTTAAATCCTCTTTCCTGCATAGAGACAGGTCTAAACCCGGGTTTTTTTGGTAGATCTGCTTTGGTTAATGAAGAAATCAAAAAAGAAAAGCAGGAGCTAGAATTAATAGCAGCCGAGTTAGGTTTTGATGATTTTAAAAATCCAGATATAATGCTGCAGGCATTAGACTTTATTCATGATATTGCTGAAGAAGATGCCTTGAGTTGTGAATGCAGTAGTGATAATATAAATATAGAATTGTTTTCTGATAAAATTCAATTGATTTGTAATGATTGTGGAGCACGCCTAAATATAGCGGCTGTCAATGAAGATGATCTTAAAAGATTAAGGCAGCTTAACAAAGTGTGTATCCACTCTATTCAGGGAAAACCAAATAACTTTTAAAAGACCCTGAATTTACTATCTAATAAGGAGGAAATAATTATGAACTTAGTTCCAATGGCAGATATTTTACAGGACGCACACAAGAAAACTTATGCAGTCGGTGGTTTTAATATTAATAATATGGAATTTCTACAGGGTATAATGATGGGAGCAGAAGAACTTAATTCTCCTGTTATCTTACAGGCGAGTGAAGGTGCAATTCGATATATAGGAATGGATTATGTAATACAGATGGTCGAAGCTGCAACCAAAAACACTAATATCCCTGTTGCTTTACATTTAGATCACGGTAGTGATTTCGAAAGTATTATGAAGTGTATCAGAGCTGGATTTTCTTCTGTGATGATTGATGCTTCTAAAAAGCCATTTGAAGAAAATATTGCTTTAACAAAAAAGGTTGTAGAAGCAGCTCACAGTGTGGGAGTTAGTGTTGAAGCAGAATTAGGGACAATTGGTGGTACAGAAGATGACCACACAGTTGAAGAAAAAGATGCAATGTATACTGATCCAGATCAGGCAAAAGAATTTATTGAGGCAACTGGAGTAGATGCTCTGGCAATTGCAATTGGTACTGCTCATGGAGTTTATGAAGGTGAGCCGGAATTAGATTTTGAAAGACTCGATAAAATTAAAAAGTTAATCGATATGCCTGTTGTTTTACATGGAGCCTCTGGTATTTCTGCAGAGGATTTAAAAACAGGTGTTAAATATGGTGTTAACAAAGTTAATGTTAATACTGATTTCCAGCAGGTATTTACTGCTAAGGTTAAAGAAATTTTTGCTGAAAAGCCAGAACTATATGATCCACGTAAATACTGTGGACCTGGTAGAGAAGCTATTGCCGAAAAAGTAAAAGAAAAGATTAAAATTTTAGGTAGTGACGGCAAAGCCTGGTAAGCAATTATTGGTACCGGGTACCTGTAAAATATTTCCGCATTTATTAACTGGACTAAAATGTTGGAAGTATTTCACAGGTGCCCGGTATTTTTATTTCAGCTAAGGAGGATTCAGTTGACACAGCTTTGGTTAGAGTTTATTTTAATGGCAGTATTTATTATTATTTCAGGGACATATCTTTCACAATTTGGAGATGTAATTGCAGATAAAAGTGGATTGGGGCAAGCTTTTATCGGGGGGATTTTAATAGCAATGGCAACCTCACTACCTGAACTGGTAACCAGTGTAAGTTCAGCTATTGTAGGTGCACCAGATATTGCTGTTGGTAATGCCTTCGGCAGTAACACTTTCAATCTTGTAATTTTAGCATTTGCAGATCTACTTCAGGGCAAAGGTCCTTTACTACTTCGAGTTAACTACAGTCACATCCTTTCCGGACTTGTTGGTGTTTTACTTTCAGCTTTGGTAGTCTTCAGCTTAATATTATCTCATTTTATGAATTTTAATCTGAGTATTTTTGGAGTAGGCTTAGACAGCATAATTCTGCTTTTAACTTATCTTGTCAGTGTCAGGATGATTTATCGTTATGATCGGAATAATCCACTTGATGCCAAAGATGAGGAAAAAGAAGATCCAAATCCAGATTACACTTTAAAAAAAGCACTGCTTGGTTTTGCAGCCTGTGCCGTTGTGATAGTATTTAGCGGTTATCGTTTAACTTTAGCTGCAGATCAGATATCAGCAGTGACGGGTATTGATCAGAGTTTTATTGGATCTATTCTAGTGGCTGCAGCTACTTCACTGCCGGAACTGGTTGCTACAATTTCTGCTGTTAAAATAGGTGCTTTTAATATGGCAGTTGGAAATGTTTTTGGCAGTAATATCTTTAATATGACAGTTATTTTCTTTGCGGATCTTTTTTACAGGCAGGGAGTTCTGCTTCAGGATGCCCGCATTGTTCATATTTTAACTGCGACTGTAGGGATAATGATGGCGACAATAATTTTAATTGGTTTATTTTACCGCTCACGCAGATCATTTATGTGGATGGGCTGGGATGCAATTGCAGCAGCAGTTGTTTATTTTGTAGGAGTGTATTTGCTATTTCAGCTGGGGCTAAATGTAATTTAATTTCAAATTTTTTGCTTGGTCAATCTAAATATTTTGTCTTTAAACTTAAGTCTAAAAATATAAGTCATTCAATTATAATTTTTTTATGAAAAAAATTAAATTTAATAATGTATACTAAAGTTTAGAGACAAAATATAAGTTTTATAAAAATTTGAAATTAATTACTCTTCAGAGATTAGGATTTCGATTTTTTAATTAGTTATTATTTTTATGAAATACATATAATGATTTATTCAAAAGATATAAATTATTTTCAAATAAAACAAGGGGAACTTTGAGAAAGGTGGACTTGGTGTGCTTAACATCAGTGAATTAGAAAGAAAAACTATTACAGAATTACATGAAATAGCAAAGGAGATGGATGTCAGCGGTTATTCGCAGATGCGGAAAAAGGATTTAATCTTTGCTATTTTGAAAAAAGGGACAGAAAAAGGGGGTAATATTTTTGCTGAAGGAGTTCTAGAGATTATTCAAAGTGAGGGTTATGGGTTTTTAAGACCTTCTAAATATATTCCTTCCAGTGATGATATTTATATTTCTGCTTCTCAGATTAGACGCTTTGATTTACGGACTGGAGATGTTGTTTCCGGCCAGGTGAGGGAGCCTAAAGATAACGAAAAGTATTTTGCGATTTTAAGAATTGAGGCTGTTAATTATCAGGACCCTGAAAAAGCCAGGGAGCGGTCTCATTTTGAAGATTTGACTCCGCTTTACCCGGAAGAAAGATACAAGCTGGAGTATCACAAAAATGAAATTTCTTCAAGAATGATTGATCTAATTTCTCCAATTGGAAAAGGGCAGCGGGGATTGTTGGTTTCTCCTCCTAAGGCCGGTAAAACAGTACTTTTAAAGAAAATAGCAAACAGCATTCGTTATAATTACCCTGAAAGTAAGATGATGATTCTACTTATTGATGAGCGCCCGGAAGAAGTTACGGATATGAGGCGTTCGGTTGATGCAGAAGTAATTGCCTCAACGTTTGATGAGCCGCCAGAAGAACATATTCAGGTAGCAAAACTGGTGCTGGAAAAAGCCAAAAGATTAGTTGAACATAAAAATGATGTAGTTATTTTATTAGATAGTATTACCAGACTGGCTCGGGCTGCTAATGTTACAATTCCACCCAGCGGCAGAACTCTTTCCGGTGGTTTGGACCCAACAGCAATGCATTTCCCCAAAAGATTTTTTGGAGCAGCTAGAAATATTGAAGAAGGCGGAAGTCTGACAATTATTGCTACCTCTTTAGTTGATACTGGAAGCAGGATGGACGATGTTATTTATGAGGAATTTAAAGGCACCGGTAATATGGAGCTGCATTTAAACCGTCGCCTTGCCGAAAGAAGACTATTTCCTGCTATTGATATTGATCGCTCGGGAACTAGAAAAGAAGAAATGCTTCTAGAAGAAAAAGAGCTTGAAATAATTTGGAAGCTTCGTCAGCAGACTGCTGAGATGACTGAATATGAATTAATGGATACTTTTTTAAAGCAGTTGAAAAATACTAGAGATAATGAAGAACTGCTGCAGATGCTGGATAAAATATTTAAGAGCTGAGCTTGATATTTTGATTTGCTTTTTTCCTTGCATAGCGAAAAAGCCTGTGTTATAATAAATCTTAGCTTGAAGATTTATGTCTTCAGCCCGATTGTTGAGACAGAAATCAATCGGTGTATCAATAATTATGTGTGCAAGAGAGGTGATATAGATGCGTGAAGGAATCCACCCAGACGTAAAAGAAACTACAATAACCTGTGCCTGCGGCGAGGTTTATAAGACTAAGTCAACTAAAGAAGATATCAGGGTTGAAGTTTGTTCTAGCTGTCATCCATTCTATACAGGAAAACAGCGTAAAGCCAAAAAAGGTGGTCGTGTCGAAAGATTTAATAAAAAATATGGGATTTCAGACGAAAGCTCAGAAGAAGATACTGAGTAGAACGGGAAAGAAATCCTTTTTTTCTGCTGCAGGGCTTAATTGCTCTGCTTTTTTTTTAGAAAATTTTTCATGAATTTACTTTTAAATTATAAATTTTAATAGTATTTAAACTTTAAAAATTTATTTTTTAATTAATTTTCCCAAAAAAGATAAGCCAAACTGACGAGGTGGAATAATTGTATAAAATAACAAAGAGTGGCTGGCTGGAAGTGATTACTGGTCCGATGTACTGTGGTAAAAGTGAAGAATTGATTCGGAGACTGAGAAGAGTAAAGATAGCTAAACAAAAAATAAAAGTTTTTAAACCTGTTTTAGATAACCGCTACAGTAAAAAAGATGTTGTTTCTCACAGTGGAGACAGTATAGAAGCAGTTCCGGTTGATCATCCGGAAGAAATTTTAGAGAGAATTGACAATACAGTTGATGTTGTAGGTATTGATGAAGCGCAATTTTTTCATGAAGATTTAGTTGAAATTTGTGAAGAACTGGCAGATCAAGGAATTAGAGTTATTTTAGCCGGTTTAGATCGAGATTTTCGCAATCAACCTTTTGGGCCAATGCCTGAATTAATGGCTAGAGCCGAATATGTTGATAAACTGCATGCTATCTGTATCCAGTGTGGAGAACCCGCAAGTAGGACTCAGAGGCTGATTGATGGGGAGCCGGCCGCAGCTGATGATCCGGTAATCCTGGTTGGAGCAGCTGAGGTTTATGAAGCTCGCTGCAGAAGTTGTCATGCCATTAAAGGAGAATAACTTTATAATTCAAAGATAAATATGAGGTGAAATATAAATGTTTGATTTAAATGATTTAGAAGAAAAACTGGATAAATTAGTTGATAATTATAAAAAACTCAATTCTAAGCTGAGTGATCCAGAAGTAATTAATGATAGTGATAAATATCAAAAATTACTAAAAAAACACGCTAAATTGAAAAAGATTGTAGATAAGTACAAGGAATACAAAGAAGCAAAAGAAGGAATTGAAGAAGCAGAAGAAATGATGGAGCTTGATGACGATCCAGAAATGCAGGCTTTATTTGAAGAAGAAATTGCAGAATTGAAGCCTAAAAAAGAAAAATTGCAGGAAAGACTGCCTATTATGCTGCTGCCTGATGATCCCAATGATGAGAAAAACGTTATTGTGGAAATTAGAGCTGGAGCAGGTGGTGATGAAGCTGCACTTTTTGCTGCAGATTTATATAGAATGTATACCCGCTATGCAGAAAGCCGGGGTTGGAAGGTAGAAGTCATGAGTGCCAATGAGTCTGGAACTGGTGGTTTTAAAGAAATTATCTTTACCATTGAAGGTACAGATATTTTCAAATATTTAAAGTACGAAAGTGGAGTTCACCGCGTCCAGCGTGTTCCCTCAACTGAATCCAGCGGTAGAATTCATACCTCAACCGCAACTGTAGCTGTTTTACCAGAGGCTGAAGAAGTCGACGTAGAAATTAATACTAATGACTTAACAATAGATACTTTCCGCTCCAGTGGTCCAGGTGGCCAGAGTGTAAATACTACTGATTCAGCAATCAGAATTACTCATAAACCAACTGGTCTTACTGTTTCCTGTCAGGACGAAAAATCTCAGCATAAAAACAAGGCAAAGGCGATGCGCATTTTAAGAGCACGTCTGCAGGAGAAAAAAGAGCAGGAAAAACAACAGGAGCGAGCAGAGGCCAGAAAGTCTCAGGTTGGTACAGGTGACCGCAGTGAAAAAATTAGAACTTATAACTTTCCTCAGGGAAGAGTTAGTGATCACAGAATTAATTTAACTATCCACCAGCTTGATAAGATTTTAGATGGTGATCTTGATCAGGTTGTTGAAGCTTTAATTGAGGAGGATAATATCAAGAGATTGGAGAAGATCTAAAATGAATATCAAAGAACTTCTTAACCGCAGTGATCAGTTTCTGGCTGCAAAAGGTATTGAAAGTTCTCGTCTTGATGCAGAGGTGCTGATGGCAGATCTGCTTGATATGGAAAGAATAAATCTTTATGTAAAATATGATTATCCTTTAAAAAGTGATGAGATTAATAATTATAGAGAAAGAATAAAGAAAAGAGCGCAAAGAATTCCTGTTGCTTATATTACTGAAAAAAAGGAGTTTATGTCTTTAGAATTTAAAGTGAGAGAAGGGGTTTTAATCCCCCGTCCTGAAACTGAAAATCTGGTTGAGGCAGTGATTGAATACTGCCGCGAGCAAGAGATTCAGAGCCCTCAGATCATTGATGTCGGGACAGGCAGTGGAGCTATAGCTGTCAGCTTGGCCCATTACCTAGAGTCTGCAAAAGTGGTTGGAGTTGATCTTTCAGCTAGAGCCTTAAAAGTTGCCCGCCAGAATATGGATCAGCATGGATTATCTGAAAGAATGAGCATTTTAAAAAGTGATTTATTAACAGAATTCATAAGAAGAGAAATTACGGGTATAGATCTTATAGTTTCAAACCCTCCCTATATTTCAAAAAAGGAAATGGAAGAACTGCCGCCAGAAGTGAAAAAAGAACCAGAAACTGCATTAGCAGCAGGAGAAGATGGTCTGGATTATTATAGAAAATTGATTCCACAATCTGAGCAGGTTCTTAAAGACGGAGGTAGATTGTTCTTAGAAATAGGTTACCAGCAGGCAGAAGCAGTCAAGAATCTCTTTGGCAGCAGCTGGGATAAAGTTGAAATCAAAAAAGATTATTCAAAAAATGACCGGATAGTAGCTGCAAGTTTTAAAGAAGGGTAAATTAGTTTTTAAAAATATGGCTGCAGCATTAAAAATTAGGTGGAATTAAATGCGATTTGAGACTAAAATCAAAAAAACAAAATATCAGGCTGAATTAGAGAGTGGATCTATCCAGCATTTAGCTCGAGATGCTTCATTTGTAGAAAAACTAAAACAGGATTTGACAGTTGCTGAAGCAGCAGATTTTCTGCAGCAGGGGGAAGTTGTGGGCCTGCCGACAGAAACTGTTTATGGTCTGGCAGCTGATGCATTAAATCCAGAGGCTGTTAAAAAGATATTTCAGGCGAAGGGGCGTCCTCAAGATAATCCCTTAATTGTACATATAGCACAAAAATCGCAGCTTAAGGATTTGGTGAGTGATGATATTTCTGCTAAAGCTGAGATGTTGATATCTGAGTTTTGGCCCGGTCCTCTAACTATTATTTTTCCAAAAAATAAAATTGTTCCTTTGGATACATCAGCTGGTTTAGATACTATTGCAGTTAGGATGCCGGCCCATCCATTGATTCTGGCAGTGATTGAAAAATCGAATTTGGCTCTGGCAGCTCCAAGTGCAAATACATCTGGTTTTCCCAGCCCAACACGAGCCAGCCATGTTTATAATGACTTAAAAGGAAAAATACCACTGATTTTGGATGGAGGTCCCTGTCAGGTTGGAGTAGAGTCTACAGTAATAGATATTAGAAGTGAGCAGGTAAAAGTTTTGAGACCAGGTGGGATAAGTCGAGAAGAGCTTTCTCAATTCTTAGATGAAAAAGTAATTCTGGCTTCTGATTTAAAAGATAAAAAAGTATTATCACCGGGGATGAAGTACCGCCACTATGCTCCTAGAAAAAAATTATTTGTTTTTAATTTTTCAGATAAAAAAGCTGTATTAAATCAGGCGTTAAAAAGAGCTGAGATAAAAAAAGTTGCCATAATAACTGCTAGAGAAAGTGAAATTGATGCTGAAGAACTTGCAGGAAAAGAAATTGAGCTTTTAAAGGTTTTTAGTCATGCAAAACCGGAAGAGATGGCTCAAAAGCTTTTTTATTTACTTAGAAAACTTGATTCTGATGATAGTATAGCTGAAATTTATATTGAGGAATTAAATTCTGCTGGTATTGCTGAAGCTGTTATGAATAGAATTTATAAAGCTGAAGCTGCCGAAAAACATTCTCAGCCAGGAGGTGGAGACAATTAAAAGAATTTTATTTGTTTGCACAGGAAATACTTGCAGGAGTCCAATGGCAGAATATTTATTTAAAGATTTAATTAAAGATAATGATGAACTTAAAGCAGAGGAGTGGGAAGTCCTTTCTGCAGGGATTTCAGCTGTCAAAGGGGCTGAAGCTAACGATAAGGCAAAATCTGTGATGAAAGAAATTAATATTGACCTTTCAAATCACAGCTCTCACAATATAGATGATATTAAATTAAAAAAAGAAGATTTGATTATTACTATGACCCGAAAACACAGCCGAGCGTTGGTTCTCAGACATCCAGATTTAGCTGACAAGATTTTCACTCTAAAAGAATTGAGTGGTTTGGAATCTGAATCAAATGATATTCAGGATCCTTTTGGTCTTTCTAAAGAATTTTATCGAGAAACTAGAGATGAAATCAAAGAAAACTTAAAAAAACTTTTGAAAAAATTAAATAACACTGCACTGATAGAGGAGGATTAAGCCTCTTTTGGTAGAATAATATAATATGAAGGGAGAAATTATTTTGAGTGAATTACATGTAATGGAACATCCGTTAATTAGACACAAAATTGCAATTATGAGGGATAAAAATACTGGGCCCAAAGAATTTAGAGAACTTGCTGACGAGGTTGCTACTTTAATGGCTTATGAGGTAACAAGAGATATGCCTTTAGAAGATGTGGAAATTGAAACACCAATTACAAAAGGCAAGTTTAAAATGATCGCTGGTAAAAAAATGGGGATTGTGCCAATTTTAAGAGCTGGATTGGGAATGCTGGATGGGGTTTTAAAACTAATTCCTGCTGCTCGTGTTGGTCATATTGGTCTATATAGAGATCCTGAGACTTTAGAAGCAGTTGAATATTACTGTAAGCTTCCCACAGATATTGAAGAAAGAGATCTGCTGGTAGTAGATCCAATGTTGGCCACAGGTAATACTGCTATGGAAGCTATTAAGTTTATTAAAGAGAGAAATCCACGCAGCATTAAGCTGATGGTTTTAGTTGCTGCTCCAGAAGGAATAAAAAAGATTCAGGATGCACATCCCGATATTGATATTTGGACAGCTGCTTTAGATGAAAAATTAAATGATCATGCTTACATTGTTCCTGGTCTTGGGGACGCTGGCGATAGATTATACGGAACTAAGTAAATGCTAGTGATACCGGGTGCTTGTAAAAATATGCCTTATTAACTAACAAAAATATATAATGGATTATTTTTATAAGTGCCCGGTATTTTATTACAATACCTTTTTAAAAAGGAGTTGAGGGAATTGCTATATCTAGCTGCTTTTGCAGTATCTTTAGTTTTAGCTTTAGGAATAACTCCAGTGATAATCAAATTGGCACATAAGTTTGATTTTGTTGATAAACCTGGAGAAAGAAAAATAAATAAAAAGATTGTGGCAACAGCTGGTGGTACAGCAATTTATCTTGCCTTTATGATTCCGTTGAAATTTTTTATACCGATTAATCCAACGATTAAGGGAATTATAGTTGGGGGCAGCTTTATGCTGCTTTTAGGCCTACTGGATGATAAATTTGAGATATCAGCTCCTGTAAAATTTAGCGGCCAGATAATTGGTGCTTTGATTTTAATTTTTTATGGGGTTAAGATTAATTTTATAACTAATCCTTTTGGAGGTTTCATTTACCTGGGGATTTACACAATACCATTTACTGTTTTTTGGATAGTTAGTATTATTAATACCATCAATTTAATTGATGGTCTTGATGGTTTGGCTGCTGGTGTTTCAATAATAGCAGTATTGACTCTTTTTGCAGTGGCTTTACAGGAAAATCAGCTTATAGCTCCAATGCTGGCAGTGCTGCTTGCAGGAAGCTGTCTTGGTTTTCTGAGATATAATTTTAACCCGGCTGAGATTTTTATGGGAGACACTGGTTCAATGTTTGTTGGTTATATTATTGCAGCTGTTTCGATTACCGGAGCCTTAAAAAGTGCGGCGGCAGTAACAATTTTTGTGCCAATGCTGGCCCTGGCAGTTCCTATTCTGGACACAACATTTGCAATTGTCAGAAGAGTTTTTAATGATCGACCAATCGGAGAAGCAGATCACGGTCATATTCATCACCGGTTGCTGGCTATTGGTATGAACCAAAAACAGGCAGTTCTTTCCGTTTATATAATTAGCTCTATTCTAGGTGCAGTTGCTTTTATAATTAATGGAATCAAGTTTGATCAAGCTTTAATAATTTTTATTGCTGTCATTTTGATTGTTATTTTTGGGGCTAAAAAATTAGGTATTTTTTCTGTAGAACTTCCACAGGAAGGCTGTTCACTGGAAGACAGTTAAAAAGTTTTGATAGGCTTTAAAAGCTTCCATATCAAGCTTTTTAATGAATTTACAAGAGTAATTCACTCTGGTTTATGTTTGTTTTTTACAGATTAAAAATATTTATAAATATAAAATAAATACTGTATTCAATTTTTTGCTTTTTTAAAAACTTTGTTGTTAAATTCACAAATTTTCCTTGCAACTTTAGTTTTTATATAATAAAATATTAAAAAAAGGTAAGATTAAAATGGATAAAAATAATTGGCGTCAGATTATGAGAGCTTTTTCTTTGCTGACAGAAGTTGGATTATTAATAGTTTCTGCTGCCGGAATTGGTTTTGGTATGGGTTATTTAATTGACAATATTTTTAATTTTAATCTTTTTTTTAAATTAAGTGGTTTAATTATTGGTCTGGCAGCTGGCTTTTATTCTGTTTATAAATTATTGATCTCAACTTTTGATGATAAATAAAGTTTATTTTCTGATTATTTCATTTATTTATATTGTTGATTTAAGATCTATTGATTTTAATTTTCAAATTATCTTAAGAGAGGAGGAAATATTTTGAATCCAGGTCCACAGATACAATTTTATTTGTTTGGCAATGAATTATTTCCAGTAACTGATACTCTAATTGTTGGCTGGATCTCTGTTATAATAATTTTGATTGGAGCTAAATATTTAACTTCCAGTTTAACTATTCGCCCCAATGGAAAACAAAATATAGCAGAATTTATGATAGAACTGATTTATAAGCAGATTGAGCCAATGCTTCCGGGTGAAGGATGGAGATTTCTTCCTTTTATTTCAACGATTTTTATTTATGTTGGAGTTGGAAATTTAATTGGAGTCGTTCCTGGGGTTACTAACCCAACTGGTGATTTAAATACAACACTTGGTCTTGCTCTTGTTGTTTTTCTGGTTGTACAGTATGAAGGAATGCGGGAGTATGGAGTATGGGGATACATTAAAGGATTTGCAGAACCTGTAATTTTCCTGCTTCCAATTAATGTGATTGGAGAGTTAGCAAAACCAATTTCACATTCTTTCCGTCTATTTGGAAATATAGTTGGTGGTGGAATTATAATCACTCTAATTTATCAGGCAGCACCTGCTTTAATACCAGTGCCTTTACATGCCTGGTTTGGTGTTTTCACAGGAGCAATTCAGGCTCTAATCTTTGGTATGGTTTCTATTGCCTATATATCAGTTGCCAAATCTTAACATTTAGAAAGGAGGCAAATTATGATTGAATTTACGCCTGAAGTAGCTAATACAGTTATTACAACTGTTTCTTATATTGCTGCTGGAGCTGCAATGATGGCTGGTATGGGTCCAGGAATAGGTATGGGCTTTGCCGCAGGAAAAGCAACATCTGCCGTGAGGAGACAGCCGGAGGCCAGAGGACCGATTATTACAACAATGTTATTGGGTCAGGTAATTTCAGCCTCAACAGGTATTTACTCACTGGTTATTGCTATCTTTTTAATTTATGGAATTTAACTTTTATTTTATTAATTAGTTTACTTTGTTTTTAATTCTTAGAAGAAGTAAAAAAACAAATTAGATAATAATTGAGGAGCAGTAAATGAAAAACATTGATGATCCACAGAAATTACAGAAAGAAATCTTAAAAATTACATACCTGATTTCTCTTCTGCCGATAATTTCTTCTTTATTCTTTGGTGAATATGATATAACTTTGGGATTTGTCTTTGGTTTAGTTATTGCTACACTTCTTTTAAGGTTAAAATATAATAACATAATTAGGGCATTGAGTATGGAAGAAGATTCAGCAGAAAAATTTATCCGTAACAGATATTTTATAGAATATGCCCTGTATTTTGTAGTGCTTTTTAGTGCGGCGAGAAGTGATAATATAAACTTTCTTGCTGCAGCAGTAGGACTATTTATGATAAAATTTGTAGTCATACTGATGTCGATTGTTGATTTACTCAAGGATACTTTTCAAAGCAAATTTGATGAGTATAAATAAGACTTTTTGTTTTTTAATATCGAAAGGAGGAACTTATAATGGTAGAATTTTCACCAGAAGTTATTGACACAGTTATTAGAGCAGCAGCACTTTTAGGAGCAGGTTTCGCAATGATCGCAGGTATTGGTCCTGGTATTGGTCAGGGTTATGCTGCTGGTAAAGCTGTAGAATCTGTAGCTAGAGATCCAGAGGCCAGAGGTAATATTATTACAACAATGCTTTTAGGTCAGGCTGTTGCTGAGTCAACAGGTATCTATTCTCTGGTTATTGCCATTGTTTTAATTTTTACAATATAGTACAGAGTAGATTAAGTCGGGAGAGTTTTCTCCTGACTTAATAGTACTTACTATATTTCGCGACTATTTTCCCATCCTAAAGATGGGTAATTATATTTCAGGAGGTGAATGTACTCTTGGTTAATATTAATACAACAATGTTATGGCAGTTAGTCAACTTTTTTCTGCTTTTATTTTTACTGCGTAAGTTTTTATACTCACCAATCAAAAATATACTTGACAAAAGAGCAGCACAGATAAATGGTGATTTAGATGATGCTGAAGACCGCAGACAAGAAGCAGAAGAACTAAAAGCTAAATATGAGCAGAAATTAAGAAATGCTCGTACTGAAGCACAAGAAATTGTAGACAATGCTGAAACTAGAGCCAATAAAAAGGCTAAAGAAATTATAAATAAAGCAGAAGAAAGAGCTGAAAACTTAAAGGCCAAGAAATTAGAAGAAATTGAGCAGGCGAAAAAAGAAGCAGCAGCTGAGCTTAGAGACAGCATTGCTGACTATACTGTTCTGGCAGCTAACAAACTAATCCGAGAGCAGATAGACGAGAACAAACATCAGCAGATGATTATGGACTTTATAGATGATTTAGATAAAGAGAAACTGGGTGAGCTGCAATGAGAAATGAAGTAGCATCTAAATACAGCCGAGCTTTATTTGAACTTGGTAAAGATCATGATAATTTAATTGAACTAAAAGAAAACTTAGATGAATTCTGGCAGCTTGTATTGGAAAATGAAGATCTTAAAGAGCTTCTTTTCCACCAGAGAATTATGCCGGAAGAAAAGAAAAACATTTTGGAAAAATTATTTGCTGAACAGATGAATAAAGATGTTTTACACTTTCTTTTTATTTTAATAGATAAAAGAAGAGAATTCTTTTTAGAATCTATTATACAGGAGTTTAATACTCTTGTTGATGATGCTGAAAGTATATTACATGTAGAAGTCACATCAGCTATAGAATTAAATGATTCTATACTTGATAAATTAAAAGAGAAACTAGATTCACTATTAGACTATAATATTCAGATTAAAAATAATGTAGATGAAGAAATCATTGCTGGTATTGTTCTAAAAATTGAAGATTATATTGTCGACGGCAGTTTGCGTAATGAACTTAACTCATTAAAGCAAAAACTGCAGGCGATTCCAGTAAGTAAGTTAGGGGTGAATTAATTTGAAACTGAGACCTGAAGAAATAAGTTCTATTATCAAAAAAGAAATAGAAAATTATGATCAAAAATTAGAATCCGTAGGGGTTGGTACCGTTTTAGATGTTGGAGATGGTATCGCTCATGTTTACGGTCTTAAAGATGCTATGGCCGGAGAACTTCTGGAATTTCCAAATGAGGTATTCGGTATGGCTTTAAACCTTGAAGAAGATAATATCGGGGTTGTTTTACTCGGTGACGAAACATTAATTGAAGAGGGTGATGATGTAAAACGTACCGGTCGTGTGGTTGAGGTTCCGGTTGGAGATGCTCTTTTGGGTAGAGTTGTAAACCCACTTGGACAGCCACTTGATGGGAAAGGTTCAATTGATAGTGATACATATCGACCTGTAGAGTCTGAAGCTCCTGGTGTTGTTCAGCGTCAGCCGGTAGAAGTTCCTTTACAGACTGGTTTAAAATCAATTGATGCAATGACACCGATTGGTAGAGGTCAGCGTGAATTAATTATCGGTGACCGTCAGACTGGTAAAACAGCAATTGGTATTGATACAATTATCAACCAGAAAGACAATGATGTAATCTGTATTTATGTAGCTATTGGACAGAAAAACTCAACTGTAGCTCAGCTTACAGAAAGATTAAGAGAAGAGGGAGCAATGGATTACACTATTGTAGTTTCTGCTACAGCAAGTGAGCCAGCTCCAATCAGATATATTGCACCTTATGCCGGTTGTGCTATGGGTGAGCATTTCATGTACGAAGATGATAAAGATGTTTTAGTTATTTATGATGATCTTTCCAAACATGCGGTAGCCTATCGTTCGATGTCACTTCTTTTAAGAAGACCACCTGGACGTGAAGCTTATCCAGGAGATGTATTCTATTTACACTCACGTCTTTTAGAGCGTGCAGCTAAGCTGAATGATGATTTAGGTGGAGGTTCTTTAACAGCTCTACCGATTATCGAAACTCAGGCTGGAGACGTTTCTGCTTACATTCCTACCAACGTAATTTCAATCACTGATGGTCAGATATATCTGGAGAGTGAACTTTTCAACTCTGGTGTAAGACCTGCTGTTAACGTAGGTATTTCTGTATCTCGTGTTGGTGGTAATGCTCAGATTAAAGCTATGAAAGATGTTGCTGGTACTCTGCGTCTTGATTTATCTCAGTATCGTGAACTCGAGGCTTTTTCTCAGTTTGGATCTGACCTTGATAAATCAACTCAGCAGAAATTGGCACGTGGTGAAAGAATTGTAGAGATTCTAAAGCAGAATCAGTATTCACCAATGCCGGTCGCAGAACAGGTTATTATAATTTATACTGTAACTAATGGTCATTTAGATGATCTTCCAGTTGATAATCTACAGCGTTTCGAAGAAGAATATCTTAACTTTGTTGACAGCAACTATGCTGAAGTAAAAGAAGAGATTGTAGAAAGTGGAAAATTATCTGATGAACTTAGAGAAAAATTAGATGATATGGTAAATGAGTTTAAAGATATCTTCCAGGTTCAAAAAAATACTATTGTAGATATGGACACTGAAGAATCTGCTGATTCTAATGGGTCTGATACCGAAGCAGAGGAAGCTGAGGTGAAATAACAATGCAGAATATGCGAGATATTCAGCGGCGGATAGGGAGTGTTAAAAACACTCAAAAGATTACCAGAGCCATGAAAATGGTTGCTGCCGCTAAGTTGAAAAATGCTCAGGATAGAGCAGAAGATGCCAGACCTTTTTTCAACAAAACAGTAGAGGTTTTACGAGGTGTTTTTACAAGAACCAAAGAAGCATCTCATCCTCTTTTAGCAGAGAGAGAAGGCGGCAGGCATTTAGTAATTGTTATTACAGGTGATAGAGGTCTTTGTGGATCCTATAACCATAAGGTGATCGATATAGCTGAAGAAATAGCGGAAACGGAAGAAGAAGTTTCTCTAATGGTATTGGGTCGTAAGGCGCGCGATTATTTTCGCCGCCGTGGGGTAGATATTATGGCCGAATATGTCCAGCTGGATGATTATCCTGGTTATGGTTTTGCCAACAATCTTGCTGATGAGATTATTCATCATTTTGAGGCTGAAGACGTAAATAAAGTGTCAATGATTTATACACACTTTAATTCTGCTATCAGCCAGACAGTAAAAACTATGCAGCTTTTACCAGTGGAGAAATTTAGTGAAGCTGAAGCTGAGGCAGAATCTGAGCTTGAAGAAGAAAAAACAGATGCTGAAAATGAAGGTGAAGAAACAAAATCAAAAAAATATGTGGATTACATATTTGAACCTTCACCAGCTGAAGTTTTTGATAATATTTTACCACAATATTTAATTAATGTTATTTATTCGGCTCTTCTAGAATCAAAAGCTAGTGAATTTGGAGCTAGAATGACAGCAATGGATTCAGCAACAGATAATGCAAACGAAATGATAGATAAATTGACCTTGAAATATAATAGAGCTCGTCAGGCAGAAATCACCAAAGAAATAACTGAAATTGTTGGTGGAGCAGAGGCACTTAAATAAAGTTTTATAAAGGAGGAATTTGTGTGAGTGACCAGAACATAGGTAGAGTAGTTCAGGTTATTGGTCCGGTAGTCGATGTAGAATTTCCGGATGGAAGTTTACCAAAAGTTAAATATGCTGTTAAAATAGAAAATGAAGAAAAAGATATAAATTTAACCTGTGAAGTAATGCAGCAGCTCGGTGATGATCGAGTCCGTTCTGTTGCTATGTCCTCAACCGATGGATTAGTAAGAGGAATGGAAGCTGTAGATACAGGAGCACCAATCAGTACACCTGTAGGTGAAGCTGTATTGGGAAGAGTTTTCAATGTTTTAGGTGACACAATTGATAACAGGGGTGAGGTAGAAACAGATGAGAGAATGCCTATTCACCGACCTGCACCTAAATTTGAAGAACAGGAATCTACAACAGAACTTTTTGAAACTGGAATTAAAGTAATTGACCTTTTAGCACCATATACACGTGGTGGTAAGGTAGGATTATTTGGTGGTGCTGGAGTTGGAAAAACAGTACTTATCCAGGAATTAATTAATAATATAGCAACAGAGCACGGTGGATATTCTGTATTCTCCGGTGTAGGAGAAAGAACAAGAGAGGGTAATGACCTCTGGCTGGAATTCCAGGAAGCTGGTATTTTAGATAAGGTTGCTATGGTTTTTGGTCAGATGAACGAGCCGCCAGGAGCTAGAATGCGTGTTGGTTTAACAGGTCTGACTATGGCTGAGTATTTCCGTGATGAAGCTGGTCAGGATGTATTATTGTTTATTGATAATATTTTCCGTTTCATTCAGGCTGGTTCTGAGGTATCTGCACTTTTAGGTAGAATGCCTTCGGCGGTAGGTTATCAGCCAACACTGGCTTATGATGTTGGTTCTCTGCAGGAAAGGATTACTTCAACTAAAAAAGGTTCAATCACATCTGTACAGGCAGTATATGTACCTGCAGATGACCTGACTGACCCTGCACCTGCAACCACATTTGCTCACTTAGATGCTACAACAGTACTTTCCAGAGATATTGTGGAAAAGGGTATTTATCCTGCTGTTGATCCACTGGACTCATCTTCTAATATTCTTGATCCAAGAATTATTGGGGAAGAACACTATCAGGTTGCACGTGAGGTACAGGAGGTTCTGCAGGAATACAAAGATTTACAGGATATTATCGCGATTTTAGGTATGGATGAATTATCTGAAGAGGATAAGATTGTTGTAAATAGAGCCCGTAGAATTGAGCGTTTCTTATCTCAGCCATTCTTTGTTGCTGAGCAGTTTACAGGAACTCCAGGTCAATATGTTGAACTGGATGACACAATTCGCGGCTTCAAGGGTATCTTAGAAGGGCGTTATGATGATCTACCTGAGGAAGCTTTCTATATGGTAGGAACAATCGAAGACGCAATAGAAAAAGCTAAACAGCTGGAAGAAGGTGAGTAGCCAATGGCTGCTGCACCAAAAATTCAGCTTGATGTAGTAACACCAGAAAAATTAGTTTATAGTGAACAAATAGATAAATTAGAAGCACCTGCAATTGATGGTTTGATTGGTATCTGGCCCAGACACGCACCTCTAGTAACTGCAATGAAAATTGGAGTTGTGAGAGTCGTTAAAGATGGGGAAGATATTCAGATTGCCATTAGCGAAGGTTTTATGGAGGTCCAGCCTGATCAGGTTAATTTAGTTGTTCGAACTGCTGAACTACCTGAACAGATTGATGTTGATCGTGCTGAAGCAGCTAAGGAAAGGGCAGAAAAGAAAATGGAAAAAGGTAAGGACAATGTTGATTTTGCCCGAGCAGAAGCTTCTTATGATCGAGCATTAGCCCGCCTTAAGGCTGCCGGTCACCATGACCACGGTTATGATCGTTTATAACTAAAAATGTTCATTTATGTACACGCACCGTGAACCACTCGGTTTATGTTTAATTATGTTGAAAAAAATATTATAAATATCAAGAAAGGTCCCAGAATATGGGGCCTTTTTTTGTATATTGGAGCCATCTGTTTTTTTCGACATAAAATGACAGGTTCACGGTGCGTGTACAGATATGTACATAAGTACACATAGGTGTACATCTCGAGCTTAAAATGTTAAAATATTATAAGGAGGGTAGTATTTATGATAAATAATAATGGAGAAAGCAAACTTGAAAAAACTGCCCGTGAGGGTGCATTTGGTTCGAAAGAAATTAAAAAAGATGAAAAAAATAGATTTTTGGGTGAATATGAAGAAAGAGTAATTACCTATTTAACAGAAAGCCAGGTTGAAGAAAAAGCATTATACCCTGAGGTGAAAGAAGCCTTAAAAAATAAGGAAGCAGCCAAACTTATTATTCGAGGTGATATTGATAAAAAAGATATCTCAAATTATATAAAATGGGCCCGCCAGGAGGGCGTAAGATTTAATAGAAAAAACTCTCCTGAATTCCGTGGAAATGTAGCTCTGGCAGTAGTTGGGAAAAAAGCAGTATCTCAGCAATTTGGTGCAATTCCAGAGCGAGAAGAAAAGTTGCAAAAAAAGGGCTTATCTGATAACATTATAGAGAATGCAGGCTCTTTGCTCTGCAGTGATTGTTGGAATGAATTAATGGAAAAAGCGCCGGAAGAAAAAATCAATTATAAAAAAGCCGGCATTTTAGATAAAATAACTGGTACAAGCTGTATAGGCTGCAGAAAAAAATAACTGTTATTTATGAAATGAACAGTTGATAAGGTAAGACTGACGCGGCCTTTAAAGGCGTAATTCTAGAAAGGGGCTTTTAGAGGTGGACAAGTATATAATTCAAGGTTTGAATCCACTTAAAGGAGAAATTAAAGTTGGGGGAGCTAAAAATGCAGCATTACCAATCATAGCTGCATCACTACTTGCTGATTCTGAAGTAGTACTAGAAGATATCCCAAGACTTAGAGATGTAACAAATTTATGTAGTATAATTGAAGATATGGGTGCAAAAGTAATAAGAGATAAAAATCGGATAGAAATTGATCCTAAATTAGTTTCTAAAACAGAAGCTGATCATGAACTTGCTAGAAAATTAAGAGCTTCATATTATATTTTAGGAGTAATGCTTGCTAAAGAAGGACATGCAAGAACAACTCTGCCTGGAGGCTGTAACATCGGCAACCGCCCAATTGACCTTCACCTAAAAGGATTTAGAGCTTTAGGAGCAGAGGTTAATCTTGACCATGGAGTTGTAGATGTTAAAGCTGATAATTTAACTGGTGCAGAAATATATCTGGATTATCCAAGTGTTGGAGCAACTATTAATATTATGATTGCTGCCAGTCGAGCTGATGGTAAAACAATAATTGAAAATGCAGCTCGTGAACCAGAGATTGTAGATTTAGCCAACTTCCTAACTGTAATGGGAGCTAATATTAAAGGTGTAGGTACAGATATCATTAAAATTGAAGGTGTAGATGAGATGCATGGAGTTGAGCATCGAATTATACCTGATAGAATTGAAGCAGGTACATATATGATTGCATCTGCTATCACAGGTGGAGATGTTTATGTTCGTAATGTTTTAACTGAACATGTTAAACCGCTGATTGCAAAAATGCATGAGATGGGAATTATTGTTGAAGAGGATATAGCCGGGGTTAAAGTTAAAGCAGACGGAAAACTAAAAGCTGTTGATGTTAAAACTCTGCCCTATCCTGGTTTCCCAACAGATATGCAATCTCAAATGATGGCACTTTTAACTCAAGCTGATGAAACAAGCTTAATTATTGAAACAGTTTGGGAAAATCGTTTTATGCATGTAGATGAATTGAAAAGAATGGGAGCCGATATCAAGATTGATGGCCACAGTGCTCTCGTCAAACCTGGTCGCCTAACCGGTGCTGAAGTAAGAGCTACAGATTTGAGGGCAGGAGCTGCACTTATTCTGGCCGGATTGGCTGCTGAAGGTCAAACAGAAGTTAAAGATATCTACCATGTAGAACGCGGTTATGAAAATATTGAAAAGAAGCTTCAAAGAGTTGGAGCTTCAATAAATAAAGTATCTGAGTAAATAAAACCTGCCGCTGATATTTCAGCGGTTTTCTGTTTTGAAACTGATTTTAGCTTTTTAATAAAATAAGGTGGTGAATAAAATGATTACAACGGTAACTTTAAACCCGGCAATTGATCGTGAGTACTTTGTTGAAAAAAATGAGGTTATGAAAAACCAGTTTATTTATAAGGAAGAAGATTTAAAAGTTTATCCGGGTGGTAAAGGCTTAATTAGTGCAATTAATTTTAAAGAACTAGGTTATAGTGATGTGCAAAATATTGGTTTTGTAGGTGGCAAGCAGGGTTTGTTTTTTGAAAAAATGGTTCAAAAACATGATATTATAAGTAATTATATTTATACTGAAAGTGAAATTAGAAATAATGTAAAAATAATTGGTAAAGATCCTGCAACATATACTCAGTACAATGATTATACTTTTGAAGTTGAAAAAGAAGAGGTTGATGAGCTGATTGTCCGTTTCAAAAGATCAATTTCAGAAAGTGACTGCATTTTAATTTCAGGCTCCGTTCCTGAAGGTGTAGATTTTGATATTTACCAGCGTTTAATAAAAATTGCTAAATCTAAAGGAAAACATGTTTTTCTGCAGGCAAGTGGTGAAGCTTTAAAATTAGCTTTAGAAGCGGAGCCTGATATTGTAGCACCATATTTCAAACACCATAAAACAATTTTAGATATGGAGATGAATGATAAAGAGGATTACATTAAAGCAGGAAAAAAGATGCAGGAAATGGGTGCTAAAAGAGTTATGATTCCTTTTCACTGTGACCGCATACTCTTTGATAAAAATGGTGATGTTTATCAGCTTTCACCAAAAGGATACTGCATTATCAACTGGTTGGGAGCAAGTGATGCTTATAATACTGCCTATTTAGATTATGCTTTTAAAACAGAGGATTTTGATTTTATTGAAGCTAATTTAAGAGGGGGAGCTGCTGCCCTTTGGATAGCAGAAAATAAAGAAGTTTATTTAAATGAAAGTAAAGATTATAATTGCTGTTTGGAAAGATTAGAAGTTCAAAAACTGGAGGTGTAGAAGTTGAGTTTAGTAAAAGATTATATGATTAGAACGATGAATTCAGTTACTCCAGATGACAGTATTCGCAAAGCGATAATTTTGATGTATAGATCAGAACAGTCTGTATTACCGGTAGTTGACCATCAAAATCAGCTTATGGGAACTATTTATAGTAACAACATTCTTAAGAACATAATTCCTGAGAGCTTTGGCTTTTTAGACAGCAGCCGGCTGTTTTATGAGGTGAATGAAGCAGTAGAAAACCTAAAGTATGTTAAGGATGAAAATGTTGAAAAATACATGGCCCGCAACCGTGATGCAGTTAAAGAAAATAGCGATATGAAAAAAATTGCTGATATTATGCTCAATAATAAAGAGTCATTACTTTTTGTTATTAATGATGAGGGGTTTTTGCGCGGTTTTATTGAAAGATCTAATCTGCTGCATTATTTATTAGATGAAGCTGAAAATCATTCTAAATAGTAAGGTTGGGGATTAGTTTGAGCAGGTTTTGAAATTTGAAAATTGTATAAGATGATCGGATAAAATGGGGTGTATTTTATGAACGAATTAATTAACTTCTCTGCACATGATGTTGAAGAATGGCTGGTATTAAATAATGTTGCAAATAAAGAACTTTATTTGATTTCTTTATTGTTATTATTTGCATTTTTAGTAGTTTTGCTGGCCAAAAAGTATAGAGTTCCAATTGTAGTTGGTTATGTGTTTTTAGGTATTTTATTGAGTCCAGATATTATTTCTATCTTTCCAGTGGTAGATTCCGAAATGTCTAATATGTATACCTTTGTTCTGGCCAATTTGGATTATATTACAAATATTGCTCTGGCTTTTATTGCTTTTACAATTGGTAGTGAGCTTTCAATTAAGACAATAAGAAGATTGGGGAAAAGCATTTTTTCAATTGCAATAATGGAATCTGTTTCGGCTTTTATAGTTGTTACTGCAGCAGTATATCTGATTGGCCGCCCACTTTATATGGCACTTCTATTTGGGTCTGTCGCTTCTGCTACTGCACCAGCTGCAACTGTGATGGTTTTGAAAGAATATAACGCTGAAGGTCCATTAACTTCAACAATTATGGCTGTTGTCGGGCTTGATGATGCCTTTGCCTTAATAATCTTTTCTTTAATTAATCCAATTGCATATTCTCAGTATAAAGGTGAAGGAGCAATTAAAATATCAGAGGTTATCGGACTTCCATTAATTGAAATTTTTGGTTCCATAATCTTAGGTCTGTTTTTAGGTTATATTACCCAATATTTATTAATTAAATTTAACGAAAAAACTCGAAAAATATTAACTATGGTTACCTCAATTACCTTAACTTCTGCTGTTTCTATATTTTTAGGATTATCAGCATTGATAGCAAACATGGCTGTTGGTTTTGCAGTCCGTAATTTTGCCAAAAAGAATTTGGAAATTTCAGAAGAGATGGACACACTAACAGTACCACTTTATGCAATGTTTTTTATAATTGCCGGTACAGAAATTAGATTTTCAGAGATGGGTTCCCTTAGTTTTCTGCTGATAGCATTTATTTATTTATCTGCGCGTATCATCGGTAAGGTGGGGGGGTCAACCCTGGCAGCAAGAATCTCTGGAGCGCCGGAAGCGGTACAAAAGTTTATCGGATTTGGACTTCTTCCACAGAGTGGAGTGGCTATTGCTTTAGCTTATTCAATTCAGAAACAGTATGTACATGATACTCAGGTTGGACTCTTAATTTTTAATACTTTACTGCTTACAGCAGCCATGACTGAAGTTTTTGGTCCGCTTTTAACAAAGTATGCAGTAATTCAATCAGGAGAAGGTACAGTAGAGTAGTTATTTGATCTTAGATCAATAATTACGTTATTTTAATTTTATTTTAAGGTTGATAGTCTATAATGAGGTGTAAGAATGGAAAATAATCTAGAAGCAGCCATTGAGCTCGAAAATCTGCAGCACTGGTTTCATGCAAATGAGCTGCAGACCAGAGCAATTTATCTAATTGCCTTCTTTCTTGTTTTGGCAATGCTGGCAATAATTTTTTCGAAAAAATACAGCCTGCCGATAGTAGTAGGTTATGTTTTATTTGGGATAGTAATAAGCCCTGATATTTTGAATTTAATTCCTTTTTTGGAAAGTGAATTTCACAGCTGGTATGAGTTTTTAATCATCAAATTGGATTATATAACTCAGATAGCTTTAGCTTTTATAGTCTTTACAATTGGAAGTGAGCTCTCACTTAGAACTTTTAGAAGACTTGGTAAAAGCATATATATTATTACAATTTTTGAAGCACTAGGAGCAGCTTTAGTTTCGGCTGCAGCAGTTTATTTTATCGGAGCTCCAATTTATATGGCCTTACTTTTAGGAGCGATTGCTGCTGCTTCAGCTCCTGCTTCTACAATAATGGTTTTAAAAGAATATAATGCGGAAGGCCCACTGAGTTCAACACTGATGGCAGTTGTGGGGCTGGATAACACTCTGGCTTTGATTCTTTTTGCTCTGATTAGCCCGGTTGCAATGATGTTTATCGGAGAAGGTCAGGCCTTAAGCCTGGGACTGCTCGTAACTCCGATAATTGAAATATCAGCAGCGATTATTATCGGTCTTGGAATTGGCTATTTAACTCAGCATTATATCAGTATGGTTGATGATAAGACTAAAAAAGTTGTAGCAGTTTTGACTTCAGTAGTTTTAAGTTCAGCCATCAGTCTTGTTTTTGGTCTTTCATCTTTGATTTCTAATTTGGCACTGGGTTTTGCTATTAGAAACTTTGCTGAAAAAAATCTTGATATTTCCGAATATCTTGATACTTTAACAATTCCGCTTTACGCAATGTTTTTCATTTTTGCTGGTGCAGAAATTAGATTTTCTCAGATGGGATCTTCAGTCTTTCTAATTACAGCCCTTGTTTTTTTAGCAGCCAGAATTATCGGCAAATATGGTGGTGCAGTTTTGGCAGGTCATTTTTCTGATGCATCTCCTGTGGTCAAAAAATACATCGGTTTAGGACTTTTTCCTCAGGGAGGAGTTGCTATTGCACTTGCTTTTTCGGTTCAAAAACAATTTACAGTTGTTTCAGATGTTTCATTAATGATTTTCAACATGGTTATTTTAACAGCTGCTTTAACCGAAATTTTTGGTCCTTTATTTACTAAAGCAGCAGTCATTAAGTCGGGGGAAGCAGAAGAATAAATAACAAGGAAGGAGAAATCTATTGAGCTTTTTAAATAAATTTAGCAAAAAAATTGCAATTGACCTCGGAACAGCAACAGTAATTATTTACGAAAGTGGTAAAGGAATTGTTCTGCAGGAACCTTCCTTTGTTGCTTTAGATTCCAAGTCAAACAAAGTAATTGCTGTCGGAGAAGAGGCACGCAGAATGTTGGGGCGGACGCCTGCAAACATTAAAGTAGTACGCCCACTAAAAGATGGAGTTATAGCAGATTTTGAAATAGCCGAATTAATGCTTAAGAGTTTTTTGAAAAAAGTTGGTGTCAAAAGCAGGTTTATCAAACCTCAAATAATGGTCTGTATCCCGGTTGGTGTTACCGGTGTGGAAAGCAGAGCTGTTCTGGAGGCTGCAGTTCAGGTAGGAGCTCGCAAAGCTTATTTGATTGAAGAACCAGTAGCGGCTGCAATTGGAGCTGGACTTAGAATTGAAAAAGCCGAAGGGAATATGGTTATTGATATTGGTGGTGGAACCACTGAAATTGCCGTTCTTTCTTTGGGTGGAATTGTTGTTGGCGAATCAATTAGAGTTGGTGGCGATAAATTTGATGAAGCTTTAGTTCGCTATGTTAGGGAAAACTATAATTTGGTCATTGGTGAATCCACTGCTGAAGAAATAAAAACAAATATCGGTAGTGCTGATCCAGGCTACTCTGCCACCTATGAAGTAAAGGGTAGAGATTTAATGACCGGTTTACCAAGACATATCGAATTATCAGCTGCAGAAACAACTAAAGCTTTTAAGGAACTTCTGGATAATATTGCCCAGGCTGCCCGTAGGGTGCTTGAGCAAACTCCACCAGAACTTTCAGCTGATATTGTTGAAAAAGGTATTATTTTAACAGGTGGAGGCTCCTTACTGAAGGGGATTGAAAGTTTTATCAAAAACCAGACAGAAGTTGGAGTTTTTGTTAGTGATGATCCTTTAACCTGTGTTGCAGAAGGCACGGGTCAGGCTTTAAATGAATTAGATAAAATTTCAAATGTTTTAAGCACAGGCAATCAAGGCATTTTTTCCTAAAAGTTACTGGAGAGTGATTAGAGTTGAGTAAAAATATAAGAAGAATTTCATTATACATTTTAGTAGTACTAGTTTTAATAAATATCCCAGTACTTGCTGCCGAAGACATTATGCCATTAGATGAAGTAAAAGCAGGGATGACAGGTTATGGAAAAACTGTTTTTTCTGGCAATGAAATAGAAGAGTTTGAAATTGAAATTATTGATGTACTGGATAACCGCAGTCTGGATGAAGATCTGATTTTAATTAAATTAACAGGTGAAAAAGTAGAAGAATTTGGTGGTATTGCTGCCGGTATGAGCGGCAGTCCAATTTATATTGAAGACAAATTGATTGGAGCGATTGGTTATGGTTGGAATAACAGCAGTCACCGCTATGGCCTGGTAACTCCGATTGAAAGAATGCTTGAACTTTTAGAAAAAAATGATCCAGAGGCTGAAGACAATAACCTTAGTGATCTAGAAGTTGATATTGATGAATTTGCTCCCAATGAAAATCTAATTAGAAGCTCAAGCCCAATCATGGTTAGTGGAATTAAAGGTCGAGCTTTGTCTAGATTAGAGAAAACTTTATCAGAGCTTAACTTAGAAGTTGTACCATCTTCCGGAATCAAAGAAGCGGACAAAAGTTATCGGGAGCCCAAACCAGGTGAAGCAATTGCAGTTCAGCTGGTTCGAGGTGATATAAGTGTTGCTTCTATTGGCACCTTAACTTATGTTGATCAGGGCAAATTTTTAGCCTTTGGTCACCCTTTTACAAACCGAGGTAATGTCAATTATCTTTTGAGCAGAGCTAATATTAGTGCTGTAATACCAAGCTCAGAGCAGCCTTTTAAATTAGGTTCACCTTATCACAGGTTATTGGGATCAGTAACTCAGGATAGAGGAGCAGGAATTGCCGGGAGGATGAATAGTTATCCGCGTATTACCCCACTTTATATCTCTATTTCTGAAAACGGAGAGCTGCTTAAGGAAGTCAGCTTGCAGATTATTAATGATGAATACTTGTTTTCATCACTTTCTAATAGTGCTGCTCTGCAGGCGGTTGACTCGGCGCTCGATAGGATTGGTCCTGGTTCGGCCGAATCGAGAGTTAAGATTATGGGAAGAGGGCTGCCGCAGCTTCAGATAGAATCAAGCAATATGTACTACAGTCAGAATGATATAGGCAGTACTGCACTTTACGATTTTTCACAGCTTCTGGATTTGATATTGACAAATCCATTTAAAGAAATTAATTTGATTGATATCCGTTTAGAATTAGATTTTGAGAAAAAAGATAGTGTTGCTTTAATTCAGGAAGCAAAGGTTTTAAATGAGGAAATTTATCCTGGTGACGAATTAGAAGTAGAGGTAACCCTTCATCGATATCGAAATGGGACTGAAACTAAAACATTAAAAATGAAAGTTCCGGAAGATGTAGAGCCTGGAATAGCAACCCTATTCATTGATGGTGGTTATACCGGAGAAACAGTAAGGCCGGAAGATGCTGTTCCGATGCAGAGTCAGGGAGGCTTAAATGAAGCTGAAATATCTGGTCATAAAAGTTTTGAATCAATTTTAAATGCCTACCTTGATTCACCGGATAACAATGATCTAATTTTACAGCTTTACCCTTCTTATGCAGCACCTGTTTATCAGGAAAGCAGTCCGGAACCACCTGCTAAAAATACAGCTGAGCAGGCTCAGGGAAAAGAATCAACGGAGCAGGATTCTGATAATAAGAGCAAGCAGGAGTTTCCTGCAGCCGAAGATGAAATTAAAGAGACTTTTGCAACTGACTATGTTTTGGAAGGAAGCTTAAATCTTGATTTAGAAATTCTCAGCTCGGCTGAAGCAGAGACCGCTTCCGATTCAGAACCTGAACTTTCAGAATCTGAACAGCCAGAAAATGGCTCATTTGAAGCTGAAGGCCAAACAGAAGAACATTAATTAAAGTCAGGGCTTTGTGGAGGTTTTTAAATGAATAAGCAAATAAAATATCTTTTGGGGGTTTTGGTTTTTCTGCTGATTGCAGCTTATTTTTTAAGTCTGTTAAGCGGTTTACCCCAATATTTCAAAGATGATATTATTGCTTTTCTGGAAGAAAGGTTTTCAGGCGAAATTTCTTTCAGCTCTGTCTCTTTATGGCCTCTAAACAGGCTCAGGCTGGAATCATTTTCTTTTGCAGATCAAAATGGCAATCTTTTTAGAATAGAGCAGCTTAATCTTGACTATAATTTTGACTTTAGTGACTTTGATAATTTGATTAAAATTTCATTTTTAGAGGCAGAAAATGCAGAAATAATTCTGGTAGGAGATTTTTTGGATGCTGAGGTCAAAAATCAGGATGCTGATTTAAATACTCAAAACTCAGAGACTGTAGGATTTAATCTTTCTAGTTTTGATTTACCTAACTTTTTAGGTGATATTAATGTAAATGTTGTTAATTCAAATTTAACTATTAAAAATCAAAATTATAATTTTGAGCTTTCCAATTTAAATCTTGGGGCTGCAGTTCAGAGTTCTAAAGATTATGTTTTAAATCTGTCAACATCTGTTGTAGCAGACCAAATAAATTATAATAACTTTAATTTAAGCAGTTTTGATACAGAAGAGCTTGAACTCCAGCTGCAGCGAAAAGGTGAAAGTGCTGATCTATATTTTAAAATTAATAATTTAGCAGCTGCACCACTGGTCAATCTACTGGAGCAAAAAAACTATAATTTTGAAGGTTTAAGTCTTGACTTAAACACCTTAAAGGGAATTTTTTCTGCAAAAGGTGAAATTAAATTTGGCGAAAATGAGATTTTAGATTATAAATCAGAAATTGATTTTTCCGAATTAGAAATGACCGCCTTTTATCAGCAGCAAAACCAAAGTGAAAACTTTAATTTAAACTTTAGTGATTTAAATCTAATTTTATCTGGTCCCGAATTTAATCTGGCAGCAGTTGACAATCAGTTTTTGCTTGATGATAATTTGATCGATTTTTCTTTCAAATTGGACCAGAATTATCAGTACCAGTTAGAATTAGCAGCCAATAACTTTAATTATAATTATGATTTGTTAGAGCCAGAGCTAAGTTCAGGGATCATAACCTTTGCTTTAAAAGCAGAAGGTAGTCAGCAGCAGCTTAAAAAAGCTCATTTGGAAATTACAGCTGAAGATGTAGTAAATAAATATGCCCGGCTTCAGAACTCACAGTTGACTGTTAAACTGGTTGACCAGGAAATATTTGTTGAAAAAGCTGAACTGGAGTTAGAAAACAATTCCAGGCTTAATCTGCAGGCAAGTTATAACATGCAGGATGGTAATTATCTTTTGAGTGCAGAAGCTGCTGAAATGAAAATTTCTGATAATCTTATTACTCTTTTAGAAGAATATAATTTGACTGATGATTATTTAAATCAGCTGCGGAAAATAGAGGATGACAGTCTTGACTTTATTTTAGATATTGCTGGACGCTATAATCGTGATCGCGGGGTTTCTGCTGCTGGTGATCTAGACTTTGACTTTAGCTTTGCCGAAGAAGAAAGTGAAGTTCAGCTGGAAAGTAATTTTTGGTACACAGATCAGAGGCTATTTTTTGATTCTCTAAAATTAGTTAGCGATTTTGCTTATCTTGACCTACTCGGAGAAATTGATTTTGCAGCAGAGAACTTTGACCTTCGATATGCTGCTAAAAATATTGAGCCGGCTTTTTTGAATCAGCTTTTTGATTTAAATCTTAACTACTTAACTGAAATTAACCCAACAATTAATTATTTAGAAGGTCGTTTGGCTGATAGTTTCAGCAATCCCTCCCTAACATTAGATTTAGAAATGGATGAGCTGGGATATCAAAACTATGTTCTAAAAGATATTAAAGTGAGGGCTGATTATGCAGATGACAATCTGGAGTTAGCTGAAGCAAGAGCCTCAGTTAATCAGGCACTGCTGCGGGCAAAAGGCGAGATCACTGATCTCAGAGAAGCAGCAGTAGTAGATTTGAATATCAGAAGTGAGAACTTATATTTTCAGGATATTGCAGCATCAGTAGGAACTGAGCTTCCGCTAACAGGACAGCTGCAGTTAAATGCTGATTTAAGTGGTCCGCTTAGAGATTATGATCTTGATTTTAGTATCAATACCTCAAATCCTGTATTTAATTTTGCTGATAGGGAGTTTGAACTTTCAAACTTAAGCAGTAATATTAAAAAGGAGAATGGAGATTTTGTAGTAGAAAGTTTTTCTTTTGAACATCAAAATTTGAGTTTTAGAGCTGACGGCATTTATAATCTGTCAGCGGGTTTTGATTTAAACTATCAATTATCAGGTTTGGAAGTTCAGAGTTATTTAAATGATTATCCGGGTCTAGCTGAGAAAGTATCTGGTAGTTTAAGTTTAAATGGAGCTTTAACTGGTACTTTAGAAGCATTAAACCTTAATTTTAATTTAAATTCTGAAGCCTTATATTTTGAAGGTTTTGAACTGGACATTCAGGAAAATGATTTTGAATACAGCTTTCAGACTGATCAGCTTGAGATTAATCAATTTAACTTTGGTTTTGCATCAGGTAGTTATAAGTTGAGCGGACGAGCATTTGATTTGACTAAAGTGCCTCAATCACAGCTCAAGTTTGAACTGCTTGAAGTGCCAACTGAAGAATTTTTTCAAAAATATTTAGCCCTATCTCCTTTTGCGCAGGAAGTAATTTTAAGGGGAGAAAGTCAGATTGAAACAGCTGGCAGTGATTATAACATCCTCTTAGATATTTCAGGCTATTTAGGGCAGTCAGAACAGAACAGTTTTAACTTAAATGGAGAAATTGGAAGAGAACTGGCTTTAAAATTCAGTGGTTCTGGCCTCCCACTTGCTGTTTCAACTGATCAGTATGGTTTTAATTTAGATTTGAAATCAGAGCTTGATCTTAGTGGAAATATTAGCGGTGGTTTGATGACACCAATTTTGAATTTAAACCATACTCTATCTAATATCGAAATTAATGAGACTATTATAGAATCAATAACAGGTAATATTTTAGTTGAAAACCGTAGAAGATTTTCTGCCTCTGAAACTGTTAACTTTAGAGAGGGTGGAAATCTCAATTTGGATGGAAGCTATTCCTTAACTGATCAGCAGCTGAGCTTAACTTCTAATCTGCAGTCACTACCTCTTGCCTTTATTTTATCTTTCTTTGGTGATCAGGTTGCAGGCAATGGTTATGTAAATGGTAATTTGAGGGCTGAGGGGAATTTGGATTCTCTGCAGTTTAGTGGAGGCTTAGCTGCTCAGGGTGAGACCCTTGAAGTTGGAGTCTGGGCTCCGATAGAGAACTTTGAAGCTGAGATCACCTTTCAAAATGAGAGAGCTCTGGTGCAAAATGCAGCCGGTCAGTTCGTAGACGGCAGCTTTGAAATTGGAGGTGCCTTTAATTTACTGGATCAAGATAATTTCTGGGATTTAAACCTAAGTGGTCAGAATTTATACTTTGACTATGGATCTTTAACCGGAAATTTTGACAGTGAGCTGAGCTTCAGCGGTCCCCTTCTGGATCCGCTTTTGGCAGGAGAACTTCAGTTATTTAACTTTATAGTTGGTATTCCTTTTGAATGGCCTGCTGGAGGGGAAAGTGGAGCAGATTCTGAGGGAGTGAATGCTGAAGACGTTGAAACTGAAGCTGATGATGCTTTTATCCCTCGGATTGACCTGGATCTGATTCCAGAAAATAATGTTCGGGTCAAAAATCCTAATATGGATATTTTAGTTCAAAATGGTGATTTAAATCTTGACTTCAACCACCGCCGTGAGAATCAGCTGATGATGGAAGGCAGACTCAGAAGTAGTGAAGGTAGATTTAATTACTATAATTCTCGCTTTGCTTTAAACAGTGCAGAAATCACATTTACACCAGTTGATGAGGGAGATATACCTAATCTGCTGGTCAATGCGACTACTTATGCTGGTGGTAGAGAGATTAATATAATTCTTAATGGACCGGCAAATAATATGAGGATTAGCTTTAGCTCGAATCCGGAAATGACAGAAGAAGAAATTCTAAACCTGCTTTCAAGCAGAGGTGCCTTGGGTTCGGCGATAATTGGCGGTGAAAACATTGGGATTCAGCAGATAATTTTACAGGAACTGATTAGGATTGTCAGCGGATTTCTGCAGGAAGATTTGATTTCCGGTATTGAGTCAGACTTTAGAACAGTTTTATCATTGGATAGAATAGAAATCGACACCCTGCAGTATGGTACAGAACGAGAAGTTGCAATTTATCTCGGTAAAAATCTCAGCAAACGCTTTTATCTTGAGTATGCAGCATTCTTTGGTGAAGAAGAGAGAAATAACGAGATATCTTTTCAATATAGATTGAATGAGATTACTACCTTAAAAGGAAGTTATTTCGGTGAAGATGAATATCAGATAACTTTAGAAAATGAAATTGAATTTTAGGAGGAAAAACATGAGGAAGAAGTTGTTTTTAACCACAATAATTGTTTTAGCTGCTTTATTAGTATTTTCAGGTATAACTGCAGCCCAGAATATTCCTATTGATGAGGTAACTAAAATTACTGTTAACGGCAACCAGTATGTTAGTGATTTTGAGATTTTAAATGCTGTCACAACTGAGGTTGGAGATCAAACTGACCAGGAATCTTTAAGAGCAGATATGCAGTCTGTTTTTGAGCTTGGATATTTTTCAGATGTAAATATTGTTTTCGAAAACTATCAGGGTGGGCTCAATGTGATTTTCGAAGTCGTAGAAAACCCTGTTTTAGAAGAAATTAAAATAACCGGTAATGAACCTATTTACAGTCGAGATAAAATTATGGAGATTTTAGATCTTGATCTAGGTACTGTTTTAAATGTTAAAAAAATGAATGAAAACCTTAAAACTCTGCAGGAAAAAATGCAGGATGACGGCTATATATTAGCAAGGTTTAAAGATGTTAATATTTCTGATGAAGGAGTCTTAACAGTAGATGTTAGCCCGGGCTATTTAGCAGCTGTAGAAATCAACGGCAACACTAAAACTGATGATGATGTCATTTTAAGGGAAATGCCGATTACTGCCGGTGATGTTGTTAATATCAATAAAATTCAGAGAGGTTTTCAAAATTTAAGCCGCTTGGGTTATTTTGTTAACCTTAACCCAGCTTTAGAGCGGGCAGATGCAGAAGAAAACACAGCAAATTTGGTTATTAATCTGGAAGAAGGAAAAACAGGCAATTTAAAATTTGGTGGAGGATACAGTTCCAGTGATGGCTGGATAGGTTTTGTAGATGTCAGCGAGAAGAATCTTTTTGGTAATGGTCAGAATATTGGGGTTAAATGGCAGTTTGGTGATACAACAACATATTCACTTAACTTTTATGAACCTTATCTCTGGGATAGTGATTTTTCCTTTGGTTTTAGTGTCTATGACCGTGAAACAGATAGGACCACTTCTGAAGGTTTCGATTACATTAAAAAGAGTAAGGGTGGCAGTATCAGCCTTGGTCATCCACTGCCTAAAGAGTGGAGAACTTCTTTAAGGTATAGAATTGAAGATACCGAAGAAATTTGGGATGAAGACGTTACTATTGATAATACACTGTATGAAGAAGGTTTTACGTTTAATGATAATGAACTGCGCTCAATGACACTTTCTTTCAACCGAGACACTTCAAACAATAGATTCCACCCTACCTCAGGCTCGATAAACAATGTTAGTGTTGAGCATGCGGGTGACTTTTTAGGTGGAAACATGGATTTCACTAAAGTACAGTGGGATACCAGGAGGTATTTCCCTGGATTTAGCGACCATGCCTGGGCACTGAGAATGAAAATTGGTTTAAGTGAGCCGCGAACTGATTCCGGTGGTCTGGAAAATGAAGAATATGATCTAGGTGGCTCAGACAGTTTGCGTGGTTATGAACGTAATGATTTTGATTATGAAGGTAAAGATAACAATAATCTCTTATTGTTTAATGTAGAATACAGAATACCGTTTAATGATAGTTTTACCGGAGTTTTATTTACAGATGCTGGTAGTGTCTGGGAAGATCGAGACAGTATCGCTCTTGATGATCTATATTTAGGTTATGGATTAGGAGTGCGGATGAATACACCAGTTGGACAGCTGAGGCTTGACTATGGTTGGAATGAAGATTCTGATGGTCAGCTGCACTTCAGTATTGGAAATACATTTTAAATAAAATATTAATTAACTGATTTAACTTTGCAAAAATCAATGCAGCAGAGCAGTAATCAATCCAGCAGTTCGATAAAATAATTTTTGGAGGCAGATAGTAATGGAATGGAGCAACCGCAAGTTTCAGTTGGCAGTAATTCTGCTGCTGCTTGCTATTTTAACATCAGTTTTTCTTTTAAACTTTTTAAATCAAGATCAAACTGTTGACCGTGTGGCTTATGTAAATCTGGAAAGGGTTTTTGCGGAACATCCTGCTAAAACAGCGGCTGAAAAAAAGCTTAATCAAAAGGCCGCAGAATACCAGCAGCAGCTTGAGCAAGAAGGGGAAGAACTATCTGGAACTGAACAAAAAGAACTCCTGCAGTCATATCAAAAGGAGCTTGAAAATTTAGAGGCAGAGTTATTAACTTCAGTTTTAAAAGAAGTGGAAACAATCATTATTGAAACAGCTGCAGCCAAAAAAGTTAAGTTTGTCCTGGAAGAAGAGGATGTGCTTTACGGCGGTTATAATTTAACTGATGATGTATTGGCTGAACTAAAAGCTAAATGGTAAAAACAAAAATCTAAATCTGAAAGGGGGAGGCTTAATGCTGGATGAAAAAGATTATCATTTAATTGCACTTAAATTTTTAACTGCTATTTTGATGGCCCTGTTCTTTGCCTTCCTCCTTGTCTTTGTTTTTACACCAGAGACCAAAGATACTTATCCGGTTTATAGTTTTGAAAGGGAAAATATAGCTGATTCAAAACAGGTTAATCTTTTTTCGGAGCAGGAAAGTGCCGAATTGGCTTTGGATCTTTCGAAAAAAGAAAATTTTGAAGCCGAACTTAAAAATAGAAGCTTTCAAATTATGGAAGCAGCTAAAGCAGCAGTTTTGACTGTTTTGACAAGCAACCATTTAGATCGAGTCAATGGTTTAAAGGAAGAAGAAGAGCTGCTTTTAACTGAGCTTAAAATGCGTTTGAATAATGAAAGCGAAGAACTGCTGCAGCAAAAAAGAGAAGAATTAGAATCTGAACTTTCAGCTAAGCTGCAGACTGTTAGAAGAGAGATCAGGGAAAAATATTCTGATTACAGTCAGCAGGAAATTAGAGATAACTATTTGAAAATAATTAACTTGCGGATTGCAGTTGAAGTTCTGGCTCGTGATGAAAGTGAAAAAGAAAAATACGAGGCTGAGCTGGAGCAGGTTCAGCAAGAGCAGGAACAGCTGCTGGCAGAAAAAAATAGTGTTTTAAGTGAAGACATTTCTGCTGAAACCAGAATCCTGATTATGGATTTTAACCGCAAATATTCAGAATATAGACAGCAGCTTGAAAATCGACATCAGGAATTAATTGCAGACAGGGAAGCTGAGATTGAAGAAAAACTGGCAGCTGCTAGACAGGAAATAAAGACAGAACTCAGCTCGAAAAGAAAAGTAAAAGCAGAGGCTATGGATCAGTTAATAGTTGAAAGCAAAGAATATTATTAAGGGGTTAAATAAATGGATTATTTTCGAAAAGCAGCAGCAATTTTTATTGTAATTATTTCAATCACCCTGCCTTTTTACCTGGAAACTGAATCAGAGGTAGGTGTAGTAGAGCTTGAGGCGTTGACTGCGGAAAGCGAATATCTCAGTCAAATAGCCGCTCAGGATATAAAAAAAGAGGCAGTTGAGTCTGAGATGATGGACGTGATTAAAGAATCAGCAGCAGAATATGCAGCAGAAAATAATTACAGCAGTGTGGTTACAAAACATCTTATTTATAAAGGTGGAAATAACATAACTAGCGAGTTAGCCCAAAAAATTGATGCTGAAAATTAATTTTTATTTAAAAATGGGGAGGACATATTACATTGATAGCAGAAAACGTAAAAGAAAATAAATATAAAATATCTAAATTAGCAGAAATGACAGGCTCTGAGGTCAAAGGGAATCGAGAACTTGTTGTAGATAATGCACGTGGAGTTGCTGAAAGTATTAACACCTCTGTCACATTTGCTGATCAAAAAGAATACTTAAGAGAAGCTTTAAAATCTAAAGCTGCAGTAATTGTCAGCAGTTATAAAATCTGTGATGAAGTTGAATCTGATTTAAAAGCTAATAAAACATTTTTGTTAACAGACCATCCACGCCGAGTTTATGCGAAGATTGCTGATATTTTAACACCTCGACCTTATGAAAGTGCAGAAATATCTGAAAGAGCAGTAATTGATCCAAGCTGTGAGCTTGGCCGAGATCTTTCTATTCACCCGGGAGTTGTAATTGCAGAAAATGTTAAAATCGGTGATAATAGTATTATTGCCCCAGGAGTAATTATAGGACCGGATGTTGAAATTGGAGAAAATTGTCTGCTCCATCCAGGAGTAATAATAGAAAGAGATACTATTATTAAAAATCATGTTATTATCCAATCCGGTGCTGTAATTGGTTCTGACGGTTTTGGTTTTGCTACAGATGAGAGTGGACATCATAAAATTCCACAGCAGGGAAATGTAATTATCGAATCAGAAGTAGAAATTGGTGCTAATGTAACCATTGACAGAGGTGCAAGCGGCCCGACAATTATCAAAATGGGAACAAAACTTGATAATTTAATTCAGATCGGTCATAATGTTGAAGTAGGAGAAGAGTCTTTACTTGTTGCTCAATCTGGAATTGCAGGCAGCACTAAATTAGGCCGTCGAGTTACCTTAGGTGGTCAGGCGGGAGTTGTCGGACATATAAATCTGGCTGATAATACTATTGCCGCTGCTAGAGCAATGGTTACTTCCAGAACGAATAAGGGAGACTTTATTTCTGGAGCGCCAGCTCAAATTCACCGTGAGGCTCTAAAAGAACAGGCTTATTTAAGACGCCTGCCCAAATATATTGAGCGGATTAAAGAACTGGAAAAAAGACTTTCTGAATTAGAAAAATAAATAATTCTTGAATTCTACTGCCAGGAAATATATAATAGACTATTGAAAGGCATTAGAAAGAAAGGATGACGGATTTGTATATAGAAAAGGAAGCACAGCAGACTTTAAAAAAAGAAATTGTTATTCAGGGGATTTCCTTACATTCCGGTAAGGATGCAGAAATTAGACTAAAACCTGCAGCTGCAGATACTGGTATAGTATTTTACCGTGCAGATTTAGATAAAAAAATTAAAATAAGCGCTGAACCAGCTTCAGTTGTTAACTTAATTAGAAATACTACAATTGGAAGTCAAAAAATTAAAGAAGCTAAAATAAGTACTATAGAACATCTTATGGCCGCAATCTGGGGCAGTGGTATTGATAATTTAGAAATTGCAGTATCAGGCCCGGAAATACCGGTTATTGATGGCAGTGCATTTCCATATTATCAGGAAATGATAAAAAGCGGCTTAATCAAACAGAAAGCTAAAAGAAAAGTCTATCAAATTGAAGAAACAATTTTTGCTAGAGAAGAAGATTCTTATATAGCTATCCTGCCTTATGATGGGTTTAAAATTTCATATACTTTAGATTATGATCATCCTGTTATTGGCAGCAGTTACTTTGAATTTGATGCTGCAAAAATGGATTTTGCCGAAGAAATATCTAAAGCCAGAACCTTTGGTTTTGCTTCTGAAGTGGAAAAGCTGCACGAGCAGGGGTTGGCCCTGGGCGGAAGTCTTGATAACGCAGTTTTAGTAGAAGAAACTAAAACGGTTAATCCACTTAGATTTGAAAATGAATTTGTAAGGCATAAGATTTTGGATGTTGTTGGAGACATGTTTTTAAATGGTAGAATCAGAGGCCATATTATGGCTGTTAAATCAGGCCACAGGCTTCATGTGAGATTAGCAGAGAAAATTAGAGAAAAAATGCTTGAGGAGGAAAATTAATTTGAGTGAGGTAAACGAAATAATTGATATTAGTGTAATAAGATCGATACTCCCACATCGCTATCCCTTATTATTAGTTGATAAAATTGAGGAAATTAAGAAGAAGGAATCAATTGTTGGAATTAAGAATGTAACTATTAATGAGGAGTTTTTTCTGGGACATTATCCAGAACACCCAATTATGCCGGGCGTTTTAATAGTAGAGGCTATGGCTCAAGTGTCAGGTATTTTAATTTATTATAGCTCTGAAGATATGGAAGGTAAGCTTCCTATTTTTACAAGTATAGATAAGGCAAAATTCAGAACACCTGTTAAACCAGGTGATCAGTTAAAAATAAAGGTTGAAATAGTAAGATTGCGCAAAAAGATTGCCAAAGTTCGTGGTGAAGCTTATGTGGGCGATGATCTTGCTGCAGAAGCTGAAATGATGTTTACTTTTGAGAAAATATAGTTTGGAAAATTAGGAAGGGGAATGATAGTCTTGGCAGCAGAAAAAAAGGGAAAAGTTCTCCATATGAGCAGCATTCATGAAACAGCGATTGTTGCTCCTGGAGCAAAAATAGGGAAAAATGTAGAAATTGGACCCTATGCTATTATCGGGGAAAATGTTGAAATAGGAGAAGGAACAGTAGTTGGCCCACATGTTGTAATTAAAGGCTGGACTACTATTGGTAAGAATAATGAAATATTCCATGGGGCATCGATAGGTTTTGAGCCTCAGGATTTAAAATTTGAAGGAGAAAAAAGCTATCTCTTTATTGGAGATAATAATACAATAAGAGAAAATGTAACAATTCACCGGGGGACCGCTGACGGCGGTGGGGAGACAAGAATTGGTAATGATAATTTAATTATGGCCTACTGTCATGTAGCACATGACTGTCAACTTGGCAGCCACATCGTGATGTCCAATGCGACAAATTTAGCAGGCCATGTAGCAATTGAAGACCATACAGTTATTGCAGGTATGGTTGGAGTTCATCAATTTGTCCGCATCGGTAAAATGAGTATGGTTGGTGCTCACTCTAAGGTAGTAAAAGATGTACCTCCATATATTTTAGTGGACGGCCATCCAGCTGGAGTCAATGGAATTAATGTAGTTGGCTTGAGAAGAAATGGCGTGACTCCGGAGAAAAGAAGAGAAATAAAAAAAGCCTATAAAACACTTTATAGATCTAAATTAAATATTGATGAAGCAATCGAAAAGATGGATCAGGAACTGGATGCCAGTGAAGAAATCGAGCATTTTCTTCGCTTTCTGCGTAATGCCAGCCGCGGAATTTGTCGGTAGGTGAAAATAAATGACTAAAAAAGCTTTAATTGCAGGCTGGGGTGATCTACCCCGCCTCTGGGCCGAAAGAGCTCAGGCTGCAGGAGAAGACTTTATAATTTTAAAAATAGCAGAAGAAATTACAGCCGATTTCTCTGATCTGGCTGTAGAAGAGTATACTGTTAATTTAAGCCAATTTGCTGAAATTCTTAAGATTATAGAATCAAATAATATTGAAGAGGTCATCTGGTTGGGCAAGATTCAGAAGGCTCATTTATTCAATAATTTTAATCCTGATCAGGTTTTAGCTCAGATCTTAGCTGAACTGCCTGATTATAGTGATGATACAATTTTATTAGCACTTGCAGAAGAGTTTATCAAAAGAGGAATCACACTTTTGCCTCAGACTTATCTGCTTGAAGATCACTTAGCACCTGCTGGTCTTTTAGCTGGTAATCCTGATCAGCAGCTGAAAAAAGATCTGGAATTTGCTTTTACGACTGCCTATAACTTAGGTCGTTTTGATATTGGTCAAACCGCTCTGGTTAAAGAGGGAGCTGTAATGGCTTTAGAAGCAATTGAAGGAACTGATCAGGCGATTAAAAGAGCTGCCAGGTATGGTGGCCCGGGTGTTGTAATGGCCAAGTGCAGTAAAAAGGAGCAGGATATTCGTTTTGACCTACCGACTGTTGGCTTAAAAACCCTGGATAATTTAATTGAAGCAGAGGCTAAAGCCTTAATTATTGAGGCAAATAAAACATTCATTTTAAATAAGGAAGAGTTCTGTCAAAAAGCAGCTGCCAATGGTTTGGTTGTTGCGGCAGCAGAATTCAACGAAGGAGAACTGATTCTACCTTGCTGAAAATAATGGTTTCTGCAGGAGAAATATCTGGCGATATGCATGCTGCTGCAGTGCTGAAAAAAGTAAAAGCAAAATACCCTGAAACCGAAATTTTCGGGATGGGCTCTACAGCCTTAAAAGAAATGGGAGCTGAGATCTTAATTGATCCAACGGAGATTAGTACAATTGGTTATATGGAGGCTCTTAAGAATTTAAGACAGCATTTTAAGCATTTGTCAAAGATGAAGGAACTGCTTAGGGAGAGAAAGCCGGATTTAGTGTTTTTAGTAGACTATTCTGCTTTTAATATGAAACTAGCAAAAGCCTGCAGTCAGGCTGGAGTTAAAGCTGTTAATTATTTTCCTCCTTCTGCCTGGGTTTATAATAAGAAGAGAGCAGCAAAGATGGCTTCTTATAATACTAAGATTGCTGCAGTTTTTCCGATGGAAAAAGAAGTTTACGAAGAAGCAGGTGCAGATGTAACTTTTGTCGGCCATCCACTTTTAGATATGGTCACTGTTGAGGCTGATCAAAAAGAGCTTAAAAAAGAATTTGAGCTTTCTGAATCAGAGAAACTTATAGGTCTTTTTCCTGGCAGCCGCCGCGGAGAGATAGAATCATTGTTACCTGAGATGTTGGAAGCAGCTTCTGAACTAAAAAAAGAAAAAAATAATCTAAAATTTTTAGTTTCAGCTGCAGATGGGATTAAAAAGGAATATCTACAGTCTTTTGTTGATCAGAGTTCAATTGAAGCTGAGATAGTAGGAGAGAGTAATTACAAAATTATGAAGGCATCAGAATTTATAATTACAGCTTCCGGGACTACTGCACTTGAAGCTGCAATTCTAAATACACCACAGATTATCTGTTATCAGGCTGCCTGGACTTCTTACTTTTTAGCTAAATATATTTTTAAGATTGAATTTGTTGGTCTGCCTAATATTATTTACGGCAGTCAGGTTGTTCCAGAACTGCTGCAGAATGATTTTGAAGCAGAAAAGATTGTAGAAATTGCTTTAGAGTGGCTGAACGATCAAAATAAATTAAATAAAATAAAAAATAAGCTGCAGACCGTTAGAGAAAAACTTGGCGGTGGTGGTGCAGTAAATAGAACAGCAGAATTACTGCTAAAAGAAGGAGGGCTAAAAAATAGTGGATAGAAAAAGTATTTTTTTAGCGCTCTTTATTTTTATAATTATAGCACTGGCTTTTTATTTCACTCTGGATGAAGTTGGTTTTGTTCCTGAAGAAACTCCAACAGCAGATAATTCTGCCGAAGAAGAATTAGAAGATGTTAACTTTACAATCTATAATGATTCAGAAAACCAGGAACTGAAGCTAATTAGTGAGCGGGTGGATAATTTTAAAAGTGCACAGCGGCTGGAACTTAAGCCAATCAAGGTAGAAGTTTATTCTACCCAAAGTGGTGAGCTGCTTTATACTTTAACCGGTGATTTTGGTACTTATTTTACCGGACGTAAGTTTTTAGAAATTCGAAATAATGTGGTTTTAGATAGTGAAGAATATCATATTCTGGCAGATGAGATGGATTATGACATGCAGCAGAACTATCTTGAGGGTAGAGGAGCGGTTAAGATTACAGGCAGTGAATTCAAATCAACTGCTGATATTTTTAACTCTGACCTTAATTTAAAAGACCTTGAGTTGTCCAAAAGAGAAAGCTCGCAAAGAGCCCAAATAGTTTTTGATGAGCTGCAGGAGGACGCTAAAACAGAGGAGTCTAAAGATGAATAAAAAAATTTTTCTAATTTTATTAATAATATTTTTAATAGTACCTGCAGGAGCAGAAGCAGCCAGAGAACTAAATGGTGACCAGCTGGATCTGCAGCAGACTGAAGCCGGTCAGGTAATTATTGCCGAAGGTAATGTGGAGCTGATCTATGATGAGCTTCGGATTACAGCAGAAGATGAGGCGATTTACCGACGCTATAATGGTGAAATTGAATTCAGAAATAATGTGGAGTTCTTTTACCAGGACTACGAGGGTAAGTCAGTCGAATTAACAGGTAACTTAGAGCAGGAAATTATTAACTTAATTGGTGAGGCTCAGATTACAGGTCCCACATCTTATATTGAAGCTGACAGGATTGATATTTATCAGGCTGAAAATAGAATAGAAGTCCGAGGGAATGTTTATTTAGAATACCAGGATTTTTGGGCTGAGGCTGATCAGCTGATATATTATACTGAACGAGAGTTTATGAACCTTGAAGGAAATGTTAAAGGTGAAAGAAACGGTGAAAGTTTTGCTGCTGAGGCTGCAGATATAAACCAGAAGACTGAGGAAGTCAGGCTGCAGGGACAGGCAAAAGTTATCCTGCCGCGAGAAGAGGAATCAGAAAGTTCTTCTGAGGAGAATTCGGAGGCAGCAGAGAATGACAATTAGAGCAGAGGCTTTAATCAAAGAATATAATAAAGAAAGAGTAGTTAACGAAGTTGATCTGCAGGTAGAAAGAGGCGAAATTGTTGGACTTTTAGGCCCCAATGGTGCTGGTAAAACAACAACTTTCTATATGATTCTGGGCTTAATTAATCCAGATGGAGGCAAAATTTACTTTGACAAGCATAATATTTCTAGCCTTCCGGTTTACAAAAGAGCCCGGCTTGGGATTGGCTATTTACCCCAGGAAGCTTCTATTTTCCGCAAATTAACAGTTGGCGAAAATCTAAAGGCGATTTTAGAATATAGAGATTTAAGTGACCAGGAAATGGAAACAATTATTAGTGAACTTTTAGCAGAATTTCATATAGATAATTTAAGAAACCGGAAAGGATTTCAGCTTTCAGGTGGAGAGCGAAGAAGGGTAGAAATTGCCAGAGCCCTGGCAGCTGATCCCGCTTTTATTTTACTTGATGAGCCCTTTGCCGGGGTTGATCCAATTGCGGTTAATGATATTCAGGAGATTATTAAATACTTAAAAAATCGGGGTTTGGGAGTTTTAATAACTGACCACAGTGTTCGCGAAACCCTGTCGATTACAGATAGAGCCTATATTATGCATGAAGGCAAGATACTTTTATCGGGAACTGCAGATGAAATAGCAGATAATGAGCTGGCCCGTAAATTCTATCTGGGCGATAAATTTAAAATTTAGTGAGGTGCATCTTTTTTGAAAACAATTAACAAATATATCTATAAAGAATTGATTGCACCATTTTTCTTTGGGGTAGCAGCCTTTACCGGTATTTTTATCGGAACCGATTTGATTTTTGAGCTGACAGAATTTTATACAGAATGGGGAGTAAATGTTTTTACCCTGATTAGACTTTTCTTTTTGAGTCTGCCGGAAATTATAGTGCTTACCTTCCCCATGGCTTCACTGCTGGGGACTATTATGGCTTACAACCGGCTTTCTGGTGACAGTGAGATTACAGCGATGAGGGCTGGAGGAGTTAGCATTATTTCTCTGGTTTTACCTGCTTTAATTATGGGCCTTGTAACCAGTGGAGTAACAATCGGTATTTCAGAATTTCTGGTTCCCAATGCCAATTATCAGGCAGAACAGATAATGTACCAGGCCCGCCACGGGGAACAGAGGCCGGAAACACAGTATGACTTATTTTTAACACCAATGGACAGCAGCACCCGCCGCCCTGATTATATGCTTTATGCCCACAGCTTTAACGGTGATAATGGGGTAATGGAAGATGTAGTCATCCAGAGCTTCGAAGACGGCAGTCCAGATTCGGTACTGGAGGCAGAAAGTGCAGAATGGTTGAGTGATGGCTGGCATTTCTATAACGGTACGGTCTACTTTTTAGACCGAGCCAATAGACAGCCCGCCCTGGAGTTCAGCACCTACCGTTCGCGGGAGGAGATTCATTCTCCCTCACAGGCTGGAAAACTGGGTAAGGAAATAGATGAGATGAATATTCGAGAATTGAATGAACATATTGCCTTAAAAGAAGAGCAGGGGAGAACAGCTTATGAGGAAAGGGTCGAGATGCACCACCGCTTTTCAATTCCTCTGGCCAGCTTTATTTTTGCTCTACTGGCAGCACCTCTCGGGATTAAACCCCAGCGTTCAGCTGGTTCTGCTACAGGTTTCGGAATTTCAATTATTATCATTTTTATTTATTATGTTTTAATGACAGTCGGTGATGCTTTAGGAAGTCAGGGGACTATTCAGCCCTGGCTTGGTGCCTGGCTGCAGAATATAGTTATCTTTATTGTAGGAATTGGGCTGCTTATTAAAACAGCCAGACAGTAATTTTTAAAAGGAGGTGGAGATTATTAACGCATTTGTCATTATAATGTCATTAGTTATTTTAAGTGGTTTAATAGCCTTTATTGGTGATAAAATTGGGATGAAAATGGGTAAAAAGAGGGTTTCTCTATTTGGTCTCCGCCCCCGATATTCGTCGATTATTATTACAATTTTAACCGGTGTTTTAATCGCCGTACTTTCGATTACTATTTTGCTTGGGGTTTATTCTGAGCTTAGAAATGCGCTATTTAATATCAATGATGTTTTGAACAGATTGGAAAGACTGGACCAGCAGCTTGCCGAAAGAGATAAGCAGTTATCGGAAAGAGATCAAAAGCTGGCGGCAAGAGATAAGGAATTATCAAGGCTGCAGCAAGAAATTGAAAGTAGAGAAGCAGAAATAACGGCTAAGGAAAATGAAATTACAGCCAAAGAAAAAGAACTGACTGCTAAGGACCAGGAGCTGCAGGAAGTAGAAAATGAGCTGCAGCAGCTGACTAAAAACCGAAATGAGCTGCAGAACCGAGTGTCTGAACTGAGCTCCCAGCGAGAAGATTTGGAAGCCCAGGTATCTGAACTGGAAAATCAAATTGCTGATTTAGAAGCTGACTATGATGATTTAAGAGAGGTTGCAAATCAGCTGCAGGCCGGTGTGATCTATTATATGGGTGAGGACATGGTCTATCAGAAAGGTGATGTAATCTATAATGATGTCCTGGAAGGTGGACGCAGTGAGCAGGCAACTATTTCTGCTTTAAACAGATTTTTGCAGGAAGCAAATCAGGTTGCAGTGCAAAAGGAAATTCAGGTTAACGAGGAAACAGGGATGGCTTTGCGTCTGCAGACAGAGGATATACTAAATGCAGCCCGAATCATTTATAATATGGACCAGGGAAGTAGAGTTATTGTTTCGTTAGTTTCCCGGGTTAATGTTCCTAAAAATGACTGGCTCTATGCAAACTTTCAGCTCTACGAAGACTTTGTTGTCTTTCCTCAGGATGCTCTAATCAGCAGTCGAGTTATCAGCTCTGACCAGAGCAGCGAAGAAATAGAAAATGAATTGGAAGCCTTACTGCAGAATGTTAATGAAAAAGCAATTAACCAGGGTCTATTACCTGATAATTCAGGCCAGGTTGGTTCGATCAACTTCAGCCAGTTTTATGATTTAGTAAATAGAGTCCGTTCCAGTAAAGCTGAGGTTAAGGTTAGTGTCTATGCAACTACTAATATCTGGCGTGAAGATCGACTGAGCGATAACCTTAAGTTTGAACTGGAAGAAGTTACAGCAGGGGAGCAAAATAATGATGGATAATTATTTACTTGCTTTAGATCCCGGCAGTGACAAGGTAGGGACAGCTGTTTTAGATTATCAGGCTCAGGAAAAGGAAAAGACTATTGTTAAAATAGATGAATTAGTTGACCATTTAAAAGAAATATTTAAACATTACCAGATTGCAGAGATTATAATTGGTAATGGAACCGGGGCTGAAAATATAATTGAGCTGCTGAATGATAATTTCCAGGAGATCAAAATTACTGTAGTTGAAGAAAAATTTACTACAGAAGAGGCTCAAGCTCGCTATCTAAAGGAAAAACCGATGTCTAATTACGAAAAGCTGCTCAGAAAAATTGTCAGCTGGAAGGTTAAAAAACCTTTAGATGACTATGCAGCTCTGATCATTGGTGAAAAATATCTCGAAAAACTTGACAAAAAGGATTAAACCCTTTACAATAGGGGTTGAAGATAAAGTTTATGAATTAAATTTGACAGTTAGATGATTTTGCTGTTATAATTTAATTTGCAAATTGATAATTTAATAATGCTTATAAACTCGACGCTAAAATGCGGCAGAAAGGAGGTGCCCCCCGAAGCTGCGTGGTGGTAGAGTTATAAGAGTTCTAAAAACCTTATATTTATATCGATTGGACAGATGAAGAGGAAACTAGGAAACTCGCTCGGATGTCCTCTGTGATTGTATAAGTGATTAGAACTTATATACGAAAAAAAGAAAGATTACAAACAATCAAGGGGGATTTTAATAATGAAGAAACTTACAATTACAATTGCTTTAATGTTAGTCGTAGCATTAGCTATGCCGGCGTTTGGTGCTTCTTTCTCAGATGTACCTTCTGATCACTGGGCATATGATGCTATTAACAAGTTAGTTGCCGCTGGTATCGTTGAAGGATATCCAGATGGTGAGTACAAAGGTCAGCAGTCAATGACTCGTTACGAAATGGCTGTTATGGTTAGCCGCGCTTTAGATAACATTGTTGATGAAATGGAAGCTATGGGCGAAGGTCTAACTACAGGTCAGGCAGAAGACGTAACTGCTATCGTTAAGTCTTTAATGGAAAAGAACTCTCAGGATGAGCTTTCTGATGCTCAAGCTGAAGAAGTAGCAGATATCGTTGATGCTTTAACATTCGAACTAAGATCTGAACTTAAAGTATTAGGCGCAGAAGTTGACGCTTTAGGTAAAGATGTTGACGAATTAGAAGCTAAAGTAGCTATGATGGACGTACCAGAAGATAACATTGAATTTGGCATGGACGTAACTACTACATTTGAAGTAGCTAACTATGGTGAAGATAATACTGAAAAATTAACATCACTATATTTATTATCTGATGGAGATGCTATTGATGAAGATTTTGTTACAGATATTGATGAATTTGTATCTGAAAAAGCATTTTTTCAAGAGTATGATTTCAACATCAATGGTGCTTTAGGAGATGCAGAATTCAACTTAGCTGTAGATACTATTACAAATGTATTTACTGATGAAGATCATGTATTCGAAGGAACATTTGGTGAAGCTGATACTCAAAGTAATGGTTTAGAAATGGATTCAGCTTTATTAGAAGTTGTTTATGATAATTACAGTTTCAAGATGGGAGATTTAGATGATTATTCAATAGCTCCATACTTCACAGATGAGGAAGATCGTGAAGGTATTGAAATGATGACTTCTTATATGGATAATGATATTACTGTGTTTGCATTAGGTTCTGATACTGGTAATGATAGACCATTTTTAACTTATGATCTAAGTGATCCTGATAATTTAATTCTAACTAAAACATCTGCTGCAAATGCAGTGGCTTCTGATTCTAACGATGAAGAAACTTATGGATTTACAGTTGGAAGAGATATGAGTTTTGGTAGAGTAACTGGTAAAGTATTCCACGCAAGAGATGTTGCTGATATTTTAACAGGTAAAAACGAAGTTACTACAGTTGGATTACAAGTAGAAGACGTTGTTATAACTGATGCAGTATCAATGGGTGCAGAGGTTGCATTTAATGATTGGGATGATGAAACAAATAATGTTGATGGAAGCGACACTTACTTCAATGTAAATGGAGAGTTTGTAGCAACAGATGCGCTCACTCTTAATGCAACTGTTGAAACTGTTGGAGATGAATTTGTTGCTCCATATAATGATTTAGAGGAAGATTCTGATTATAACATGTTCGATGTTGGTGCAGAATATGCACTAAATGAGAACAACACTGTAACAGGTGGATTAACTATGGTTCAGCCTGGTGATGATAATTGGCCATCAAATGCAGAAGATAAATTTGTTTATAGTGTAGGATTAGAAAATTTATATGGTGACTTTACTAATAATGCGTCAATTGAGTTTACTCAAGAAGATGGATTTGTTGAAGATCATGAAGTAATGGTTATCGAATTAGGTACTGAGTATGCTTGGAGTGAAACATTAACTGTAGGTGCTTCTTTAGTTAATAAGAATGAAGAAGTTGCTGCCGGTGATGTAATTAGTTATAACTACTTAAAAGCATTTGCTGATAAGAAGTTAACTGATAATATTACTTGGAATACTGAAGCTACATTAATGGATGGTACTGTAGGAGAACAATATCAAGAAATTACTGATGGTACAACTTCTCCTAAGACAACTCAAGCAATTGGTGTAGAAGAAGATGCTCAAGCTACTTCATTAACTACATCTCTATCTGTAAGCTTCTAAATATAGCTTATAGCTAACAGAAAAATAGATAAAAAACAACCCGGGGGGATTGTCCCTCGGGTTTTTTATGTCTTAAGGAAAATATTGTAAACACACAAGGAGGAATTTAAAAAGTGAAGAATAAAATAATAGTATTAATGATGGCTTTAATTATAGTAGGGCTGATGGCAGGAAGTGCAGCAGCTTCTGAATGGGAAGCTATTGGTGGTATTGCTATTACAAATGTAACATTAGATAAATGGAATAGCACTATTACCGATCTAAATACATTAGTTGAGAGTGATTTTAGAGGTCAAATTCCAACAAGTAATATTGATGAAATGGATAACATTGACAGAGTTCCAATGATTTATTTGGGAGCTAAAAAGGAATTAAATGATAAATGGACAGCAAACATTCAGTATGAGCATATTTTTGGTACAGTGGAAACAGATTTTGATTCTGCTGTAGGTAGTGGATCAGCTGAAATTGATGTTACTCTAAATGGACTTGCTTTCCTAGCAGATTATGAATTAAATGAAAGATGGTCAGTTGGTGGTGGAGTAGCATTTTACAAAGGTACAAAAGACAAGAATTTTGAAGGACAAGCTTTTGCTGCATCTGGCTTAGTAGATAAAGAAGTTGATTTAGATGCAGTTAGTTATCGTATGGGTGTTGGTTATACACGTTCCTTTGCAGAAAATTGGGATTTTAATGCTGGTTTAGATTACTTATATCTTGAAATGGATGATGATGAAGAAGGTAATGTTTACAGTAAAGGATTTTCTTACACTGCAGGTTTAACTTATAACTTTTAATAAATATTATATTCTAAGAGCCCTTAAGGCAGAGATTTCAATTCTGCTTTAAGGGTTTTTTGACTTTTAAATTAAAATACTACTTTTTGGTACTAGTAATTTTCTTAAAGTTAAAGTATAATAGAATATAATTTAATTTTTTGGGGGGGATAATATTGAAGAAAAACATTATTTTTATCACATTACTCTTATTACTCATACTTAGTCTTAATGCAGCTGCTGAGTATGAAGACTTAAATTCTGATCACTGGGCTTATAAGGCTGTTAGTAGTTTATCAGAACTAGGGATAGTAGAGGGCTATCCAGATGGCTATTTTAATGGAGAAAATAAGCTTAGCCGCTATGAAATGGCAGTAATTATCAGTCGAATACATAATAATCTTAATCAAAAAGTAGAAAATTATAGTTCTACTTTAACAGAAAATCAGGTTTTACAGACTGAAGAATTAATAAAATCATTAATTCAAAAAAATACAGGGCAGAGGCAAGAATTTAGTTCAGAACAGCTAAAAGAAATAAAATTTTTGATTGCTGCATTAACTATTGAGTATAGATCTGAGTTAGAGGTTTTAGCAGCAGATTATTCTATACTGTCAAATGATATCGAGGCAATAAAAAATAAAATAGCAGAATTAAAAATACCAGAAGATAAGATTGAGTTTAATTTAGAAACTGGAACTTATTTCGAAACAACAGATTATCCATCTGATCCAGACGAAAGAGCTCTAGCACTTTTTGCCTGGACAGATGAAGAGGTTTTAGATCTGGAACCAGTACCAGGGTTTACTGATATGGATTATTCAGAAATATTATATAGATTCTTTAAATATAATGATTATAATAATTTTGGTGTTTTTTCTTTAAAAATTGATGATTTTGAAAAAAGTGATGATATTGATGATTTTCCTACACAGCGGAAATTCTGGCAGGAATATGATCTTTTAATTAGTGGAAATCAACCTTTTGGTAGTTTTGAATTAGAATTAAATACTATAACAAATATCTTTGCTGATGCAAATACTGTTATACCAGGTTATAATCCTGCAGATCAAAATTCATTTTTAATGGATAAAGCCCTATTGTCATTGAATTATCAAGAAAACTATTTTAGAATTGGTGATTTAGATGATTATCAAGTTAAGAGTTATTTCTTAGATGAAAATGATTTAGAAGGTTTAGAATATAGAAGAGAATATAAAGATACAGAATGGGAATTCTTAGCTGCTGGAACAGAACTGCCTATCATTAAAGATTTAAGTGGTTTTGAATCTAATCTTGTTGATGTTTACTCTTTAACAGCCGAAAAAAGAATTAATTCTATAAACTATATCCCTAGTTTTAATCAAATGCGATTTGAGGGAATGAATATTAGCAATTTATCATTACTAGTTGAAGATATTCCAGTCAATAATTCTTTTGCTTTAAATGGAGAATTAGTTTATAACAGTTGGGATTTAAATAAACTATCAACAGCAACATTTTTTGGTAGATCACCAGATTTTGATTTATATTTTGTAGGCTTAAATTACTTGCTAGATGATAATAAAGGTGAAGATTTTTATCTCAATTTAGAAGGAGATTGGAAAATCAATGATAAATTTTCTTTAAAACCTAATTATCAACGGGTTGGCAAAGAATTTTTTGCAGTGGAAGCAGATTTAGAAGCCCCTTACGATTTTGATCTATTCGGTATTTCTACTGATTATCAGCTGAGAGATAATTTGAAACTTAATTCAGCATATTCATATATCAAACCTGGTAGTGAATGGGATAAAGTTTATGGTGATTTGATTTTTGCAGCTGGTGTTGAGCCAGAAGCTAAAGAGCTTTTCTCTATTTCTCTGGCCCATCAATATGATAAATTCATCAATTCCGCTGCAGCTGAATATGAAAAAAATGATAACTTTTTTGATGGCTTTGATCAGTTAACAGTTATTTTAAAAACTATTTACCAGTGGAATGAAAGTACCATATTTGGAGCAAAGATTGTTCATAAGCATGCAGATTGGGAGTCTAATCTAATCAATAATGGAACAGAATATGATTCTGAGCTTTCGAATGGATATAATTATCTGGAAGCATTTATAGATAAAAAACTGAGAGAGAATATTAAATGGAATCTTACAGGACGCATAGTGGATTCAAATGCAGAATATATTCAAGATAATAGTCAGGGTTATGATGTGGATGCAGTTTCTTCAATGTTGGAAAGCTCACTGATAGTAAGTTTTTAAAATATAAAATTAGGATTCTAAAAATGATATGGGCCCCTTCTGGTAGTCAGATTAAATAACAAAAATCTGTCTATCAAAAAGGGGTTTTTATGTTAGATAAAGTAAATATCACTATACTATTGCAATGAAGGGGTCAAATATAATATAATTCAACTACAAGCTTTTTAAAATATTATTTTTCAATCTTGAAATTTCGGTTAAGAGGAGGGACAAAAGCTATAAATTTAACAGATTAATTTAAGATATTCGAAGTAATTATTAAATAAAATTGATAGTTTTAGCAATTGGAAAAATTTTTTTAGTAGAAATATAAAAACTAAGGTGATAGATATGGGGAAAGAAAGTAGTGGATTTTTTGACAGTATCTCTTTTAAAAAAAGCTTAAGCATAAAAATAATTACTATAATTACCATTGTTATTGTTGTTGGGATGTTTGTTTTAGGATATTTAATTAATAATACAGCTTCAGATAAAATTTCTGAGCTGGCTAGAGAAAGAAACTATGGAATTGCTTCTGTTCTAAGTTCAGAAGTTAATGCTTTTTTAGAAAATTCAGCTTCTGTGATAGAACTTGCTTCTCAACAAAATTCTATCCGGAGATCTAATACCAGGGAAATGAAAGACCTTTTTGACAATTTACTATCTAATTATGGTCAGTTTAAAAGTGTCTATTTAGGTACAGCTCATGGGAGTATTCATATACGGCCAGAGCAAACATTACCTGAAGGTTATGACCCAAGAGAAAGACCATGGTATCAAAATGCACTAAATTCCGATGGGGTAGTCTGGACTGATCCTTATGTTGATGCAGGTAGTGGAGAAATTATTATTTCAGCAGCTAAAAAAGTAGAAGTTAATGGTAGATTAATTGGAGTAGCAGCTGGAGATATATCATTAAAGGTAATTAGCGAGTTAATTTCGTCAACAAAAGTTGGAGAAAATGGATATGCGTTTATGATAGATGGTGAAGGTAAAATTTTAGCCCATCCAAACCAGGAATTTGTTTCTGAACGTCGTGATCTAACTCAAGATATGAATCTAGATAAAGCCCTTGCTGGTGAAAGTGGCTATTTAGAATATGAAGAGGCTGGCGAAGAAAAATTAGCTTCTTATGTCCCTATACCAAATGTTAATGCATCAGTGTTTGCTCAGATACCACTTTCTGAAGCCTATAGTGCTAACCGTGAAATATTACGGCAGATCATTATCATGGCTTTAATCATTCTGGTAATTTTGATTTTGATTATAGCAGTTTATATTCGCAAAAGTATTGTTAGCCCAATTTTAAACTATGGTAATCAAATGCAGAAAGTTTCTAATGGTGAACTAAATTTAGAATTAGACGTTAAACGTGAAGACGAACTGGGCAATCTTGCCAGCATTTTTAATCAGATGGTTAGGGATTTAAAGAACCTTGTTTTAAATATCAAAGAAACTTCTGACGAGGTTTCAAAAACTTCTAACCATTTAGAGGAAAGTTCAAGGGAAGTAGGAAATACTTCAAACCAGGTAGCCGTTTCAATTCAGGAAGTTGCTCTGGGTGCTGACGAGCAGGCAAAGAGTGTTGAAAATGTTTCTCTAAGTATACAGCAGCTGTCTGAGGGTATAGAAAATCTAGAAGAAAATAATAATCAGGTTGTAGAGATGACAGATGATATGAACCAGGTAACTGAAGATGGATTTAAAAAGATGAATGAGTTAAGCAAGCAGATGCAGGAAATTGTAAATTCTGTGCGTGAGGTTGGTGCTGATATTAGAGAGTTAGAATCAGTATCTCAAGAAATTGGTAGTATCATTGATATTATAGATAATATCGCTGATCAGACAAATCTTCTGGCTTTGAATGCTGCTATTGAAGCCGCTAGAGCCGGAGAAGCGGGAAGAGGCTTTTCTGTAGTTGCAGATGAAATTAGAGACTTGGCTGAAGAGTCTTCTGCTTCAGCAGAAAAGATTAAAAAATTAATTAATGAAGTTTCTAAAACAACAGAATCTGCTGGTAGTGAAATGAAAGTCAGTGAAAAAGAAATTTTAAACGGTGAAGAACTTGTAGAATCAGCTAATACAACTTTCAGTGAAATTAGAAAAACACTGAAGAATATTAGTGAGGGCATGGAACGTTCTGCAGAAATTGTGACAAAAACAAATGATTTTAGTAAAGAGATAGCAGAAAATGCCCAGAATATTGCAGGTATTTCCGAAGAGACTTCTGCTTCAGCTGAAGAAGTTGCAGCTGCGAGTGAAGAACAGAGTGCATCTGTTGATGAGGTTTCTTCAATTGCTGATGAACTATCCGGAAGAGCTGAGAATTTAGAAAACTTAATTGAAAAGTTTGATTTATAATAGATAAAAAACATGACCCTCTCATTTGAGGGTCATGTTTTTCCTTTTACAAAAGCATCCTGTTTAATACTTCCAGATATCCTGTGATCATCATTAAACCAAAGATAATTAAAAGTGTACCAGTTATTTTATTCACTACAGGCAAGTATTTATTAAAAGCTTTAAACTTAGGTAATAGATAATCCATAAATACTGCTGTCAAAAAAAATGGGACTGCCATACCGACTGCATAAAAGAATAAGAGCATCCCACCTTCTGCTATATTAGCTCTGCTGCTGGCTGCAATTAAGATCGAACTTAGAATAGGGCCAATACAGGGTGTCCAGCCTAAAGCAAGAACAATCCCCATCACAAAAGCCTTTAAATTTCCTTTCAGATAACCTGGTAGCTCAAATTTCTTTTCTCTATAAAAATAACTTATTTCAAAAATACCGGTTAGGTGAAGCCCAAAAATAATAATGATTACTCCACCAACTGTTGTTAAAAGACTTTGATTTTGAATTAAAAACTTACCCAAAAAGGTTGCTGATAAACCCAGCAGCACAAAAATAACTGTAAATCCTAAAATAAAACTAACTGATCTAATTATTAAAGAGAGATTTCTCTCTTTTTTCTTAGCTTTAGCATAATCCCCCAGCAGATATGATAAATAAGTGGGAATTAGAGGCAAGATGCAGGGTGAGAAAAAAGAAAGTAATCCTGCTGAAAGTGCAGCTATCAAAGAGACTTCAACCGCCATTTGATCACTCCTTTTCTATATTTCTTTAATTATAACATAGTTAATTACTCTTGTATAATATTTAAAAACTACAATCTAAAATATTCTTGCTGCTGTCTGGATTATTGAATAGATATCTGTTATAATTAAAGTGTGTAATTAGATTTAGAAAGGAGGCAGGTAGAGATGAAAAAAGTAATTTCTTTATTAATTGTTTTGCTGCTCTTGGTTTCATTCAATGTTTTTGCTCAAGAAAATGATCAATTAAATACTGAAGAGACAAGTTTAGAAGATCTTGGCCTGTCTCAGGAGAAGAGTTTTTCTCAATCTGCAAGAGAAGAACTACTCGGTATTGCTTCACAGTTTGATAGTTCAGAAGATCAGGAACTAGATCAATTAACTTTTGAGGGTGAAGACTTCTCGTTAACAGAGTCAACACTTAATAATTCTCAGCAGTTAAATATTTTAAACGATTTAACTTTCGACGCAGATTATTCTAAAGAAGAAGACGAAAAGCTAGAAACAGCAGCTGATTTCCAATTAGAATATGCTCTCAACTCCAGAACCTTGATTAGAGCTGGGTATTCTATTTTAAATGAAGAATGGTGGGATGTTCAGAGTAATACAGTTTCAGCTGAAGAGCCACCTACAAATGATAGTGACGGTGATTCTGCAACTGACGATAATACTTCTGAAAACTTAATTCCAGAAAATGATAACCCGGCAGCAGCTAATAATAATGTGCGGAAGGTTTATCAAAATGAACTGGAGAGCAGCCGCAGTCTTGGTGTAGCTTATAGGAGTAATGATCGAGTTACTTTGTCAGCTGATTTTATCGATAATAATGAATTTGGTAGTTATTACGATGAGGACTGGGAGCTGGCTGGGGATTCAACAGTTTTCGGAGTAGAATATAGTTACCCGGAAGGTTCTTCAATTAGAGCCCGTTATCAGATCGATACTGCAGATGATATTACTCAAAGAGTAACTGGCTTAGATTTTGACTTCAATAATTTAGCAACCTTTAGTGCTTCTTATAAATTACTTGATTTAAATCAGTTAGCTGATGATTTAAGTCAGCAGAAAACAGCCTGGGACTTAGGTTTGGGGGTAAATATTAGCGAAGATTATGATTTGAATCTGGGTTATGAGAGAATTGAGGCTGAAGGTGAGGAAGAGGCAGAACAAAAAGTTAGAGCTTCTTTCGAAATTAACTTTTAATAAATATAAATAAGGATGGTGTAGGTCTTTGTCATTAAAAATTAGAAAGATAATCAGTATTTTTGTATTAGCAGTTTTAGTTTTTACACCTTTTTTGAAATTTAATTCTGTTCAGGCAGCAGGTATTATTCCTCTGAAAGAGCTGGCAGAAATAGAAAAAATTCTTTATGGTTCTGTTTCTGAGAAACCTATCTTGACTAGAGTCGATGATGTGGAACAGACAGTTTATAATGCCAAACAATCAGGTTCAATTGTAGAGCGTACAGAAAAATTAATTGATGATTTTTTAATTACATCTGAAAAATCTCCTTCACTCGTTTTTTTATACAACACCATAGAATGGTCAATTAGAGGAGAGCTTGCGGGTGGAAATCTAGTTCAGCGATTAGATAACCTGGAAGAAATGGTAACCGGTGAAGTAAACGAAGGCCCAATTAAAACCAGGATTGAAGAATTATATAATTTAACAATTAAGGGTCAGGAAATGCCGATTCAAAAAGTTGAAACTAGAAATAATCAGCTGATTAGGGTAGAGTTATTGGATAAGATAAACTCTAACACTGCTCGGCGGGGAGAAAAAGTTTCCTACAGAGTTCTGGAAGATATCAAAGTTAAAAATACTTTGATTATTCCCAGGGGTACCAGAGGCCAGTTAGAAATTACTAAAATAGAAGAAGCCGGGAAAATGGGTAAGGATGGAGATATCAAAATCGGTTTTCCTCAGCTGGAAACAATAGATGGTACCGATTTAGCTGTTGCCATTCAGGAAGAAGCCCAGGAGGAAAATGAAAGTCAGAAGTTTGCAATTGGAGCCAGTGTATTAGGTACAGCTATCCTTGGTTTGCCAGGAGTAGTTGCAGGTTATTTTGTAGAAGGTAAAGAAGAAGAAATACCTGCGGGTTCTGAAATGTATATTCAGGTAACTGAAGCTAAAGAACTATCTGGAATAGTTATTAAATAAATTTTTAATTATTAACCTGCCCTGAGCTGTTAACTTGGGCAGGTTTTAAAAGTTAATTAGGAGAATTATTGTGCTAAATAATATTTTAGAAAATAAATTAAATTTAATAAGTCTCTTCTGCCTAATTTTTATTTTCTCTGCAGTTCCTGTCTCAGCTGCAGAAGGGCCGGGAGATAACTATATTCTAACTGCTGATCAAATCACTTTTATGGAAGCAGCAGGGATGGTAATCTTTGAAGGTAATGCATTATTTAAGTCTTCTGATTTTGAGGTTAAGTCAGATAAAATGACAGTTAATACAAATACTAAAACAGTTAAGTCAGCTGGTAAAGTTATAATTCACTCTGATAAAAATGACCTTTATGGAGATAGCTTAACCTATAATTATGAAACTGAAGAAGGAGAACTTTATGGTGCGGAAGGAAGTTTGGGGGAATTAAATTTTTCCGGTAAAACTTTAAAAATACTTTCAGTTTCTCCCGTAGAAGCAGAAATAGATTCTGCTAGCTTTACTCCCTGTATTAGAGAAGAGCCGCATTATCATTATAAGGCTAAAGAAATTAAAATTAATGAAGATGGAACCCTCGATATTTTTCATATAGTTCCCTATGTCTGGAAAATACCAGTTTTCTACCTGCCTTATTATTCAGCTACATACGACCCTGACGATGAAGAGAAACCTTTAAAAAGCACATATCCACTGCCTAAGATCGGTTATGACAGTGACCGGGGAATTACTGCTGAACTCAATTATCCTTATCAGTTGAGTGAGCGAAACAGTGGCGAAATTTACTATTTAACAGAGGGTAGAGATTATGACAGATATGAATTCAGACGTTTTACAAATAACCACCAGTTGACAGAAAGGTTGACCTTTAAAAACCGCTACGATTATTTATATAACTATGACCTTGACGATGAAGAGCTAGATGATCATGAGGAAGAAATATTTAGTTCTTTAGAATATAATGCGGGTCATTATGCAATTGAAGCTGGAATTGGACGAGACCTCATGGCTGAAGATAATGAAAACAGATATTTATTTACAGGGCGCTACCGTTTTAGTAATGGTTTAAATACCAGCTTCAGGCAGGAATATAATTTTGACTGGGAGCGGGTAAAGGAAAGGTATTTAATGTCCTATAATCAAAACTCAATCAACTGGAATCTAAAATATATTGATGGAGAAAGTTATAACTATTATCCTTATCTTACTCTCAATTTACCACCGCTGATGGGAATCAGAACAACTATCGGTACTGGTCGGGTAGAAAATGAGGGGGTAGAACTGAATAAAGAAAGAATTAATTTAAGCTATAATTCTTCTTATGCCTTAGGTGCGGGACTTTCCTATCATTTGCGCTACACTTACCTTCTGGATCATTACCGCAGCTCTTATGACTATAATTATCATTATACTACCTTAAATACGGGGCTTAGATACAATAAACGCTTAAATCAAAAAATGAGACTGAATTCCTCTCTCTTTTTTGAGAAAAATTATCCCTGGGGCAAAAGCCCACTGCCTGATGATAGAGAAGATCAGGATCGATTTATCAAACCTGCTTTGAGTTTAAATATTGATCGTGATTTAGAACAGTCATCTTATAGTATTTCAGCTAATGCAGCCTATGATTTGGATTTAGAAGACTGGGATGAGATCAACTTAAAGTTTAGTCAGAATGAAGACTGCTACAGTTTTTATCTTAACTATGAATTTGTAGATGAAAGCATCAGCTTTGGTTTTGAAATTTAATATTTCTGGAAATAATTAAAAATATTTCATAAAAATCACTTAAAAATAGAGGACTTTCTTTACAGGTCGTGAACTTAAAAAAGAAAGGGTGATTTTTGTGAAAAAGAACACAATTGATTTAAACTTAACTTTCTTTTTTATTTCAGTCTTATTAATTCTTTCAATTTTAACTTCTTCAGTGTTGGCTAAAAGCTATCAGCCTGAAATAAGCGGAAGTATTGAAAATGGTGATCGACTCTATACGGATCCTGGTGACTGGGAAAATGATGATCCTTTAGATTATTACCGCTATGATAAGCAGTGGTTGAAATACAGACAGCAGCTGGCTGTTGGCGAATACTACTATTTTAAAGTGCAGCGGCAGGAAAAAATTTATGAACAGAGCCAGAGCTACAACAGTCTTAATTTAGAAACGGAAGCCAATTATACCTTTTATTTAAACGAGAAGTTCCGCAACAGATTTAAAGTTCTGGTTAGAGATAAAGATTATCTGGAAGAGAATTATGATTATAAGGATTATCAGCTGGCTCGCCTGCAGTATACTCTGCAGTATAAAAGAAATAAGATCCATGATTACGAGCTTATTTTACAGAAACAGTGGACTAAATATGAGCTGAGTCCTGATTCTGACTACCAGCGGGAACGGATAGCTTTAAAGTGGGGCTGGAAGCTGAGTCAGGATTTAGAATTAAACAGTAAAATACAGTATGACTGGCAGCGAAACGATAATGACTCGAGCCGTTCTGATAAAGATGGACGTAAGATCTCACTAAACTTTAAATACAAACTCTAAAATATCACAATTTTCTTAATAATGATGCTGAAAAAGAGCCTTGATTTCTGCAAAAACTTTATAAAAAAAACTATTTGTGATATAATATTTTCAATGAGTAGAATAATAATTTAGCAGTGTTAATCAACAAAGGAGTTGATCAATTTTGAGTTATATGTCCAAATATCGTGATTGGCTTGTAAGTGATTATTTTGACCAAGAAACCAAAGAAGAATTAGAAGCTATTAAGGATAACGAAACAGAAATTGAAGATCGTTTTTATAAAAATTTAGAATTTGGAACAGGTGGAATGAGAGGTAAAATGGGAGCCGGTACCAATAGAATTAATAAATATGTAGTTCGCAAAGCTACACAGGGACTGGCAAATTATATAATTAATTATAGTGAGAATGGACAGGATAAAGGAATTGTTATTGCTTATGATTCCAGACATAATTCACCAGAATTTTCTTTAGAGGCAGCTTTAGTTTTAGCCGCTAATGGAATTAAAACATATTTATTTACAGGAATGAGAGCAACTCCGGAACTTTCTTTTGCAGTTAGAGAACTTGATGCTGTAGGAGGAATAGTTATTACTGCCAGCCACAACCCACCAGAATACAATGGCTATAAGCTTTACTGGGAAGATGGCGGTCAGGTTGTACCTGAGCAGGCGAGAGATATTATTGCAGAAATTGAAGAAATAGATGATTTTTCTATTGTTAAAACAATGGACGAAATGGAAGCAGTTAACCAGGGTCTTTTAAATTATATTGGTAGTGAAGTTGATACAAGTTACCAAAAAACTTTAAGGAGAGTTTTACCAGAGACTGAACTTGCTGCTGAAAAGGGTAGTGACTTATCAGTTGTTTATACTCCTCTGCATGGAACCGGAAGTACTGTTGTGCCTCAACTTTTAAGTGATTTGGGTTTTTCTAATCTGCATGTTGTGGAAGAACAGGCAGATGGAGATTCTGATTTTTCAACTGTGGAAAGTCCTAATCCTGAAGACCGGGATGCCTTCAAACTCGCTTTAGAACTTGCTGAAAAAAAGGATGCAGATTTGATTATTGCTACTGATCCTGACTGTGACCGAATGGCACCTGCTGTCAAAGATGCCGATGGTAACTATCAGTTTTTAAATGGTAATGAAGCTGGGGTTTTATTTGCAGATTATCTTTTAAAAACTAAAAAAGAAGCAGGTACTTTAGGAGAGAATGGGGTAATTGTAAAATCTATAGTATCTACCGATATGGTAGCTGATGTTGCTGCTGATTATGGAGTAGAGGTTCAGGATGTTTTAACCGGTTTTAAATTTATCGGAGAAAAGATGAATGAATACGAGGAATCAGGGGATAAAGAATTTATTTTAGGCTTTGAAGAAAGTCTGGGCTATTTAATTGGTAAATATGCCCGAGATAAAGATGCGGCTGTTGCAGCTGGTCTGGCTGCCATTATGGCCTTAAAGTATAAGGAAGAGGGAATAACTCTGATTGATAGACTGGCTGAACTGAGAGAAGAATATGGTTATTATTTAGAGGACCTGCACTCAATCAGGCTTGAGGGTAAGGAAGGCCAGGAGATTATAACCAAAACGATTGCCCACTTAAGAGAAAAGAGTCCGGAACAGATTGCGGGCTATAATGTTGAAATTGCTAGAGATTATAAGGAATCTAAGATTTCTTATCTTAAAGAAGATAGGGAAGAAGAGCTCAAACTGCCAAAGTCTAATGTGCTGCAGTATGTGCTTGAAGGCAATTCTAAACTAACAATTAGACCATCTGGAACTGAACCCAAGTTAAAATTCTATTTTGCTGTTAAAGATAAAGATCAGGCAGCTGCAGAAAAGAAACTGGCTGAGTTCAAAGAAAAAGTTATTGCTCAGATGGACGAAATAATGGATAATGTTTAGTTTGAAAAGTTAAGTTATTAATTTAAAAGCAAATATTTTATACTTAATCAAAGAGAGGCTCTGCGGCCTCTCTTTTTAACATTCTTTTAAATAAATGTTATAATAAAATTGATAATAAAAAAATTTAGGAGTGATATAATGAAAGTTAAAAAAGCAGTAATCCCTGCCGCAGGTTGGGGTACCAGATTGTTACCTGCTACTAAAGCTCAGCCCAAAGAAATGCTGCCTATAGTTGATAAACCAGCTATTCAGTATATGGTTGAAGAGGCAGTTGCAGCAGGAGTTGAAGATATATTGATAATTACCTCAAAAAATAAGCAGAGTATTGAAGATCATTTTGATAAATCTCAGGCCTTAGAACTTGCCCTAGAAAAACAGGGTAAAACTGAACTACTGCAGGAAGTACAGGATATATCGCAAATGATTACCATTCATGCAGTCAGGCAGAAAGAGCAGAAAGGATTGGGGCATGCAATCCACTGTGCTAAAAGTTTTATTGGTGATGAGCCATTTGCAGTTTTATTAGGTGATGATATTATTAACTCTACTGAGCCTGTGATAAAGCAGATGATAGAGGTTTATGAAGAAAAAGAAACAGCCATTTTAGGCTGTCAGACTGTTGCTAAAAAAGACGTTAACAAATATGGAATTGTAGATTTCAGTCAAAAAGAGGGCGATATTTATAAGGTTAAAGATCTGATAGAAAAGCCAGCTCTGGCTGAAGCTCCATCTGAACTGGCTATTTTAGGCCGCTATATAATCACACCTGATATTTTTGAAATACTAGAAAATACTCCTCCGGGTAAAGGTGGAGAAATACAGCTGACTGATGCTTTAAAAACCTTACTTGATAAACGCGCTGTTTATGGATATGATTTTGAAGGTAAGCGCTATGATATCGGTAATAAAATGGGTTTTCTGAAGACAACAGTCGAGCTGGCATTAGACCGCGAAGATCTAGGGCCAGAATTCAGAGAATATCTGAAAGGAATAGCCAAAGATCTTTAATTAACAAGTGGCCTAGTTAATCATATTATTTTTACAGCCTTTAGTCTAATAAATTTTTAGAACTTAAAGAACTGGTCGAATATCTTTCTTTCAAAATTGTCCCCCAGAAGCTTTGCCAGTTCAGTTTTAGTTTCAGGTTTTTCTAAAATAATACGGGAAGCTCTCTTGCTGCCAATACCTGGTATTGATTCTAATTCTTTTTTGCTGTACTCATGGACCTTTTTTGGCCATTTGAGGGCGGTAATTGATCGATAGCCGTGATCTATAACTTTGACCTGCTCAAAAAAGTCATCATCCTGGTCAATAACTGCTGTTAAAATTGGGTAAGTCCCCAGCTGTCTGCAGTAATTTAGGCTTCCTTTCTTTTTTTCTGAATAAAGATCCTTTAAAACAACTCCGGTCGGAAAGACTCTTTTCAGCATCTGCTGATTAATTTCCTGGTTCACTTTTTCTTTGTATTTTTTAAATTCTCCCTGGCTGTATTTAATCTCGGGATAACTTCCCAGACGAACAACCTGGCGGATATTGATTCTTCGGAGCATTAAATCATCCCGCAGCAGTTTTTTGAGGAATTGAAAATTATGGTTTAGGGTTTCTTTTCTTTCGCCAATTAGACCGTGAAGAAAGTTTAATCCCGGCAGCAGCTTAGGAACTTCGTCCTGGCGTTTGCCGCCAATTTCATTCATCAGCTTAATTGCAAAGTAATTTTCTTCGGCTGTGCTGTCAATGTTATTTTTTTCTAAAACAAGTGGGTCAGCAGATTCCAGCCCAAAGGCTGCGGTATCACCAGGAGTATTGTATTTGGAGATTGTTTCAATTATTTCAGCAGCCTGCTCGGGGTGTCTTGCTATTTCAGCCGGATTCATATTGTCCATATGTAGAACCTTAAGTTCGGGATCAACTTCTCGGATTCCACGATAAAGTTCCCTGATCTGAGAAGGGTTTAAAATGAAGTTATTGCTTTTTCTCCGGGCACCATAGAGCAGCAGGTCAGTTTGGCTGCCGAGTCTGTAGTGGTGCAGTCCGGCTGCAGCTAGTGCTTTAACTTCAGAGCTTATTGCTTCCGGCTGTCTGGAATATATGACTTTTTTAAGTCTTTCACTGCAGAAGCTGCAGTGGCTAACTCTGGGGCAGCCTCTAAAAGTTTCTAGTTCTGCAATTAGGTTGGGATAGTTAGGATGTTTTTCAACAACTGGAGCTCCTCTGACAGCAAATTTGTTAATATAATCATTTCTTTCAGCTGCAGTTATTTCTACTGACTCCAGACGCTGATAAAGATCAAGAGCTGCAACTTCAGCAGCAATGATATCGTAATCTGCCTCAAACCTTTCTCTCATTTTCTTTATTAAAGTAATTGGTCCGGCTAAAACCTTAGTTGGATAAAATAATTTTTTTCCGATTTCTTTGATTTCAGCTGCCGAAGCTGGCTGTCCGCCCAGATAATGGCCTGGAACTGTAGTTCCGGCCAGTAAAATAACAATATCCAGAGACTCCATTTTTTCTAATTTGTCATTTTTGTTCTGACGCAGTTGGTCAATTGTGATATAATTTAAATTATCAGGGCTAATTCCTGCTTCTAAAAGTGCTCCCCAGAGGTAGCGAATATGTGGTGAGATATAGGGAGGTACTCCCAGACAGGAAGGTTCATCTAAATAGCCGTCGATTATAGTTATTTTTATGTTGCTATTTTTCATATTAAAATCCTTTCTTGAAAAAGTTATATAATCTATTTTGAGCAATTTATTTAAGCTTCTGCTAAATATATTATAACATAAACTGCTTTTATTAAAAAAATAGCTAAATAAATGCTTTTTCAGGCAGGATTTAGGCCTTTGAGATTAAATATATATAAGTAAGGAAAAATTTTAAATCTTTTATTAATGGAGATGAAAACCTTGCAGAAATTAAAAAAGATTTCATATACAATTTTATTCATTTTTATCGTGCTTTTAAGTTTAAGCTCTCCTATTTCAGCTGAATTTTTTAAGGCTAATTTAATCGATTTTGTTAAAAGTGAGGGGGTAATTACTATCCCGATTTTTGAGCCTGCAGAAGAAATAGAAATAACAGCAGGTCAGGACACGACTTTAGCAGCTGCAGATGGTAAAGAGCTGAACTTAGAAAGTGGAAAGAAATATATTATCAGTCAAAAAGAAATTAAGCCGCCGACAGCAGAAAAGCCATTGGAAGATCAGACTGCTTCGGAAAGTGAAAATGTTCCAGAAAAGCCTAAATCAGGCTGGGGAATTCAGATTATGGCCAGTTCAACTGAGGAAAAGGCTGCAGCATTTAAAAAAGAGACAGCTGGTGTGGTCAAAGCAGAGTTAAGAATTATCGAAGAAGATCAGCTTTTTAAGGTTATTGCTGGTTTTTATCCGGAAAGGATTCAGGCAGAAAAACTGCAGCAGGAGCTGGAAGCTGAGGGTTATAAAGGCTGGCCGCGAGAATTTAAAATTATAGAAAAAGAGCAGCCTGCAGTTAAAGAAACAGAAGCCAAATTTGAAAATAATGCGGAAGCTGAACCAGAAAATAAGGTAGAAGTTGAACCAGAAAGTAAGTTAGATTCCATTTCTGATAGAGAGGGTTTAATACTCTATAATCAGGCTGGTGAAAAGCTGGTAGAAGCCTATGTTTTTGAAATTGAAGGTGAATTTAAAGCAAATTCTAAAGAAATGAAGGGCAGTTACCAGTTTGGCCCTTTAGCTAATTCAGTATTATTTTCTTACAAAACAGATCTTGAAGAACTAACTGCTCATTTACTGCAGAATTATTTCAGTCCTGCAGCTCCAGTGGAGGCTTTAAAGGCTCAAGCTGTGGTTTATAGGACTTCGATTTTATATCAGCTTGAATCTCAGGGGGCCAGACTGGAGAATTTAAATTATTTAGATTTCAGCTCTTTGAGTCCAGTTTTTAGAGAAGCTGCCGCAGCATCTGCAGCAGAAGTTTTAATCAAAGATAATGAATTTTATTATAACCAGGACTTTTCTTTAAGAAAAATTGCCAAATCCAGAACTGGAACTGTGGCTCTGGCCCAGGCAGAATACAGTTATCGGGAAATAATTAATTATTATTATGAAAGATCAACAATAGCTAATTTAAATGATTTAATCGATAGTGAAGAAAAGTTTTCAGCTCGGATAACTCAGGGTCTACATCTAAAAGAAATTAGGCAGCTGAGCTGGGCTGGCCCAAGATTAATTACAGTCATCGATTATAATTTAAACAATGATCGTTTAAAATTAAAACCTGTTTTAGCCCAGGGTATAGTTCCCGGGCGCGAAGATTTAGCTGATATAATTAAAAAACATCAGGCTTTGGCCGGAGTTAATGGCGGTTATTTTCACTACAGCGGTAGGCCGCTGGGACTGCTTTATATAAATGGAGAGCTGGTAAGTGAGCCTCTGTATAACCGCAGTGCTATTTTAGTAGATCAGGAAAACAATATTTCTTTTGCTCAGGTTAACTGGCAGGGGGAACTGCTGGTTAAAAATCTTGATTTCAGAATAAAGCTGGATGGAGTTAACCGAGAGCTTAAAGCAGAAGAAGTAATCTTGTTTAACTATTTTTATGGCCCCAGAATGCCAGCTTTAGATGCACAGCATTATGATATTGTAGTTAGAGATGGTAAAATTTTAGGTGTAGAAAGTGAAGCAGGAGTCGAGACTGCTATTCCACCTGATGGATTTGTAATAAGATTCCCTATTCAAAGAACAGATATCAGAAATAAGATTCCTGAGTTAAAGAATAAAGAGATTGCGTTAAATTATAATTTCACCCCGGACTTAAGAGGAAAAAATATCATGCATGCGGTTGGAGGCGGACCCCGTCTTTTGAAAGATGGCAAAATTGAGATTAACGGTCAGGAAGAAAGATTTCAAAATGATATCCTGCAGGGTAGAGCTCCTAGAACAGCTGTCGCCTTAACTGAAGCTAACCACCTTCTGCTTTTAACTATTGACGGCAGACAGAATGATCTTAGTGTTGGAATGACTTTAAGGGAAGTAGCTCAAATTTTGAAAGACTTAGGTGCTGTTGATGCTGTTAATCTAGATGGTGGTGGCTCAGCTAGAATGGTTATTCGAGGTTTTACAATGAGCAATCCCAGTGAAAAACGATTAATTTCAAATGGGGTAATAGTTGACGAGTATAATAATTAATGATTAATTTAATACTAAATAAAATACAAAATAAAGGAGTAATCAGATGTTAAAAAAATCAATCATTTTACTAATTGCAGCAGTATTTTTAGTTATTTCTTTTTCTCCAGTTAGTGCTGCTAATTTAAATTCAGTTACATATTCTATCTCAGGTGATTCACTTGATGTTGACACACTTGAGCTGGAACCAGAATTTTTAATTAATAATATTCATCCGGCAAAAATCAATCTGGCTTTTGACGGAGATGATTTCTATATTGGCGCCAATATGGGTTTAAATATGCTGATGGCAGAAAACTTCAGAATGGATTTGAATCTGATGCTTACCAGTGAGGTTGACGGCCGTGATTTTGGCAAGGGAATAGGATTATCGGCTGCTACCTTAGGGCAGGATTTAAGTTTTTTCTGGCAGACATATTATTTTATGGATGACGACTTAGATGATCACGCTTATTACAATGGTGGAGTAAACTACAGTATTGGGCCCCGCAGTGATCTGCAGTTAAGTGTGGCAAATCAGTACTGGGATTTAGATAATAACGTAATCAAACTGGGAATAAAAGTTAAGCTCTAGGGGGATGACATGGATAATTATCAGGCAGAAGAACTTGTAAAATATATTAAAAAATTTAAAGATAAAAAAATAATGGTTTTAGGAGATTTAATTGCAGATAAATTTATTATCGCTGATCCAGAAAGGCTTTCCCGCGAGGCTCCTGTTTTAATCTTAAAACATCAGCAGGAGAAAGTGCTTCCGGGTGGTGGTGCCAATGCAGCTGCAAATATTGCGAGTCTGGGAGCAGAGGTTGATCTGCTGGGTGTAGTTGGAGACGACCTGGCTGCAGATGCTTTGACAAAAGAACTGGACCAAAGAAATATTATTACTAAGGGTATTTTTAAGGATAAAAGTCGTCCTACAGCAGAAAAGACTAGAATTCTGGCTGGAGGAGAGCAGATAGTAAGACAGCAGGTTGTGAGAGTAGACAAGGTAAAAAGTTTTGATATTAGTGAAGAACTTGGCCAAAAGCTGAGCAGCTATCTCGAAAAAAATATTGCTGCCAGTGACGCAGTTTTATTTTCTGATTATGGTAACGGTATTTTTAACCAAAAGACTACAGCTCAGTTTGTAGCAGCTGCTGCAGCTGCAGGAAAGTATTCCGCTGTTGACAGCAGGTATCAGCTGCCGCAATTTAAGGGTTCAGTAATTGCCACTCCAAACTTAGAAGAGGCATCTGAAATTTATGGTTCTAAACTAAAAACGCAGGCAGAGGTAGAAAAAGCAGGTATAGAAATGAGAAAAGAGCTAAAATTGGAATACCTGTTAATAACTCAGGGTGGAGACGGGATGACTCTTTTTGCTCCCGGAGATAAGATAGACCACATTCCGGCAGCAAATTTTTCAGAAGTTTTTGATGTTACAGGAGCTGGTGATACAGTTGTTGGGACTTTAATTCTGGCTCTTGCTGCCGGGGCACCGGTAGGAACTGCGATTAGAATAGCAAATTTTGCTGCTGGAATTGTTGTCCGTAAAAGTGGAGTGGCTGCAGTAACTGCTGAAGAATTGATCAGGGAAGTGAATAAAAATGTCGGCTAAAATTATGGAATTAGATGAACTTAAAAACGAAATTGAAGCTAAAAAAGAAGCGGGAGAACTAATAGTTTTTACTAATGGCTGTTTTGATATCTTACATGTTGGTCATATCCGCTATTTAAAGAAGGCAGCTGCTTTAGGAGATAAGCTGGTGCTGGCTGTTAATAGTGATAGTTCTGTAAGAGAATTAAAAGGCAAAAACAGGCCGCTGGTTCCGGAAGCAGAAAGGATGGAGATGCTTGCTGCCCTGGAGATGGTTGATTATTTAGTTCTTTTTTCCGAGATTGACTGCAGGTCTGTGCTGGAAGCTATTAAGCCTCAAATTTATGTCAAAGGTGGAGATTATAGAATTGAAGATTTACCTGAAGCGGAAACAGTTTACAATTATGGTGGTAAAATAGTTTTAATTACAGAAGTCAAAGGTAAATCGACAACTAATATTATAAAAAAGATAAGGCAGAGTAAAGATGAAAAATAATCAGCTGCATATTCTTATACTGCTGACCCTCTTGCTTTTAGGAGTGACAATGCTAGAATTGGGAATTTCACTTCAGGATCTGATAAGTTTTTGAGGGAAAACTAGTACCGGGATGGGGGGATACTCTTGTTTAAAGAGAAAGAAGAAGAAGAGATTATAGAAATGGCCCAGGCTGGAAATGACTTTGCGATTGAATATTTGATAGATCAAAATATGGATATAGTTTATGCTAAGGCTCGATTCTTTTTTATCAAAGGGTTGGATCGAGATGATGTAATTCAGGAAGGCAGAGTAGGTTTATATAAGGCTATAAGGGACTTCAAAGAGGATAAAGGGGCTTCTTTTAGAGGTTTTTCGCAGCTTTGTGTACACCGGCAGTTGGTTTCTGCAATTAAGAAGGCAAATAGGCAAAAACATATGCCGCTTAATACATCTGCTTCTCTAGATAAAAGTCTGGATTATGGTAATGAGACCGGTAGAACTTTCAATGAAATTTTACCAGATGAGGGAGAAGATCTGGAAAGGAAGTTTATCTGCCAGGAAACATTAATTACAATTATGGGAGAGCTTTCAGAGGAGTTAACAGATTTAGAGTGGAATGTTTTTATGCTCTACTTAGATAATCAGTCTTATCAGGAAATATCTGATAGGCTTGATATTAATGTTAAAACTGTTGATAATGCCCTGCAGCGAGCCCGCAAAAAGGTTGATGATCTGCGTGAGCATTACAACCTCAAAGGAGTTGTTAATTAAAATTGAAAGTACTTGATATTTTAAAAGACCTAATCTATCCTGAAAAACCGGTTTGTCTGGCCTGTGGACGCAGATATGATCACTCAGAAATTGAAGGGATTTGTGACCGCTGTCTTTCTCGTTTCTCTTTTATTACAGAATCCTGCCCTGTGTGTGGTCGGGAAGTAGTTCCTGCTGCTTTAATTGACGGTCAGTACTGCCCGGAGTGTAAGGCGGAGCGACCACCTTATAATTTTGCCCGCAGTGTTTTTACTTATTCAGGGTATGCACGAGAGGTTTTATTGGAATACAAGTATGGACACCGCCCGGATTTAGCTGGGCCATTTTCTCATATGTTATTTCTTTATTATGATGAGTATTTCAAGGATCAGAATATAGATTATCTGATTCCAGTTCCGATGCACGGTGAACGCAAAAATTATCGTGGTTATAATCAGGCGGCAAGGCTGGCCCAGGCTCTTTCTAAAAAAATTAGAATTGAGTACAAAGATATACTTTTAAGGGTTAAAAATTCTTTGCCACTTTATACTCTGACTAAAAAAGCAAGAAAATTAGAGCTGGAAGGAGCTTTTGAACTCAAAAAAAATACTGATGCCTCGATTTTTAAAGATAAAAACATTTTAATTATTGATGATATTATTACTACAGGTACAACAGCTTCTGAAATTTCTCATTTTGTTTTAGAAGAAATGGAAGCAGCTAATGTTTATGTGCTGACAGCAGCTTCTGTTCCGGTAAAAATAGGTTGAATTTAAAATTATATAATATTGTTTAAGTAAAAAATTGATGCAGAGATTAGAATTTGATTAAGATTTTTAATAATTAGTTTTTAAAGCAGGAATTACATTTAATTTGTAGAATAATATAATATACAGAAGTAAAATATAATAATAATAGCTGTATGAGAGGAGTGAGCTTCATGAAAATTATGACCTATGGTAAAAACATTGATGTTACCCCAGCTTTAAAGAGGCACGCAGAGGAGAAGGTACAGAAGCTAGAGAGGTATTTCAATGGAGAACCGATGGAAGTTCAGATCTCCATGGAAGTAGAAAAAGAGAGACACATCGTTGAAGTAACTGCCTTTGTTAAAGGTTTAATCCTTAGAGGTGAAGAGGCTTCTGGCGATATGTATGCTTCTATCGATGGTGTAATGGATAAACTTGAGCGCCAGGTTAGAAAATATAAAACTAAGATTCATGATAGATACATCGAGAAAAAGCAGGAATATAAAGAAGAGTATAAAGAAAAGCGAAAAGAACAGGTAATGAATCATAAATTGGGCAATGATGAGGAAAATATCGATACAGATGTTTTTGAACCTCAAATTGTAAGAACTAAGCGTTTCCCAATGAAGCCGATGAATGTTGAAGAGGCCTGTATGCAGATGGATCTTTTAGATCATGATTTCTTTGTTTTTCACAATGCTGATACTGAAGAAACCAATGTTGTTTATAAGCGAAAAGATGGCCACTATGGTTTAATTGAACCAACATTTGGTTAATAATTAAATAATATTGACTTAACAGGGATGCTCTTAATTGGGCATCTCTTTTTACATTTTGAACTAAAATAGTAAAATTAATTAAATTCTAATCATGAGGTGTCCTGCTTTGATTGAGTTTTAGGGATTAAGATGATATAATTACTTTGATTGAGAAACTGAAACTTGACTGTAGAAAAAGTTATAAAACTACTATAAATATAATTATTGAAAGATAAAATTGGGTTAAATTTAGGGAGGAAGATAAATGTTTAAGTTCCTCAAGAACTTATTTAAAGATGCAAATGAAAAAGAATTAGAAAAATTAGAGCCAATTGTCGAAGAAATTAATTCTCTGGAACCGAAAATGCAGGTTCTTAGTGACCAGGAATTAAAAGCTAAGACTCAAGAATTCAAAGAAAGACACAAGGTAGGTGAGACACTGGATCAGCTGCTGCCGGAGGCTTTTGCTGTAGTTCGCGAAGCTTCTCAAAGAGCGACTGAGGCAGGATTTCGCCATTATGATGTACAGCTTTTAGGAGGAATTGTGCTTCACCAGGGTAAAACAGCAGAGATGAAAACAGGTGAAGGTAAAACTCTAGCTGCTACTCTACCTGTATATTTAAATGCCCTAACAGGTAAAGGTGTGCATGTGGTAACAGTTAATGATTATCTGGCTGAAAGAGATAGTGAGTGGATGGGCCAGATTTATCGTTTTTTAGGAATGTCAGTCGGTGTAATTTTAAGCGGGATGTCTCCTGCTCAAAGACGTGAAGCTTATAATTGTGATATTACTTATGGTACAAATAATGAATTTGGTTTTGATTACCTGCGGGATAATATGGCCTATAAGGAAGAGGATCTAGTTCAGAGAGAGCATCACTATGCAATTTTAGATGAGGTTGACAGTATTTTAATTGATGAAGCTCGAACTCCACTAATTATTTCTGGACCAGTACAGGAAAAAAGTTCAGATTATCGCAAATTCAATCGGGTTATTCCCCGACTAAAAAAAGAAGAGGATTATGAGATTGATGAAAAAAATAAACTTGTAACTCTAACTGAAGCAGGTGTGAAAAAAGCAGAAAGCAAATTGAATGTTGATAACCTTTATTCAGAAGAAAACTTTAAACTTAATCACCAGCTAAATCAAGCTCTGAAGGCTCATACTTTAATGAAAAAAGATAGAGATTACATAGTTAAAGATGGAGCGGTCAAGATTGTCGATGAATTTACCGGGCGAGTTATGGAAGGCCGCCGTTATAGTGAGGGCTTACATCAGGCGATTGAGGCTAAAGAAGGTGTAGAAGTGCAAAAAGGCAGTCAAACCTTTGCTAAAATTACACTGCAGAACTTCTTTAGAATGTATAATAAGCTGGCGGGAATGACTGGTACTGCTGAAACAGAGGAAGAAGAATTTATCAAAATTTATGATATGCCGGTAGTTGTTGTACCAACAAATGAACCAATGATTCGAGATGATATGGCCGATTTAGTATTTACCAATAAAGAAGCTAAATATAAGGCTGTAATTAAAGAAATCAAGGCTAAATATGAAAAAGGCCAGCCGGTACTTGTCGGTACAGCTGATATTGAAAATTCTGAGATGCTGAGTCGAGAACTGAAAAAAGTTAAGGTTCCACACGAAGTTTTAAATGCTAAAAATCATGAGCGAGAGGCTGAAATTGTTAAAGATGCCGGGCAAAAGAAAAGTGTAACAATCGCTACCAATATGGCCGGCCGTGGGACAGATATTGTATTAGGTGATGGAGTAGTAGAACTCGGCGGCTTACATGTCTTAGGTACAGAACGCCACGAAAGTCGGAGAATTGACAATCAGCTGCGAGGTCGTGCTGGGCGTCAGGGAGATCCCGGTTCATCTCAGTTTTATGTATCCTTAGAAGATGATTTATTGAGGCTCTTTGGTTCAGATAAAATCAATAGTATTTTAGATAAGCTTGGAGTAGAAGAAGATCAGCCGGTTGAACATAAGCTGATTTCTAATTCTATTGAGCGGGCTCAGCAGAAGGTTGAAGGCCGCAACTTTGATATCAGAAAGGCAATTTTAGAATACGATGATATTTTAAATAAACAGCGTGAGGTTATTTATGAGCAGCGTAAGACTCTGCTGACAACTGATGAACTGGAAGAAAAAATTGCAGGCATGTTGGAACAGCTGCTTGATGATGTGATGGAAATGTTTATCTCAGAAGATCTGCATCCTGATGAATGGGATTTAGAGGGTATGTTTGAATATCTTCACGGTATAGGTCTTGCCAAAGATACAGAACTTGCTGATTTAGATACAAAAACCAAGCCTGAAATTAAGGATAAAATCACTTTGAGCTCTCTAGCTTCTTATGAGGCTAAAAGAGAAAAAGTGGATTCAGATCGATTTAATAAAATAATTAAATTTCTTTCCTTGAGAGTTATTGATCGAAAATGGATGAACCACCTTGATAATATGGATGAGCTGCGCCAGGGTATTGGTTTGAGAGCTTATGGACAAAAGGATCCGCTGACTGAATATAAGTTTGAATCCTTTGATATGTTCAATGAACTGACCTCTTCCATAAGAGAAGATATAGTTGAAACTGCCTTTAAAGTTGAAGTTGAAGAGCGGGAAAGAATACCAAAAGAACAGATTAATCAGCGTCAGCTCAATTATTCTTCACCGGAAGCAGCTCTAGAAGGTCAGTCTAGAGGCAGTGATAAATCAAATGCTGGTGATGGAAGTGTGGGCCAAAATACCGTGGTTAAAGAAGAAGAGCCTGGCCGTAATGATCCCTGCCCCTGTGGCAGTGGTAAAAAATATAAAAAATGTTGTGGGAGATGATTTGAGTGAATAAGAATTTTAAAGATAAATTTTCTGAATTAGAGCAGCGGTTTCAGGATTTGAGTGATTTACTTTGACCGGGAAAGACTGCTGGAGGAAAAAAAGGATATAGAGGCAGAAATGGCTGCTGGTGGTTTTTGGGATGATAAAGAAAATGCGCGTAAAAAATCGCAAAAATTAAATAGGATCAAGAAACGCTTACAGGTTATTAAAGATCTGGAAGAGAAGTTTGAAGAAGCCGAGGTTTATTTTGAGCTGGCTGCAGAAGAAGATGCAAGCTTAGATGCTGAATTAAAAATCACTTTAACAGAACTCGAAAAAGAGCTGGAAAAACTTGAATTGAAGCTGCGCCTGAATGAACCATATGATGACCATAATGCAATTTTGTCTATTCATCCTGGTGCTGGTGGAACTGAGTCTCAGGATTGGGCACAGATGCTGCTGAGAATGTACAGCCGCTGGTCAGAAGCAAATGGTTATGAACTGCAGACTCTGGATTTTAATCCTGGTGAAGAAGCAGGTATCAAAAGTGTAACAATGATGATCGAGGGAGATTATGCTTATGGCTATTTAAAAGGAGAAAAGGGTGTCCACCGTTTGGTTAGAATTTCGCCCTTTGATTCTTCAGGGAGACGCCATACCTCTTTTGCTTCGGTTGATGTTATGCCCGAGATAGATGACGATTTAGAAGTTGATATTGACGAAAATGACTTAAAAATAGATACCTATCGAGCCAGTGGAGCTGGAGGTCAGCATGTAAATAAAACTGACTCAGCAGTTAGAATTACCCACCTGCCGACAGGAGTAGTGGTCCAGTGTCAAAATGAGCGGTCACAGCATAAAAACAAGGCAACAGCAATGAAAATTTTAACTTCTAAACTCCTAGAATTAAAGGAAGAGGCTCAGGCTGAAAAGATTGATGAATTAAGCGGTGAACATAAAGAAATTGCCTGGGGAAGTCAGATTCGTTCTTATGTCTTCCACCCATATAATATGATTAAAGATCACCGAACTGATTTTGAAGAAGGTAATGTAGATAAAGTTATGGATGGGTATTTAGACGAATTTATAGAAGCATATTTGAAATATAAGAGCAAACAGTAAATATTTTATAGAAAAGGTGAATTTCTTGAAGAAAATATTGATTGGAGTTATTTTAATAACTTTTATTGCAGCAGCTTTTACTTTGACAGCAAGGATTGAAAATGTAGATCAAAATCCTGGTGTAGAAGTAGTTATGGACGGAGAAAGTTATGCAGAATTAAAATCACTGGCTCCGGAAATAAATTTGCAAAAACTAAAAGATAATGGAATTACAGCTCTGGCAGTATACCAGCAGAGCTTAGAAGAATTTTTAGATAGTGGTAGTCTGAAAAGATTAGAAGCGTTTGATATATTTCTGGCAGGAAATGAACTGCAGTCCAGATTGGAAAATGAAGGGATAGAAATTGATCAACTGGATAAATCAGCTATCTTTGCGGTTTTTAGTTCTTCATTACAAAAGCAGTTAGAAAATCTGAAGTCTGATCTGAAGGCTGAATACTCAGCTGAACTGATCAAAACTGAGGATTATGATCTTCTTTATTTTCCAAACTGGCATGAAAGCTTAGAGGACTTAAGTTTAGGTTATAATTCCAATCAGGTGGAAGAAGCACAGGAGCTGGGCTTGAAAATTGCTTATAGAAGTAATAATAAAGTTAATGCATTTTCGGCTTTGGAAAATAATCTTGAGCTGCTGCAGCCTGAAATTTTAATTTTTGATGGAGAAGAAGTAACTGGTTACCCGGATAAAATTGAAGAAACTGCTTCTTTAATGCAGGATTATGATTTGACTTTTGGTAAGGTAGAGGCGTTTATTGCTGCTCAGTCAGGAGCAGAAAAGTTAGCAGTTTTAAATAACTATGATCTGCTGCGGACTCACAGTATGCAGCAGGATGAAGTTGAACAGGCTGATGATCGGGAGATAATTAATAGATATCTATTATCAGTGAGAGAAAGAAATGTAAAATTGATTTATCATAAACCATATCTCAAAGGGAGTCAGCTGACATCAAGAAATTTGGATCTATTGGCTTCACTTTCAACCAGCTTAGAAGCAGAAGGCTATAAGCTAGGAAATTCAGAGGTAGTAGATTATTACAGCAACTCTAACTGGGATCTTTTAGCAATCTTATTAGGTGTTACTGCCGCAGGTATTTTATTATTAAATTATTTTACTGCCTTTAAATATTCAAAACTTATGAATATATTTTTTGTTCTGGCAGGAGGGGCAGGTTTATTTTTGCTGCGTTTTGGTAGAACAATTTTATTAAGACAGATAACCGCTCTGGGAGCGGCTGTTATTTTCCCTTCCCTAGCTGTAATTATCTTTTTATTAGAAAAAGATAAGGGAGCAGAAGAGTTGGAGGGGGGACTTGCTTTATCCTATCTTTTCTTTAATTTTACTGCTGCAGTTTTAACTGCCTTAATTGGAGGAGTTTTTGTTAGTGCAGCTCTAAACAGCAGTGACTTTATTTTCAAGATCAATGATTTTAGAGGTGTAAAAGTGGCATTTTTAATGCCCTTAATCATTATTTCACTCTATTATTTTGTACAGCCTGGCAGTAAGAATTTAAAAAAAGAAATTCCTAAAATATTAGAGAGTGTTATTAAAATTAAGCATTTAATTCTTGCTGGAATTTTAGCTTTGATAGCAGTTATTTATATCGGAAGAACAGGTAATTTCCCGCTGCTTCCAGTTCCTGCATGGGAATTAACTGTCCGTAGTTTGCTAGAGAAAATATTATATGTGAGGCCCAGATTTAAGGAGTTTTTAATTGGGCACCCGCTTTTTATTTTTTCTTTGTATATAGCTGCTAAAAAGAGAAAAGAACTTTATTTTTATCCACTTTTAATGCTGGCTTCAGTTGGAGTTATAACAACAGTTAATACCTTTTCTCATCTGCACACACCAGTTATGATTTCGCTTTTGAGAACCTTTCATTCCTACTGGCTTAGTTTTATAGTAGCTTTAATCTTGATTTTATTTTATAAAGCTTTTAACTATTTTTATCAAAAATATTATAATATATGGGGCTAAAAGATGAAAAAAATTGTAATCTCTGGTTATTACGGCTTTAATAATCTTGGTGATGAGGCTGTTCTAGCTGGAATAACTTCACTCTTAAAAAAGAAAAATAAAGATTTAAAAATAACCGTTTTATCAGCTTCACCAGCTGAGACAGCTGAGCTGTACAATGTAAAAGCGGTTAACCGCAGCTCAATAATTCAGATTATATCAGTACTAGCAGAAGCAGATCTTTTCATAAGTGGTGGTGGAAGTTTGCTGCAGGATGTAACCGGCAATTTTTCGGTTCCCTATTATCTTGGCTTTGCCTGGTTAGCTAAAATGCAGGGGACAAAAACCGTTTATTATGCTCAGGGAGCCGGACCTTTAAACAAAAAATGGAGCCAGAAGCTGACTGCGCTGACCTTAAATAGATTTAATTTGTTAGGGGTTAGAGATCTGGGTTCAAAAAAGCTTTTAAAAGATATTGGTGTCAAAAAAGACATTAACTTAACTGTTGATCCGGTATTTGCCCTCTATGATCCTCTGCGCAACAGCAGGCAGAAAATAAAGGGGAAGCTAGAAGTTGGGATCTCTGTCAGACCCTGGTCTGTAGATTATATCGACCAACTTGCTGCTGCTTTGAATAAATTTTCAGAAGCAAAAAATGTTAAGTTTATCTTATTTCCAATGCACCAGGGATCAGATGAAGAAGTATCTATTCAGCTCAAAAACAAGCTGAAGGCTGAAGCTGAAATTAATGATCTGCCAGCAGTCCCTGAACAAGCAGTAGAAAAGTTTTCGCAGCTGGATCTATTTGTTGGTGTGCGTTTACATAGTTTAATCTTTGCTCTTTTAAATCAGATTCCGCTGCTGGCTTTAAGTTATGATCCAAAAATTGAGGGGTTAATGTCAGAGCTGGATTATCTGCCATTAATCAAATTAGAGGACTTAGATGTAGAAGCTGTAGTAGAAAAATTAGAATACATATTTGCTGAAAGGTACAGCCTCCGCAAGAAGATTAAAGGCTTTTTGCTAAAAAAAAGGTCTGAAGCAGAAAAATTTTCTGAACTTGTTTTGGAGGAGGTTGACTCTTGCGAAAGCTGATAAAAATTCTTGATGTATATATTGATCAGGCCAACATGAATCAGTCAGTAGAAAGGGTAAGAAAGCTAATTGCTGATCATGAGAACTCCTCTTTAATTGTTACTCCAAATTCAGAGATGCTGGCAATGGCTGCTGAAAACCAGAAATTGGCTAGAATTTTAAACTCAGCTGATCTGGCAACTCCAGATGGGATAGGAGTTGTGTTAGCTTCTAAAATTTTAGGTCAACCTCTGGAAGAAAGGGTAGCTGGTTTTGATTTAATATCAAGATTGTTCAAAGAGTTTGCTGAGGAAGAAATTAATTTTTATTTTTTAGGCAGTAAACCTGGAATTGTTGATAAAGCAGTAAAAAATTTGAAAAAAGATTATCCAAATTTAAATATATCTGGTTATCATCATGGATATATAGATCGTGATGATCAGCAAAAAATTATTGCTGAAATTAATTCAAAAAGTATTGATTTGCTGCTGGTGGGAATGGGAGTTCCGCTTCAGGAAAGATTTTTAGATAAGAACTTAAAAAAATTAAAGGTAGGTGCTGCAGTTACTGTCGGTGGAAGTTTTGATGTGCTGGCAGGTGAAGTGAATAGAGCGCCACTCTGGATGCAGAAAGCAGCTCTGGAATGGTTTTACAGGCTGCTGCAGGAGCCATCACGTTTTGGGAGAATGCTGGCCTTACCTAAATTTATTTTTTTGGTACTTAAATCTAAGTATCTAAAATAAGTTTACAAGTTTATAAGGGGGTATAAAGATTGAATAAAAAAACAATAATTGAGTATCTTGGAATTACGGCCGGTTCATTTTTAATTGCTCTGGCTTTAACTGTGTTTTTAGTTCCTAACAGAATTGCAGCTGGTGGTGTTAGTGGTTTAGCTACTGTTATTTTTTATCTAACATCATTTCCAATTGGGGTTACAATGTTAATTATTAACATTCCTCTTTTTTTAGCCGGGTTAAAAATAATGGGGAAAAGTTTTGGAATTAGAACAATTTATGGAATTGGCTCATTATCAATTTTTACTGATCTTCTGCAGCCACATATGACATCTTTGACAAATGATTTGCTTTTAGCCTCAATATATGGGGGAGTAGTTGGTGGAATAGGACTTGGTTTAGTATTTCGTTTTCGGGGAACAACCGGGGGGACAGATCTAATTGCATCTTTAATAAATTATTATACAGGGATTTCTGTCGGGGAAGGACTTTTAATTGCAGATGGTGTTGTAGTTACTTTAGCTGGTATTTTCTTTAACTTAGAAGTGGCTCTTTATGCTGCAGTTACAATTTTTATTACCTCTCAAACAATTGATGTCATCCAGGAAGGTTTAAATTTTAAAAAGGGAGTACTTATTATATCTGATCGAGCAGAAGAGATTAATCAGATGGTGGTTGATGATTTAAATAGAAGCACAACGGAATTTGCAGCTAAGGGTGGTTATTCTGGAGAAAAAAAGCGGGTGCTGCTCTGTATTATTTCCCGTTCCGAAGTTTCAGAAGTAAAAAGAGCAGTGGCTGATATTGATAAAGATGCTTTTGTAATTATTAGCAATGTTCATGAAGTGCTCGGAGAAGGTTTTACCGAAATTGCTCATTAGTCATGTAACAGTTTAATATTATTTATTATTTTTGAAATATACTTTAAGGAAGCAGGTGGCAGATTTTATGAATAAAATCAGAAAAATATTAGAAAAGAAAAAGCTGTTTTTAAGTTTAACTCTATTAATTTTAATTTCTTTTACTTTTGCAGCAGCAGCTCAGAATGGAGCAGTTCAGGAACAGCTACCAGAAGAGCAGCCGGCAAATAATTATACTAAGGCAGATGCTTTTCAGGATGTAATGTTCTTGCTGCAGAATTATTATGTAGAAGATGTTGATTTTGAAACTTTAATTGAAGGCGCTATTGACGGTATGCTGAATAAGGTGGATCGTTATTCTTATTTTATGTCTCCTTCAGAATACAAAGAAATGCAGCAGGAATATGAAGGTCATTATGGCGGAATTGGTATTGTAATTACAATGCGTGATAATAGGCTGACAATAGTTTCTCCAATCAAAAATACCCCAGGAGAAAAGGCAGGTTTAAGAGCTGGTGATATTATTTCTGCTATTGATGGAGAAGAAACTGCAGAAATGTCTCAGATGAAAGCAGTAGACATGATGCGGGGAGAAGAGGGAACTGAGGTTACATTAACTATTGATCGAGGTGATGAAGAGCCTTTTGATGTAAAAATAACTCGTAAAGATATAGAGGTTCCTTATGTAGAAACAGAAATGAAAACAGAAGAAATTGGGTATATCTCTCTGGCTCAATTTATTGAAAATGTAGGTACTGATGTCGAAAAAGCAGTTGCTGATTTAAAAGATCAGGGAGCTAAAGGAATTATTCTTGACCTAAGAAATAATCCTGGAGGTCTGCTGAATGAGTCAGTTAATGTTGCTTCGGTATTTTTAGATAAAGGTGTAGTCGTATCAGTGAGACAAAAAGATGAGACAGAAAGAATATTAGAGGTTAACCAGGAAATAAATTCTGATACAGAAATTCCACTAATTGTTTTAATAAATAAAGGTTCTGCTAGTGCTTCTGAAATTGTCGCTGGAGCTGTACAGGATTATGATCGCGGTAAGTTAATGGGAACAACAACTTTTGGTAAAGGGGTTGTTCAATCAGTAGTACCGTTGGAAGATGGATCAGCTGTAAGTCTAACAACAGCTCGTTATTATACACCTGATGGCAATTATATTCATGAAAAGGGAATTGAGCCCGGAACAAAAGTTGAATTAGATCTAGAAGCTGCTCAGGAAGATGGCAGTGATAACCAGTTAGATCGGGCTATAGAAGAAATGAAAAACATGATATTTGTCAGAGAATTTCAGGATAAAAAAGCTGCTGGCGAGTAGAAAAACAATTAGTGAAAAAATAAATTTCTAAATAAAGAAACCAGCTCTGTCTGGTTTCTTTATTTGTGTAAAAATGATTGACTAAACAAGGAGGAATAAAATTGACAGAAAACAATAATAATAATTTAGACCAAGAAAAAATTTCATTTAAAAATCGTTTGTCGGTTAAAGCAATTTTAACTGTAGTTGTAATTTTAGTTTTAGCTTTTTCTGTTTTAACATATTTCATTAGTAATAAGGTGGATGATGAGACAACTAGTCTCGCTTTAGACAGAAACTTGAAAACTGTTGAATATATTGACAGTGAAGTTGAAAATCAGCTAAGAGGAACAAGAAAAGTGATTGAAACTCTTGCAACTAATAAAAACATAGTTGAAGGTGATTATGAAGAAAAGAAAATAATCTTTAGCAAAGTTGCTGAATATAATGACCAATTTAATTATTTGTATTTTAGCACACCTCAAGGGGATCATTATCCTTTTCCTGAAGTTTCGCTAAGTTCTGAATATGATCCAAGGGAGCGAAGCTGGTATCAAGATGCCAAAGCAAATTCTGAAGTCATCTGGACAGATATATATTTAGATGCTGCAACTGAAGAACTAGTAATTACTATTGCCACACCTGTTTTTATCAATGGTCAGTTTGAAGGAGTTCTAGGTGGAGATGTTAATCTGAATTTCTTAAGTAATTTAGTTAATGAGGTTCAAGTTGGTCAGCAGGGACAGGCATATATTGTTGATGAAAATGGCCAATATATAGCTCATCCAGAAATTGAAAAAGTTTTAGAAAAGGAAAATATTGATCAAAACTTTAGCTTAAGTTCATTAATAAATAATGATGAGCAATATTTTACTTATCAGCTCCAGGATGAAAAAAGGTTAGTATCATACAGAAAGTTAAATGAAATACCAGGATATGTAATGGCTGAAGTTCCTGAGAGTGAGATTAAAGAGTCTTCTAATATAATAATTAAAAACATTGTGACTGCTTCTATAATTATATTAGTACTTTTAAGTGGGATTATTTTTATTGCATTCCGCAAATATATTGTGAATCCAATTAAATCTATCTTGAAATTTGCAAATGATATAGCAAATGGAAATCTTAAATCTGAATTAGAGATTTCCAAGAATAAAGATGAATTTAGTCTTTTGATGAGAGATTTAAATAAAATGAGAAATAGTTTAATTGACATCATTTCAGATATTTCAAAACAGGCTGATCAAGTTGCTGCTTCCAGTCAAGAACTATCAGCTGCTGGAGAACAGGTTGGTAATAGTGCTGAGGATGTTGGACGTTCTATACAAAATGTAGCTTCTGGAGCGGAAGAACAGTCTGCTCAAATTGATGAAACTGAAAAAGTATTTGAGAGTTTAGAAGAATATTTGATAGAGATTTCTAATCGTGCAAGTTTGATGAGGCAGGATACTGAAAAAGTTATGAATAATATTCAATCTGGAACAAAACAGGTTAATATGTCAGTTGATGGAATCAATGAAGTCAAAAAAGATACTGAAGAAGCATCTGCTACAATTAATAAATTAGGTGATCTTTCTCAAGAAATTGGAGAAATTGTCGAATTAATTAGAGGAATAGCTGATCAAACTAATTTGTTAGCTTTAAATGCAGCAATTGAAGCAGCGCGTGCTGGTGAGTCCGGACGTGGATTTTCAGTAGTTGCTGATGAAATTAGACAGTTAGCTGAGGAGTCACAAAGTGCTACAGATAATATCTCTAATTTAATAGCTAAAGTTCAGGACAATGTAGAGAATGCAGTTAGTAAAATGAATCAAAATAGAAATAAAGTAGATAAAAGTGTAAATAATATTGAAAAGACCGGCAAGGTATTCAAAAACATCAAAAAAGATTCTGAAGCTGTAGTTGAAGGCATCAATGAAATTAATGGTAAGACTAATAAGGTGGAGGAAGGCAGCAGCACTGTTAAAAATTATTTAAAAGAAGTTAATAGTGTGAGTAATGAAGCTGCTGGTAATGCTGAAGAAGTTGCAGCATCTTCTGAAGAGCAGGTTGCTGCTACAGAAGAAATTATTTCTTCTGCTAAAAACATGGCACAAATTGCAGAAAGCCTTGCTAAATCAATTAATAAATTTGATTTTTAATTATTATTTCTGTAATTTAAAGCCAAAAATGACGGTGAGTGAGAAGAATTAAAAACATAATAAATGTTTGATAAGTTATAGGGCTTCCTTTTATTCTAACAATAAAGGGAAGTCCTATTTTAATTTAACAACAATATTTTGTTTATTTAAATTTATTGAAATGAAAACAATTTTCGAAAAATTATAAAAAACTATTGACACATTAATAATAAATTGTTATTATAATAATAAGTTATCATCATAATAAAAATAAATTATTAAAAAATAGCAAAAAGGAGGGATTGAATTGAGAAAAAAAGTTTCAACTAATAATGCTCCAGCAGCTATTGGTGCTTACTCACAGGCTATTTTAAGTCAAAATATCATTTTTACTTCAGGACAGCTGCCTATGGATCCTGAGACAGGTGAAATGCTGGAAAATGATATTGAAAAACAGACAAAACAATCTTTAGATAATTTAAAAGCTATATTAAATGAAGCAAATTCTGACTGTAATAATATTCTAAAAACCACAATTTTTCTTAAAGATTTAGATGATTTTGAGAAAGTTAACAAAATTTATTCTAAATATTTTGATGGAGCACCACCTGCAAGATCATGTATTGAAGTTTCAAAGTTACCAAAAGATTCTTTGATAGAAATTGAAGCTGTAGCACTAGAACGCAAATAAAAATTAGGAGGGTTAAATTATTATGAAATATCCAGCAGAACCATTTAAAATTAAGACAGTTGAGACAATTGAGATGACAAGCAGAGAAGAAAGAGATGAAATCTTAAAAGAGGCAGGTTATAATACATTTTTACTTCCATCAAAAAATGTTTATATTGATCTTCTAACTGATAGTGGTACAACAGCTATGAGTGATAAGCAGTGGGCTTCTCTAATGATTGGTGACGAAGCTTATGGTGGTAGTGAAAACTGGTTTAGATTAGAAGAAGCAGTTAAAGATATTTATGGTTTTGATTATGTAGTACCTACTCATCAGGGGAGAGGTGCTGAAAATATCTTGTCACAGATAATGATAGAAGAAGGAGATTACATACCTGGAAATATGTACTTTACAACTACAAAAGCTCACCAGGAATTAAATGGTGGTGAATTTGTTGATGTAATTGTTGATAAAGCACACCAGCCTGATGTAAAAGCAGATTTCAAAGGAAATGTAGATTTAGAAAAATATGAAAACTTAATTGAAGAGGTAGGAGCTGAAAATATTCCATATATCTGTGTTGCTGTTACAGTTAATATGGCAGGTGGACAACCTGTAAGTATGGAAAACATCAAAAAAGTTAAAGAACTTTCAGCAAAACATGATATTAAGGTAATGTCAGATGCTACTAGATGTGTAGAAAATGCTTACTATATTAAAGAACGTGAAGATGGCTATCAGGATAAAAGTGTTAAAGAAATCTTGAAAGAAATGATGAGCTACTTTGATGGTGCTACTATGAGTGGTAAAAAAGACTGTATGGTTAACATTGGTGGTTTCTTAGCAATGAATGATGCAGATATGTATCAAGAAGCAACATCACTAGTAGTTGTATATGAAGGTATGCCAACATATGGTGGTATGGCAGGCAGAGACATGGAAGCTATGGCTACCGGTATTCGTGAGTCTGTAGATCCACATTATATTGAACACAGAATTAAGCAGGTTCGCTATTTGGGAGATAAGCTTGAAGAAGCCGGAATTCCTATTATAAAACCAGTAGGTGGTCACGCTGTATTCATTGATGCAAGAGAATTTCTACCACACTTAAGTCAGGATGAGTTACCTGCTCAGGCATTAGCAGCAGCAATTTATCTGGAATCAGGTGTTAGATCAATGGAAAGAGGAGTTGTTTCTGCAGGTCGTGATGAAGATGGAACACATCACTATCCTAAATTAGAAACTGTTAGATTAACTATTCCAAGAAGAGTATATACTTATGCTCATATGGATGTTGTTGCAAATGCTGTAATAGATCTTTATAATAAGAGAGATAAAATTAGTGGTTTAGAATTTGTTTATGAACCACCAACATTAAGATTCTTTACTTCTAGATTTGAACCACTAAATGACCAACTAATTGCTGAATAATTGTATATTAAATTAAAGCTATATTAAATATAGAGCAGCCGAATTAAAATCGGCTGCTTTTAAAAAGAATTAAAAATCTGAAAAATAAGAAAAGTTAAATTATATCAGGAGGGTATAATCCTATGGTAAAAAAAAGGCAGGGAAAAGAGCCTACTTTTAGACAGTCTATTTTTGCTTTGCTCTTAGTTATTTCAGTTATTTTAGTTAGTATAAATACTGCGTTAGTTTTAGAAACAGCCATGGTTTTAGGTGCTATAACAGCAGCTTTATTTGCAACATATTTAGGTTACAATTGGGATGAAATTCAGGATGGCATGATTAGTGGTATTAATAACAGTCTTGGAGTTTTAATGATACTAATTATGATAGGTATGGTAGTCGGAAGTTGGATACTTGGAGGAACCATTCAGACGATGGTTTATTATGGTTTAAAATTATTATCACCAGGTATTTTTCTGCCAAGTGCATTTTTATTAAGTACTATTACTTCATTACTAATTGGTAGTTCATTTGGTACAATTGCAACAATGGGTATTGTTATGATGGGAGTAGCAGAGGGCCTTGGAGTTCCAGCGACTATTACAGCAGGTGCGGTTGTTTCTGGATCAATCTTTGGAGATAAATTATCACCAATGTCTGATTCAACTAACTTTGCTGCTGCGATGAGTGATACTGGTTTATTTGATCATATTGGTTCAATGATGTATGTCTCAATTCCAACAGCTTTTACCAGTTTAGCTTTATATGCTTTTATTGGAAGAGGATTTGCAGAAGGAGCATCAAATATTGGAACTGTAGATACTATTTTAAATACTCTTCAGAGTAATTATAATATATCTTTACTCACATTAATCCCACCAATAATAGTTATAGTTTTATCTTTAATGAAAACTCCAGCAGTTAAAACTCTGACAGCAAGCTTTTTAACAGCAAGCGTTTTTGCAGTTTTAACTCAGGGTGCTGGTATGACTGAATTAATTAATGTAGTTGCAAATGGTTATGATGCTAATACTGGAGTTGAGCTGATTGATGGATTATTAACTCAGGGTGGAATAAACAGTATGATGAGTACTGTTGCTATAATCATGGCTGCTACAGCAATGGGTGGTATATTAGAAAAAACTGGAGTTTTAAAGGTCATCTTAAATTCTCTAATGAAATATATTAGAACTCCAAGAAATTTAATTTTAGCAACATTAGCTTCAGCATATTTAATGCTTTTAGCCACTGGTGAAATGATGGTTTCTATGCTTTTGCCTGGAAAAACTTTATCACCAGCTTACAAAAAAATGAATATTAAGACTAATGTCCTGTCTAGAACACTAGAATCTGCTGCAACTTTAGGCTGTGCGGTTTTACCATGGGGAGTTGTTTCAGTTTACATACAGAATGTTTTAGATATTAGTCTGGGATATATTCCATATACTTTTACTCCTTTTATTTCTCCATTAATATCTGTTATTTATGCATTTTTAGGTGTAGCAATATTTAAACTAAATGAAAATGAAGAAATTAAAGAAAATGTTGATTTTGGTAAAGCAAAATCTATGTAAAAATTATATAGGTAATAATTAAGAAGGCTCTTATGCAGGAGCCTTTTTGATTATTTTAAATAGATTTAGCTTGTCTGAAACTTTGAAATTGGATATACTATAATATAGAGGATTTTATAGGTTAAAGATTAAAATCTTTTATTAGTAGATATTAGTATAATAATACTGTATCATTAATTTGGGGAAATTATTCAAGAATATAATAAAATAAAGTCGAGGAGTGAGTAGTGTGGAGAATAAAGTTTTAAATGAATACAAAGTTTTGACAAAATTTATAGCAGAGGTATTGGGGGAACATTGTGAAGTAGTACTTCATGATGTTAATGATTTTGAGAATTCTATTGTAGCAATTGAAAATGGTCATATAAGTGGAAGAGAGGTTGGAGATTCTTTAACAGATTTAGCTTTAAATATTTTGAAAGATGAAGAAAAACTTGAAAAAGATTATCTGGCAAATTATACTGGGAAAACTTATGATGGAAAAGAACTCAGATCTTCTACTTATTTTATTAGAGATGACCAGGGTAAGGTTACTGCTATGTTATGTATAAATATTGATTTAAGCAGATATATTGAAGCTAGAGATTTATTAAATGTAATGATTGGTAAAAGAGATAATATAGAAGAAAAAGAACCTAAGAAAAATTTTGCTGAAAATTTTACTTCTTCCATTGAAGAATTAATTGATTCAATGATTGAGAATTCTATTGGGAGTTCTTCTATACCACCAAGCAGAATGACAGCAGATGAGAAAAAAGATATAACTAAAAAATTAGATAAAAAAGGTGTTTTCTTATTAAAAAATTCTGTCTCAAAAGTTGCTAAAAAACTACATGCATCTGAAGCAACAATTTATAGATATTTAAATGACTAAAAAATAGTTATAAGTAAGAGGATAGAAGCAGAACTGTAAAATCAAGCTGCAGCCTGTTTTTATCCTCTTTAATTATTTACAAACGATTTATGATTTCTCCAACATCTTCAAATACATAGTTAAAATATTTTTTATTATCCTCTAAATCTTTTAGATCCTCTCTTTTAGTTTCACCACTTAAGACTAAAATACCAGTGATGCCTGCCTCATGAGCCATTCTCATATCAGTATATAAACGATCTCCAACCATTGCCAGCTCTGATTTTTCAAGCCTAAATCTCTTTAAGATGAATTCCACAGTTAGTTTTGATGGCTTACCAATTACCAAAGGTCTTTTGCCTGTTGAGGCTGCTAATAATTCAATCATTGACCCTGTATCAGGTTGTGTTTTACCGCCACGTAATGGGCAGACCAAGTCAGGATGTGTGGCTATATAATTTACACCAGACAATATTAGCTCATGGGCATCCCATAGTTTTTTATAATTTAATGTTTTATCAAACCCTAAAACTACATAGTCAACCTTCTCTGGCTGTTCCCGAATATTTTTTTTCTTGTTTATAATCTGATGTCCAAATCTCTCCATTTCTTTTTTTAAAGAATTTGTTCCTAAAAGATAAATTCTTTTCCCCTGCTTTTTTCCTATAGAGGCCAGATAAGCAGCTGTAGTTTCTCCAGAATTAATAATTTTTTCTGGAGGGAGGTCAATATTCATTTTTGAAAGTTTTTGCTGATAATCATTTCTGTTTTTTGAAGAATTATTAGTTAATAATATATAATCACGATTTGTTTCTTTTAGTTTAGCTAAAAAATCGAGAGTTTTTGGTAGAATTTTATTTTCTAAATAAATAGTGCCATCCATATCTAATATAAAAAATTTAATTTCTTTTAAGTCACCCATCAGCTTCTCCTTTCAAGCAGTAAAATCATTTTTGAATTTTTATAATTACTATAATAAGAGAGCCCGGGCATAACTGCTCAGGCTCTCTTATTTAAAAATCTGACTTATATTTCGAGAGTGTCAAATCTAATTTCCAAATAGCTCTGTATAATCCTGCAGAACACTATCTGCCTGATCATCGGCTTTATCTAAAGCGTCTTCAGCAGAGGATACACCTGTAAACGCTTCTTCTACAGCTGTGTCAACAATATCTCTGATTTCTACAAAGTTACCAAGCAGCACACCATTAGCTGCAGGTGATTGAACACCGCTCAATATTTGTAGGAAAGCTGTTAGATAATTTGGATTATCACTGAACCAGCGATTATCCATTAGAGTTTTAACAGCAGCGTTTGTGGAAGGGAAATAACCAGTATCTTTATGCCATTGAATTGTAACATCTGTTCTGCTTAAATATTTAAAGAATTCAACAACAGCCGCATATTCTTCGTCACTGTGCCCCTGCATTACCCAGAGGGAGGCTCCACCAATTACAGAGTTACCGATTCCATAACCTTCAAAGCGAGGTAAGAAAGTAGTTCCAACTTCAAAATCAGCAGATTCCATAATAGAACTTAGAGAAGAAGTTGACTGGATTAACATTGCAACTTCACCAGCCAGGAAATCCTGGTTTGCAGAATATTCACGGCCTCCATAAGCAATAACATCTTTTTCAACCAGGTCAGTCCAGCTTTCTAAGACCATTTTAGCAAATCTCTTATCAAGATATACTTCACTAGCTCTTCCTTCTCGTCCGTTAACATTGTTTGCATAAGGAACATTGTGATAAGCATGCATTTGTTCTAAGATCCAGGCAGGCCAGCCAAAAGATAGGCCATGACTAGCTGCTCCACTTTCAATTATTTTCATACCCATTTCTTCTACATCTGCCCATGTATCAGGAGCTTCCATAATACCTGCTTCTTCAAAAGCATCTTTGTTATAATATAGCATTGCAGTTGAAGAGTTAAAAGGCATAGAATAAAGATTTCCATCAACACTATAATAATTTAGAATTGGCTGAATTACACTGCCAAAGTCAATTTCACCTTCTGCAATTTCATAAACAGGAACAATAGCTTCACTATCTAACATTGTTTGAGTACCAACTTCATAAACCTGGATTATGTGAGGTGGATTTCCTGAACGTACAGCTGAAATCCCCTGAGTTAATGTTTCAGCATAACTACCTGTAAATTGAGCTGTAACGTTAATATCAGGATGTTCTTCATTAAATCCATCAACAATTCTTTCAACTGCAGCCGTACGCCCACCACTCATAGCATGCCAAAACTCTATTTCTATTGTCTGAGCTGAAACCGTTGCTGCACTAAAAGCAAAGAGAGTGACTAAAGTTAAAATAATAATAGTTTTTCTAAGCATAAATTCTCTTCATTTATTTCAATAAATGAAGATTACACCTCCTTTTTGTGATGAAAAATGAATCAGTGACATAAACTTAAAATTCGATCAAGTTTAGATTTTTGAACTCACCTCCAGTTATAAAATTAATTGATTGAGTTCACTTTTCTCTATCCCTCCTCTGATAGATAACAACTACTTTAAGTGATATATTATTTATCCTGCTGCATTGCAAAGCCTTCGACCAGACTTTTCTGCAGAGTTAAATAAACTAAGAGCGGTGGAATAACACCAATTATTAGTGCTGCCATAATAACATTCCATTCCGGTTGAGCATCGGAAGGGATTAACATTTTTAAGCCAATTTGTACTACTCGCACACTGGCACTATTGGTTGTTACAAGGGGCCACAGGTACTGGTTCCAGACCCAAATAAATTCGATAGTAAAAAGTGCAACTATATTACTTTTAGAAAGAGGAATCAAGATTGACCAGAGAAATCTCATTGGAGTAATTCCATCCATTAAACTTGCTTCAAGTAATGATTCGGGTATTGTCATATAAAATTGTTTGAATAGGAGAACTCCGGTAGCACTGGCGAAAAAAGGAATGGTCAGTGCATAATAAGTATCAAGCCAACCTAAATTATCCATTAATTGATAGGTTGGTACTATTCTAATTGGTAATGGCAGCATGTGTGTAATTAAGATCATAACAAACAGAATATTTTTTCCTGGAAAATCCCCAAAATAAACAAAAGCAAAAGCTGCCGAAATTGAAAGAATGATTTTTCCAACTGCGGTAACAACGGAGATAAAAGCACTGTTAAAGAGGAGTCTACCCATATTAGACCGCTGCCAGGCCTCACGGTAATTATTAATTATGTTATCACCGAACTGTAATTTTGGTGGAGAAGTATATACCTCATTAACATTTAAGGTGCTGACCATAAATGCATAAATTATTGGAAATGAAACTAAAAATACAGAAATTATTAAGAAAAGATGAATGAAGAATGTAGTAGATTTTTTGCGTTTCATCCTGAATTCGCCCCTTTACTGATAGAATACTTTTTCACCGGCATATTTAAACTGAATAATTGTTATAATTGCTACAAAAACAAAAAGTATGATTGACTGAGCAGATGCATAACCTGTTCTCATACTTAAAAATGCATCTCTAAATAGTTTATAGGTAACTATATCTGTGGCTCGAGCCGGACCCCCTTGTGTTAAGACATCAACAACACCAAAGGTTAAAAAGAAAACCTGCAGAGTATTCATAATTAATAAAAAGAAGGTTATTGGTGAAATTAAGGGAAAGGTAATCCGCCAGAATTTAGTAAAAGGACTGGCACCGTCAATATCTGCTGCTTCTAATAAAGTCGGTGAAACATTCTGTAGAGCAGCAATGAAAAAGATGAAATTATAACCAAGCATTCTCCAGCTGGAGGCAATAATAATTAAAATAAAAGCTGCTGTACCATTATTAATCCAGTTAAAATCTAAAGTAGTTAACAATTTTATATAATAAGACATAATTCCTACATTTGGATGCATTAAAACTCCCCAGATAATACCTGCAAAAGCAAAGGAAAAGGCAAAGGGCCAGATTAATAAACTTTTATAAATTTTTGCCCCTCTAATTTTCTTGTTAGTAACTACTGCAAGAATTAGAGCAGAGGCAATAGAAATAAAAACTGTAATTGCTGTGAACAAAAGTGAGCGGGTTAGACTGTTCCAGTAAGCAGGTGAAGTTAAGAGTCTATGAAAATTTTCTATTCCAACAAAAATCTGTCTGTTGCCAAAAGGAGTGGAACGAAAGAAACTTAGATAAAGTGACTGAGCTGAGGGATAAATTAAAAAGGTTGTAACGATAATAATAGATGGAGCAATTAAAAGATAAGCCAAATATCTGTATTTTTTAGCGAACTTACTGTTCAATCTGATTACCCCCTGTTTTTTTAATATTTTGAATTCTTTTATTAAACTACAATGTATCTACACCAATATATTTCTCTATTAGTTGGAAAAGACCTGCTAAAAAAATTATAAAACTTTAAAAATCTTTAACAATAAGTTAACGTTAAATTAGTATAATTAAGCTTTACACTTGATACTATAATATCAAGGAAAGCAGAAAACAATTGAACTAATATTAAGAATTGACAAACAATTCAATAAAATATATAATTATGGTAAGCAGAGAATCAAATTTTGTAATTTTTACTGATCTTTTACATCTTAACTTATTTGGTCTAGAAAGTGTAGTTGAGGTCGTTAGTTAAAATTAAAAATTTTTGACTAAAAATTAAAAAAGGAGTGAGTTAATTAATGAAAAAGTTAAGTTTTTTGATGGTGATTGCTTTTGCATTTTTCCTTACACTCTCTGCAGCAGCTCAGGAACCAGTTACAATTGAATTTTGGCATGCAATGGGTGGCTATAATGGTGAGATTGTAAACACCATAGTTGAGAGGTTTAATGAAAGCCATGATGACATTCAGGTTGAAGCTCAAAACACAGGTAGTTATAATGATACTTTAACTAAAACTCAGGCAGCAGTCCAGAGTGGATCAGCACCTCATATTGTTCAGATTTATGAGATCGGAACTCAGGTTATGCTTGATAGTGGAATTATTATCCCTGTAGAAGAATTAGGAAGAGAAGTTGCCCAGGATAACAGTTTTGATTGGGGTAAATTTTTAATTCCAGTTTCTAATTACTATAACGTAAATGGCCAGCTTAATTCTATGCCATTTAATTCATCAACACCTATTCTATATTATAATAAGGATGCTTTTGAAGAAGCAGGACTTGATCCAAATGATCCACCGCAAACTTTTGCAGAATTGAAAGAATATGCTCGCAAACTGACAATTCGCAATGAAGATGGGGATGTAGAACGTTATGGATTCACCTTAGGTATAGTTGGTTGGTTTGTTGAACAGATGACAGCTAATCAGGATGCTTTACTTGTTAATAATAACAATGGACGTAATGGAAGGGCTACTGAATCTTATTTAGATCAGGAGCCAGTTGTAAGATTTATTGAACTATGGCAGGAAATGGTTGATGAAGGTATCATGTTAAATCCTGGCCGCGGCTGGGACGGAGCCAAGCAGGCTTTTCTATCCGGGAGAGCAGCAATGATGATTGAATCAACTGCACAGGTTACTAACTTTACTAATAATGCAGAAAATGATGGTTATGAATTAGGAACAGCTTTTCTTCCTCGACCTGAGGGTGTAGATCGCGGTGGAGTTGTAATTGGAGGGGCTAGTCTCTGGGCAGTAAGAGATCATCCAGAAGAAGAACTTAAAGCAGCCTGGGAATTCTTAAGTTTTCTTTCTGAAATGGAGCAGCAGGTATACTGGTTTGAAAATACCGGTTACTTCCCTGTAACAAAGGCAGCTGTAGAGCACGAAATGAATGGTCAGTTCTTTGCTCAGAATCCAAATCATTTAACTGCTTTCCTTCAGTTATTATTAAGTAAGAGATCTGCTTCAACTCAGGGTGCATTAATCGGTACCTTCCCTGAAGTTAGACAGATTGTTGAAGAAGCAGTAGAAAAGACTCTGCAGGGAGATATGACTCCTCAGGAAGCAATGGACGAAGCAGCTTCTAGAGTAGATAGATCATTAGAACAGTACAATTCACTTTATGAATAAACGTTTTAAAAATTTAATAGCTTTAAAGTGATTACTTACCCCTTCCTCATCTAATGGGGAGGGGGATTTCCATTAGCAATCAGTAATCTTCAGCTTAATATATATACCAGGGGAGGTAGAAATAATTGAAAGAACAAGATTATGATTCACATTTTTCAGTACCTTATTTGCTGATCTTACCCTCAATGATTATTTTAACACTTTTTTTATACTGGCCGACAATCCAATCGGTCATTTTAAGTTTATACCGCACTGCTCCTTTTGGAGCCCGCAGGATTTTTTCTGGTGCTGATAACTATATCAATTTATTTACTGATCCAGTTTACAGGGCAAGTTTAGTTCGGTCTGCTGTCTTTGTTTTGATTACAATTTTTGGTGGGCTTGCAGTTTCGCTTATCCTGTCTGTGCTGGTAAATCAAAAACTGAAGGGGATTAAAATTTATCGGACTATATTCTTTATACCTTATGCTATTTCTCCTACAGTTGCCGGTTCCCTCTGGGTATTTCTTTTAAACCCGGTGGCAGGCCATATTAATTATTTTTTAGATCTTTTGTTTAATGTTCAGGTGCCCTGGCTGACCAATGGTTTTTTTGCCTTTATAGCTATTATTATTGCGACTATCTGGAAAAACATGGGCTTTAATATTATCTTTTTTCTGGCCGGACTGCAATCGATTCCAGACAGCGTTTATGAGTCGGCTAAGATTGATGGGGCCAATGCATTTCAGATTTTTAGAAAGATAACAGTTCCTTTACTTTCTCCAACTACATTTTATTTGATTATCATGAACATAATTTTTACCATTTTCCAGTCTTTTGGAATTGTAGATATTATGACTCAGGGTGGCCCGGCAGATGCTACCAATATTGTGATTTATAAATTATATCGCGATATGTTTGTTAATTTCAGGCCGGGACTGGCAGCAGCTCAATCTGTTATTTTATTAATCTTAGTTCTAATTGTGACCTTTTTCCACTTTAAATTTGGAAGCAGAGGAGTACACTATCAGTAAAAGATTATTTGAGCAGCAGCTAGAATCTAAATTGGAGAAATATAATAAAGGAGTTGCTTTAAGATGCGCAAATCGAGAAAAGATTTATTAAATAAAATTTTGACTCATCTACTTTTAATAGTAATTAGTTTTGTAGTTCTGATGCCAATTTTACTAGCTATCAGTGTTAGTTTTCAGCCTAGAAATCAAATATTTTCTTATCCACCATCACTGATTCCAAATCGATTTTATTTTGGCAACTATATCAATGCCTGGAATTTAGTTAATATGGACCGCCTGCTATTAAACAGTCTGCTGGCATCAGCAATAGTAATGATAGGTAAACTTGCCCTTGGAGTTTTAAGTGGATATGCTTTTTCTCATTTTGAATTTAAATACAAAAAGACACTGTTTTTTGCAATTTTATTTACTCTGATGCTGCCGATGCAGGTGAGAGTGGTTCCCCTATTTGAGTTTGTCAGCAATTTGGGTCTGGCCAATACTTATTCAGGACTGGTTTTACCATTTCTGGCAAGTGCCACTACAACTTTTTTGATGAGGCAGCATTTTTTAACAATCCCGACTTCATTAATGGAATCAGCCCAGCTTGACGGCTGTGGTCCTTTTAGATTTTTATTTCAAATCTTAATTCCGCTTTCTGGACCAACTCTGGCCGGTCTGGCAACAGTTAACTTTTTAGTGATGTGGAATGCCTACCTCTGGCCTTTAATAATTTTAAATTCTGATGAAATGAAGGTTGCTCAGCAGGGTGTTAAAATGTTATTTACCAGTGCTTCCGAGAGGGATTGGGGCCTGATTATGGCAGGAACAATTATGGTTGTGATTCCAACTTTGATTGTGTTCCTTTTAGCTCAAAAATTCTTTGTTAAAGGGATTGCAACTCAAGGATTGAAAGAATAGAAATATATTTTTAAGATAACTTTAGAAATAATCGATGATATAATTTGCAGCTACCTCTGAAAAGTTGTATTATATAAGTGAATCCAATAAAGTTAATTTAAGCAAAAAAAGATAGAAGGAAGTGAATATAATGCAAACAAAAATTATTGGTCATCGTGGTGGAGCTGCTGGGTATCCTGAAAATACTTTAATCGCTTTCAGAAAAGCAGTAGAATTGGGAGCAGATGGAGTAGAATTTGATGTGCAGTTAACAAAAGATGGTGAAGTTGTAGTTATTCATGATGAATTTATTGATCGGACAATGAATGGCAGTGGTTTGGTTAAAGACCACACATTAAAAGAATTAAAAGAAATGAATGCAGGTGAATTTTTTAGTGCTGATTTCAAAAGCGAAAAGATACCAACTCTAAAAGAGGTGCTGGAAATAGTAAAAGGTTTAGAGATTATCAATATTGAACTGAAAAATTATCTTAACTATCCCAAATTAGAAGAGAAAGTATTAAAGGTTGTGGATAAATTTAATATTAGAGATAAGGTTATTATTTCTTCCTTTAATCACTACAGTCTTGAAGATATAAAAAAATTACAGCCTGCAGTTAAAACAGGTGCCATATTAATGTCAAAAATGATTAATCCTTCTGATTATGCTTTTAAGCGTGGGTTTAATAGTTTACATATGCATTTTTTAACTTTTGACAAACAAATAATAGAAAAATCACATTTTATGGGTATCAAAACCTGTGCTTATACTGTAAATTATCCTTCAGCGGCAGCTGATTTAATAAAAAAGGGAATAGATATGATTATCACAGATGATATTGAAATGGTTAAAAAAGTTCGCGAAGAAAATGATATTATTTAGATAATAACTGAACCAAATAATAAAGTTTGAATTTTTTGACTATAAATAGTATAATTAAAAAGTAGACAAAAAGATTTATAGTAATTAAATATTGAATAATTAATCCTAAAATTTCCAGTCGGTTTTTTTGTCATTTGATCTTGTCAAAAAAATATAAGAGGTGATCAAAATGTTAAGAAAGCTCCATTCTCTTAAATCGTTTGAGGTTCACGGACGCGATGCGAAATTAGGGAAAGTCGAAGATTTTTACTTTGATCAACGACAGTTTGTGGTTCGTTATTTGGTTCTTGATACTGGAAGCTGGTTAAACCAGGAAGAAACTTTAATTTCAACCCATGCAATTGACACCATTGATTATGATGACAAAAAAATAATGGTTGATTTAACAAAAGACCAGCTTGAAGATTCTCCCAGCATTAAAAAGAATGAGCCAATTTCAAAAGTAAAAGAGCAAGAAGTTATTGATTATTTCGGTTGGCCTGATTACTGGACAAAGTCTCATTCAAGTGACAGTGAGCTGATTCATGCTGGTATAAGTGAGCGCAAAAAGCTGCTTGATTTTAAAGTTATTGAAAAAGAAAGAGAAGCTCGAGAAAAAGCAGAGATAGCTCAAACAAATTTAAGAAGTGTGGAAGAAATAAGAGGCTATAAAATTCATGCTAAAGATGAAAATTTTGGCCATATAGAAGATTTCTTTGTTGAAGAAGAAGACAGCTGGATAATAAGATATATTCTAGTTGATACTGGAAGAAAGATTAAGGGTAAGAAATCTGTTTTAATTGCCCCTGATTGGATCCACAGCATCAGCTGGGAGAATAAAGAAATTTTTGTTGACAAAGATAAAGAGGAAATTGCAGCAGCACCAAAATATGAAGAAGAAAAATCAAAGAACACAATTTCCAAAAGTTATGAAGAGATACTCTATGACCATTATGATGAAGATAAATATTGGTAAAACAGATATAATTATTAAAAGAGTCCTTAGCGGGACTCTTTTTTCTTACCTATTAAGAAGGATTATGAAAATTTTAAAATTAAGTACTTTAAATTAGTAATGATTATTGCTATAATTAAATAGCAGTACTAAACATATATTCACTTGACTAAAAATGTCTTAAATTTTACTGATATTATTCTAATTTAAGATTATAATTAATTTAACTATATAAAAATGATTAACAGTATTCTTAATTATAGGTGTTTTTAAAATTGGAGGGGATAGTTAGTGAAAGAAGGAAAATTTAAATTAAAGGCCCCTTTTGATCCAAAAGGTGATCAGCCAGAAGCAATAGAGAATTTAGCTGCAGGAATCAAAAAAGGATACCGACATCAAACCCTGCTTGGTGCTACTGGTACTGGTAAAACATTTACAATGGCTAAACTGGTAGAAGAGGTAAATAAACCAACGCTGGTTATTGCTCATAATAAGACTCTGGCAGCTCAGCTGACAAGTGAGTTTAAAGAATTTTTTCCTGATAATGCAGTTGAATATTTTGTCAGTTATTATGATTATTATCAGCCTGAAGCATATGTTCCTCAGACTGATACCTATATAGAAAAAGATGCATCGGTAAATGACGAAATCGAAAAGCTCAGGCTTTCTGCTACAACATCACTTTTTGAAAGAAGAGATGTGCTGATTGTGGCCAGTGTTTCTTGTATCTATGGTCTTGGTTCTCCTGATGATTATTTAAATTTGTCTCTAGATCTTAAAGTTGGCAAAATTATGGATCGTAAAGAGATTACAAAGAGTTTGACCTTTATGCAGTACAGCCGCAACGATATGGATACTTCCCGCGGTCATTTTCGAGTTAAAGGAGATGTAGTGGATATTTTTCCTGCTTATCGCGATATTGCAATTAGAGTTGAACTTTTTGGAGATGAAATCGATAGAATTACTAGAATTAATACAGTAACTGGTGAGGTAGAGGCTGAAATAAATGAGATGACTATTTATCCTGCCAGCCATTTTGTTACTCCAGAGGATAAAGTTGAACGAGCGATTAAAACTATTTCTGCTGAACTGGAAGAACGTTTAAAAGAATTAAGAGCAGAAAACCGACTGGTTGAGGCTCAAAGATTGGAACAGCGTACTCGATATGATCTGGAAATGCTGGAACAAATGGGTTTCTGTTCTGGAATCGAGAACTATGCCCGTCATCTTGCAGGTCGAGAACCAGGGTCCAGACCGATGGCCCTTTTAGATTACTTTCCTGATGATTTTATGGTGATTATAGATGAGTCACATATGACAGTACCTCAAATTGGAGGAATGTTTGCTGGTGATCGTTCGCGTAAAGAAAAGTTGGTTGAATATGGATTTAGACTTCCTTCTGCTCTTGATAATAGACCGCTTAATTTTGAAGAATTTGAGCAGGTTGTGCCCCAGGCAGTTTACGTTTCAGCAACACCGGGTCCTTATGAGAAAAAAAACAGCCAGCAGATAGTTGAACAGATAATTCGACCTACAGGACTTGTTGATCCGGAAATAGATGTCAGACCGACAAAAGGTCAGATCGATGATCTTCTGGAAGAGATTCGACAGGTTGTGGGAGCTGGTGAGAGAGTACTGGTCACAACGCTTACCAAGAAGATGTCGGAAGATTTGACTGAATATCTGGCAGAGGCAGGAATTAATGTCCGTTATCTTCATTCCGATATTGATACAATTGAACGTTCAGAGATTATTCGTGATCTGCGATTAGGAGAATTTGATGTTCTGGTAGGTATTAACCTTCTTAGAGAGGGTCTTGATTTACCGGAGGTTTCTCGGGTTGCAATTTTAGATGCTGATAAAGAAGGATTTCTTCGTTCACAACGGGCTTTAATTCAGACTATTGGTCGTGCTGCTCGGAATATTGGCGGGAAGGTAATCATGTATGCTGATAAAATAACTGATTCAATGAAATTTGCTATTGATGAGACAGAAAGAAGAAGAGAAATTCAGATTCAGCATAATAAAGATAATAATATTATTCCTGAGACAATTATTAAACCTGTTCGTGATGTTGTGAAACCGGTAGATATGGTAGTTTCAGAAGATAAGAGTCGTTATTATGATAAAAGTCAGGAAAATAAAGATCCTGATGATAATAGTCAAAATTATGACGACATGACAAGCAAAGAAATACAGCATTTAATTATAGATTTAGAAGCTGAAATGGAAGATGCAGCTAGAGATTTAGAATTTGAAGTAGCTGCCCAGATCAGAGATGAGATTGAAGAACTGGAAACAAAATTAGAAAATATGTAGAAAAAAATAAGAGTATTTGTAATACTTCAATATAGATTACAGGTCTTATAAGAATATATTATAATTAATGATATCGAATACAAATAAAGAGGTGTAGAATTTAAAATGGGATTAGAACGTTTGATAGTAAAGGGTGCTGAAGAGCATAACCTTAAAAAAGTTGATATAGATGTACCAAGAGATAATCTAATAGTTATTACGGGTTTGAGTGGTTCGGGTAAATCTTCGCTGGCTTTTGATACAATTTATGCAGAGGGGCAGAGGCGCTATGTGGAGTCACTTTCTGCTTATGCCCGTCAGTTTTTAGGTCAAATGGAAAAGCCAAAAGTGGAATATATTGAAGGTCTTTCTCCTGCAATTTCTATTGATCAGAAAACAACCAGCCGTAATCCGCGCTCAACTGTGGGTACAGTAACTGAAATTCATGATTATTTGCGTCTGCTTTATGCCAGAGTTGGCATTCCTCACTGTCCAATTTGTGGTAAAGAAATTAAATCTCAGACAGTTGATGAAATTGTTGATCAGGTGCTTGAACTGCCTGAGAGAACTAAGATTCAGATACTGGCCCCGGTTGTTAGAGGCAGAAAAGGTGAGCATGAGCGGGTATTTGTAGAAGCACAGCGGGATGGATTTGTGAGAGTAAAGGTTGATGGAGAAACGATTCTCTTAGAAGATGCTGAAAAACTTGATAAAAATTTTAAGCATGATATAGAAATTATTGTTGATCGTCTGGTGATTAAAGATGGTATTAGAGAGCGTTTAGCTGATTCTGTGGAGACTGCTCTGGAATATGCTGAAGGCTTAATTATGATTGATGAAATAGATGGAGAAACCACAACTTACAGTGAAAATTTTGCCTGTCCAGAACACAATATTAGTTTAGAGGAGATGTCTCCTCGGATGTTTTCATTTAATTCTCCTTATGGTGCCTGTGAAAATTGTGATGGCCTTGGTGTTAAAAAAGAGTTTGATCCAGATTTAATTTTAGACAGGGAAAAATCGATAGCAGATGGTGGGATAATTCCCTGGGCCAGATCATCCAGTCGTTATTATCCAGCTCTTTTAGAAGCGATGGCTGATGAATATGATTTTAGTTTAGAAACAAAAATAGAAAATTTAGATGATGATATTGTAGAAAAATTAATCTATGGTGATAATAAAAAAATAACTTTTCCTTATACTAATCGTTATGGGAGAACTAGAGATCACACTACTAGGTTTAAAGGAATTACTGGGTATTTAAAAGAAAGAATGGAAAAATCTGACAGCACAAGTGCTCACCGAAAATTAGAAAGATATATGAACGAGATTCCATGTCATGTCTGTCATGGTCAGCGTCTAAAACCAGAAGTGCTTGCTGTTACAGTTGGCGGAATTTCCATAGCTGAATTTAGTTCATACACAATCAAAGAGGCCCATGATTTTTTAGAGGGGGTAGAACTTGATGACAGGCGGGCTAAAATTGGTAAAGAAATTCTAAAAGAAGTCAGAGAACGATTAAGATTTTTGCTCGATGTAGGTCTTGATTATTTAAACCTTGAGCGTTCTGCTGGTACACTTTCTGGTGGTGAAGCTCAGCGGATAAGGCTGGCAACCCAAATAGGTTCTGGCTTGATGGGAGTCTTATATATTTTAGACGAACCAAGTATTGGTCTGCATCAGCGAGATAATAATCGATTGATTAGTACTCTGGAGCATATTAGAGATTTAGGAAATACTGTGATTGTAGTTGAACATGATGAGGAAACAATTAGGGCAGCAGATTATATTATTGATATGGGTCCTGGAGCGGGTAAGCATGGAGGAGAGATAGTTGCTGAAGGATCATTAAAAGATATATTAGCAGAAGAGCGTTCTCTGACCGGCCAATATCTATCCGGAAAAAAGAAAATTGAGGTACCCGCAGATCGATATCAGCCTGGAGATAAATGGCTAAAAATAAAAGGAGCCAGACAGCATAATCTTAAATCTATTGATGTAGAATTTCCACTGGGAACCTTTACCTGTGTTACTGGTGTTTCTGGATCAGGAAAAAGTACTTTAATAAATAATACTCTCAAGCGCAGGATGATGCGGGAATTATATGACTCAACTTTACATCCGGGAGACCATGACGAAATAGAAGGAATGGAGCAGATTGATAAGGTTATAGATATCGATCAGTCTCCGATTGGGAGAACTCCTCGTTCTAATGCAGTGACCTATACGAAGGTTTTTAATTATATTCGTGATGTTTTTGCCAGTACTCCTGAAGCCAAGCAGCGTGGATATGAAATTGGCCGCTTCAGTTTCAATGTTAAAGGAGGCCGCTGTGAAGCCTGTAAAGGTCAGGGAATAGAAGAAATAGAAATGCATTTTTTACCGGATGTTTATGTCCCCTGTGAAGTATGTGATGGTAAACGATATAACCGTGAAACACTAGAGATTAAATATAAGGGCAAGACAATAGCAGATGTGCTGGATATGACTGTAGAAGAAGCCGTAGAATTCTTTGAAAATATTGAACCAATCCGCCGCCGACTGCAGACTCTTTATGATGTTGGGTTGGGCTATATTAGACTTGGTCAGCCAGCAACTACCTTTTCTGGTGGTGAAGCCCAGAGAATAAAGATTGCTAAAGAGCTGGGGAAGATGAGCACAGGTAAAACTTTATATTTATTAGATGAACCGACTACAGGCCTTCATTTTGCTGATATTAAAAAACTTTTAGAAGTACTGCATCGATTACGTGAGGATGGAAACACTGTAATTGTGATTGAGCATAACCTGGATGTAATTAAATCAGCAGATTATTTAATTGATCTTGGCCCTGAGGGAGGAGAAAAAGGAGGAGAACTAGTTGCTTGTGGTACTCCGGAAGAAGTAGCTAAAAAAGAAAATTCTTATACAGCTAAATTTTTAAAAGAAGTTCTTTAGAGTACCGGGTACCATTTAATGGAGGTGCTAAATTTGGATAATATCAAAAGCTTATTAAATTCTAAGATATTGCTGATTATCACAGGCTTAGTTTTGCTGTTTATTGCTCTGTCCGTTGATCTGGAAGTTGTACAGCCGCTGTTATTGCTATTTGTTATTTTTTCTGCTGTTAAATTTGACAGGAAAGCAGTCCTTTATTCTACAGCTTTTTCAATTGCTGTTTTGGCAGTTCAAGATATTTATAATTTAAATATTAATCTCTTAGAATTTATAATTGAGGCATTAATTTTAATCATTGCAGCTTTTTATATTATCCAAAGCACCAGTAAAATCAGGAAATTAAACTTTAAGCTAAGAGAAAGAGTTAAAGAACTGACAGGATTATTTAGAATTTCAGAGGTAGCAGAGGAATATGGATTAGATATTTCTCAGACCATCAATAAAATTGTAAAAGAAATTCCTTTTTCCTATCAATATCCTGATGATTGTGAAGCACGAATAACTTATCAAAAAGTTGAGTATAAAACTGATGATTTTAAAGAAAGTCGCTGGATGCAGCGGGAAGATTTGAAAATTGATGATCAGATTGTTGGCAGCATTGAAGTATCCTATCTCTCAGAACACTCTATAAAATATAAAAACACTGTTTTCTTAAAAGAAGAATTTGATTTATTAAAATCTATTGCAGCTAAAGTTTCAATTATTTTAAAAAACTTAGAACAGGAGCAAGAAATTAAGGAACAGCAGCAGTTTCTGTCAATAACTTTAAATTCAATTGGTGATGGTCTAATAGTTACTGATAAAAAGGGAAGAATCCAAAAATTAAATACAGTTGCTGAAAATTTAACCGGCTGGAGTATTAAAGAAGCCAAAGATAAGGATATAGAAGAAGTTTTTAAAATTTTTAATGCCCAGACAGGAGAGAAGGTAGAAAACCCTGTTGGAAAAGTTTTAAGAGAAGGAAAAATAATGGGCTTAGCAAACCATACAAAATTAATTTCCAGGGATGGTGCTGAATATCACATTGCTGATAGTGCTGCCCCAATCAAAACTGAATCCGGGCAAATTCAGGGAACAGTAATGGTCTTTAGAGATATCACCAGGCGTAAAAAAGCTGAAGCTGAATTAAAAAAGCTGAATGAAATATACAGAACGTTAAGTATGGTTAATCAACTTATAGTTAGAGAAAAATCACTTAAAAAATTATTGGATGAGGCTGTTCAAATAATAGCTGATTACGGGAAATATAAAAATATTTGGATTGGAAGGATTGATAATAATACAGAAAAAATTAGAGTCTTGTCTTTTTCTGAACCAAATAATAGAAAACTTAAAAATAAAGAAAGTTATAATCTTGATTTGAATAATTCTGTGATTGATTTCAAAAAAGAATTAATGAGTGGTAATAATAAATTAATAGTCAACAATCTTTCTGAAACTGAAGACATCAATTCATTATTAAACAGCAGCTGTGGCTCACATGCTTTCTTTTGCTTGAAGGCTTTTGATAAACCATGGGGAGTTTTATCTTTCTGCTCAGCTGAAGAAAATAATTTTGACCAAATAGAAGTAAAACTTTTGGATGAATTAACTGGAGATATTTCTTTGGGTATTGAAAAGATAATTAATGAAAAACGCCGTAAAGATTCAGAAAAAAGGTTGAAAAAAAGTGAGCAAAAATTCAGGAGATTATTTGAAAATTCTCCTGTGGGAATTTTTAAAACTACTTCAAAAGGGAAAGTGAAAATGATTAATCCTCATATGGCTGAAATTTTAGGGTTTGATTCAATTTCTGAAACAATAAAAAATTATAATAATTTAAAAAAAGAACTTTATGTTGATTCTGAACGGCGAGATCAGTTTATCAAACTTATGCAGGAAAATGGAGAAGTCAATAACTTTGTCTATCAGGCCTATGATAAGAATAAAAATACCATGTGGCTTGAGATGGATGCCAGAGTCAGTAAAGAATATGAAGATGGAACTTTTGTGATTGATGGATTCTGTTGGGATATAACTGAGCGAAAAAAGAACCAGGAAAAAATCCAATACATCGGATTTCATGATAAGCTGACTAACCTATATAACAGAGCCTTTTTAGAAGAAGAGATTAAAAGAATTGATACAAAAAGACAGCTGCCAATCAGTATTATTATGGGAGATCTTAATAATCTTAAATTAATTAATGATACTTACGGTCATCAAAAAGGTGATAAATTGATTAAAAAAGCAGCAAGGATATTTGAAAAGTCATGTCGAGGGGAAGATATTATTGCCCGCTGGGGTGGAGATGAATTTGTTGTTTTGCTTCCCCAGACATCGCTTAAGGCAAGTGAGGAAATAATAAAAAGAATTGAGCAGGAAACTGCAAAAGAAGAAGGAGAACTTGCTGTTTCTATTGCTCTGGGAAATGCTGCTAAAATAGATATAGAAGAAGATTTGATGATGGTATTGAGCAAGGCAGAAGATAGGATGTATAAAAATAAGATTTCAAGCCGAAAAAGTGCCCGCAGCAGTGTGCTTTCTGCATTTTTGACTTCTCTGAAAGAAAAAAGCTCAGAAACAGAAGAACATGTTTCTAGAATGAGTCAAATAGCTAATGAATTTGCAGAAGAAATAGGTTTATCTAATTCAGAAAAAGATAGGCTGCAGCTGCTGACACAGATGCATGATATAGGTAAAATTGCAGTTCCTGAGGAAATATTAAATAAAAGCAATGGATTGAATGAAAAAGAATGGGAATTGATGAAAAAACACACCGAAACTGGATTTAGAATTACATCCAATATAGAAGACTTTGCACATATTTCTTACGAAATTCTTCATCATCATGAATGCTGGAATGGAAATGGTTATCCTGATGGTCTAGCCGGCAAAAAAATTCCAATGCTTTCTAGAATGCTGTCTATAATTGATGCCTATGATGTAATGATTAGTGGTAGGCCATATCAACCCTCAATGACTGAAAAACAGGCTTTAGAGGAACTGCAGAGATGTGCAGGTACTCAGTTCGACCCCAAATTAGTGGATAAATTTATTAAAATAATTAGTAATAATCTAAATAAAGGTGATTTAATTGAGTGAAATTGAAAATAGAGAACACATAGAGGCTCAACTTAAGGAGCTGCCCCGACAACCGGGAGTTTATCTGATGAAAGATGAAACAGGTATGATAATTTATGTTGGTAAGGCTAAATCACTGCGCAGCAGAGTTAGATCATATTTTCGTAAAAATGATCAGACCTATAAGACTAGAATGCTGGTTAAATATATAGATGATTTTGACTATATAATGACAGATACAGAAGTGGAAGCTTATATTTTAGAGGCCAACTTGATCAAAAAACATCAGCCTAAATTTAATATACGCCTGAAAGATGATAAGACATATCCTTATATAAAAGTTACTAAAAATGTGGATTTTCCACGAGTGTTTAAAACCAGGATTGTAAAAAATGATGGGGCAGAATATTTTGGCCCTTTTGCTGATGTCGATGCAATATATAAAACTCTGGATGTAATTAAGGATATCTTTAAACTGAGAAGCTGCAAGAAAGAATTAAAAGCTGATGAGCCAGAGGATCGGCCCTGTTTGAATTATCATATAGATAAGTGTTTGGGCCCCTGTATTGGCGCAGTTAGCAGAGAAGATTATCACGAGTTGATTGATCAGGTCTGTCTGTTTTTATCAGGTCGTCAAACTGAATTAAGGCAGCAGGTAGAGGAAAAGATGCAAGAAGCGGCAGCTGAAAGGAATTTTGAAAAGGCCGCTCGTTTTAGAGACGCACTTGAAGCTTTTAAAAAATTAAGTGAAAGTCAGAAGGTAATGACTGATAAAAATATTGATCAGGATGTAGCTGCTTTGGTTCAGGGAGAAGAAGATAATGCCTGTGCTCAACTGCTCCTGGTGAGAAATGGTCGTTTGATTGGACAGGAGTATTTCATTCTTCAGGGAACTGAGGAAGAAAGCAAGGAAGAAACAATGGCTTCTTTTTTACAGCAGTATTATGAACAGGCAGCTGGAATCCCGGATGAGCTGCTTTTAAATACAAAAATTAATTATCAGGAACTTTTGGCTGAAAGATTAGCAAATATTAAAGGAAAAAAAGTAAGTATTCAATATCCTCAAAAAGGGGATAAGAAAAAGATGCTGGAGATGGCTGAGCGAAATGCTGAACAGAACTTAAAGAAAGAAGATATCCGCAGTAAATATGAAAAACAGCGAACTTCAGGAGCGGTTGAAAAGCTGGGAGAAATATTAGGAATGGAAAATGATCCTTATCATATTGAAGGTTTTGACATTTCCAATATTCAGGGAACTGACTCAGTTGCTTCAATGGTAGTTTTTAAAAATGGTCGGCCCTCCAAACAGGATTACCGCCGCTTTAAAATTAAAACTGTCGAAGGTCCTGATGATTTTTCCAGTATGAAGGAAGTAGTTGAACGCCGTTATGCCAGATTGTTGCGTGAAGACAGGGAACTGCCGGATTTGATACTGATTGATGGTGGTAAAGGGCAGCTTAATGCAGCTTATGAAATTTTAGAACTTCTGGGAATTGAAGATCTGCCGATAATTGGCCTGGCAAAAAAAGAAGAGGAAATTTTCAAGCCGGGAGAAAGTGATCCGATTACTCTGCCGCATCATACTCCTACCCTGCAGCTGCTGCAGCGGGTTAGAGATGAGGCACACCGCTTTGCTGTTAGTTATCATCGTAAACTTAGGTCACGGCGTCTAACTCATTCGATGCTGGATGAAATCCCTGGAGTTGGTGAAACAAGGCGAAATGCCCTGCTTCAGCATTTTGGTTCACTTGCTAAAATCAGAGAGGCAAAGATCTGGCAGCTCAAGCAAGTTGATGGTATCAGCGGTAAAACAGCACGAAAAATATATGATTACCTGCGAGAAAATATGAGGGCTTACTAAAAAAAATTAAATTTCTTGAAGGATTTTTTTTACCAGTGTTGAACGTGTAATATAGAGCATCTGATATATCACAGAATAAATAGGAAGTGTTATTATGGTTATTAATAAGAAGAGTCTGACAGATCAGGTTTATACAATGATTAAAGAACAAATTTTAAATCGGGAAGTAGAACTAGGTGAACAGCTTAATACGAGACAGATTGCTGAAGAGCATGGTATTTCTTTAATGCCGGTCCGTGATGCTTTGAGGAGATTGGCTAATGAAGATCTAGTTGAAAACAAACCTAGAGTTGGTTTTTTTGTTAAAAACTTTTCTGAAGCAGAGGTCAATAATATTTTAGAAGTTCGTAAAATGCACGAACTCTATTGTTTAGATAATTATTTTGGGCAGATTGATAAGGCAAAGATTGCTGAACTGAAAGACAAATTTCAAAATGGTAATCAGGAATATTTCAGCAGCTATGATACTCAGTTACATAAAGAGATAATATTTGCTTCGGATAATGATTATTTAATTGATAGTTATTTAAAGATGATCAATCACTATACAATGCTTTTTAGTTATTTAAATTATAAGCGTTCTGAAAAATCAAGACAGGAACACATAGATATTATTGATTGTATTCTTGGAGGAACTAAAGAAAAGGCATATAAAATTTTATTTAGGCACTTAGATAGGGTACAAATTGCTGAAGATGCAGAAATTAAAAAGAGAGCTTAATTGAAAATAGTTGGTTTCTAGTACCACCAGATTATACTAGCAAACCTTTTTCATTAGGTTCTATCACTGAAGAATTATATTTTAAATTAAATGATAAGATAAAAATGTTGACAATCCTGTAACAGGATTATGGGTTTTTGAAAAATAAAAAAAGGATTTTTGAAAATTAAAGCGAATATTTTATAATAGGATTTAATATAAAACATTGTTTTGCTATTCGAAACAGGAATTAAATAATAGTTTCTATTATTTAATATATAAAGGGTTAAGCATATAAGTTAATAATCCCTTAATCAAAATATTTTGGAGGTGGTATTTTAATTTCGGTTGTTTGTTTAATAAAATTTTAATTAATAATCAGGAGGGAAATTATGTTAAAAAATAAAATTTCAATCGTTTTAATTACTTTATTAATGATCTCTGTATTTTCTGTAGGTGCTATGGCTGTAGAGGAATTGAAAATTGTTGCCGCACATAACCAGACTTCTCCAGAAAATCCTTATCAGGTAGGTTTGCTTGCTTTTAAAGACAAAGCTGCAGAGCTTTCTGATGGCGCAATTAATGTAGAAGTACATGCTGGTACATTAGGTACAAGTGAAGCAGAACTAGTTGAAAAACTTAAACTTGGTGCTGCAGATGTTGTATTAGTTTCACCTGGATTTATGAGCAGAACTGGAATTAATGAGATTCAGTTATTTGCATTTCCATACTTGTTTGACAGCTATGATCACTGGGAAAGAGTAGTAGATGGTGAAGTTGGAGATCAAATGGCAGAGCTTGTTAATGAGAAATCAAATAATGATTTCAAATTAATCGGTTACTGGACTGCTGGTGTAAGACACTATTACGGTAAAAAGCCTATCTATGAAATCGAAGATCTTGATGGTGTAAGTATCAGAACACAGACTTCTGGTGTTGTTGCAGACTACTGGAGCAGTTTAGGTGCAGTTCCTACATCTGTAGCATGGGGAGAATTATATCAGGCACTTCAGCAGAATGTTGTAGATGCAGCTGAAAATGCATATCCTTATTATGTACAGCAAAATCATCACAAGACTGCAAATGGTAAATATACTTCAGAAACCGGACATGATTATACTACAAGATTCTTATTAATCAATGGTCGTAAGTTCGAGAGCTTCTCTGATGAGCAGCAGGAAATTTTAATGGAAGCTGCAAAAGCAAGTGTAGAAGCTGAAAGAGCATCATTATATGCTCAGGAAGATGAATATAAACAAATATTACTTGATGATGGTGGAGAAGTAAATGAATTGGATAGAGAGCCATTTATTGAAGCAGCTGTACCTTACCAGAACGAAGCAGCTGAAGAATATGGTGTAACAGAATTATTAGAGCAGATTAGAGAACTTAAGTAAAAAATCAATCACTCCTAACAGGTGTCTTCCTGTTAGGAGTATTTTTTCAATAAGTAGTTAATTTATTGGAACTAAATAATTTGATGTATATAAAATTTTTATTATGGATAAAAAGAGGTGAAACAATGATTAAGAAAGCTGCTAGAATAATGGAAAAAATCCAGGTTACATTTGGTGTGATTTTCTTATCGCTATTTTTTCTAGTTATTGTAATTCAAATGTTTGCTAGATATACTGGTATTTCTTTAATTTGGACAGAAGAAGCTGCTAACTATTCTTTTATTTGGTCAGTGTTTATGGGTGCATCGGTTATGATACATAGAGAAGGACATTTCCGGTTTACTATGTTTTTTAATAAATTAACTGGAAAAGCTAAATCTATTTTAATTATATTTATTAATACAATTTTATTAATTTTTAGTTTTGCTTTAATTTATTATGGGGTTATTGCAACCCAGAATTTCTGGAATTATAATTGGTTTTCTATTCAAAGCTTTAAAATGGGATATATGTTTATTTCAATTCCAATTATGGGGGTCAGTATGACAGTTTACATGATTGATCATATATATGATGCTTATAAAGAAATGAAGAGGTGTGAATAATGTTAGGATTTGGACTAGTTGCTTTATTTTTATTTTTAATGTTTATTGGTGTTCCTATAGCTTTTGTGATTGGAATTATAGCATTTTTAGGGATTTCAGCTGCCCCATATATTCCTGAAGTTACAGTAGTTATGAAAATGTTTAATGGTTTAAACTCGTTTGTTCTTTTAGCTGTACCACTATTTATTTTAGCTGCAAATTTAATGAACAGTGGTGAAATTTCTAAGAAATTAATTAATTTTTCAATTGCTCTTGTTGGTCACATTAGAGGTGGTCTGGCCCATGCAAATGTTTTAGTATCTATGATTTTTGCTGGGATATCAGGTGCTTCACAGGCCGATACTGCAGGAATAGGTAAGGTATTAATTCCAAATATGATAGATACAGGTTATGACAAGGAAACAGCAGTTGGAGTAACAGCCGCTTCTTCAACTATTGGTGTTATTATTCCACCAAGTATTCCGATGATTATTTATGCTGGTTTAACAAATACATCTGTTAGTGAACTGTTTATTGCAGGTATTGTTCCTGGAGTTTTAAGTGGTTTGGGAATGATGATAGTTATTTACATATTATCATTAAAGCGTGGCTATCCAAAATATGAAAGAACAAATTTAAAAAAGATTTTTCGTTTAGCTAAAGAAGCATTTCCGGCTCTTATGACACCAATAATAATCATTGGAGGAGTTATCACAGGTTGGTATACAGCAACTGAAGCTGCAGCTTTTGCTTCTTTATATACTTTTGTAATAGGTATGTTTTATTATAAAACTATTAAATTAACAGATTTACCAGGAATATTAGAAGATACTTTAACTTTAAGTTCTCTTTCTTTATTTGCCTTATCTACTGCAAGTGCTTTAGGTGAATTAATGGGATATTACCAGGTATCTACTATTGTACAAGAATTTTTTACTGCTCATATAGAATCAACTTCTGTATTCATGGTCATTATTATACTATTTTTCTTATTTGTAGGTACATTTATGGATGCTATACCAGCTATGATTTTATTTATACCAGTAATTTTACCTTTAGCCTTGAATCTGGGTATAAGTCCTGTTCTATTAGGTATGGTTGTAATTGTAACACTAGCCATTGGTTTAGTAACTCCGCCATATGGACTCTGTCTTTTAATTGCAGCTAGGATCGGCGATATGTCAATTGAACGTTCTTTTGGAGCAGTGCTGATGTTTATTGCTGTTGTTTTAGCTGTTTTAATATTTATGGCATTTTTCCCGGATATCGCTTTTTATATTCCCAAATTATTTGCTCCATCACTTGGGATTTAACTGATCCAGTATTAAATCAAAAATTTTAGGAGGATTAATGATGTCAAAAAGAGTAGCCATAACCTCAGAATATTTCGGTAAATTTTCTGATGAAGCTTTTAAAATTTTGGAAGATAACGAATTTGAGGTAATAGAAAATAAGTATGACAAGTTTTTAGATAAAGAAGAAGAAATAGTTTCCTTAAGCAAAGATGCTAATGCTGTCATTTGTGATTTAGAAGAGATATCTAAAAATGTTATTGATCAGTCACCAAATTTAGAAATAATTGCTCGGAGAGGTGTTGGGACTGATTCAGTTGCAGTTGATTATGCAGAAGAAAGAGGAATAAAGGTTGCCAGAACCTTAGGTGTTGTGGAAAAACCTGTAGCAGAACTTGTAATGTCATTTATTTTGAATATTTCCAGAAAAATTATTCCTTTAAATAATGATATGCATCAGGGTAAATGGAATAAGATACTTGGAAACAGTTTAGAAGGTAAAACTCTAGGTATTATTGGCATGGGTAATATTGGTGAAGAAATAACTAGGAAGGCTAAAACTTTTGATTTAAACATTGTCTATTATGATGTTGAAAGAAAGTTGAAAGCTGAAGATAGATTTGGAATAAAATACCTCAGTTTGGATGAATTATATCAAAAAGCTGATATAATAACTCTGCATGTTCCTTTAAATAAACATACAGAAAACTTAATTGATTATGAGGCGCTGAAAAAAATGAAAGACACAGCAATTCTTATTAACACTGCCCGAGGGGCAGTGGTGAATAATCAAGATTTAAAAAAGGCATTAGATAATGATTTAATAGCTTTTGCAGCAGTCGATGTTTTTGATACTGAACCTAAAACTGATTCAGTTCTAGTTGACTGTGATAATGTACTATTAACACCACATGTTGGTACTTTTACTGAAGAAATATTTATTAAAATGGATGTTTTAGCTGCTCAAAATGTAGTTGATTTTTTTAATAATTAATACTAAGGGGAGATATTTAATGCTCCCCCTTAAAATTAATTTATCTGAATATACTTACCATTGTATTCGGATTAGAAAATAAATTTAAAAAATCACAATAATTTTGCAGGATTTTTTTTGTCAGTGGCGAATATGTAATATAGAGCATCTGATATATCACAGGAATGAAATAGGAAGTGTTATTATGGTTATTAACAAAAAAAGTTTAACAGATCAGGTTTATACAATGCTTAAAGAACAAATTTTAAATCGAGAAGTAGAATTAGGAGAACAGCTTAATACCAGGCAGATTGCTGAAGAACATGATATTTCTTTGATGCCGGTGCGTGATGCTTTGAGAAGGTTAGCAAATGAAGATTTGGTGGAAAACAAACCGAGAGTTGGTTTTTTTGTTAAAAACTTTTCCGAAGCAGAAGTTAATGATATTTTAGAAGTACGAAAAATGCACGAACTATACTGTCTCGAAAATTATTTTGAGCAAATAAATAAGAATAGAGTTTTAAGACTAAAGGATAAATTTATTAAAAGTCATCATAAACATTTTAGTGTTTTTGATAGTCAGCTGCATAAAGAAATTGTTTTTGCTTCACACAATAATTATTTAATTGATAGTTATTTAAAAATGATTAATCATTTTACTATGCTTTTTAGTTATCTAAATGATCAGCGTTCTGAAACTTCAAGAGAGGAACACATTGATTTAATTGATTCAATTATAGCAGATAATAAAGAAAAAGCATATAAAATTTTATTTAGACATCTTGATCGAGTGGAGATTGCAGAAGATGCAAAAATTAAAAAAAGAATTTAAATTTAGAAATTAATTTGCAATACTTTAAATAATGTTATAATATTAAAAATAGAAAGAAAATTAACAACAAAAAATATCTAGTATAAAAATTTTTAGTTCATCTGATATATCACATATTATATATTCAATATCAGGATATATTATCAGTAAGTGATTTTTAAATTATTCGTCAGGGGTTGATTATTTTGAAAATAAATAATTTAGAATTATTTCAAGTACCACCTCGCTGGCTTTTTCTTAAAATTTCAACAGATGTAGGAATTGTTGGTTGGGGTGAGCCAGTTGTTGAAGGAAAATCTGCTACAGTAAAAGCTGCAGTAGAAGAGATGAAAGATTATATAATTGGAAAAAATCCTTTAGAGATAGAAGATATTTGGCAGACATTATATCGTGGATCTTTTTATCGCGGTGGTCCGATTTTAATGAGTGCTATCGCGGGAATTGATCAAGCTCTATGGGATATAAAGGGTAAATATCTTGAACAGCCCGTTTATGAACTTCTTGGCGGTAAGGTTAGAGATAAAGTTAGAGTTTATTCCTGGATTGGTGGAGATCGTCCTGATAATGTGGCTCAGGCAGCAAGGGAAAAAAAAGATGCCGGTTTTACTGCAGTAAAAATGAACGGTACAGAAGAATTGCATTACATAGATAGTTATAAAAAAGTAGATCAGGCGGTTGCTAGAGTAGCAGCAATAAGAGATCGGCTTGGTCCAGATTTTGGAATAGCAGTAGATTTTCATGGTCGGGTTCATAAGGGGATGGCTCGGATATTATTTAAAGAGCTTGAGCCTTTTCGCTTAATGTTTATAGAAGAGCCAGTTCTTTCAGAAAATATTGAAGCATTAACTACTATCGATACTTTTGGTATTCCAATTGCCCTAGGTGAGAGATTATTTAGTCGTTGGGATTATAAAAAAGTTTTTGAACTAAATAAAGTGGATATTATTCAACCAGATTTATCACATGCAGGTGGAATTTCAGAAGTTAAGAAAATAGCAGCAATGGCTGAGGCCTACGATATTGCAGTAGCTCCTCATTCCCCGCTAGGACCAATTAATCTAGCTGCAAGTTTACAAATTGATGCTGTAACTCCAAATGTATTTATCCAAGAACAAAGTTTGGGGATTCATTATAATCAAGGAAATGATCTTTTAGATTATTTAGTTAAGAAAGAAGTTTTTAAATACAAAGGTGGTTATGCTCAAATTCCAAATGCACCAGGACTTGGAATTGAAATTGATGAAGAGTTAGTTCGAACTAAAGCCAAAGAATCACATGACTGGAAAAATCCTATTTGGCGTAATGAAGATGGTACAATTGCTGAATGGTAAATAATATTTTAAATAAAGGTCTTCAAAGTTTATATGAGGGGTGAATAAAATGGGAAAAATAGAAAGAGAAATAATCAGTCAAAAACAATATTTGCAAACTAAAGAAATAGACAAATATTTAGAAAAATTGGCTGAATTAATTATTCAAAATGAAAAAGAAAACATTTTATTAATTCCACCAGATTATACAAGAAAATCATCAGCTTTAGGGGTAATTACCGAAAAACTTTATTTTTTCTTAGAAAAAAAGATTGACAATATAGATATTTTACCAGCTTCTGGAACTCATGATCCAATGGATGCTGAATCTTTAAAGTCAATGTTTGGTGATATTCCAACTACTAATTTTTTAGAACATAACTGGAGAACTGAAACTATTAAAGTTGGAGAGATTCCTGCAATAAAAATGAAAGAGTTTTCAGATGGAGAGTTAACTGAAGCTTTACCTTTAGAAGTTAACAAACATCTATTTTCTGCTAAATATGATTTAATTATTTCTTTAGGTCAGGTAATACCACATGAGGTTGTTGGTATGGCTAATTACACTAAAAATATTGTTGTTGGCTGTGGTGGAGATCAAATAATTAATAGATCTCATTTCTTAGGTGCTCTTTCTGGTATGGAAAAAATAATGGGAAAAGATCACTCACCTGTTAGAAAGCTTTATGATTACTGTCAAAAGGAATTTTTAGACGAATTGCCACTACTTTATTTAATGACAGTTAATTCGGCTGTTAGTGATAAGAAGACCGGTCTGACAGAAATTAAAGGAATTTTTACTGGTAGCAGCAGAAAAACATTTGAAAAAGCAGTTGCTTTAAGTCAGCAGGAAAATATTATAAAACTTAAAAAAGCACCTAAAAAGATTGTTGTTTATCTAAAAAAGGATAAGTTTAAAAGCACATGGATTGGGGCAAAGGCCATTTATAGAACTAGGATGGCAGTTGCTGATGATGGTGAGTTAATAATTATAGCGCCGGGACTTTATAAATTTGGAGAAGATCAACTTATAGATAAATTAATTAGAAAATATGGCTATTGTGGTACTGAAAAAACACTAGAAAGTCTGCATAACAATCAGGATTTACGTCAAAATTTATCTGCAGCGGCTCATTTGATTCACGGCTCATCTGAAGGTAGATTTAAAATTTCACTTGCTTCTCCAAAATTAAGTCGGCAAGAAATAGAAGCTGTAAATTTTAATTATTTAGATTACCAAGAAATAACTGATAAATACAAACTGGATAGCTTAGAAGATGGTTTTAATACTGTTGATGGAGAAGAGATCTTTTATATCAATAATCCTGCTACAGGATTGTGGGTATATCAAGATAAATAAGAAAATTAGGAGCAAGTTTATAATTCTATAAGCCCTTTAAATCTTAAATTAGTGGAGGTGGTAATAAGAAATAAAATGGATTATCATAAGTTTCAATATTATTTCTAGTTGTAGAGTCTTAATATTTAATTACTTAGATTATAAAAATTATTATTAAAAAATTATTAGGGGGAAATTATCTTGAGAAAAAAATTAATGATTAACTTATCACTTGCTCTTTTATTGCTTTTAACTTTTTCAGTAACTTCACTGGCGGCCGAATACACAATTAATGCGGGTATTGGGTTGAATGATAAATCAGCTCAGTATATGTCTTTAGAATACTTCAAAAAATTAGTAGAAGAAAGAAGTAATGGCGAAATTGAAGTTAATCTTTATCATTCCAGCCAGCTTGGTGATGATAGAGAAATGATGGAAGCCCTACAAATGGGTACACAGCAGATGACTTGTCCATCTACTGCACCTATTGCTCCATTTGTAAATGGATTTAAAGTATTTGACCTTCCTTTCTTATTCCCAACTCACGAAGCAGCGGATTATGTACTTGATGGTCCAGTTGGACAGAATCTACTAAAGCAGCTTGAAGATGAAGGTCTTGTAGGTTTAGCTTATTGGGAAAATGGATATCGTCAGTTGACAAATAGTAGAAGAGCAGTTGAATCTCCAGAGGATGTTGAAGGTTTAAAAGTTAGAACAATGGAAAATCCTATGCATTTAGCTGCCTGGGAAGAAATGGGAGCTAATCCTACACCTATGGCATTTGGAGAATTATTCTCCGCTATGCAGCAGGGTGTTGTTGATGGTCAGGAAAATCCTTGGGGTACAATTTATCTTCAGAACTTCTTTGAAGTTCAGGATTACACAACAGATACAGGCCATGTATACTCACCATTTGTACTTATGATGTCTAAACAGTTCTATGATAAATTACCTACTGATTTACAGCAGGTTGTTAAAGTAGCAGCAATTGAAGCAAAGCATCATAACAGAAAGACTAATAGAGCTATGAATGCTGAATACTTAAATAAATTAAAAGATGTTATGGAAGTTACTATTTTAACTCCAGAGCAAAAAGCTGAATTCCAGGAAGCAGTTCAGCCTGTATATAACCAATTCAAAGATGAGATTGGTGCAGATCTAGTTGAATCTGTACAGCAGCAGGTTGAAGAATTTCAAGCTCAGCAATAACTATTAAACTAATAAGAGGGAGATAATCTCCCTCTTATTTCTAAATTTTTAATTACAATTAATTTTGATTATAATTTAATATCAAAAGAAAATAGGGCTTATTTTGAGATTTAAAAGGGGTGATAAGTATGGAAAACAATAAAATTTTTAATACTTTTTTTAGCATTTATAAATTTATTCTTATTATTTTAACACTTTCAATGTTTATAATTGTAGGAACAAATGTTTTTAGTCGTTTTGTTTTAAATAATTCACTTGGTTGGGCAGATGAACTATCAAGGTTTGTTTTTATTTGGATTTCATTTTTAGGAGCGGTAATGGCATATGGTAGTGATGATCATGTAGGCCTAAATTTTGTTATCGCTAAAATACCATCTGCGAAAGTTCAGAACATAATTAGTATTATTTCAGATCTTTTAATAATGGCAGTATTAGCTATCATAACATATTATGGATATATTGTAGCAACTTCAGCAACAAATGTGTCTCCTGCTCTTTATATACCAATGACTTTAGTCTATTCTATTGTACCACTTAGTGGTTTTATTATGATGCTGATCAATTTAGCAAAAATAAAAAAACATGTGCAATTGTATATAAAAGGAGAAAAAGAAAAGTTTGATATTTTAGATGAAAGTGGGGGTGTAGAATAATGCTTTGGTTATTTTTAGGAACTTTGTTTATATTTGTCTTAACAGGAATCCCGGTTGTTTTTGCACTGGGTTTATCAAATATTGCTTTAATGAATGCTATGGATTTGCAATTTATGGTTTTACCGTCTAAAATGATATCTGGTATGAATAGTTTTCCGCTTTTAGCTATTCCTTTTTTCATGTTTGTAGGAGAGGTTATGAATCATGGAGGAATTGCTAAAAGATTGGTAAACTTTGCTGATGCGATTGTTGGACATATCACCGGTGGTCTGGGTCATGTAAATATTTTAGCGAGTATGTTTTTTGGTGGGATTTCTGGCTCAGCAATTGCTGATACAGCAGCAATTGGTGGATTGCTAATTCCACCGATGATTGAGCAGGATTATCCGGCTGATTATTCAGCGGCAATAACTGCATCATCTGCAGTTATTGGAATTATAATTCCACCAAGTATTCCTTTTATACTTTATGGTATTATTACTAATACCTCGATTGCTCAGCTTTTTATGGCAGGGATTATACCTGGTATATTAGTGGGATTGTCTTTAATGGCTACAACCTATTTCACTACTAAAAAACATGGTTATGGACATATTGTTGAGGCAGAACAGGTACAAAAATTTACTATTTCTCGATTATGGGAGACTTTTAAAGAAGCAGCTCTTGCTTTAACTATTCCTTTTTTAGTTGTTGGAGGTATTTTAGGAGGAGTCTTTACAGCAACAGAAGCTGGTGCTGTAGCAGCATTTGTATCTTTGATTTTAGCTCTAATTGTGTATAAAGAAGTGACTGTTAAAGATCTACCAGGGATTTTATTGGCAACAGCTAAAACAACAGCAATAGTTCTTTTCTTGTGTGGAATGGCAATGGTAACTGCTTGGCTATTAACTGTAGCCAGAGTGCCTTTTGAATTAGCCGAACTTTTAACATCTTTAACTGATTCTACTATTGGAATTTTGTTAATAACTAATATATTATTATTTTTAGTTGGTTTTGTAATGGATTTAACCCCAGCAATGTTAATTTTAGCACCCATTTTATTACCTGTAATGCGTCAGGTAGGAATTGATCCAGTATATTTTGGTGTAATCATGTCAATTAACTTAGGTATCGGCTTAATCACACCTCCTGTCGGAACAGTTTTATATGTAGCAACTGGAGTGGCAGATATTACATTAGAAGATCTGGTTAAATCTATTTTACCATTTTTATTTACACTACTTGCAGTTTTAGCATTATTAATTGCTTTTCCACAAATTGTAATGTTTATACCAAATTTAATGAGATAATGTTGATTAAATAAATAAAGTTGGCTTTATTTAAAGTAAATTATTAAAGCCGATGAGGAGATGATTTAGTTGCTTAGAAGTCAGGAAATACGGAAGCAAGGAGCAGAAATTGATGCTTTGAGAATGGGGATGGACTGGACTGCAGATGATTTAGATAAGATGCAGATTGTAATAGCCAATACATACGGTAATGGTCATCCAGGAAGTTTTCACTTAGATAAATATGTAAGTGCACTAAAAAATGAACTTAAAGAAATTGATGTAATGGGAAGTCGAATGACAACTTCAGACATTTGTGATGGTATTGCTCAGGGTCATGATGGAATGAATTATTCGTTAGTATCCAGAGAGATGATTGCAAATATGGTTGAAATTCAGGCAATGGCTGCACCTTATGATGGGATTGCTTTATTTTCTAGTTGTGATAAATCTGTGCCAGCACATTTAATGTCTATTTTACGCCTTAACTTACCTGCTGTCCATATTCCAGGTGGTTCAATGGCACCTGGGCCAGATGGTTTAACTTTAGAAATGGTCGGAACTTATTCTGCAGATCTCAAGAGAGGTGAAATTACTGAAGAAGAATTTAAAGAATATCAGTATTCTGCTTGTCCAAGCTGTGGAGCCTGTCAGTTTATGGGTACAGCTTCAACAATGCAGCTGATGGCTGAGGCACTTGGTTTAGCACTTCCAGGAGCTGCTTTAATTCCTTCTACAAGCCCGGCTCTAGAGGTAATGACCAAAGAAGCTGGTCATTATTTAGTAGATCTAGTCAAAAAAGGAATCAAACCATCTGATATAGTTACTCGCAAATCATTTGAAAATGCAATAATGATTCATGCTGCTATTGGTGGTTCAACAAATGCACTGCTTCATATACCAGCAATTGCTCATGAATTTGGTTTTGAGATTGAACTAGATGAGTTTGATCAGATCCACCGAGAAATACCTTTTATTGCAAATGTTAAAACAAGTGGTCAGTATCCAACTCATTACTTCTGGTATGCAGGTGGTTTGCCAGCTGTAATGAAAGAATTGAAAGATTATTTACATTTAGATCAGATGACAGTTACAGGAAAAACACTAGCAGAAAATTTAGAAGAACTTGATAAATTTAGCTACTTAGATTATATGCAGTCTGAAGCACCTAAAAACCTGCCTAATGATGTGATTTATCCAGCTTTGGCTCCGATTAATGATGAAGGTTCTTTAGCTGTACTTAAAGGTAATCTGGCGCCAATGGGAGCAGTAGTTAAACATTCAGCAGTTGACCCTAAAATGCATCAATTTAAGGGTAGAATTAAAGCTTATGACACAGAAGAAGAAGCTTTAGATGCTGTATTATCAGGTGATATAGTTTCGGGTGATGCAGTAATCATTCGTTATGAAGGACCAAAAGGCAGTGGAATGCCAGAAATGTTTTACACCAGTGAAGCAATAGCTTCAGATGAAGTATTAAATACTTCTACGGCTTTAATAACAGATGGAAGATATTCTGGTGCAACTCGTGGGCCAGCTATCGGTCATGTTTCACCAGAAGCTGTTGATGGTGGTCCAATTGCTTTAGTTGAAGATGGAGACTTAATAGAAATTGATATTCCTGCTCGAAAACTAAACATTATTGGCCTAAAGGGAGAAGAAAAATCTGCTGCAGAAATTGATAAGGTTTTAGCAGCACGTAAAAAGAATTGGGTAAAGCCAGATTTTAAATTTAACAGAGGGACTTTAGGACTTTATGTTCGTCATGCAGTTCCTGCTGCTAAAGGAGCTTATATTGGGATGGATTAGTATCAATGGTATATTTAATAATTTGAAAATAAAAAGTTAGTAATAAATGAATATTTAACTTAAAAAATAAATTATTCTATTTGATAGAGGTGAAAATAATGACTAAAGAAACCCGTCTAGATCCTCAGACAGCGTATCTTCAGGCTGCACCTGCTCAGTATATTAATGAGAAGGATATTTTAAAAAAGGCTGGAGCTTACGTTAGTGAGTGGGGGAAAAGAGTTCTAATTAGTGGTGGTGTAAGAGCTTTAAATGCAGCAGAAAAAGACTTAATCAATTCTTTGGATGAATATGATATCTATTGGGAGAAGCATATTTTTGCAGGTGAAGTTTCTCAGTCCAATATCGAGATTATTAAAGAAAAGGCAAAAAAAATGAACGCAGATTTAATTATTGGAGTTGGTGGTGGAAAGGCAATTGATACTGCAAAAGCGGCTGCTGAAGATATGAGACTTCCAGTTGCTGCTGTTCCTACTATTGCAGCTACCTGTGCTGCTGGATCAGCTTTTGCTGTTGTTTATACAGAAGATGGACAGTTTGAAAGAGACTATTTTATGACTCAAAATCCACGTCTGGTAATGGTAGATCCTCAAATCATTGCAGAAGCTCCTGCTAAATATTTAAAATCAGGGATTTTAGATTCTCTAGCTAAATGGTATGAAGGTAAGGCTGTAGAAAGTGGAATTGATAATCCCAGTTTAGAAACTGTAGTAGCTATGAACTTAGCTGAGATCTTATATAATAAAATGAGAGAAGAAGCAATTATAGCTGTTGAACAGTGTGAAAAAAATGAGCTAGGTGAAGAACTAAAAGAAGTTATTGATTTAAACATTTATCTAACTACTGTTATACAGAGTTTAGGCCAAAACACTTCTCGAGGTGCTGCCGCCCACGGAATTCATAATGGGATGACTTCAATTGAGGAATCACATGAACTTTTACATGGATTAAAAGTGGGATATGGGATTGTTGTCCAGCTCTTTTTAGAGGAAAAGCCAGAAGAATATATAGATGATGTAATCAAATTTTTCAATGAATTAGGTTTAAAACCATCATTTAAGGGCTTAGGGCTTCCTTTTTCAGAAAAAAATTTAAAGAAGACAGCTTCGAACTCTGTGAATGATACAGTTATGTTAAAAATGCCGATTAAAGTAACAGAAGAAATGATCATTGAAGCTATGAACAAGGTTGAGTCAAAAGTAAATTAAATTTTTGAAACTAATCCCTCCAATTATTAAATAAAGCCAGTTTAGAAGTTGAGAAAATTTTCTTCTTCTAAGTTGGCTTTTGTTTTATTAAGAGTAATTTTTTTAAATTTTATAACATATAAACAATTTTCAAAATAATCTTTTAATTTCTCGCAAATATGATATAATATTATTGAATCAAGTTTTCTTCTTAAAATATATCTTAATAAATATAATTTTCAAGTCAAGAGAAATTATGGAGGTGATAGTTTAATTCATTTTGATAAAATTATTAAACATTTGTTGAAGTCTGAATAAAAAAATAAGGAGGACAAAGAAATGTTATTTAAGAAAAGTATGTTGTTAAGTGTATTATTAATGGTGGCTTTGCTTTTTGTCTCAAGTTTTTCAGCGATGGCTCAGGATGGAGAAGTTGAAATTTTCAGTTGGTGGACCGGTGGTGGAGAAGAAGAAGGTCTAAATGCTTTAATTGAACTGTTTAATGAAGATTATCCTGATGTTGAGGTCATTAATGCTACAGTTGCTGGTGGTGCTGGTTCTAATGCTAAAGCTGTACTTAAAACCAGAATGGTTGGAGGAAATCCTCCAGATTCATTCCAGGTTCATGGTGGTGCAGAATTAGTTAATACTTATGTTGAAACAGGAATGATGGAACCAATTACTGGTTTGCTGGAAGAATGGGGAGTTAAAGACAAGTTTAATCAGCAGATTTTAGAAATGTCTTCTTATGAAGGCGAATATTATTCTATTCCGGTTAATGTTCACCGCTCAAATATTATGTTTTATAACAATGCAGTACTTGAAGAAAATAATGTTGAACCTCCAACAGACTTAGCAAGCTTTAAAGATGCTTTAGCTAAACTGGATGAAGCTGGTGTTGTTCCACTTGCTTTAGGTGATACCAATAAGTGGCCTGCCGGTCAGGTTTTTGAATCACTATTAGTATCTACTTTAGGCCCTAATGGATATAACGGACTCTGGAATGGTGAAACATCTGCTGATGATCCAGCAATTAGAGAAGCACTTGTTCACTTTAAAGACATTATGCAGTATGTAAATGAAGACCACTCTGCTCTTACCTGGCAGGATGCTACTCAGTTAGTACATGAAGGAGAAGCAGGCTTTAATATTATGGGTGACTGGGCTGAAGGATACCTCAAAACATTAGGCTGGACACCTGGGGAAGAATTTGGCTGGACTCCAGTTCCAGGTTCAGAAGGAACCTTTATAGTTGTAACTGATACCTTTGGTTTACCAAAAGGTGCTCCAAACCCAGAAAATGCTAAGAAATGGTTGAAGACAATTGCTTCTAAAGAAGGACAGGATACATTCAACCCAATCAAAGGTTCTATTCCTGCTCGTTTAGATGCTGATAAGAGCAAATATGATCCTTATCTAACAAGTGCAATGGAAGACTTTGCAAGTGATACATTGTCACCTTCTATCGTTCACGGATCTGCAGCTCCCGAAGGATTTATCACAGCAATGAATGATACAATAAATGCCTTTATCACAACTGGTAATGTAGATCAGGCATTTGAAAGCTTCCAGGAAAATCATGAGGAGTATGTAAAATAAATTATAATTAGATTTGACAGTTAGAAAAGATACAGTAGTATTTAACCTAGAATGAAAATATCTCCCCTCCTTTTTTTAGGGAGGGGAAGATTTATTTTTATGGAGTGATAAATATGAAAAGAAAACATAAAGAATCACTTACCTCACTTGCTATTTTATCACCATCAATAATTACACTTGCAGTTTTTGTTTATGGATTTATCAGCCGCAGTGTTCAAATTTCAATGCTTGACTGGGATACCTTTTCTAGTTTTATGAGAAAAGCTAAGGATTATGTAGGGCTGGAAAATTATTTAGGATTATTTGCTGAGTCTAGATTTCAAACTGATCTTTGGAATACTTTATATTTTACCCTCTTTTTTATTCTGGGCTGTTTGGCAATAGGTATTTTATTATCACTAATTTTAAATAATAAGCCAAAAGGCGGATATTTCTTTCAGAATCTTTATCTTTTCCCGATGGCAATTTCATTTGTAGTAACAGGTACAGTCTGGCGCTGGATTTTTGCTCCTGGCCGTCTCCCAGACAATCCCCGAGGAATAAACCTGCTTTTTGAACAGCTGGGTTTAGATGCTTTTCAGTGGGGATGGTTTACAAGCACCAGCAATTTTTTGGGCTTTAATGTAGCCTTAATAGCTGTTATTATAGCTGCTGTCTGGCAGTATTCTGGCTATACAATGGCCATGTGGTTAGCTGGTTTGAGAGGTATTGATCAGCAGCTGATTGAAGCAGCTAGGATTGATGGAGCTAGTAAATGGCAGGTCTTTACAAAAATACTGTTTCCTATTCAAAAGCCAATTACTCTTTCGGCGATTATTGTGCTGGCCCATGTATCACTTAAGGCCTTTGCTTTAATCTATGCAATGACAGGTAGTGGACCAAATAATGTAACAGATATACCTGCAGTTTATATGTTTGAGGCAACCTTTAGATCCAATCGTTATTCAACTGGTTCAGCAATTGCGATTGTGCTTCTAATGATGGTTGGACTGCTGATAATACCTTATTTGGTCAACAGCTTTAAGGAGGAGTAATCAATGGATGAAAAAATGACAACACGCGAAAAAGTAATGAGATATGCTATTTTAATTGCTTTTGCTATATTTTTTCTGATTCCAATGTATGTTCTACTTTCTACTAGTCTAAAAAGTTTTTCGGAAGTATCAATCAATACAATGTGGCAGCTTCCAGGAACTTTATCTTTTGATGGTTTTAGAGAGGCTTTTGCCAAGCTGGCACCAAATGTACTTAATAGTTTTTATCTTGTAATTCCGGCAACTCTGCTGTCTGCAATAATGGGCTCAATGAATGGCTATGTTTTATCACACTGGAAATTTAAAGGGTCAGATACTCTTTTTGCTTTAATATTATTTGGTATGTTTATTCCTTATCAGAGTGTTCTTTTCCCACTGGTACAGTTTATGCAGACAATAGGCCTTTATGGGTCGATACCTGGTTTGATTCTGGTTCATGTTGTTTATGGGCTGCCAATAACTACTTTAATGTTCAGAAACTATTATCAGGATGTACCGGATGCTTTAACTGAAGCAGCAAAAGTTGATGGAGCAAATATTTTTAGTATCTATCGCCATATCTTTTTTCCTATATCTATTCCTTCTTTTGTTGTTGTTTTTATCTGGCAGTTTACAAATATCTGGAATGAATTCTTATTTGCAGTTTCCTTGACTGATACTCAAAGCCAGCCAATTACAGTAGCTTTGACAAATCTGGCAGGAAGCCAGGTTGTAGAGTGGAATGTGCAGATGAGTGGTGCAATTATAACTGCACTGCCAACTCTTTTAGTTTATATTATTTTTGGTCGTTATTTTATTAAAGGTATGTTGGCTGGTTCTGTTAAAGGATAATTTAAACTGAAAATATTAAGATTAATTTTTGATATTCAATCCTAAAAAATAAAATCTAAAAATTAAATAACTTAAGGTATACTCAGTCTGAAAGATTAGGCTGGGTTTTATCTTTATTTTAAAAATCAAAGCCAAAATCTTTAAAGAGGATTTTGGCCTTTTTTCAAGAATTAAATATATTAAGCAATTAATTGAATTTGAATAATTTTAATTTAAAAATATTATTACAGGAGTGACTAATCAATGAAAAAAGTTAAATGGGGTATTCTAGGTTGTGCAAATATCGCCCGCAAGGCAGTGATCCCTGGAATTATAGGGGCAGATAATTCAGAATTAACTGCAGTTGCCAGCCGCAATCAGGAAAAAGCAGAGAAATTTGTAGAAGAATTTGGGGCAAAAAAATATTATAATGATTATGAAGATCTTTTAGCAGACCAGGAAGTAGAAGCTGTTTATATTCCGCTGCCAAATTCTTTACATAAAAAGTGGGTTATCAAAGCAGCAGAAGCTGGTAAACACATATTATGTGAAAAACCACTTTCCGGTAAAAATAAAAAAGAAGCAGAGAAAATGAATCAAGCAGCTGAGAAAAATAATGTTAAGCTAATGGAAGCTTTTATGTATCGTTTTCAGCCCTTTGTAGTTAAACTTAAAGAAATAATTGATGATGGTATAATTGGTGAAATAAAAGAAATCAAGGCGAGTTTTGCCTTTGATATTAGTGGACGAGGTAATGATATCCGAGCTAATGCTGAGCTTGATGGGGGTGCATTAAACGATATCGGATGTTATACTGTTAATATATCAAGGTATTTAATGGAAGCAAAGCCGACCAAAGTAGCTAATTTCTTTCAAAAGGAAAATCAAGCTGGAGTTGATTTAAGTGGTAGTGGGACTCTTTATTTTGAGGGAGGACGTTTTGCCAGTGTTTATTACAGCATCAATTCTCATTCTGAAAAAGATTTAGAAATTATAGGCAGTAGAGGAGTTATTAGAATTCCGGAATTTTTTGCCTGGAAAGAAGAAAACTATTTCTTGATTGAAAAAGAGGGAGAAATAGAAAAATTAGATGTAGAAACCAAAGCACAATATCAGCTGGAAGTTGAAGCCTTTGCAGAGGCGATTATAAACGATACGGAAGTTCCGCTAACGGTCAGAGATGAAAGTTTTGCTAATCTTGAAGTTATGGATGCTATGCGTAAATCGGCTGCCGAAGAAGTTATAGTAAAGCTTTAAAATGGTGGGATCTAATAATTGAATTGTATTGATAGGAGGGTGAATAGTGGAAGTTGAAAAAATTAATCAGGTTATAGAGAAATTATTAGTTTATGGAGAGATCAACAATTTACTGGGGGAATGGGACCGGGTTTCAGCGAGAAATCAAATCAGAGATATTTTAAAAATCAAAGGAAGTCCTGCTGAAGCAGTTACGGCAGAAGATTTTGAGCTTCCTCAAGATCCACAGCCATTATTAGACCAACTTTTAGATTTTGCTGCAGCAGAGAAGTTAATTAATGATAATGTTACTGAGAGAGATCTTTTAGACACGAGGATCATGGGGGCTATGATGCCGAGACAATCAGAAGTTGCACTCAGATTTTATAATACTAGTGAGGAGTTTGGTATTAAAAAGGCAACTGATGAATATTATAATTTAGCACAAGCCAGTAATTATATTCGCCAGGCAAGAGTTGCTCGGGATTTAAATTGGAAAGCAGAAAACGAATATGGCCAAATTGAAATTACAATTAATCTTTCCAAGCCGGAAAAAGATCCGGAAGAAATCGCAAAGGCCCGGGAAGAGGAGCAAAGTAATTATCCTAAATGCTATTTATGTTTAGAAAATGTAGGTTATTCTGGAAATTTAAATCATCCTGCTCGTCAAAATCACAGAGTTATCCCTTTGAAATTACAAAATGAAGATTGGTTTCTGCAGTATTCACCTTATGTTTACTATAATGAACACTGTATAGTTTTTCATAAAGAGCATATTCCAATGCAGATTGACAAAAACACATTTGCAGTATTACTTGATTTTATTGATCAGCTTCCACATTATTTTATTGGTTCAAATGCAGACTTACCACTTGTAGGGGGGTCTATTTTGAATCATGATCACTATCAGGGAGGAAGGCATATCTTTCCAATGGAGGAGGCAGAAGCAGAAGAATTCTATCAGCATCCAACCTTTCCCGATGTAGAAATCAGCCGGATTAAGTGGCCGATGTCAGTAATTAGATTGAAAGCTGATGTCAGAGAAGATATAATAAATCTTGCAGTTAAAATACTAGACAACTGGCGTCAATACTCTGACCCTGAGCTTGATATTCTTGCTTTTTCACAGGTTGAGGGCAGACAGAAGGCACATAATACTATTACTCCTATTGCTAGGAAAAAGAATGGAAGCTATGAATTAGATTTAGTTTTACGTAATAATCGTAAAAGCGAGTCTTATCCTGAAGGTATTTTTCATCCTCATCAGGAATTACATCATATAAAAAAAGAAAATATAGGTTTAATAGAAGTAATGGGAAGGGCGATTTTACCTGGACGCCTCAAGACTGAGTTGAATCTGATCTCCAAATATTTGAGCAGCCAAATAGTAATTGATGAATTAAAAGAGGCTGAAGGATTAGAAAAACATCTGCAGTGGATTTCAGAGCTTAAAAGAAAACATGGAATTAATTTAAGTCAAGAGGAAGCTGAAAAAGTTATTGAAGTTGAAATTGCAGATAAGTTTAGTCAGGTTTTGGAAGATGCGGGTGTTTACAAAAACAATTCTATCGGCTACCAGGGTTTTGAAAGATTTTTAGCTGCAGTTGGAATAGAAAAAGAGGAACTATAATTTAAGAAGGAAGTGGCAAGATATGAGTAAATTCAATCTGGATTCTATTGATTCTTATAGTTATGAACCATTAAGGAAACAGGTTTATAAGGTGTTGCGGGAAGCAATACTCAAGGGTGAACTGATGATTGGAGAAAAAATAACCGAAATGGAAATAGCGGAAGAACTTAGTGTCAGCAGAACTCCTGTACGAGAAGCCTTTAGAATGCTTGAACAGGAGGAATTAATAAATATTATTCCCCAGCAGGGAGTTTTTGTGGCGGGAATAGAGACTAAAAAAGAAATTGATGACATATTTTTACTGCGAACAGAACTTGAGGGACTGGCAGCTTATCTTGCTGCTAAAAAGATAGATGAAGAACAAAAAGTACTTTTGAAAGAATATACAGAAGAGCTGGAAGAATGTATAGCTAATGATGACCAACGAGGCTGTATTCGGGTAGATATTGCTTTTCACCGGATTATTAAAGAGGCTTCTAATAATAGGTGGTTGGAAAAGTTTTTAGATACACTTTTTGAACAGGCGACGAGATTTCGCCGCAGCAGTTTTTCCCGTCAGGGTCGAATGCAGGAATTTTTATCAGAACACATGGAGTTAGCAGAAGCAATAAATAGTGGAGATGCTGACAGAGCTAGAAAGTGTGCTGAAGACCATATTAGAGCAGCCTGGAACAGCATTTTAACTGTATTTGAAAAAGAAAATAATTAATAATTATAAATAAATCAAAATAATACTTTTGCTTACTAAAGGATTATGTTATAATAAATCTTAAGATATTTTTATCATTTCGCAGATTAAAAAAGTAGCGAGAAGATAGGATTTTAAATTAAAGGAGGAAAAATTCAAATGAAGAAAAGTTTAATAGTGATTTTAATTCTGTTGGCAGTAGCAACTTTTAGCACAGGTGTAATGGCTCAGCGCTATGTAGTGGGAACCAATGCAAGTTTTCCACCCTTTGAATATGTAGAAGATGGTGAAATTGTAGGTTTTGATATTGATTTAGTTAAAGAGATTGCTAAACTTCAGGGTTTTGAGGTGGAATTTAGAGATATTAGTTTTGACTCTTTAATTCCTGGTTTGGCATCAGGCAGTCTTGATATGGTTGCAGCTGGAATGACAATTACTGAAGCTAGAAAAGAAGTTGTAGCTTTTTCTGATCCTTATTATTCTGCCAATCAGTCAGTTTTAGTTCACCAGGATTCAGAAGAAGATTTAACTGTTCTGTTTGGTGATAATGATATTGGTGTTCAAACTGGAACTACTGGAGATACCTGGGTTCGAGATAAGTTGATTGAACGTGATATCTTAACTGGTGAGATCAGAAACTATGATTCATATGTTTTTGTAATTAGAGATCTTGCAAATAAAAATATTGATGCAGCTGTTTTAGATAAGCCGGTAGCAGAAACTTATAGTAAAAATAACCCTGTTGATGTAGTTGCAGAAGTAATAACAGGTGAAGAATATGGTATTGCAGTATCTAAAAATAATGCAGCTTTACAGGAAAAAGTTAATGCAGGACTTGCAAAAGTAATAGAAAATGGTACAATGGATGAATTAATTGAAAAATATTTTGAATAAAATATACAGGCTTTTCCTCGCTAGATCCTATTCGGGCTTCTGTGAGGAAAGCCTTTTAACTTTTTATTCTAGTTAATAGACTAATTCTAGAAATCATAAATTTTACTTTTAAGGGTTTAATGAATATAATATTAATTGAGCTTTTTAAAGTTAGATTATATGATAAAGTTTTATCAAAACCAAATTTAGGAAGGATATATTATGGATAAACTAGAACTAATACAGGAAGCGTTACCATATTTATTAGAAGGAACCTGGATCACAGTTCAATTAAGTTTTTGGAGTCTTTTAATTGGTATAGTGGTTGGCCTTCCAATTGCCTTTGCTCAGGTTTATGGAAATAAAGTGCTTAAGGGCGTTGTTGCTGTTTATGAAAGATTGGCCAGAAGTATACCACTTTTAGTTATGCTTTTACTTTTAAACTATGGACTGCCAATGTTGGGGCTGAGAATTCCAGTTTTTAGAGCTGCAGTGCTTGGGATTGGACTTAGATCAGCAGCCTATCAGTCTCAAATTTATAGAGGAGCTATTCAATCAGTTGGTGGTTCACAAATGAAAGCTGCTCAATCAATCGGAATGAGTAAAATGCGGGCCTTTTTTCATATTATAGCACCACAGGCAATTAGAATTGCAATTCCGCCGGTTGCTAATGAATCAGCAATAGTGCTGAAAGATACTTCACTTGCTTTTACAATAGGGGTTGTTGAACTTTTGCGGCAGGGAGAGTATTTTATTGCAACTTCAAATGAGCCAATGGTTATCTACTTAACTATTGCAGCAATTTATTTTATTTTAACTACTATAGTCAATGGAGGACTATCCCTTTTTGAGAAGAAATATCAGATTCCAGGGATAGGTATTGAAGGAGGACATTCAGATGCCTACTAAGCATTTATTAAGAATAGAAGATTTACATCATAGTTTTGAAAATGAAGAAGTTTTAAAAGGGATTTCATTTTCTATTGATAAAGGGGAAACTAAGGTTATTGTTGGCCCAAGTGGGACAGGTAAAAGTACAATTTTAAATAATATTATTCGTCTTGTACCACCGAAAAAAGGTAAAATTTATTTGGAAGATACTGAAATTACTTCAAGTAAAAAGATAAATGAAATTAGACAGCAAATTGGCTTTGTTTTTCAGGATTTTGGATTGTTTAATCATCTTACTGCTAAAGGAAATGTGATGATTGGATTAACTAAAGTCAAAAAGATGAATAAAAAAGAAGCAGAAGAACTGGCCCTTTTTGAACTTGATAGAGTTGGATTAAAAGACTATGCTGATTCATATCCTTCCCAATTATCTGGAGGACAAAAACAGCGAGTTGGAATTGCCAGGGCACTTGCTATGCAGCCAAAATTAATTTTATTTGATGAGCCAACTTCAGCTCTGGACCCAGAATTGACTGGAGAGGTACTTAAAGTTATGCGGAATTTGGCAGAAGAAGGAATGACAATGCTGGTTGTTACCCATGAGATGGGTTTTGCCCGCAGTGTTGCTGATGAATTAATTTTTATGGAAGGTGGAAATATTGTTGAGCAGGGGGATCCTGAAAAGCTGTTTACCAATCCAGAACATAAACGGACCAGAGAATTTCTTTTCCAGTTGACTAATTTATACGGTGAGGGTGAAAACTAATGCTAGATATTTTTATGGAATATTACCCTTTGTTTTTAAGAGGATTGGGTGTTACTGTTTTTGTAACAATAATTTCCTGTTTTTCAGGAACCGTGCTGGGAACTTTGTTGGCTTTAGGTAAAATTTATGGGAACAAATTTGTATCAGCTTTGGTGAGGACTTTTATTTCCATAATTAGAGGTACTCCACTTCTAGTTCAGTTATTTATAATATATTACGGTTTACCATCTTATGGAATCAGATTAGCTCCAATTACAGCAGCAATTATCAGTTTTATTATTAATAGTGGAGCATATCAGGCTGAATATCTGAGGGGATCAATTCAGTCAATTAGCGGCAGTCAGTTAAAGGCTGCTCAATCAATTGGGATGACAAAATGGCAGGGAATAAGGTATATTATCTTACCTCAGGCATTAAGAAGAGTTATTCCATCCTGGACAAATGAATTTATCTATATGATTAAGTATTCTTCTTTGGCTTATGTTATTGGGGCCAAAGAATTAATGACAGAAGGAAAGTTAATTGCCAGCCGTAACTATCAATTTTTTAATGTTTATTTTGTAGTTGCTTTAATATATTTAGCGGTGATCATTCTTTTTGTTTATTTATTTAATAGAATCGAGAAAAAGGTTACGATACCTTAAAACATAGACATATTGAGATCTACAAATTATTGTAATCTTAAATTCAAAGTGCTATAATTGAATAAAGGAAATATATGTAATCTAAATCTACCATTAATTCTAGTTTATGGAAACTACTAAGAGTAGGGTGGTGAAAGTTTTGGATCAAAAGCTTTTGGATGCGATGAGAGATATTATCGTTACTGAAACTAAAAAAATTGTAAAGGAAGAAACTAAGAAAATAGTTCAAGAGGAGACTAAGAAGATAGTTCAATCTGAAACAAGAAAAATTGTGCAGGAAGAAACTAAAAAGATAATTCAGTCTGAAACAAGAAAAATTGTTCAGGAAGAAACTGCAAAATTGAGTACTCAGGTTGAAGAAAACACTCAGATTCTCCGAGCGCTGGAGTCAAATAAAGATATTCAGAATGCTCGGATGGATAGGATGGAACATGATTTGGCTCAATTACTCGGCAGCAGCAAAAAAATCGACGACCTGGAAAATAGGTACATTCACCACAGTCATCAACTAGTCATTGAAACAAATGAAGCGGTGGAAAAGGATGCAGGTTAAATATAATTAGAATATTTTTAATAAAGGCAGTTTCCAGTCAGGGGCTGTCTTTTTATGATAGAATCCAGATTAATTTCCATAAATTGCTTCGGTAAACGGTGGCTGCACAAAAAGAAAGGAGAATTTAAATGAAAATTTATACTAAAAGTGGAGACAAGGGTAAAACTAGTCTTTTTGATAATTCCAGAATTGCTAAAGACTCTCTCAGAGTTGAAAGTTATGGAACTATAGATGAACTCAACTCTTCTCTTGGATTTGCTAAAAACTTTGTTGAAGATGACGAAGCATATAATATTATTCGTACAGTTCAGCGCCAGCTATTTAATTTGGCAGGAGAACTGGCAACTCCTGAATGGGAAAGCTTTCCTGAAAAAATAACAGCAGCAGATGTTGAGTTTTTAGAAAAGAAAATAGATTACTATCTGGCTCAGATGAATAAAAAAGAAAAATCTATGTTTATTATCCCGGGAAGTTCAAAAGCGAGTGGAGCACTACATCAGGCTAGAACTATCTGTAGACGGGCAGAGCGCAGAATTACTGCTCTTGCAGGAGAAGCAGATATTAGTCAGGATTTACAAAAATATATTAATCGTCTATCAGATTTAATTTATTCACTGGCCCGTTTTTCAGAAACTAAACTTGATTATGTGGAGTTCAAAAAGAAATGAGAATTTTAGTTGATGGAGATGGCTGTCCAGTTATTTCTATAATTACTAAGCTTGCTGCCCAGGAAAACTTAGAATTAATTGTCTATACGGATCTTAATCATCAGCATGAGCTTGATTATGGAACTTTAAAAGTGGTAGACCAGGGATTTCAATCTGTGGATATGATCCTTTGTAATAATATTGAACCAGGAGATATTGTAATTACCTCTGATTATGGATTAGCAGCTTTAGCTTTAAGCAGAAAAGCAGAAGTTCTAGGTTTTTCAGGTAGGAGGTTCAGTAATCAAAATATAGAAAGATTATTGACAAAAAGACACCGTCAATTTAAAGAAAGGAAAAGAACAGGGCGTCATACAAGTCATAAAAAAAGAACAGCAGCTGATGACCAAAGGTTTAAAAAGGCACTGCAGAAATTATTAAATTCATAAACAAACTATGGCTTTATTATAAGTTTTTTTATTTTAAATTATAAAAAACCTCGAAGAAGGTGATCTGATGGATAAACAGAAAAAGACAATTTATGCCTGGGCACTCTATGACTGGGCTAACTCCGCCTTCGCAACAGTAATACTGGCAGCAGTACTGCCAATATTTTATAAAGATGTGGCTGGGGTTAATCTTCCTGGTAATCTAGCAACTTCCTACTGGGGCTATACTCAGACTATTGCTATGATAATTATTGCTGCTATTTCGCCAATCCTGGGAGCTGCTGCTGATTACTCTGACTCTAAAAAGTCTTTTCTCAAATTTTTTGTGATTTTAGGTGTTACAGGAACCGCACTTTTATTCTTTGTTAATGAAGGAAATTATCTTTTGGCTTCATTATTTTTTGTTATCGCTAATATTGGTTTTTCGGGTGGAAATGTGTTTTATGACGGGTTTTTAACAGATATCAGTGATTCAAAATCTATTGATTACATTTCAAGTCTGGGTTATGCAGCCGGTTATTTAGGAGGCGGTCTGCTTTTAGCAATAAATCTTTTAATGATTTCTAAACCGTCTTTATTTGGGATCAACTCTACCACTACAGCTATTCAGATCTCATTTGTTACAGTTGCTGTTTGGTGGTTTGCTTTTTCATTACCTGCTTTTAAATATTTACCTGATCCTCAAAAAAGAGTTGAGAAAATTCCATTAGATAAATATACTAAAATGGCATTTAGTCGCCTGAAATCTACTTTTATTAATGTTCGAAAATACAGAGAATTATGGAAGTTTTTACTTGCTTTTTGGCTTTATAATGATGGTATTGGAACAATTATTAGAATGGCAGCAATTTACGGTAGGGAAGTTGGCATTAGTCAAACTGATTTAATTGGTGCATTACTTTTAACTCAGTTTGTGGGAATTCCATTTGCACTGCTTTTTGCTAAAATTGCGGGCAGAATTACTGCTAAAAAAGGAATCTATCTGGCTCTTACTGTTTATATTGGAATTACGTTGTATGGTTATTTTTTGAACTCAGCTATAGACTTTTGGATATTAGCTGGCATTGTAGGTATGGTTCAGGGGGGAGCGCAAGCATTAAGCCGCTCTTTATATGGAGCTATGGTGCCGGAGTCTAAATCAGCTGAGTTTTTTGGTTTTTTTGGAGTATCCAGTAAATTTGCAGCTATAATTGGACCAACTGTTTTTGCTTATACTGGACAGCTTACTGGATCCAGCCGTTATGGAATTCTTGCTATAGCTGCTTTCTTTATTTTAGGAATATTTTTTCTAAGCCGAGTTGATGTTGAAAAAGGTAAAATAGAAGCCAAAAGTTAATTTATAGTAAAGATGATGATATAGTTGAGATATTTAATTTATAAAATATCGCTATATAAATTTAATTCTAAAAGAGGGGGAAGGAAAATGCCTGATTTTTGGACTCATCTTATTGCGGGAGAAGAAATTACAGCAGGAATTAAAGACAAAGAGATACGGACACTTTTAAATAATAATTATCAGCTGTTTAATTACGGCTGTCAGGGAGCAGATTTTTTCTTTTATAAAGATTTTTGGCCATGGAAGAAGTCTGAGATTGGTTCTAAAAAGGGAGAACAAATTCATTCACTCAGCGGTAAAGAATTATTTAAAGAACTTTTGTTAGCTTATAAAAAAGAAGAAATTTATGCCCAATCTAAATTGACTGATTCAGATTTTAAAAAGAATAATCTTGTTTATCTACTAGGTTTTATTTCTCATTATGCACTTGATCGAGAATGTCATCCTTTTATTATTAAAAATGGTGGTAGAGATAAAAAGCATAAATTAATTGAGGCCAGTATTGATATTTATATTATGAAAGAGAAGTGGAATCAGAGTCCGTCTGCCAAAAATCCTCTGCTTTTTTATCAACTCCAGGAAAAACACTTTGCAAATCTTAATTATTTTTATCAGCTAATTTTTGCTAGCATTATTAAAGAAAAGTTAAAAGAAGATTTAATCAAAGAATCCTATCAAGATTTGAGGAAATATCACAAACTATTTTCAACAAATGTTTCTAAAAAATATTATCTGTTTAAATTTTTGAATATATTCACCAGCCAAGATTTAAGCAATCACTGCTATGCTTTAAATGAGAAGGTAGAGGTCTGGCCTGTAGAAAATTATAAACAGTTTGAAAAACACTTTAATAGAGGTATAAAGTCTGCTCAAAAATTAATTGAGCAAACTTTAAGCTATTTCAAAAACGGAACATCATTAACTGAGATTATCAATTTATTTGGTGAAAAAAATTTTTTAGGAGAAGTCTAAGTAGATTTTTATTATTTTAAACAAATTTAATTTTTTTCGACAGGAAGGTCAGTTCTGCTGCTCCATCCAACCCAGGATTCATCATATAATTTTAAATTTTGATACCCGAGCAGTCTTAATGTGAAAAATGTATGAGCTGCGCTTACACCAGTATGTGAAAGAATTACTATAGTTTCTTTATCTTTGGTAATCCCTTTTTCTGTAAGTATTCTATCAATTTCTGCAGCAGATTTAAAGTTATAATCTTTGGTTAAAAACACATCCGATTTTAGATGAATAGAGTTTGGGATTCTTCCTTTGCGTGGAGCCCCCGAATCAGTTTCAGTACCTAAAAATTCTGCTTCAGATCTTGTATCTAAAATAATAAAATTTTGATTATTGAGGTTCTCTGCTATCGTATCCGAATTAATTATCCATTGGTTGAGGACATCACTAACTACGAAATTACCTTTTTGAGGTTTATGAGGGAGCATTTTCTTTTCAAAGCCCTCCTTTTCCCATGCATCATAACCGCCTTCTAAAATCATTATGTTTTTATGGTTATAAACTTGAAACACCCACCATAGTCTGGCAGCCCAAATGCTATTATTATCATCATAAACAATGATTTCAGAATCATTATTAATTCCTTTTTCCTGAGCAACTGCTGCAAATGCACCTGGCTTAGCAATTAAGCCTTGAACCCAACCTTCTGGATCAGAGAAATCATTGTCCCACATATTAACCGCCTGTGGTAAATGACCCAGCAAATATTTAGCGCTATTTCTGACATCAATTATTTTTAGGTTTTCTTGTCCATCTGTTATCATTTGGTTTAGTTCTGTTACCGATATCATAAATTCTTTATTTTTAAAATCAGATTCAGCTGCAGCGGTAAATGTTATTAAAAGAAGAATAATAAAAAAAGTAGAAAATAAAATATTTAAAGATTTATTGTAATTACTCATTTCAGGACCTCCTTGAGGTGGTTACTTTCTTTCATATTTTATTATATACCTTAGTGAGATAATTTTCATCTATTTAAGGATTTTAATTAGAAAAAATTTCAAAGGCAGGATTTTTGTAATTTTTGTTGAAATTAATATAAGAGTGAGTAGAAAATTGACTGTTAGGAGGATAATATGAAAAAAGTAATCTTAGATTGCGATAATACAATTGGGTTAGAGGAAAAAGATGTTGATGATGGTCTGGCATTCTTATTTTTATTAGGCCGCGAAGACATTGATTTAATGGCTGTTACCAGTGTTTTTGGAAATAGTACTTTAGAAGATACTTATAGCACTACAGAAAAGATGTTAAGTGACTTTAAGTTAAAGGATAAAATAAAGCATTTTAGAGGTGCTGTTGAAGCCGGTGATTATGATACTGAAGCGGCTGAATATTTAGCGAAAACTGCAGCAGAAAACAAAAATGAAATTACTTTAATTGCTATTGGACCTCTTTCTAATCTGTATGCCGCCTGGAAGATAGACAATAACTTTTTTGGAAATTTAAAAGAAATAATTATTATGGGTGGGGTTACTGAGCCTCTACAGTTTGGTGATGAGACTATTGATGAGCTTAATTTCAGCTGTGATCCAGAAGCTGCTGAAAAGGTTTTAAAGGCTGAGGTTCCTGTTGCATTAATGTCAGGTAACCTATGTCTAGCAGCTCGTTTTGGTGAAAAGTCATGGAGAAGAGTTAACAGGTCTAAAAATAAAGCAGTTAGAGCTTATATTAAAGATAAAATTAATCATTGGTATGAATATTCTTCTGAAATGATTGGATTAACAGGTTTTTATATGTGGGATGTTGTTGCTGTGGTATATATGACAGCTCCTGAAATTTTTCCATATAATAAAAGAAAATTCTTTTCCAGTGTTGAAGAGTTAAAAACTGGAGAGATTAAAACAGATAAAGCAGATGGCAGGCTGCAGGACGCTGGAATTATTAATTTACCTTCGACTATACTTGATACCAAAAGATTTAAGGATATTGTATTTGCAGCCTGGGATAAAATAGATATTACACCGGAAGGGTATGAAGATGCTGAATAAAGATGAGCTTCAAGATTTGTTTTATATACAACATCAGCTGACAGACGATCTTTTAACTGATGCCGGGCTTAGAACCTTTGCTTCAGTTCTAAATAAAAATTTAGGTACAGATGTATATATATATGATAGATTTCAGGATGATATAATTTATGCAGATCCAAAAATAAAAAGAGACAGTCAATTTAAGGATTATATAAAAGAAAGAGAATTAATACGTAAGGATACAGCTTTTAAATGCTGTCGAGTCGAAATTTTTGAATATCAGTACCAGTGGCAGGGTAAAGAATATAAAGAACTTCAACTTGATATGGGTAAAGAAGATAAAGTAGGGATTTTAACTGTTATTAACTACCAAGATTTAGGTGAATATGAATACAGAATATTAATTGTTGTTGCTAATTCGCTTGCTGTTAAGCTTCATCAGAATGAACTTGTTTCTGAGCTGGCTCAGAAATGCAGCAGTGAACTAATTGAAGACATATTAAAAAACAGGATTGAGGACAAATCTGAGATTATTCAAAGAGCAGAATTAGCAAATTGGGATTTAAATTTGAATTATCAGCTGTATTTATTTTCTATTAATCCGGAAAAAAATCTATCTACAGATGATGCATATTATTTTTATGAAATTAAGGAAAGAGTTATGCAGAAACTTCATTCTGTATTAAAAAAAGAGGTAGCACGAAAATATATTTTGTTTTCTTATGATAGAAATATTGTGCTGTTAATTAATTATGAGACAGAAGCTGAGGTTAATAATGATGATATTGAGCTTGTAAAAAAAGAGCTTGATAAAAAGATAGACAAATTCTATTTTAATATTGGAGCAGGCACTTATGTTAAAGAAGTCTCTCAGATATCTGAAAGTTATCAGCAGGCCTCATATGTACTTGATTTCTTAAAAGCAACTGAAAGAAAAAATGTAATTTATCGGTATAATCAACTTGGAATAATGCGTCTTTTGTGGAAGCTGAACCAGGATGAGCTGAAGGAATTTACCATAGAATATTTAGCAAAACTAATAGAATATGATAAAGGTAACAGTACAGAATGGTTGGATACCCTTGGCGTTTATTTAGAAGAAGGAGGTAGTATTCAGCAGGCAGCTAAACGATTGTTCATTCATCCGAATACTATGAGTTATCGAGTTAAAAGAATTAAAGAAATTTTAGGAATCGATTTACAGGATCAAGAAGTACAGCTTAATCTTCTTGCTGCCTATAAAATTTGTAAATATATTTTAGAAGATGATCTAGATATTTAATTATCTAGATTTTCTTTAAGAAACTTTGTTAACATGTTATCAAATGGAGGTTTTATTATGACTATTATCATTGACTGCATCGGTGATCCCTGTCCTTTACCCTTAATAAAAGCTGAAAAAAAGTTAAGAAAACTTCAGTTTGGTGATCAGTTGTGTGTAGAGATTGACCATAATTGTGCTTTAAATGCTGTTCCAGAATGGGGCAGGAAGAAAGGATATCAGGTAGAAGTGGAAGAGACACCTTATTTAGAATGGAAAATATATATCAAAAAGATCCAAAAAAAACAGCAAAAAGAAGAAGTTGTGCTTAAAGAACAAAAAGAATAGATAAAATTTGTTTGTGAATCTAAAGACAAAACTCCTATACAATTATATAATATTGATAGTTGCTAAAAATATCACAAAGTTTATATATTTTTTGTTTTAAAATTTGAGAGGGGGTCACTTTTTTGTTTTCAGAAAAGTTACTTGAAAAAATTAATGAAGTTATTGAAGATTGTATGGGAGATGCACCTGCTTATTGTTCCGCGACCTGTCCATTACATATAGACCCAAAGACTTATATCAATGAGATAAAAGAGGGTAAATATGAACAGGCAATTGAAACTATTAGAGAGAACACAATTTTTCCAGGGGTTTTAGGTAGAGTTTGTGCTCATCCCTGTGAGGAAGAGTGTAAGAGAAATGAGTTAGAATCAGCTTTATCTATAAAAAACTTGAAGCGTTTTGCTGCTGATTATGATGACCCAGTAAAATGGGATTTATCTAAAGAAAGTCCAACAGGCAAAAAGATTGCCGTTGTTGGTGCTGGACCTGCAGGAGCCACAGCTGCTTTTGAATTGGCTAAAAAAGGTCATGAAGTTGTTGTTTACGAAGCTTTACCTGAAGTAGGAGGAATGCTGAGAGTTGGTATACCTTCATATAGATTACCAGTTGATGTAATTGATGAAGAATACAGCATTCTAGAAAAGCTTGGTGTTGAAACTAAATTAAATACTAAAGTAGGAGAAGATGTTTCTTTTGCTGAGTTAGAAAATAATTATGATTCTGTATTTATTGCTGCAGGAGCACATAAGAGTATTATGCTTCCGCTAGAAGGATCAGATTTGGATGGTATTTTACCAGGAACCGATATTTTACGCAAAGCTGGCTTGGGTCAGGATGTTGAAATCGGCAAAAAAGTTGTAGTTGTCGGTGGTGGTAATGTTGCCATGGATGTTGCACGGACAGTTTGGAGGCTCGGAGCAGAAGATATTCATATTGTCTGTCTGGAGTCTAAGGACGAGATGCCTGCTCACAGCTGGGAAGTTGAAGATGCAATTGAAGAAGGAATCAATGTTCACTGCAGCTGGGGTCCTATGCGTTTCGAAGGCAGCAATGGTAAATTAGAGCAGATAAGAGTAAAAAAATGTGATAGAGTTTTTGATGCTGAAGGTAATTTCAATCCTTGTTATGATGAAGATAACAACATGGTGCTTGAAGCTGATAATGTAATTATGGCAATTGGTCAGAGTGCTGAAACTGATTTTGTTTCAGAAGAAAAAGTTAATAAGTCTAGAGGAAACAAAATCAAGGTTGATCCTGTAACTTTACAGACTCAAAAAGATAATATATTTGCAGGAGGAGATGTTGCAGGACGTCCGCTGCTTGCTGTAGAAGCAATGGCACATGGACGTAAGGCAGCAATTTCAATTGACCGTTTTCTTAAAGGTGAAGATCTTTATGAAAATCGTGAACAGGAAGGACCTTTTGAAACCTGGCTTGAAACTGAAATAGAAGAAGATGAGCCGAAAAGAGAAAGAGTTGGCATGAGAATGATGCCAATTGAGGATAGAAAGGGTAATTTTGATGAGGTAGAATTAGGATTTTCTGAAGAGCAGGCTTTAGAAGAAGCTGAAAGATGTCTAACCTGTGAATGTAAATTGTGTGTTAAAGAGTGTGAATTTCTGGATGAATACACAGAACATCCAAAAGAAATGCTTCAGGAAATTTTAGATGCACCTTATGGCAGCATTGATATCCCTTATTACTGTAATTTATGTGAAACCTGTACAGTTCACTGTCCGAAGGACTTTGAATTAGCAGATATATTCTTAGAAATAAGAAGAGATTACTATCAGGATGGAGAAGGACCGTTAAAGGATCATAATCCAATAACTAAATTCCATCAGCCGCTTGGTAAATCAGGAATGTTTACTCTGACTAAAAAAGATCCAGCTGTTGAAAAAACAGAGAGATTATTTTTCCCTGGCTGTAGTTTATCTTCTTATTCACCGGAAGTTGTAACAAATACTTATAAGTATTTAAAAGATGTTATGCCGGGAACTGGATTTTTATTAAGATGCTGTGCAGCTCCAACAAATATGTTGGGTGAAACAGACAAATTCGAAAAAATGATTGATGAATTAGTTGCAGAAATTGAAAAAACAGGTGCGAAAGAGTTAATCACAGCCTGTGCAGACTGTACTCATAACCTGATGAATGCACTACCAGATGACATCGAAGTTAGAACACTTTATAGTGTTATTGCAGAACACGGAATTCCTGAAGATAGAAAAAATGTTGCTGCAGGTAAAGTGATGTCAATTCACGATTCCTGTACTGGAAGACATTTTACAGATTTACATGATCAGGTGCGTGAAATAGCTGCTGATTTAGGTTTAGAAATTCAGGAACTAGAGCATATTCGTGAAAATACCCGCTGCTGTGGTTTTGGAGGTATGGTTGTCCCTGCAAATCCTGATTTAGCAACTAATATAATGAAACGCAGAGCCAGTGAGACTGATAAAGAGATGATAACTTACTGTGCTGCCTGTCGTGAATCAATGACTATGGTCGATAAACCTGCTTATCACTTATTGGAGTTCATTTTCTCTGACCAGTGGAAAGAAGGGGCAAATGGAAATGATAATCCACTTAAGCAGTGGTTCAACCGCTGGCAGACCAAAAGAAAAGTATCCAAGGTTAAATAAAAAATCTACTAACTATGGTTAAATTAGTGGATAATTATTAAAAATATATATTTAATTAAACTGAAGGATGCCTTTAAACAGGCATCTTTCTATTATGAAAGGTAAAGTTCAGCAAATTTTAAAAATTATCAGGAGGATAATAATGAAAAAAATAATAGTAATGTTAGTTGCGGGTCTTTTAATTTTTTCTTTACCAGCTGCTGCAGCAGAAATTTTAGAAAAAAGTTGGGATGAAATTTTAAATGAAGCAGAGGGCGAAACAGTTAATTTTTATATGTATGGTGGAGATAGAAGAACTAATAACTGGGTAGATACCTTTGTTGCCGAAAATCTCAAGGAGAAATATAATATACATCTACATCGTGTTCCGATGGGTCCTGATGACTATTTAAATAAACTTTTAGGCGAAAAACAAATTGGGAGAAAAACTGGAAGTATTGATTTACTCTGGATTAATGGAGAAAACTTTAAAATAGCAAAAGAAAATGAACTGCTTTTTGGACCCTTTGTTAATAAACTGCCTAACTTTAACAGGTATATTGATAAAGATTCTGAAAGTGTGACTCATGATTTTGGTTATCCAACTGAAGGTTATGAAGCTCCATATGGTAAAGCTCAATTTACTTTCATCTATGATTCAGCAAAAACTGAAGCTCCAGTTGACTTTGAGGCTCTAACTAAGTGGATTAAAAATAATCCAGGTAAATTTACTTATGCAGCTCTACCTGATTTTACAAGTTCTGCTTTTGTTAGACATGTTATTTATAATACCTGTGGAGGTTATGAACAATTTTATGATATGAAAGAATCTGATTTTAAGGAAACAATTCAGCCAGCTGTGGAGTATTTAAAAGAGATTGAGCCTTATCTCTGGCGAGAAGGAGAAAGCTATCCTGCAACTCAGGCTCAGCTGGATAATTTATATGCAGATGGTGAAGTTTGGATGACAATGGGATATCATCCAACTAAAGCTGCTGGAGAAATTGAAAAGGGGAACTTCCCGGAAAGTTCTCGTTCTTTTGTTCTTGAAGAAGGAACGATTTCTAATACCCACTTTTTGGCGATTCCATTCAATGCACCTCAGAAAGAAGCTGCTCTGGTAACTGCTAACTTTCTTTTGAGTTTTGAAGCCCAGTATGATAAAATGATTCCTGCCAATTGGGGAGATTTTACAGTATTAGATACAGAAAAATTAAGTGAAGAACAGAAAAATAAATTTGAAAATCTTGATTTAGGAGAAGCTACACTTCCAATTGAAGAGCTTGAAGCACATCGAGTGCCAGAGATTCCTGCAAAATGGGTTCCAATCATTGAGGAAATTTGGTCTGAAGAAGTTGCTCGTTAAATTTAGTCTTATTTAGGAAGGATAATTATGTTCAAATTCCGTTTTAACAAATGGTATCCATATTTATTATTAAGTCCGGCTTTAATAGTTCTTTTGCTATTATTTCTGGGAGGGGTTATTTTGGGCCTCTCTCAGAGCCTGGGCTATTTTCCTGTTTTAGGTTTGGAAGATCTCACATTAAAATATTATCTGGAAGTTTGGAGCAGTAGAGAATTTCTCCACTCTTTAGCTTTTAGTTTATTTATTTCATTTGTGTCAGCGATTTTAACAACAGTAATTGGAGTTTTTTTTGCTTATCAGCTTTTAAAAATGAAAAATGAAAATAAGGTAATTAACTTTTTGTATAAACTGCCGATAATTGTTCCTCATATTATTGCTTCGTTGATGATTTTTTTGATTTTAACTCAGAGCGGAATCCTTTCACGTTTTGCTTATCACCTGGGAATGATCGATGAAATAGCACAGTTTCCGAGACTTGTTTTTGATAAAAATGGTTTTGGCATAATTGCGGCCTATCTGTGGAAGCAGATACCATTCGTTGTTTTAATGGTTTATACAGTTCTAAAACAAATCAATGGCTCTTTTGAGGCAGCTGCTAAAAATCTTGGAGCTTCAGATTCACAGGTGTTTAGAGAAATTTATTTACCGCTGACAGCCCCAAGTATAGCTTCAGCTTTTATTATTATTTTTGCTTTTTCACTTGGTTCATTTGAAATCCCATATTTGCTGGGACCAACTTACCCTCAAACACTATCCGTTTTAGCTTATAAAAATTACATCAGTCTGGATTTAACGCAAAGACCATACACAATGGTAATTGCAATGTCACTGACCATGATTACTGTTATTTTAATTATTATTTATCGTAAAATACTATCATTAATCAGCCGCTATCATATAGATTAGGTAGGAGAGATAATATGTTTGAAAGAGAAATTTATAGAAAAATTTTAATATATGCCTTAACTTTTTTATTTGCTTTTCCTTTACTAATCTTAATTCTTTGGGCTTTTTCTGGTCAGTGGCCCTGGCCAAACTTATTTGCAGAGAGTTTTACTTTAGAAGGCTGGAGATATTTTATTGATCCAGCAAACGGGGCTTTAGAATCACTGGCAACTTCTGTGATTATAGGTGCTGCAGTTACCTTTATCACTCTTGCTATAAGCATCCCAGCAGGTAAGGCAATGGGGCTGTATAACTTTCCAGGCAAAGGTGCAGTAAAAATTTTAGTTTTAGCTCCCTTAATTGTTCCTCCCTTAGCCGTTACAATGGGGATTCATATTAATTTTATGCTATTGGGTTTGGCAGATAAACTAATTGGAGTAATTCTTGTTCACTTAATTCCAACTTTACCCTATTCGATTAGGATAATGACTCATACCTTTGAAGGATTAGGTGATAAATTTGAAGCTCAGGCGAGAGTGTTAGGTGCGGGTCCTATTCAGCGTTTTATACACGTTACTCTACCTTTAATATCACCAGGCCTTTTTTCAGCTGGTATTTTAGTTTTTATAATTTCTTTTAGTCAGTACTTACTTACATTTTTAATTGGTGGTGGCCGAATTATAACCTTTACTATGCTTTTGTTTCCATTAGTTAATAGTGGTGACAGAATGTTGGCAGCAGTTTACAGTCTTGTTTTTATTGTTTCAGCCTTAATATTTACCCTATTGATGGAAAGAGTTTTAGTTAATCCTGAACAAAAAACAGATCATTTTTATATTTAAGGAGCCATGATATGTCAAGAATTACTATTAGTAATTTAAGCAAAAAATTTGATCAAAAAGATGTATTAAATAATTTGAATTTAGAAGTGGAATCAGAAGAAATGGTAGCGCTTTTAGGCCCTTCAGGCTGTGGAAAAACAACGACTTTGAAATTGATTTCTGGTCTTTTAGCAGCTGATGAAGGTGATATTAAGTTAGACGGAAAATCTGTAATAGATCTTCCAACAGAAAAAAGAGGGGCTGTTTTAGTGTTTCAGGAAAATCTTCTTTTTCCCCATTTAAATATTGAAGATAATATAGCTTTTGGTTTGAAAATGGCAGGTGTAGATAGAAAAATAAGAGAAGAAAGAGTAGAAGAACTTTTAGAACTTGTAAATCTTTCTGGACACCAAAAACGAATGCCCAATGAATTATCAGGTGGACAGCAGCAGAGGATTGCACTGGCTAGAGCCTTAGCCATTAACCCTAAGGTGCTGCTTTTAGATGAGCCAATATCAAATCTTGATGCCAATTTGCGGGAAGAGATGAGGGAACTGATTCGTAAAATTCACGAGGAAGAGAATATGACTACAATTTTTGTTACCCATGATCGGGAAGAAGCTTTACTTGTAGCAGATAGAATTGCAGTTATGAAAGATGGAAACCTGGAGCAGATTGGTACACCAGAAGAATTGTACCGAAGTCCTGTCAATAAATATGTTGCGGACTTCTTTGGTCAGGCAAATTATATTAGTGGCTGTAAAATAAAAGATAAATTCTATCCTGACTGCCAGGATAATATTCAAGAAGATAAAAATAAAGCTGAAAAGAAGCTGGTGATGATCAGACCAGAATTTTTACACTTAAGTAAAAAAGAGGATTCGGAATCAGATTTAATGGTTTTAAAGGCCAAAATAATTAAAAGAAGTTATGCAGGTGAAAGAATTTATTATAAGGTAGAAGCCAAGAAATTAAAAAAATCATTAAGAGTGATTGATTATAACTTAAGCAATTATCAAGCGGGAGAAGAAGTTTTTTTGCATATTCCACTTGATAAAGCAGCTTATTTAGAGGAATGATTATCAATAAGGCCCTTTTGGGCCTTTCTTTGTTTGATAACAACAAAAAAATATGATTTTTTTATTCTTTACCCCTGATGACAATGTGATATATTTAACTATATAATTGTATTGTGAAATATAAAACATTATTAAATCACGGGAGGGAATTATTTTGTTAAAAAGTAAAAGGAACAGTTTGTTAATTGCATCACTAGTTGTAGTTATGATTCTTAGTTTTTCCCTGATGGCGGCAGCAGAATTTGTACCAATTGAGGATAGAGGTTATGCTAATCCTGATGTTTTAATTAGTGCAGCTGAATTATCAGAAATAATGGACAGAGAAGATGTTAAGATTGTAGATTTCCGTAATATGGCTATGTATATGACAGGTCATATTCCTGGAGCAACAAATGTTTGGCGTTCTGACCAGGAAAATCCAGATGCTGAATTTGGCGGTATGAGAGCAAATCCAGAACAGATGGCTGCAATGCTTAGTGAAAAAGGAATTGCAGAAGATGATTTAGTTGTTATTTATGATGCAAAGGGTGACTATGATGCATCTAGAATGTGGTGGATTTTAACCATGTATGGGCATGATAAAGTTAGACTGCTTGATGGTGGTTTAGAAAGATGGAAGGCTTTAGATATGGACACAAGTGTTTTCCCAAGTAGTTATGACGAAACTAATTACAGTTTTGATGAGTCTGAATTTGACTTCTCAATGTTAGCAACCACAGAAGACGTTCAAGAAGCAATTGATAATGATAATGCTTTAATTTTAGATACAAGATCTGAAGAGGAACATACTGGAGAACAGCTAAAAAGTGGTGCTGAAAGAAAAGGTTGTATTCCTGGTAGTGTTTGGATTGAGTGGACTGAAGCGTTAAATGATGATTTAACATTTAAATCAGCTGCAGAGTTGAGAGAAGTTTATGGTGAAGCAATTGAGGGTAAAGAAGTTATAGTTCCTTATTGTCAGTCAGCTGTTAGATCTTCACATACTACATTTGTTTTAACCCAGTTATTAGGTGTAGATGCAAAAGTTCAAAACTATGATGGTTCCTGGATTGAGTGGAGTGCTACAGAAGAATTAGAAGTAGAAAATGGTGAGTAAGACATATCAATAAATAAATAGAGGTTAAAAAATATTGATCACTTTAAGAGATTATTTAAGGGAGAGGGCAACCTCTCTCTTTTTTTAACTTAGAAAAGCAAAGTTATTTTATGATTTAGTAAAATTATGCTATAATAGAAACAAGTTTTATTTATTTGAAAGGCGGAAAATTAAAATTATGGAATTTGAATTGGCAGTTATTATTCCCACCCTAAATGAAGAGAAAAATATTGGGAGTCTTATTGACTTTATAGATCAAGAAGATGTGCAAACAGAAGTAATTATTTCAGATGCTGACAGCACTGATAATACTAGAGAAATAGCTGCAGCAAAAGGGGCAGAGGTAGTTAATTCTAAAAAAGCAAGTCGCGGTTTGCAGCTGAATAGGGGTGCTGAAACAGCATCTGCACCAATTTTATTATTTTTGCATGCCGATTCCACTTTAGAAAAAGGCTCTTTATCAGCTTTGGTTAAAGCAATGGCGAAGCAGGAAGAAAAAATTGGTGGTTGTTTTACTTTAAAAATTAAATCAGAACACCCTCTTTTGAAGTTTATCAGCTGGTCGTCTAATCTTAGAGCTAAATATCTAAATTTAATTTTTGGTGACCAGGGTATTTTTATAAAAAATGATTACTTTCAGCATTTAGGAGGATTTCCAGAAATAGAATTGATGGAAGACTGGGAGTTCTCAAAAAAAATGACAAATGCTGGATCACTAATTTTCTTAGATAAAAAAATTTACACTTCAGCCAGGCGTTGGGAAGAAGCTGGGGTTTTAAAAACAATTCTTTTAATGCATAAAATAAAATTATTATATAAATTGGGATATAGTCCTCAAAAACTTAAAAAAATATACCGTGATGCTCGTTAGTCAATTTATAATAGGAGGAGATTATTTTGCAGGCTGCAGTAATATTAATGAGTAGAGCACCGATCCCCGGCAAAACAAAGACAAGGCTTGAAAGTCATTTAAAAAAAGAAGAATGTGCTGAACTGCATAAAGCATTTTTAAAAGATATTAATACTAAATTTTTAAATCTAAAAAAAGAAAACAATAGAATTGATCTATATTTAAGTTTTACTCCTGGCAAAGAGGAAACTTCGTTTGCGGGGTTTATCAGCAGTGATTTTACTCGAATTCCACAAACTGGCTCTGATTTAGGAGAAAAAATGTATAACGCTCTGAATGATGCGTATCAGCTAAGTGATTTGCCTGTAATTATTATTGGTTCTGATCTTCCACTATTGGATATTGAAATTTTCACTGAGGCTTTTGCAGGTTTAAAAGAGCGAGATTTGGTGATCGGACCATCAGCTGATGGTGGCTATTATCTGATTGGAATGAAAAAACCTCAAAAATTTCTTTTTAACTCTGGAAACTGGGGTAATAGCAATGTTCTCCAGCAAACAATTAAAGAAGCAAGCAGACACAATTTAAAAATTCATTTTTTGCCGGAGGCTTCAGATATTGATACTTTTAAGGAATTACTGCAGCTGAGATCTGAACTGATTAAGCGTGAAGTTAATTTAAATTATCCTAAAAATACTAAGGCTGTAATTGAAAAAATATTTAATTATGAATAAATGGAGGCGAATCTATGTCTTTTCAGGAAGACTTAAAGCAAAAATTAAAAAGTTATATTAGAGAAAGAGATTTCATGCATGCAACTGGAATTAGTAGGAGAGCTAAATTAGAATTTTTAGCTCAGGGAGAGTATAATATAAATTATTTGATTAAAGATGATGAAGAAAAATATGTACTTAGGGTCAATTTGGGCAGCCAGATGCATCTTGATGATCAAATTGGTTATGAATTTTCTGCTCTTCAAACACTGGCACCATCTGGAGTAACACCAAGACCATTTTATCTTGATAACTCTCAAGAAAAAATTGATTATGGTTTATTAATGATGGAATATCTACCAGGACGTCACTTAGATTATCAAAAAGATTTAAAAACTGCCGCTGAGGTCTTTGCGAAAATACATAAATTAGATAGTTCGAAAGCAGAGAGATTGATCAGGGAAGAAAAACCTTTAACTGCAATTTGGGATGAATGTGAGACACTGCTCGAGCAATATTTCAATTCAAAACTAGCAGTACCTGAGATTAAAAGATTTTTAATAAAAATGAAAGCAGAGATGTTTAAAAAGAAAGGAAAAGAGTCGGAACTGATGGATCTTTTTCCAGCTGCAGTAGTAAATACCGAAGTGAATTCTAATAATTTTATTATTGACGATAAATTCAAACTTGCTTATTTAGTAGACTGGGAAAAACCATTAATTACAACTCCACTTCAGGATTTGAGTCATTTTATGGTTCCAACAACTACTCTCTGGAAAACAAATTTTATTTTTAACCAGGGAGAGGAAGAAGAGTTTTTGCATCATTACCTTAAAGCAAGAGGGATGGATTCTCAATACCATGAAGTTAAATCGGCTCTTCATTTATTTAATAAATTTTCTGCAATGCGGGGTATTTCCTGGTCAGCAATGGCCTGGGTTGAATATCAGAGCACTGAGCGTGAAATAAAGAATCAGGATACTTTTGAAACAATGGACAGCTATTTAAAAATAGATTTCTTAGAAATGCTTTTTCCAGGTCTTAATTAATAAGTTTTAAAGATAAATCTTATGATTAATATAACCCCGCGTCTGCGGGGTTTTTTAAGGAGGGTTTTATGCTAGCATTAGAAAAAATAATTGCTTCTTTGATTATGCCGCCAGGACTTTTTGTTTTTTTGTTTTTAATATTAACTATTTATTTATTCAAAAAAACAAAATCAACTATAATTAAAATTACTGCTGTGCTAGCTCTTTTACTTTGTTTTTTTCTATCAACAGCTTTTGGAGTCCAACTTTTACTCCATCCTCTAGAAAATTATGCCGAGAGAAATTCGGTTACTGCCTTTGCCAAACATCCAATTGTTGTTCTTGGTGGCGGTTTGAATTATTATTCTTCTGAGAAAGCAGAACCCTCTGTTCATAGTCTGCAGCGACTAGTAAAAGGATATCAGCTGCATCGCAAATTAGAGACACCTTTGATTTATTCAGGGGGGATCGCTATTGGTCAGCAAAAAATTTCAGAGGCAGAAGCTGCTCTAGAGTTTTTAACTTCAATAGGGATGGATGAAAGTTATTATATTAGTGAAAATCGTGCTCAAACAACCTTTGAAAATGCCGTTTATTTAAAAAAATGGATTAAGGATAATGAAATAAAAAAAGTATATTTAGTGAGTTCAGCCTATCATATTTTACGTTCAGCGGCAGTTTTTAAAGCTCAAAATATCGATTTTTTAATAGTTCACTCAGGATTTATCTATGACCATCAGTTTAGCTGGTTAGATTATCTGCCAAATCGAAGTGCTTTAAGCGCAACTTTATCGGCACTGCATGAATGGATTGGTCTTGTCTGGTATTATATTCGGGGACGAATTTAAATTAATTTAATTAATGTATAATATTTAATGTTATTTTAAACATTTTCTGATAAACTATAAATGTATCTTAGAGAGGGTATTTAAAATTAAAGAGTATTGAGTATTAAAATCTCTTTTTAAGTAAATTTATGTTAAAAATTACTCTTAAGGAGCTTGATATTTTATGGCTAAAGATATATTTAAGGAAAGAAAGAAAATTGATCTTCATATGCATACAACTGCATCTGATGGAGCTTCAACTCCAGCAGAATTAGTAGAGACATGTATAGATTTAGGTTTGAAGATAATTGCTGTTACTGATCATGATAATGTAACTAATGTTAAAAAAGCACAGCAGTTAGGAAAGGAAAAAGGCTTAAAAGTTATTTCAGGGATAGAAATATCTACTTATAGAGGAGAGGCAGAATATCATATCTTAGGTTATTTTGTTGATCTAGAAAATGATGCACTGCTTGGATTAACAGAGGCGATTTTAGATTCTAGAGTAGAAAGAACTCATAAAATGATTGAAAAATTAACTGAAATGGGTTATCCCTTAGATTTTAAAGATGTAAAAAAATATGCTACAGGAGTTAGCCTGGGAAGACCACATATAGCGAGAGCAATGATTGAAAAAGGTTATATCAATGATATTGGGGAGGCTTTTACTGAGGAATTTATTGCAGGTGGAGGAAAAGCTTATGTTGAAAAGAAAAATGTATTACCAGCTGAAGCAATAGAAGTGATTTTAAAAGCTGGTGGAATACCGGTTATCGCTCATCCTCATATAATTAATCATGGTAAAGCTCTTGATAAAAAAGAGATTTCTCGGCTAAAAGATGTTGGTCTTAAAGGTGTTGAAGTTTATCAAACAAAACATAATCAAAAAGTAACAAAAAAATACAAGAAAATTGCAGAAGAATTGGGTCTTCTAATTACAGGTGGTTCTGATTATCATGGAGAAAATTCTCCTGGAATTATGCCTGGTGATAAAGGAATGAGTCAGGAAGAATATGATCAACTGGAAAAACATACCCATTCTATGCTATAATAACTAAAAATATTAAAAGGAGTAGTGAGTAAAGAGAATGCATAATGTAACGATGATTGCTGGAGATGGAATTGGACCTGAAATTTCAGAGGCTGTAGCTAAAATCATTGAGGCTGTGGGTGTAAAGATTAATTGGGATAAGGTAGAAGCGGGAGCTGGAGTGATGGATAAATATGGAACTCCGCTTCCGGAAAAAGTTTTTGAGTCAATCAGAAAAAATAAAATAGCTTTAAAGGGACCAATTACAACACCGGTAGGCAGTGGGTTTCGCAGCGTTAATGTTGCAATAAGAAAAGAATTGAATTTATATGCGAATGTTAGACCATTAAAAGTACATGCTAAAAAATTTGCCAAAGATGAAAATATAGACATGGTAGTTTTTAGAGAAAATACAGAAGGACTTTATGTGGGTATTGAACATTATGTCGGTGATGAAGCAGCAGAAAGTATAAAAATTATTACCCGTAAAGCATCACGGAAAATTACAGAGAGAGCTTTTGAATATGCAGTTCGTGAAGGTCGAAAAAAAGTTACAGCTGTGCATAAGGCTAACATTTTAAAATTTAGTGATGGTTTATTTTTAGAAGAAGCACGCAAAGTTGCTGAAAAATATAAAAAGACAAATCCAGAAATTGAATTTGATGATAAGATTGTTGATAATATGTGCATGCAGATGGTGCAGTATCCGGAACAATACGATGTTCTAGTTATGCCTAATCTTTATGGAGATATTGTTTCTGATTTAGGAGCAGGTTTAATTGGTGGCTTAGGCTTAGCTCCAGGGATGAATCTAGGTGATGAAATAGCTGTTTTTGAAGCGGTTCACGGTAGTGCTCCAGATATTGCAGGTCAAAACAAAGCAAATCCGGTAGCCCTTTTGTTTTCTTCAGTTCTAATGCTGAGGCATCTTGGAGAAACTGAGGCTGCAGATAAAATAGAAAATGCAGTTTCTTTTGTTTTGAATGAAGGAAAAGTTTTGACTGGAGATTTAGGGGGCAGTGCTTCCACTGATCAAATAACAGAAGCTATAATTTCCGAATTATAATTAATATAAGCTTATATTTTTAAGATAAGAGAGGAGAGATTAGTAAATGAAAGCTGAAAAGGGAAAATTAATTAGTTGTTTAAATAGATATAAGGAAAAAGCAGCGGCCAGAAAAAATGCTTATGGACTTGATCCCAGACCCTTAGAAGCAGAAGAAGTAGATTGTCTTTTTGCTGGGTTAAAATTAGATGGTTTAGAATCTGAAGAATTTAAAATATTTAAGCAGGAAAGACTTGATGAATTACTTTTGCGTTTGATTTCTCAGGAGGTTAAGAGAGGGACATTTCCCGCTTCACATGTTAAGGCTGAAGGCCTGGCTCAAGTGATTAAAGAAGCCGCAATTAGAGATGAAGAAAATCAATATTTAAGCTCAGATGAAGCTTTAAAGCTGCTGGCAGATATGAAAGGTGGGGCAGCAACTTCTCGACTTATTGATTTATTTGCTAAAGAAATCTATCGAGATCAGATTACTGAAATTTTAAAAGATACAGTACTAGTAACAAAATCTGATTTTGAGAAATTAGTAGAACTTGCAGCAGAGAATCCATATTTCAAAAAGAAAATTGATGAGTTAATGTTAAGCTGGTCTTACAGAGATTTTGCTGAAAACTGGGAACTTAAGCCTGAATATAATGGTGTATCTTTAAGAGTCGGTGATAATATTACGACCGGCCACTTAAGCCCTTCTAAAAATGCTAACAGCCGTACAGACCAACCTCGTCATGCTCAATTTGTAATGGATGGTCGTGATGATGAAGAAAACCTTTGGGGAAGATTAAATGAGCTTAAAGCAGACTGTTCTAATGTATTTTTCACAGCTGGTAAAGCACTTGGTGAAGGATCTTCAAGAAAATCTGCTACTTATACTATGCAGCAGCTTTTAGGGGAACCTGTAAAAGGGGAGCCAGAAAAGAAAAAAGGTGGAGTTGTAATCGCCAAAAGTTTTGCACCCATATTTAAAGAATCACTGGTTGCCTCCGGAATTTTACCTCTGGAAGCAGATACATCTGAGATTGAAGAAGGAGATAAGCTTAAAGTAAATCTTGAAGAAAAAAAGCTATTTGTTAATGATAATTTAGAACTTGAAATAAAATTACCAATTGATTATAAACTGAAGAAGATCGCTGCTGGAGGCATGACTTATTTTGATGCAGCAAACGAACTTCAGACTATGGCTCTTGCTTACTGCCGCGACAATGGTATTAAGACTGGAGATGTTAAAACTCCTGCTGAAGAAAATGTTGTCAAAGAAGATTCTAAACCAGCTCAAACTCTGGCTCAGAAGATAGTAGCTTATAATAGGCTTGATGGAAAAGATACAATTTTGCCTGGAGAAACTGCTCAGGTGAAGATGAGAGGGGCTTTTTCTCAGGATACAACTGGTCCAATGACTATGGATGAATATCAGTCAATGGCAGGTGGGGACTTTGGTGCAGAATTTGTTGTACAGTCACTCTGCCATACTGGAGAGTGTCCTTCAAGCGCAGAAAGGGATACCCATAAATTTTTGCATGATTTTGTGACTGAGCGAGGAGGAGTTTGCCTGCAGACTGGTGAAGGTATAATTCATACGATTGGTAATCGTTTTGTACTGCCAACTGATGTGATTGTTGGTGGAGATTCCCACACAAGAACTCCACGGGGAGTTTCTTTTCCAGCTGCCTCAGATATTGTGGCTGGAGTTATGAAATATGGCAAGCAGGATTTAACTATGGACGAATCTGTTAAAGTTAAATTTACAGGTCAACCACCTGCTGGTATAACTGCACGTGATTTAGTTTCTGCTCTGGTGATTTATGCAGATAAAACTGTAGGTAAAGATGTTTATAATGGAAGAATTATAGAGATGGAAGGTGTGGACTTTTTATCTTCAGATGAACGCTATATTCTCACAAATGCTGTAGCAGAACGAAGTGCTTCAGCAGGAGTAGTCCCCTCTGATGAGCTGACTATTGAAACTATAAAAGGGAATCTGGAGTATCTAAAAGCTAGACCTGATGCTGATTCTTCTCCATCTGTTAAAAACACAATAAAAGCGATAGAAAAATACTTAGAAGATCCAGTATTATTTGAAGCTGATGCAGATGCAGAATATGCAGCAGAAATTGAAATTCCATTAGAAGAACTTTCTGAACCACTAGTTGCTAAACCACATCATCCCGATAATGTTGCTCCTATAAGCGAGGTTCAGGGAGAAAAGATTGATGAGGTTTATATCGGCAGCTGTGTGGGTGGAGATTTAAAAAGTATTAAAGAAGCAGCAGAAATAATTGCAGGTCATCAGATTCCACAGGATGTTAATGTAGTTGTTGGTCCTGCTTCACGTGATATTTATGAAGAATTAATTGTTGATGGAACTATGGCTAAACTTACCCATGCTGGAGCAACAGTAATTATGCCTGGTTGTGGACTTTGTATGGGAAATAAAAGGCGGATTGGATCTGGAGCTACAGCTTTTACCACTACAACCCGTAACTATCAATCGCGGATTGGACCATCTGATTCTCGAACTTATCTTGGTAGTGCCCAGGTAGCTGGATGTGTGGCTGTACTTGGTCATATTCCAAGTAAAGAAGAGTATTTTAAACTGTATAAATAACGTGCACCTTCCGGCTGCGCGACCAATTATTTCCAATTAAAAATTATATAACCTGAAAAATGGGATTTAAAAATCCGATTTGAGGGATTAAAAAAGTCAGCTTGAGATAAGGCTTTCTATTTTAGTAATAGTAGGCTGAATTAAGAGAAACTTTATTAAATGATATTTATAATCCCTATCTATGTCAAGATAGGGATTATTTTTTTGAGAACAAATTATAAATTTCACTAATAGTAAAGGAGGGGTTGAGTGAAACCAAAAGACAAAAAGATTAAAGCTTTGATTTTGCCATTATTAATTTTAATCTGCTGGTACTTAGGAAGTGAATCTGGATTTTTTAATTCTTATATCCTTCCGTCTCCGACTAGAGTATTGAAAACTCTTTTAGGGTTACTTAAAAATGGATTGCTTTTCAAACATTTATTAGTGAGTTTTTATAGAGTATTTATAGGATTCAGCCTAACCTTTACTGCTGCATTTTCACTTGCACTTTTAATTGCCTTAAACGATTGGCTGAAAGATTATGTTACTCCAACCTTAGAATTTATTCGTCACATTCCTCCTATTGCTTTAATTCCAATTTTGATTTTATGGCTGGGAATAGGAGAAGAGCCCAAAATAACAGTTATAATTCTTGCTGCCTTTTTCCCAGTTTTTTTAAACACTCTTAGTGGAATCAGCAGCTGTGATCCAAAGTTAAAAGAAGTTGGGGAAATATTTGGCCTAAGTAAATGGGAAATTTTTTATCGAATTATTTTACCCCAGGCTGTACCTTCAATTATTGTGGGGATGCAGATAGCATTAGGTTACAGTTGGCGCTCTCTAATTGGAGCAGAATTAATCGCTGCCTCAGCTGGAATAGGTTATATGATAATTGATGCTGAACAGCTTTCTCGGCCTGATATTATAATTGTCGGTGTTTTTACAATTGGTATTTTTGGTTATTTAATTGATTATTTCTTTTTCAAATTTACTCAAAAATTAATACATTCTGGAGGGAAAGATAATGAAATCAATTATTCAAATCAAAAATTTAACTAAAAAATATAAGATTGAAGGTCGAGAAATCAGGGCCTTAAATAATATAAACTTAGAGATAGATACTGGAAGTTTTACAACAATAGTTGGGAGAAGTGGCTGTGGTAAAAGTACCTTTCTCAGAATAATAGCAGGGCTTGAAACAGCTAGTTCAGGCCAGATATCAGGAACAGATAAAATAAGGAGTTCTCTAGTTTTTCAAGAAGCAAGGTTGATGCCCTGGTTAACAGTTGCAGAAAATATTATTTTCCCTTTAAAAAACAGGATAAAAAGAGATAAAATTCAACCAAAAGTTGAAGAACAGCTGCAGCTTCTGGGTTTAAAGGAATTTAGGGATGCTTATCCTGACCAAATTTCTGGAGGGATGGCCCAAAGAACTGCTTTAGGAAGAGCTTTGATTTTTGAATCAGATTTGATTTTAATGGATGAACCTCTAGGATCTCTTGATGCCTTCAATAGATACAAGCTGCAGAAGGAATTGAAAAATATATTTTCAGAAAATGATAAAACAGTTATTTTTGTTACTCATGATATTGATGAAGCAATTTTTTTAGGTGATCAAGTTTTAGTAATGGATTCAGGAGAAGTTATTGAGCAGTTTAATTTAGAAAATGAATTTAGTTTTTCTGGAAATAAAGAAAAATATATTGAGTTAAAAGATCAAATATTATCTGAACTTAAAGCTTAATAAAGTTAGATTTGAATAAAATTTATCAGAATCACAGCAGGCCAAAATTGATTTATGATTATTTTAAATAAAAAAGGAGAATGATTTTAATGAAAAGAAAAATGATGAATATCTTAACAATTATTTTAATTACTATTTTTATTTTTTCAGCAGGAACAACAACTCTTTTGGCTTCAAAGCCAGAAAAAGTAGCTATTTCTTATGTTAAACTACCTTTAAATGTTCCTTCAATAATCGAAAAAGAAAATGAATTATTTGAAAAAGAGTTTAATCCAGATGGAATAGAGGTCAGCTTTCCAGAGATTACACAAGGTTCTAAGATGACACAGGCTGTTGCTGCAGGTTCTTTAGATTTTTGCAATGCTCTAGGAGGGACTTCTTTAATTTTAGCTGCAGCAAATGGAGTTGATATTAAGATGATTGGAACTTACAGTCGGGCCCCAAAAGCTTTTAATATTATGGCTAAAGATCCTAATATTCAAACTACTGCTGATCTTAAAGGTAAAAAAGTTGTGGGACCAAAAGGAACTATTTTACACCAGCTGCTTTTGGCTTCACTGGTAGAAAATGATTTAGATCTAAATGACCTTGAATTTGTTAATTTAGGGATTTCCAGAGGGATTTCTGCTCTTTTAACAGGGAGTGCGGATGCTGCACTAGTTGCTGGACCGGCTGTGCCTCAAGCTTTAGAAAATGGAGCTCATATTATCGAAAGTGGTGAGGGCCTTCTAGATGCAACAATTGTAATAGCCGTAAGTGGTGAGTTTTTAGACCAACATCCAGAAGTTGTTGAGCGTTATCTCAAAGTTCATCAGAAAAGTTTAAAATTCATGGAAGATAATCCAGGAGAAACTTTTTCGATAGTGGCGGAAGAGACAGGAATTTCTAAAGACGATGTTAAGCAGATGTATTCTTGGTACGACTTTAATCCTGAAATCACAGAATCAGATATTAATGAATTGCAAAAAACGCAGGCTTTTCTACTCGAAAATGGAATGCTTTCAGAATCAATTGAAATCGAGAGTTTAATTGTAGAATAATTCACTAAATCAAAGCTTGTTTTTTGAATAAAAATTATATATAATTAGAAATTGCTGCATCATAAATATTAGCTGTCTGCTGATTAAGTATTTTAATTGGCTGACAGCTTTATTTGCTTTTTCAAGCAAAAATTCTGACAATAGAAGGAGATTAGAATGAGCCATTTATTAGACGATTTAAATAAAAAACAGAAGCTGGCAGCTCAAACTTTAAAGGGTCCGGTGCTGGTACTTGCAGGTGCAGGAAGTGGTAAAACCAGAACTTTAACTTATAGAACAGCAAATTTGATTGCTGCAGGTGTGAGCCCAGAAAATATTTTAACAGTTACATTTACTAATAGAGCTGCAGATGACATGAAAGCTAAAATTAGTAAACTAATTGGATCTGAGATTATAGATGAGATGAATTTGGGTACTTTTCACAGTATTTGTTTAAAAATACTTAGAGATAACTTAAAAAAAGTTAACCGTTCTGAAGGTTGTTTAATTTATGATACAGCTGATTCAATTGCAATAATAGAAGATATTATTTTTGAATTTGGCTTAGAAGAGACTGAGTATGATCCAAAAATGATCTTTAATATAATATCTAAAGCAAAAATGGAACTGGTAATTTCGAATGATTTAACAGAAAAATATGCACAGAAAAACAACCAGGGTTCCAAGCATTTTTATCAAATTGTAAGCAGAATTTATAGAGAATACGAAAGAGTTTTAACAAACAATAATTGTTTTGACTTTAATGATTTGATTAAAAAGACAATAGAACTTTTAGAATCTGATGTAGAGATTTTAGAAAAATATCAGAATCAATTTAAATATATTCAGGTTGATGAATATCAGGATGTTAATCATTCTCAATACCATTTGATTTCTTTGTTAGCCAGACCCCAAAATAATATTTTTGTGGTAGGCGATGATTGGCAAGGAATTTATGGCTTTCGCGGAGCTGATATCAGTAATATTTTAGAATTTGAGCATGATTATCCGGAGGCCGAAGTAATAAAACTTGAAAGAAACTATAGAAGTTCAAATAATATTATTTCTGCCTCGAATCAGTTAATAAACAATAATAAGCAGAATAAAGTCAAAGAAGCTTGGACAAAAGCAGATGATGGAGCCCCAATTTTTATTGCTGGTGCAGAAAGCCCTTTGGTTGAAGCTAAGTATGTCTGTAAGAGAATAAACAATCTAGTAGATTTTTATAATTATAAGCTGAGTGATATTGCAGTATTGTGTAGAAGTCATTTTCAGTCTATACAGCTGCAAAATCAGCTGCCCAAATTTAGAATTCCACATCAACTTGTAGGCGGAGTTAGTTTTTTTGACCGCCAGGAAATCCGTTATTTTGTTAATTACCTTAAATTGCTGGTTAATCCAAATGATCGTCTTGCTTTAAAAAGATTATTTAGAATTGAAGTTCATGGAGTCGGAGAAATCTTGTTAAGTGAAATAAATAAATATGCACGTGAAAACAGAATGAAGATTACAGATGTTTTTGAAAGCCCTACTCTTGTCAAAGGAATTGGCAATAATAAAGCAGCAAATATTATTGAATTTCAGCGTCGGGTTATTGACAGTATCCATGATTTGCGTGAAGAAAAACTGCCGATGCACAAAAAAGCAGTGGAATTATATGAAAGAATAGACTTTGATCAAAATGTTCTGGCAGAATTAGATGATTCTGAAAGTCGAAAAAAATATATGAATATGTTTTTAAGTAATATGGCTGATTTTCAAAAAAATAACCCTGGGCGAGGTCTTTATGATTATTTATTGATTAATAAATTGATTTCAGACAAAGATATCACTGAAGATAATCAGGAAAAAGTAAAGGTAATGACAGCTCACTCTGCTAAAGGATTAGAATTTCCTGTGGTTTTTGTGATAGGAGCTGAAGAAGAAGTTTTTCCACACCTGAAGAGTCTGGAAGAAAAAGCTTCTGGTCAAAACCCATATGCTGTTGAAGAAGAGCGGAGATTATTTTATGTGGCAATGACTCGAGCAGAAAAATTATTATTCATTTCTTTTTCTAAACAAAAACTTTCAAATGAACAGGGGCAGTATAAGCAGATTATTCCATCCAGGTTTTTATATGAGCTTCCTGATCAAAGGCTTGATTTTACAAGTGTAGAAAGTAAAAAGGGTGGTTCAGGAATTCAAATGCGTAAAAATGTAGAAGTGATTTAAGCTGAATTAATTATCAACTGGCATCAGCTAAATAGATAATTTTCCATAAGGTTGATAACAATTAAAAATAATCCTTGACAGAGTTAAAATTGAGTGATAAACTACTAAATAACTTAAAAAGAAAATAAAAATCATCAAGAGCGGTGGAGGGACTGGCCCTAAGATACCCGGCAACCTACTTAAAATCTTTAGTAAGGTGCTAATTCCAGCATTCCGGAAAGGAATGATAGATGAGAGGTAACTGAATCCTCTCATGAGGATTTTTTTCATTTCTAACTGCTCTTGATATTTGGAGCAGTTTTATTATTTATAGAGGGTGATTACTATTGATAAAAATTGAAAACTTAACTAAACATTATCATGCAGCTCAGGGAAAAGTAGAGGCAATAAACGGCCTCAATCTGGAGGTTGCTGATGGTGAAATATTTGGAATGATAGGACCAAGTGGAGCCGGCAAAAGTACTTTGATCCGAATGCTCAACCTTTTAGAAAAACCGACTGCGGGGACTATCAATATTAACGGAACTGATTTGACTGAATTAAGCTCCCAAAATTTGAGAGCTGCCAGACAAAAAATTGGGATGATTTTTCAGCACTTTAATCTTTTATCTTCTCGCACTGTATTAGGAAATGTAGCTTTTCCACTTGAGATTGCCGGGGTTAAGAAAAAAGAGAGAAGAAAAAAAGCAAAAGAACTTATTGAGCTGGTAGGTTTATCAGATAGAGCAGATCATTATCCAGCCCAACTATCAGGCGGCCAGAAGCAGAGAGTAGGTATTGCCAGAGCTTTAGCAAACAATCCTGATTTATTATTATCCGATGAAGCAACCTCATCTCTTGATCCTGAAAGTACTAAATCAGTCTTAGAACTTTTGGCTAAAATTAGAGATGAAATGAATTTAACAATTATTTTAATCACACATGAGATGGGTGTAATTAAAGATATTTGTGATCGAGTAGCTGTTTTAGAATCTGGAAGGATTATTGAAGAAGGGTCAATTATTGATATTTTTTCCAGCCCTCAACAGCCGTTAACAAAGAAATTTATAAGTTCAGTTATTGATTTTGACTTACCAGAGAGAATTATTAAACATGTTAAAGCAGAAAGACCGGGAGAATTGATTCGAGTTTCTTTTGTTGGTGAAACAACTCATGATCCTCATATCTCTGACCTGGTAAAACATTATTCAGTAGATGCCAATATATTATATGGTAATATTGATGAGATTCAGGGTGTACCATTTGGAACTTTAGTTTTAGATTTAGAAGGACAGTTAACAAATATAGAGGAAAGTATAGCTTATTTGAGAAGTAAGGATTTAAGAGTTGAGGTGTTAGAAGATGTTTAATTTTATTACAGATTTAGCTCGCTATAATGATTTAATGCTCAGTGGTTTATTAGAAACCCTATATATGGTTGGTATGTCTCTATTTTTTGCAATAGTTGGAGGGATTCCCCTGGGGGTTTTAACAACTATTACTAGACCCGGTCATATATTGCCCAATAAGCCTCTAAATTTTGTTTTAGATGGAATAATTAATATTGGTCGCTCAATTCCATTTATTATTTTAATGGTAGCGGTAATTCCTTTAACAAGATTAATTGTAGGAACTTCAATTGGTACAAATGCCGCAGTAGTTCCCTTATCTCTGGCAGCTATTCCTTTTATGGGAAGAGTTACAGATAATGCAATTTTAGAAATTGACCATGGGGTTGTAGAATCAGCTCAGTCAATGGGAGCCAGCCCGCTGCAAATTGTATTCAAGGTCTTACTGCCAGAATCACTGCCAGCAATTATCCTGGGGCTAACACTGACTGCTATCAGTTTAGTTAGTTATTCTGCAATGGCAGGAGCAATTGGTGGGGGTGGTCTCGGCGATATCGCTATCCGCTATGGATACCAGCGTTTTCAGCTGCCTATTATGCTGGAGACAATTGTAGTACTTGTAATAATGGTTCAGTTAATTCAATTTTTTGGTAATCAGATTGCTTCATTTTATGACCACAGAAGTTAGTAAAGTGATTACTATTTTTAAATTTTAATCTTAGTTAATATAAAATATAATTGTAAATTATTTCTGAAGCTAAAAATCAGATTTAATTTAATAAAAATCAAACGAGTAGAAGAGGAGAGATAATTATGTTAAAGAAAACAATTTTGGTTTTAGTTCTTTTGACTTTTGTATTTGCTGGTGCTGTTCAGGCGGATGATCATGTCTTTAAGGTGGGAGCTACTCCTGTACCTCATGCAGAAATATTAGAATTTATAAAAGATGATTTAGCAGCAGAGGGAATTGAATTAGAGATAGTAGAGTTCACAGATTATGTAACACCAAATTTAGCTTTAGATGACGGCAGTATTGATGCTAATTATTTTCAGCATATCCCTTATTTAAATCAGTTTAACTCTGATCGTGGTTTGAACTTAAAATCGGTTATTAAAGTACACATTGAGCCAATTGCCTTATATTCTGAAGAATATACAAGTCTTGAGGAAATCCCTGAGGGAGCTTCAATTGCTGTACCAAATGATCCATCAAATGAAGGTAGAGCATTACTCTTACTCCATAACGAAGGAATAATTACTTTAGAGGATCCAACAAATCTAAGTGCTACACCAATTGATATTGTTGAAAACCCGAAAAATCTTAAATTTGAAGAATTAGAAGCTGCACAGCTGCCTAGAGTACTGCCTGATGTTGCTGCAGCAGTAATTAATACCAATTATGCGCTTGAGGCCGATTTAAATCCTTTAGAAGATGCATTAGTGATCGAGGGCAGTGACTCACCATATGTGAATGTTGTAGCTGTGAAAGCTGAAAATGTAGATAGTGAAAAAATCAAGGTATTAAGAAAAATTATTAATTCTAAAAAAGTTGAGGAATTTATTATTGAAGAATATGAAGGTGCTGTAGTTCCAGCATTTGAACCTGTTGATAATGGTAAAGCGGCCGATGCCAAAAAAAGCGGCGATTATATTTATTAATTAGAATCAAAAATCAAATAAATTTTTTAAAAAAGTGATCTGCTTTTATAGGGGTCACTTTTTTATTTTAAATAAACAATTTTTTATTATCTGACATAAAAAGTTAAGTGTCATAATAATATTAAAGGATAATGTAAAATCACTTATTGTAATAGTAGGAAAAGAGGTATATAATTTAAAAATGAGGTGATGATCAATGTCTAAAAGTCTGACAACCGTTGTTAAAATTGTACAATTTATGAAAGATTCTGATGTTAAAATATCTAGAAAAGCTTTATTTTTAGTTCCTATAGCTTATCTAATTTTTCCATTTGATTTAGTAGGTGATTTTTTTCCAATTCTGGGTCAATTAGATGATATAGCAGTTTTCGTAGTAATGTGGCCAATTTTAAAAAATCTACTGGGAAAATATGATAAAGGGGACCCGGATATCGAGAAAAGCAGAAAAGACCGAGATGCGATAGATATTGATGATTATACAGTTGAATAGATAGAAATTAAAGTAATTTAAATAATAAAAGAAAAAAATTTTATTATTACTCGACCAAACGGTTGACAAAAAAATAATTAAGATATATAATGACAACTGACCGGTTAGTCGAGAAACTTTTCAAAGTAATCAAAAGGAGGTTTTTATGTCAGAAGATACAAGAACAAAAATCTTAACTTCAGCAGTTCAGCTTTTTTCTAAAAGTAATTATCATGCAGTTTCGATGTCAGAAATAGCTGAAGGTGCTGGAATAAGCAAGGGGACACTTTACTGGCATTTTGACAGTAAAGAAGATTTGTTTAGGGAGATCACAATAAATGGGATGAACTATTTTAATGATAAATTCAAAAAGATATCCCAGTCTGATAAAAATAGTAAAGAAAAAATATACAATTTGATTAATTGTGTATTAAATACTTTTATAGATCATTTGAATATGATTGATGTATTTAGGAATAATGTTGAGTTAATCAGCAGTGAATTTAAAAATACTATAGAGGCTAAACATCAAGAAAATATCAGTGTTGTTGCTAAAATTATTGAGCAGGGAATTGATGAGGGTGTTATTAAAAGTAAAAATCATGCTGATATGGCATCTTTAATTTTATCAGTTTTATTTACTCCTCAGACAAAAGAATTATTGGATAGAAAAACTGAAATAGAAAAACAGGTTGATTTTATTTACGATTTTATAATGTATGGAATAAGTCGAAAGGAGAATTGATAAGATGAAAAATAATATGAAGCAGAGAAACATAGTTTTAGTAGTTTTCTTATTATTAATTCTATTCTTCTCCAGTTCTGCAGTTTTTGCAGTCGGAGAATTAGAATTAGATGGAGCAGTAAAATTATTAATTGAAAATAATAGAACTTTAAAAAATACCCGAAGAGACATAGAAAATGCTGAAAAAGATATAGATTTAGCAGTGAGAAGTTATTTTCCAAGCTTAGATCTGCAGAGCTCTTATACAAAGTTTGATGAAATTCAATTAATGACTGGAACTGATGAAAATTATTCAACTTCAATTTCTTTAACTCAGCCAATCTGGTTGGGAGGAAAGGTAGGAATGCAGAAGGAGATTGCTGGCTATGGTTTAGAAATTGCACGAACTGAGTATGAAAAAACAGTTGAAGATCAGATCTTTTCATTAATTCAGGCCTACTATGGAGTTTTACAGGCTGAGGGAATGGTTGAAATTAGGGAAGAGGCTTTAGATACTGTAAATGAACATCTTCGAGTAGTAAAAAATAATTTGGAGGCAGGAATAGCTATCCGTAGAGATTTACTGCAGAGTCAGATTGAACAAAGAAATGCAGAAGAGGAGCTAACAGCAGCCAGAAATGATTTAAAAATTGCTCGCCGTCGTCTGGCACAATTATTAAATTATGAAGCTGAGTTTACTCTTGAGAATCCAGAAGCCAACTTTGATTTCAGTTTAAAACAAGAAGAATTATTTCAAACTGCTGTAGAAAATGATTCTCAGCTGATGATTTTAGAATTAAATAAGGAAATTGTAAAATTGAATCAAAAATTAGAGGGCCAGTATTACCGTCCAAGTGTTTCTCTCAATGGTTCTTATGATTGGCAGGGAGATGAGTTTATGGATGAAAAAAGTTGGTCAATGACTCTTGGAGTAAATGTACCTTTATATGATGGAGGCAAAGGCGGGATAAATGCTGATAAGCAGGAAAATGAGCTGCAGAAATTAGCAAATAATCAACAGGATCTGCTGGAAAATCTGGATATAGAGGTTGAAGAATATATTTTAACTGTTAAAGAGAGTGAAGAAAAAATTGAACTAGAAAAACTCTCTTTAGAAAATGCAGTAGAAAACTTAGAAATTGCAAACAAGAGTTATGAAGCAGGGGTAGCTAGTAATACTGATGTCATAGATGCTCAAGCTACTTATAATCAATCTAAAATAGCTCTGCTGCAGTCAGAATATAGTTATGAAATTGAACAATTTAGAACTCTATATAAAAGTGGACGTTTAAAAGAATATTTCGAGGATGTGATAAACGATGAAAAATAAAAAAATTATTGTTTTATTTATTGCCATCTTATTTATCAGCAGTGTGGTATCTGCTCAGAATGGACAAATTGTAGAAACAGCAGAGTCAATGACAGAAGATATAAGTTTAGATGAGATAATTACAGGTACTCTATCTCCTATTCAGGATGTAAATATCCCTGCACAGACTGGTGGAGTTGCCGAAAATGTAAGTGTAGAAATTGGTGATGAAGTTGAAGCAGGATCAGAATTAATAAAAATTGATGATGAAGCATTATTAATACAAAAAAGACAGGCTGAGGCTTCATTAGAAAGTGCTCGGGCAAATTATGAAGAACTAAAAAATGGTGCGACTGAAGAAGAACTGGCAAGAGTTAGATCTTCTTATGAAAATGCTAAAACTAGTCTGGAAAGTGCGAAAACTAATCTGAGTTTAATGGAAGAATTATTTAATAACCGTCGGGCTCTAGAACAGCAGCTTGTAAGTGCTGAACAGCAGCTTGAAAATTCAAGACAGGGATTAAATCAGGCACAAATTAATTTTGAACAGGCGGAAAAAGACTATCAGAGATCAAAAAATTTATTGGCAGACAATGTAATTTCAGAAAAAGAATTTGATAATGCTGAAAACTCTTATGAAAATGCAAAAATCTCTTTAGAGCAGGCTCAAACCTCACTTTCAGTAGCAGAAAGAAATTACGAATTAACAAAAGAAACTTATAACAATCCTACAGAATTAAAACAGCAGCTTGAAAATGCACGCAGTCAGGTGAATGGTGCACAAAGCAATTTAGAAGTTGCTAAAGCTAATTTAGATGAAGCAGAAAGAGGGCCTAGAGCTGAAAGAGTAAGAGCCGGTTTGGCCTCAGTAAGACAGGCAGAAGCAAGCCTTGATCAGATTAAAGATCAAATTTCTAAAACAAAAATAACTGCTCCATTTACCGGACTTGTTAACCAGGTTAATGTAGATGAAGGTGAAATGATTGCTAATGGTCAGACAGTAGTTAATCTGCTGAATGTAGAGGAGTTGTATGCAGAGATTGATGTAACGGCATCCACAGCATCTGCTATTAAAAGAGGAGATATAGTAGAAGTAAGAGCTGAAACTATGCAGCATTTTATGGAGGGAGAGATTACTAATATTGCTCCAGCTGCAGATCCTTCAAGCAGAACATTTTTAGTTAAAGTTAAAGTTCCAAACCTTGACTATAAATTGCGAGCAGGTATGTTTGCAGATGTCAGGTTATCAAAAGGACAGTCAGGTGAAGCAGTTGTGGTTCCTATTGAAAGCATTGTTGATCTAAACAGCAATCAGCCATATATATTTGTTATTGAAGCTGGTAAAGCAGTTCGAAAAGAAATTAAAATTGGAATTACAACTGACAGCAGAGTTGAAGTTATAGAGGGACTAAGTGCTGGCGAAGAAATAGTTATTCGTGGACAGAGCAGCCTGCAGGATGGTCAGTCAGTTGAGGTGAGAAATTAATGAAGTTATCTGATTTCTCGATAAAAAGATCTGTTACAACAGCTATGATAATCTTGATGGTGCTTTTGATAGGTACAGTTGCATTATCAAGATTAAGCTTGGATCTTTTTCCGGATATCACTTTTCCTGGAGCAGCAATCATTACAACATATGAAGGTGTTGGTTCAGAAGAAGTAGAAAATCTAATTACCAAACAAATTGAAAGTTCTGTAGCCACTGTAGAAGGTGTTAAAGGTATAAATTCTACATCTTCGATGGGTTCATCAACTGTAGTAGTTGAATTCAACTGGGGTCGGGATATGGATTTTGCAGTTCAGGATCTAAGAGAACAAGTAGATTTAATAAGTAGTGCTGTATTACCTGAAGATGCAGATGCTCCAATGATTTTTAAATTTGATCCATCAATGATGCCAATAATGAATTATGGTGTTTCAGCCGATGGTTTAGAAATTGATGAATTAAAAGAAGAAGTTGATAATGAATTAATTCCTCGTTTAGAAAGAATTTCTGGTGTCGCCCAGGTTAATATGCAGGGGGGACTGGAAAGAGAAATAATTGTTTCAGTAAAAAGAGATAAGCTAAATCATTATAACCTTGATTATGACACTATTACTAATATAGTTAGGGCAGAAAATGTTAATGTTTCTGCTGGGGATGTACTCCAGGGAGATACAGAATTTCTAGTGAGAACAGTAGGAAAGTTTTCAAATTTAGATGAAATACGAAATATTAATATTCCTGTCGGTAATGGTCAGGTTAAACTATCAGATTTGGCTGAAGTGAGAGATGGTTTTGCTGATTTATCAACTTTAGCCAGAACTAATGGGGAAAGAAGTCTTTCTCTTTCAATTCAGAAACAGACAGATGCTAATACTGTTGAAGTAGCTGCTTCAGTTAGAGAAGAAATGGATAGGATTAGAAAAGACTACCCTAATTATAGTTTTTCTATAGCAATGGATCAGTCAGAATTTATCGAGGATTCAATTGCCAGTGTTAGCCAAAATGCTGTAGTTGGAGGATTATTAGCTGTAATTATTCTTTTCCTATTTTTAAGAAATATACGCAGTACAATAATAATTGCAACTGCCATGCCTATATCAATAATTGGTACTTTTATTTTAATGTATTTTGCAGATGTTAATTTAAATGTTATCTCACTTGGTGGACTGGCACTGGGAGTTGGAATGCTTGTTGATAATGCTGTAGTTGTTCTTGAAAATATTTACCGTTATCGGAGTCTTGGAGAAGGTAAAATCGAAGCAGCTCGCGAAGGATCATCAGAAGTGGGAATGGCAATTGCAGCGTCTACAATTACAACAGTGGTAGTATTTTTACCGATTGTTTTTGTTGAGGGAATGGCTGGACAGTTATTTAAAGATTTAGCATTAACTGTAGCATTTTCCTTGATTGCATCTTTAATGGTTGCTTTAACATTAATTCCGATGCTTGCTTCTAAAATTCTTAAAGTTAAACCGGAAGAATTGGAAAGAAACAAAGAAGAAGGCAGAATAAAGAAGATTTATAAGGGTTTATTAGCTCGAGCATTAAAACATCGCTGGGTATTTGTTGTTTTGCTTGTAGTAATGCTTGCAGGAAGTTTTGCCCTCTTACCACAGATAGGATTTGAATTTATGCCCAGTACAGACCAGGGAGCTTTTTCAGTTAGTTATGAACTTCCGGTAGGTACTTCACTTAGCCGTTCAAATCAGGTATCTACAGAAATAGAGTCTACTTTGATGGATATAGAAGAAGTCAAAACAGTAATCGCAACTGTTGGATCTGGAGGTAGAATGTCTTCTAATACAAGCAGTCATATTGGTAATATTAATGTGCAGCTTGTGGATTTAGCAGAAAGAAATAGATCAACAAATGAAATAATGGAATCCGTACGCCAGCAGGTTGAAATACCTGATGTTGACATTTCTGTTGAAGAACAGAGTGGTGGAGGCGGTGGAGGTGGTGGAGCTCCTGTTAATGTAAAATTAAGAGGTGATGACCTTGAAATTTTAGAAGAGCAGACTCTAAAAGCCACTTCAGCAATTCAGGATATTGAAGGATTGCGAGAAATTGAAGATAGTTTTTCCGAAGGTCAACCTGAATATCAGGTTAAAGTTAATCGCTCTATCGCTAGTCGTTTTGGCTTAAATGTTAGCCAAATTGCAAATACGGTTCGGACAGCAATTAGTGGTACTACTGCTACTAGATATGAAATTGCAGGAGATGAATATGATATTAGAGTTCGTCTCGAAGAAGATCAAATAGAAACTATGACTCAGGTGCCTGAGCTAAATATTCAAACTCCAACAGGGGAAATGATACCCCTCAGCAGGATTGCAGAGTTAGAAATAACTGAAGGCCCTGTAGAAATTTTGCGTAAAGATCAGGAGAGATACTCTGAAATAACTGCAGACATTCATGGTGTTGATCTAGGTACAGTAATGGGTCAGATTCAGTCGCGGCTTTCCGAAATTGAGCTGCCTGATGGTTATAGATTTAGTTATGAAGGTGAGTTTCAGGATATGCAGGAGTCATTCAGCAGTTTAGGAATGGCCTTTGCACTTGCTATAGTTTTAATTTATATGGTTATGGCCTCTCAATTTGAGTCCTTAATCCATCCCTTTACAATTATGTTTACCATACCGCTTGCTGTAATTGGAGTTATTTTAGGTATGTATATTACAAATAGCATAATTTCGGTTGCCTCTGTTTTGGGATTAATTACCCTTGCAGGAATAGTTGTAAATAATGCTATTGTTATGGTTGATTATATTAACCAGCTGAGGCGTAAAGGAACAGAAAAGCTTGAAGCAATTATAACAGCTGGAAGTGTAAGGTTGAGACCAATTATGATGACAGCTTTAACAACAATCCTTGGTCTGTTACCAATAGCCTTAGGAATTGGTGAGGGTTCAGAATCAACTCAGCCGATGGGAATTGTAATTGTAAGTGGTCTAACATTTGCTACTTTCTTAACTCTTTTTGTTATTCCAATTTTCTATTCTTTAATTACTGATTTAAGAGCAGTAATTATCTCTAAAATTAAAGGGATACCAAAAGAAGAAGCAGAAAAGCATATATAATTAGAAATACTGAAGCCGGGATTAAAAAATTCCGGCTTCAAAATGTAATAGTATATTTTTGGGGAGTGACTTTATGAATAAAATTAATAATCTCGTTATTAATTTTTATAATGATAAAAAGATTGATTACGAAAAAATTAAATTTTTAGTTGATCATCAGTTCCAAAATAATTCGAATTCTTTTTATATCAAAGAAAACATATTTAGTTATAATTATTTAAGTACTGAACAAAGAAAATCATATTATGAAAACATGCTTAATTTAATGCCAGCAGATGCAGAATTTATGCTTGAGATAAATTTTGATTCAATTAATGATTATCAGGATATGCTGTACAGATTAGAAAAATATAATAAGAATTTTGTTTCAGTAATTAAAAATTCAGCTATCACAAATTGCAGTAGAAATTTTTCTTTTGATAATTATTTAGAACTTATTAACTATTTAGCTGAAATTAGCTGTAATGAGTTTTTAATTTCTATAGATACATCTGATTTATCGATTCTTGAAGATGATGAAGTTATAGATAAAATTAATATTAATGAAAATCTACGGGGGCTGATAATAAATTCGAGTTACCCTTTTGATTTAGATATTGATTATTTTTTAAAAATTAAAGAAAAGTTAAATCCCAATTTAGAATTAATTGGAGCAGCAGATGATTTTTATTATTTAAATTTAAAAAATAGCTTAATTACAATTAGTAAATACTATAATTTGTTTCCTGAATTATTCCAGATGATAAAAAGAGAATATGAAAAAAATAATATCTCGAAATCAAAAAAACATCAGTTAAAACTAAATGATTTTATTACTTATATTAATAAAATAAATCAAGACAAAGCTTTCAAATTTCTTTTAAATAGAAGATTTAATGGTGAATTACAATTAGAATTTGATTTTGAGGAGAAGGCTAAAGATATTTTAATTGAAAAATTTGAGGAAATAAATGATTATATAGTTGACAACAAGTAAAGTTTTATGATATATTATGAATGACCGGTCAGTCATAATAAAATTTGACTTAAGGTTTTGGGCAGGAGAAAGCGTGAAAAAATTTCATAAATGATATTCCAGTAAGCGACTTGTTACCCCTTGTTGTTCCTGCTGAATATCATTTCGGGGGGCACCGGTTTTCTCCTGCTTTTTATTTTAGTTGTTAATCTACCTTTTTCAAAAACTTTAAAGGAGGTGAAAAAACACTTCAGAGGATTGAAATCTATAGGTAGAATAACATAGATAGCTTCTGGTAATAAAGCTTACTTTTAAGTTGAAAATAATAAGGAAACTAGGTCACTTATTGTTTTCTTAAAAATGAAGTATAGTTATCAGGGCTAGAAAGATAATTAAATTTATAAGAAAACAAAAGGAGTGTTAAATTTATGAAGAAACTTACAATTACAATTGCTTTAATGTTAGTCGTAGCATTAGCTATGCCAGCATTTGGTGCTTCTTTCTCAGATGTACCTTCTGATCACTGGTCATATGATGCTATTAACAAGTTGGTTGCCGCTGGTATCGTTGAAGGATATCCAGATGGAGAATTTAAAGGTGAACAGTCAATGACTCGTTACGAAATGGCTGTTATGGTTAGCCGTGCTCTAGATAACATTGTTGATGAAATGGAAGCTATGGGCGAAGGCCTAACTACAGGTCAGGCAGAAGACGTAACTGCTATCGTTAAGTCTTTAATGGAAAAGAACTCTCAGGATGAGCTTTCTGATGCTCAAGCTGAAGAAGTAGCAGATATCGTTGATGCTTTAACATTTGAACTAAGATCTGAACTTAAAGTATTAGGCGCAGAAGTTGACGCTTTAGGTAAAGATGTTGACGAATTAGAAGCTAAAGTAGCTATGATGGACGTACCAGAAGATAACATTGAATTTGGTATGGATGTAGTTACTAAAGCAGAAGTTGCTTATTATGGTGAAGATGAAATGGAAGAAAGAGCAGTTCTTGAATTATTACAGGACGGAGATGCTCTTGACGAAGACTTTACTGATGATCCAGATTTATTCCCAGCTCAGGAAAGATTATGGCAGGAATATAATTTCAATATTGCTGGTGAATTAAATGGAGCAGAGTTCAACTTAGCTGTTGATACAATCAATAATTTATTCATGGATGAGAGAAGTGTAATTAATTATACTGAAGAAGATGAAAGTGAATTCTTGATGGATACTGCTTTATTAGAAGTTTCTTTTGCTAATATTGATCTTAAAATTGGTGATATGCCAGATTACTACCCAGAAACTTACTTCTTAGATGAAGACTTTGAAGGTATTGAAATGAATACAACTATGTTCAATACTAACTTTAAAGCTTTTGCTGGTGGTAATGATGAAGATAACAATGATAATGTAGGTGGAGCGGCAGCTAATGTATTTACAGGTGATGACACAGAGATGGCTGATGAGAAGTACTTTGGTTTAGTTGCTGAAAAAGAAACTGAATTAGGTACATTATCTGGTAAAGTTTATCATGCTAGAAATGTAGTAGATACTGATGTTGTTAACACTACAAATATAAATGAAAAAAGATTTGTTGATTCTTCATATGAAAGTACATTAGTTGGTCTTGGTTTAGAAAACGAGATTAATGATTTCTGGACTATGGGTGGAGAAGTAGTATTTGGTCAGTTTGAAGATGAAAATGGTAATGATGGCGATGACATGTATGCTGTTGTAAATACTGATTATGCAGTTTCTGAAGCTTTTAATGTAAATGGTATGGTTGAGTATGCTGGGGAAGAATTTGTCGGTGTACGCAATGATTTAGAAGAAGCTTTTGGTGACTATACATTAGTTAAGTTTGGTGCTGATTATCAGTTGAATGAAAACAACAATGTTAATGGTTTTGTTAAGTTTGCTCAGGCAGGAGACTTATGGGAAACTGTTAAAAACACACCAGCAACTACTGATGACAAAATGGTTGTTAATCTTGGTCTAGACAACACTTATGGTAAGTTTACTAATAGAGCTTTTGTTGAGTATACTGAATCTGATAACTTTGTCAAAGATCAAGAAGAAATGTTATTCAGTGTAGGTACAGAATACGCATATGATGAAACTATGACTATGGGTGCTAACTTAAACTACAAGACTGAAGAATTAGCTTCAAATGATTTAAAAGACTATGTTTACTTAACTGGTTTTGTTGATAAGCAGTTAAGAGACAATGTATCTTGGTTAACCGAAGCTATGGTTATTGATGGTACAACAGATTATAGTGTAGAGACATTACCTTCTAATAGTACTCTAACTATTCCTGATAATAGTAGTGACCGTGATGATGTTGACGGTACAGGTTATGCACTTACAACATCTTTAAACATTAGCTTTTAATCATAGCTAAATAAGAATACCACTAAAAAGTCGAGGGAACTTTCCTCGGCTTTTTTCTATATTAAACTTTTCAATAAAGCTTTTATAAAGTTCCTGCTGATGATATAATAATTATTGGAAAAGAATAATGAATTTACTGCAGAGGCTTACTATAGAGTGTTAAATTGACAGTCTTTACTTTTAAGATTACTTTCTGCTGAGGTGAGAGTATGAAAAAAATTTTTGTTTATATTTTTTTAATAATTATTATCTTTTCAAGTTCAGTTTATGGACAGCAGACTAATGGAGTTCAGTTAACAGAAATTGAAATGGGTGGCGAGAGTTATTTAGTAGAAAATTATAGTGAATTTAAAGCTAATTATGATAATTTGAATAGGCCTGTTGTTGGTCTTGCACTTTCAGGAGGAGGAGCAAGGGCAATGGTCAATTTTGGAGTAATTAAAGCTTTAGAGGAAGAAGGTATCCCAATTGATTTTATGACAGGTACAAGTATGGGAGCAATAGTAAGCAGCTTATATGGTAGTGGCTTGAATACAGACCAAATGCTTGAGGTAGTTGCTACGACATCATTTGGACGTTTAATTGATTTAGGTATTGGTGGTAGTGGCTCACTAATTGATACTAAAAAGCTGAATGTCTTTTTGGAAGAAATTGCTCCTAATAAAAGGCTTGAGAATTTTGAGATACCAGCGGCTCTTTTAAGTTTTGAGCTGGGGGCTGGGAAAAAATATTTGTCTACAACTGGAAGGATTTCTGAAGTTATTCAAAGTTCTTATTCTATCCCTGTTTATTTTCCGATAGAAAATAGGGGAGAAAAGTATTTTATTGATGCTGGGATTCTTGAAGCAACACCAGCAAAGGCAGCTTCTGTTTTAGGAGCAGATTTTGTGATAGCTACAACTTCTTTTTCAGAAAAAAACTATAAAGAGTTTAGCAGTGCCTCTTCATCGATAGATCGATTTTTAAATGTACTGCAGGAAAATTATTCTCAACAGATAATAGACAATTATGCAGACTTTGTCATTGATATTGACGTAAGTGATTTTAATTTTATGGATTTTAACCAGGTAGATAAATTAATTGATTTAGGCTATCACAGCACAAAAAGAATGATGCCTGCCTTAAAAAAAGAACTGCAGGGCTTGGGTGTTCAAACTATAAAATACCCAGTACGAGAAAGGGTTAATATAAAGGATATTTTGCTGGATCTTGAAAATGATCGATTTGTAGTTGATGGTAGAGAAAGAGATCTATTTTTAAATTATGGGAGAGATTTATCTTATTTTGACCAGGAGCTAATTATACCATTTGAAGATAATTTTGAAACTGGAATTGTATTTAAAGATGATAATCTAACTTTAGATCTCAAGGGAGATGAATTTTTCAATAAGGGGTATGAGGCCCGTTTAGAATTAAAAAAATTAACTAAAAGGACAGATTTGCTGCTGGCATATGCAAACGATTATCAGAGTCAAACTAAAGATGATTACCGCCTGGAAATCAAATATTTTACAGATCTTTTTCAGACCTCACTGGGTTATGGGAGGCAAAAGGGTGAGAAATATTATCTTTTAGGCAGTAATTTCGATAGAAAATATGATGTATTTGGTTTAGAAACTGAAAATGATATTATTTATAACCGTAAAAGATCAGAACTTGCAATATTATCCTCAAATATTATTAGCTTTCAGCTTGGCAGTAAATGGAGTCTGGAAAGTGATATAGTTTATAATAATACGGATATTTTAGACTCGCCAGCTATTTATAGAGGTCAGTCTCTACCTGAACAAACAGAGCTTCAGGCTGCTTTAGATTTTAAATATAACCACCGTTTTCTTGATCCACTTTACTTTGCTGGCTTTTTTCAAACAACAGATATAGGTGCCTATTTATTTGTTGACTATTATAAAGATGGAGAAGATAATGGGGAGACTGCTGGTCTGGGTTTCAATTCTCAGCTTTATTTACTTGGGCTAAGGCCAATTGCTTTAGATTTATATTTTGCTTATGATTTTGAAAGAGATGATGATAGAATAGGTTTAGAATTAGGTTATGAATTTTAAAGATCTAAAATATTATAGGAGATGATGGAGTGGATAATTTTAAAAGTTTTGTTTCGATTGTTTTAATGATTACAGTTTTAATTTTACCTTTTATGACTACAATGGCTGCAGCTGATTCAGATATATTAGGTTCAATCTTAAAGACTGTTGGGATTGGGGTTATTGTAGATCAATTTGCAGAACCGATAAATAACTTTATTAATACTCTGACACTAAATAATGGAGTAGAGGTCAAAGAGGAAACTAAGGTTGTACCAATTGTAACAGTTGGTTCCAACTCTTATGCTGGTGCAGTACAGATCTCAGGTCCAAAAGAAAAAGTTGAGAAAGTAAAGGCAGTTGCTCAACTTGAAGGGGAATTTAAAGACGGAGACTTTAGAATTAGAGCCTTGATACCGATTAATACAACTAATCCGATTGATATTAAAAATATTGATCGAATTGAGGGTGTTGGAGTCACTGCATTGGTTGATATTAATGTTTAATATGATAAAATAAATATATGGAAAAATAAATAATTTTTGAGGCAGCGATAATTTTAATACAAAAATTTATTGGAGGTAATAAAATGAAAAAAACAGCACTAGTTTTATTTTTAGCAATGTTTTTAGTTGTTGGAATTTCTGCAGCTTCTTTTGCTCAGGTTCCAGGCTATTGGGACATCAAAGGAGCAATTGATTTTGGTGGAGAAGCAGATATCGATGGTTCTGGTAGTACAGATGTAGACTCCGGATTTACACTTGTTGGAGAATACAAAGTTCCCTATACTTCGGAGTGGACCTTTGGTGGTGGTGTTCAGTATCAATTAGACCGTGATTTAGATGATAATGGTCTAAGAGATTCTCTAAACTTTGTTCCTTTTTATGCTTTAGCTCACTATAATATGCAGAACAGTCCCTACTATTTCTTAGGTCACTTAGGTTATAATTCCTTTGACATGGATAATACCTCTGACACTTCTGGTGGTATGTATTATGCTGTTGGTGCAGGTATGGATTTAGCAAACAATATGTCTGCAGAGCTAATGTATTCAGTTAATAATGGTGAAGCTGATGATTTTCATAATGCTGGTAATGATGTAGATGTTGAATATTCTAAGTTAACTGTTTCCTTAGGTTATCAGTTTTAATTCAGGTTTTCTTTTAGAATAATTTAAAGCAGTTCTGCCTCAAATTATCGAAACAGCCTGGCTTTTGAGCTGGGCTTTTTTCTTATTTTATTTAAATAATCAAAAAAATATGATACAATTTAGATAAATAAATTATTTAAAAGAAGGGGTAACCAAGTGGCAGATCGAAAAGAAGAAATTATTCAGGCTGGTATTAATATTTTTTCAAAAAAAGGTTATTATAATACCCACATTGCAGAAATTGTAGAAACAGTAGGTATTGCAAAAGGTACATTTTATTTATACTTTAACAGCAAAAAAGATCTTTTTATTTCTTTAATTCGAAGATTTGAAGAGATATTTTCGAATGTATTTAATGTCAATGAAATTGATCATAATAGTTTAAAATTATTTTTCTGCGAAATATTAGAAAATATTTTTAGTCTCTACAAAGAGCATGAAAACTTATCAATAATAATTTTAAGAGAAGCAGTAGCAGTTAATGAAGAGTTTGGATCAGAGTTTAAAAAACTTGACCAAAAGCGTTTTCAACAGCTAGAAGTTTTATATAAATTTTTATTAGACAATGATTTTATTGACCAGGAGCTTGAATTTGAGTATTTTGCCTGTACTTTTATTGGTATTATGGAAAGTATAGTTATGAGGAGATTACTTTTAACTGAAGATGATTTTAATGCTCAAAAAGCGGGAGATAAAATTAGCACTTATCTTGCAAAAGCATTATCAAAATAATTTCAATCTGGAGGGGTTTACAATGAAAGAAAGATTTAATGCATTAGAAGTAATGGAAATGGCTAAGGATATAGAAAAAAGGGGTAAAAGTTTTTATTTAAAACATGCAGAAGCTACAGAAAACCGGGATTTAAGAGAGTTATTTAAACAGCTTGCTGCAGATGAGCAGGATCATTATGAAAAATTTGTAGCTTTAACTGAGGAATTAAAAGCAGAAGGTGAAGAAGCAGATTATCTTTATGAAGAAGATGTAAGTGCTTATTTTAAATATTTAGTAGAGTTTTCAGTTTTCCCTGAAGATGACAGTCAAGAATCTATTGAAGCTTTAAATGATGTAAAAAAAGCGCTTAGATTAGCTATTCAGGCCGAAAAAGATTCAATTTTATTTTACAGAGAAATGTGTGAGAAAAATGAAGGGAAGGCTTTAGAGGCTGTTGAAAAGCTGATTGAGCAGGAAAAAGAACATTTAAAAGCATTAAGTAAATATATTCAAGAATATGGCCGCAAATAAGCATTATGTGTATGTTGTAGAATGTCAGGATGGTACACTTTATACAGGTTATACAACAAATATTAAACGCAGGCTGAAAGAGCATAATTCTGGGATTGGTGCTAAATATACAAGAGGGCGCTACCCGGTTAAGTTAAGATATTCTGAATCATTTTCTAGCAGAAGTCAGGCTCAAAAAAGAGAATATAAAATTAAACAGCTCCCCCGTCAGAAAAAGGAGGAGCTTATTGATTAAAATTTACCTAAAAAGCGGGGTTCGACTTCAAGTTGGACTCCGCTAATTTTATAGACTTCTGTTTTTATTTTGTTAATTAGATTAATTATATCTTCTGCAGTCGCACTGCCTTTATTGACTATAAAACCTGCATGTTTGTTAGAAACCTGAGCCCCACCTATTTGATATCCTTTAAGTCCTGCTTCTTCAATTAAAGGGCCAGTATAGTGTCCAGGTGGTCTTTTGAATATGCTTCCTGCACTTGGTAAATCCATAGGTTGTTTACTCCAGCGTTTTTGATGTAATTCATCCATTTTTGCTTTAATAATTTTTTGTTCAGCTTTTTGAAGTTTTATTGTTACACTAACTGCAGCCCAATCAGGATTTTCCTTTTGTAAAATACTTGTTCTATAGTCTAAGTTCAGCTCAGATTTAGTTAGATTAATTAGCTTCCCGTTTTGATCAACAAATTGAGCTTTAACTATCACATCTTTCATTTCTCCACCATAGGCACCAGCGTTCATATAAAGAGCCCCTCCTAGAGAACCGGGGATACCTGCTGCAAATTCAAAACCGCTTAAAGAATTTTCATAAGCTAAATCAGCAATCTCTTTTAACTCAAGTCCAGACTGGGCAGTGATTATGTTATTATCAATCTGATAATTATTTAAAGCTGCTGTATAAATAATAATCCCTCGATAGCCCTTATCAGAAATGATTAAATTACTACCCCTGCCTAAAATAAAATAAGGAATTTCTGATTCAATAATTAAAGGCATTACTTCTTGTAAGGCTTCAATTTTTTCTGGTACTAAAAATAAATCAGCTGGACCTCCAACCTTAAAACTTGCAAATTCTGCTAAACTTTTATCTTTTTCTACTGTTAAGTAGTTTATTTTTTCCAGTTTATTTGTTAAACTAGTTATATCAAGATATTTTTTCATTATAGATGCTCCTTATAGATTTAGTTTGAGATTATAAATCTTATTTTTAGCTAAATTTATATTCAATCTATTAATATGATATGTTAAAATTAAATAAAAATCAATTTTAGTTAGTATAAATTTATATTTCAAATCTGCAGGGAGAAATTGGGGGATAAAATGAAGTATAAGGAAATAGCATTAAATGATATAAAAAGTCGTCCAGAACAGGTGCGGCAGGATTTTTCTGAAGAAAGAATAACTAGTCTGGCAAAATCCATCGCTGAAGTAGGTCAACTGCAGCCAATTGTAGTCCAGAAGAAAGAGGATCATTATTTACTAATAGCTGGAGAAAGAAGGCTGAGGGCTGTAAAAAAGGACAGAAAAGATAAAATTGCAGCTGTGATTTTTGAAGATGATATTTCTCCAGAAAAATTCAGACAAATCCAGTTAATTGAAAATCTGCAGCGGCAGGATTTAAATCCTTTAGAGAGAGCTATTTCTATCAATAAATTTATTGAAGCTAATAATTTAAGCAAGAAAGATGCTGCTGAAAAACTAGGGGTTGCCAGAACTACACTGACTCTCTGGCTAAATATTTTAGAAATGAAGGAAAAATATCAGCAGGAAGTTTTAAAAGATGATTCTCCTATTACTTTATCTCATCTAAGTTTGGCTCATGCTTTAGCTTCTAAAACAGGTGACCCAAATAAAGCTAATCAACTTTTGGATGCTGTAATAAAATATAATTTAAGCAGAAAAGAATCTCAGGCTGTAATAGATTTATTTTATAAATATCTTCATATCCCAATGGAAGAGGCAGTTTCTGCTGTCTTGTTGAAAAGAGAAAGATTAAAAATGAAAGATTATTGGGATGATGGTACTAAAAATCAGAATAGAAATCCAGTTCGTAAGTTATTTCGTTCTTTTTCTAATATAAACGATAATATAGAAGAATTTATGGAAGAAGAAGGCAATATACCGGAAGAAGATAGAAGTGATCTTCTTGATGAATTTTTATATTTATATCAAATCATGGGGATTTTAATCCCGGATTTAAAAGACAAAGATCTAAAATCATTAATGAAAGAGCTAAAAAGCAAAAATAAATAGTATAAAAATTTTTATGTTTAAATAAGTCTGACGTCTAACTACAATCTTTTTACAATTAATATAACTTAGGGGTGTTACTTTGAAAAATATTAACAGAATTATTTTGATGGTTATGGATAGTGTTGGTATTGGAGAACTGCCTGATGTAGCTGAATATGGTGATCAGGGTGCTGCCACCTTGCAAAACACAGCAGCTGCAGTTGGTGGTTTAGATCTTCCAAATTTAGAAAAAATGGGTCTTGGAAAAATAGAAAATATTAAGGGAATCAATTCTGAAATAAAAGCCGAAGGAGCTTATGCTAAGGCTGCTGAAAAGTCTAAAGGTAAAGATACAACTACAGGCCATTGGGAAATTGCGGGTTTAATTTCCAAGAAACCTTTTCCCACTTATCCAGAAGGTTTTCCAGCTGAAATCATGGAGAAGTTTGAAGAAGCGATTGGGAGAGAAACTCTGGCCAATAGACCGGCCTCTGGAACTGTGATTATTGAAGAGCTGGGAGAAGAACATATAGAATCAGGAAAGCCAATTGTTTACACTTCTGCTGACAGTGTTTTTCAGATTGCAGCCCATGAAGAAATTATTCCAGTGGAAGAACTTTATGAATACTGTAAAAAAGCAAGGAGGATTTTGCAGGGAGAGCATGCTGTAGCCAGAGTTATTGCCCGTCCTTTTGTGGGAGAACCAGGTAATTTTGAAAGAACTGCAGCCAGAAAAGACTTTTCTCTTGCTCCACCTCAGCCAACAATTTTAAATCATCTTAAAGATAATGGTTTAGAAGTTAATGCTGTCGGAAAAATAACATATATTTTTAACCACAGTGGAATTACTGATGCTGTCACCACTTCCAATAATATGGATGGTGTTGCTAAAACTTTAGAATATATGGACCAGACTGAAAGAGGATTGATTTTTTCTAATTTAGTTGATTTTGATCAAAACTACGGACATCGTAGAAATGTAGAGGGTTACGCGGCTGCTCTGAAGGAATTTGATCAGAGAATCCCTGAAATTAAAGCAGCTATGAGAGATGATGATCTGTTAATTATAACTGCTGATCATGGCTGTGATCCAACTCATCAGGGAACAGATCATACCCGAGAATATGTACCAGTTTTAGTCTATGGGAAAAGTGCTGCAAAAAATTTAGACCTTGGAATAAGAGATAGTTTTAGTGATATAGCAGCTTCAATTGCTGAAATTTTTGATTTAAATATTGAAACAGCAGGTAAAAGCATGACTTTTTAAAAAGGAAATATTTTAGAAATCTAGAATATATTAATTAGAAGACTTTTATTAAATATTAAAATAAAGGAGGGACGAAATGACAGTAAGAGAATTTGCTGAAAAATATAAACTAGAAATAGTCGCTGGAAATAATTTAGATGTCGAAATAGAAGGTGCTTATTTTGGTGATAACCCTCATGATGTAATGAAAATGGCAGAAGGTGGTAATATCTGGCTGACTACTTTAGATGATTTAGTAGCAGTTGGAGTTGCTTTACTGGCTGACATTTCAGCAGTTATTCTAGTTGAAGATCGAGACTTTGAACATGTTGCAGTAAAAAAAGCTTGCAGTAAGGGAGTTAATCTCCTTAAATATCGGGGTTCTAAATTTGAATTAGCTGGTCAATTTTATGAAGATCTAAAGTAATAATCTAATTAGAATTTTAAAATAGTTTAAAAAGTTCTTTGATTTTAGCTATTAATTATTTTTAGAAATTTTTCAGCAGCCTTTGACAAAGGAATATTTTTCATTTTAACAACTGCCAGTTTTCTTGCTGGCAGTTGTTCTTTTATTTTAACCTCAAAAAGATCCTGTTTTTTCAGATTAAGAGAATATTCAGGAACTAAAGAAATCCCCAAACCAATTTTAGTCATTTCAATTAATAGATCTACGCTGCCTAGTTCAACAGCGGCTTCAATTTTAACACCTGCTTCAGTTAGACTTTTTTCAAAAAACTGACGGGTTGTAGTTTTAGCTTCCAGCATCAATAAAGGATATTCCTTTAATTCGTTTAATGTAACAACCTTGTTTTTTAATTCCTTAAATTCTTTACCTGCGATAAAGATATCATTGAAGCTGTAAACTTCATAATATTCCATCTGTTCTCTGATTTTAGGATTAGGAAGATTGCTGATAATTAAATCTACTTTATTTTGCTGCAGCAGCTCAACACAGGTGCTGGAAGTTCTATTTGTAATTTTAATTTGAATATCTGGATAAAGTTGATGAAAGCGATTTAAATATGGCAGCAGAAAATCTTTGGAGATTGTGTCATTGGCTCCGATATGGATTTCCCCTTTTTCTAAATCATTGATTTCTTTGATACTTTTTTCACCATTTTCAATTAAATTAAATGCTGGTTCAATGTGGTCAAATAATACTTTTCCTGCTTCAGTTAATTTGACATTGCGGGTGCTGCGTATAAAAAGTTCAGTCTTAAGCTCTTTTTCTAAATTTTTAATATTTTGACTGACTGCAGACTGGGAGATGAAAAGATTTTCAGCTGCTTCAGAAAAACTCAAATGTACTGCAACTTGATAAAAAACTTTGTATAATTCGTAGTTTAAAGCCATTTATTATTTCTCCTTATTAAAAATATTAGTATTATTAATTTTACTACTTAAGTGTATCATTCTATAATTAAATTGCAAGAGATTCTTGTTCTGATAAAGTTAATTCTAATAAAATTATAATCTCACTCTAATAATGATATTTAGGACAAACTACATTTCTTAATTTAAATAAATTGAACTATCAATTTTTGCTTATAAAAATTTTAAAAAAGGGGCGCTTAAGATGGCAGATAAGATTAGACGGGTTTTTGTTGAGAAAAAGGAAGGTTTTGATGTTCAGGCAGAAGAGATGCTGCATGATTTTAGAGAGAGTCTGGATTTAAAGCATTTAAAATCTTTAAGGCTGTTAAATCGCTATGATATTACTAATATTTCGGAGTCAGCATACCATGAGGCTTGTGAGACAATATTGGCAGAGCTTCCAGTAGATTTAATTTATCAGGAAAAAATTGAGATTGGAGCAGAGGAAGAAATTTTTGCAGTTGAATATCTTCCTGGACAATATGATCAGCGGGCTGACTCAGCAGAACAATGTATTCAGATTTTAAATAACGATGAGAAGCCTACTGTTCGGGTGGCCCAGGTATTTATTTTAAAAGGGAATTTAGAAAAAAATGAGGTAGACAAAATAAAAGATTACTATATTAATCCTGTTGATTCGAGGGAGGCAGCACTGGAAAAGCCAGAAATACTCGAGATGAAACATAAGCTGCCAGAAAAAGTTGAGAGGATAGAAGGTTTTATTGCAGCAGATGACAGGGGTTTAAAAGAGATACTTTGTGAACTTGGTCTGGCCATGACCATGGCTGATTTAAAGCATACTCAGAAATATTTTAGAGATGAAGAAAAGAGGAACCCAACAATTACCGAAATTAGAGTGCTTGATACTTATTGGTCCGATCACTGCCGGCACACAACTTTTTTAACCAAAATTGAAAAAGTAGAAATAGAAGAGAGTAAGTTTACTGTGGGAATAAAAAAAGCATATCAGGAGTATTTAAATGGGCGCCAAAAAATTTATCAGGGAGAGGAAAAAGATATCTGCCTGATGGATATTGCTTTGCTGGGCATGAAAGAATTAAGAGCAGCTGGTAAGTTAGAAGATTTAGAGATTTCAAATGAGGTTAATGCTGCTAGTATTGAAGTTGCTGTTGATGTAGACGGAAAAACTGAAGACTGGCTTGTTATGTTTAAAAATGAAACGCACAACCATCCAACTGAGATTGAGCCTTTTGGTGGGGCGGCTACCTGTCTTGGGGGCGCTATTAGAGATCCATTATCCGGTCGTTCCTATGTTTACCAGGCGATGCGGGTAACTGGAGCTGGTGACCCTAGAACTCCAATTGAAGAAACCATGGAAGGTAAATTACCCCAGAAAAAAATTGTGCAGGAGGCTTCTGACGGCTACAGTTCTTATGGAAATCAGATTGGTCTGGCAACAGGATTGGTTAATGAAATCTATAATGAGCGCTACCTAGCCAAACACATGGAAATAGGGGCTGTAATTGCAGCCGCGCCTAAAGAAAATGTGGTCAGAGGTGAAGCTCTACCTGGAGATATTGTAGTATTATTGGGCGGTAAAACAGGCCGTGACGGATGTGGAGGAGCAACTGGTTCTTCCAAGGTGCACACGGAAGATTCAATCGAAGAGAGCAGTGCTGAGGTACAGAAGGGTAATCCACCAACAGAAAGAAAGATTCAGCGGTTATTTAGGAATCCAGAAGTCAGCAAAAAGATTAAAGTTTGTAATGACTTTGGTGCCGGTGGAGTTTCGGTGGCTATTGGGGAGCTTGCAGCTGCTTTGGAAATAAATTTAGATGCTGTACCAAAAAAGTATGAGGGTTTAGATGGTACAGAGCTTGCAATTTCAGAGTCACAGGAAAGAATGGCAGTTGTCATTGAGTCAGCTGATGTAGATAAATTCATAGAGCTGGCTGCAGAGGAGAATCTGGAGGCAACAGTAGTAGCAGAGGTTAAAGATCACCACCGCCTAATTATGAACTGGAATGGTGATGACATTGTTAATCTGAGTCGAACTTTTCTGGATACAAATGGGGCAGCTCAGAAGACAGAGGTTAAAGTTAAGAAACCTAAAGAAGAGCATAACTATTTTAAAAATGCTGCAGCTGAGCGTCTGGAGGCAGGAACACTTAAAGAAAAGTGGCTTAACAATTTAGCTGATATCAATGTTGCAAGTCAAAAGGGACTAATCGAAAAATTTGACAGCTCAATCGGAGCTGGTAGTGTAACAATGCCTTTTGGTGGTAAGTATCAGCTGACTCCAACTCAGGCAATGACAGCAAAAATCCCTTTAATCAAAGGAGAAACAAGTACAGGAACAATTATGAGTTATGGGTATGATTCCAAATTAAGCACCTGGAGTCCTTTTCATGGGGCACTTTATGCAGTAATAGAATCAACTGCTAAAATTGCTGCAGCAGGTGGAGACTATTCTAAAATTAGATTTACTTTTCAAGAATATTTTGAGCGTCTGCGTCAGAATCCAGAGCGCTGGGGTAAACCATTTAGTGCTCTGCTGGGAGCCTATAGGGCTCAGAAAGCTTTCGGTCTGCCTGCTATTGGCGGCAAGGACAGCATGTCCGGAACATTCAAAGAGATAGATGTTCCACCAACTTTAGTTTCTTTTGCTGTGGATACAGTTAATGTTACTAATGTAATTTCACCTGAGTTTAAAGAAGTTGGCAGCAAGTTGATTTATCTGCCTGTGGAAAGAGATGAAGCAGAACTACCAAATATAGAAAAACTTAAAGAAAATTATTCTCAAGTAGAAAAATTGATTTCAAACGGAAAAATCAAAGCTGCTTCGGCAATTACTATTGGCGGATTAGCAGAATCTATTTCTAAAATGAGTTTTGGTAACAAGATTGGAGTGGAGATTACTGCTGATTTAAGTGAAGAACTTCTTTTTTCTCCAGAGTATGGTGCCTTGATTTTAGAAGTTCAGGCAGGTTATAAGCCCGAAGAATTATTTAAAGGTTTAGATTATAAATATCTTGGACAAACTACTGCTGAAAAAATAATAAAAGTTAAAAGGGTTGAAATCACTATAGAAGAAGCTATCAAAAGCTGGTCAGAGCCTCTTGAAAAAATATATAAAACAGAAGCAGCAGAAGATGAGATTGCTGCATTGATTGAGCCTGAATTGGAATCAGAGTTATTAAACTTTGACCCCTATCAGAGTGAGAAGAAACTTAAGTCAAAAATTAAGATAGCTAAGCCTAAGGTTTTAATACCTGTTTTCCCAGGCACAAATTGCGAATATGATTCAGCTCGTCAGTTTAGAGAAGCTGGAGCAGAGGTTGAGACCTTTATTTTTAAAAACTTAGAGCCAAAACAAATTGAAAACTCAATTGAAAAAATGGCCGCTTTAATTAATGAATCACAGATTGTAATGCTGCCGGGAGGTTTTAGTGCTGGTGATGAGCCAGATGGATCAGGGAAATTTATTGCAGCAGTATTTAGAAACCCTGAAATCAAGGAAGCAGTAATGAAGCTTTTAAATAATAGGGATGGCTTAATGCTTGGAATCTGTAATGGTTTTCAGGCTTTAGTAAAACTTGGTCTTTTACCTTATGGTGAAATAAGAGATCTAACAGATAATTCACCAACTTTAACTTATAATACGATTGGCCGCCATGTTTCTCAGATGGTAAATACTAAAATTACTTCTAATAAATCACCCTGGCTTGCTAATGTAGAGGTTGGAGATATACATTCAATCCCAGTTTCACATGGAGAAGGTCGTTTTGTTGCGGAGCCAGAAATGATCAGAAAAATGCAGCATAGGGGACAGATTGTAACTCAGTATGTAGATTTAGCAGGGAAGCCAACTATGGAGATGCCTTATAATCCAAATGGATCGATTGCAGCTGTAGAAGGAATCTGCAGTCCTGATGGCAGAGTCTTTGGTAAAATGGGTCATTCTGAAAGAATTGGGAAAAATGTAGCTAAAAATATTATAGGAGAAAAAAATCAAAAGTTATTTAAGGCAGGAGTAGATTATTTTAGAAAATAAAAAATTCATATTTCCTTCACATTTCTCCTTTATGATATAATTAAAGAGAGATACTCAAGATTAAATAAGGAGCAGTGATACTATGTTTAGACTTGGTCATATGGGAAGATTCGGTCATATGGGATTTAATAGCTTTTGGGGAGGCGGAGGTTTTATGATGATTTTTTGGTTTGTTATTCTGGCAGCAGTTATATATTTTATTGTTCAAAAAAGTAATGAGAATAAGAATTATAGGGCAAATAATGGAAGAGAAAATTATAATGAACAACAAATAAGCAGTTATAGAGATAATGCAGAAGAAACAGCAAGACAGCGTTATGCAAAGGGTGAAATCTCTAAAGAAGAATTTGAGGAGATTATTGAGAATTTAAGAAAATAATATAACACATTTTCAAAGATGGTTTTGATTCTTAAGGTAGAATTGAAGCCATCTTTTTTTATTTGTAAAAGCTAATTTATTTAAAATTCTTCAAAGACAATAATTGTACATTAATAACTAAAAATAGTATAATAAAGTTAAATTATGATATAGGATAAATTTGCTTAATTGATGAAGTCTCTGCTATAATGAGTTTTGTTGTAAAAAAACTTTTAAATTTTTTGAGGTGAAAATTAATGAGAACGGTTGGTACAGAAGTGAGAGGTCTTAGAGCCCCAATTGTTAAGGAAGGGGATCAACTGGTAGATATTGTTGTTGATTCACTAAAACAGTCTATAAAGGGAGAGGGAATTGAACTTCGTGACAGGGATGTTTTGGGGATTACAGAATCTTTAGTGGCCAGAGCCCAGGGTAATTACATTGATGTTGATGATATTGCAGCTGAGATTAAAGAAAAATTTGAGGGAGATTCAATCGGGATTGTGTTTCCAATTTTAAGCCGAAATCGATTTTCTATGATTTTAAAAGGAATTGCTAAAAGTGGAAAGAAAATTTATCTGCAGTTAAGTTATCCCAATGATGAGGTCGGTAACCCTCTCTTAGATGCCCGTAAACTTTATGATTTGAAAATTGACAGTTATCAGCATGTAATTGAAGAAGACGAGTATTATGAAAAATTTGGAGATTTCAAACATCCATTTACTGGTGTTAATTATGTTGACTTATATAAAGAAATTGCTGCTGAAACAGAGATAGAAATTATTGCAGCTAATCAGCCGGAAAGTATTTTAGATTATACAGATCAGGTCATAGCTGCTGATATCCACACGCGTGAGCGGACAAAAGAAATTTTAAGAGAAAATGGTGTCAAAAAGGTAATTGGCCTTGATGAAATCTGCAACCAGGATCAGGGTAGTGGTTATAATCCTGAATTTGGTCTCCTGGGTTCAAATAAAGCTTCAGATAAAAAATTAAAACTTTTTCCAAAGGATGGGGAGCAGTTTGTAGAAGCTGTACAGAATAAAATTAGAGAATTCAGCGGTAAAGAAGTTGAAGTTATGATTTATGGAGATGGAGCTTTTAAAGATCCGGCTGCAAAAATCTGGGAGCTTGCTGATCCAGTTGTATCGCCAGCTTATACTAAAGGTCTTGAAGGAACTCCAAATGAGGTGAAGCTAAAGTATCTGGCTGATAATGAGCTTAAAGATTTAAAAGGAGAAGAGCTGCTCCAGGCAATGAAAGCTGAAATCAAAGAAAAAGATTCAGATCTAACAGCCAATATTAAATCACAGGGAACAACTCCCAGAAGACTAACTGATTTACTGGGAAGTTTATGTGATCTGGTTAGTGGTAGTGGAGATAAAGGAACTCCAATTATTTTAATTCAGGGTTATTTTGATAGTCTGGCAGATGAATAATTTTTTGCTTTTAATTTAAGTCAAAGATAGAAGGAGAAAATATAATGAAAGAAAAAATTGCAGTTGTAACTGACAGCACATCTGATTTAACTAAAGAAGATTTGGAAAAGTATGGGATTAAATCAATTCCGCTTAAGGTTATTTACAGTGATGCACAGTATCATGATCGGGTAGATATAACTCCGTCAGAGGTTTATGAAAGTTTTGAAAGAGAAATTCCAACAACTTCTATGCCTTCTCCCCAGGAAATTATGGATGTTTATAATGAATTAAAGGAAGAAGGTTATACTCACATCATTTCTATTCATATTTCTAGCGGACTCTCTGCAACATACAGCAACTGTATGATGGTTGCAGGTCAAATTGAAGGAATAGAAGTGGAAGTAGTTGATTCAAAAATGCTATCTAAAGGTCTGGGCAGACTTGTTCTTTATGCTAATTCCTTAGTTAGTGCAGCTGAATTATCCTTTGCGGAAATTATTGAAAAAGTGGAAAGCAAAAAAGATAAGATTGAAGTCTTTTTTGTAGTTGAAACTCTAAAATATCTCAAAAAAGGTGGTAGAATTGGTAAAGTATCAGGAACTATTGCTGAATTTTTAAATATAAAACCGATAATTGCTATTGATGATGAAGGAGAATATTTCACTTTTGATAAGGTCAGAGGGCGTAAAAGATCTCTTAAAAAGATGTATTCTATTATAAAAAGTAAACTTCAGGACGGGAAAGAATATGTTGTTGACGTAATGAATGCGGCAGCCGAAGAGGAAGCGCAGGGGCTTTTAGAGAAATTTGAAAAGCTTGCTCAGATTAAAGAGACTTATTTTAGTGAGATTAGTCCTGTTATGGTTGTGCATACTGGCCCGGGATTAATTGGAGTTGTTTTAACAGAGATTGATAAATAATAATTTTAATTAAAAATGATTAATAACAAAAGATTAGTAAGAACAGCCATTTAAGGCTGTTCTTTTTTTGATTTATACTTGACAAAAGCGCTCAACTTTATTATAATTTTATTAATAAAAATAAGAGGTGATAAAAATGGATAAAAATAAAAAATTTAAGCTTAATTGGTCCGAAAATCAGGCTTTTGATTATAAGTTAATTAAAGATCCAGAAAATAATAAATCACACATCGAAAAAAGAAGAGAGAAAATTAAAAAGGGAGAAATGGAGTGTTCTGAATGGTGGTTATGTTGGAGAAATCAGTAGTAAGTTTTGATAAAAATTATAAATTTAAAATCAAATTATTTTAAATCCTCTTTTGGTTTGCAGCTGAAAGAGGTTTTTTTAGTTTAAAGCAGGATTTTTTTTAGTTACAGCTAATTCAAATAATAAGTAATTTAATTATAAATGTCATTGGAGATGATCAAAATGGAATTTTATTCTGAGTTTAGTAAAAACTATGATAAAATTTTTCCACTCAATTCAAAAAAACTTGAACTTATAGACAATACATTTAAAAAATTAAAAGAAGAGAGAAAAGAAGTAAGGCTGCTTGACGTTGGCTGTGGTACCGGTAGTTATGCCATAGCATTAGCCAAAAAGGGTTATCAGGTTCAAGCAATTGATCTTGATGCAGAAATGATTTCTATAGCAGAATCCAAAATGAAAAAAGCCAGAGTTGAAGTTGACTTTTACAGACTTGGAATGCTAAATTTAAAGGAAAAATTTAAAGAAGATAGTTTTGATGGGATTTACATTATTGGGAATGTGCTGGTTCACTTAAAAAAGGAAGAGATTAAAGAATTTTTAGCGATAGCAGCAGATTTAATAAAAGAAAATGGTAAAATCTTTATTCAGATAGTTAATTATAATCGAATATTGGAGCTGGATTTAGATGGTTTACCAACAATTTACAGTAAAGATGACTCTGTTCGCTTTGAGCGCAATTATGAATATGATGAAACAAAAAATATAATATATTTTAAAACTAAATTGATTGATCATTTTGATGATAAAATTTTATCAGAAAATGAAATAAGACTTTATCCACTTTGCAAAGGTGAGCTGAAAGCTGATTTAAAAGCAGCAAGTTTTAAACTCGAAAAGATTTATGGAAGTCCAGCTGGTGACAAGTATCGAGGATTGAGTTCAATACCTCTAATAGTTACAGCTCAAAAAAATAAGTAAAATATATTATCTTTGGGTATCTGGTTACCTTAATTTGGATAATTTTCCTAGGATAAGTCTCTTTAAATTTTTTTATTACTATGGAGGAGAAATCATGAAAAAGAACAAATATGATTGGCGGCTCGGGTTTCTTGGTTTTTTAGGATTGATGGGTTTTCAGGCTTTTAGTCTTGAACAACCAGTTTATTTATTGTATTTTTCATTTTTTAGTTTTTTTTCAGCTTTTCAATATAAGTATTCTAAGCTAAAATATTTAGGATTACTTGGCTTATTGGGAATTATTCTATATTTACTCGCTTTAACAGGTGTAATTACAGTCTGAAATTCATTAAAAATTGAGGGGATTAAGATGCTTAAAAAAATAGGAATCATAATTTTATTTATTAGTTTAGCACTGCTTCTAGGAACAGGGGGCTATTATTTAATGATAGAAATTATAAATAACTCTAGTCTGCCAATCCTAATTAGGTTAGCGCTCATTGGACTAATTGTTGCTCTGCTTATAATTTTAATTGCCTTAATCAAAGAAAGACGGGAGGATAAGAAAAATGAAAGATTTGATCATCGTGAATACTGAAAGTGTTGCAGGTAGAGAAATAGCTAAACAGCTTGGTCTGGTAAGAGGAAATACAATAAGAGCCAGACATATTGGCAGTGATATAATGGCTGTTTTGAGAAATATAATTGGCGGAGAAGTAAAAGAATATACGCAGATGATCAGTGAAGCTCGGGAAGAAGCCTTAAAAAGAATGATTACAGAAGCTGAAAGTTTAAATGCTGATGCAGTAGTTAATGTTCGTTTCACTACTTCTCAGGTAATGGGAGGAGCAGCTGAAATTTTAGCTTATGGTACTGCTGTGAAGTTAAAGTAATTTTTCGAATTAGAAAGTAAATTATGAAGAAATTATTATTTTTTTACATGTTTAATAAAAGTGGGCAGATATCTGCTCACTTTTTGTTTTATAAGCAGGGAATGAATTAAATTTATCGAATAACTATTTAAAGGATTAATATATTTAATAAGGAGCAGAGAAATGATAAATCATATACATATATTGGGGCCATCTGGTTCCGGTACTACGACAATTGCTGAAGAACTGAGTACAAAATATAATTTTGCTCATTTTGATGCAGACAACTATTTTTGGAAACAGACTGATCCACCTTATCAGCACCTGCGTTCAATTGAAGAACGTAGGAGGCTGCTAAAGGAAGACCTTAAAAACGAACCCCGCTGGATAATTAGCGGTTCTTTTTGTGGTTGGGGAGATATTTTTATGGAGAAATTTGATCTGGTAATTTATCTTTGGACTCCAATTGATGTTAGAATAAGAAGACTAAAGAGCCGAGAACAGAAACGTTTTGGAAGTGCTGTCCTTCCAGGAGGAAAAATGTTTGAACGCCACCAGAAGTTTTTAGATTCAGCAGCCAGATATGATTATGACCAAACAGAATTCAGAAATAAAAGAACTCATGAAGAGTGGATGCAGCAGTTAAGTTGTCCGATCTTAAGAATTGAGGGTGAACAGACAGTAAAAGAAATCGTTTCAATAGTAGAAGAAAAAATTGTAGAGCTAGAAAATTAATTATTTTAATAGAATCAAGGAGGGAGAGTTAATTTGAGCAAAATATTAGTAATCAAAAATAAAATTTTTGACCTACCAGCAGGAGCAGAAGAGGAAATAATCAGTCTGGACTCAAAATTAGAAGTAAAGATAATTGATTCCAGTGAGGATTATCTCCCGCTACTAAAAGAGGCTGAAATAGTTTTTGGTTGGCCCAAAACAGATTTAGTAAAGCAAGCAGAAAATTTAAAGTGGCTGCATCTGCCTAGTGCTGGTGTAGATCGTTATGCAAATAAAGAAATTTATCAAAATCAGGATATTCTGCTGACAAATTCTAGTGGTGTCTATGGTAAACCAATAGCAGAACATGTATTTGCAATGATTATGGCGTATAATCGTAATTTGATTGATTATGCCTATAATAAAAAAGAAAAAAAGTGGCAGCGCAAAAATAAAATAAAAGATTTTTTCAATTCTACAGTGGGGATTTTAGGTTTTGGAGATATTGGCAGCACAATTGCTAAAAGGGCAAAGTCCTGGGGAGCTGAAGTCCTAGTCTTAAAAAGATCTATGATTGAGCTGCCTGAATATGTTGATCAAATATATTTAAATCGGGATTTAGATAAACTTCTTCGAAAATCTGATTATGTGATTCTAACTCTTCCTGGGACTCCAGAGACTGAAAGGATAATTGGTAGAGATGAATTTGAAATTATGAAAAAATCAGCTTTTATTATTAATATAGGCCGGGGTTCATTAATTAATCAGAATGATTTAATTAAAGCTTTAGAAGAGGATTGGATAGCCGGAGCAGGTCTTGATGTGACAGATCCAGAACCTCTGCCGGAAAACAGTAAACTATGGGATCTTGATAATGTGATTTTAACACCTCACACATCTGGCTTTTCTCCAACAAATGACCAGAGGCGTTTTGAAATTTTTAAAGAAAACTTAGAGAGCTATATCAATAGTCAACAGCTTAAAAATATAGTTGATTTTAAATTAAAATATTAGGTTTTATAGATTAAAACTGCTTCTTGCAGTTTTTTTCTTTTTAAAGCAGGAAAATCAATCTGAGTAAAGAAGTATATTTAATAGAAAATATGATTATTTTTATCAGAATAATTATATTTATTTTTTTCGAGGAGGTTAGTATTTAGTGCAGAAGTTTAACTTTGGAATCAAAAAGAAAATGATATTATTTATAGTAATATTGGTGATTTTGACAGTGGTTACTCTGGGTTTTTATTCTTTAAATAATTTAAATGAGACACTATATTTGGAAAAGGAAACTCAGGTTAGGGAAATGGTAAATTCAGCACTTGGAGTCATAGAGTATTATCATCAAATGGAAACAGATGGTGAAATAAGCAGGGAAGAAGCTCAGAAAAAAGCTGCTTCGGCTGTCGAAAAAATGACCTTTGGCCAGAATGATCAAGATTATTTCTGGATTAATGACCAGCAGCCAGTAATGATAATGCACCCTTACTCTAAGTCTTTAGAAGGTGAAGATATTGGTTCAATTCAGGATCCGGATGGGAAATATTTATTTAGAGAAATGGTTGAGGTTGTCAAAAAAAATGAGGCTGGTTTCGTAGAATATCAGTGGCAGTATTATGATCAGGAAAATCGTATTGAACCTAAGCTCTCTTATGTTATGGGATTTGGACCATGGGATTGGATTCTTGGTACTGGTGTATATATTGATAATATCAGAAGTTCATATTTAGAGTTAAGAAATCAATTTTTAGTAATTGGACTAATAATTTTATTAATTTCTCTTTTTCTAACTTATTTGATTGCTAATTATTTGGCAAATCCGATTAGCTTATTAACAGAAATTATAGATAGGCTGGCAGATTTTGATCTGAGAGATAATAATAAAGAAGCTCTAAACAATTACAGCAATCGTGGTGATGAAATTGGCTCGATTGCGGCAGCTTTAAAACAAATGAAAAATAATCTTTTAGAATCGATTAAAAAAGAGTCAGACATTGCCGAAAATCTTGCAGCATCAAGCGAAGAACTTTCAGCCAGCAGTCAGGAAATGTCGGCTTCAGCAGAAGAGGTCAGCCGTTCAATTAATAATTTAGCTAAAGGAATAGTTGAACAAAATGACAAGCTGTCTCAAACAGAAAAAAATATAGTTGAGCTTGATCAAAAAATTGATTCAATTACTGAAAAAGCAGGAGTAATTAAAACTGAAGCTGCCGAAGCAGGGAAAGAAATTGATAAAGGAAGTAAAGCTGTGAAAACTACAGTAGATGAGATAGAAGTTGTAGTTGATAATCAACAAAAAGTTTTGAAAAGTGTATCAGAATTAGATAAATTATCTGGAGAAATAGGCAAAATTATTGAAATTATTAATGGAATTGCAGAACAGACAAATCTGCTGGCTTTAAATGCAGCAATTGAGGCTGCAAGAGCTGGAGAAGCTGGCCGGGGCTTTAGTGTTGTAGCTGAAGAGATAAGAGAACTTGCTGAAGAATCTTCTAAGGCAACTGGTGAGATTAACACTTTGATTAAAGAGATTCAGACCAAAGTTAGCGATACTACAGAAATGATAACAGAATCTGATCAGGGAGTTAGGGCAAGCAGTAGAGCAGTTGAAGAAGCAGAAAAAAACTTTGCTGAAATTGAAAGTGTTGTTTTACGCTTGAGTAATTTAATAAATGAAATTGCTGATAATTCTCAAGATATGAAAAATAATAGTAAAGACGTTAGCAAAGCTGTAGAAGATATTTCTGAAATAAGTAGAGAATCTGCTTCAATTGCAGAGGAGGTAGCAGCTGCTTCAGATGAACAGAGTAATTCAACTATTGATATTGTAAACGCAGCAGAAGATCTGGCTGAAATGGCACAAGAATTGACAAGAATCACTTCAAAATATCACAGTTAAAAAAATCAAGATGCCCGGAGCCTGAAGAGTGCTTTTCGGGCATTTTTAATTTCCAAAATTTTATTAAAAAAATAAAGGTTAATAGTAATTGTTAGCGAAGTATAAAAATATAAAGTTCTTGAATTAAAGAGCTTTTAAAAGCTTTAAAGATTATTGACAATAAATTTTAGAGGGGAATAAAAATGGAAGATAAGGTTATAACAAAAACAAATATCAGAAAATTTAAAATAAACAAATTTATTGAAGTTGAAGATGTTGTAATAAATGAGAGTCCTCTGACACTTTTTATAAATGAATATCAATTTTTAACTTTGATGATTTTAAAGGAAAATTTAGAAGAGCTTATAACCGGCTTTCTTGCAAGTGAGGGGATTATAGAAAAGTGGCAGGATATTAAAAATATTGACTTTAAGTATGATAAGACCGTAGCTTTAATCGAAATAAATTCAGAGTTTAATCCTAATAATTATAAAAAAAGGACATTAACTTCTGGTTGTGGAGGTGGTAAAACTTTCATTAACCTCAAAGATTGTGCTGAAGCTCAGAAAATTAAAAGCAGTCTGCTATATCCAGCTGAAATATTTACAAATCTAATGTTAGAGCTGCAGCAGAACACTAATTATTTTCAAAAAACTGGCGGTACACATACTTCTGCTTTATCAAATGCTACTAAAATAATCTATCAAGTAGAAGACATCGGACGTCATAACACCCTGGATAAAATAATTGGTAGAGCACTAATAGAGAACATTGATCTAAAAGATAAAATTATACTTACCAGCGGAAGAATTTCTTCAGAAATGATTATAAAAGTACTTAAACAGGGAATACCATTTTTAGTATCCAGATCAGCACCAACAAATGCTGCAGTTAAAATTGCCAGAGATCGGGATATCACTTTAATTGGATTTTGTAGAGGTCAGCGCTTTAATATTTACAGTGGAGAAGAAAGAATAGTACTAACTTAAAGATAAATATAAATATTTATCTTTAAGTTAAGACAAGAAGTCGAAAGGGGTTGGCATATGTCAGAAAAAAAGAGAGTTCTGATTGCTAAATTGGGTCTTGATGGTCATGACAGGGGAGCAAAAGTTGTAGCACGTGCTTTAAAGGAAGCTGGAATGGAGGTTATATATACAGGTCTTCGTAATACACCAGAAGAAGCTGTAAGAACTGCTCTACAGGAAGATGTAGATTTGATTGGAATTAGTATTTTATCAGGTGCTCACAAAACACTTGTTAAAAAATTTTTCGAAAATCTGGAGGCTGAAGATATTAAAAATATTCCAGTTATTGTAGGAGGAATAATTCCTAAAGATGATTATAATTATTTAAAAAAATTAGGTGTTACTAAAATATTTGGCAGTGGGAGTTCAATTAAAGAAATATTAAATTATTTGAGAGAAATAAGATGAAAAATTGAAGTTAGGTTAAAAAAAGAGAGGAGGAAACAGCTTGTCCAAGCAAACAGAACAGCTGTTTCGGCAGACTCAGAGTGAGTTTATCGCTGCAGTTAAAGCGGGCAGAGAAAAAGAAATAGCTCGAGCTATCTCGCTTTTAGAAGATAAGTCTCCTTTAAGCAGAGAAATTATGGAGAATCTTTATCAAAATTTTAATAAACCATATATTATTGGAATTACAGGCCCAGCTGGTTCTGGAAAAAGTTCTTTACTTAATTTGATGCTTAAAGAATGGTTAAAAAAATCAGATGCTAAAATTGCAGTTATTGCGGTTGATCCTACAAGCAAAAAGAGTGGAGGAGCTTTTTTAGGTGATAGAATTAGAATGAAATCCATTCTTAATGAACAGCGTATATTTATCCGCAGTATGGCCAGTCGGGGAAAGATGGGGGGAGTTAATTCTGCTGTTTATGATACAGCAGTAATTTTAGCAGCAGCTGGTTATCAAAAAATTGTGATTGAGACAGTTGGTGTAGGACAGACAGAAATTGATATAGTAAGTTTAGCTGACACTACTTTAGTTGTTTCTGTGCCTGAAGCTGGAGACGAAATTCAAATTTTTAAATCAGAATTAATGGAAGTTGGAGATATTTTTATACTTAATAAAGCTGATTTACCGCAGGCAGCTAAAATGGAAGTGCTAATTAAATCAAATTTTTCTTTAATTGAAACAAAAGATAAAAAGAAAATTGAATCCAAAAGTAGCTGGCAGAAAACACTGATAAAAACATCGGTTTTAAATAACCAGGGGATAAAAAACTTAATTGAAGAGTTAGAAGATCATTATAATTATTTAAAGTCAAATAATATTTTAGAGAGAAATAAAAAACTTCAGTTAAAAAAACATTTACTAAATTTACTGCAGTCAGAAATTTTGGAAAAAGTAACCTTTAAATTTGAGCAGGAAGATGAATTTGATAAATGTTTAACTGCAATTTTAAGAGGAGAATCCTCGCCATATCAATTAATTAAAGAATTTGTTGATAATAATTTAACAATCTAAGTTGACTTGTGGTCAGTTTTTTGCTATCCTTAATTGTGTCGATTAAATAAAGGAGGTCAATGTGAATCCCAAACAAATAGAACATATTGGTATTGCAGTAAAAGACTTAAAAGAATCACTCAAATTTTATCAAAATATTCTGGGCTTAGAATTTCTTAAACAGGAAATAATTGAGTCACAGGAAGTTAAAATTGCTTTTTTAAAAGTTGGAAAAAGTAAAATTGAGCTGCTAGAGCCGTTAAATGAAAATAGTACAATTGCCAAATTTATTAAGAAGAATGGAGAAGGGATTCATCACTTTGCAGTTTTAGTCGACAGTATTGAGGATAAGGTCAGATTAATGCAGGCTCAGGGAGCGAAAATGATTGGAGATAAGCCTTCAGAGGGAGCAGATGATATGAAGATAATTTTTGTCCATCCCAAAACAACAAATGGAGTCTTATTAGAATTATGTGAACCACTTGCTAAGGAGGAAAAATAATGTCAGTAGAAGATAGGGAACACTCATTAGAAAATAAAAAAGAGACGATTCGTCAGGGTGGCGGCCAGGCACGAATTGAAAAACAGCATAAAAAGAATAAAAAAACCGCTAGAGAGAGAATTGAATATTTGCTGGATGATGGAACATTCAATGAACTAAATATGTTTGTTGAAAACCGAAGTACTTCTTTGGGAATGGATGAAAAGGAAGTGCCAGGTGAAGGAGTTGTAGTTGGTTATGGTACAATAGAAGGTCGTTTAGTTTATGTTTATGCTCAGGATTTTACAGTCATGGGAGGTTCAGTTGGTGAAGCACATGCCAATAAGATCTCGGAGGTAATGGATCTAGCTGTTAAAAATGGTGCACCTGTAATCGGCCTTAATGATTCTGGTGGAGCCAGAATTAATGAGGGTATAGACTCACTTAATGGTTATGGGGAGATCTTTTATCGTAATACAAAGGCTTCTGGTGTGGTACCCCAGATTACAGCAATCTTAGGCCCCTGTGCTGGTGGAGCAGTTTATTCGCCAGCAATCACAGATTTTATTTTTATGGTTGACCAGACATCAAAGATGTTTATTACCGGTCCCAATGTAATTAAATCTGTTACAGGAGAAGAGGTTTCAGCTGAAGAATTGGGGGGAGCTAAAACCCATAATCAGATAAGTGGGGTTGCCCATTTTATGGAAGAAAGTGAAGAAGCTGCTTTAGATAATATCAGGAGACTACTTTCTTACATACCTGATAATTATAAGGAAGAAGCAGAAAGACTAGAGGTTCAGGATAACCCTGGTCGAAGTACTGAAGAATTGAAAAAAATTGTTAAAGAAAATCCACAGAAGGCTTATGATGTTAGAGATGTAATTGATGTTCTGGCAGATGAAGATAGTTTTATGGAAGTTCAGCCATATTTTGCTCAGAATGCAGTTGTAGGATTTGCCAGATTAAATGGACGCAGTGTGGGAATAGTAGCCAATCAGCCTCAGTATCTAGCAGGTTGCTTAAATATTGATGCTTCAACTAAGATTGCACGTTTTATTCGGTTTTTAGACAGTTTTAATATTCCTATTGTTTCATTAGTTGATGTGCCGGGTTATATGCCGGGTACAGAACAGGAATATGGTGGAGTAATTCGTCATGGTGCTAAGGTTTTATATGCTTATTCAGAAGCTACTGTGCCTAAGATAACTTTGATTATGCGCAAAGCTTATGGCGGAGCATATATTGCTATGGGAAGTCGCTCTGTCAGAGCAGATCTAGTTTATGCCTGGCCAATAGCAGAAATAGCGGTTATGGGACCAGAAGGAGCTGCCAATATAATTCACCGTAAGGAGATAAAAGCAGCAGACGACCCGGAACAGATGCGCCAGCAAAAGATAGATGACTACAAAGATAATTTTGCTAATCCATACATTGCAGCTAAGCGGGGAATGGTTAACGATGTTATTAAGATGGAAGAGACCAGAGCTAAGCTAATCAATGGTTTAGAGATGCTGAGCAATAAGCGTGAAGATGGACAGGATAAAAAGCATGGAAATATTCCGCTTTAATATAAGCTCTCAAAAATGCATTTAATTTATATCAGTATTATTATGCTTAATTGAAACAATACGATGAGGTTTTTAAACATAAAATAGAAATAAGTAGGTGAAAGTATGAATAATTATGTTCTTGGTCTGGAGTTATTAATAATTGGAATGGGAACAGTTTTTCTTTCCCTTTATCTACTCTCAGTTTTCCTCCATTTTAGCGGAAAACTCTTTGGACCGGAAAATAAAGCTAGAAAGACGACTAAAAAACATTCAGTACAGAAAAAAGAAGCTGAAAAAGCTGCAGTAAAGGGAATATCTCCTCAGAAGCTGGCTGCAGTGACAGCAGCAATTTATGAGAGCTTAAGTGATCAAAAAAAATATCGAGTAATATCCATTCAAAAAAGTAATCGAAACTGGAAAAGATAGGAGCTGAATTATAATGAAAAAATTTAGAGTTGAGATAGATGGTGAAGAATTCATTGTAAATGTTGAAGAAATTGGTAGTGAAGAAAAAAGTGTTAATTCGCAAAGCAGTGTAGGTAGTGTTGGCAGCAGGAGTTCTGCAGCCACAGAGAAATCATCCTCAAAAAAAGCTACTTCAAAACCTAAAGCTAAGCCGAAGAGAGAAATGTCACCACCTGCTGATATTGGCGAAGGTGATATTGTAGCTCCGATGCCGGGTAGTATTTTAGAAATTAATGTAAAAAAGGGTGAAAGTGTCAATCAGGGAGACATTTTAATAGTATTAGAAGCAATGAAAATGGAGAATGAAATTACTGCAGCTCAGTCAGGAACTGTTAAAGATATCAAAGTAAGAGTCGGAGACAGTGTTGATGCAGAAGATATACTGCTGGTAATTGAGTAGGGGGTTAAATCATGTTAGATAAGATCTCGCTTTTTGTCCAGTCTACTGGTTATTTAAATTTGGGCTTAGGACAATTTATTATGATTATCATTGCCTCCATACTTTTATATTTGGCAGTTGTTAAGGAATATGAGCCTCTGCTGTTGGTGCCAATTAGTTTTGGTATGCTTTTAGTTAACCTTCCTTTAGGTGGTTTAATGGCAGCTGGAAAAGATGGACAGGTTGGAGGGTTATTATACTATTTATATCAGGGTGTAAAATTAGGAATTTACCCCCCAATTATTTTTATGGGAGTTGGAGCTTGGACTGATTTTGGTCCGATGATTGCTCAGCCAAAGACAGCTCTTTTAGGTGCAGCAGCCCAGTTTGGTATTTTTGCTACTATATTTGGTGCAATAGCCCTAGGTTTTTCACCTGCAGAAGCAGGAGCAATAGGAATTATAGGTGGAGCTGATGGACCTACAGCAATTTTTTCAGCCAGTCAGCTGGCTCCACATTTATTGGGACCAATTGCAGTTGCTGCTTATTCATACATGGCTTTGGTACCAATTATACAACCTCCAATTATGAAGGCTTTAACTACTAAAAAAGAACGTCAGGTAAAGATGGAACAGCTGAGACATGTAACAAAAAAAGAAAAAATAATTTTTCCTATAGCTGTTACTTTACTAGGAGGTTTATTAGTGCCTTCAGCACTTCCTCTTTTAGGAAGTTTAATGTTCGGTAATTTAATGAGAGAAGTAGGAGTTGTTGATCGATTATTAAAAACAACTCAAAATGCTCTTATGAACATAGTAACTTTATTTTTGGGTTTAACTGTTGGAGCAACAGCAAGTGCTGAGGCCTTTTTAAATACTGAAACTATTGGGATTTTAGTTTTAGGTTTAATTGCTTTTAGTTTTGGTACTGCAGTTGGAGTATTATTTGGAAAATTAATGTACAAATTTAGTGGTGGTAAAGTTAATCCGCTGATTGGAGCTGCTGGAGTTTCCGCAGTACCAATGGCAGCTAGAGTTGTGCAAAAAGTTGGTCAGGAAGAAAATCCATCTAATCACCTATTAATGCATGCCATGGGTCCGAATTTCGCTGGAGTAATTGGATCAGCGATTGCAGCCGGAACTTTATTGTCAATACTGGGTTAAGATAAGATATGAAATAAGGAAAAAGAAAAAAATTAGGCCAGCAGTAAAATGCCGGCTTAATTTTAAGAATTAATTATCAGAAAATTAAATAAATTTTTATAACTTTTTTAACTACCTAATTACCTTAAGCTAATGGTTCATATTAATAATTTTTAAATTAATTTTGAAAAGCAGTGAGTAGAGAGCAGCTGGCTTCATTTCAGTCTGTAAACAGTCACATAAGATAATAAAAATCTAATTTTGAGGAGTGAAAATATGGCCAGAGGTGATAGGGTAAGGTTAGATAATCCTGATTGGTGTAAAAATTGTGGAATTTGTATTTCTGTCTGTCCGACTAATGTTTTGATTAAAGGCAGGGATAGAGTAGAAATTGATGATCTAGAGAAATGTATAGGCTGTCAAAATTGTGAGTTAATTTGTCCTGATTTTGTGCTGAAGGTGGTGGCTCAAGATGAAAACTAAAATATTCAAACCTGAAAAAAGAGCTCTGCTTACCCAGGGAGATCAGGCTGTTGTAGAAGGAGCAATAGCAGCAGGAGTTGAATTTTTTGCTGGTTATCCAATTACTCCTGCTTCTGAAATAGCAGAGGGTTTTGCAAGAGAGCTTCCCAAAAAGGGCGGAAAATTTCTGCAGATGGAAGATGAAATTGCTGGTATGGCTGCGGTAGTTGGAGCCTCACTGGCTGGTAAAAAAGCAATCACTGCAACAAGTGGTCCCGGTTTTGCTTTGAAACAGGAAAATTTAGGATTTGCAACTATGATTGAGGCACCATTAGTTGTAGTGAATGTACAGCGGGTTGGACCTTCAACTGGACTTCCAACTTCACCTTCCCAGGGTGATGTAATGCAGACCCGCTGGGGAAGAAATGGTGATCAGGAAATAATAGCTCTGGCTCCAGCTTCAGTTGCTGAAAGTTATGAGCTTACAATTAAAGCTGTTAACTTAAGCGAAAAATTCAGACAGCCGGTAGTTTTGCTCTTAGATGAAGTGATTGGACATCTAAGAGAAAAGATTTATCTAAAAAGTAAGGAAGAGATTGAAATTTATAATCGCAAACGACCAAATTTAAATCAGGATCCAGATCAATTTTTGCCATATAAACTGACTGAAGATCTAATACCTCCGATGGCTGATTATGGCAGTGGATTAAAGTATCATACAAGTGGTCTTTTTCATGATCAGAGTGGTTTTCCAGATGGTAAAAAAGAAACTGCTAAGCTCATGCAGGATCGTCTGCATAATAAGCTGCATAACAACTTAGACCAAATAATTTTTTATGAAAAAGATATTAGAAGTGATGATAGAGTGGCTGTTTTAAGTTACGGTTCGGCTGCCAGAACAGCAATAAGTGCAGTTAATACAGGTCGTAAAGATAACTTTAAAGCTGGTTGGTTTAAACTTCAGACTATCTGGCCTTTTGCTGAAAAAGCAGTTGCAGAGCTTGCTGATCAGGTAGATACAATTATTGTTCCTGAATTGAATCAGGGACAGTTAATCAGAGAAGTTAAAAAAGCAGCAGCCGGCAAAGCTAGAGTGCTTGGAATTAATTCTTATGATGGAGATTTAATAAAACCAGAAGAAATCAGAGCCCTGCTGGAGGAGGTATTATAATGGATTATGAAAAATATTTAAGAATTGATAAGCTCCCGCATATCTGGTGTCCGGGATGTGGTCATGGAACTATTTTAAACTCATTTATTAGGGCCTTTGCTGAAAGCAGTTTAGACCAGGATAAAACAGTTGTGGTTTCAGGAATTGGCTGTTCAGGCAGGGCAACTGGTTATTTAAATTTTGACACACTGCATACAACTCACGGCAGGGCAATAGCTTTTGCTACAGGTGTTAAAATGGCAAATCCTGAGTTAAATGTGATTGTAATGACTGGGGATGGAGATGGAACAGCAATTGGTGGTAACCACCTGATCCATGCTGCTCGTAGAAATATTGATCTAACTGTAATTCTATTTAATAATCAAATTTATGGGATGACCGGCGGACAATTTTCACCGATGACACCAACCGGTGATCAAGCTACAACAGCTCCTTATGGTAATATAGATCAAAACTTTGATCTGGCAAGACTGGTGGAGGGTGCAGGAGGAGGATTTATAGCTCGAGGAGCAACCCATGATCCAAGACAGCTAAAAAGCTTATATCTAGCAGCCTTAAAACACAAAGGGTTTTCTTTTGTGGAAAGTTTTTCTCAATGTCCAGTTAGCTATGGACGTCAGAATAAATCTGGTGATGCTGTAGAAATGCTTAAAAAACAGCAGGAAGATACGGTTGGCTTTAAAAAATGGCAGGATCTCAGCTTTGAAGAAAAGGAAGGAAAATATCCTCTTGGAATACTAAAAGAGGTTGAAAGTCCTGAAAGCGAATACACAGAGCGCTATCAAAAAATTATAGAAAAGTTAAAAGAAGAGGAGGCTTTCTAATGAGCAGATATGAAATAAGGTTAAGTGGTGCTGGTGGCCAGGGGATGATTTTGGCTGGGATTATTCTTGCAGAAGCAGGTGTTATGGTTGATAATTTAAATGTAAGCCAGAGCCAATCTTATGGTCCTGAATCACGCGGAGGTGCAAGTAGATCAGAAGTTGTTTTTGATGAAGAACAGATTGATTTTCCCAAAGTTATCAAGCCTGATCTTTTAGTCTGCTTAACTCAGAAGGCTTTTGATCAGTATGGAGAAGATTTGAAAAATTATGGTGTTATTATAGCTGACAGCAGAATTGATACAGCAAGTTTAAAAGAGGAACTAAAAGATAACCTTTACCAGCTTGACATTTTGGATATTGCTGCAAAAGAAATTGGCAAAGAAATTTCAGCCAATATGGTTGTACTAGGAATAATTGCTAAAATAATTCAAAAAAAAATACCAGTAGAATTTATCAAAAAAGCTATTATAGAAAAGGTACCTCCAAAAACAGTTGATGATAATATGGAGGCCTTTGAACTTGGTTTTCAATTAAATTTAGATAAAAGGAGTTATGCTTATGGGAGAATATAAAGATGATAAGCTGAAAAACAATAAATTATCTGACTTAGAAAAAGCCGAAAGAGATTGGGAAGAAAAAAAATATCAAAAGACAATTGAGCGGTTTGGTTTAAGAAAAGATAAATTTTTATCTGATTCAGAAGAAGAAAAAAAAGCATTATATACTCCTTTAGATTTGAAGGATATTGATTATCAAAATGATCTTTCATTTCCTGGAGAATTCCCTTATACTCGTGGAGTTTATCCAACAATGTATCGATCTCGGCTGTGGACAATGAGGCAGTATTCAGGATTTGGAACTGCTGAAGAGACCAATAGACGTTTCAAATACCTGTTAGAACAGGGTCAGACAGGTCTGAGTGTAGCTTTTGATCTTCCAACTCAAATTGCTTATGATTCAGACCATCCTTTAGCCGAAGGAGAAGTGGGTCGAGTTGGAGTTGCAATTGATAGTGTTGATGATATGAAGCGGTTATTTGCTGATATTCCTTTAGATAAAGTTAGTACATCAATGACTATTAATGCACCTGCTGCTGTTATTTTAGCAATGTATATTGTTACAGCTGAAGAACAGGGAGTTAATCCCCGAGAATTGGCCGGAACAATTCAGAATGATATATTAAAGGAATATATAGCAAGGGGTACCTATGTTTACCCACCAGAACCTTCTTTAAGATTGATAACAGATATATTTGAATACTGCTCAAAAGAAATGCCTGGTTTTAATACTATTAGTATTAGTGGTTATCATATTAGGGAGGCAGGTGCTACTGCTCTCCAGGAGCTTGCCTTTACTATAGCAGATGCATTAGAATATATAAAAGCAGCTTTAAAAATTGGACTAGATATTGATGATTTCGCACCGAGATTATCGTTTTTCTTTGCTTCTCAGATGAATATACTAGAAGAAACAGCAAAATTTAGAGCAGCTCGTAAACTCTGGGCTGAAATAATGGAAGAAAGGTTTGGTGCCCAAAAAGAAAAGTCTAAACTTTTACGTTTTCATACTCAAACTGCGGGTACTGCATTAACTGCTGAACAGCCTTTAAATAATATAATTCGCGTTACAATTCAGTCTTTAGCAGCAGTTTTAGGAGGAACCCAATCACTGCATACAAATTCTTATGATGAAGCACTTTCTCTGCCTTCTGAAGAAGCTGTTGAAATTGCTTTGAGAACTCAGCAGATAATTGCAGAAGAAAGTGGAGCTGCTGATGTAATTGATCCTCTAGGAGGGTCTTATTATTTAGAAGAACTTACAGCTTCCTTTGTGAAACATACTAAAGAATATTTAGAAAAAATAGATCAGCTTGGTGGTATGGTTGAAGCTATTAAAGCTGGATATGTGCAGCGAGAAATCCAGGATAGTGCTTATCAGAAGCAAAAAGAACTTGATGAAGATAAAAGAATAGTTGTAGGAATAAATAAATACAGGTGGGGCCATCACAATGAAGAGATGGACTTACTGAAGGTTGATCCGGATCTGGAAAAAGAACAGAAAGAAAAACTTAAAAATTTAAAGAAAAAAAGAAATCAGCTGCTTGTTGAAAAAAAATTATTACAGATCAAAAATGCAGCTGAAAAAGATAAAAATTTAATGCCTCCAATTATTGAAGCAGTAAGGGCAAAAGCAACCTTAAACGAAATTAGTGATCAGCTTCGAGAAGTTTTTGGAGAATACCAAAATAGAAATATTTAATTATTATTAAAACCCTGCCAAATTTGAGGCAGGGTTTTTAACTTTTATAAAGAAATATAATTTTAAGAGCTTTTTTAGAAATTTAAGACTATAAAATAAATAAAATTAGACTTATCAATGATCAGGGGGGATATTATGTTGAAAAATGAAAGACTTAAAAATTTAAAAGGAAGACTAAACAATTTAACTGAAGAAGTAGTTTTAGAAATGCTGGAAAATATGCTGAAGAGAGAAGAATTTAAAGATGTTTGTAAAGATGAAGATTGTTTGCTAGATATGGCAACATATGCTCTTAACCGTCTACCTGCAAAGTATGTAGCAACATCAAAAGGAAAGGTATTTTCAAAAATAGAAGAACTGGAACAGCAGCATTCTGTTGATGTGCTTTCTGTAGTTACTAAATCAATTAAAGTTGTTTCTGAGAATGCTCATCCCAACAATAATTAAACTTTTGTATAATTTGATAATAAAACAATTTTAGGGGAGATTGATATGTTAAATGAGCGTTTTTTTAAAACAGGACATGCTGTAATAATAATATTAGTTATAATATTTCTTTTAGGACAGATACCATATTTTACTGTACCATTAACTTCAGTAATGAGTTTTGTTTTGCTGCCTTTATTATTTAGTTCTTTTTTATATTATTTAATGAGGCCACTTGTCAGATTTTTAGATAAATGGATAAATAATAAATCGCTTTCAATAGTAATTTCATTAATTGTTGTTCTTGCTATTTTAACAATTGTTTTTTATTTTGGAGGGAGCATTATTTATGAGCAAGGAAAAGAGGTAAGCCAGAGTTTAAGTGGTAATTATAATTATATATATAATTTTATTCTAACTATAATAGAAAGATTAAGGGGATATATAAATTTTGACAGTGCGTTTTTAGAAGAATTGAATTTAAGGGAAAGAATATTTTCTTATGCTAATAACTTAGCTCAAAAAATTTCCTCCTATAATTATATGGGGATTTTTAGTTCGATTACTAACTTTGGACTGATAATTTTATTGATTCCTTTTATTGTCTTCTATTTACTTAAGGATGACCAAAAGATATTTAATAACTTTATGAAAGCTGTTCCGGAATCTAAAAAAAGAAAAATAGAAAAATTAGCAGAAGAAATTGATCATTTACTTGCTACATTTATTAGTTCGCAATTAGTTGTAGCCTTCTTTTTAGGATTGACAATGTTTATTGGTTTTTTAATTATTGGGTTACCTAATGCAGTTGCACTTTCATTTATTGCAATGATAACTTCTTTGATTCCGATAATTGGTCCTTTCTTTGGCAGCCTGCCTGCAGTTTTTGTTGCAGTCACAAACAGCTGGTTTTTATTTTTAGGGGTATTAGTGATTATTATAATTGCTCAATATCTTGAAGGCAACCTTATTAGGCCACTTGTTCAAGGGAGAAGATTAGAAATCCATCCAATAGTAGTTTTATTTGTAGTATTATCAGGAGTATATTTATTTGGATTTATTGGGGCATTAACTGCTGTTCCTTTATATGTAGTTTTACGACTGCTCTTTCGAAAAAAGTATATCGAAAAAGAAATTTAATATTTTTTATGGTGGTACTTAATGTCTGGATATGATTTCCAGACAACCGGTATCATCATTTTTTTTGTAAATTTAATTACTTTTTTAACGAAATCCTTGACTAAAGTTGAGTAATGTTGTAGGATATAAATAGCACAATGCTGAGCAGATTACTTTAATAAAGGAGATGACTTAGATTATGAATAAAAAACTGCTAAAAATATCTAGTTTGAAATCTAAAGTTGAAGATCAAAATATTTTAAATGGAATTGATTTAGAGGTTAATAAAGGCGAAATACATGTAATTATGGGTCCTAATGGTGCTGGAAAATCAACTCTGGCAAATGTTTTAATGGGTCACCCAGAACATGAAATTATAGATGGAGAAATTGAATTTGAAGGTGAAAAAATTAATAATCTAGCAGTAGATAAAAGAGCGAAAAAGGGTATTTTCTTATCATTTCAGTATCCTCAGGAAATTCCAGGAGTAACTGTGGAAAATTTCCTTCGTACAGCTAAAACTGCAGTAAGTGGTGAACAGCAGAGTATTTTTGATTTTAAGTTTTTATTAGAAGAAAAAATGAATCTGCTTGATATTGAACATTCTTATGCAGACCGTTATTTAAATAAAGGTTTTTCCGGTGGGGAAAAGAAGAAAAATGAAATTTTACAGATGGCAGTTCTGGAGCCAAAGTTAGCTATTTTAGACGAAACAGACTCTGGGCTTGATGTAGATGCTACCAAAACAGTTGCTGAAGGAATTAAGAAACTAGCTTCTGAAGATAATGCAATGATAATAATAACTCACCATAATCAGATTTTAGATTATATAAAACCAGATTATGTTCACGTTTTAGTTGATGGAAAGATTGCTAAATCAGGAGATATGGAATTGGCTAAATTAATTGAAAAAGAAGGTTATGCAGAATATAAAGAAGAAATCTTAGATGAAAGTAATTCTAAAACTAATTGTTAGTTTATTAGGAGGTTTTTTAGATGAGCGAAAAGACAGAAGTCAAAGATATTGACCGCAGTCTTCATGATAAAAAAAATGAAGCAAAACATCGTTATCAATCAGCTAAGGGTCTAACTCCTGAGGTAATTAAAGAAATCTCAAGAGAAAAAAACGAGCCAGAATGGATGCTCGAGTTTAGACTTAAAGCTTTAGAAATATATAAGAAAAAAGAAGTTCCTACCTGGGGAGCAGATATTTCAGATTTAGATATGGAAAATATAATTACCTATGTTCGACCTGATGCAGATCTTCAGAGTGATTGGGATCAGGTTCCAGAAGAGATTAAGAATACATTTGATGCTCTGGGGATTCCAGAGGCAGAAAAAGAATCTCTGGCTGGAGTTGGAGCCCAGTATGATTCTGAGGTTGTATATCACAACTTAAAAGAAGAAATGGTCGAACAGGGTGTTGTTTATATGGATATGGAAAATGCTGTTAAGGAACATGAAGAATTAGTTAAGGAACACTTTATGAAATTAATCACACCTAATGATCACAAATTTTCAGCTCTGCATGGAGCCGTCTGGTCTGGTGGTTCATTTGTTTATGTACCGGCAGGAGTAAATGTAGATATTCCTCTGCAGTCCTATTTCCGCCAGAATGCACCAGGATCTGGACAGTTTGAGCATACTCTTATAATTTTAGAAGAAGGAGCAAATGCTCACTTTATTGAAGGCTGCTCAGCCCCAAAATATTCTGTTAATAATCTTCATGCAGGTGCTGTAGAATTATTTATAAATAAAGGCGCCAAACTGCGCTACAGTACAATCGAGAACTGGTCCCGTAATATGTATAATTTAAATACCAAGCGGGCATTAGTTGAGGAAGATGGAGTTATTGAGTGGGTTTCCGGATCATTTGGCTCTAAGGTATCAATGCTTTATCCAATGAGTATTTTAAAAGGCGCTAGAGCTAGAGCAGAATTTACTGGTGTTACTTTTGCAGCTGAAGGACAGTATTTAGATACAGGAGCTCAGGTAATACATGCTGCTCCTAATACTACTTCAACAGTTAATTCCCGTTCGATTGCTAAAGATGGTGGGCATGCATATTATAGAGGTTTGCTTAAAGCAACTAAAAATGCTCATGGTGCTAAAGCTTCAGTTTCCTGTGAGTCTTTAATGCTTGATAATGAATCTAAATCAGATACTTTACCGATTATGAAACTGCAGACTGATGACATTGATATTGGTCATGAAGCAAAGGTTGGTCGGATAAGTGAAGAGGCTATCTTTTATCTGATGAGTAGAGGGATTAATGAGGAAGAAGCAAAGGCGATGATTGTAAGAGGATTTGTAGAACCAATTGCTAGTGAACTACCATTAGAATATGCAGTTGAACTAAACAATTTAATCAACCTTGAACTTGAAGGTACTATAGGATAGGTGATAATGAGATGTATAATAAAAAATTAGTTGATAACTTAACCACAGGTCAATCAAAACTTCTCAGCAGTAAAAGAAGAGAAAGCTTTAATGTTTTTGAAGAGTTGACTAAAAGTGATTTTAATAGAATAAATTTGTTTGATTATCAATTTCCGGAGTACAGCCCCTATAATAAAGAATATTTAAAAGAAAAAAAGTGGCATAGTGAACTTGTGCTTAAAAAAATGACAGATAATCTAAATAATGAAGAGGAAATCATTAATTATTTAGAAGAATTTAAAGGAAAAAAAGTTAAAAAAGGTAATCAGGGACTTGATGAAAAATATTTAGCTATGGCTGAAGCTTTTTATAATACAGGCCTATTTATTAAAGTTCCTAGAAATACAGAACTAAAATTACCTGTAGAGATATTTTATGAATTAGATTCGGAAAATCCTGTTTTAATTGATAATAATTTAATTGTAGCTGAGGAAAAATCTAAACTAACCATAGTTATTGATTATAGGATGAAAGATCAAAAGTTAGCTGCTTTTCACAATGGTCTAACTCGCGTAATTGTTAAAGAAAATGCTGTATTAAATATTATTAAAGTTCAGCGTTTTAACGATCAAAGTGACAATTTTGATAGCAATGTTTCTTTAGTTTCAAACCAGGGTGAATTAAATTGGATTCCTATAGAACTTGGAGCAAAGAATTCTGTTACCAGTAATGAAAACACCTTAATTGATGATGGCAGCAGCGCCAGCATTAGTTCAGTTTATTTTGCTGATGGAGATAGAAAAATGGATCTAGGTTTTAAGATGAATCACCAGGGACGCCACAGCAGCAGTGAGATTGAAAGCAGGGGTGTTTTAAAAGATAGAGCTCAGAAAGTTTTTAGGGGAGATTTATATTTCCAAAAGGGTGCAGGACAGGCTAAAGGTACTGAAAAAGAAGAAGTACTACTTTTGGATAAAACAGTTGATTCTGATTCTATACCAGCCTTATTTTCTGAAGAAGATAATGTTGAAGGAGAGCACGCGGTCAGCGCCGGTCAAATTGATCAGCAGCGCTTATTTTATTTAATGAGCAGAGGTATGAGTAAAGCAGAAGCCAAGCAATTAATGGTGGAGGCTGCTTTTAATCCTGTTTTTGATAAAATACCTCTTAATGACCTTAAAGGAAGTGTTATTAATGAAGTTAAAACAAGAATACGCAGTTAAAGAATCTGCCACAAGTGAAAAATTCGCCCAAAAATATAAAGCTGATTTTCCTATCTTAAACCAGCAGATAAATGGTAAAGGTTTAATTTATTTTGATAATGCTGCGACAACTCAAAAACCAGAATCGGTTTTGGATGCAGTGGATAATTATAATCGGACAATTAATGCTAATCCTCACAGAGGAGCTCATACTTTAAGTGTTCGTGCTACTGAAGCTTATGAGAACGCAAGGGAAAAAGTTAAGAATTTTATTAATGCAGAAAAACAAGAGGAAATCATTTTTACTCGAAATACAACAGAATCTTTAAATCTATTAGCAAATAGTATGGAAGCTTTAGTTGAAGAGGGGGATGAAATTTTAATTTCTGTTTTAGAACACCACAGTAATATTCTCCCCTGGCAGCAGCTGGCTGAACGAAAAAATCTTAAACTTAAATATTTATATCCTGATGAAAATTACAGAATTTCGCTTTCAGAGTTGAATGAAAAACTGTCAGCAAAAACAAAAATTTTAAGTATTTCACAGATGTCTAATGTTAGTGGAGTTATTAATCCAGTGAAAGAAATGGCAGAATTAGCACACAAAAATGATGCTTTAGTTGTAGTTGATGGTGCTCAGGGTGCTCCTCATATTAAAACGGATGTTAGAGAATTAGATGCTGATTTTTATGCTTTTTCTGGACATAAGATGCTTGGACCAATGGGAATCGGGGTTCTTTACGGTAAAAAGGATCTTTTAGAAAAATTACCTCCTTTTCTAAAGGGTGGAGGTATGATAGAATATGTAGGAGAACAGGATTCTACTTATGCACCACTTCCCGAAAAATTTGAGGCAGGAACTCCTAATGTTGAGGGAGCAGTAGGTCTCAAGGCAGCAATAGAATATCTAGAAGATATCGGGCTTGATAAAATTAAAGAACATGAGCTTGAGCTAACTGAATATGCGCTTTCGAAAATGAAGCAGCTTGATTATGTTGAAATAGCTGGTCCTACAGATTTAGAAGATCGCGGAGGAATTATTTCATTCAATTTAAGAGATATTCACTCTCATGATTTGGCTACTATAGTTGATAGTGAGGGAATTGCTATTCGTTCAGGTCATCACTGTGCACAGCCTTTAATGAAATTTTATCAGCTTAATTCAACAGGACGAGTTAGTTTTTATCTTTATAATACAAAAGCAGAAGTGGACAAATTTATAGAATCCCTTCATAAAGTAAGGGAGGTTTTTGGATATGGATCTTAACTCAGTTTATACAGAGTTAATAATGGAGCATAATAGAAATAGCCGCAACAAGCATCCTCTGGATGGTGCAGACCTTAGTGAACATGGTCATAACCCAAGTTGTGGTGATGACATAACTTTAGAGTTGAAATTTGATGGAGATATCATTAGTGATGCAGCTTTTACAGGAAGTGGCTGTGCAATCTCACAGGCTTCAACTTCAATTATGATTGATTTAATTAAGGGCAAGAGTATTGAGGAGGCATTGGAGTTGGTTGAAACTTTCATTGCTATGATCAAAAAAGACATCAATGACCAGCAGGAGTTAAGAAAGCTTAAAGATGCAATGGCTTTAAAAAATATTTCTAATATGCCCGCAAGAGTTAAATGTGCAGTGTTATCCTGGCATACTCTAAAGGAAGCTTTAAAAGAGAGAAATTAACTTTTGAATAATTTTTTTAAAAACTTCACCTTTTTGGTGAAGTTTTTACTTTACATAAGACTAAATAGCCTATATACTAATGATAATGAGTATCAAATAGTTTCAAGCACATTAACTTGTCGAAATTTAGTGAATTAATAAAAACTCTATAATTCTATAATATCATAATAAGAGGTGGAAAAATTGGAAGATAGAAAAAAGGGAATAACATATATACTTTTATCATCATTGTTTTTTGCTTTAATGGCAGCAACAGTTAAGTTTTTGGGGGATATGCCGACAGCGGAAAAGATTTTCTTTAGAAATTTAGTTGGTATTTTCGTAGCTTTTAGTCTGGTTAAGAAGAGCGGAAGCTCTTTAGTTGGTAATAATAAGAAGCTTTTAATTTTAAGAAGTATTTTTGGACTTTTAGGTATAGCAGCTTATTTTTATGCACTAGCAAATATGAAATTATCAGATGCAGTAATTTTAAATAAAATGTCACCATTTTTCGTAGTTGTATTTGCAGCAATATTTTTAAATGAGAAAATTACTAAAAAGCAGATTGCTGCATTAATAACTGCTTTAATAGGTGCTGTTTTGGTAATTCGTCCCGGTTTTGATTCAAATTTAATTCCTTCTTTAATTGCTTTAATGTCAAGTATATTTGCAGGAATTGCATATACCGTGGTTAGACAGCTTCGAAAAACTGATTCAGCAGCTACAGTGGTATTTTATTTCAGCCTTTTTTCAACTTTGGCGATGGTACCATTTATGATTAGCGGTAGTTTTGTAATTCCCAGTCCAGTTCAGGCATTTGCTTTACTTGCCTTAGGTTTATTTGCGGCAGCAGCTCAGCTCTTTATGACAAATGCTTACCGGCATGCAGAAGCGGGAGAACTCTCTATATACACTTATGCTAATATAGTTTTTTCTACAATTTTTGGGCTGGTCTTATTCCAAGAAATTCCTGATTTCTTTTCAGTGCTTGGGGCACTCTTAATTATATCTGCTGGCTATTTAAATTATCGAGCTAAAGAAAAAGAAGCTTTAGAAAAGGCAGCAGAGTTAAGATTAGAAGAAGAACAAAAGAGTGCGGTTTAGAAAATTTAGTGATGTTTTTAGATTTCCTCCAGTTTAATGACTGGAGGCTTTCTTTTTTAAAGAAGTAAAGATTGCAGAATACTTTCTGAAAACATATAATTAGATTAGTTGGTTACTTTTAATAGATATGGAGGGATAAGTAATGAAGGAAATAAACACAATTTTTTTAGATGTTGATGGTACACTTACAGATGGTAAGGTTTATTTAGATAATGGCAAAAATGAATTTAAAGCTTTTAATGTTAAAGATGGTTTGCTGGTAGTTCAAGCTATTAAATTGGGTTATGAGGTAATTATCATGACTGGTAGAAAATCTGAGGTTGTAGCCCGTCGAGCGGCTGAACTGGGAATAGAAGAGTATTATCAGGGAGTTCGTGATAAAAAATCAGCTTTAGAAAAGCTAATGAAAGAAAAAGAGATTACTTATGATAATTTAGCTTATTTAGGTGATGATCTAAACGATCTAGAAGTAATGAAAGAAGCTGGATTTGCTGGCTGTCCTGCTGATGCTGCTGTAGAGGTTAAAGAGACTTCTGATTTTGTTTCTGAAATCAATGGTGGTAATGGTGCTGTTAGAGAGATTTTAACTCAGCTTCTTAAAGCTAAGGGAGATTATTGTAAGGTTATAGAGAATTTTTCTGGAGAATAATTTAATTTATGCTATATTGTTGAAAAAATTTATTAAAACCTATTGACAGATTGTAGTATGTAGTTGTATAATAAATTAAGTTGAACACAATCTAATTAAATAAAACTAAATAGGGGTGAGCTTATGGAAAAATATGATATATTAAAATTAGATAATCAGATTTGTTTCCCTCTATATGCCTTATCGAGAAAGGTTATTCAGTTATACAAACCGCTACTTGATAAATATAATTTAACCTATACTCAGTATATAGTTATGCTTGTTCTTTGGGAAGAGGATAGGATTTCAATCAAGGAAATGGGAGAAAAACTTTTTCTGGATTCAGGTACTATTTCTCCTGTAGTTAAAAAACTGGTTAAACAGGGTCTGGTTGAGAAATATAGGTTTAAAGAAGATGAGCGAATAGTAATGATTAAGCTAACTGATAAAGGTCGGGAAATGAAAGAAGAAATTGTTGAAATACCAGAAAAATTATATAGAGATTTTGAAGGAGATAAAGAAGCTCTTTTTCAGCTGAAAAAGAATTTAGATAAGATATTAAAAGAGTTTGAAGAAGATAGTTAAATCCTGTTTAGGCAGGGTTTAACTTATATTTTTCAATAATAAATTGTACACAATTTAATTTAATAAAATAAAAAAGGAGAGATTAGAATGAGCATATATCAATTTAAAGCAAATGATATCATGGGTCAAGAAGTCAATTTAAAAGATTATGAAGGTAAAGTGCTCATGATAGTTAATACAGCAAGTGAATGTGGTTTAACTCCACAGTTTGAAGGATTAGAAGAAATATACCAGGAATATAAAGATCAAGGTTTGGAAATTTTAGGTTTTCCCTGTAACCAATTTGCCAATCAGGATTCTGGTACAAATGAAGAAATCAAAGAATTTTGTCAGATTAATTATGGGGTTACATTTAAAATGTTTGAAAAAATAAAGGTTAACGGTGAGGATGCACATCCCTTATTTAAATATTTAAAGAGTGAAACCGGTTCTCTGTTGGGAGGAATTATTAAATGGAATTTCACTAAATTTTTAATAAATCGAGAAGGTAAGGTAGTAAATAGATATGCACCGACAACTGAGCCAGCAAAAACAAGGGCTGATATAGAAAATTTATTATAAAGTTATTATAAAAAGCGGAGTAGAATAATTCTACTCCGCTAGCTGTTATAATATATAGTTTGATTTTAGAAGTGCTAATTATCAAGATGCACCTTCATTAATGGTTATAACTTCCATTTTTTCTATTGCTCTATCAATTAATTCTTCAATAGCTAAATCTTCTTCTCCAAAATGAATAGTATCAAGTTTGGGTTGAGTTGCTGGATTATCAGGCACAAAAATTGTACAGCAGTCTTCATGTGGTCTGATTGAAATTTCATAAGTGCCGATTCTTTTAGCCAGGGCAATAATATCGTTTTTGTCCATTGTAATTAGTGGACGAAGAACTGGAAATTGAGCTACTTCATCAGATGACCGCAGCCCTTCTAAAGTCTGACTTGCTACTTGTCCCAGACTTTCTCCGGTTACCAGAGCCAACTCATTATTCATTTTAGCTAATCGGTTGGCAATTCTAATCATCATTCTTCTCATAATTGTTACAGTATATCTGCTAGGAGATTTTTTTAATATTTCCTGCTGAATTTCTGTAAAATATGGAATCTGCAGTTTGATCTTCCCACCATAACGGCTTAAAACTTTTGCCAGGTCAATTACTTTTTCCTTTGCTCTTTCAGAAGTATAAGGAGGAGAGTTAAAATAGACAGCATTTAAGCTTAAACCTCTTTTTAATCCAAGCCAACCTGCTACAGGACTGTCAATCCCTCCAGACAATAAAAGTAGAGCTCTACCAGATGACTTAACTGGCAGTCCTCCAGGGCCAGCTTCTCGCCTTACAAAAAGATAAATTTTTCCTCTTCTAATTTCAACTTCAAAAAGATGCTCTGGCTGATGAACATCTACACTGAGCGGGGTATCTTTACTTTCAACTTCTCGTAAAATTTCTGCTCCTAGCTCTCGATTAAGTTCAGGACTTTCAATTGGAAATGACTTGTCAGCTCTAGTTGTTTCAACTTTAAAAGTAGTAGGATAGTTCTGAACTTCAGCTTTAAAAAGGTTAACTGCTTCTTTTTTTAGTTTTTCAAAATCCTGCTCATTAAAATCAGCTACCTTTTTTCCAATTCTAAATCTCTGGGCCGGACTTAAAGAAATAATACCTGGAACATTGACTAACCTATCAACAATTTTTTCAATTTCAGTACTTTCTGCATAAAGGAAAATACGGCCATAAATAGTACTAATTTCAAATTCTCCCAGGTCACTGGTTGCTCTTTTAATGTTTGCAACCAATTGAGAGATGAAATCATTAATATTGTCACCTTTTAGACCAATTTCTCCATAACGAATAATTATTAAATCGTACAAAATTTTCACCTCATTAAAAAAGTTTAAGAAAATCTATTTGTTTTTTTAAAATTTCTATAAAGTAATCTAAATCTTCATTTGTGATTTCTTGACTTAAGCTGACTCTGAGTGCACTTTCGCTTCTAGACTCTGATAGGCCGCAGGCATTGATGATTCTGCTCCCTTTTTTCTTGGAAGAACAGGCAGAACCAGTAGAAATATAAACACCCTGGCTTTCCAGAGCGTGCAGCATAGTTTCACCTTTGATTCCCGGCAGAGAAAAATTAATAATATGAGGAGCACCAGCTGCTGGTGAGTTAATTACAACTTCTTCAATCTGCTGTAGAGAATTTAAAAGATAATTTTTTTTGTCAGCTAGATTAATATCAATTTTATTTTCTGGAGAAAAGAAAGGCATTTTTTTAACTGCCTGACCAAAGCCAGCTATTCCGGGAATATTTTCTGTTCCTGAGCGTAAATTTCTTTCCTGGCCTCCACCATAGACTAAAGGTTTTAAGTTAATTCCATTTTTGATGTATAAGGCTCCAACACCTTTCGGAGCGTGAATTTTATGACCGCTTATTGAATAGAGATCAATTGGCCACTGATTTAAATTGCAGTAAACTTTACCAAATGCCTGCACCCCATCTACATGATAAAAGCAGAGCTTGTTTTTTTCTTTAATTATCTCAGCAATTTCTTTAACAGGTTGGATTGTTCCCAATTCGTTATTAACATGCATAATGCTGACTAATAATGTTTCCTCAGTAATTAAGGATTCTAAATGATTGAGATCAACATATCCTTCCTGATCAACTTCAACTTGATCTACCTGCCAGCCCTCTTTTTCTAAAGCCTTAAAAAGCTCAGCTACTGAGGAATGTTCGATTGGAGAAGTAATTAAATGTTTGCCGCGATTTTTGTAGGACTCAGTAATTCCTCTAATTGCAAGATTATTACTTTCTGTGCCACCTGAGCTAAAAATGATTTCTTTTTTACTTACTCCCAATTGAGATGCAGTTAACTCTCTAGCTTTTTCTAATATCTTCTCTGCTTTTAAGCCAAATCGGTGCAGTGAAGAAGGATTGGCATAACTATTTTCTAATGCGTTAACAACAGCAGCAGTAACCTCTGGAAATGCTTTAGTAGTAGCCGCATTATCTAAGTATATTTCTTTTTCCATTAAATTCACTCCTAATTTTAAACACTAACTTTTATTATATCAGTAATGAATTAAGAAATAAATAGCTGGAACTGATAAATTAAGATAATTAGCTTTTTAAATGAGCTAAGTGTAAAAAAGAATACATTATTGTCATAAATATTTTAAATTTAATGACATAGTGATATAATGTAAAATGAACTATAATTATATTTTGTTTTATTTTAAACCTAAATTTTAATAATTTGATTAAAATATAATAATATAATAGGAGGAAATATTTTGCGTTTAATAGATACACATGCTCATTTAGACTTTAATGATTATGACCAGGATAGAATCGAAGTTTTCAATAGAGCGCGAAAAATTGGAGTAGAAAAGATTGTCAATATTGGTGCTGATTTAGCAGGAAGCCGTAGAGCTGTAAAACTTGCAGAAGAATATGATGACATATATGCTGCAGTCGGAATTCATCCGCATGAGGCAGATACAGTTAACAAGCAAAGCCTGAATGAAATTAAAGCTTTAGCAGCTTCTAATAAAGTAAAGGCAATAGGAGAATGTGGTTTGGATTTCTATTATGATAATTCACCGAGGGAAATTCAAAAGGAAGCTTTTAAAAAGCAGCTAAATTTGGCTTTAGAATTAGAACTACCTGTTGTTATTCATTCCCGGGAAGCAGCAGCAGAAACTTTAGAAATCCTTGACGAAACAGCTGATTTTTCTGGGGAATTAATTTTTCACTGTTATGCTTATGGAGCAGCAGAAATTGAAGAGATAATCAAACGAGACTATTATGCAGCTTTTGGAGGTTTAATAACTTTTAATAGTGCTCAGCCAATTAGGGATGCTCTTAAAAAGATGCCGTTAGATAGAATCTTACTGGAGACTGATGCACCATATTTAACTCCAACACCACATCGAGGAAAAAGAAATGAACCAGCTTTTTTAGAATATATTGTTAAAAAAGCAGCAGCAGTTAAAGGAATTAGTGCTGAAAAAATGGGTGAAATTACAACTGAAAATGCTGAAAGAATCTATAAATTTTAAACATTATTTTATAATTAAAATTAACTAGTATTAATTCAGGAGGAGTCTAAAATGAATATTGGTATTATTGGTCTTGGAGATATAGCTCAAAAAGCATATTTACCATTAATTACCCAGCTGGAAGAAGTAGAACCTTATTTTTGTACTAGAACAGAAAGTACTCTAAAACGTTTGGGAAAAAAGTATCGAGTTGAGAACATCTATAACTCAGTCGATGAGCTATTAAAAGAAAAACTAGATGCTGCTTTTGTTCATACAGCAACTGAAGCACATTATTTAATTGTAAAAAAATTATTAGAGTTAAAAATACCTACTTTTGTTGATAAACCAATGACATATCATTTAGAAAAAACTGAAGAACTGGTTAAAATAGCAGCAGAAAATGAAACAATTCTAATGACCGGTTTTAACAGGCGTTATGTACCAACTTATCGTTCGCTTCTTAAAATTAGAGATCCTAAGACAATAATTATGGAGAAGAATCGTACCTATCAGCCAGGTAAAGTACGTGAGTTTATTATGGATGATTTTATCCATGTAATTGATACTTTAACTTATTTAATTGGAAAAGTTGATTTGGATAATATCGCTGTTAATAAAATTATGAGAGATGATAAGCTAATTCAAGTTATTTTGACAATAAAAAATAAAGAAAATACTGCTGTTGGAATAATGAATCGTGATAATGCAATTACTGAAGAAACTCTTGAGATTATGGGTTTTAAAGAGAAACGTAAAATAAAAAATATTACTCAGACAATTGAATATACAGCTGAAGGAGAAAAATACTCTCAAGCAGCTGGCTGGAACAAGATGGGCTATAATCGAGGTTTTGTAGATATGATTAATGAATTTTTAAAAAGAGTTAAGACTGGTAAAAACAACAAAGAAGAAACTGCTGCAGATCTTTTGACCCACCGTGTGGCAAAAAAGATTATAAAACTGTAGTTTTGCCTGAATTAAAGTAGTATGATAAAATTATAACAAATAATTAAATAAGGATGATTTAAATCAATATGAAAAATAGAATTGCAACACCTTCGGCAACCAAAAAAATTTTGAGAGAACACAATTTAAGTTTAAAAAAGAGTCTTGGACAAAATTTCTTGATTGATTCAAATATTATTGACATTATTACAGCAGCATCAGCTATAGATGGTGATGAATTTATTATTGAAATTGGGCCAGGGATTGGTTCTTTAACTCAGGCAGTTTTGGAGAAACTAACTAGCGGTAAATTACTTGCAGTTGAAAAAGATGCTGCTATGGTTGAAGTATTAAAAGATATTTTTGCTGAGGAAAAGAAATTAACTCTGTTAAATCAGGATGCACTTAAAATCAACTGGGAAGAAATAGCAGCAGAATACAATGCTGAAAACAGAAAAATGAAGCTGATTGCCAACCTCCCTTATTATGTAACCACCCCAATTATTATGGGTGTTTTAGAAAGTGAAATAAAATTGGATCAGATGGTTTTTATGGTTCAAAAAGAGGTAGGAGAAAGAATCTGCGCTGGTCCAGAAACCAAAAAATTTGGTTCTTTAAGTGTGGCAGTTCAATATCATATGCAGCCTGAAATTGTGCACCAGGTCCCCTCATCAGTTTTTATTCCCCAACCTGATGTTGATTCTGTAATTGTTAGTTTATCGCCTTATGCGGAAAATATTTATCAGGAAGAAGTATTGAACAAAAAGTTTTTCTTCCAAATTGTCAAGTCAATATTTCAGCAGCGTCGAAAAACTCTCCGCAACAGTCTTAGTAAATCTGCTGTTATAAATCTTGATCGCGATCTTGTAACTAAAGCTTTAGAAGACGAAGGAATCGGGCTCAAAAAACGAGGGGAAAAACTCTCGATTTCTGAAATGATATCTATCAGCAATAGAATTTATAAAATGATAAATTAAATTATTGGAATTCTTGGGAGGAGGAATAAAATTGGTTAAAGTTGAGATATGTGTCGGCAGCCACTGTTCACTTGTAGGGGCTTTAAATATTTTAGAAACTTTAGAAGAACTTCAAACAGAGTATCCAGATCAAATTCAAATAGAAAAATTAGAATGTATGGATATGTGTGATGATATCAAAAATGCTCCCCTGGTTAGGGTTGATAAGGAACTGATTACTTCAGCTCAGACTCAGATCGTGATCAGTAAAGTAATGGAGAGGATAAGATGAGCAAACTAAAAGGTGTCTATACTGATATTGTAAAGATTAGGCGAATGGTCTTTGCTGAGCTGGCAAATCTAGCTCTCAAAGATGCAGAATGTGAAGAATTTGATAAAATTCCCTACAGGATTATAGATACAGAAGAAGCTACATATAGATCAAGTATTTTTAAAGAAAGAGCCATTGTTGCTGCTCGAGTTCGGATGGGTCTGGGAATGGATTATGAAACAAATCAGGAACACAAACTTCTTTCTGAAGGAATTAGAAATTTTCTTAAGAATGATAATAATTTAAAAGAACCTCTAGTTAATGTAATTCGTTTTGCCTGTGAAAAATGTCCAACTAATGCTCATTTTGTTACTAATAACTGCCGTAAATGTTTGGCTCATCCCTGCAGTATTGTTTGTCCGGTGGATGCCATTACTATTGAAGAGACTGCAGCGGTGATTGACCAAGAAAAGTGTATTAATTGTGGAAAATGTAAAGAGGCTTGTCCTTATGAAGCAATAGTTAATTATGAGCGTCCCTGTGCAGCAGCCTGTGGAGTCGATGCTATAGAAAATGATGACTATGATCGGGCTAAAATTAATCAGGATAACTGTGTTAGTTGTGGTCAGTGCATTATTGCCTGTCCTTTTGGGGCTATTGCAGATAAATCAATGATTTTCCAGCTGCTGAAATCGATTAAAAGTGGTGAAGATGTACGAGCAATTATTGCACCTTCGTTTGTGGGCCAGTTTGGTCCTTTGGTTTCTGCAGAAAAAATTGTGGCAGCACTTAAAAAATTGGGGATGAAAGAAATTCGAGAAGTTAGTCTTGGAGCAGATTTTGCTTCTTTACATGAAGCTGAGCTTTTTGCTGAGGATATTCCGGAAAAACAATCTTATCTTGGAACATCCTGCTGTCCTTCCTGGACTTATGTGGCTGAAAAACATGTGCCGGAGGTCAAAGACAATATATCAGAATCCAGTTCACCTATGATTTTTGCAGCCCAGTCAGTAAAGGAAGATAATCAGAACAGCAAAGTGGTATTTATTGGGCCTTGTGTTTCAAAGAAGCTGGAAGCTTTAAGCGATAAAGTGAAAGATGAAGTAGATTATGTTATTACCTTTGAAGAATTAGCAGCAATTTTTGTAGCAGCAGATATAGAGCTGACAAAAGTAGATACAGAAGAAAAAATTAATGATGCTTCTTATTATGGTCGAGCTTATGCTAATGCTGGTGGAGTTGCGGAGGCTATCAGACAGAATTTAAAAGCAAAATATAAGATGGATCCTCCTATTACAAAAGCAGATGGGCTGTCAGAATGCAAAAAAACCTTAATTAAGGCTAAAGCAGGAGTTTTAGATGGTAATTTAGTTGAAGGTATGGCCTGTAAAGGTGGTTGTGTAGGTGGCCCAGGAACCTTATTGACTACTAATAGAGGTGCTAAGTATGTGAATAAATTTGCAGAAGAATCGCCTTATGATTTTGCTTTTGAAAATAAAAATTTAGATTCAGAAAATAAATAACCAAATATTATTTAGAGCAGTGCAGTTTAGAATCAATAATTTTAATAGTAGACCTTTGCCAAATTAACAATCATATGATATACTTAATCTGAATTGTTTTGAAAATGAGGTGATTCTTAATGGAAGAAAATGTTCTAGATAAAATAAAAAAAGAAGTAAAATCTTATGTTGGACACAGAGTTAGTGTTAAAGCAAATCGCGGTAGAAGAAAAGCTGTGGAAAAAGAAGGTGTCTTAGAAAAAACACATGAGAATGTTTTTGTAGTAAGAATAAACGATCACAACCAAATCAGACGTTTATCTTATACTTATTCAGATCTTCTGACAGATAATGTAATAATTAAATCTAAGGATGATGAGGTTAAGATTGGTGTTTGATTTAAAATAGAGTATATAAATTTAATATGCAGCCTGATTTGGCTGCTTTTTTCCTGTTATTTTTTAATTCAATTATTCTATAATTTAGTAAGATAATAATAAGATAATCTGAAATTTTGAAAGGGGAGATAGGTTTGGGATTTGATATGGCTATAGGGTTACTGGGTGGTTTAGGACTCTTTATATACGGGATGAAACAGATGAGTGAGGGTCTACAAAAAACTGCTGGTAAAAAACTGCGTCATTTTTTAGCAGCTATGACTTCTAAACCCATTATGGGGGTTGGTGTAGGTGCTTTAGTTACCTCAATTATTCAAAGCAGTAGTGCTACTACAGTAATGGTTGTTGGTTTTGTTAATGCTGGCATAATGACCCTGTTTCAATCTGTAGGAGTTATTATGGGTGCTAATATTGGTACTACAATAACTGCTCAGTTAATTGCATTTAAGCTGGGTGACTATGCTTTTCATGCAATAGCAATTGGAGCATTTACATACTTATTTTCTAAACGAAAAAAATTCCAATATATTGGGCAGGTTTTATTAGGTTTTGGTCTTTTGTTCTTAGGTTTGGAAACAATGGGAGATACAATGGCACCACTTAAAGATTCAGTTGTTTTTGTTAACTGGATGGAAAGTTTTGCTCAGTACCCAATTTTAGGTGTTTTAACTGGTATAATTGTAACAGTTGCAGTACAGAGCAGTAGTGCATCTTTTGGTATTTTACTTGGTCTGGTTACTGCCGGAGCAATTAACTATGAATCTGCAATTCCGATTTTATTAGGTAGTAATATAGGTACAACTGTTACAGCTATTTTATCTGCTATTGGTGCAAATCTGACAGCAAAAAGAGCAGCAGCAGCCCACTTTTTATTTAATGTAATTGGAGCGGGAATTATTATTTCTTTACTTTATATTATTCCTGATTTTTCAGGTGGTTTAGAGTCTATATTATTAGGTATTAGTAATTATTTTGGTCAGACAGCACCTTCTACAGAACGTCTGCTGGCGAACACTCATACTTTCTTTAATGTAATTAACACAGCACTCTGGCTTCCCTTTACAGCTTTCTTAGTTTATTTAGTTAAGAAGATTGTTCCAGGTGAAGATACAACTTTAAAACACGGTACAACCTTTATTGATGAAAGAATGTTGAGCACTCCATATGTAGCTATTGACCAGGTTAAAAAAGAGATAGTTTATATGCATGGTATTGCTGCTGATATGGTTTGTGATTCTGTTAAAGGATTTTTAGAAAGTGATGGAGATGTTATTAAGCAGATTAAAAGACATGAGGATATAGTTAATGAAGTTGAAGAAGAGTTATTACACTTTATTCAAAAAATTCCTCAGGCTCAATTAAATGACATAGATATTAGAACTCTTGATAAATATTTTGCAGTAGTAGATGATATTGAAAGTATTGCTGATGATGCAAATGATATTACTGATTTTATTGAAAATCGTTTGGATAATAAGTTGGAGTTTTCTAAAGATGCTCAGGATACAATTGAAGAAGTATATGATATTATTTGTGACGTTTTAGATAAATCAGTTGAATTAATTGAAACTCATGATTTAGAAATTGCGGCTGAGATTTTAGAGGTTGAAGAAAGATTGGATGAAATGCAGATTCAATTTAGAGATGAAAATATCAGCAGAATCAAAAGATCGGATAAAGAGGCTTGTGATCCTAACTCCGGGATTTTGTTACTAGAAATACTCGATAGTATGGAGCATATCAGTGATCAAATGGCTGATATTGCTTACAGTATAATAGAAATATATGAAGAAAGACAACCAAAAAGTCATGAAGATGATGTGAAAGTAGTATAAGTTTACAAAAAATTAACATATAAATAGATTTATTTGGGTAGAGCCTCCTTTTTATGGGAGGCTCTTTTTGCTATAATGGAGAAAAGGGATTATCTGATTTAGCCACAGACTCCATTGACGCTTTTCATATATAATTTATTTGGAACTGCCTTAACTCCCTTCGGTCAAACAATAGGCAGTCTATTTCCAAATAAATTATAATCAAAGCTATTCCGTCTGAAGTGCAAAATCAGATAAACCTTTTCTCTGGAAGATACTTGTAATTTGAGTTAGTATCTTAATTTAGCAAATTGTTCTGATCGTAGGTACGTTGGAGTTTTCTAACTCACTTCGGGCCGAAGCACCGTTGTGCTAGTGCTGAGCCGACCACGCGTTTATAGAAGAAGGCTCAGTGAGACATGGAAAAACTTTTTTCATAATCAGTTGTATTCAAACCTGCTTCAGTTAAAGTTTTAATTTAGATAAATCACTATCTTTAGGGAAGATTTGTAGTTTAGATTAGTATCTTAATCCAAATAATTTGTTTAATGATGAGCACATTTTGTTTCTAACTCTCTGCGGTCCGACGTAGCGCTTTACTAGTATTTATTAAGGAGGCTCCAATGTCAAAATCACTTTCCGAGATGTCACTGGAAGAGCTGTGGCAGCTTTTTCCTATAATTTTAAAAGAACATAATCCAGAATATAAAAATTGGTATTTGGAAGAGAAAAATAATCTGGAATCAATATTGATTTCGGAATATATTGAGCGGATCAATCATATCGGCAGCACGGCAGTACCTAGATTACTAGCTAAGCCAACAGTTGATATTTTACTTGAAATTTCAGCTGAGGCTAAAGTTGAACTGATTGTGGCAGAACTTAAAAATAATGGCTGGATTTTGATGCATCAAAATCAAGATGATCAGAATTTAAATTATGTTTTTAATAAAGGCTATACACCAGAGGGATTTGCAGACAAAGTTTTTCACCTTCACCTGCGATTTCTGGGGGACTGGGATGAACTTTATTTTAGAGATTATTTAATTGCTTACCCTGAAGCAGCAGAAAAGTATGGGGATTTAAAAAAGAGTTTAGAAGCAAAATATAAACATAACCGAGATGCCTATACTGAAGCTAAAACAAAATTCATTAAAAAATGGACAGCTGAGGCCAGAAAAGAGTTTAAAGAAAAATATAGGCCTTACGGAATTTGAAAGCTTAATTTACACAAATAAAGAAGTTAAAAATAAAAATCCGGGAGGATTTATAATGGAAAAAATACTTGTAGTTGAAGACGAAAAAAATATTAGAGAACTAATAGAGTTTAACTTAGAAAACGCAGGTTATAAGGTTGATACTGCCTCAGATGGCAGAACAGCAATGGATAAACTTTCTGAGCAAATTGATCTGGTAGTTTTAGACCTCATGTTACCTGAGATTGATGGGATGGAAGTCTGCAGAAGAATGAGGGGCAGTGAAGAGCTGCGGAAGATTCCAATAATCATGCTGACTGCTAAAGGAGAGGAAGTAGAAAGAATTTTGGGGCTTGAAATGGGGGCAGATGATTATATGACAAAACCATTTAGCCCAAGGGAACTAGTAGCCCGGATTAAAGCTATCTTCAGACGAATTAAAGAATTTAAGGCAGACAGCGAAAAACTAGAAGACGAAGTAGTTGAAGCAGGAAAGTTGAAACTGGACATTCCCAGACATGAGGTAATCTATGGAGATAAAAAGATTGTTTTAACACCAAAAGAATTTGAGCTGCTCCGCTACCTGGTTATAAATCAGGGTAGGGTTTTAAGTCGAGATTTACTTTTAGAGAAAATCTGGGGTTATGAGTATGCCGGAGATACCAGAACTGTTGATGTTCATGTCAGAAGACTTCGCAAAAAAATTAAAGCTGATTATATAGACACAGTCAGAGGGGTGGGATATAAATTTGTTAAAGTGGAATAAGTTAGGCATTAAAAATCGTTTAATTATTATATTTATTCTAATCCAGCTTTTAATTATTGGCTTAAGTTTTTATTATTATAGTACAAACCACCGCGAATTTTACTTAGAACAGGAAAGAATTAGTTTAGATCATTATTCTCAGTTAATGCTGAACAATATAGAGGCAGAAGAGATAATGGATTCAAGACAAAGCTTGGAAGCTAAAGCTGCAGAATGGGCCAGTGACTCAGAAACTAGAATAACTATTATTGCTGCAGATGGAAGAGTACTGGCAGATTCACATTACGAAATATCTGAAATGGATAATCATCTTAATCGACCTGAGGTTGTTCAAGCTATTAGGAGTAATAATTCTGGTAATGAAATCCGTTATAGTGAGACAATCGGTGAAGAAATGCTCTATTATGCTGTTCCAATTAAAGAAGATGGAGATATAATAGGGATCTTAAGAACTGCCCGTCCGCTAGAATTTATCAGGAATGTTTTAGTTGAAGATATCAAAAATTATTTATTTTTCTTTGCTCTTCTGGCAGTAATTACAATAATCCTTGGCTGGCGTTTAACTTACAGTATTGTCAAACCACTGGAAACTGTTACAGAAACTGCAGAAAAAATATCTGAAGGAGATTTGAGCCAGCGGATCCCTGTCAGAAAATATAATAGTGAAATTGAAAAACTGGCCCGAATGTTCAATTTTATGGCAGAAGAGCTGGAAGAAAAGATTACAGAAATTTCTCAGGAAAAAAACAGGATTGAGGCTATTTTAGAAAGTATGGTTGATGGAGTAATTGCAGTAGATAAAGACGGTAAAGTTTCTTTAATCAATCCTGCAGCCCGCAAAATTTTTAATATAGAAGCTGAAAAAGTAAAGGGTAAAGAACTGATCAGCACCCTTTTCAGCCACAGAATAGATATGTATTTAGAGCGCGCCTTTGATAAAAAAGAAACTATTAGTAGAGAAATCAAGTACAAAAATCCTGAGCCAAAAATTATTCAGGCGACTTTTATTCCTCTACTCGATGAAAAGGAAAATGTAGCTGGTGGGGTAATAGTGCTGACTGATATTACAGAACTTAGAAAATTGGAAACAGTACGCAATGATTTTGTGGCAAATGTTTCCCATGAGTTAAGGACTCCATTGACCTCAATGATTGGTTATTTAGATACACTTTTAGAAAGTGATATTGAAGATCCGGAGACAAGGGCCAGGTTTTTAAAGATAATCAAAGAAGAGACTGATCGCCTTTCGGTTTTAATTAAAGACTTAATGAACTTATCAAAGATTGAGTCTCAGTCATTTGAACTAAAAGCAGAAAACATTGAAGATGTTTTGAAAAAAGTTATAAATCTTTTATCTAAAAAGGCTAAAGATAAAGATATAGATTTTCAGGTAGAAATTGCTGAAAACTTACCACTAGTTTATATGGTTTGTGAACAGATAAAACAGGTATTGATCAATTTAATTGATAATGCAATTAAATATACCCCAGTTGGCGGCAAAATAGAGGTTAAAGTTGAAAAGGAAGCCGATAAAGTTTACTTTTTTGTTAAAGATAATGGAATGGGGATTCCTCAAGTAGATCAGGAAAGAATTTTTGAAAGATTTTACAGAGTTGATAAAGCACGCAGTCGTGAACTTGGTGGAACAGGAATCGGGCTTTCAATTGTGAGAAATATAGTTAAACAGCATGGAAGTGAGATTCAGGTTAAAAGCAGAGAAGGTGTAGGCAGTGAATTCTATTTTTACTTAAAAGCTGCTGAACAAAAATAGTAGGCTAAACAGAAAGAACTTCTACTTGAGTTTAATTCAAGAAGAAGTTCTTTTTATTATTTGTTTTGTGCTGCTTTTATCAGCTCAGCAAATAAATTCATAAAATAGCTGCTGTTATCAATTAAATCTTCCGGATGCCACTGAACTCCTATTAAAAATGATTCAGCTTTGTTTTCGACAGCTTCAATTATTCCACATTCAGATTTAGCAGCAATAGTTAAGCTCTTTGAAAGATCTTTAATGGCCTGATGGTGATGAGAATTAACATCTAAATGGTCGGCAGCTAAAATTTTATTCAGTGTAGTATTTTTTAAAATATTAACTTTATGATTTACATACTCTAAATTCTCTCTTCGTTTTGAATCTAAGGGTAGATGACTGAACTCACAGTTTAACTGATGTTCTAAATCCTGATATAAACTCCCTCCTAGAGAAACATTAATTAACTGCATACCTCGACAGATACCTAATATTGGGATTTCAGCTTTATAGGCCTCTCTAAATAAAGAGATTTCCCATTTATCTCGATCAGGATTAATATTTTCTAACTCAATTACATTATCTTCACCATAACTGGCAGGATCTATATCTTCCCCACCACTTAAAACCAGAGCATCAATTAGAGCAATATATTCCTTCAGCTGTTTATGAGTGTCAAAAGGAGGAATAATGATTGGAGTTCCGCCGGCTCTGTAAACTGCATTAATATAACTGCAGCGAATTTTAGTATATTTTTTGTTATGCTCACAGTCACAAAAAGCTGTAATTCCAACAACTGGTGTTTTCATAGTTATCAATCCCTAAATTAATATATTTTAAGTTAATTATATATTAATTAAAAAGCGCTGTTTTGTCAAATAACTTACTAATTAAATAATAATTGTTGTTATATCTGTTTAGATTAATGTGATTAGTTGATTTTTTATCTGCACCCAAAATTGATTTTGGATATTCTTCTTATTGATTGCTGTAATAGCAAGCTTTGTAAGATGATAATAGTTTTTAAAAGAAATTAATAATTAATTAATTTGACATGAGAAATGTATTACTATATAATCATATTAGTAAATATTAATATGAAAAGAGGATATACTTATGGAAAAACTACTTATCTTTTTAAAATGTATAGCAGATGAAAATCGACTTAAGATCTTAAAACTGCTTTTAGATGGCCAGTATTGTGTTTGTCAGTTGGAGCAATTATTGGACAAATCACAGTCCAGTGTTTCACAACATCTTAGTTATTTTAAGGAGTTGGAGCTTTTATTAGAAGAAAAGAACGGGAAATGGATTTACTATACTATAAATAGAAGTATTTATGATAGTTATCTGGCCAGTTTAATCTCATTAAAGGCTAATTCTTTAGCTGACTTGAAGCTGCTTGATCTAAAAGATAAGATCGACCACTTAGACACAGCTGCAGAAATTAAATCAGGTTCTAAAGGGGGCTGCTGTTAGTGTTTATAATATTTGAGAGATTTGCAGATTTAGTGGCTTACAGTTTATTTGAGCTTGAAGCAGGAACTAGATTAGGAGAGTCAGTACACTTTTTCTTTTATGATACAACTAAGATCATCTTTCTGCTTTCAATAATGATCTTTTTCATCTCAATTATCAGAAGTTATTTTCCACCAGAAAAAACAAAAAAGCTTTTAAGTAATTACAGAAAGATTACCGGTCATATTATGGCCTCACTGTTGGGAGTAGTCACCCCATTTTGTTCCTGTTCTTCAGTACCAGTTTTTATTGGTTTTGTTGAGTCTGGAATTCCTCTGGGGATTACCTTTTCTTTTTTAATAACTTCACCTATTGTGAATGAGGTGGCCCTGGTGATGCTTTATACAATTTTTGGCTGGAAGATAGGGACTCTTTATTTGGCCAGTGGTATTTTGGTAGGCATTATTGGTGGAATTGTAATTGAAGCTTTAGGTATGGAAAAATATGTAGAAGAATATGTATATCAGATCAGTGCTGGAGAAAGTGAAGTTGAAGAACTTGACTGGAGTGCCAGGATTAACTTTGCAAAAGCAGAAGTTAAAGAAATTGTAAGCCGTGTTTGGAAGTATGTGATAATTGGTATCGGAATTGGTGCTGCAATTCATGGTTATGCACCAGCTGAGCTATTAGCAGAGTATGCTGGGGCCAGCAATCCACTTTCTGTTATTGCAGCTGTTATTGTTGGAATTCCACTTTATGCTAATGCTGTTGGTACAATTCCAATTGTGGAGGCCTTGATGGGCAAGGGTGTTGCTCTGGGAACTGCTTTAAGTTTTATGATGGCAACAACTGCCTTATCTTTACCAGCAATGATTATTTTGCGTAAGGTGATAAAGCCAAAACTAATTACTGTTTTTGTAACAGTTGTTGGACTTTCAATTATTGGTGTTGGCTATATGTTTAATTTTGTCATGAGTTTTGTTTAATATAAATTAACTTTAGGTAAAAAAATATTTTTGTGTTTGTTAAAATAAATGAAATCATTAATTAAAATCAGAGGAGTGTTAATTATGGAAATTACTATTTATGGACCTGGATGTAAAAATTGTGTCAATTTAGCTGACAATGCGAAAAAAGCTGTATCAGAAATTGGTGTTGATGCAGAAATAGTTAAAGTGGAAGACATGAAAGAAATCGCAATGGCTGGTATTATGAGTACACCTGCTATTGGAATTGATGGAGAAATCAAAATTAAAGGTCGAGTTGCAACTGTAGATGAAATAAAAGAATTAATCTCTTAATTTACATTAAAGTTAACAGATTTAAAATATTATTTAAAGATACCTAATTTAATAATTATTAGGTATCTTTTTTGATTTAAATTATCATTTCTAGTATACTTATAATGAACTAATAATTTAAATAGATTTCAAAAAATTAGCAGAATCAATTGGAGGTCTTATTAATGTCAAAAGTAGTAAAGAAAGCTGAAAAACTTGCCGATGAGATTTTAGAATCAGAAGAATATAAAGCTATGGCTGAAGCTGAAAAAAGAATGGATTCAGATGAAGAGGCTTCAAAATTAGTGGGAAAAGTAGAAAATTTACAGAAAAAAATTGATCAGAATAGACAGGATGAGAAATTAAAAAAAGAAATGTCATCTCTGCAGAAAACAATGTGGGAAAATGAGAAGGTAAAATCATTTATGCAGAAACAGCAGTCTTTCAGTAAATTAATGTCAGAAGTTAATAAGAAAATCAGCCAGACAATTAATCCACAAGATTCCTGTCATCATGATCATGAACACAACCATGATCATCACCACAACCACAACTAAAAACTTTTTTATTAGATTAACTGAGTGCTGATGTTAATAATTACTTAAATAAAATAGTAGGACAGATAAAACCGCCTTTCGGGGCGGTTTTTTATTTGTTTACATTGTTTTAACATAAGTGACATACTGCTGTAACATTAGCCTGTTATTATTTTAATCAGAGTCAAGTTAAAGAAAAAAATAAAAATTCCTTAAGGGGGAAAATATTTAATGAAAAAAATTAATTCTCTTATTGTTGTGTTGGCGCTGTTATTAGTAGCTGTTATGCCTTTTAGTGTAATGGCTCAGGAGGAACTTACAATTCAGGGTTCTTCTACAGTTCTTCCCATCGCTCAAAAAGCTGCAGAAGTTTATATGGAGAAAAATCCTGATGTAAATATTTCTGTTCGTGGTGGTGGATCAGGTAATGGTATTGCTGCCTTAATTGATGGAGCGGTCGATATTGCAGATGCTTCCCGCTTTATTAAGCAAACAGAAGTTGAAGCTGCAGTAGAAAATGGAAATTATCCAGTGCCTCACAGAGTAGCAATGGATGGAATTGCTGTAATAGTTAACCCTAATAACTCAGTTGAAGATTTAAGCTTAGATGATCTTAAGAAAATTTATAGTGGTGAGGCTACAAACTGGTCTGATTTTGGAGGAGCAGATAAAGAAATTGTAGTTATTTCGAGAGATTCCAGTTCAGGTACATTTGAAGTATTTAATGAAATTACACTGGGTGAAGAAAGACTTACTCAGGGTGCTCTTCTCCAGGCATCAAATGGTGCAATTGCTGGTGTTGTTTCTGATACAGAAGGTGCAATCGGTTATGTAGGTCTTGGATATTTATCTGATGCAGTTAAAGCTGTAAAGGTTAATGGAGTTACCCCATCTAATGCAACTGTAGCCAGTGGTGAATTTCCAATTGCACGGCCACTATTCATGTTTACTGATGGCTGGCCAGAAGGGTTAACCGGGAGATTCATTAATTTCATCTTAAGTGCTGAAGGTCAGAGCTTGATTGAAGAACAGGGTTTTGTACCTCTTCACTAATAATTGTTTTTAAGTAACATTACAAAGTTAAATAGATAAACATCATATATGCTAGTATCAACTAGAAAAAGGGAGAGGCCTCTCCCTTTTTCTCAATGTTTATTTATAAATTTTTTCTAAATTTGAGAGGTGAAAATTTATGTTAAATTGGAAAACTAAAGAGAAAATAATAAAAAATATACTCCTGGTTTTTGCTTTTTCATCAATACTTTTTTTAACAGGGATTATAATTGTTTTATTTAGAGAGGGAGCGCCAATTTTTGCTGAGGTAGGGATTGCTGAATTTCTTTTTAGCAGTGACTGGTATCCTACTTATGATCCACCTGGGTATGGTATTTTCAATCTACTTTCTGCTTCTATTGTTGTGACTATAGGGGCGATGGTGATTGCAGTACCCTTTGGCGTTGCTTCTGCAGTTCATATTTCTTATATCTTACCCAAAAAATATAAAAATATTGTTAAACCAACAATAGAAATGCTGGCTGGTGTACCTTCTGTTATATATGGGCTTTTTGGAATGAAAATTTTAGGGCCATTTTTAAGAGATGTTTTTGGTCTGCCGACTGGTTTAACTGCACTAACCGCAATGATAATGTTAGGAATAATGGCTCTACCAACAGTAGTCAGTCTGGCAGAAGATGCAATTACAGCTGTTCCCAAAAGCTTTAGAGATGCCTCTCTAGCTCTGGGAGCAAATAGACTGGAAACGATGCTTAGAGTTATTCTGCCTACAGCCTCTTCCGGGATTGTAACCGCAGTAATTTTAGGAATGGGAAGGGCGATCGGAGAGACAATGACTGTTTTGATGGTAGCTGGAGGTGCTTCGCTATTTCCAAGTAATATTTTAAAACCTGTTAGGCCGATGACAGCTACAATTGCTGCTGAGATGGGAGAAGCTCCAGTTGGTAGTGAACATTATCAGGCTTTATTTGGAATCGCGATAATCCTATTTTTAATTACTTTAGTTTTTAATATCTTTGCAGATATTGCTCAGCAGAGATTTAAAGAAAAGGTGAGTGGAGAATAATGGAAAATAAATTAACTAAAAGAAAAGCGACAGAAAAATTAGTCTTCGGATTTTTAGGATTAATGATGCTTACATCTATAGCAATTCTCGGCATTATTATATTCTTCATCTTTAAAAGAGGGTGGGGAGTAATTAGCTGGGAATTCCTAACTTCTATGCCCATGAATGGGATGACAGAAGGTGGAATTTTACCTGCTATATTAGGTTCTTTTTATCTGGTAACAGGATCTATTCTGGCAGCAACCCCACTGGGAGTTTTTGCTGCTATTTATATGACTGAATATGCTAAAAAGGGTAAATTAACAAGAATCATTAGAATTGGTGTTAGTAATTTATCTGGTGTTCCGTCAGTTGTTTTTGGTCTTTTTGGTTTATCAATATTTGTGAAATACCTTAATTTTGGAGTCTCAATTTTGTCAGGAGCACTTACTTTAGCGATTGTAATTTTGCCAACAATTATTAGAGCCTCAGAAGAGGCATTAATGTCAGTTCCTGATGAATACAGAAGTTCTTCTCTAGCTCTAGGTGCTACAAAGTGGCAGACTATTAAAAACGTAGTTTTGCCTGCTTCTTTACCTGGTATTTTAACAGGTTGTATCCTGGGAGTTGGTCGAGTAGCAGGAGAAACAGCTCCGATAATTTTTACAGCAGCTACATTCTTTTCTATGAGATTGCCTAAATCAGTATTTTCAGAGGTTATGGCCTTACCATATAATATTTATGCACTAGTTTCTACTGGTACATCACCGGCAAAACAAGTTCCTATTGCTTATGGTACTGCTGTAGTATTACTGGTTCTTGTTTTATTTATTAATTTGATTGCAATTTTTATGAGGATTAGATATAGCAAGAAAAATGCAAATTAAACTGAAAGGAGTAAGTATATGAGTGAATTGAAAATGGAAGTTAAAAATTTAGATTTTTATTATGATGATTTTCAGGCTTTAAAAAATGTAAATATACCTCTTGAATCAAATAAAGTTACTGCTTTAATCGGCCCTTCAGGATGTGGGAAGTCTACTTTTTTAAGAACTTTAAATAGAATGAATGATTTGATTGATGGTGCAAGAGTTGATGGAGAGGTTCTTTTTGATGGTAATAATATATATGATCAAAAGATAGATGTTGTAGAGTTAAGGAAAAGAATTGGGATGGTATTTCAGCAGCCTAATCCATTTCCAAAATCAGTTTTTGATAATGTAGCCTATGGCCCCAGGATTCATGGGATCAAGGATAAAGATAAACTGGAAGAAATAGTAATTGAAAGTCTTAAAGGAGCTGCCTTATATGATGAGGTAAAGGATCGCCTTGATGACTCAGCTCTTGGACTTTCTGGTGGTCAGCAGCAGAGGCTCTGTATTGCCAGAGCACTGGCTGTAAAACCTGAGGTTTTATTGATGGATGAGCCTGCTTCTGCTTTAGATCCGGTGGCAACAGCAAAAATTGAAGATTTAATAGAGGAACTAAAGAAGAATTATACAATTGTAATTGTTACCCACAGTATGCAGCAGGCTGCAAGAGTCTCTGATAACACTGGTTTCTTTTTAATGGGTGATCTTGTAGAATACGATAAGACAGACAAAATATTCGAAAATCCTTCTGATCAGCGAACAGAGGATTATATTACAGGGAGATTTGGTTAAATTTAACTTATATTACTAGTAAATTGATATATTGATGATATAATTAAGTTGTAAAGTAGACATTTTAAACTAGACCTTTAAAATAACTTTAGTTTAGGGGGAACAATTATGAATGAATCTAGGAAAAGTTTTCACAAAGAATTAAAAGACTTAGAAAAAGAAATGTTAAAAATGGGAAGTTTAGTTGGAGAAAGTATTAGTAAAAGTATTGAAGCATTAGTTAATAAGGACCGTGAACTAGCTTCTGAGGTTATAAAAGATGATGATATAATAGATGATTACGAACTTGATATAGAAGAAAAATGTACCCGGTTGATTGCACTGCAGCAGCCGGTAGCAATTGACCTCAGAAAAATCATTGTAATTTCTAAATTAGTTACTGATTTAGAGCGGATTGGAGATAATGCCTCCAATATCGCTCACAGAGTTAAAGATATTGGAGATCAACCTTTGATCAAGGAAATGCAGGATTTGCCAGGTATGAAGGATATAGTTGTTCGACAGCTGAGAGAGAGCCTGGAAGCTTTTGTAGAAATGGATATTGAAAAGGCAAAACAGGTTGCAGCTAGAGACGAAGAAGTTAATCAGCTAGATAAACAGATTAATGCTGAATTACTTACTGTAATGGAAAATGATTCTTCTACAATCGAGCAGGGAACCTCTTTGATGTTTATCAGCCGTTTTTTAGAAAGAATTGGAGATCACTCAACAAATATCTGTGAACGTACAGTTTACATGAAAACAGGAGAATGGACTGAGTTAGAATAATAAACTTAGTTTGAAAAAAACTATATTTAAGAATACTTCTAAAAGATGCATTCCATTAAGAGGGGTGCATTTTTTTTATGTGAAAATAATTTTAATTGAATTAAATCTTAGCATGTGATAAAATTTCTAGTTAGTAAATAAAAGGGGGATAACTATAAATCATGTTAAAAAAGTTTTTAAGCTATTATAAAAACCACTGGAAATTATTCACAGCTACTCTTGCTAGTGCTGTTTTAATGTCAGGTCTGGATTTGGTTTACCCGATGTTTATTCAGCAGCTGATAGATGAACACTTTCCGGCCAGAAATTTAAATATGATGGTCCGAATTTCAGTGATCTTATTGATTATTTATTTACTGCGGTTTGTTTTTCAGTATATTGTTCACTATTGGGGACATGTAGTTGGAATCAGGATGGAGACAGACATGCGCTCAGATCTTTTTACCCATCTGCAGAAATTATCTTTTAAGTTTTATGATAATAATAAGGTCGGTTATTTAATGTCCAGAGTAATTAATGATTTAAATAATATATCTGAACTTGCACATCACGGTCCGGAAGATGTACTTATATCTTCCATGCTTTTGATTGGTTCACTGGTTATTTTAATCAATATGCACTGGCAGCTTGCCTTGGTTACTTTTGCTTTGATTCCGATTATGTTCTTTTTTTCCAAAAAGTTAGGGGAAAAAATGTACCATGCTTTTAAAGTAATTAGAGAGAAAATGGCAGAAGTTAATACAATAGTGGAGGATAGTTTAAGCGGCATCAGGGTGGTTAAATCTTTTACAAATGAAGACTATGAAAATGAAAAATTTTGTGAGGGGAATCATAATTACCGCCGCTCAAGGGAGTGGGCTATGAAAAATATGGCGCAGTTTCACTCGGGCATGAATTTGTTTATAAATTTAATTAGATTAAGCACCCTGGCAGCAGGAGGATATTTCATTTATAATGGTTCACTTTCAGTTGGACAGATGGTAGCTTTTTTATTTTATGTAGATATGTTTATGAATCCAATCAGAAGGCTTGTTAACTTTAACGAGCAGCTTCAGCGTGGAATGTCCGGTTTTAGCCGTTTCAAGGAACTTTTAGAGGTTGACCCTGAGATAGTCGATAGTCCTGATGCACATGTGCTAAAGGATGTTGAAGGATTAATTAAATATGAAAATGTAACCTTTGGTTATGACAATCATGAAAAAGTACTTAGCAATATTGATATAGAAATTGAACCTGGAAAAACAGTAGCTTTTGTTGGACCTTCAGGTGCCGGTAAATCAACTTTGACTAAGTTATTACCTCGCTTTTATGAAATTGATAAAGGACGAGTATCAATTGATAATATAGATATTAAAGCTGTAACTTTAGAATCGCTTCGCCGTAATATAGGTATTGTCCAGCAGGATGTTTTCTTATTTAATGGTACAGTAAGGGAAAACATAGCCTATGGTACTGCAGATGCTTCTGAGGCAGAGATTATTGAAGCTGCAGAAAAAGCTAATGCACATAATTTTATCTTAAATTTAAGAGAGGGTTATGATACAGATATTGGTGAAAGAGGAGTTAAACTTTCAGGAGGCCAGAAACAGCGAATATCTATCGCACGTTCTTTTTTAAAGAATCCACCTATTTTAATTTTAGATGAGGCGACATCTTCACTCGACAATCGTAGTGAAAAAATCATTCAAGAATCCCTAGAAAAATTGGCCGAAGGCAGAACAACTCTGGTTATTGCTCATCGTCTATCAACAGTAATAAATGCTGACCAAATTATAGTATTAACAGAAAAAGGCATAGTTGAACGGGGAAAACATGAGGAATTAATAAAAAATGGTGGCGAATACTCTCAGTTATATAATGAGCAGTTTTCTACAGAACTAGTAGGATAAACAATCAGAAAAATTATATGAATAAAGATTGCTAAAAAGCCGGGCTTTGTACCGGCTTTTTTCTTTGACATCAGTCTCTAAATCTGCGATACTATAAACAGTGACAGATAAATTCTGAATAAATGTTTTTTAAAATAACAAATACAGATTAGGAATTGCCGGAAAGGATGATTTTTATGAGTAAAAAATTATATCGTTCAAGAAATGATAGAATGATTGCTGGTGTTTGTGGAGGCCTGGCTGATTATTTTGATGTTGATTCTTCATTAATCAGACTGGCTGTATTATTAATATTTTTGTTTCAGGGAGTAGGTTTAATTGCTTACATTATTGCCTGGCTTGTTATGTCTGAAGAACCTATCAAAAATGAATACAGAATGCCTGATGATTATTATATAGAAGAAGATAACGATATTAATAAAGATGATAAGCAAGAAAATAGTCAGCATAAGCATGAAGACAACGAAAGTAATAACAGTGATCAGAGATCAAAAAAACAAGCTGAAAAAGAATACTATCAACAATATCAAACAAAAGATTCAGGTAGTAATAATCGCAAGAAAATACTTGCTTTTATAATGATTATAGTTGGGTCAATTTTTCTCGTAGACATCTGGATCCCCGAATTATACTGGGAAAAATATTGGCCATTAATTTTGATTGCTGCAGGGCTTTTATTACTTAAGGGTGATAACGATGACAGATAACAGAGATCGAAGTTTGCTTGCCCTAATTCTAATTTTTGCTGGGTTAATTTTTTTAGGAGATAGCCTGGGTAAATATAATTTCAACATTTTTTTCTTTTTGCGCAGCTGCTGGCCGGTATTGTTAATTATTTTTGGTTTTCATATTTTGCTGCAGAAAACTAAGTTTTGGTTTATTGTGCCAATAGTAATTATTTTATCAGCTGTATATTTAATTTATTTATTGCTGAATAACCAGCCATTTTATTTTATGCCTCAAATAAGAATGAGAATTTTTGATTTTAGGAATCTGCCTTTTCAATAATATTATAAATTAAAAAAACCACCTTGATTATCAAGGTGGAATTAATTTTAATTGATCTTAATTCTTTTTTTGATGACAGGAGCTAAAATTAAGACAATAATTATTTTGGCTAAATCTCCTGGAATGAAGGGAAGAACAGTCATATTAAAGGAAGCTAACAGCGATGTAGAAGTTATAAAAGAAAAATAGATAGTACCAATAATATAATTGCTTGAAACAGCAGCTGCTAGAACTAAAAAATCCTTTTTCTTATCGTTAAAAGAATGAGCAGCTATCCAGGCTGCCGGGATAAAGCTAATTAGAAAGCCACCAGTTGGGCCTAGTAAAACTCCCAGACCGCCTCTGCCTCCAGAAAATATTGGTAATCCTAACGCACCTAACAAAAGATATGTAACTTGAGCAAGAACACCATACTTTTTGCCGAGCAGTTTACCAGAAAGTAATACAAAAAGGGTTTGTAAAGTAATTGGGACTGGCCCAATTGGAATTATCAGATAGGCAGAAACCGCTGTTAAAGCAGCAAATAAAGCTGCTTTGATCATTTTATTTATTTTCAATTTGTTAAACTCCTTTCAAAATAGAATAGATAAAACAAATTTGACCGAGAGTCAATTTGCATCAAAATAATGTTATCATAATCTTATAGTTTTTTAAATAGTAATTTATAAATTATTAAAATAAAATCAAATTTGGGGGATTAGAATGAGAGAAATATATTTAAAAGCACCTGCTAAAATAAATCTTGCTCTGCATATTAAAGGGTTAAGAGAAGACGGATTCCATGAACTGCAGATGATAATGCAGAGTATCAGCCTTGCAGATAGAATAAAATTAAAGAAAAAAAGCGGAGGTATTGTTGTTAAGACTTCACATGTGGAACTGCCCACTGATGAAGAAAACCTTGCTTATCAGGCAGCTGAAATATTTTTTGGTCAACATCCGGAGATTGGTGAAGGGGTAGAAATATATATAGAAAAAAATATTCCTATTGCAGCAGGAATGGCTGGAGGGAGTACAGATGCTGCTGCAGTTTTAAAGGGTTTACACCAGCTTTTTGAAATAAAAATGAATTACAAAGATATGAGAAAAAATTTAGAAACAATAGGTTCTGATGTTCCCTACTGTCTTGAAGGAGGTACAGCCTATGCTTCTGGCAAAGGTGAGCTTATAGAAGAACTTCCCTTTATTGGAGAAAAATATTTGGTTATTGTAACACCATCATTTAAAATTTCAACTCCAAAAGTATATGAGCTTTATGATCAATTGGGAAAAACATATAATTCAGATTTTGAAGCAATATTAGATAATCTTAAAAATGAAAATCAAATAAACTGGAATTTAGATTTTAAAAATGATTTAAAAACTGCTGCTGAAAAAATTTGTCCTGAAATTACTGAAATAAAAGATATTTTTAAAAATACTAAGGCTGAATTTACTATGATTTCTGGTAGTGGACCAACAGTTTTTTCATTTTACAGCAGCCGTGAGCAGGCGGAAAAAACTGCTGCAAAATGGCCGCGCAAGAATGATTTTGTAACAGCTGTAAAAACAATTGATAAATACTAAATAAAATATTATAAAATAAAAGCTGACATGAGATTGACATGAGATATCTTTCGTGTTATACTTTTGCCAATAATTATTAAGACTTTGGGAGTAGTGATTAGGATGAAAACGGAAAAAAATATCACCATGAAAGAAGCAAAAGAGAAAACAGGGTTAAGTTCACGACAGATTCGTTATTATGATCAACAAGAACTGATATTTCCAGGCCGCAGCAAAGGTAATCAGCGTCTTTTTTCAGATAATGATATTAAAAGATTGCTGAAAATCAAAGAACTTCTTGCTGCAGGAAATAGTGTTGAGACTGTTAGATCAAAATTAAAGGCTCCTGAGTCTCAAACTAGTGATCAGTATGAAATAGATTCTGATAGTGAATTTGATGACTATTCAGACGTTGAGCTTGATTCGCTTTTTCCTGTTTCAAACCGTTCTGAACTAATAAAAAAACTTTCCCGGAGTAACAGTGAAAGATTTAATGAGGAGGAAGAATAAGTGGAAAAGTACAGCAGAGAGAAGATTTTAAAGTTAGCTGATGAGAAGAATGTTGAATTTATTAGACTGCAGTTTGTTGATATTTTAGGTATTATAAAAAATGTTGCAATTACAATTGAGCAGCTGCCAGAAGCTCTTGATGGTAAGATCATGTTTGATGGTTCTTCTATTGAAGGGTATACAAGGATCCATGAATCTGATATGTATCTTAAGCCAGATTATAATACATTTACCATTTTCCCCTGGGAAACCAGTGGTGGATGTACAGCCAGAATGATGTGTGATATTTATTTACCAAATGGAGAACCTTTTGTTGGTTGTCCTAGAGGTGCTTTAAAAAGAGCGATGGCGGAAGCTGAAGAAATGGGTTATGAAATGTTTGCCGGGCCTGAGCCAGAATTTTTCTTATTTGAAAAAGATGCAAATGGTAATCCAACGACTAATACTCATGATAAAGGAGGATATTTTGACCTGTCTCCAGTTGACTTAGGAGGAGAAGCTCGTCGCGACACTGTTTTAGCTCTTAAAAAAATGGGTTTTGAAGTAGAAGCTGCCCATCACGAAGTTGCACCAGGACAGCACGAAATTGATTTTAAATATACTCCAGTTTTAAGAACAGCTGATAACATTGCAACTTTCAAGTTTGTCACCAAAATCATCGCAATGCAGCATAATTTGCATGCTACCTTTATGCCAAAGCCAATATATGGTGAAAGTGGTTCTGGTATGCATGTTCATCAGTCATTATATAAAGATGGAAAAAATGCCTTTTATGATCCGGATGATGAGTTTGGTTTAAGTGAAATAGCTTATTATTATATAGGTGGATTATTAAAACATGCAAAAGAAACTACTGCAATTTTAAATCCTACTATTAACTCATACAAGAGGTTAGTCCCTGGTTATGAAGCTCCCGTGTATATTTCATGGTCAACTCAAAACAGAAGTGCTTTAGTTAGGGTGCCTTCAGCTCGAGGAAATGGAACACGTTTAGAACTAAGGAATCCTGATCCTGCTGCAAACCCATATTTGGCAACTGCAGTGATGCTCAGAGCTGGATTGGATGGAATTAAAAATAAAATTGATCCTGGTGAGCAGACAACAGATAATATTTATGAGATGGGCTATAAAGAAAGAAAAGCAAGAGGGATTAACAGTCTTCCGTCTACTATGGAAGAAGCTCTTAAATATTTTCAGGAAAGTGAATTTATGCGAGAATCATTAGGGAATCACATTTTTAATCATCTTGTGAAAGCAAAAAAAATTGAATGGTCAATTTATAAAAAACAGGTACACAATTGGGAAATTGATCAGTATTTAAGTACATATTAAAGCTTAACCGGAGGGATTATTATTATGGAAGGCAGAGAAAATATACAGGAGCATTTAAAAAAAATTAAATTACGAAATTTAGATACCAGATCATTATCATTTTTAGCTCTGTTTATTGCTTTTACTGCTGTAGCAACATATCTCCATATTCCTGGGCCCAGCAGCTCTTACTTTAATCTGGGTGAGGTAGCAATTTATACAATAGCCTTAACTTTTGGATCTAAGGCTGGAGGAATTGCTGGGGGATTTGGTTCTGCATTAATGGATATAATTTTAGGTTACTCAATTTGGGCCCCGTTTACTTTTGTAATTAAGGGTTTAGAGGGTTTATTAGTTGGTAAAATTGCAAGTCAGGATAAAGATGAAAAATTTGATAGAAAGATTTTTGCGATAATTGTTGGTGGGAATGTGATGATAATTGGTTATGCACTGGCAAAAGCCTTTCTGCTGAGCTGGGCAGTGGTTCTGCCTGAAATAGGAATAGACTTTGCTCAAATGCTGATAGGTGGAGTTCTAGCAATCCCTCTATCTCACCATCTTGATAACTATTTTAGGAAGTGATATTTTGGAAATTGGTAAACTAGCAGGGAATAATTTAAAAAAGGTAATATTAGATAAAATCGATCATTTTAGGTCAGATGTTTTAGTTCCAGCAGGTGAAGGAGAAGATAGTGCTGTTGTTGATCTAGGAGATTCTTTATTAGTGATATCATCTGATCCGATAACTGGTGCAGAAAAAAATGCTGGGTTTATTGCGGTTAATGTTTCTTGTAATGATATTGCAGCTGCTGGGGCTGAACCCTTTGGTATTCAGGTGGTATTGCTGTTACCCCCCAGTTTAGGCTCTGAAAATGCAGAAAAACTTATGCAGGAAATTGTTGAAACTGCTAAGGGGATGGAAATAGAAGTTTTAGGTGGTCATACAGAAATTACTGATCTTGTTCAAAAGCCCATCATTACAGTGACAGCATTAGGTAAAGCAGTTAAAGAAGAGTTAACATCCAGTGCTTCTGCAGAAATTGGAGATTATTTATATATTACTAAAGGGATGGGAATAGAAGGGTGTTATATTTTAGCTAATGACTATGAAGATTATTTGCTTGAACATGGTGTTAGCAGAGATTCAATAGACAAAGCATCTAACTATCTAGAGCTTTTAAGTGTTATTCCTGAAAGCAGATTAGCAAGAAAAAATGGAGTTAAAGCAATGCATGATGTTACTGAAGGAGGAGTTTATGGTGCAGTTGCAGAAATGGCATCAGCATCAGGATTGGGATATGTAATTGAAGCAGATAAATTTCAAGTTAAAGATGAAATAGATGACATTTGTACAAATTTAAATATTGATCCGGCTGGTTTAATTTCTTCGGGTGCAATGTTAATTGCAGCTTCTCCAGAAAATGATTTAGAAACATTATTTGCTGAAAAAGGAATTGAATTAATTAAAGTTGGGAGAATTATTGAAAAAGGGAGTTATATCGAGGAAAACGGAGAAAAGGAAGAATTTTCCTTACCGGTGGAGGATGAACTTTGGAAATTTATTAAAAAAATCACAAAGGACTCTTGACAATTACAAAATTTGGAATTATACTGGTATTAACAAAAAATTCCAAAGGCGGTGTATTTATGGAAATTACAGATGTCAGAGTTTTCCCAGTCGATATTAATGGAAGTTTGGTCAGGGCTTATGCTACGGTGACTTTTGATGATGCTTTTGTGATTCGTGAGATGCGGGTGGTTGAAGGAAAAAATGGAACCTTCCTCTCTATGCCCTCACGCAGAAAAAGAAATGGAAACTATCAGGATATCTGTTTCCCAATTTCCGCAAAGTTAAGGGATCTAATGGAAAACGAAGTTTTAGAAAAATTTAATGAATTATTGGAAACTGCTTAATTATAAAACTTATTAAATATTTTATAGAAATAACACTACTTTTAATATAGGGTAGTGTTATTTCTTTCTGGAAAGATGCGAGGCTGCTCTTTTTCTTAGATTTGATATCTTGACAAAATTGATTTTCTCTGTTATACTTCAAGCGATTAAAGAGGCAAAATGGTTTTTTTATGTCTTTTTTCTAGCAAATTAAATTAATGATTTATTGCCAATACTGAGGAGGATATTATAGATGTCAGATCTTTTAAGTATTATTCTAGCAGCCGGGAAAGGCACTAGGATGAAATCGGATAAAATAAAAGTACTGCACCCAGTTGCAGGTAAAGCAATAATAAAACATGTTATTAATACTTTAGATGGTTTAAATAGTAAAATTGTTAATGTGATAGGACATCAAAAAAATGAAGTTCAGACTGAATTAGAAGATTTAGACAGATTAGACTTGAATTATGTAATTCAATCTGAACAATTAGGTACCGGCCATGCTGTATTACAGGCAGAAAAATACATTGAAAAACATGATGGGCCGGTTTTAATTCTTTATGGAGATACCCCTCTCTTAAAAAAAGAAAGTATTGCTGAATTTGTCAAAGAACATCGGGAAAGCAAATCTGATTTAACAGTTATGACTGCTCTTGTTGATGATCCGAAAGGATACGGTAGAATTGTAAAAGATGAGGCTGGAAGCTTATCAGCAATTGTGGAAGAAAAAGATGCTAATTCTGAAATAAAAAAAATAAAAGAAATTAATAGTGGTGTTAATTGTATCGACAGTGAAATTTTAAAAGAGTTTTTAGATAATATGGATAATGATAATGCCCAGAAAGAATATTATCTGACAGATATTATAAAATATGCAGTCAAAAAGAATAAAAAAATCAATACTTATATTGTAGAAGACTCAAATGAAATATTAGGAATCAACACAAGAAAACAGCAGGCTGAAGCAGAAAAGATACTACGAAGTAGGATTATTGATAAGCATTTAACTAATGGAGTTACAATTATTGATCCGAATACAACTTTTATAGATTCTGAAGTTGAAATTGCTCAAGATGTTACTATCTATCCTTTTAATTATTTAGAGGGTAAAACCAAGATTGGATCAAATACTGTAATTAATCAAAATTGCAAAATTAAAGATGCAGTTATCGCAGATAATGTTAATATACTTTCAAATACTGTTATTAAAGAGAGTAAAGTTGGAGCAAATACTAATGTTGGCCCTTTTGCTTATTTAAGACCTGGATCTAAAGTTGAAAACAACTGTAAAATTGGTGATTTTGTAGAATTGAAAAAAACAACTGTCAAAACTGGAGCTAAAGTACCTCATCTTTGTTATGCTGGAGATGCTGAAATAGGTGAGGGGACTAATATTGGTGCTGGAACAATTTTTGCTAATTATGATGGAGAGAAAAAACATAGAACTACTATTGGTAAAAATGCTTTTATTGGTAGTGACTCAATTTTGATAGCACCCTTAACAATTGGAGATGGTGCTAAAACAGCAGCTGGTTCAGTTGTAACTAAAAATATTAAATCTGGTGACACTGTAATGGGAGTTCCTGCTCGTATCTATAAATCAAAAAACAAGGAAGCTTAAGTTATGCGGATAAATAAGCCAGGGGGTCAAAAAATGTCCAGTTATAGTGAACAATTAAAAATATTTGCTGGTAACTCACATCCTCAATTAGCTCAGGATTTATGTGATTATCTGGGTACAGAGCTGATTAATGCTGACGTGACAAGATTTAAAGATGGAGAAATTGGGGTTAGAACACATGAAACTGTAAGAGGAGCAGATGTTTTTGTGATTCAACCGACTTCACCACCGGTAAATGAAAATTTGATGGAGCTGCTAATAATTATTGATGCACTGAGGAGAGCATCAGCCAGAAGAATTACAGCGGTTATACCTTACTATGGTTATGCTCGTCAGGACAGAAAAGCCAGCCCTCGTGATCCGATCACATCAAAATTAGTTGCAAATTTGTTGACAGAAGCAGGTGCCCGCCGAGTTCTATCAATTGATTTTCATGCTCCACAGATTCAGGGTTTTTTTGACATCCCGGTTGATCATTTATATGCTTCTCCAATAATGGTTGATTATTTTAAGAATATGGACCAATCTGATTTGATTGCTGTGGCTCCAGATGTTGGATCTGTGAAAAGAGTTCGATCTTTTGCAGAAAGCCTTGATATTCCGATGGCAATTATAGATAAGAGAAGACCCAAACCTAATGTGGCAGAAGTAATGAATGTTATTGGTGAGGTAGATGGCAAAAATGTTATATTACTTGACGATATAATTGATACTGCTGGTACAATTACAGCAGCAGCTAAGGTTTTGAAAGAAAAAGGGGCGAAAGATGTTTATGCCTGTGGGACACATGCTTTGTTTTCAGGTCCGGCTGTTGAAAGATTAAAAAATGCGCCAATAAGCAAAATTATTGTTACTAATACTATTGCTCAAAAAGAACATGACCTTGATAATCTAGAAGTGCTTTCTGTCGCTCCTTTAGTAGGAGAAGCAATTGATAGAATTTTTAAGGATTTATCTGTTAGTGTATTATTTTAAATAATTTTTATAAAACACTTGCCCAAATTGGGCTTTGATGTTATAATAAAATTTGTTATGTCTTATTTATCGCAGACCTGCCAGTATTATTCAATAATCTGGTTTAAAATTTAATTTATGCAAGGAGAGGATAGTCATGGAGAGACATTCTATTGAAGCTGAACTAAGAACTGAAACTGGAAAGGGAGTAGCCCGTAAAATAAGAAGAAACGGACTTATTCCTGGTGTTGTTTATGGAAGAGGAAATGATCCAAGATCTATAAAAGTAGATCCACTGGATATCGAAAAGCTTCTCCATTCTAATGCTATCTTTGATCTGACTTTTGTCGGAGAAGATGGAGAAGAAGATGAAGCAGTTGTAATTATTAAAGATTATCAGAAAGATATAATTAAGCAGAATCTACTGCATGTAGATTTTCAGTTTATTTCTATGGACGAAAAGATTACTGTTTCTGTACCAATGCACTTAGAAGGAGATGCAATTGGTGTTAGAGATGGTGGTGTATTACAGCAGTTATTACGTGAAATTGAAATTGATGCATTACCTGCTGAGATTCCAGAAGAAATTACTATTGATATTTCTGAACTTGAAGTTGGACAATCTTTATCTGTAGCTGATCTAGAGCTTCCTGAAGGAATTGATCTGGTAACTGACAGTGATGAAGTAATTGTTACTGTTGTTACACCTACTGAACTTGTAGAAGAAGAGGTAGAAGAAGAGGAAGACGAATTCTTAGAGCCAGAAGTAATTGGTGAAGAAGAAGATGAAGAAGGAGAAGAAGCAGAAGAAGAGGAAGAACCACAGGAATAATTAAAGAAGAGATATTGATTGCGCGGCCTGGTAGGCTGCGCTTCAATTTATTAATGGAGGTTTGAAATTTGAAAGTAATTGCTGGTCTTGGTAATCCAGGTGAAAAATATTCTTATACCAGACATAATATAGGATTTATGGTTATTTCAGAATTGGCAGAGAGATTTAGAATTAACAGCAGTTATAAGTTTGATGGTTTAATTGGAGATTTTTTCTTTGGTGGAGAAAAAATAATAATATTTCAACCAATGAAATATATGAACAAAAGTGGTCAACCGATATATAAAGTTCTTGATTATTTTGATATTGAGCCTGAAGATCTGCTGGTTATTCATGATGATTTGGATCTTGAACTGGGAAAAATTAGATTCAAACAAAATGGAGGCAGTGGTGGTCATAATGGAATTAAATCCATTATTAATAATTTAGGTACTGATAACTTTAAAAGATTAAAAATTGGAATTGGCAGACCGCCGAAAAATATACCTGTTCCTGATTTTGTCTTAACAACTTTTATGGGAGACGAAAAAGAGAATTCAGAAAAAGTTGTTAAAGAGGCTGCTTCAGCAGTCGAATTAATGCTAAAAGAAAATATCATGAAAGCGATGAACAAATATAATGGATAACAGGCCCGTACATTTTATGTAGGGGCTATTTTGCCATTTTTTATTATTTTAATTTTATTGTGATTAAATTCAAAGATTAGCTGTAAGGAGCAATACTGAGATGAATTTTAAAGATTTATTATTAGAAAATCAAAAATTTAAAAAAATTGCGAAAAATATAAATACATCAGCACAATCAATTAGTGGTTTAAGCGGAAGTAGAATTTCTTATTTTGCTGTTAATTTTTTAAAAAAAGCGGAGAAAGATATAATATTCTTTTTACCAGATAATTATTATTTGCAGCAGATGCAGGAAGATCTAATTCGTTTAATTGGAAAAGATGAATTTTTAGTCTTTCCGGAAGAAGAAATACTTCCTCATGAACAATTAATGCCTGATTTAACAACTATGAGTGAAAGAACCAAAGTTTTAACTGAGCTTGTTTTTTCTATTAATCAGAAAAAGAAAATCATTTTAACTACTCCAGCAGCAGTCTTCAAAAAACTTCCACCAAAAAATATTTATAAGAACAGCAGCATAAATATTAAAACAGGAACAGAACTTGCAATTTCTAAATTAAGGCAGAAACTTTTTGGACTGGGTTATAAAAGGGAAGAGATGGTAGAAGCTCCTGGTCAATATAGTATTAGAGGTGGAATTATAGACATTTTCACACTGCTTGATGAACAACCATTTAGAATTGAGCTTTTTGGAGATGAAGTAGATTCAATTCGTAAAATTGATTTAACAGCTCAAAGATCTAAAACTCAGGTAGATCAGATTACCGTTCCTCCTTTTGCTAATATTGTAATTGATCAGGATGTTGTTTCCAGAGCTTATCCAAGCTTAGAAAATACTTATTCTAAAGCAATTTTAAAGCTTAAAGAAAACAACCAGTTAGAAGAAGCTGCTTATTTAAGAGAAAAATCCAAAAAAATGCTGGAAGATTTAAAAGAAAAACATCGTTTCCCAGGGTTTGAACAGTTTTTACCATTTTATTATAAATATACTGATAATTTCTTTGATTATTTAGAGGAAAGCATAATTTTTGCTGTTAGGCCTAAGAAAATGGAGCAGCTAACTCATGATCATTATCAGGAAATTATTGAAACACACACAAGGCTTTTAGAGCAGGGGATGGTTTTTCCAGAATACCTTGATAATTTCATTTCTGAGTCGGAGTTTAAAAATGAAATCACTAAAAATAGAGTGGTAGATATTAACTCCGAGTTTGAACAAAATAAAGTTATTGAAAATGATATTCATTTTAACACATCTTCTTTAGAACCTTTTCACGGCCAACTGGAACTCTTTAGTGAAAAACTAATGGAATTATTAAAGAAAAAATATCAAATTGCTATTACTTTAAATTCAGCCAGCAAAAAAAGAAGATTAAAAATGTTCTTAGAAGAAAAAAATCTTGTTGTCGGTGAGAGTTTTGAGGAAAGTAGAATTGTTATTTTTTCTGACAGTTTAGCTGAAGGATTTATTTTTGATGATATAAAACTTGCAGTTTTTAGTGATAAAGAAGTTTTTGGTAATGAACAGAAAAGAAAAAGAAAAATTGGAGATTTTGAAGATGGAGTAGAAATTTCCAGTGTTGACGACTTAAAAGCTGGAAACTTCGTTGTTCATGAAAATCATGGTATTGGGAAGTATCTTGGTGTTAAAACTTTAGAAATTCAGGGACAGCACAAAGATTATCTAGTTTTGAAATATGCTGGAGAAGATAAACTTTATGTTCCAACCGCAAAAATAGATCTTGTTCAGAAATATATAGGGTCAGATGCTGGTTCACCTAAATTATATAAGTTAGGCAGTAGTGACTGGAAAAAAGTAAAAGAAAAAGTTCAAAAGTCTGTTGAAGAAATGGCTGTTGGATTATTAGAGTTATACGCTGAAAGAGAAACGTTGATAGGTTACCAATTTTCAGAAGATGACCTCTGGCAGCAGGAATTTGAAGAGGCTTTTCCATTCGAAGAAACACCTGATCAGAAAAAAGCTATTGAAGCAGTAAAATCTGACATGGAGTCAAAAGAACCAATGGATCGTTTATTATGTGGAGATGTTGGATATGGAAAAACTGAAGTAGCTATTCGAGCTGCCTTTAAAGCTGCATTAGATAGTAAACAGACTGCTGTTTTGGTACCAACTACAATTCTGGCACAACAGCATTTTAATACTTTTTCTGAAAGAATTGAAGAATTTCCAGTTAGAATTGGGATGTTAAGCAGATTTAATACAGCTGCTCAACAGCGAAAAACTTTAAAGAAATTAATAAAAGGTGAAATAGATATTTTGATTGGAACTCATCGATTATTGTCTAAAGATGTTATTTTTGACGACTTAGGCTTATTGATTATTGATGAAGAACAGAGATTTGGAGTTACCCATAAAGAAAAGTTAAAAAATTTGAAAAAGAATGTAGATGTTTTAACTTTAACAGCGACACCTATTCCAAGAACTCTTCATATGGCATTAGTTGGAGTAAGAGATATGAGTTTAATAGAGACTCCACCTGAAAATAGATATCCAATCAGGACTTTTATTAAAGAAAATAATAAAGAATTAATTTCCAGCGCCATTAGAAGAGAGTTGGCAAGGGGCGGACAAATTTATTTTGTTCATAACAGGGTTAAAGATATTGAAAAAACAGCAGGTAAGCTTCAAAAATTAATGCCTGAAGCAAAAATTGCTGTTGCCCATGGACAGATGAATGAAAACCGATTAGAAAAAATAATGTATGATTTTTATCATCACAAATTTGATATTTTAGTTTGTACAACAATAATTGAAACAGGCCTTGATATTCCAAATGTTAATACAATTATTATTAATCATGCTGATAAGATGGGTTTGTCACAACTATATCAATTACGTGGCCGGGTTGGTCGAACAAATAGGATCGCTTATGCATACCTGCTCTACGAAAGAGATAGAATTTTACCAGAGATTGCAGAAAAAAGGTTGGAAGCAATTAAAGAATTTTCTACCCTTGGTTCAGGTTTTAAAATAGCTATGCGTGATTTAGAAATTAGAGGTGCAGGTAATTTATTAGGCCCGGAACAGAGTGGACATATTGCAGCAGTCGGATTTTCCCTGTATACTAAATTATTAGAGGGAACAATTGAAGATTTAAAAGGTAAATCTGATCAAAAAGAATTTGAGGTTGAAATTGATCTTAATTTAGATGCTTATATACCTGATGATTATATTAAATATGAAGCTAGAAAAATTGAAATATACAAAAAGGTTAAATCTATAGAGAGTGAATCTGATGCTGTAGATGTTATAGATGAGCTAATTGATAGATTTGGAGAGCCGCCGATTGAAGTTATGCGTTTAATAAATGCTGCCAGACTTAAATTTTTAGCTTATGAAATGAATATTGAACAAATAAAAGAAAAAGATGCTAAAATTATTTGCCAGTTTATTAATGCTAAAGTAGTTGAGGGAAGCAGGTTATTAGAATTTAGTCAGAAGTATAAAAGGCAAATTAAAATTAAATCTGCCAAAAAACCACAAATTCTAATTAAAATTAATGACCCAGAAAATGTTGATAAACAATTATTAAAAATGCTAAAATATTTAAAGAGTTTATGAATTTATATTATAAACCAATAATTCGAACTGGAAAGTAATTTAAATTTAAGAATTAAAGGGTGGAAAAAATGTCGGAAAACACAAAAAAAGGCAGCTTTATTAAGGGAGCGGCGATTCTAACAGCTGCTGGATTGGCAGCAAGAGTAATGGGCTTTGGCTACCGAGTTATTTTAACCAGGATTATTGGGGCTGAAGGGATGGGGCTTTATCAAATGGCCTATCCAATTTATACTGTTTTATTGGTTGTTTCTAGATCGGGTATACCTGTAGCCCTGGCGAAGCTGATCGCAGATAAAATTGCAGCTGACAAGAAAAAAGAGGCATATAAAGTTTTTAAAGTAGCTAGAAAGATGAGTTTTGTTATTGGTCTTTTGATTTCGATTATAATGGCTTTGTCAGCAAAGCCATTAATATCTTTTCTTTCTCTTGATCCTAGATCATATTATGCAGTTTTAGCAATTTCTCCTGCTATATTTATTGTTTCAATTATGGCATCATATCGAGGTTTTTTTCAGGGGCTGCAGGATATGGTTCCAACTGCAAAATCGCAGGTTTTCGAACAATTTGTTCGGATGTTTACAATGATTGGGCTTGTCATACTGTTAGTGCCTTACGGTTTAGAGTTTGCAGCTGCTGGAGCCAGCTTTGGGGCTGTGAGCGGTGCTTTGGGTGGATTAATAGTCTTATTAATAATTTATTCAAAGAGAAAAGAAAAGATATTTACCTTTTTAGAAACTGGCGATGATTCTGTAGAACTCAGTTCAAAAAATGTTGTTAACAAGATAGCCTCACTGGGAGTTCCAATTACTCTTGGAGCTTTAGTTATGCCTTTGATGAGTCTTGTTGATTTAATCTTCGTTCCCAACCGTCTGCAGGATGCAGGTTTTATGATCAGAGAGGCAACCGAATTATACGGAATGTTTTCTGCTGTAGCAATGCCGCTTGTGAATTTTCCGACCATTATTACAGTTTCTCTATCAGCTAGTCTTGTTCCAGCGATTGCTGAAGCTTATACTTTGGGGAGGAATAAACTAATACAGTATCGGACTCAAACAGCTTTGAGGCTGACAGTTTTAATTTCTTTACCAGCTGCTGCAGGCTTATTTTTGCTTGCTGAACCGCTGACAGAAATTATTTTCGCTGAACCAGGAGCGGCAGTACCACTTCGTTTTGTTGCCTGGGGGGTATTTTTCATTGCTTTACAGCAAACAAGTACTGGAATTTTGAATGGAATTGGAAAAACTACTATTCCAGCTCGGAACTTGATGATTGGCGCAGTCTTTAATGCTTTTATTAATTATACACTTACCGCTATACCAGCTTTTGGTATTAGAGGAGCTGCTTTAGGAACAAGTACTGGTTTTGCAATCGCAGCTTTTTTGAATTTATATTATGTGAGAAAAGAAAGTGGATTTAAAATTGATACTAAAGCTATGATTTTAAAACCTATTACATCCGTTTTATTAATGGGAGCTTTTGTTAAAATATTTTATAATTATCTGCTTGTTTTTCTAGAAAACAATAAAATAAGTTTTGCTTATCCAGTGACTACTTTCACAACTGTAGCTGCAGCGGCTTTATTTTATTTTGCTATATTACTTTTGTTTAAAGAAATAAAATATAATGATTTAGCAATGGTCCCACTGTTTGGGGAAAAGTTAGCTGTTAATCTAGAAAAAATTGGTGTTTTGAAAAGGGATAATAAATAATTTAAGAGAAAGCAGGAGGTATAGTTTTGGAAAAAGATATTAGAAATGGAATTTTAAAAGAGCTGGATCAGCTAATTAAAATTATGGCAGTTCTTAGAGGCCCTAATGGATGTCCCTGGGATAAAAAACAGGATTATTATTCGATAAAGGAAAATATAATTGAAGAGGCTTATGAAGTAGTCGAAGCATTAGAAAAAAATGATATACCGGCATTTAAAGAAGAATTAGGAGATCTTTTATTGCAGGTTGTTTTTGAGTCCCAAATTGCTTATGAAAAAGATGATTTTAATTTGGGTGATGTGGCAAGAGTTCTTAGAGAAAAACTGATTAGGCGTCATCCTCATGTTTTCGCAGAATTAGATGTTAGTGGTTCTGATGAGGTTTTAAGAAATTGGGAAAGAATAAAAAAAGAAGAAAAAGAAAACAGTAATCAGCTTAATTCCTTGCTTGATAAATTTAATCAGGGCCAGAGTGCTTTAAACCAGGCTTATGATATTCAAAAAATTGCAGCAGAAGTTGGTTTTGATTGGAATAATTTGAAACCTGTTTTAGATAAAATTGAAGAGGAATTGTCTGAATGTAAAGAAATAATCGCTGTAAGTTCTGACAACATCAAGCTTACTCAAGAAAATCTAAGTAAAGATAAAAAGATACATCTTGAGTCGGAAATTGGAGATTTGCTTTTTGCTGTTGTTAATTTAGCACGTTTTAATGATATAAACCCCGAAATTGCTTTGTTAAAGACAATACTTAAATTTAAAAATAGATTTGCTTTTATTGAAAATAGAGTAAAAAGAGATAATAATGATTTTGAAGATTATAATTTAGAAGAACTAGATGAATTTTGGAATCAAGCTAAAAAAGAAGAATAAGTATATTTATAGGAGGATTATTAGATGAAAAAAAGTATTATTGCTATTTCAATTATTGGTATTTTATTTAGTTTAGTTATGACTACTCCTGTCTTAGCTTTTGATGTTGCAACTGATTCCGCTATATTATTAGAAGCTGAAACAGGTCAAGTTTTATTTGAGAAAAACGCTGATCGTAAATTACCACCAGCCAGTATAACTAAAGTAATGCCCCTTTTAATTACTATGGAAAAATTAGAAGAAGGAAGTATTTCTTTAGATGATAAGGTAACTATTAGCAGGTATGCTCAGTCAATGGGAGGCTCACAAATTTATTTGGCGGCTAATACACAGGTTGAGTTGGAAAAGTTAATTAAAGCAGTAACAATTGCTTCTGGCAATGATGCAAGTGTGGCAATTGCAGAATATATTGCTGGTACATATAGTAATTTTATTGCAATGATGAATGATAAAGCTGACGAGCTAGGAATGAACTCAACTAATTTTGCTAATTCAACTGGACTGCCGGATCCCAATCATTATTCAACAGCACGGGATATATCCATAATGGCAAGAGAATTATCTAAGTATCCACAAGTTTTAGAGTGGGCTTCTATCTGGACTGAGACTATTCAACTTCCAAATAGAGAGGCGATGTTAGTAAATACAAATAGTTTAATTAATAAATATCCTAGTATGGATGGTTTAAAAACAGGTCATACCCAGGAAGCTGGTTTTTGTCTTGCTTCTACTGCCAAAAAAGGAGATACACGATTGATTTCGGTAGTTTTACAGGGAGAAACTCTTACTGAAAGAGAAGAAGCAACAACAAGACTTTTAGATTATGGATTTAACGCTTTTTCCAAAAGAAAAATAGCAGCTGCAGGTGACCAGATTCAAAATATTCCTATTGCTGAATCAGCAAATAAAGTTGCTGTAGGTGAGGTAGCCCGTGATTTATATGTTATGGTTCAAAAGGGACAAGAAAAGGAAATCTCACAAGAGGTTGAAGTTAGAGATTCTTTAACAGCTCCAATTGAAAAGGGAGGAGTCCTTGGAAAATTAACTGTATATAATGGTGAAAAAGTAATTTCCACTGTAAATGTAGTAGCAGCTGAAGAAATAGAACGTGCTAATATAATTACTCGGATGTGGAGAAAAATTTTTAATTAATAAATTCCATTAAATAAAATAGAATGATTATAAATAGATATGCATTTAGTAATTGCAAATAATATTATTAAATCTAGAATATATAACACTCCATTGTTTTTAAATTGATTGATGGAGTGTTTTTTTTATTTTTTTATTTTAAATTCTTGACAATGTTTAATTTTAATGTTAATATATTAAACGTTGCAGTGAAAATAATTTCGTTTGTAATTCTTATCAAAAAAATCTTGTTTAACCTTGACAAAAACAAAATTTGATGTTAAGATAATGTATGTCGCTGAAAAGTTATATAAAACAATTTTTTGGCGGACAAAATTATTTTAAAAAGTTCTTGACAAAGCAAAAAGAGCTTGATAAGATAATAAGCGTCGCACAAATAATCTCCGATAAAATTTAAGCTCATAACTGATCTTAAATCGGAGTTTAAAAAGAACTTGGATTTAAAGCTTAAATATTTTTCTTCTTTATATATAAGAGAAAATACAAGCTTAAAATCAAAGAAAAATCTTTTTTAAAAGTTTTTCTAAAAAGTTCTTGACAAAGTGAGGCACAGTTGATAAGATATTAAATGTCGCTGATAAAAAACGCGACAGAAAATATAGAAGAAAACATTATCTCTAAATAAGAATAAATATAATATCGGCGCCGCCCTCAATGGGCAAGTCCGAAAATATCAATTTGTTCTAAAAAAGAGATTTTGTGAACCTTGAAAATTAAACAGCAAGCCAACGTTAATATACTTTGAGTGTTAAAACTTAAAAGTAATTATTAGTTTAAAGCTTATATTAAATAATATGAGCCAAATTCAAATTCTTTATACGGAGAGTTTGATCCTGGCTCAGGACGAACGCTGGCGGCGTGCTTAACACATGCAAGTCGAACGGTCTACCTCGACAGAAACCTTCGGGTTGAAGACGAGATCTAGATAGTGGCGGACGGGTGAGTAACACGTGAATAATCTGTCCTCAAGTCTGGGATAACCTGGCGAAAGTCGGGCTAATCCGAGGTAAGCTGAGAGTGTGGCATCACACAATCAGAAAAGGTGCTTTGGCATCGTTTGAGGAGGAGTTCGCGGTAGATTAGCTAGCTGGTGAGGTAACGGCTCACCAGGGCAACAATCTATAGCTGGTCTGAGAGGACGATCAGTCACACTGGAACTGAGACACGGTCCAGACTCCTACGGGAGGCAGCAGTGGGGAATCTTCCACAATGGGCGAAAGCCTGATGGAGCAACGCCGCGTGAGTGAAGAAGGTCTTAGGATTGTAAAGCTCTGTCCTTAGGGAAGAACCGTGGATGTAGTTAATGACATCCACCTGACGGTACCTTTGGAGGAAGCACTGGCTAACTACGTGCCAGCAGCCGCGGTAATACGTAGAGTGCAAGCGTTGTCCGGAATTATTGGGCGTAAAGGGTACGCAGGCGGATAATCAAGTCAAGCGTGAAAGGTGTCGGCTTAACCGACAGACTGCGTTTGAAACTGATTATCTTGAGTGTAACAGAGGAGAGTGGAATTCCTAGTGTAGTGGTGAAATACGTAGATATTAGGAAGAACACCAGTGGCGAAGGCGACTCTCTGGGTTAACACTGACGCTGAGGTACGAAAGCTGGGGGAGCGAACGGGATTAGATACCCCGGTAGTCCCAGCCGTAAACGATGGATACTAGGTGTTGGAGGTTCGAATCCTTCAGTGCCGGAGTTAACGCATTAAGTATCCCGCCTGGGGATTACGATCGCAAGATTGAAACTCAAAGGAATTGACGGGGGCCCGCACAAGCGGTGGAGCATGTGGTTTAATTCGAAGCAACGCGAAGAACCTTACCGAGAATTGACATCCCGTGACCATCTATGAGAGTAGAGTATAGCACTTTGTGCTACACGGAGACAGGTGGTGCATGGCTGTCGTCAGCTCGTGTCGTGAGATGTTGGGTTAAGTCCCGCAACGAGCGCAACCCCTGTTCTTAGTTGCCAGCGAGTAATGTCGGGGACTCTAAGAAGACTGCCGGTGAAAGTCGGAGGAAGGTGGGGATGACGTCAAGTCCTCATGCCCTTTATATCTCGGGCTACACACGTGCTACAATGGCTGATACAGAGGGGAGCAAAGCTGCGAAGTGGAGCAAATCCTTTAAAATCAGTCCCAGTTCGGATTGCAGGCTGCAACTCGCCTGTATGAAGTTGGAATCGCTAGTAATCGCAGGTCAGCATACTGCGGTGAATACGTTCCCGGGCCTTGTACACACCGCCCGTCACACCAATCGAGTTGGATGCACCAGAAGTCATCTGCGGATGCCAAAGGTGTGTCCGGTAAGAGGGGTGAAGTCGTAACAAGGTAGCCGTACCGGAAGGTGCGGCTGGATCACCTCCTTTCTAAGGAGAGAACGTGAGCTTGCTGTTTAATTTTGAAGGTTCTATCAAAGAACTTTCATTTAATAAGTAATAACAATAAAACTGTACATTGAAAAATGCATATAGGAAATAAATTGATTAAGCTAGAAAGAGCTTATGGTGGATGCCTTGGCATTCAGAGTTGAAGAAGGACGCGACCGGCTGCGAAAAGCCGTGGGGAGCTGCTAAATAAGCGTAGATCCGCGGGTATCCGAATGGGGCAACCCACCAGTGTGGAGCACTGGTATTATGTGGTGAAAGAAGTAGCCATGTAAGAACAAGCAGGAGAACTGAAACATCTTAGTACCCTGAGGAAAAGAAATCAAAACGAGATTCCCTTAGTAGCGGCGAGCGAAAGGGGAAGAGTCCAAACACATTAAGTGTAAGTCTGTAGACGTTGCTTAATGTGGGTGTGGGATAGACTTTACTAAAGGCTACAGCCTTTAGCTGACTTAAATTTTTTACCCAGTCAAATGAGCTGGAAAGCTCAACCGTAGGAGGTAATAGTCCTGTAGACGAAAGGTAGAAGAAGTCAGAGATTTATCCAGAGTATCACGGGCCACGAGAAACCCTGTGAGAATAAGGGAGGACCACCTTCCAAGACTAAATACTCCTGAATGACCGATAGTGAACAAGTACCGTGAGGGAAAGGTGAAAAGAACCCCGGGAGGGGAGTGAAATAGAAACTGAAACCATAAGCTTACAATAAGTAGGAGGGCTATTAGAAAGCCTGACTGCGTACTTTTTGTATCACGGACCGGCGAGTTACTAATCGTAGCGAAAGGTTAAGTCATAGAGATGAAGCCAGAGCGAAAGCGAGTCTGATAAGGGCGGAAGTTATGATTAGTAGACCCGAAACCGAGTGATCTATCCATGACCAGGGTGAAGCGAGTGTAAGAGCTTGTGGAGGCCCGAACCCACTTATGTTGAAAAATGAGGGGATGAGTTGTGGATAGGGGTGAAAGGCCAATCGAACTCGGAGATAGCTGGTTCTCCTCGAAATAGCTTTAGGGCTAGCCTCGATGTAAAAGTTAAATGGTTGTAGAGCACTGATTGGACAAGGGGCCCAACAAGGTTACCAAATCCATTCAAACTCCGAATGCCGTTTAGTGTTCATCGGGAGTCAGACTATGTGGGATAAGCTTCATAGTCGAAAGGGAAAGAGCCCAGACCACCAGATAAGGTCCCAAAGTATATGCTAAGTGGAAAAGGAAGTGAGATCGCACAGACAACCAGGATGTTGGCTTAGAAGCAGCCACTCATTTAAAGAGTGCGTAATAGCTCACTGGTTAAGCGGTTTTGCGCCGAAAATGTAACGGGGCTAAAGCATATCACCGAAGCTGTGGATTTATGGTTATATTTATATGATTGTAAGTGGTAGAGGAGCATTGTGTACGGAGAGAAGCTGTACCGTAAGGAGCAGTGGACTGTACAGAAGAGAGAATGCCGGTATGAGTAACGAAAAAAGGAGTGAGAATCTCCTTCGCCGAAAGTCTAAGGATTCCTGAGGAAGGCTCGTCCTCTCAGGGTTAGTCGGGACCTAAGCTGAGGCCGAAAGGCGTAGGTGATGGAAAATCTGTAAAGATTCAGATACCACTGTAAATTGATTGAGTGAAGTGGGGACGCGGCAAAGAGAGTGGAGCGTGTGACTGGAAGAGCACGTATAAGCTAAGGAGTTAGGGTAAGGAGGCAAATCCCTTTACCCGCTAATAACTTTTAGTGATGTGGAGCCAAAAGAGGTGAAGCCACTTAATGAGTCGCCAAGAAAAACCACTAACGAGATTTATAGTGCCCGTACCGCAAACCGACACAGGTAGACGGGAAGAGAATTCTAAGGCGCGCGAGAGAACCCTTGTTAAGGAACTCGGCAAAATGACCCCGTAACTTCGGGAGAAGGGGTACCCATTAGTGTTAGCTAGTGGGTCGCAGTGAAAAGATCCAAGCGACTGTTTATCAAAAACACAGGTCTCTGCTAAGTCGTAAGACGAAGTATAGGGGCTGACGCCTGCCCGGTGCTGGAAGGTCAAGGAGAAGGCTTAGTGCATTAGCACGAAGGTCTGAACCTAAGCCCCAGTAAACGGCGGCCGTAACTATAACGGTCCTAAGGTAGCGAAATTCCTTGTCGGGTAAGTTCCGACCTGCACGAATGGCGTAACGACTTGGATGCTGTCTCAACAAGGGACTCGGTGAAATTAAATTGCCTGTGAAGATGCAGGCTACCTGCGACAGGACGGAAAGACCCCGTGGAGCTTTACTGCAGCCTGATATTGGGTTTTGATGTAGAATGTACAGGATAGGTGGGAGACTTTGAAACTGGCATGCCAATGTCAGTGGAGTCGCTGGTGGGATACCACCCTTTCTACAGCGGAATTCTAACTGGAGGCCATAAACTGGTCACAGGACATTGTCAGGCGGGCAGTTTGACTGGGGCGGTCGCCTCCCAAACAGTAACGGAGGCGCTCAAAGGTTCCCTCAGTGCGGATGGAAATCGCACGAAGAGTGTAAAGGCAGAAGGGAGCTTAACTGCAAGACAGACAAGTCGAGCAGGTACGAAAGTAGGACTTAGTGATCCGGCGGTATAGTGTGGAATTGCCGTCGCTCAACGGATAAAAGTTACCCCGGGGATAACAGGCTTATCTCCCCCAAGAGTTCACATCGACGGGGAGGTTTGGCACCTCGATGTCGGCTCATCGCATCCTGGAGCTGAAGCAGGTTCCAAGGGTTTGGCTGTTCGCCAATTAAAGCGGTACGCGAGCTGGGTTCAGAACGTCGTGAGACAGTTCGGTCCCTATCCGTCGCAGGCGAAAGATACTTGAGAAGAGCTGTCCCCAGTACGAGAGGACCGGGATGGACACACCGATGGTGAATCAGTTGTTCCACCAGGAGCATAGCTGAGTAGCTAAGTGTGGAAAAGATAAGCGCTGAAAGCATCTAAGCGTGAAACAGACTTCAAGATTAGGTATCTCACTTTGTTAAGAAGGTAAGATCCCTTAAAGATGATAAGGTAGATAGGCCAGAGGTGTAAGTGTAGTAATACATTAAGCTAACTGGTACTAATAGATCGAGGGCTTAATCATTATTTCCTATATGTATCTTTGATTGTATAGTTATCTAAATTTTAATCACCGATTAATTATTAACGCTTTTAATTACTTTTTTTCAGTAAAAGAAAGAACTCGCTGTGCTCAAACAGCTTTCTTTTTAAACCTTCAAAAAAGCAATGAAAAGCTAAATTAATCAAGGTTCTGAAATTTAGACAACATAAATCTGTGAACTGTTTTCTTAAAGATCAAATGAATAGAGCAGATTAAATGAAAATTTTATAGATTTCCGGTGGTAATAGCGGAGGGGCAACACTTGTTCCCATCTCGAACACAAAAGTTAAGTCCTCCAGCGCCTATGGTACTGCATTGGTAACGATGTGGGAGAGTAGGTCGCTGCCGGTCCTTTTTTCCAAGCTTTGATGATTTTTATAATACTGGGGTGTAGCCAAGCGGTAAGGCACTGGGTTTTGGTCTCAGGACGCGTAGGTTCGAATCCTACCGCCCCAGCCATTTAATTATAAATTATCATCATTATTTTGGGCCATTAGCTCAGTTGGCAGAGCACCTGACTTTTAATCAGGTTGTCGGAGGTTCGAATCCTCCATGGCTCACCATTTATAGCGCGGGGTAGAGCAGTCTGGTAGCTCGTCAGGCTCATAACCTGGAGGTCATCGGTTCGAATCCGGTCCCCGCAACCATTTTAAATATAAAACTTTAATAATAGATTTTACATCAGGCAAAATTACATGGTGATGATGCGGGAGTAGCTCAGTTGGCTAGAGCATCAGCCTTCCAAGCTGAGGGTCGCGAGTTCGAGTCTCGTTTCCCGCTCCATATAACATGGGTCTATAGCTCAGTTGGCTAGAGCATGTGGTTCATACCCACAGTGTCAGAGGTTCAAGTCCTCTTAGACCCACCATTTGTATATTCATGGAGAGGTACCCAAGTGGCTGAAGGGGCGGGTTTGCTAAACCTGTAGCAGGGTATTTACCCTGGCGAGGGTTCGAATCCCTCTCTCTCCGCCATTTAATTTATGCCCTCATCGTCTAGGGGTCTAGGACACCAGGTTTTCATCCTGGCGGCAGGGGTTCGAATCCCCTTGAGGGTACCATTTTGCGGGCGAATAGCTCAGTTGGGAGAGCACCTGCCTTACAAGCAGGGGGTCACAGGTTCGAGCCCTGTTTCGCCCACCATTTAAAAAATGAAGTATATTGTTAGACTGGAAGAGATTCCTTTCTCGACATCTTACTTCCTACATCCAAATACGGAGGTGTAGCGTAGCGGTTTAACGCGCCGGCCTGTCAAGCCGGAGATCGCGGGTTCAAATCCCGTCTCCTCCGCCATTTTTTTGCCGATGTAGCTCAGTTGGTAGCAGCGCTTCCATGGTAAGGAAGAGGTCACCGGTTCAACTCCGGTCATCGGCTCCATTACTTATCCAGCCATGGGGATATAGCTCAGCTGGGAGAGCGCTACACTGGCAGTGTAGAGGCCAGGGGTTCGAATCCCCTTATCTCCACCAAAATTTATTTTGTTGGAGAAAAATAAAATATTTTAAGTTATAGAATTGGATATTTTAAATGATTCTAGTTCCTATTTCTTAATTCCTACATTTATCTGGAGGGGTGCCCGAGTGGTTAAAGGGAGCAGACTGTAAATCTGCCGGCGATGCCTACAAAGGTTCAAATCCTTTCCCCTCCACCATTTAATATGCGGGAATAGCTCAGTGGTAGAGCATCACGTTGCCAACGTGAGGGTCGCGAGTTCAAATCTCGTTTCCCGCTCCATTTATTAATATTAGATTATGCACCTGTCGGTGCTTTTTTTATTTTAATATATGTTTCAATTTTCTGACAAATATTTTTAACTTTAATAAATTCTTTTTTACTGCTATAATAATAGTAATTATATATAGTACCGAGAATTGAGCAATTCAGTTAAATCTGAAAATATAATTAAGAGGTGTTAAATATGCATGAAAAATTATTTACTCCAGGTCCAACGGAGGTAAGAACAGAATTGTTACAGCAGTTATCAACCGCTCAAATTCATCATAGAACTGAAGATTTTTCTATTATTTATGATGATATTCAAAGAAATTTACGAAAGCTTCTTTATACTGATAATCCAGTTTTATTATTCTCTTCTTCATCAACAGGGGCGATGGAAGCTGCGGTAGCAAATGGTGTAAAAAAAAGGTGTTTAAATTTTGTTAATGGAGCATTTTCAGATCGCTGGCATCAGATAACAAAAAAGAATGGGATTCCTTGTGATAAGGTTAATTTAGCCTGGGATCAACCTGTTAAGCCAGATTTGGTTAGAGAAAAATTAAAAAATGGTGATTATGATGCAATAACAGTCGTTTTAAATGAAACTTCTACAGGTTTGATGAATCCTATTAAAGAAATAGGAGCAGTTGTAAAAGAGTTTGATGATGTTTTATTTTTAGTTGATGCAGTTTCTGGAATGGCTGGAACAGAAATTAGAGTAGATGACTGGGGCATAGATATGTGTTTAGCAGGTGTACAAAAAGCATTTGGATTGCCTGCAGGTTTAACTGTTGCTTCAGTAAGTGAACCGTTATTAAAAAGGGCTGAGGAAGTTGAAAGCTGCAGCTATTATTTTAATTTACCTCTTTTATACAAATATCATCAACGTTCTCAGACAAGAACTACTCCTGCAATTCCACAAATTTTTGCTTTACAAAAGCAGTTGGATGATATTGTTAACAATGAGGGTATTGAAAATAGATTTGCTAGACATCAAAAGATGGCTGAATATGTTCAAAATTGGGCTTTAGAGTATTTTGATATTTATCCAGAAGAAGGTTATTGGTCGAATACTGTTACCTGTATTGAGAATAATAGGGGAATTGATGTTAATAAGCTGATTGATGACTTGGCAAAAAAATATAATATTAGAATCGCGAATGGTTATGGAGACTTAAAAAATAAAGCTTTTAGAATTGGTCATATGGGAGATTTAACGATGGTTGATATTAGGGGATTGTTGTCTTTGATAGAAGATATTTTATCTTTATAAATTTTAATTAAATATATTTTTAAGCTAGTTTATATTATTATAGAAATAGCAGCCATTTTAAAATGGCTGCTATTTCTGTTTTTTAAATTTCTAAATAACTTAAATCTTTAACTTTTGTATCTAATTCATCTAGATGATTTTTTATCTTCCTCATAATTTCCTTAGATGGCTTAGAATCAATCTGCATCATCATAATTGCATTTCCACCAATTTCTTTGCGTCCAACCTGCATATTTGCAATATTAATATCTGCTTCTCCAAGAGTGGAACCAATTTTACCGATTACTCCTGGTTTATCTTGGTAACTTACAATAATAAACTCACCTGAAAGATCAAGGTCGATTCTTAAACCATTGATTTCAATTAATCTAAATCCGATAGGTAAATAAGTACCGGCAAGACTGTACTCATTAAATTCAGTTTTTAGGTTTATTTTGATTATATTTTTCAATTCACCTTCATTTTGAATTTGACTTTCTTTAATTGAAATTCCTCTTTCTTTTGCAACATGCATAGCATTAACAAGATTTATTCTATTATCCAAATTTGGCTCTAAAATTGATTTTACCAAACTTAAAGTCATGGGTTTTTGATTATATTGAGTAACTTCTCCACCATATTCTACCTCGACAGCTTCAATTCTCTCATGACCCTTCCATTTAGCCACAAAATTGCCTAATTTTGTTATTAAATTAATATATGGTTTAGCCTGATTAAAATCTTGCGGATCCATTGCGGGAATATTTAAAGGTGATTCTGGTAAATTATTTTTTAAAACGGAAACAACTTCTTCTGCTGCAGTAATTGAAACATTATCCATGGCTTCTGTTGTAGTTCCACCTAAATGGCATGTCATAATAACATTATCCTCAAACTTAAGCAGAGGGTTATTACTTGCTTTTACTGGTTCTTCTTCATGAACATCAATTGCAGCTCCAGCTATTTTATTTTTTTCTAAAGCTTCTGCTAGAGCTTTAGTATCTACGTTTTGGCCTCTAGCACAGTTAATTACACGAGCTCCCGGTTTCATAATTGCAAATTCTTTATGACTTAAAATATGATATGTTTCATCAGTCAAAGGAGTATGTAATGTAACGTAATCTGATTTTTCTAATACTTCTTTAAAAGGAAGCAGAGGTACATTGATTTTTTCTGCTTTTTGTGGTGATAGGTATGGATCATTAGCAATTACTTTCATGCCAAAACTTTGAGCTCGTTTGGCAACTCGACTTCCTATTCTACCAAGACCAATTATACCCAATGTTTTTCCTTTTATTTCAACTCCCATATATTTTTTTCTATCCCAGATATCATTGTGTAAGGCCTGGTTTGCTTGAGAGATATTACGAGAAAGAGAAAGCATCATTCCAAGTGTATGCTCAACAGCAGAGATTGTGTTACCTGTTGGAGTGTTAAAAACAAATACACCATTTTTAGTTGCCTCATCTAGATCAATATTATCATATCCAGTTCCTGCTCTACCTATAACTTTAAGATTTTTAGCTTTGTTTAAGGCTTCTTTATCTAATATTGTCATACTTCGAACTATTATTCCATCATAATCAGCAATTATTTCTAAAAATTCTTCCCGACTTAAATCTGGATTAAAATCAACTTTCATGCCTGCATTTTCTAAAACATCAATACCCTTTTGAGCAATATTGTCACTAACTAGTACTTTGTACACTTATTACCACTCCTTCGCTCTTCTTGCTACTAATTTTTATTAATTATATCTAAAAGAACTTGATAAAGCAAGGATTTAATTCTTTAAAGTGATAAAATATTTGAAATATCCTAAAATTTACTTAAAAGGTGTCAAAAAATTTCAGACTTGCCGTAGAGCTAATTAAAATATATAATGGATAATGAGGAGTGATAAGTATGGCGAAGGTATTTCCATTTAGAGCCTATAGGTACAATCAAGAAAAAATAAAAGAATTAGAGCAGGTAGTAACACAACCCTATGACAAAATTGATAGTAAACAGCAGGATAATTATTATAATCGGAGTCTTTACAACATTGTTCGCTTAATTTTAGCTAAGGAAAATAATCGTTATCAAACAGCAGCTAAAAACCTTGAAGAGTGGATAAAAGATGAAATACTAATTCGTGATCAAGAGCCAGGGATTTATATTTATAATCAGGAATATGAAGTTGATGGAGAAAAAATTATTCGTAAAGGATTTGTTGCTCTAGGCGAATTAGATGCTGGGGAAGGTGTTAAGGAACATGAAACGACTATGGAAGGTCCAAAAGCTGATCGTTTAAACTTAATTAGAGCAACGGAAGCCAATTTTGGTCACATTTTTATGCTTTATTCAGATCCAAAAAATGATATCAATAATTTATTAAGCGAAAATATGAAGTCAGAACCATTAATTACTGTAAAAGATGAAGATCAAAACATACATAAAATTTGGAAATTAATAAATTCTGGGTTAATTAATGAAATAAAAGAAAAAATGATTAGCAAAAATTTATATATTGCTGATGGACATCATCGTTATCAGACAGCTTTAAATTACCAGAAAGAATGCCTGGAAAAAGGTTGGAAAGCTGATGGAGTTGAGAGTTTTAATCATCGTTTAATGACTTTTATTAATATGGACGATCCTGGTCTAAGAGTATTGCCAACTCATAGATTGGTATATGGAATAAAAGATTTTAAAATAGATTTATTTTTGGAAAAAGCAGCTGAAGATTTTGAGATCAATGAATTTAAGTCAAAAGAAGAAATGTATAATTATTTAGATAAAAATAAAGATAATAAAGTCTTTGGTTTTAAAGCAAAAATGGATAAAAACTATTATGCTTTTAAATTTGAAAATGAAGAAGCCTTAACAGAAATTGAAGGGGAATATTCTGAAATATATAAGAAATTAGATGTTAGTATTTTGCACAATATTTTATTAGATAAATATCTTGGGATTGATAAAAAAGCATTAGCTGCTAAGTCTAACCTTGATTATATTAGATATCGAGATAAGGCTCTTGCTAAACTAGGTGAAGATAACTATCAGGCAGCATTTATTTTAAATCCGACATCAGTTGATGAAGTTAAAAAAATAGCTGATCAAGGTGAAAAAATGCCGCAAAAATCAACAGATTTTTATCCGAAACTATTAACTGGTTTAGTAATTAATAAGCTTTTAATAAAAAAATAAATTTTTGAATTAAATTTATCTAAAATTAATTTAGTAAGTTTTGAGGATGGGGTTTATGACTGAGTACACAAAAAATATATTAGTATATCTGGCTGCAGTTATTGTATTAATTTTACTTGGTTTAACTGCCCTTTTTATAGGGTCAAGCTATATAAATCCAGTAGATGTAATATCATATATTTTTAATAATAATCAAGTGTCTGCTTCGACAGCAATTATTATTTCTGAAATTAGACTTCCAAGAATAATTTTAGCTTTCATTGTGGGATCTGGGTTAGCTGTAGCGGGGGCTGTATTTCAAGCAATCATCAGAAATCCAATGGTAGATCCTTACATTATTGGTATATCTGCAGGAGCAGGTACTGGAGTTATGCTGGCTCTTTTTTTAGGGATTGAGATTTCTATTTTAAACCTTAATTCAATTCCTGCTTTTGCTTTTGTCGGAGCTGTTTTAACAGTTTTTATTGTTTATCAATTAGCTAAAGTTGGGAAAAAACTTCCGGTTTTAACTTTTCTTTTAGCAGGTGTTGCTATGAGTTTTATTTTGAATTCGCTTATGTCCTTTTTAATGGTTCTGAGAACTGAAAATTTACAGCAATTAGTTTACTGGTTAATGGGAAGTTTAGCCGGTTCTTCCTGGTCAGATATACAAATGATCTTGCCATATTTTTTAACTGCTTTGGCTTTTATAATTTTTTATTTAAAAGATTTAAACATTTTACTGTTGGGGGAAGAAAGTGCAGCCCATCTCGGTCTAAATGTAGAAAGAACAAAAATTATTTTATTGGGATCTGCTTCTTTAATTACAGCATCTGTTGTTTCGGTTAGCGGAAGTATTGGGTTTATTGGTTTAGTTGTCCCCCATATTACAAGATTGATTATTGGGCCAGACCACAGAAAGTTGATACCTTTAACAGCTTTATTTGGGGGTGGTTTTTTATTGATTGCTGATACAGCTGCTAGAACTGTAATGGCTCCTATGGAATTACCAGTAGGAATAATAACTGCTTTAGCTGGTGGCCCTTACTTTATTTATCTATTACGCAATAAATCTAAAAATATTTGGTGAAAATTATGTTAAAAACAGATAAGATTAAATTCAGCTATAATAAAATAAATATTCTAAAAGGCATTGATTTAAACATCCCAAAGGGATCTTTTGTTGGGATTATTGGTCCAAATGCTTCCGGTAAATCTACCCTATTAAAGAATATTAGTAAAACTTTAACTGCGGATCGAGGCAAGGTTTATCTGGATAAAAAGGTTTTGAATGACTATAAGCCTATAGAATTAGCTAAAAAGATGGCTGTTGTTCCTCAAAATACAGAAGTTAATTTTAATTTTAATGTATATGATATTATAATGATGGGTAGGCATCCTTACCAAAGCAGATGGTCATCTTTGAAGCAAAAAGATAAAGAAATGGTAAGAAGAATAATGAAACTTACTGATACTTCTAAATTGAAAAATAAATTGATCAATGAATTATCTGGAGGAGAGAGGCAGAGGGTCATAATTGCTAGAGCTTTAGCTCAGGACCCTGATGTGTTATTATTAGATGAACCAACATCTAACTTAGATATAAATTATCAAGGGGAAATTTACGATTTATTGAAACATTTAAACCAGAAATTCAATTTAACTATTATCACAGTTTCACATGACTTAAATCTTACTGCTCAGTATTGTGAAGAATTACTGCTTCTGAAAAATGGCAAAATATTTGCAGCTGGAACTGCAGAAAACGTTTTGACTGAAAAAAACATCAAACAGGTATACAATACAGAAGTATTAATTAAAATAAATCCTATCTCTGGCAAACCATTTGTGACTTTAATACCTGAAAAAAAAGATAAATACGAAAATGAAAAAAATAAGGATTTCAAAATTCATGTAATTGCAGGTGGGGGAACTGCTCAAAACTTTTTGTATAAACTTGATAATGCAGGGTATCCATTAAGTACAGGAGTTTTAAATATCGGAGATGCTGACTGGCAGGCAGCAAAAGAGCTTGGTATTGAAATAGTTGAAGCACCTCCATTTATTGATGTGACTGAAAAGGAGATTAATAAAAATAGGGAGTTAATCAAAAAAGCAAACCTGGTTATTTTGAGTGATTTACCTTTTGGACATGGTAACTTACCAAATTTAGAAATTCTGCTTGAATTTCCCGAAAAGAAAAAAATTCTTTTTTCTAATCTGAATATAAAAAAAAGGGATTATATTAAAGGAGAAGCGGAAGCAATCTGGAATAAAATAATAATAGAAGATGAAAATGTTATTTTGCTAAAAGAAAAAGACGATTTAATAAAAAAAATTAATGGGTTGGAAAACATGGAGATGGAGAGGTAATTATGATAAAGGCTGCAGACCTAGAAAACGAATATTTTTTAGTATTAATTCCTGGAAAAGAGCTTGTTGAAACTGCTTCACAAGTCCAAAAAATTGTTTCTGAACACTATAATCTTTATCCAGATCAAATATATCCGCAGCTGCATATTACAATTGACAGAATAGATAAAATAAAGGCTAAAAAAGCTGAAGAAATTCTAATTAAAAAAATTAATGATTTTGGTAAAATCGAAATTGAAGTAGACAGATTTAGTTGTATTAAATTTTCTGATCAACATCAGCTGGTCTTAGAAGTTAATGAGACAGAATCATTAAAGAAATTTTCTGAAGCTATTCATCAAAGTTTAATTGCTGAGGGGATTTCAACTATTGAAAATTATGAAGAGTGGATGTTTCATATTACAATTATTAGTAATATCTTTGCTGAAAACCCAATTCCAATGGATGAGTTAACAGAAATTTGTTTGTTTATGGAAGGAATGTCCAGACCACTATCAGCAGCAGCTGAAAAGTTAGAAATTTGGCGACCTACCTTGGATCCAGTAGAGAAAGTAATTGCAAGTTTTGATATAAATTAAAAAACTTTAATATTTTATATGAATTTATAATATAATAATAGGAGTGATGATTATGGCAAATGAAATTAAAGCTTTTATCTTTGATCTTGATGGAGTAATAACAGATACAGCAGAATATCATTATAAAAGCTGGCAGAAGCTGGCTGATGAAGAAAATTTAGTTTTTAATCGTGAGATAAATGAAAAATTGCGTGGAGTTTCTAGAATGGATTCACTTGATATAATTTTAGACGGCAAAAAACTGCCAGAAGATATTAAAAAAGAGTGGACAGATAGAAAAAATGCTTATTATCAAAAGTATCTAGAAGAAATTACGAAAGAGAATATTCTTGATGATATGGAAGCTAAATTAAATAGACTAAAAAATGATGGTTTTAAGATTGCAGTCGGCTCATCGAGCAGGAACGCACGGAAGGTTTTAAAGCAGCTGCAGATTTATGATATGTTTGATGCAATTTCAGATGGTAATAGTGTTGAGAATGCTAAGCCAGCACCAGATCTTTTTTTGCACACAGCAAAAAACCTTGGCCTTAAGCCGGAGGAATGTGTTGTTTTAGAAGATGCAGAATCTGGTGTAGAAGCAGCCTTAGCTGCAAATATGAAGGCAGTAGGAGTTGGACCTGAGTCAAGAGTTGGTAAAGCTCATTTAGTTTATGGGAATGTTGGATCAATCGATTTTGATGAAATTTTAAAAAAATTATAAAAAACTTCAAAAAAAAGAAGGAATTTTAGAGTCTGTGAAGAATATAGAATTAAGAGTTATTTTACAGACTCTTTTTTCTTTATAAGTTTCGCAAGCGCTTGCGTAAATTATAGTAAGTGTTTAAATTGGAGGTAAAAAGATGCAGATCACCCTCAAAGATATTGCTAGAATGGCTGATGTTGCTGAATCAACAGTTTCTAGAGCTCTAAATAACAAGCCTGGAGTTGGTGAGGATACTAAATTAAAGATTTTGAAAATTGCCAAAGAGCACAATTATCGTCCAAATCAACTAGCAAGAGGTTTAGCAGCAAATAAAACAAATATGATAGCTGTAATTCTTTCAGAGATGGACAGCCCTGGAAATATTGAGATAGTCAAGAGTTTGGAAAAAGCTGCAGAAAAAGATAGTTATCAAATAATACTTTGTAATACAAATAATAAGCCAGAAAAAGAAAAATCTTATTTAACACTCTTAGAATCAAATCAAGTTGATGGAGCTATTTTTATTGGGGGGAAACTTGTAGGAGGTCATCTTTTACGAGCTAGTTTTAGTCCAGATAATAATATAGTATTAGTTAACCGTCTGGCAGAGGAAAATTTTTTTACTTCTGTTTTAACTGATTATAGTCAGGGGATTTATAAAGCTGTAGATCATCTTCTTGAGCAGGGTTTTGAAAATATAGCTCTTATTTGTGGAGAAGATGATAATCTAATTGAAGAAGAAAAAATGTCTGGCTACAAATTAGCTTTAACTGATCATAACTATCAAATTAATGAAGATCTAATTTTTTCAACTAAAGCTGATAGAAAATCAGGTTATAATGTCTTTTTAGAAATAATTGAAGGAGATATTATTCCAGATGCATTTATTTCAACACGTGAGTTAACGACTATTGGTCTGGTAGAAGCAATTAAACTAGGGGGATATTTTATTCCGGATGATTTTGCAGTAGTTGGTTATGGGGATAACATTTTGACATCAGTTATTGATCCACCGCTGACTGTATTAAGTGAGCCGGTTGATGCTTTAGCTAATTATTCTTTTGATTTTTTATTAAAACTTATTAATGAAGAAATGAAAGATCAACAAATTAAGGTTCTAACTCCCGAATTAGTTATCAGGGAGTCATCAATATCAAAATATAATTAAAATTATGAGGAGGATTTTCTAATGGCAAGTGTGACTTTAGAACATATTTATAAGCGGTTTGGTGATTTTACAGCTGTTAAGGATCAGAGTTTGGAAATTAAGGATAAGGAATTTGTTGTTTTAGTAGGACCTTCTGGTTGTGGTAAGTCAACAACTTTAAGAATGATTGCTGGTCTGGAAGAAATTACTGAGGGGACTTTAAAAATTGGAGATCAGGTGGTTAATGATGTAGCACCTAAAGATAGAGACATTGCAATGGTTTTCCAGAATTATGCACTTTATCCACATATGAATGTTTATGATAATATGGCGTTTGGGCTTAAATTACGTAAATTTCCAAAAGATGAAATTGAAAGAAGAGTTCAAAATGCTGCTGAAATTTTAAGTATTGAACAATTGTTAGATCGCAAACCTAAGCAGCTATCTGGTGGTCAGAGACAGCGTGTTGCTTTAGGACGTGCAATTGTACGTGAACCTAAAGTATTCTTAATGGATGAGCCACTATCTAACCTTGATGCTAAATTGAGAGTTCAGATGAGAACAGAATTATCAAAATTACATGATGAACTTCAGACAACAATGATTTATGTAACTCATGATCAAACAGAAGCTATGACAATGGGAGATAGAATTGTCGTACTTAAAGATGGTGTAGTTCAGCAGGTTGATGATCCATTATCGTTATATAATAAACCTAATAATATGTTTGTTGCTGGTTTTATTGGTTCACCAGCTATGAACTTTATGGATGCTAAAATTGAAAAAGATGGAGATACCTACTTCATTGAAGGAGATGGTGCTTTTAAGATTAGGGTACCTGAAGATAAGGAAAAGTTAATTAAAGATTATATAGGTAAGGATGTAGTTTTTGGGGTTAGACCGGAAGATATAGTTGATACTGATATAACACATGACTTTGAAGTTAAAGATGATAACTCCTTTAAAGCAGATGTAGAAGTTGTTGAACCAATGGGATCAGAAATTTATCTCTATTTAGCTGAAGAAGGACATTCATTAATTGCGAGAGTAGAGGCTGAAAGCAAGGCTGAAGTTGGAGATACTATCTCCCTTGGTATTGACCTAAGAAAAATTCATATTTTTGATGCTGAAACAGAAGAATGTGTATTTTAAAACTAGAAAATCAAATTAAGATTATAGATATTGCAGCAGCTGGATTTCAAAATCCAGCTGCTTTTTTGATTAATTTTAAAAATTCAAGTATAATTATTAATATAAAGTTTAAATGCGATAATAGTTTGTTTAGGAGGAATATAAATGCCTCGTCAAAAAAAAGATTTTTTGTTGAATCCATTTCTTTTAGCCATAATAGCCATCATAGCTTTAATTGCTGCGTTTAATTTTTATCAAAATATGACTAGAATAACTCAAATTGAAAATAAAATAGAAAAAATAGAAGCTGAAATTGCTAAAACAGCAGCTGAAAATGAACAACTGCAAAAACAAATTCAAAATAGCGATAATAAAGAGTATATAGAAGAAGTTGCTCGAGAAAAATTGGGTTTGGTAAAACCGGGAGAAAAATTATTGATACCCGTTGAATCGGAAGATGAAGCAGAAAACGATAAGCAGGGTAAAAAAAGTGAGGATAATAAAAAATAATATTTCAATAAAGGAGATTTTAAATGTCAAAATACATAAAAACAGATTTATATGAACTTGCAGCTTCAGAATTAAAATTAAAAAAAGAAAACGTTAAAACAACAGTTGTTCTTTTAGATGAAGGAAATACTGTTCCTTTTATTGCACGTTATCGAAAAGAAATGACCGGCAGTCTTGATGAAGAAGAAATAAGAAATATAGAAGAAAAAATAGATTATTTGCGCAGATTAAATGAAAGAAAGAATGAAGTTGCTGAGGCAGCAGAAAAGCAAGATAAATTAAATGATAAATTATTAATTAAATTGAAAAAGGCTGATACTTTACAAGAGGTTGAAGATTTATATCGTCCTTATAAAGTTAAAAAGCAGACAAAGGCTGCTAAAGCAATTGAAAAAGGCTTACAGCCCCTGGCAGAATTAATATTTTCACAGGAGATAAATGAAGCTGAAATCAAAAAAAATGCTGAAAAATATCTGGATTCAGAAAAAGAACTGAACTCTGTGACAGATGTTTTAAGCGGAGCAGAGGATATAATTGCTGGAGAAATATCAGATGATGCTGATTTAAGAAAGCAGTTGAGAAATTTTGTCTTTAAAACTGCTAAAATATCCTCCGAACAAAAAAATGAAGATGAAGAAGGAAAATATCAAGATTATTATGAGTTTAAAGAATCAATTAATAAAATTCCGCCTCACCGTGTTTTAGCTTTAAACAGAGGTGAAAATGAAGATGTTTTGCGGGTTAAAGCTGAAGTTGATGATGAACGTGCTATTGAAATGATTTATAACATCTATAAATTTGATAACAGAAAAAATGGCAGCTTTAAATATCTAATAAATTCTGTAGATTATGCATATAAAAGGCTGATCTTTCCATCTCTAGAAAGAGAAGTTAGAAATCACTTAACTGAAAAAGCAGAAGAAAAAGCAGTCAGTAATTTTTCAACAAATCTTCACTCTTTATTAATGCAGCCACCTTTAGAAGGCAAAAGAGTTCTTGCAGTTGATCCAGCTTTTAGAACTGGCTGTAAATTAGCAGTTTTAGCTGAAGATGGAGGTTTATTAGAAACAGGGGCTATTTATCCCCATCCTCCTGTTAATCAAATCGAAACAGCTGCTGAAAAAATAGCTAATTTAGTGAAGAAATATAATGTTGATTTAATAGTAATTGGTAATGGAACTGCAAGTAGAGAAACTGAGACATTTATTGCTGAACTAATTAAAGGAGGAATGGATGTAGAATATACGATTGTTAGTGAAGCTGGTGCCTCGGTTTATTCTGCTTCTAAATTGGCCCGGAAAGAGTTTCCTGATTTAGATGTTTCAATCAGGGGCGCTATTTCAATTGGCAGAAGAATCCAGGATCCACTTGCTGAATTGGTTAAAATTGATCCCAAATCACTTGGGGTAGGAATGTATCAGCACGATATTTCACAAAAAAAATTGGAAAAAGCTTTAAATGAGGTAGTTGTTGATGCAGTTAATCATGTTGGAGTTGAGATAAATACTGCTTCTGCCGCTCTTTTAACTTATGTTGCAGGAATAAGCGCTAACAATGCTGAGAAAATTATCGAGCACCGCAGTCAAAATGGAGCCTTTAAAAAGCGAAAAGAGTTACTAGATGTTTATGGATTTGGCCCCAAAACGTTTGAGCAGGCAGCTGGATTTATTCGTTTGGATTCAGCAGAAGACCCGTTTGCAGTTACTCCTATTCATCCAGAATCTTATGAGTCAGCAGAAAAAATATTAAATAAAATAGATTATAAAGCTGAGGCAATTCGAGATAAAGATACAGTTGAAATTATTAGAGGGAAATTAGAACAAATTGACTTAATAGAAATAGCGAATCAGTTAGATATTGGTTTACCTACAGCTAAAGATATTGCTGCAGCTTTAAAACAACCAGGCCGCGATCCCCGAGATTCAATGCCTGCTCCTATCTTTCGTAAAGATATTCTAAAAATCGAAGATATTGAATCAGGTATGATTTTTAAAGGAAAAGTTAGAAATGTGGTGGATTTTGGAGCATTTGTAGATATTGGTTTAAAGCAGGATGGATTATTACATATTTCGGAAATGAGTCAGATGTATGTTAATGATCCTTTTGAAATTGTTGAAATAGGTCAAAATATAGAGGTTAAGGTCCTAGATGTTGATCAAAAACGGGGTAGAATTTCTTTAACTTTAAAATTTTAGAAAATTTTAGCCGATAAATTTGACAGTTCTGTCGTAATTAAGTTATAATGAGTACAATATTAATATCTAGGGAGGAATTTTTTAAGCATGTCCATTGAAGTTGGAACTATAGTTGTAGGAGAAGTTACAGGGATAACAAATTTTGGTGCTTTTGTTGAATTGGAAACCGGAGACACTGGCCTCGTTCATATTTCTGAAGTTGCTAACACTTATGTAAAAGATATTAGTAATTTTCTTAAAGAAGGTGATGAAGTTAAGGTTAAAGTCATTAATGTAGATGATGACGGGAAAATTGGCCTTTCCATCAAGCAATTAGAGGATCCAGGTGACAGAATTGATCACGCTCCAGAAATGTCTTTTGAAGAAAAGATGGATCGTTTCTTAAAACAGAGCAGTGAACGTCAGCAAGATCTAAAAAGTAGAGAGGCAAAAAACGGCGGTAGTTCTAAATAAATATTTGCCATTATTTTATTAACTTTTTAAACATCCTTTAATTCGTTTAAGGGGTGTTTTCTCTTTTTATAGAAAGCAAATAATAAAAAATATAGGAGAAATAATAATGAATGAGCATAAAATTATAGAGCTGCAGCTAGATAGAAAAATTAATAACTTTTTAAAAACAGCAAAATATTGCCCTTTTGGTTATCCAGCGGTAATTGTTGTTAACCCATTTGCTAATAATGTTCCGGCACCAACAATCTATTGGTTGAGCTGCCCTTATTTAAATTATGAAGTTGATCGTTTGGAAGCTGAAAGTGATTTGATTTCTGAACTCAAAAATAAATTGCAGTCTGAAAAGAAGTTTAAAAATAAAATGACTGAGGCCCATCAAGAATATGCTGACAAAAGAAAAAAGCTATTATCTGCTGAACAATTAAATAAAGCCAGGGATATTTCTGAAGATTTATATAGGACACTCATTGACTCTGGTGTTGGTGGAATTAAAGAAAAAGAAGGAATAAAATGTCTGCACACTCATTTAGCTGATTTTTTAGCTGATAAAATTAATCCAGTTGGTGAAGTTGTATTTAGCAAAGTTAATTGGCCTAATAACTGTCAGATATGTAAAGAGAGGGTTGATCAATTTGAGAGCAGCAGCAATTGATATTGGAACAAATTCCTGTCGTCTGCTAATAGCTGAGAATAAGTCAAATAAATCTTTTGATATTTTAAATAGAAAACTCGAGATAACTAGGCTCGGCGAGGGTGTAGATCAAAATAGACTTTTAAAAGAAAAAGCTGTTAGTCGGGTTTTTAAAACTTTAAAAAAATACAGAAAAATAATTGATAAACTAAAAGTAGATAAAGTTAGGGTTATTGGGACTAGCGCTTTAAGAGACGTTAAAAATTCTTATTTATTAACTGATAAAATAAGCAAATTAGATTTAGAACTAGAAATAATTAGTGGTGAAAAAGAAGCAGAATTAAATTATTTAGGAGCAGCATCTAATTTAGATGAAAACTTTTTGTTAATTGATATTGGTGGTGGCAGTACAGAATTTATTTGGCCAACTACTTCTGATATAAATTTTAAAAGTTTAGATATTGGATGTGTACGCATGACTGAAAAATTTATTTCTAATCCAAAAGACAAAATTAGTTTGCTCACCCTTAAAAACATCCAAAATTATGTAGAGGATCTTTTAAAAAAAGAATTGATTTTAAACAAAAAATTTAAAGTTAAGGGTGTTGGAGGCACAATAACAACTGCAGCTGCAGTTAAACTTGCTTTAGAAAAATATGACAGCAATAAGATAGAAAACTTAAAACTTAGATATTCTGAACTTGAAAATATTATAACTAAATTAGCTGATCTAGAATTACAAGCAAGAGAAAAAATTAAAGGGCTGCAGCCTAAAAGAGCTGACATTATTGTTGCTGGTCTTGTAATTTTAAAAACTATACTGGATTACATAAATAGTAAGGAACTGTATGTAAGTGACCATGATTTACTTTATGGTTTATTAAAAGAAGAGCTTCTGCTTAGATAAATCTAGCTCCTTAAGTAGGTGCTTAAAAGATGTTTAAAAAGGGAGACTATTATGATGGAAAGCAGATTTCAAAACTTTATTAGAAAAAATAACTTACTTGATAATTGTAAAAGCATACTGCTTGCTGTTTCAGGTGGCCCAGATTCTTTAGCAATGCTAAACCTTTTTTATGATCTTAGTAAGGAATTGAAGCTAGATATTGCGGTAGCGCATTTAGATCATAAGTTTAGAAAAGAATCTGCTGCTGAAGCTGATTTTGTTGAAAAAATTGTTAAAGAAAAGGGGCTTAAATTTTTTAGGAAAAGCAAAAATCTGCCCATGATTATAAAAGAAAAAAATATTTCTGTAGAGGCTGCTGCTAGAAAAGCTAGATTTGATTTTTTTAGAAATATTATCGGGAAATATAATTATGATGCATTAGCTCTTGCTCATCATAGAGATGATCAAGCAGAAACAATTTTATTAAACTTATTTAGAGGCACAGGCCTAAAAGGATTAAGCGGTATTAAAGCTAAAGTACAAATTAAAAAATTAACTGTAATCCATCCTATGTTAAATTTTAGTAAAAAAGAAATTTTAAATTATTGTCAAAAAAACAAATTGGAGCCCTGTTTTGACAGCAGTAATGAGCAAAGCATTTATAGTCGGAATATAATAAGGAATGAAATTTTTCCGATTGTAGAGAATAAAATCAATCATAAAGCACGTGAAGTTATTTCTCGTAACAGTAAAATTATTGCTGCTGAAAGTGATTTCTTAGAAAAAATGGCGGTCCATAAATATCAAGAAATTATTAAAGAAAAGAATCAAAGTAAGGTTACAATAGATTTTGATAAATTTAAAAGTATTGATCAGGTTTTACAGCGCAGAATCTATAGATTGATTTATAATAAACTTAATAACAATCTTGATGACTTATATTTTGATCATATTTTGGAGATAGAAAAACTAATTTCTGATTGCCAGACTGGAAGAGGTGTAGATATAGCTTCTGAAATCAGGGTAGAAATTAGTTATTCTAATTTAATATTTTATAAAAAAGAAAAAATAAAAAAAAATAATAAATTTTTTCAAGCTAAAGAAATTGAAATAGAAGGAACTACTAAAATTAATGAAAATTACAGTATAAGTTCTACTATTTTAAATAAAAAAGAAGTTTCTTTTGATGAAAATCCTCATCAGGCAGTTTTTGATTTTGATAAATTAAGTTTACCTTTAAAAATAAGAAGCAGAAATCCTGGAGATAAGTTTATACCGCTGGGAATGAGTGGACATAAAAAAGTGAAAGATATTTTAATTGATACCAAAACACCTAAGAATTTAAGAGAAAAAGTTCCTGTGATTACTGATGCAGATGGTAATATTATATGGTTGGCTCCATATAGAATTTCTAATGACTATAAAATTACTAAAAAAACAAATAAGATTTTAATTTTAAAATTAAAATATAATTAGGAGGATCACAATGGGAGAAAATAATATTTTTGCAGATGATATTAAAGAGGTTATAATTAATGAGGAAGAGATAAAACAGCGGATCCAAGAGTTGGGGAAAGAGATTACAGATACTTATAATGACGATGATGATATTGTAATGCTTTGTATTTTAAGGGGAGCAATTTTATTTATGGCTGATTTGGCAAGAGAGATTGATCTACCAGTAGTTTTTGACTTTATGGACGTTTCCAGCTATGGTGCTTCTACTGAATCATCTGGTGTAGTTAGAATCATTAAAGATATGGAAGAAAATATCGAAGGAAGACACCTATTAATTGTTGAGGATATTATTGATACTGGGAGAACTTTAAAACATGTTATTGATATGCTTCAAACAAGAGATCCTAAAAGCATTAAGGTTGTTACTTTATTAGATAAACCGGATAGAAGAGTAAAAAAAGAAATTGATGCTGATTTCAATGGCTTTGAAATACCAGATAAATTTGTTGTTGGATATGGGCTTGACTTTGCTGAAAAATATCGAAATCTATCATTTATTGGAGTTCTAAAAGAAAAATTATATATTTAAATACTCACCGGCTTAAATACTGATATTTATATTTTTGAATTTTCTAATTGAAATTTAATATTTATAGTTTATAATGTATTTTAGCTGAACATTTTATTTTTTTAAAACTAAATCGGATGATTGTGGCTGAGAATAATAGATTATTTACAAAATATAAATATTATGTTATAATATTTTACTGTATATGATTTAAGCCGTAGGGGAGGTAAAGAAATTTGAATAAGTTTGTTAAAAATATAGGATTTTATTTAATTCTGATTGCAATATCTATTTTAGTTGCTCAATTTTTTATGCAGCAGGGACCAACTACTGTAGAGGATTTCACATACACAAATCTACTGCAGGAGGTTGAAGCTGATAATATAAATGAGGTAACTATTATTGGTAATCAGGAAGTGACAGGTACTATTAATAATAGAGATTTTAAAGTTCCAGTTCCACCGGAGGCTATTCCATCTTTAATGCAGGAGTTACGAGCTGGTGATGTTAACATAAAAACTGAGCCGCAGCCAACAACACCCTGGTGGATTAATATCTTAAGTTATATTTTACCTGTTGTAATTTTAATTGTCGCCTGGATTTTTATTATGCAGAAGATGCAGGGTGGCGGCAGTAAAATGATGTCTTTTGGAAAAAGCAAAGCAAAATTAAACGAAAGTGATGTCAAAGTAACATTTGATAATGTTGCTAATTATGATGAGGTAAAGGAAGAACTGCAGGAAGTAATTCAATTTTTGAAAAAGCCGGACAAGTTTACTGAATTAGGTGCCGAAGTACCAAAAGGAGTCTTGATGGTAGGGCCTCCAGGAACCGGTAAAACATTGATGGCAAAAGCAGTTGCTGGAGAAGCAGGAGTTCCTTTCTTCTTTATCAGTGGTTCTGATTTTGTTGAGATGTTTGTTGGTGTAGGTGCTTCACGAGTAAGAGATTTATTCGAAAAAGGTAAAAAGAATTCACCATGTATTATCTTTATTGATGAGCTTGATGCTGTTGGGCGTCAGCGTGGAGCTGGTCTTGGCGGTGGTCATGATGAGCGAGAGCAGACATTAAATCAGCTATTGGTTGAAATGGATGGTTTTGAACCCAATGAAGGCATTATTCTAATGGCTGCAACAAATAGACCGGATGTTTTAGACCCGGCTTTATTAAGACCGGGACGTTTTGATCGTCAGGTAATGGTAGATAAGCCAGATAGACTAGGAAGACAAAAAATACTTGAAATTCATGTGAAAAATAAACCTTTAGATGATGATATCGATTTAGAAGTTCTTGCAAAAAGAACTCCAGGATTTACCGGTGCAGATATGGAAAATCTAGCAAATGAAGCTGCTATTTTAGCCGCTAGAAGGTCAAAAAATATAATTGCAATGAAAGAATTTGACGATGCTATTGACCGAGTTATTGCTGGACCTGCTAGAAAGAGTAAGGTTGTTTCGGAAGAGGAGAAAAAGCTTGTTTCCTATCATGAAACTGGCCATGCTCTACTTGGTGAACTGCTGGAGCATGCTGATCGAACTCATAAAGTTACAATTATACCTCGGGGTAGAGCTGGTGGATTTACAGTTCCGCTACCTTCAGATGATCAAAACTTTATGACTAAAGGACAGCTGCTTGATAAGGTTACCAGTTTAATGGGGGGACGAGCTGCAGAAGCGATTTTCCTTGATGATATTAGTACTGGAGCTCAAAATGATATAGAAAGAGCAACTCAGATTATTAGAGCAATGGTAACTGAATATGGAATGAGTGAAAATTTAGGCCCATTAACCCTAGGCCAAAAGCATGATCAGCAGGTATTCCTTGGTAGGGATATTTCACGTCAGAGAAACTACAGTGAAGAAGTTGCTGCTCGGATAGATAAAGAAATTAGTAAGATGGTTGAAGAATGTTACAGTAAAGCTGAGAGACTGCTCAGAGAAAATTCTGATACAGTAGAAAGAATTGTAACTGCTTTAAAAGAGCATGAAACATTAAACGCTGATCAGATTAAACGTCTGATGAGAGGTGAAGAAATAACTGGAGATCCAAATAAAGATAGAATAGAAGAAACAGATGATTCTGATGGTGATCAAAAAGAGGATGAAGGTATAATAAAAACTTTCAAACCCGAACCACAGAATGCATAAAATAGATTCAACTTAAAAGACCAGCTTAGCGGCTGGTCTTTTTTTTATAAAAAAATAATAAAATGTAGTTTAATTACTTTATTTATTGTTATCGAAAACCTATAATAATAATCAATATCGATTATCGATAAAGGAGTGAAAATATGAAAAACAGTATTTTGAGGAAGATGTTTTTAGCATTTATGAGAATTCATATTCTTCACCATGCAAAAAAAGAAGAATTTTTTGGATTGTGGATGATTGAAGAGCTAAAAACTCATGGCTATGAAGTAAGCTCAGGAACAATATACCCGATTCTCCATTCCATGGAATCAGATGGAATATTGAGCAGCCGTGAAAAAACTATTGAGGGAAAGGTAAGGAAATATTACAGCCTTACCAAAAAAGGAGAAAAAGTTTTAGAAGAAGTTAAGAAGAAGACTCAGGAATTGAGCCAGGAAATAATGGAGGCATAAATATAATCAAAATATAAAAAATTTCAGGGAGGCTTATTATGTTTAAACTCGAAAAAATAAAATTTAAAGATATCTTAGATATAGAAGAAATATCATTGGAAGAAAATATGGTTACAGCAATTTTAGGAAGTAGTGGAGGTGGTAAAACAACTTTTTTGAAGCTTTTGAATAATATGATAACAGCTGATCAGGGTAAAGTTATTTATCGGGGAAAACATATAGAAACTTATGATCCGGTGTCTTTGCGGCGAGAAGTTGTAATGATGCCCCAGGATCCTCAAATTTTTAAAGGTACTATAAAAGATAATTTTATTAAGACAGAGGAAATTAATGATAATAAAAATTCAAAAAGCTTAAATTATAATGAGCTTTTGCGAAAAGTTTCATTGACTCAAAATTTAGATGATACAGCAGATAATTTGTCCGGAGGAGAAAAACAGAGATTAGCATTAGCTAGAGTTATGCTGTTGGAGCCAAAAGTTCTGCTTTTAGATGAACCTTCTTCCTCTCTGGATAAAAAAACTGAAGAGAAAATAATAGAGATGGTGGTTGATTATGTTAGAAAAAATGATAGAACTTTAATTATGGTGACCCACAGTCCCGAAATTGCAGAAAAATTTGCTGATAAAATAATAAATATTGAAAAAGGTAAAATTATCAAATAAATCAAAAAGATAAATTTAAAAGATATCAGGAGGGTTATTAAAATGAATGGAACAATAGATATTCAAATAATGCAGCTTGCTTTTGCATATATATTTGTTTTAGTTTTATTATTTATTGTTAAAAAGAAAGAAATTGGTCACAAAGGAGAAATTCTATTAGCTTCAGTAAGAATGACAATTCAGCTGATTGCAGTTGGATTTATATTAGAATATGTTTTTTCTAATCAAAGCCCGGTCTATAGTATATTAATATTATTAATAATGGAGACATTTGCAATTTATAATATTTTTGGAAGAGTTGAAGCGACAATTTCAAAAAAATTAAAATTGATTATTGCTAGTTCCATGTTTTTGGGAACCTCAATCAGTATCTTCTTTTTTGTAATTGCAGTTGTTGGTCTTGATCCCTGGTTTAGGGCAGATTACTTTATTCCTCTTTCGGGAATGTTAATTGGTAATTCAATGACTGGTATCTCTTTAGGGGTGAATTATTTAATTAATGGTTTTAGAGATAACAAAGATCTAGTTGAAAATTATTTAATGTTAGGTGCAGAACCTGAAACAGCTGTTAAAGAAATAAGCAATAGAGCTTTTTATAATGCGGTTTTGCCGACAATTAATTCCATGATGGGGATGGGTATTGTTTTTCTACCGGGAATGATGACCGGTCAAATTTTAGCTGGAGCCTCTCCAGTTATAGCAATAAAATATCAAATTGCAATTATGATGGGTATTTTAGGTAGTGTAACCTTAACAGTATTTTTTATGGTTAATAGAGGTGCTAAAACATTTTTCAACTCACGAAAACAGTTAAATCTTTAGTATAATTAATATACTATCTAATTATTAAAGAAGGAATTGCTGAAACTATATTGAAATATTTATATAGGTATTTAAAATTTAAGTTAGAGTTTATTTTAGTTTGATTATTTAATTTAGAATAGGAAATTAGGGGGAAATATAGTGAAAAGTGATATTCAAATTGCTCAGGAAGCAAAAATGCAAGAAATAACAAAGATTGCTGAAAAAGTTGGTTTAAAAGAAGATGATTTAGAATTATATGGTAAACATAAAGCTAAAGTAAAGCTGGATGTTTTAAAAAGACTATCTGATCGAGAAGACAGTAAGTTAGTTTTGGTAACTGCAATCACACCAACTCCAGCTGGTGAAGGTAAAACAACAACTACTGTTGGTCTGGGCCAGGCTTTAAACAGAATTGGAAAAAATGCTGTAATTGCAATTAGAGAACCTTCATTAGGACCTACAATGGGGATCAAAGGTGGGGCAGCTGGTGGAGGTTATTCTCAGGTGATACCAATGGAGGATATTAATCTTCATTTTACAGGAGATATTCATGCTATTGGTGTAGCACATAATTTATTGGCAGCAGCAATTGACAACCATATCAAACAGGGTAATGAGTTAAATATTGATCCAACTCAAATAACCTTTAAAAGAGCTTTAGATATGAATGATCGTGCACTTAGAAATACTATTGTAGGTTTAGGTGGGACAGTAAATGGTCAACTAAGAGAAGATGGATTTTTAATTACAGTTGCTTCAGAAATAATGGCTATACTTTGCTTGGCCAATGATTTAATGGAATTAAAGGACAAATTGGGTAAAATTGTTGTGGGATATAATTATGATGGGGAGAGTATTACTGCTCACGATTTAAAAGTTGAAGGAGCAATGACAGCACTTTTAAAAGATGCTATAAAGCCTAATTTAGTTCAAACTTTAGAAAACACACCGGCCTTTATACATGGAGGACCATTTGCTAATATTGCTCATGGCTGTAATAGTGTTATGGCAACTAAACTTTCAATGAAATTAGGGGATATTACCGTAACTGAAGCAGGATTTGGGGCTGATTTAGGTGCTGAAAAATTTTATAACATAAAATCAAGATTTGCTGATTTAAAACCAGATGCTACAGTCCTGGTAGCAACTATCAGAGCTCTAAAAATGCATGGAGGAGTAAGTTTAGACGATTTAACTGAAGAAAACTTAGAGGCCCTGGCAGATGGGATCGAGAATTTGGAGAAACATATAGAAAATGTGCATAAGTTTGGGGTACCAACAGTGGTAGCAATTAATAGATTTCCTGATGATACTGAAGCAGAGCTGGAATTAGTTCGTCAAAAGTGTGAAGATTTGGGTGTAAATGTAGCATTATCTGAGGTTTGGGCTCATGGAGGAAAAGGTGGGGAAGAATTAGCCAACGCTGTTGTGAATGTTTTAGAAAATGAAAAAAGCAATTTTGATTTTCTTTATGATGAAAAGGCTCCAATTAAGAAAAAATTGAAATAATTGCTAAAGAAATTTACGGAGCTGATGGTGTTGATTATAGTGATAAAGCAATTTCTCAAATTGAAAAATATAATGAGCAGGGATATTCAGATATTCCCGTTTGTATGGCTAAGACTCAAAGTTCAATTTCTGATAATCCAAATTTAAAAGGACGCCCTAAGGGTTTTAAAATAAGCGTCAAAGAAATTAATCTTTCTGCAGGTGCAGGTTTCTTAGTTGTTATGACAGGACCAGTTTTAACAATGCCTGGTTTACCCAAGAGGCCTTCAGCAGAAGATATAGATATTGATGCTGATGGAAAAATTTCAGGATTGTTCTAAAGTACTTTAAAAAGATTAATAAATAAGTTATAATGTATTAAATAATATAGTGATAGAGTAGACAGGAGGCGTAGAGTGTCCAGAGATGGGACGTTGCTTTGGAACGAAAGCTATAAGCTGCGGTCTCCCTGTCGCGTCCGCTGTCATCAAAGTGTCCTCTTTCTTTGGTGCAGAAAAACTATCATCTTAACCAAAGAGGGAGGGAGGTGTAAAAAATTAAAATTAGTACCCAAAAAATAGCGTATCTTTCATTTTTAACGGCTTTAACTATTATTTTAACGAGAATATTGAGTATCAGAATTCCGATTGCAGGAGTTGAGGGTGTTAGAATAGGATTTGGGGCATTACCTATCATATTTGCAGGTATTGCATTTGGTCCTGTTGCTGGAGGTATCGTTGGAGCTTTAGGTGATTTGCTTGGCTATTTTATAAATCCACTTGGAGCCTATATGCCGCATTTTACTTTAACATCTTTTTTAACCGGATTTATTCCTGGTTTTATGGTGTTTTATGTTTTGAAGAGATGCAGAACTCTACCTATAATCTTTATTTCTATATCAATTGGGCAGCTAATATCTTCTTTAATTTTAGTACCGTATTTTATTAATTCACTTTTTGGAGTTCCTTTTACAGTTTTAATGCCTCCGCGATTAGTAAGTCAGTTAATAAATATACCTATTTATGCATATTTTATTAAAATATTATTAAACTATAATGCTGTAAAAATCAGAAAAATTGAAGCTGGTACAAGCTGTTAATTAATAAAGGGCCCAATTTTTGGGTCCTTTTTCTAGGAGAATCTATATGGATAATTTAAATTTCTTTGATAGTATAAAAATTAAATCAAACTTAAAAAAACCCTTAAGTAATAGAGTTAAACTAACAATATTTTCTAAAACTGACTCAACAAATGATCAGGCCAAAAAATATCTAAAAAAAACAAAAAACCCAAATAATATTAGCGATATAAATGTTTTTGCTGCTGATTTTCAGGAAAAAGGTAGAGGTAGGAGAGGTCACAGTTGGTTTTCTGGTGGTCCAAAGGGTTTAGCGGCCTCTTTTTTATTTGCTGTAGATAATGATATAGAAAAGATCCCATTAATTACTGCAGCTGCAGCACTGGTATTAAGTGATACTTTTGATTTTTTTGGTTTGGAAACTGAACTAAAATGGCCAAATGATATTTTAGTCTCTCAAAAAAAAATTGCCGGTATTTTATCTGAACTAGTCATAGATAATAATCAAAGTGCTTTTGTCATAATTGGCTGTGGTGTAAATTTAAATAATTCTAATTTCAAAACAGAAATTAGTAATTTGGCAACATCGTATTATTTAGAAAAAAAAGAACAAATAGATAAAAACTTATTTCTGTCTGTGTTAATTGAAAAAATGAATGATTATGTAAATGATTTTTTTAATCAAAAAAGAAAAGAAATAATTATGACCTGGAAAAATAAATTAGCCTTAGTTGGTAAAAAAATTGATTTTAATCATAAAAACAGAAATTGTAGTGGTGAAATAAAGGAAATATTAGATAATGGAGACTTATTAATAGACTTCCAAAATGGCCAAAGCAAAAAAGTCAGTTCACTTAATACTTCTTTAGATTATAAAAGTTTAAAAAAATATAACAAATAATTTAAGAAAGGTGCTAAAAAATGAAATTTAAAATATTGATATTTTTGATAGTGATCTCTTTGTTTTTTTCATTTTCAGCTGCTGCTCAATATTTAGAAGTTGCACTAGTAAGTGATATTGGAGGCTTTGGAGATAATAGTTATAATGATCAGTTGAGATCATCAATTAGTAAAGTTGAGCAAAATCTAAATATTTTATTTGAGTTTAGGGAATCAACTTTAATGACAGAATATCTGGAAAACATAAATTATTTTGCGGAAAATAACTTTGATTTAATTTGGGGTGTAGGTTTTACTATGGAGCAGGCTGTTAAAGAGGCAGCTCAAATGTATCCAGAAAAGGATTTTATAATCTTTGATGGGATAGTTGAAGAAAAAAATGTTAGCTCTATAACTTTTAAAAAAGCAGAATCTGCTTTTTTAGCTGGGCTAATTGCTGCTCTGGAAACTAAAAATTCTAAAGTAGCTTTTGTTGGAGCAAAAGAGAATGAAGACCTTAAGCAGTACCAAATTGGTTTTAACACAGGTGTTCAAACAGCAGATTCAGAAGTGAAAATATATAATAGATATCTCGGCAGCTTTAATAATTTTTCTAAAGCGAAAAATATAACTGAAGAACTTGCTGCAGAAAATGTTGATATTATTTTTTATGCTGCAGGGGCTGCTTCCAACGGAATTATAGAAGCGGCTTTAGAAAAAAACATTTATTTAATTTCGTTAAATAGAGCAGATATAAATTTAGCGCCTAATAATATATTAACAGTTATTTTAAAAAATACTGATCAAATTGCACAAAAAATTATAGAAGCTCGTTACAATAATAATTATGTTAATGAAATAAAGGAATATGGTATTAGTGATAACGCTTTTACATTGGCCCAAAAACAGGCAGAAAAATTAATTAGTTCTGATACTTTAATAAAGCTTGAAGAATATAAACAGCAATTCCTAGCAGGTGAAGTTCAAATTTCAGGAGGACTTCAATAATTCTAACTAAAAAAAGATGACCAATAGTCAAAAAAACATTTAAATCTTTACTATTCTGTGATAAGATAAAATAGAATATAAAGTTAAGATTATTTTAGGAGTGATAAATTGAAATTACCTGAATTGAAAATTGCTGATTTGAAGCCTGAATTCCCAATTATACAGGGTGGGATGGCGATTCGTGTGTCGATGGCTGAACTGGCAGCTGCAGTAGCTAATGAAGGTGGGATTGGAGTTATTGGAGCTTCAGTTATGACACCAAAAGAATTAAAGGCTGAAATTAAAAAAGCAAAAAAACTTAGTGATGGTATCATAGGTGTTAATATAATGTTTGCTGCTTCCGGATTTAGTGAGCTGCTTAAAGCTTCTGTAGAAGCTGGTATAGATGTAATAATCTCAGGTGCTGGTTTTTCTCGAGATATGTTTAATGTTGGTAAGGAAAGTAATACTCCTGTAATACCAATTGTTTCCTCTTTGAAACTTGCAAGAATTTCTGAGAAACTTGGAGCGGCTGCAGTTGTTGTTGAAGGTGGAAACGCTGGAGGACATTTAGGAAGTGATGAAAACAGTTTCAGTTTAGTTAAAAAAATTGCAGGAAAAATAAAGATCCCGGTAATTGGTGCTGGTGATGTTGTGACTCCAGAAGATATTGAAAAAATGCTGAACTTAGGTGTAGATGGCGTACAGATGGGAACTAGATTTTTAGCAAGTGCAGAAGCCTCAGTTGCTGAGGAATTCAAAAAGTTATGTGTTAAAGCTTCATCTGATGACGTTATGAAAATTATGAGTTCGGTTGGTTACAAAGCTAATGCAATAAAGACTAGATTTTCAGATTTAATAAAAGCTGGTGAAGCACCGCCACCGGCTAACTGTACTGATTGTCTAAAACACTGTACGAAAAAGTTTTGTATTAAAGATGCACTGGTTAATGCAAAAGCTGGTGATTTAGATAATGGTGTATTTTTTACTGGTGAAGGAATTGGAAGGGTCAAAGAGATATTATCTACTCATGAAATTTTTCAAAAAATTAGAGATTACTTTAGCAAATAATTGGGAAATAAGTTTATAGGCTGCAGATCTGGATCTATTTTCTGCAGCCTTTTTACAATCTGAGTTATATAAAAAAATATAAGGAGAAATTGAAATGATTTTAACAATGGATATTGGAAATACTAATACAGTGCTTGGCTTATATGACGGAGATAAGCTTAAGACTCATTGGAGAATTTCAACAGATAGAAACAAAACTCCTGATGAATATGGAATGCTCTTTAAAAATTTATTTGAGTCAGCAGATATAGCGGATGATGCTGTTAATTCCATAATAATTTCAAGTGTTGTGCCACCTATTTTAAGAATTTTAAAGAAAACAGCCTATCGTTATTTTAATGTTAATCCATTAGTAATTGGCCCAGGAGTCAAAACAGGAATGAATATAAAAACGGATAATCCAAAAGAAGTTGGAGCAGACAGAATCGTGAATGCGGTAGCTGGGCATCAACTTTATGAAGGGCCTCTGATTATTGTAGATTTTGGTACAGCAACAACTTTTTGTGCTATTTCTGAAAAAGGTGAATATTTAGGTGGGGCTATTGCACCTGGGATTGGTATATCTTCTGAAGCTTTATTTAGTCAATCAGCTAAACTGCCTCGAATTGAATTGATTGAACCAGGTCATGCAATTGGGAAAAATACAATTGATGGGATGAAATCGGGAATAGTTTATGGTTTTGTCGGTCAGGTTGAATATTTAGTAAAAAAATTCAAAGAAGAATTACCTAAAGAAGCAGTAGTAATTGCTACTGGTGGGTTAGTTAGTTTAATTGCAGCTGAAACTGATTCTATAGATTATGTTGAACCTTTTTTAACTTTAAAAGGATTAAAACACATAGCTGATATTAATGGAATGGGATCATAATGGAGATTGCTAATTTAAAAATTGAGCCACCTGCTTTTTTGGCGCCGATGGCTGGAGTAAGCGATTATCCTTATCGGCAGCTAGTAAGACAAATGGGGGTTGAGTTGTTGTATACTGAAATGGTTAGTTCAAAAGGCTATGAGTATGGAAACAAACGAACAGCTGAACTCATTGAATTCGATAAAGAAAAAAATGGTAAAATAGCGGTTCAAATTTTTGGTGATGAAGCAGAATTTATGGCCAGAGCTGCTGCAGGTATTTCCAAAGAATATGATATTGATCTGATAGATATTAATATGGGATGTCCTGCCAGAAAAATTGTAAAAAATGGTGCTGGCTCTGCTCTAATGAAGAATCCTGATTTGGCTTTTGAAATAATAAAGAAAACTGCTGATGCAGCTGAGGTGCCAGTAACTGTTAAAATGCGAAGCGGCTGGGATGATGAAAGCATTAATGCTGTAAAATTAGCTAAAATTTCTGAAGAAGCTGGAGCTGCAGCTGTTGCAGTTCACGGTCGTACACGAAGTCAGTTTTATAAAGGTCAGGCTGATTGGAATATTATAAAAGATGTTGTTAATGCAGTTGAAATTCCTGTTATTGCAAATGGAGATATTTTTTCTGCAGAAGATGCTGCTGCAATTTTTAACAAAACTAAATGTAATGGAATAATGGTTGGAAGAGCTGCTCAAGGGAATCCCTGGATTTTTAAAGAAATTATTGAATATTTAAATACCGGAGAGTTAATTAATCCTCCTTCAGATATAGAAAAGATTGAAATGGCAATAAAACACTTGAAATTAGCAGTAGACTATTATGGAGAAGGTCATGGTGTTCCAATAATGCGCAAACATATTTCCTGGTACTTAAAAGGAATGCCAAATGCAGGTGAAATGAAAAACAAAGTAAATCAAACATCTAATAAAGATAAATTAATTAATTTCTTAAGAAAATATCAAAAGTCATTATAAAGAATCATAGCAAATTATTGTAGTCTAATACTATTATTTAGCAGATTATGATAAAAAGCTTCTTGACAATAAAACTAAAGTTATTTATAATAATTAATAATTGTAGACTTATATGGGTGTCAGGTGATTTGCCTGGCACACTTTGTTGTTGGGCTGAGTTTGATGGCCCTTTTGATAGTTTTAGATATATTAGATAATTTAGAGAATTATAAAATTTCAAATATAACATTTAGAAAGTAGAGGTAGATATTTATGTCAGAACAACAAGTAATGTTGACAGAAGAAGGTTATGAAAAATTAGAAAATGAACTCGAATATTTAGAAACAGAAAAAAGACGTGAAGTTGCTAAAAGAATCAAAGTTGCCAGAGAGTTTGGAGATATCAGTGAAAACTCAGAATATGATGATGCTAAAAATGAGCAGGCTTTTGTCGAAGGAAGAATTCAAGAAATTAAAAATATGATTAACAATGCACATGTTGTAAAGGATGAAGATGTTACCGATAAAAAAGTTAATCTTGGTACAACAGTTATGCTGCATGACCTTGATAGTGATGAGAAAATCAGCTATACTTTAGTTGGTTCAGCAGAAGCAGATCCATTAAACTACAAAATTTCTAATGAGTCTCCAATTGGAAAAGCTATATTAGGCCATGCCATTGGAGATGAGGTAACTGTAGAAACTCCAGCTGGAGAAGTTGATTATGAAATTATTTCAATAAAAAAAGTTAAACATTAACAAAAATATTAAATAAAGTTTTAGGAGTTATTATTTGTTTTGTTAATTTATACTGGAATATTAAGAAATAGAGTTTAGCCTCTATTATAATTTAATAAGGAGTTGGATATTTATAATGAGTGAAAATATGCTCGAAGACATGAATGAATTAATGCTGCAGAGACGGGAAAAGTTGACTCAACTTAGGGAAGAAAAAGAAAAAGCTTTTGCCGAAAAATATGAAACTACTCATCATGCAGCAGAGGTAGAAAATAATTTTGAAGAACTTGAGGAAAAAGAAGTTAAATTGGCTGGACGTCTAATGGCTATTCGTACTCACGGTAAAGCAAGTTTTGCTGATTTAATGGATATGAGCGGAAAAGTTCAATTATATGTAAAGCAGAATAATATTGGAGAAGACCGTTATGAATTTTTTCAAGATCTAGATCTTGGTGATTTAGTTGGCATTACTGGCACAGTTTTCAAAACAAATAGAGGTCAAGTATCTATAAGAGTTTCTTCTTTTGAACTCTTAACTAAATCTTTAAGACCACTACCCGAGAAGTTTCATGGTTTAAAAGATAAGGATATTCGCTATCGCCAGCGTTATTTAGATTTGATAGTAAATCCTGATGTTAAAGAAACTTTTGTTATAAGAAGTAAAATTATTAAAGAGATGAGAAGATATTTAGAGGATCAAGGATTTTTAGAAGTTGAGACACCAATGATGCACCCGATCGCTGGTGGAGCTACTGCCCGCCCTTTTGTTACTCATCATAATACTTTAGATATGGACTTATATTTAAGGATTGCACCCGAACTTTATCTTAAAAAGCTTATTGTGGGCGGTTTTGAGAAAGTTTTTGAAATCAATAGAAATTTCCGTAATGAAGGTATGTCATATAAACATAATCCTGAATTTACAACTATGGAACTTTATCAGGCACAGGCTGACTATCATGACATGATGGAACTCACTGAAAATTTAGTCAGTCATTTAACAGAAGATGTTTTGGGTACTACTACTCTTGAGTATGAAGGGACTGAGCTTGATTTCACAGCTCCTTGGGATAGAATAACAATGGTAGAAGCTGTTAAAAAGTATGCAGATGTAGATTTTGCTGAATTTGAAACAGCGGAAAAAGCTTATGAGGCTGCTGCTTCAGTAGGTGTGAAACCTGAAGAAGGATTGTCTTATGGAGAAGTCTTGAATGAAGTATTCGAAGAGCGAGTTGAAGAAAAATTAATTCAACCAACATTTATTATGGATTATCCAATTGAAGTATCACCATTAGCACAAAAGATTGAAGATGATCCGCGTTTTACTTATCGTTTTGAGGCATTTGTTTATGGCCGAGAAATTGCTAATGCATTTAGTGAGTTAAATGATCCAGAAGAACAGAAGCAAAGATTTGAAAAACAGGTAGAAATGCGTGAAGCTGGAGATGAAGAAGCACAAATGATGGATTATGATTTCATTCGAGCTTTAGAATATGGTATGCCACCTACAGGTGGTTTAGGAATTGGTATTGATCGATTGATTATGCTCTTGACTGATTCCAGTTCGATTAGAGATGTCATTTTATTCCCAACTATGAGACCAGAAAGTAATGAATAATATAATTAAAAGAATAGTCGGCTTCAACCGGCTATTTTTTTAATTAAACTTTATTAAATATTCAGTTAATTACTTTGGATTTAAAGATGAAAGGAGATTATTATGTTTGAAGAATTATCAGTTAAGACAGAAAATCAGGTTGAGTTTATTGATATTACAAATGAAATACAAAATAAGGTCAGAAATTCGGAGGTCAAGAATGGGATGCTATATATTCACATTCCGCATACAACTGCAGCGGTTACTATAAATGAGAATGCTGACCCTGATGTTAAATCCGATATTAAAAAAGAAATAAATAAAATGATACCATTTAATGATAATTATGCACATTTAGAAGGGAATTCTGCTGCCCATATAAAATCAAGTTTATTTGGTGTTGATCAAAATATCATAATTAAAAATAATAAATTATTACTGGGAACCTGGCAGGGAATATATTTTTGTGAGTTTGATGGCCCAAGAACTCGAAAAGTTTATTTAAAACTAAGCAAAAATTAAAAGCTTTTTCTAATTTTCTCTTGACAATTCGCCTAATTGATGCTAAGATAATGTATGTCGCTGAAAAGTTATATAAAACAATTTTTTGGCCGACAAAATTATTTTAAAAAGTTCTTGACAAAGCAAAAAGAGCTTGATAAGATAATAAGCGTCGCACAAATAATCTCCGATAAAATTTAAGCTCATAACTGATCTTAAATCGGAGCTTAAAAAGAACTTGGATTTAAAGCTTAAATATTTTTCTTCTTTATATATAAGAGAAAATACAAGCTTAAAATCAAAGAAAAATCTTTTTCAAAAGTTTTTCTAAAAAGTTCTTGACAAAGTGAGGCACAGTTGATAAGATATTAAATGTCGCTGATAAAAAACGCGACAGAAAATATAGAAGAAAACATTATCTCTAAATAAGAATAAATATAATATCGGCGCCGCCCTCAATGGGCAAGTCCGAAAATATCAATTTGTTCTAAAAAAGAGATTTTGTGAACCTTGAAAATTAAACAGCAAGCCAACGTTAATATACTTTGAGTGTTAAAACTTAAAAGTAATTATTAGTTTAAAGCTTATATTAAATAATATGAGCCAAATTCAAATTCTTTATACGGAGAGTTTGATCCTGGCTCAGGACGAACGCTGGCGGCGTGCTTAACACATGCAAGTCGAACGGTCTACCTCGACAGAAACCTTCGGGTTGAAGACGAGATCTAGATAGTGGCGGACGGGTGAGTAACACGTGAATAATCTGTCCTCAAGTCTGGGATAACCTGGCGAAAGTCGGGCTAATCCGAGGTAAGCTGAGAGTGTGGCATCACACAATCAGAAAAGGTGCTTTGGCATCGTTTGAGGAGGAGTTCGCGGTAGATTAGCTAGCTGGTGAGGTAACGGCTCACCAGGGCAACAATCTATAGCTGGTCTGAGAGGACGATCAGTCACACTGGAACTGAGACACGGTCCAGACTCCTACGGGAGGCAGCAGTGGGGAATCTTCCACAATGGGCGAAAGCCTGATGGAGCAACGCCGCGTGAGTGAAGAAGGTCTTAGGATTGTAAAGCTCTGTCCTTAGGGAAGAACCGTGGATGTAGTTAATGACATCCACCTGACGGTACCTTTGGAGGAAGCACTGGCTAACTACGTGCCAGCAGCCGCGGTAATACGTAGAGTGCAAGCGTTGTCCGGAATTATTGGGCGTAAAGGGTACGCAGGCGGATAATCAAGTCAAGCGTGAAAGGTGTCGGCTTAACCGACAGACTGCGTTTGAAACTGATTATCTTGAGTGTAACAGAGGAGAGTGGAATTCCTAGTGTAGTGGTGAAATACGTAGATATTAGGAAGAACACCAGTGGCGAAGGCGACTCTCTGGGTTAACACTGACGCTGAGGTACGAAAGCTGGGGGAGCGAACGGGATTAGATACCCCGGTAGTCCCAGCCGTAAACGATGGATACTAGGTGTTGGAGGTTCGAATCCTTCAGTGCCGGAGTTAACGCATTAAGTATCCCGCCTGGGGATTACGATCGCAAGATTGAAACTCAAAGGAATTGACGGGGGCCCGCACAAGCGGTGGAGCATGTGGTTTAATTCGAAGCAACGCGAAGAACCTTACCGAGAATTGACATCCCGTGACCATCTATGAGAGTAGAGTATAGCACTTTGTGCTACACGGAGACAGGTGGTGCATGGCTGTCGTCAGCTCGTGTCGTGAGATGTTGGGTTAAGTCCCGCAACGAGCGCAACCCCTGTTCTTAGTTGCCAGCGAGTAATGTCGGGGACTCTAAGAAGACTGCCGGTGAAAGTCGGAGGAAGGTGGGGATGACGTCAAGTCCTCATGCCCTTTATATCTCGGGCTACACACGTGCTACAATGGCTGATACAGAGGGGAGCAAAGCTGCGAAGTGGAGCAAATCCTTTAAAATCAGTCCCAGTTCGGATTGCAGGCTGCAACTCGCCTGTATGAAGTTGGAATCGCTAGTAATCGCAGGTCAGCATACTGCGGTGAATACGTTCCCGGGCCTTGTACACACCGCCCGTCACACCAATCGAGTTGGATGCACCAGAAGTCATCTGCGGATGCCAAAGGTGTGTCCGGTAAGAGGGGTGAAGTCGTAACAAGGTAGCCGTACCGGAAGGTGCGGCTGGATCACCTCCTTTCTAAGGAGAGAACGTGAGCTTGCTGTTTAATTTTGAAGGTTTTATTTCGGCCATTGAGGCCGTCAAAGAATCTTCTATAATACTTAATAAAATAATATGAAAATAAAATAAATCCTACATAATGGGGTTTATATTTATTTAAAAAGCGAATGGGCCTATAGCTCAGTTGGTCAGAGCGCACGCCTGATAAGCGTGAGGTCAGTAGTTCAAATCTACTTAGGCCCACCATTTTCTATCCTTTTAACACATGCATGGATAGCAATTGGGAGATATGGGGGTATAGCTCAGCTGGGAGAGCGCCTGCCTTGCAAGCAGGAGGTCAGCGGTTCGAATCCGCTTACCTCCACCATTCAAGATTTTATTAATATTAGGCCATTGAGGCCGTCAAAACTGTACATTGAAAAATGCATATAGGAAATAAATTGATTAAGCTAGAAAGAGCTTATGGTGGATGCCTTGGCATTCAGAGTTGAAGAAGGACGCGACCGGCTGCGAAAAGCCGTGGGGAGCTGCTAAATAAGCGTAGATCCGCGGGTATCCGAATGGGGCAACCCACCAGTGTGGAGCACTGGTATTATGTGGTGAAAGAAGTAGCCATGTAAGAACAAGCAGGAGAACTGAAACATCTTAGTACCCTGAGGAAAAGAAATCAAAACGAGATTCCCTTAGTAGCGGCGAGCGAAAGGGGAAGAGTCCAAACACATTAAGTGTAAGTCTGTAGACGTTGCTTAATGTGGGTGTGGGATAGACTTTACTAAAGGCTACAGCCTTTAGCTGACTTAAATTTTTTACCCAGTCAAATGAGCTGGAAAGCTCAACCGTAGGAGGTAATAGTCCTGTAGACGAAAGGTAGAAGAAGTCAGAGATTTATCCAGAGTATCACGGGCCACGAGAAACCCTGTGAGAATAAGGGAGGACCACCTTCCAAGACTAAATACTCCTGAATGACCGATAGTGAACAAGTACCGTGAGGGAAAGGTGAAAAGAACCCCGGGAGGGGAGTGAAATAGAAACTGAAACCATAAGCTTACAATAAGTAGGAGGGCTATTAGAAAGCCTGACTGCGTACTTTTTGTATCACGGACCGGCGAGTTACTAATCGTAGCGAAAGGTTAAGTCATAGAGATGAAGCCAGAGCGAAAGCGAGTCTGATAAGGGCGGAAGTTATGATTAGTAGACCCGAAACCGAGTGATCTATCCATGACCAGGGTGAAGCGAGTGTAAGAGCTTGTGGAGGCCCGAACCCACTTATGTTGAAAAATGAGGGGATGAGTTGTGGATAGGGGTGAAAGGCCAATCGAACTCGGAGATAGCTGGTTCTCCTCGAAATAGCTTTAGGGCTAGCCTCGATGTAAAAGTTAAATGGTTGTAGAGCACTGATTGGACAAGGGGCCCAACAAGGTTACCAAATCCATTCAAACTCCGAATGCCGTTTAGTGTTCATCGGGAGTCAGACTATGTGGGATAAGCTTCATAGTCGAAAGGGAAAGAGCCCAGACCACCAGATAAGGTCCCAAAGTATATGCTAAGTGGAAAAGGAAGTGAGATCGCACAGACAACCAGGATGTTGGCTTAGAAGCAGCCACTCATTTAAAGAGTGCGTAATAGCTCACTGGTTAAGCGGTTTTGCGCCGAAAATGTAACGGGGCTAAAGCATATCACCGAAGCTGTGGATTTATGGTTATATTTATATGATTGTAAGTGGTAGAGGAGCATTGTGTACGGAGAGAAGCTGTACCGTAAGGAGCAGTGGACTGTACAGAAGAGAGAATGCCGGTATGAGTAACGAAAAAAGGAGTGAGAATCTCCTTCGCCGAAAGTCTAAGGATTCCTGAGGAAGGCTCGTCCTCTCAGGGTTAGTCGGGACCTAAGCTGAGGCCGAAAGGCGTAGGTGATGGAAAATCTGTAAAGATTCAGATACCACTGTAAATTGATTGAGTGAAGTGGGGACGCGGCAAAGAGAGTGGAGCGTGTGACTGGAAGAGCACGTATAAGCTAAGGAGTTAGGGTAAGGAGGCAAATCCCTTTACCCGCTAATAACTTTTAGTGATGTGGAGCCAAAAGAGGTGAAGCCACTTAATGAGTCGCCAAGAAAAACCACTAACGAGATTTATAGTGCCCGTACCGCAAACCGACACAGGTAGACGGGAAGAGAATTCTAAGGCGCGCGAGAGAACCCTTGTTAAGGAACTCGGCAAAATGACCCCGTAACTTCGGGAGAAGGGGTACCCATTAGTGTTAGCTAGTGGGTCGCAGTGAAAAGATCCAAGCGACTGTTTATCAAAAACACAGGTCTCTGCTAAGTCGTAAGACGAAGTATAGGGGCTGACGCCTGCCCGGTGCTGGAAGGTCAAGGAGAAGGCTTAGTGCTTATGCACGAAGGTCTGAACCTAAGCCCCAGTAAACGGCGGCCGTAACTATAACGGTCCTAAGGTAGCGAAATTCCTTGTCGGGTAAGTTCCGACCTGCACGAATGGCGTAACGACTTGGATGCTGTCTCAACAAGGGACTCGGTGAAATTAAATTGCCTGTGAAGATGCAGGCTACCTGCGACAGGACGGAAAGACCCCGTGGAGCTTTACTGCAGCCTGATATTGGGTTTTGATGTAGAATGTACAGGATAGGTGGGAGACTTTGAAACTGGCATGCCAATGTCAGTGGAGTCGCTGGTGGGATACCACCCTTTCTACAGCGGAATTCTAACTGGAGGCCATAAACTGGTCACAGGACATTGTCAGGCGGGCAGTTTGACTGGGGCGGTCGCCTCCCAAACAGTAACGGAGGCGCTCAAAGGTTCCCTCAGTGCGGATGGAAATCGCACGAAGAGTGTAAAGGCAGAAGGGAGCTTAACTGCAAGACAGACAAGTCGAGCAGGTACGAAAGTAGGACTTAGTGATCCGGCGGTATAGTGTGGAATTGCCGTCGCTCAACGGATAAAAGTTACCCCGGGGATAACAGGCTTATCTCCCCCAAGAGTTCACATCGACGGGGAGGTTTGGCACCTCGATGTCGGCTCATCGCATCCTGGAGCTGAAGCAGGTTCCAAGGGTTTGGCTGTTCGCCAATTAAAGCGGTACGCGAGCTGGGTTCAGAACGTCGTGAGACAGTTCGGTCCCTATCCGTCGCAGGCGAAAGATACTTGAGAAGAGCTGTCCCCAGTACGAGAGGACCGGGATGGACACACCGATGGTGAATCAGTTGTTCCACCAGGAGCATAGCTGAGTAGCTAAGTGTGGAAAAGATAAGCGCTGAAAGCATCTAAGCGTGAAACAGACTTCAAGATTAGGTATCTCACTTTGTTAAGAAGGTAAGATCCCTTAAAGATGATAAGGTAGATAGGCCAGAGGTGTAAGTGTAGTAATACATTAAGCTAACTGGTACTAATAGATCGAGGGCTTAATCATTATTTCCTATATGTATCTTTGATTGTATAGTCGATATTAAATCGAATCTCAATCAAGTTCTTCGATTTGAAGTTAATATCTCAGTAGGACAATAACGCCTACAAAAACAATGAATATTTCCGGTGGTAATAGCGGAGGGGCAACACTTGTTCCCATCTCGAACACAAAAGTTAAGTCCTCCAGCGCCTATGGTACTGCATTGGTAACGATGTGGGAGAGTAGGTCGCTGCCGGTCCTTTTTTATACTCCCCGATAGCTCAGTTGGTAGAGCAGGTGACTGTTAATCATCTTGTCGCAAGTTCGAGTCTTGCTCGGGGAGCCATTTTATATTTATGTATTCAGACCTTTGGAGGGTCTTTTTTTTATTTTAATATGATAATTTATTGCATTCACTTTAGGTGGATGCTTTTTTTGTGTCATAATTTACTTGCATTTTTTTATAAATATAGTATTATAATATTAAAGGTCAAAATAAGTCAAAGTTAGGAGGGGAGAGTATGTCCAGTTTGTCTGATCAAATAGAAAGGTATTTAAGAAGACAAATCTCTAAATACCAGGGCAAAGTAAAGATTAAAAGAAATCAATTAGCTGAAAATTTCGATTGTGCTCCTTCCCAAATTAATTATGTTTTAGATACAAGGTTTACTGTAGAAAAAGGTTATGTCGTTGAAAGTCAGAGAGGTGGAGGCGGCTTTATTAGAATAATTAGAGTGAGTTTGGATTCTGATAAAGAAGTTATTCAAGAAGTAATTAATAAACTAGATCATGTTGTGACCCAAAGGGAAGCACATGGAATTATTAAAAGATTATATGATAATGAATTAATTTCTGAAAGAGAATCTTATTTAATGGAGAGAGCTGTTCATAGAAATGTTTTAAATACTTCTCTACCAGAGCGCGATTATTTAAGAGCTAGAATACTAAAAAATATGCTCGAAGTTATTTTTAAAGTTAAGGAGGACCAGCAATGATCTGCGAAAGATGTGGTGAAAGAGAAGCAGCAGTTCATTTAACTAGAATTATAAATGGAGAAAAAGAGGAAATGCATTTATGTGAAAAATGTGCAAGAAAAACCAGTGAATTTAATTTTGATGATAACCTTGGCTTTCAAAGTTTGCTATCTGGAATATTAAATCAAAATTTTTCTAGTCAAAATTCTCCAAAACTTAATAACGGTCAATCACAGAATTTATTCTGCAAAAATTGTGGGTTGAGTTATCAAGAGTTTGCAGAGAAAGGATTTTTTGGCTGTCATGAATGCTATCAAACTTTTGCAGATAAATTAAATCCTCTTTTAAAAAGAATTCATGGTAATACTCAACATTCTGGAAAACAACCTGAATCCTTTTTGCAAAAATCAGAAATGGAATTTGAAATTGATGAGCTCAAAGAAAAAATGAAACAAGCCGTTGATGAAGAAAATTTTGAAAAGGCTGCTGAAATAAGAGATAAAATCCATGCTATGAAAGAGGACATGGAGGCAGATGATAATGAGAAATAAAATAATTAATGACTGGCAAACTGCAGGTGGGAAAGATAAAGATGTTGTTTTGAGCTCTAGAATTAGGTTAGCTAGAAATCTGAAAAAATATAAATTTCCGAATAGGAGCAGCTACCAGGAAAAAAATGATTTAATTAGTCATATAAAGAATAAACTATTTTTTTTAATTGACCAAAATTATGATTTTTATTTAATGAATGATTTAACTGAGGTTGAAAGAAATGTTCTTCATGAAGAATATCTTATCAGTAAAAATCATATTCAAAATTCTGAAGCTAAAGCTCTGTTTTTAAATAATATAAATAATATATCAATAATGGTTAATGAAGAAGATCATCTACGGATCCAAATTTTAAAATCTGGTTTTGAATTTAATCATATCTGGAATGAAATAAATGATCTGGATGATCAATTAGAACAAAAATTAGATTATGCATTTTCAAGTAACTGGGGTTATTTAACCAGCTGTCCAACAAATGTTGGGACTGCATTAAGAGCTTCTGTAATGTGTCATTTACCCGCATTAGTGTTGAGCGGCAGAATTGATAATATTTTAGGAGCAGTAGGAAAGTTTGGACTAACTGTAAGAGGTGTTTCAGGTGAAGGTAGTAATAGCGAAGCTGAGCTTTTTCAAATATCTAATCAAATAACTTTAGGATTTAGTGAAATAGAAATTATAGAGAAATTAGAAAGTGTTATTCAACAGATAATAACTGAAGAAAGAAAAAGCAGAGAATATTTATTAAGAAACAATTTTTTGAAATTAAAAGATAATGTTTTAAGATCATTAGGAGTTTTAAAGTATGCTTATCATTTAGATGAATCAGAAGCTTTAAAATATTTATCAAGAATCAAATTTGGTCAGGACACAAATTTGATTGAGGAAAAACTTGATCCGAATCTTTTTTCTAAATTATTATTTAGAATAAAAAATGCGCATCTTTTATATAATTCTAAGGAGAAATTAGAAACAGAAGACTTAAATATAAAAAGAGCTAAAATTATTAGAAATGAATTAGATAGGGAGTGAAAATAATGTTTGCAAAATTTACTGAAAGAGCAAGAAAAGTATTAAGTATTGCTGAACAAGAAGCTTTGAAGCTTAAACACAGCTATGTTGGAACAGAGCATATACTTTACGGTTTAATAGCTGAAGGTCAGGGTATAGCTGCTCGTTCACTAATTGATAATGGTATAAGTAAAGAAGTAATTGAAAGTAAAATTATAGATATGATTGGTGAGGGTCAAAATGAAGTGAAGGGTTCAATTGGCCTAACTCCAAGAAGTAAAAAAGTTTTAAATTTAGCAATGGATGAAGCCAGGAAAATGGGTCATAATTATATAGGAACAGAACATCTATTGCTTGGATTAATTAGAGAAGGAGAAGGCGTTGCCGTTAGAATCTTAATGGATTTAAATAGTGATATTAGCAATATAAAAGAAGAAGTGATTGATTTACTTGGAGGAAAAAGTTCTATGAAGAAGAAATCTAAATCTTCAAGTAGAAAAACAAAAAACTTAGATGAATATAGCCGCGATTTAACTGAAATGGCAAGTGAGAACAAGTTAGATCCCGTTATTGGTCGTGATAAAGAAATTAATAGAGTAATTCAGGTTTTAAGCCGTAGAACTAAAAACAACCCAGTTTTAATAGGTGAACCAGGTGTTGGAAAAACAGCAATTATTGAAGGCCTGGCTCAGATGATAATAAGTGAGAACGTACCTGAATTATTACTGAATAAAAGAGTTGTGTCGCTTGATTTAAGTTCTTTAGTAGCTGGTTCAAAATATAGAGGAGAATTTGAACAGCGTTTAAAGGCTGTAATGAATGAGATTATTGAAAGTGGAGATATAATATTATTTATAGATGAAATGCATACTCTGGTTGGTGCAGGTGCAGCCGAAGGAGCTATAGATGCAGCTAATATTTTAAAGCCAGCTTTGGCAAGAGGAGAACTACAGGCAATTGGAGCTACTACTTTAGATGAATATAGAAAATATATAGAAAAAGATGCAGCTCTGGAGAGACGTTTCCAGTCAGTACTTGTAGAAGAAAATTCAACAGAAGAAGCCATTGATATTCTAAAGGGTTTAAGAGACCCTTATGAAGCACATCATAAAGTTAAAATTACTGATCAGGCTATTGAAGATGCTGTTGTATTATCTCATAGATATATATCTGATAGATTTTTGCCTGATAAGGCGATTGATTTAATCGACGAGGCAGCTTCTAAGGTTAGATTAAGCAATAGTACAAGACCGCCAGAATTTAAAGAGTTAAGTCAAAAATTAGAAGAAGCTGAAAAAGAAAAAGAAGCAGCTGTCAAAAATCAAGAATTTGAAAAAGCAGCTAGAATGAGAGATCGAGAAAAATCATTAAAAAAAGAACTAGAAGAATTGAAAAACAACTGGGAAGATGAAAAAGGAAAAGCTGAAGCAGTTGTTACTACTGAAGATATAGCAGAAATTGTTTCCAGCTGGACTGGTATACCTGTTACTAAATTAGAAGAAGCAGAAACTGAGAGACTACTACGTTTGGAAGACGAACTTCATAAACGAGTAATTGGACAGGATGAAGCAATTAATGCGGTTTCTGAAGCTGTTAGAAGGGCTAGAGCTGGACTTAAAGATCCTAAACGTCCGATAGGTTCTTTTATTTTCTTAGGACCTACTGGTGTTGGTAAAACAGAACTAGCCAAAACTCTTGCAGAGACAATGTTTAATGATGAAGATGCAATGATCAGAGTTGATATGTCAGAATACATGGAAAAACACTCAGTTTCCAGATTGGTCGGTTCTCCTCCTGGGTATGTAGGCCACGATGAAGGTGGTCAGTTAACTGAGCCTGTTCGCAGAAGACCATATTCTGTGATTTTATTTGATGAAATTGAAAAGGCACATCCTGATGTATTTAATGTGCTGCTTCAAATTTTAGAAGATGGTGTTTTAACTGATACCCATGGACGGAAAGTTGATTTTAAAAATACTATTGTAATTATGACATCTAATGTAGGCGCTGATTTTATTGAAAAACAATCTCAGCTTGGTTTTAAAACAGATAATGATGAAGAAGCAAATTACGATAAGATGAAAGATAATGTTATGTCTCAACTTCGCAAGACATTTAGACCTGAATTTTTAAACCGACTTGATGAAATTATTGTGTTCCACTCTCTAAATAAAGAACACATCAAGAAAATTGTTGATTTAATGCTTGATGATTTAAGAGCAAGATTAAAAGAAAAAGGTATTGAATTGGAAATGACTGAAGCTGCCAAAACTAAGTTAGCTGAAGATGGCTATGATTCTGAGTTTGGAGCTCGACCGCTCAGGAGAACAATCCAGCGTCAAATTGAAAATCCATTATCAATAAAAATATTGGACCATGAATTTGAAGAAAAGGGTAAAATAACAGTAGATGTCAAAGATAATGATTTTGATTTTATAGTTAGTTAAGGAAATATAAGTAAATTAAGCCTTCTTGTAAAATGATGTAAAAAATGATATAATTAGAAACAAATATAAAGAAATTTTACAAGTAGGAGCTATTAATAATGGCGAAAGCAAAAAAGTATTATCTATGTCAGGAATGCGGATATAAGTCGGTTAATTGGATGGGTAAATGTTCTAACTGTGGTTCCTGGGATAGTTTTGAAGAAGTTATAGAAGATAAATCAAAAAATAATACAAATAAATATGATCTAGATAGAGAGGGGAAAGAGCCTCAGCCGATTACTAAAATTTCTTCGGTTAAGCGTCAGCGACTTCAAACAAATATAACTGAACTTGATCGAGTACTTGGCGGGGGTATTGTTTCCGGTTCTCTAATTTTACTTGGCGGAGCCCCTGGTATTGGTAAATCAACACTGATACTTCAGGTGGCTTCTCTTTTTAGTAAAAAATATGGAAAAACCCTTTATCTTTCTGGGGAGGAATCGGCCTCTCAAATAAAAATGAGAGCTGAGAGATTAGATTGTATGGAAGAAAATCTTAATATTTTAGATGAAAGAGATTATATGGTTTTAGAAAATCATATTTCTAAAAACCAAAATTATTCATTAATTGTTGTAGACTCAATTCAGACTGTTCATATTCCTGAGTTAGATGCTGCTCCAGGTAATTTAACTCAGATAAAAGAAGTTACCAATCGTCTTGTGAAACTTGCAAAAACAACAGGTATACCTGTTGTTTTAATAGGCCATGTGACAAAAGAGGGAGAGTTGGCTGGTCCAAGGGTTTTGGAACATTTAGTTGATACGGTACTTCAGTTTGAAGGTGATAACTATCATATGTATAGGATGCTTAGAGCGAAGAAAAATCGTTTTGGATCAACAAATGAAATTGGTGTTTTTGAAATGAAAGAAAAAGGGATAGAAGAGGTAGCTAATCCTTCTAGTTTTTTTATTAATGAGAGATCGGCTGATGTATCAGGCTCAGTAATAACTCCAGCTTTAGAAGGTAGCCGAGTGCTTTTGGTAGAAGTACAATCTCTGGTAACTGATGCTGCCTTCCCGTCACCTCAGCGGCTTGCAAAAGGCGTCGATTATAAGAGGCTTTCTCTACTTTTAGCAGTTTTAGAAAAACGCTTAGGGGCTAATTTCAAAGAGTTTGATGTTAATTTAAATATTACCGGTGGAATTAGTGTAGAAGAACCAGGGCTTGATTTAGCTATTATAGCAGCAGTTATTTCAAGTTATAAGGATGTTTCACTAGATAATGATTTAGCCGTAATTGGAGAAGTTGGTTTGGGTGGAGAAGTTAGAGCTGTTGGTCAAATAGATAAGCGAATTAATGAATTAAAAAAACTATCATTTAAAAAGGTAATTATACCAGCTGCAAATGCTAAAAATATTGCTTTTGACCCAGAAATTAAGATTGATGCAGTTAAGGATATAGCTGAATTTGTAAAAATCATTCTAAAATAAATAGCAAATCATGTGAAAAGAGGTGAAGAAGTGGAAGAAATAGATGAAAAATTAATGGATATCTTAAAGGTATTAGCTCCAGGTACAGAATTTAGGGATGGGCTTGAAAATATTTTAAGGGCCCAAACAGGAGGCTTAATTGTTGTTAGTGATAAAGAAGAAGTTCTAGATTTAGTTAATGATGGTTTTCAAATTGAAACTCCTCTTTCACCTGCTCGTTTATATGAACTTGCAAAAATGGATGGCGCAATTGTTTTAGATCAGGATGCTGAAAATATTTTATTTGCAAATGCCCAATTGATTCCTGATCCCACAGTTAAATCTTCCGAGACTGGAACAAGGCATAAAACTGCCGAAAGAGTTGCACGTCAAACTGGTGAATTAGTAATTGCTATTTCTCAACGTAGATCAATCATTACGATTTATAAAGATGATTCCAAACATATTTTAGAAGACATAAGGGTAGTGTTAGTTAAAGCTAACCAGGCAATCCAAACACTGGAAAAATATAGATCTGTTTTTGATCAGGCTCTTACTAATTTAAGTGCTTTAGAGTTTGAAAACTTGGTGACGCTATCAGATGTTGTTACTGTAATTCAAAGAACTGAAATGGTTCTAAAAATTCAGCGAGAAATCGAAAAATATATTTCTGAACTAGGATCAGAGGGAAGATTGATTAAAATGCAGCTGGAAGAACTGGTTAATAATGTTAAAGAAGAAGGTATTTTACTGATTGAGGATTATATTTCAAATGAGCTGGAAGAAGATGCTTCTGATCCTGAAAAAGTCTTAGAGGATCTTACTGATTGGTCTTCAGATGAAATATTAACTTTAAACACTATTAGTAAGGCCCTTGGTTATAGTGGTAGTTTAAATGCTTTAGACGAAACAGTTTCACCGCGTGGATATAGAATAATGAGAAAAATACCAAGACTTCCAATGCCGGTTATTGAAAATTTAGTTGAACATTTCGAAAATTTACAGGCTATTATTAGAGCTTCAGTAGATGAGTTAGATGATGTTGATGGTATTGGAGAAGTAAGGGCTCAGGCGATAAAAGATGGATTGAGACGCCTTCGAGACCAAGTTTTACTTGATCGACATATATAATAATATTTAATACACTTCGTTATAAGTCTAATCTAAAAAGTATGCAAATTGACTGTAGCTTTTTAAAATGGTATAATTATAAGGTGGATTTTTATTGCTTTCATAAAAGAGGAGTGGATAAAATGTATAAAATTGGTGACAAAGTCGTTTATCCTAATCATGGTGCAGGAACCATTGTTGGTATTGAGACTAAGACTATTTTAGATGAAAAAAAAGAATATTATATAATGAAACTTCCGATTGGAGAAATGAAAGTTATGATTCCTGTTGATAAAATTGATAAAATTGGGATTCGTGATGTTATTTCTGAAGAAAAAGCAGATGAAGTTTTTGAATTACTTAATGGCGAAAAAAGTAAAATGTCACAAAATTGGAACCGCCGTTTTAGAGCTAATCAGGAAAAATTAAAGACTGGTGATATTTTTGAAGTAGCAGAGGTTGTGAGAAATTTAAGTATTAGAGACCGCGAAAAGGGTCTTTCTACAGGTGAAAAAAAGATGTTAAGTAATGCCAGACAAATTTTAATTAGTGAACTTGTGCTGGCTAAAGATATGAATGAAGAAAGTATTTCAGAAAAAATGGATGACTTATTTACACTTGACGAAGAGGATCTTGAATCCTAATTTAAGATGTTTTTCGGAAGGGGGTGAAAATAATGCTGAAGAAAATAATGCGCTTAATTTTTGGGGTTTTTGGCGGTGTTATCGCCTATAATTTAATTGATATTTTTGGCCTGGCAAGTGATTATTCATTTAGCTGGCAAAACATTGGGGAATTCTTTTTAACTACACAGTTTTATGCTATATTATTAGGAGCAGTATTAGGTTATTTTCTTATTTTTTATGCTTTAAACAAACTTTTAGAGTTTATCATGGGCTTTGAATTGAAGTTTAAAGAACTAAGTTGGAAAAAAATCGTTATAGCAATAACTGGTCTAATAATTGGTTTAATAACTGGTGCTATTATAAATTTTATATTTTCTATTCCTAAAATACCTCGAATTGGAATGCCCCTACAAATTTTTGTTAATATCACATTTATTTATATGGGATTCGCCCTTGCTGTTCACAAAGCAAAGGATATAGAATCTTTTTTATTTTCCAGAAAAAAAGAAAAAACAGAATGTCCCCAGGATAAAACTGGTAGTGATAAAATTTTAGATACCAGTGTTATTATTGATGGCAGGATTTTTGATATATGTAAAACTGGATTTATAGAAGGAAATTTTATTATTCCTGAGTTTGTTTTAGAAGAATTACAACATATTGCAGATTCAGCCGATGATTTAAAAAGAAATCGTGGCCGTCGAGGTCTTGATATTTTAAGACAAATGCAAAATGATTCTGAAATCAAGGTAGAAATAATTGATCATGATTTTGAAGAAATTTCGGAAGTTGATAGCAAGCTTGTTAAGCTTGCTCAGCTGAGTTCAGCTAAAGTGTTAACTAATGACTATAATTTAAATAAAGTTGCTGAACTCCAGGGGGTTAATGTCCTAAATATTAATGAACTTGCCAACGCTGTTAAGCCGGTTGTCCTTCCAGGTGAAGAAATGGATGTTAAAGTAATTAAGGAGGGCAAAGAAAATGGACAGGGTGTTGCTTATCTTGATGATGGGACTATGATAGTTATTGAGGAAGGTATTAAATATTTAGGTGATGATATTTCTGTACTTGTTACAAGCATCCTGCAGACTGCTGCAGGAAGAATGATATTTGCTAGACCCAAAAGTAATTAAGGAATGATTTTATGTCTGAAATAGGTGTTTTGATACCTGCCGCCGGCAGTGGTAGTAGAATGGGCAAAAATATAAACAAACAATTTTTAAATTTGTTAGGGAAACCAATCTTGTATTATACAATTAAAAGTTTTCTAGATTGGAGAAATGATTTTGAAATCAATATTGTTTTATCAGCTGATGAATTTGATTATTTCAAAGATAAAATAAATCCATTATTTTTTCATTCTAAAAAAAGATTTAATTTAGTTGTGGGAGGTAGAAGCCGGCAAGAATCAGTTTATAATGGCTTGAAAAACTTTAGCGAAGAAGTTAAGTATGTTATAATACATGATGGTGCCAGACCATTGGTAAGTAAAGAATTAATTGAAAGATGTTATCAAGCTGCTAAAGAATATGGTGCAGCAAGCTGTGGAGTCAGAGTTAAAGACACAATTAAGCTGGTTGAGGATTCTTTTTCTAAGAAAACCCTGGATCGAGATTCATTGAGAGCTATTCAAACTCCACAAGCTTTCAAATTAGATTTAATAAAAAAGGCACATCAGGCTTATAAAAAAGATGAAGCTTCAGATGATGCTTCTTTGGTAGAAGAATTAGGAGAAAATGTTTATATTGTTAATGGTGACTATAATAATTTCAAAATAACTACTCCTGAAGATCTAAAACCAGCAGAAATGATTTTAAAGGAGAGAATATAATGTTCAAAGTAGGCTTTGCTTATGATAGTCATCGTTTTATAAAAAATAGGCCTCTTTTTTTAGGTGGTGTAGAAGTTAAATCTGATTTAGGATTAAAAGGTCATTCAGATGCAGATGTTTTACTGCACGCATTAATGGATGCTTTATTAGGAGCTGTAGGAAGTGGGGACATTGGAACCCATTTCCCGGATGATGATCCTAAATATAAAAATATAAGCAGTTTGATATTGTTAGATGAAGTACGAAAAGAAGTAGCAGAAAAAAAGTATATAATTAATAATTGTGATTTAGTAATCGTGGCTGAAAGGCCAAAATTAAAACCCTATCGCAACCAAATTGTTGAATCAATTGCAGATAATTTAAAAATAAAAAAAAATAAAATTAATTTTAAAGCAACAACAAATGAAAAAATGGGTTTTACTGGTCGAGAAGAAGGAATAGCAGCATATGCTGTTGTTAGTGTTGTAGAGAGTAAATTATGGCAGTTTTTTGAGACATTGAAAAGGGAAGGGAGTATTAGATGATGTTAGTAAAAGATATTATGACACCTAATCCAATAACTATTGGTCCTAATGCAACAATTTTTGAAGCAGAAAAGATGCTTTCAATCAATAAAATTGGAAGGTTGTTAATTGTAGAAAACGGAAAATTAATCGGTATGCTGACAGATGGAGATATTATTTCAGAAAAAAATCTAGAAGCGCCAGTAAGTGAATTTATGTCAGATAATTTAATAATTATCAATGAAAACAGTACTGTGCAGCAGGCAGCAAAAAAATTATCTGAAAATCATATAGGAGGTTTGCCTGTCTACACTGATAAAGATGAATTAGTTGGAGTAGTAACTTCTGAAGATATAGTTTATGGTTATTTAAAAGATGAAGAAGAAGAAATGGAAATGGAAAAAAAGACTATAACACCTGAAAGTTCAGCTATCTATCTTTCAATGACAAGAAGCAGAGATTATGAAGAGTATTGGTTGAAAAAAATTGAAGGTTATGGTTATCGTGGTGCAATTACTCAAACTGGTGCAAGCGCTGAAAAGCTACCAATTAAATTAAGAGAGAGTACTACAGTTGCTGCAATTGCCAGAGGGGTTATCAACGAAAACTCTCGCGAAAAGATGGCTGTATCAAATGCAGTTAAAGATGCTTATAGTCAGCTGGACCTTGTTAATCCTGGTCTAGGTGGAGGTTTTAAAATAGCTGTTGTTCGTGGGGACGGGCATGTTTCTGTGGCTATATTTGGTAAGTTTGGACATGCTTTAGTAGATGGACCTGAACAATTAACTGTGGGTACTAGTGTAATATAAGAAATTTAATATTATTAGGAGGAATTATAAGGTTATGAGTAATAATATAAGATTACGTTTCCCCCCAAGTCCAACTGGGAAAATCCATATTGGTAATATGCGAACAGCCTTATTTAACTGGCTGGTTGCAAAGCAAAAAGACGGGGAATTAGTATTAAGAATTGAAGATACAGATCAGGCAAGATCAACAAAAGAGTTTGAAGATATTATCATAAAAGAAATGGAATGGCTCGGCCTTGATGCCGATGAAGGTGTTGGAATTGGTGGAGATTATGGCCCTTATCGCCAGACTGAAAGAATCGATCTTTATCAAGAATATGCGGACAAATTATTACAATCAGGTGATGCATATAAATGTTATTGTACTAAAGAAGAACTTGATGAAATGCGCCAAAAGGCTATAGAAAATGATAAAATGCCTCGTTATGATGGGTCATGCCGCAACTTAAGTGAAGAAGAAATAGCAGCTTTTGAAGAAGAGGGAAGAGAACCGGTTTTACGTTTTAGGCTGCCCGAAGCAGAAAAAGAGATTATTGTTGAAGATTTAATCAGAGGTGATGTAAGTTTTAGTTCCTCTGTTTTAGATGATTTTATAATTTTTAAATCTGATGGAATGCCAACTTATAATTTTGCGGTTGTAATTGATGATGCATTAATGGAAATTTCCCATGTAATTAGAGGTGAAGATCACTTATCAAATACACCAAAACAAATTTTAATTTATGAAGCATTAGGTTTTGATTTACCAAAATTTGCCCATCTTCCATTGATTTTAGATGAAAATAAAGCAAAACTTAAAAAGCGAGGCAAGGATTCTGTTTATATTGGTGAATTTAGAGAACAGGGTTATCTACCGGAAGCATTATTTAATTTCATGGCTCTTTTAGGTTGGTCAACTGGTGATGAAGAAGAGATATTATCTCAGGCAGAAATTATAGAGCGTTTTGCTATCGAAGATGTTAATAAAAGTGGCGCTGTATTTGATCGCGAAAAACTAAATTGGATGAATGGAAAATATATTCGAGCTGCAGAATTAGATCGGATCGTAGAATTATCAATTCCTTTCTTACTGGATTCTGCTTTAGTCGATAATGACTATATAGAAAATAATAAAGAGTGGTTGACTAAAGTAATCGATGAAGCTAGAACAGGGGTTGATTATTTATCTCAAATTCCAAAAGAAGCAGAACTATTCTTAACAGAAATTGAATTTGAAGATCCTGCTGAAGCAGCTGAAGAATTTAAAGGCGCAGATGTTAAATTGGTTTTTGAAACTCTTAAAAAGAAAATTTATGCCCAGGAAGAACTAACTGCAGAAGCAGTTGGAGAAATTTTTAAAGAATTAAAGAATGAGCTTGATGTAGGTGGCCGAACAATTTACCATCCAACTAGATTAGCGATAACGGGTAAAGGTTCCGGTCCAGAAATGACAAGTGTAATTTCTATTTTTGGAGCAGAAGAAATTGCTAAAAGATTGGATTCAGCTCTTGAATTAGCTGAAAACTATTAAATAGATAAAATGAAGGAGTCTTCTCTGAGGGAGAAGGCTCTTTTTGAAAATATAAATTGACTTATATTTTAGATTTAAAAAGCGCCTAATCAAGAAGGGAGTGAAAAAATGATAAAAGTTTATAATACCTTAACAGGTGAGAAAGAAAAATTTGAAACAGTTGAAGCGGGAAAGGTGAAGATGTATGTCTGTGGATTAACAGTTCAAAATTATTCTCACATTGGTCATATCAGAAGTGCTATTAATTATGATGTGATCCGACGTTTTCTCGAATATTTAGGCTATCAGGTCGATTATATCTCTAATTTTACCGATATTAATGAAAAGATTGTAAAACGAGCAGCTGAAGAGGGACTAACTCCTGAGGAATTAGCTGATAAGTATGCAAATGCATTTTTAGAAGATATTAGAGAATTTAATATTAAACCAGCAGATAAATATTTAAGAGTGAGTGAGAATGTTGATGAAATTATTGAAATGGTGAAAACTCTGATTGAAAAAGGCTATGCTTATGAAGTTAATGGCAATGTCTATTTTAGTGTAGAGAGTTTTGAGGATTATGGAAAACTTTCGGGACGCAGCTTGGATGAAATGCAGGCAGGTGCTAGAATTGCTGTTAATGAGGAAAAAACCAATCCTTTAGATTTTGGTCTTTGGAAAAAGGTTGAAGCCGGAGAAGGCTGGAACAGTCCCTGGGGAGAAGGATGGCCTGGATGGCATATAGAATGCTCTGCAATGTCTATGAAGCGTCTTGGTGCAACTTTTGATATTCATGGTGGCGGAGTAGATCTGATTTTTCCTCATCATGAAAATGAAATAGCTCAGTCAGAAGCATACAGCGGCAAAAAATTTGTTAATTACTGGCTGCATAATGGCACTGTAAACTTGAGCGGTGAAAAAATGTCTAAATCTCAAGGTAACTTTTTTACAAGCCGTGAGGTTTTGAAAGAATTTTCAGGACAGGAAATCAGATATTTTTTATTAAGCAGGCATTATAGGAGTCCTATTGATTTTTCTTATGAAAAATTGGAGGAAGCTAAAACTTCACTCGAAAGAATTAAAAATACCAGACGACAGTTAGATAAGGTATTAAATTTTGATATAGCAGCTGCAGCTGAAGTAAATGATAAGTTCTTTGACGAAGTAATTTCAAAGAAAAATGATTTTGTTGATGCTTTAAGTGATGATTTCAATACAGCTGAAGCAATAGGTGTTCTGCATGATTTAGTTGGAGTAATTAATAGTTATATTAATCAAAAAGACTTCACACTAAATGAAAAGAACTTTGCTATTCTAGAAGAAACAGAAGAAATTTTCTTGGAATTAGCGGAAATTTTAGGTTTGAAATTTGAGTTGGAATCAGTTTCTGCAGTTGAAAATAGTTTAACCGAACCCTTAATTGCTTTGCTGTTAGAACTTCGCGAAAAGGCCAGAGAAAATAAAAACTGGGAAGAGTCAGATTTAATTAGGGATCGGCTGCAGGAAATTGGTATAGATGTAATAGACACTCCACATGGTACTGAATGGGAAATCAGTACTTAATAGAAAGTTAAAAGTTTGACCAGTAAATGCTTAAACAGGTAAAAATTAGTTCTAGTTTATTTTAAAAAATTGGACCTTCCTGTTAGGCAAAAGGCAAATGCCCAGAAGGGGAAATGTCCTGTGGGCGAATTGATTCGATTAAAAAGGAATGATAATTAAATGCCAAAAATTGAAGGAAGAAATCCGGTTTATGAAGCTTTAAGAGGTAACAGGAGAATACATCGAATTTTTATTCAGGAAAAAATTTCAGCTGATATCATTGATAAAATTTTAGAATTGGCGGCTGAAAAAAATGTTCCAGTTAGTAGAATTTCCTCTCGAAAGCTAGATGAAAGTGCAAAATCTCATGCGCATCAAGGTGTTATAGCTGAAGCAGATTCTTTAAAAGAATATGGTTTAGCTGACATTATAGAAATAAAAAAGAATAAAGAAGCCGATTCTTTAGTTATTATTTTAGATGAAATTAAAGACCCGCATAATTTTGGGGCGATAATTAGGACCGCTTATGCAGCAGGTGCTGATGCAGTTGTTTATCAGGACAGACGGGCAGTGGGTATAACTCCTGTTGTTTTAAAAGCTGCTGCTGGAGCTGCTGAACATATGCCATTAGTTAAAGTTTCTAATATTAATTATGCAATTAAAGACTTAAAAGAAGCTAATTTTTGGATTGCAGGAGCTGATGCAGCAGCCGAACAAAGTCATTTTGAAGCTGATTTAAGTGGTTCACTCGGGCTTGTAATAGGTAGTGAGGGCAGTGGACTTAGAAGACTTGTTAGAGAAAATTGTGACTTTCTTATTAAAATTCCAATGAGTGGAGAGTTAGGATCCCTAAATGCTTCTGTAGCAGCAGCAGTTATTATCTACGAAATTTTCCGTCAGCGCGGATAAGATAATTCTTGACGAAAGTTTTTTTAGCAAGTATAATAGTAATGTAATGGATAAGGGAGGGGATTCTGGTTGAAGATGAATGCTCATGAACTCGATTTTGATGATATCAGTTTTGAAGAGTATAAACAGATGTCCGATGATGAACTAGTTGAACTGGTCCATCAGGGTGATATGGAAGCTCAGGAAACTCTGATTAAACGTTATAAAAACTTTGTGCTTGCTAAATCACGCTCCTATTTTTTGGTTGGGGCTGATCGCGAAGATATTGTACAGGAAGGTATGATTGGCCTTTATAAAGCAGTACGGGATTATAAGATTGAGAGATTGGCTTCTTTTAGGGCTTTTGCTGAATTATGTATTACTCGACAAATCATTACTGCAATCAAGGCAGCTACCCGCCAGAAACACCAGCCTTTGAATACTTATATTTCTTTAAATAAGCCGATCTATGATGAGGAATCTGATCGAACACTTTTGGATATCCTCAAAGGTGGAAAATTATCAAATCCAGAAGCTTTATTTATCAGCAATGAAACATATGATTTAATTGAATCTGAAATTTCTTCTATGTTGAGTGATTTAGAATTTGATGTATTACAGGAATATTTAGATGGGAAATCTTATCAAAAGATTGCTGAAGCATTGGATAAGCATGTTAAATCAGTTGATAACGCATTACAAAGAGTGAAAAGAAAATTAGAAGTGTTTTTAGAAAAGCATAATATATAATAAATAAATTTTTCTAAATGCTTTTAATTTAAATAAATATAACTGTCATTAACGGCAGTATTCGGCCTGCAGCCGCCAGGCCTTTTTTGTGGATATTTTATCCTGATGGCTACATAAAATTAAGTTAAATTTTTAAGGGGGAAGAAAAGAAAATGGCAAAAGCAAAATTTGAAAGAACAAAACCACATGTTAACATAGGAACAATAGGACATGTTGACCATGGGAAAACAACGCTAACAGCAGCAATCACAAATGTGTTAGCAAACTATGGTGGAGCAGAAGTAAGAGCATTTGATTCAATCGATAATGCTCCAGAAGAAAAAGAAAGAGGAATTACAATTGCGACTTCTCACGTAGAGTATGAAACAGAGTCAAGACACTATGCTCACGTAGACTGTCCAGGACACGCTGACTATGTAAAGAACATGATTACAGGAGCAGCACAGATGGACGGAGCAATTTTGGTAGTATCTGCAGCAGATGGCCCAATGCCACAGACAAGAGAGCATATTCTTTTAGCTCGCCAGGTTGGTGTACCATCAATCGTAGTATTCTTAAACAAAGCAGATATGGTAGACGATGAAGAGTTAATCGAACTAGTAGAAATGGAAGTAAGAGAACTCTTAAGCGAATATGACTTCCCAGGAGACGATATTCCGGTAATAGTAGGATCAGCTTTAAAAGCAGCTGAAAACGGAGATCCAGAAGGAGAATGGGGTAAGAAGATCATCGAGCTTATGGATGCAGTAGATAGCTACATTCCAGAGCCAGAAAGAGATACAGAAAAGCCATTCTTAATGCCTGTAGAGGATGTATTCTCAATCACAGGACGTGGAACAGTAGCGACAGGACGTATTGAGAGAGGAACTTTACATCCATCAGACGAGGTAGAGATTGTAGGAATTAAAGAAACAGAAACAACAGTAGTAACAGGAGTAGAGATGTTCCGTAAGATGTTAGACGAAGCAGTAGCAGGAGATAACATTGGAGCATTATTAAGAGGTGTAAAAAGAGAAGACATCGAGAGAGGTCAGGTACTGGCAAAGCCAGGAAGTATTACACCACATACAAAGTTCTATGCAGAAGTTTATGTATTAAGTAAAGATGAGGGTGGAAGACACACACCATTCTTTGATGGATACAGACCACAGTTCTACTTCCGTACAACAGATGTAACAGGAAACATTCAGTTACCAGAAGGAGTAGACATGGTAATGCCTGGAGATAACATTGAGATGACAGGAGAGCTAATCACTCCAATAGCTATGGAAGAAGGACTACGTTTTGCAATCCGTGAAGGTGGTCACACAGTAGGAGCTGGAGTTGTAACTGAAATTATTGAGTAAATGCTGCTTAATATAATAAGTTATTAAAACTTAAATTTAATTCCATAGGCATGTGCAGATCAAACTGCACATGCTTTTTTTCTAAAAAAACATTGACATTAGTCTTTAAATATGGTAAATTAATTAAGGTTAAGAATCAGAAAAAATATCTTTGAATTTAAAAAACAGACTAATTAAAATTTAAAAATATAAGTTTTTCAAGCAGCAATTGTTTGATTGAGGAGGTGGATTTACGGTGAGAGAAATTATTACTTTAGAGTGTACAGAATGCAAAAACCGCAATTATTCTACCAAAAAAAATAAGAAGAATACTCGTGATAGACTGGAACTGAAAAAATATTGTAAGTTTTGCAAGGAGCATACCCTCCATCGTGAAACAAAGTAGAATCATTAATACTTAGCTGAGGAAGTGATTTAAGATGGCAAAAGAACTAGGGTTTTTTGGCAAAATCGCTAAATTTTTTAAATCAGTAAAATCTGAATTAAAAAAAGTGAACTGGCCAAATAAAGAGGAAATTACTTCGAATACATTAGTTGTAATTGTAACTGTAATTGCTTTAATAACATTTATTGGTTTAATAGATCTAACGCTGGCTAATATAATTACTCCATTAATTTCGTAATTGAGGAGGTGAGGATTCTCTAGAGAATCCTTAAATATGAATGAAGAAAGTAAGTTTAATGAAGAACTAGAAAAAGCAAGAGAAGATATTCCCTGGTATGTTGTCCACACATATTCGGGGCATGAAAGAAAAGTTAAGGCAAATCTTGAGAAGAGAATAGCCAGTACAGGTATGGAAGGCAGCATTTTTAGAATTTTAGTTCCAACTGAAGAAAAAATAGAAAAGAAGAAAGGGAAAGATGAAGTAGTTAAAAAAAGAATTTTCCCCGGTTATATCTTATTACAGATGGATATGAATGATAAATCATGGTATGTTGTTAAAAACACACCTGGTGTAATAGGCTTTGTTAGTGGTGGAACCAAACCACTCCCTGTAGAAAAAGAAGAGGTTGATGCAATTCTCAGTAGTATGGGTGAAAAAGCTAAAAAGGTTTCTGTTGACTTTGAAGTTGGAGATCAAGTTACCGTAAAAGATGGTCCATTCGAAGACTTTGATGGAGTTATTAAAGAAATTCACCCTGAACAGGGTAAAGCAAAAATTCTTGTCTCTATGTTTGGTAGAGAAACTCCAGTTGAATTAGAGTTTGATCAATTTGAGAAACATTAGTTGTTTTCTAATATAAAGAATTATTGAAGAAAGGGGTGTTTTTAAATGGCTAAACAGGTTATGACAGTAATTAAATTACAGATTCCTGGCGGACAGGCTAATCCTGCACCACCTGTAGGTCCAGCACTTGGACAGCATGGTGTTAATATTATGGAATTCTGTAAATCTTTTAATGCAAAAACTAAAGAAAATCAAGGAACATTAATTCCGGTAGAAATTACAGTATATCAGGATCGTTCTTTTGATTTTATTACTAAAACTCCACCAGCTGCTGTATTGTTAAAGCAGGCTGCAGGAATTGATACTGCTTCTGGAGAACCAAATGTTAATAAAGTTGCTACAGTTAGCAAAGATGCTGTGCAGAAGATTGCAGAAACTAAAATGCAGGATTTAAATGCTGGTAGTTTAGAAGCTGCAATGAGCATGATTGAAGGTACTGCAAGAAGTATGGGAATTTTAGTAGAGTAAATTATCTTTCTGCTCTAAAAGTAAATGCCTAGTAAAATTGAAGTTTATAGACGTAATTCAGTGGGAGGAAATTTCCGCTAATACCACAAAGGAGGAATAATAATGGCAAAAAGTAAACGTTATGCAGAAACATTAGAAAAATTTGATCGCGAAAAATTATATGAGCCCAAAGAAGCTTTTGGATTAGTTAAAGAACTTGCAACTGCAAACTTTGATGAAACAATTGAATTGTCAGCGAGATTGGGAGTAGACCCCAAACATGCTGATCAAAATATTAGAGGGACTGTTGTTTTACCGGAAGGTACAGGTCAGGAAGTAACTTTAGTTGTATTTGCTAAAGGTGAAAAAGCCAAAGAAGCTGAAGAAGCTGGAGCAGATTTCGTTGGTGGTGAAGAATTAGCAGAAAAAATTGAGGGTGGATGGTTAGATTTTGATTTAGCTATTGCTACACCTGATATGATGAGTGTTGTTGGCCGTCTTGGTAGAGTTTTAGGACCAAAAGGTTTGATGCCTAATCCTAAAGCAGGCACAGTAACTTTTGAATTGGAAAAAGCTGTAGCTGAATTTAAAGCTGGTAAACTAGAATACCGTGTTGACAAAACTGGTATTGTTCATCTGCCAATTGGTAAAGCTTCTTTTACAGAAGAAGAGCTTTTGAATAACTATCACAAAATCATGGATACTCTTGCAAAGGAACGCCCAGCAGCAGCTAAGGGTAAATTCTTTAGATCTTTAGCTATCTCACCAACAATGGGTCCTGGAGTAAAAGTTGATCCAGCAGCTACAATGTCTTTTATTGGAAGATAAAAAAAGTTTGACCTGTTAAGATTTTTGTGTTATATTTATTTAGACAAGAAAATAACCTTTCCGAAGACAGCAGGGGCGTTATGCTTAAATTTCCTGCCGAGGGCAACTTTCTGCAAATATTATTTTTGCATTTATACCTCCTGACTGTCTACAGGAGGTTTTTTCAATTTATAAAAATTACGATTAAATTTAAGCTCATATTTTAAGGGGGGTGAAAATGTGGCAAGACCAGAAAAAGAAGCAGTTGTTAAAGAACTAACTGATAAATTTAGCACTGCCAAATCACTTGTAATTACAGATTATCTGGGTTTGAATGTTGCCGAAATGACTGAATTAAGAAGTAAGCTGAGAGAGGCAGGGGTAGAATTTAAAGTTGTTAAGAATACCCTGGCTACTATTGCAGCTAATGATGTTGAAATGGAAGAAATGACAGAATTTTTCTCAGGACCAACAGCTATTGCTTTTGGTGAAGAAGATGCTGTATCTCCTGCTAAAATTTTAGTAGAATACGCTAAAGATCATGAAGTTTTAGAAATTAAAGCTGGTCTTTTAAATGGTGAAATTATAAGTAAAGAGAAAGTGGAATCTCTCGCAGAAATTCCATCCAGAGAAGAACTGCTGGCAAAGGCTTTTGCAAGTATGAAAGCACCCCTATCTGGATTGGTCAACGTACTGCAGGGTAATATCCGCGGCTTAGTACAGGTATTAAATCAAATCAAAGAAGAGAAAGCTTAAAAAAATAAGGAGGATTATTATAATGAATAAAGAAGAAATTATTAGTGCAATTGAAGAAATGAGTGTTTTAGAATTATCTGAGTTGGTTGAAGAATTAGAAGAAAAGTTTGGTGTAAGTGCGGCAGCTCCTGTAGCAGTAGCTGGTGGAGCAGCAGCAGGTGGAGCAGCAGAAGAAGAAAAGTCTGAGTTTGATGTTTTCTTAGCTGATGTTGGTGGCAAGAAAATTAAAGTTATCAAAGCTGTTCGTGAATTAACAGGTTTAGGTCTGAAAGAAGCTAAAGCTGTTGTTGATGACGCTCCAGGTAATGTTAAAGAAGGTTTAGCTAAAGAAGATGCAGAAGAAATGAAAGAAAAGTTAGAAGAAGCTGGAGCAACTGTAGAACTTAAGTAATCCAGTTTTAATATAGCAATTATGATAATAGTCCTGCTGTATAAATTTATACAGTGGGACTATTTTTTCATCATATACTGTGAAATTCTCTCTTTTATATACATTTATGCATTATCTTTATTATTTATATAATTTTTTATTAAAAAGTTTATTTTTTTATTTATTGACATATAAAGTATTATATTAATCATGGAGTTAATGACTAATTGAAAAAAGATTGTAAATGGGAGAATTTCATCTTAAAATCTCTTGACAAGAGATTTTTCCTGTGCTATCATTATTAGATGTCTATAAGGTAAATAAGTAAATGATTATTATGGGATAGTTTCAGCTAATTATTAGAATTTCCTGGGGGTGCAATGATGTCAACGGCAAGGGAAAGACATACTTTTAGTAAAATTGATGACGCGATGGACTTGCCAGATCTGATTTATACACAATTAAACTCTTATCAGTGGTTTTTAGAAGAAGGATTGCGCGAGGTTTTTGATGAGATCTCACCAATTGAAGATTTTTCTGAAAATCTGGTACTTGAATTCGTAGATTATTATTTAGAGGATCCCGAATATACAGTGGAAGAGTGTCGGGATAGAGATGATACTTATTCAGCTTCTTTGCAGGTTAAGGTTCGACTTATAAACAAGGAAACTGGTGAAGTTAAGGAACAGGAAGTGTTTATGGGTGATTTCCCACTTATGACTGATAAGGCAACATTTATTATTAATGGTGCTGAAAGAGTAGTGGTTAATCAGCTGGTTAGATCATCTGGTGTTTATTTTAGTGATGAAAGAACAAAAGACGGGCGACGCTTGATAACAGGAAGCATTATACCTAATCGCGGAGCTTGGATCGAATTTGAATATGATAAAAAGAGAATAATTTCTGTAAGAGTTGATAGGACTAGAAAACTTCCATCAACTGTTTTGCTGCGTGCACTTGGTTTTGGTACAGATGCAAAAATTACAGACGAATTTGGTGATTCAGAAGTACTGCATGATACTTTAGAGAGAGACAGTACGGAATCAAAAGAAGAAGCTTTAATTGAATTATATAAGCGCCTCCGTCCGGGAGAGCCACCTACAGTAGAAAGCGCTACCAATCTTTTAGAATCATTATTTTTTGATCACAAAAGATATGATATGGCAGCTGTTGGGCGCTATAAATTAAATAAAAAATTAGAATTAGATGTAGATAAAGATCGTAAATATCTTCATATAGATGATATTGCAGCAACTGTGAAGTATATGATTAAATTAATTTATAATGATCCAGAAGCATTTATAGATGATATTGATCATCTGGGTAATCGTCGATTAAAAACAGTCGGTGAGTTACTTCAGAATCAGTTTAGAATTGGACTTTCCAGAATGGAAAGAGTTGTACGAGAAAGAATGACTATTCAGGATGTGGATGTAGTTACTCCCCAGGCTTTAATTAATACAAGACCTGTTGTGGCTTCTATCCAGGAGTTTTTTGGTAGTTCACAGCTTTCTCAATTTATGGATCAGACTAATCCGATGTCAGAGTTGACTCATAAAAGAAGATTATCTGCTCTTGGACCTGGTGGTTTGAGTAGAGAAAGAGCTGGTTTTGATGTGCGTGATGTTCACCATTCTCATTATGGTCGTATCTGTCCAATTGAGACACCTGAAGGACCAAATATTGGTTTGATCGGTACAATGGGGACTTATGCCAAGACTAATGAGTTTGGTTTTTTAATGACTCCTTACCGTAGAGTAGTTGATTGTAGAGTTACTGATGAAATTGACTATTTAACTGCTGATGAGGAAGATAAACATATAATTGCACAGGCAAATGCAGAAATTGATGAAGAAGGAAACTTCACTAAAGAATTTGTTATTGCTCGTAAAAGAGGCGATATTTTAGAGGTGCATCCGGAAGATTTAGATTACATGGATGTTTCTACTAAACAGATGGTTGGGGTTTCCGCAGCGATGATACCTTTCTTAGAGAATGATGATGCAAACCGTGCTTTAATGGGTGCAAATATGCAGCGTCAGGCAGTTCCGCTGATGATAACTGATGCACCAATGGTTGCTACAGGTATGGAGTATAAAGCTGCGAAAGATTCAGGTGCAGTTATTGTAGCAGAAAAAGATGGAGAAGTTGTTAGTGTAACTTCTAATAAGATAATGGTAAAAAATAATGAAGGTTTAATTGATAGTTATCAATTAATGAAATATAAGAGATCTAACCAGGGAAGCTGCATGAATCAGAAGCCAATTGTTGCTAAAGGTGACCGAATTGAAGCTGGAGACATAATTGCAGATGGACCGTCAACTGAAAAGGGAGAAATGGCCCTCGGAAGAAACTCATTGATTGCATTTATGCCCTGGGAAGGATATAACTATGAGGATGCTATTTTAATCAGTGAAAATTTGGTTAAAGAAGATGCATTCACTACAATTCATATAGAAGAACACGAAGCAGAGGCCAGAGATACTAAACTTGGGCCTGAAGAAATTACCCGTGATATCCCTAATGTAGGGGAAAGTTCACTCAAAAACCTTGATGAACGTGGAATTATTCGGGTTGGTGCCGAAGTTGAGGAAGGAGATATTTTAGTTGGTAAGGTAACTCCTAAGGGAGAAACTGAACTATCAGCTGAAGAAAGACTTTTAAGAGCTATCTTTGGTGAAAAAGCACGTGAGGTTAGAGATACATCTCTTAAAGTTCCTCACGGTGAAGAAGGTATAGTTGTTGATGTTAAAGTATTCTCTCGCGAACAGGGAGATGACTTGAAGCCAGGGGTTAACCGTTTAGTTAGAGTTTATGTTGCTACAAAGAGGAAAATATCTGTAGGGGATAAGCTTGCTGGTCGTCATGGTAACAAGGGTGTTATTTCGAGAATCTTACCTGAAGAAGATATGCCTTTCTTGCCAAACGGAGAGCCTGTAGAGGTTGTACTTAACCCACTTGGTGTACCATCTCGTATGAATATTGGACAGGTACTTGAAACTCATCTCGGTATGGCAGCTAGGGCGCTTGGTATTTATACTGAAACACCTGTCTTTAACGGTGCAACTGAGATTGAAGTTGAGGATATTTTAGAAGAAGCCGGGTTATCCAGAGATGGAAAAACTGTTTTATATGATGGCAGAACCGGTGAAAGATTTGAAGAAAGAGTAACAGTTGGAGTTATGTATATCCTGAAACTCCACCACTTAGTTGATGATAAATTACATGCTCGTTCAACAGGACCTTATTCTCTTGTTACACAGCAGCCGCTTGGAGGTAAAGCTCAATTTGGTGGTCAGCGCTTTGGTGAGATGGAAGTTTGGGCACTTGAAGCATATGGTGCTGCTTACACCCTGCAGGAAATGCTGACAGTTAAATCTGATGATGTTGTAGGAAGAGTTAAAGCCTATGAAGCAATTGTTAAGGGAGAAAATGTTCCTGATCCTGGTATTCCAGAATCATTTAAAGTATTGATCAAAGAGATGCAGAGTCTTGGACTTGATGCTCGAATCTTTACTTCAGATGAAGAGGAGCTGCAGGTTGCTGAAAATGAGGATGAAATGATGGAAACAGCGCAAAAACTTGGTTTAGATACAGACTTGAAATTAAGTCGTGATAATGATGATGAAGACGAATAATTCCAATATAGAAAGGGGAGAGACCCTTGTTAAATGTGAATAATTTCGATTCAATGAGGATCGGAGTTGCTTCTGCAGAGCAGATACGTGATTGGTCCCGTGGAGAGGTTAAAAAGCCGGAAACTATTAATTACAGAACTTTGAAACCTGAAAAAGATGGTTTATTCTGTGAGAAAATTTTCGGGCCAACCAAGGATTATGAATGTCACTGTGGTAAGTATAAGCGGGTCCGTTATAAAGGTGTTGTGTGTGACCGCTGTGGAGTAGAGGTAACTAGATCCAAAGTGAGAAGAGAAAGAATGGGGCACATAGAATTGGCTGCACCATGCACACACATTTGGTATTTCAAAGGTATCCCCAGTCGACTGGGTTTGATAATGGATATGTCACCAAGAGCATTAGAGAAAGTTATTTATTTTGTACATTATATAGTAACTGATCCTGGTGATACACCATTAAGTGAAAAGCAGCTGCTTGCAGAAAGTGAATATAGGGAAGCCAAAAGCAAATATGGCAATACCTTTAAAGCTGCAATGGGAGCAGAAGCTGTTCAGGAACTGCTGGGAAGAATTGATGTAAAATCTGAGGTAGAAGAACTAAAGAAGGAAGTTAAGGAAGCAAGTGGACAGCGCCGCAAAAGGGCTGTACGCAGATTGGAAGTTATGGATGGACTTTTAGATTCAGGCTTAAATCCTGCTAATTTAGTCTTGAATGCAATTCCAGTTATTCCACCTGATTTGAGACCAATGGTTCAGCTTGATGGTGGACGCTTTGCTACTTCTGATCTGAATGATTTATATAGAAGAGTTATTAATCGTAACAATAGATTAAAAAGACTACTCGATCTTGGAGCACCAGAAATAATTATTCGTAATGAAAAAAGAATGCTGCAGGAGTCAGTGGATGCTTTAATTGATAATGGACGTCGTGGTAGACCGGTAACAGGAGCTGGAAATAGACCGCTTAAATCTTTAAGTGATATGCTTAAAGGTAAACAGGGTCGATTCCGTCAGAATTTACTTGGTAAGCGTGTTGACTATTCAGGTCGTTCGGTTATCGTTGTTGGACCAGATCTTAAAATGCATCAATGTGGACTTCCTAAAAAAATGGCTTTAGAGTTATTTAAACCATTTGTAATGAGAGGTTTGGTTGAAGAAGGACATGCTCATAATATTAAAAATGCAAAAAGAATGGTCGAAGATGTTGATGAAGCAGTTTGGGGTATTTTAGAAGAAGCCATTAAAGATCATCCAGTTCTTCTAAACCGTGCGCCAACACTTCATAGACTTGGTATTCAGGCTTTTGAGCCTGTACTTGTAGAAGGTAAGGCTATTAAGTTACATCCATTAGTTTGTCCGGCTTATAATGCTGACTTTGATGGAGACCAGATGGCTGTACACCTTCCTTTATCTGTCGAAGCTCAAGCAGAATCTCGCTTGCTGATGCTTGCTACTACAAATATTCTTAACCCATCAGATGGTGGTCCGATTACTGTACCAACACAGGATATGGTTTTAGGAGTCTTTTATTTAACTACCATCAAAGAAGATCGGAAGGGTGCTGGAAAAATATTTGCTAATGCAGATGAAGCAATCAAAGCTTATGATACTGATCGAGTACATCTGCAGGCACCGGTTAAAGTAAGATTAGATGGTGAGATAATTGAAACTTCAATTGGTCGGGTTATCTTTAATGAGGCTCTACCAGAAGAGTTAGAATTTATTAATAAGAGATTTGGCAAAAGTGATTTGGGAGATTTAATTACTGACCTTTACGAAGAAGTCGGTAATGACAAAACAGCAGCTACACTAGATAAGATTAAATCTATGGGTTATGACTTTGCTACACGCTCAGGTATTTCAATAGCGGTAAGTGACGCTGAGATCCCACCTGCAAAGCCAAAAATAGTTTCCCAAGCTGAAGATGAAGTTCATCAAATTGAAAACCACTACCGACGTGGTGCTATAACTGAAGATGAAAGATATCATAAAGTTGTAGATATTTGGAATCAGGCTAAAGATGATGTTACAGATGCACTACTTGAAAACCTTGATGAAAGCAACAACATTTACATCATGGCTATTTCTGGTGCTCGTGGTAATACATCTCAAATCTCACAGCTTGCTGGTATGCGTGGTTTGATGGCAGATCCATCAGGTAGAATTATTGATGTTCCGATTCGTTCCAGTTTCCGTGAAGGTCTGGATGTATTAGAGTATTTCCTATCTACTCATGGTGCCCGTAAGGGTCTGGCTGATACTGCCTTAAGAACTGCTGACTCTGGTTATCTAACCAGACGTTTGGTTGACGTATCACAGGATGTTATTGTTCGTGAAGATGACTGTGGTACAGAAGAAGGTATTTATGTTGAATCAATTGGTCCTAAGGGTAAGAATGCTGTGGAACCTTTATCTGAAAGGTGTATAGGAAGATTTACAGCTGAAGAAATTGTTGACCCTGAAAGTGGAGAAGTTATTGTAGAAAATAATACTCTAATTGATAGAAAGAAAATGAACAAAATTGAAGCAGCTGGGATAGATAAAGTTAAAATTAGATCTAACCTGACCTGTGAAGCACAGCATGGTGTCTGCCGTAAATGTTATGGTCGTAACCTGGCAACTGGTAAACTTGTAGACATTGGAGAATCAATTGGTATTGTCGCTGCACAGTCAATTGGTGAACCTGGTACTCAGCTTACTATGCGTACCTTCCACACTGGTGGTGTTGCTGGAGATGATATAACTCAGGGTCTTCCAAGAGTTGAAGAGCTCTTTGAGGGAAGAACTCCTAAAGGTCAGGCAATCATGACTGAAAGAGAAGGGTATGTAACAATTGTCGAAAAGAAAAACTCTAAACGAGTTGTGGTTGAGAATGAAGACGGCAAAAAGAAAACATATAAAATTCCTTATGGATCCAAAATGATTGTAAAAAATGATGATTACGTGACAGCCGGGGATAAACTAACAGAAGGTCCGCTTGATCCAAATGTTCTACTTAAGGTTAAGGGAGAAAAAGCTGTACAGAATTATCTTTTAGAAGAAGTACAGAATGTTTATCGCTCACAGGGTGTTGAAATAAATGACAAGCATATTGAGGTAATTGTTCGCCAGATGATGAAGAAGCTAAAAATTATCAAACCTGGTGACACTAATTTACTCCCAGGAAGTCTTGTTAATAGATATGATTATCGGGTAGCAAATAAGAAGGCTGCAGAAAACAATGAAGAAACAGCTGTTGCTAAACCTGAACTTCTTGGTATAACGAAAGCTTCACTTGCTACTGATTCATTCTTATCTGCTGCTTCATTCCAGGAAACAACTAGAGTACTGACAGAAGCATCACTTGACGGGAAAGTTGATCCATTATTAGGATTAAAAGAAAATGTAATTATTGGTCAATTGATTCCTGCAGGTACAGGTATGAAACATTATAGAGATATTGATGTAGTAAAAGAAGATGGAACAATGTTTGGAGATTTAACTGAAGATTTAACTGAAGTTGAATAGAATTACCAAACATATGAAATATAAATAATAAAAAGAGTTTTCCCTTTTGGTTAAGCTTAGAAATGGACTGGAATTGTTTTTAAAAGTTCTTATTTTACAAAATCAAAAAAAGGGAAAACTCTTTTTGATTTTTGCTTGACATGTCATAGTAAAGCTGTTAAAATACTTAAGTGTGCTCAACAAAGTTTGATCTGGAGGTTTGGTTAAAATGCTAAGCGATAAATGCGGTGCTGAACTGTTAGTAGGCAGCAAGCAGACTTTAAAAGCTATAGCAAACAATCAGGTAAAAAAGATATTTTTAGCTAAAGATATTGACCAGCCTTTAAAAAAAGAAATACTTAAGGCTGTTAATGATAATAATATTCCTTTTGAGATTGTAGAAAGCAAAAATGAATTGGGCAGAATTTGTGGAATCGATGTTTCTGCAGCTTCTGCAGCTCTATTGAAATAATTGGAAGGAGGTGGGATTGCATGCCGACAATTAGTCAGTTGATTCGTAAAGGACGAGAAAAGACTAAAAAGAAGACTTCCGCTCCTGCTTTGGAGGGTTCTCCACAGAAAAGGGGTGTCTGTACTAGAGTATATACTGCTACTCCAAAAAAGCCTAACTCAGCTTTAAGAAAAGTAGCTCGTGTACGTTTAACTAATGGAAAAGAGGTAACAGCCTATATTCCAGGAATTGGACATAATTTACAGGAACACTCTGTTGTGTTAGTACGAGGTGGAAGAGTAAAAGATTTACCAGGTGTTAGATATCATATTGTTAGAGGAGCACTAGATACAGCTGGTGTAGAAGACAGAAAACAGGGACGTTCCAAGTATGGTGTAAAAAAACCTAAGTAAAAGGAGGGATTTTAGTGCGCAAAAATAGAGCAGAAAAAAGAGATGTATTACCAGATCCAGTATATGATAATGTTGTTGTCAGCAGAATTATTAACAAATTAATGTTGGACGGCAAAAAAGGACTGGCAGAAAAAGCATTTTACAGTGCTCTTGATATCATCTCCGAAAGAACTGGTGAAGAGGGTTTAACAGTGGTTAATGAAGCGCTGGAAAATATCAAACCCGCTCTTGAAGTTAAATCAAGACGTGTTGGTGGTTCAAACTATCAGGTACCAGTAGAAGTGGATGAAGATAGAAAAAGAACTTTAGCATTACGCTGGTTAGTGACAGCTGCTAGAGGTCGTAATGAAAGAACTATGAGAGAGAGAATTGCTGGAGAAATTACAGACGCATATAACAATACAGGCGGCGCAGTTAGAAAGAAAGAAGAAGTCCATCGTATGGCTGAAGCCAATAGAGCTTTTGCACATTATAGATGGTAATTTAGTTGCGTGATGATGTATATAATTTTTATATAAGGGGGGAGAATAGTGGCCCGACAATTTCCACTAGAAAAAACACGTAACATTGGTATTATGGCACATATTGATGCAGGTAAGACAACTACAACAGAAAGAATTTTATACTATACAGGTCGAGTTCATAAAATGGGTGAAACTCATGATGGTGCATCTGTTATGGACTGGATGGAGCAGGAACAGGAAAGAGGAATTACAATTACCTCTGCTGCTACTACCTGTCAGTGGCGTGAAAATCGAATTAACATTATAGATACGCCCGGACACGTGGACTTCACAGTTGAGGTAGAAAGATCCTTGAGAGTTTTAGACGGGGCAATTGCTTTGTTCTGTTCTGTTGGTGGTGTTGAACCACAATCTGAAACTGTATGGAGACAGGCTGATAAATATGGAGTTCCTAGAATTGCATTTGTTAATAAAATGGATAGAACAGGAGCTGACTTTTTCAGAGCTGTAGATATGATGAAAGATAGACTTGGAGCCAATGCAGTTCCAATTCAGCTTCCAATAGGAAGTGAAGATAGATTTGATGGTGTTGTTGACTTAGTAGAAATGGACGCTATTGTTTATGAAGATGAGCTTGGTGTTAATTTTGATAGAGTTGAGATACCTGAAGATATGAAAGAACAGGCAGAAGAGTACAGAGAAATTTTAATGGAAGTTCTGGCTGAAGAAGATGACGAATTTATGATGAAATATTTAGAAGGTGAAGTAAGTACAGATGATATTAAACAATTACTACGTCAGGCAGTACTTAATGTAAATGTAATTCCAGTATTGTGTGGATCTGCCTTTAAAAACAAAGGTGTACAGATGTTACTGGATGCAGTTTTAGATTATTTACCTTCTCCAACTGATGTACCACCTATTGAAGGATTTAATCCTGAAACTGAAGAAACTGAGGTAAGAAAGGCTGCTGATGATGAACCATTTTCTGGTTTAGCATTCAAAATTATGTCTGACCCATATGTTGGTAAATTAGCATTCTTTAGATCATATTCTGGAACTTTAGAAGCTGGTTCTTATGTTTATAATGCGACAGCTGATATTCGTGAAAGAGTAGGACGTATCTTGCAGATGCATGCTAACCGCCGGGAAGAAAGAGATGTAATTTATGCTGGTGACCTTGGGGCTTTAGTTGGTCTTAAAAACACAAGTACTGGTGACACAATTTGTGATCAGGATAATCCAATTATATTAGAGGCAATGGAATTCCCTGAACCAGTTATTGGTGTTGCGATTGAGCCTAAGAGTAAAGCTGACCAGGATAAACTTGGTGAAGCTTTACAAAGATTAGCTGAAGAGGATCCAACTTTTAGAGTTCATACTGATGAAGAGACAGGACAGACAATTATTGAAGGTATGGGAGAATTACATCTGGAAGTTATTGTTGACCGCCTCTTAAGAGAATTCAAAGTTGATGCTAATATTGGTAAACCTAAGGTAGCTTACAGAGAAACAATTACTAAGAAAGTTACTGGTGTTGAAGGTAAATTCATCCGTCAGTCTGGTGGTCGTGGACAGTATGGACATGTTGTAATGGACATTGAGCCACAAGAAGCAGGCGAAGGTTTTGAATTTGAAGATAAAATTACTGGTGGATCAATTCCACGCGAATATATTCCTTCTGTTGAAGATGGAATTGTAGAAGCAATGGAAAATGGAATTATTGCTGGTTATCCGGTTGTGGATGTTAAAGTAACACTGAATGATGGTAGTTATCATGATGTTGACTCTTCTGAAATGGCATTTAAAATTGCTGGTTCAATGGGCTTCAGAGAAGGAGCTAAAAAAGCAGCACCTGCTATTTTAGAACCTGTAATGAGTGTTGAAGTTGTAACTCCTGAAGAATATATGGGAGATGTTATGGGTGACTTAAACGGACGTCGTGGAAAAGTTGAAGGTATGGAACCTAGAGGTAATGCTCAGGTTGTTAGTGCTCATGTACCTCTTTCTGAGATGTTTGGTTACTCAACTGATCTTCGTTCTAAAACTCAGGGTAGAGCAACTTATACAATGCAGTTCTCACATTATGAGCAGGCACCAAAGAGTATTGCTAAAGAAATTATTGGAGAATAGATAAATTTTTAAGGAGGAATAAAAAATGGCAAAAGCAAAATTTGAAAGAACAAAACCACATGTTAACATAGGAACAATAGGACATGTTGACCATGGGAAAACAACACTAACAGCAGCAATCACAAATGTGTTAGCAAACTATGGTGGAGCAGAAGTAAGAGCATTTGATTCAATCGATAATGCTCCAGAAGAAAAAGAAAGAGGAATTACAATTGCGACTTCTCACGTAGAGTATGAAACAGAGTCAAGACACTATGCTCACGTAGACTGTCCAGGACACGCTGACTATGTAAAGAACATGATTACAGGAGCAGCACAGATGGACGGAGCAATTTTGGTAGTATCTGCAGCAGATGGCCCAATGCCACAGACAAGAGAGCATATTCTTTTAGCTCGCCAGGTTGGTGTACCATCAATCGTAGTATTCTTAAACAAAGCAGATATGGTAGACGATGAAGAGTTAATCGAACTAGTAGAAATGGAAGTAAGAGAACTCTTAAGCGAATATGACTTCCCAGGAGACGATATTCCGGTAATAGTAGGATCAGCTTTAAAAGCAGCTGAAAACGGAGATCCAGAAGGAGAATGGGGTAAGAAGATCATCGAGCTTATGGATGCAGTAGATAGCTACATTCCAGAGCCAGAAAGAGATACAGAAAAGCCATTCTTAATGCCTGTAGAGGATGTATTCTCAATCACAGGACGTGGAACAGTAGCGACAGGACGTATTGAGAGAGGAACTTTACATCCATCAGACGAGGTAGAGATTGTAGGAATTAAAGAAACAGAAACAACAGTAGTAACAGGAGTAGAGATGTTCCGTAAGATGTTAGACGAAGCAGTAGCAGGAGATAACATTGGAGCATTATTAAGAGGTGTAAAAAGAGAAGACATCGAGAGAGGTCAGGTACTGGCAAAGCCAGGAAGTATTACACCACATACAAAGTTCTATGCAGAAGTTTATGTATTAAGTAAAGATGAGGGTGGAAGACACACACCATTCTTTGATGGATACAGACCACAGTTCTACTTCCGTACAACAGATGTAACAGGAAACATTCAGTTACCAGAAGGAGTAGACATGGTAATGCCTGGAGATAACATTGAGATGACAGGAGAGCTAATCACTCCAATAGCTATGGAAGAAGGACTACGTTTTGCAATCCGTGAAGGTGGTCACACAGTAGGAGCTGGAGTTGTAACTGAAATTATTGAGTAAATATAAAAGAGCAGAGGAGGCATCCTCCTCGCTTTTTCTATGCTCCTAACTGAGCTTAAATCGTAAAGATTAAGGAGGTAAGCAAATGGCAAAACACGAAAAAATTAGGATTCGCCTTAAAGCTTTTGAACATGAGCTCCTGGATCAATCAGCAGAGAAGATTGTTGCTACTGCTGAGAGAACTGGTGCAGATGTATCTGGTCCAGTACCTTTACCAACAGAGAAAGAGGTATTTACAGTACTTCGCTCACCTCATGTTCATAAAGATGCAAGAGAACAATTTGAAATGAGAACACATAAAAGATTGATCGATATTCTCGATCCTACATCAAAAACTGTAGACTCACTGATGAGGCTTGATTTGCCCGCAGGAGTAAATATAGAAATTAAACTTTAATGTCAGGAGGTGTATTAGGCCATGGCGAAAGCTATATTAGGAAAAAAACTGGGGATGACTCAGTATTTTAAAGATAATGGAGAGCTGGTACCTGTAACTGTAGTTGAGGCCGGTCCCTGTGTTGTTACACAGATCAAAACTACAGAAAAAGATGGATATAATTCAGTACAGCTTGGATTTGGAGAAGTTAAAAAGCACAGACTTAACAAACCGGAACTTGGTCAATTTGAAAGCCGTGATATTGAACCTAAGAAGCATTTAAGAGAGTTTAAAGGTTTAGATATGGAATTAAGTGAAGGTAGTGAAATTAAAGCTGATCTCTTCGAAGTAGGAGAAAAGGTTAATGTTAGTGGTGTTTCCAAAGGTAAAGGATTTGCCGGTAATATTAAAAGATGGAATCACAATGCAGGACCCAAAACACACGGTTCACATTTCCATCGTGCACCAGGTTCTATTGGTGCTGTAGATGCTAGAAGAGTATTTAAAGGCTTTAAAATGCCCGGAAGAATGGGTCATAATAGAGTTACTGAAAGAAATTTAGAAATTGTAAAAGTTGACGTAGAGCGCAATGTTTTATTGATTGCTGGTCCAGTACCAGGAGCTAAAAAAACAGTGCTTGAAATCAAATCTGTTAACAACTAAATAAGTTTAGAAAGGAGGATTTTTGATGCCGCAGGTAACAAAATTCAATCAGAGTGGAAAAGAACTCGAAAAAGTAGAATTAAACGATTCTGTTTTTGATGATAAAATAAATAAACATGTTGTACACCAGGTAGTTAATGCACAATTAGCTGCTAGAAGAGGCGGAAATGCTTCTACAAAAACTAGAGGTAAAGTTCGCGGTGGTGGCCGTAAACCATGGAGACAGAAAGGTACTGGACGTGCTCGTCACGGAAGTATTCGTTCTCCTTTATGGGTAGGTGGAGGAATCACATTTGGACCTTCTCCCCGCAGTTATGATAAAAAGCTTACCAAAAAAATGAGAAGATTAGCTTTAAGATCTGTCTTAACTGATAAGGTGCAGAGAGATGAGCTGATTTTAGTTGATAAAATTGAATTAGATCAACCTAAAACTAAAGCAGTAGTTAATATTTTAGCTGATTTAAAACTAGAAGATAAAAAAGTTGTCTTAGTAATGCCTGAAAAGGATGAGAACTTATATCTTTCAGCTAGAAATATTCCTAATGTAAAAACTCTGCTTGCCGGTTCAATTAATGCATATGATCTTTTAGATAATGAAATGGTTATTTTTATCGAAGAAGCGGTTAAGATGGTTGAGGAGGTGCTGGGCGAATGAAAGATGCAAGAGATATAATCATAGCACCTATTATTTCTGAAAATACTATGGAACAAATGCAGGAGGCAAATACTTATACGTTTAAGGTTGCCAAAAATGCAAATAAAATTGAAATTAGAAATGCAGTAGAAGAGATCTTCTCTGTAAATGTTATAAATGTTAATACAATGAATATTAGAGGTAAAAAAAGAAGACTCGGCTTCCATGTTGGTAAAAAGCCAGACTGGAAAAAAGCTTTAGTTAAGCTGGCTGAGGGCGATGAAATAGAAATTTACGAAGGCCTCTAAAAAATAATTTAAAAGGAGGGAAATAAGATGGCGATTAAAAGTTTTAAACCAACCACACCTTCAAGGCGTTATATGACTGTTGCTAGTTTTGATGAAATTACAACAGACAAGCCTGAAAAGAGCCTATTGGCTCCTTTAAAAAGAAAGGGTGGCCGTAACGCGAATGGTAGAATTACCAGCCGTCATCAGGGTGGTGGACATAAGCGCCGCTATCGTATTATAGATTTTAAGCGGGATAAAGATGGAATTCCTGCTAAAGTTAAGACTATAGAATATGATCCAAATCGTTCTGCAAGAATTGCGCTGCTGCAGTATGCAGATGGAGAAAAAAGATATATTCTTGCGCCAAACAAAGTAGAAGTTGGTGACACACTTGATACTGGTGCAGCTGCAGATATTACTGCAGGGAATGCACTTCAGTTAAAAGATATTCCTGTAGGTACGATTGTACACAATGTAGAAATGCAGGCAGGAAAAGGTGGCCAGATTGCACGTTCTGCTGGAACAATGGCACAGGTTCTTGCTAAAGAAGGTAAATTTGTACATTTAAAGATGCCTTCAGGTGAAGTAAGATTGATTCACCAGGTTTGTAAGGCAACTATTGGACAGGTCGGAAACATTGACCACGAAAATATTACAGTTGGTAAAGCCGGACGCAGCCGCTGGAAAGGTAAAAGACCTCATGTACGCGGTGTAGTTATGAATCCTCATGACCACCCACACGGTGGTGGAGAAGGTAAATCACCTGCTGGTAGACATCCTGTAACTCCGTGGGGTAAACCTACTATGGGTAAAAAGACACGTAAACCAAAGCGCTCAGATAAGTACATTATCCGTTCACGTCACGCTAAGAAGCGCAAATAGTAGAAAGGAGGATTATTGATGGCTAGATCTATAAAAAAGGGACCTTTCGTCTCAGAAAAACTTATTGCCAAAATCAGAGAAATGAATGAGAGTGGAAAAAAGCAGGTTGTTAAAACCTGGTCTAGAAGCTCAACCATTTTCCCTGAAATGGTTGGACATACAATTGCTGTCCATGATGGTCGCAAACATGTGCCAGTATATATATCTGAAGAAATGGTAGGACATAAATTAGGAGAATTTGCTCCAACCAGAATCTTTAGAGGTCACAGCCGCCATACAGAACGTTCAACAGCACTTAAATAGGAAATATTGTTATAGAGTAAGGGGGTTTTAAAATGGAAGCAAAAGCAGTTGCAAAGCACCTGCGTATTACTGCCCGCAAAGCACGTCTGGTTACAGATTTGATTAAGGGTAAGGACGTTAATACAGCAGTTGCAATTTTAAAAAGCACACCAAAAAAAGCTGCTAAGATGGTAGAGAAAGTATTAAATTCAGCTACAGCAAATGCTGAAAATAATCATGATATGTTTGTAGATGACCTTTACGTAAAGAGAGCTTTTGTTGATGAGGGTCCTACAATGAAAAGATGGAAAGCACGTGCTCAGGGATCGGCTAGCCCTATTAATAAAAGAACAAGCCATATCACAATCGTTTTAAGCGATACAAAGGAGGGATAGAATTTGGGTAATAAAATAAATCCACATGGTCTCCGAGTTGGAGTTATAAAAGATTGGGATGCAAAATGGTATGCGGATAAGAGTGATTATTCTAAGCTTTTAACTGAAGACCGTGAGATCAGAAGTCATGTTAAGGAGAAAATGTTTGAAGCTGGAATTTCTAAAGTTGTAATCGAAAGAGCTGCAAATAGATTAAAATTAGATGTTCACACTGCTAGACCCGGAATGGTTATTGGCCGTGGTGGATCAGAAGTAGAAGCATTAAGAAATGAAATTGAAGCTTTAACTGGTAAAACTGTACAAATCAATGTTGTAGAGGTTAAAGATCCTGAAATGAATGCTCAATTAGTTGCTGAAAATATTGCTTCTCAGTTGGTAAGAAGAATTTCTTTCCGTAGAGCAATGAAGCAGGCAATGAATCGTGCAATGCGCATGGGCGCTGAAGGTTTCAAAGTTCAGAGCAGCGGCCGTCTTGGTGGAGCAGAAATGGCAAGACGTGAAGGCTACAGTGAAGGTAGTGTTCCAATGCACACACTAAGAGCTGATATTGACTATGGTTTTGCAGAAGCAGACACAACATATGGATTAATTGGAGTTAAAGTTTGGATTAATAAGGGAGAAATACTTCCAGAAATAGATGATGAATAGATAGATTATGTAGGAAAGGAGGCTCTTTGATGTTAGTACCTAAAAGAGTAAAACATCGTAAGCAAATGAGAGGAAGAATGAAAGGTAAAGCTCATCGGGGGAATAAAATCACTTTTGGTGAATATGGCCTACAGGCTTTAGAACCCGTATGGATTACCAATAGACAGATAGAGGCTGCTCGTGTTGCCCTTACTAGAAGCATTAAGCGTGGAGGTAAAGTTTGGATCAAAATATTCCCAGACAAGCCTGTAACCGCAAAACCTGCTGAAACACGTATGGGTAGTGGTAAAGGTGCACCTGAGAAATGGGTAGCTGTAGTAAAACCAGGTAGAATTATGTTTGAGCTGGCTGGTGTACCGGAAGAGGTTGCCAGAGAAGCGATGCGCCTTGCATCTCACAAACTGCCTATTAAAACTAAATTTGTAGCAAGAGAGGGAATGGATGGTGAGGCCGATGAGAGCTGATGAATTAAGAAATTTAACAGAAGCAGAGTTAGAACAGAAAGCCCGCGAATTTAAAGAAGAGTTATTTAACCTTCGCTTCCAACATGCAACAGCACAGTTGGATAATCCAATGAGGATTAAAGAGGTTAAAAGAATTATTGCCCGAATTAAAACTGTTCTGCGGGAAAGAGAACTAGGTATCGAAAGGGCTTAATTCTTTTTTGAAAGGAGGTTTCTCATGGAAAGAAATAGTCGTAAAGAGCGTAAAGGTGTTGTAGTTAGTGATAAAAGAGATAAAACTATCACTGTCGCTGTAGAGCGCAGAACACAGCATCCTAAATATAAAAGAGTTGTAAAGAAAACTAAAAAGTATACAGCTCATGATGAAGAGAATGTATGTAATGAAGGTGACATTGTAAGAATTATGGAAACACGTCCATTAAGCAAGACAAAGAGATGGCGTTTAGTAGAAATTATTGAAAAAGCAAAATAAGTCCTGGTAGTAGAAAGGAGGGCCTGAAAATGATACAATCTGAAAGCCGTTTAAAGGTAGCGGATAATTCAGGTGCCCGAGAACTTTTATGTATTAAGGTACTTGGAGGCTCCAAAAAGAAATATGCTAAAGTTGGAGATGTAATAGTAGTCAGCGTTAAAGAAGCTATTCCAAATGGAATGGTGAAAAAGGGTGAGGTTGCTAAAGCAGTAGTTGTTAGAACCAAAAAATCTTTAAAGCGCAAAGACGGCACCTATATTAGATTTGATGAAAATGCAGCAGTAATAATCGATGACAACAATAATCCTAAGGGTACACGTATTTTTGGTCCTGTGACCCGTGAACTGAGGGAAAAGAATTATATGAAGATTATCTCCCTTGCACCGGAGGTATTATAGAAGGAGGGGATTGGATTGAGAATTAAAAAAGGTGACACTGTGGAAGTTATATCCGGAAAGGATAAAGGTAAGCGCGGTGAGATTTTAAAAGTAATTCCTAAAAAAGATCGCGTAATTGTTGAGGGTGTTAATATTGTACACCGTCATGTAAGTCCTACTCAGGATATGCCGCAGGGTGGAATTATAGAAAACGAAGCAGCAATTCATGCTTCAAATGTTCAGCTCGTCTGCCCCCGTTGTGACGAAAAGACAAGGGTTGGCGCAGAACGTTTAGATGACGGAACTAAAGTAAGAAAATGCAAAAAATGTGACGAAGTTGTTGATAAATAAATAAGCGGAAGGAGGTCCAGAAATGTCAGTATTAGCTAATGAATATAAAGAAGAAATTCTACCTCAACTAATGGAGAAGTTTAATTACAACAATGTAATGGAAGCTCCAAAGCTAGAAAAAGTTGTTGTTAATGTTGGGTTAGGAGATGCTAAAGAAGATACTAAACTTCTGGATACTGTTGTTGATGAGATCGCAAGAATAACAGGACAGAGTCCTACTGTAACTCGTGCAAAAAAATCTATCGCTAATTTCAAAATTAGAGAAGGTATGCCGGTTGGAGTAAAAGTTACTCTTCGCGGTGAGCAGATGTTTGAGTTTTTATATAAATTGATTAATATTACAATGCCACGTATCCGAGATTTTAGAGGTGTATCTCCTAAATCATTTGACGGTCGCGGTAATTACAGTTTAGGAATAAGTGAGCACACTGTTTTCCCTGAAATTAATATTGATGATGTTGATGATGTTCATGGTATGGAGATTACTATTGTAACCTCTGCTGAAACAGATGAAGAAGCATTTGAACTATTATCATTAATGGGAATGCCTTATAAGAAGTAAAGACCTATAAATTTAAGGGGGGTTTAGTTTGGCACGTAAAGCTCTAATCGAAAAGGCCAATAAAGAGCCTAAATTTGAGACACGTAAAGTGAATCGCTGCAGTAGATGTGGACGTTCACGTGGATATATGAGAAAGTTTGATTTATGCAGAATTTGTTTCCGAGAATTAGCCCACAAAGGCGAAATTCCTGGAGTTAAAAAAGCAAGCTGGTAAAACTGGAAGGAGGTTTGTAAATGAATTTAACAGATCCAATAGCAGATATGCTGACCCGGATTCGCAATGCTAATAGTGTAGGGAAAGATAGAGTTGATATTCCCGCTTCTAAGGTTAAAACCAGCATTGGTGAACTTCTAAAAGATGAAGGTTTCATTAATGATGTAAAATTAGTTGAAAGAAAACCTCAGAACATGATTCGGGTGTATTTAAAGTACGGAGATAATGATGAAAAAGTAATCAGTGGAATTAAAAGAATCAGTAAGCCTGGTTTAAGAGTATATGTAGGTAAAGATGAAGTGCCTCAGGTACTAGGAGGTTTAGGAATCGCTGTGATTTCTACTTCCCAGGGTGTTATGAGTGATAAAGAAGCAAGAGAAAAAGGAATCGGTGGAGAAGTTCTCTGTTATGTTTGGTAATTAGAGAGCTTCTTTAGATAAAATCTACGGAGGTGAAATTTATGTCACGTATTGGTGATCTACCTATTGAAATACCAGAAAAAGTTGAAGTTAACGTTGATGGTCAGACTGTAAAAGTTAAGGGCCCATTAGGTGAATTAGAAAGAACTTTTAAAGCTGGTATTGATATCAAAGTCGAAGACAACGAGATTGTCGTTGAACGCAATGGTGAAGATATTGAATCACGCTCCATGCACGGATTAGTTAGAAGCTTAATCGAAGGTATGGTTGAAGGTGTCAGCAAAGGCTTTGAAAAGAAATTAGAAATGGTAGGTGTAGGATATAATGCTCAGGTTCAGGGAGATAAACTGAAGCTTGAAGTTGGATATTCTCACCCAGTAATTATTGAAGCTGAAGGTGATATTTCATTTGAGGTTGAAAAAAATACAAATATCACAGTTAAAGGTATTGATAAGCAGCGTGTTGGAGATACAGCCGCTAAGATTCGTGAAGTAAGAAAACCAGAACCTTACAAAGGTAAAGGAATTAAATATGTTGGAGAACATATTAGACGTAAGGTTGGTAAAACTGGTTAATAGAAAGGAGTGAAAGTGATGGGAAAAAGAGAAGCAAGACAAAAACGCCATCAGAGAATTAGAAATAAAGTTGTGGGTACACCTAACCGTCCAAGAATGAATGTAACCCGCAGTTTAAAGCATATTTATGTGCAGATTATAGATGATTTATCTGGAGAAACTATTGCTTCTGCATCTACTCTCGATCCAGCTCTTCGCGATTCGATTGAAGCAGCAAGCAACAAAGATGCTGCTAAAAAAGTAGGAGAGTTAGCTGCAAGTAGAGCACTGGAAAAGGGTGTAGATACAGTAGTATTTGACAGAAGTGGATATAAATATCACGGCCGAGTAAAAGCTCTGGCTGATGCTGCCCGGGAGGAAGGGCTAAAGTTTTAAATAAGGAGGTAAATTAATGAGTAAAATTAACGCTGATAAACTCGACCTTGAGGAGCGCGTAGTTAATATTAACCGTGTTGCTAAGGTTGTAAAAGGTGGCCGCAGATTTAGCTTTAGTGCCCTAGTAGTTGTAGGGGACGGAGAAGGCCATGTTGGTGCAGGTATTGGTAAAGCAAACGAAGTACCTGAAGCCATCAGAAAAGGTATTGATGCAGCTAAAAAAGAGTTAATCGAAGTTCCAATTGTAGATACTACAATTCCCCATGAGAAAACTGGAGTTTTTGGTGCAGGTAGAGTATTACTAAAGCCCGCTGCTCCTGGTACTGGTGTTATTGCTGGTGGTCCTGTACGTGCGGTAATCGAACTTGCAGGTATTAGTGATATTTTAACTAAATCTCTGGGAACATCAAATCCGATTAATATGATCAATGCTACAATTACAGGTCTAAGTGAACTTAAAAGTGCAGAACAAGTTGCCAAATTAAGAGGTAAATCTGTAGAAGAATTAATTGGATAAATATTAAGGAGGTGTAAGGATGAAATTAAATAATCTTAAGCCTGCTGCTGGATATAAGAAAAATCGTAAAAGAGTTGGTCGCGGTACTGGCTCTGGAAGCGGCTATACTTCCGGTAGAGGTGCAAATGGACAGAACTCTCGTGCGGGAGGAAGAGTACGCCCTACATTTGAAGGTGGTCAAACTCCACTATTCAGACGTCTTCCAAAACGAGGATTTAACAATAAATTTAAAAAAGAATTTAATGAAGTAAATGTATATCAATTAAACAGATTTAATGCTGATGAAACTGTAACACCTGAGGTGTTATTAGATCAGGGAGTTATTGATAACATTGCTAAAAATGGTGTTAAAATTTTAGGCAAAGGTGAAGTTAATGTTGCCCTTGATGTTAAAGCACAGGCATTTACTGCTTCTGCCAGAAAGAAAATAGAAGCTGCTGGCGGAAAGTCAGAGGTGATTTAAGTTGCTAAAGGCTCTCGGTAATGTTTTTAAAGTAAAAGAACTTAGAGATAAAGTTTTATTTATGCTTGCTATGATGGCAGTTTACCGCCTGGGAGCACATATACCTGTTCCTGGAGTAGATGTAGCATTACTTCAGGAGAGACTTTTTGGTGGAAACTTTGGCGGGGCACTTGATTTTTTAGATTTATTTGCAGGTGGTGCGTTAAGCAACTTTACAATTTTTGCGATGAGCATTACTCCCTACATTACTGCTTCGATTATTCTGCAGTTGTTAACTGTAGTTATACCGAAATTAGAAGAACTTTCTAAACAGGGTAATGAGGGCCGTAAAAAAATTGCTCAGTATACTAGATATGGTACTATTGTACTTGCTGTTATTCAGGCAGTTGGTATCACACTATATATTCAGCGTTTTGGAGCAGTACCTAATGCAAGCGTATTTGATATTGCTTTAATTATTGTAAGTTTAACTGCAGGAACAGCTTTCTTAATGTGGTTAGGTGAGCAAATTACGGATAAAGGAATAGGAAATGGTATTTCTATTATCATTTTCACATCTATTATTTCACGTTTTCCATCAGATATGTATAACACATATGAGTTATTACAAGCAGGAACAATTTCAATTTTAAATATTCTCATTTTTGCTGTTCTGGCAATTATCATCATCGCTGGTATAATTTTTGTGCAGCAGGGTGAAAGAAGAATTCCAGTTCAGTATTCTAAGAGAATTGTTGGCCGTCGAGTTTATGGTGGTAGAAGCACTCATATTCCAATGAAGATTAATCAGGCTGGAGTAATTCCAGTAATTTTTGCTTCATCTGTGCTTTTATTCCCTGGGATTATTGCTCAGGTATTACCTTATGACTGGGCAGCTGGCTTAGCAAATGCTATTAGTCCTGGTTCAACGCTTTATATGGTATTATATGGTTTGATGATTTTATTCTTTACTTATTTCTATACTGCTATTACCTTTAATCCAGAAGAAGTAGCAGATAACATGAAGAAATATGGTGGTTTTATTCCTGGTATTAGACCTGGAAGACCAACCATTAATTATTTAGATAAAGTATTAATGAGAGTTACACTTGCAGGAGCTATATTCTTAACAATTGTTGCATTACTTCCTTTTGCAATGCAGCCATTAACAGGTGTAACAATTAGTTTTGGAGGTACATCCCTAATAATTATGGTAGGTGTAGCTTTAAAAACTATGGAACAGATCGAATCCCATCTCCTGATGAGACACTATGAAGGTTTCATGAAATAAAAAGGAGGAAATTAAATGGATATGATTTTACTGGGTTTACCTGGTGTAGGTAAGGGAACTCAGGCAAAAAAATTAGAAAGCGAACTTGAAATTCCTCACATTGCTACTGGAGATATTTTTAGAAAAGCAATTAAAAATAAAACTCCTTTAGGAAAAAAAGCTAAGTCATTTATTGATGCTGGCGAATTAGTCCCAGATGAAGTAACAATTGGAATTGTTGAAGAACGATTAAAAGAATCCGATTGTGAAAATGGATTTATCTTAGATGGTTTTCCTCGTACAATCGCACAGGCTGAAGCCTTAGATCAAATTTTAGCAGAGCAGAATAGAGAACTCGATTTAGTTATTTATCTGCAGGCTGAAATTGATGTTTTAGTTGAAAGACTTGCTGGCCGCAGGGTTTGTGTAGATTGTGGTGCTACCTATCATGTTAAAAACGATCCTCCTGAAGTTGAGGGTGTTTGTGATAAGTGTGGTGGCGAAGTTATTCAGCGTAGTGATGATCAGGAAGAAACAGTTAAAAAAAGAATTGAAGTTAATAAAGATAAAACTGCTAAACTTGCAGATTATTATCAGAAAAAAGGAATACTGCATGAAGTTGAAAGTATTGGTGGAATTGATAAAGTGCAGAAAAGACTTTTGAAGTTAATTGAGGAGAATAAATAATGATTATCTTGAAATCGAGGCGTGAAATTGATATAATGCGTGAAGCAAACCAAATAGTTGCTGAAACCCACGCTTTTTTATCTGAAAAGATTAAACCTGGTATTTCAACAGCTGAACTAGATCAGTTTGCTGATGAATTTATTCGCAGCAGAGGAGCTGTTCCTTCTTTTAAAGGTTATCAGGGTTTTCCAGCCTCAGTTTGTATCTCAATTAATGAAGAAGTTGTACATGGTATTCCTGCTGAACACCGCTTTTTAGAAAATGGTGATATAGTAAGTATTGACATTGGGACTTTTTATGAAGGTTTTAATGGTGATGCTGCCAGAACCTATGCAGTTGGATCAATTTCTGAAAATGCCAGCAAATTATTAAAAGTAACAGAAGAATCTCTTCTTAAAGGATTAGAGAAAGCAGTTATCGGCAACAGATTATTTGATATTTCTCATGCTGTACAAGAACATGTTGAAAAAAATGGGTTTTCTGTGGTTCGAGATTATGTGGGTCACGGTATTGGCCGTGATATGCATGAAGATCCACAGATACCTAACTTTGGCCCAGCAGGTAAGGGCCCAAAGTTAAAAGAGGGGATGACCCTTGCTGTAGAGCCAATGGTTAACATTGGTAGTTATGAAGTCGAAACATTAGAGGATGATTGGACAGTAGTAACAAAAGATAGAAGTTTATCTGCACATTTTGAGCATACTATTGCAATAACTAAAGCTGGAGTTGAAATATTAAGTAAACTATAACTTTTATTGCAGAGTTTATCTTATCTATGGTATAATGAACAGTGCGTGCAAAAAGAAGCACAGAGAAAAGAGTGATATTTTTGGATACTGCTTTTAAAGTTGGCGAAATTGTAAAGTCAACTGCCGGCAGAGATAAAGGAAATTATTATTTGGTAATAGATAATAGTTTTAAAAATAAATTCAAAGTTGTTGATGGTGTTAAGAAAAAATTTAATAATCCGAAGTATAAAAACGGCAAACATTTAGAGGGCACTGGAGAGATTTCAAATGAATTTTTACGCTGGTTAAAGAGTAAAAAAAGAGTGCGTAATGAAGATGTTCGCTTAGTTTTAAAGGATTATCTCAGCAAAGAGGAGGTAAAATAATTTATGGCAAAAGAAGATCCTATTGAAGTCCAGGGTACAGTTGTTGAACCCCTGCCAAATGCAATGTTTAGAGTAGAATTGGAAAACGGACACAAAGTTCTGGCACATGTTTCAGGAAAAATGAGGATGAATTTTATACGAATCTTACCTGGTGATAAGGTAACAGTAGAACTTTCTCCCTATGACTTGAGTCGTGGCCGGATAACTTATCGACATAAAGCGAAATAAATTACCACAAGGGGTGATTGTTAATGAAAGTAAGACCATCAGTTAAGCCGATTTGTGATAAATGTAAAGTTATCAGACGCAATGGTAAAGTAATGGTTATTTGTGAAAATCCCAAGCATAAACAGCGTCAGGGATAAAAAATACTGGAGGTGAAATCATGGCTAGAATTGAAGGTGTTGATCTTCCTAGAAATAAAAGGGTAGAAATTGGATTGACATATATTTATGGTATTGGTAAAACTACTTCTCAAAAAATTCTTGCAAACACAGGTATTGATCCTGATACAAGAATTAAAGATTTAACAGAAGCTGAAATTTCAGATTTAAGAAGTGAAATTGATAATAACTATATTGTTGAAGGTGAACTAAGAAGAGAAAGAAGAGCTGATATTAAAAGATTAAAAGATATTGGTTGTTACCGTGGTCTTCGTCACCGCAGAGGTTTACCTGTACGTGGACAGAGAACTAAGACAAATGCTCGTACACGTAAAGGACCTAAGAAAACTGTTGGTGTAACAAGATCAAAACCAGCTAAGTAAGGAGGGAATTTAATTAATGGCTAAAAATAAGAAAAAACAGCGTAGAAGAAAAAAGGTTAAGCGTAATATAGAAAAGGGTCAGGCTCATATTAAATCTACATTTAATAATACAATTATTTCAATTACTGATGAAGAAGGTAAAGTAATTGCCTGGTCAAGTGCTGGAAAAGTTGGTTACAAAGGTTCCAGAAAAAGCACCCCTTTTGCTGCCCAGTTGGCTGCAGAAAATGCTGCTGAAGAAGCAAAAGATATGGGAATGAAGGAAATTGAAATTTTTGTTAAAGGACCCGGTTCTGGTAGAGAATCTGCAATTAGAACTCTTCAGTCTGCCGGCTTAAATATTACTTTAATTAAAGATATTACTCCTATTCCACATAATGGTTGTAGACCCCCAAAAAGAAGACGTATATAATTATATAATAGAAAGTTGAGGTGTAAAAATGGCAAGATATACAGGTTCAGTTTGTAAATTATGCAGGCGTGAAGGTGAAAAATTATATTTAAAAGGCGCCCGCTGCTATAGTGATAAATGTTCTTTTGACCGCAGACCTTATGTTCCAGGTGAACATGGTCAGGGTCGCCAGAAAGTTTCTGAATATGGTTCACAGTTAAGAGAAAAACAAAAAGTTAGAAGAATTTACGGTATTATGGAAAAGCAGTTCCGTAATTACTTTGAAAAAGCAGAAAATGAAAATGGAGTTACAGGTGAAAACTTCCTCCAATTATTAGAAAGAAGATTAGATAATGTCGTTTACAGAATGGGTTTTGCCAGCTCTCGCAGTGAAGCAAGACAGTTTGTATTACACGGACATATTAAAGTGAATGGACGCAAAGTTGACATTCCTTCATATGAAATTGATGTAGATGATGTTATTAGTGTGAAAGATTCCAGCCGTAAGTCCAAACGTTTTAAAGAGATCTTTGAATATAATGCTGACTTTACTACACAGGAATGGGTTAATTCTGATCTTGAAAAAGCTGAAGGTACAATTGTTGGATTACCAGAGAGGGAAGATATCGATTATCCGGTAGAAGAACACCTGATTGTCGAGTATTATTCACGGTAAATGAATACCCTCAGTCATAAAATTGTTAATATAAGGAGGGTAAGCTGATAAGATGATAGAAATTGAAAAACCACGTGTGGAAAGACTTGAAAGTGATGAGAACTATGGTCGTTATGAAATTTCTCCTTTAGAAAGAGGTTATGGTACTACTCTTGGTAATTCTCTGCGTCGTATCCTGCTTTCTTCTTTACCCGGAGCTGCACTTACTTCAGTAAAGGTAGAGGGAGTAAAGCATGAATTTTCAGCTATTCCAGGAGTAGTTGAAGATATGACAGATCTAATTCTGAATCTAAAAGAGGTAGTTGTTAAGTATTCAGGTGATGAAGAAACAACTATTAGATTAGAAGCAGAAGGTGAGGGAGAAGTTACAGCTGGTGACTTTGTTTCTTCAGGTGATGTACAGGTTGTTAATAAAGATCATCATATAGCTACACTTGCTGAAGATGGTAGATTAGTACTAGAAGCAACTGTTCATAAAGGTAGAGGCTATCATACTGCTGAAGAAAATAAAGATTTATTTGAAAATAATGTAATTGGTTTAATTCCAATAGACTCTTCTTACAGTCCTATTGAAAGAGCTAATTTTAATATTGAAAATACCAGAGTTGGTCAGGTAACTGACTTTGACCGTTTAGTTTTAGAGGTCAATACTAATGGTAGTATTAATCCTGATGATGCTATCAGTCTTGCTGCTAAAATCATGGTTGAACATCTTGAATTATTTATCAATCTTACTGATGAAATCGAAGATGTGGAGATTATGGTGGAAGTAGAAGAAGAAGAAAAGGATAAGATCCTTGATACAACAATTGAAGAATTAGAACTTTCTGTTCGTTCTTCCAATTGTCTAAAACGGGCCGGTATCAATACAGTTGAAGAACTTGTTGATAAAACTGAAGATGATCTGATGAAGGTTCGTAATCTTGGGAAAAAATCCTTACAGGAAATTAAAGATAAATTAGATGAACTGGAACTAGATTTAAAAGAGAATGAAATTTAAGGAGGGATTTTAGGTGGCTAAGCGTAAATTACAGAAAAGATCTTCTCATCGTAAGGCGATGTTAAGCAACATGGCTACATCACTTTTTCGTGAAGGAAGAATCGAAACTACACTACCTAAGGCTAAAGAATTAAGATCTTATGCTGAGAAACTTATTACAGCTGCGAAGACTAATAACTTAGCTTCTAGACGCAAAGTAATGAGTAAAATCAAAGATAAAGAAGTTGTTACTAAATTATTTGATGAAATTGCACCTCAGTATTCTGAAAGACCTGGTGGTTACACAAGAATTTTGAAGATGTATCCCCGCAGAGGAGATGCAGCAAAACAAGCAATTATTGAATTGGTAGAATAATACTGAATGAAGGTGTTAATATGAGCCTGATAGAAATAAATGGGGTAGATTTTCTTTATCAAAATGAAAACAGTGATAGACCGGCTCTGCAAGATATAAATCTGCAGATAGAAGCCGGTGATTTTGCTGTTATTATTGGTTCGAATGGTTCGGGCAAATCTACCCTGGCAAAGTTATTGAATGTACTCTTAACTCCTTCTACAGGAGAAATATTTGTAGATGGTTTAAATACTAATAATCCTGATAATACCTGGAAGATTAGACAGAAGGTTGGAATGGTTTTTCAAAACCCTGATAATCAGCTGGTTGCTTCTATGGTTGAAGATGATGTAGCATTTGGACCAGAGAATCTTGGTGTTCCTAGTCAAGAGATTCGTCAAAGAGTTGACAAATCTCTAGAAATGGTTGGGATGTCTGGATTTCAAAAATTTGCACCGCACAAATTATCTGGCGGTCAAAAACAGAGAGTTGCTATTGCTGGGGTTATTGCCATGGAACCTGATTGTATAGTTCTTGATGAACCAACTGCAATGCTTGATCCGCAAGGAAGAAAAGAAGTTATGGAAACGGTACAGTACCTGAACAAAGAAAAAGGGATTACTGTTGTGCATATAACTCATTTTATGGAGGAAGCTGTGGATGCAGACAAAGTTATTGTTATGAACCAGGGAGAAATTTTGCATAAGGGATGCCCAAAGACTATTTTTAGATTAGTTGAGCAATTAAAAGAGATAAATTTAGACATTCCTGTGGCAGTTGAAGTTGCTGAATATCTGCGTCAGGAAAAAATTGATGTCCCTGATATCTTGAGCATAGATGAGTTGGTGGAAGCATTATGTTAATAGAACTTGATAATGTTAGCCATGTCTATCAGGATGATAATAATGTTAAAGCCCTAAAAAATATTAATTTAGAAATAAGCAAGGGAGAATTTATTGGAATTGTAGGACATACAGGTTCTGGTAAATCTACTTTAGTTCAGCTTTTTAATGGATTAATAATTCCCAGCTCTGGAACTGTAAAGGTTAATGGAAAAAATATTACTAATGAAAAAAATAATTTAAAAGAAATCAGACGCCATGTTGGTTTGGTTTTTCAGTATCCAGAACATCAGTTGTTTGAAGAAACTGTTTATCAGGATATAGCCTTTGGTCCAAAAAATCTGGGTTTTAAAAAAGATGAGATTCAACTTAGAGTAAAAGAGGTTATGGAATTAGTTGGCCTTGATTATAGTGAGTTTAAGGATAGGTCTCCATTTAATTTAAGTGGAGGTCAGCAGCGAAAAGTAGCTATTGCTGGTGTTTTAGCTTTAAAACCAGATGTTTTAGTCTTAGATGAACCAAGCGCTGGACTTGATCCTCAGGCTCGAAAACAGCTGGCAGAACTGCTGCAGTATCTTTATCAAGAGTTGGAAATGACTATTATATTAATATCTCATCGAATGGAAGAAATTGCTGAATTATCAAGTAGAGTTATTGTAATGCATCAGGGCGAAGTTGTAATTGATGATAATCCTGTTGAGGTTTTTTCAAAGGAGCAGAAATTACATAAACTATCTTTGGATTTACCACAGATTACTGAAATTTTACACCGCTTAGATGAAAGAGGTTTGAAAGTAAATACAAATTTATTTTCGATATCTGAAGCATCAGCAGAAATAACTAAAGCATTGAGGAGCAAATAATATGCTAAAAGATATTACAATTGGTCAATATATAGCTCGTGATTCTATTATTCATGCTTTAGATGCCAGAATTAAAATTATGATTACCACAATTTTGATAATAGCTCTGTTTACTATTGATTCATTTATAGGTTTTGGATTTTTTACAGCCTTTGTTTTGGTTGTAATATTGCTATCTAAAATATCAGTAAAAAAAGTTTTAAAAGGGTTGAAGCCAATTTTGATTTTGGTTTTATTTACTCTATTTATTCATATATTTTTAACCAAAGGTGGTCAGGTTCTCTGGTCCTGGAAATTTATTTCCATTGAGTCTGAAGGTGTCTATACTGGTTTTTTTATGGTAAGTAGGATTTTTATTTTAATTTTATTTACATCCCTTTTAACTTTAACGACTTCTCCTCTGCAGTTAACTGATGGAATTGAATATATTTTATCACCCCTAAAAAGATTTGGAGTTCCGGCAAGTGAACTATCAATGATGATGACAATTGCTTTAAGGTTTATTCCAACTTTACTGGAAGAAGCTGATAAAATAATGAAAGCTCAGCAGGCCCGAGGTGCTGATTTTGAATCGGGTAATTTAATTCAAAGAGCAAAAAGCTTAATTCCATTACTTGTTCCTTTATTTATTAGTGCATTTAGAAGAGCAGATGATCTAGCGCTGGCAATGGAATCAAGATGCTATCGAGGTGGAGAGGGTAGAACAAGGCTGCATGAGTTAGAATATAGATATTATGACTTTGTTGCCTTAGGAATGATAATTATACTGGCAGTTGCTGTATCATTTTATTAGGTGATAATTGAGATGAGACAAAATTATAAAATAATAATTGAATATGATGGGACAAACTATAGCGGCTGGCAGATTCAAAAAAATACTAACGAGACAATTCAGCAGAAGCTGGAGAAGGCTTTATCAAAAATAAATAAAAGCAGAGTTTCTGTAACAGGTGCAGGAAGAACAGATGCTGGGGTTCATGCGGCTGGTCAGACAGCAAATTTCTTTTTAGATATTGATATTCCTGCAGAAAAAATACCACTTGCTTTAAATAGTGAGCTGCCTAATGATATTATTTGTAAAAAAGCTGAAAAAGTTAGTGCTGATTTTCATTCTCGTTATGATGCACGGGGCAAAAAATATAGATATAGAATTCTAAACAGTAATTTTAATTCAGTTTTTGTCCGTAATTTTGTATATAATGTTCATAAAAAACTTGATTTAAAACTTATGCAAAAAGCAGCTGAAATTTTTGAAGGCTGTCATGATTTTGCTTCATTTTGTGCTGCTGGTTCTTCAGTAGGATCTACAGTTAGAGATATCTACTCATTAAATCTTTATGAAGCAGAAAATGATGAGATTTGGATCGATGTTATTGGAAATGGTTTTTTATATAATATGATAAGAATTTTAGCCGGTACACTAATTGAAACCGGTCTCAAAAAAAGATCTTTGTTTGAACTGCAAAATGTTCTGCAGAGTTGTGATCGAAACAATGCTGGTTTTACTGCTCCGGCTCAGGGTTTAACTTTAATAGAAGTATTTTATGATTAATTTATTTCGTTTAACTTGACAAAAGCAGAAGATTGTATTAAAATTACTATGAATTATTCTGTCCAACAACAAGCCCCGTTGAGAATATATTCATGTAATTATAGAGAGTATTTAACTAAGGAGGTATAGTTATGTCAACATATATGGCCAATAATGAAAGTGTAGAGCGCAACTGGTACGTAGTTGATGCTGCAGATAAAACTTTAGGAAGACTAGCATCTGAAATTGCTCAGTATATTAGAGGTAAGCATAAGCCAACTTTTACTCCTCATGTAGATATGGGAGATTATGTAATTGTTGTTAATGCTGAGAAAGTAAAATTAACTGGAAAGAAGTGGGACGATAAAAAACATTACAGTCACACTAATCACCCAGGTGGTATTAATGAAATTACTTATAAGGAACTTCGTGCTAAAGACCCAGAGTTTATAATCGAAAAAGCTGTAAAGGGTATGTTACCACACAATAAATTAGGTAGAAAAATGTTAAAAAAGTTAAAAGTATATAGTGGATCAAACCATCCACATCAGGCTCAACAGCCAGAAAAATTAGAACTTTAATTCTGAAAGGAGGAATTTAATAGATGGCTTCTGAAGTACAATATAGAGGTACAGGTCGTAGAAAAACTTCTACAGCTCGTGTTCGCCTGCTGCCTGGAGATGGAAAGTTTTTAGTAAATGACAAAGATATTGATACCTATTTTAATAGAAAATCTTTAATTAAAGATATTATGTCACCTTTAGAATTAGTTAATGCTGATGGAACATTTGATGTATTAGTAAATGTTAGAGGTGGAGGACTTTCAGGTCAAGCTGGAGCAGTTAGACATGGAATTGCTAGAGCGTTACTGGAAGTAGATAAAGATTATCGTGGACCACTTAAGAAAGCTGGTTACTTAACCAGAGACTCCCGTATGGTTGAAAGAAAGAAATACGGTCGCAAAAAAGCGAGAAAAAGTCCACAGTTCTCAAAAAGATAATATTTATTTTTCATTTTATTACAGGCAGAGCTCAGGCTCTGCTTTTTTCTTTTTTATAATCTCAGTATTAGTTAATTATTTTAAAGCTGAGCATTAAAATATCAATCCAGAAAAAATTATTACAATAACTAAGACTCATAAAAGAACTTAGTTGAGCTGCCTGAGCAAAGAAACGTCCTGTTTCTAGCTCAGCTCAGAGCGTCCTTGCTCTTCGGCTCAACTAAGTTTTTTTATTCATCAAGTTATAATAAAATAATTTATTTAGTCATTCATTTTAATGCTCAGCTTTAAAATAAAATATTCAAATAGATTATAAAAATAGAAAAGGCAGGCCTTCCAGTGTTAACTAAGTTATAATTAATAAAATGTATCAGCGAAAAGTAGGCTTAGAGGTGTTTTTTTATCAGTTAATTTGTTGTATAATATAAATGATAGAGGAATTAGTTAAGAATTTTTAATTTTTTGGAAGTAAAATTAAATTTATCTGCATTGATTTAGAGCTTAACTTTAGCGGAGGTGAAATTTATGGGAGTTAAATGTGCTGCTTTACTGCCGCACCCGCCGATTGTTATCGAAGAAATTGGGGGTCGGGAATTAAAAAAGGCAGAAAAAACTGTTCAGGGATTTAAAAAGACAGCAGCAGAAATAGCTGAATTTAAGGATGAACTTGATTTAGTGGTTTTTATTACACCACACGGCCCGGTATTTCGTTCTACAGCTTCTTTAATTGTCAAAAAAGAACTTTATGGTGATTTTGGTGATTTTTCATATCCTAAAATTAAGTTTAAGGAAGAGTCAGATGTTGAATTTGCTGAAAAATTAATAGCTAGAACCAGAGGGAAAAAATTATCTCTACAGCCGCTTAGAACAAAAGATTTAAACAATTATGGAATAGATCAAGAATTAGACCATGGAATTATGGTTCCTCTGCATTATTTTAAAAAATTTGACATCAAATTACCTATTTTACCTCTATCAATTGGTTTTATTTCATATGAAGAATTATATCAAATTGGTAAAGAAATTAAAGAAAATGCAGCTGAAATGGGTTATCAAATTGCTGTGATTGCAAGTGGTGACTTATCTCATCGACTTAAAAAGGGTGCACCTGCTGGTTTCAATCCAAAAGCGCATCTTTTTGATGAGCGATTAATTCAATATTTTAAGGAACAAGACTTCAAATCAATTTTAAATTTTGAACCTGAACTAGTTGAGAAAGCTGGAGAATGTGGCTTAAGGCCCATTGTAACTATGCTGGGAGCTTTAGATGAATTAGATTTAGAAATCAGTGTAAATTCCTATGAAGGGCCTTTTGGTGTTGGATATGGTACTATTTTTATAGATATAAAATAAACTTTTTTAAAAGCATAGAGTATATTATACTAGGAGTGATAACTATGAATCAAGAAAAATTTATTACCGATTTAGCAAGAAGAGCAGTTGAGGAGTATATCATTAGAGGTAGAGAGGTTGAAGTTGATGAGAATGAACTTCCAGAAATTTTAAAAAAGCAGGCTGGTGTATTTGTTACTTTAAAGAAAAATAGTAATTTAAGAGGTTGTATGGGAACTTTTAAAGCGGTTCAAAAAAATGCTGCCTATGAAATTATTAGTAATGCAATGACGGCTGCTGAAAATGATCCTAGATTTCCTGAAGTAAATAAAGAAGAACTAAATGAAATTAAGTTTTCAGTTGATATATTGTCAGAACCAGAACTGGTAAGAGATGAAGAAGAATTAGATCCCAAAAAATATGGTATTTTAGTAAAAGGTGGACACCAAACAGGTTTATTACTGCCAGATTTAGATGGAATAGATACTCCAGAAAAACAGATAAATATCGCTAAAAGAAAAGCAGGGTTAAATCAGGACACTAATGTGGAAATTTATCGTTTTCAAGTGAGAAGGTTTGAGGAAAATGATTAAAAACTATCCAGCTAAATTCTATAATTTAGAGGGGGAAAAAATTCGCTGCAAGTTATGTCCACATGAATGCAAAATTGGCAAATTAGCCAGCAAAAACCCTTTTTAAGAGATTATTCGCCTCAGGCAATTGTTAATGAGGCTGTTGATAGGGGGATCAATTATATTGCTTACACTTACTCTGAACCAATAGTCTTTTATGAATATATGCTGGAAACAGCTAAAATAGCCCGAAAAAAGGCAATAAAAAATATAATGATCAGTAATGGGTTTATTAATGAAAAGCCTTTAAAAGAGCTTCTTCCGCTTATAGATGCTGCTAACATTGGCTTGAAGGCGTTTGCAGATGAATTTTATCGTAATTATTGTAATGGTGGATTGGAAAGTGTAAAAAATACTATAAGCTTATTAGCTTAAGAAGTCCATTTAGAAATTACAACTTTAATTATAAGCGTTTTATCAAATAATTCTTAATTTTGTTTTTTCAAGTGAGATCTTGACAGTGAATATTGCTGCTGCTATACTCTAGATAAGCTCATATAATTTTATAAGAATAATAAGGAGGGCTTATAATAATGAAAAATAAAAATGTGAAATGTAATATATGTGGAAGCCAAAATTGGTCTGGTACATTATATTGCGAAAAGTGTAGTGGAGATTTATATCATAATCATAACTATAATGAAGAAAAATCTTCTGCTAAGATTAATCAATTAACTAAAATTTTTAAATTGTGGAAGTAAAAATTTATGAATAAAAAGGTCGGCCGCTGGCCGGCCTTTTTTACTAAATTAAATACTTTAAATATACATGAATTTAAAACCATAAATAAAGGCAATATAAAGAGTTAAAAAATAACTGTAAAATATTATCGAGCTAAATAAATTATAATCTGTAATAATATAAAGATAATTACTTATAACAACTGAAATAAAAATTATTAAAATAAAAGCTGGATTAAATTCTAAAAATAGTAGAGAAGCAAAAAGTGAACTAAATATTACAGCAATAAATGTTGGTAGATAAAGATCAAATAATGAAAATATTACTTTATTAAATAAAAATTGTTCTACACAAGCTGTAAAAAGTAGTGCTGTAAAAATGATAACAAGTAGTGGTAAATCAGTATAAATTGCTTGAAAAAAATTTTTTCCTAGTTGAAGAGGGAAAAAGCTGTTGTTTATTTTATTTTGTGCATTAAGATTGATTAAAATTACTCCTGCAGTTAAGATAGAAAAGATAATAAATAGAGCTTTTAAATTTATTTTTTTAAATTTAAATTTAAAACCTAAATCTGACAGGCTGAAATCATAAAGAAGATTAAAATAACTATAAATGATAATTAAAAAAATAAAATGAGAGAGAATATTTATTGCAAAACTTAAAATTTCATTAATGTAAATTAAGGCTGCAAAATCATTTTCACTAATATAATAGCTGCTTAAAGTTATAAAATACCAGCACAGAATGACAATTAAAAAATCTTTGTAATTAAGGCGTTGATCAGAGAAAATATTTTTGTTCAAATTATCACCTCCTCTCTCATATTTCTATTAAAAACCAAGGAATCCTTTAAAAATTTATTTTTTTGAATGGATTAGAGAAAATAAGCAGGGTTTGCCCGGGCGTTTGCCGAATATTTAAGATAGAGGTGATAAAATTGTCCTGGAAAGTTTTAACAAGTTTATTAGACATTTTTATAATTGCTTTCATTATTTATTATTTATTAAATATTATCTCAGGAACAAGGGCAGTACAGTTAATTAAGGGCTTAGGTTTAATTTTTGTAGTCGCACTAGTGGCGCAGCTTTTAGAACTAAATACAGTTAACTGGTTTTTGGATAGTTTTTTAACAATTATAATGGTTGCTTTACCAATTGTTTTTCAACCTGAATTAAGAAGAGCACTTGAACAAATTGGACGGGGAGGGTTTTTGAAAGAACAATTCTGGCAAAATTGGGGTCCAAAAGAAATTAACGAAATAGTTCTAGCTGCAGATGAAATGTCTGAGCAAAATATTGGTGCATTAATAGTGATTTCACGTAGAGTTGGTTTGAAAAATTATATAGAAACCGGAATAATGTTGAATGCTGAAATAACTAAACAGCTTCTCTACAGCATTTTCCAGCATGAATCACCACTTCATGATGGGGCTTTGATAATTGAGAATGGTAGAATTAGGGCTGCAAGCTGTTTTTTAAATCTTTCTACTCGCTCTGATATTAATCCCCGACTTGGAACAAGGCACAGAGCGGCAATTGGGATCACTGAAGAATCTGACGCATTAGCTCTGGTAGTTTCTGAAGAAACAGGAGTTATTTCTGTTGCTGAAAATGGACAGTTAAGCCGTCACCTTGATAAGTCTGAGCTGCGCGAGAAATTATCTCACAGCTTTGAAAAGTCAAGAGAAAAATCATTTGTGAGGAGGCACCTATAAATGTTTTCTCTAAGTGAAAATCAAAAAAAGTTAATTTTGGCCTTCTTTATTGCTGTTTTACTCTGGGGATATGCCAGTAATCAAACAGCAAATGTATTCAATTTTGGTGAAGAACAGGCAGCTTCGTTTTTGATAGATATCAAAGTAAGAAATTTAGCTGATAATTATCAGGTGGAATCGATGTCTGTAGATCGAGCAGTTGTAAGAATTGACTATGTCTCTTATTTTTCTCAAATTAAAAAAGAAGATATAACAGCTTATGTTGATTTGCGTAATGTTGACCCAGGTGATAATATGAAAATAATTGAGGTTGAACTTCCCAGTTCTGCGAGATTAATGGGAGTCGATCCGGGATATTTACTGGTTAATGTAAGTCAAAAAGATAATTAATAAAAATAAATAGAGGTGGATAATTTGGAAAAAAGATTGTTTGGAACTGATGGAGTACGTGGAGTAGCTAATCACGAATTAAAGGGTGAGTTAGCTTTTAAATTAGGAAGAATTGGAGGATATTTTCTAAGCAAAGATTCTAAAGTTGAAAGACCGGTAGTTGTAATTGGTAAAGATACAAGGCTTTCTGGAGATATGTTGGAAGCAGCTTTAATGGCAGGTTTAACTTCTGTTGGAATTGATGTTTATCGTTTGGGAATTATTCCTACTCCGGGTGTTTGTTATCTAAGCAGAATTAAAAATGTTGTTGGAGGAATTATGATTTCTGCTTCTCATAATCCAACTGCTGATAATGGAATTAAGTTTTTTGATAGTAATGGAATCAAATTAACTGATGAAGCTGAATTAGAAATAGAAGAACTAATATTCAATGATCATTCTGAAGAGCTGCCTTATCCAATTGATAATGAAATTGGATTAGTAGAAGAAAAATATGATTGGATAGATCAGTATACTAATTTTATTATAGATAGTTCTGAGCAAAAATTGAATGGTTTAAAGATTGTTATTGATTGTGCTAATGGGGCTGCTTACAAGGCTTCTCCATCAGTATTTGAAGCTTTAGGTGCTGAAGTTTATATAATTAATAACCATCCAAATGGAGAAGAGATTAATGTTAACTGTGGTTCAACTGCACCTGAGCTGGCAGCTGAGAAAGTTGTTGAGTTGGGAGCAGATCTTGGGGTTGCTCACGATGGGGATGCTGATCGAGTTATTTTAATTGATGAAAAGGGTGATGTTGTAGAAGGTGATAATATTATGGCAGTTGCTGCTCGTGCTATGATAGAAGAAAATAAATTAAACAAAAAAACTGTTGTTACAACAAAATACAGTAATTTAGGTTTAAAAGAAAGTTTGGCAGAAGTAGATGCTGATTTAGTAATTACTAAAAATGGGGATCGTTATGTTTTAGCAGAAATGCTTAGAAATGATTATAAGCTAGGTGGAGAAAAATCAGGACATATTATTTTTAGTGAATATAATACAACTGGTGATGGTATATTAACTGCAGTTAAAATTGCTTCTATAATTAAAAAGAAAAATAAATCTTTATCTGAGCTGAAAAAAGTAATGAATTATTGGCCCCAAATTCTAGCTAATGTTGAAGTAAATCAAAAAGAAGGCTGGAAAGGAAATGCTAAAATCAACTCTGAAATTGAGGCTGCAGAAGCAGAAATATCTAAATCTGGTCGTGTTTTTGTTAGAGCTTCAGGTACAGAACCTTTAATTAGAGTGATGCTGGAAGGCAAGGATGAAGAACTTTTGAACAAATGGGAAAATAAATTAACTTCAATAATTAGTTCTGAATTGAACTAAAGATTTGCTATTTTAAGTAATTTATAATAATATTATATTTGTGTTTATTTAAATTTGTTGTAAAGAATCGAATGTTGTTAAGGTAGGATTTTTTGATGAAAAATTATTGAATTTGATCTAAATTAAAGGAGGTGGTTGGAAATTTATAAATAAAAGCGCCAGAACCCAATTGGAACGGAATCTTAATTGGGTGGACGAGGAAGAAGGTTATCGAAATTTCGGCGGATGCCTTCAGGCAGCAGCTTTTCTGCCTTAAGTTTATTTCTTAAAATCAGTGGGTAATTACTGAGACAAAGGAAATAAATAATAGCTGACAATTGAATATTAATAATAAAACGGAGGTTAAGATACTATATGTGCGGAATTGTTGGTTATATTGGAGAAAAAAAAGCGGCCCCGATACTTCTTTCTGGACTCAAAAAGTTGGAATATAGAGGTTATGATTCAGCTGGGATTGCTGTTCAGGAGAAAAAGGCTGTTAAAATTGTAAAAAAAGAAGGTAAATTAGATAAATTGAAATCAAGCGCAGAAGAAGAAATTTTTTATGGAGGTACTGGAATTGGACATACCAGATGGGCTACTCATGGTCGACCATCTGATATTAACTCACATCCCCATACTGATTCTTTTTCTGAAATTGTAATAGTGCATAATGGTATTATTGAAAACTTTAGAGAATTAAAAGAGGATCTAGCAGCAGCAGGTCATCAGTTCAAATCTGAAACTGATTCAGAAGTTGTTGCTCATTTGATTTCTACTTATTACGAAGACGATTTAAGGGCTGCAGTTAATAAAACTGTTGAAAGGTTGGAAGGGTCTTTTGCACTTGCTGTCATGTCAAGGCAGGAGAAAGATAGAATTATTGCTGTCCGTAAAGATAGTCCTTTAATTATTGGCTTAGGCGAAAACGAGAATTTTTTGGCTTCAGATATTCCAGCATATCTTGAACATACTAATGATTTTTATATACTTGAAGACGGAGAAATTGCTGATATTAGAAAAGAAGAAGTTACTATTTATACATTTAATGGTGATATGATAGCTAATAAAAGTAAGACAAAAATCAGCTGGGATGCTGAAATGGCTGAAAAACAGGGATATCAGCATTTTATGTTAAAGGAAATTCATGAGCAGCCTGAGTCTTTAAAAAGATTACTTGAAGATAATTTAAAAAGTGGTTATGTTGACTTAACTGCCAGTGGTCTTGCTGAAAACTGGCTTGATAATTATGATAAAATTCATATTGTAGCCTGTGGTACTGCTTACCATTCTGGAGCACTTGCTAAATACCTGCTGGAAGATAAATTAAGAATTCCAGTGGAAGTTGAAGTGGCAAGCGAATATCGCTATCGTAATCCCATTATTGATGCTGGTACTTTAATGATTGTTGTCAGCCAGTCAGGAGAAACTGCTGACACTTTAGCGGCTTTGAGATTAGCAAAGAAAAAAGGAGCATCAGTTTTAGCGCTGACTAACTCCAGGGACAGCAGCATTGCTCGAGAATCTGATATGGTAATCTACCTAAAAGCTGGCCCTGAAATAGCTGTTGCTTCAACAAAAGCTTATACAAATATGGTAGCAGCCTTTTATCTTTTGTTGATAGATGGAATGAGGCAGAGAGATAATATTAGTGAGCAGATTACAGCTGATTATACTTCTGATTTAATTAAACTACCGGAAATGATTCGGAAGCTTAGTGAACAGAGTAAAGAACAAATTCAGGCTATTGCTGATAATTACGCAGATAAAGAAAATATTTTCTTTATTGGACGTAATACTGATTATACTCTGGCTTTAGAAGGAGCTTTAAAACTTAAAGAGATCTCTTATATTCATGCAGAGGCTTACCCTGCAGGAGAATTAAAACATGGTACACTTGCTTTGATTGAGGAGGGAGTGGCTGTTGTTGCTCTCGGAAGTAGAGCTGATATTTTTCCGAAATTATTTAGTAATTTAAAGGAAGTTAAAGCTAGAGGTGCTGAAACATTACTGATTACTGAAGAAAATCAGAGATTCGAAACAGAGAGTGTTAATCATTTAATTAAACTGCCGGTTTTAAATGAAGATTTTGCCGGTCTACTGGCAATTATTCCACTACAGCTTTTGGCATATTATACTGCTTTAAATTGTGGTGAAGATATTGATCAACCAAGAAACTTAGCAAAGAGTGTAACAGTAGAATAAATGATCTAATAAATTTGAAACCGAGTCTTTATAGGGCTCGGTTTTTTGCATTTAACTCATAATTTTAATATAATTATTAAGAAGAGTAGTTATAAGATTTTATACGATATTAGAAAGGATAAATATGATTATTGGAACTGGAATAGATATAGTTCAAAATAATAGGATTGAAGAGCTTATTAATAAGTACGGAGATCGTTTTTTAAAAAAAATTTATACAGCAAAAGAAATTGAATACTGTCAGTCTAAAAATAATTTTGTTGCTTCTTTTGCAGCTCGATTTGCAGCTAAAGAGGCTGTCTTAAAGGCTTTAGGAACTGGAATGAGAAATAACAGCTGGCATGAAATTGAAATTCTTAATGACGAACTTGGAAAACCTGAGGTCCTATTAAATAACAAAACTGCCAGAAGAGCTGAAAAAATTAAGGTTAGATCTATTTTTATATCAATTTCTCACGAAAAAAAATACAGTATTGCTCAGATCATTATGGAAGGAGAAAAATAAATGGAAGTCTTGACTCCAAAAATGATGACAAAATGTGATCAGGAGACTATAGAGGCTGGTTATCCTGAAATTTTATTAATGGAATCAGCTGCTTTGGGTACAGCTAAGCTTGCTGAGGAAATTATAGAAAAAAAATTAGTTTATGAGGAAAAATCTAAAATAAAGATTACTTTTTTAGTAGGCAAAGGGAATAATGGGGGAGATGGGCTGGCTGCTGCCCGTATTTTGAAAAATTGGGGCTATAATCCTAAAATAATTTTGAGTTCAAGTAAAGATGAATTAAATGGTGTTAACAAAAAGAATTTTGAACTTGCTGTTTTAAATAAAATAAAGATAGTTCAATTTTCAAATTTAGAAAAAGCAAAGTTTTTAGCTGAAATAAAGAATAGTGATTTAATTATTGATTCACTTTTAGGTACAGGAATTACTGGTGAGCTTAGAGGAAATATTAAAAGAATTATTAATTTAATTAATCAAAATATAAATGATCAAGCTATAACTATTGCTGTAGATATTCCATCAGGGGTTATAGGGAAGACAGGCAATACAGCAGGAGGAGCTTTAAAAGCTGATTATACAGCAACTATGGCTGCATATAAAAGAGGCTTGATTTTATATCCAGGTAGAGATTACACTGGTGAAGTTAAGGTTATTAATATTGGGATTCAGGCAGAAACTATTGAAAAAAATGGAGATGGCCTAAAAATATTTAACCATCAGGAAGCAAAAAAGTTAATTCCTTATAGAAAAAATTATGGCCACAAAGGTGACTTTGGTAAAGTTGCTGTGTTTGCAGGTTCTAGTGGGATGACAGGTGCTCCTTTATTAACAACTAAGGCAGCTTTAAAAAGTGGGTCCGGACTTGTTTATTTATTAATTAGCGAAGAAATTGAAGCTTTAACCAGTTCAAAAGTTGAAGAATTAGTAGGAATTCCGCTTCCATCTCAAAAGGGTGTAATTGCAAAAAAAGCATTTGAAAAAATTAAGGAATTTTCAAAAAAAGTTGATCTTTTAGCTGCTGGCCCGGGGCTTGGCTCAACTGAAGCTGTCCAGACTGTAATAAACAATATTTTGGAGCAGTTAAATGTTCCTTTGGTTTTAGATGCAGATGGACTGAATTCAATTACCGATTTAAAACTGTTAAGAGATTATCAGGGAGAGCTTATTTTGACACCACATCCGGGAGAAATGTCTAGATTGACTGGTTTAACTATTTCTGAAATAAATAATAATCGTTTAGAAGTAGCAAGAAATTTTGCAAAAGAAAACAATCTAAACTTAGTTTTAAAGGGAGCTGCAACAATAACTGCTGCTCCAGATGGAAGAGCCTATATTAACAGCAGTGGCTGTAATGGAATGGCAACTGCGGGTAGTGGTGATGTATTAACTGGTATAATAGCTTCCTTAAAAGCTCAGAGAATGAATAGCTTTGAAGCTGCAGCTTTAGCAGTATATATTCACGGTAGAGCTGGAGAATATGCAGCTGCTGCAGAAAGCAATTTTGCGCTTACTGCAGGGAACATTGTAGATAATTTAGCATCAGTTTGGAAAGAATTGACTTAAAACTAGAAAAAATATATAAATATAATTTAGTTAGTTTGAATTTATAAAATAAAATAATTTAAGGGGTAAAAAATGATATTATCAGATAAAACAATAAAAAAAATGTTGGTCGAAAATGAGCTTGTAATTGATCCTATAGATGATTTGCAAATCCAGCCCGCTTCAGTTGACATGAGGTTGGGAAATGATTTTTTAAAGGTGGATGAGAATTCTCTACCAGTTATGACTCTAAATGATAAGGTTAATTATGAAGAAGTGAAGGGTAATGAAATTATTATACCACCTCACTCATTTTTGCTTGCAACTACTAAAGAATATATAAAACTACCAGATAATTTAACTGCTTTTGTAGAGGGGAGAAGTTCAATCGGCCGGATGGGGCTTTTTATTCAGAATGCAGGCTGGGTTGACCCTGGTTTTGAAGGTCAAATAACACTGGAATTATATAATGCTAATCGGTTGCCAATTAAACTGGAATCCGATCGGAGAATCTGTCAGCTTGTATTTGCTTCGATGGACAATAAAGCTGATAATCCATATCGTGGTAAATATCAGGGACAAAAAAATACAGTAGGTACCAGGGTATTTAAAGATCCAGAAAATAAAAAAAGATAAAACTGGAGGTGTTGTTGTGGTAACTTTAGTTATTTCAGATATTGATAATAGTATTGGCCCAGGGGATATAGTAGGTGCATTTATTAACGAAGCTGGGACAGAAAGTGATAATATTGGTAAGATCAATATTGACAAAAAAAATAAAATTGCAGAAGTTGAAGTAAATTGGGAGTCTGCTCCTCAGATTATAGAAGCTATGGACAACAATCAAATTGGAGGAGTAAAGGTTCAGGTAGAAGCAAAAAATCCGGATGATCTGATTGATAAAGATATTATTAATTATTATAATAAATTTCATAATTTGGTCGAACTAGAAAGACAGGAAGAGATTGACCGACATAAGTTAGAAATAAAATATTTATCTGCAAGAGAAAGGCAGGCAAAAGGAAGAGCTTTATTGGATCTTCACGGTAGAGATAATGGAACAACTTTTGGGCATCGGCCTTTAGTTAAGTTTACTTCAAAATATAAAGGAGAAAGACTGGCTGAGACTCAAATTACACCTGGGGATTTAGTAATGATTAGTTTAAATAAACCTTTACACCCGAATAATCCGACTGGGACAGTAATTGAAAAAACTGCTTATTCAATTACTGTTGCTTTTGAGAGTTATCCACCCGAATTTATTTATAATAAGGGAGTAAGAATTGATTTATTTGTCAATGATACCAGTTTTCAGCGAATGTTTTCTGCTTTAGAAAAGATTAAACATCCTGAAAATGAACTGCAGAAAAGGAAACGAGATATTTTATTGGAGCGAAAAAAACCAGAATTACCAAACAGTTTAGATTTGAGTCTGGATTATTTAAATAAGTCACAGTTAAATGCTGTAGAGAATGCTTTGGCTGCGGAAGACCTTTATTTAATTCAGGGGCCACCAGGAACTGGAAAAACTATAACAGCAGTGGAATTAATTGATAAAGCTGTTCAGGGTGGAAATAAAGTTTTAGCTGCGGCTGACTCAAATACAGCTGTCGATAATCTCTTAGAACTTTTGGCTGAAAAAGAGCTTAATGTGATTCGAATTGGACATCCAATCCGAGTTAATAAAAAATTAAGAGAGCATACTCTAGATAAGGTTGTTTTAAAACATCAGGATTATCTTGAGGCGGAAAAATTAAGAGATGAGGTATCTGACTTAATTAATAAACAGGAGTCTTATATTTACCCTGGTGGTAAATATAGAAGAGGACTTTCAGATCAGGAAATAAAAAATTATGCTGAAAAAGATTTGGAGCATCATGTTAGAGGTATTAGTCCAGAAGTTATTCAAGAAATGGCAGGCTGGTTGGAACTTCAGGCGAAAATTGATAAATATTTTAAAGAGATTGAAAGATTAGAAAATAAAGCTGTAGAAGAATTATTAGACGAGGCAGACATTATTTGTACTACTAATATTTCAGCTGGATCTGATCTTTTAGCAGATATGGATTTCGACTTAAGTGTTATTGATGAAGCTACCCAGGCAACTCAACCAGCAGCTTTAATTCCATATTTAAAGGCTGATAAAACTATTTTAATTGGTGACCACAAACAGCTGCCGCCAACAGTAGTTAACCAGGAGGCAGCTAAAGAGGGTCTCAGTATTTCTTTATTTGAAAAATTAATTAGCTCTTATCAGAAAAATTTAAGCTCTTTATTAAAAATTCAATATAGAATGAATAGGAAGCTTATGGGTTTTTCCAGCATCTACTTTTATGACAATAGTTTAACTGCGGCTGAATCTGCTGCTGATCAAAAATTAAGTGATCTTGGGATTGAGCTGGAAGTGGATGATTGTTTTACTATTAAATCTCTAAAATCAGAGTATCCATTAGTATTTTTAGATACAAAAGAAATGAAGGCTGAAGAAAGGTCATTTGAAGGATCTAATTCTTATGATAACCCAGTAGAATCTGAAATAGCTCTAGATATATTGGATCGAGCAGTCAAAGCTTCAATTCCTGAAAATGATATTGCAGTTATTGCTGCTTATAAAGATCAGGTTGATCTGATTAATCAGCACAATAAATTTCAGGATGTAGAAATTGATACGGTAGATGCTTTTCAGGGTCGAGAAAAAGAAATGATTATTTTTTCTGCAGTCAGAAGTAATGATGATAAGAATATCGGTTTTTTAAGAGATTTAAGACGGCTCAATGTTGCTTTAACTAGAGCGAAAAGAAAATTGATTTTTATTGGTGACAGCAGCACAATTTGTAGTCATGATGTTTATGCTAAACTTTTGAAATATATTAAAAAAAGTGGGCTTTATTATCAATTATAGTTAAAAGCGTTATAAATTGGAGAAAATGCGGTTATAACAGTAATCTTGGTCTCATTTTTTGATTGACACCTCATCATATTTAAGATATAATTACATTATCTAAGAGGATTTCAAAATCATTTATAATGAGGTGGTCAGAAAGTGGAGAGGCTGCGCCGAAAGAATAATTTTAGCAAAACTGAAAAAGAAGAAATTGTAAAAAGAATGGTTAAAGGCTATGAAAAAATGTCTGCAGTAACTGATGATCGTGTTCAAAAATTTTCTCTACTTAAGGATGGGGCTAATTAGTCTCATCTTTTTCTTCATTTTTAGGATTAGAATCTAATTGCAAATTTATAAGTAGATGATATAATTAAGACAGCCTAAAACCAATGGAGGTGGGTCTGTTGTCAGAAAATAGAAAAATAAGTGTTGAGCTTCCAGAATGTGTATTGGAAGAAATTAAAACCTACTGCAAAAACAGCAGTCAAAAAAGAAATGATTTTTTAAAACAGGCAATAAAATTTTATCTAAAAGAAATGAAAAAACAAGAGGTTCGTAATCATCTTCGTGATGGATATAAAAAAATGGCCGGTCTTAATCAGCAGTTAGCTGATGAAGGATTATCAAGTGAATGTTACTCTTATTTATGTTATGAGCAGAGACTGGTGGAGTGTGAAAAAGTTGAAAGTAAAAAGGGGTGATGTTTTTTACGCAAATTTAAATCCAGTTGTTGGTTCTGAACAGGGGGGAGTAAGACCTGTACTTATTATCCAAAATGATATTGGTAATAAATACAGTCCAACTGTAATAGTTGCTGCAATTACTTCCAGGATTAATAAAGCTAAGCTTCCCACACACGTTGAAATACCTGCTGATTATACTAATTTAGATAAGGATTCTGTTGTTTTATTAGAACAAATTAGAACCCTTGATAAGAAACGATTACAGCGTCATATAGCCCATTTAGGTGAGGATGTAATAGAAGATGTTAATCAGTCAATTGAAATAAGTTTAGGATTAATAGATTTATAACGTCTTTTAAATATTTAATTGGTTATTTCTTGACAGTGTGAAAAAATTATCATATACTTTTAATGTATAAATTTTTATTGATCAAAGTGAATTTTATCACTAAATACTATTTGTGGGAATATTTAACAAATTGCAAAGATAACAAAAATAAGTTATTATTGAAGCATGGGGGTTAATAATGAAATTAAAAACTGTCAAGAAGCTTTTAAACACAGAGACAATATTTGAAGATTGTGGAATTAATGATAATCATGATCTTGACTCAGCCTGTGGTGATGACCTTGAAATAAACAATGCCTGTGGTGCAGATTTAATGAGTGACGTATTAGCTTTTTCTAATCAAAAAACACTACTGCTGACAGGACTTACTAATCCTCAAGTTGTTCGGACAGCAGATATGGTAGAGATTAAGGTTATTATTTTTGTCAGAGGTAAGGAACCACAAATTGAAACTATTTCTTTGGCCAATCAATTAAATATTTGTCTTTATTCTACTGACAAATCTTTATTTGAAGCTTGTGGTCTATTATATAAAAATGGGATTGGTCCAGAAGAGATGAATTATATAGAAGCCTCCAAATAATTTTAGGAGTTGATTTGTTTTTTGAAAAAACAACAAATATTAAATAAGGAAATTGAAAGCTTTGACTTTCAAAGTGGAGGTGAAGCCTCCAGTAATTTGAAGAATATTTTACGCAAATTAGGAGTTGCAGCTCAAATTGTCCGTAAAACTGCAATTGTTACCTATGAATTAGAAATGAATGTGGTAATTCATTCTCTGGGAGGAGAAATTACAGCTTTAATATCTGAAGACGAGCTGGAGATAAGAGTTGATGATGATGGCCCTGGCATAGAAGATTTAGATAAAGCTTTTACTGCTGGGTATTCAACAGCCAGTGATGAAATTCGCGAGATGGGATTTGGAGCTGGAATGGGCTTAGTTAATGTTAAAAGATATGCAGATCAAATTGATGTAGAGTCTTCCCCGGGGGAAGGTACACATGTAAAAGTAATAATAAAACTAGCAAATTAAAGCTTATGAAATGCTGCAGGAGGTTAATAATGACCAAAAAGCATTCTGTACTGTTAAAAGAAGAAAAATGTGAGGGATGTACAAACTGTGTTAAGGGATGTCCAACAAAAGCTATTCGAGTTCATCAGGGTAAGGCCTGGATTAAAGAGGATTTGTGTATTGATTGTGCAGAATGTATCAGGGCCTGTGAGTACCATGCTAAATACACTAAAACAGATGAACTGACTCAAATAGTTGAATCTAACTATCCAATTTTATTAATACCTCCAAGTTTTTATAGTCAGTTTACTGAAAATACATCTGCAGCTAAAATAAAAAAAGCAATTCTGAATTTAGGTTTTGAGGCTGTATTTGATGTAGCAGATGCAGCAGCTGCTTTATCCCGTAAAACACTTGATTTTTTAAACAATAATTCAGGCAGCTACATTTCTAGTTCCTGTCCTGTGATTGTAAGATTAATAAAGCTGCAGTTTCCCGATTTAATTGAGATGTTGATTCCTTTAAAATCTCCAGTTGAACTGATGGCAGAAAGACTTGAGAAAAAATTTAAAGAAGAAAAAGACATAAACCCTGATATTTTCTTTTTGACTCCCTGTCCTGCTAAATTAACAACTGTAAAAAGATCTATTGGTCAAAAAGAGAGTTTTTTAACTGGGGCAATTGGTGTTGAGAATATTTACAAAAAAATATATGAGTCTTTAGAGAATATTAAACTTGATCAGTCTGAAGATGAAATTATAACTCTTGCTACAATTTGGGGAAGTGAAGGTGGAGAACAATCTATATTAAAATCCTGGCAGGATATAAATACCTTAAGTGTTTCTGGGATTAAAGAGGTTAAAAAATTATTGAACGAAATAGAGAGAAATAATATAGCTGAATCTATTAAATATTTTGAACTAACTTCCTGTATTGATGGCTGTATTGGTGGAGTACTAAATGTTATAAATCCTTTTCAGGCAAGATTTAATTTAGAGCAGAGGATTAAAAAAGTCAAAGAAATTTCTCAAAGTAAAGATCTAGAATTGGATACTGCTGATGATGAATACTACAATTTTACACTCCCAGATGAAATTACAGCCGACAATCTTTCTAAACTAGATAATGATTTTAAAATAGCTATGCAGAAACTAGAACAGCTGCAAAAAGAAATTGAGAATTTACCTGGTTTGGATTGTGCAGCCTGTGGAGCACCTGATTGTAAAACTTTTGCTGAAGATATAGTTAATGGCCGTGCTGTTAGGACTGACTGTATTTTTATGTTAAGACAGCAGTTAGGTCAATTAGCAGATGAACTTTCAAATCTGGCAAATGAACTCCCGCCTGTAATGGCATCTAAAAAGGAGGATAAAGATGACAGTTAAAGAGCTGGTAGATTTATTTAATTTGGAAATAGTTGCTGGTCCTGATTTAGAAAAGGAAATTGACGGTGTTTATATTGGTGACCTTTTAAGTAATGTAATGGCAAGAGCAGAGAAAGATAATCTCTGGCTAACAGTGCAGGGGCACCAAAACGTTGTTGCTGTAGCTTTGTTAGTTGAATTATCTGCTGTTATTTTAGTAGAAGATTTTGAATATGAAAAAAATGCTGTTAGAAGAGCCTGTCAAAAAGGGGTTAACCTTTTAAAAACTAAAAAGAAAAGTTATGATTTGGCCTGTAAATTTTGTGAAAGCAAAATATAAATGATTAAGTTAAAAGCCGATCTTCATTTACATTCCGTTTTATCTCCCTGTGGTGATTTACTAATGACTCCAGCTGAGATAATTAAAAAGGCCAAAAAAGAAAAAATAGATGTACTGGCCCTAACAGATCATAACAGTGCTGAAAATGTAGAAGTTCTTAAGTATTATGCTGAGCAGCACAATCTGAAAATTATTCCTGCAGTGGAGACTGAAACAAAAGAAGAAATTCACATTTTATGTTATTTCCCTGACATAAAAAGTCTTCTAGATTGGCAGGAAATCATATATAATAATCTTTCTGATCAAGAAAATGATGAAGATTTTTTTGGACCACAGATTAAATGTGGTTATGATGATGAATATCAGAGTAAAATTAAATATCTGCTTGCAGCTTCTGTAAATTTAAGTTTAGAAAAAGTGGTAGAAAAAGTAAAAGAATTGGGAGGAGTTGCTGTGCCTTCCCATTTAGATAGGAATCACAGTATTATTTCTCAGTTGGGATTTATACCACCTGAACTAAACTTTAAAACTGTAGAAATATCAAAAAATACAAACCCTAAATTTTTTTTGAAAAAGTTTCCAAACTTAAATAAATTACAGTTTATGCAGAATTCAGATAGTCATTACCTTAAAGAAATTAAAGCATATCAAAATTTGATAGTAGAAAAGTTTTCTTTTTCAGAATTTAAAAAAGCTGTAGAAAAAAAAGATGGTAGAAAAATTGAATTAATTGAAACTTAATTTTCAAGGAGGTAATTATTGATGGCAGAAATGACAAAGGAAAAACTAGAAGAATATTTAAAACCACTGACAGAAATTTTATCAAGATATGATAAAAAAGAAAGATATTTGATACCTGTTTTGCAGGAAGCACAGGAAGAATATGGTTACTTGCCAGAAGAAGTAATGAAAGAAATAGCGCTGGGCTTGAATTTATCTTTGAGTCAGGTTTATGGAGTTGTAACTTTTTACAGTCAATTCCATCAAGAACCAAGAGGTAACAATATAATTAGAGTTTGTATGGGAACCGCCTGCCATGTAAGAGGTGGTGGGGGTATTCTAGACGCTATTAAAGATGAGTTAGGTATTGATGCTGGTGAAACAACAGAAGATCTAGAGTTTACTCTGGAATCAGTAGCCTGTATTGGTGCCTGTGGTTTAGCACCAGTTATTATGATAAATGATGACACACATGGTCGTTTAACTCCTGATAAAATCCCGACAATTTTAGCAAAGTATCAATAAAATGAGGGAATTATCTCTTCATATTTTAGATATTATTGAAAATTCTAGAAGGGCTGGTTCTGATTTAATTATAATTAAAATTTCAGAAATGCCTGAGCAAGATCTATTAAAAATTATTATTGAGGATAATGGTAGTGGGATTAGTGAGGAAAAATTAGATAAGATTGATGATCCATTTATTACCTCAAGAACAACTAGAGAAGTAGGTCTTGGCATTTCATTATTTAAATCAGCAGCAGAAAGCTGTAATGGAAATTTAAATATAAAATCCAAAATTGGAGAAGGTACAAAGGTTGAAGCTAATTTCGATTATCACCATATTGATCGAGCTCCTTTAGGAGATATTACAACTACTATTAGCAATTTTATAGCTGCTAATGGTGAAAAAGTAGATGTTATTTATCAGCATCAATATCAGGATAATAGTTTTAGTTTTGACAGCAGAGAAATCAAAGCTGAAATAGATGATGTGTCTATTCAGTCCAGACATATAATTGGCTGGTTAAGAGAATATATTGGAGAAAATTTAGAAGAAATCCGCGGAGGTGAAGCTTTTTAATGAAATCTTTAGCTGAATTAAAAGAACTAAGAAATAAAGTGCAGAAAGAAATGAAAAAGCGTGATCAAGGAACAAGAGCTGAAATTATTGTTGGTATGGGAACTTGTGGTATTGCAGCAGGTGCCAGAGATATTTTAAAAGCTGTACTTGCAGAAGTTGAAAAAAGAGACTTGGACGTTAGAGTGACTCAAACCGGATGTATAGGTATGTGTGAAAAAGAGCCTCTAATTGATGTTAAACTCCCTGGTAAGGAAAGAATTACTTATGGAAATTTAACTGAAGCAGATATCCAAAAAATAATTTCAGAACATGTAGTTAATGGTAGTGTTGTTACAGATCTAGTAATCGCCAGACATAAATAAGAATATAAAGGAGGCACTTGTAAATGAAGGATACTATTTATCGTTCCCACGTATTAATTTGTACAGGAACAGGTTGTGTATCATCTGGGGCTAAAACCATTAAAGAAGCTTTAGAAGAGGAATTAGCTGCAAATGATTTAACAAATGAAATTAAAATTGTAGAAACTGGATGTCATGGATTTTGTGAAAAGGGTCCAATAATGATAGTTTATCCAGAAGGTGTATTTTATTGTGAATTAACTTCTGATGATGTAGCAGAGGTTGTAGAAGAACATTTATTAAAAGGTAGAACAGTTGAAAGATTACTTTTTAAAGAACCAATGACTGAAGAACAAATTCCTTCTTATCAGGATATTGACTTTTATAAAAAGCAGCAGCGTATTGCTTTAGCTAATTGCGGTAAAATTGATCCAGAAGATATAGATGAATATATTGCTTTAGGTGGATATGAAGCAGCTGGTAAAGTTTTAACTGAGATGTCACCACAAGAAGTCGTAGACACTGTTAAGGATTCTGGACTTCGAGGTCGAGGTGGTGGGGGTTTTCCAACTGGTTTAAAATGGCAGTTTGCTAAAAACTCAGAAAGTGACAAGAAATATTTAATTTGTAATGCTGATGAAGGAGATCCGGGAGCTTTTATGGATCGAAGCATCTTAGAGGGAGATCCACACAGAATTATTGAAGGTATGATTGTTGGAGCTTATGCTATTGGTGCCGATGAAGGATATGTGTATGTTAGAGCCGAATATCCACTGGCAATCACACGTCTCCAAAAAGCTATCGAAGATGCTGAAGAATATGGCTTATTGGGTGACGATATTTTCAGCAGTGGATTTAACTTTAAACTACATATTAAAAAAGGTGCTGGAGCTTTTGTTTGTGGTGAAGAGACAGCTTTAATGAATTCTATTGAAGGAAAAAGAGGTATGCCAACTCCTAGACCTCCTTATCCAGCAGTAAGAGGCTTGTGGGGCAAACCAACTAATATCAATAATGTAGAAACATATGCTAACATTCCTTTTATTATAACTGAAGGTGCAGATAGTTTTTCTGCAATTGGTACAGAAGGTAGTTCTGGAACAAAGGTTTTTGCTTTGACCGGGAAAATTAATAATACTGGTTTGGTTGAAGTTCCAATGGGAACAACTTTAAAAGAAGTAATCTTTGAAATTGGTGGTGGACTGGGTGAAGGCAAGAAATTTAAAGCAGTTCAGACTGGTGGACCTTCAGGCGGCTGCTTACCTGAAGAATATTTAGACCTTCCAATTGATTATGATTCACTGCTGGATGCCGGAACAATGATGGGTTCTGGTGGTATGGTGGTAATGGATGAAGATTCCTGTATGGTTGATGTAGCTAGATTTTTCTTAAACTTTACCCAGAGTGAATCATGTGGTAAATGTACTCCCTGTCGTGAGGGTACAAAAAGGATGTTAGAAATTTTAAATAGAATTACTGAAGGTGAAGGTAAAGATGGAGATATTGAACTCTTGCTTGAATTAGGAGAGCACATAAAGAGTACATCTCTTTGTGGTTTAGGTCAGTCTGCTCCAAACCCGGTATTAAGTACAGTTAGATATTTCCGTGACGAATATGAAGCACACATCCATGATGGCAAATGCCCTGCAGGTGTTTGTACTGAGCTAGCAGGTGCTTATGTAATTGATGAAGAAGCATGTATTGGCTGCAGTAAATGTGCTAAAGTATGTCCGGTAGATGCAATCAGTGGAGAAATTAAAAATCCATTTACAATTGATCCTGATGTTTGTATTGCCTGTGGAGCCTGTGAACCAGAATGTCCTGTAGATGCAATTTCACAGGGATAAACTCTTACAATAGGAGGAAAATTAATGAGCAAAGTTAAATTAACTATAGATAAACAAGTTGTAGAGGTTGAAGAAGACAGTTCAATTTTAGATGCAGCACGCGAAATTGGTATAGATATACCTATTTTATGTTATCATCCTGACTTAAGCCTACATGGTGCCTGTAGAGTTTGTGTTGTTGAAGACGAAGAGAGTGGGCGCTTATTGGCATCTTGTGCCACACCTGTTAATGAAGGAATGCAGATTAATACAAGAAGTATGAAAGCTAGAAAAGCAAGAAGAAAAAATGTAGAATTATTGTTAGCAAACCATCCTAATGACTGTTTAGGTTGTGATCGTAATGGTCATTGTGAATTACAGGACCTTACTTATGAACTGGGAATTCGTTCTGAAGATGTGGAAAGAGTTTCTGGAGAACAGAGCGAGTATGATATTGATGAAACAGGTCCAGCTTTAAGAAGAGATCCAAATAAATGTATACTCTGTGGACGCTGTGTTCGTATTTGTGAAGAAGTTCAGGGAGTATCTGCTCTTCAGTTTACACAGCGTGGTTTTGACTCAATAGTTACAACTGCTTTTGATCTACCACAAGCGGAAATAAACTGTGTTAACTGTGGTCAGTGTGCAACTGTCTGTCCAGTTGGAGCAATTACTGAATTAAGTGAAATTGATAAAGTATGGGCGGCTTTAGAAGATGATGAAAAACATGTTTTAGTTCAAACTGCCCCCTCTGTCCAGGCTACACTTGGTGAAGAGTTTGGAATGGAAACAGGAACAGTAGTTACTGGTAAAATGGTAGCAGCTTTAAGAAGGCTGGGCTTTGATAAGATTTTCTCTACCGATTTTGCTGCTGATCTAACAATTTTAGAAGAAGGTAGTGAATTTTTAAAGAAATTAAACGGTGAGGGAGAGCTGCCTCATATTACATCCTGCTGTCCAGGCTGGGTTAAAGGTGCAGAACATAATTTCCCAGATCTTCTTAAGCATCTATCATCAGCGAAATCTCCAATGCAGATGTTTTCTGCTTTAAGTAAAACTTATTATCCAGAACAGACTGGAGTTGATCCAGAAACTATCTATACAGTAGCTGTGATGCCCTGTACAGCTAAAAAGTTTGAGAAAGATAGAGAAGAAATTAATGGCTCTGATTTCAAAGATACAGATGCTGTTTTAACTACCAGAGAGTTTGCTAGAATGATCAAAGAAATGGGTATTAACTTTAACGCTTTACCTGATGAAGACTTTGATGAGCTTATGGGTGTTTCAACTGGTGCTGGTACTATTTTTGGTACTACTGGTGGAGTAACTGAAGCAGCAGTTAGATCAGTAAAAGAAAAGCTAACAGGTGAACCTTTAGAACGATTAAACCTTGGTTTTAGGGGTATTAATGAAGCTGAAGTTAGAATAGGTGATAGAGTTGTTAAAGTTGGAATTGCAAACGGTTTTGCTAATGCTCAAAAATTATTAGAAAAGGTTAGAGCAGGAGAATGTGATTTAGACTTTATTGAAATTATGGCTTGTCCTCATGGTTGTGTTGGTGGTGGGGGTCAGCCTCGCCCAGCTACAGACGAGAAAAAAGAGAAACGGGCTCAGGGTCTGGCAAATATTGATGATACAAGTAAGATCAGAAAATCACATGAGAATCCACAAATTCTAAAATTATATGAAGAATTTCTAGGGGAACCTTTAGGTGGAGAATCACATCATTTATTACACACCAAGTACAAAGCTAGACCTAAAAATTAAATACAGCTAAAATAAAGGCGGCTTAATCTTATTAGATTGAGCTGCCTTTTTTCTATATCGGAAAAAGATTAGAAATTAATACAATAACTAGATTATCTTGACAATACAACTCAAGGTGAGTATAATTAAATTTAGAAGTAATATTCAAAAAATTTAAAATAATTCAAAAGCATTTATACAAAATTATTTATTATTTATCATTTGAATTTATTTTAAATTAACTGCTTTTAAATTAAAGGGAGGTTGATTTAATTGAAAAAGGTATTTTCTCAATTACAGCGGATAGGAAAGTCTTTAATGCTTCCGATTGCAGTTTTACCTGCAGCTGCTCTACTTTTAAGGCTTGGAGCAGGAGACGTATTTGACATTCCATTTGTGATGGCAGCTGGTTCAGCGATATTTGATAATCTTGCTTTATTATTTGGAATTGGAGTTGCTGTTGGAATTGCCCATGATAGTTCTGGTTCGGCTGGTCTTGCTGGTGCTGTCGGCTATCTTGTAATTACTAATGGAACTCAGGCTATTAATTCTGATATTAACATGGGAGTTTTAGCTGGAATTATTGGTGGTCTAGTGGCGGGAACTCTATATAATAGATACCATGATATTAAATTACCAGACTTTCTAGGATTTTTTGGTGGACGAAGATTTGTACCAATAATTACAGGTGCAGCTGCTGTTGTTTTAGCTGGAATTTTTGGCTTTATTTGGCCTCCAATTCAGGATGCTATTCAGGCAGCTGGACAGTGGATAATTGATGCTGGAGCAGTAGGTGTTTTTGTTTATGGATTCTTAAATCGTTTATTAATACCACTGGGACTTCATCATGTTATTAATAGTTTTATCTGGTTTGTATTTGGAGAATTTACAACTGCAGCTGGTGAAGTAGTAACTGGTGATTTGTCTAGATTTTTTGCTGGAGATCCTTCTGCTGGATTTTTCATGTCTGGATTCTTTCCGATGATGATGTTTGGATTACCTGCAGCAGCATTAGCAATGTATAATTCGGCTAAACCTGAAAATAAAGCAGCTGTTTCTGGTATATTCTTAAGTGTTGGTCTAACTTCATTTTTAACCGGAATTACAGAACCAATCGAATTTGCTTTTATGTTTTTAGCACCAGTATTATACTTTATTCATGCTGTTTTAACCGGTTTATCTTTAGTAGTAACTTATATCTTAGGTATTCAGCATGGTTTTGGATTTTCAGCTGGAGCAATTGACTATTTCTTAAACTATGGACTTGCCACAAGGCCAATAATGATTATTCCAATTGGTTTAGTGTTTTTTGCTATCTATTATTTCTTATTTCGGTTTGCAATTGAAAAATTTAACATTCCGACTCCAGGACGTTTAGACACTGAAACTGCTGATGCTGGTGTTAGTGTAATGCCAGAAACACAACAGCAAAAAAAGAGGACATCTAAATCTGATTCAGATAGTGCTGATAAAGCAAAGGCTTATATTGAAGCACTGGGTGGAAAAGATAATATTAAAACCCTAGATGCTTGTATTACAAGACTTCGTTTAGAAGTTGAAGATAGTTCTATTATAGATGAGAAAGTGCTTCAGAAACTTGGAGCTACAGGTGTTTTGAAAGCAAATAAAAATAACGCCCAGGTGGTAGTCGGGACTAAAGCTGAAATGATTGCTGATGATATTAATGCAGAATTGAAAAAAATGAAAGAGTAATTAATTCAGTTCAGCCGGAGTTATCTGCCTCCGGCTGAAAACTTTTTAATAGATAATTCACTTGTGAAAGGAGATTAGAAATGGTTAAGCGATTATTGAGTTCCAGTAGTTCAGAATTATTAAGTTATAATAAAGAAGAATTACTTCAGGCAATAAAATTATCAGAAGGTAGAACTATTATTTCTGAAGTTATTGGTCAGGAATCTTTATTTAGAGAAGTAAGCAATGCTGAGGTGGCAGCAGCTTTTGGAGCTGATATTTTACTTTTGAATTTATTTGATCTTGAACAGGCTGAATTCAAAAATATAGAAAAAGATACTGCTTCTGAGATAGTAAAAGAAATTAAAAAATTGTGTGGTCGTCCTTTAGGAATTAATCTAGAACCTGTTAGTACAGATAAACTTAAATCTAAACGCTTTCTAGAATTAAGTTCTGGTCGTAAAGCAACTTTAGCTAATATTGAAAAGGCTGTCAAAGCAGGTTTTAATATGATAACTTTTACTGGAAATCCTTCAGTTGGCGTTAGCAATCAAGCAATTATTGAAGCAGTTAAAACTGCTGATCAAAATTTTGGTGATCAAATTATTATAACAGCTGGAAAAATGCATATGTCAGGTATAAATGAAGATTATCTAGCAGCCAAATATATAGATTCTTTAATTTCTGCAGGCACAGATATAATTTTATTACCGGCTCCCGGAACAGTTCCAGGGATTGATTTGGATTCACTTAAAGAAATAATTAAGTTAATTCATAACCGCGGTAAATTAGCTTTAACTGCGATTGGTACTTCTCAGGAAAGCGCTGATCAGCAGACAATAAGAGATATTGCACTAATGAGTAAAATGGCAGGATCAGATATTCAACATATTGGAGATGCAGGCTATGCCGGTATTGCTCTACCAGAAAATATTTTAAGTTTATCTAAGACAATTCGTGGTAAAAGACACACTTATAATAGAATGGCGCTTTCAATTAATCGATGAATTTTATATAATTATCTAAAATTATTAAAAAACAACTTGAAAAATCAAATAAATACTGTTATTATTAAAGAAATGAATAAAATTTAGAGTGTAACTGTTAAATCAGGCATAATCTAGAAGGGGATATCTTTAATTAATTTATATCTTTTTCTGGATTTTATTATTTTAAATATCTTTATTTTGCCAGTTGTATTAATGTTTGCTCTTGCAAGGAGGCTTATATGGCTGAAGTTGATAAATTTGTTATCAGAAAAATATTTAATAATAATGTTATTCTGGCAGAAAAATCTTCTGTTGAAGGAGAATTGATTTTTGTTGGCAGAGGAATTGGTTTTTCTTATAAAATTGGAGATGAAGTGCTTAAATCAGAACTTAAGATTGACAAAGAATTTGCTCCAATAGCTGGCGAAAAAAGAGAAAATTATATTCAGCTTTTAGAAGAAGTAGATAGTAAAGTAATTGGAGTAACTGAAGAGATAATTGCAATGGTTAGTTCAGAGTTAGAAGAGGAATTGGATCAGCATATCAGGATTGGGCTTACTGATCATATTGCATTTTCATTAAAAAGAATTAAAGATGGAATTGAAGTTGCTAATCCTTTTTTAGCTGAAACCAGAACACTTTATAATGAAGAGTATAGATTAGCAGAAAAAGCAGTCGAAATGCTTTCTGAAAGATTTGATCTTGAAATACCCGAAAGTGAAATTGGGTTTATAACATTTCATATTCATGGAGCCAGAAATGAAAAGGGACTTTCTAAGACTTTAAAAAATACAACAGTAATTAAAGAACTTGTAACAGAAGTTGAAGCTGAATTGGGACAAAAATTGAGTTATGAAAGCCTTAATTATGCTCGTTTGGTAAATCATTTGAGATTTGCTCTTGAAAGAATTGAAACAGATGCTTCAAATCCTAATCCACTTTTAGAAAATATTAAAGAAAATTTTAGTTTTTCGTTTAAAGTAGCAGAAAAATTGGCTGAAATAATTGAAGATAAGTTTAACTCAAAGGTACCTGAAGCTGAAAAGGGATACTTAGCTCTTCATCTTCAGCGTTTAAGAAGAGATTTAGAGTTATAATTTTAGTTAAAATAAAAATACTTTAATTTGGCGTGTTACTGTTAAATCAGGCAAAAGCCGGTTAGATAGAATTTGTTTAAATCATTTTCTATCTAGTCGGCTTTTTCTTTTATATAAATTTTATTTATAACATAATAAAAAGGGAGGATTTTTTTAATGAAAGGTTTTAAGAAATTACAAAAAATAGGTAAGTCTTTAATGACTCCAGTTTCAGTATTACCTGCTGCCGGTATTTTAGTTGCTGTTGGTAGATTATTACAGGAACAGAGTGGTTTGGTTTATGATATTGGAGAGGTAATGTTTAATAGTGGAATTGCAATTTTTGAACAGCTGCCTTTAATTTTTGCTTTAGGAGTTGCTATTGGTTTTGCAGGAGATGCTGTTGCTGCTTTAGCAGCTGGTGTTGGTTTTACAGTGTATGCTAAGGTTCTTGATGTTATGGCAGGAGTAATAAACATCTCTGAACAAACAGGAGGTAGTATTGAAGCTATAAATACCGGTGTTTTTGGGGGTATAATTGTTGGTGTTATTGCATCTCAAATGTATAAGAAATTTCATAAGACTGAATTACCACCATATTTAGGATTTTTCGCTGGTAAAAGGTTGGTTCCCATTGTTACTGCAGCTAGTTCAGTGTTTGCTGGAGTTTTGTTAGCATTCATTTGGCCGCCAATTCAGATTCAAATAAATGAATTTGCACGTTTTGCTATGGATTCAGCTATTGGTCCAGCCCTTTATGCTGCTGGGAAAAGAGCTTTAATTCCTGTTGGATTACATCATGTATATTATCCGCCATTTTTATATGAGTTTGGAAGATTTACCACAGAAGCAGGTCAGGTTTTAAGAGGAGAAACTGCAAGATTTTTTGCTGGAGACCCTACAGCTGGTAGATTTATGGCAGCAGAATTTCCATTGATGTTATTTGCACTTCCTTCTGCCTGTCTTGCAATGTACTTAAGAGCGAAAAATAAAGTTAAAGTTGCTGGTATGTTGACAACTGCTGCTATTACTTCTTTCTTAACAGGTATTACAGAACCAATTGAGTTCTCATTTATCTTTGTAGCACCTCCTCTTTATTTATTTCATGTCATAGGAGGTTTTATTTCCGGTCTGCTTACTAATTTATTTGATATTAGAATTGGATATACTTTTTCTGCAAGCGCAATTGACTATGTTTTAAGTTTATCTAATCTGGGTAATCCAATGATGTTTTGGTTGGTTGTTGGTCCTATAATGGCTGTTCTATATTTTACAGTTTTTTATTTTACTATTCCACTCTTTAATTTTGAAACACCTGGTAGAGGCAGTGATGCTGAAGAATCAGAAACTGCAGAACCGTTTAGTAAAGATCAACGAGCTGCAGATGTATTAGCTGCTTTAGGAGGTAGCGAAAATTTAGAAAGTGTAGATGCCTGTATTACAAGATTGAGATTGGAAGTTTTTGATAATAGTGTTATTGATGAAAAAGAGCTGAAAAGATTAGGAGCATCAGGAGTAATGAAATCTGGAAGTAGTGTTCAAGTAGTATTTGGACCTGAATCTGATGCTTTAAAAGATAAAATAAAAAATATAATGTAAATAAATTATGTACTTTATTTAATTAACTTGTCAAAACTAAAGAAAATATATTATAATGTTTTAAAGGAGGAGATTCGATGTTCAATATATTTAAGAAAAAAGAGGAATATCTGACTGCACCTTTTGCCGGGGAAATTACTGATTTAAAGCAGGTACCAGATGAAGCTTTTGCTCAAAAGATGCTTGGTGATGGTTTTGCTATTATTCCAGAAGAAAATATTATTAAAGCACCATGTGCTGGAGAAATTGTACAAATTTTTTCTACTGGACATGCAGTTGGAATCCAAACTAAAAAGGGACTGGAAGTATTAGTCCATATTGGTATAGATACTGTTAAATTGGATGGCGAAGGATTTGAAAAATTAGTAAAAAATGGAGATCAAGTTGAGGCAGGAACACCGTTAATAGAAGTAGATTTAGATTATATAAAAAATAATGCTCCTTCTATTTCAACTCCTGTAATTATTACAAACATGGAAAAAGTTAAGAGTTTGGAACTGGTTAAAAAAGGAAAAGTTAAGGCCGGAACTAAAGTGCTTAAAGTAGAATTAGTATAATTAAATAATTTATTTGAATATAATCTTTGCTAAAGGGAAATAACTGCGCAGTTATTTCCCTTTTTATATTTAGTTAAATTTGATATAATAAATAAAACGCTTTTTATCTAATATTAAAGACAGGATGATTAATAATGGATTTTAAAAGAATTGTAGTAAAAGTTGGCAGCAGTACAATAAGTAATCAAAATGCTAAACTTAATTTTAGTCAAATTGATGCTTTAGTGAGACAGCTGGTTGATTTAGGAAATCAAGGTAGAGAAATGATATTGGTTAGCTCTGGTGCAATAGCAGCTGGTATGGGAGAGTTGGGTTATGCAAAAAAGCCAGTATCTATTCCGGAACAACAGGCCTGTGCAGCTGTTGGGCAGGGAGTTTTAATTGGAATTTATAATAAATTTTTTAGAGAATATGGAGCAAAATGTGCTCAAATTTTATTAACTTCAAGTGATTTAGAAAACAGAAATCGCTATTTAAATGCATTTAATACTTTAAAAACTTTAATTGATCATGGTGTTATTCCAGTGATTAATGAAAATGATACGGTTGTTACTAATGAAATTAAAGTTGGAGACAATGATACTTTAGCTGCAAGAGTAGCAGGTTTAGTAGAAGCTGATTTGTTAATTAATCTTTCAGATGTTCCAGGGCTTTATAATGGTAACCCAAATAAAGAAAGTGATGAGTTAAGACTTATCTCTAGAGTAGAAAAGATTACAGAAGAAATTGAGAAAATGGCTGGAGGTAAAGGAAGTACAGTTGGAACCGGTGGAATGGAAACCAAAATTGAAGCAGCTAAAATAGCTGTAAATTCTGGTGTTGTGATGATTATTGGCCCTGGACAGCAGAAAAATTCACTGCTGCAGTTAGTAGAGATGGCCGAAAATAAGAATTATAATTTAGGGACTACTTTTTTGACAGCAAAAGATAGACTTTCTAAAAGGAAGCAGTGGTTAAATTTTAATTTAGCTCCAATGGGTAAAATAATTGTAGACCAGGGTGCTGCTAATGCTCTTGTGAAAAGAGGAAAGAGTTTGCTGCCGGGAGGGATTGTTGATTTAACTGGAGACTTTAATAGTGGAGATTTGGTAACTATTAGTGATGGAAAACAGGAAATTGGTAAAGGCATAGTAAATTATAGTTCTGATGAAATTGAAAAAATTAAAGGTGCTCATTCAAAAGAAATCGGCAATATTCTTGGATATTTTAATAAAAGTGAAGTTATTCATCGGGATAATATGGTAATAGGAGGAGATAAAGATGAGTATTAGAGAAGGATTAATTTCACAAGCTAAAGCAGCTAAAGAAGCTGCACGTAAAGTTGCAAAGGCTGGTACAGACAAAAAAAATAAAGCTTTAAATTCAATTGCTGACAAGCTAATTGAGCGTCAAAATGAAATATTGAAAAATAATGAAAAAGATATGGAGAAGGGTAGAGAAAATAACTTGAGTCGGGCTCTATTAGATAGGCTTCAATTAACAGAATCCAGAATAAGGGGAATGGCACAGGGTTTGAGAGAAGTAGCGGCCCAGGATGATCCAATTGGTGAAGTTCCAGAAATGTGGAGGCGTCCAAATGGTCTGCAAATAGGTAAAGTTAGAGTTCCCTTAGGTGTTATTGGTATTATTTATGAAGCAAGACCTAATGTAACTGTTGATGTTGCTGGTTTATGTTTGAAATCTGGAAATACGGTTATTCTCCGAGGTGGTTCAAATGCTTTTAATTCAAATCAAATTTTAACTAATATAATTCAGGATGGTTTACGAGAAGCTGGATTACCAAAAGAATCTGTGCAGCTTATTTCAACTACTGATCGAAAAGCAGTAGATATTCTATTTACTTTAAATGATTATCTAGATGTTTTGATCCCTCGTGGTGGAGCAGGCCTGATTCAAAAAGTTGTTAACGAATCTAAGGTGCCAGTAATTGAAACAGGTGTTGGAAATTGTCATGTTTATGTAAATAAAGATGCCGACTTGATTAAGGCGAAAAAAATAGTTTTTAATGCTAAATATTCGAGACCTGCAGTTTGTAATTCAGCTGAAAGTTTATTAGTAGATCAAGAAATAGCAGAAGACTTTTTACCAGAAATGGCAAGGATTTTTGCAGAAAGCAATGTGGAATTGAAAGGCTGTGAAAGGACAAGGCATATTGTTCCAAAAATTAAAGAAGCTACAGAAGAAGATTATGCAGCTGAATATTTAGATTATATAATGTCAGTCAAAGTTGTTGATAATTATGCGGAAGCAGTTGAACACATTTATCAATATGGAACTAAACATTCGGAAGCAATAGTTACTGAAAACTATACAACTGCTAGAGCTTTTTTAGATGAAATTGATGCAGCTGCAGTTTATGTTAACGCATCTACCCGTTTTACTGATGGCGGACAGTTTGGTTTAGGTGCAGAAACTGGAATAAGCACTCAGAAATTACATGCAAGGGGTCCCATGGGACTTAAAGAATTAACTACCACAAAATATATCATTATGGGTGATGGACAGATAAGAGAATAGTTTGAGGAGGATTTTTTGATGAAATTAGCAATAATAGGTCTGGGCAATATGGGGCAGGCTATTTTAAGCGGTATACTTAAGTCTGAAATTATTAAGGCACATAATATAACAGCAGCAGATAAAAAATTTGCTGAATCTAATTTTGAAATACCAGCTGAATTTTCAGATATAAATCTTACTGCTGATAATAAGGAAGCTGTTAAAAAAGCGGATTATATTATTTTAGCAGTAAAACCCCAAATAATTGAATTTGTGCTGGAAGACATAAAAGATTGGGCTGATTCCAAGGTTATTATTTCGATTGCAGCTGGTGTAAAGACCAGAGTTTTGGCCCAATATTTTACTGCTGATACAAAAATAATCAGAGTTATGCCCAACACACCAGCTCTGGTTGCTGAAGGGATGAGTGCACTTTATTTTTCACCTTCTGTTGAAGCTGATGAAAAAGCTTTAGTTGAGAAGATATTTAATTCTTTTGGTGAAACTACTGAGGTTGAAGAAAGTGATATGGATGCAGTAACCGGACTTAGTGGGAGTGGGCCGGCTTTTGTTTACATCTTTATTGAAGCTTTAGCAGATGCAGGTGTATTGAAAGGTCTTACAAGAGAAAAAGCTTTAAAATTAGCAGCTCAAACAGTTAAAGGTGGGGCAGAGATGGTTTTGAACTCAGGTAATCATCCAGCTGAATTAAAAGATATGGTTACTTCACCTGCTGGAACAACTATAGCTGGTGTAGCTGAATTGGAGCAAAATTCGTTTCGTTCCGCTGTTATCAGAGCTGTAAAAAAAGCTGCTGAGCGTTCGGAAGAGCTGGGAAAATAGATGGATAAAAATTATTCAACAACTACAAATTCACCAGCTGAAACAATGAATTTTGGTCGTAAATTGGCAGAGTTAATTAAGCCGCCGGCTCTAGTCTTATTAAAAGGTGAACTTGGTACTGGTAAAACCTTAATTGCAAAGGCTGCAGTTTCTGCATTAGGCTACGAAGGTGAGGTAACAAGTCCAACTTTTAGTATTATTCAGGAATATAGGGCTGATATAGAAATTTTGCATATGGATCTTTATCGTTTAGATAGCAGAGAAGAGCTAATAGAAATAGGTTTTGAAGATTATTTAAATCGAGAAGCAGTTGTATTTATAGAGTGGCCGGAACTTGCTTTATCTTTAATTCCGGCTGATTTTATTTTTATTGATATAGAAAAAATTTCAAAAAGGCAGAGGAAAATAACTGTGCGTGGTGAAGGAAAGCAGAGCATTTTATTAATAGAAAGGTTGAATAAAGAATGTTAACTTTAGGTATTGATACCTCTACTGATAATTTAGGACTTGCTTTAATTGAGAATGACTCGATAAAAGCGGAATACAATTTGAGCTTAAAAAGAAAACATAGCGAAAAACTTTTACCATTAATGGAGGATATTTTTGCTAATATAGGAGTAAAACCTCAAGCTTTGGATGCAGCTGCAGTAGCAGTGGGGCCGGGATCATTTACTGGTTTAAGAATTGGTATTACAACAGCTAAGATTTTAGCCAGAATTTTTGAAATTCCTGTCAAGGGAATTTCTACTTTAGAAATTATGGCTGCTGGAGTTGAGTCAGAATATTCATTATCACTGCTGGATGCAAGACGTGAGCGAGTCTACTATTCTTTTTATAAGTTAAATTACAAAAAGAATAATTATATACCTCAGACGCTATTAACTGCAGCAAGTGCTAGAATTTCTGAAATTCCTAATATTTTGAGTGATTATAAGGAAAATGAGTTCACTGTAATTGGAGAAAAACAAACTGCAGTAATAGATATTCTAAAAACAAATAATTTTGTAGTAAACAAGAGTTCATTTGAAAAAAATATACCTCGAGCAGCTGTTTTAGCAAGGTTAGGAAGAGATTATATATCTCAGGGATATAAAGATAATATTTATGAGTTAAAGCCTACCTATTTAAAGCAGCCACAGGCTGAAATTAACTGGCAGAAGAAATATGGTGATAACTAATATGGGAGTGGAAAAAGTGAAATTTGAAGATAAAATTAAAAATGAAACAGAAGATATTTATATTTTAGCTCTTGAAAGTTCCTGTGATGAAACTGCTGCCTCAGTTAACAAAAACGGTCTCGAAGTTTTATCAAATGTCGTTTCATCTCAAGTGAAGCTCCACCAAAAATTCGGAGGAGTTGTCCCGGAAATTGCATCTCGTAAACACCTGGAATTATTACTGCCTGTAATTGATCAAGCCTTAGAAGAGGCGGGTATTGATTTTGAAGATTTAGATGCAGTTGCATCAACTTATGGCCCGGGCTTAGTTGGGGGTCTCTTGGTAACTTTAACTGCTGCTAAAACAATTTCTTTTTCGCTAAATATTCCTTTAATTGGGGTGAATCATATAGCAGGTCATATTTACGCAAATTTTATTGAAAATCCTGATATCAAAAAGCCTCTTATTTGCTTAACAATTTCAGGTGGACATACAGATTTATTATACTTTGAAAATTTAAGGGGATATAAAATTTTGGGTCGAACAATAGATGATGCGGCTGGTGAAGCTTTTGATAAAATAGCGAGGTTTATGGGGTTGGGCTATCCCGGTGGACCAGCTATTGAAAAAACAGCTTTTACTGGTAATAAAGATGCAATAGATTTTCCAAGGGCTGATTTAGGAGATAGTTATAATTTTAGTTTTAGTGGATTAAAAACTGCAGTAATGAATTATGTTAATAATGAAAAACAGCGAGGTAATGAAATTAATAAAAATGATTTAGCAGCCAGTTTCCAAGAAGCTGTTGTTGATAGTTTAGCCTCAAATTTAATTAAAGCTGTAAAGGAATATGATGTTAAGAGTGTTGTTTTATCAGGTGGAGTAGCAGCTAATCAAAGACTTAGACATGTGATTGCAGAAAGAATAAAAGAATATAATTTAGAGTTATATTCTCCCAAATTGGAGTTCTGCACAGATAATGCAGCCATGATTGGGGCAGTTGCTTATTACCAATATCTTGAGCATGATTTTGCACCTTTGAGTATTAGTGCCGATCCTGCATTGAAATTATAGGTGATTAATAATGAAAAGTAATAGAACAAAAGAAGAAATACTTTTTAAAACAGTTAAAGAAGATAATATTCTTCCAATAACATCAATTTGTAAATTAAATTGTATTTTTTGCAGTCATAAAAATAATCCTCCAGAGATAGAAACATACAGTTTTGGTCATCTGGAATTTAATTTAATTAAAAGAATGATTGAGTTTTTAGATCCAGAGCAGCCGGTTTTTATTGGAGAATCTGCCAGTAAAATAATTGAGGGTGAGCCTTTTGTTCACCCTGATATTTTCAAAATTTTGAAGTGTTTAAGAAAGCGCTGGCCTGAGATAGAAATTAAAATTACCAGCAGTGGTTCTTTTCTTCAGCTGGAAAAAATAGATCTTTTAAAAAAATTAAAACCTCTAGAATTGAATATATCTTTAAATGCCCCCGCTCCTGAGGAACGGGTTTTTTTAATGAATGATTCACGGCCGGATAATGTTTTTAAATTAATACCAGAATTAAAAGAACAGAAAATTAAATTTGAGGCAAGTATTGTATCAATGCATCATTTAAATGGCTTTGGATATTTGAGAAGGACTTTTGATTTTTTAGAAAAGTATCCTCCGCGGAGCTTGAGAGTTTTTCTGGCGGGATTCAGCAGTTTTGCAGATGAAGATTTGATTGTAGAAAAAAAAGAATATTATAAGCTAAATAATTTTATTAGCAAAGAACAAAATAATTATTCATACCCAATTATTATTGAACCCCAACTGATTTCTTCTTTGAAAGCTGAAATTAGTAATTTGATAACTAATTCAGCTGCGCAAGCTGCTGGAATTAAAAGTGGTGATATTATTTTAAAAGTAAACCAGGTTGATGTAAAAAGTAGAGTTGATGCTTTTTATAAAATCAAAACAGTGAAAAATCCTAAAATTGAATTTCTTCGCGAGGGTGAAAAACTTAAAACAACAATAATTAAAGAAGCGAATGAGAATTCGGGTTTAATTATGGCTTATGATTTATCTTTAAATCAGATAGATAAATTGCTTGCTTATGCAGAAGCAAGCAAAAACATGCACACTGTTGTAATCTCATCTAGACCTGCATATGAATTTATAAGAAAGATGTTAAAATCTTATTTAAGTAAAAATTATAACTTAACTATCTTAAAGGCTAATAATTTGTTTTTAGGAGGGTCAATTTTTGCAGCTGGTTTACTTTGCAATAATGATTTGATTGAAACATTAAAAAAAACAGATATAAAAGTTGATAAAATAATTTTACCAGAAATAATATATGATTATTATGGTAATGATCTGCTTGGTAATCATTATAGTGAACTTGAAGATGAATTCGAAGCTGAGGTTATCCTTGTTTAGTTTTTGATTATCATTTTAGATAATTAAAAAGATTTATAAGACGTTAATTAGAGAATTAACAACTTAATCAGCTCTAAAGAGTAATAAATGCTTTTAAATCGTTTTAAAGCTTAATTAAAGAATTTGATTTTCGCTTCTGACTTAGATATTATATTTACAGTGCTTGTTAGCACTCGCTTCTATTGAGTGCTAATTATTATAAAAGAATATAATATTAGAAGGGGGTTATTTTTAAATGAGTATTAAACCACTAGATAACAGAGTTGTAGTACAGTATGTAGAAAAAGATGAAGGTGAAGAAAAGACCAAAGGGGGAATTGTTCTTCCTGATACTGCTAAAAAAGATGAGAAGCCACAGCAGGCAGAAATTGTTGCTGTAGGTAAAAACATTGCTCCAGAAGGTGGAGAAGCAGAAGTAGCTGTAGGAGATACAGTAGTCTTTGATAAATATGCTGGAACCAAAGTGGAGATTGATTCTGAAGAGTATATAATTTTGTCAATTGATGATGTTTTAGCAGTAATTGAATAGATAATTATAAATTAGCAGCTGCTAATTTATTTTACTGTTAAATAAATTTGATTTAAATTTTATAATGATTTACTTAATAAAAAATAGCTCAGTTTAAATATACAGGAGGGATTTAGATGCCAAAACAGTTAAAGTTCGGTGAAGATGCCCGTCGCAAGTTAGAAACAGGAGTTTCACGTTTAGCAAATGCAGTAAAGGTAACACTTGGACCAAAAGGACGTAATGTACTATTAGAAAAGAGTTTTGGTTCACCTACTATCACTAATGATGGTGTTAGTATTGCAAAAGAAATAGAATTAAAAGATCGATATGAAAATATGGGAGCTCAAGCAGTTAAAGAAGTAGCAACCAAGACTAATGATGTTGCTGGTGATGGAACAACAACTGCAACAGTATTAGCAGAGGCTATATTAAAAGAAGGATTTAAAAATGTAGCTGCCGGTGCAAATCCAATGTTAATTAAAAGAGGTATTCAAAAAGCAGTTGAAACTTTAACTGCCGAAATAGCTTCTGTTGCTAAACCTGTAGAGGGTAAAGAAGCGGTTTCTCAGATTGCTTCTATTTCTGCTGGTAATGATGATGAAATAGGTAACTTAATTGCTGAAGCAATGGAAAAAGTTGGTCAGGATGGAGTTATTTCTGTTGAAGAATCAAAAAGTATGGGAACTTCTTTAGATGTTGTAGAAGGTATGCAGTTTGATCGCGGTTACTTATCTCCATATATGGTAACAGATACTGATACAATGGAAGCTTCTTTAGAAGATCCATATATCTTAATTACTGATAAGAAAATTTCCAGCATTCAGGATATTTTACCTCTCTTAGAGCAGGTTGCTCAGTCAGGTAAGAGTCTATTAATTATTTCTGAAGAGGTTGAAGGTGAAGCATTAGCTACTTTAGTTGTTAATAAGATTCGTGGAACATTCAATTGTGTAGCTGTAAAAGCACCAGGGTTTGGTGACCGCCGTAAAGCAATGTTAGAAGATATTGCAGTTTTAACTGGTGGTAAGCTAATCACTGAAGATCTTGGCTTAAAATTAGAAAATGCCAGTATTAATGATTTAGGTCAGGCACATAAAGTAACAATTACTAAAGATGATACAACTATCGTTGAAGGTAATGGAGACAAAGAAAAAATTCAGGATAGAATTTCTCAATTAAGAAAACAGATTGAGAGTACCAGTTCTGATTTTGATAGAGAAAAATTACAGGAAAGACTTGCTAAACTTGCTGGAGGAGTTGCAGTAATTCAAGTTGGTGCAGCAACTGAAACTGAATTAAAGGAAAAACAGCATAGAATTGAAGATGCATTATCTGCTACTAGAGCAGCTGTAGAAGAAGGCCTAGTTGCAGGAGGAGGTACCACTTATCTGAAAGTGATGGCTGCTCTTGATGGCTTAAACTTAGAAGGTGATGAGGGTACTGGAGTTGACATTGTACGTAAAGCTTTAGAAGCTCCAATTAAACAAATTGCTAATAATGCAGGTCATGAAGGTTCTGTTGTTGTAGAGAGAGTTAAGGAAAAAGGCGAAGGAATTGGATTTGACGCGCTTAAAGGTGAATATGTAGATATGGTTAAGGCTGGTATTATTGATCCTGCCAAAGTAACTCGTTCTGCTCTTCAAAATGCAGCAAGTGCTGCTTCAATGCTTTTAACCACTGAGTGTCTAGTTGCTGATAATAGTGATGATGATGACGACAATGGTGGTGGAATGCCCGGCGGCATGCCCGGAGGAATGGGCGGCATGGGTGGAATGGGTGGAATGGGCGGCATGATGTAAGCTCAAACACCACATTCTTAACAAAATAAGTTATTAAGGTGTATGATTCTTTTCTAGAGTCATACACCTTTTTATATTTAAAGTTAATTTAAAATATAAGATCATAAATTGAGATTTTCTTCTTTTAAAAAAGGATTTTTTTGATTAATAGAGAATAAATATTATAAGAGAAAATATATCTCAAAATGAAAGTTTAAATTAAAGGCTTATCTAATATAAATCATATTATTCTATTTTTTTAAGATCAAATTCCTTTTTACAAATCAATGTCACTTTAGTTTAAAATTTCATAATTTTTTGCGAAAAACAAATACTTTTTTTGCAAAAAATAGAAAAAAATACAGGTGGTGATAGATAAATATTACTTTAAATAAAAAAAGTATGTAGGGTAGGTGATTATATGAAAAAAACCTTTATGGTATATGTATTGTCCGATTCAGTAGGTGATACAGCTGAACAGGTTGCTCGAGCTGCAGCAGAACAGTATAAGAATGCAGATTATGAAATCAAAAAGTATCCCTATGTTGAGAGTGTAGTTAAAATTGATAATATTATGGAAAATGTAGATGTTGAAAATTCAATTTTTGTTTACACAATAGTTAATCAGGAAATCTCTAATTATCTTAAAAAGGTTTGTGATCAGAAAAATATAACATATATTGATATTATGGCTCCCAGTTTAGATAAGTTTAGTAGTTTTTTAAAACAGGAACCATTAAGGGAATCGGGAGTAATTCGTAAATTAGATGAAAGTTATTTTAAAAGGGTTGAAGCTGTAGAATTCGCGGTTAAATATGATGATGGTAAAGACCCCAGGGGGATTTTAAAAGCGGATATAGTATTAATTGGAGTTTCTCGGTCATCTAAAACTCCTTTGAGTATGTATTTAGCACATAAAAATTATAAGGTAGTTAATATTCCACTTGTTACAGGTTCTAAAGTTCCAGATCAATTATTTGAAATTCCAAGAAGAAAAATAATTGGTTTGATGATTGATCCATCAGATCTAATAGAAATTAGACGTGAAAGAATTAAAGTTTTAGGACTTGACAATAGTGTAGATTATGTATCAATTGAAAAGATTTATGAGGAATTGGAATATGCTCAAAAGATAATGAAAAAACTTGGCTGTCCAGTAATTGATATGACTAAAAAAGCTGTTGAAGAAGCAGCAAATTTAGTTATTGATATCATAAATGATCTTAACTAACAAAAGGAGGGGTTTTGTTGAAGAAATATGTTTATGCCTTTGAAGAAGGAAAAAAAGAAATGAAGTCATTGTTGGGTGGTAAAGGTGCCAATCTTGCTGAGATGAGTAAAATTGGATTACCGGTGCCTCCAGGATTTACAATCACTACAGAAGCCTGTATTCACTATATTGAAATTGGTGAAAAACTAGAAGATAGTTTAAAAGAAAGTATTTTTGAACATTTAGCAGATTTAGAAAAGAAAATAGGCAAAGATTTTGGTGATGTAAATGATCCTCTCTTAGTATCTGTAAGATCTGGTGCAGTAATTTCTATGCCTGGAATGATGGATACAATTTTAAACCTGGGTCTGAATGATAAGAGTGTTGAAGGATTAGCTAAAAAGACTTCAAATCCTCGTTTTGCCTATGATAGTTATCGTCGTTTAATTCAGATGTTTGGTAATGTTGTACTTGGGATTCCTGGTTATGAGTTTGACAATTATCTTGAACGCAAAAAAGAGAAGAAAAATTATGACAATGATACTGATCTGACTGTCGATGATTTAAAAGACATCATTAAAGATTTTAAAGCTTTAATTAAAAACAGAAAAGACATAGAATTTCCACAAAAGCCAGAGGAGCAATTGCTGATGGCTGTAAAAGCTGTATTTAGTTCCTGGAATAATAATCGTGCTATTTCTTACAGAAATCATAATGATATTCCACATGATCTGGGTACTGCAGTAAATGTTCAGACTATGGTTTTTGGTAACATAGGTGATAACTCTGGTACAGGTGTTGCTTTTACTCGTAACCCTGCCACTGGAGAAGATAAAGTATTTGGAGAATTTCTATTAAATGCTCAGGGTGAAGATGTAGTAGCTGGAATTAGAACTCCTAAAAATATTAGTGAACTAAAAGATTTAATGCCTGGTGTTTATGATGAGTTTATGGATGTTACAGAAACATTAGAGCAGCATTATAAAGATATGCAGGATATTGAGTTTACAATTCAGGAAGGTGATCTATTCTTACTGCAGACAAGAACTGGTAAAAGAACTGCAGATGCAGCAATTAATATTGCTGTAGATATGGAAGAAGAAGGCTTAATTGATAAAGAGACTGCAATTATGAGAATTGATCCTGAAGATATTAGTCAGCTTTTACATCCCAATTTTAAGGAAGATGAATTGGAAAAAGCTGATTTACTGGCGACTGGACTTGCAGCGTCTCCTGGTGCTGCAATAGGTAAAATATACTTCAATTCCGAAGATGCAGCTGAAGCTGCTGCTGATGGTGAAGATGTGATCCTGGTGCGGAAAGAAACTTCACCGGAAGATATAGAAGGTATGGTTAAGTCAAATGGTATTTTAACATCTCGTGGTGGTATGACATCTCATGCAGCTGTAGTTGCTAGAGGTATGGGCAAGTGTTGTGTTGCCGGTGCTGGTGATATTCAGGTTGATGAAAGCACCAGACAGTTTTTCGTTGACGATAGAGTGTTTAATGAAGGTGATTATATTTCTCTTAATGGTAGCACTGGAGAAGTTTATGCAGGGGTTGTTGAAACAACAGATGCTCATTTAACAGATAACTTTAAAATGTTAATGGAATGGTCAGATGAGTACCGTGATATGGGAGTTTATACTAATGCTGACACTCCAAATGATGCTCAGGTAGCAGTAGACTTTGGAGCTGAGGGTATTGGACTCTGCAGGACAGAGCATATGTTTTTTGATAGTGAAAGAATTATGTCAGTTCGTGAAATGATTGTTGCTGATAGTAAGAAAAAACGTAAAAAAGCTCTGGATAAATTATTCCCTTATCAAAAAGAGGACTTTAAGGGTATCTTTAAAGTTATGCAGGATCGAAATGTAACTGTAAGATTATTAGATCCACCATTACATGAGTTCCTACCTCAAAATGAAAGAGATATTAAAAACTTAGCTGGCGAATTATCTATCTCAGTTGAGGAATTAAGACGGACAATTAGCGATTTAGAAGAGATGAATCCAATGTTAGGACATCGAGGCTGCCGCTTAGGTATTAGTTATCCTGAAATTTATGAAATGCAGGTTAAAGCAATTATTTCAGCAGCAATTGAAGTTAAAGAAGAGGATGGCTATGATGTTAAAGCAGATATTATGATTCCTCTTGTTGGAACTGATAGAGAACTGGAAATTTTAAGAGAAAAATCTGAGAAAGTAGCTTCAGAATTATTAGATAATACTGATACAGAAATTCATTATACTATTGGTACTATGATTGAGATTCCAAGAGCTGCTCTTTTAGCAGATAAGATTGCTAAATTTGCTGATTTCTTCTCCTTCGGAACTAATGATTTAACCCAGATGACATATGGATTTTCACGTGATGACGCTGGTAAATTTATTAGTGAATATCTGGAACAGGAAATTTTCGCTAAAGATCCTTTCCAGGTTCTGGATCAAGAGGGTGTAGGAAAATTAATTGAAAATACAGTTAAATTGGGAAGAGAAGAAAAACCAGAATTGAAGATTGGTATTTGTGGCGAGCACGGTGGAGAACCGTCATCAATTGAATTCTGTCATAAAAACAATCTAAATTATGTTTCCTGCTCACCATATAGAGTTCCAATCGCTCGTTTAGCAGCAGCACAATCAGCAATAAAAAATGGATAGTTAAAGTTTTATATTTTGACTTTCTAAATTAGATAATATGAGCTCCCTTCTATTATTTTTAGACAATAGAGGGGAGTTTTAATATTTATTTAAAAATTAATTTATTAATCGGATACTGCTTGACAATTGCTGTCTTTAACCTGTATACTTTAGTAAATAAAAGCGGAAGGGGAATTTGATGGACTACGATAAAATACTTATTCTTGATTTTGGAGGTCAGTATAGTCAGCTGATTGCCAGAAGAGTAAGAGAATTTAATGTTTATTCAGTAATTAGAGGACATGATATTGATTTAGAAGAAATCAAAAATATTAATCCAGCAGCTATAATTTTTTCTGGAGGACCAGATAGTGTAACTGCACCCAAAGCACCAGGTGTTGATCAAGGTGTTTTTGAATTAGGGATTCCTATTTTAGGTATCTGTTATGGGATGCAGTTAATGGCACAGTTATTAGAAGGTGGTCAGGTTGAAAAGGCAGAGCATGGTGAATATGGAAAGGCTAATTTAGAATTATTCACCCAAAAAAAATTATTTAAAGAAATAGATAATCATTCACAAGTTTGGATGAGTCATGGTGACCATGTGAAAAAGGTTCCAGCAGGTTTTGAAGTTATTGCTAAAACAGAATTAACTGAAGCAGCTGCAATGGCTGATTTTGAACGCGATTTTTATGGAGTACAGTTTCACCCGGAGGTAAATCATACTATTCAGGGAAAAACAATGCTGCATAATTTTTTATTTAGAATTGTAAATGTCAAAGCTAATTGGAATATGGCTGATTATATTAACGAAGAAGTTGAGAGAATTAGGAATCAAGTTGGTACCGGAAAAGTCATTTGTGGGCTTTCTGGAGGTGTTGATTCTGCTGTTGCTTCTGCTATCGTACATAAGGCTATAGGAGACCAATTAACCTGTATTTTTGTTGATCATGGTTTGCTGCGTAAAGGTGAGGCTGAACAAGTTAAGAGGACTTTTGGAGAAGAATTTAATATCCCTCTTATTTATGTTGATGCAAAAGAAAGATTTTTAGATAGATTAGCTGGAGTTAAAGACCCAGAGAAAAAAAGAAAGATTATTGGAGATGAGTTTATTCAGGTTTTTGATGAAGAAGCTGAAAAATTATCAGATGTCCGCTATTTAGTTCAGGGTACAATTTATTCTGATGTTATTGAAAGTGGTGGAACAGATAAAGCAGCAACAATTAAAAGTCACCATAATGTTGGTGGTTTACCTGAAGAAATGAATCTTGAACTTGTCGAGCCTCTTCACTTCTTATTTAAAGATGAGGTAAGAAAAATTGGTGAAGTTTTGGGATTGCCTGAAGAAATTGTTTGGAGACAACCTTTCCCAGGTCCTGGCTTAGCTATTAGAATTATTGGAGATGTTGACTGGAATAAACTTGAAATTTTAAGAAATGCTGATGCAATTGTTCAAGAAGAAATAAGAGAGGCAGGTCTTTATAAAGATATTTGGCAGTCATTTGCAGTTTTACCTGATTTAAGAAGTGTAGGAGTCATGGGTGATGAAAGAACTTATGGTTACCCTATTATTTTAAGAGCAGTAAATAGTGATGATGCGATGACTGCTGATTGGGCAAGGCTGCCATATGAGCTGATGCAGTCAATTTCTAATCGAATTGTTAACCAGGTTGAAGAAGTTAATAGGGTTGTTTATGATATCACATCAAAACCTCCCGGAACAATAGAATGGGAGTAATTTTCTAGAAAAGGGGTGTAAAATTTGGCCCGCACTATAAGAGATAAATTTACTGAGCAGTTATTTGAAGCTATCTTATTACTTGAGACTAAAGAAGAGTGTTATAACTTTTTCCAGGATATAGCTACAATAGGAGAAATCAAAGCATTGGGACAGCGGCTTGAAGTAGCACGAATGCTTAAAGAAGGTTATACATATGACCATATTGTAGATGAGACTGGGGTTAGTACAGCAACGATCAGTCGGGTTAAACGTTCGCTAGAATATGGTGAGGATGGATATAATTTAATTTTAGCTCGTCTGGAAGAGAGTAACGCTATAAATGAATAATTATAAGAAAAAGCTCATCATGAGCTTTTTTTCTTGATAATAAATCTAACTAAATATAAACAAGGGGGAAACAATGAAAAAGGGATTAGTATTATTTTTAATGTTAGGGATTGTTTTATCAACTGTTGGTTCTGTTTCAGCTGCTCTGGATGCTGAGGCAATTGGAATGGGGGATAATTTTTCCACTATGACAGGTGAGGCAGCTTATTATTCCAACCCAGCTGGACTTGCTTTAAGAGCAAACAATTTTGCAGTAAAAGCAAATTTTGGACTTTCCATCTGGAATAACGTCTTTGAAAACAGTGAGTTTTCGGAAGATGAAATTGAAAGTAAGTTAACTGGTGAAGATCTGATTTTAGCCGGGGAAACTGCTGCCGGTACTCAGTTTTTTTATAAAAACTTTGCTCTCGCAGTAAATGCTAGAGGAGAAGGAATGCTGGAAGCTGACAGCAATATCGCTGAAATTATAACTGGAGATACTCCTGAAATAAGTTTAGATGCTCTTCGTGATAAGGGTCAGGTTACAGCAGAATTTGGTGAAACTAAAGGTGGTGCTGCTGCTACAGCAGATGTATCTTTAAGTTATGCCCGTAAGATCTTCAATAATTGGTCTCAGAATTCAAAGAATATAGAAGGACTATATTTTGGAGCAACTTACCATTATTTAGAAGGTGAGATTTATCAATTTGCTGGTGGAGGAAGTATTACTGCAGAATTAGATGGTAATAAAGCTAAATATTCTGGACCAGGTGCAGAATTTTATACTAATGAAGCTGAAGATGCAAGTGGAGATGCTTTTGATTTTGGTTTAGCATTAAAAACTAAAGGAGATTATACTTTTGCTTTTAGTGCTATGAATATTGGTGAACTTTCTGCAGATGAATATATTGAAGATGGAAAATCATATACTGCTGCTGGAAATTCAATTGACGAAAAAAATATAACTGAAAAATTAGTTAAAGAAGAAATAACTTATGAACTGCCGCGAACATATAGACTGGGATTAAAAAGAGAATACAGTGAAAACACTGTTTTATATGCTGACTATTCCAGGGTGAGTTATGATGGTGGTCAGGATGAAAACATCTATGCAATTGGAAGTGAATTTAGAAGGACTAAATTAATTCCACTTCGTCTTGGAGTTAACTATTCATCTTTAAGAGAAGATGTTGAAATTGCAGCTGGAATGGGGATTCATATTAGTGATAACTTTAAAATTAATTTAGGAATTGCTGATCTTTTAGCTTTAAGTGATAATGCTAAAGGAGTTAAATTTGGTTTATCTACTCTAATTAGCTTTTAATAATTAGATGGATGTTATGAGATAAATTAAAAAATATAAATATAAGTATTATTATTTTATGACCTTTAGATATATCTGATATATCTAAAGGTCATTTTTTTGAAAAAAACAAAATTAAAAGCAGGATTTTAAATGTTTGTCTAGAAAATAATATATTGGTTTGTCTAAAAAATATTATTTAGACTTTATTTAAAACCTGGAGGTTTAAAAATTAATGAGTAAAAAAGATTATGATGTGATAATTATTGGAGCTGGCCCAACTGGAATATTTACTGCGATGGAATTTGTTAAAAAGGAAGCAAATTTGGATATTCTAATTTTAGAAAAGGGAACAAATCTTAAAAAACGGGTCTGTCCTATGAAAGAGAATCCTGGAATAGGTTGTGTTAACTGTCCAAGCTGTGCAATAGTATCAGGCTGGGGGGGAGCAGGAGCCTATAGTGATGGCAAGCTTTCACTTTCTCCTGATATTGGAGGTAATTTAGAAAATTACATAGGCAGACAGAGGCTAATTGACAATATTTCATATGCAGATGATATTTATATGGAATTTGGTGCACCAGACCGTATCTTTGGGGTAGCTGAAGATAAGCAGGATGAAATAAGAAAGAAGGCTGTTAGAGCTGAACTTAAGTTTATTCCGGCCAGTTTAAGGCATTTAGGAACTGGATATAGTCAGGTTGTTTTGCAGAATATGCAGGATTATCTGGAAAACAAGGGAGTTGAAATTAGATTTGGTGTTAATGTAAAAAAATTCATAGTGGAATCTGAAAAGATTCAGGCAGTAGAAACTGCTGCTGGTGAAAAGATTACAGCTGATTTTGTAATGGCAGCTGCAGGTAGAGAAAATGCTGAGTGGTTGACTAATGAGGCGAAAAAGCTTGATATTGCGACAGCTATTAATCCAGTTGATATTGGCGTTAGGGTTGAATGTCCAGCGGCAGTAACAGAGTACATGACTGATAATTTGTATGAATCAAAATTAATTTATAATACACCAACTTTTCAAGATAAGGTACGAACATTCTGTATGTCTCCTTATGGTGAGGTTGTAAGTGAAAATAATCAAGGATTAATCACAGTTAATGGTCACAGTCATTCTGATATTAAAACTCATAATACTAATTTTGCTCTGCTTGTAAGTAAAACTTTTACAGAACCTTTTCATGAACCAATTACTTATGGCAAGAGTATTGCCAAACTTGCTAATATGCTTGCTGGTGGAGTTCTGGTGCAGAGGCTAGGAGATCTTCTGGAAGGAAGAAGAACAACTGAAGAAAGATTAAAACGTTCAGTCACTGAACCAACTTTAAAAGATGCAACTCCTGGAGATTTGTCTCTTGTTTTACCTCATAGACATTTGACAGGTATTATTGAGATGTTAAAAGCACTTGATAAAATCACACCTGGTATCTATGGACGTGATACATTACTTTATGGTGTTGAAGTTAAATTTTACTCTTCTCGACTTGATGTGAAAGATAATTTAGAATCAAAAATAGACAACTTATTTTTTGGTGGGGATGGAGCAGGTATAACTAGAGGTTTGATGCAGGCTTCTGTTTCTGGTATCGTAATTGCTCGTTCCATAATTGAAAAATTAGATACTGATAATTAGTTTTTAATTAAAATTTTATAATATATAAAAAAGCGGCAGAATCCATCTAATAAAATTGGATTCTGCCGCTTTTTAGTCCAGAGAAAAATGGTCTGGCTGCGGGGATTTGAACCCCGGACCTCTTCGTCCCGAACGAAGCGCGCTACCAAACTGCGCCACAGCCAGTGAATATTATAAAATATTATATCATAATCTAATCTGATACAAAAGAAAATAATTATCCTGATTGTTAAATTTTAACTTGATATTTATTCTCAATCTATATATAATTAATGCAAGTTAATAACTCAGGTTTAAATATATTTAATAGGAGGTATTTCTTATGAAGATTGAAGTAGGAGATAAAATTCCAAAAATAAATTTAAGAGACCACAATGAGGAAGAAATTAAATTAGACAAATTTGAAGGCAAGAATGTTCTTTTATCATTTCATCCTTTAGCCTGGACAAGTGTATGCCGTAATCAGATGCAGGCACTTGAAGATAATTATAAAGAATTTGAGAAAAATAATACAGTTCCAATCGGAATCAGTGTTGACCCTGTTCCATCTAAGAGGGCCTGGGCTAAAGATATGGAATTAAAAAATTTAAAATTAGTATCTGATTTTTGGCCTCATGGAGAGTTTGCTTCGAAATTGGGAATTTTTATTGAAGAAAAAGGAATATCAGGTAGAGTAAATATTCTAGTCAATGATCAGGGTAAAGTTCTGTGGCTTAAAGAGTATGATATTCCAGAACTGCCAGATATAGACGAAGTATTAGAAGCAGTAAAAAATAACTGATTTATACAAAAATAAAATTAAAAATTGCTGTTATTCAGTAAATTAGAGTAAAAAGTTCACAACTGATTTATTCTATAATTAATCTTAAGAGCAAGTGAATTCCCTGTTTATTATAAACAGGGTTTTTTGCTTGCTCTTTGTTATTTATGTTATAATTAAATTCAGACTGAAAGAAAAAATAGTAATATTTTATTATAAAAAAGTTGCTTATCTTATTTTTAAGGGAGTGTGAAAATGTGGATATATTTTTGTTAATTATGGTATTAATTTTATTTGCGGTTGAAATTGCTGCAATATTTTTACCAGTTTTGCCGGATTCTATTTTTTTCTGGTCTGCTATTATTTTATATAAAATAATTAAGAGTGGTATTAATTATTCTCCATATTTTTGGGCTGGAGCGATTTTAATAACTGTCCTTATCTTTTTTGCGGATTACTTAGCAAATGCCTATTTTATTAAAAAACGTGGGGGCAACAATAAGACTATATTTGCAGCTGTTATTGGGATGCTGCTTGGAACTGTATTTTTAGGGCCATTAGGCTTTATAATCACACCTTTTGTCTTGATTTTTGTTACAGAATACTGGCAGAGCAGGAATAAAGCGGATTCATTTAAACTCGCTGTTGGGAGTATATTAGCTTTTTTAACCAGTACAGCTGCTAGACTGGCTATGCAGATTTTTTTAATGGCCTGGTTTTTGATAGAAATTTATTAAATAAATTAAAAATCAGTTAATTAAATTTAAAACAATAAAAATTTTTGATAAGGTTTGATTTCAAAAGTGAGGGGGGCTGACAGTGCATAAAGTTTACAGTGGAAGTACAGGAAGCGGTAAAAGTTATAAATTAAAAGCAGAATATCAAAGGCTTGCTTCTGAAATTGGAAGTGAAAAAATATTATTACTTTTAAATTCTGCACGTTCTGTCAGTCAATTTAGAGAAGAAATTAATTTGAAAATGATTGGTAATTTAAATATTTATACTTATTTTGGTTTTGTAAATCAGCAGTTAAATAAAAATTGGCCTGCAGTAGAAAGAAAATATAGTGGAGAAAATCAAATTATCGAACCAACCTTTATGAATATAGAAACTTCTCATTTTTTAATGAGCAACTATGTTGCCAAATATAGAAAAGAAAAATCTTATTTTAGGAATATTAAGGCAAGACCTGTTCAAATTGCAGTTCAATTAATTGATAATTTAAATTTAGCTGCTTTTAATATGCTCAACTTTGATGAACTTAAGCAGAGATTAATGACCTGGACTCAAAATGATGAAGAAAGAAAAGAATATACTGAACAATCAATAACAATAATGAAAACCTTTCGGAATTTCTCTTTGAATTATAGACTTTTTGATTACTCAGCTGCAGTGACTTTGTTTAATCAGTATCTGCTTTCTGATTCAGGATATCTGAAGAATTTAGATAATAAATATAGTTATCTTTTAGTTGATGATTTAGAAAAAGTTGTTCCTGCCGGTCAAAGTTTGATCAAGTCATTAATAGAAACTAAAATGCAAGGGATTTTTACTTTTAATGAAAGTGGTGGTTTTAATAGATTCTTTGGTGGAAATCCAGCTGCAGCTAAAAAAAAGTTTTTTAATTCAGAAGCAGAGATAATTGAGTTAAAAGAAAATTATACATCTTCAAGTGCCAGTGCTGAATTAGCAGAGCAAATAAAAATGACTGTTCAGGAAAGAGAAAAAAACAAAATTAAATCAAAACTTTTGCTAAAAGAAATAGATAGTGAATTAAGAGGAGAAATGATAATTAAAGCAGCTAAAAAGATTATTTCTTTACTTAAAAAGGGTATAAAAGCAGATCAAATTGCGGTAATTTCTCCAAAAATTGATAAAGTTTTAAGCTTTAGTCTGGAACAAATTCTAGAAAAAAATGGATATCAGTTAAGTAATTTTAATCGTTCTAAAAGATTAATTGATATTCCATTTGCTAGAGCTCTTTTAATTTTATATTTATTTCACTGTGGGAAAACCAATATTATTGGTATTTCATCACTGCAGCAGTCTCTAAGCCTTCTTTTAGAACTTGATCCTTTACGATCATATATTTTGGCAGAAGAAATTGCTGCAACCGGAATGAATTTAGTAGATCTTGATGATTCAAATTTGCGCGAAAAAATAAATTTTCATGCTGCAGAAAAATATGATTATTTAAAAAATTGGCTTCAGGATAAAAAAGAAGATAAGTTAGAAATAGAAGATTTTTTTCAATTGGTTTTTAGCGAACTTTTAGCACCTTTAAATCCATCAGAAGAGGATGTTTTTGCCTGCAGACAGATGATTGAATCAGTTTCACGTTTTCATCAGGCAGTCGAAAACTTTCATCAGGAAAAAGATGATTTAAGTGAGCGTTATATAAATATGATTTATGAAGGAACACTTGCTGCTGAAACACTTTTTAAAGATCAAGAAAAAGAAAAGGGAGTAATCCTTGCTTCACCGTATAAATTTCTGTTTTCACCTGAATTAAATGGAGTTGAATATTTATTTTTGCTTGATATTTCAAGTGATGAATGGATGCAGAGTATAGCCAAAGAACTAGTTAATCCTTATATTTATACGGAGCAGTGGCAGGAAAAAGCAGTCTGGGATGATAAAATTGATCAGCAAATTAGATTAAATCAACTTAGTGATTTTTTAATTAGTTTGATTTATAAAGTAAAAAAAGGTATTTATATTGCAGATAGTTTTTTGAACAGCAGTGGTAGAGAACAGGAAGGACCACTTTACCGCTGGTTTGATGTGAGAGGAGAGTAATTTATGAATTTCAAACCGAGGCCTGGACAGAAAGAAGTTTTAGAATACCAAAGTGGACAGCTTGCTGTACCTGCTGTTCCAGGAGCAGGAAAGACTACAGTTCTTGCACATCTAGCAGCAGAACTGATTGAGAATAAATTAAATAATAATCAAAAAATATTAATAGTAACCTATATGAATTCTGCTGTAGCAAATTTCCGTAAAAGGATTGGAGACTTTCTGGCAGAAAAAGGCCTTCCCCGTAGCAGAGGTTATAGTGTTAAAACTCTGCATTCTCTTGCCCTGGGTATTATTAAAGAAAAACCTGAGTCAAGATTGATTAATCAAGAATTTCAATTAATCGAGTCAGGTAAGCGTTATCGTTGGATAAAAGGTTTATGCCGACAATGGTCAGGCGAAAATAATGAGCTGCTGCAAAATTTTTTTAATTTAGAAAAAAATAGTTATCAATTTGAAAAATATCTAAAAAAGTGGAAAGAAGAGGACTTTCCTGCTTTTGTAGCTTCCATGATTTCATATTTTAAGCTTAAGCTTTTGAATGGAGAAGAACTAAAAAATATGGTTAAATATTCAAATTTGAAAACCGCAAATATTTTGACACCAGCAGTAGATATTTTTTCAGAATATGAATTTAAAATGGCTCAGGCAGGACTTTTAGATTTTGATGATCTTGTTCAGCAAAGTTTAAAATTATTAAAGGAAGACTCTGATTTTGCTGAGCGCATTGCAGCTCAGTATGCATATGTTTTTGAAGATGAGGCACAGGATTCCAATCAAGCTCAGGAAGAAATGCTCTATTTGCTAACAGGAGACAATAATAATTTAGTGCGAGTTGGAGACAGTAATCAGGCAATTACAGGTACTTTTACTCTTTCCGATCCAGAAATATTTCGAAGTTACTGTAAAAAAGAAGAGGTTGAAGTAGAAACTATGGCTGTTTCCAGCCGCAGCAGTCAAGATATTATTGATTTAGCTAATTATCTTATTGATTGGAGTCAGGATGAATTTTCTGAGCGAGAGATTGAGCCTTTAGAAGCTAAATATATTAAAGCAGTTTCTAAAGATGATCCAGCTCCTAATCCTAATCCAGATGGTTATAGAATTGGCAGTCGTGCTTTTAAAACCTGGAAAGTAGAAAAAAAATTTATAGCACGTCAGGCACTTCGTAAAGCCAATGAAAATAATAAGGATACAACTGCAGTATTAATGCCTACAGGTTGGCAGTTAGAAGAAATTGCAAGAGAAATCAATAATTTGGGAGGTGAATTTCAGCTTGCCGGAAGCAGTGCCAGAGATGCTTTTTTAACAGAGATAGAGGTTATATTAAAATTTTTAACATCTCCAGCCTCAGAAGATAATTTGAAATTGGTTTTTGCTGAAATTTTTGCAAAAGAAAAGCCAGAACTGTTAGAAATATTGGAAGCTAGCCTAGAGAAAAATCAAAATCAAGAATTAATTTTTCCTCTATCAGGTTTAAATAGAGATAATTTTGAACTTGAATTTAGAAAAAAAGAAGATTTCGAAAGTTTTTATAAGAGTTTATTACAAATTCAAGGATGGCTTGAGGCTTCGATGGAATTACCACCAGATGAGCTGGTATTATTTTTAGCTGAAAGAATAGGACTTATAGGTAAAAAACTAGCTTTAGCTCAAAACTTAGCCCTGGAGTTTGGCAGACTTTTAAAAGATAATCCAGCCTGGCGCCTGGACCAATTAACCGCAGAACTTCCTGAAATCAGAGATCGGATTAAGCAATTTGCTGAAACATTAACTGAAATGGAAGGCTTTGAAGCAAAACCAGATCAGGTAACTCTTTCTACTATTCATAAAGCAAAAGGTATGGAATGGGATACTGTTTTTATTGGCAGCCTAACATCAAGTCATTTTCAGCATGATAATGATGACTATTTTATGGGAGAAAAATTCTATCTAAATGAGGAAATAAAAAATCCAAAAGCCTCTGCTAGAGCAGAATTGGAATATGTTTTAAATGAAAAAAAAGAAAGAAATGTGGATTATAAGGCTCGACAGGAGCTAATAGCTGAAAGGGTACGTCTTTTATATGTGGGAGTTACTAGGGCACGCAGCAATCTTTTTTTAAGTACACATTTAAAAAATGGGAAATGGGAAAAAGATCCTGCATTTGTTTTTAGTTCTTTAGATAAATTTATTAATAATAGAAAAAAAGAAAAGCAGCAGGGAGCTGATTAAATGCCTTTGAACACATTAAATGATCTCTATTTTTCTCAATCTGCTCTGGCAATTTTTAATAAATGCAGGAGACGTTTTAAATATCGTTATTTAGATGGTTTATACTGGCCTGCAGAATGGGGTATGAATGAAGAGGTGAAAAAAGATCTAAAACAGGGACGGCAGTTTCATTTAATAGCTGAAAGATATTATAGTAAAACATTGGGTGATACTATACTAAGCTCTAATCCACTTCTGCAGTCCTGGTTGAATAGATTAAAAACTTTTGCGGAAGCTAAAAATGTAGTGGCTGCAGAACAGGAATTGCGTTTTCAAAAAGAAAATTTAAAACTGTTGGCAAAATATGATCTTTTAAAATATGATAAAACCAAAAATAGATTTATAATTTTTGATTGGAAAACAGATAAAAAAAAATTATCTAAAAAAAATATTGAGAAGAAAATGCAGAGTCGTTTCTATTTATATCTTTTATATGAAGCAGGGTATAAATATTTTTCAGATCAATATAAATTAGATAACATGCCGCTTCTTATTTACTGGAATCCACGTTATCCAAAAGAGCAAGTAAGGATTATATATAATAAAGATAATTTTAAAAAAGATAAAATATTTTTTAAAAATTTAATTAGTGAAATTCTAAATGAAAAAGAATTTTCATTGACCACTGACTTAAATAAATGTCGTTTTTGTGAATACAGACCAATTTGCAGAGGAAAAACTACTGAAAATAAAGAAATAATAGATGATGATTTAGAATTGAATTTAGATTGGGAAGCAGTAGAAGAATTAGAGTTTTAATTATTTTAAAATTAAATGATTAGATAGATTATTTGATATCTAAAATGAGGTGAGTTTAAGAATAAATCTAAAAATTTATTCTATAATTTATGTTTAAAGATGAAGATGATTACCAACTTCGTTATATTTATCATACAAATCGATATAATAATGCTTATTTAGTTGAACTTAATTTAGATCAATATGACGACCTGTTTAATAGCTGGGATGGATCGGCTCTTGATCGGAAAGAACTTGATCCTGAATTAAGTCATTTTTTAGAAAGAGCAAGTTATGAGCTGCCTTTAAAAGAGAAAGTAGAACTATGCTTCTATTTACCAAAAAACAAGAAAAATGAGAAAATGGAGGCAGATTCCAGAGCAACAATTAAAAACAATTTTAAAATGAAGCAGTTTTTTATTGATCAGGATTTGAAACAGAGCTATAAAAAAATTGCTACTTATATTGTAATGGGAATTTTGTTTTTGTTTACAGCTTATCTAATTCCTGAAACTAAAGACTTATCAATTTTAATTTCATTACTAATGGAAGGTTTGTTTGTTGGTGGTTGGGTCTTTTTATGGGAAGCCTTTTCAATTTTCTTTTTTGGCAGTCGAGAACTTAAGGATAAAAAGAAAAGATATTTTAGGTATCTTGATTCAGACATAGTTTTTAAGTATAGAGAGCGAGAGGTTAAAGATGAGAATAATTAAAGCTGAAGAATTTGAACCAGCAGACGAATTAGTGGAATATTTAGGAAGCAAAAAGCTTGCTTGTTTGGCTCAAAAGCGGGGCTTAGACACAAAAGATAAATTAGTCCAATTTTTAGAGCCCGATAAATACTCATCATTGAACTTAGATGATTTCCCAAGAATATATGAAATTGTTGATTTTATTTTACAGCACATCCAGAATGATAGTAAAATTTTAATTTATGGAGATTATGATGTAGATGGAATAACTTCTACTTCAATTTTATTTGGTGCACTCAGTCAGTTGAGTGATCAAATTAATTATCATATTCCAGATCGATTTAAAGAAGGATATGGACTTAACAAAAAAGTATTGGCTGAATATCAATCTGAAATAGATTTAGTTATCAGCTGTGACTGTGGAATCAGCAACTATGAAGAAGTTAAATTTGCCAAAGAAGGTGGTATGGATTTTGTGGTTACAGATCATCATGATTTACCAGATATATTACCACCTGCCGATTATGTAATTTCTCCCAGATTATTACCTGAGGATCATCAAGGATATTGGCTGCCTGGAGCTGGAATGGCATATTTTTTAATCAAAGCAATCTTTGAAAAAGTAGATAAAAAAGGAGAAGAGGAAAACTACTTAGATTTATTACTACTGGCAATAATAGCAGATGTAGTTCCACTAAAAGGAGAAAATCGTTATTTATTTAAAACAGGATTAAAAAAATTACAATCTACAGAGAGAATTGGTTTGAAGGCTTTATATAATGAACTTGATATTAATCCGTTAGAGATTAATGAAAAAACACTTGGTTTTCAAATTGGACCTCTGCTTAATTCAGCTGGTCGAGTTGACAGTGCGGAAAAGGGATTAAAATTACTTTTGGCAGAAGATAAAAATAATGCTGCTGGTTTAGCTGCTGAATTAAGCCAAATAAATGATCATCGAAAAAAAATAAGTCAGCAAATTTATTTAGAGCTTGAAAAAGAAATTGATCCTCAACAAAGAAAATCTTTAATCAGTTATAATTCTGATTGGCATCAAGGAGTAATTGGAATTGCAGCTGGGAGGATAGCTGAAAATTATCAGATCCCTGCAGTTTTAATGACTTCTAATCAAAAAGGAGAGCTTATTACTGGTTCAGCCCGTTCAATTGAAGGTATTAACATAAATAATCTTATTTCTGAGTGTTCTGATCTTTTAGAAAAAAATGGTGGTCATGCTGCTGCGGCTGGTTTTTCTTTGAAAAAAGATCGTTTAGAAAAATTCAAATTACGACTTCAGCGGCTTATTGATCAGGAAATTGAAAAGATTGAATCAGATTTTGAAATTAAAACGGATCTAAATTTAGAACTGTCACAGATTGATGATGACTTTTATCAATCTTTAAGGCTTTTTGCGCCTTTTGGTGAGTCTAATCCAGAACCATTATTTTATTTGGAGGCTGAGATTATCAGCAGTCGTGATATTTCATCTGGTCGTCATAAAAGACTTGTCTTAGGTAGTAATGATCATAGAATAACCGCTCTCTGGTGGTGGAGTGGAGAAGTAGAAAAAAATTATATTCAGAAAGCAGCCTGCAATTTAACTGAAAACATTTATCGTGGAAACAAAAGTTTACAGCTTGAGCTTAAAGCTTTAAAACCAAAAAAAAATAAATCTAAAAAGCATAATTTTAAAAATGAAGATAAAAACTTGATTGAACTAATTGACTGGAGGGAAAAAGATATTTCTGAACTTCAAACTGGAGCTGTTAATACTGTTTATTTTGCTGAAGGATTACAGGAATATAATCTTTATCCACTTATTAACCGAAATTATTATAAAAAAGCAGAAAAGTTAGTTTTGGTTACTCTGCCCCCTTCACCTGCCATTTTGGAGGAAGTCTTACTTTCAACTACTGCTAAGAAATTAATCTTAATAAATTCTAAAAATCAAATTAGAACTTTTAGTGAATTTACTAAAAAGCTGTTATCTTTATTAAAGTATAGTCTGCACAATAAAAATGGAATTTTTAATTTAGAAAAAGCAGCGCTTGCTCTTGAAGCAGAGGAGATTACTGTTAAAAGAGCTCTAGATTTTTTAAGAGCAGAAGCTTTTATAGACTATGAATATATATCATATAAAGATCTCTTAATTAGTAGAAATGGTGAAAAAAATTTAGGACAGTCAAATTTAAATAAAAAGAATTTAAAGAAACTTTTAAAAGAGAGCTTTGCTTTTAAAAGCTTCATAAAGAATAAAGCTGCTGTTAAAATAGAGAATTTCATTAATAATTTATTAACAAAATAAACGAAAATATTTGTTTTGTTTTATTTAATAAAAAAACTTAGCTCGGACTAAAGTAGGAGAGTGATAAAAATTAAAATAAATAATTTAAAGCTATTAAAAGGCGCGAAAAAAGCAAAAGGTTTAACAGTAATTGTTGATGTTTTTCGTGCTTATACAACTGCAGCCTATCTTTTCAGCAGTCAGGTAGATAAAATTTTTATAGTTAGTAAAATTGAAACAGCAAAAAAGTTAAAAAGGGAATTGAATTCGCCTGTTTTAATTGGAGAAAGAAAGGGAATAAAAGTTGCAGAATTTGATTATAATAATTCTCCTTATTTTATTTCTCAAAATAGTTTTTCTGGCAAAGAAATAGTTTTAAGTACCAGTGCAGGAACTAAAGGAATAATTGCAGCTAAAAATGCTGAAGAAATTATCACTGGTAGTTTTGTCAATATCAATGCTGCAGCAGAGTACATTAAAAACAAAAAACCGGAATTAGTTTCAATTGTAGCAATGGGTAATAATGGAACTGTTGAAGCAGATGAAGATAATTTGTATATGCAGGAACTAAATAAACTTTTATCTGGTAATGAAACTTTGAACGAAGGTCAAATAAAAGAGAAACTTAGAAGTCCCGCTGGAGACAGGTTTTTTGTGGAATCAACTCAATCAGAGATGCCTAAAGAAGACTTTGAGTATTGTTTAAAAATCAATAAATTTAATTTTGTTATTAGAGCTGTAAAAATTGCAGAAGATATTTATCAATTAAAAAGGGAAGAGGTGGATTAATTGCAGAAGTTTCTAATTGCTGTAATTGTTGTTTTAATTATTCTAATTTCTGCAGCTATTACCAATCCTACAAGAGAGGAATTTATTAATTGGGGAGTGGCTGAAATAAGATCAGAAGCAGAAACTGATATTGAAAGGATTTTTGGTGGGGCGGTTGCAGCACCTATGTTGGAACTGCAAACGGAAGCAGATGATTTTGTGTTTTTTACAATTTTTGTTCTGGAGAAATCGGATGGTAAAGTTAAATATTTGGGGATTTTTAATAGTTTTTTTACTTTAAATTAAAATAATTTGACTTTAGAACTCAGTTTAATAAAATAATGTATGGGTAAATAAGGTGATTTTATTTATAAGATAATTCAAGTTGGAGGAGATTATATAATGAAAGATTATTTGATTAGAGCAATAACGACTAATAAAGAAATTAGAGCTCTTGCAGTTAAATCTACTGATATTGTTAAGGAAGCTCAGGAAAGGCATCAAACTACTCCTGTTGCAACTGCAGCTTTAGGGAGAGTAATTACAGGAGCTTTACTGACTGGTTCTTTAGTTAAATCTGGAGATGAAGTAGTTTTAAAAATAGAGGGTAGTGGACCTGCTGGTAAAATTGTTGCAGATGCAAATCAAAAAGGGGAAGTGCGCGGTTATATTGAAAATCCGAATCTGGATTTATATCAGACTGATTCTGGAAAACTCGATGTAGCAAAAGCAGTTGGGGCGGGTGAGCTCTCACTGACAAAAATCATGAGGATGAAAGAGCCCTATACTGGTAGTGTTCCTTTAGTTTCAGGTGAAATCGGAGAAGATCTAACTTATTATTTTACTGCATCAGAACAGGTACCATCTGCAGTTGGCTTAGGTGTTTTGGTTGATACTGATCTTAGTGTTAAAGCGGCTGGGGGATTTATTATTCAATTATTACCTGATGCTTCTGAAGAAACTATTCAAATGCTGGAAAAAAATTTAAAAAACATAAAGTCTGTCAGTAAATTAATTGAGTCAGGAATGACTCCCGAAGAATTATTAAAAGAACTCTTAGGGGATATGGATTATCGAATTATGGCGCGTAAAGATGTTGAATTTAAATGCAGATGCAGTAGAGAAAGAAGTTTTGAATTAATAGCAGGCTTGGGCAAAGAGGAAATCGAAGCCACTTTAGCTGAGCAGGGAGAAATAGAAGTCCGCTGCCATTTTTGTAACAATACTTATAATTTTGAAAAAGAAGAGATAGAAAATATTATTTCTGAAATAGATATAAAAGAAAATAAAATTCCAGAGGTTGATACTGAAGAAATCGTGGTAGACAAGGAAAATCAGAAATAAAAATAGTGAACAATCAGACTCCGCAGAGAATTATTTTTCTCTGCGGTATTTTTTTAATTTTGAAGCTGTTTTTTTAGGGATTAATGCTTTTAAATATATATTATTTTTTTGATATTTTTCTTCATAAACTTTTGCGGTGTTATGAATTTTTTCTACCCATCCAGCTTCAGAATAGGGAAGGTCTAGCTCCATTTCTATCATTTCATTGCTAATAATTTGATTTAGTTTATTAACTACAGCATTAATATTAATTTCTTTTAAAGCAGAAATGAAAATGGAATTAGGATAAATTATTTTTAAATCACTAATTTTTGATTTTTTTAGTAAATCAATTTTATTAAAGACTTTAATTATCTTGCAGTTTGGGGTTACAAGTTCATTTATTTCATTATTTACAACCCGAATATTTTTTTCCATTTCATCATTTGAAGCATCGATTAAATGAATTATTATATCTGCATTTTCAATTTCTTCTAAAGTAGTTCTAAAAGATGCTATTAATTGATGCGGGAGCTTGTTAATAAATCCAACCGTGTCGCTTAGAATAATATTTTGCCCTACAGGAAGTTGTAGCTGGCGCATTGTAGAGTCTAAAGTAGCAAACAATTTATCAGCAGTATAGCTATCAGAATTAGCTAATTTGTTCATTAAAGTTGATTTTCCTGCGTTTGTATAACCTACAAGTGCTGCAATTGGATCCTTCCGGCTGCTGCGTTGAACTTCACGTCTGGCTTTTATTTCCTTTAGATTTTCTTTTAGTCGATATATTTTCTTTTCAATGCGGCGGCGGTCAACCTCAAGCTTTGTTTCACCTGGTCCTCTGGTACCAATACCACCTGCTAATCTTGACATTTCTACCCCCCGGCCCTGAAGTCTAGGAAGTCGATATTCTAATTGTGCCAATTCTACCTGAATTTTACTTTCTCGGCTGTGGGCATGTTTTGCAAAAATATCTAAGATAACCTGAGCTCGATCAATAACCTTAATTTCAATTTTATTTTCCAAATTACGCTGCTGGACAGGAGAAAGTTCATTATCAAAAACAATTAAATTTGCTCCAATAGTTTCGGCAGCCTCTTTTATTTCTCTTACCTTGCCACTGCCAATATAATAAGCAGGGTCAATTTTTCTATCATGATAGGTCATTTTTAAAATGCATTCTGCACCTGCAGTTTCAATAAGCAGCTTAAGTTCTTGTAATTCTCCTTCATTTAAACCAACTAATACTGCTTTTTCCTGCATTGCTTTTATTTGATACATATCATCATTTTGATTAATCTCAAATTTATTATTAATATTATCATCTCCTAAATTCAAGTTTAAAGACTAATATTTCATTTACTTCTTAATATATATTATAACACTTTTTCCAAAAATCTAAAATTAGCAAATTATTATATATTAGTTTTTAATATATTTTTAAAATCAGTAATTGATGAATATTATTAAGTATAGATAGGATATAATAAAGTAAAAAGGAGCTAATCAACTTTAAAGACCAAATATAATGTGAAATTAAGCACTTTACTGCTTGATATATTAAAATCATCATGTTATTCTATAAACATAATATATTTTTAGTCTCAAACTTAGATGAGTGAATAATTTTTTGCGAATTCATGTTACTTTATTCACAAATTAAATGGCTTCTTTATTTAATTATAAATCTTAGTAAGAAATAAATTGTAAAAAATAGATCTCTAAGGTCAATTTAGTGATAGAGATTTATAATAAATTTGCCCAAATGCTAAAATATACTCTATGCAAAAAGATGCTCTCCCCAGAGCATCTTTTTGTCATTAAAATTATATTTTAAATTTGCTGTAATAATTATTAATAGATTTACAAAACAATAGTTTTAGTTATAATGGATTTTTAAGATTAAAATTATTGAAAGTTTTGCTGAAAAATTGATAAAAACTAATAAATGTATTATAATTGAGATGCCGGGATACCGGCATTTTTTCTGTTAAGTTTACATTAATTTAAATTCATGGCAAAAATATGGTATTTTGATGGAGTGATAGATATGAGTTCTTATCCCTATGGAGGAGTTTATATTTTAAAAATCAGATTAAAAAATCAAAAAACTATAAAAGTTGGAGCATTAGCTGAAAACGATTTTAAAGCAGGTTATTACTTTTATACCGGCACTGCTCAGCGTAATCTTGAAGCCAGGATCAAAAGACATTACAGTGCTAATAAAAATTTTCACTGGCATATAGATTATCTCTTAGATATAGCTGAACTGGAAAAAGATTTCTATTTTGAACTTCCAGCAAAAGCTGAGTGTTTTTTAGCAGAAACTTTAAAAGAAAATGGTGGAAGTAATCCTATAAAAGGTTTCGGAGCCAGTGACTGCAGCTGTGAAAGCCATTTGATATATTTTCCATTTTCTGAAGGTGGAAATATACTAGAAACTTTAATAAAAAATAAAAATTTAGAAGCAGAGTTTAATAATTTTAAGAAATAATAATTTGAATATAATAAAATATATATTTTATTAAAATTAAGGAAGTGATTAGGTGGAAGATAGTGAAATACTAAAAAATCTTAATCAGGCTCAAAAAAAGGCTGTAAAACATTATCAGGGGCCGGAACTAGTTCTTGCAGGTGCTGGCAGTGGGAAAACAAGAGTTTTGACCAGAAGGATTGGCTATTTGATTAATCATTATGGAGTGTCTCCTTATAATATTTTAGCTGTTACTTTTACCAATAAAGCAGCAAATGAAATGAAAGAAAGGGTCAAAGATATGGTTGGAGGAGTAAAAAGCAGCCTCTGGGTCAGCACTTTTCATTCTTTTTGTGTACGAATTCTGCGGCGAGAAGCAGAAAAACTGGGCTATAATAAAAATTTTGTTATTTTTGATAGTCTTGATCAGCGCAAACTTGTTAAAGAGGTTTTAAAGTCAAAAAATTTAGATCCTAAAAAAACAAAACCACGCTCAGTTTTAAATAAAATTTCAAGTGCCAAAAACGAATTGAAAACTCCTGCCGAAATGCGGGCTGTTTCTGGCAGCTTTTTTGATCAGACAGCTGCTGATATTTATGAGGAATATCAAAAAAGGCTTAAAAAAAATAATGCTATGGACTTTGATGATTTAATTCAGCAGACAGTAAGACTTTTTGAAGAATTTCCGCTAGTTTTAGAGCATTATCAGGAGCGATTTAAGTATATTCTGGTAGATGAGTATCAGGATGTTAATCATGCTCAGTACCAGTTGGTTAATCTGCTGGCAGAGCGCTATCGTAATATTTGTGTTGTCGGTGATCCTGATCAGGGAATTTATGGTTTTAGAGGAGCAGATATTAGAAATATCTTAAATTTTGAAGATGATTATCCTGATGTTAAAACTATTCGTTTGGAACAGAATTACCGCTCCAAGGGAAACATTTTAAAAGCTGCTCAGGCAGTGATTAAGAATAATTCTTCCCGGAAAGAGAAAGAACTCTGGACAGATCAGGGTGAGGGAGCTAAACTGGAACTATATGAAGCAAAAAATGAAAAAGAAGAAGCAGACTTTGTTTGTCGAACAGCTAAAGAATTGACTAAAAAAGAAGAGCTGACTTTTGATGACCTAGCAGTTTTATATAGAACTAACTCACAATCAAGGGCATTTGAGGATATGCTGATGAAATACGGAATTCCTTATCAGATTGTTGGAGGAGTTCGATTTTATGAGCGGATGGAAATTAAAGATATTATGGCTTATCTGCGTCTTATATATAATCCAGCTGATGATATTAGCCTTTTGAGAATTATTAACCGCCCGAAAAGAGGAATTGGTGCTGGAACTTTAGGGAAAATTCAGGATTATGCTGAAACAGAAGGGCTTAACTTATATCAGGCTGCTTTAAAGTCTAAAGAAAATCCTGCTTTAAGTGGTACTTATGCTAAAAGAGTGCTTCATTTTACAGAAATCATTGAAGAGTTGAGAGCTGAACAAGAAGAGATTGCACTGGCCAGATTGACTGAAAAACTTTTGGATAAAAGTGGTTATCGTCATAATCTTGAAGAAGAAAAAACAGCTGAGGCAGAAAGTAGGCTGGAAAATATAGAAGAATTATTTTCTGTTATCAATGAGTATATGAAAAACAGTGATAATAATACTCTGGCTGGATTTTTAGAAGAAGTTACGCTAATGTCAGATATTGATTCTATGGAAGAGGATCAGAGCTCACTTACTTTGATGACTATTCATTCAGCTAAGGGCTTAGAATTTCCTGTAGTGTTTTTAGTGGGGATGGAAGAGGGAATTTTTCCTCATTCTAATTCAATGTTTGAACAAAAAGGTATGGAAGAAGAAAGACGTCTCTGCTATGTTGGAATGACAAGGGCTGAAGAGAGATTATACTTAAGCAGAGCTCAGGTCAGGCTTCGTTTTGGAGAAAGAAATATTAACCCTCCTTCTCAATTTATAGAAGAGATTCCTTCTGAATTGCTCTCAGGAGCAGCTGATACCCGTTCTGATATGGCAAAAGAGGAAGAGCTGATTCATAGCGACAATTCTGGTACAGATTATGCTATTGGTCAGAAAATTGTACATCCTCGCTGGGGAATTGGTACTATATTATCAATAAGAGGCGATAAAAATCCAGAATTAAAGATTGCCTTTGAACAGGGTAAAACTAGAAATTTACTGGCAGAGTTTGCTCCAATACAGAAAGTTTAGGTAGGTGTTAAGATGTCAAAATTAACAAAAGATAAGGCCGAAAAGAAAATAAAGGCTTTAAGAGAAAAAATTAGAGAACATGAATATAAGTATTTTGTATTAGATGATCCTTCAATTTCTGATGCTGAGTTTGATCAATTAATGCAGAAATTAATTAAATTAGAAAATGAATTTCCAGATCTAGTAAAAGAAGATTCTCCTACTCAGAGAGTGGGCGGAGAAGTCTTAGATGAATTTGAAAAAGTTGAACATTCTTCAACAATGCTCAGTCTGGATAATGCATTTGGTACAAATGATTTAAAAGATTTTGATCAGCGTATTCAAAAAAACATTGAAGATGAAGACTATCAGTATGTTGTTGAACACAAAATTGATGGTCTTTCAGCAGTAATGCGCTATAATAGCGGCAGTTTTGAACTTGGTGCTACTCGTGGTAACGGAGAGATTGGTGAAAATATTACTCAAAATATGAAAACTATACGCTCTCTGCCTTTAAAAATTGATGAAAAAGCGGAGTTAGAATTGAGAGGAGAAATTTATTTAGCTAAAAGTGAATTTAAGCGGTTAAATAAAGAAAGACTCCAAAATGATGAATCTCCATTTGCTAATCCTCGTAATGCTGCTGCTGGATCAGTTAGACAGCTGGACAGTAAGATTGCTGCGGAGAGAAGTTTGTCAATTTTAATTTATGATTTAATTTCTCACTCAGAAAGAGAATTTGAAACTCACCTAGAGGTTTTTTCTTATTTAAAAGAGTTGGGTTTTAAAGTTAACTGGCATCAATCTGCTGCTGATATAGAAGCTGTAATTGAAATTTGTGAGCGATGGCAGGATGAAAGAGAAAACTTAGATTTTGAAATTGATGGTTTGGTAATAAAGATAAATGATTTATCTTTAAGAGAAAAGCTAGGCTCAACAGCTAGATCACCTCGTTGGGCGATTGCTTATAAGTTTCCAGCCCAGCAAAAGACAACTAAAATTAAAAATATAGAAATTTCGCTGGGGCGTACAGGAGCTTTAACACCAACTGCTATTTTAGAACCAGTGGAACTTGCTGGATCAACTGTAAGCAGAGCAACTCTGCATAATGAAGATGAAATTAAAAGAAAAGATATTAGGATAGGAGATACAGCTCTGGTTCAAAAAGCAGGAGATGTAATTCCAGAAGTTGTTAAAATAATAAAGGAAGATCGAGATGGAAGTGAAAAGGAATTTGAAATGCCAAAACAATGTCCTGTTTGTGGTGGAGAAGTGATCAGACCTGAAGGTGAGGCTGTAACCCGGTGTACCAATATTAGCTGTCCTGCTCAGAGGAAAGAGAGCATACTGCATTTTGTTTCTCGAGATGCAATGAATATTGAGGGAGTAGGACCTGCTTTGATTGAACAGCTGCTTAATAATAATTTGATTGAAGATTATGCTGACTTATATTTTCTTAAAAAATCACATCTTAAAGACTTAGAAAGGATGGGCGAGAAATCTTCAAAAAATGTTATTGAAGCAATCGAGAGCAGTAAGGATCGTGAGTTTTTTAGGGTTCTTTATGCTTTAGGTATTAGACATGTTGGAATTGGAGCAGCCAGGATATTAGCTAAAAACTTTGATTCAATAGAAGAAATAAAATTAGCTTCTGTTTCAGAGCTGGAAGCAATTGATGAAATTGGCCCAGTAATTGCAGAGAGCATTGTCGGCTTTTTTAAGGAGAGACATAATAGAGATCTCTTAAGCCGCCTTAAACAGGCTGGTATTAGATTAGAAAAAAAGGTTGACCAGGAAGCTGAAAAATTTTTGGATGGTTTAAAGTTTGTTTTTACAGGTTCCTTGAATAATTATACACGTTCTGAAGTTAAAGATTTGGTAGAAAAGGCCGGTGGAAGAGCAGTATCTTCAGTTAGTTCAAAAACAGATTACCTGGTTATTGGTGATAATCCAGGATCTAAATTTGATAAGGCTCAGGAACTAGGTGTAGAAATTTTAAGTGAAGCTGATTTTAAAGAAATAGTTGATAGAAAGTCAATTTCTGAATAAAATTAATCATCATTATTATTCTAAAAGTGAGGAGGAAAATTAAATGATTGATAAAAAAGATGTAGAATATGCAGCAGGTTTAGCTCAACTTAAACTTGATGAAGAAGAAAAGGAAAAATATACTGAACAGATTGGAGAAATTCTTGATTATGTTGATAAGCTGAGTGAATTGGATACAGATGATGTTGTACCAACAGCCTATACTGTGCCCATGAAAAATGTACTGCGTAAAGACGAGGTTAAAGAGTCTCTACCTCGCGAAAAATCACTTGCCAATGCACCAGATGAAAAAGATGGACAGTTTAGAGCTCCAAAAATCATGTCAGATTAAGCAGCTAAGGAGGTAAGATAATAAAATGAATATTTATGATTTAACAATTCACGAACTAAAAGATAAAATTGCTGCTGGAGAACTAACTCCTGCAGAAATTAAGAAAGCTTATTCAGATAGAATAAATGATGTAGAAGATAGAGTTAAGTCTTATATTACAGTAACAGATGAGCTAGCAGATCAGGGACTAGCAGATTATGAAAATAACAAAGATGGTCTTTTAGCTGGAATTCCAATTGCAGTTAAAGATAATATGTCAACAGATGGAATAAAAACCAGCTGTGCTTCAAAAATGCTTGAAAACTATAAGCCACCATATGATGCAACAGTTGTGGAAAAATTAAATGAAGCTGGAGCAGTTATTATGGGTAAAACCAATATGGATGAGTTTGCTATGGGTTCTTCAACCGAAAACTCTGCCTTTTTTAACACCCATAATCCCTGGGATTTAGATCGAGCTCCGGGTGGATCCAGTGGAGGTTCAGCTGCAGCAGTTGCAGCAGGAGAATGTGCAGCTGCTCTAGGATCCGATACAGGTGGTTCAATTAGACAGCCTGCATCATATTGTGGAGTTGTTGGTTTAAAACCTACCTATGGTATGGTTTCCCGTTATGGACTTGTAGCATTTGCTTCTTCTTTAGATCAGATTGGACCAATCACTAAAGATGTTGAAGATAGTGCAATTTTGATGAATGTAATTGCCGGTCATGATCCAAAAGATTCAACTTCTATTGCAGGTAAAAAAGAAGATTATACTTCATATCTTAAAGAAGATGTCAGTGGTATGAAAATTGGTATTCCTGAAGAATACTTCAATTTAGATTTTGATCAGGAAGTAAAAGATAGTGTAATGGCCGCTGTTGAAAAATTAAAAGAAGCAGGTGCAGAAGTAGAAACGGTACATATGACAGATGCTTCTTATGCTCTTGCAGCTTATTATGTAATTGCACCAGCTGAGGCAAGCTCTAACCTGGCCCGGTACGATGGAGTTCGCTATGGTTTGCGCAGCGAACATGCTTCTGATGTAAGTGAAATGTTTACAAATACTCGTCACGAAGGCTTTGGGGATGAGGTAAAGAGAAGAATTATGATTGGTACTTATGCTTTAAGTTCAGGTTACTATGACGCTTATTATCTTAAAGCACAAAAAGTTAGAACTTTGATCAAAGACGATTTTGATCGAATATTTAATGATTTTGATCTAATCATTACTCCAACTGCTCCAACTACAGCAATGGAGTTGAATTCGAATAAAGATCCACTAGAAATGTATTATTCCGATATTTTTACAGTACCAATTAATATAGCTGGTGTGCCTGCAATGTCAGTTCCTTGTGGTTTTGATAGCAGTGATATGCCAATAGGTCTGCAGTTAATTGGACCTCACTTTGGTGAAGGAAAAATTATTCAGGCAGCTTATACTTTAGAAAAAATATTAAATATTAAAGATAAAAGAGCAGAACTATAAATATTTGAGAGAGGTGAAAAAATGTCCACTAAATATGAAACAGTTATTGGACTTGAAGTCCATGTGCAGTTAAGTACAGATTCTAAGATTTTTTGCGGCTGCAGCACTGAATTTGGAAAAGAGCCAAACGAAAATACATGTCCGGTCTGCCTTGGTTTGCCAGGTACTTTGCCGGTTTTAAATAAAAAAGTAGTAGACTATGCGATTATGGCAGGACTTGCCTTAAACTGTGATATCGCTGAATATTCTAAGTTTGACCGAAAAAACTATTTCTATCCTGATTTACCTAAAGCCTATCAGATTTCGCAGTTTGATCTGCCTGTTGCAGAAAACGGAAAGATTGAAATTGAAACTGATGAGGGTATCTTCAACATTGGAGTTACCAGAGTTCACTTAGAGGAAGATGCAGGTAAATTAATCCATGAGGGAAGTATTGATAAATCCAAAGGGAGTCTGGTAGATTATAATCGTACCGGAGTTCCCCTTATTGAAATTGTTAGTGAACCTGATATGAGAACACCAGCTCAGGCAAAGGCTTATTTAACTGAGTTAAAAATGATTATGGAATATCTTGATATTTCTGACTGTAATATGGAAGAAGGTTCACTGCGCTGTGATGCCAATGTTTCTTTACGTCCTGTTGGTCAGGAAGAATTTGGTACCAAAGCTGAGCTGAAAAATATGAACTCCTTTAGTGCAGTTGAAAAAGGTCTGGAATATGAAGTTGAAAGACAGCGCGAAATTCTAGAAGAGGGTGGAGAAGTTGTTCAAGAAACCAGAACCTGGGATGAATCTTTAAATAAGACAATCTCCATGCGTGGTAAGGAAGAAGCACACGATTACCGCTATTTCCCTGAACCTGATTTAGTTCCTTTAGAAATTGATGAAGCCTGGAAGGAAGAAATGCGTAAAGAAATTCCAGAGCTGCCGCGAGAAAAGTATAAGCGTTTTGTTTCTGAACTTGGTCTGCCTGAGTATGATGCAGGCGTACTGACAGGAGACAGAGATATGGCAGTTTTCTTTGAAGAAGTTCTCAAAGACTATGATGACCCTAAAAACTTGAGCAACTGGATGATGGGTGAGTTTTTGAGATTATTAAATGAAAATAATCATTCACCATTTGAATCTGGTGTAACACCAATTAATCTGGCTAAAATGCTGAAGCTGATTGATGAGGATATTATAAGTGGTAAAATTGCCAAAGAAGTCTTTGAAAAAATGTATAACAGCGGCAGTGATCCAGAAACTATCGTAGAAGAAGAGGGTCTAAAACAGATTAGTGATGAAGATGAATTAGAAAATATTGTTGATGGAATTATTGAAGCTAATCCAGATGCAGTAGAAGATGTTCAGAATGGAAAAGATCGAGCAATTGGATTTTTAGTAGGTCAGGTAATGAAGGAAACTAGAGGTAAGGCCAATCCTGGTCTGGTAAACCAGATGCTCAGAGATAAATTAATGGATTAATTGGAAGTTAATTTAATAGATTATAAATAAGTTATCAACTGGTCTCCGGAAAACAGCATTTTCGGAGGCCAGTAAAAATTATCAGCTACAAAATCATTATTCTTGAGGGTGATTTTTTTGAAAATTGAGAATATAAAAGCAAGAATTCAAAATAGAATACCCGGGCCAACTAGAATCCAGCATTATTTTTCAGTTTTAATTCCTTTAATTGAGATAGAGGGAAAGATCCATTTGATTTATGAGCTGCGCTCTCAGAATTTAAATACTCAGCCAGGAGAAGTATCTTTTCCAGGAGGTAGAATTGAAAGGGGAGAGGAATTTTCTCAGGCTGCTGTTAGAGAATGTAGTGAAGAGCTTTTGATTCCAGAAGCAAAAATTGAGATTTTAGGAGAAACAGATTATTTGATCACACCATTTAATTTTATAATTTATGCCTTTGTGGGAAAAATTAATGTAAATTCAATTGAAGAAATTAAGGTTAACAATTATGAAGTAGAAGAAATTTTTACCGTTCCTTTAGAATTTTTTCTGAATCATCAGGTTGAAAAATATGCGGCAGTTTTAAAGAGTGAGTTTGATCAGGATTTTCCCTATCATCTTTTACCACAGGGAGAAAAATATAATCCGCGTCAGGGAGATTATCAAATTTATTTTTACCGCTATCAGGGGCGGGTTATCTGGGGTATAACAGCAGAAATAACAAAATCTTTTATCGATATTTTAAAACATTAGATCATACTGCAGGAATTAAGCAGCCTGTCTGGAATATGTTATAAACAATCAAAATTGATTATAAGTAGCTGGAAAAAGGAGTTGTTTATTTATGAAGCAGTTTATTTTTGCAGACAGCTGGTCACCTTATCTTGTTGGTTCCTTGATCGGAATCTTAAGCTGGTTTTCTTTTATAATCTCAAAAAAAGCTCTCGGTACATCTACCACTTTTGCCAGAGGTTCTGCTAAATTGGGCGCCCTATTTCTGGGGGAAAAAGTCTATAATTGGAAATATTATCAAAAGTATAAACCTGAACTTGAATGGCAGTCGATGTTGGTAATTGGTATTGTAATTGGAAGTTTTATTTCTTCAGTTCTGTCTGGAGAGTTTAGTCTAAGATTTATCCCATTAACGGAGTTTAAATCAATTTTAAATCAGGATATTATGGGGAGGATATTTTCAGCCTTTGCTGGTGGAATTTTACTGGGGTTTGGAGCTCGGCTGGCAGGTGGCTGTACAAGTGGACATGGAATAAGTGGAACTTTTCAGTTAAGTATTGCCAGTTGGATAAGTTTGATTGGTTTTTTTGTTGGTGGAGCTATTACTGCTTTTTTAATTCTCTAAGTGAGGCAGGTGTATATATATGGAAAGTAAAGCCAGGTTAATTAAGGGTCTTATTACTGGAATTATTTTTGGGTTTCTGCTTCAGCGTGGTGGAGTGACAGATTATAATGTCCTTGTTGGTCAGCTGCTTTTAGAGGATTTTACAGTGGCCAAGATAATTTTAACTGCTATAGTTGTTGGAATGCTTGGGGTTCATTTTTTAAGTGATAGAGAACTTATTAAACTTAATCCTAAATCTGGATCTCTAAGGAGAACTATTTCAGGATCACTTATTTTTGGGGCAGGCTTTGCTCTGCTTGGTTATTGTCCTGGAACTATTGCTGGAGCGATTGGACAGGGAAGTATTGATGCTCTTATTTTCGGTCTTTCGGGGATTTTTACTGGTTCATTTATCTTTGCAGCCTTTTATGAGAAATATAGTGATTCAATAGAAAAGGGTCAATTTAAAGTTAAGACTTTGCCGGAGTTATTTAAGATCAATCACTGGAAAATTATTATTCCATTATCAGCTTTAATAGTATTATTTTTGGTCTGGCTGGAAGCTGTGGGTTTTTAAAATGAATTTTGAAATAGCCTTAACCCTGATAATTTTAATCAGCACAATTATTTTATTTATAACAGAGTTTTTTCGGGTAGACATTACTGCTATACTGGTAATGTTAACTCTCGCCTGGACAGGAATTCTCAGTCCAGTTGAAGCATTTTCTGGTCTTTCCAGTAACGCTGTTATAGCTGTAATTGCAATTATGATTATAGGTTATGGTCTGGACCAGTCTGGATTTATGCAGAAACTGAGCAGGCCTCTGCTTTCAGCTGCAGGTAAAAAAGAAAAAAGGTTTATGGTTATTCTATCATTTGCTGCCGGAGCAGTCTCAGCATTAATGCAGAATATTGGTGTAATTGCTTTATTTCTGCCACTTGTCAGAAAAATGACTAAAAAGCTTAATTTATCTTTACGGAAAGTTTTAATGCCAGTTGGTTTTGCAGTTATACTTGGTGGTAATTTGACTATGGTTGGAGCAGGCAATTTAATTATTCTGAATGATCTTCTGCTTCAGCAAAATGCAGAAGCATTTAATCTCTTTGCAGTATTTCCAATTGGACTGGCAGTTTTGATATTTGGAATAAGTTATTTTTATCTTTTTGGTAACCACCTGCTGCCAGAAGCTGAAGAACAGGAAGAGAGTTTTTTGAAAAAACAGCAGCGCTTAATTGATGACTGGGAGCTTGCAACTAAGGTTCATAATTATATAATCCCGCAAAGTTCTGAGCTGGTAAATATAAATTTAGAAGAATCTGGACTCTGGTCAGATTATAATCTTTATCTTCTTGCTTTAATAGAAGATGATGATATCTTATATGCTCCCTGGCGTTTCAGTAGATTTGCTGCTGATCAGGAAATGATTATCATGGGAGAAGAATCTGATCTCAGTGATTTTGCTGAAGATTATGATTTAATTCCAGAAGAAGAGTGTGATCACTGTTTAAAACACAGTGAATTAGAGAATACAGCTTTTGCAGAACTAATGATCCCACCTCGTTCAAAACTTGTGGGGAAATCTATTAGAGAAGTTGAAATTCGAAAAAACTATTTTGTTAATCCTATATACTTAATTAGAGGAGAAAAGGAAATTGGAAAAGACTTTTCTGATACTATTCTAAAAGCTGGTGATACTCTGGTTGTTTATGGACTTAATCAGAATATTAGAAATTTAAAAACTGAGGAGGAACTTATACTCTTAACTTCACTGCCAGGGGAAGAGTCTGAAGCTAATAAGCCATTTTTGGCGATTGGGTCATTTTTATTATCTATTCTGCTGATAATTTTAGGATTTAATATAGGTTTATCTTTTTTTACTGGAGCAGTTTTTATAATTTTAGCGGGGATTGTAAAGCCCGCTCAAATTTATCAGGCTGTGGACTGGAAAACAGTTTTTTTACTAACAGGTTTAATTCCACTAGGGATCGCTATGGAAAAGACAGGTGCTGCTAATTATTTAGCTAACTTAATGATTATGCCGCTTCAGAATGGGCCCATTTTCTTTATAATTTTAGCTGTAGCTTTGCTGGCCAGTATTTTTACATTATTTATGTCAAATGTTGCTGCTACTGTTGTGCTGGTCCCACTGGTAATGATAATTGGCAGGCAGGTAGGGGTTGATCCTAGGGGGCTTGCTCTGCTGGCAGCAGTTTCAGCTTCTAATTCATTTATCCTGCCTACCCATCAGGTAAATGCATTCTTTATGTCAGCTGGTAATTATAGGAGCAGTGATTATTTAAAGGCAGGAGCCTTTTTATCATTGGGCTATATAATTATTGTGAGTATGATGATTTATTTATTCTATTTATAAAGACTAATTTGGAATATAAAACCTAAAATGGAGTGATTATTTATGTTATTTGAGAAGATAAAATCACCTGGTCTTGCTCATATTTCTTATTTAATTGGCGATGGCGGTGAAGCTGTGGTAATTGATCCCAGAAGAGATATTGATATTTATTTAGAAAAAGCCGTGGAAAAGGGTTATAAGATTACTAAGATTTTTGAGACCCACCGCAATGAAGATTATATAATTGGTTCAAATGAATTAAAGCATAAAACTGGAGCTCAAATCTGGCATGCAGATCAGAAACTTGATTATCAGTATGGAAAAGCTGTTCAGGATGGCCAGGAATTTGAAGTTGGTAGTTTAAAGCTTGAGGCAATGCATACTCCCGGACATACCCCTGGCTCAATGTCCTATGTTCTTTATGGTTATGAAGGAGAACCCTGGATGGTATTTACAGGAGATGCACTATTTGCTGGTGATGTTGGCAGAATTGATTTTCTGGGGAAAGAGAATTTAGATAAGACAGGAAGCTGGTTATATGATTCTATTTTCAATAAGATTCTGCCCCTGGGAGATGAGGTTATTCTCTGTCCAGCACATGGTGCCGGTTCAGTATGTGCTTCAGCTATTGCCGAAAGAGAATTGACAACACTTGGTATAGAAAGAAAGCTGAACCCTAAACTGCAGGTGGAAAATAAGAAAGAATTTATTGATCTGGTTGGTGAAATGCTGGAATATCCACCTTATTTTAAAAATATGGAAGAATCAAATTTATCAGAGCAGGAACTTTTAGCCAATTATCAGCAGCCAGCTGCCCTTTCAGCTTCTGAATTTGCCGAAGCAATGAAAGACGATAACACTTATATTATCGATGTGAGAAAAGAAGTGAGCTATGCAGCCGCTCATCTACCCGGTTCAATTTCTATTCCACTGCAGAATCTTCCCAGTTTTGTAGGCTGGTTTATTCCGGTTGGTGCTAAAATTCTGCTGGTAACTGAAGGGGAGTATCCAAAGGAAGCAGTCAGGCACTTATACAGGACTGGCTATGATAATATTCTTGGTTTTTTAGGTGGTGGAATTATTAAATGGCATATGGCAGGCAGAAAAAGCGAATCAGTTAATACAGTTACTGTTGATAAGCTCTGTTCCCTCTTAGATAATGATTCTGATGACTGGTTTATACTGGATATCCGCTCAGAAGATGAACTAGAAGAAGAGGGGGAAATAAAAAATGCAGAGCATATTCATTTGACCCAGCTTCCTGATCATTATACTCAGCTGCCTAAAGATAAACCGATATATATATTTTGCGGAAGTGGTTTGCGGTCAATGACAGCAGCTAGTTTATTAAAAAATGCAGGTTTCAATAATCAGTGGGTTGTCTTAGGAGGCTTAACTGCCTGGAACTCAACCAGCTGCCCAATAATTTAGATATAAAAGCTAAATACCATAATAGTATTAAAGAACTTTGTTAAAAAATTATCTAAACAGCTTGACATTTTATTCACTATATCGTATTATTTAGATAAAGCAATACATTTTAAGATTGGAGGTAACAAAATGCCTTTTTTCACAGGTGAAGAAGGAAAAGAAGTTTTAGAAGAACACAGTGATATTTTAGAAGAAGAAGCAGAGTTATTAAAAGCACTTGCTCATCCAGTAAGATTAATAATTGTTAAAGGATTAATGGCTGAGGAGGGCTGTAATGTATCGGAAATGCAGCAGTGTTTAAATATTCCTCAGTCAACACTATCACAGCATCTGGCTAAATTAAGAGAAGCTGATATTTTAAATAGTGAAAGAAATGGTCTGGAAAGAAATTATTATGTTGTTAATCAAAAAGTTATGGATATAATAAGTGTACTTGATGATTTTAAAGTAATTAAATAATTTCAACTTGTTTTTATAAAAATTTATTAAGAATGAAAATAATTAGGAGGAAAATAATGCCTAAAAAAGTAGTTATAGTAGGTGGAGTTGCTGGAGGAGCAAGTACTGCAGCTCGCCTGCGAAGAATGGACGAAGATCTTGAAATAATAATGTTAGAAAAAGGAAGACACATTTCTTTTGCCAATTGTGGTTTACCTTACCATATTGGGGAAGTTATAAAGGAAAGAGAAAAGTTATTAGTTCAAACGCCTCAATCTATGGAAGACAGATTTGATATTGATGTTAGAATTCAGCATGAAGCTGTTAAAATTAATCGTGAATCAAAGTTAGTTGAAATTAAAGATTTAAAGAGTGGTGAAGTTTATCAAGAAAGTTATGATAAACTTGTTCTATCACCAGGAGCAGAACCAATAAAGCCACCACTTCCAGGTCTTGATTTACCGGAAGTTTTTACTCTAAGAAATATTCCTGATACAGATAAAATAAAGAATTTTGTAGATCAAAATAAGCCCAACCGAGCTGTAGTGGTAGGTGGTGGATTTATTGGTCTGGAAATGGCTGAGAACCTTCATGAAAGAGGAATAGAAGTTTCGGTTGTGGAAATGATGGATCAATTAATGGGTTCACTTGACTATGAAATGGCTGCCATGCTGCATAATCACCTTAGAACTAAAGGGATTGATCTGCACTTAGGAGATGGCATAACTGCTGTTGAAGAAACTGATGGAAGAAGGATAGTTAAATTGCAGAGTGGTAGAACTATCAAAACTGACATGGTTATTTTATCTATTGGGGTTAATCCAAGAACTAAACTAGCAGAAGAAGCCGGTCTAGAAATTGGAAGCAGTAAAGGAATTAAAGTAAATGAATATTTACAGACTTCAGATCCCAATATTTATGCTATTGGTGATGCTATTGAAGTTAAAGATCTGGTGACAGAAAGGTCTGTCAGAATCCCTCTGGCTGGTCCTGCCAACAAACAGGGGAGAATAGCTGCTGATAATATATGTGGAAGAAAAGAAACATATAAAGGTACTCAGGGGACTTCAATTGCTAAAGCTTTTGATTTAACAATTGCTTCTACAGGAGCCTCTGAAAAAGTACTTAAAGAATTAAAGTGGGATTATCAGGTTGTCCATACAAATTCCAATAATCATGCTGGTTATTATCCCGGTGCAGTACCGATGATGATCAAATTAATTTTTGATCCTAATGATGGTAGGGTGCTCGGTGCTCAAATCGCAGGTTATGATGGGGTTGATAAGAGAATTGATGTTCTGTCTACAGCAGTTAGACAGGAAATGAATATTTATGATCTTCAAGAATTAGAGCTAGCCTATGCGCCTCCTTTTGGTTCAGCTAAAGATCCAGTAAATATGGTCGGCTTTGCTGCAGGAAATGTTTTAAATGGATTGGTTGAAACAGCATACTGGAAGGAACTAGATAGTCTAGATTTTGAGCAGACAGTTATTCTGGATATTCGAGAAGAAGTAGAAACTCAGCTGGGAAGTATTGATAATTCGGTTAATATTCCTTTAAATGATTTACGGGATAATTTAGATCAGCTTGATTCTGAAAAAGAATATATTGTTTACTGTGCTATTGGCTTAAGAGGTTATATAGCTGCCAGAATTTTAACCCAGAATGGTTTTAATAAAGTTCGTAATTTAAGTGGTGGCTATAAATTGTATAAAGCTGTTAAAGATGATCAGGAACAGGTAATTGGAGATCCAGCTGAAGCAAATTATAATTCTGCTGAAAGTCCTGAAGAAGCAAATCTGGCTGCTAAAGATATGTTGAAATATGGTAAAGGAACTGTAGTCGAGCTTGATGCATGTGGTCTGCAGTGTCCAGGACCTATTATGCAGGTGTATAAAAAAATGGAAACAATGGAAAATGGAGATATGTTAGAGGTAACTGCAACTGATCCTGGATTTACGCAGGATATTAAAGCCTGGGCCAAAAACACCGGGAATACAGTATTAAGAATAGAAGAACTTGCTGATAAAATAGAGGTTACTCTTTTAAAAGGTCAGTATAATCAAGGTGAGCAAACAGAGATGGTTCAGAGTACAGTTTCCCAACCGGCTCAGAAAGGAAAAACTATGGTTGTCTTTAGCGGTGAATTAGATAAAGCGATAGCATCATTTATAATTGCTAATGGAGCGGCTGCTATGGGTAATCAGGTAACTTTATTCTTTACTTTCTGGGGTTTAAATATTCTAAGGAAAGATGGCCCGGTTAATGCTGATAAGAATATGATGGAAAAAATGTTTGCAAAAATGATGCCTCAGGGCAGCAAAAATCTTCCGCTTTCAAATATGAATATGATGGGAATTGGACCTAAAATGATCAGAGGGATTATGGAGAAAAAAGGTGTTGATTCTCTGGAAGAATTGATTGGAAATGCTGTTGATAATGGAGTAAGACTTGTTGCCTGTCAGATGACAATGGATATGCTGGGAATTAAAAAACAAGAATTAATTTCTGGAGTTGAAGTTGGAGGAGTAGCAACTTTCTTAGGCTCAGCAGATGAATCTAACATGAGCTTATTTATTTAAATAATATAATTATAGTTATAGACCCCGGGCTAAAGATTAATTTAATCTTGCGCGGGGTTTTATTGCTGCTAAATAGATATAATTAAAATCTGATAGTCAGTTATTAATAAAAAATTATTTAGGATTCAGATTTTTTCTTTTTTCCATTTTATTAAAAATACTTTTAAATTTTAACCTTAACCAGATTGAAGCTGGTAAAATACTGGCAGCCTCTGAGATTGGAAAGGCAAACCAGAGGTATTCTAGACCGAAAAAATGTCCCAGCAAATACATTACAGGCAGCAGGACAACAATCTGTCTTAAAAAAGAGAAGACAAGACTAGGAAATCCATTACCAAGTGCCTGAAAAGTTGTTGAAACAATTATTGCCGGACCAATAACCGGGAAAGCAATGCTTATTTTTTTCAGGGCATCAGTACCAATCCTGAGCAGGTCGGGGTCATTATTAAACATTTTAATTAATAGTTCTGGTACAGTTTGAAAAATTATAAACCCAGTTGTTGTAAATGTAATTGCTACTAAGAGTGCAGATTTAAAGGTTTTTTTCATCCGCTCAGGATTATTATGGCCAAAATTATAACCCATTATAGGCATATAACCTTGATTAAGCCCAAAAACCGGCATGAAAACAAAGGACTGTAATCTAAAGTAAATACCTGCTGCTGCAATTGCAGTACTCCCAAAACCAGCTAAGATTTTATTCATACCGCCTAACATAAAGCTGGCCAAAAATTGCATTACCATTGCCGGGAAACCAACAATATAAATGTCCCTAATTATTTTAAAATCAAAAGAAAAATCTTTTAACGAAATTTGGAGCTCGTTTTTTTTGCAAAAAAGTAAAATATAAATTAAAAAACTACCGCTGATTATTCTGGCTATAACTGTTGCAATTGCGGCTCCAGCCACTCCCATCTCCGGGAAAATCCAGATACCAAAAATTAAAAAAGGATCAAGAATTATATTTAAAATTGAGCCGATCAGCATAGCTATCATAGGTGTAAATGTATTGCCCTCTCCTCTTAGAATATTATTACTAATCATCGGAAAAAACATGGCGATAGAACCGATTAGGATAATTTTTATATATTCACTTCCCATTCTAATTAAATTCGCTTTATCTGTAAATAGTTGTAAAATTTGATCAGAAAATAAAAATCCAAGAATAGCAACAATAATTCCATAAAATACAGAGAGCATAATACTGTGTTCAGCAGCATTTACTGCTGCATGATTATTGTCTTCGCCAAGACGTCTAGAAATCAATGAACTTGCACCAACTCCAGTTCCAACCCCGATTCCAATTAAAATTATTTGAATAGGAAAGGCAAGTGATAGAGCTGAAAGTGCGTCTGTACTGATTCTTCCCACATAGATACTGTCAACTACATTATATAAGGCTTGAATAGCCATCGCTATAATTGATGGAATTGAAAGTCTCATCAGCAGAGGAATTATAGGTTCTGTACCAAGTTTTTGAGAATTGCTTTTCATTTAATCTTCCTCCAAAAATTATTTTAAATATGCTGAAAGATAAGAAACTACTGGAATACTAATTGCTGCCATCAAAGTCGATAAAAAGAGGCTTTCAGCTGCAAAAATATAGTTGCCTTCATACCTTTCAGCAAAAATAACTCCATTTGCAGCGGCAGGCATTGCTATCTGCAGCACTAATATTGTTCTAATTGGATCTGGGATATCAAAATAATTTAAAATTATGATAGCCGAAATAGGAATTATTAATAATTTTATAGTTGAATAAATCCAGATATTTAGATCTTTAAAAATTCCAGATATTTTGATTTGGGCCAGGCCACTTCCAATAACAAGCATTGAAAGAGGAAACGTAGCTTCAGCCAGCATATCAACTGCTGTCATTATTGAAGTAGGAAGTTTAATTCCACCCAACATCATTATCAAACCTAAAATAATAGCAATAACACCATTATTAAAAATATCTCTTAAATTAATATTCTGCTCACTATTATTTCTCAAAAAGAGATTGGCTCCATAAGTCCATAAGAAAATATTGAAAATAATAACTCCTATTGAACCAAAGAAAATTCCGTTTTCAGGAAAAATAACATCAATTACAGGTAAGCCCATATAGCCGACATTTCCAAATATCAAGAAAAATTTGAGCACAACTTTTTTGTCATCTGAAACTGGAAATAGTTTTGAGATTATTGAAGCCATGACAATTAAAATTATGTAAAAAGCAATCCAATATAATAACAAGTTTTTAAATTTAACTAGTATATTAGCGCTAACATCAATTTGAAGTGAAGAAATTAACATCGCTGGTATAATAAGATCTAAAAGGAGCTTTGAAATAGCACCAGTTTCTTTTTTATCTAAATGATTGCTGTGCCTGAGAAAATAACCAACACCAATAATTAAAAATAGCGAAATGATCTGAGTTATGACAATTTTAAAATTCAAAAAATTAACCTCCATAATAGTTTATCTATATTTATAATTTAATTATTTACATTTAAGACATTTGTCCGGTCCTATTTTTTCTAATTCTTAGTATTTCAAATTAATCTATTATTTGTCATTATCAGAATCAAAATATTCAGGATGATATTTTTCTATTAGCTTCCTATACTGTTTGATAACAGAAGCTCCTCGACCTGTCATATGTTTGATCTGGGTTATGCTTATACCACGTCTGATAAGGAATTTAACGCGTTCATAATCCTTGATATATCTATCAACAGCATTTAATGAGTGATCTGTTTTTCTGGCTATATCAGGTGGCTGAACCTTTTGCTCATACAGCTCTATTATTGCTTTTTTATGAGTAGTTCCACGACCCATATCCAGTATATAACCTTTAAGAGGTAACACATCATCATGAGTATCATGATATTCGCCAATACGCTTTGAAATAGTTACTGTAGAACGGTTCATTATCGCTGCCAGTTCTTCGACAGTTAGCATAGTTCCCTGCTTTTTAGCAGCCTTAGTTAACCTGGCAATACGAATAATATCATGTTCTGTTTTAGATACATTCTGTCTTTTTAGTTCTATATCTTCCTCTGTAACATAGGGAAGTTCAATAACTTCCTGTTTGTATTCTTCACGCTTTTGACCCAGTTTTGGCTTGTTATTCTGCTCAGAAGTAGCAACCCAGCTTAGACTGCCAAACTGATTAGTCTTTTTGCGAGGATGATATTTATACTCTAATTCAACTATATCATTAGCTATTAACTCCAATATTTTATGGCTGCCAAGTAGTTTGTATTCACTTTCTAAAAGCTCAATAATAGCCTGTCTGAATGTCTTTTTATCGAGATTAGCAAAAGGGTCCTGTCTCATTTGATGACCCCCTTTTTTGCCTCAGTTTTTACTGAAGCTTTTTCTTCGGCTATGTTAACTATGTCAGCAATACGCTCTTTATACTCAGAGCTATTATATTTAAAATACAGTTCGGTATATTCTTTAACTAATCTTTCTGAGATACCGACTATATGAGCCGTTTCTTTGATTGAAAGTTTATTCTTTATTGCAAGCAATACACGACCAAAATCATTGATATATCGCTTAATTGCTCCAGGAGAATGCCTGGTTTTTCTCTGTATTTCAGAGTAGGTATTATATTCAAGATATAGTTTGATTATCTTAGTTTTATTAGATACTCCAGGTCCTATATCCTGATATGTGCCTCGGGTTTGAACATTAAAACCCTGAACTTTAAGTTTTTTGATATCACGCCTGATAGTTCTGGGAGATACCTCAAGTATATCAGCCAGATCTTCCTGGGTTAGAAGACCCCCCTGGTCGAGTGATTCTTCTGTCATTCTCAGTATTTTAACTCTCCTGAGAGCAGATTTATTCTCTATTCTAAAGAGTGTTTTATCCTCTTTGGTTATTGATTTAGTCAGGGTTACCTGAACCTTTGGTAAATCTTCTAGAACTGGACCGTGTTGTGCCTTTTTAGAGATTACAGTCTTAACTATTTTATCTTTATTTTCATGATATGATGGATCATAATGTTTAAGTTGGTAGACTTCATTAGCAGCTTCTACAATTGCTTTTGCTTCACGAGGTGAATATTCAAATAGTTCTTTAAGAATATATTCAAATTGACTATCTAAAGTTTTAACTTTTACACGATCAAGTTCAGTTTTAGGCATTGATTGTCCCCCTCTTAACTATATATTATATCAAATTCTTTTGTTAGTCGAACTTAATTAGGGGAGGACAAATGTCCTTATTTATAATAGTAAAATATATATTCTATCAAATAATTCTACCATAGACACTGATAGCTGTAAAGGTGGCTTGATTAATCAGAGTTTTTTGTGATAAACTTAATACGTATGAAATTGCAATTATTATTATATGAGGAGTGCAAATTTTGAATAAAGGTGAAGTAAGAACTTTTAAAATAGAAGATTTAGCACATGGTGGTGATGGAGTTGCCAGAGCTGAAAATGGAATGGCTGTCTTTATATCTCTAACATTACCGGGAGATTTAGTAAAGGCTAAAATTGTTAAAATAAAAAAAGATTATGCATTTGCTAAATTAGTAGATATATTAGAGCCAGGGCCTGGAAGAATTAAAGCTCCATGTCCTGTTTATAACAAATGTGGGGGCTGCCAGCTTCAGCATATTGAATATCAAAAAGAATTAGAATTCAAAAAAAATAATATCAAACAGCTAATTAACCGAATAGCAGAAATTCAAGACTTCAAATTAAACAGTGTATTAGCAGCAGATGATAATTTTCGTTATCGAAACAAAGCCCAATTTCCATTAAAGATCAATGAAGATGGGAAAATAACTGCTGGCTTCTATAAGAGAGGGAGCCATGACATTGTTCCCCATCATGACTGTATGATTCAACATCCTCTGATCAATAGAATTTTAAGAATAACTTTAGAAGAATTAAATAAGTTTCAAATTAGTGTCTATGATGAAAATATACTGCAGGGACTGCTTCGACATCTGGTAATTAGAGTAGGAACCTGTACCAATCAGGCATTATTAGTTATGGTAACAAATGGTGATAATTTTATTGATAAAAATTTAATTGCCAGAACTTTAATGCGTAAAATCCCGGAATTAAAGGGTATTGTACAAAATATAAATACTGCTAATACCAATGTAATATTTGGCCAAGAAGATATTTTATTAGCTGGAGAGAATAAAATTACTGAATATATTGGTAAAACTGCTTATCATATTTCTGCCAGGTCATTTTTTCAAGTTAATACAATTCAGGCCAAAAAATTATATGATACAGCAGTAAAATATCTAGGAGTGGCTAATAATTCAAAAGTAGTTGATGCTTTTTCTGGTACAGGTAGTATTGCTCTCTACCTAGCAGATAGAGCTGAGAAGATTTATGCGGTAGAGTCTCTGGAAGCTGCAGTAGAAGATGCTAAAAAAAATGCTAAACTAAATAATATTAATTCTATAGACTTTAGACAGGGTCTTGTTGAAGAAGTACTGCCTGAGCTCTTAGATGAAGAAAATATTGACAGTATAATTTTTGATCCACCGCGTAAGGGATTAGATGAAAATACTATTAAATTATTACTAGAAAATGAAATAAAAAAAATCATTTATATTTCCTGTAATCCTGCTACTCAAGCAAGAGATTTAAAAAGATTAAAAGAAAAATATGATTTAAAAGAAGTTCAGCCTGTAGATTTATTTCCGCAAACTTATCATATAGAGTCTGCAGCCTTATTAGAATTAAAAGCTTAAGTTTTGCTGTATTTTTCAAAAGCAACTTTTTTCTTTTATAACTGCTTGTAAATTAATAACTTGCTAAATTACTTAAATTTATGATATATTATTATAAAGTTGTAATAATTATTGTTAAGTAATTTGCTCCACAATTGGGGGTTAGATTATGAATTTATTTTTACTAATTATTTTTGTTCTGGTAGGAGCTGCAGGATTGGTTTATAATGTTGATTCGGGAGTTTTTATTGGTTTAGGCTTAATACCATGGCAGATTTTAAAGATAAAATTAAAGCGTAAATTTGTTTTAAGTGCGATTATCCTGACTTCAACTGCCGGTCTTGGTTATTTTATTTATCATTCAAAATGGTTAATTGCTGTTTTATTTATTTTTATCCAACTTTATAATTACTGGGGTTATTTAAATATAGTTAATGAATAGTTTTGATTAAAATTATATATGAAGGAGGAATATAAATGCCGACATATTTATATGAGTGTGAAACTTGTGGTAGATTTGAAGAATTTCAAAATATTAAAGAAGACGCTTTAGATGAGTGTCCGGAGTGTGGGAGTGAGGTAAAAAGGATTATTGGTTCTCCTGGAATAATTTTTAAAGGATCAAATTTCTATGTTAATCAAGATGCCAGCTCTACTGAGGGAAAAGGATCTAAAGGTGAAAAAGTTTCTTAAAATATTATGAAAATACACTGGATTTAAATCCGGAGAATATTTAAGATTAAAAAATTATTTATAAACCGGCCTTAGTGCCGGTTTTAATTTTTTCTGTCACTTTAGAAAGAGAGGAAAAGATGTCAATTGTAGCCGTAAAAGAATGTTATAGTTATCAGACAGCTGAATTAACAGAAAAGTTAGATCTTTTACTAGCCGAATTGGGAGGTTTGGCTAAGTTTATAAAAGCAGGAGATAAAGTTTTATTTAAAACTAATCTACTAATGGGAAAGGCTCCTGAAGCAGCTGTCACCACCAACCCTGAATTTATCAGAGTTCTGGCTAGGAAAGTAAAAGCATTGGGAGCAGAGGTGACAATTGCAGATAGTCCTGGGGGGCCATTTAATGACAAATTATTAAAAAGAGCTTATCAAAAATCTGGGCTTTATCAGATGGCAGCTGAAGAAAAAATAAAGTTAAATTACAACACAGATTCAAAAAAGCATGAATATAAGGAAGGTAAAATCAACAAATCTTTTCAGCTGGCTTCTTATTTAGAGGAAGCAGATTTAATTATAAATTTACCAAAATTAAAAACACATGGTTTAACAATGTACACAGGTGGTGTTAAAAATCTTTTTGGCTGTATCCCTGGAGTTTTAAAGGCAGAATATCATCTGAGAATGCAGTCAGTATATGATTTTTCTAGAATGTTAAATGATCTGGTAGCACTTGTCGCACCTGAGCTAACAATTATGGATGCAGTTGTTGGAATGGAAGGGGAAGGACCATCTAATGGGAAGCCAAGAAGATTCAATTATTTGCTGGCTTCAACTTCACCCTATTATTTAGATCTGGCAGCTGTAAAGATTTTAGGGATTGAACCTGCTGAAAAAGTTCCGTCTATAAAATCTGCTTTAGAAGACAAAATAATTGAAAAAGAAAAACTAGAAATTAGGGGAGATAAAGTAAATGCAGCAGAAAATGTTGAAATTCCTAAAATAGAAAAAGAAAATAATCTTCTTGATTCGAGAATGCCCGAATTTTTATCAGATATTTTAGAAAAATTTTTGCGTCCAAAGCCTATATTTAAAGAAGATAAATGTGTTGGCTGTAGAACCTGTGCCGAAAATTGTCCGCCTGATGCAATATCTATGATAGATAATTTTCCCAGAGTGAAGTTAGATGAATGTATTAGATGCTTTTGCTGTCAGGAATTATGTTCTTATGATGCAGTAGAGATAAAATATCCACTGCTTGCTAAATTGTTTTTTTCAAATTAATGGAGGTTTAAGAAATATGAAGATTGGAGTAATATCAGATACACATCTGCCTAATGCAGGATCTGGTTTTCCAGATGTTTTAATTAAAGAGCTGAAGCAGGTTGATTTGATTATTCATGCTGGAGATCATTGTGAAGCAAGATATTTAAATAAGTTAAAGTCAATTGCAGAAGTAAAAACAGTTGCCGGAAATAGAGACAGTCAGCAGCTTAAAAGAAAATTAAAAGATAAGATTACTTTCGAAGCAGCAGGCAAAAAAATTTCTGTAATTCATGGACATCAGTTTAGAGGCAAAAATATTCTTCAAGGTTTAAATTATACATTTAATGATAGTGATATTATTGTATTTGGCCACACTCATCGCCCTTTTAATGAAAGGTTAAGCGATAAATTATTTTTTAATTCTGGTTCACCAACAGATAAGCGTCTGGAAAAAAACTTTACATTTGGTATAATAGAAATAGGTAATGACATAAAATCTGAAATTAAAATTTTGAAGGAGGAATCTTAATGTCAGTACAAGATACTGCTAAAAGACTTCAGAGAAAGCTTAAGAACTCTGACGAATATCAAAATTATTTAGAATTAAGAGAAAAAGTAATGGCCAAGGAAGGATCCAAAAAAATGCTGCGCGACTATCAAAATTTAATGATGGAGATGCAGACTAAGAGAATGTCGGGGGAAGAGTTAAGTGAAGAAGATAAAGAAAAATTACAAAACCTACAAAATTTTATTGAAATTAATAATTATGTAAAGAAATATTTAGAAGCAGAATATAGTTTAAGTAAATTGATTAATGATATTCAAAAAACAATATTTTCTGATATTGAAGTTGGTATACCTGAGCAGGAATTAAAAACTGAGACAGAAAATTCAGAGCAGTAGAAAATTAAATTAGCTTATATGAGCTGTAAAATTAGTTTTATAAATAAAAAAAGCATCCTACAAAAAGAGGATGCTTTTAAAATCTTTTATTTTAATTTAAATATTTTCAATTATTTAATTTAGTCAAAGATTAGACAGGTTGAACTTCTTTAACACCATCAACATTTTGTTTTAGTGTTCTTTCAATACCATTTTTTATGGTTAAGGTTGACATTGGACAACCACTACAGGCACCTAGAAGCTTAACTTTAACGATACCGTCTTCAGTTACTTCAACTAATTCAACATCTCCACCATCAGCTTGTAGACTTGGTCTGATTTTATCAATATATTTTTGTACTTCTTCTTTCATACTTGCACCTCCTAAATTAACATTTGATTATATTATACAAAAAAACTCAAGATTTTACAAGCATAAATTTAAAGGGATGATTTAAATGTCCGATTTTGTCCATCTGCATAATCATACTGCATTCAGTCTTTTAGATGGAGCAATTAGAGTAGATTCTTTAATTAAAAAAACAAAAAAATATGATATGCCGGCTGCTGCAATAACTGATCACGGAGTACTTTATGGGATGATTGATTTCTACCGGAAGGCTAAAAAAGAAGATATTAAACCCATTATTGGAGCAGAAGTTTACTTATGTCCAGGCAGTCGTTTTGAAAAAAGTAGAAAAAGATATCATTTGGTTCTACTGGTTCAAAATAAAAAGGGATATCATAATTTAGTTCAGCTTGTTTCCAAAGCCTGGCTTGAAGGTTTTTACTATAAACCAAGAGTTGACAAAGAACTTCTGGCAGAGCATAGTGAGGGCTTAATTTGTCTTTCAGCCTGTATTCAGGGAGAGATACCTCAACTTTTAATTAATGGAAATTATGACCTTGCTCAAAAAGCTGTTTCAGATTATCAGGCTATTTTTGGAAAGGATAATTTTTTTATAGAGTTACAAAACCACAATTTGCAGCAGGAAAAAGAGGCAGTTCAGGGATTATTAAAGTTAACTAGAGAAGAAAATCTTTCAACAGTTGTTACAAATGACTGTCATTATTTAAATAAAGAAGATGCAGAATTACAGGATGTTTTATTAGCTTTACAGACTGGAACTACTCTAGCAGATGAAAATAGAATGACTTTTACTGGTCAGGAATTTTATTATAAATCTCCAGCTGAGATGAAAAAACTTTTTCCGAATTTGGATTCTGCCTATAAAAATACAGTTAGAATTGCAGATAGAGTGGAATTAGATTTAGATTTCAATCGTTTTTACCTGCCAGAATATCCTGATTTAGGTGAAGAAAAAAGTCCAGAGGATTTATTAAAGAGGCTATGTCTAAAGGGGCTGCAGGCTAAAGGGATGAGATCAGATCAAAAAGCTGTTGAGAGATTAAAATATGAACTTAAGATAATTTTTGAGATGGGATATGCTGCTTACTTTTTGATTGTTTATGATTTTGTAAAGTATGCTGAGGATAATGAAATTATGGTTGGCCCTGGTAGAGGTTCAGCTGCTGGAAGTTTAGTTGCTTATCTTTTAAACATTACTAAAGTTAATCCCTTGAAATATGGACTTATTTTTGAACGTTTTTTGAATCCAGAACGAGTAACAATGCCTGATATAGATATTGATTTTGATGAAAATAGAGACCAAATTATAGAATATGTTAAAGAAAGATATGGAACTGATCGAGTTGCTCAAATTGGTACTTTTGGAACTATGGCTGCTAGGGCTGCAGTCAGAGATGTTGGCCGAGTGCTTGCGCTCCCTTATTCTAAAGTAGATAAAGTAGCAAAACTGATTTCTTCTCGAAAAGGAATTAACCAATCTCTAAAAGACCAAAAAAAATTACAGGAATTATACCAGAACGATCGAGAAATTAAGGAATTAATAAATTATGCGAGAGGTGTAGAAGGTCTACCGAGACATATTTCAACTCATGCAGCAGGAGTTATTATTGGAGCTGAGCCTTTAGCCCAGATAGTTCCTCTACAGCAGCAAGATGAGAGTGTAATTACTCAGCTGCCAATGGGAGATTTAGAAGCGCTTGGACTTTTGAAAATGGATTTTTTAGGTTTGAGGAATTTAACCGTAATTAAAAACACTCTTAAGTTGATAGAAGAGCGTAAGAATAAAACTATCAATATTGATAATATTCCTCTTGATGACAGTGAGGTCTATAAATTTCTGAGTACGGGAAAAACTGCCGGTGTTTTTCAGATGGAGTCGTATTTATTCCAATCTTTAAATAAAAAAATGAAACCTGACCGTTTTAGTGATTTAATTGCAATGCTTGCTCTGGGAAGACCTGGGCCACTTGGAAGCAATATTGTTGATGATTTTATTGCTATCCGCCATGGTAAAAAGGATGCGGAATATTTACATCCTAAATTAAAACCTATTTTGGAAGAGACTTTTGGTATGATATTGTATCAGGAACAGGTAATGGAAATTGCCAGTACCCTGGCTGGATACAGCATGGGAGAAGCTGATCTTTTGCGTCGAGGAATGGGAAAGAAAAAGTTGGAATTAGTTGCAGCAGAAAGAGAAAAATTTGTTAAAGGGGCGGTCGAGCGAGGACTAAATGAAGCAACTGCACAAGAAATTTTTAATCAAATGGAATATTTTGCGGGTTATGGCTTTAATAAATCTCACTCTACAGCATATGCTTTTTTAGCATATCAAACTGCTTACTTAAAATATCACTATCCAGCTGAGTTTATGTCAGCCCTATTTTCTTCAGTCATGGGTAATCAGGATAAGATTGCTGATTATATTAAAGCTTCACGCGAAATAAATTTAAAAATTTTAGCTCCTGATATTAATCAAAGCCATCATGATTTTTTTGCTGAAGGTGATAAACAAATTAGATATGGGTTAAAGGCAATTAAAAATGTTGGCTCGACAGCAATTGAAGCAGTTATTGAAGCCAGACAGGATAAAAAGTTTTCATCTTTGATTGATTTTTTAAAAAGGGTAGATATTTCTGCAATTAATATTCAAAGTTTAGAAGCTTTTATTAAGGCAGGAGCCTTTGATCAAATTTCTGAAAGCAGAGCTTCAATTCTTTTAAATTATGAAGATCTTTATAATAAGTATAATAATTTATCCAAACATAAAGCACAGGGACAGCAATCATTTGCTGAATTATTTAATGATGAAAATGAATTTATGGAAGAGGATCTAAATTATACTGAGGTGGAAGAATTAAAAACTGAGATTATACTTGAGCAGGAAAAGGAATTTTTGGGGATTTATCTATCTGCCCACCCATTAGATAAGTATCAAAATAAATTAAAAGTAATTAAACCTTATACAATTGATAAAGCTTTAAATATTTCTAAAGGTAAAAAAATACTAACTGCGGGTTATTTGACAAATTATAAAGAACATATAACTAAACGTAACAATAAAATGGCATTTTTAACTATTAATGACCAAGAAGAAAAAATAGAAATAATAGTATTTTCTGATATATTTAAAAAAATTGATTTTGATCTTCAAACAAACAGAGCACTTTTAGTTTATGGAGAAAAAGCTGAGGACCAGATTATTGCAAAAAAAATCATTTCTCTTAATAGTGATTTGCTTTTAATAAATATTTCCCAATTCCCCAAAAACAGAATAATAAAATTAAAAAAATACTTATTAAAAAAAGAAGGTAATGTATCTGTTCTGTTGAAAAGAAATAATAAGCTGATAATTACTGATAATAAATATAATATAGATAATAATCAGCTTACTAAAAATGAATTAGCAAGAGCATTGAAAAAGTCTGAATATAAATATATTTAAGCTAAAAATCAAGATTTTTGACTTATGTTCATATAAATGAGAAAATTGGAGCAATCTTTTGATATATTATGACAAATTTCTTGACAAGGCTTTTTTGCTTATTATATTATTAAGTGGATAAAGGAGGAAAAATCATGGATGTTAATGCAGATTATATTTTAATTAAAGCACTTGAAAATGGAGTTACAATTATTGGTTTAACAAGAGGAAAAGATACAAAATTTAATCATACAGAGAAGTTGGATAAGGGAGAAATTTTGGCTGCTCAGTTTACAGAAAATGTTTCTGCAATGAAAATACGAGGTAAAGCAGAAATAATGAGTAAACATGGAAAAGTTAATTCTGATGGATAAATAAAATAGCTTTGTTTTCCAGCAGCTTTTATTTACTGGAAATTGAAAGGAGCTTATAAATGTGGCAGGTTGTATATATAGCCTCTTCAAAAGAGGAAGCTGATAATATTTTAAAAATTATGGAAAAAGAAGGCTTTATGCTTCAAATTGATGATGCAGGTTCTGATTCATATCACATAAAAGTACCAGCAATTGAGGCAGAGGAAGCCTATTCCTGTTTACATGAAAATTTTTAATTTGGAGGTATAGATATGAAAAAGATAGCAGTACTTACAAGCGGAGGAGATGCACCAGGCATGAATCCGGCTATCAGATCTGTAGTTAGAACAGCAATTTATAAAAATTTAGAGGTTGTTGGTGTAAGACATGGTTATAAAGGTCTGATTGAAAAAGATTTTTTTGATATGAATAGAGGTTCAGTGGCTGATATCGTTCAGCGGGGAGGAACAATTTTATTGTCAGCCCGTTGTGAAGAGTTTAAAACTGAAGCTGGAAGAAAAAAAGCTTATTCAAACTTGAAAGAAGAAGGTATTGATGGAATAGTTGTAATTGGTGGAGATGGTTCTTTACGTGGGGTTCAAAAGATTAATGAAGAAAGTGATATTAAGGCAGTAGGTATACCGGGTACAATTGATAATGATTTATCATGTACTGATTATACTATTGGTGTAGATACAGCAATGAATACAATTTTAGATGCAATAAATAAGATCCGAGATACTGCAACATCTCACGAAAGAACTTTTGTTATTGAATGTATGGGGCGCGAATCTGGTTACTTAGCTCTTATGACAGGTCTTGCAGGTGGGGCTGAGTATATTTTACTGCCTGAAATTGATTTTACACCTCAGGAAGTTTGTGACAAAATTACTCAAGGATTTAATAGGGGTAAATTACACAGTTTAATAATTATTGCAGAAGGAGTTGAAGCTCCATTTGCTGATTTAAGTGAATATAACGGTAGCCCAGGTATGGCTATGGGAGAATTGATTAGAGAAAGAACCGGAATGGAAACAAGAGTTACAATCTTAGGTCATCTCCAAAGAGGTGGAAGTCCTACAGCTACAGACAGGATTGTAGCCAGCCGCATGGGTGCTAAAGCAGTAGAATTGTTATTAGAAGGAAAACGTGATAAAATGGTTAACTACAAAGACAATTCTATTGGTGTTTGTGAAATAAAAGATGCAATTAAGAAGAACGATACCATTAATATGGATATTTACAATTTAGCAAATATTTTATCAATGTAATTAAATAACTGGGAGGTTAATATGAGAAAAACGAAGATAGTATGTACATTAGGACCAGCAACGAATGATAAAGAGACAATAAAAAGAGTAGTTGAAGCAGGTATGAATGTGGCCCGAATGAATTTTTCTCACGGTGATCATGATGAACATAAGCACAGATTTGATCTGGTTAAAGAAGTAGAAAAAGAAACAGGTAAAACTGTTGGTTTGATGCTTGATACCAAAGGACCAGAAATTAGAACTGGAGAAATGAAGGGTGACAAAATCCAGTTAGAAGCAGATACTGAGATTATAATTAGTAAAGAAGATGTTGAAGGTACTCCAGAAAAAATATCTGTGTCATATAAAGAATTGGCAGATGACATGGAAGTCGGTAATAAGATTTTAATTGATGACGGTTTAATTGAGCTTGAAGTAACAGGTGTTGATAAAGGTAATGTCATTTGTAGAGTGGTTAATGGTGGTGAATTGGGATCACGCAAAGGAGTTAACCTACCAGGGGTAAAAGTTAGTCTGCCTGCATTAACTGAAAAGGATATTTCTGATATCCGTTTTGGGGTAGAACAGGGAATTCACTTTATAGCTGCATCTTTTGTTCGTAAAGCTAATGATGTTATTGAAATCCGTAAAATTTTAGAAGAAAGCGGAAATGAAGATGTTTTCATTATTGCTAAAATAGAAAACCAGGAAGGTGTAGAAAATCTTGATTCCATTTTAGAAGTTGCTGATGGAATTATGGTTGCTCGTGGTGACCTTGGAGTGGAAATTCCTGCTGAAAAGGTACCAATTGTGCAGAAGATGATGATTAAAAAGTGTAATGAAGCATCAAAACCTGTAATTACAGCTACTCAGATGCTGGATTCTATGATTAGAAATCCTCGTCCAACCAGAGCTGAGGCTTCTGATGTTGCTAATGCTATTTATGATGGAACAGATGCAACAATGTTATCTGGAGAGTCCGCTGCTGGTAAGTATCCAGTAGAATCTGTTCAAACTATGGCTCAAATTGCGACAGAAGTTGAAAATTCTGATAGCTATAAAGAAAAATTTGCTGGAAAATATGAATTTGCAGCTGAGTCTGTAACATGTGCTATTTCTCTTGCAACATGTCAAACTGCTGAAGAGCTTAGCGCAGAAGCTATAATTACTTCTACAGGCTCTGGTTTAACGGCACGGACAGTTTCTAAATATAGACCACAAACACCTGTTATTGCTGTAACACCAAATAAAAGAGTGCTGCATCAGCTGGCTATGACCTGGGGCGTGACTCCTTTATTAGTAGCTAGAAGCAGTACAACTGATGAAATGATGGATAATGCTATTAAAACTTCTTTAGAATATGACTTAATTGAAGAAGGAGATTTGGTAACTATTACAGCTGGAGCTCCAGTTGGTATTTCTGGTACAACTAACTTAATTAAAGTAGATGTTGTTGGTAAACCAATTGCAGATGGTCAGGGTATTGGTAAGAGCATAGCTGTTGGTAAAGCTAAATTAGTTAGATCTGCTGAAGAGGCAAATGAAAAGATTGAAGAGGGAGACATTATGATTGCTCCTTTAACAGATAGAGACTATGTACCAGCTATGAAGAAAGCTGCTGCTGTAGTTACATTTAGTGGTGGACTGACTTCTCACCCAGCTATTGTTGGTCTTAATATTGGTATTCCTGTTGTAGTTAATACAGGAGATATTAGCGATGACTTTAAAGATGGTGAGATTATTACTGTAGATGGTGTTAGAGGATTGGTCTATAGAGGTCAGGCAAATCTAAAATAAAATCTGTTAGAATAGTAAAAACCTATCTATTAGATTAAGAGGGCTTAATTGCCCTCTTAATCATCTTTTATACTTAACTTTTTGTTAATTATATTTAAAAGTTTATATTTTTTTTCTATTAATACTTTACAATAATAAAGTAATAAAGTATAATAAAAGAAAATATACTAGAGGGGGATGTAAAGTGAAGAATAATTTATTAAATATTTTTGTTGTTGTTTTATTAGCTTTATTATTAGTTGGTGGTAATGTAATGGCAGAGGATTCGCTTGCTGAAATTCAGGAAAAAGGTAAGATTGTAGTAGGACTAGATGACAGTTTTCCACCGATGGGTTTTAGAGATGAAAGTGGAGAAATTGTTGGTTTTGATATAGATTTAGCTAAAGAAGCAGCTAAAAGAATGGGTGTTGAGGTAGAATTTAAAGCTGTTGATTGGGATGGTGTAATTTTAAGTCTTAAGAATGGGATGATTGATGTAATTTGGAATGGTTTAACAATTACTCCTGAGAGAGAAGAAAGCATTGATTTTTCTCAACCATATTTAGAAAACTCACAGAGTATTGTTGTTCAGGCTGATAGTGAGATTGAAACTAAAGAAGATTTAGCAGGTAAGGTTGTTGGAATCCAGCTTGGAAGTAGTGCTGTAAGTGCTGTAGAATCTGAGCCAGAAGTATTAGATACTTTTAAGGAATTACGTAAGTTTTCTAATAATACTGAAGCTCTGATGGATCTACAAACAGGTAGAGTTCAGGCAGTGGTTTTAGATGTGATAGTTGGACGCTATTATATGAGTCAGCGACCCGGTCAGTTTAAGGTTCTAGAAGAAGATTTTGGCGGCGAACAGTATGGTGTTGGTGTCAGGGACGGAGCAGATTCCTTCAGAATGGCTCTTAATGATGCTCTAGATGAAATGATTGCAGATGGAACAGCTGCTGAGATCTCAGAAAAATGGTTTGGAGAAGATATTGTACTTAAGTAGGAGGCATTTATTTGTTTGATTATATATTAAACGTATCAGGATATGTACTGGAAGGTAGCTTGGTTACCTTCCAGCTTTATTTGGTAACAGCAATTTTTTCCGTTGTTTTAGGTGTGCTTGGTGCTTTAGGAAAAATTTCTAAAATTCCATTTTTGGAATCAATTCTATCTTTTTATACCTGGGTTTTTAGGGGTACACCACTATTGTTACAGCTTTTCTTTGCCTATTACGGGCTGCCGGTGCTTGGTATAACTTTGGAGCCTTTTCCAGCTGCATCTCTGACTTTTATTGTTAATTATGGTGCCTATTTTACAGAAATTTTTAGAGGTGGAATAGAGTCTATTGATGATGGTCAATATGAGGCGGCAAAGGTTTTAGGAATGAACTATCGACAAACAATGAGTAGGATTATTATACCACAAACAGTAAAAAGAGTTTTACCAGCAACCAGTAATGAAGCAATTAATCTAGTAAAAGATAGTGCTCTTGTAGCTGTAATTGGACTTGGAGATTTACTGCGTGCTGCCAAAGTAGCTGTAACCAGGGATTTTTCTATTATACCTTTTATAATAGCTGCGGTATTTTATTTAATAATTAGCTCAGTTATTGTTACAGTTTTTCGCAAGCTAGAAGAAAAATATTCTGTATACGAATAGGTGATAATTTTGGAAATGATAAAGGCGAAAAATATATATAAGAATTTTGGTGAACTGGAGGTACTGCGGGATGTTTCCTTTGAAGTCCAGCAGGGAGAGGTTATTTCAATAATTGGCCCTTCTGGATCTGGAAAAAGTACTCTTTTACGTTCACTTATTGGCTTAGAAGAAATAAATTCAGGAGAATTATTTATAGAGGGAATTTCTGTAAAAAAATCTGGCAAAAAAGCTTATGAAAAAATGGGAATGGTCTTTCAAGGTTTTAATCTTTTTCCACATAAAACTGTTATGGGTAATTTAATTGAAGCGCCAATAGTTGTAAAAGGTGAGAAAAAGAAAGAAGTTAAAAAGAGAGCTTCAGAATTATTAAATAAAGTTGGACTTTCTGATAAAAAAGACAGCTATCCTGCTCAATTGTCTGGAGGGCAGAAACAGAGAGTGGCAATTGCGAGAGCGCTGGCAATGGAACCAGATATAATGCTTTTTGATGAACCAACTTCTTCTTTGGATCCTGAGCTAGTGGGAGAGGTTTTAACAGTCATCAGAGATTTAGCAGACGAAAATATCACAATGATGATTGTGACACATGAAATGGGATTTGCAAAAGATGTTTCAGATCGAGTATTTTTTATGGATCATGGTAAAATAATAAGTGATACCGTACCAGAAAAAATATTTGTAAATCCTGAATCTGAAAGAATCCAAAACTTTTTAACAAAAATATTAAGTCAAAATTAAAGCTCCCTTTGTGGGAGCTTTTCTATATCTGATTTGCTTTTAAGGTTAATCACTGTTAAAATGTTTACAGATAAATAAGAATGAAAAATTATAAGATGTACTTAAAGTTAATAAGTATTATAAGGAGGAGAAATTTAATAGTGTTTAAAATAAATACAGATTTACACATTCATACTGTGGCCAGTGGTCATGCATACTGTACAGTAGACGAGATGGCTAGAGGTGCTTTTAATAAGGGTATGAAATTAATTGCAATTACAGATCATGGTCCAAATATGCCTGGAGGTCCTAATGTCTATCATTTTGGAAATTTTTCCATTGTGCCGGATGAATTATATGGAGTTAGAATTGTTAAGGGTGTAGAAGCAAATATTCTAAAAGGTGGTAAATTAGATTTAACAGATGAAGAGCTTGGATATTTAGAATTTGTTTCAGCAGGTATTCATCGTTTAACAGAACATAACTTAAATAATAAAGAGGATTATACTAAAGCAACTGTTAAAGCAATGGAAAATCCTCATTTAGATATGATAACTCACCCTGTTCAGCGCGAATATCCTGTAGATTTAGAGAAAGTAGCTGCAGCTGCAGGTAAAAATAATGTTATTTTAGAATTAAATGCAAGTTCCTATAATCCTAATAAATTTAAAACCCGGGGAATCAAATCCGAGTCACTTAGATTATTAAAATTAGCAAAAAAATATGGATTTAAACTTGCTATAAACAGTGATTCTCACTTTTATGATAGAATTGGAGAATACTCGACTCTAAACTTCATTTTTGAAAGTGAAGATTTTGATAGTGATTTAATAATTAATAGTACAGCTGAAAACATGATTGATTATTTGGATAAAAGGAAAAGAAGATTAAGTAAATTTAAGAAAACAGTATAGAGGTGTAAACATGGAAGAACCATACTATAAATACTCACAGTTTTTAAAGGATAAGTATGGCAAAAAAACATACAAATTACCTGTTAATTTGCCAACTACCTGTCCCAACAGAGATGGCAATTTTGCAGAAGAAGGCTGTCATTTTTGTGGAGAAGAAGGTGCAGATTTTGAAATGCTGCCTGATGACATGTCAATTACTAATCAGCTTTTAGAGAATAAGGAATATATTGGTGAACGATATGGAGTAGATCAATTCATAGCTTATTTCCAAAATTATACAAACACTTATTTAGCTCTAAATAAATTAAAAAAATACGTTAAAGAAGCTGCAGCAGTAGATGGGATTAAGTCAGTTTATTTTTCTACAAGACCCGATTCAGTAAGTGATGAATACATTTCAGGCTTAAAAGATGTTATAGAAGAAATTTCTTCAGATATAAGCTTGGCTTTTGAATTTGGCCTGCAGACAGTAAATTATAAAACTCTGAAAAAAGTAAATAGACAGCATGGATTAGCTGAATTCATTGATGCTATTTTAAGAGCAAAAAGATTTGAAGTTGAGACAGGAGCACATTTAATCTTGAATTTACCAGGTGATACAAGAGAAGATGTAATTGAGGGAGCAAGAATTTTGTCAGCTTTAAAAGTAGATCATGTTAAGTTACATGCCCTTTATATCAGAGAAAATTCAGTTTTTGCAAAAAAATATAAAAAAGGAAATTTAGAAATTTGTTCACTTGATGAATATATAGAAAGAGTAATTTTATTTTTAGAAAATTTATCACCTGAAATTGCTGTCCAGCGTCTGATTGGTCGGGCACCTGGTGAAGAATCTATTTTTGTTAACTGGGATACTCCCTGGTGGAAAATTCATGATAAAATAATTGAGATAATGAAAAGTAAGGGTACTTATCAGGGGAAGTCATTTAATTATTTAAATGGTAAAGCTCTGAGTAAATTTTAAAAATCTCAAATTTATGAGAAATATTTAAAATTTATCTTTATCACAAACTTGAATTCTGGGAATTAAAGTATTATAATTAAAGATAATCAAATCAGAAAATGAAGTCTAAAGTAGATAAGTAGAGGAGTGATCAAATGACTTCAGTTTTAAAAAAAGTAATAAAAAACTTCAGCAGTGGAATTGATGATTTTAAAAATAGATATAAATTGCCTGCAGAATACCATAATTCTAATGAATTAAAAATTATGCATATAAGTGATACACCTGAATCAATTTATCCCCATATTTATAAAATGATGAGCTACAGTCGTCCAGATATAATTATTCATACTGGAGATTTAGTAGATAATTTAAAACTTGAAAATGCAGGTGAGGAGTTAATACCCCTTTATCAAAGAAAATCTGCTGAATTTATAAGAAATCTCGAAAAATTAACCAGTGCGAGGATAATCTATATTCCAGGAAATCATGATGATAGAGGTATTATTGAAGCAAATATAAATAGAAGCGAAATTATGCCTGAAGGAACTATTATAGAGTTAGATGGGGTTAAAATAGGATTAGCACATTATCCGGAAAAACTTCCATCAAATGCTGACATTAATTTTTTTGGTCATAATCATCAAAAAAAATTTGGAAGTAAGAATAAGTTTTTAAATGGAATTTTAAATATAAATTATGTCCTACTTCCATCTAAAGAAGATTTTAAGGTTAATTATCCCTGGACAGTTGATCAGGGACGACAGTATAAAACATTTAATATGATTTAAATATTATTAAGCAGCCAGGTTTTGAATAATCTGGCTCATTTATTTTAAATAAATTTTTAGAAATTTAAAAATATTAAAATTTGGGGATGGTTTTAATGAATTTTGTCCGAAGTGGACCCAGGTATTTATTTTTAAAAGTAAAATCACCAGAATTATTCTGTCAAAAACTTTCCCAAAAGACAGATTTAAAAAAATTAGATTTTCAAACAGCTATTAAATTAGCTGCTGAAGAGTCAGTGATTGTTTTTTTAAGTGATTATAATAAAGATAGTTTTAAAGTTGAAGATTCTGATTTAATTTTATATTTATCTTTAAATTCTACAGCACTGCTGGCAATGATTCTGAATCAAAATGAATTAAGTCAGGCTGTTAAAAAAGTTACTGCAGGACCGGGACAGCTGGTTATGCGGATACCTGATCAGGGAGAGAGAGTAATAGAAGAAATTATAGAAAATTATCAGGCAGAGGAAATGTCAATTTTAAACGCTATTGATAAAGGTAGTGCTGATAGTACAATTATTTCTTTTACAGATCAGCCAATCAAATCTAGATTAAAATCTTTAAAAAAAGTTAGAGATAATATATTGGTAGAAAAAAATAGCACTTTAGTTTTTGAAGAATTAAGAAGAGATGCTGTCAGATATATTACTCATGGTTTAGAAAATAATCAGTGGTCTGAACTGAAAATTAATATTTATGATTCAGACGAATTATACGAATTAGAATATAAAAGATTAATTACAATATTATCAGATTTAGAAGCAGGAATAATACTTGGTGAATCCTGGACTAAAGATCATGCATTTGCCTTGTTTTCAATTACTGCTTATCAAGTAAGACTTTTTACCTTCTTAGATCCAATAGAAATCAAAAAAATATTATTTGCATTTGAATATAATAGTGCTGGTGAAAGAATAGTTGATTATGATCTTTTTAACAAAAGCAATAAAATAAACTGGTCAGAAATTTTAAATGATGGTAAACATCATGATCGAAAAGAATTAGCTTTTATTTACAGAGAAAAAATAATGAAAGAATTATCAGAAACTGCAAAAAAACGTTATTTTGAGATAGAACAGGAAATTACAGCTAAGTCAAATAAATAAATTTAACCGGGGTTTCCCGGTTTTTATGTTTCAATAACAATAAATATAAGTGTTAATTTAATTATAATATTTTGTAAAAAAAATCACATATTTGCGATATAGAGTTTTTTGAGTTAAAATAGAAATATATACCCTAGTTAGGAAGGAGATTTTGAATGCAGACAGAGAAAATATTAGCTGATGTTGAAAAATCCATCAGAGAATTAATAGATATTGTAGAACCAAAAGCTGGATCTATCTTTATTTTAGGTGGCAGCACAAGCGAAATCCAAGGTAAAGAGATTGGCTCAGCTACTGATGTAGATTTAGGAGATAAAATTATAAAAAGGATAATTTCAATTTTAGAAGAATATAAATTATATCTTGCAGTTCAGGGCTGTGAGCATATAAACAGATCTTTAGTTATCGAAAGAGAGTGTCAGCAAAAATATTTATTTAATGAAGTAAATGTTATTCCTCATCGAAGTGCGGGGGGAGCTTTTGCTACAGCGGCATTTAAAGAGTTTTCTGAAGCTGTGACTGTAGAAAATATGGAGGCTGATTTAGGAATTGATATTGGTGATGCTTTAATTGGTATGCACCTAAAAAATGTTGCAGTTCCAGTAAGATTATCTATCAAGCAGATTGGGGAAGCACACCTTACTGCTGCTAAAACCAGATTAAAACTTGTAGGAGGACCCAGAGCAAAACATAGAGAATAATTTTAAGGGAGGATTTAATTTGAAATCACTGCATCATTTAATTGATAAGTTAATTCTTTCACTTATAGGGCGCTCTTTTACAATTTTAACAGATACGGAGCCAATCATAGAAAAAGAATTAGCATATTTACCCGAAGAATTTACAGCAGCTTTTGCTGTCGAACAGAATGCACCTTCAATAATAGTAAAAAAGGCGCAGAATAAATTTAAATATTTCGGTTATCATCATCAACCAGAAAATATTGATTTGAGACTATATTTTAAGGATGAAGAATTTGCTTATGAGGTTTTAGGTGCAAAAGAGGGCATCAGACAGGCTTTTTGTGAGCATAAAATAATTTTAGAAGGCGATCTAGAATATGCTGTTTCTTTAATTTATATTTTTGAAGTAGTTGAAGCCTATATTATGTCAGACAAGTTTTCTGAGAAATTTTTAGATTATGATTTTAAAAGGAATATATCGCGTTTAGAATTAGTTTTTCGAGCATTATTTTTATACAGAGAAAAGGGTGAAATTTAATGTACAGCTCAGATTATTTTGAATTTTTTAGTCCTGTAAAAATTATTTCTGGAGAGCATGCTTTATCAACTTTGAATTATGAATTAGATCGCTTACATGTTAGTAACCCTTTGATTTTAACTAACCAAAGTTTAGATGAAATGAAGATATTAGATGTTTTACTATCGCATATAAAAAATAATCCAATTAAGCCACAGCAAATTATAAAAACAATTCCAAATCAAGCAACAATAGAAATTGTAACAAAAGCTGCTCAAAGATATAAAAAATTAAATTGTGATGGCATTATTGCTCTTGGTGGAGAAGCAATTATTGATACTGCTAAAGGTATTAATTTAATGATATCTGAACAGGTTGAAAATTTAAAGGAATTAGCTGGAATTGAAACTGCTCATGCAGATATGCAGCCTTTCATTGTTATTCCAACAACAAGTGGTACCGGATCAGAAGCTGCTCTAACTGCTGTAATTAGTGATCAGAAAGCTAAAAAGAATTTAGAATTCATTTCTAATAAATTAATACCTGATCTTGCCGTAATAGATCCTAAGATGACTTTTTCACTGCCGCCAAGACTTACCGCTTCTACAGGAATAGATGCTCTTGTCCATGCTGTAGAGGCTTATACGGGTCTGCAGACTAATCCTCTCAGTGATGCATATGCTTTTGCAGCTTTAAAATTAATAGGAAAAAATCTCAAAGAACTGGTTAGAGATGTAAATAATAAAAAACACAGAGTTGCAATGAACAATGCGGCTGTTATGGCCGGAATATCATTTTCCAATTCTCATGCTGGTGTTATTCATGCGGTTGGAGATGCCTGTGAAAAAATTGCTGGTGTATCACATGGTGATGCTCTATCTGTTTTGTTGCCTCACGGTATGTTTTATAACCTTAAATTTAATTACTGTAAAAATTCATATCAAGATATTTTGCTTGCTCTGGAAGGAAGAGATAAATTTATTGATACTGATCCGGAAGATCGAGCTTTAATTGCTGTTAAAGCAGTAGTTAGTATGTTAAACGAACTCAGAAGCTTAACAGGTATTCCAGTTACATTGGAAGAAATTGGTGTTAAAAGATCTCAATTTGAAAAGATTGTTGATAAAGCCATGCATAACAGTGCTATATTGAACTCTGCAGGTCAGGTTAATCGAAAAGATCTTAAAAGCATTTTGGAAGCAGCTTTTTAAAGTAATGGACATTTGCCATAACTGACAAATGCCCCTTTTTATAAATGTGTCTAATTGGTCAAATCTAGGGGGTGCTGTTCATGGAAGATGAAGCTATTAGTTTTTATGGTTTAGGCCCTTTTTATTTAGAATGTCAGGATAAAAGAGTTGATGGGAGAAACTGGATCTCAAAACGAGCACTCTATGTATTGATGTATCTATTACTAGAAAAAAATAGAAAAGTTAGTGCAGAAGAATTAGTTGATGTTTTTTGGAGTGAGTCTGACTTAGATGATGGTAAAAACAAACTTTACAACACTATTTATCTTTTAAGAAGATCTTTAAGTAGAGATGGAGTGCCTAAGGACATTGTTCAATCAGTAACTGGAGGTTATTCAATAAATGACAAATATGAGATTTGGACTGATTGGGGATATTTTGAAGATGAGATCAATAAGCTACTTAAGGGTGAAGATTTTTCAATAGAAAAATTAAAAGAGTTATATCAGCTTTACCGAGGGGATTTTTATTCAAACTTAAAATATGAAGACTGGACTGAGATACACAGAGAAAATCTTAGAGAAAATTACTTGAACCTAATAGAAATATTTACAGAAAGATTATATCAAAACCAAAATTATCGAGATGCAGTTAACTATCTTCATAAAGGCATTGAATTCGATCCTTATCGGGAAAATTTTTATCTACTATATATTAAAGCACTGGTTAAACTTGGGAGAATAGCTGAAGCAATAAACAGTTATAAAAAATGTGAGAGAATACTTAAAGAAGAACTTGATCTTTTACCAGGTCAGGAGCTAAATAATGTTTATCATCGAATTAAATTGAGTCGGGATCTAGCCAGAAAAGTTGAAGACCATCTTGTTAATGAAATAAATGTTAAGTCTGGGGCAATGTATTGTGATTTTAGTATTTTTGAAAAAATTTATGAACTTGAACTACGTCATGTTAAACGTTTAAAAACTTCGTTTATTCTTTTGAATTTAAATTTTGAAGATTTTGAAAATGAGTTTATAATTGAAGAAGCTGCTGATTATTTTGCAAAACAACTAAGAGCAGGGGATGTAATATCTATTTGTAATAATAAAATTTTTATACTTCTTTATGGAATGAAATTCAGCAGTAGTGGAATAATTTTGGAAAGATTTAATAATTTTTGTGAAAAATTTGGTCTTGATAAAAAACCATCAATAGATATTAAGGAAATAAAATAATAATAATATTTTTGTAAAAACCACCTTTTAAGGTGGTTTTTTTAATTTTCGAGATTTTTTAGATATCTATTATAAATATTTGTTAGCTGAAATTGTTATTATTAACTTGGGAAAAAGGATTACTCATCTGGAATAAAGGAGGTTTCGAGTATGCGAAAAAATAAATCATTGATACTTATATACCTATGTATATTAACTATAAGTTCATTATTGTTTTTTAATCAAAATATTTATGCAGAAAATATTAAGCAATTTGAAGAATATAATTTAGAGCTTAATTTAAAAACTGATTATGAATATAGATTATTAGAATACAGTTTTATAACTGAAGATAATAGTTCAACTTTTAATAAGCATACTGCAAACTTTGTCTATATCAATCAACAGGGAAACTGGAATGATAGCAGTGTTTCACAGATTGGAATATTTGGTTCTATTGTTGAGATTATTCAGATTGGTAATAAAAATAAAGCAGATATAAAACAGCATGCAAACAATACTACAGCAGAAGTTTTTCAGTTTGGTGATAACCATGATCTGTCTGTAGAGCAGTGGGGTAGTCAGGGTAAAATATATGTTATTCAGTCAGGCAATAATTTAGAAAATAAAGAAGTGAAAATTATACAATTTTAATTCAGAATATTTCAACAATAATCTAAGAAATTAAAAACAATCACTTATTTTTTAGTTTTAATATTTATTAAAAATTAATTTTGATAAATTTTGTTTAATAGTGGTTAGTTTCATTCTTAAAAAAGGGGGTATCAAAAATGAGGAGACTTAATTTTGCTTTAGTTTTGGGCCTGGCTATTTTAATGGCTGCAGCAATGTCATCTATGGTTGGCGCATTTTCTTTCTTCTGTTGTGATTTAGGTGATGATGCAGAAATCGTACAAATTGGTGTAGCAAACGATGCTTATATCTATCAAGCAGGTGTTAAAAAGATGAATGTTCCAGTTCCTGGTCATGGACCTTTTGATCCATGTCTCCCATGGGGCTGTGCAACAGGTGGCAACCGTGCTGAGATCTTCCAAATGGGTTATATGAACGAATCTCGTATATCCCAGACTGGTGCTTTAAACGATGCTTCTGTTAATGTTTTTGGAGTATTAAACCATGTAAATATTACCCAAAATGGTGCACTCTTAGGAGCATATGTTGGCACAGGTGGATACAGAAACAGAGTAACTATTGCTCAAAGTGGAGTTTTAAATCTAGCGCTGGTAGGACAGGTTGGTGGCGATAACCGTGCAACAATAACTCAAACTGCGGTTAGAGATACTGCAAATATTATGCAGATGGGTCACTTCAACAATGCTACAATTCTTCAAAACTAATAAAATACAGTAAATAATTATTATCATGGTTAATTTTTAAGTTTACCAAGTAAGCAGTCTAAAGTAACTGAATAATTTCTTTAGACTGCTTTTTTTAAAAACAAAATAATTGTTTGACCGTGGGGTGATTAAATGATATTAAAATTGATATCCAGTTTTATCATAGTGGGATTAGCATTTATTTTTATATTTTCAATAACTATATCTGCTCAGGAGGTAGAAGAAGATGTTCTGCTTAATGAAAGAATCGAGTTAATCCAGGCATCACAAAAAATTACAGAAGAAAAGCAAAAAAGTTCTGCTTTAAGAAGTGGAATAAGTTTATATGTAACTAATTTTCATACTGACGAGACAGAATATAAGTTAGGTGGAAAATTTGAGCAGCCTTTATTTTATAATAAAAATACTCAGGAACCTAATGATATTACTTTATCTTATGTAATTGAGGGTATCTATCTTGAAGATGAAGCAGAATCTATTGCTGGATTTCTATCTCTTAAAGCTACACTTAATAATCGAATGTTTTCCCCCTATATTGGTGTTGGTGCAGAATTTATGGGGGTAGCAAATTATCAGGGTTTTGTTGGGCTAAATATAATTGACAGCAATTTCTTTGTCGAAACAAAATTTATTAATGATTATGATGAATGGGATAGCGGTGATTTTTATTCCGTTGCTGGTTTTAAAATTGATATATAGGAGGTGAGATTAAATGTTGAGAAAAGTGATTAAATATTTGTTGATTCTAGTATTAATATTTTGCTTTTCTAATATTGCTCTAGCTGCTTCTACTACAAGCTATAGTTTTAGGGTATTAAATAGTCCTGACCAGCGTCAGGTTGCTTTTAATATCGCTAGTAAACAGCATGAAATGAGTCTGGAAGAAGATAAGATTGCTCAATTTAAATCTCTGATTGAAGGCAGAATTATGAGCATTATCTCATCAGATATTGTAGAAAAAATGATTGCTGAAGAAGGTTTTGGTGGTGGAGCTGAATATGACACTGATAGTCTTGATATATTTGTAGAAGAAGTTAACGGAAAGGTTATAGTGACAATTATCAATAAAGAGACAGGAGAAAAAGATGAATTAGTTTATAATCCTGATGACTGGCCAGATTTGTCAGGGCTATAATTAATGTTTTGGTGAGGAGGGGGTTCTATGGAAGAAATGATTGCTGTCTTATTAGTTGTTTCTTTGTTTTTTGGTGGAACAGCGGGATTGGAAACAGGTATAAATGAAGAAAAAATAATTGAGAGCGAAGTTGTTGAAAATCCTCAACAGTTAATAGAAGATGTCAGGTTGAATGCAGACCAGATTATCAGTACTAAAGAAAATGTTACAACAGCAACACAACTTTTAGCATCTCTTCCGGATAAAGAAAATAAGCATAAAATAGCTATTTATGACATTGCAGATAAAACCGGTCAGTACAGTGAAATTGGTTCTAATATAGTATCTCAGGGAGCGACAGAGATGCTGATAACAGCACTTGTGAGATCAAGGCAGTTTGAAGTGCTGGATAGAGTTAATTTTAGTGCCTTTATGACAGAACAGTCTTTGGTAGAACAAAATCGGGTAATTTCCGGTCAGGGGCCTGCTATTGGAAGTTTATTAGGAGCAGATTATGTGATTGCAGGTGCAGTGACAGAATACCAAATTGATAAAAGAACAGGCGGTTTGGGTTTATTAGTCGGAGGAAAAGGTGGGATAAAGGAATATGCGGTAGCTAGTTGTGCTGTAGATATTAGAGTAACTGATACTACTGATGGAAAAGTTGCCTGGGCTAAAAGTTTAAAAAAGGAAATAATTGGTGAAAAGATTGGGATCGAGGTATTTTCTTTTATGGACAATAATATTGTAGAATTTGAAACAGGTCGTGGTAAACAGGAAGTAATTAATTTAGTAGTTAGAACCCTGCTGGAAGAAGCAGTTTATAAATTAAGTTTAAGTGAGAATTTATAGTGGGAAAAAACGATTTTATTTAATAAATGTTTTGTCTGCTCATGTGATCCTTCTTTTAATTAAGCTTTTTCCACTACAAATCAGGGGCTGAGGCCCAGTCCCTGATTTGAAAATTCAAGATAAAGTGGACATCAGGTTAAAAGTTATCAATTAGTTGCTTTGACTTTTATAATTCGATAAGTTAAGTAAAGATTTGGTAATTATTTATCCCGAAGCACAGTGCTTCGTTTAGCCCCGGCTATAAAGTCGGGGCTTTTGATTAATGTGGTTTTTTTAAAAGTTACAAGAATACTTAAAAGTATTAAATTTCTTTATCTGGCCCCTGTTTATATAATAGTTTTTATCTAGAATTTAATATATATTTTTTTAAAAAGTTTAAATATTTTATCTTTTAGAGATTTTTTAGAGATTTATTACATATTTATATTAGATTAAACTGCTATTATTAATTTAGAAATTAAAAGGAGGTGGGAAATATATGAAGAAAAAAGTAATTTTAATTATTTTTATTATAATTTTCCTGTCTCAGATTAGTGTTGAGGCAGCTGGAGTTTATCTAGGCAGTTTTACACCCAAAAGTTATGACAGCTTTAAATTTTCGATCCCAGTTCAAAACCTGGAGGGAGAAATCATCACTATCTTCACCTCAGATGATTACTTCAGATCAGATAACAAAAAAATCAGCAGCACAAATTTAAAGCTAGTAAATAGAGAATCATCATTTTCACTTTCCAGTAGAGATCTTAATATAGAAAAAGATAGATTGCTTTACAACCAAAACCTCAATTTAGAATTAAATTTAAAAGCAGAATATGAACCTGGTTTATACAAAAATATCATTTACCTGCAGGATGATATCAAAATAATAGAAATAGAGATAATTTTTGAGATCAAACCCTGGATGGAAATTTTAAATGGAACAGCTCAGAATGCCAAAATAGAGAACATTGAAAAAAGAACAATGGGACTCTTCAGTTCAGGTCAGCAGAAAATTTTAATCAGATCCAATACTGACTGGAAGCTGAAGGTAATGATTGCAGAAGAGAGCCAGGACAACCTCTCAATTAGAGTTGCTGCAAGTTCTGAGAGCAGATCTTTTGTAGACTACAAGAGTGAATTTATTAGCCTAAATGAAGTGGAAACAGTTATTGCTAATGGCTCAAACACAGCTAATTTAAGTTCGGGTCAGGTAGAAATTTTTTACCAGTTGAGAATAGAAGATTTTAGAAAAGTAAATGCTGGAGAAAAAGAATATCAGATAAGTTTTTCCCTTGAGTAATAAAACTTGATTACGTTATCAGCTCAGGCTGATACTTAATATAAAGCTTCAGTGTGGAAAAGAGTTTTCAATAAAAACAAGGAGGAAATTATTATGAAAAAAATGTTGGTATTAGCTTTAGCGTTGGTATTTATACTCTCAGGTGCAGTTATGGCACAGTATAGTGGAACTTTTGCTGATGATCCTTTTGATCCTGATTTAAGTCAAGAATTTGTTGACGGAGATTATGCAGGTTATGAAGATTTAGACTTTGACGGAATGGTATACTTTAATGAAGTAGACTCAGATAATCCTGGACTTTACACAAACTTAGAACAGTTAAATCGTTCAGGTTATTATGATGTTAATGGTACAACTGATAACAACAGACAAAAAGTAGAAATTAAATTAGCTGTAGAAGCCTATATCCCCTGCTTCTTAGAAATGAGATTAACAGGTAACCAGGGAACAACCTCTGCAATCAGTTATGGTCCTGAAGCACAGGGTTCAACAAATGCCAGTGGCTATCTAATGGTATTTGATAATGAATTAGGTGGCTATTTAGATGACGAATGGCAGTCTTTAGGATATGGAAGTAATGTAGCTATTAATCCTGGTGACGATGTATTTATCGGTTCCTGTGACATCTTTGCAGTAGAAGTTATCTCCAATGATGATTATAAATATGAAGTAAGCTCTCAGGCATTAACAGGAGTAGCTGGAGCAGCTGGAGAAACTCTACCAATGTATATGAGAACAGACCTTGGTGCTGGCTGGTTAGCAAATGACTTTATCTTTAATGCACCAAATACTTTCAGCCGTAATAGAGATGCTGGAGTTAAATTAGAAGCACTGCATAACTTTAAAGTTCCTTTCAGCATGAATACTGTTCATGGTGAATACAATGGTGAAGTAATATTTAGAGCAGCTACAATCTAATTTAAATTCAGAATTAAATACAGGTTTTCCACTACAAGGCAGGGGCTGAAAATTCAGCCCCTGAATAATTAGAAAGGAGTAATTTGTATGTTTAGCAAAGTTAATTTTTTAAATAAATCATGGTCGGTTCTTTTATTTCTAATTATTATCTTCTTATTTTCCTTATCAGCAGCTGCAACTATTAGAGTTGAACCTTCTCGAATTATTTTAAATGCTCTAGAAGGAGAACGCAGTACAGGGATGATTGAGGTAGTTAATAATACTGAAATTGAAGTAGAATTAACTACTCTTTTAAAAGATTGGAGTTTAGATGAAAGAGATTCGATAGTGATTTTTGACCCTGGTGAAACAGATTATACTCTTGATGGCTTAATTAAATTTAATCCGAGAGAATTTACTCTAGCTCCCGGGCAGAAACAGATCGTTAGATTTACAGTTACCAGTCCTGAAGGAACAACTCCACGAGAAAGAAGAGGTATAGTTTTTATAGAACATGAGACAGATTTAATAGATAATGCAACTGGTTCAAAAGTAAAAAGTCAGATTGGTACAACAATTTATTTTATTCCAGTTGGAGTTGAATACAACTTCAAATTTACTGGTTTAAGAGTTTATAATAGCCCTGAACCAATGCCTCAGGGAATTTCTTTAAGAATAAAAAATGAGGGAGAAGCTCATATGAGGTATTATCCAGCCTATAAAATAGTTGATCAGGATAATAAACTGGTAATGGAAGATAAATTTAATCAATTATTAATTCTTCCCAAAAATGAAAGGCAGTTTTCGTTTTACTTAAAAGATAGACTGGAACCAGGAGATTATAAATTTATGTTAGAATTCAGTTTTTATAATACAGATCGGATAGCTGAATATCAGATCCCAATCAAAATAGAGTAGGCTGGTGAAAAATATGAAAAACTTAATATTATTAATTACTCTATTTACTTTTTTAATTATAAATTCTGTTATTATACAGGCACAGGAACTAGTTGAAGACAATTTAGATGTTGAAACAAGTATTGTTTTATTAACTTTATTTGATATTAATAGAGAGCAGGCCTATGCCCAGGATGATTTTTTTGAAATATTTTATTTTAGTGAAGAAGATTATATACTTTTACCGGCAAATTTAATTGCACCATACCTTGAAGTGGAACTTAATTTTAATAGAGATTTATCCCTGCTTACTATCGAAAAAGAGCAGCGTGAAGTAAGAATTGATTTAACAACAAAGACATATTTAGAACATCCGGAATGGGATGATAGGCCTCCTGTGATTGCTGGAGGTGAGTTCTATCTGGCAAAGGAAGTTTTTGAATATTTAACAGATTATCAAATTAGCTGGAATAATTCTCTGCAGGAGGTTGTAGTGGAAGGAGAATTTTTTGAAGATGTTGAAATAGAAGATGGTCTGGAAGAAGAGGAAAAAGAAAAAATAATTTATCAGGAGTCTGAAAAAGACATTTTAGGTGATGAAATCAAACCTTTTCAGCTGAGTTCTGTCCATTATCGAGTTCAGTTGAATTTAGAAGATAGAGTCTTTGGTGATCTAAACAAAGAAATAAATGGAGATCTAAATTTTTATGGTAGAACTGGAAACTGGGCCTATTATTTAAATAATGATCTGAAATACGATATTGACAACAGTGAAGTCGATTATGAACTTGATAGAATTAAATTTAAGTACCAGGAAAATAATATGCTGATTATCGCAGGCGATCATGATTTCCGCCTTGAAGAAACTATGGGCAGTAATGAAATGCAGGGATTATACTTTTCTTTACCGGATAGATTAAGTTATAAATTGATTCCCTATACAAATGTAACTGTTGAAGTCAAGAAAGGGGATCAAATTTCACTTTATTTGAATGATAATTTGCTCAAAAGAAGAGACATGAAGTCTGATGGAGAATATACTTTCGAAAATATAGAATTAAGAGCCAGGTATTTAAATAAAATTGAAGTTTTTAATTTAAATTCGGAAGGAGAAGAGAAAAGACAATTAAGTTATCTTGTAGGTTCAAATGATATTTTGAATTCAGAGGTTAGAGAAACTGAAATTTTTGCTGGTCGCTATCGAGATGATGATTATTCTGGAGACGGCTGGGAAGGATATTTTGGTGCTTTAAGAGGTAATTACGCTCTAAACAGAAGACTTTCAGCACATATTGAAACCGCAATTTACAATGAATCATTAAATCCTGATACTGACCTGACAGAAGAGGTTGTATCCTCAATCACTGGTTTTTCTTTTAAAATTAATCCTCGGATTGTAATTAATCTTGACTGGTTAATTGCAGGTGAATTTGATAGTCTTGAAAGTGGTGCAGAGGCTGAAATTCTATATGGCTTATTAAATGGCTATATTCAGGGTGTTTATCTATATATACCACCGGAAACAGCTGACTACATGGAAAAAGATGAGGGAGAAGATAAATCTTTATCCTTTAAGTTAGACTTAGGAAATAATATAAGTATTAATCCTACAGTAGGCCAGCAAAAAACTCTGGAAGCTGATACTATTGATGAAAGTGATTATTATAATTTTAAAATAATCTATAATCCCAGCTGGAGAAACTATAATGCTCTTTCCCTTTATTATGAAGATAATACCTCTGAATATTCTTTTACTGATATAAATGATCAGATATATATTTTTTTAGGAGATAAAATAAGAAAAGGTATAGGTTTAGAAAATAATATCTATGGAAATACTTTTAGAGTTTCCAGTGATCTTGGTTACTATGATAATGAAATAACCATCAGTAACTTTTATAGTGAAAACTATCAGGATTATGAAGCTGAAGTAGGAATATATAAGCGTTTTGGTAATTATCTCTTACTATCTGCTAATTATGATGGTGAACAGCGCCGGGATAATCTGGGAACACGGTACTATGACCGTGAATATGATGGAGAAATTAGGCTGTCATTTGGCAGAAGAGCTTCTTTATCATTAGGAACCAAAAGAAATGAAGAAGAATCAGAAGATAGAATTGATGAGGAAAGTAATCTTCGCTTAAATTATTATTTCAACCGCGAATTCAGTTTAACAGTTGAGCTAAAAGACTATCATTCAGAGTTTTTAAGTGATTATCAGTCAGTTAGCTTATCTGGCAGCTACTATTATCCCGATAATCCTGGTTATATTAGATTATCAGGAGAATATATTGTTCCAGATGAAGGAGATCCAGGTGCCTCTTTTAGTGCAGCCTATGATATTATTAGGGATGACGAAAGTGAGATAAAAATAGAAGTTGGCAGAGATTATTCTGATTTTGTAAATGATGGGTATGAGAGCTATGCTACTGTTTCTTACTCACATGCATTTTCATTTATTGGAGATGAAACTATAAAATCAAGGTTTACAGATTTTGAGCCTCGCCCAATTGTTGCTGGTTATGCCTATCTTGATGAAAATTATAATGGGATTATGGATCCTGGGGAAAGAAAATTAGAAGATATTCCAATGAGACTGGGGAATATGCTTGCTGTTAGTGACAGCGATGGCTTTTTTATCTTTAAACCATATTTCAATGATACCTATTTTCTTAACTTCGACTACCGTAACCTGATAGCTGATTATACACCTGTTACTGAAGAAATACTAGTTAGAGTTAAAGATAACCAGAATGTTATGCAGAATTTTGGGGTAACAATTAATGGTACAATTAGTGGGAATGTTTTTATTGACAAAAATGCCAATGGTGTAAAAGATGAAGATGATGATTATCTGATGTGGGCAGGAATGGAAGTAGCTGGTCTTAATAAAAAAGATTATACAGATCAGACTGGAGAATATTATTTTCAGAATGTGCCTTTAGGATTTCACGAATTAACTCTTCTAAAAGAATCATTGCCTAAGGGAACCAGGCCGCTAAACGGATATACACAGGATATTTTTGTAACAGAGGATCAGCTTGATCACCATGGAATTGATATTCCAATAGTTTATGGAGATTAAGTTATCCCAGAGCAGCAATGCTCTGTTTAGCCCCGATTTTAAATCGGGGCTTATTGATGTGTTGACAAAATAATTTATTTATTATATAATTCGACTATGAGTCAAATTGACTGTGGGTCAAATTGGCTCTTTAACTAGAAATTTATAAATTTTATATTTTATAGGAGGAGATTTTTTAATGGGAGCGTTGGATGGAATTAAGGTTATAGATTTAAGTCATGTATTGGCAGCACCTTTTGCGACAATGATTATGGCGGATTTGGGTGCAGAGGTAATTAAGGTAGAGCCACCATTTGGTGATGACTCAAGACAGTTTGGTCCTTTTGTTGAAGATGAAGCCGGAGAACAGCAGAGTGGCTATTTTATTAGTATTAACCGTAACAAAAAAAGTATTGTTTTAAATTTGAAAGAAGAAAAAGGTAAAGAAATATTGAGAGATTTAATAATTGATGCAGATGTGGTTGTAGAAAATTATCGTCCAACCACAATGAAAAAATTAGGTTTTTCATATGAAGAAATGAAGAAAATAAAAGAAGATATCATATATTGTTCAATTTGTGGTTTTGGTCATGATGCTTTAGAAGAATATGCAAGTAAACCAGCTTATGATATGGTTGCACAGGCATATAGTGGGCTGATGAGTATAACCGGTCCTGAAGGTGGAGAACCATGCCGAGTTGGTAGTTCTATTGGTGATATTATGGCAGGACATCAGGCTGTTATTGGTATTTTAAGTGCCTTACGCCATCGTGATCGGACTGGTAAGGGGCAGCATGTTGATATGTCAATGGTAGATGGTTTAGTCTCTGTTTTAGAAAATGCTATTGCTCGCTATACAATGGACGGTGAGATTCCTGGTCCATTAGGTGGAGCTCACCCAACAATTGTTCCATTCCAATCATTTAAAACTAAAGATAGTTATATAGTAACTCCGATTGGAAATGATAGCTTATGGAAAAAGTTTTGTGATGCTTTAGAGATGCCGGAGTTAGCAGATGATGAAAGATTTAAAACAAATCCATTAAGAGCAGAAAACAAGGATGAGTTAATCCCAATTTTAGCTAAAAGAATAAAAGAAAAAAATACTGCTGACTGGGAAGAAATTTTTGAAGAATATGGTCTTCCTTACTCACCAGTTAATACTGTAGATAAAGTTGTTGAAGATGATAACTTAAGATATAGGGATATGATAGTGGATTTAGAACAGCCTGGTATCGGTAAAGTTCGAGTTGCTGGTTCTCCATTCCATTTATCTGAAACACCAGGAGAAATTAAAACTCATGCCCCTGCTAAAGGTGAGCATACAGATTCAGTGCTTAAAGAAAGTTTAGGTTTAACTGATGCTGAAATTAAAGAAATGAAAGATAAAGGTATTATTGGTTAAAGAATTATTAAATTAAGTAAAAGTTTTAAGGAGTGAGATGATGGAAATTATAGGTATGGGCTTTGTAGCATTTTTTATGCTGCTTGGCTCATTTTTAGGAAGAATTTTAGGCCAGTTTATCGGAACTGGTGGAGATGTTGGTGGAGTTGGTCTTGCAATGTTGTTTATGGTGTTAGCAGTAAATTATCTTGAAAGCAATGGAAGAATGTTTAAACCTAGAACTGAAAATGGTATTAAATTCTTAAGTGCTTTATATATTCCAATTATCGTTGCGATGGCTGCACGTTTAAATGTTGTTGGTGCTATAAATGGTGGTTTAGTTGCTATTTTAGCAGGTGGTGTAGCGACAATTGGTGCAATGTTTTTAGTACCCTTATTATCAAAATTAAAAAAATAATTTAATAAAGGAAACGGAAGTGATTTAAATTGTTAACAGATGCATTTAATTCTTTTGCTGGAGCAGATCATTTGATTATTTCAATAGCTCTAGTTGCATTAATAATGTTTATAACTAAGAAAATTTCTATTATGCTGGGCGAGGAGCGAATAGCTTCGGCTCTTGCAATTATTGCAGGTTTAGTCTTAGCATTCATTGGTGGTAAAGTAACTGGTGGAAGTAGTGGACTTGCAGATATATCAATCTTTAGTGGTGCTGGTATTGGTTTATTAGGTGGTAGTATGCTGAGGGATTACACAATTATCTCTACTGCATATGGTGTTAAACTTAAAAACCTTAAAAAAGCCGGCCCAGTTGGAGTAATTTCTTTGTTAGTAGGAGTTGTCTTTTCTTTTATAGTTGGTAGTGCAGTTGCTATGGCTTTAGGTTATACAGATCCAGCTGAAGTTACAACGATTGGTGCTGGAGCAGTAACCTTTATTGTGGGTCCAGTAACAGGTACAGCATTAGGTGTTAGTTCAGAGATTATTGCTATTTCTGTAGCTGCTGGATTGGTAAAATCTATTATGACAATGGTAATCACACCTTTCATAGCAGATCTTGTTGGTCTTGATAATCCAACCTCTGCCATGGTTTATGGAGGACTAATTGGAACAACAAGTGGAGTTGCAGGAGGTCTTGCAGCAACAGCACCAGAATTAGTTCCCTATGGAGCAATGACTGCAACTTTTTATACAGGTTTGGGAACTCTAATAGTACCATCTATTGGATTTATAATAATTAGATCAATTTTGCTATAATATAACTTAATATATTTATATAAATTTACTCCCCTCCCCCGGGGAGTTTTTTCTTTTTAAAGTTGTTTAAAATTATCAAAACAATTAAAGCTTTATGATAGAGTATTTTAAAGCAATATGTTTATAATTAGCTTTAATGAATTATAGAGACTGAATAAAGCAAAAGAGATAGTTGAATTATTTTTCAGAATATTTTATAATTATAATTGGAAACGTTACCGAAACCGTTAACGTAAAGTAATTTTCTAAGTAGTTTAATGAAATTGACAAATTATTAATTAAGAATTAGGTGATATTATGGGAGTTACAATAAAAGATATAGCAAAAGAAGCAAATGTATCTGTCACTACAGTATCCAGAGTTTTAAATAATAAACCTGATGTTGGTGACGATACAAGAGCAAAAATTTTAAAGATAATAGATGAAATGAATTATAATCCAAATAGTGTAGCTCGCGGACTTGTAATGCAGAAAACTCACACTATTGGATTAATTATTCCAGATATTAGTAACCCCTTTTTTCCACAAATAGTAAGAGCTGTTGAAGATAAAGCTCAAGAACTTGGCTATTCAGTAATTCTATTCAATACAGATAATCATTTAGAAAGAGAAAGAAAAGCAGTTGAATTATTTAAAAGCAAACAGCTAGATGGTTTAATTGTTTCTCTTTCTCTTGGGAATGAAAAAATACTAAAAGATTTAAAAGCTGCAAATTTTCCAGTGGTTCAGATAGATAGGTCAGTTTTGGATCATCTTTATCCATTAATCAGTATAGATAATAAAAAATCTGCCTATCAAATGGTTGAATACATGATAAAAAAAGGATATAAAAAGATTGCTCATATAACTGGTGATTTAAATACAACTACAGCTCGTGATAGATTGGCAGGATATAAAAAGGCGCTAAAAGATTATGAAATTAAAATAAATAAAGATTATATTGTTGAAGGTGAATATACACAGAATTCTGCCTATCAAGCTATGAAGTCTTTATTAAGTTTGGAAAACAGGCCTAAAGCTATTTTTGCAGCTAATGATTTAAGTGCAGCAGGAATATACAAAGCTCTTTTTGAAGCTGGTTTGAAAATTCCTGAAGACATAGCAGTCGCTGGACACGATGATATTAATTTAGCTTCGCTTTTGAAACCTGAACTAACAACAATGCGCCAGCCTAAATATGAGATGGGAGAACGCGCAGTAACTATTCTCTTGAAAATGATTAATAAGCAGGATTTTGAAATTAAAGACCAAATATTAACTACTAATTTAATTATTAGAGAGTCAGTTTAAGTAAAGAATTATAAAGGGCAGGTGAGTTAATTGTCAAAAATACTTGTTATTGGCAGTATGAATATGGATTTAGTTGTTGAAACAGAGAGATATCCTGAGCAAGGTGAAACCATTATTGGAGGGAAATTTCAACAAATTCCTGGTGGTAAAGGAGCAAATCAGGCTCTGGCAGCAGCTAAACTAGGAAATGATGTTGAATTTATTGGAGCCTGTGGAGATGATAGTTTTGCTCCTAAATTAAAATCTAGTTTAAAAAATGGTGGGGCTAAAATTGATAATGTCTTTACAATTGAAGGTATTAGTACAGGTGTTGCTGTGATTACTGTTGATAAAAATGGAAATAATAGAATTATAGTTTCTCCTGGAGCTAATTATGAGCTTCTTCCCCCAAAAATAGAAAAAATTAAAGATAAAATAGTTGAAGCTGAAATTATACTTCTACAGATGGAAATTCCACTCAATACTATCGAAAAAATTATAGAAATTGCTTCCAAAAATAAGACGAAAATTATCTTAGATCCAGCGCCAGCTCAAAAATTATCAGATCAAATTTTAGAAAAAATAGATTATTTACTGCCCAATGAAGGCGAATTAGATTTATTATTAAAAGACGTAAAAGAAAAAAGCCGATCTGAAAAAATTAGGCTTCTTTTGGAAAAAGGGGTTAAAAATATTGTAGTAACTGAAGGAGAAAAGGGAATTAACTATTACAATCAAGAAAAAGAAATCCATTTAGATACATTAAAAGTTAAAGCTGTTGATACTACAGCAGCAGGAGATGTATTTGCAGGGGCCTTTGCTGCAAGTTTAACTGCTGAAAATGACTTGGAGAAGGCGTTACAGTTTGCAGTTCAGGCTGCAGCCTATTCAGTAACTAAAGTAGGAGCACAGAGTTCTATTCCAGATAAGAAAGAGTTAACCGAATTCCTTGCAGAAAGGAGTAAATAAGATGAAAAAAAATGGAATTATTAATAGTGAATTAGTTAGAGTGATTGCTGAAATGGGTCATAAAGATAGTCTGACAATTGCAGATTGTGGTTTGCCGATTCCAGAGGAAGTTGAAAGAGTTGACTTATCATTAACTAAAGGCTATCCTAAATTTTTAGAGATATTAAAAGCTGTTCTGAATGACTTAGTTGTAGAAAAAGCAATTTTGGCTGCCGAAATTAAAGAAAAAAGCCCTAAATTAGAAGCAAAAATCAAAAAAATGCTTCCTGATATAGAAATTGAATATATTCCACATACTGAATTTAAAAAAGAAACAAATAACTCCAGAGCTGTAGTTCGTAGTGGAGAAATAATACCATATGCTAATATTATTTTGATTTCAGGAGTTGATTTTTAAATGACAAACGAAACTGTTTTGGAAATGAAAAATATCACCAAAACCTTTCCTGGAGTTAAGGCATTAGATAAAGTTAATTTTTCCCTTAAAAAAGGAGAAGTTCATGCTTTATTAGGTGAAAATGGAGCTGGGAAATCTACATTAATGAAAGTTTTGAATGGTATTCACCAGCGTGATGAAGGAGAAATAATTGTAAAAGGTGAGTCAGTTAAGTTTCAAAATACTAAGGAAGCTCAAAATGCTGGCTTAGCAATTATTCACCAGGAACTGGAGTTAATTCCTTATTTAAATGTAGCTGAAAATATATTTTTAGGCAGAGAAGATAGAAATGGTATTTTTATTAATTATCAAAAACTTTATCAAAAAACTGAAGAAGTTCTTGATTTGTTGGGTGTTGATATTGACCCCAGAGCTAAGATTAAAGATTTAAATATTGGCAGTCAGCAGATGGTAGAAATAGCAAAAGCTGTTTCTCAAGATGCTGATATACTGGTAATGGATGAGCCGACTTCTTCTTTAACCAACCAAGAAATAGAAATTTTGTTTGAACTTATAGAGAGATTAAAACAACAGGAGATAGCTATAGTTTATATTTCACACCGTTTAGAAGAAGTTTTTGAAATTTGTGATAGAGTTACTGTTTTGAGAGATGGTCAGTTTGTCGGAGAAGTTAAAACTTCAGAAACTGACGAAGATCAGCTAATAAATATGATGGTTGGAAGAACAATTGAAGATCGTTTTCCCAAAATGAGTTTTAATCCAACTGGGGAAATTTTAAAAGTTGAAAACTTAAGCGTACCAAAAGAAATTAATAATGCTTCTTTTTCTCTAAAGAAGGGAGAAATTCTTGGTATTGCAGGTTTAATGGGATCTGGAAGAACTGAGCTTGCAAAAGCTATATTTGGTGTTTTTAAGGATAAGAGTGGTGACATTTATTATAGAGGGGAAAAAATTAAGATCAATTCACCAGCTGATGCGATAAATAATGGAATATATTATTTGAGTGAAGATCGAAAAGAAGAGGGGCTTGTACTTGGCCTTTCAGTTGCCAATAATATAAGTATTTCAGTTTTAAAATCAATGTTAAAAGCAAATACTTTTATCGATGCAAATGCTGAGACTAATTTAGCGGAAAAATATATAGAGGATCTAAAGATTAAAACTCCTTCTGAAAAACAGCTTGTTAAAAATTTAAGTGGTGGGAATCAGCAAAAGGTTGTAATTTCAAAGCTGCTTTCTACTAAACCAGAGGTTGTAATTTTTGATGAACCTACTCGAGGTATAGATGTTGGAGCAAAGAGAGAAATATATAATCTTATGCAGGATTTAATCGATGAAGGGGTAGCAGTTATTTTGATATCTTCAGAACTACCTGAGGTTTTAAATTTAAGTAATAGAATTATAGTAATGCACGAAAAAGAGATCATGGGAGAGCTGGATGCCGCCACTGCAGATCAGGAAGCTGTAATGAAGCTGGCAACCGGAAGGAGGAATAATTAAAGTGAACAATCTTAATAACGGTATGCAGAAGAAAAACTTTTTAGAGATTTTAAATAAATTTAAGACAGGAATTGGATTATTAATTCTAGTAATTGTGCTTTCATTTATGAGTCCTTACTTTTTAACTATACCAAATATTTTAAATATTATTAGACAGGTTTCAATTATAGCAATTGTTTCCTTTGGGATGACAATGGTAATTTTGACAGGTGGTATTGATCTTTCAGTTGGTTCAATGCTTGCTTTTGCTGGTGCTATTTCAGCTGGAATGATGGTTAATTCAGGTTTTAATGTATTTTTAGCTATTTTAATTGGATTAGCAGCTGGTACAGCTTTAGGATTTTTTAACGGTTTGGCGGTTGCTAAAGCTAAGCTGCCGGCATTTATTGTTACTTTAGCTATGATGACTGTTGCTCGAGGATTTACTTTGATTTACACAGATGGACGTCCTATTTCAGGTTTTAATGAGACATTTAGATTTTTTGGTGCTGGTTATTTAGGTAGAATACCAATTCCGGTTGTTATTATGTTTATGTTTTTAATAGTAATTTACGTTTTACTGAAAAAAACACCTCTTGGACGTTATATTTATGCTATAGGTGGTAATGAAACTGCAACAAAACTTTCTGGAATTAATACAGATAAAATAAAAATATCGGTTTATGCATTAAATGGTTTTTTAGCTGCAGTTAGTGGTATAATATTAACCTCTAGATTAAATTCTGCTCAGCCGATGGCTGGAGAGGGATATGAGCTAGACGCAATTGCAGCTGTTGTTTTAGGAGGTACAAGTCTTTCCGGTGGAAGCGGTACAGTTATTGGTACTATTGTTGGTGCATTGATAATTGCCGTTTTAAATAATGGATTAAACTTGTTAAATGTATCTTCATTTTATCAGTTAGTTGCTAAAGGTGCTGTTATTCTGCTAGCTGTCTTTTTGGATCGTAAGAGCCAGCAGCAGTAATAATATAGATACAAATAAAATTTCTCAAACAGGAGGTGAGTTTTCACCAGCTTCTTTTGATGTGATTCAATGAATCTAACAAAAATTATTAAGTGAATTAAACTCAAGGAGGAATTAAAAAAATGAAAAAATTAACTATTATTTTAGCATTATCATTAATTATGATGGTTGGACTTACTGCAGGTGCTGCAGCTCAGGATTTAAGAATTGGTTTAGCTGTTTCAACTCTAAACAATCCATTCTTTGTTGACTTAAAAGATGGAGCAGAAGCAATGGCAGAAGAAATGGGAGTAGAAATTCTAGTTGTAGATGCTCAGGATGACGCGGCAGCTCAGCTAAGCAGTGTTGAAGATTTATTAATTAAACAAATTGATGTTTTAATTGTAAATCCGGTAGATGGAAATGCAGTTGTTTCTGCAATTACAGCAGCAAATGATGCAGGTGTACCTGTGATTACTGTAGACCGTGGTGCAGAAGGTGGAGATGTAGTGAGTCACATCGCTTCTGATAATGTTGCTGGTGGAGAAATGGCTGGAGATTATATTGCAGAGCAGTTAGGTGAAGAAGGAAAAGTTGTAGAATTGGAAGGTATTCCTGGAACTTCTGCTGCTAGAGACAGAGGTAAAGGTTTCAACCAGGCAATGGATAAATATGCTGGGATGGAAGTTATAGCTAGACAGCCTGCTGGATTTGATCGTGCAGAAGGTATGACAGTTATGGAAAATATCCTTCAGGGTAATCCAGAAATTGACGCTGTATTTGCTCACAATGATAATATGGCTTTAGGTGCAATGGAAGCTATTGCAGCAGCAGGTCGTTCTGATGAGATTATGATTGTCGGTTTTGATGCTATTGATGATGCAGTAGCAGCAGTAGAAGCCGGTGATTTAGCAGCAACTATTGCCCAAAAACCAGATCTGATGGGCGAAATGGCAGTAGAAACAGCAATTAAAGTTGCAAATGGTGAAGAAGTTGATGAATATACACCAGTGCCTTTAGAGTTGATCACTGAATAAATATTATATAATTAGAAAATATAAAATGTATTGCAGCTGCCTGATAAAGTTCAATGGACATGAGTAAATAGATTATCAGGCATAAATTAAGGCCCTTCTCAAAATTTTAGAAGGGCCTTTTAAATATTAATCAGTTCTTAAAACTATTTTATTCCATGCAGATTCTTAAATGATTTAACAATATTCCTCATTAAAACTTGATTGGTAACAGTACCAACTCCACCTGGAACAGGAGTAAGGGCCTTTACCTTTTTAGCTGCTGAATCAAAATCAACATCGCCTAATAATTTACCATCAACAAAATTAGTGCCGACATCAATAACTACTGAATTTTCATCCAGCATCTTAGCTTTTATCATCTCAGCTCTTCCAACTGCTGCTACAACTATATCGGCATTCTTTAATTCCCACTCCAAATCTCTAGTTCGAGAGTGACACATAGTTACAGTGGCATGTTTTTGCTGTAATAGAATTGAAACTGGTTTACCAACGATATTGCTTCTGCCAACAACAACTGCTCTCTGCCCTTTGATTGGGATATCATAATAATCTAAGATCTCCATGCAGGCTTCAGCCGTAGCGGGGTTTAATGTTTCAAGACCAACAAAAAGTTTGCCTAAAGAAGCAGAGGTTATGCCCTCAACATCTTTTTGAGGATTGATCATTTCCAGGCTATCTTTTAATTCATCTGGAAGGGGCTGCTGCACCATAATTGAAGTTATATTATCAGCTTCATTTACTTCTTTCAAGCGAGCTTTAAATTTTTCAGGCTGATCAATAAATTGCTGAAATTCAAACTCTATCCCTATTGCTTTACAATTTTTTTCTATTCGAGAAGCATAGGCTTTGCTTGCAGCATCTTCTCCATACTGGAGAACAATAAGGTGAGGTGCCTCACCAGTTTTTCTTTTAAGATCCTTAACTTCTTTAATTAAAGTTTCTTTAATTTCAGCCGCCAACTTTCTGCCGCTTAATTCTTTCATTTTGTCACTTCCTTTGATTAAAATAATAATATTCCAAGTTTGGGTGCTAAAATATAATTAATTTGCGAGTTCAATAATCTCTTCTTTAAGTCTTGAACTTTCATTTTTCAGTTTCAGATAATCCTTTTTGACATTTTCTATATATTCTTTATTATCAAGGCTTTTGAGGTTGATTTTAACATTAGCAATTGCGCTACTAACTGCTGCATCTCCTATGTAAGCTGCTACTTCAAAATCACTGGCCAGCATTCTATTTCCAATTTCACTAATTTCAAGGCTAAGGCGCATTAATCTAACTGCCTTTTTAGTCATATCCATTGAAAATTCTACAGCATCCTGACAGACTGCTTTAACTTTGTTTTTGTCTCCAGCTTTATAGCTGTCCAGTATATCTGAGAGAATTTTGCTGTCCTGATCAATCATTAATAACATTTCTTTTTTTAATTCTTCGCTTTCAGCCAAAATCTCTTTGGCTTCTGCTTCAACTTCCTTATATTTTTCTTTACCGATTGTAAGATTGGCAATAAAACTGATAACAGCTGCATTTAAGGCACCACTTAAAGCAGCTGCACTTCCCCCACCTGGAATAGAGTTATTTGAGCTTAGATCATCTAAAAACTCTTCAATAGATTTTTGAGCATACATACTAAAACCCCTTTCTAAATTAATTTGCATAAATTGAAATATTCAATTATCCTTAAGGTATGTTAATTATAATAAATCAATCAAAAATAAACAAGCTAAAATTTGTTTTGTGCAAAAATTTAAAAAATTGTATGAGAAAATTAATATTTCTAACTTAAATTTCTATTTTTCTAATTCAAAGAAAAATAAAAGCTGTGAATAAGAGAATATAAAGAGATAAATTAAATTTTTAGAGGGAGTGTTAGCATGGGGATATTAAGTCAGATGAAAGAAAAATTTATAAGTGCAATTTTATACTATTATATAGATTTTGTTTATAAAACAAGCAAAATAGAAAAAAATGGGAACCTTAAATATTTGGAATCTGAATATCCAGATAAATTTGTTTTATTTATTTGGCATGGGGATAGCTTTTGTTATTATCCTTTTTTAAAACAAAAAAGATTGAATGTTGTTACTACAAAAAATAGAAGAGGGGGAGTGATTTCAAGGATTAGTCATTATTTTGGTTATGATGTTTTACGACTGCCAGATTTTACGACAAATGGAAATTACATTTTTCAACTAAAAAATCAAATTAATAAAATCAATAATGCTAATTTAGTTCTCTCGATTGATGGCCCAGAGGGGCCAGAACATGAAATAAAAGATTTTGCTTTGATTATGGCTCTTTTTTCAAAAAGAAAAATTCTTCCTTTAACTATCGATGTGAAAAACAGTATAAAACTAAGAAGTAGGTGGGATAATCTAAAAATTCCACTTCCTTTTAATAAAATTATTATTAATGTTAATGATTTTTTTATAGTTGAAAAGCAAGATCGAAAAGAAAATTTTATTTCTTTGAAAGAAAAGATAAAGAAGATAATGGAGAGTTAATAATTTATTATATTATTTTAACTCACAAAAAAGGATATTTCAGAATTATCTTGAAAATAGTTGGTGGGAGATAAGTTAAATGATAATTTAAAATTAATGTGGGAGGTGATTCAATATTAATACTAATTATAGTTTAAGTGAGCTTATTAATATTGAGGCTTTACAGGGTATACAGGATAAATTTGCTGATGCTACAGGTTTAGCAGCTGTAATTGTTAACAGAGAAGGAATACCTGTTACTAAGCCAAGTAATTTCACATCATTTTGTAGTACAGTTAGATTATGTGATAAAGGATTTCAAAAATGTAAATTGTCAGATTCAGAGGGAGGAATAACTGCTAAAGAAAGAGGCAAACCTGACCCATATGTTTGTGAACATGGGCTTATAGATGTAGCTGCTCCTATTATTTTGGAAAACAGTTTCATAGGTACTATTTTATGTGGGCAAATAATTTCTGAAGAAGAAGGAAGAGAAAAGACACTGAAGCGGGTTAAAGAAAGAGTTAAAGATTATGATATTGATTTTGAAATTTTAAAGGAGAAGTTTGATGATGTTGAAGTTTTACCTCGCGAAAGAATAATAGCTGCAGCAGAATTTCTTTCTTTATCAGCAAATTATATCGCTAAAATGGGGTTAGCAAATATTTATCAACAGGAATTGATAGAAGAATCGAGAAATCGAAGGGAATTAGAAAAACATTTACGAACTAAACAGCTAAAAATATTACAATCACAGGTAAATCCTCATTTTTTATTTAATGTACTAAATTCAATTGCACGTTTAGCTTTAATAGAAGATGCTCAGGAAACTGAAATTGTAACATATGCTTTGTCTGATCTGCTGAGATATAGTTTGAGGAACATTGAAGAAATAGTAAGTTTAGAAGAGGAATTAAATTGTGTTAAAGATTATATTGTAATTCAGAAAAAACGTTACCGTGATCAATTTAAATTTAAAATTAATATAGAAAAGCATTTACATGAGATAAACATTCCTTTGTTATCTATTCAACCTTTAATAGAAAATGCAATAATTCATGGATTTAAAGAAAAAGATTCGGGTACTATCAAAATTGAAGCAGAAGAAACAGAAAAAAAGGTTGTTATTATTGTAGAGGATGATGGTGTTGGGATGAGTCCAAATATTTTAAATAATATCTTAAGTTATGAAGAAAAAAATAGAGAAAAAATAACTACTCATATTACTGGCATAGGAATAGACAATGTTCACGAAAGATTAAAATATTATTTTGGTGATGAATATGGTCTTGAAATTAATAGCAGTCTAGGTCAGGGAACAAAGGTGAAAATGAATCTACCTAAAAATTATAATTAATAATTATTTTTAAATTAAAATCTTTATTTATTGAAATCTATTAACCAATCCAAAAATGGGAGGGTTGTAATGTACAAAATAATGATCGTTGATGATGAATATCTTGAAAGAAAGGCTCTTTCAATTATTTTAAAAAAAAGATGTACTATTAAGGAAGAAATAAAGATAGTTGGAACTGCCTCTAATGGAGAAGAAGCTGTTGAAATTGCTCAAAAAAATAAAATTGATATTATTTTTATTGATATAAAAATGCCAAAAAAAGATGGGCTGCAGGCTATAAAGGAAATAAAAAATATTTTACCCGAGTCAAGATTTGTAATAATGACAGCTTATGATGAGTTTGAGTATGTCCAGGAAGCATTAAAATTAAATATAGAGGAATATCTTTTGAAACCTGTAAAACCAGCAAAAGTAAATTCTGTGATAAAAAAGATAAATAAAAAAATAGAAAAAAGAAGAGAAGAAGAGAAAGTTAAAGAAAAAATGAAAGAAAAATTAGATATGGTTCTTCCTTATATAAAAATGTCTTTTGTATTTGATCTTATTTTCTTAGACATTGAAACTATTGAAGAAATCAAAGATAGAACTAGTTTTTTTAATATAAAAGATCTTCCTTCAGCAGTAATGATTGCTGATATAGATAAATTTGCAAGAAGAACTGTTAATCAAGATGAAATAGAAAAGCAGTTGTTAAAAAAGAAAGTTTTTAATATAATAAAAAACTTTGCAGTCGATTATCCTTCTTTGATGATTGTGCCAATGTCAAGTGATAAGATTATAATATTATATTTTGGTGATGAGAAATATAAAAATAAACACATTAAAAATTGGCTGCGGCAAATTGCGGAGAAAATGGTAGACAATATAAAAGAAAAGACAGATTTTACTATTACAATTGGTATAGGCAGTTATTATAATGATCCAAAGGTAGTTGATCGTTCTTATTACGAAGCCCTGGGAGCAATTAGAAATTCGTTTCTCTTAAAAGAAAAGTCTGTAATTCATTGGGAGGATGTAAAAAATAATGATTATGAAGATCTTGCCTATCCCTATGATATTGAGCTAAAATTATTAGAAAAACTAAAATCCAATAAGTTAAGTCAGTTATCAAATTTAATTGATACACTTTTTGCTAATTGGAAGATAAATGATAATTTTAATTCAATGATTGTTAAGTCTAGATTATTAGAGTTGATGGGAGTCTTATCTCGAGCAGCGGTTGAAGCAGGTGCCAAATATAAAAATGTTTCACCATTAAATTATAAATATATTAAGGATCTTTTTGATATAAATACTGTAATTGATTTAAAAGAATGGTTATATTCATTATGTATTAACCTTTCTGAAAAAATTGATGACGTAGATGAAGAGTTCAAAGAAAAAATAATTTATGAAGGAGTTAAATATATAAACTCTAATTATACAAATGATATCACTTTAAATCAAGCAGCAGAAGCCTCAAATTTAAGTACACATTATTTTAGTAGAATATTTAAAAAAGAAATGGGTTGTACATTTAAAGAATATATTACAGAATTAAGAATGGAAGCAGCAAAAAGGAAACTAAATAAAGAAAACGAAAATATTTCTAATATAGCAAAAGAAATTGGATATAATAATCCTGGCTATTTTAGCAGAGTCTTTAAAGAGTATGAGGGTGTATCACCCTCAACTTATAGAGGTTCATAAAATATAATATATTAAAGATGGTATTAATTGAATAAATTGATGCCATCTTTTTTTATGTAATTATACTTTTTTGTCATAAAACTTAAATAATGTGTTATATTTTAATTTCGGAAAAATATTTCAATTATCTAAAAAAACAAAATATTAATAAAATAACAAAAAGTTATGATAACAGCACAATTTATTGTAAAGGTAATCACAAAGTTTTTGTTAATTATAAGTATTAGGAGCCAAAAATAAATATTTATTAAATTTCGAAATGAGAGGAGGAAAAATAATGGGAAGAGAAGCTTTAGGACTTGTTGAAACTATTGGTTTTGTAGGTGCAATAGAAGCATCAGATGCTATGGTTAAAGCGGCAAATGTTAAATTAGTTGGTTATGAGAAGATTGGTTCAGGTTATATTACAGTTATGGTAAGAGGAGATGTTGGAGCAACAAAAGCGGCTACAGATGCAGGATGTGCTGCAGCAAAGAAAGTTGGAGAAGTTGTATCTGTTCATGTGATTCCACGTCCACATGAAGATGTTTCAAAACTTCTTCCAGAATAAATTGAAGAGGAGGCTTAATAAATGGAAGATAAAAAGATTGATCAACTGGTAAATGATGTTTTAAATAGAATTAAGGAAAGTGAAGCCGAAGCTAAGAGCACAGAAATAGAAAGTGTAGAAAATAATAGTAAAACTGAAGGCGGTGAAAGCAAGATGAATTTAGCTAGTGAAGTAACTGAATTTGTTGGTACTGCAATTGGAAATACAATTGGTCTTGTTATAGCGAATGTTGATCCTGAACTAAGAAAACTTATGGGACTCGATGAGAATTTACGTTCTATAGGTATTTTTGGTGGCCGTACAGGTGCAGGTCCTCAAATATATGCAGCTGATGAGGCAGTAAAAGCTTCCAACACTGAAATTGTTAAAATTGAACTCCCACGTGATACTGAGGGAGGAGCCGGTCATGGTTCTTTAATTATCTTTGGTGCCAAAGAAGTTTCAGATGCCCGTAGAGCTGTCCAAGTGGCTTTAGATGATTTAAATAGAACTTTTGGTGATGTTTATGCTAACCAGGCTGGCCATTTAGAATTTCAGTATACAGCCCGTGCAAGTAAAGCACTAAATAAAGCCTTTAACGCGCCAGAAGGTAAAGCTTTTGGAATTACAGTTGGAGCTCCTGCAGGAATCGGAGTTATTATGGCCGATGTTGCTGTAAAAGCTGCTACTGTTGATGTTATTGGTTATTCAAGTCCAAGCGAAGGAACCAGTTTTAGTAATGAGGTTATATTACAATTTAGTGGAGATTCAGGTGCTGTTAGACAGGCAATTATAGCTGCTCGTGAGGTTGGCATTAAGCTTCTAGGAAGTTTAGGAGACAAACCACAATCAACAACTAAACCATACATTTAAAAATAAAACATTGATATTTAAGTATAAATAATGTTTAAGGAGGGAAAAATGTGAAAAGATCCAAGCGATTTTTAGAATTAGAAAAAAGACCAATCAGTAAAGATGCTTTTATTAAAGAATGGCCAGAAGCTGGTCTAGTTGCAATGGAAGGACCAGATGATCCGAAGCCAAGTGTAAAAATTGAAAATGGTAAAATTGTTGAATTAGATGGAAAAAAACGAGCTGATTTTGATATGTTAGATTCATTTATAGCAGATCATACTTTAGATTTAGATATAATTGAAAATGTAATGTCACAGGATTCTATTGAATTAGCTAAAAAAATTGTCAGTGTAGATGTATCTAGAGATGAAATTAAAAAGATTACATTAGGCATGACTCCTGCCAAAATAGTAGAAGTAGTAGGGAAAATGAATGTAGTAGAAATGATGATGGCAGTACAAAAAATGAGGGCTAGAAAAACTCCTTCAAATCAATGTCACATCACAAATGTAAAAGATCATCCTGCTTTAATTGCTGCTGATGCTGCTGAGGCAGCTCTACGAGGCTTTGATGAAATGGAGACTACAGTAGGTATAGTTCGATATGCTCCTTCTAATGCAATTGCATTATTAGTTGGTGGTCAGGTAGGAAGAAGAGGAGTATTAACCCAGTGTGCTGTTGAGGAAGCAATGGAATTAGAAATGGGTATGCGTGGATTTACAGCTTATGCAGAGACAGTATCTGTATATGGTACAGAACAGGTATTTGTAGATGGTGATGACACACCATGGTCTAAGAGTTTCTTAGCTTCAGCATATGCCTCAAGGGGACTAAAGATGAGATATACATCTGGAACTGGTTCAGAAGCTGAAATGGGTTTTGCGGATGGAAAATCAATGCTTTATTTAGAATCTCGTTGTTTATACATGACTAAAGGTGCTGGTGTACAGGGTATTCAAAATGGTTCAATAAGCTGTATTGGAGTTCCTGGAGCTGTTCCTTCTGGTGTTAGAGCGATCCTGGCTGAGAACTTAATAGCAATGCTTCTTGATTTAGAGTGTGCTTCTGGAAATGATCAGACCTTTACTCATTCCAGAACAAGAAGAACTGCAAGAATGTTAATGCAGTTTTTACCAGGTACAGACTTTATCTTCTCTGGTTATAGTGGGGTACCAAACTATGATAATATGTTTGCTGGTTCAACTCACGATGTAGATGATTATGATGATTATTTAACTCTACAGCGTGATTTAAAAGTAGATGGTGGTCTTCTTCCTGTAGAAGAAGAAGATGTAATTAAAGTTAGAAATAAAGCAGCTAAAGCTCTACAGGCAGTTTTCAAAGAAGTTGGTATGCCAGAAATAACTGAAGAAGAAGTTGAGGCAGTAACTTATGCTCACGGTAGTAAAGATGTTCCTGATCGTGATGTAAGAGAAGACTTTAGAGGCATTGAAGATATGCTTGAAAGAGGTACTACAGGTGTTGAGATTGTAAAAGCACTTGCAAAACATGGGTTTAATGATGTAGCAGATAATGTATTCAATCTTTTAAAACAAAGAATTGCAGGAGATTATTTACATACATCTGCAATATTTGATAAAGATTATAATTGTATTAGTGCGGTAAATGATAAAAATGATTATGCTGGTCCTGGTACAGGATATAGAGTTTCTGATGAGTTATGGGAAAAAATTAAAAATACCAGGCTTGCAAGGGATCCATCTGAAATAGGTGAATAAAATTTTGGAGGTGTTAAAATGCAGTTAAATGAAGATACTATTCGTCAGATAGTTGTTAGTGTATTAGAGGATATGAGCGAAGAAAATAATAGTTCTAATACAAATAAGCAGAATAATTCAATTGCAGTAAAGTCTGGTGATTTTAGTATTCAAGAAATCGGGCTTGCTGAAGAGGGTAAAAGTAATGATGAAGTTGTAATTGCAGTTGGACCTGCTTTTGGAGATAAATTATCAAAGACCATGATTGATGAAAAACATTCTAATATTTTACGAGAAATAATGGCTGGAATCGAGGAAGAAGGATTAAAAGCTAGAGTAGTAAAAAATTATGTTACAGCTGATGTTGGTTTCATGGGACATCAGGCAGCTCAATTAAGTGGTTCAGGTATAGGAATTGGATTACAATCAAAAGGTACAATTTTGATACACCAGAAAGATTTGAATCCGCTTGCAAACCTGGAGTTATTTCCACAGGCACCACTTTTAACTTTAAAAACATATAGACAAATTGGAAAAAATGCTGCCCGTTATGCTAAGGGAGAAAACCCTGATCCTGTTCCAACTCAAAATGATCAGATGGCTCGGCCAAAATATCAGGCAATATCTGCTGTTTTATATAATAAAGAAGTTAAATGTCTTGATAAGGCAAAAAAGGTTGTAGAATTAGCAGTTGATTTTAGTAAGTAATTATATATCAGGAGGTGTAATTTATGGAAAAAGAATTGATTGAATCTATTGTTCGTGATGTTTTAGGTAACTTAGAAAATGATGAAAATATAAGTAAAAAATCATCAAATAAAAGTGGAGGCCTTACAGATAAGGATTATCCCTTAGCAAAGAAGCAGGCAGATTTAGTAAAGACTCCTTCAGGAAAAAAATTAGATGATTTAAAACTACAAAAGTTTATTTCTGGAGAAATGGATGGATCAGAGTTGAGAATAACTGCCGAAACACTTTATCATCAAGCAGAAATAGCAAGGTCAGTTGGTCGAGATCAATTTGCCAAAAACCTTGAAAGAGCAGCAGAATTAACAAAAGTAGATGATGATAGAATTCTTGAAATCTATAATGCAATGAGACCTTATCGATCATCTAAAGCAGAATTAATAGAAATTGCTGAGGAACTTGAAAATAATTATGATGCTGTAATTAATGCAAACCTGATACGTGAGGCTGCAGATGTTTATGAAAAAAGAGAGCGCCTCAAAGGGGATAGATAAGTTAATAAGAGTAGGTGACGACTATGGAATATATTGTTGGAGTAGATGTAGGAAACTCTACTACAGAGGTTGCTGTAGGAAAAGTAAATAAAGAAGAGGAAAACATAGAATTTATAACTGATGGTATATATAAGACTACTGGTTTCAAAGGTACAGTAGATAACATAGAAGGAATAATAAATTCTTTGGATTCTGCACTTGAAAAAGTAAATTTAAAATATGAAGATTTAGATTTAATTAGGATTAATGAGGCTACACCGGTAATTGGTGATGTAGCTATGGAAACAATTACAGAAACAGTTATTACCGAATCAACAATGATAGGCCATGACCCCTGGACTCCAGGAGGAATAGGACTTGGAGTTGGTTATACTACCAGGATAGAAGACATATCTGACTGTAGACCGGGAGATGAATTAATTGTTATCATCCCGGGAGATGTTGATTTTGCGGATGCTGCTGTCTTAATAAATAAAGCAGTAGAATCTGGGATTAAAATTAACGGGGCTGTTGTTCAAAAAGATGATGCTGTTTTGATTGTTAATCGTCTTAATGAGAATATACCAGTTATTGACGAAGTTAAGTATATTAATAAGATACCACTAAATAAAAAAGCAGCTGTAGAAGTTGCCAGGCCAGGTGGTACTATTAATAAACTTTCTGATCCTTATGGTATTGCAACAATTTTTGAACTTAATTCGGAAGATACTAAACATATTTTTCCAGTGGCCCGGTCATTAATTGGTAATCGTTCTGCTGTAGTAATCAGAACTCCAGAAGGAGATGTTGAAGAAAGAAAAATTCCTGCTGGTAAGCTGGTGATTTTTGGTGATAAAGGTAAATCAGAAATCAGTGTAGATTCTGGAGCAGAAAAAATCATGGATTCGTTAGAAAAAATTCAACCTGTAAAAGATGTAAAAGGTGAATCTGGAACTAATGTTGGTGGAATGTTAGATAGGGTAAAAGAAACAATGAGTCAGGTTACTGATCAAAATTTATCTGAAATAATGATTAAGGATATACTTGCAGTTAACACCTTTGTACCTCAAAAAGTAAAAGGCGGACTTGCAGAAGAACATGCAATGGAAAATGCTGTTGGTCTTGCTGCAATGGTTAAAACTTCTCAATTACCGATGCAGAAAATTGCTGATAAACTACAGCAAAAAACTGGTGTAAAAGTTGTCATTGCTGGAGTAGAAGCAAATATGGCAATTCGTGGGGCTTTAACCACTCCTGGTACTGACAAACCATTTGTTATTCTTGATATGGGTGGAGGATCTACTGATGCAGCAATGGTTACAACTAAAGACCAGGTATATTCAACTCATTTAGCTGGTGCTGGAGATATGGTTTCACTTTTAATTAATATAGAACTGGGAATTGATGATTTAAAACTTGCTGAGTTAATTAAAAAATATCCCCTGGCTAAAGTAGAAAGTATTTTTCATATCAGACATGAAGATGGAAGTGTTAAATTTTTTGATAAACCTTTAGCATCTAAATTATTTGGACGAGTTGTTATTTTAACAGAAACTGATATGATTCCGATTCCCACTAAGCATTCTCTAGATAAAATTAGTCAGGTTAGAAGAGAAGCCAAAAATGATGTTTTTGTGCGTAATTCTGAAAGAGCCTTAAAAAGAATTATTCCAACAGGAAATATTAGAGATATTGATTTTGTAGTTATGGTTGGCGGATCTGCTATTGACTTTGAAATACCAACCCTAATATCTAATCGTTTATCTGAATTTGGAGTTGTAGCAGGAAGGGGTAACATTAGAGCAATCATGGGACCACGGAATGCTGTAGCTACTGGACTGGTTCTTTCTTATCTAGATACAGAAGGAAGTGTTAAAAATGGGTGATCATAGGGAAAAACCATCTGTATATATAGCAGTTGAAGACAATTATAAAAACAGTTCTTTCTTAGACTATTTATGCTATGGTTTGGAAGAAGAGGGTATACCTTTTAAAATAATGGATAATAGTGCTGAAAATTTATATTCTTTAGCACATCAAGCAGCTCAAGCTTCACGTTTAAATGTTTCTTTAGGGCTTGGAGATAATAATAAAGTGCTGATTCATCATAAAAAGTTAGAGATTAATGAACCTTTTTTTGAAAAAGAAATAAGAAAAGAATTTCAAGCAAAGGTGATTGCATCAAATGCAGCTCGATTGGTTAAAGGTATACCAATTAAAGATATTCCCTTAGAAATAGATCATAAGCAAAAATCTGTATCTGATATTTTAACTGATTTAGATAACTTTAAGAATATTAGTAAAGATACTAAGAATGAAGAAATCTCTAATTCTGCAAACGAAATAAATGAAAAAAGAATAAAAGAATTAACTAATTATATTTGTAAAAGATTAAAAGATATAGAAAACAAATAATATTGAAGAGGCACTTTTGAGGAAAGGAGGTAATATGTCCCAAAAAGCTCTTGGAATGATAGAAACAATAGGAATTCTTGCTGCATATGAAGCTGCGGATGTAGCATTAAAATCAGCTAATGTTAAACTGGTCGGTTATGAAATTAGTAGGGGTGGTTTAATAGTTATTAAATTTACGGGTGATGTCAGTGCAGTAAGATCAGCTGTTGATGCCGGTAAAACTGCTGCTTCGAAATTATCTAAGGTGTGGTCTTCTCATGTAATAGCCAGGCCTGCTGAACAAATAGAAAAAATGATAAATAGTGAAGATACAATAAACAATAAGAATAAATCAAATAAGAAAGCAGAAAAAAAAGAAGCAGTTGAAAATAATGAATCTAAAAATAAGCTTGAGGATCAGGAAAATAATGAATTAGATAGTGTTCAAAACGAAAAAAATGAAGAAGTAGAAGTGGTAAAATCATCAGAGGAAATAAATAAAGAATCAGAGGATACAGAAGATTCTGAAGAGGTAGAAGAAAAAAAAGAAGAGGATATATGTAATCTCTGTGGAGATCCAGCCTGTCCTCGAAGTAAAGGAGATTTACACACGGATTGTATACATTATGATGAAATTAAAGGTGATAAAGAATAGAAGGGGGAATATTAATGAGTGGCGAAGCTTTAGGATTAATTGAAACTAAAGGATTTGTAGGTGCAATTGAAGCAGCAGATGCAATGGTGAAAGCAGCAAATGTTACTCTAGTAGGCTACGAAAAAATTGGTGGGGGACTAATTACAGTTTTAGTTAGAGGTGATGTTGGAGCTACAAAGGCAGCTACAGATGCAGGAGCAGCAGCAGCTGGTAGAGTAGGAGAATTGGTTTCTGTTCATGTAATTCCAAGACCTCATACAGATGTTGATGGTCTTTTACCAAAAATTGCAAAAGAAGAATTAGATATGCCTGAAATGAAATAAATAATAATATCCCCTTCCTGGCTATTAAAAGGAGGGGGATAATAATATGCTTTAATTGTCTGGAGGGTAATTAATGGATTGCTACATAAAGAAAGCTAATAGAACACTTGAAAAACTAAATAGTTTAATAGAAGAAAAAAATAGTAGTATAAATTATGATGGAGAAATAAAAGCAGGTGTTGATCTTGGAACTGCAAATTTAGTTTTGACACTTGTTGATCAGGATAATAACCCATTAGCTGCCTTAAAAAAATCAGGTAAAGTTGTTCGAGATGGTCTGGTAGTAGATTATATTGGGGCTTTGAAAATAGTAAGAGAAATGAAAAATAAGATGGAAAATATTTTGGGAAGAGAAATTTTATATGCAGCAACTGCTGTACCACCTGGAACTGGGGAAGGTGATGTTGACACCTTCAAAAATGTTGTTGAAGGAGCTGGATTTCAAGTAAGTAATGTTATTGACGAACCATCAGCAGCAGCAACTGTCTTAGAGATTGAACGAGGTATTGTTGTTGATATTGGTGGAGGCACAACTGGTATTTCAATTCTTGAAGATGGTGAAGTGGTTTATACAGCCGATGAAGCAACTGGAGGTACTCATTTAAACCTTGTAATAGCAGGAGGGCTTGGAATTAGTATAGATGAAGCAGAAAAAATGAAAGAAGACCCTAAACACGCAAATGATATATTCCCAATGACAATTCCAGTTATTGAAAAAATTGCTTCAATTATTAACAAGCATATAAAAGATTATAAAGCTGAAACAATCTATTTAGTTGGTGGAACGAGCAGTATTGAAGGAATAGAAAATGTCTTAGCTAAAAAAACCGGCCTTAAAGTAGTAAAACCATCCCATACCTTATTAGTTACTCCTCTTGGTATTGCTATGAACTGCAAATAGCTGGAAGGAGGAATAATTGTGAATCAGATTAGTGAAGATCTTATTAGAAAAATAATTGAGAAAGTAATAACTGCTCTAGAAGCAGATAAAAAAATGAAAATCACTGTTGTTTTTACAGGAGGTAAAATTAAATTTGAAGAATCCTTATCTCAATTGAAAAAAATAGATAATAATTATAATGTAATTTGGAATTTTATTTTCTCAGAATCAGCTAAAGAAATTCATAATCATAATAAAATAAGATGTGAATTTGAACAGCAGATTAGACAAAAACCAATTCAGTTTAATACAGTTAACGAGAATGATTTAATATTGATTCCAGTTTTAACCCGAAACACTGCTGCAAAACTATCAGCACAATTTCTAGATACATTTCTTTTAGATTACATTTTTAGATCATTAATGGCATCTGTTCCTGTTGTTGCAGCATCTGATGCAGCAGATTTAAATGGAGAGGGCTGGCAAAACCTTGGTTTTAATAATTTTTCTGATGCAATTAAGTTAGAAAATCAGCGTCATTTAGAAAAAATTAAGTCGTATGGTATCCAGTTGACTGCTGCAGATAATCTTGCTGAAAAATCTTTTTCAATCTTAAATGGTGATAACAAAAAAATTGTTAATAAGTCGAGTTCACAAAATACTGTTTCTAGTTTAAATAAATCAGATAATAAAAGTATTTATCTTGAATCAAAAGTAATAACTTATAAAGATATTAATCCATTAGCTAAAGATATAGATAAAATTTATTTAAAAAGTAATGCAATAATCACACCATATGCAAGAGAGATAGCAGAAAGAAAAGGGATGATAATATGTTTACAGCAAAAGTAGTTGGAAATGTTGTTGCAACCCAGAAAGACGAATCTTTAAGAGGTTCTAAATTACTTGTTATAAAACCTCTTTTTGGAAAAGCAAAAAAAGAAGATTGTTTCGTTGCAATTGACATAGTTGGGGCAGGAGTTGGAGAAAGAGTCTTAGTTGCCAAAGGAAGTGCTGCGCGTAAAGTTGATCAGTTTTCTGATAGCCCAATTGATATGGCTATAGTTGGTATTATTGATGATATAGAGCTGGATGAAAGTGAGTTCTAGGGAGGTGTAGAAATGTCGATAGCAACTAAACGGGGAGACAAAGGGAATACCAGCCTTTTAAGTGGAGAAAGAATAAAAAAATCTGATCCACAGGTTGAAGCCTATGGAGCTGTCGATGAATTAAACTCGTACCTTGGTTTAATTCGTTCTAAAAGTAAATATTCAGATCTTAATGCTGTAATTTATAAGATACAAAAAGATTTATTTATAGCTGCAGCGGAATTGGCCTCTCTTTCTAAAAAACCTAAAGAACAAATTTCTGATAAACATTTGAATTATATTGAAGAAAAGTTAGATTTATATCAGGTAAAATTTAACTTTAAAGGGTTCACTGTACCTGGAGAAAGTGAAATAGGGAGTTTATTTGATATATGCAGAACCATATGTCGAAAGGTTGAAAGAAGAATGGTTGCAGCCGAAGGTGAAGATTTATTTTACTCAAATACTTTAAAGAGTTATATTAATAGGCTTTCTGATTTATTATATATAATGGCCAGAGTTTCTGATGATAGAAATTTAGTTGAACAGATTACGGAGAAGGTTTTAAAAGTTTTAGCCCTAAAAGGTGATAAAAATGAAAATTAACTTAAAAATTGCAGAAAATATAGCTAATAAATGTTTTGAAAAAGCAAAAGAAATTAATGTTCCTATGTCAATAGCTATTGTTGGGAATGATGGACAGCTTATTTATTTTAAAAGAATGGATGGTGCACTTCCAATTAGTATAGACTTAGCACCTGCTAAAGCTTATTCAGCTTACTCTTTAAGGATGACTACAGAAAAGTTGAAAACTTTAACTGAACCCGGAGAAATGTTGTATGGTCTTGATAAAAGTTGTGACAATATAGTTATTTTTGGTGGAGGTATACCAATAAAATTCAATAGTGAAGTGATTGGTGCAGTTGGGGTCAGCGGCGGTAGTGTTCAAGAAGATATTGAAGTGGCTGATTCTGGAGTTAATTTTTTCGAAAATAGATATACAACTAATTGATTTAAGTAAAGGGGGAATAAAATTGGATATTAAAAAAGATGAATTAAATAGAATTGTAAACCAAGTAATTAGTTCATTAAATAAACAACAGGATAAAATTATTGATCTAAACAAAAAGAATAATGGTATATTTACTAAGATGGATGATGCAATTTCAGCAGCTGTAAAGGCACAAGAATGTTTACAGTTAAACTATTCTATTGAGGATAGAGAAAAGATTATTAAATCTATGCGCGAAGCTGCCGCTAGGTATGTAGAAAAAATGTCAGAAATGACTGTAGAGGAAACAGAGATGGGTCGCGTTGAAGATAAAATAGTTAAAAATAATTTAGCAATTAATAAGACACCAGGGACAGAAGATCTAAGAACTGAAGCCTATAGTGGTAAGAAGGGTTTAACTATTGTAGAAGAAGCACCTTTTGGCGTGATATGTGCAATTGCACCTGTAACAAATCCAACAGAAACTATTATTTCAAACGCTATTTCTATGATAGCAGGTTGTAATGGGGTAGTTTTTAACAGTCATCCAGGTGCAAAAAAAGTTTCTAAGTTTATTATTGAAATATTAAATAAAGCAGTTGTAGATGCTGGAGGTCCAGAAAACTTATTAACTGCTGTAAATGAACCGACTCTTCAAACAGTTGAAAGTTGTATGAAAGATGAGAGGATTGCAATGATTGTTGCAACTGGTGGACCAGGAGTAGTAAATGCAGCCCTATCTTCCGGTAAAAAAGCTATTGGAGCTGGAGCTGGAAACCCCCCTGTTTTAGTAGATGATACTGTGGACTTAAAAAGAGTGGCAAAAGATATAATAAATGGGGCCAGTTTTGATAATAATTTACCATGTACTTCCGAAAAAGCAATTGTAGCTTTAGATAGTATAGCTGATTCTTTGCTAGAAGCTATGACAAATGAAAATGCACAATTAGTATATGATATAAAAGCTTTGGAAAAAGTGATTTTAAATGAAGATGGTTCAATAAATAAAGGTTTAGTTGGCAAAGATGCAGCATATATATTAAATGAAGCAGGACTTAAAGCTAAAAATAAAGATTTGCGTTTAGTTGTAGTAGATGTAGATTTGAAGCATCCATTTGTTCAAAAAGAACAACTAATGCCGGTTATTCCTCTAGTAAGAGCCAAAGATTTTAATGAGGCTATGGAGATGGGAGTTGATATTGAGGAAGGAAATCGACATACCGCTATGATTCATTCTAAAAATGTTGATAATTTAACAAAATTTGCTAAAAAAATTGAAACGACTATTTATGTAAAGAATGCTCCTTCATATGCAGGTATTGGAGCAGGGGGAGAAGGGTATGCCACTTTTACTATTGCTGGTCCTACTGGAGAAGGACTAACTTCTGCTAGAAGCTTTACACGTAAAAGGAGATGTGTTTTAGTAGATGGTTTCTCAATTATTTAAATTTCTAGTTGTTTATTGAGAGGAGTTTTAATATGAGTCTAATTGATGATATATATCAAGCAGGAGTTGTAGGGGCCGGTGGTGCCGGTTTTCCTACTCATGTTAAGTATGATTGCCAGGCAGAATATTTAATAATTAATGGAGCAGAGTGTGAACCTTTATTAATGACTGATAAATATCTTATGCGTAATTTTACTGAAGAAATATTGGATGCTGTCAATATAGTAGCTGAAAATATTAAAGCAGAAAAAATAGTATTTGCATTAAAAAAGAAATATAAAGATGAAATAGCCTGTTTGCAAGAAATAAGTAAAAAAAAGAATTACAATATCGAGTTTTTTTTAATGGAAAGTTTTTATCCTGCAGGTGATGAACAAATTATGGTTTATGAAATAACTGGCAGGACTGTGCCTGAAGGTGGGATACCAATAGATGTCGGTGCAGTTGTGACAAATGTAGGAACATTAAAAAATACTTATTTTGCCTTGGAAAATAAACCAGTTACAGATAAATATGTTTCTGTTTTAGGTGAAGTAAATAACCCTAGTATTATTAAAGTACCTATTGGAACTTCAGTTAAAAAATGTATTGAAATTGCTGGGGGAACTAGAATAGAAGAATATTCAGTTATTCTTGGCGGACCTATGATGGGCAAGAATTATAGTCAAGAAGAAGTAGAAGGGGTTACAATAACTAAAAGAGATGGTGCTGTTATAGTTGTTCCTAAAGATCATTTTATTATTAAAAGAAATAAACAGAGTATAGAACATATAAAAAACCAGGCAAAAGCTGCCTGTATACAGTGTAGAATGTGTACTGATTTTTGTCCTCGTTTTTTAATAGGACATGAACTTGAGCCTCATAAAATAATGCGGGCACTTGCATATTCGGATGATGAAGAAGTATTGAAATCAGCTCAACTATGCTGTGAATGTGGAATCTGTGAACTTTATGCCTGTCCAATGGGACTTTCTCCAAGATTAGTTAATGTTCATTATAAAAATAAAATTAGTGAAAAATATGAAAGTCAAAAAGAATCTTATCAAGCGCCCCCAATGCGTGATTTTAGAAAAATCCCTACTGACAGACAGATTGCAAGAATTGATCTTTCAAAGTATAAACACCAACAAATAGCTGAAAATATAAAAGGCAGTATAGATATTGTAGAAATTAAGCTTATTCAACACATAGGAGCACCTGCAGTTAAAATAGTTTCTGTAGGAGACAAAGTTAATAAAGGAGATTTAATAGCTGAGGCTAAAGAAAATTCTTTGAGTATAAATATTCATGCTTCTATTAAAGGGGAAGTAGTTTTTGCAGATGATGACCAAATAATAATTAAAAAATCAGAGGTGGTATCATGATTACTACAATTGGACTACTTGAGTTTAATTCAATAAGTCAGGGTATAAAAGTTGCAGATATAATGAAAAAAGCAGCAGATATTGATCTAATCCTTGCTCAACCTACTTGTCCTGGTAAGTATACAATATTGATTTCAGGAAAAGTTGGAGCAGTAAAATCTTCTGTTGAGTCAGGTGTAGCTGCCGGGGATCCATTTGTAGTAGACCATCTGGTTATTCCAAGAATTCATAAGCAGATCCTGAGTGCTATTAATGGTACTACAGAAATTAAAAAAATTAATGCTGTGGGAGTATTAGAGTATTTTGGTATAGCTAGTGCTATTATTGGAGCTGATGCAGCTGCCAAGGCTGCTCAAGTAGATTTAATCCAGGTGCGGCTTGGAACTGGTTTAGGTGGTAAAGCTTATGTTAGCTTTACAGGAGATGTTAGTGCTGTTGAACAATCTTTAAAAGCAGGAGCTAATACAGGTAAAGATTCAGGAATGTTATTTAATAAGGTTATGATTTCTTCTCCGGATAAAGAAGTATTTGCAACACTATTATAAAATTTGTTGTTTTTAGATTATTGTTTGTAAGTTTTAGTAGGGAGTGGGATAAATGGGTTTATATAATTTCGAATTTCAAATAAAAACAAAAATTAAATTTGGCAAAAATAAAATAGAAGAATTAAATGACAGTCTAAAATCATTTGAAACAAAAAGAATTATGTTAGTTGTTGATCAGGGAATTATTGAGGCTGGATTAATTGAAAAAATTGAAAAAATACTCAAAGAATCTGATTTTGATTATTTTATCTTTGACCAAGTAAAACCTGACCCAACAATTGCAATAGTTAATTCTGGAGTTAGATTTCTCATAAATAACAATATTGATGCTTTAGTAGCAGTTGGCGGGGGTAGTCCTATTGACACTGCTAAAGCAATTAGAGCTTCATTTTCTAAAACAGAATTATCAGAAAAGATAACTGCTGACAAATTACCATTAATTACAATTCCTACAACTTCCGGTTCTGGGAGTGAAGTTACTAAAGCAATTGTAATAAAAGATGAGAATACTAAAAAGAAATTTGCTGTAGCTAATGAAAATTTAGCACCCGACATTAGTATTGTTGATCCTGTTATGACCAAAACATTACCACCATATTTGACTGCAGTTGGTGGAATGGATGCCTTAAGTCACTGTATAGAATCATATACTTCTCATGACGCTGTTTTGCCTTTTGAAATGATTGCAACAAAAGGAATTGAGATGGTAAAAAATTATCTTCGACCTGCTGTAGGAAATGGAAATAATATGGAAGCAAGAGCAGGAATGTCACTTGCCAGTTTATTTGGAGGCATCTCACTAAGCAACTGTGGATTAGGTTTGGTACATGCAATTTCTCATCCCTTAGGCGGGCAATTTAATATTCCTCATGGTCTGGCAAATTCAATGATTTTGCCGTATGTTATGGAATTTAATATTATTGCAAATCCAGCTAAATATGCGAATATTGCACGTTTGTTTGGGGTTAATATTGATAATATGACTGAAATGGAAGCAGCATATAAGGCGGTAAAAGAAGTAGAAAAAATTAAAAAAGACATTGGGTTAGATTACAGTTTAGATGATTTTGGAGTAGATAAATTTGAATTTATAGCAGAACTGGCTTTGAAGGAAAAATTAATGTTAAAAAGTAATCCTCGCTCTATAGGAAAAGAGGATATCATAAAAATACTAAGGAGAGCTTATTAGCATTTTTAGAAAGGGTAGATAATATGAAAGTGTTTGTATTAAATTGTGGAAGTTCCTCTTTAAAATATCAGTTAATAAATATAAAGAATGAAAAAGTAATTGCTAAAGGACTTGTAGAAAAAATTGGTGAAAACATCTCATATTTAAGTTATAAAACTGAAGCGGATAATGAAATTGAAATAGAAAAGGAAATTAGTGATCATAACCAGGCAATAGAAATGGTACTTGAAATACTGCAAAATAAAGAATATGGTGTACTAGAAAATATGGACGAAATAAATATTGTTGGCCATAGAGTTGTCCACGGTGGAGAAAAGTTTTCTGGTTCTGTTTTAATAGATGAAGAAGTAATAAAGGCTTTAAAAGAAAACATAAAATTAGCTCCTCTACATAACCCAGCAAATATTATGGGAATTGAAGTCAGCAGAAACTTAATGCCGAATACCCCAGATGTAGGAGTTTTCGATACAGCTTTTCATCAGTCCATGCCTAAAAAATCATATTTGTATGCTGTTCCTTATGAATGGTATGAAGATAATGGAGTTCGCAGGTATGGTTTTCATGGTACCTCTCATAAATATGTTTCAGAAAGAGGAGCAAAATTATTAGGGAGAGATTATAAGGATTTGAAAATTATCAGCTGTCACTTAGGTAATGGAGCAAGTATTACAGCCATCGAAGATGGAAAAGTAATTGATACAAGTATGGGTTTAACACCTTTAGATGGTTTGGTTATGGGTACTAGGTCCGGGGATCTTGATGCAGGTATAATACCATATGTTATGAAAGAAAGAAATATGAATATTAAAGAAATTGATCAAACTCTTAATACGGAAAGTGGGGTACTTGGAATTTCCGGAGTTAGTAATGATTTTAGAGATATTGGTGAGGCAGCTGAAGCAGGTAATAAAAGAGCAAAGCTTGCTTTAGATATCTTTTGTAGGAGGGTAAAAAAATATATTGGTTCATATGCAGCTTTATTAGGACGAGTTGATTTATTAATCTTTACTGCTGGTATTGGTGAAAATGCAGTTAATGTTAGAAAAAAAATAACATCAAATATGGATTGTTTCGGTATTGAAATTGATGAGAATAAAAATAATTGTCGTGGAAAAGAAATGAAAATTAGTTCAGAAAGCTCTAAGGTCGATGTTTATGTTATTCCAACAAACGAAGAACTGGTTATTGCAAGAGAAGCAAAAGACGTTGTAGAAAGTCATATTAAAACTATAATTAAAGAAATTGTTGGATAATTATTATGCTTATTTCCGGAGGAGATAACATGGCAGAATTGAATAATAAAAAAGATAGAGTAATCCAAGAATATGTGCCAGGAAAACAGGTGACTCTAGTTCATTTAATTGCACATCCTTCAGCTGATATTTATAAAAAAATTGGTCTAAATGAAAAGCATGAAGCTCTTGGAATTTTAACTATTACCCCCAGCGAGGCAGCAATAATTGCAGCAGATTCTGCTAGTAAAAATGCAGATATTAAAATTGGATTTATTGATCGGTTTAGTGGTTCATTAGTTATTAGTGGAAAAGTATCAAGTGTTGAATCTGCTCTTAAAAATATTTTAAATTTATTAGAACATGTTTTAGGATTTGACGTAACAGAGATTACAAGGTCATAAATATGAAAGATATAATTTTAATTGGTGGAACTAAGGCTGGTAAAACTACACTATTAAAAGTATTGAATGGTGAAAAATTCAAAAAAATTGATGTTAGAACACAAAGTTTAGAATTTGAAGATCAGGTAATTGATACTCCTGGCGAATATATAGAAAATAGACAGTATTATACAGCTTTGATTTCTGCTGCTCAAGAGGCAGAGATAATTGGGTTAGTTGCTGATGCAACTGCAGAACAATATTTTTTCCCTCCTACATTTGCTTCAATATTTACGCGACCTGTAATTGGTATTGTGACAAAAATTGATGATAAAGAAGCTGATATTGAAAAGGCTGAAGATATTTTAAATATGGCTGGAGCTGGTAAGATATTTTTAACAAGTGCCTTGACTGGAAAAGGAATTACTGAATTATCCAATTTTATTTCTGGCAAATAATTGTGACCAAAGATTGGAAGGCGTGGATAATGAATTTAGATGAGATGCTCACACTGGAAGAAGCAGCTGAATATATAAATGAAAAGACTAATATTTTTTTAGATTTGAATAGCATTTCTATTAAGAGTTTAAACTCCAATACTTTAAGTGTTAATGGTTTTGCTAACAACTTATTTTTAATTGAGAATAAGAATAATGGAAAGAAGGTTGTTTTAAAACAAGTTCTTCCTTATGTTAGAAAAGCAGCTGTAGAAAATGTTGAAATTCCGCTGCCTAAAAAAAGAATATACTCAGAATTTTATTCTTTGAAATTTTGGCGAGAAACCTGTCCAAGCTTTGTTCCTGAGGTATACTTTTTTGACGGTGAAAACAATATAATTATTTTCGAATATATAGAAGGGATGGAGCTTTTAAGAAGTTCTTTAATAAAAGGAAAAAGAGTTAAAAATGTCGAAGATAAAATTGCTAGTTTTCTGGCGAAAACAGCTTTTTATAGTTCAAAATATTTTCTAGATGAACAACAATTTTATGGACTTTTAAATTTCTTTAATAAGGCTGAATCAATAAAAGTTTGGGATGATTTGATTTTTGTTAGGGCTATTTTACAACCAGAAAAAAGAGAAATTAATCCTCTAATCAAAGAAAAAATCTTAAACTATTGTCAAGACAAAAAGATTATCAACAAAGTAAAAGAGATTAGATTTACATTTAATAACAAAAAACTTTCTTTAATTCATGGTGATTTTCATAGTTCAAATATTTTTATTAAAAATAATAAAATAAAGATTTTTGATACAGAGTTTGCTGCTTATGGTTTACCCTCCTTTGATATGGGAAGATTAATTGGTAATTTAATTTTAAATTATTCTTCACTGTTAGGACTTGAATATAGTTTTCAAAGAAAGAAATATCAAAAATATTTATTAAAGTTTATAGAAAAGGTTTATAATTCTTTTGAATATAGATTAGGTAGTTTGTTTAAATTAAAATCTAATTTATCATCTGTAGAAACAGAAAAGTATTTTGATAAATATTTATATCAGACTCTTTCTTTTATCTCTTTAACAATAATTAGTAGGTTATATGATGGAGGTCTTTGTCTTGATTTAAAAAGAATTAAAGATTTAAAGAACAGAACAATTGCTCAAGAATTTGCAATAAAAGTATCTAGAGAAATTTTTTATAGAAATAGAGAAATCAAAAATATTGGAGAATTAGTTACTATAGTTGAAAAATTAAATTATGAATTCCAATATAATAAAATCAAAGAATTAGTAACTAGAGCTGTTAAATAACTAGATAACTAAAAAATTAAAAACTAGGGGTGATTCTTAATGATAGAATCAGAATTAAAAGAGAAAATTGAACAAATAATTAAAGAATCATTAACTGAAAAAAGGGAGTCAATTAACAAAGAAAAAATAATTCCACTGGAAGCTTCAGGGAGACATGTTCATTTGTCTCAAGCGGATGTTGATGCTCTTTTTGGTGAAGGTTATAAGTTAACTCCTAAAAGGGAACTGTCTCAACCAGGCCAGTTCCTGGCAGAAGAAAAGGTCAAACTTATAGGAAAAAAAGGGGTTATTGAAAAAGCAGCAGTTTTAGGGCCAGCAAGATCACATTCACAGGTAGAACTTTCTAAAACTGATTCTATTAAACTGGGGATTAATCCTCCATTGAGATTTTCAGGAAATATTGATAATAGTGCTTCTGTTTTTATAGCCTCATCTGAAAACGTTATAAAGTTAGAAGAAGGAGTTATTATTGCTAAAAGACACATACATATGACACCAAAAGATGCTGCTAATTTAGATGTAGTGGATGGAGAAATAGTTTCTATTGAAGCTCTGACTGAAAGACCTGTTATTTTTAAAGATGTATTGATTAGAGTAAATAAAGACTATAGTTTGAGTATGCATATTGATTATGATGAAGCAAATGCCTGCTTGTTTTCTAAAGGTGATAAGGCTAAAATAATTAAACAAAAATAATAAATTATAAACTAAAATCCCTCTATATTTTCAGAAGTTTTTTTGAATCTGAATTTATAGGGGTTTTTTTATATTAATTTTAATAAGTTATGATTCATTTTATCCCCTTAAGAAAAAGGATATTACACAATTATGTTGAAATTAAATTATAGAGGAAAAAGTTATAATAACTAAAGAGGATGTGGAAATTTTGAAATTGAAATTCCTGCATAATATAGAAAATAAAATATATTTTATTCCTTCAATTTATGCAATATCTGCAACTATTTTATCAATAATAGTAATTTTTATAGAATATCAATATACTAATACTTTAGTAAATATTTTACCATCATACTTTTTCACCTCCTATGATTTATCAAAAACCATTTTGTCAACAATCGCAGGATCTTTATTTGCGATGATTACAGTATCCTTTTCAACTATTATGGTTGTTTTAACAATGTATTCATCTCAATTCTCTCCACGTACGATGCAGGATTTTCTAAAGAATAAAGTTACCTTAAAAGTCTTAGGGATATTTATAGCAGGCTTTATATATTCAATTCTTACCTTATTGTTTATTGACGATAGTATGCAGGGTAGTGGAGAATCCATTATTTTTTCAGCGATGATAGGTGTAATTGTAGCTATTGTTTGTCTGGGTTATTTTGTATATTTTATCCACCATGCAGCTAATTCTGTTCAGGTTAACCTATTAATCGAAAGCCTTAAAGAAGAAGTTATAGAAATTGTAGATAAAATAGAGGCCAGAAATAATAGCAATGATCAAATAAGGAATGAAGCTCCTGAAAATTTAACTAAAATGCTGGAAAGAGATTCTTGCGAGATTCACCCAAAACAAAGTGGTTATATTCAGGCCATTTATGATATTGAACTTACTAAACTAGCTGATGAGTATGATATTATTGTGAGAGCTGAAAAAATGATTGGTGATTATGTTACTGAGAATACAGTGGTTTTTAAAATCTGGCAGTTAAATAAAGATGCTGACCAATTTAATGAAGAAAAGCTAGAAGAAATAAAAAATAAAATATTAGGTAATTTAGTAATTAACAATGAAAGAAGCAAAAAAAATGATATAGAATTTGGCTTATTAAAATTAACAGAAGTGGCTTTAAGAGCAATTTCACCTGGTATTAATGATCCCAACACGGCAATTTTTTGTATTAATCAGCTGGGATGGGTTTTATCTAGAATTGCAGTTGCTAATTTGGAAAACACTTATTATTATAATGAGAAAGATGAATTGTGTTTTATATTAGAAGATATTTCTTTTTGGGATCTGCTTTATAAAACCTTTTATCAATTAAGCCATTATGGAAATCAAGATGTCTCAGTTGCAGGATCTATAATTGATGCCTTAGTAATTATCGCTGAAGGAAGTCCAAAAGATATTAAAGAAAAAGTTTGGCATTTTAGCCATTATATTTTAGGTGGTTTTGATAAAAATGTTTTAGAACAGGAAGATAAGAAGTTCTTAAATCATAAAATTTATAGATTAGCTAAAGAAACTGGGCATAAAGAGCATAGAGAAAAATATTTTCAGGTTGAAAATTTTAAAATAAATTAGTAAAGCAAGGTGTAAAACAGTAACTTTAAATTAATTTTAAAAATGTTATTATTATTATTAAATACTAAAATAATACAAAACGGGGTGTTTATATGCCAGAAAAAGAATTTTATAGACAAAAGGGAACAGAAATCCTTGAAAAATTAGAGACTTCAAAAAAAGGTCTAAGTTCTTCTGAAGCTGCAAAAAGGCTTAAAGAAAATGGGAAGAATGTTCTGGAAGCGAAAGCCAAAAAATCTTTAGTAACGATCTTTTTGGAACAATTTAAAGATGTACTGGTGATTTTGCTTTTAGTTGCTGCTGTAATGTCATTTATAATTGGCAGTTATCGCGATGGTACTATTATGGTTATCATTGCTGTAATAAACTCAGTAATAGGTTTCCGGCAGGAATTTAAAGCTGAAAAAATTATGGATTCTTTAAATAAATTGGTTAAGTCTCCTTCCAAAGTGATTAGAGATGACCAGATTGGAGAAATTGCTCAGGAAGATCTGGTTGTTGGAGATATTGTCAGTCTGGAAGAAGGCGACAAAATCCCGGCTGATCTAAGAATTATTGAATCATTTAACTTAAGAACAAATGACGTTTCTCTGACCGGTGAATCAATGCCTCAAGAAAAACAGTCAAATCGGATTGCAGAAGAGAGACCTCTTGCAGATAGAGATAACATGGCTTATTTAGGAACAACCGTTGCCTCTGGATCAGCTAAGGGAGTAGTTGTAAGAACCGGAATGGAAACCGAAATGGGTAAAATTGCTTCGATGACTCAAGAGGAGGATAAATCTAAATCTCCTCTGCAGTCTGAGCTGCAGTCGGTAGCCAATAAAATTGCAACTTTTGCAGTTATAATAGCCCTGGCTTTATTTGGAGTCAGTATTTATCAGGGTTATGGACTTGACTTTGCTTTGATTTATGCTCTGGGAATTGCAGTTGCAGTTGTACCTCAGGCTTTACCAATGCAGGTTACAGTTGCTTTATCCCAGGGAGTTGACCGCCTGGCAGAAAAAAATGCAGTGGTTAAGAAACTTTCTTCTGCTGAAACTTTAGGTTCAACAAATGTAATCTGTACTGATAAAACTGGAACTCTGACTAAAAATGAAATGACAGTTAAAAAAGTATATTTTGACGGCAGAGAATACGAAATAACAGGACTTGGTTATGAACCAGAAGGAGAAATTTTAGGAGATGATGGTGAGCCGCTGACAGAAGAGGAAATTGCAGAAATGGAAATTATTTTTGATGCAGCTACTATGGCCTCTAATGCCGAGATTCATGAACCAGATGAAGATCATCCTGGCTGGTATGCCATTGGTGATCCAACTGAAGCAGCTTTAATTACTCTTTCTACCAAACTTGGTACCCGCTCACCAACTGAAGATGAAGATAATCCGGAATTACACGAGTTTAGCTTTGACTCAGACCGTAAAAGAATGAGTTCAATTAGAGAATTTGAAGACGGAAATTATCTTAAGATGAAGGGTGCTTTGGGGAGTGTGCTTTCTATTTCAAAGCATATTCTTAAAGATGGAGAAGTTGTAGAAATTACAGAGGAAGATAAGCAGAGATTAAATAAATTAAATGAAAAATATTCCAAAAATGCAATGCGGGTTCTGGCAATAGCTTACCGTAAGCTGGAAGATAATGAGACTGATTATGTTTTAGAAGAAATTGAAAAGGATGTTATCTTCTTAGGTCTGGTAGCAATGATTGACCCTCCTAAAGAAGGGGTAAAGGAGGCTATTCAGGAGTCACATGATGCTCATATAGATACTTATATTATGACTGGGGATCATGCAATTACTGCTCAGGCAGTTGGTAAAGAAATTAGCCTTTCTGTTAATGATGAGGATGTACCTGTATTTACTAGTGAAGATCTAGAGTCAATGAGCGAAAAAAAACTGCGTGAAACTATGGAAGCAAATGAGTCTTTAATTTTCTCTCGTGTTTCTCCAGAGGATAAATTGAGAATCGTTAAAAACTTAAAAGAACAGCAGAAAATTGTAGCTGTTACCGGTGATGGAGTCAATGATGCTCCTGCTTTAAAGAGTGCTCATATTGGTGTAGCAATGGGCCAGATGGGGACAGATGTTTCAAAAGAGGCTTCAGAATTAATTTTGCTTGATGACAGCTATCCAACTTTAGTATACGCAATCAAAGAAGGAAGAACAATTTATAATAATTTAAAGAAAACAGTAATTGCTTCTCTGACAACAAATGGAGCAGAACTAACAATAGTGCTCTTAGGGCTTTTAGCAGCTGCACTACTTGGAACACCGATACCAATTTTAGCTATTCAGATACTTTCGATTGACCTTTTAGCTGAAATTCTGCCCCTAACAGCACTGACTTTTGATCCGGCTTCTGAACATTTAATGAAATCACCGCCGAGAGAACAGGATGAGCATATTGTTAATAAAAACAGTTTTAGTGAAATAATGTTTCTTGCTCTTTTAATGGGTGGGCTTGCCTTTACTAACTTCTATTTATTTATTAATGATCAGGCAGCAGCAGTCAGGGAAGGGACCCAGCTTTATGCAAGGGCAACAACAATTTCGTTTTTAACAATTGCCTTTTCTCAGTGGGTTAATATTATGTCCCGTAGATATGAATACGAAAGTATTTTTAATAAGAACTTCTTCAGCAATAAAAAGATGCTTTATTCAATTCTAATTTCAATTGCTATGGTTTTATTGATTATTTATACTCCAATCAATGGCTTTCTTGGCTTTGCTGGAGTTACCATAATTGACTGGCTGAGAGTTATAGCTGCTGGAGCTGTTTTCTTAGTTGGACATGAATTAATAAAATTTTTCAAAAGAAAAAACGAAACAGCTTAGTTTAATTTTGTGGAAGAAGATATTATTTTAAATAGAATTAAGATTTTTAATTAAAACTATACTGGAGGGAAGTTAAATGTTTGATATTGAACTAGAAAGAGATGGCAGTGAAAATTTATATACTCAGATCTATGAAGCAATTAGGGCAGAAATTCTGGCAGATAAATACACCCCAGATACTAAGATGCCATCAATAAGAAAGCTTGCTTCCCGCCTCAGTGTAAATGCAGAGACTGTTGTTAAAGCTTATGATCTGCTGGCAGCTGAAAACTTAATTTATAAAAAAGAGGGTAGTGGGAGTTATATTGCTCCTGCTGCTGCTCTAAAAAACACTAGTGATGATCAAAGGCTGAGGATTTTAACCTCTAAGCCCTCTTTATCTTCTCAAAAGACTATTGATTTTAGTGGCCCAGAGCACGGAGAAGAATTTTTAGAAGAGTATGCCTGGGACTTAATTTTTGATCGGTTTTATTCAGAATTTAAAGGACGAAGTTTTAAACAAACTTACGCTGAAAAAAATAGTTATTTTAGATTTTTAGAATCAAAAAATGAAAATTTAAATAAAAGCAAATTATATTATAACTCAGAGGCACAGTTGGCAGAAATATTATTAGAATTGATTGGGGAAAATAAAGAATTACTATTTACCAGCGGCACCAGTAATTCTTTATTCACAAAATTATTTTCAAAAGATGGCAGTCTGAATAATGGAAAAGACAAAGCTTCTTTTTATAATCATAAAGCCAACATTCATCTTAGTTCTGCAGACTATGAAAGTTTAATGAACTATCTTGAAAATAATACTATTGATTATTTAATAATTAGTGATGAATCATTAGAAGAGAGTATTTTAGATTGGAGTCTTTCTAAAATAAAATCTTTGCTGGAACTTTCTCAAATGCTTAAATTTAAAATAATCATTTTAGAATATTTTTCTCTTTATCAAAAGAATGAAAAAATCCAAGAGCTTTTGGAATCAAAATATCAAAGCCAAGTTATTTTGATTCAAGCATTAACAAACAGAGTTTTTCCTGGGTTAAATTTAGGCTTAATATATTTAGATAATTATTACCTAAATTCATCGGATAATAAAGAGTTTTTAAATAATTATTCTTTGATTGAGTTTATAGCTAAAAGTAACTTTTCGGCTGGAGAAAATTTGCTTAATAATCTTTTAGCTTATTATATTGATAATGGTTATCTAGAAAAAAGAGTAAAATTTTTAAGACAACGATTAAATAATAGGAAACTCCTTTTAAAGGAAGCCATCAAAGATCATTTTAGAGGAATTGAGACTGCAGATAATTCTTCACTTTTTTATTTCAAAGTATTATTGAATCAAAATATTAATCAGCATGATTTTAAAGTTTTTGCAGAAAAAAATTCTCTTTTATTACCTGACTATAGAAACTTTTTTAGTCGTGAAATAAGTAATGAACTAATTATTTCAGCAGCTTCATTAAATCAATTTTCAATAAAACAGGGTGTTATGATTTTAGCTAAAATTTATTGGCAGTTTATCAGTTAATAAATAACTTTATTTTTATAAAATATCTGTTAAAATAAAAATATAAGAAACTTTTATTAAATTCTTTATCAACTTTGTCTTAGTTATCAAGTCATGAAAGAGTCGATTTTTATTCAATTTAATAGGGGGTTAAATAAAATGACAGAAGAACTAAAATTGGAAACTTTAAAAGACCTTATTCAATGTCAGGAGAGTCCCTGTATTTCAATTTACATGTCAACTAAGGCGGTACACAAGGGAGAATTTAAAAAACTAGAAATTGAGTTTAAAAATTTACTGCAGCAGGTAGAAGAAAAGCTAAAAACTAATTGGGGATTTAAGGAGAGAGAAATCAATAAATTATTAGAACCAGCATTTAAGCTGGCATCTGATAGTAATTTTTGGCAGCAGCAAAAAGAAGGACTGGCAGTTTTTATATCTTCTGAAAACTTTAGATCGTTTAAACTTTCAGTAGATACTTATGATAGTGCTCATGTCAGTTATAATTTTAATTTAAAACAATTGATTTCTGAAGTTCATGATAGTCAGGAATATTATTTATTAGCTTTAAGTTCTAATCATAATCAATTATATAGGGTTAACAGAAATGAAATAGAAGAGTTTGATTTAGAAGAGTTACCACAAAATATTAAAGAATTTCTTAATTTAGATGAAGAAGCAGCTGAAAAATATCAATCGATTAATACTGCTGGTTCATCTTCAGTTTTTCACGGTCAGGGAGCAGCTGGTGATGATGATAATGAGGACTTACTGCATTATCTAAAAGAAATTGATCGTGTTATTAATTCTGAATTGAAGGATAAGAAAAATCATTTAATTGTTGCTGCTGATGATAGTGTATTTTCTCTTTATAAAAATATTAATAATTATCAAGGACTCTTGGATGAGCATTTAAGTGGTAATGCGAGACAAATGAATAAAAAAGAGCTTCGCGAAAAGAGTTGGGAAATTATTGATTCCCATATTCATGATTATCTAGAAGAAATAAAAGAAAGATATATGGAAATAAAATCAAGTGATAAAAGTTCATCTGAATTAGAAGAGATTGTTGAAGCAGCTCATTTTGGAAAAGTTGATACACTTGTATTAAATAAATTAGCAGAAAAAGCTGGAGTTTTTATAGAAGATGAAAATGAAGTAAAACTTATGGAAAATACTAAAGACTATGATCTTTATAATTATGCTGCTTCTGAAACCATTAAACATGGTGGATTAGTCTATTCAATAGAAAAAGAAAAAATGCCAGAAGAAACTGATATTCTAGCTATTTATAGGTACTAATATTTAATTTAGAGCCTAAGTTTTATGTGTAAAATAACTAATTTATTTAGTATATGTTTAATTTGTTTTATAAATTAAAGCCAGATATTCTTCATATCTGGCTTTAATTATGTTATAGTAGATTGACTAACACCTTAACCAGTGATTTTCTAAAAAATATTGCAAAACAAAAACAGGGGGGAAGCAAGTGAAAAATATTTTACCTAATTTATCTTTGAGAAATTTATTACTTATTGTAATTAGTCTGAGTATGATAATTATTATTTCTAGTTTAAGCTATTTTATATATTCTAATATGTCAGCAGAAATAATAGACCAGGAAGAAGAGAAGCTTAATGGAATTGCTAAAACAATTGATACAAAATTAAATGATCTTTTAGAAGAGGGAGAAATAGCGGTTAAATTAATTGCAAAAAATACTGCGGTTCAGAGTGCTTTTGCTGATCGGGATCGAGAAATGTTAAGAAATATGCTGCTTAATTCTTATCAGGATATTAGTCAAGAAATGGCTCAGTTTCAATTTCATTTACCTGATTCAACTTCTTTTTTAAGATTACATAATCCGGACAAATATGGAGATGATCTTTCATCATTCCGTTTTACAGTTAATCAAGCTAATCAAGAACAAAAAATGATTAGTGGTATTGAAGAAGGACGTGGTGGTTATGGACTGAGAGTAGTTTCTCCAGTTGAATATCAGGGAAGACATTTGGGAACAGTAGAATTTGGATCTAGCCTGGGAGAAGGATTTTTAGGAGAAATAGAGGAAAACTTCAATGGAGATTATTATCTTTATTCGTTAGCAGATGATCAAAGTGTAGCCTGGGATGCAAATAGTTCTAACTGGATAGCCAGCACCACTGATAGTGATCCTTATCAAGTTAAATCTGAACTAATTTCAAAATTACAGGAAGGTGATACTATAATTGAAAGTAGAGGAGATAACAATCTACTTTTAATGCCTTTTGAAGATTATAGGGGTGAAGTAAGTGGATATTTTAAGGCTGTTTATGATCGCAGTCAGATTGTTAATGATTTAAATTCATTATTAAGAAATGTAATTATTTTTTCAATAATTGGAATTATAATTTCTTTAGTTATTACCTTTTTAGTAGCCAGGAAAATATTTAACCCTTTAAAAAAGTTTGAAGGGATGTTTGCATCTTTAGCACTGGGAAATCTAAATGTTTCTTATCCAATAAAAACAGTAAATTGTTCAGCGATTATGGATTGTGAAGAAGAAAGCTGTCCTGATTTTGAACGTGATGAAGTAACCTGCTGGTTTGATGTTGGATCTTATGCTCCAGAATTTGGCGAGGAAGTACACTGTCCGAAGATAAAAACTGGGGAATATAAAGACTGTACTGAGTGTAAGGTTTACAAAGAGGTTAATAAAAATGAGATTGAAAAATTAGGAGCCTGGTTTAATAAATTTTCAGATGTATTAAGAAATTTAGTCAAAGATATTATTGAGATGTCAGATAGTCTTGCAGCTTCCAGTCAAGAATTAACAGCAACAGGTGAAGAGTTATCAGCTTCAGCTGAAGAAATTGGTAATTCAATGCAAACAGTAGCATCTGGATCCGAAGAACAGTCAGCTCAAGTTGAAGAAACTTCAGCAACTATTACAGATTTAAGAAATCAAATAACTTCTATCAATGATCATTCAGATGAAATGTATAATCGAGCAGAAAATGTAATGGAAAATATTCAATCTGGCAATCAAACTTTAAGTAAAACTGAAGATGTTTTTTCTAAAGTTAAAACTAACACCAAAACTACTGCAGAAGCTATTAACTCCTTAGGAGAATCTTCTAAGCAAATTGGAGAAATTGTTGATTTAATTAATAATATTTCTGAACAAACTAATTTATTAGCTTTAAATGCAGCAATAGAGGCAGCTAGAGCCGGGGAAGCCGGAAGAGGTTTTTCAGTTGTTGCAGAAGAAATTAGAGAACTGTCTGAACAATCATCTAAAGCAACTGAAGATATTGCAAAATTAATAAGATCAATTCAAAATGATGTGGAAAAAGCAGTTTCCAATATGGATGAAAATGAATCTGCTGTTCTTGAAAGTGTAGAGGCAATTGATAAGACTTCAGCTTCTTTTACTGATATAACTTCTCAAGCTGAAGGTTTAGAAAATCTCATTAAAAATATCAGATCTGAAGTAGATAAAATGAGTCAAAATAGTAAAAATGTAAAGAAAGCAGTGGATGAAATTTCAGAGGTCAGTGAAATGGCCGCAGCAAATGCTGAAGAGGTAGCTGCCTCCAGTGAGGAACAGGCAGCTTCAACTCAGACAGTTGTTAATGCATCAGAAGAACTTGTTGATATGGTAGAGAGGTTAAATAAAATCACGTCACAATTTAATTTATAGCTGCTCAGAAATATATTTTCCAGCAGAATATGCTGTGGAGAAAGCAGCCTGCAAATTATACCCGCCAGTATCTCCATCAATATCTAAAACTTCTCCAGCAGCAAAAAACCTTTTTACAATTCTAGATTCCATGTTTTGGGGGGTGATTTCATTCAGATCAATCCCTCCTTTTGTTACCATTGATTGGTTATAATTTGCTAAACTTTTGATTTCAAATTTGAGATTTGAAAAAATATCTATAATTTCTTTTCTTTCATCTTTAGTAAGATGAGCAGCATTTTGACTGCCGTCAATGTTAGCTAATTCTAGAATTTTTTCGATTAACCTCTGTGCAATTGGATATTTAATTAAAAGATTAACTAAATTTAATCTTCCTTCTCTTTCAATTTTTTTCAAAAGGTCGCTTTCTAATTCTTTTTTATTATAATTAAGGAGTTTTATCTTTATTAAATCTCCTTTTTTCATATACCTGGAATAATTAATTATTCCAGGTCCAGAAAGTCCACGATGTGTTAATAGTAAATCATCAGTCCAACTTTTAAGTAAATTACCATTTCTCCAGAGAGAAGTTTCTTTATTTCTTAAAGAGATACCGCTCAACATCCTAAATTGATAATTTTTAATAATTACTGGAGCTAGGGCAGGTCGAGGTTCAATTATATTATGACCTAAACTTTTTGCTATCTTGAATCCATCACCAGTTGAACCAGTTTTAGGGAATGATTTGCCTCCAGCTGCAAGTATTAAATATTTACTTTGATAAATTTTATCAGGACTTTGTACTTTAAATAGGCCATTTTTTTGTTCAATATTTTCTACGTTTGCATTGTATGTGATTTTAATATCTCTAGTTTTTAATTCTTTTAATAAAATATTCAAAATATCTGAAGCATTATTTGATTCTGGAAATATTTTTCCGCCTCTAGCCTTTCTAAAGGAGATACCTCGTTTTTTAAAAAAATGCATTAAATCCTGGTTATTGAAGCTATAAAGAGGCCCTAGTAAAAAGTTAGAATTATTACCATAATGATCAAAAAAATCAGCTATATCACCAGCATGGGTTAAATTACACTGGCCAGAACCACTAATCAAAAGTTTTTTTCCGGCACTAGAATTCTTTTCTAAAATTAATATATTCTTATTTTGATTATTTTCAGCAGCCTGAATCGCAGAAAATAGTCCTGCAGGACCAGCCCCTATAACTAGTAAATCCACTTTCATATTTTTTCTTCCTTTCGAACTTAAATTTTATTATATATTCTTTTAATGAAGAGCAACTTTCAATTACTAGCTGCTTCTGTATTGGCTTAAAAACAGAAAAAGCCATTCAATTAAGAATGACTTTAAGTTCCAATATATCTGATATTAAAATGGTGCCGAAGGTGGGACTCGAACCCACACATCCGTGAGGATAATGGATTTTGAATCCGTCGCGTTTAAAAATAACACCAATTACAAGATCATAGCCTTCTTAAGAATCCCGTTATGTCAATCATTATAAAATTTTTCCAAGTTATCTTATGGTTTAAATGTCATATATTACCATCCATTACCAACCCTTATGGCAGGATTGGCAGGATTTTAGACTTTAAATAGCAGTAAAATAATTATAATTGAATGGAGTTCTAAATGCAAATATAATCAGTAGTATATTGCTTTTTAGTAAATAAAATTTAAAACAAAAAGGAGATAAGATAATGAGACTGAATAAAAGTTCAAAAAATTATGAATTCGCAGAAGTTGTAAATTTCAGTTCTGAAAATGAAATGGAAGATGTCTTATATATAAATGAAGATCTGAATAAAATTGTTGAGGAAGAACTATTGATTGTTGGTAGGCAGATACAGGTTGAAAATTTCTTAGACACTATTGATATTTTGGCAATTGATAAAAAAGGTAGAATGGTTATCATAGAAGTGAAATCTTCATTAGTTAATGGTACTAACGCAGATTTTCAGACAGTAAAATATGCAGCTATTGTAAGTAGATGGACTATGGCTATCATAAAGGAGCTGTATGAGGACTTTTATCATAAACGAGTTAATAAGTATGTAAATTTTGAAAAGAAATTGGATGCTTTTCTTGAGGTGGATATCAGTTATATAAATAAAGATCAGCGAATTATTATTATTGGAACAGGAGAGAATGATAAATTAAATCTTTCGTGTTCATGGATGAATTATAAGAATATAGATGTTGATATTATATCTTTAGTAAGATATAAAGATGGGTCATTAGATGTTATAAAAGATAGACATCTAGAAAATTTTGAGATTAATAAACCCATCCTAACTAGTCAATATACAGTAGAATATCATATACAGAAAGGAAATAAGAAAACCAGAAAAGTAGCAAGAGCGTATATCAAAGCGTTAAAAGAGGTCCACTTATTTAATTCTCCTTCTGCTACCCAGTCATATATAGTTTTTAGGAGAGATGGAAAGAATATTGTTAATATATGGGTAAATAAGAAGACCATTAAAGTTGATTTCTTGAAAGGTTTTGGTAAACTTGCGGATAGAGTAGAAGTTGAAAAACAAGTCGAAGAAAGTGTTGGTTTTTCAATTGATGATAAGATTAGTTACGGAGATGAAAGGCATATAACAAATCTAGATTACTACTCAAAATTATAGGATTAACCCAGAAAATGAAATAATATAATTACAGGCATAGGTTTTATACCTATGCCTGTAACTATTAATCCCAGAATAAAAATTGATCTATAACGCCAGATTGATTATTTTGAGCTTCATAATCTGGCACAGATGCTAGTTCATCAATTAAGGAGAAATTAGTTATATACATTTTATCTTTAATAAACTTAAGGTTAGTTATTCCTGTTTTTCCATCTCGAGATTTGCCAAAATTAACTTCAAGTAAGTTATCATCTTCAAAATTAGTTAATTCTTTTTCTGATTTTCCATAATCTTCGCGATCTAGAATGATAACAAAATCTCCAATCTGTTCAGCAATTCCACTGTATTTGATACTATCAATACCTGGTTTTTCATCCTTTTGTCCCTGTCTTTTCAATTGGACTATTAAATTAAGAGCCTGATCATATTTACGAGTAATTTCATTTCTCAGTTCCATAAATGCGTTTCTAAAAAAAGTTGTTAAGTCAGTTCCTTCTCCGACTAATTCGTGCATATGATCGATGTGTATTAATTCTACCCGCTCTTTTTGTGTTGCCAGATGAATTAATTTTGCTTTTAATTTGTATAAAGAACTGTGATTAGATAAATCAATTACATGTTGAGCAAAACAATTTTTAATAAAGTCAAATAGTATTTGGTCTCGAATTTTACTGCTCTTTTTCTCAAGATTAAAACCTCCATCTTTCCAGTCAGATAGCCTAATTTCTTCGTTGTGATTGTTCAGATGATTCGAATGAATAGTTAATAATCGCTGCAGAATTTGTTCTTTTGTACTTTCTAAAGTAACATATTTTACTTTATGGCCATTCAAAATCTGGCGGTAGAAGATATTGAGGGCAAAAACCGTTTTTCCGACACTTGGTCTGGCTCCTGTGAAAAGCAACTCACCATTTCGAAAGCCATCATCAAGAAACTTATCATCAATATCTGCTAAATAGGTTGGAATAATTACTGAATTACCAGATTTTCTTTTTTTGAGTAGTCGGTCCATAATATCTTTGGTGTTTTCATTTAATTTTCTTACTTCCTCTGATTTCAGAGTTGATTCCAGAATTGAAGTCAATAAACTGTCTGGTATTTTTTCATTGTTTTCTTGCAGTTGTTCTAATTTAGTACCTAGTTTATTATATTCATTCATTACATTATTTAGTTTAATTTTTTTCTTTAATTCCACAATAAAATATTCTAATGATTTTTCCTGAACTTCAAAATATATATCAGAATCTTTTATTAGCCCATATCTTTTTTTAATTTCTACAAGAATTTCTGCGTCAAACAACTTATTTTCATTTTTCAATTTCTGATAATATTTTCTCAATTCAGATGTATCATTACTATTAAGATGAGATTCTTTTATATTTTTTGAGATCTTAACGAAATAATTTTTTAATTTAAAATCGTTTAAAAGATCAGCTGGTTTAATTATTTGCCCATGTTCTTCAAAATAATTTAGGGCATTAGTAATTACATTAAATTCAATTCCGACTCCAAAATCTTTTACATGTAATTCTTCATTAATAAGGTGAAGATTTCTACTATCATTTCCTATAAAAACTTTTCCGATTATAATTTTTCTTAACTTATTTTTTTCCACTAACATCTTTCCCTTCTATTTTATTTTTTAATGGACTATTAGAATGAATCCTTCTATCTTTCCCAAGGAATTCTACAGAGTCGTAACTACCTAGTATTGATATTATTTCGTCTTCATCACTGTTAATTTTTTGGACTATATCTGACATAGAATTATTACTGGTGATAATAGTTATGAATGATTGGCTGTCTCGATATTTTAACAACAGGTCAATAGTTTCGTGCTGCCAGTCAGCATAATGTCGAAAAAACTCATCAATTACGAGGATAGGAATTTTTTTGATTTTTTGAAGCTTAGTAGCTATTTCTGCTTTTTGCTCAAAACTTCCATTCCAACTCTGCTTATATTCAAGCAGCATGTTGGATAGATCAATAAAACCTATTTTTTGACGATCTTCTTTTTCTAATTCAAATAGTAATTTTTTCATTATTGTTACAGCGGTAAGTGTTTTCCCATTTCCTTTATTCCCAATGAAGAACAAGCCATAATTTTCGTTATTTTTCCAGGCGTTTAAGATTACTGAATAGATATCATCAAATTCAATACTACTGTCAGCAAATTTTAAATTAAGAATCTCTTTTTTTAATTTTTTTTCCCAGAAATTTTGGGGAATATTACTGGCTCGAAACCAGTTCCTCCAATACGCGTTATATTGATTAGTTTTCTTTTTCAATTTAATTCATCCTTTCAAATTATAATTTTTCAAATTTTCCATCCCTCATAAATCTTTCATAATTCTTTTCATACTTTCTTTTCAACTCTCGTTTGGTGCGTTTTTTGTTTTCCAAAAGGTCATAGTAATATTCAACATTTTTAGTTTCAGATTTTCTATCTGATATGCCTTTTATATCTGATTCAGGAATTCGAAAAATACTCTTTTTTCCTTCTTGATGTTCCACTTCTAGTAGTTCTAACTCGACTATTTTTTTTAAATGCCTACGAGTAGCAGAAACGCTGAGATTAAGTCCCTGAGCGATTTCCGCAGCTGAAATTTTTAACTCTCTAACTCCATATCCATCATCAGAATTATAGTTAGGTTTCCTGTATAATTCGAAAAGTATATATACAAAACTTTTAAAACCTGAAGTTTTCCCTGCTTTAAGAAGCCAATTATAAAAACCTGCTAAGGGTATATTGCGAAAGTTTTTGTTTTCTTTAAATGGGTACTCAATATTGCAATTATTTCTCTTGCCAGTTTTTTTAATTAATCCTAATTTTTGAAGTTTTTTTAAACTTTCTGAATTATAGTGAGAAGAAATATCAATATGGATATTTTCATTCTCCTCTTTTGGAACTGATACAATATTGAGTTGATTAGCAGGAAATGAGTAATTTTTATTCTCCTTATTTTTGATCCAAATATGAAAAAGCAGCAGCATTTCCTTTTGAGTTAATGACCAGAATTTATCGAGGTTTTTAAATTCTAATCTAAAATATTGTTTGTGTTTTTTTGTAGTCAATGGATCAGGATATTTGAGTTTTTTGTACATAAAATAAAAAAGCACCACCTTTTTGAGTTGACCTAAAAGTGGTGTAATTGATAGTTTGGTAGATTGTTTAACAAGAATGTATGGCTGAGTTTTTAGTTGATAGTTTGGCTGATTTAGGTATTTAATTTTTTTAATGTAGTTTAAGTATAGCACTTAAATCTATAAATGTCAAGAATTTCCAGTAAAAAATTACCAACTAATTTCTTTACTTAACTAAAGCAAATAAATGGATAGGGTAAAGTCTTTTTTAAGCAAATTATTAGAGAGGGTCAAAAAGATAAAGCTAGTCAATGAATAGGGTTAAGCAAATCAATGACAGGGGTTAAAGCACTGCTATAATTGTTATAACAGGGTTTATGAGGTTTCTATATGGTTTATGGTTTTAAAAGAATATGGTATTAAATATATAGTAGAGTTAATTGTTTTAAAAAATTAATTTTTGAATTTAAGCTAACTGGTAACTTATCAATAATATCATTAGATAATTATGTAGAATTATGTAATTTAATGTCGCAAAATTATTCTAATAAAGGAATAAATCTGTACTTCTAGAAGTAAGTATTAGGAGATCGATAGCAAGAATTATTTAATTAAGATCAATTAATCTAATGATTAATATTAGTAAATTTTTATTTTTCAAGAGCTTCAAATATTGACTTTCAAATAATAATTTATAACAAATATTTATTGGTGATTTTTATAAGCAGCTCTTATTATAAAATATGATAAATAAGGAAACTTTATATTTTAAAATGCAAATAATCTTATGGAGGGATAAATATGGAGTTTAAAGTTGGTAATTTTTATGAGGCTAAGGAATATAGAGATTGTGGCTATAGTTTTTCATTTGGTCAATATAAGCTTAAGGCCATAAATGATGGTTTTCCAGATAAACCAATTAATAATGAAAATGAACTAGATGTTGCTAAGGAACAGTGGTTAGAAGGTCTAATGGGAACTGACCAATATGAGAAAGATTTGAATAGTAATTGGTATTACTGGGAGTTCCCTAATAATGAAAATGACATTGAATACATGTGGATACCAGAATCTGTAGTAAGAGAAGTTTTTATAACTATTAATAAATAAAAAATATTTACTATAATAATTGGAGTGAGTGAATTGGCTGACATAAAAAATGAATTACATAGTAGAGTTGAAGAAGTAATTACAGATATCAAAAATACTGTTGATGATAATGGAATAACTTATTTGAAGTTTAAAACCTTGCTTGATAAGTTGAATTATAAAAGACGAAGTAATCAAGTTATGGAATTAATTATAGGTTATATAGAAGAAAATGAGCTTATTGCTATAGAAAATAGTAGGACAAATAAGGAGATTAATTGGGACAATATTGATTACAATGACAATATAACCTTCAAATCCAAAAGTGAATTTTATAATGATAATTCTGGGAAAGTAGAAGTTTCTAATTCCAAGAACCCCTATAATTTATATCTACATCAGCAGGAAGCGATTAAAGAAATGAATTCTATTTATAATAGTAAGGGGAGTTTTTCAGGGATATTGGCTATTCCTACTGGTGGAGGAAAAACTCTGACTGCTATGCAATGGCTATTAAAAAATGCTATTGATCATAACAAAAAAGTGCTATGGATTGCTCATAGACACGAACTATTAAATCAAGCATTTACTGCTATGCATAAGAATTCTTACTCAGATATATTAAAAAACAAAAAAGAATTCAGATATCATATGATTTCTGGGCAGCATGATAGATCAGTTAATCTTAAGCCAGATGATGATTTTGTAATTGCGAGTAAGGATAGTCTTTATTACAATACAGATTACCTAATTGATAATTGGCTAGATGATAATGAAGAGGTATTTCTTGTGATTGATGAAGCTCACCATTCTGCTGCAAAAACTTATAGAAAAATTATTGATGCTGTTCGTGAAAATGTTGATAATTCTTCTGTTTTAGGACTTTCAGCGACTCCATTTAGAACCTCTGATGAGGAGCAGGGCCTATTAAAGAAAATTTTTAAAGATGATATATTATTTAAAGTTGATCTAGAACAACTAATTAATCGTGGTATTCTTTCTGCCCCAATTTTTAAGGAATATAATACTCAATTAGATATTTACAAAGAACTAAATGCTCAAGATATAAAAAATATTCAATCATTTGATTTAAAAGGTGATATTGCAGATAAGATTGCTAAAAGCAAGGAAAGAAATAAGCGTATCGTTGATCATTATTTAGAGAACAAGGATAAGTATGGAAGGCTATTAGTTTTCACAATTGATATTTCTCATGCAATAGTTTTAAATAGATTATTTAATAAAAATGGAGTATCTTCAGAATTCATTGTCTCAAGTATTAGAAATGAGCATGGAGTAACTATTTCTCAAGAAGATAATGCAGAAAAAGTTGAAAAGTTTAGAAATGATGAAATAGATGTCTTGGTAAATGTTAATATACTTACAGAAGGAGTAGATCTTCCCAATGTAGAGACAGTATTTTTAACGCGGCCCACTATTTCAACTATTTTGATGACGCAAATGATTGGTAGGGCTCTCAGAGGAGTAAAAGCTGGAGGAACTAAAGAAGCCTATATAGTGAGCTTTATTGATGATTGGCGTGATAAAATTAACTGGGTAAATCCCGAAAAGTTATATCTTGAAGAAAATGTAGATTTTAATGATGATAGTAAAGAAAACAAAGAAAATCTTATTAAATTAATTTCAATTAATAAAATTGAAGAGTTTGCAGATATTATGGATGATAGTATTGATACCTCAAAGTTAGAAGCTGTAGAATTTAAAGAAAGAGTTCCTGTTGGTTTATATTCTTTTTCAGTTTTAATTAAAACTGAATCAGAAAAAGAAGAAAAGAAGAATTGTGAAATATTGATATATAATAATACAGAAGAAATTTATCAAGAATTCATAGATGCTCTAGATGATATTTTCGATTATTATAATCTCAATGAGAAAGAATATCTAGAAGGAGATGAACTTGAATATATATTTGAGGAAGTTGAAGAAAAATATTTTATTGGCCAGGATATGATTCCAGAATATAAGGAAGAAGACATTATAGATATCCTTAGATATTATGCATTGAAGGGTGTAAAACCAGGATTTTTAAAACTTTCCGATCGAAATAAATTTGATCTTGCTAAAGAAGCTGAATATATTTATGAAAATTCTTTAGGTGGCAGAAAGGAAACTGAATATATTAATAATATCTGGGAATCAGAAAATAATTTCTGGAAGGTCTTTTTCAACCATAATAAAAGTTATTTCATTAGACAATTAAATATTGAGAAAGAGAAAATAGCTCATCCTGAGTTATTTGAGGTTGAAGAAGCTGAGCCAATTATTATAGCAGACAAAGTAGAACTGGAAGATTTAACAATGTCCGAGATTGAAAAGAAAAACCCTATATACTGGCGTGAATTACATGACGCAGTATATGAAAAATTTCAAGATGAAGAAGGATATTATCATTCAGCTGATAGTAATTTTAAATCAAAAAGCAAATTTAATTTTGAAATTGATCATATTAAACCAATTTCAAAAGGGGGAAAAACTAATTTAAGTAATTTACAACTTTTGACTAAAAAAGAAAATCGCAAAAAATCTAACATAACAAAAAAAGTATTTAAACAAAATGGAATTAATATTGAAATTTTTTGATGATTGATGTTAAGGCTATTCTTATTTAAGAGTAGCCTTCTTTCAATTATACACTTTTTTGCGACATCATGGTGTCATTCTCTTCTGATAAAATAAAAAGTATAACGAAAAGCAGGTAATAAGTAATTTTTGGTGAATATTAACAATTAAGAAATAAAAGTATTTAAAGGAGTAATATTGACATTTTACGACTTAAATCGACAGAAAATTTTGATTAAATTGAATTCTGATCTAGATTTGTTATATTATTTTGCAATATTAAGGAATGATAATTATGATTGAAAAATTGCATGATTATAATTTGAAAATAGTTAATAGGAAAAATGAAAGATATTTTCATAAAAGAAATATTGTTGCCGTAGAGATGATTAAAACTACAGATTTTCACTACAAAATTGATAAAGTAATTGAGATTGCTGAGATTAAATATAAATATAAAGAAGAATTGTTAGAAAAATTGAATATAATAGTTAATAATATTGCTGATTATTTAGATTTGAAAAGAGAAAGAATTATTTTTAATGACTCTAGTATTTTAAATATTGAATTAGATTTAGAAGTAGATACAGAAAAATTTGAGCAGAAGCCATTACTTGAATTTTATGGTTTTTATGAAATTAGTTCTCAAAAAATATTTATGCTGACTTTTGAAGACCAGATAAGATATGATGTTGAGTATTTTGTTTTGATGAATACAATGTTTAGTTCTAAATTTCCGTTTACAGCTCAGGGAGAAAATGAATTTAACATTTAACAGGGAGGAAGGGAGGATATGATGCAGCTTTCTAATATTGCAAATAATGAAGATTTTATAAAATTAAATAAAAAATTAAAAGAAATTAATTTATATCAAATATTGGGAATTGAAAATAATGAACTGATTCATTCAAATATAATAGCTTATTTATTGGGGAAAAATAATAATTTAGATTTATCAAGTGAATTCAGAACTTTATTTTTAAAAGATATTAGTTATAAAAGCAAGTTTTTTAATTTAAATGATATTAATCTAATACAACCTAATATATACCGAGAAAAATATAATATTGATATTGTTTTGGAATATCCGAATCTTACTATTGCTATAGAAAATAAAATTTTAGCGAGTGAAGGTATTAATCAAATAAAGAGATATCAAAGAAAGTTAGATTTATATTATCCTGATCACAATAAATTTTTAGTATTTTTAACTCCTGAAGGTCGAAAATCAGATACACAATATACAGATTCAAATATTGAAGTAGTTAATTATTCTTATACTGAACTAATAAATTCAACTGAAGACTTAATTGAGAATAATGAAAGTTCATTAAATAATATATTAAGAAAATTTATTATACATATTAAGGAGGATGTTATGGGAGATAAACACGGAATAGAGCAGTGTAAGAACCTCTATGATAAATTTCCTGAAGCATATAAATTTATGGTAGATAATTATCAAAAAGTTTTAAATGATAATATCAGAAATTTATTTAAAGATTTACATAAAAGAATATTAGAATTCAGTAATGATGATAATTTGAAAGTAGTTTTAAATGAAGAGGATAGGAGTAAAAAAATATATATTTACCTTGATATAAGGAGTGAAAACTGGCCAGAAGGTATATTTATTAGAATATATAAACATAAGTTTTTCGGTATATATCCATATTTAACAGAAGAATCTTACAATGATAAAATTGTTGATATTTTATTTAAAAAATTTGAAGTTAAACCAGAAAAAAAGAATTTAGAAACAAGATATTATTTTACTGAGCCTTTCATTTTATCTGAATCAGTAAGCAATGTTAGAGCTGTTAATAAAAATGGGGAAGAAATTGGAGAAAAAGATGCAAAAATAGCTTTTAATAGATTTAAAGATTATTACAATAAAATTAATGGAAAATTAATAGATATTAGCAATTAATATTTTTATTTTGCTTATAAAGATTGGAATTTCTAATTAATTAAGTTATAGAGGAAAATGCTATCATTTATTGAATTGTATTAAGTAGTGAGTGGAATTATCATAGATACTTATTTTCTTATTTTTATAGTTTTTTAAGCAATTAGAATTTCAACTTTGAAAGGAGATCATTTTTATGAAAAACTACAATTCAGCAATTAATATAATAGGTGGAATATCAGATATTAATGTAATTATAGAAACTATTAGATATTTTAAAAATAATGATTTAAAGGCAACTAAAGAAGAATTTGTATCAGGTAATGCTTTTGGATTTGATATTTCCAGCAGCAGAAAAAGATTTTTTAGTTTAATAAAAAAATATTTTTTATCTGAGCCTGAAAAACCAGAGAACAAGTTTTTTATGGAAAGTATAACTAATACAAATACATCCAGTCATTTTAGGAGGCTAATCTTATACATTGAATTTTTTCGTAAAAACGATCTTTTTAGTGATATAACAAAAGAATTGGTTTTTATTAAATATAAAGAGAACAGAAGATTAATAACAACTAGAGAAATAGTTGATTTTTTATCAGATTTTGGTCGAGAAACCAAGATAGATGACTGGAGTGAAATTACCATAAAAAAAATCTGTTCAAAATATAATACTTTCATGAATAAATTAGAATTATTCGAGAAAGATAAAAGATATAAATTTATGATAACTAACCCTGCACCTGATGAAAAAGTGATTACATATTTAATTTACTTATTAAAACTGTCAGGCTTAACAGGTAATGAAATATATCAGTCAGATTTATTTGAAGCTCTTTTCTTAGATGAGAATAAAAGAATTGAACTTATGAAAAAAGGATCACTAGCAGGATATTATGATTTTAACTTTTCTGGTGCCAAAAATGCCAGCTTTGAACTACATTACAGCAGGGAGGAAATAATTGATGAGCTCTTTAGATAAAAGTTTAGAAAGTAAATTTAATGATCTTAAATTGGCTATCAATGAAGATAGAGGGCGTTTACCGACTTCACAGGGGGTTAACGCATTAATAATGGTCTATCCTCCCCAAGAAGAGAAAGAGTGTTTAAAGAGGGTTAAAGCTGATTATGGAGGCCAATATATAATAGATTTATCCAAGCTCTTTGTTGATTATATTGAAGAATTTGGCAAGGATGTATTTTTAGAAATGTATAAAAATTATCGCTCTACATCTGTATTTTATGATGACAGTGATCAGCAAAAAGATTTTTTAGACTTAATTTTAAAAGAAATAAAAAAAGCTGCTGAAAAGGATAAGATGCCCGTATTAATTAGAACAGGTATTTTATATGGTACAGGTATCAGAAATAATGTAATTTTAGAATCTGATGTAGTAGCTAAGATGAAAAAACCTTTAATAGTTTTTTATCCTGGAGAAGTAGAAAAAGATATTGATGGTAAAGAACGAGTATATTTTCTGGGAACAGTTAAAGCCAGTGATTACAGAGGTCAACTATTATAGAATCGGGGGTTATGATATATGAAAATTACAGATTTATTTAAAATGAATTTTGAAGAAGAAATAGAAGCAGTCATTAAAGTTGGTGAATACAGTGAAAAGTCAGCAACTGAAGAAATAAAAAATTACATAGTTACTGATCAAATTGCAAAGAATATAGATAAGTTTATTGATTATTACTCTGCAGATCGGAAGGACACAGGTATTTGGTTATCTGGATTTTATGGTTCAGGTAAATCTTATCTTGCCAAAATAATTGGTTATTTGCTTGCTGATCCTTCTTTAATGGGAGTAGAAGCAAGAGAGTTATTTAAATCCCGTCTTGCTGGATTAGATGAAAAGGCTTTATTGGAAAACAAGATCCAGGGTTTATCAAAATATAAGACTAAGACAATTTCTTTTGATGTTTCAGGAGAGAGTCTAACAGGTACATTTTATAAAAAACTTTTACTTAATTTTATTAAATCTATCGGTTTACCTAAAAACTACATTGGCTATATAGAATATCAGCTGATGAAAACTAATAATTATCAGGAGTTTTTAGATATTGCTGATCAGATAAGTAAAGAAAAAATGGGTGAAGACTGGAAAACAGCCAGGACTAATAAGATGTATGCTCCAATCATCATTAAAGAAGCCTGGTCTCAGATTAATGGTGATATTGATGTTGATAATACAATTGAAAGTATCCATGACTTAATAGACCAGATAGACGCCGATCAGCTGGTTGAAGAACTGGATTCATTTTTAAAGATGAATGATGATTATGATCGGATAATGTTTATCATTGATGAGGTGAGTGAGGCTTTAGATAAAGACCATATAGAGCTTGCTGAGCTTAGAGGTACTGCTCAACACCTATCACAGGATGAACAGAGCAGGTTCTGGTTTATAGCCACTGCTCAGGAAAAGCTAGATAATGTTTTGAGTAAGAAAAATATCAACCAGAATGATCTTAATATAATTACTGATCGCTTCCAGCATAAGATTCATCTTTCTTCTGCTCAGGTGGATAAGGTAATTAAAGAAAGAGTATTGGCTAAAACTGATGAGGGGAAAGAAGAGCTAAAAGAATTTTACCAGGAGAAAAATGGTTCAATTAATTCTCTTGCAAACTTAAGTGGTAATTTTAGTACCAGCATAGAATCAAAAGAAGAGTTTATCAGTTATTATCCCTTCTTTAACTATCAGATGCGTTTGCTTAAAAACTTCCTTTATTCTGTCTTCCAGCAGGCTCAATCTGGTGGATCTGAAAGAGGGATGTTAATTACAGTTGATAGGCTGCTTAAAAATGAAGATAGCTTTAAAGAGGAAATAGGAAAATTTGTTACAGGTTATCAGCTCTGTGATTATGGATTCCCTATGCCTCAATCAGAATTAGAGGAGAAGTTTAATCAGGCTAAAACTGATTTAGAGGATGAAGGTCAGAATGTTGATGGAGCTAAACTGCTTAAAACAATCTACTTCTTAGAAAAATCAGAAGATCTTAAAAGAACTACTGATAATATAACCAAACTCTATAATGATGAACTTCGCTATATTGGTGAAATTAAAGGAGACTTTAATAAGTCATTAGAATCACTTTCTGAAAAAAATTATCTGCTAAAAGAAAATGAAGAATATAAGATCACGAGTGATATTGAAGAGAATATGATGGAAGAGATGAATCAGATAGAAGACAACTGGGAAAATAGAGTTGAGATTGTTAGAGAAAAAATTAAAAAATTATCTTTTATCACTAAGTTCTCAACTAATAGGCTGGACAATAAAACCTATAATATTGCAATTAGAGATGAAAAAGAAAATCTTCTTTCAAGTAAAAAAGGAGAAGTAACTCTTGTAGTCTATAATATCCTTAATTTAGATGAGGATATAGAAAGAGAACTGGATAACTTTAAAAATAAGTATATTGATTTAGATGAAGCTCTTTTAGTGCCTGCTCCTAAATATAAAAATAGAATTGATAAATTGGCAAGAAGTATCTTTAAACATAATCAGATGATCAATCGCTACCGTGGTACTACTGATGAAGAAAAAGAAAAGGTTATTAATTCCTTTACTACTATAGTAAATAATCAGGAAGGTGAATTAGAAAACCTGATTGAAGATAGCTATAACAACAGCTGGTTAATTTATGATTTCAATGAACAGAAATTAGAAAAAAACAGCTTAGATAGTGAAATAGATGATATTGAAAATAAAATGATAGAAAAGACATTTTCTAAGAGATTAAAAGAATCATTAGATCAGGGAGTTTCTGAAAAGTTTCTTAAAGTTGACAGTAAAAAGCTAGTTAAATACTGCACTTCAGGTCAGTTTAATTTCTTTGACAGTGATGGTACCTTTATTGGTGAAAATCTAAGAGTTGTACAGGAAATTAATGATGAATGTAAAAGTAAAGATGGGCGAACTGGCTCAGGTTTAGTTGATAAGTTTAATTCTAAACCCTATGGTTGGAATATTGAAGATATTATGGGAACTTTAGCAGCTCTAATGAGGGCTGGTAATCTTAAAGTTAGATATGAAGCCCAAGATTATCGTGATTATAATGAAGCCAAAATTCATAAAGTATTTACTAACACAAATGAATTCAAAAGTGCTAAGTTTTATACTGTTATTGTCGGGCTGCCAAGAGCCAAAAAGCAAAAAGTTGTTGATTTATTATTAGAAATTGATAGTAAAAATACTGTTCAGGTAAATTATAATCAGAATGACTTTGAAGTTATTGATAAAATTAGAAAGTTAGCCAGCAGTTATGTGAGTAAGTTTTCCAGATTAGAAAACAAAGTTAATAATAATTTAATTGAAAGTGATCGTAATGATATTAAATTATTAAAAGACTTTGCTGCTCGTAATATTGTTGACAGTAATTTAGAAGAAGTAGCTGATGATTTTATTAATAACAGTGATCAGTTTAAAGCTGCTGTGAAATATATTGATAACTTAGAATATTTTAGTGATAATAATTACCTTGATTATAAAGAGAAAAGTAAATTTATTGATGATGTTGAACAGCAAATAGATCAAAGTTCTAATAGAGAATTAGTTTCAGAGATCAAAGAATTGATAAATCATTTCCATCAGGTAGAAGAAAATGGTGTAATTGAAAACTATGATAATTTAGTTGAAAAGTTCAATGATATCAGACAAAAATTCAATGAGCTCTTTAAAATCTATTTTGATGAATTACAGGAAGCAGCTGAAGAATTACTAGAAGTTTCTAAAGCGAAGCAGAAAGAAATAGAAGATGCTTCAATTGAAGCCAATAGAGATTTTTACAGTCAGTTGAAGAGATATATTGAATCCAATCAGAAATTATTAGAAAAGGAATTTAATTTAAGTGAAACTGAGGCTAAGGATAAAGCTACAAATAGCACTCTAAAAGAAATACAGCAGGCCACATCACTTAAAGGCTATAATACTCAGGATGTAAAAGCATTTGTTCCTGAGTTACCTGCTCCTGAGCCACCAACAGGTGGAGAGGGCACACCAACTCCTGAACCTAAGGTCTATAATTTAACTCTAAAAGCAAGAACTAACAATGTTCAACATATTAAGCGTCAGTTAGAAAAAGTAATTAATGAATTAGATCAGGAAGACTATGATGAAATAAATATCAAGCTCAGCAATTAGGAGGCAGACCATGAATTTAGAAGATAATGTTGCTAAGATTAAAGATAAAATAAGGAATTCTTTTCATAAAAGACTGGTTAGATTAGGTGTTAGAGATGATCAGATTAATGCTCGTGATGAAGAAGATCCAGATTTTAAGAAGGCTAAAGCTGCTGTAGAAGCTATTTTAGAAGATGAAGAAAGCTTTGAAGAAGCAAGAGAAGAATACTTAGATGAGGTTACCTTTACCTTATTTAATCGTATTGCTGGTATTAAGACTATGGAAGCTGAATCAAGACAGTTAGTACCAGAGATTATCCAGATCAGAGCTCAACACGGTGATAAATCTTTTGCTCATAATGTCTGGTTGGAAGAAAATCCAGTGCAGAGTAGTGATACTTTAGAGGGCTTAGGTAACTTTATTAGAGCTAAATTCAATGAATTAAGTGATGAGCTCCCTTTATATAGTAAAGAAAACCCTTATGATCTCTTACCTGAAGTTCATGACTTAAAAGATATCATTAATCTTTTTAATGAAGAAATATCATTAGATGACTGGAAAGAAGATGATATCTTAGGCTGGTTATATGAGGCATATAATAAAAAGGATTATCAGGATTTTAAAGAATCAGGAGATAAGATTGAATGGGATAAATTGTCCTTATCTTCCCAGATGTACACACCACGCTGGGTAGTAGAGTTTTTAGTTAATAATTCTCTCGGTAAATACTGGCTTGAGATTAATCCTGACAGTAAAATTCGAGAAAAACATGATATTGCTAATGCACCAGATGAAGCTATTTTAGAGCCAAAGGGTGTGGAAGAAATAAAAGTTATTGACCCTGCTTCTGGTAGTGGAAATTTTCTTCTTTATTCTTTTGAGCTTTTGGCTGAAATTTATGAGGAAGAAGGATATGCTGCTGAAGAAATACCTGCTTTAATTTTAAAAAATAATCTATTTGGTTTAGATATTGATGAAAGAGCAGTCCAGATAGCAAGGTTGCAGCTTTATATTAAAGCTAAAACATATAATAGAAATACTGAGATTGAAGATATTAATGTTGTTTCTTCTAACTTTCATTTACCTGAATTTGATAAAGTAAAAGATCAGTTTGCTATTGATTTAGAGTTTGCTGCTAATGAAAAAGAGTTTTTAGAAGAACTTTGGAATGAATTGAGAGAAGCTCATAAATTCGGTTCTCTTCTAACCTTAGATCAGAAGTTGGAAAGATTTATGGATAATAAAAAAGAAGATGATGCTCTAGGTTTATTTGATAATTTCAATAATGTGGAAAACATTGAAACTCAAGTTTTAAGAAAGTTAGAAACTGTGATTGCTAATGCTTTATATGATAATTATTCTAATAATTTTATTAAATATCAGTCTTTAGATGCTGTTAAATTTGCTGAGATAATGCTGGGGGTTAACAAGAAAAATAATGATTACGAGGTTAATAAATATGATATTGCAGTAGCTAACCCACCTTATACAGACAGTGCTAATTATGGAATAGATCTTAAAAAGTATATTAATGAATATTATAAGAAGCCATTATATTTTTATAAGAATCTTTTTGCAGCATTCTTAAAACAAAATGATAATTTAATTAATGAGAATGGAAAAATAGGAATGTTAAATTTACAGTCATTTATGTACATCAAAAGTTTTGAAGATATGAGAAAGTTTATATTAAATAATTATAACATTAATGTTTTAGTAGAATTTGGAATGGGGGGGATGTTTAAAAGTGATATTTTTGCTGAAACTACTTTTTATGTTATAGAAAAATCCATAGGTAGTAAAGGATTATATATATCTTTAGAAGAATATAGCAATACTAAATTTCAATCTTATAAAAAAGATTATTTAGTTGAAGCAATAAATAATCATGTTAATGGCATTGAAAATAAACATAATTACACTTTAGATCAGGACAAATTAAAAATAATTGATGGAGATCCTTTTATTTATTGGATTTCAGATAGTTTTAGGAATAAATTTTCAGGAAAGACTTTGGGAGAAAGTTTTGATATTGTTTCAGGAATAAAAACATCAAATAATTTAAAATATTTAAGGTTTTGGTGGGAAATTGATTTAAACAAAAGGCGTTTTGAGGAATGGCCTTACTATGCTAAAGGAGGAAGTTACGAGAAGTGGACTGGAAATAATTGGTTAAGAATTGATTGGAGAAAATCAGGAACCGATATTAATAAAAATAGTACAGCTAGTTTAATTAATGAGAAATACAGATTTAATGAAGCAATTACATACTCAGCAATTTCTCAAAAAGGAATCTCTTTTAGATATTTATCTGAAAAATCCCTTTTTGATATGGGAGGATCTTCAATACAGTTAATGAAAGATTATAATAATTTATTTTATTTATTAGGATTTTTAAATTCAAAAACTGTTCAATATATTTTAGGTTGCTTAAATCCAACTGTTAATACCCAAACCTCCGATATCAAAAAGATACCTTTTGTTTACCCAGAAAATGGAATTGAAAAATTAGTTGAAAAATTATCTTTAAAAGTTATGAAAATAAAGGATGAGTTATTAAAATTTAGTATTGTAGAAAATTCATATAAATATAATCCTCTATCATGTAATAAGGAAACTCAATTGAATGTTGAAGGAAAATTAAAAGATTATCTCTCCTTTGAATATGATTCTAATGGTAAGATATTAATAAATGAAGCTTTAATTAACGAATTGATTTTTAATGTTTATGATCTTACAAATAATGATAGAAAAATGGTTTTAAAGCAAGAAGGTTTCCCTGTAGGATTATATCCTGTAATTGAGCAAGATAAGAATAATTTCCTTGAAAATAATAAGTCTGGTCTTGAAGAAGAGGTAATAGAATTTATCAATGATTTGCCTTTTGAAACTGCTAGCTCCAGAGAAAATATTAAAGATAATGTAAAAAAATTATATAAAAAGAATACCTCTCTAGAGGATATATCTAAAGAATTAGAAATCAATCCTATTTCTGTAGTGGAAATAATAAAAGAATTTGATTTTTATCCTAAAAAATTGGCCTATCAAAAAGCACATGAATTTATGCTAGATTTAACCAGAGAAATATTAATAGAAAATGATGATGGGATTGTAATGCTAAATGAATACGCAGGAGAAGAACCTTTAGATAAAATGATTGAAAACAAATTATATGAGAAAAAATTTAGCAGTGGTGATATTAAAAGGTTAGAATCTATGCTTGGTAAAAATATTAAAGAATATCTATTAAGTAGTTTTTTTGCAGATGAGTTAAGTACCTTAAACTTATTTAGATATTTACCCAAAACACCATTTATCTGGCATTTATCAAGTGGCGATCAGCATGGCTTTGATGTTTATACCATCATTTATCGCTGGAATAGAGATAAAATCTTAAAAATAAAATCATATTACATTGATAAAAGAAAAGCTGGAATCAATAATAGATTAAGCAATTTAAGTAGAGATGATTCTGCAGCTGCTGAAAAAGAAAAAGATAAGTTAAGAAAACAGCTTAATGAAATAAGAGATTTTGAGAATAAATTAGATGAGTTGTTAACTTCAGGTTATGATCCTGAATTGGATGATGGTGTAGGTAAAAATATTGCTCCACTTCAGGATTTAGGTTTATTAACTGATGATGTTTTAACTAAAAGTCAGTTGAAGAAGTTTTTAAATGCTGATTGGTAAGTTAAATTCCTAGGAGGGTTATATTATTATGAGTTCTATTAGAAAAGATAGACATTTGAATGTTTTTAACTATTACAATTATAGTGATAAACACGATTCAAAAGAAAACAATCTTACAAGAGCACTTGCCATTACTTTAAGCAATGATAAGAGGTTATTAAATGATGTATTTAAATTATTTACTTTAGATAAATCTTACAGTGAACTCTTTTCTCTTGATTATGATTTAATTGGGAATGACGATATTTATATAGATATTCAAAAGCCTTCTGATTCTGAAGAACTAATAAAAGGAATAACTAATAATAGTTATAAGAATTATATAGGAGTATTACTAGGTAGTTTTGATGAGAAAATAATAGAAAGTGAAGAAGAAATAGAAAATATTGAACCTAATAATACGGATAACCCGATACCCGATATTGTAATTGCGGTTAAAGATACTCTAATTGTAGTTGAAGCTAAACTTGGAGGTAGTAAAAATAGTGTTAGTCAATTGAAAGGTCAGGTAGAGTCAATTCTTAATAATACAGAAAATATAGAAAATCCTAAAGATATTGAAATAGATTATAAAATTATTGATTGGAGTAATATATTAAAATCAGCTATGAAATATACCAGTAAAGAAAAATCAAAAGATAATTTGCTTATTTATGATTTTGTTGATTTTGTTAGAAAATATCGTACCGATTTTATGCCTGTTATACCATTTAATGAAATTGAGATTGCAGATTCAATAAGTGATCATGCTAAAAGGATGATAGATCAAAGAATTGAGATTTTAAAAACTATAATTACTCAAAAGAATGAATACTTTAATAAAGATGAACTTCTATATGAAACTGGTAGAAGTGCTATTCCTATTGAGTTTGGCTGGGCAAGTGAAGCTAATATATCATTTGATGAAAATGATAAGTCTTTAAAATTGGAATTTTGGGTAGCAGATACTAAAACTCAAGGGAAAAAGATCCATAAGAAAAATGAAGAATTAAATTGGATTGATAATAATAGTATAACTGTGAATAATTCTAAATATAATTTGCAAATTGAACCATATATTAAATTTGCTAGTAGCTGGGGTTCTAATATCAGTCATATATGGGGTACCTTAAATAAAGATAAAAAATATAAAAATACTCATAATTACAAAGTGTTTAAAAAAATGGCTGGTCAGTGGAAAAGAAATGAAAATGATAGATGGTTAAAAAATAATTTAGATTTAGAAAATCAATTTGATCAGTTGATTGGTGATGGCTGGAGAACTGATTGTAATTGGGAAGAGTATTTTATTGATAGTAATCGTAATGTACTAAATATATCGTTTGGAATTAATGTAGAAGTAAAAATACCTTATCAAAAAGCTCAAAGTTTAGACGATAAAAAAGATGATCCTCAATTAGCCAAAGAAATTTATAGTATTCTAATTAATTTAAAAGAAATGGTAGATCAATAATATAAGATTGTAGGTGATAGTAATGCTCGATAACTGGTTTAAAGAAGATCTAAATAAACTATATAATAATTCAGATAAAATAGTTTTAATAGATTTAGAAAATAATTATGATTTTCTTGTAGATAAAATAAAATCAGAGACGGATATAGAAGTATATGAAGTTAATGATTTTCTATCTGATTTAGAAGTTAAATATCAGGTTGAAAAAAATGATGAATCTAAGGTGCTAATCCACACAAATATCCAGGTGGACCAATATAATCAAAATGAAAGACAGTATATGATTCAGGAATATGCAGCTACAGGAGCTAAACTGGATCGACCCTTAAACAGATATATCAGAGATAAAGCTGGTTTGCTTACTGATGAGCATAAATTAAGTGAAACTGATTTAATTATTGCTGGTAAGATGAGTTTAATAAGTGAAAATAACAACTCAAAATACTGGCAGAATATATCCCATCAGGGAAAAAAAGCATTACTCGGTGATTTTAATGAAGTTGCTTTAAGCTTTTTAGCTGATCCAGAAAGTTATTTAAACTATCTACCAGAGGGTGGAAGAGAACTTCTATATAATCTGATTGGAGAATATCTTGATTATATTCCAGAAAAGGATACTGATCCTCAGGTTGTAGCAGCTGATTTTAGTAATACTATTTTCAAAAATATTATTTTAGGTATTAATGATACTGAAGAAATCTATAAAAGCTGGTTAGATTCTCATAGATACAGAAAAGTATTAAAGCAATACCTGGCTAATTTTGAGTTACCTGCTAAAATTGATATCTGGCAGGTTAATCCTGATCATCCTTTTGCAGAGATAGATGAGCTCTGGTTAAATGAATTGGCTGATCTGATTTTAGATAATAAAGAGATAAATCAAAAGATAAAAGAATCTATTAGAATCAGGCAGCAGAAAAAAGAAGGGATGGAATTAGCAGAAAGCCATTACTGGAAGTATGTCTATCAACTGCTTAACTTTAAAGCTAAAGCAGCTCATAAAATAGATGACTTAACAGAGTTTATAGAGTTCTATAAAAATAAATTATATAAACTGGACCAGGCTTTTCGTCATTTAAACAAAAACTTTTTAGCTAAAAACAGAGTTAGATCAGCTTTTACAGCCTTATATAAAGAGAAAATTAATCCGTACTTAGATCGCTGGTTTGATCTTTTTGGTAATTACAGAGAAAATCAGAGTGATTATTTATATAGAGAAATCTTTTCTCAGGAGGAAAGAAAAGCAGTTATTATCGGTGATGCTGTAAGTTTTGAAGTAAGCCAGGAAATTTTAGAACACTTTGCAGATGACAAAAGCTTTAATAATGAGTGTAAAGTAATTAATGGAGCTTATCCTTCAACTACTGAAAATAATATGAGTGCTTTATTTGGCAGTCCAGTCTATAAAACAAGAGATAAAAGAGAAAAATATTTAGCAGATAAATTAGAAGAAGAGCTGCAGGTTTTTAATATAGATAGCTTTGATATTTCTGAAATAAGCACCACTCAGCCTGCTGTGATTTATGGTAGAGATATTGATATGCTCTCAGAGGAAGGTCATGAAGCAGCTTTAAAATACTATTCAATCTTTATAGACACAATAGTTAAGAAAATAAAAGAACTTTTAAATGCAGGTTATGTAGAAGTACATTTAACTACTGATCATGGTTTTGTCTGCAATTTTGATATAGATGAAGCTGATAAATTTTCTGTACCTGTTAATGGTAAAATAGGTGATCGTTATGTCCAATCAGATGAATATAAACCTGAGTTAAAAGACTTCCATATTCAGGAGAATAAGGGAGGAGAACATAAATATACATATTACCCAAAAGGAATAGATCCAGTTAAATCAAGAGGACAATATGGCTTCTCTCACGGAGGTATAACGCCACAAGAAGTGCTCTTACCTCACCTGATATTTAGAAAAGAAAGCAGCAGCCAGCTGCAGGTAAGTATTGAAAATAAAAAGCAGCTTAAAAACATTGGTTCTAATAGTTTTGCAATTAAAATTAAGGCTGCAGAAGAAAGTGATCTATTCAGCAGAGAAAGAGATATACTTATTCAGATAGAAGACGATGGCGAGATAGTATTTAGCCAGGAAAGAACAATTACTCCTGCTCAAAAAGATAAAATTGAATTACAGTTATCTCTCAACCGCTATAAGGTCCTAATAAAAGATGCTCAAAGTAAAGAAATATTAGATTCAGTAAAAGGAAAGAAAGAACAATTAAGGGGTGGTCTTGATGGCTTCGATCTCAACTGACGAACTAGATATAAAATTACTTGATAATTTTAATGGTCTGGTTGTTAAAAAAGATTTAACTCATAAATTAAAAGATGGTGTGAATGTTCCTACCTTCGTCTTAGAATATCTACTTGCTAATTACTGTTCAACAACAGACCAGGAAAAATTAGATAAGGGTATGGAAAATGTAAAAGAAATACTTAAAAAACATTATGTTGAGCCAGACCAGGCTGGGCAAGTTCAGTCAACTATGAAGGCTAACTCCCGTCATAAAATTATTGATCGGATAAGTGTTAGATTGGATCCTTCTCAGGATAAATACTGGGCAAGGCTATTTAATTCAAATATAAAGAATGCTAATATTCCAGAACACTTTGTAGAAGAGCATGATAAGCTTCTTTCAGGTGGGATCTGGGCTATTATTGATATGGAATATGACCCAGAGATAAAACACGGCTCAACTCATTATCCTTTTTTAGTAGATAATATTCAGCCAATTCAGCTTTCCAGCTTTTCTGATGATAAAATTGAAGCTGTAATTGATCAGTTTAGTAAAGAAGAATGGGCTAATTTATTACTAAGGAGTTTAGGCTTAGAACCAACTGCTAATGATATGAGTAAGAGAGTTAAATATTTACTTCTCTCAAGATTGATTCCTTTAGTAGAAAGCAATTTTAATATGATAGAGCTCGGACCCAGAGGTACAGGGAAAAGTTATGTCTATCGTGAGCTATCTCCTTATGCTCAATTAGTCTCTGGTGGTTCAACAACAGTACCACAGCTATTTGTAAATAATGCTTCTGGTAAAATAGGTATGGTTGGTCTCTGGGATACTGTTGCTTTTGATGAAGTTGCAGGAGTGAAGTTTAATGCAAAAGATGGTATTCAGCTGATGAAAGATTATATGGAGTCTGGTTCATTTTCTCGGGGTGGTAGTGGAGAATTAACTGGTACTGCTTCTATGGTCTTTAACGGGAATATTAATCAGTCAGTAGAATCACTACTTAAAACTTCTCATTTATTTGAGCCGTTGCCAGAATCATTACATGATACAGCTTTTTTAGATCGTATTCATTTTTATTTACCTGGCTGGGAAGTCATGAAATATTCAAGTAATCACTTCACCACTCACTTTGGATTTAGTGTGGACTTTTTTGCAGAATTTTTAAAAGCCCGAAGAAGATATACCTATGTGTCTGAATTTGAAAAATACTTTAGTTTAGGTTCTCATCTCCAGCAGAGAGATTCTAAAGCTGTTAAAAAGACAGTGTCTGGGATGATAAAACTATTTCATCCCTTTGGTAATTTTACTAAAGAAGATGTCAGAGAATACTTAGAGTTTGCTCTTGAAATGAGAAGAAGAGTAAAAGAGCAGCTTAAAAGAATAGGTGGAATGGAATTCTGGAATACTAACTTTTCTTATATAGATAAGGATACTCAGGAAGAAAAGTATATTACCATTCCTGAAGAAAGAAGTGGTAACTTAATTGAATCTACACCTGTTAAAGCTGGTGTTGGTTATACTGTATCTGATAATAATGGGCAGTTGACTTTAGTAAAGATAGAGACTATTACTACTGATGGTAAAGGTAAATTAAATATTTCTGGAACCAGTAAAACAGAGATAAAACAGAATATAAAGAATGCCTATCAATATATAAGAGCCAATGAAAAACAATTTTTACCTTCAAATAAGTCATTAAATAATTATGATATAACTATCCAGCTAACACCTATGATTGGTGCAGAATTAGGTACTAGTATAGGTGCAGCCATCTTTGTTACTATCTTAACTGCTGTCTTTAAAAAGTCCAGCAAATCAGGTCTAGGAGTGCTTGGAGACATATCAATTGGTGGAGGAGTAAAAAGAGTAGCTAAATTATCTGATTCTCTTGCTTTGTTATCTGATAATGGAGCTAAAAATGTATTGGTTCCTATTTCAAATGCACCAGATATGGGAGATTTGAATCCTGAGTTGCTGTCTAAGACTAATCCTCTTTTCTATGCTAGTGCTCAGAAGTTGTTGGAGAAAGCAATTGTGGAGGAGTAAAACTAATATATATAATCTTATTAAGTTTATAATTTTTAGAAAAGGGAGATATAATATTATGACTAAAGAGGAAAAAGAACAATTATTAAAAATAATTAATTCTATAGACTATGGTTCAATAGAAATAAATAAACAAGGTGGTAAGATTGTAAATATTTTAAAAAAAGAATCGATTAAATTAGAAAATTAATTTAGTTTCTTTTCTAAGGAGTGGTTTGATGAATTTAGAGGATATTAAAGAAAAAGTAGATCAAGCTATTAATAAATTCATGGAAAAAGATGAGTATTTATTGAATTCTGATGTTAATGAGAGGTCAATGACACATAAATTAGCTGAAAAAATTCAAGATAAATTCGAAAATTATTATGTTGATTGTGAATATAATAAAAATTGTGGAACTTCTAATGATACTAAAAGAATCGGATTCTTAGAAAATGAAATTAAAAAGATTGATCATCTTAAAGATAAAACGATTACAGATAAAGAATTTTATGAAGTTTCAGTTTATCCAGATATTATAGTTCATAAACGAGGATGTTCGGAATATAATCTATTAATAACTGAAGTTAAGAAGTCAAATCGTCAGATTAGTGAGCAAAATTATGATATTCATAAAGTTAAAAAATACACCAGTGATAAATTTAATGATGGTTTAGATTATGAATTTGGAGCTTTTATGGTATTTGATCTTGATAAAACAACTAGTGATATTAGTTGGTATGAGAACGGTGAAAAAATTATAAATAGAACTATTGAAATCCTATAAAAATTAAGTTATTAAATACTTTAATATTTATAAAAAAATAGTATCTGATTGAAGGGAGGGTGTGAATTGACTAATAGGGATTTAGGGGAGCTGGGAGAAGCAACTCTTAAAACCTGGGTGGCACAGGTTGGAGTTACTGCAAATAAAGCTTCTCAAGATAAAAGAGGGTGGGATTTTATATTAGAAGTTCCTTATGAAAATATAAAGAAAAATACCCAGCCTTTTGATAAATTAATTAATCCTATGCAATGCTTAATTCAAGTTAAGAGCACAGATAATAATAATACAGGACGATTATCAATTAAATTGAGTAATTGGGTTAGACTTGTTAAAACAAAGTTGCCAGCTTTTTTTCTGATATTGGATTTTAATGGTGAAAACAAGTGCCAAAAAGCTTATTTAATTCATGTTTATAAAGATGAAATAAAAAAAGTTTTGAAAAGATTAAGGAACTTGAGCTCAAAAATTGACTCTTTGAAATTAAACAAAAAAAGTTTGAGTTTAAAGTGGAATGAGAAAAACCTGATTTCATCATTGGATGGTAAAGGATTAATTGATTCAATTGTTGATCATATAAGTGATTTTGCTACATATTCAATGAGGAAAAATAAATTAATTGAAAAAACTGGATATGAAAATGAAAAAGGTAAAATCACTTTTAATATAAATATGCCTGACTCTTATAAGGAAGATAATTTTGGTGAGTTTTGGGTTGATTTTACTCTTGGTATTATAGAGAATATTGAGATTAAAGAAGGTGAAATTTGGGATTTACGCTTTGGCATTCCTTCACCACAACCAATTAAGAAATTAGATCCTGGAACAGTTTTTAAATCTATACCTGAGTATTCAGAAGATATATTATTAATAAGAGAAGTTGAAAAAGGAAATGAGATTCGTATTCCTGTAAAGGTTATTGTTCCTGCAGGTATAGAAAAAGTTGCTAAAAAAGAAGATCTAAAAATGCTTTTAAAGTTTCCTGAGGGACACATTTTAATTGCTCCTTTTAAGTCAGGGATTAAATACAAAATTAATATTCCAGATCCTTTAGAGAAATATTCTCATAAGAAACTTGATTTAATAGCGGATATTATTTTATTTATGAAAAGTATTGATGGAAAAATTCAATTATTTTTGGGAACTGATTCATTAGGAAATGGGTTAGTTGATAGCAAAAAAATACCAGAAGATTTTTATAAATGGGCAGAGAAAATAAAAAAAATTAGTGATATTGCTAAATCCTTTAATATTATGGATCAATTAAAAGTAAAACCGATTGAATTATGGCAAGAAAAAGACAAGATAAAATTATTAAATTTATTGCTGAGTAAAGAAAAAATCAAGGATAAGATTAGATTTAGTTTTGACGCTGATGAAGATTTTTCAGAGGGGGAAAGAGTCTGCATACCCCATGTAATGAATATCTTTATTGGACAATTTAATCTTTTAATAGTTTCAGCTTTTTTGGGAAGAATTATTCTTAAAGATAATTCTACTGAATTAGATTATTTAGTAAAAGTTGAAGAATCTAAAATCATTAGAAAACAGGCTTTAAATATAGGAGATGAATTTCCTAAATCTGAATCTGATTTTGCAAAAGAGGTTGAAGAACTATATAAGAATGAATTTAATATTTTGAATGTTTTTGATAAAAAATAATTATTTTATTTATAATAATTACTGATCTTATTGATATTTAATCAATATTTGTCTGTTTGAAATTAAAATAATGATAAAATATGAGAAATCATTTTCTAGAAGGTGAAATTTATGATTGTAGGTTATTCTTTTAAAGGTGATAATGATGATGAACTTAAGTGGATACAGCATGATGATTATGATAGAAATATAGTTATGCTTTATTTTAAGCCTAGATTAAAATATATTAATGCTATAAACCTAATTCAGAAAAAAACAGAATTATATTACAAAATTAAAGAAAAGAGAAGTTTTGATCATAGGGTTTTACAATCTCATCATGATTTAATTGCTGCCTATTTTAGATTTAATAATCCTAAATCTTATTATATGAAATTAAGATTTAATGATAACGAGCAAGAGAAAAGAAATACTTATCGGAAAATTGAAAAACTGAATGAATGGAGAATTTTTTGGGATAAGACAATAGAACAATTACTTAATGATAATGAAATTATTAGAACAATTCTTGAGGCGGTTGCTTATCAAAACACCGATAAAGGATATTTAGCAGAAAATAAATTAATAAGATTGCTATATTATAAGTATAGTGAAGAATTTAAAAAGGAATGTAATATTTGTAAGTATGTTTTTGAAAAGTAATAATTATTGGGTTATAAAACTTAATAATGCAACACAATCTGAAAAGAGGTGTATTGAGAAATTAATGTAGTTAATCAGTTCTGTCATGAATAGAATTAAACTTTAATATATATTATTAAACAAGCTACATAAATGCTAGAAGTTAGCATCCAAGAATTAAATAGAGAATCAAATTACATTAATATACTGCAGAAAAAATAAATAAATTATATGGAGAAAAATTTATATTATCCAAAGAATTGATCAGTTAGTTTTGGAAAATCTTAGGTGTAAAATCCTATTTAACGAAAGTGTAAAATATTATTTGACATTCACAAAAGTTCTAATTCTAAATTATTATGCAAGAAATTTATCGTTTTCTAATGGATTAATTTGATAGATTACACTATAAATGAATACACCCTCTTTTTTATATAGAAGGAGTAAATATATAGTGTCATACAGTCTTTTCCCCGCAATGACGGGAACTTCTCTAACAGTAATTTATAATCTGAATACAATTCAAAACATAAATATACGATATAGTTGTTTTTAATACATTTTTGTATTTAGATGTAATACAGTTATAGTTTCAGTGATAGCAAGGACTGATGACCATTTTCAAAACATAAAGTGAATACAGGTGATTTTTAAAATGTATTAATGGTATTTCCTTATTATGACGGGTTTCATGGCACATTGGTGTAGAATTTGTATTACACTTTCAAAACATAAATTTATACTTTGAATTCACTTCAAAACATAAATACAATTTGTAATACAAAAAAATAAATTATTAACTATGAGCCTTGTTATTTAGCTAACCTTGTTGTATTCAGAGTATTAATATAAATTTCAAAACATAAATCGTCTTTTTTGACAGAAGTGGACATTGTAATATCTAATAATTAATTTTTTAATGAAATATACGAGACACATATTGTCAATACTGGCAACAAATTATGTTTTGAAAAATCAAAAGAGAAAATTCCACCTTATGAACGAAAGTGAGTAAGCTATAACAAAACGGGCTGAAAACCATAGATATTAGCTTCAATATATAGCCATGATGGAACTTAAACCCCCTCAAATCTAAAATGCACTATACTTTTTCCGTTTTAAACTATCAAATATCTACCTGAGACTAATTTATAACTTGAAAATATTTTCAAAACATAAATTATCCTTTCACTAGCTCATATTTGTATAACAAATTATAAATTGTCTCTTTCACCCGCCCATAAATATATAATAAAGAGTTGTTTTATAAAAGAAAAGCAAATACAACCTAAAACCACCCAAAAAAATTTTAAAAGTAATAGCTAAAATGTCATTCAGAAAAATTATAATAAATAATTGTAAAGTACATTAAAAATTTGAAATGAATTTTGGGTAGTTGTTAGAAAATTTACACCAAAAAATATTTATTTTATAAATATAGATAAGAATTGAATGCTTTTGTCCAGCGAAAAATTTACCACCCTACCAATAGAATTATGTACCATTTCTATAAAAAGAGAAAAAGATGATGGGATTATTATTTTAAAAAAATTAAAAGAGAAATAGGATCTGCAAAATAATAACTAGAAATAACAGAATCAAAATTAATTGATGAAGGTAAAACATCAGATGGCTAAATCATATAATTTAATAAAAAATAATGAAAAAAATAAAAATTATTTAAAAAAACTTGATCTAATCTGAAAGAATGCTATACTATAGATGTTATATAAAAAGAAGACATATCACACCATTTAATGTATCTATTACCCCTAGATGCTATCCCAAAGTATAGCTGGCAAAATCTTTGACATTGGGTGAAAGAGTAGCTTTTTTTTAAATAGCTGCTCTTTTTTTCTTCGATTCCACAAGTGATCTTGTCTTTTTATTTTATTATACTAAAAAAGTTGAGATAATATATTGTAGAAATAAAATTAGTGATAAAAAAGGGAAAATGCAATTAATCCAGAAAAATATTTATGAATAGATTCTATAATAAGAGGTGGGAGTTGTTTAAGAATGAAAAGTACTACAAAAGAAAGATTAGAAGAGGCATTATTAGAAATGAAAAAAATTAGAGAAGGAAAAAAGTCGAAAATAACCTGGCAAGAATTTCAGAAAGAATTGAAGGAGGAGGATTGAAAATTGACTACAAATAGTATTATCGATAATTTCATCATTGACAATGATGAGGTCGCAGAAAAATTAATCCAGGAAAAACCAGAAGAAGAAAAACGGAAAACACCGAAAATTGATATTATGAAGAGAATAGAAGAAGGAAAGAAAGTTCTGAAGAGTTTTTAAAAAGTAATTGTAACTTTTCTTAAAATAATATAGAATCAAATTAAAAAAGAAAGGATTGAAAAATATGGATAAAAGATTTCAAGACAGAATTGATGCAAACAAGGAAATAGAGATTCCAGAAATTGAAGTAGAACCTGGTGGAGAATTAGATTTATTGCTTAAGGAACTCAATAAAAAGATAAAAAGAGAAGAAGAAATTAAAAATAATGATAAGATAATTAGTTTAAAAGATTATAAAATAAGAAAAAATAAGATATAGTTTTTAAATTTTCAAGGCAACTTTCAGTTAGTGAAGATGTTTTGGCGGAAAAAGATGAGTTAACTGCTGGAAAATAGGGCATGAATCGTATGAATCTTTGGAAAAAATAAGTCCTTAGAACAGATCAATTTATTCTAAATCATTATAATAACCTGGAAATATTTTTTTAGTCTCTTTAATTATTTTTTCCGCTCTAATCCATCCCGCATCGGTAAGAATAAAGATGTTTTCAAACCAGTTTTCAGCAAAACCTTTTTTGATTAAACTGACTAATCCATTTCTATAACTTGCTTTTGTCTTTGGATCGTAATTAAAATGAACAGTATTTATGCGAATATAAGGTTGGCTGGATTTGTTTTCTACAATATGTATTTCTCCCTCAGAAAAATAAGCAAATCCTAAAAGTTCTTTTTCAAAAAAATTAAGCTCATAACCTGATAAAGTGTTAAATCTTTTGATAGCATAGCTAATTTCACTTAAGATAAAGATCACTTCCCCTTTTTTTGATCAATATTTTCTGTCTCAATAAATAATTCATGAGCTTTTTTAATTGAAAAAATAATAGATATTAATTTAAGAAATCCATCAGTTATAAGTGCTAGAAAAATATATATTCCTAAGCTTACAAAAGGAGCTTTTTTTGTATCAATTCGTCTATCAACGCAAAAATAATCATAATTGCAATAATTAATATAATTGCTGTTATATCCATTTTCATTAAAGCCTCCTTCTAGTTTTATGACATACTTTTCAAAAAAACAATCTCAAATGATAAAAAAGAGAGGCTCCTTCATTTAAAAGAAGCCCTTCTAACTAATTATTCACCTGTTATTATTTGAAAAGAACTTTTTAATTTTTTAGTGGGTGAATCTAATTTTTTATATACAGCTGCTGTATTTACATAATTGGATAATCCCTTTGGAATATCTTTGCTTTTAATATTGTCATAGCCAAAAGCTTTGAGAATATCTTTAACCATTACTCCCATAGTCTGTTTAACAAAGCTGTTATTTAGTTCAAACTGTTCTTGATCTTCATAAAGAGCTTCTATTTTAGAAATGGAAGCTGCTAAAGCTGGTATTTCTATTTCACTAAAAATCATCATTCGATAAATGTTTTCACCTTCTGCTAGAAGTTCATATATTTCTTGTGCCACTTGATTATCGCTAAATTTTTGATGTCTGGGGTTTCTCTTGATAAAAGAATTGAAATTGATTTTATAATTTTCCATTTAACTCACTCCTTTGATTTTTGAAATGTTTATTTTTAAAAATTTATATAGATGATTGCATTAATATACTTTTAAGTTCTTAAAATAATCAATATTATAGGGAGAATTTTCTTTAAAAATCAAAGCTTTAAAAAATGCAATCTTATAGTAAAAGTCTTCTGCTTCTAATTTTTTTGATTTAAGCTTAAAAACACCAAAAGCATTTTCTTTATCAGAAAAAGCAAAAAGATAATTTTCAGGATCAAAAGTTTCTTCTTCTGCTGCAAAACAAATACAATAATATTGACTATTATTATATTCAAAACTCTTTATCTGATAGTTATCTATCATCTCTTTAAATGGATTTTTTTTCATTTGGAGCTCTATTCCTTTAAGATAACCTTTATCAAGATCATTATGAAATTCTTCTATAAAATCCTCTTCTGCTCTTGCTTCAAGGTATTTTTCATCAGGCTGCTTAAGTTTATTGAGTTGATCACCGAGCTTATCATTTGAATTTATAGGGCAGTTTTGTTTTTTTAATTGAAAGCTATGAGAATCTAAATCCTGACTGCTGTCTTTTAGATAAATGTAGCCCATTCCCCACTCATCATAGGTGATATCCATTAATTTAGCCCCCTATTATATTATTGTGAAAAACAACTTGCAAAGAGATCAAGTTTTTAAACATATTCTATTTTGTTTGAGATAACCAGGATAATGAAATCAAGGATTTTTTTCAATAAAAGATATTTTATATAAACCCATTATATTCACCCCTTTGTATTTAATATATTTATTATAGAATATTTGAATATAGTTGTCAAGTTGTTTTAAAACAATAATAAAGGATTTATTTACTAAATAAAGAATTATATTATTATAGAATTAATATTTACATTAACTAAAATCTGGAAGGGTGATAAAATGAAAAAGGAAGATATCTTAAATGAATTGAAGGAAAGTTGTACATACTCAAAATCTATAAGATTACCAGGTAAAATAGATTTTTTTCTAGACGATACCGATAAAATACTTAATTTATTTATGAGTAAAGACTGTGTAGTAAAAAATATGCAGGAGAATGATGCTGCTTTTGAAGGTTGGAGCATTACTATTTTTAGATGGTTAAAAGAAAAACTAGATATTGAAAAAGTTAGCTTAAGTTGGAGTGAGCCTGATAATATTAATAATAAACATTATCAAAGATTTCTTTATAGAGCCAAAAATTTTAGCAATCTGTATTCTTGGTTTGAAATAGATGACACTTCTTTGTTAAATAAACTAAAATTAAATTATAATTTGAAGAAAGATTATTATATAAATATTCCAACTGAAAGAAGAACAAAAAAGAATAGCACTAATAAACTTACTGAAAAGAGCATTGAAAATATTTTTGCCAAAAATGGAATCAATATAAATGATGGAAAAATTATTAACAAAGATAACATATATTTTCAATTACCAGTAGGAGTTTTTGATAAAAAAAATATAAAAGATAGTAATAGAATCTTTCCAGGAGGAAGTAGTGCAATTGATTTATTTGGAGTTGAATCAGACACTGCCTATATCTTCGAACTTAAATTTAATAGTAAAATGATTGGAATCATTACTCAAATCTATTTTTATTCAATGATAATTAAAGATATCCAACAAAATAATTTAAAACCAGCAGAAAAGAACGACCATCTTGATAAAATTATAAAAACAAATAAATTATCTGCTTATATGATTGCGGATGATTACCATCCTTTAATTGATAATGAAGTAATTGATCTAATGAATAAAGGAGTTCAAGGTATAGAATTTAAAGCCCTTAAATTCATTATAAATCAATTTGATATCTCTCATTTTGATAGAAGGTAATAATAAAATAAATAATTCCTCGATAGATTTGTTCATTATTACTGGTTCAAATTTATTGGGGGTTTTTTATTCTCAAAAGGTATAAGTTAAGATGATCATTTTTGATTATTTAGGTAGGCATAGTTTTTTGTCATATCGGTGAGAATTGAATGTTTAATATATTAAATTAATTCGTATCAAGAAAATTTAAAATTAATTTTGAGATATATCTTAATTTATTGAAAATTTTTGAAACTAAAAGATTTAATTAAGAGTAAATAAAATAGAGCATCTCTGTGGCTACTCTAAGTGAAGGAAAAAAGGAGACAATGTATATTAATTCAGATAAAATTCTTTTTGCTTATTTTTAAACATGGATCGGTTTTCTGATTAAAACTATTTTTATGCTGTTATCTTTTCTTCTTTTATCTTCATCATTTACAATTAGATAAATTGAAAAAGCTATATATTTTTTCATATTAGCTGCATCATTTTATATTTTCACTATAGAAGATGATCTACTTATTCCGATTTTTCAGCTAAATCTTTTTGGTTTTATCCCAATAAATTTCTGATTACAGATATTTGACTTCCGAAACCTTGCACAAAATAGTTCATATAGTTAGTCTTTTGAATAAATATATTATATCTTTAATATAATAAAAGAAAAGTGTTATTTTAAATATATTTGTTTTAAATTACACACTAATATGATATAAATTTATTTATCTTTAAATTAACTTTTTATATTTTTTGTGAATATAACACGGATTTCTTGCCAAAAAAGATTAGTGGTTATAAACTAAAAATAAGTTGTGAATATAACACTATTTTATACAAAATAGAGTGAAAAGGAGTTGAAACTTCAAAAATGCCAAAAAGAGGGCGAAGAATACCTGAAGTGCTCAGCTTAGAAGAGCAGAAAAAGTTATTGGAAATTTTTAATGAAAGATATCCAACTGCATTAAGAAATAAAACTATGATCAGGTTAATGTTGAAAGCTGGATTAAGATTAGCAGAAACTCTTAATTTAAAATGGAGTGATATTAATTTTCCTGCATCTAAATTATCAGTTGTCGAAGGTAAAGGTAGAAAAGATAGAAATCTCTGGTTGGGAGAAAAAACATTAAATCAATTGGGAAAGTGGAGAGAGAGGCAGCATAAAGTTTTAACCGAAAAAAATTTAGAGAATGAAAGCAATCTGGTTTTTACATCTTTAACTGGGAAAAAATTAAATGAGGCCAATATTAGAAAGATGGTTTATAGGTATGCAGAAAAAGCTGAAATTCAGGAAGAAGTTAAAAAGAAGTACAGGGATGAAGAAGGAAATGAGCTTGAAGAAACATATCTGCAAAAAAAGGTAAGTCCTCATACTTTAAGACATACCTTCGCAACTGAGTTATATAGGATGACAAACGATTTAAGGAAAGTGCAAAAAACTTTAGGGCACAGCAGCATTCAAACTACTATGATTTATACTCATTTGGTAGATGAAGAACTGGAAAACGATATGAAAAAACTGGATAAAAAATATTAGAATAATTAAATTTATTTTTTTATCCATTATAACTTATTAAACAATAATCATAGATATATTATGGTTCATTAATATTAGTAAAAATATCAAAAAGCACTAATCATCCCATATATCCAGGTAATATTAGTGCTTTTAATAAGTTAACTTCAATTATCATTGTGTTGTGTTAATGTTAAATTCATTAGCATCCTTAAAAGATAATTCTTTTACTTCAGAAAGTTTATTCTTCCAGCTTTTCTTTTCTTCTGAATTACTTGATAACTGATAAATGAAAATTGTAATTCTATCCATTTCATTTAAAATGTTAAAAAGACTATCTTCGCCATAAGGAGATACACCAAATATATCTATGGTATAAATTTCTTTTAATTCCTTATACAAATCAAATTTACTACCTGGTTTTAAGTCTTTTCTTGGAGATAAATTCTCAGGATAAATCAGCTTGGATTTATTTTTTGGAACTTTTAAATTTGGATTAAAAGCCAAATCTCTAATATTCGAGATCTTTCCATTAATAAATTCTACTTGGCCATGAAGATAGTTGCAGATATTTTTTTCATCCCAATAAGAATAATAATTTAAAGTAAAAACATTATCATATTTTAAAATTTTTTCTTTAATAGTTTTATTAATTTTAATATCTATAAACCGATCTTTATTAATAAAAATACTTTTAATTGCATTAGTTTTTAAAATATCTCTTAATCTATATTTACTATTATCTAGGTCGAACTCTTTTTTTAGTTTATGAAAAATGAAATTTGAAAATTCTTCGATATTATCTTCCCCAGACTTAGTTATTTCATTTTTATGCTTATTATAAGCATTTTTAATAACTTTACATTCAGTGATTTGCATATCTCGATCTAAAAATCTAAGAAATCTTTTTTTAATCTTAAATGAATTCAACTCATCACTTTTTGAATTTTGGTTAACTCCATTACCTAATAATAAATTATTTTTAATAGTTATCACCTTACTTTAACTAAATTTTGAATATAGTTTAAAATTCAATTCTCTATAAATTCTATTTCGCCAAGTTCTACCTGAACTTTTTTATTGTTTTGTCCATCAATTTTATATTCTACAGTTATCGGAATTTTGTAGGCAGAACTAAATTCTCTAAATTCCCATCCGTGTTCTAATGTTAATTGTGCAACTCGATCCATAGAATCATAACCAGATGACTCTATTATTTTTATTTTATTTATCATCCCTGTTGATGAGATTAAAGCCATTAATTTTGTTGTTCCTTCAGCTTCTGATAAATCTTTTGGATATGTTGGAAGTTCTATTAACCCAACTAAATCCTTTGATGTTGGTGGTTTATTAGATATAGATTCTTTTTTTGATTTCTCATTAGTATCATCAAAAGAAAAATTAACAGAGTAACCATCATCTTTTAAATTTAAAGTCCAGTTATATATCTTATTCTTTTCTTTATTATGACCAGTAATATACACTGAATAAGTATTATCAGAAATATTTCTTACTTTTATTGAATCCAATATAACTTCATTATCTTCTTCTAAAGATTTAGAAATTAAATTCAACAAATTACTTTCAATATTAATATCAGATGAACTATTATTTTGAGAAAATACAGTTCCACTGAAAATTGCAGCTAATAATAAAATTAGACTTATTATACTTATAAACTTTTTCTTACTCAATTTTATCAACTCCTTATTTATTTTTTATCTTCTTTAAACATATTATATCACTCATTTTTGTTAAATAAAGGAATAATTAACTTTTTGATGAATTATTCTAACATAGGTTTTAAAAATATTACTATTGTTAATTTATAAAAGCTATATTTTTTGAAGTTATTAGTGAGATTCATTTTCTTTTTATTATAATCTATACTTAAGAAGGTGAAAATATGAAATTATTAAATTCTGATTTCGATGACCCAAAAGAAGACAATGAAAATAAATTAAATATTGTTTCTGATTTCAAAAGAATATTAAAAGGGATTATACTTTTACTGTTTTCTGTTATAGCTCCTCCAATAGTAGTTATAATAGTCGGGACCCCTGGTCAATTTGCAGTTAATTTATTACTAACTATTTTGGGATGGATACCTGGTGTTATACATGCTTTAATGATTGCTAATAATTCATTTAAAAATCAAAATTCGTCTAAGTCTAACAAAAATAAAAATGATAATTATTCAAAAAAATCAACAAATGAAAATAATGAATGGAAACCTTTATATGAAAGTCAATATGATGGATTTATTGGAAAATTTGAATTAGACGACTGGTGGGAAAAAGAATTTACAGAAAGAGAAAAAAATTATATTTCTTCTAAAAAACCAGAATTAACAAGTGGAAATTATTCAAGCACAAAATCTCCCGCTGAATTTTTAATAGAAACATCTTCATGGTTTACTAATAAAGAAGATGGTGATATATCTTTAAAATTGTTAAAAAAATCTTTGAGTTTAGTAAATAGAGAAAATTATACAGAATTACATTTTATATATACAAATTTAATCAAAACTCTTTATAAGTTGAGAGATGAAGACCCTAATTATTTAGATGAATGTATTAATTATTGCAAAAAAGATATTAAATTATATGAAGAAAAACTAAAATACATATCTTTTTTTAAAGAAAATAATACTCATATACCATCTTTTAAAAGGCTTGCTATTATTTATGAAAAGCAAAATAAATATGAAAAGGCAGTAGAAATATCAAAGAAAGCATTAAACTATAACTTGGGAGATCATACTGAAGGTGGTTTTAAAGGAAGATTAAAAAGACTAGAAAGAAAGTTAAATAATTAATATTAAAATTGTCCAAATTATAATGAGTTAGCAGGATTGTTAGTTAATACTTAGTTATTAAATGTTTTATAATTTAAAAGAAAAGATAAATTAGCCTTTCATGATGCTTTTGGGGTTAATGATGTTGCCGTAAAAGTAATGGGAAACTAAACTCTTAAGAAAATAGAAGTTGAATTAATTGAAACAATCAGAAACACCACCACTATTGTTTGGAGTTCCAGTGAGGATATAAAGGCTAATATAAGGGTTCAAGTTAAGAGATTGTTAGGAAGTATGATTATCCACCTAAAAAGCAGAAAGAAGCTGTTGAGATCGTTATGGAGCAGGCAGAGTTTATGTGTGATAATCAGGATGAGTTTTAAATTATAAAGGAGGTATTTAATATTCCTAAGTTATGAAAAAAATCTTTAAAAAGGTGGAATAACCTATTAAGGTCCTAATAATTAAGCAGCTGCAGGACGAAAAAAGTTGGCTAGATAGACTCAAAAATTTATTTAATCTATATTTTATGAAATTTTAGGGGGATAGTATATGGCAGAATTTATTACCAATATGTTCAATAAAATCATTGATAAAATTAAAGATCCAATAGTTCTATCAATAATTTTTATTATAAGTTCTATGATTTTATTTTTACCAACTAAATATATTAAATTATTAAATTTAGAAATTTTTGTTAGTAAATTTGGTTATATTTTTGGGCTTTTATTATTAATTAGTGTTGTTGGATTGTTTGTTTTAATAATTTCAAAAATAAATCAATTAATTAAAAAAATAAGATTTCATAATAAAATAAAAAAATATTTTAAAACAGTAACTCCAGAAGAGAAAATAGTTTTAAGTAATTATATACATGGGAATAAAAAAACCAATTATTATAGTATTGAAAATGGAGTTGTAAACAATTTAAAAATTTTAGGTATTTTATATATTAGTTCTCAAGTAGGAGGTTTAAATTTTCCTTATACAATGAGGGACTTCTCTTGGAAATATTTAAACAAAAATAAACATTTACTTAGTTTAACAGAAGAAGAACAAGAATCATTAAAACAGAGAGGATTTAATATAGAAAGAGTTAAAAAATAAATTTAAATAATATATATTTAGATCCGATTCATAAAAGGATTGTTTTATAAATTTAATGAGGTGATAGAATCGAAAATTTTAATTGGTTTAATTTATTGTCAACAGTAATAGGTACAATGATAGGTGGTTTTATAACTTGGATTTTTTTAAAAAAACAATTTAAATTTGAAAGAAAATTAAAAGAACATAATAGATTAAATAATATATTAAAATCATTGATAGTTATTAAAAGAGAAATAAAACATAATGTTGCACATGCAAAAACTTTATTAAAAGTAATGAATAAAGATAAAAACAAGGATAAAGATCTCATGGATTTTAGTAAGTCTAATTTAAATACTAATTTCTTGAATGTAAGTTGGATAGAATTTAACAATGAATTAGTTGATCATGAACTAAAGGTAAAAATCAACAAAATAGAAAATTTTTATCATAATATTTCTTTTGAAATCAATAACAATATTTTAGATAGATTTAGATTAAAAAAAATAAAAGAAGAAGGAACAAAATGCAACAAGAATTTAAATGAAAATATTGAATTTGTAAAAGAAAAAATAGATAAAATTGATATAAAAGATATTTAAATAAAGATATAAGTCTAGAAAAATTAATTATACAGTGAAAATAAATCTTCGCAAAAGTATAGTTTAATGAACAAATATTTTATATATTAAAGGCTCTCATAATTGAGAGCCTTTAATAATTTAATAATTTTTATCAATAATATATTTAATAATATTTTCAAATAATTTTTGTGTGGTAATATTGTGTCCCATAATGTTAAATCTGTCTTTCTTTTTTATGAATTTCATTATTTTTTTATAATCTTCCTCGGCGTATATTTGTTTAAGATATCTAAATTTTGAATAGGAGTATTTTTAAGTTCTTCAGGAAGTTTTTCTTCACATTCTTTACAAATATTATAACCAAATTCATTTGGCCATCTTGGATCAACATTATCCCCATCGTTTAGTGGTTTATAACAGATTGTGCAGCGAGGAAATACCAAATTCATAAATTTTTTTGCATTTTTCATAATAAATTTATCATTAAATATTATGGGTTTAAGATTATCTAAATCTTTAGAAATTTTATTGTCGTTATGAACTAATTTATTAAAAAGTTCATCGACTTCTTTATTATCAATCTCTTTAAATCCATATTCAGAAAATTCATCAGTATTTTTCCCCTCTTGAAACTCTTCAAAATTAATTATTTTTCCCATCATAATTCTCCTTATTTTTTTATTATTTTAAAATTATACCATACAAATATTAAGTGCACAAAAAATTGAATTAATTAAAGGGTTAAACAAAAAATTCTTGAATAATATAAATAGGAAATAAAATCTATTATTTCTATTTTATTCTACAAAAGAAAACATATTTCGACATTTGAATAAAAATTCTTAAAATTTTTTGATTAGACAGAATCTGTCCAGTATTATTTGCTATCATATAAATATCAATTAAATTAGGTGGTGGGCAGATGAATATATATTTTTTTCTGTTAGTTATTTGCATCATACTTGTATCTTACTTTTTCAATTTAGCCTTTCATGAAGCTGATTATTTGTTTATTAGCTCTTTTATATTTATAAGTTTATCATTAATGATTAATATTTTGAGTTTATATGCGAGAAACAACTCTTCTTTTATTACTACTTTTTCTGGAGTATCTTTAACAATTGGTACTATATTTATATTATTATTTATTGAAAACAAAAAAAATGAATTAAAGAGTCGATTTAATTACCTACATAATATTTCTTATCATGATAGATTAACTGGGCTATATAATCGAAGATTTATTTTAGAGAAAATCAAGAAACTCAAAAAAGAAGAGTACCCTGCAGCCGTTGTATTTATTGATATTGATAATTTAAAACAAGTTAATGATGATTTTGGTCATCTAGTTGGAGATAAAGCAATCATAAAAACAGCTCAAATTCTAAAAAATCTTACTCGCAAAAATGATATAGTAGCTCGGGTTGGTGGAGACGAATTTATTGTTTTTCTATATAATACTACCAAAACTGAAGCAGATAGTTTTTGCAATAGAATAGAAGAAAATTGTTCAAGAGCAAATAATAATACAGAGTTTTATTATTCATGCTCTAGTGGTTTTACGGTTATAAAAAGCCAAACTAATAATCTAGATGAAGCAATTAATAAAGCTGATAGAGAGATGTATAAAACAAAAAAACAAAAGAAAGGTATGGTCTAGATGGGAGATTTTAAGAGAAGTAAAACATATAGAATTTTAAAACTTTTTGAGTTTTTTAATGCTGGAGCAAAAATTAGTAAAAATAGAATGGCTGATAAATTTAGTGTTAGTAATAAAACTGTCCAAAGAGATATTAAAGAAATAAATAATTTTTTTCAAGAAATAGACGAAAATTATATTGACTATATTGAATATGACTATGGTGATAAAACCTACTTTTTAAGAGAAGATAACAGTTTTTCTTTGACAAAAAAAGAAGTCATGGCAATAATTAAAATTTTATTAGAAAGCAGATCTTTGTCTCAAGAAGAGATAAACCCAATTATTGATAAATTACTGTCTCAACTTCCTAATAATATAAAAGCTCATGTTGATGAGATAATGAGTAATGAGCTTTTTCATTATACTCCAGTTAGTCATGAGAAGCCTTTGTTAGATATTATTTGGGATTTAAGTCATGCTATCAGAAAAAATAAAATTATAAGGATTAATTATTGTAGCTTGAATAAAGAAAAAGCTTTTGATAGGAAAATAGAACCCTTGGGTTTAATGTTTTCCGAGTATTATTTTTATCTTATTGCTCATCATTATGGTCAGGAAGATGATTTTAAAATAATTTATAGATTAGATAGAATTAATCATTTAGAAACAACAAATGAACATTTTAAAGTGATTTATAAAGATCGTTTTCAAGAAGGTGAATTTAGAAAAAGGATTCAGTTTATGTATCCTGGGAAGTTAATGAAAATTAAATTTAAATTTTGGGGTTCATCAATTGAAGCAGTTTTAGATAAACTTCCAACTGCAAAAATAATTGATAAAGATGATAAAAAATATACTATTGAAGCGGAGGTGTTTGGGAAAGGAATTAAGATGTGGTTATTAAGCCAAGGAGAAAAATTGGAGGTGTTAAAACCAGAAACTTTTCGGAAAGAAATTAAAGATTCTATAAGTGAAATGGGAAAAATATATAATTAGATTAAAACTTCAAAAGGAGAGAATAATAATGAATATAATAATTATATTAAATCTTATATTTTCAAGTGTAATACTAATAAAAATTTATATATTAGAAAAAGACAAGGAATCACAGTTAAGCTCAACTCAGAATGTTACAGAAAGTTCTTCAGAAAAAAATGAAGAAGAATATTTTTATAAAAATAAATTCGATAAATTTAAGGAAAACAATGATGAGTGGGCAGCAAACTTAGTGATTAGAAATGCTTTTTTAAATGATCCAGGAAATAGATTGATTTTTGAAAATTATTATAATTATTTATTAAATAATGCAAGAAAATTAAATGATTACAATAAGAAATTGAGCTATATAAATGATGCAGGAAATGCACTAATTACCTTTTCAGAATATGCTGATCTTGATAATTTTGAATTTATAAAGAGTTGCAGACAAACTTTAAAAAATGTAGAAAATGAAATTGAAAAAAAACAAGTTGAAAAAATTAAAGATGAAAATCTAAAAATATTAAAAGATCTAGAAAGTTTAGTAAATAAATTAAGAAAGACAAAAAATGAAACTGAAATTAGAATGATTTTGGAAAGTGCTGGTGATTTAGAAAACAGGCTTAATTTAAGTTTATTAAATGATATTGATTATGATAGATATAACAAATTAAAGGATGTATATGAAGATTTAGCAACCCAAAAAGGAGATGAAATTAATAGATTACAGCATAAAAAATATAATGAAAAAGCAGTTAAACAAATACATAAGTTTTTTGAAGAATTTAAAGAGAATGAAAAAGATTATGAAAAGGACAAAAAAGATATTATTAATCTTGTTAAAAATAGATATGATATTGTGAAACTTAATGCGGATTATTTTAATCAAGAAAGCTTAACTTACTTTAATCATGTTTATAACTATATATTTGGAAAAATTTCAGATGAAAAGAAATTTGAACTTACTAAAATAATGACATTATCTGATAAAGAGAGTTTGGTGTAAATGTGAAAATAAATAAATTGAAAAGTAAATTTGATAGAAGAAGAAAAAAAGTGAACTCAAAACGACTTAGTAATGTTAATTATAGCCTTACCACATCAGTTGGTAGTGCTGCTGCTGTCATATCCTTTCAGGCATTAAATAAAACTAATTATTTTAATACACATATTGGAAACATTAAAGAATTTATAGCTGCACAAAAAGAACTTAATCAACAAGCTAATCAATTATTTAATGGAGACTTCAGTTTTAGAGGTAGAGGGGTGCAAATGGGTTGGAGAGGTGAAAAGATATTACTTGAAATGGAGCATGGAGGAACTAGAAACTGGAATCAACAAGAAATTAATGAAATAGTAAATAAGAATGGAAAAGTTAGTGGTTATGAAGGCCATCATATAAATAATGTAGCTGATCATCCTACTTTGCAAGCAGAAGGAGATAATATTGAGTTTTTAAATAGAGAAGAACATTTTAAGGCACATAATGAAAATTGGAGTAACTCATCTGATGGTAAATTAATTAACAGACAGATAGAAATGAAAAAAATGCTTATAAAGTCTGAACTTTTAGGTTTTGGAAGTGCTGTATTAGTTGGTGCTGGGATTGGTTTTGCAGTTTCTCTTTTTAATAATCAGCTAAGTTGGACAGAAAGAATAGAATTTTCTGTTGAAGGAGGTACTATTGGAGGATTTAGCTATATAGGAGCAAGAGTTGGAGGGCAAATTGCAGAAAGTATCTTTGAAATCAGCTCTGAATCTATCAGGGGTTTAGCTTTTGCAGGTGTTGGTGCATCAATAGTTACATCAATTTATATTTTTATAAGAGCTAGAAGAAGAGGTTCAACTACAAAACAAGCTTTAAAGTCATCTGGAAGCTATTTAGGAGTCTCATTAATTGGTTTGTTTTTTTCAATTATTGCTAAAGCAAAGTATGGAGGTAATGCTGGACTATTTGCAGGGTTATTTTTTGCTGGAATTATTACAGGGTATAATTTTTATAGAAATTATAAGTTAGAAGAATTATTTAATGAAATTCAAACTTATGAAATTGAATTGCTTCAGCCATCCTATTAAAGTAAAGGAATGATTTACAATGAATATTAAAGATTTTATTATACAAGTGAAAGATCATGATTCAAAAAATCAAATTGAAAAAACCGAATATAATGATATATTAAACAATACATCTCCAGAATTTGAATTATTTTATACAGAATATAACCCTAAAAATGTGTATTTAAGACTTAAAGAGAATGGTATCCTACATTTTTTTCAACTTGAAGAATTAAGTGAAATAAAAAAAGAATATGGAGTAAATAATTATTTAATATTTGCTTCAATAGATGGTGATCCTATAGCTATTAAAATTAATAAAATATTTTTTGGTATGCATGGAACTCAAGATTATAACTTTGGTAAAGAATTTGATAGTTTTAATGCTTTTATTGATTGGCTTTCTGAACAGATTGAGTAGTTTAAAAAATTATAATTAATATTTTTATAGAAAAGAGGTTGTAAATTGGAAGAAATCGATATTTTCATAAATCTATGTACAAAAGAGGATCTAATAAAATATATAAAACTTATTGAAGTTAAAGTAAATGGATTTACAAAAAACTTTAAAAATGCACCAAAAATATTATTGAAAAATTCTTTAAAGAAAAAGTTAGAAAAGCATAATTATGCTTATTATGATGGTTTAATAAGTTCAATAACTGAATACTATGATCAGTTTAAAGTTGTAAATGATTTTGATGCATTCATTATTAATGTAAATCGGGAAAGCGAAGAAATTCCAGAGGCTAATGCATTTGCGATTTTTGCAAATAAATTTCCAGAAAAGAAAGAAGAATATTTGCCTATAATTAAAGATAATATGAAGAATGATAACTTTATATTCGATATAAATCTAGATGACTTTGAAATAAATGAGAAAAATGTGAACGATAAGTTTTATTCTATGTCTGGGATGAGTACTCTTGCTATTGATTTTTATAATGACTATATAAAAAAAATGAAGCTAATACTTCTTAAATACTATGATGAAAATGAATATTCTAGTTGTTTTGAAGAGGTTCAAAATATTAGTTGGCTAGACTTTTCTAGACTTTATTACGATTTAATAAAAAAATATGATGAAAATATTGTTCATATGTCTTATCTTAGTGCAAATGAAAAGAAAGTTTTGAGTTATGATGGAGAACTGGCAAAAATACATTTGTTATTAATTTATGAATTATATTTAGAGTTAACACTAGAAGATAAACGAGAGATAAATAATGAAAAAGAGAAATTAACTGATAAAAATAACTCTTTAGAAGAAAAATTAAATTATCTTGAAAAACAGAGTGATAGACAAGAAAAAGCAAATAATAAATTAGAAAAAAGCAATAAAGAATTACAAAATAAGTTAAATAATTTAGAGAGAGAAATTAAAGATAAAAAGGATGAGTTAAATAACATAATTAAAAACCAAAAAGCAGATATAAAAAAGAAAAACAGTGTAATTAAGAAATTACAAGAAGAGAATAAGAAACTAGTTACAACTGAAGAACTATTGACTTCATGGGGCTATAATAAAAAAGAAAAAAATCAAAGTGATCTAGTTATTATCAACTATGAAGATAGTGAACTTTTTAAATTATTTTTTGGTAAATATGAATTTATAAAATCAAATTCTAACTTGAATGATTTTAAATTAAAATTAAGAAATATTGAAGATAAACTTGTAATAATCAATAAAGCTAATTTAAGTACTCAAAAGTTATTAGAAATAGAAAATTTTATAAATAGTACAAAGAAAATTATATTATCATATAATCAAAAAGATTTGATTTATAAAATAATTAAACAAATACAAAGGAGAAGATAAATAGATATGGATTATAAAAATAGTTTAAATAGAAATAAAAGAATTGATTTGATTAATAAAAATTATTATATGTTGGGTGTTCTTGCAATTAACGAAGAAGATTATCCACCAATTGGATTAATTAAAGATGTTGTAACAAAGAAAGATATACATAATGAAGAAATTATATTTTATATTAAAAGTATTTCTACAGAACCCAGTTTGTTTCTAGAACTAGGATTAGATAATGATTTATTTGTTGGTTTTAGCAGCCATAGTCTATCAAAGTTTCAAAACAAAATTAAGGATGATAAATTTAATTTTGTTGATGATGATGAAAGAGTAAAAATAATTAAAAACAAACTAAAAGATAAGATTATATTTTTAAAATTAAGAATAGAAGAAAATCATAGTGTAAGTGGTCAATATGTAAAAAATTTTTATATTGAAGATATGGAAGATTTTAAAGGAATAAAAAATTATTCGTCTATTGATGATATATATAATGAGGAGTTTATTCCAATACCTGGAGTAAAATATAATGAAAAAGAATTTGAAACTAAAATATTTAGTGGAGAAAATATTCTGTTTCCAAATTTTAATATTTTAGAATATGAGCTTGATAAGATTATCGTGAATAATACTCTTTATTTTGATCCTAAAAACAATTGGGAAGTAATTGGATCTAATAAATGTAAGAATCTAGAACCAAAAAATTTAGAAAAAATAGAGCTTCCAGAAGATTTTAATAAAAATGTTATTTATAAAGGTGATGATGATTTACTTTTTATAAGTAATTCTTACAATATGAAACTTGATAAATTAAAAAGCGAAAAGATTAATATAGATCAAGAGGAAGCTATTAATGATCTAAAAAATCTTAAGTCAGCTATGGATAGAAAAGAAAAGTTAAAAGGAATAAACAAAGTTGATAATTTAGATAAAAAAGGAAACAAAAAAGATTTCGATAAAGTTAAAATAAAAAGCAAAAATGAGATTTCAGATGAGAATGAATTCATTACTAATTCTAAAGAAAGTGATTTCTTAAAGCAATTATATCAAAATGCATTATCTGAAAAATTATATTATAAAAAAGAAGATCTTTATAATTTTCATATTTCAGTTAAAACAAGCCCATTAACAGTAATTAGTGGCATGTCAGGTACAGGCAAAACAAGAATGGCCCAATTATATGCTGAAACTTTATCCTTAGAATATGATGAAGATTATTTAATTATCCCTATAAGTCCATCTTATACAGAACCAGGGGATGTTTTGGGTTATCTAAATACAATGACAGGAATATACACTCCAGCTGAAACTGGTTTAGTAGATCTATTAATTGAAGCTGAAAAAAATCCAGACAAAATATTTATGGTTATTTTTGATGAGATGAATCTTAGTCAGGTAGAACATTGGTTTTCTCCATTTATTTCTCTTCTTGAATTAAAAGATGAGGCAAGAAAACTTACATTATTTAATAAAAATTCAACTTGTCATAATAATTATAATTCAGATATAAAAATTGGGAATAATGTTATATTTGTTGGAACGGTCAATATAGATGAAACAACAAAAGATTTTTCAGATCGATTATTAGATAGATCCAATGTTATTACTCCTGAGAAAATGAATTTCAAAAATATTAAAGATGAGTTAGAAAAAACAAACAATTTAGAAACGAATTCTATTCAAAATAAATCATTTAATAAAATTAATTACTTTGATGAATGGAGAGAAGAACCTGAAAATCCAATTAAATTTTTAAGTAGGAAAGAATTATCATTATTAGATGAACTTCATGAAATTTTAAATAGTGTAGATAGTCAAAAAGGAGTGTCATTTAGAATTATCGAAAACATTGCAAGATATATAAATAATATTCCTCTAAACAATAATGGTGATAAATATATAGAATATAGTAGAGCTTTTGATCTTCAGGTTAAGCAGAGAATACTAACTAAATTAAAAGGGCATCAGCAGCAATATGGTAATTTAGTAGGTGAATTAAATCCTAATGATTATGATAAAGAAATTGAAGATAGTAAGATATATGAAATTTTAACTTCAGAAAAAGCACAAAATATTTCTGATTTTTATTACTCATTAAATGAACTTAAAAGAAAAGCTAAGGAGATGTACTACAATGGCTATGCTACTTAATAGCAACCAAGAATTACCTTTTAGTTTAACTATCAATTCTACCTGGGGAAATATTAATAGTGAACAAAGTGGAAAGAAGGAAGAAATACATTGTTTTTCTAAAAATAAAAGTGAAAGTATTGCTGCAGGTATTAGATTAAAAGAATATATTAATTTTAAAGTTGAATTTTCATCTGATTTAAAAAAAGATGAAGCAAAGGTTATAATTAATAAATCTAGAGATGACAAAGAACAAATTATTTTTTATCCTGGTGAAGAAGAAGTATTGGCTAATGATGATTTTAAATGGGTTCCAGATGAATATTTAATTACGGTTCACATAAAAGCTAAAAGATATTATTCATCAATAATTGTTGATCCCAAAAATATGAATGAGAAACAATTAGCTAGAATGAGAAAGGAAATTAATAATTTAGTTAATGGTGTTATTTATAATATAAATAGTTCCAAAAGAAATTCGTTATCGTTACTTCAGAATAGTGATTTATTAAAGTCCGAAATTAGTTTATTAGATTTATTAGAAGATCATTTTAGAGTTCTAAGTAATACTTTAAATGATATACTCAGAAATCCAATTAAGTCATTAGAAAAAACTTATGAGATTAGGCATGATAGTTTTAAATTAGATAAGGAAGCTGTAAAATGGCTAGGAAGTAATAAGTCTAACTCAGTAAATAATTCAGTAGAAAGGCCTCAAGCACTGTATCAAAAGCAAATGAAATATGACTTAAATAATGATGAGAATAAGTGGCTACTTAAAATAATAGATTATATTAGAAGAGAGCTAAGAACTATTGAAAAAAAATTAAAAGCCGAATGTCAAATTCAAAAAGAGAATACTAAAAAAGTAATTAATGAAATGAGATCTTTAAAGGTTAAATTAGATGAAATGGAAGAAAGTAGAAATTCATATTTGTTCAAAGATGAAATTATAAAATGTAAAGAAAAAATTTATGGGAAAGAAACTAATCTTAATGGCTACAATAATTATATAGATTTATTGAATAATTATTTGATTAAAACCAAAAAACTAATGAATCAAATAGCAGTTGTATATGATGATAGGGTTTACTTTCATAATAATGATTTTCGAAAAGTAAAAAAGCCAACAAAAAAATTATTAAAAGATAGTCGATATAAGTACTTATATGATTTTTACCAAAAATTATTAAAAGATAAATCAAAATCAGCTTTTAAAGAAAAAGATTATGAATATAAGGAAACGGAAAAACTCTATGAATATTATATTTTGATTAATATCATTAAGGTTATGAATGAATGTGAGTTTAAATGGTCTGATGATGATCCACTTAAAAAAAGAATTAGAAAAAATTCTGCTTTAAATATTTCTTCTGGTGCAGTTTTAACTTTTTATTCTGATGAAAGAATAATTGAAGTTCATTATGATGAAGAACTTGATAATATAACTAAATCATTTTCAGAAAATGAAACTTATTTTATTTCAGATGGTAAAAACTTGAAACCTGATTTTAGAATTGATGTTTATGATAAAAAAATGGAACATAAAAAAAGTTTTATAATTGAAGTTAAATATAGAAGTTTTGATAAATTATATAGTAAAGTGAGTAATACGAATGTTTTTAATAAATTAATTGATTATAAAGATAAAATAAAAGTGCTGCCCAGTTATGATTATGCTATCGATAAGGTTTTGGTTACATATCCTGAAGATATTTATTATCATCAGAAGTTAAATAAACAAAGAGGGGGGACCTTTATATTTTCTCAGTTATCACCATCTATTAATAATGATGGTCAGTTTGGTTATGAAGAGTTTAAAAATGAAGTAGAGGAATTAATAATTAAATAATGAAAAAGGATGAGGTAAATGTATGTAAATGAAAAAATAGAATTAACCCCAAGTGATTTTGCGGAATATTGTTACTGTGGAATAAAATGGGCTTACTCCAAAAGTAAGTGGGCTAAAGAATTCCTTAGCAAATCCAAACATATTAGCGAAAAAAAATTAATGAGTGCTAAACATAAAAAGAATTTAAAAGAAGGTCAAGAAAACGAATCACTATGCATAAATTATATAAATAATAAATATTATATAAATGAAATACTTTTTAATGGCACAGGCAATAGAAGAGATATTTTAGAAACTAAAATAGTATATAAGAATAAAAGCATTTATGCTAAACCAGATCTAATAGCTAAAGTCGGAAGTGAGAATGATGTTAATTTATATGAGTTTAAAGCAGTAAGCAAAAGAGAATATCTTAAAGAAAACCCTTTTGAATCTGTCAAAGCTCAAATTTGGTTATATCATTATCTAAAAAATATTAGGGTTAATAACTATTATCTGCTCCGTTATTTTAAAAACCCAACAGTATCAAAAAATGTTAAATTAATAAAAATAGATTCTCAAGAACTATTAAATTATGGTTTTAAAAATCATTTTGTTAACTATATTAAAGCTTCAAAAATAATATCAGAAGATATTAATTCATTTGATCCAAGTGATTGCTCAAGTGAAAATAATATATTATTTAATCCACCAAGTAAAAAAACAGAAAAATGGAAAAAATGTTCTGAATGTAAATTCAATTTTGCTTGTCAATATAACCGATTTAATTGGAATAAAAAAGGTAAAAGATAATAAGGGGTTTAAATTTATTACTAAAAATTAAAAGTAGAAACTTAAAATTGATTGCATTGATAAAAACATTATTAAAAATTTATAAATGAAAGGAGAAAATTATGCTTTCTAATGAAGATATAATATATATGAATTCTATAAAAGAGAAGATAAAAAAGCTAAAAAGCTTTTTAAATGAGAATGATTTTGGAAATGATAAAAATAATTATGAATTATATTATCAAATACTAAATGAAATAAAAAATATTACAGGAAACATCTACAATGATTTGAGTTTTATTAGTTGTTTATTAGCTGAAAAATATTTAATGAAACATCATAACTTTTCTTTACTAGACATTACAACAAAAGCTCAGGGTGCTCCAGGATTAGATATTGATGAAATTACAATTGACGGGGAAAGAGTAATAGGAGAAATTAAAACTACATATCCTTATAGGAAGAAAAGGCTAGGTTCTAATCAAAAGAAGTCATTCAAAAATGACTTTAAAAAACTATCTGAAAATGATGCTAAATACAAGTATTTTTTCTTAACTGAAGAAAAGACTTTTGAAATTGTAAAAGAGAAATATCTGGATTATTTAGAAGATATAAATATAGTTCTGTTGATGGATTAAGTATTTCAAATTTTCACTAAATGTCATCTTGCAATTTAATCCAGTAAAATCCATCAGTTTAAATTAGTATAAAAAAGCTAAAAATACAGCTTAATTTTCAAATTAAATTAGAAAAAGTAAAATAGTTCATATAAATGATATTTTAGCTAATGAAAAAGGGTTAAAAGCTAAATGCACTTGTCCATCATGCAATAAGCCTTTATTGGCTGTTTTAGTTCATAAACATCATCACTTTAGGCACTATAAAAAAAGATTGCGGAGCATCTATGGAAAGTGCTTTATACTTATTTGTCAAACAGAAAAAAATAAAAAATTAAAGTTTCCGTCAAAAACTATTAATATTGATGAGATTATTAATAATCCACTTAAAAAATCATCTATTACTTCAGAATCATATTCACCTAATTTTTTTCACTTTAAAGATGAACTATATTATAAAAATTTTTCCATAAGAAATCCTACTACAATTTTGTAGTAGGATTTTTTGTTTATCTAGTATGAATATTAGCAAATAAGTGAAAGTATGACACAGAGGTTAATAGTTATACATGTTAGCTTAAAAAATGTTCATTTAAATTTATTGTTTATAATAATATTTATTTAAAATTATCTTGGTGAAAAATATTCATTGCTTCTAAGAATAATTGGGGACTTAGTTGCTTACTTTCATAATTTCTTTCTTTAACAGAAATAGTCCAACCTAGATTTAAAGACATATCATATAAAGAATTTTCAATTAAACTTTTATGTTCTCCATTATAAAAAATTAAAACATTAAAATCCATATCATTAGCTTTTTTAACTAGATTTTCAATCTTATCATCATATTGTTCTATAGAAGTTATAATTAGTAAATTGTTAAAGAAATTATCTTTTGAGAAAAGTAAAGAGAAATCGATCATATTAAATACTTCCATATTTTCTTTAAACCTGGATTCTAAAATTTTCTTTTTTCGTTTTAATGTTTGAAATGAACATTCTAATATCTTTTCAGTTTTTTGAATAGAGGTTGAATATTTATTGAAATAATTTTGGTTAAGTAATAATTGACTTAACGAATATCCAAAATTGTCATCATAATCAAAAATAATAATATTATCTGCATCTTCAAGATATTTAAAATAGAGTTCATTTAAGTACCAGTTTTCAACTTCATAAAGGCTATCATTAATTACTTTAAGAATTTGGTCTTGTGATCTATCTGTAATCTTTTTAAATAAATATTGGTATGGAGAATCTTTTTCATTAATATTAGTAATATCAATATTAATAGAAGAGTTTGATTGAAAGGTATCTTTTAATAGCCTCTGTTTGAAATCAGTAAAACCTTCTAAATTTAATTTTTGTACTAATCTTTGAACAGTACCAGTACTTGTTTCACAATTATTGGCGAGCTCTTCCATATTTAATTGTGGTGCTTTTTTAATATTATCTAATATGTAAGAAGCTAAGATTTGTTCTTTAGGTGTGAGTTTGTTATTTTCTCTTAATTGCTTTAATTCTTTAATAATGCTCATTGGTTAACCCCTTTTAAAAAATATTATCTGTCAAATTAATAATTATTTACTAATATTAATTATAGAACATAATAATAATCAAATCAATATAATTAAATAATTAAATAATTAAATAATTAAATAATTATTTAATTAAATTTATCATAAAAAATAAAAACTAACAAAAAATTTATTAATTAATATTGACAATAATGAACGAAAGTGCTATACTCTAGATAATATAGAAAAAAAGGGAGGAACTACCAATGAAAAAATCAATATTTAGAGTTCAGAACAAAATTGATAGAAAGCTTTTAACTATGATAAATAAAAGTGGAGAAGACTTTATCAGTTCATTACCTGAGGCTCTTGAACCTAAAGATATAATTGACATTATGCCGATAGGAAAAACAAAAGTATATCAACTTTTAAGACAAGGAAGATTGCCTGGAAATAAAATTGATGGGCAGTGGGTTATACCCAAACTGCTATTTCTCCAGTGGTATTACTTCGGAGAATTTGAAAGTAAGAATATTGTAAAAAAGTTGTAAAAATTGTGAATCAATAAATAGAATTGTATAAAAACAAAATAATAGGAGGATAAATTATGTATATTAGAGAAACTGAAAATAATAAATTTGAAGCTTTTGTCGATATTACACCTAAAGGAAGTATTAAAAGAAAAAGGATAAGCAAAACTTTTTCTACTTATAAAGAAGCAGAAAAATGGGCTATTATTAAAGAGCATGAAAGTAATAAAGAAGAGGTTTCCTTTAGTATAAGTCATCAAACTATTGCAGAGTATTTTGATGATTGGATGGAGAATTATGTGAGGGTGCAGTTGTCTCCTACAACTTATAATGGGTATAAGACAATTGTGGATCGCCATATAAAACCAGATCTTGGCCATATAAGACTGAATGAACTTAATCCAATTCAAATTCAGGATTATGAACATCGAAAATTACAGACTGGTAGAATTAATGGGAAGGGAGGACTTTCTCCTACAACTGTTTTACAGCACCATCGAGTGCTAAGCAAAGCTTTGAACAGTGCCTTAAAGAAAAGAATTATTGAGAGAAATCCATGCTCAGGTGTAGAACCTCCTAGAGCTATTAATGCTGAAATATTGAGTATGACAAAAGGCCAGGTAAAAAAGTTTTTGGATTTGGCAAAAGAAAAAGGTATTTGGTATTATACCTATATGTATCTGGCGGTTCATACAGGTATGAGAAGAGGAGAAATGATGGGGCTAAAATGGAGAGATATCTATTTTGATGCAGGTTTTATTATTGCTAGAAGGACTTATGGAAGAGGAATAGGTTATAAAGCGGAATTTAAAGATTCACTTAAGACTCAAAAGAGCAGAAAAATAACTATCGATCAAGAAGATGTTAATGTTCTGCAAAAATTAAAAGAGCATCAGGAACAACTTAAAGAAACGGAAGATAAAGAATATGAAGAAAATAATCTAATATTTGCAAGAGAGGATGGAAAAGCTTTTTCACCAGATATTGCAACCAGTAGATTTAAGCAGATTGTTAAGGAGTTAGGTATGGAAGAATTTAGGCTCCATGATCTTCGCCATACACATGCAACATTATCGTTAGAAGCTGGAATTCCAGCAAAAGTTGTTGCAGCACGATTAGGACATTCAAATGTAAGTACGACTCTAGATATTTATTCCCATCTTACAACAAATTTTCAAAGGGAATCTCAAAAAAGCTTAAAAGATTACTTGAATGATTAAATTATCAAAGCATTTTAAAAAGGTGGTGTAATGATGAAGCAGGAGCAAACCCCAAATACAATATTGGTTCTTTTAAGAGGTCCACCAGATTGATACAAAAATTATTTATGGGAGGTTGGTTGAATATATTTTTCAATTCGAATGTAATACTAATTTAAAATGATTGGGGTGATATAAATGCAGGTTAATACTGGAATCACAAGAGCTATTGATGGAGTTGGAAGAGTAGTTATACCAAAGTCGATTAAAGACGAATTAAATATTAAAACTAAGGATAAATTTATGATAATAACAGATATAGAAAATCAGTCGATAACTCTTAAATTATATAAGCCAGGGTGTTTTTTCTGCGGAAATATTAATGGCTTAGTTGAAGAAAAAGGAGTTAAGATCTGTCCAAAGTGTATAGAGGATTTAATTAGTAAATAAAAACAGCATAATTAGAGGTGAGGGTATTGAAACAAAAAAAATCTAATGAAGAGCGAAAAGAAGTAGCAGTAAAATATTTGGAGGGATTATGTTCTAAAGATTTAATTGATGGGTTAAATTTTTCTCGCAGAAATTCGATTTTAATTACATTAAAATATTATAAGAACAAGAAGGAATCAATATAAAAACTGGGGTATGATAAAGGCAAAGAAAATAGCAAGTAATAGAGGATAGATTAAATACCCGTAAAAATTCTTGGCAGGATTCAGGCAGGATTTTCATCAAAAACTAAAAAAATCTCCCAAAAAGGAGACTTCAAAAAGTGCTATAATCCCTATTATGTAACAATGGTGCCGAAGGTGGGACTCGAACCCACACGCCCGTGAAGGCAACGGATTTTGAATCCATCGCGTCTGCCAATTCCACCACTTCGGCATCACAAGATTTATTTTAACATAGAAAAATATCAAAAGCAAGCAAAATTAATCTAAAAATAAGGCCAAAATCTAAATACATTACTAATTGAATAATTGAATTTTCAGGGATATAGATCGTGTTTTTATTGCAATATCTAACATATATGATATAATTTAACTATTACATACAAAAAAGGTAGGGATTAAAAATGTTAAACTCAATTAAAGGTAAAATGCTGTTAGCGATACTAATTTTAGTTTTAATAATTGTCGGTGGAACAGCATTTACTCTATATGATCAATCAAAAGATATTCTAGAAAACACAATAATGTCAAGTGCTGAAGAGAGTGCACGACAAAATTCAAATACTATTAATGAGTGGTTAAATGGAATTGAAGTATTTTTAAAAGATTTAGCAGATTCCAATAATGTAAAAACTATGATGTGGAGCAGTCAAGAGAGGCATCTAAAAGATGTTAATAATTCTGCATTAGAAAATATTATTGTAGCTAGACCTGATGGTAGGGCAAATATTGTGGAAGGAACGAATATCAATGTTTCCGATCAAAATTATTTTCAAAAAGCAATTGAAACTGGAGAAATTACATATTCAAATGTAAAACAGAGTGAATTAGCTGATGGTAATGTAATTTCTATTGCAGTACCAATAATAGATATGGGAGAACAGGTTGGGGTTTTGATTGGCACAGTCTCAACAGAATATTTACAGCAGTTAATTTTAGAAATGAATATTAATGGAGCAGGATATGGCTGGATTATTGACCAAGAAAAGAATACAATTGCTTACCCTGAGGAAAAATATATAGCAAATAATGAGCTGGCAAACAGCAATCAGGATTTGATTGAAATCACTGATAAGATGATTGCTGAAGAAAGCGGAGCTTTAGGCTATCAATTTAATAATCAGGATAAAATAATGGCCTATCATCCTGTCAAAATAAATGGCTGGTCTGTAGCAATGACAGCAAATAGATCAGAAGTTATGAGTGAACTAAATAATTTGAGAAACGCAAGTCTAATTATTGCTTTAGCTGCTCTAATTATTGGCATAGTTGTTACAATAGTAATTGCTTCATATATTGCTGAACCCCTTAATTATGTGACTGCTACTGCCCAAAAGATAGCAGCAGGAGATTTTACAATAAATATTAATAATAAATATTTGAAAAGAAAAGATGAGATTGGAAAGTTAACTAACTCCTTTGCAGAAATGATAAATAATTTAAAAACAATGATTTTAGATGTTAAAAATATTTCAGAACAAGTAGCAGCTTCAAGTGAGGAACTTTCTGCGACCGGAAATCAAGTTGGTCAGAGTGCTGGAGAGGTTAGTAATGCTATTCAGGAAGTTGCTTCAAATACAGAAGAACAGTCAGCCCAGGTAGAGGAAACTACTGCTACAATGGAAGAACTAATTAAACAAATTAAAATGATTAACACTTCTTCTGATGCTATGGATAGACAGGCTGTTGATGTTATGGAGAATATTGAAAAAGGTAATCAGTCAATTGATAAATCTGCTGCAGAGATTAATAAAGTTAAAGATAATTCAAAGCAGGTAGAACAGGCTGTTCATTCTTTAGCTGATTCTTCAAATAGAATTGGGGAAATTGTTAATTTAATTAAAAACATTTCATCTCAAACTAACTTGCTAGCTTTAAATGCTGCTATTGAAGCGGCTAGAGCGGGTGAAGCGGGAAGAGGATTTTCAGTTGTAGCTGATGAAATAAGACAGCTTGCTGAAGAGTCAGACCAGGCTACTGATGAGATTACTGAATTAATTGAGGATATTCAGAAAGATGTAGATGCATCTGTAGAAAATATGGAAGAAACTGGAGAAGTAGTTGATTCTAGTGTTAATTCTATAGAGGAAAGTGGTACAGCTTTTGCAGAAATTGAAAATACAGCAGGGATTTTAAGCCGAATAATTAGAAATATTAATAACAAATCTGGAGAAATGGCTGAAAATAGTGATGATGTAGAACGAGCAATAAGAGAGATCGCTTCTGCAAGTGAGACTGCGGCAGCTAATGCGGAAGAGGTTGCAGCTTCCAGTCAGGAACAGAATACAGCTACAGAAGAAATTATTGCAGCTTCGCAGAAGTTGGCAGAAATGGCTGATGATTTATCAGATTCAATTGAAAAATTTAAGTTATAAATAATAGTTTAATTAGTTTTTAGCTTTAGCTTAAATTAAAAGGAGCCTTTAAAGGCTCCTTTTTTAAAAACGTGTTATTTAAAATTATAATTGAAATAATATTTTATTTATTAATTCTAGACATAATTGGAAATCGAATTAAATAAGCAATAATTAAATATATTAAAGTTGTGAAAAAACCGGTTGAATAATGGAAATCGAACTGCCTTCCTAAATAATTATTTGCTGTAATAGCTAAAATTATTAAAAATATAGAGGGCAATAAAATTGATAAGTTTTCAACTATAGTTGGCCTGTAATTACTTTTTATTTTAGTTTTGAAATTAAAGTTTGATTTTTTTAGATCTTTAAAAATAATAATCCATAATATTTTCAAAACATAAGCAGCTGTTAAAATACTTCCTAAATGAAGCAAAAATTCAAACATAGGAATTGAGCTTAAAGAATATTTTATTAAATGTTTACTATTATAACCTATAAAAAAGGGAAATGCCATCAAAGAAAGCATTGAAAACAGAGTGCTTACTGTATTTGTTTTTTGCCTTAATTCACAACGATTGAAGCTAAAAATTGAATTAGAATTAAATTCTTTAATCCAATTTCCTGCTCCATTAAATAATGTTGATTTTGCAAAGGCATGAGCAATAATCTGTAAAACTGCACCATAATAACCATAAGTATTACCACTGCCTATTGCTATCGTAATAAAACCAAATTGGCTAATTGAACTGTAGGCTAAAATCAATTTATAATTTTTTTCTTCCAGAGCTTTGATTCCTCCAAAATAGATCATAATTATACCCAGATAAAGTAAAACTCGATTACCATCAGTTATAATTCTTAAAAGTGTAATATAACCTAACTTTGCTGCTAATCCAGATGATAAAGCACAAAAACTTGTAGATGCTTTTTTATAAACATAAGGAACCCAACTGTGAAGACCAATAACTGCGCTTTTAACCCCTAAACCAATTATAAACATTAACTGCAGCCAGAGCTCATTTATTGCTTCTATAGTTTGATAACCATTAGTATAAGCCATTAAAACTGTTAAAATTAAAAAACTACCTCCAATGAATTGAATCACAAAATATTCCCAGGCGATATTTTTATCACTCCAGCCAAGAATTAAAGAGGTTGAAAGAGTTATAATTTCCCAGCCAATCATAAAAATGAACCAGTTTGTTGTAGTAATAACCAGACTAAAACTAATGCTGAAAATTAATATCATAAAATGAAATAAAAATCTATACTTCTCTATTTTTCTCCAGCTGCTGAGAGCTGTAAAAAAGCTTATCAGAAGACCAGTGCTTAAAAATAAAATATTTATATTATTAAAAGAAAAGTTTTTCAACATCAGCTCCCACATCTAATTTCCCCCTTTTAAAAATTATATCATAACTACTAAAAGACCGAAAGAAAAATAAAAATTTAAATGAGTCAGAAAAATTTGACAAATGAGAAGGAGAATGATATATTTAACTCACTGAGTATTCTAAACTAGTTACACATATTCAGGTTAAATTTTAGGAGGAAGATATTAATATGGTTTACACAGGAAAAGTTAAATGGTTTGACGAGAAAAAAGGTTATGGCTTTATTGAAAGAGAAGATGGCGACGATGTATTTGTACATTTCTCTGCTCTTCAGCAGGAAGGCTTTAAAACTTTAGAAGAAGGTCAGGAAGTAGAATTTGAAATTGTTGAAGGAGATCGCGGACCTCAAGCAGAGAATGTTGATGTTATATAATTAAAATTTAATTATGTAAAGTTGCCCTGGTTATTAAATTAACCGGGGCTTTTCTATGTTTTAAAATAAAACTAAAATAAGTAGTTGATTTTTATTATCAGTAAAGATAAAATTATAGATGATGGAAAGTAAATTAAAATAAAGTAAGTTGGAGGTAAGTTTATGGATTTTAAAATAATAGTTGACAGCTGCTGTGATCTGACAGAAGATTTGAGAGAAAGATTTAATATTTCTACAGCACCACTGTCTATAGATGTTGGAGATAAGCATTTCATAGATGATGAAAATCTGAATCGAGAAGAATTATTAGATGCAATGCGAAACAGTAATGATGCACCGAAAACTGCAAGTCCTGGCCCAGGTCCTTTTTTAGATTTATATCGAAAATATGATAATATTTTTGTGGTAACCCTTTCCAAAGAATTAAGTGCAACATATCAAAATGCCATGTTGGCAAAGAATATGATTTTGGAAGAGGCTGAGAATAAGTTAATAAAAGTCTTTAATTCTTTTAGCGCTACCGTAGGTGAAACAATGATTGCCTATAAGTTAGGTGAATTAATAGAAGCTGGTTTCAATAGAGATCAAATTATAGAGAAAACTGAAAAATATGTTGAAGAGATGCAGACTTTATTTGTTTTAGATTCTCTTGATAATTTGATTAAAGCAGGAAGAATGGGGAAATTAAAAGGAAAAATTGCTTCTTTTTTTAATATCAAACCAGTTTTAGGTGCAACACCAGAAGGAACTATCACTCTTGTTGATAAAGCAAGGGGAAGCAAAAGAGCAATCAGGAAATTGATTGAAAAGATAGGTGAAAAAGGAGAAAATTTAGAAGAGAAAGTGCTTGGCATAGCTCACTGTAATGCCTTAGAAAAAGCAGAATATATTAAGGAGAAAGCAGCTGAAAAATATAAATTTAGAGAGATAGTTATTGTTGAAACTGCTGGAATTAGCACAGTTTATGCTAATGAAGGTGGAATAGTACTGGCATTTTAATAGATGCCGGTGTAGCTCAACAGGCAGAGCAGTAGTATCGTAAACTACAGGCTGCAGGTTCAACTCCTGTCACCGGCTCCAGGTCCTGGCATGAAAAACAAAAAATAATTGAATTATTGTTAATTAAAGAGGTTGTACTGATTAGTTAAAGATAATCGCTTCAAATCGAAAATCATAGTCCAGTTTTAAAGAGTATTTAGCTTGACAATCTCCCATAAAAAGTTATAAAATCTATATTAGACCGTAAAATTGTGGGAGTGATTTTTGTGAGTGATTTATTAATTATGACACCCGGTCCGACTGAGGTTAGTGAAGAAGTTCGGCGGGCAATGAGTCAAAAAATTACTAATCCCGATCTCGATCCTGATTTTTTTGATTTTTACCTTGATGTTAGCTCTAAACTGCAGCAGGTAATAAAAACCAAAAATGATGTGATTATTATGAGTGGGGAGGGAATTTTAGGACTGGAATCTGCCTGTGCTTCTCTAATTGAACCGGGAGATAAGGTTTTAGTTTTAGATAATGGAATCTTTGGTAGAGGATTTGCAGATTTTGCTGATTTATATGGAGCTGAGGTTACTAAATGGGAATTTCCATATAATCAAGAAATTGATATTAATGAATTGGCTGAAAAGTTAGCAGCTGAAAATGATTTTAAATTTGCAACCTTTGTTCACTGTGAAACTCCTACTGGAATTATAAATAATATTGGTGAAATTACTAAATTATTAAACAAACATAATATTTTATCTGTTGTAGATTCGGTTTCTGCAATTGGTGGAGTTCCAATTGAAGTTGATGAATGGGGAATTGACATTATTTTGGGAGGCTCTCAAAAGTGTCTATCAGTGCCTCCAGGACTTACTTTTATGAGTGTTAGTGATGCTGCCTGGAATGCAGTAAATAATAGAGAAACTCCTGTTAGAGGTTATTATACAAATTTACAGCTCTGGCAGAACTGGTATGAAGAAAAATATTTCCCTTATACTCAGGCAATAAGTGATATTTATGCTTTGAATGCAGCTTTAGATAAATGGTTAGCGGACCAAGAAATTTTTATAAGACACAATAAAATTGCAGAGGCAGTTAGAGAAGCTATTGCTGAATCCAATCTTAATTTATTTGCTGAAAATGGTTACTCTGATACAGTTACTGCTATAGAAATTCCTGATTCGATAAATTATCAGGAGCTAAATCAGCTGATGACAGAAAGTCATAATGTTATGATTGCAGCTTCATTGGGAGAGTTTGAAGACAAATTAATCCGGATTGGACATATGGGAGAAAATTGTTATGAAGAAAAGTTATATAGAACTCTAAAAGCTTTTGATCACAGTTTAAGAGAACTAGGTTTTAATTTAAGTGTTGAGTTACATAAAGTTTTTATCAATAAAATGAACTAAGGGGATGGAGCTCCCCTATAACTACTGTTTATTTAACAGATGATGGCTCCTATCTTAATTAGGGATATCTCTATTAAGATAGGAGCCTTTTTTATTTTAATTGTAACAAGAGAGGAGAATTTACTTTGGCTTTAAGTTTAGCTTTAATAATTTTATTTGCTTTATTATTTGGAAGGTTTTTCAATAAGATTAAGCTTCCTGCTTTATTAGGAATGCTTTTTATTGGAATCTTACTTGGCCCATATGGATTAGATTTAATAAGTCAGGATATTTTAAACATATCATCTGACTTAAGAATGATAGCTCTAATAGTAATTTTAATTAGAGCTGGTTTGGGAATAGAAAAGGAAACTCTTAAAAAGGTTGGGATTCCTGCAGTAAAGTTAAGTTTTATTCCTGGACTGATGGAGGGCAGTGCTGTTATAGCAGCAGCAATTTATTTGCTGAAATTTGACTTTATAGAAGCAGGAATTTTGGCTTTTATTATTGCTGCAGTGTCACCGGCAGTTGTTGTGCCGCAGATGCTGGCCTTGATAGATAGGCAAAAAGGAACTGAAAAAGGTGTGCCTACCTTAATTTTAACTGGAGCTTCAGTTGATGATGTTGTAGCAATTACTATATTTTCAGCCTTTTTAAGTATTTATGGTGGAGAACAGATTAATATTTTAAAACAGGTTTTGAATATTCCAATTGCTATTATACTTGGTATCATATTAGGAACTGGAATTGCTTTGCTTTTACTCTATATTTTTAACAAATATCATATTCGCGATACAAAAAAAGCTCTATTAATCTTAAGTTTTGGGATTTTGATGAATTCTATTGAGCACTTACTAAATGGGATTATTCCAATTGCAACACTGCTGGGAATTATGGTAATTGGTTTTGTAATTCAAGAGCGTTATTCAGTTTTAGCTAAAAGATTATCTTCGAAATTTAATAAAATATGGGTTTTTGCTGAGCTAATGTTATTTGTTTTAATTGGAGCTGAAGTTAATATTAATCTTGCTTTTGAATCAGGTTCTATTGGATTAATAATTATAATCATCGGATTAAGCTTTAGATCAATTGGAGTTTTAATTTCTCTAAAAGGTACTCATTTAAATTTAAAGGAAAGAGGATTCTGTGTCTTAGCCTATACTCCTAAAGCTACAGTTCAGGCAGCTATTGGTGCCATTCCTTTAGCAGCTGGTGTAGCATCGGGAGAGTTAATACTTGCCCTGGCCGTTCTATCAATTATTGTCACGGCTCCTTTAGGAGCAGTAGCAATTAAAACAGCTGGTAGTCACTGGTTAACTGATGATTCATAAGTTGAAATTATAAGGTCAGGCAATTTTGTCTGGCCTTAGATTAAAAATACATATTAAATAGATATTAATAATATTGGCATAATTTATTGATTTATAAAGTTTTTAACATTTGATTATAATAGCCTGGGTGTGATATTATTAACTTAGATAAAAGAAAAAGAAATTTATTTCGCCCATAAAAGTCTGAAAATTCTTAAAAATATGTTTGATTTAGTTAAAATTATCACAAAGGAGTGAGGTTTAATGGAAGATACTAAATCTAAATTTTATCAGGACAGTCTTTTAGAAAAACTGCATGAAATTCAGAACACTTATGGTTATATTCCAGAAGCTGAAATTGAAAATTTGGCTGAAAAATATCAGCTTCCCAGAGCAAATGTTTATGGAGTAATCTCTTTTTATTCGATGTTGTATACTGAGCCTACCGGCAAATATATCATTAGAATTTGTGACAGTATTTCCTGTCATCTCAACCAGTCTGATTCTGTTTTAAAAGCTGTAAAATCATATTTAGATCTGGAAAGTCATCAGACTACTGAAGACAAAAAATTCACTTTGGAAGTAGTGGAATGTCTTGGTCATTGCGGAGAGGGACCAGTTATGATGGTCAACAATAAGATATATACAAAGATTAATGAAAATAGAGCTTTAGATATTTTAAATGAGTGTATATAGTTAAATTTAAGTATAATAAGCGAGGAGTGAGATTATGTCCAAAGAAAAATTATACCTAAAAGGTGAAAAACTCTTAGATATTTCTAGTTATAATTTTGAATCAATAAAAAATGCGCTTAAATTGGGCAGGGAAAAAACAATTCAAAAAATAAAAAATTCTGAACTCAAAGGCCGTGGTGGTGCTGGTTTTCCAACAGGAATCAAATGGGAGATGGCAGCAAATATTAAAGCTGAAGAAAAATTTTTGGTCTGTAATGGGGATGAAGGTGAACCTGGCACTTTTAAGGATAGATATTTATTGGAAGAAAGACCATTAAAAGTTTTAGAAGGGATTATGCTTGCAGCCTATGCTGTTGGTGCAGATAAGGCATATATTTATATCAGAGGTGAATATTCAAAAGCTATAGAAGTTTTTTCTGAAATAATTGAAGCTGCTGAAAAAGAAAGAATACTAAATAATTATATTTTTAATAGTGATTTTAAATTAGAATTAAAGATAATAAGAGGTGCGGGAGCATATGTCTGTGGTGATGAAACTTCATTATTAAATTCAATTGAAGGGAAAAGAGGTCGTTCACGCATTAAACCACCTTATCCAATTGAAAAAGGTTTATTTAATCAGCCCACAGTAGTAAATAATGTTGAAAGCTTATGTTGTGCTGCAGAAGTTTTAAATCCTGATTCAGAAGAATTTTCAAGTTTAGGAATTAAAGGAAGCAGAGGTACAAAATTATTATGTCTAAGTGGTGATTTAAATAAACCAGGGCTTTATGAGGTTGAGTTTGGCAAGGTAACTTTAAAGGAAATTATTTATGAATTTGGTGGCGGTATTAAAACAGATCAGGAATTAAGATTTGTTATACCTGGTGGTATTTCTACCGCACTAATTAGAGCAGATGATCTAGACTTCCCTTATAGCTATCAGGCTTTTGAAAAAAGAGGCAGCAGTCTGGGTTCTGGTGCAGTAATTGCAGTAAGTAAGAAACATGATCTTTTAGATCTGATGTTAAATGTCTCAAGATTCTATATGGATGAAACCTGTGGCACCTGTTTTCCCTGTCGAGAAGGAAATAGACAGATCAATAAAATACTAAAAGAATTTAAAGGTGATGCTAAAAAAATGGATGCTGAATTGATTTCAGATATTGGTAATACAATAAGACTGGCAGCTCGCTGTGGACTCGGGCAGTCATCACTTAATTTTATTACCTCAGTTATAGAAAATTATGGAGATGAATTAAAGATTGGAGGGAAAATTTATGCTTAAAGCAGTAATTGATGGAATTAATATAGAGCTGGAAGAGAAAATAAGTATTTTAGATGCTGCCAAAAAAGCTAAAATTAATATACCTACTCTCTGCTATGAAGAGGGTCTGTCAATTTATGGAGGCTGCAGATTATGTGTGGTGGAAGTTGAGGGAGAAGAGCTGCTTAAACCGGCCTGTGCAACTGAGATTGAGGACGGTATGAAAATTAAAACTCATTCAAAAAAAGTTCGAGATTTAAGGAAAAATCTCTTTGAATTAATCATTGCCACTCATAATATTGACTGTCAGTTAAACTGTTTGACCTGCAGCCGGGCCAGCAATTGTGAATTAAAAGAGATTGCTGAAGACATAGGTGTTTCAAAGATGAGGCTGGATCCGATTAAACGTGGTGACAGTGTAGATAATTCAAGTTATTCAATTATTAGAGAGCCAGAAAAATGCATCAGCTGTAACCGCTGCATTAGAAAATGTGAAGAAGTTCAGGGCATTGGTATTTTTACTACAGCCAATCGAGGACCGGAGACTGTAGTTACAACCTTTAAAAATAGAGGGATGGGTAATGTAGAATGTACTAATTGTGGTCAGTGTATACTTTCCTGTCCCACAGGAGCCCTGCATGAACTTTATCAAAAAGATATTGTTTTAGATCTTCTAAATGATGAAAGCAAACATGTAGTTGTTCAGACTGCTCCTGCGGTTAGAATCGCTATTTCAGAACCTTTTTCTAATCGGGCTGGAGATATATCAACTGGACAGCTGGTTACTGCTCTTAAAAGACTTGGCTTTGATGCAGTATTCGATACAAACTTCACAGCAGATCTGACTATTATGGAGGAAGGAACAGAGTTAATAAATAGAATAAATAGCGGCAGAAATTTACCGCTCTTTACTTCCTGCAGTCCAGGCTGGATTAAGTTTATCGAGCATTTTTATCCAAAATATCTGAATCATCTTTCATCTGCCAAATCACCTCAGCAGATGTTTGGTGCAGTAGCTAAAACTTATTATGCCAAAGAAGCAGGTATTGATCCTAAAGACATTATTGTAGTATCGATAATGCCCTGTACAGCTAAGAAATTTGAAGCAAAAAGAGAGGAAATGGCTGGAGATGTTGATTATGTATTAACTACCAGAGAGTTGGCTTCTATCATTAAATCTGCAGGTATTGATTTTCTAAATTTAGAAGAAAGTGAGTATGACGAACTGCTGGGAGTTTCTTCAGGTGCAGCAGATATATTTGGAACTACTGGTGGAGTTATGGAAGCAGCACTAAGAACAGCAACTGAATTGATTACCGGTCAGGAATTAGAAAAAATAGATTATAAAATTGTAAGGGGTTTGGAGGGAATTAAAAAAGCTGAAGTAGAAATTGGAGACCTAAAATTAAAAGCTGCAGTAGCCCATGGTCTTGGTAATGCTCGTCGGCTAATGGAAATGATTGAGGCAGGAGAAGAATTTGATTTTGTTGAATTTATGGCCTGTCCTGGAGGGTGTATGGGGGGTGGTGGCCAGCCAATTTCCTGTGATGAAAATGTATTAGAAAAAAGACAGCAGGCAATTTACAAGATAGACAGCAGTAAAAAATTAAGAAAGTCACATGAAAATCCATATATTAAGAAAATATATGATAATTATTTGCAAAAACCAGGTAGTGAAATAGCCCATAAATTACTTCACACTAAATATAAAGCAAGAAAAATATAATGGATACATGGATAACTATTGACAGCTTTCAAATTTAATGTTAAACTAAATCACAATAATAAAAAAATAGATCAACCTTTTAAATCAGTCCAGAGAGGCTGGCAAAGGTATAGATTTAGTAAAGCTTTTTGAAATTGGATTTTTAAAATTTTAGGCTTACTATGTCAATTTTAACCTTCAAACCATCTTTCTGGGGAGAAGGTTTTATTTTTATAATTAAACTTTAGTTATTTACTGCACTAAAAATCAAAATATTAGATTTGGTTTTATCTAAGTAAATTACTTGTAATATTTTAGTGAAGAAAAATGGAGGTAATTAAATGAAAAAAGCAAAACTTGTTTTAGAAGAAGGGAGCATTTTTGAAGGGGAAATTTTTGGAGCTGAAAATGAAAGCGCTGGTGAAATAGTGTTTAACACCAGCATGACCGGTTACCAGGAGATCCTGACAGATCCCTCTTATAAGGGAGAAATTGTCTGTATGACCTATCCTCTGATTGGAAACTATGGTATTAATGAAGATGACTTTGAATCTATTAAATCACATGTTAATGGTTTTATTGTAAAAGAATTTGCAGAAGAGCCGGAGAATTGGCGTCTGCAGAAGAAACTTGAAAAATATTTAAAAGAAAATGAGATTACCGCAATTAGTGGAATTGACACTAGAGCTTTAACTAAAATATTGAGGCGCCAGGGAACAATGCGTGGTATTATAACTACTGAAAATTTAACTGAAGCAGAATTAATAGAAAAAGCTAAACGGGCTCCTGGGCTTTCGGGAAGAGACTTGGTTTCTTTAGTTAGCCGTAAAGAAGTAAAAAAATATGGATTCGATAATAAATATACAGTGGTTTTAGTCGACTGTGGAGCCAAGGAAAACATTAAAGATTCACTGCTTGAAAGAGATTGTGAAGTGATTATGGTTCCAGCTAGCTCATCAGCTAAAGATATATTGGCATATAATCCAGATGGAGTTATGTTTTCTAATGGCCCGGGTGATCCCGAAGCTGCAGACTATGTAGCAGATACCATTAAAGAATTGCTTGATGTAGTTCCAATCTTTGGAATCTGCCTCGGTCACCAGCTGCTGGGCAGAGCCTGTGGTGCAGAAACTTATAAGCTGAAATTTGGCCACCGAGGTGCCAACCACCCGGTTAAAGATTTGAGTACCAATCGCGTCTATATTACTTCACAAAATCATGGTTTTGCCATTAAAGAAGAATCGCTGGCTGAACTGGATCTGGAGTTAACTCATATTAATGTAAATGATAAAACTGTTGAAGGTTTTAAACACCAAAAGTATCCAGCTTTTTCTGTTCAGTACCATCCAGAAGCCTCTCCAGGTCCTGAGGATTCTCACTATTTGTTTGACAGATTTATAGAGTTGATGGTATCAGCTATTTAAAAAATATTTTTAGTTTGATATTTAATTATTTTAATGCAGACAAATTTCAAAGAATTAAAGGAGGAAAAGATGCCAAAGAGAAAAGATATTAAAAAAGTTATGGTTATTGGTTCAGGTCCGATTATTATCGGGCAGGCAGCTGAGTTTGATTATTCCGGAAGCCAGGCTTGTCGAGCTTTGAAAGAAGAAGGATTAGAAGTTGTATTAGTCAACAGCAACCCGGCTACAATTATGACAGACGAGAATATGGCTGACCGAGTTTATATTGAACCACTAACTGTTGAAAGTATTATAGAAATTTTGAAAAAGGAAAATCCGGATGGTTTGATTCCGACTCTGGGTGGTCAGATTGCTTTAAATCTAGCTATAGATTTGGCTGAAACAAACATTTTAGAAGATTTGAATGTAGAACTTTTAGGAACTCCTATTGATACAATTGAGAAGGCAGAAGATAGAAATACTTTTAAGGAGTTAATGAATGAGATTGGAGAGCCAATTTTAGACAGTAAAATTGCAGAAAACATAGAAGAAGCAGCTGAAATTGCAGCTGGAATTGGTTATCCTGTCATTGTTCGTCCAGCCTATACTATGGGGGGAACAGGTGGTGGTGTTGCTGATAATTTAGAGGAATTAAAAGAAATAACTGCCCGTGGTTTTAAACACAGCCTGATCGGACAGGTTTTAATCGAAAAAAGTATTAAAGGCTGGAAGGAAATAGAATATGAGGTAATGCGGGATAAGAATGATAATTGTATAGTCGTCTGCAACATGGAAAACTTTGATCCAGTGGGGGTTCACACCGGTGATAGCATTGTTGTTGCTCCAAGTCAGACCCTGACAGATAAAGAGTATCAGATGTTTAGAAGTTCAGCTTTAAAGATAATTAGAGCCCTGGGAATCGAAGGTGGCTGTAATGTACAGTATGCACTTGATCCTGAAAGCTTTCAGTATTATATAATTGAAGTAAATCCTAGAGTTAGCCGTTCCAGTGCGCTGGCTTCAAAGGCTACTGGATATCCAATTGCCAAAGTTTCCGCCAGAATTGCCTTAGGGTACAGCCTGGATGAGATAGAAAATGCAATCACAGGAAAAACTACCGCCTGTTTTGAACCAGCTTTAGATTATGTTGTATTTAAGATACCGCGCTGGCCATTTGATAAATTTCATTATGCTGACCGTGATTTAGGAACCCAAATGAAGGCTACAGGAGAGGTAATGGCGATAGAAAGGAACTTAGAAGCGTCGATGCTTAAGGCTGTACGCTCACTGGAAATTGGACGCTACGGTTTTTATTTAGAAGAGTTTAGGAAAATGAGTGATTTAGAAATTGAAGAGGCTTTATTTGCAGCAGATGATAATCGACTTTTTGTGATAGCAGAAGCACTTAGGAGAGGCTATACAGTTGAAAAAATTCATCAAATAACTGAAATTAGTACTTTTTTCTTATATAAAATGAAAAATATTATTGATCTAGAAAACTCTTTAGCTGATGAGAAAGACAGGATAGCTGAAAATAAAGAACTTCTTTCCCAGGCTAAAGAAAAAGGATTTTCAGATTCAGAGATTGCACTTTTGACTGAAAAAACAGAATCAGAAATCAAAGATATAAGAGAAAAATTAAAGTTAAAACCTGTATTTAAAATGGTAGATACCTGTGCAGCAGAATTTGAGGCAGAAACTCCTTACTATTATTCTTCTTATGAAAAGGTTAATGAGGCTCAGCCAACTGAAAAGAAAAAAGTTATGGTAATTGGATCGGGGCCAATTAGAATTGGACAGGGAATAGAGTTTGACTACTGCAGTGTTCATTCTGCCTGGACTTTAAATGAAGAAGGTTATGAATCAATTATAGTTAATAATAATCCGGAAACTGTAAGTACTGATTTTGATACCTCAGACAGATTATACTTTGAACCTCTGACTAAAGAGGATATTATGCACATTATTGAAAATGAAAAACCGGAAGGAGTTATCTGTCAATTTGGTGGTCAGACAGCTGTTAATTTAGCTGAGCCGCTTGCTGAAGCAGGAGTTGAGATACTTGGAACATCAGTAGATTCAATTGATCTGGCTGAAGATAGAGATCGTTTTATTGGGCTTTTAAATGAGCTTGATATTCCTGTGCCAGCAGGTGAAGTTGCAGCTTCTCTTCAAGAAGCAGAAAAAATTGCAGTAGAGATTGGTTTTCCAGTGCTTGTTAGACCTTCTTATGTACTTGGAGGTCGGGCAATGGAAGTTGTTTATAATAAAAAAGAATTAGAAGAATATATGAAAAATGCTGTCAAAGTATCACCTGACAGGCCGGTTCTTGTTGATAAATATTTAACAGGAACTGAAATAGAGATCGATGCAATTTCTGATGGAGAAACTGTTATTGTACCAGGAATTATGGAACATGTGGAAAGAGCTGGAGTTCATTCAGGAGACAGTATAGCAGTTTACCCCCCACATCGTCTCTCAGATAAATTGAAAGAAAAAGCTGTAGAATATACGGAGAAAATTTCTCGAGCCCTTAATGTTAAGGGCGTTGTCAATATTCAGTATGTAGTCAGCAGAGGAGAAATCTATGTGATTGAGGTTAATCCTCGTTCAAGTAGAACAATTCCTTATCTGAGCAAGGTAACAGGAGTACCAATGGTTGATCTGGCAACAAAGGCTTTACTTGGTAAAAAATTGAAAGACTTAGGCTGGGAGAGCGGCCTGGTTCCAGAGAAATCACATGTGGCAGTTAAAGTTCCGGTATTTTCTTTTTCTAAATTAACTCAGGTTGATACAAATCTGGGGCCGGAGATGAAGTCAACTGGAGAAGTACTTGGACTTGCCGATACTTACGAAAAAGCATTGTATAAAGGACTTATCGGAGCTGGGCTGGAAATTCCAAGAGAAGGAACAATACTTGCTACAATAGCAAATAAGGACAAAGATGAAGCAGTAGAATACATCAAAGATTTTGCAGAACTTGGTTTTAAGATTGCTGCGACTGAAGGAACTGCTGCTGCGTTAAAAAAGAAGGGATTGGAAGTAGATATAGTAAAAAAATTAGGAGAAGGCTCACCAGACTCCCTGGAATTGATTTCTGATGATCAAATTGATCTAGTAATTAATACCCTTACTAGAGGGAAAATACCTGAGCGAGATGGTTTTAAAATCAGAAGATCTGCAGTAGAAATGGGAATTCCCTGCCTGACTTCACTGGATACAACTCAGGCAATGCTCAAAGTTTTAAAAGAAATTGAGCACGGAGATAAAATAGAGTATAAAGCTCTGCAGGATTATCAAAAGTAAATAATTAAATTCATTGAACCGGCTGTTGAAAATTATTTCTCAACAGTCGGTTTTATATGTTTTTTAGGAAAATATTAAAAAATAAGAAAATAAAAAATCTTGTATCGGTGAGATTTTAGTTGAAAAAAATTTAATCACAAAATCAGAATTAAATAATGCTCTTGAAATACAAAAGGAATCAGGAAATTTGCTTGGAGAGATTTTAATTTCGGAAGGGATGATTAGAGCAATTGATTTTTATCAGGCTTTAGCAGATAAAATAGGTTTAGAGCTTGGCAGCGATAATTTAGAAGAATATGAAGAATTTATAGATTTCAATTTAATCAAAAATTTTGAACTAGAAACTTATATTATTAATCAATTTTTACCTTTGAAAAAGGCAAATAATATTTTTTGTTTATTAGCTGCAGCTTTAATTTATTCTTTTATTTACTATCAGAGAACTAGTATCAATTTTTTTCTTTATTTTTTTAATTTACTGTTTATGGGATCAATTTTATTTAAGTTTGTCTTAAGTATAATAGGTGCATTACAGGAGCGAGAAGAGTTTATTACCCAGGAAGAGCTTGAATCAATAGACGAGAAAGAATTACCAATTTACAGCATCTTAGTACCAGTCTATAAAGAGCCCAAAGTCATTGGAACTTTAATTCAGAACTTAAAAAAATTGGATTATCCCAGTGCAAAGTTGGATATATTATTTTTGTTTGAAGAAGATGATTTAGAAACAATAAATAAAGCAAAAGAAGCACATCCACCGGATAATTGGAATTTTATTTATATCCCTAAAAGTCATCCTCAAACTAAACCAAAGGCTTGTAATTATGGTCTGAAAGAAGCAAAAGGAGAATTTTTAACAATTTATGATGCAGAAGACATGCCGGAACCAGATCAGCTAAAAAAAGCATATATTGCCTTTCAAAAATCTGATGAGCAAACTATTTGTTATCAATCAGCATTGAATTATTTTAATCGCAAGGATAATTTATTAACCAAATTGTTTACTCTCGAATATTCGTACTGGTTTGATTACATGCTGCCTGGATTAGATGCTCTTAATTTACCTATCCCTCTTGGTGGTACATCAAATCATTTTAAAATCGAAAAGTTAAGAGAATTAGGAGGATGGGATCCCTTTAATGTTACAGAAGATGCTGATCTTGGAATTAGAGCAAATGCTAGAGGTTATAAGGTGGGTATTTTAAATTCTACAACTTATGAAGAAGCTAATAATAAAATTAAAAACTGGATTAATCAGCGTTCAAGATGGCAGAAAGGATATTTACAGACCTTTTTAGTTCATAACCGGCAGCCTTTAAAATTTATTCAAAGCGTGGGTCTGAGAGGTTGGTTTACCCTTCAGATATTCATTGGCGGTAGTGTATTAACTCATTTAGTTGCACCTTTCTTTTGGTTTTTATTTTTGGTTTGGCTGTTAAGCGGTATGGCATTTGCATCTGAGTATCATATAGGATTACTTTTGTACATTTCCTTGTGGAATTTATTATTTGGTAATTTTTTAGGAATTTATTTATCTACAATGGCAGTTTTTAAAAGAAAATACTATGATTTAGTTATTTATGCATTATTTAATCCAATTTATTATTTATTACAGTCATTTTCAGCCTGGAAAGCTTTGAAACAGCTGTTTTTTAATCCTTTTTATTGGGAAAAAACTGAACATGGTCTAACTGAAAAAGAGGTGAGTGATGATGTTGATTTTTAAATTAATTATTTTTTCGTTTGCCAATTATTTTTTAACTAAATACTTTAAAGAAAAAGAAACAGCTTATCTCTTTTTAGGCAGTTTAACAACAGCTTTAGTCTATCTTCTGCTGCCTGAATTTATAATAATTCTCCCCTTTTATATAGTCATTTTCTTTTTTGCTCTAGATCAAAAAGAAAAGAAAAAAAGACCGGCCCAATTAATGACATTTTTAATGCCAACCCTGGCAGCAGTATTTTCTTTAAGTTATATTAGTTGGGTTTATGGTTATGGTATGCGTTTAATTTATTTAAGTGAAAGCATATTTAATTTATCAGCTGCTGGAGTTTTTGCTTTAAATTTTAATGATTTCTTATTAAATTTATTTAAAAATATTCCTATAATTTCCTTAATATATCTATTTGTTTTTTTCTGGCTTTTGTTTAAGAAAACACCACTTAGAGTTTATATTTATCTTTATTTATCACCGATACTTTTATATATAGGATATTCTTATATATATGGAAATAATTCTGGCATAATTTTTTATGTGCCGATGCTGTTATTTGCTTTATTTTATTTTTTAATTTTTTCAGATGAATTTTCCTCTACAGTGGAACGTTTTTTTTACTTTTTCCTTATTATTAATTTTACGACATTACTCTTATATTTATTAGCAGTAATAATAATCTTACCAGTTTTTGAAACAGGGTTAATAGCATATTTAAATGATTTTTTAAGTCCCGTTTTAATTTACTTTAAAGAATATGCAGTTGAAAATTGGCCGGGACCTGGTTCAGAACTCATTAAATATTTTTATTTTAATTAATTCAAAAAAGAGTTGTTTTAGGAGGTTCTTAAAATGAAAATAGCACTCATAATGGCAGGGGGCAATGGCTCGCGTTTTTGGCCTTTAAGTCGAAAAGACAGGCCTAAACAGTTTTTAAAACTGAATAGTGATAAAAAGACACTTTTAGAGCAAACAGTAGAAAGAATTAATCTCATAGTCCCCAAAGAACAAATTTTTATTGCAACAAATAAGAATTACGAGGCGGCAGTAAAAGAGAAACTTGATTATATTCCAGAAGAAAATATAATATTAGAGGAAGTTAGCAAAAATACTGCACCTGCAATTACAATGGCAGTTTTAAAAATTGAAAAGACCTATCCTGGATCAACGATTTTTATTTTACCATCAGATCATTTAATAAAAGGGGAACAGAATTTTACTGACCTCTTATTAAAAGCAGAAGAAGTTGCTGAAAAGAAGAGTGCAGTCTTAACAATTGGGGTTGAACCCACATATCCAGAAACTGGTTATGGATATATTCATGTCAGCAGTAAACAGACTTTGTTTGCTGATCAGGAGTATTATCAGGTACAGAATTTTGAAGAAAAACCTGATCTTAAAACTGCAGAAAAATATTTAAGTTTAGGCAGTTATTACTGGAATAGTGGTATTTATATAACACCGGCGAAGATACTGCTTCAGGAAATTAAAAGCAAATTAAGTTTACTTTATGATAACTGCAGCGAAATAATGGAGATTAGTGAATATCAAAATTTATCCCAAATCAGAAAGAAAACAAAGATAAAAAAAATCAAAAGCCTGTACAAAAAACTGTATAATATTTCAATAGAATATGGAGTAATTGAAAAATTAGAAAATATTTATTTATTAAAAGCTAATTTTATCTGGGATGACTTAGGAAGTTGGACTTCTTTAGAGAGGGTAAATGAAAAAAATAGTGATAACAATATTATTGTAGGAAAACATTTAGGTATTGATACAAATGATTCAATAATTTACAGCTGTGATCGAATTGTAACAACAGTCGGCATCAAAAATCTAATAATTGTTAATACAGGAGATGCTGTTTTGATTTGTGATAAAAATAAAGCTCAAGCTATCAAAGAATTGCGAAAATTAATTGAAAAAGAAAATTTAGATGAATTTCTTTAAGAAAAACTTGACTTGGTCTATTTGTTCTGATAATATCTAATCAAATAGAATAATATTCTTTAAATTAGTCCAGAGAGGCTAGTAAGGGAAAATATAAATTTAGCAGCCTTCTTACTATGCCGTAAGAAGGTTATTTTTTTGCCGCTAGAAGATATTCTCCCCATAAAGGAGGTAATTTTTTTGGATAAATCAGAGATGAAAATAAAAAAAGAATTAATTGATTCATCTGCAATGAGCAGAGCTATTACCAGAATAGCTCATGAGATTTTAGAAAAAAATAAAGGTACTGAAGATCTAGTTTTGATTGGTATCAGAACCAGAGGAGTACCACTTGCGAAAAGGTTGGCTGCCAAAATTAAGGAAATTGAAGGGATAGAAGTTAAAACAGGTATTTTAGATATTACTCTTTACCGAGATGACCTTTCAACTGTTGCCCAACAGCCAATAGTACACAGGACAGAAATTCCCTTTGATATCACCGGGAAAAAAGTTGTACTGGTTGACGATGTGCTTTATACTGGCAGAACTGTCAGGGCAGCTTTAGATGCCTTAATTGATCTGGGTAGACCGCTGCAGATTCAGCTGGCAATTATGATTGACCGCGGCCACCGCGAGCTGCCGATCAGAGCGGATTTTGTTGGCAAAAATTTACCGACTTCTAAAACAGAAGTTGTAGATGTTAACTTTAAAGAGATTGACGAGAAAGATGCAGTTTTACTGCTAGAAAAAAGCTAGAATAGAAATAATTAAATATTGTATCCTTTAAATTGGTCCAGAGAGGCCGGTAAGGAATAGGTGCTATATCTTTATTAATCAGAGCTGCAGCAGCAAAAACAACTAGCTCAGTCTAGCATCTACTAAAAGATTTTAACTCCTTATCAGGCTCAAACTGGTAGGGAGTTTTTTTTAATGTCTTAAATAATTTCAAATCAAATTTAAGAGGGAATTAGAAAAGAGAGTTTTCAAAAATTTATTAAAAAGTTTTTCAATAATTTTATAACACCCAGGAGGTATAAAATGAAAATTTTAGAACAAAGCAAAGAAAATTTAGAACAACTTCAAGAAGATAGAATTACAAAGCACAGACTATTTATACTGGCACTACAGCATATGTTTGCCATGTTTGGATCGACAGTACTGGTTCCTGCACTAACAGGTTTAAATCCAGCAGTGGCCCTCTTTACATCAGGTCTTGGAACTTTAATTTTTCACTTGATTACAAAGGGTAAGGTTCCTGCCTACTTAGGTTCTTCATTTGCCTTTATTGCTCCAATAATCGCAGCCCAGGAACAGTTTGGTAGAGATGGAGCAATGCTCGGAATAATCACAGCTGGTCTTGTCTATATTTTAATGTCAGCAGTAATTAGAATGCTGGGTACGGACTTTTTTCGGAAATTATTGCCGCCAGTAGTAGTTGGACCGGTAATTATAACAATTGGATTGGGGCTTGCTCCAACAGCTAAAAATATGGCTTCAGAACACCTTCTAGTTGCAGCTGTAACTCTGGCAATCGCGGTCGGAGTTAGTGTCTTTGCCAAAGGAATTGTTAAAGTAATACCAATTTTACTCGGAATCATCGGTGGTTATGCATTTGCAGCTTTTATGGGTCTGGTTGATTTTACACCGGTAATGGAAGCCTCCTGGTTTGCTTTTCCGAAGTTTGCACTTCCCGCTGTTGAGGGTAACTTGAAGGCGATTTCTTTAATAGCGCCAATTGCTCTGGTAACAATGGTTGAGCACCTTGGAGATGTTGTAGCGATTGGTTCAACAGTAAAAAAAGACTTTGTAAATGAACCAGGTCTGCACAGAACACTTCTGGGTGATGGAGTAGCAACTCTAGCTGCTGGACTTTTTGGTGGACCACCAAATACAACTTATGGAGAAAATGTTGGAGTTTTAGCTCTAACAAAAGTTTATAACCCAATGATTATTCAGTTAACTGCAGTAATAGTAATCTTAAGTTCCTTTGTCCAAAAGATTGGTGTCTTAATCAGAACTATTCCGACTGCAGTAATGGGAGGAATTGTATTTCTGCTTTTCGGTATGATAGCTTCTATCGGACTCAGAACTTTAGTAGAGAATAATGTTGATTTATCTAAAAACAGAAATCTGGTTATAGTATCAGTAACTCTTGTAGTTGGGATTTCAAATCTAACCTTAAGCTTTGCTGGCTTAGAATTTGGAGGTATGGGACTGGCTGCAATAGTAGGAATTGTAATGAACCTAATCTTACCTGAAGTGGAAAAAGAGGAAGCAGAAGCAGCTGCAGAAGAATTAGAAATAAATTCAGAATTAAGTTATGAAGCTAATTAAAAATCAGATACCAGGTAGGAGGTAGGCAAATGTCATTAAAAAGGAAAGATTTTTTAGGGCTTTATAATGTATCAAAAGAAGAAATTAATGAAATATTAGATACTGCTGTGGCCATGAAAGATATTCTAACCAGAACAGTTAAAAAAGTACCAACTCTGAGGGGGAAAACAGTAATTAATCTCTTTTATGAACCTTCAACTAGAACAAAATTTTCTTTCAATCTAGCAGCAAAGAGGCTTAGTGCAGATGTAATGAGCATTTCCAAATCTTCAAGCAGTATTGCTAAAGGTGAAAGCCTGCTTGATACAGCAAAAACAATGGAGGTTATGGGGGCTGATGTTGTAGTAATTAGGCACAGTGCACCTGGAGCAGCAAAATTTTTGGCAGATAACATTTCAGCCAGTGTTTTAAATGCAGGTGATGGTGCTCATGCTCACCCAACTCAGGCTCTGCTTGATATCTACAGTATTAAAGAAAAGCTGGGCGAGATTGCCGGACTTAAGGTACTAATTGTAGGAGACATTGCTCACAGCCGAGTTGCCCGTTCAAATATTTGGGGGTTAAATAAACTGGGAGCAGAAGTTTCAGTTGCTGGTCCTCAGACCTTAATTCCAAGAGAACTAGAAAAAATGGGAGTTAATGTTTATTCTGATCTGGATCAAGCTCTAGAAGGCGTAGATGTTGTAAATATTTTAAGAATTCAGATGGAAAGACAGGAAAGCGGACTTTTCCCTTCAATTAGAGAATACAGAGAGATTTATGGAATGAATGAAGAACGTTTAGAAAGGATCGGTAAAAAAGCAATGATTATGCATCCGGGACCAATGAACCGGGGTATTGAAATTGAAAGTTCAGTTGCAGATAGTCCACAGTCAGTAATTACCGAACAGGTTAAAAATGGTGTAGCAATCAGAATGGCACTGCTTTATCTACTGGCCGGAAGGGAGATAGATAATGAAGACCTTAATTAAAAATGGCATAGTATCTGACTCAAAAAACGGACTTGATGGTAAATATGATATTTTGATTGAAGATAAAAAGATTTTGCTCATCGAAAAGGAAATAGAAAGTCAGAATTATAAAGTGATCGATGTAGAAGGTAAAGTAATTATTCCGGCTCTGATTGATATACATACTCACCTCAGAGAGCCAGGATATGAAGAAAAAGAAACCATTAAAACAGGTTGTGAAGCAGCTGCAGCAGGTGGGTTTTCTGCAGTGGCAGCAATGCCTAACACAAAACCAATAGCTGATAATCCTGCAGTAGTAGAACATATGAAACATAAAGCAGAAATGGCAGCAGTTAGAGTTTATCCAATTGGAAGCATTACTCAAGACAGTAAAGGAGAGGTGCTTTCAGAGATTGGAACTCTGGCTAAAGCAGGAGTCAAAGCTTTATCAGATGATGGAAATCCAGTGATGAATTCAGAAATTATGAGAAGAGCGATGGAATATGCATCTGCATTTGATCTGCCAATAATTGATCACTGTGAAGATAAAAATCTTTCTCAAGATGGAGTAATGCATGAAGGATATTATTCAACTATTTTTGGTTTGAAAGGTATCCCAGCAGCTGCTGAAGAAATTATGGTTGCTAGAGATATAATACTTGCTGAAATGACAGGGATTCATCTTCATATTGCCCATTTGAGTACTGAAGGTAGTCTGAACCTGGTCAAAGAAGCTAAAAATAGAGGAGTAAATGTAACTTTTGAAGTAACCCCACATCATTTATTACTAACTGATCAAATTGCTGCAGATTATAATCCTGATGCAAAAGTTCATCCTCCACTCCGTTCAGAAAGAGACAAAAATATCTTAGTCGAGGCACTCAAAAATGGTGAAATAGATGTTCTAGCTACAGACCATGCTCCACATACATATGAAGATAAACTGGGTGAGTTTGATTATGCAGCTTTTGGCATTTCTGGTTTAGAAACAGCGCTTGCACTTTTATACCATAATTTTATTAAACATAAGGTGATTAACTGGGATGATTTGCTGAGGATGTATTATTATAAACCAGGTGAAATTATGAAGATTGAATCAGAAGGACTAAAACCGGGAGCAAGAGCAGATATTTTAGTTTTTAACCCTGAGAGGAATTGGACAGTTGATAAAAGTAAATTCAAATCAAAAGGTAAAAACACTCCCTTTGCCGGACAGGAGTTATGTGGTAAAAATGAAATGACTTTTGTTGGAGGCAGGCTAGTTTATGATGATAGAGGAGGAAAAAATGAAATACTTTATTGATAAATTACAGCAAAAAATTGAAGAAAAAGATTCAAGAATTTGTGTAGGACTTGACCCGCATCTTGATTTATTACCTGAAAATATTTTAAATCCTGAGCTTTTAACAGATTTGGAAACAAACAAGGAAGAAATTGCAGCAGCAGTCTTAAATTTTAATAAAAATATAATTGATGCAGTTGCTGATATGACTGCAGTTGTAAAACCACAGATGGCATTTTATGAAAAACTGGGTGTTCCAGGTATGAAATGTCTCTGGCAGACAATAGCTTATGCTAAAACTAAAGACTTAATTTTGCTGCTTGATGGTAAAAGAAATGATATTGGTTCAACTGCAGGAGCATATGCAGAAGCATATCTTGAAAATAAAAAATTGGAAATTGATTCGATAACAATCAATCCCTATTTAGGTAGTGACGGAATTCTGCCATTTTTAAAAAATAAGTCGCGCGGAGCATTTGCACTTTTAAGAACTTCAAACCAGTCTGCTGTTGAACTGCAGGATCTTAAGTTAGATGATGGAAGAACAGTTTATCAGGCAGTTGGAGATTTTCTGCAGGAATTGGGAAAAGATTATATTGGCGAATGTGGATATTCAAATCTGGCTGCAGTAGTTGGTGCAACTTATCCGAAAGAGCTAAAAGAAATTAGGGCACAGCTTGATTCGGTGTTTTTCTTAATACCTGGTTTCGGAGCTCAGGGTGGTGGAGCATCAGATATTAAAGCTGGTTTTGATAGTCAGGCTAGAGGCGCAGTTGTCAACTCCTCCCGTGGTATAAATTTTGCTTATCGAAAAAAAGAGTATGCAAATTTTGGGGAGAAGAATTATGCAAAGGCAGCTAGAGCAGCAGCAGAGAAGATGAGAAATCAAATTAATGAAGTTCTTAAGTAAGTATAAATCATCTTTAACCGGCAGTAAAAACGAATTAATTTTTTAGATATCCGATTTCAATAACAGCAAACTACTGATTAAAGGAGAAATTTAATGTTTAAAATTATTACAAATGAAGAAGTAGGACCAGATATTTTTAAACTAGCTTTGGAGTATGATCAGCTTCCTCAAAAGCCGAAGCCTGGCCAGTTTTTTAATATTAAAGTGAGTCAAGAGCTTAGTGATGATCCCCTTTTAAGAAGACCTTTCAGTATTTTTGATTTTAAGCCTGAAGAGAAAAGAGTAGAATTTATTTATAAAGTAGTAGGAAAGGGAACCAGAGTGCTCTCTAAATTAAAAAATGGAAATAAGCTTGATGTTTTAGGTCCGTTAGGAAACCCCTTTTCTTTAGATAAAACGAAAACAAAGATTGATCTAATCGGTGGTGGAATGGGAATTGCGCCTCTATTTTATTTGGCCAAAAAGCTAGAAAAACAAAATGCAAATTTAAAGATCTATTTGGGTGCAGCAAATAAAAAAGAATTAAATTTTTTTGAAACAGAATTTAGCAGATTAAAAGCAGATATATATTTAGCATCAATGGCTGAAAAATTAACAATTAAAGGAACAGCTCTTGATCTGTGGTTAAGTAAACTGGAGAATCCTGATTTTATTTATATCTGTGGACCTGAAAAAATGCTGGCAGCAGTTGAAAAAGAGGCTCTTAAAAATGATATTTTGGGTGAACTTTCGATTGAAAAAAGAATGGGCTGTGGAATTGGAGTTTGCTTATCCTGCAGCTGTGAAACTAAAGCAGAAGCTGGAAAGAATAAAAGGGCCTGTGTGGAGGGGCCGGTTTTTAAATTAGGGGAGGTTGTGTTGGATGCTTAATTTTGAGAGCAGCAGTCAAGCGGCTTCGAAAACAAATTTAAAAAGAGAAGATCTAAAACTAAATATATCAATGAAAGCACGTAATAATAAAAACTTATATCTTAAAAACCCTTTAATTACTGCATCTGGAACTTGTGGAAATGGTAAAGAAATGGCTGAGTTTTTTGATATTAATCAGCTTGGCGCTTTTACCACTAAAGGAATCACAGTTAAGGCCCAACCAGGGAATAGGACTCCTAGAATTGCAGAGACTTCAGCTGGTATTTTAAACTCAATTGGTTTAGAAAACCCTGGAGTAGACAATTTTATTAATGAAGTGCTGCCGGAAATTGAAGCTTATACTCTTCCCATTTTGGCCAACATTTCAGGCTACAGCAAGCAGGACTTTATAACACTAGCAGAAAAACTAGAAGGCCGAAAAGAACTTGTAGGAATTGAAGTGAATTTATCCTGTCCCAATATAAAAGGTGGTGGAATGATTTTTGGTACAGATCCAGAGAAAGTTTTTGAGATTACTAAAAAAGTAAGAGAAATTTATTCTGGTTATATTATTGTTAAATTAACACCCAATATTACTGATATTACTGAAACTGCGCTGGCAGCTGAAGAAGCAGGAGCAGATGCAGCTGCAATGATCAATACTTTATCAGCAATGAAAATTGATATTGACAAACAGAAACCTCTACTTGCAAATACTTTTGGTGGTCTGTCCGGGCCAGCAGTGAGACCAGTTGCGGTAAAAATGGTTTATGACTGTTACAAAAAATTAGATATTCCAATTTTAGGGCTTGGCGGAGTCAGATCAGGTTCTGATGTAATAGAATTCATGCTAGCAGGAGCGACTTCTGTGGGAATAGGAACTATTAATATGATAGAACCAGCAGCAGGCCTAAGAATAATTAAAGAAATTGAAGACTATATGTTAAAACATCAAATTGAGAAATTGAGCTCAATTATTGGAGCAGCTCACTAATTTTTTATATTTATTAAAATTTATCAATCAGGAGTGGATTAAATGACAAAAGAGGAAATTAGAGAATTATTAGTAGAGACAGATGTTATTCAAGAAGGACATTTTGTTTTAAGTTCAGGCCGCCATGCTGATATTTATATGCAGTGTGCTAAAGTTTTACAATATCCTGAGCATGCATCTACACTGGCAGCTGAAATAGCAGCTAAATGGAAAGATAAAGAGATAGATGTTGTTATTGGTCCAGCACTTGGAGGAATAGTTTTATCATATGCAGTTGCAGAAGAATTGGGAGTACGCTCAATTTTTAGTGAACGAAAAAATGGTGAAATGCGAATTAGGAGAGGTTTTGAGCTAAACCCAGGCGAAAAAGTATTAGTTGTAGAAGATGTAGTCACAACTGGAGGTTCAGTTAAAGAAGTGCTAGCAGTTTTAGAAAATTTAGATGTTGAAATTATTGGTTTAAGTTCAATAGTTGACCGCAGTAATGGTAATGTTGAATTTAGTTATGATTTTAAGGCTCTGCTGCCAGTTGATATCAAGTCATATAAAGCAGGCCAGTGTGATTTATGTAAAAAAGGAATCCCAATTACCCGTCCTGGCAGTAAAGAAAAATAAATAAATATAAAAATTATTAAAGTCTAATTAATAAATTAATTCCCGCTTAAAAGCGGGATTTTTTTTATATCAAAGTAATTTAATAGGGATTGTAGCTAAGCAACAAAAAAAATATTAAAACTTAGCTTGTGAATATAAAGACAAATTTAAAAAAGCCATGTATAATTATAAATGTAATCTATTTGTGAAAACATTATTATATTCACAGAATAATAAATTTAAACAAATTTCAAGGAGGAGTTATTTATGGCAAGTGAAGCAGCAGCCAACAAAAAGAGTAACTGGCTGAAGATAGTTATTTTCGTTGCAATAATTGCAGCAGTAGTAATAGCAGTAAGACAATTAGGATATATGAAATACTTACAAAGTCCTCAATTATTAAAAGAAGCAATTGATGGTTTAGGATTCTGGGGACCAGTAGTATTTATACTTTTATGGGTGGCATCAGCAGTGTTTTTCTTACCTGGAGCAGCCCTAGGAATTGTAGGAGGAATTTTATTTGGACCCTGGTTGGGAACTTTTTATACAGCTTTAGGATCAACAATTGGTGCAGTAGCAGCATTTCTAGCAGGTAAATATGTTGCCAGAGATATGGTTAAAGGTCTAGTAGAAAAAAATCCTAAGTTGCAGAAGATTGATGAAGGAGTAAAAAAAGAAGGCTGGCGTTTTGTGATGTTAACCAGACTAGTACCAGTTTTCCCATATAATGCTCAAAACTATGTTTATGCCATGACAGCAATTAAACTACCTGTATATGCACTAACAACTTTTGTTTTTATGTTACCAGGTTGTTTTGCGTTCTCATTTGCAGGTGGAGCGGTTTCTGCAGGAGGAAGTCCAACTAAGATTATTGCTTATTTAGCAGTTGCCGGTGTAGCACTTTTTGCAATTTCTTTAATTCCAAAATATTTAAAGAAAAAACATGGAGATGTTTTAGAAGATAGCGAATAAAATAAAATGTTATTTAAAGGCTCTCAGTTGTTTTGAGAGTCTTTTTACTATTATATTTGCATTTTATGTTATAGATGATTATAATAAATTGTAAAGAAAATAATATTAAGGGAGTAGTGATAAAATGCAAAATTATGATTTTGTTCATTCTTGCATTAGAGTAATGGATTTAGAAAAATCAATTGACTTTTACAAAAATGCTTTAAACTTAAAAGAGGGCCGCCGCAGAGATTTTCCTGAAGCTAAATTTACTTTAGTCTATTTAACTGATCAAAAAGGTAATTTTGAGTTAGAATTAACTTATAATTATGACCGCGAAGAGCCATATACAATCGGAAATGGCTACAGCCATATTGCAGTTAAAGTTGATGATTTAGAGAAATCATATCAGAGACACAAAGAAGCTGGTTATGAGGTTGGAGATTTAAAGAGTTTAAGTGAAGGATCAGCTGGATATTATTTTATTACAGATCCAGATGGTTATAGAACCGAAGTTATTGCTAGATAAACTAAACCAGATACCAGGTACAAATTTTTTGTAAAATATTAGAACTAAAAAAATGAAATAGTAATTATAAAAAGCTCAACTTCTGGTCTCAAATCCATTAGTTGAGCTTATTTTTTATTATATTTTTAAAAACAGTAATATTTACAAGGTGTCAGTACTGATTAGCTACCTTTTTTCGTTTTAAAGCAGGTAAAGCTGCCAATTATCTTGAATAATATAAAATAGAGAAAGAATCTAAATCACCTAAAAATAGAAATCGAAAGGAAGATTTATTTGCCAAAAAAGAATTCATATTTAGCCTTATTTTTCAAATCAATTCCGGTTGGTCTTGCTAATACTCTGCCGGGGGTGAGTGGAGGCACGCTGGCCCTGGTTTTAAATATTTATGAAACTTTAATTAATGCTATTAAAGATATCAAAATAAAAAAGCTCATTGTAATTGGTCTGGGCGCAGTTGCCGGAGTTTTATTTGGCTCAGCTGTGATAACTGATCTCTATCAAAATCAGCCACTACTTGTAAATTATTTTCTCTTTGGCCTGGTAATAACTTCAGCTCATTCGACCTATAAAAAAATAGGGCATTTAAGTTTTTTAAAACTTTTAGTTATGATTTTAGCCTTTGCTTTCGCCCTCTTTTTTGCCAGGGAAATTCAGATTGGCTTTTTAAATGCAGATGGATTGATGTTATTTTTTATAGCTGGTTTTTTTGGCAGTGTAGCAATGATTCTGCCGGGAATTAGTGGAGGAACACTTTTGATTTTAATGGGGGTATATCACCCAGTTTTAAATGCGATTAACAATCTGGATCTTTTAATTTTAATTGTTTTTGGAGCAGGAGTAGCTGCTGGTTTATTAGTTTTTGCCTGGCTTTTTTCTTATCTGCTGCAGAAACATCAAAAAGAAATTATGGTTGTTTTAACCGGGCTAATTTTGGGCTCGTCAGCAGCTGTATTCCCAGCTCAGTTTAATATTGGGGGACTGGCTGCTTTTGCTGCCGGGGCTGTGATAATAATCATTTTAGAAATAATAGGTCAAAATACTTAATATTTAGATTGATAAATATTTAAAACAGATAATTTAATAAAGTTTTATCTTGTCCTATCAAATAAAAACAGACAGAGAATTAAAACTTAAATTAAGGATGAAAAATATGGATTTAAAAAACAATTTGAAATTTAAATATTACAGTTATAAACAGGATTTATTTAAAGAGGTGATTTCTGAGCAGCCTGCTATCTATGTCTTTGCTAATTTTAATGATCTAAAAGAGGCCCTGAAATATTATCAGCCTGAGCCCTTGAGTCAGCAGAGCAGGTTTTTTAGCTTAAAAGAATTTAAAGAACGACTCTTAAGCAGTGATCAGATTTTGTTGAGAGAAGAAAAGCTTCCATTGTTGTTATATTCTGTTTTAACTGCTGAAGAAAAAAAAGAACTACGGTTGGATAGCTATCAGGATATATATCAATTTTCAGCCCGTTTTTTTGATTATTTTGAATTACTTCAGGATTACCATCTGTCTGAGATTAAGGGGTTGGCAGACTGGCAGCAGCAGAGGGTAGAAAGACTGAAAGATATTAAAAAAAGATACCAAAAGCGTCTAAAAGAGTTGGGTTATGTTGATCGGCTGGCTTTAAGAGAAGATAAAAATTTAAATCTGCAGTTTTTAAAAGAATTTAAGCAGATAAATTTATTCAATATAGTTGATTTCACTCCCTATTTTAAAAAAATACTGCAGCAGATGAGTTCTGAAATTGAGATAAATCTACATCTTCAGCTTAAAAAAGAAGATTTTAGTGAAGAAAAATTAGAAATTGAAACTTTATCTTTACCAGAAAAAAGAAATAAAATTGAGATTAGAAAAGCAGATTCTAAACTAAAAAGTCTGGCATCTTTTTTAGAAGAGAAAGAAAATTCTAAAGTTGAGCTGCAGTTAATAGATGCGGGGACTAATGTTGAGTCATCTGAGATATTAAGTGAACAGCTGAACATCAATTCATATCAGAGTTTAAGAGAAACACCAGTTTATCATTTATTAAATTCTATTTATCAACTTTATCAAAAAGGTAAAAAGTCATCTCAAATTTTAATTGAATTAAAGCAGCTGCATGACCTTTCAACTCAATCTTTATTTAAACAGTGGCTTGGATTTAAAGCTGAAGATCTTCAAAAAATTGAAGAGCTGCTGCGCAATGATTATTATTATCTTGACTATGATTTAATAAATAAAGAACTAACAGTTTTAGAGCCTCTCTATCAGCTTCTTAAGGGTCTAAGAGAAATAAAAAATATCTCAGAATTGATAGAACTGATAACTGAAATCTCAGAATTTGCTCTAGAAACTGAAGCAAAAGAGACAGCAGAAAAGTTTAATGATACCCTACTTGAGCTAAAGAGTATTGAAGAAATGGGAATAGTTTTGAGCTGGCAGGATTACTATTCAGATACTGGATCAGGCTTATTTTCTTTACTTTTAAACCATTTAAAATTCAAATCTATTTCACTGGCGGTTGATGAGGAAGCAGTTAATTTTTTTAGTCTAGATAAGGCACCTCAAGTTGAGAGAAAAAAACTGCTGCTTAACAATTTAACTCAGGAAAATTTTGTTAAAAAAGATGATGGTTTTTATTTTATAACTGAAAAACAGCTTCAAAATAATGGGCTTAATTTAAATCATAAAAAGCAGCTTTTGAAAAAATATAAACTTTTAAGACATATTTTAACCGCAGAAGAAAGTATAATCTATACAGTAGAAAATGAAGATCAGAATATCTCTCCTGCAGTTATCTTAGAAGAATTAATTTTAGAATATGGACTTGATTACAGCCAGAGCAAATTAAACTCTCACAGCGAAAGAACAATTTTAAGTAATTTATTTGATTACCAAACTGCTGTTGAATTAGAAGTCAATAAAAATTTAGAGTTTAATCAAAATTTAAAAATAGATGCAGATGATTTTGGCAGCAGCTTTAACTTCAGCTATTATAAATATAAATATCTAAAAGATTGTTACCACCGTTTTTATTTAGAGCAGCTGGCTCGACTTGATACCACTCTGGAAGTTAAGCCATCACTTTCATTGATGGCACTCGGAATTTTGACCCATGAGATTTTTGGAGAGCTGATTATTCACGCCAAAAGAAAGAAAGTTTCTCCGGCAGAGATTTCGTCAGCAAATAGAAAAAATATCATTAAAAAGTCCATTGAGGCAAACAAATTAAAGATTGACAGTGATTATTTAAATTATTATCAAAAAGTAATTTTTAATAGTCTGGAAAATTCATTTATTCATTTTGCTGAACTTCTGCAGAAGTATTTACCTGCTGATTATCAAAATGTATTGGTGGAATGGCCGGAATGGGATTATAAAAGGCAGCTGTATTTTTCAGCAGAGCAGATAGATTTTTATCTCTCAGGCAGGATAGATTTGCTCTTATTAAAACAGGCTGAGTATTTTATTATTGATTTTAAAACCGGAAGTGGAGATCATAAGCAGCTTGATTTTTATTCTCTAATGCTGAGACAAAATTATAAAGAAAAACTGCCCTCTGAAAGCAGAAAAGCAATTTATAATGTTTTTGATCAGGGATTTGAGCATTCATATAATAAGCTTGAAAAAGAAGACAGCCTGGGCCAGGAACTTCAGGAACTGACAAACTCACTTCTGGCAGCTGGAGAATATGAGCGAATTTATAAAAGTCGCTGTCAGCGCTGCCCTTACAAAGATATTTGTCGAGTGGAGGTTTTAAATAATGAAGAAGATAATTAAAGCAAGTGCAGGTACAGGTAAAACTTATAGATTATCCTTAGAATATTTGGCTGCACTTTTAAAAGATATAGATTTTTCGAAAATTATAGTAATGACCTTTACCAAAAAGGCAACAGCAGAAATTAAAAATAGGATTTTGGAGCATTTGAGAGATATTGTTAATGATAGTTTGGAAAAGAAAAATATTCTTAACTCATTAAAAAAAATTCATCCAGAGCTGGAAGTTGATAAAGGAAAACTAGAGCAGATATATAGAAATATGATTATAAATGATGAAGATATCAAAATTTATACAATTGACTCCTTTACAAATCAAATTTTCAGCAGAGGAATAGCTCCCTACCTTTCTCTTTACAATTATCAAATTATTGATGAGAGTCAAAACCAGGAAATTATAGAAGAATTATTAAAAATAATATTGAATAATGAAGATTATTATCAGAGGATGCAAAAATTCTTGGAATCTAATAGTGCTCGAGATCTGGATCCATACCTCAATTTAATTAAAGATATAGTTAATAACGCCTGGAAATTTATGTTTTTAGAATCAGAGATAAAGGAGAAATTGCCCCAGGCTGAAATAGTCCCATTATTTGAAGATAGTTATCAGACTCTAAAAGAAGTGGCAGAATTAAGGGGGGAAGAGTTTTCGACAGATTATTTTGTTAAAGCAGGTCGTCCATTTTTTGAACAGTACCCTGAATTAAACCTGGAAAAGAAAAAAAGAGAATTTCTTTATCAGCGGAGAAATTATCTTTTAAATAACAGCTACTGGAGTGGTAATAAACTGCGAGCTAAAAAAACTGATGATTTAAAAGAAAAATTGAATTATGAGTATCAGCTATTTAGAGAAAAATTAGCTTCAGCAGTATATAATCAGGAAGTAATTCCAGCCGAAAAGGAGATAATTGATTTTGCGAAACTTGTTTTAAATATTTACGAAGAATTGAAATTTAAGACAGCAAAATTTACTCATTCAGATATCAGCAATTTTACTTTTAAATATTTAAAAGATAAAAATATTGGCTTAATGAAAGAAGGGGAGCCAAGCAGTTATCTGCTGAATCTTTTGGGAGGAGATTATAAAACTCTTTTTATTGATGAATTCCAGGACACTAGCATTCTACAGTGGAAAATTTTGAGACCTCTGATTAAAAAGGCTGAAAACTTTATTGCTGTTGGTGATGAAAAACAGTCAATTTATGGTTGGCGGGGTGGTGAAAAAAAGTTGTTTTCATCCCTGGAGAAAATTATTGGAGCTGAAACCGAAAGACTGGAATGCTGTTACCGCAGTGACCAGAATATAATTAAATTTTTGAATAATTTCTTTGCTGAAAATGATGCTGACTGGGAATATCATGCTGTTAAAGCTAATTCAAGCCAGGCTGGTTTGACTGAGGTGATTTATGGCGGTAGCTCTGCTTTTTATAATACAAATACCAAAAAGTTTGAAAAGTTGGGGGCAGAAAAACAGGATCAGATATATAAACTAAACAGCAAAATTAAAGATGATCTTCCAGCTGAGATGGCTGCTGACATTAAGAAAAAATATGCGGATGATTTTGGGAAGGTGAATGTGCTGGCCCGGACGTCAAAAGAGTTAAATACAATTGCTGCTGGCCTTGAAGCAGAGGGCATCCCCTATATTTTAGAAAACCGTAATTCGCTGCTGGATGCATCTCTGCCTAAAGCAGTCTATGATTTTCTTTATTTTGCTGCTTACAGAGATTTTTACTCTCTTTTGAAATTTTTGCGCAGTGATTTAATAAGATTAAATAATCAAAGCTTAAAATTAATTATAAAAAACCAACAGCTTGCTAAAGATTATTTTAGATCAAGCCAAAAATCAGGAGTTGATTTAAATTTCAAACTGCCGCTGGAGTTAGAGAGTCAACTCCGGGAAAATAATGAAATTAATTTAATAAAAACTTTCAAAAAAATTAAGAAGATAATCAATGGAGATTACCAGGAATTAGTGAATTATGTCTACCAAAAAACTGAGCTTATTAGACTTGCTGAAGATAACAGTCTTGCTTTAAAAAATCTCTATTTATTTTTTAAAATTCTTAACTCATTTACTTCTTTACAGGAACTTCTTAATTATTTGTCTGAAAACCGTGATAGTGAAGAATTAAAACAGCAAAAGGTGGAAAATAAGGATGCAGTGACTTTGATGACCATCCATCAGTCAAAGGGTCTTTCACTACCTGTAGAATATTATTACTGGAACCCCAGTCAGAGAGGTGGGAACGGTAAAGGAGGAATTAACTTTTATCTTGACTTTGATCAAAATTATGAGCATTTAAATAACTATCTGTTTATTCAGGATAAGTATCTTTCTATTTTAAACTGGTTGGACTATGATTTTAAAGAGCAGGCTGAAAAAAAAGAAGAAATGGAAGAAATTAACAATCTTTATGTAGCTTTAAGTAGAGCTGAACATGATTTGCATTTATATGTTGAAGCACCGCGAATAATAAAACCAGATCAGGATTTAATGTGGGATGGAAGCAGCTATGATTATTACGAAAAAATGCTTTTAAATGCTGTTCAGAGCAATAATTTAATTGACCTCTTAGAAAAAGAAAGTTCTGGAGTCCCTCTGGTTCCAATATCAGAAGAAAATACTAAAGTTTTTAAAATGAATCCTCTTAATCAATATTTGAAACAAAAAAAGAGCTCAGCTAAAAGTAGTAATAATGAAAAAAAATATGATTATTTTAAAAAACAGAGCAGCAGTCTCAAAATTTCGGCAAGTAAACTGCAGGGTCTGGCTCTTCATTATTATTTAGAAAATATCAAATATAATACTAAAGAAGAGAAAAAAGCGGCTGGAAAAATGCTAAAAAGCAAATATGGAAATCTGCTGGGAAAGAAAAAAATTCAGGATGTAATTAAAAAAGCTGAAATCTTTATTCAAGATAATTCAGAAATCTTTTCTGAAAAGTACGAAATATTCAATGAATATTTACTAAAAGAGAAAAATGAAAATGGAGAAAATCATTACCGCATTGATAGGCTTTTAGTAAATAGAAATGAGAAAAAGGTCATAATAATTGATTATAAAAGTGGAAGTTACCGGGATCCCAGACAGCTTGAAAAATATGAGGATCTTTTAGCTGCAGCAATTGGCTCAGATTGGGAAATTGAAAGTGTGTTTATGGATGTTTAAACTTGTTAATTAATTAATATATTTTTTAATGTAGAGTGTTATAATTAAAGAGTAGAAAATTATTTATAAATATAAAACAAAAAATATAAGAAGGAGTGGTTTGATGAAAATTGTGCTGGTTCGACATGGAGAAAGCGAATGGAATCTTGCAAATAAGTTTACCGGTTGGACTGATGTTGATTTAAGTGAACAGGGGTTTAAAGAAGCTGAGGAAGCTGGTAAGTTATTGAAAGAAGAAGGTTTTACTTTTGATTTGGCCTATACTTCTTATTTAAAAAGAGCTACAAAGACCTTAAATATTATTTTAGATATTATGGATCTGCACTGGATACCAGTAATCAAATCCTGGAAACTAAATGAGCGCCATTATGGTGCTTTGCAGGGATTAAACAAGGCTGAAACTGCTGAAAAAGAAGGAGCAGATCAGGTTCATATCTGGAGGCGCAGTTTTGATACACCACCACCAGCTTTAGACAAAGATGATGATCGTTATCCCGGCAATGAAGAAAAATATGCAGAATTAACTGAATCTGAGCTTCCAACTCATGAAAGTTTAAAGATGACTATTGAAAGGGTAATGCCTTACTGGGAAAATGAAATTGTGCCTCAGATGGAAAACGGGAAAAAAATAATTATCTCAGCACATGGTAACAGCTTAAGGGCACTTGTAAAACACCTTGATAATATTTCTGATGATGATATTTCTTCACTAAATATTCCTACTGGAAGGCCATTAGTTTATGAGTTCGATGAACAGATGAATGTTAAAGATAAGTATTATTTAGGAGATCAAGAAGAAATAGAAAAAGAAATGAATAAAGTTAAAAACCAGGCAAAAAAATAATTTAATCTAAATTTAATTTTTGCTTAATTATTCTTTAATTTCTTTCTGTTATATTTTAAATATAAGGTAAAATAATAATATAAAGGAAGGTGTTATTATGAAGATAAAGGGTAATTTATTTAAAAAATCTTTATTAGCTTTAGTCATAATATCATTGATGATGGCTGCCTCACCAGTAGTTTTTGCCCAGAATCAGCAAAGTCAAAATATTTATCAGGGTAATCCTTTTGCAGATATTGCAGAAAAGGTTGATAATGGTGTTGTCAAAGTAACTACAACTATTGAGGCTTCAGGAAATCAGCAGATGCCTGAAATTTTTAATGATCCATATTTTAGATTCTTTTTTGGAGATCGCTTTCAAGCGCCAGACAGACAGCCCCGCGAAAGGCAGGGTTTTGGTTCAGGCTTTATAGTTTCTAAAGATGGATATATTGTAACAAATCAGCATGTTATTGATGGTGCAGATGAAATTGAAGTATCGATCAATGGTTTAGAAGATCCTGTCAAAGCTGAAGTTGCCTGGTCAGATTTCAGTCTTGATTTAGCAATTTTAAGAATAGATACATCAGAAATAGATCAGGAACTAACTCCTTTAAAAATGGGTGATTCTGATCAATTAAGACCAGGTGATTGGGCTATAGCTATTGGTAACCCTTTAGGTTTTGAACACACTGTTACTGTTGGCGTGATTAGTGCACTTGGACGGCCAATACAAATTCCAACTAATGATCGTCAGGTTCGAACTTATCAAAACTTAATTCAGCTTGATGCTGCTATTAACCCGGGTAATAGTGGTGGACCGCTATTAAATAATAATGGTGAAGTAATAGGTATTAATACAGCAGTATCAGCTGCAGGACAGGGTATAGGTTTTGCGATTCCGGTCAATGAAATCAAAAGCATAGTTTCTGAACTTCAAAACACCGGTGAAGTTACAAGACCCTGGATTGGAATTGCTTTTAGTCAGATAACTAAAGATGTTCAGGACTATTTTGGTTTAGAAAATCGTGAAGGTGTAGTGGTTATTGAAGTTTACAAGGATAGCCCTGCAGAAAAAGCTGGTTTAAAAGCTTATGATGTGATCAAGGAAGTAGATCAAAAGAAAATTGAGGATACATCAGATTTAAGTGAAATAATTTCTGATAAAGAAGTTGGAGATAAGATAATGTTTAAAGTAATTCGTAAAGGAAGCTCAGAGATTTTATTTGGTCGAATTGGTGATAAGCCAAATGATCTTTAAATAAAGTTTATAATATTAGACCGGGCTTAAAAAGCCCGGTTTAACTGTTTAATTTTAAGTAAATACTTGATATAATGAGAGGGGTGACTAAATTGGACAAAAAAATATTGTTAATAGAAGATGATTCACAAATTGCAAGATTTGTAGAACTAGAGCTTGAGCATGAAGGCTATCAAGTTAAAAAATTTGATAATGGATATGATGGTATTAATATTTTGAAAGAAGAAAAATTTGATTTATTATTATTAGATATAATGCTGCCTGGTCAAAATGGGATAGAAGTTTGTAAAAGAATCAGGGAGTTTTCAGATATACCAATTATTATGTTAACAGCAAAGTCTGAGCTGGAAGATAAAGTGGAGGGCTTAGATACCGGGGCTGATGATTATTTAACAAAACCATTTGAAATTGAAGAATTATTAGCTAGAATTAGAGCTCATTTAAGAAGAGATGAAGGTAGTGTAGAATCGGAAAATATTTTAAAAACTGCTGATGTAGAAGTTAATTTGGATGCTCATATTGTAAAACGAGCTGAAGAAGAAATTGAACTGACAAAAAAAGAATATGATCTTTTAGTATACTTAATTAAAAATGAAGGTATAGTTGTCAGCAGAGATAAATTATTAAATAATGTCTGGGGATATGATTATACAGGTGAAACAAATATTGTTGATGTTTATATTCGCTATCTGCGCAGTAAAATTGACGACCCTTATGAACAAAAGTTAATACATACTGTGAGAGGGGTTGGCTATGTCTTGAGGTCAGATAAACATGTTTGATTTTTTTAATAAGAAAAGTAAAATATCCTGGAAAATCACTATACTTTATGCTTTTATGTTTATGATGCTCTTATTTTTAGTTAATTTATCGATTTATTTTTTTCTTTCTAGTTTTATAGATGATAATATTCAAAAAAGCATTAATAATACCAGTGAATTGGTTTTATCTCAGTTTTCAGGTATAGGAGATCCAGTTAATTTTTTTGATGCAGATATTTTACAGCAGATAAGTCGGAGTGAAGAAAATATATTTTTCCGAGTTTTGGATAAGGACGGAAAGGTAAATGCCCAGTCAAAATACCTGGAGAATATTGATATTCCATTTAGTTTGGAAATTGAAGAATTCAGGTCTGGAAGTAAAATTATGGCCGTAAAAACAATACCTGTTAATAAGTTTGTTTTTTCTCGTGGTTATCTGCAGGTAGTAAGGGATATTACTTTTGAAAAGAATTTCCTTGATTTTTTAATAATAGTTTTGACTTTTGCTGCTGGAATTGGAGCTTTAATTTCAGTTTTTTTAGGATATTTTACTACAAAAAAAATGCTTTCTCCAATTAATAAAGTTACTGAAGCTGCAAGAGAGATTAGCTCGAGTGATCTTGGAAGAAGGCTTGAAGTAAGCGGACCTGATGATGAATTAAAAAAATTAGCACTAACATTTAACTCAATGTTAGATAGGCTGGAAAAATCGTTTAAAAGACAGAAACAATTTGTCTCTGATGCTTCACATGAGCTGAGAACCCCTATTTCAGTTATCAAAGGTTATGTTGATCTGCTTGATCGCTGGGGTAAAGAAAAAGAAGATGTAAGAGATGAGGCAATAGATGCAATAAAAAAAGAAACTGACAATATGAAACAGTTAATGGAAAACCTACTTCTCTTAGCTCGTGGTGATGATAGTGAACTCAAAAAAGAAGAAAAACTTTTTGATTTTAATAATTTAGTTGAAGAAATAATCAAAGAATTTAAAGTTATGAAGTTTGAGATAAACTTAATTTTTGAAGAGGATGCTAAAATAGAATTTTATGGTGATCCCAATTTATTTAAACAGCTTCTTAGAATTTTTCTAGATAATGCTGTTAAATTCACCTCAGAAAAAGGCGAAATTAAGATAAAAATTGGCAAGCTGGATAAAGAAAACTTTTACTTTTCTATTGCAGATGATGGCCCGGGAATTTCTCAATCAGATTTACCCTTTATCTTTGACCGTTTTTATCAGGCTGACAAATCAAGAACTAGAAAAAGCAACAAAGGGTCTGGGCTCGGTTTAGCGATTGCTAAACAAATTATTGACAGCTATAATGGCAGGATAGAGATAGAAAGTGAAGAAAATGAGGGAACAAAATTCATTATTAAGCTGCCGCTTAAAGAAAAATAATATAAATTTATTATAAATAATTTGAATAGATTTGATGGGAGATGATTTATTTTGTCAAAAACAGAAAACAGGGAGAAAAAAACACTTTTTTTACTAGATGGACATAGTTTAACTCATCGTGCATTTTATGCTTTACCATTGTTAACAAATGATGAGGGAGAATATACAAACGCAGTTTTTGGTTTTATTCGTATGCTGTTCAGTCTTAATGATGAATGGAATCCAGATAGAATGATTATAACTTTTGATAAAAAGGCACCTACCTTTAGACATGAAGAATATGAAGATTATAAAGGAAACAGAAAAAAGATGCCGGAAGAGCTTGTTCCTCAAATCCCACTGCTTCAGCAGACAATAGAAAAATTAAAAATACCAATGCTGGCTAAAGAGGGTTTTGAAGCTGATGATTTGTTGGGAACTCTTTCCAAAGAAGCGGAAGAAGACGGTTATAAAGTTTATATTGTAACTGGAGATAGAGATGCTCTGCAGTTAGTTTCGGAAAATGTCAATGTTTTGTATACCCGGAAAGGGATATCTGATCTAGTAAAATTTGATTTAGATAAGGTAATGGAAAAATATGAACTAACTCCTGAAAAACTGATTGACCGCAAAGGTTTAATGGGTGACAGTTCTGATAATATCCCGGGGGTACCAGGTATTGGCAAAAAGACTGCTCTAAAATTACTAAAAGAATTTGGATCTATGGAAGAAATATTAGCGAATATTGATCAAGTTTCAGGCAAAAAAAGAAAAGAAAATCTGCATAAATATGCTGATCAGGCAAGAATGAGTTATAGATTAGGTAAAATTAAGAGGGATGTTCCAATAGATATTGATTTCGATAAATGTAAGCTTGATAGTTATGATGATCAAGAAGCAGCAGAACAGTTTAAAAGACTAGGGTTTACTTCCCTTTTAGACCGCTTTGATTTCAAAAAAGAACTTGATTTTGATGATTTAGAAATATTGGAACTAGATAATAACCTGGATGATTTTAAAGAAAAAGTAGTAAAGTTTGGAGAAATTGCTATCTCTATTCAGTTAGAAGAAAAAACTAAAGCAATTGATGGTAAAATTCAGTCTATACTATTTTATTTAGAAAAAGAAAATAGTATATATTCATATCATCCAAAAAATAAAATAGATCCAACAGTTAAAGAAATTTTAGAATCAGAAAAAATTGAAAAATTAATACTTTCTGGTAAGGAAGCAGCTTTAGCACTGTTAAACCATCAAATTGAAGTTATTAAAATCAAATTTGAACCACTGTTGGCATTTTATTTACTGCAGCCATCTTCTTCACTTCCAGAACTAGAAGAAGTTTTTAGTCAGGAGTTAACCATATCTTTTGATCAGTTAGCAAAAAAGAATAAGAAATCAGTTATGCTGTCTAAAATATTTGAGTTAAAAGATAAGTTAATGCCTAAATTAGAAAGAGATCATTTATTAAAATTATATCAGGAAATTGAACTACCTTTAATTAAAGTGCTGGCTAGAATGGAATTTAATGGTGTTAAAGTTGATAAAGAATGGCTTAATTCTCTATCAGAACGCCTTGGTAAAAGGTTAGATATTATAGTTGATAAGGCCCATTCTTTGGCTGGAGAGGAATTTAATTTAAATTCACCCAAACAGCTGGGAGAAGTATTATTTGAGAAACTAGGGTTACCTGTAATTAAAAGAACAAAAACAGGGTATTCAACAAATGCAAGTGTTTTAGAAAAACTGGAAGGAAAGCATGAAATTATACCTCTAATTTCAGAGTATCGAGAACTTGCAAAATTAAAATCAACCTATATTGATTCACTCCCACCTTTAGTTAATGAAGAAAGCGGTAAAATTCATACTTCTTTTAATCAAATGGTAACAGCTACCGGTCGCTTAAGCAGCACCGATCCTAATTTGCAAAATATACCAATTAGAACTGAGGAAGGACGAGAAATAAGGAAAGCTTTTATTCCTTCAAGTGAGGATATGCTCTTGTTAGCTGTTGATTATTCTCAAATTGAGCTGCGTGTATTTGCTCATCTTAGTGGAGATAAAAAATTAAAGGAAGCTTTTAATTCTGGAGCTGATATTCATACAGAAACTGCAGCAGAGGTTTTTGAGGTAGCACCGGAAGAAGTTTCGCCAAATTTAAGGAGGCATGCTAAAGTAATCAATTTTGGTATTGCTTATGGCATGAGTTCTTATGGTTTAAGCCAGGATTTAGATATTCCTGTTGAAGAGGCACAGGAATATATTGATAAATATTTTGAGAGGTTTTCTGGTGTAAAAGAATATATGGATCAAACTATCAAAAAAGTCAAAGAATGCGGTTATGCAGAAACTATGTTTGGACGCCGCCGCTATATTCCTGAAATAAACAGCAGTAATTATCACCGCCGCTCATTTGCTGAAAGAACTGCGGTTAACACGCCAATTCAGGGAACAGCTGCAGATATAATGAAAAAATCAATGCTTGATGTTTATGATGCTTTAAAAGAAGCGGATTTTGAATTGAATATTTTACTACAGGTTCATGATGAATTGGTATTTGAAGTTGATAGATCTGATTTAGATGCAGCAGCAAAATTAATCAAAGATAAGATGGAAAACACTGCAGAATTAGATGTTCCTTTACTGGTTGATCTTCAAATAGGAGAAAATTGGAGAGATAAAAAAGATTATGAGGTGAAGGAAAATGCCTGAGCTGCCAGAAGTGGAAACAGTTGTTAAGGGTTTAAGACCTTTAATTAAAGATCGGAAAGTAACAGCGGTTGAGATTAGAGAAAAGAATATGATAGCTTATCCTGAAAATAATATTGAGGCTTTTAAAAAATCTCTAATTGGTTCAAAAATAGAAGCAATCAACCGCCGCGGTAAATATATAATTATTGAATTAGACAGTGGTAAAAACATGATCATTCATCTTCGAATGACGGGTAAACTGCTGGTTAAGGAAGTTGAAGAATTTAGAGACAAACACACCCATGTTATTTTTAGTCTTAATGATGGTCAAGAAATAAGATTTAACAACATTCGTAAATTTGGTCGAGTTTATTTAATCGATAAAGATCATCCAGAACAAGCAGGAGGACTTGCAGATTTGGGTCCTGAGCCTTTAAGTGAAGATTTGACTCTGACTGATTTTAAAAAGTTATTTGAAAATAGAAGGGCTTTAATGAAGTCTCTGCTCTTAAATCAACATTTTGTAGCAGGTATTGGCAATATATATGCAGATGAAATCCTATTTTTGTCTGGTGTTAGACCTGACAGAACAGCAGACACTCTGACAGAAGCTGAGAAAGAAAAAATCTACCACAATATGCGTCATATTTTAGCAAGAGGAATCATTTATGGTGGTACAAGCTTCAGTGACTACGTTAATGCATTTGGGGAAAAAGGATCATTTCAAGAAGAATTGAAAGTTCACCAGCGTGAGGGGAAAGAATGTTACTCCTGTGGGACTAAAATCAATAAAATTAAAGTCAGTGGACGTTCAACTTATTTTTGTCCTCAGTGTCAAAAATAAAGATGGAAAAGGAGGATAATATGATCATAGGTTTAACAGGTGGAATTGCTACTGGAAAATCAACTGCAGCAGATTATCTAGAAAAAAAGGGTGCTAAAATCATTGATGCTGACCAAATTTCTCATAAAATAACTCAAAAAAGGGAAAAAGGATGGCAGCTAATAGTTGATCAATTTGGAAAAGATATTTTAAAAGAAAATGGAGAAATCGATCGAGAAAAATTGGGTGAAATGATTTTTTCGGACTCTATTAAAAGAAAAAAGCTAGAGTCTCTCCTGCATCCATTGATTATTTATGAAATGAAAGAAGAAGCTCACCAATTTTTAGAAAATGACAAAATTGTAGTTTTTATGGCACCACTTTTATATGAAGTTGGTTTAGAACGTTTCTGTGATCAGGTCTGGGTTATTTCCAGCTCACAATCGGATCAGATAAAAAGATTACAGAAAAGAAATGGGTTGAAGCGCGAGGAAGCTCTAAATAGAATAGAATCTCAGATGTCTATTGAAGAAAAAAAAGCTAGAGCCGATGTAGTTATAGAAAACAATTCAACTATTGAAGAATTGAAAAAGAACTTAGATCTGAAGTGGGAGAAGGTATTAAAGGGGGAAGATGATACTTTGATTAGAATTGCCTTGATTGCACATGATGAAAAAAAAGAAGATATGATAAAATTTGCCAAAAGACATCGGGAGGTTCTGGCAAATATGCGACTAATTGCTACTGGTACAACAGGACAGAGGTTAATTGAAACAACCGGTCTTGACGTTGAACGAATGGCATCTGGCCCTATTGGTGGAGATCAAATGATTGGTGCTGAAATTGCTAAAGATCGCCTGGATGGTGTTATTTTTCTCAGAGATCCCTTAACTGCTCAGCCGCATGAACCAGATGTTAGTGCTCTTTTAAGACTCTGTGATGTTCATGAAATTCCTTTAGCAACAAATTTAGCAACTGCTGAAATGATTATTTGTTCCCTGGCAGAAAAAAATAGAATTTAGTAAGGGGGATAAATCAAGTTGGTCAAAAAATATTCTAGGGAAATAATAGTTTTAAGTTTACTGGCTATTCTTGTTTTTTCTTTTGCAGCTTGTGATTTTGATCTGTGGGTAGTTAGAAGAAATTTTGAAGAAATAAAATATCAAGCAGAAATTCAAAAATATGCAGAAGAATTTGAGATTGAAGAAGAATTACTTGCAGCATTAATTTATGTAGAAAGTAGATTTAATAATTACTCTGAATCTTCCAAAGGAGCAGTTGGGTTAATGCAGTTAATGCCATCTACAGCAATCTGGATAGCAGAAGAGCTGGGATATGAAGATTTTCAATTAGAGGATTTAAATCAGCCCGAACTTAATATTAAATTTGGCAGCTGGTATTTTTCTTATTTATATCAAAAATTTGATAGTGATCTGATTAAAACTATTGCAGCTTATAATGCAGGTGAGAATAACGTTAGAATTTGGATTGATGATGGATGGCAGGGTGATATTAATGAAAAACTCCCTTTTGAAGAAACCGATAATTTTGTAAGAAGAGTAATTTCAACTAAAGATTATTATAAAGAAAACAAACTAGAATTTTATAATTATCAAGCTTTAAATTTGTCATTATTTAAACTAGTTCATTAGAATCTAGATTAGAAAAAAATCCTTGAACTTCAATCTTCAGGGATCTTGCCGCTGCTAAAACTTGATTTTTTTAATAAATAATTATATAATTTAAGTTAGTAAAAATTTAATAGTAAAAGAATCTGATATCAGAAATTTTGATTCTTATCTAAATTCATATTTTTTTCGAAGGAGGGATAAGATAAAGAATTGATTAGAGATTAGGGAGTAATTTTTTTATTTTAAACAACTATTAGGAGGGAATTTCGAGCATGAAAAAAACATTAATAATTTCTTTAACTTTATTTTTATTATTATCAATGTCCTCTATGGTAGGGGCACAGGACGTTAAAAATCCTGATACTTTTGTTAAAGTTAATATGGGTACAATTGATAGTCTTGATCCCCATTTTCAGTATGATTCTGCCAGTGCAGAGATCGTTGATAATGTTTATGAAAATTTAATTAAGTTTGACCAGGGTGATATAACAAAATTTTTGCCTCATTTAGCTACAGAGGTACCAACAGTTGAAAATGGTTTAATTAGAGATAATAATACTACCTACGAATTTCCAATTAGAGAAGATGTAGTATTCCATAATGGTAATGAATTAACTGCTGAAGATGTTAAATATACATTTTTAAGAGCTTTAATTCAGGATCGTGATGGTGGACCTGCATGGATGATTTATGAACCGTTATTTCAGAAAGGTTCTTTATCTGATGTGATTTCTGAAGTTTTAGGAGAAGAAAAAAGTGCTAAAGAATTAACTGCAGAAGAATCAGCTGAAGTATATGCTTATTTAGAAAAAGCTGTTGAAGTTGATGGTAATAGTGTTATTTTCCACTTACCTCAACCATTCCCACCGTTTTTAAGTATTATTGCTCAGGGTAATGGCCTTGGAGCAATAATTGACAAAGAGTGGACAATTGAGCAGGGAGATTGGGATGGTCAGCCAGAAACAATTGCTGAATATACTAACCCAACTAAAGAAGATGATCCATTATATGATGTCATGAATGGTACTGGTCCATATGAATTAATAGAATGGGTTAATGGTGAAGAAATTGTATTAAATAGAAATGAAGATTACTGGCGTGAGCCTGCTTCTGTGAAAAAGGTTATTTTAAGAATGATTGATGAGTGGTCAACACGTAAATTAATGCTGCAGCGTGGAGATGCTGATATTGTATATGTAGATAAACAGTATATGAGTCAGGTAGAAAATATGGATGGAGTAGAAGTAATTACAGGTTTACCAAACATCTATATGGGTGCTGGTTTAATGAACTATAATATTGTAACTGAAGGTAACCCTGATGTTCACAGTGGTAAGCTGGATGGTAATGGTATTCCTTCTAACTTCTTTAGTGATATTGATGTTAGAAAAGGCTTCCTTTATTCAATGAAATATGAAGCATTTATTAATGATGTATTAGATGGTGATGGTCAGCAGGGTAGAGGTCCAATTCCTGAGCCACTATTAGGTTATGATGAAAATTCTACAACTTACCAACTAGATCTTGAAAAAGCTGAAGAGCACTTTAAAAAGGCTTTTGATGGAGAACTTTGGGAAAAAGGATTTGAAATTACAATTCTTTATAACTCAGGTAACGATGTTCGTAAGAGTGCTGTAGATATGCTTAAGTTCTATATAGAACAGATTAATCCTAAGTTTAAAGTTAATGTACGTGGAATTCAGTGGGCATCTTATCTTGATAAGTTAATTGCTCAAAAGTTTACTTTAGGCTTTATTGCCTGGGGTGCTGATTATGCCGATCCACATAACTTTGTGGTTCCATTTGTAAGCAGCACAGGAACTTATGGTGGATTTAAAGGAGAAGATTATGCTGAGTTTGCAAAAGAAAATATTGATCCTTTAATTAAAGAAGCAATTTCTTTAACTGATCCAGCAGCTCGTGAGGAAATTTATCGAGAAATTCAAAGATTATCTTACGAAAATGGTACAGATTTCTATCTATATCAGCCATCTGCTCAGGTAGTTATGAGAGATTGGGTTGAAGGATGGTATTATGACCCAATTAGAGATCCAGGTGACTATTTCTATTCACTGGATAAATAAGAAAATAAATTAGTAAAAATATTTTCAATAAATATCTGGGGGGATATTTGCTCCCCAGATATATTATTGTTTAGATAATTAAAAGTTGGAAAGGATGAATATAGAGGATGATAGCTTATATTACAAGACGCTTACTTATATTACCGATAATCCTCTTTGGAGTAAGTATGTTAATTTTTTCTATGATTATGATGTTAGGACCTTATCAAAGACTTAGTACTTATATCAATGATCCAGCTCAGTTAAAGGGAGCTGAAGATATTGATCAGTTAGTATCCAAATATGGATTAGATGACCCCTGGTATGAACAATATGGACGCTGGATTGGTGGTGTTTTAAAAGGAGATTTTGGTTGGTCAGAATCGGCCGGAGCCCCCGTTACTAAGGCCATAGCCGATAGATTTCCAGCTACTTTAGAACTGGCATTATTATCTTTAGTTCCAGTGATATTTGGTGGTATAATATTGGGAGTTCTCTCGGCGGTTCATCATAATAAAGCCTTAGATCATACGATTAGGATTTTTGCTGTAATTGGATGGTCGTTCCCATCATTTGTTTTTGGATTAATTGTGTTGATGATTTTCTATGGTGTTTTAGGCTGGCTTCCTCCAGGAAGATTATCAAACTGGGCTACAGAGATAGTTCGTTCAGCAGACTTTATTAGTTATACAGGAATGTATATTCTTGATGGAATCTTAAACTTTGATTTTTCTATTGTTTTAGATGCTATAAGGCATTTAATTGCTCCTGTTATAACTATTTCAATACTATGGTGGGCTTTTATATTAAGAATAACACGTTCAAACATGTTAGAGACATTAAGAAAAGATTACATTCGTACTGCTAGAGCCAAAGGACTTGCAGATAATATTGTTGTTTATAAACATGCAGTTCGTAATGCCTTAATTCCGGTAGTTACAGTTGCCGGTCAGATGGTACTTGGATTAGCAGGTGGGCTTGTTATCGTAGAAAGTATTTTTAATATAAGAGGATTAGGACAGTTTATGGCAAATGCAGCACAGCAGCTTGATTATCCTGGTGTATTAGGTGGAGCTTTATATTTTGGTTTTCTTCTAATATTAATTAACCTCTTTGTGGATGTATCATATGCTGTAATTGACCCAAGAATTAGATTGGAGTGATGGTTTAGTGGAATGGCAAGAAGTTGTTAAACGGTTGTTGCAGAATAAAATATCATTACTTGGTATTTTAATAATTTTATTTTTTATTATAGTTGCAGTTTTCGCACCCTGGATAGCACCACCCCGTGATCCAGATGATCCGTATTTAATTCCAAGAGCTGGTTGGTCAATTGAACCTCAACCACCAAGCGATGAATACATTTTTGGAACTACTGAAGGTCAATATGATATTTTTTATGGTATTGTTTGGGGAACTAGAACTGCTTTTAGAATAGGATTAATTGTTGTTGGAATTAGTACTTCGATTGGAATAGTTTTAGGAACTATAGCTGCTTATTATGGGGGCTGGATTGATGAAATATTAATGAGAATTACTGATGTTTTTATGTCAATTCCTTTTATAATAGCAACTATTGTTTTAGTTACAATTTTAGGTCAGGGTTTGGCTAATGTTATGATCGCCTTAATTACCTTTAGCTGGATGAGTACAGCTAGATTAATGCGTTCACAGGTCTTATCAGTTAAAGAAGATGAATTTGTTCAGGCTGCACTTGCTTTAGGTGCCAATGACTTTAGAATTATTTTCAGACACATAATTTTAAATACTATTTTCCCAGTTGTGATTCAAGCTTCAATGAGAATGGGATCAATGGTTATTACCGCATCTACTCTTAGTTTTCTAGGTGTAGGTACACCTGAAGGTTATGCTGATTGGGGGCAGATGATTTCCTTTGCTCGTAATTGGATCTTAGGTGTTGAAGGCAATCCATTAAATTACTGGTATACACTTATAATTCCTGGTATAGCAATCACTTTATTTTGTTTATCTTGGAATCTTATTGGTGATGCTTTTCGTGATATTTTAGATCCGAAACTGAACTAGGATGTTTATTTTCTAGACAACAAAAAGGTAGGTGAATTTCTTGAATAAAGAAGCTTTAGTAGAAGTTAAAAACTTAAAAACATATTTTTATACTGAAGAAGGAGTAGTTAAAGCGGTAGATGGAGTAGATTATGAAATTTACCCTGGTGAAACTTTAGGTATTGTAGGTGAATCTGGCTGTGGGAAAAGTGTTACCTCTTTATCAATAATGAGGTTAGTAGAATCCCCACCAGGAAGAATAGAAGCTGGTGAAATTAATTTTCAAGGAAAAGATTTAACCAAGATTTCTGAGAAGGAAATGCGTAAAATCCGTGGAAATGACATTTCCATGATTTTTCAGGAGCCAATGACTTCTCTAAATCCAGTTTATACTGTTGGAGACCAGATTATTGAAGCGATAATGCTGCACAAAGGTGTAGACAGAAAAGAAGCCAGAAAACAGGCTATAGATATGCTTAAAAAAGTAGGTATTCCACTGCCTGAACAGCGTGTAGATGAATACCCCCACCAATTATCCGGTGGTATGAGACAGCGTGTTATGATAGCTATGGCATTAAGCTGTGATCCAAAACTGTTAATTGCCGACGAACCGACAACTGCACTTGATGTAACAATCCAGGCTCAGATTTTAGAACTGATGAACTCTTTAAAAGAAAGCTATGGAATGTCGATAATGATGATTACTCATGATCTGGGAGTAATTGCTGAAGTATCTGATCGGGTAGCAGTAATGTATGCAGGTAAGGTAGTAGAATACACAGATGTCGATACATTATTTGATGACCCCAAACATCCATATACCTGGGGATTAATGAATTCAATCCCTAAATTAGATAAGGATGTTGATCGTCTAGAAGCAATTCCAGGTAGTGTACCATCTCCACTTAATTTTCCTGAGGGATGTAAATTTAATACCCGCTGTCCTCTAGCAGAGGGTAAATGTTATGATCAGGAGCCTCCTTTAGAAGAAGCAGCAGCAGGACATAAGGTTCGCTGTTGGAGGTATAAAGATTTAGAAGAGATCAAAAAGCGCGGAGAAAGAATTTATGAGGATCGAGGTGTTCAGAAATAATGGCTGAAAATTTACTCGAAGTTAAGAATCTAAAAAAATACTTCCCGGTTAAAGCTGGAATCTTTAAAAAGACAGTTGCTCATGTAAAAGCTGTTGATGATATTTCATTTGCAGTAGAAGAGGGAGAAACTCTGGGTCTGGTAGGAGAATCTGGCTGTGGTAAATCAACAACCGGTCGGACAATATTAAGACTTTTAGAGGCAACAGCAGGAGAAGTTATTTTTGAAGGCAAAAATGTAATGGATCTTGACAAAAAGGAAATGCGGGCGATAAGAAGAGATATGCAGATTATCTTTCAGGATCCCTATGCATCATTAAATCCAAGAATGACGGTTGCTGATATAGTTGGTGAACCACTTGATATTCATAATTTAGCAAAGAATAAACAAGAGCGTAACGAAAAGGTAAGAGAAATACTGGAAAACGTAGGTCTTGGTGCAGAGTATATGCACCGCTATCCCCATGAGTTTAGTGGTGGCCAGCGACAGAGAATTGGTGTAGCAAGAGCCTTAGCAGTAGATCCAAAGCTTATTATTGCAGATGAGCCGGTATCTGCACTTGATGTTTCAGTTCAGGCACAGGTTGTGAATCTGCTGCAGGATTTACAGAAAGAATATGGATTAACTTATCTTTTTATTGCTCATGATTTAAGTGTAGTTAAGCATATAAGTGATCGGGTTGCGGTAATGTATTTAGGTAAGATTGTAGAATTAACTGATAAGCACGAACTATATACTAACCCGAAACACCCATATACTCAGTCTTTATTATCTGCAATTCCAGAGGCTGATCCGAAAAAGAAAAAGGACAGAATTGTCTTAGAAGGGGATGTACCATCACCGGTAGATCCACCTTCAGGCTGTAGATTTCATCCCCGCTGTCCAAAAGCTTTTGAACCCTGTTCTGTGAAAGAACCAGAGTTCAAAGAATATGGTGAGGGACACTTTGCTGCCTGTCACTTATTAGATAAATAGATTAAGCTTAAATTTTTAAATCCCTGTTTGGATATTTAAATTCCAAACAGGGATTTTTCTATTTTTGAAGAATAATATAACTAAGCTGAAAAGTAATATTTAATCTAATTTGGGGGAATATAAATGTTAGACAAAAAAATATATTTATTAATACTTTTAATTATTATTTCAATTACTTTTACTGTAAATGCCGAAAACTATGGAGGGAATTTAAGAGTTAAATTCAATAAAAGCCCTTTGACTTTAAATCCAATTTATTCAACAAGCAGAATAGAAAAAACAATAAATAGTCAAATTTTTGATAGATTATTGATCTTAAACAATCAGGGTGAATTAAGCAATAATTTAAGCGAATCCCTAGAAATTAATACTGATGCAACTATTTTTACATTTAATTTAAAGAAAAATGTATACTTTCATCCCTATCAGCTTAATGGAAGAGAAGTAGATTTAGAGCAGAGAAAAGTTACTGCAGCAGATTGGAAATGGTCATTTGAATATTTGGCTGATCCCAATAATAAATCTCCACATTCAGATCTTTTTGAAAAAGTAAAAGGGTTTAATGATTATCAAGCTCAAAAAACAGATGAAATAAGTGGGATTAAAGTTATAGATGATTATCAGCTTCAAATTAGTTTAAAAGAATCATTTGCGCCTTTTATTTATAATTTAGCTAAGGAAGCAGCTGTAGTTATTCCTAAAAGAGCTGTTTTAGAGTCAGATCAAAAATTTTCTCTAAATCCAATTGGTACAGGTCCGTTTAAATTTAACAGTTTTACTAATAATCAAATTCAGTTAACCAAAAATCAAAATTATTGGAAAAAGACAAATCAGCAGAATGAATTACCTTATTTAAATCAAATAGAATATTATTTTAACAATAGTGATAATTTAGATAGTAGTTACAAAGAATTTGATTTATATCAGCTTAGTTATGGACAATTAATTGATTATTATCATATTAATAAAGACTTTAAAAATTACGAGCTTAAAACAGTAATTAATAATAATTTATATTTTGTGGCATTTGATTTTAGAGAAGATTATATTGAGGAAAGAAAATATAAAACAATAAAAAATAAAGTTAAGTTATCTTTAAATAAAAATCAATTTAATCAGATAGTTAAAGTTAATAATTTTATTCATAGCCAAAATATGAGTGATGGTTTTAATTTATTGAATAGAATCTCTGCTCAAAGTGAAGCTGCACTAGAAAATGAACAAAGTATTCTTGATGATTTTGAGCTGAAGATTATTACTAATAATTCTGATCTCAGCTTAAAAACTGCTGAATTTTTAAAAACAGAACTAAAAAAAATTAATGTTAAGCTTCAGGTGGAAAAGTATAATTGGATTCAATATTTAAAGCAGCTGCAAAAGAACTCTAATCATGATCTTTTTGTGATGTCATATGATTATGAGAACAAATTTGATTTTGTTGCTGATAATTTTTATTCTGGATCAGAAAAAAATTACTTTAGCTATGAAAATAGTAGAATTGATAATTTAATTGATTATATAAGGCTAACAAAGAATAAGGAAAATCAAAATAGAGCTTATGCAATAATAGAAGAAATTTTAATTAAAGACAATCCTTATCTGGTCTTATTAAAGGGTGTTAATCATTTTTTAGTATCTGATAAATTGTCTAATTATGATTTTTTAGAAAACATTAACAGCAAAAATAGATTTGAACTCTTATATTTTGAATAAGAGTTCAAAATTGCGCTCAATGAAAACCATTTCATTTTTTCAGACGATTTTCATAATATAAAATAACTGAAATACAATAATATTTAGAATATAAAGTCTTTTGATCAAGATACTAAAACTTTGAATCAAATTTGCTTTATTCAGGCTGAATTACTGCTAAAATTATTAAAAATACTCAAATTATCAAAAAAATCTGTAATTTTTGCAGGAATTATTCCCTTTGTATTGAATATTATAAATAGTGAAATGGATTTCATTACAATTTGGGAGAGAAAATTATGGATGTTACTATGAAAGATGTAGCAAAATTAGCAGGAGTTTCATTAAGTACAGTTTCGCGTGTTCTAAATGATAGTTCACTAGTTAGAGAAGAAACAGCAAAAAGAGTTGAAAAAGCTGTTGAAAAGCTGGATTATCAAATTAATGATTCTGCTCGAATATTGAGAACAAATACCAGCAATCTAATTGGAGTCATTGGTGCTGGAATGGAGAGGCCTTTTTTAGCAAATTTACTAAAGGGCATTGAAGCTGAGGCCAGAGAGCGCGGATTTGCTCTTATTTATGGTGATTCTGATGGAGAATTTGAAAAAGAGCAAAATTATTTGAATATTATGAAGCAGAAAAAAATTGATGGAATTATTTTGATAACAACTAATTATTATAATGATCTTCTTTCAATAGTTAAAAATTATAATATTCCTGTTGTTTTTGCATCTGGTTATATTAGTGATCCTGAAATTAGCTGTGTTACTGTTGATAATGTTGCTGCAGCCTATGATATGGTGGAATTCCTCTGTCAGGCTGGGCATAGAAATATAGCTTTTATAAAAGGACCTGATCTGGATATGCTTGCCAGTCAGGAAAGAGCAAGGGGAGTTAAACTGGCTTTAAGATTAAGTAATATAAAATACGATCCAGCCCGAATAATCGAAGGTGATTTCACCTTTGAAAGCGGATATTCAGCAGCTCAAAAAATTATAGATAAATTTCCGGATGTAACAGCAATTTTTGCATTTAATGATGAAATGGCAGTTGGAGCTATTAGATATTTAAAAGAACAAGGAATCAGGGTACCTGAAGATATCTCAGTTGTTGGTTTTGATGGTATTGAATTGGGAAAATACATAAGTCCTGCTTTAACTACTATTAAACAATCTGGTTATCATTTAGGTTTAAAAAGTATAGAGATTTTGACTAAGATTATTAAGAAAAAGAAAATAGAAGATAATAAAGTCTTTATTCCACATGAACTTGTGGTTAGAGAAAGCACAAATAAATTAAATGAACTTACTACTAATCAGGAGGTGATTATGAACAATAATATGTAGTTAAGATTATTTTATATTCTTAACATATTTAAATTCATCAATCAATTTGAGGAGGAGAATTATTAATGAGAAAAAATTTATTTTTAGTTTTAGCTTTAGTTTTTGTTATTACATTTAGTGGGGTTGCTTTTGCTGATAATCATGGAGAGGAGATTACTTTAACTGTTGCTGGTGGTGCAGTTGGTCAGGAAAAAGAACTAACTATTAAAGCTGCAGAAATGTATATGGAAATGAATCCTAATGTAACAGTAGAAGTTTTAGAAACCCCTGATTTAGCTAATGATAGATTAGGGCTTTATTTACAGTTTTTAGAAGCTGAAAGTCCTGAAGTAGATGTCTATCAAATTGATGTAATTTGGCCAGGTGATTTAGCAGAGCACTTTATTGATTTTTATGACTATGGTGCCGAAGAAGTTGTTGATAAGCATTTCCAGGCAATCGTTGAGAACAATACAACAACTGATGGTCGTTTAGTTGCTATGCCTTGGTTTACAGATGCAGGTCTTTTATATTACAGAACAGACCTTTTAGAAAAATATGACCGTGAAGTTCCAGAAACCTGGGATGAATTAGAAGAAACTGCTCAATATATTATGGAAGAAGAAAGAGCTGCAGGTAATGAAGATTTTTATGGTTATGTATGGCAGGGAGACGCTTATGAAGGTTTAACTTGTGACGCTCTAGAATGGACATATTCTAATGGTGGTGGACAGATAGTAAGTCCTGATCAGAAAATAACAATTAATAATGATAAAGCAATTGAGATTATTAATCAAGCTGCAGGTTGGGTAGGAAATATTTCTCCAACTGGTGTAACAGGTATGGGCGAAGAAGATGCTCGTTCAATGTTTGAAGCAGGTAATGCACTCTTTATGCGCAACTGGCCTTATGCATATGCTTTAGCAAATCAAGAAGGTAAACCTACTAATGGCAACACTGATGTAGCACCTTTACCTGCTGGAGATAGTGGTAAATCAGCAGCAACTTTAGGAGGCTGGAACTTAGGTGTAAGTAAGTACAGTAATCATCCTGAAGAAGCAGCTAAATTAGCCATGTTCTTAGCTGGAGAAGAAGTACAAAAAATGCGTGCTGTTGAAGGAGCTTTCAACCCTACAATTAAATCATTATATCAAGATGAAGACGTACTGGAAGCAGTTCCTTTCTTTGGCAGTCTTTATGATGTATTTACAAATGCTGTAGCTCGTCCTTCCACAGCAACTGCTCCTCAATATAACCAGGTATCAGAGTTATTTTTCCAGGCAGTTCATTCAGTACTAACTGGTGAAAGTGATGCTCAAACAGCTATTGAGTATTTAGAATTAGACTTAATGGATACTACAGGATTTGAAACTGGTGATCCAGTACAACCATAAGTAAAGTTCTTTAAAATTATTAATAATCTGGAGGGGAATTTCCTCTCCAGATTTTCTAAAAAAAGGGGGGAGCTTAATGGCAAATAGTAATTCATCAAATCTGGCAAAAGAAGAACAAAGATTGGCTTTTAAATTATTAATACCAGCATTCCTAATTTTAATCATAATTGCTTTATATCCTCTGGGCCAAGTATTTTATACCAGCTTTACTGACAAGGAATTTGCTTCAAGCAAAGAAACCAGTTTTGTTGGTTTAGATAATTATCAAGCACTTTTATCAGTTACTGTTAAAGAATTAGAACCTATAATTGATGAAGAAACTGGTGAGCAGGCAGTTGATGAAAGAACTGGAGAAAAGCAATTTCAAAGACCGATAAGAGTTTTACCAAGAGACCCATATTTATATCGACCTTCATTTGAATTTAGCTTTTTTGGCAATCGATATGTGGTGGGTGCACGGACTCCAGATTTTATTAAATCTGTCTGGAACACTTTAATCTTCACGATATTTTCAGTATTTTTTGAGACAGTCCTTGGTTTAATAGTTGCACTTGTTGTTAATAGTGAATTTAAGGGTAGAGGGGCAATGAGGGCTGTAATGTTAGTCCCCTGGGCCGTAATCACAGTTGTTTCTGCTAGAATGTGGGAATGGATGTTTGAGCCAACAAGGGCAGGTTTGTTTAATATGTTAGGAGACAGGTTTGGTTTAATCGAAGGCAGTTATTCTTTTTTAAGCAATAATTCTTTACAGCTTCCAGCAATTATAGCGGTTGATGTTTGGAAAACCACACCATTCATGGCTCTTTTAATTCTGGCTGGCTTACAGTTGATTCCAAATGAATTATATGAAGCAGCAGAAATGGATGGAGCCAGTAAGTTTAGACAGTTTTTTAATATTACCTTACCATTATTGAAACCATCACTGGCAGTCGCTTTAATCTTTAGAACTTTAGATGCTTTAAGAGTATTTGATGTGTTCCAGGTAATGTTGTCACAGAAAAGATATTCAATGGCCAGTTTTAACTATTTTCAATTAATTCAGGCCAGGCAGATGGGAATGGCTTCAGCTATTGGGGTTATAATTTTCATTATAATCTTTGGTTTTGCTGTTCTTTATATGAAATCTTTAGGAGTTGATACAGAATGACAAGAGATCAGAAGAAAATATTTAAAAAAATCTTGTTCTATCTTGTGCTGGCAGTAATTGTTATATATTTATTATTTCCATTTTACTGGGCAATTTCTTCTTCTTTAAAGTCAGAGGCTCAGCTTAATATGACTCCAGCAACTTTAATTCCTAGAGACCCTGATACAGGTGAGATATCGTTTTTTACTAGAAACTATAGAGCTATATTTTCTAATGGTGGTTTTGTTAGAGGTTTAATTAACAGTACAATAGTAGCAACTTCAACTACAATTCTGGCTCTTTTAACAGGATCATTTGCAGCTTTTGCCTTAGGAAAACTACGTTTTAAAGGTAAAGCACCTGCATTATACACAATTTTAGCAATGACAATGTTTCCTCAGGTCACAGTCTTATCTGGATTGTATGCAGTAATTAATGCTTTAAATTTAGGTGCCAGGGTAAGTATGATCTTTACTTATTTACTATTTACACTGCCATTTACAACCTGGGTTTTAACTTCATTCTTTAGAGATTTACCTGATGAAATTATGCAGTCTGCCCAGGTAGATGGTGCAACACCATTTCAGACTTTCCACATGATACTACTTCCTTTGACTGCACCGGCATTAGTTACAACCGGTTTATTATCATTTATTCAGGCCTGGAATGAGTACCTCTTTGCTTTAACATTTACATCAATTGATCCAGGTGCTAGAACTGTACCGGTAGCTATTCAATTCTTCTCAGGAGAATTTGCCCGTCAGGAGCCATTTGGAGAAATCATGGCAGCTGCAGTTATGGTTACAGTTCCAATTGTAGTTTTAGTTTTAATATTCCAGAAACGAATTGTAGCTGGATTGACTGCTGGAGCTGTAAAAGGATAATGTAGATTTAAGTTTTTATCAGCATAATTGATAACAGATAAGCTTAGATAAGAATAATAAACTGATTAGAGAATATAGAAATCAGGCCATCAGGATTATAATGAAACTATAATCTGATGGCCTAATTTATTTGTTTAAATTTAAAATTAGATATTGGGAGGTATAAATTTGAATTATAATAACTTCTTTGAAATAAAAGATGGTTGGAACTTGCAAATAAAAGAACTAAAAGAAGAACAGCTGGTTCATTATGGCAGTAATTTATTATGTGGCAATGGTTATCTTGGGTACAGAGGAACTTTGGAAGAGTGGGGGAAAGATGAATATCAGGCATGTGTTGTAACTGATACATATGATATGGCTGATGGTAAATGGAGAGAATTGTCTAATTCGCCCAATGCACTAACAACAAAAGTTATTTTAAATGAAAAAGATTTTGGTGATTATCCTGAAGAAAATATAATGTCTACAGAGCTGGACTTCAATTATAAATATGGAATTTTTAAAAGAATATCTAATTCCAAAGTAGAAAATGATATTGAAATAGTTTCAGAAAGGTTTGCTTCTTATAATAATCTGCATTTGATTGCAAATAATTATCAAGTAAATAAATTGGATCAAAAAGAGATTCAATTAAAAATAGGAATTAATGGTGACGTATGGGATTTAAATGGAGGTCATCTAGAAAATTTTAGTGGAGAATATGATTCTAATAAAAATCTTATCTATTTAAAATCAAATACAGTGGAGAGTAAAATCACCTTAGTAACAGCTTTGTCTTTTAAATTTAAAAGAGGTGAAATTAAAAATTTAAAAGTTGAAAATGAAAACAAATCAATTTATTTATTAATAAATGTAGAGGCTGAAGCAGGAAAAGTAGAATTGGAAAGAAATATGATTGTCTATTCAAGTAATGATCTGGAAGATCCATTAAAAGCTGCTTTAAATGATGCTGAGTTAGCACTAGCATCAGGGTATGATAGTTTAAAAGAAAAGCATCAGGCAGTTTGGGATAAAAAATGGAAACTGATGGATATCCAAATTAAAGGAAATATCTTAGATCAGCTGGCAGTAAGATTTAATCTTTATCATAATATTATTGCCACCCCAGCTCATAGTGAACGGCTACCAATTGGTGCACGTGGCTTATCATGTCAAGCTTATCAAGGCTCAGCTTTTTGGGATCAGGAGATATTTAATTTACCAATGTTTTTATTTACAGAAACAGAAACAGCCAAAAATATTTTAAAATATAGATATCATACTTTAGATGGAGCTCGTGAAAAAGCAGAAAATCTAGGATATGCTGGTGCATTTTATGCCTGGATATCTGGAAAAAGTGGGAAAGAATTGTGTCCATCGTTTTTCTTTAAAGATGTAATTAGTGGTCGTAAAATTAGAAATCATTTTAATGACTGGCAGATTCATGTTTCTCCTGATATAAGCTATGCTATTTGGAAATATTATTTAGCTACAAAGGATCTTGGTTTTATTATTAACTATGGTTCAGAAATTTTATTTGAGGTTGCACGATTTCTACACTCCAGAGTACACTTTAATCAGTACAAAGACCAGTATGATGTTATTAGGCTCCTGGGTCCGGATGAGTACCATGAAAATGTAGATAATAATGCTTTTACTAATTATCAGACACAATTTGCTCTAAAAAAGGCACTGTATTTTTATTTTAAGATGGAAAATGAATATCCTTCAAAGTTGGAAGAGCTTAAAGAAAAAATTAATTTAGATCAATCTGAAATTACTGCCTGGCAGGAGATAGCTGAAAAGATTTACTTATCTCAGCCAGATCAGAATAATTTAATCGAACAATTTGATGGTTATTTCGAGCTTGAAGATACCACAGCAGAAGTGCTGAAAGATAGATTAATTAATAAAGATGAATATTGGGGTTGGCCTAATGGGGTAGCTGTTTTCACACAGGTAATTAAACAGGCTGATGTAATTCAGTTATTTAACCTGCATGATATTTTTTCTGAGGAAGTCTTGAAAGCAAATTATGATTACTATGAGCCCAGAACTCAACATGGATCTTCTTTAAGCCCATCTCAGTATGCAGTTGTTGCTGCTAAATTAGGAAGAGCAGAAGAAGCTTATGATTATTTTAAAAAGTCTGCTTTTATTGATTTAATGAGTACAAATAAGGCAGTTAGTGGAGGAACTTTTATTGGTGGTATTCATACAGCAGCTGCTGGAGGGATCTGGCAGTTAATAATTAATGGTTTTGCTGGGATGAAAATTGATAAAGGAGGTATTTCATTTACACCAGTTCTATGTCAGGCGTGGGAAGAACTTAAATTTAGGCTAAATTATCAAAACAAGAAATTTGATATTATATTAAATAAAAATGAATTTAAGTTAAAAACAGCTGCAGAAAATAGTGGAGCACTTGAATTTAGTGTTTTTGAAAAAGAATATGTTTTGGATGCTGGTACAGAAGTGAAAATAAAGCTGTAGAAATAAAATTATAAACAATTAATCTCTTAATATAGTTCATAATAATTGAGTATAGAAAAAGCTCCCTATGAAAATAGGGAGCTTTAATATCTTATTAAACAGATAACAGCATTCGGTCATTGTTAAATTTACCACCATGTTTGATTTCAAACATCTTAAGCAGCTTTTCAATAGTAAGATCTTTCTTTTCTTCTGCTTTTATATCATAAATAATTTGGCCACCATCCATCATTATTAAACGGTTACCCATTTTTATTGCATCTTCCATGTTGTGAGTAATCATTAGGGTAGTTATATTATTTTCATTAACCAGCTCAGCTGTAAGATTTTTAATCTTAATTGCAGTAGCAGGATCTAAAGCTGCTGTATGCTCATCTAGAAGCAGCAGACGAGGATTAGCTACTGTTGCCATCAAAAGTGTTAAAGCCTGTCTCTGACCTCCAGATAAAAGCTTAACTTTAGTAGTTAACCTTTTTTCTAAGCCTAAATCAATTTTTTCAAGGTGTTTACGCATTATCTCTCTTTTATGTTTGCTTAGACCCCACCTTAAAGAAAGATTTCTTGACTTAGAAATCGCCAGTGATAGATTTTCTTCAATAGTCATTTCTGGTGAAGTTCCAGCTAAAGGATTTTGAAAAACTCTTCCAATTTTTTGAGCACATTTATATTCAGATTTTTTTGTGATGTTTTCATTATCTAAAATAATGCTCCCATTTTCAACCGGGAAAACTCCAGCAATAGAATTTAAAAGGGTAGATTTACCTGCTCCATTACTACCTACTATTGTTATAAAATCACCTTCATTAACTGTTAAATCAATTTTATCAATTGCTATATTCTCGTTTGGAGTACCTTTGTAAAAAATTTTTTCTAAATTTTTGACTTTCAGCATTTTTTATCACCTCAATGCTTTTTTAATTCTTGGAGTAGATAAGAAAATTATTACCAGTATAGCTGTCAGTAATTTCAAATCAGAAGCAGCCAGGCCTAAATTTAGTGCTATTGAAATACTGAAACGATAAAGAATGGAACCAATAATAACACCAATAGTAGCGATAATAATAGATCTATCTCCGATTACGACTTCTCCAATAATAACTGAAGCTAATCCTGCTACAATTGTACCAACTCCCATATTAACATCTGCAAATCCCTGATACTGTCCAACAAGCGCACCAGATAACGAAACAAGTGCATTTGAGAGAATTAAACCTAACATTTTCATTGAATTAGTACTGATTCCCATACTCCTAATCATTTGAGGATTATCTCCAGTAGCTCTCAGTGCAAATCCTATTTGAGTATTTAAGAAAGCATCTAAAACCAATTTTACTGCAGTAATAATTACAATTAACAATATTAAATTATTCCAGGGATAGGGAATTCCAAGGTCTCTAATAAAAGAAAAAATAGTTCCTTTACCAATCAAGGGAATATTGGGTCTGCCCATTACCCTTAAGTTTATTGAGTAAAGAGAAGTCATTGTTAAAATTCCTGATAAAAGTGGAGCAATTTTTAATTTAGTGTTCAAGAAGCCTGTAATTGCTCCTGCCATTCCACCAGCAGCAACTGCCGCAGCTAAGGTAACAAATGGATCAACTCCAGCTACCAAAAGTCTTGCTGAAACAGCAGCACCTAAAGGTAAACTACCATCAACTGTCAGATCAGCAAAATCAAGAATTCTAAAGGATATAAAGACACCTAATGCCATAATACCAAAGGCAAGGCCCTGTTCTAAAGACGTAATTGCAAAACTTAGATTCATAACACACCTCACATCATTTCTAAACCAAATATTTTATTAAATTGTTTACTCCTGAGTTATTTCTTCATATATTACATTAGCTCTATCTAAAACAGCTGCTGGAATTTCTAAATCTAAATTATCTGCAGCTTTTGTATTAAGATATAACTTTAATTCTTCTGAAGATTCCACAGGCATTTCTGAAGGATCAGCACCATTTAATACTTTAGCTGCCATTTTACCAGTTTGAATACCAAGCAGCTTATAATCAATTCCTAAAGTAGCTATTGCTCCTTGTCTAACCTGACCATTTTCTGAAGCGAATACAGGTATTTTATTTTGATTAGTAATCTGTAAGACAGAAGGTAAAGCTGAAACAATAATGTTATCTGTAGGTACATAAACTGCGTCTACATCTCCAACTAAAGAAGAAGCTGCAAGACTTACTTCACTGCTGTTGCTGACAGTAGCTTCGTGTAAGTTGATTCCCATTGCCTGAGTAGCTTCTTTAACAATATCTACCTGAACAACAGAATTAACTTCACCCGGGTTATATAGAACACCTAAGTCTTTAATTTCTGGAATGAATTCCTTAATTAATTCAATCTGCTGAGCAACAGGGTTCATGTCTGTAGTTCCTGTTAAATTACCACCAGGTTTTTCCATGCTGTCTACAATTCCTGCTTCAACTGGATCGGTAACAGCCGTAAACAAAACAGGTGTTTCTGTAATTACATTTGCAGCTGCCTGTGCATTAGGTGTTGCAATAGCTAAAATCAGATCCAGATTATTACTTCTAAACTGCTGAGCAATTGATTGGGCAGTGGCAAAATCAGCCTGTGCATTTTGTTCAATAAACTCAATTTTATCCTCACCAAAACCTGCCTCTGCTAAGCCCTGAATAAAGCCATCTCTTGCTGAATCTAAAGCAGGATGCTCAACAAATTGTGAAATTCCTATTTTGTATTCTTGCGCTCCAGCTGTAAAAGCAGCAGTCAAAATCAGCACCAACGTTAAAACAAATAAAACTAAAAAGTTATTTTTCATTATTTTATTCCCCTTTCTAACTGGTAGTGGGAATAATAAAAAAACACTCCAGCTGGAGTGTTAAAGTGCTTATAGCATTTTGATTTAAAATTAGGTATAAAAACCCCTTGTTTAAACAAAAGCTTAAGCTTTCCTACAAATTTCTCCTACCGTATTACCATGCTACCAGTTATTTGATTTTCTTTATTATACTATTATAATTATCCCTTTGTCAACTTTATTTGGAGAGGTGAGAAGTGAAACTAGATACTTTCATTTAAGCTATTTTTGTTTATTATCCAACAAAGAACGGTGGCTTAACCCAACAGTTACTTCATTTAAATTAAACATACCAACTCCAAAAAAGACAGCAACAACAATGTGTTCACCACTTCTGGCAACTCCAATTTTCCCACCAACATTTAAACCCATTGTTCTGGGCATAATTTGGGCTAAGGCGTCATGTGCTGCTCCAGCAACTGCCCCTTGTGCTACATGAGAATTGTCGATTATATTTTCTCTCTTTGCAGCAATTACTGCTCTTTCTATAATTTCAGGAACTGATTTATTAAATTCACCACCAAAATCAACAGCAGCAGTATTTATTTCGTCAGCTGCAAATTCCTTTTTTAATTTCTTTTCTTCACTTCTGCTTGAAATAGACATTTTAATAGCTGCTTTAGCAGTTTCAAGACTATTATGTTCCATAATCATTCCTCCTCTGGAATTTATAACTTAATTATAGCAGATATTTTTAGTAAAGTGAAATAACTAGATAGTGTTTATGAGTAGATTAAAATAATCTTAGTTTAAAAATTTTAATTATTTTAAACACTTAAATTAAATTTCATATCATTGAATATTAAAGCTATATATTTTATAATATTAGTAAATATAGAAAAGAATTATATCTATAACTTTTAATAAGATATATTTTAATGATGGAGGGGTTTAAAATAAATATTTTATTAGTAGCTTTTGCCCTGGGCTTAGACGCTGCGGGAGTAACAATGGCAATTGGCTGTGGTAAGCCAACCAATATAGTAGAAAAATCTAAAGTTATTTTTTCTTTTGGTTTTTTTCAATTTTTATTTGCTTTAATTGGTGGTCTGGGTGGTAATTACATTGACCAATATTTTTTTACGATTTCTAATTATTTTAGTGGTGCAGTAATTTTCATTCTGGGGATTTTATTGATTCGTGAAGGGTATAAAAATGAAGAAGAATGTATTTACACAAATTTAAACTTATGGACTGTTATTGTTTTAGGAGTAAGTGTAAGTATTGATGCTCTTGGAGCAGGGTTTTCTCTGCTCTTTAATTTTAGAGAACTAATAATTTTTCAGGACTCACTTATAATTGGTGCAGCAGCCTCAATTATGACAGGTCTATCTTTTATTATTGTTAATTATATTAAACATATTGCCTTAGTTGAAAAATATGCTAATTATATTGGGGGTGCAATATTGCTAATATTGGGAGTCAATACTGTTTTGATGTAATTTATAATATAATAGATTTTAAATTAATCAGCATCTGTAGATATCTAGTCAATAATTACAGATGCTGATTTTTAGATTTTCTAACAAGTTTTTGATTTTAGCTGTTTGAATTATTTAACCTGTGATTTAATAAGATTTTTTTAATAATGTTATAACTTCTAAATGTTTAGTATGTGGAAACATGTCAACAGCTTTGAATTTTTCTAACTGATAATTATGGATTTTAAGCTCTTTTAAATCTCTGGCTAAACTTTTAGGATTACAGGAAATATACAAAATTTCATCTGCATCAGCTGAAGCTATTTTAGCTAAAGCTTTAGGATTGATTCCAGGCCGAGGGGGGTCAATGATTATTAGATCAGCTTTTTTATCAATGTTTTGAATTTCTTCTAACACATCTCCAGCTATATATTTTGTGTTTTTCACATTGTTTAACTCAGCATTTTCAGCAGCTCTTTCAGCAGCTGCCTTATCAATTTCGATTCCATAAATCTGATCAGCATCATTTGCAATACTTTGTGAGATAGTACCTGCCCCACAATAGAGATCATAAACTACCTTGTTTTGAGCACTACCTATATATTTTTCAGCTTCAGCATATAACAATTCTGCCCCTTTGGTGTTAGTTTGGAAAAAGGAGAGAGAATCTATTTTGAATTTATAATCTAAAAGCTGATCATAAAAATAATTTCTACCGTGATAAATTTTCATTTCATCACAGCTGACTTGATCTGAAAAGTCATCATTGATTGTTTGAATAAACCCTACCAGTTCTCCTTTTAAATCGAGGCTTTTTAGTTCATTAGTTAGAGGAGTAAAATCGTGATCAACCTGGCTTGTTGTTATCAGATTAGCAATAACTTCACCGGTATTAATTCCTTTGCGAATAACTAAATTTCTCAAAAAACCTTCTCTTAATTTAATATGGTATTTTTTGAATTGGTGTTCACGGCAGTATTTTAAGATAGTGCTTAAAATAGCTCTGAAATCTTGATCAACTAATTGGCACTGATCTACAGTTATTACATCAAATCTTCTACCGCGGGGATGCATTCCTAACTGCAGTCTTCCACCTTTTTTTAAGTCGCCAAAACTAAATTCCATATTGTTTCTATACTCATAAATTTCTGGGCTTGCTAAAATACCTTCAAAATTATCAGTATTAATCTCTTTCTCGTTAAAAATATCTATTAACATTTTCTTCTTATCTTTTAGCTGTTTTTGATAAGGGGTTTCTTGAGTAGAACAACCCCCACAACGATCATAATGAACACATAGCTCTTCAGTCATCTGCATCTGCAAATTGAACCTCCTATAGATTTAACTTTCAAAAAAATTGATTAGATTGTTTGGTAAATTGTAAAAAGCATAATAAATAATACAGCTGTGGGAACTATATATTTTAATAGTATCGAATAAATGCTGCCAATATGAAAGCGGCTATTCTTATTAGCTTCTTCAACTGCATTACTGCTTCCCCAGATATGACCAACAAAAATAGATGTTAAAATACCGCCTGTTGGTAAGAAAATTGAATTTGAAAACCAATCATAAGTATCAAGTACATCCATGCCCAAAAAGCTAAAGTTAGAAAAAGAGCTGTAACCAAGTAATGGGGGAATACCAACTAAAAAGATGAGAAAACCCATTAGATAAGAAGCTTTTTTTCTATTCCAATCATGCTCATCTACCAAAAAGGCAACAACAACTTCTAACATAGAAATTGAAGAGGTTAGAGCAGCAATAGTCAGCAGTAGAAAAAATATTAAAGAAAAGAATGTACCAAAAGGCATTTGAGTAAAAACTGCTGGTAAGGTAATAAAAGTTAAGCCAGGACCAGAAGCTGGGTCAAGTCCAAAAGCAAAAACTGCAGGGAAGATTGCAAATCCTGCCAGTAGTGCTACAGCTGTATCAAAAATTAAAACATAGGCTGCACTTTCATTAATGCTTTCTTTATCACTCAAGTAACTACCATAAGTAATAATTGCTCCCATTCCTAAGCTTAGAGTGAAAAACGCCTGTGAAATAGCATCAGTAAATGTTTGAAAGCTGATTGCTGAAAAATCTGGTTTTAAATAAAAACTTAGTCCAGCTGCAGCTCCCTCAAGAGTCACAGAACGAATTATTAACAAGAATATAATTCCAAATAAAATAGGCATTAAAATTTTAACTATTTTTTGAATACCATTAACAACACCAGCACCAATTACAACAATAGTTAGCAGCATGAAAACCCCATGCCATAAAATTGGTTCAGTTAGACTACTGATATGTGAACCAAAAATTTGAGCAAAGTTGCTGTCAACATTAAATGTTAGAGATTTGAAAATATATGACATTCCCCAACCTGCTACAACAGAATAGTAGCTCAAAATTACAAAACCTGATAAAACACCTAAAGCTCCAACAAGATACCAGGGAGTATTAGGAGCCAGACTTTTAAAAGCTCCAATAGGATTTTTTTCAGTCTTTCTTCCTAAAGACATTTCAGATACTAAAATAGGATATCCAATAAATAATATAGCAGCTAAATAAATTAAAATAAAAATTGCGCCTCCATTTGTACCAGTTACAAAAGGAAAACGCCAAATATTTCCCAAACCAATCGCGGATCCAGAAGCGGCAAGAATAAAACCCAATCTGGAAGTCCAATTTTCTCTTTCCATAATTAATCCTCCTTATTATTAGATTTTATATATTTACTTTACCAATTAATTTTATCATATTCAGCTGTATGCATCAATCGCTAAATTTCAAAGCTTTAATTAAAGATAATATCAATTCTAAATACATTTATTTGATTTTTGTATTAAAAGCTGGAAATTGTTGAATTTATTTGTTATAATACATTCAACCTGATTAGAATAGTTGAGATGAGTATACAATCTTATATTATCAGCAGCAAAAAAATATCTAGCAGTGAATTTAAGATTGTATTATTAGTTTATTATTTTGGTATTTTAAGTATTTAATTTTTAGCTGAGCTGAGCCAGATATGTCAGGTTAAAATAAAATGAGTAGAAAGAAGACAAGGAGGAAAGAGAAATGGAAGAGAATCGTGATCAATGGGGAAGTAGACTTGGATTTATTTTAGCAACAATTGGTTCAGCTGTAGGATTAGGTAACATTTGGCGTTTTTCTTATCAGGCATATGAAAATGGTGGTGGAGCATTTTTATTTCCATATATATTTGCTCTTATAACTGCCGGATTACCTCTGTTACTGCTTGAAATGGGATTTGGATTTTTTACCAGAAATTCTGCTCCAAGTTCTTTTAGGAAAGTAAAAGAAAAGTTTGAGTGGATTGGCTGGTGGTCAGTATTAGTAGCCTTTGTAGTAACAGTTTATTATATCGTTATTATTGCCTGGAGTTTATTATTTGTTTTTGAATCATTTTCTTTAGGCTGGACTACAGATCCTGAAGGATTTTTCTTTGGAGATTTTTTAGGGTTTAGTGGTAGTGCATTTACACTCGGGGGAATTCAGTGGCAAATTTTCTTTGCTTTATTAGCTGTTTGGCTGATAAACTATGTTATTATTGCTGGTGGAGTAGAAAAAGGAATTGAGAAAGCCAGTAAAATTTTCATGCCTCTTTTAGCATTAATGGTTGTAGTTATTGTGTTTAGAGGTGTAACACTTCCAGGTGCAATGGAGGGTATTAAGGCTTTTATCACCCCGGATTTTTCTAAAATCTTAGATTTTAATATCTGGGTTGGAGCTTATGGACAGATATTCTTTACCTTAAGTTTAGGTTTTGGAATTATGATAGCGTATTCTAGTTATTTGCCGAAAAAATCTGACGTAGTAAAGAATGGTATTATTGCAGGTGTAGCAAATAGTGTGTTCAGTATAGTTGTTGGTTTTGGTGTGTTTGGAGTCCTGGGATATATGGCACAACAGCAGGGTGTAGGAATAGCTGATGTTGCAACATCGGGTATTGGACTTGCTTTTATTGCTTTTCCAAAGGCAATTAACTTGCTACCAGGAGTACCACAACTGTTTGGTTTTGTCTTTTTCTTATCGTTAACTATTGCTGGATTATCATCAAGTATTTCTTTAATTGAGTCAGTGGTTTCTTCACTAATTGATAACTTTAGTTTAAGCCGCAAAAAAGCTGTTACTTTAGTTTCAATTGCTGGGTTTATACTTGGTGTTCCAATGGTTACTCAGGGTGGTTTAGCTATTTTAGATATTGTTGACCATTTTGTAAATATTTTTGGTTTATTACTTGTAGGTTTAGTAGAAATGCTTGTATTAAGTTATGCATTTGATTTAGATACAATTAAAGATAATATGAATGAAAGTTCTGATCTGCATATGGGTAGTGGTTGGAAAGTATTAATTAAATTTGTTGCACCAATCTTTATCGGTATCGGATTTGTTCAGAGTACAATTTCTGAACTGTCAACTGCTTATGGTGGCTATCCAGTAAGTGAACTTGTTGCTTTTGGTTGGTTAGTTGTAGCATTACTAGTTGTACTTGCAGTTACAATTGCAAGGAAGAGTCAAAAGAGAATATAATTTAGTTGAATAGATTATTTTATTTAACCTCCGGTATTTAAACTGCCGGGGGTTTTTGACTTTTATTAATAAAAAATTATATAATGGCGCTGTAAGGATATCTGGCAGAAGATAAATAGGTCTTTTAAGTTATGAGAGAGTTAATTATGATAAATGTTAAAAATCAGAGGTGTTTTGTTTGAGTAAATATAAAATAGAATTACATGCTCACAGTTCCGAGAGCAGCCGCTGTGGTTCTCTAAAAGCAGCAGAGTTAGTGAAAAACTATAAAGAGGCAGGATATAGTGCTTTAGTTTTAACAGATCACTATTACGCTCGTTTTTTTGATAAAATATCTGATTTAAGCTGGGAAAAGAAGCTTGAAAAATATTTAAAGGGTTATAAAAAAGCAAAAAATATAGCTGATAAGTTAGATTTTAAAATTTTTTTGGGAGTAGAGATTAAATTTGATAATGATCCTAACGAATATTTGATTTATGGTTTAAAAGAAAATTTTTTGTTAAATAACCCTAATTTACACCATTTGAATTTAGAAGAATTTAGAATCTTAATTGAAAAACAGGAAGAAGAGATATTAATTTTTCAAGCACACCCTTATCGTTCTGGTATGGCTCCTGCTGATATTAAACTGCTGGATGGATTAGAGGTTTACAATGGTAATCCACGTCATAATTCTCAAAATGATAAGGCATTTACTTATGCTGAAAAATATGAATTAAAGATGATTTCTGGCTCAGATTTTCACGAATACGAGGATTTAGCACTGGGCGGAATAGTTTCAGAAAAATTACCAGTGACTATAAGTGAGCTTTGTAATTTATTAAAAAATGGTGATTATAATTTAATTAAGGCTGGAAATTTAGTCTAAAATATAATATTAGATAGTTTATATAAGTATAACCTGGAAAAGGAGACACCATATAAAAATGTTGTCTCCTTTTAGTAATTTTAAAGAAAGTTAAAACCTGACATTAAAGCACTTAAAAAGGCCAGAACTAAAAACAAAGTATATTCTTTCTTAAATATTTTTTTAGTTTCTTTAAGATCCAATTGTTCCTTTATAGCAGCAGTTACAACAAAAGTTAGATAAATAGCTGCTAAGACAGCTAAAATGACTATTAAATCTTGAGAATTATAATTTATTTTTTCTACGAGATTAAATTGTAGTGCTAGAAGACCTGCTAAAGCAATAAAATCATGCTGTAAGCCGGCAAGCCATTCTCCCTGAAGCAGATCAGAACTTTTAATAATTTTAATGGCAATTAGAGAATTTAAAAAGTAAACTGCCGGCAGGATAAAGCTAATTGAGCTAAAATAATAAGAAAAAATCCAGGCTGATATTGCTGCAGCTCCCATAGCTCTTGTAATAATCAACCCATCTTTAAAAGATGCTCTTAGTTTTGGAGTTTCTACTATTATCAAAAGTACTGCAGTAAAAGAAATTAAAACAACATTATTTTTTAAAAGTTGATCCAAAAAAAGAAATATTATTTCATTCATACTTATACCTCACTTTCAGAAAAAACTGCTGTTTCATTTTTTAATTTATTTTCTAAATTTAATTTTTTAAGCAGGATTTCATAGATAAATGCTGCTGCAGCTAGAATTATAAAAGCGCCAGCTGGCTTATTGGCCAAGGTAAAGATCGGAGTATTAAAAATTTGATAGTTGAAAATACTACCTCTTCCTAAAAGTTCTCTTAAGACAGACACAGCAAGCATTAGATCTAAAAATAAGGTATGATTAATTAAAAAGTTATCTAGTTTCTTAATTTTCAAATCTGCATAAACTAAGGGGATGACTCCAATTAAAATAAAATAGTAATTAAAATACTTAGCCTGTGATTTGAATATTTGGGGCAGAATTGCATGGAGAAAATAGGAAATTCCCAAACCGATACTCCAGAGTATGATCTTACCTTTTTTTTGGTAGAAAAATTTTTCATTGATTGAGTATACTAATTTAATAATTAAAGCAATAAAGCTTAAAGATAAGCTAAAAATAAGGGCAAATAAAACACCATGGGCAGTTCCAGCAAGTAAAGCAAGCAGAGATAAAAGACATATTTTATTAACCAGTGTTATCTTATTATCCATCTAAAAATCTCCTTTCTTATTTATCTAACCAATCGAAAGACTAAGGTAACTAAATATAATAATTATTGCTGCTGCAAAAATAGATGAAGCTATAATCTTATAGTTTTGTTTACGAATTTGGTACTGGCCAAAATGAAAACCTTCAAATAAATGATCAAAAAGATAAGCTAGACCATTCATAGTTAAAATGGCAAAAGTTACACCTCCGCTATAACTCGAAAAATACCGAATAAAAACTGTTAAAGCTCCACAGCCTGCACCATAAAATAGTCTTCCTTCCTTAGCAGTTGGAGAACTAACCATATCTGTTGCCATGAAAAAAGAACCCAATATAACAGCACCAGAAAAAATACTGAAGAGAGGATTAATTCCAAGTAAAAAGGAAGTTATAATAACAGCTGATATAAAAGCACCTGGAATTCTCCAACTTATGTAACCTTTGTAATAAAGAAAAGCTGCACCGATTAATAAAGCTAGAGCTGAAGTTTCACCAACAGCACCTGGTATATTTCCAATAAATAAGTTCCCCAAGCCTTTAAGCCCGTTTTGACTTAGATATGTATAAGAAGAGTCTGCTGCTCTCTGAGCAAGAGGAGTTGCACCAGCAGCTGCATCAAAAGGAGCAGGCCATTTAGAAAAATATTCAGCAAAGGAAAGTCTAATTACTGCTCTACCGGCTAAAGCAGGGTTAAAAATATTGTTTCCAATTCCTCCAAATAGCTGTTTGGCAAAAATAACAGCAAAAAATGCACCAACTAGCGGCAGCCAGAAAGGGGAATTAGCTGGGATACTCATTCCTAAAAGCATACCAGTTACAAAAGCACTGCCGTCACCTGGGATTTTTTTAGTAAACGGATATTCTAAAATAACAGAAAAAACTGCAGTTGAAAAAATTAAATAAAGTGCATAAGGTCCAAAAAATATTAATGCAGCTGCTGCAGCTGGAATTAATGCTAAAGCAACATTCCACATTGTTTTCTCTATTGAATCATCTGTCCCGATATGAGGACCAGAAAGATTTAAGTTCATTTGAAAACCACCTCCATTATTTTTGAAGTTCTCTTAATTTAGTTTTACCCTCTCTCAGCCATCTTAAAAGGGGCCTACCTGCAGGACAAACATAGGCGCAGCTTCCGCATTCAATACAGCTGCTCAAACTTAAAGCTTCAGCCTCTTCTAAATAATTATTATTTATATAATCAGTGATTCGATTCGGAGATATATAAACAGGACAGGCATCAACACATTTAGCACAACGGATACAAACTCTATTTTCATAATTTTTATATTCTGATTGAGATAGAATGATTATTCCAAAGCCAGTTTTTGTTATTGGTATATCAGTGCTTTCAGCCCTAAAACCAGTCATTGTTCCACCAATTAGTAAAACACTTTCTTCAGATACCATACCACCACAATAATTTAAAAGTTCTTTGATTGGAGTTCCTAGAGGGACAACAAGGTTTTTAGGGTTTTTAATACCTCGGCCGCTGACAGAAACAACTCGATCAACAACAGCCTGACCTTCATCGACTGCTTCAGCAATGGCAACTGCAGTTTGAACATTATTGACTACAACTCCAACTTCCATCGGCAGTGCACCTTCTGGAATTTCACGATCCAAACAGGCTTCAATCAATTTTTTCTCTGATCCGTGTGGATAGAAAGAATCAGTTATCTCATAATCTAAATCTGGCCAATTTTCTGACTCCAACTTTAAACATTTAATTGCATTTTTTTTATTATCTTCACAGGCGATGAAAGCATTTTGAGCACCAACAGCTTTTTTTATTAATTCTAGGCCTCTAAAAACCTTAGCAGTTTTTTCCTGTAAAGTCCGATCATCAACAGCTATAAAAGGCTCTGATTCTGAACCATTTACAATTACTGTATCAATTGGTTTTTCCTTAGGAGGAGATAGTTTAATATGGGTTGGAAATCCAGCACCCCCCATTCCAATAATACCTGATTCTTTAATAATATCTTTGATTTCTGCAGCAGTTTTTTCATTTTTTTGTTTCAAACTAAAATCAACCCTTTTGAATTCTGCTGATTTATCTCGTTTTATAATAATTGCCTTTGATTTTCCGCCTCGGGAATCAGGGATATCTTTAATGTCAATAATATTTCCCGAAATGCTGGCATGCAGATTGGCTGAAACCCCAGCTTCTGCTTTAACTATTAGCTGTCCTCTTGCAACATAATCACCTGTTTTAACTAAAATTTCTCCTGGTTTGCCAATATGCTGCTGTACAGGCAAATAAACAGTCTCTGGCAGAGGTAATTCTTCAATCTGTAGGTTTGTATTAAGCTCTTTATTTCCTGGAAGGTCAATACCTCCCATAGAAAATTTTTTTATTTCTTTTGACATCAAATCAGCTCCTATCTTTGAAATAGAATATTAGCTTTAAATCTGATAGATATTTATAATATTTTGAGCAGCATTTTGAATATTTTCAGCACTAATTTCAGCTTTATAGTTATTAATTTTATTCTGAGAATGTTCATACATTGGGTCATAATATTCTTCTAATAATATTTTTGTTAGTTCTTTAAATTCCGCTTTTCTTGTTAATTCTAAAAGTTTAAAATAAGAATCTTTACCAGCTTTTTTTATAATATATTTTTTGATTGCTGTTAACGATTCTAAAACTCTTTCGATGAATTCTTCTTGATTACTCTCTATATCTTTTATATATTCTAGATAAATATTTTCTACCCTTTTTTTCATTGAAGCAGTTATTAATAGGTCATCTCCTGATTTCATTTTTTGATTGAAAAAATCCGGTATTACTGAATGTCCAACTCTTCTGCTTTCAGCTTCGACAAATATTACTCCATTCTTTTTATCTTTAGATTCTAATTCCTGCCAGAGTAGTGATTCGAAATATTTTTGGTTATATGGTTTGGCAAGACCAATACTTCCAAAAGCTGATCCCCTATGATTTGCTATTTGCTCCAGGTCAATAATATCTGCACCTAATTTTTCCATTTCTTTCAAAATATAAGTTTTACCAACTCCTGTATTGCCGTGTAGTACTGAAATTTGACCTTTGAAATTATAGTTTTCTAATTTATTAATAATATAATGTCTATAACCTTTATAACCACTGTCTAATCTATAAACTTCAATTCCGGCTAAATCTGAAAACTCAGCCAGACTTTTACTGCGAAGACCTCCTCTTGAACAGAAAATAATTAGATTATCAAATTTTTGATTAAGTTGATTAACTTCTCTTATTAAATCAGGAATTTTAGGTGAAACTAATTCAACACCTTTTAATTTTGCTTTTTTAGGGCTTTCCTGTTTATAAATTGTACCAATGATTTTTCTTTCACTGTGGTTTAATAATTCTATATTAACGGCACCTGGAATAGTTGCCTCTAAATATTCTTCTTTTGTTCTTGCATCAATGTAAATACTATTTTTTAAATCCAGACTTTCCTTATAACTAATTAATCTTTCTCTTCTCATTTTATTACACCCTTTAAATAAAGTATTCTTAACAAGTTTATAAATATTTTTAATTAGATTTCTCTTTAATTAAATTGTTGCTAAAACTCTGCTTTTACAACTTACTTTTATAACTTATTTAATATTTTACCTTAAATAAGAGTAAAATGAAAACAGATAGTTAAAAAATTTTGACTGGTAATTTTAGTACTTGATTTGAAAATAAAAAAGTGTTATAGTTAAAACAGTTAAATGAACAAATGACCATAATATATAATGAGGTGATTATTTAATGTATGAAGTAAAAGATAAGAAGGTTATCTTAGAACATGGTTCAATCAATAAAGGAATTATTGCTGTTGCTAGTGGTAAGGGTGGAGTAGGAAAATCTACTGTTACTGTAAATTTAGCGACAGCTTTAGCAGAATTAGGATATAAGGTTGGAATTATTGATGCTGACGTAAGAGGTTTTAGTGTGCCAAGAATTTTGGGAGTTACTGAAAAACCAAAGGCAGTCAGTGAAAAAGAAATTATTCCACCTGAAGTTAGAGGAATTAAAGTAATTTCCATGGGTTCTTTTGTTGGTGAAAATGAACCTGTTATTTGGAGAGCACCATTGCTTACTGGGGCTTTAGAACAGTTTTTTAAGGATATTCGCTGGGGAGAATTAGATTATATGTTAATTGATTTACCTCCAGGAACAGGAGATATGCCATTAAATATTATGCAGAAGGTACCTCATGCTGAAACTCTAGTTGTTACAACTCCTCAGGTTACTGCAACTAAAGTGGCAGGAAGAATTGGAGCTATGGCTGAGAAAATGGATCACAAAGTTTTAGGTGTTGTCGAGAACATGGCTTATTACAGATGTTCTGAATGTGGCAATAAAGACTATATCTTTGGTGAAAATGGTGGTAAAGATCTGGCTGATTTTATGGAAACAGAACTATTAGGTCAATTACCTTTAATTTCTGAAGTTCGCCGCCGCAGTGATTCTGGAAATCCAATTGTTTTTGATGAACCTGAATCTGAAATATCACAGGAATTTATTAAAATTGCTAAAAAATTAGCAGATAAAGAACAGGGATTTGATGAGTCAGTTGAGCCATTGAAACTTAATAAGTAAATTTAAGTTGCCGGGTGCTTGTCAAAATTAGTTTTTAATTACAAATAAGAACTGGTGATTTTTACGAGTGTCCGGTAATCTTATAAAAATGAGGGGGTTATCAATATGAAAATAGTTATTCCTGCAGTTGGGATTAATGGTTTTGAGACTGAGATTCATGAAAATTTTGGCAGAGCAAATTATTTTGCTGTAGTAAATACTGAGAAAGATAGTATTGAATTTATTGATAATAGTGCTGCTGACCAAAGCAGTGGAGCCGGAGTTGGTGCAGCTCAGTTATGTGCTGATAAGGGTGCAGATATTGCTGCAGCCTATCATTTTGGGCCAAAAGCTTATAAAGCTTTAACAGTAGCTGGAATTAAAGTTTTAGACCTAACTGATCAAAAATTAATCAAAGAAGCATATAGAGATTATCAGGCAGGCAAACTAGTTGAGGCCGAAGCTGGCCCGGGAGGACATCGTTAAAGTGAATAAAGAAATTTCGCTATCAATCTTGAGCGGGAAGGGCGGAACTGGTAAAACAACTTTAGCTGTTAACTTAGCACTTGCTCTGGAGAATGTTCAACTTCTTGATGCAGATGTAGAAGAGCCTAATGACTATATTTTTATTTCACCAGAAATAGAAAATAGAGAAGCAGAATCAGTTATGCGTTTAATTCCAGAAGTTAATGCTGATTTATGTACTGCCTGCCGAAAATGTGTTAACTTTTGCGAGTATAATGCCCTGGCAATGATGCTAGATAATGTTTTAGTTTTTGAAGAAGTTTGTCACAGCTGTGGAGGCTGTAAAATTGTTTGTCCTGAAAATGCAATTACCGAAAATAAAAAAGAACTGGGTAAAATAAGACATCATCAGTTTATAAATCTTGATTTCTGGCAGGGGGAATTAAATACAGGGGAAGAGAAAGCTGTACCGGTAATTGAAAAATTAAAATCAAAAATCGATCACAAGAAAAAGGTTATTATAGATTCACCACCGGGAACAACCTGCCCCACAATTGAAGCAATTACAGATACTGATTTTACTATAGTTGTGACAGAACCCTCGGCTTTTGGTCTTCATGATTTAAAGATGGTTGTTGAGATGCTTAAACAAATTGAACAGCCTTTTGCAGTAATTATTAATAGAGCTGAAGCGGATTCAGATTATTTAATTGAAGACTACTGCCAGCAAGAAGGAATAAAAATTCTATTAAAAATACCCTTTTCTCGAGAAATTGCAGAATTATATTCTAATGGTTATCCTTTTATCAATAGAATTGAAGGGTGGAAAACAGAATTCAAAAAATTATATCAGAATATTCTTGAGGAGGCCAATAAATATGAAAGAAATAACAGTAATTAGTGGTAAAGGTGGAACCGGAAAAACTACCTTCACAGCTAATCTGGCCTCTTTATTAGATAACTTAGTACTTGGAGATTGTGATGTTGATGCACCAAATCTGCACCTTTTATTAAATCCTGTCAATAAAAAAGAAGTTATTCATAAAGGTGCAAAATTAGCAGTGAAAAATCAAGCAAGATGTATTGACTGTGGGTTGTGTTATGATAACTGTCGGTTTAATGCCATTACAGCTGAAGACTTTAAAATTAAAAATTTAAAATGTGAAGGCTGTGGTGTTTGTGTAGAAGTTTGTCCAACAAAAGCTTTAAAAATGGAAGCTGTTGAGACAGGTAGTTTATATGAAGCTGAGAGTAAGTTTGGGGATATGATTCATGCCCGTTTAATTCCTGGTGCTGATACTTCCGGTAAATTAGTCAGTGAAGTTAAGAAAAAGGCATCAGAAGTAGCTAAGAAAAAAAATAAAGATTGGATATTGATTGATGGTTCTCCAGGAATTGGCTGTCCTGTTATTGCTTCATTAACCGGTTCAGATATTGCAATTTTAGTTACTGAGCCAACAAAATCAGGTTTTTCGGATTTGAAAAGAGTTATCGAAGTAGTGCAGCATTTTAATATTCCTGCCGGTCTTGTAATTAATAAATATGATTTAAATGAAGAAATTAGTGATCAAATTGAAGCTTATTGTCAGCAGGAAAATATTGAACTATTTACTAAATTACCTTATAGTAGGATAATTGTCGAATCTTTAAAAAGAGGAGAACTTTTTGTTGATAATAATCAAGATTTACGAAGAAAAATGATTAGTGTTAAATCAAAATTAATAAAAAATTTGGAGGTATAATAATATGAAAAAAATAGCTGTACCAGTTCAGGGAGAAAATGTATCTGCACATTTTGGACATGCACCTTATTTTAAAATTTTTAGTGTTGAAAATAATAAAATTGTTGAAGAAAACAATTTGGAAAATCCGGGCCATCAGCCTGGCCTCTTGCCAAAGCTTTTAAATGAAGCTGGAGCTAATCTGGTTATTGCATCAGGTATGGGACAGAAAGCAATAGCAATTTTTGAAAAAAATAATATTGATGTAGTATGTGGTGCTTCAGGTGAAGCGAAAACTGCTGTACTTGACTATTTAAACGGTGATTTAAGTATCTCATCAAATGCATGTTCTCATGGAGACCATGATCATCATAATCACGATCATGGCAGCCATAAACATTAATCTATTTTCATAAATTATCAAATATAAATTAATGCCGGGCATAAATAAGCGCCTGAGAAAAAATTTTGGCTAATTATTGACATATGTTCAAAATAGAGTTATAATAAAGATGCAAGATAAAGAGTATATGTTCATTAACAACAATTATAGAGGAGTGATTGATTATGCCAAGAGGAGATAGAAGAGGTCCAGAAGGTGCAGGTCCAATGACCGGAAGAGCTTTAGGTTATTGTTCCGACAATGAGCAGCCAGGTTTTGCTGCAAATGCAGTTCCCCAGGGTGCTGGTAGAGGTTTCAGAAATGGAGCTGGTTGTGGGTCAGGGTTTGGTCGTGGTTATGTTAAAGGTCGGGGCATGGGTTATGGCAGAACTTTTTCCGGAAATCGCAGAAGAGGTGCTGCTTATGTACCTGCTGCAGATGACTCTGAAGAGTTCTCAAGTGGAGAAAATAGAGATAGAGAAATAACAAGATTAGAAAATTTAGCTAATACTCTTAATAATGAATTAGAAATAGTTAAAAAGCAGATTAATGAGCTGAAAAATGAGTAATATGTAATTAGGGGCTTCCATTTTGGAGGCTCTTTTTTTTATTTCTTTAGAGTAACTATAACTTTAAAAAATTATTCTTAAAAACAGCTTAACTGCTGATTTATAACATTCTATTCATTGAAAATCTTGTTTTTAAAGCTAAATTATTATATAATATCAGTAACTATTGGATTGCTTTTTTAAAACTAGACAAATGGGTGAGGTTATTGATATGGGAAATAAAATAAATAATAAAATAGAAGCAAAAATAAGAAATATAGCTAAATATTTAAATGAATATACAAAAGACCATTTAAAGTGTTATAATCTGACATTAGGTAGATTTCACGTTTTAAGAGTTATTTTAGAATCTGAACCGGTCAGTATGGGAGATATTCATGAAGAGTTACATATGGCAAATAGCACTGTCACAGTAATTGTTGATTATCTTCATGAAGCTGGCCTTGTAAAAAGAAGAAGAGATGCTGATGATAGAAGAGTTGTTTTATTAGAAATTACTAATGATGGTAATAAAATAATGCGCGATTTGTTAAAGCAGAGACAGGATTTTATGAAGCAGGCACTAACCGGGATGGAAGATTCAGCTGCAGAATTATCTTCTCTTTTAGAAAAGTTATTAAAAAAAATAGAAGAAATTTATTAGATAAAGAGAGCAGGTGGAGAAATTTGAAAAAAACATTAGCAATTTTTTTGTTTTTTTTGTTTATAATTTTTGTTTTTAATGTGAATACAGCAGCTCAAAGTGAGCTAGCTATGTCAATTAGAAATCATTTAATTGTAATCGAAGAATATGAAGGAAGATTTCCAAAAGCTGAAAATGTTCGCTTTTATCAGGAGCTAATTGAATTTTATGATCAGCGACATCACCGCTCAATTTGGTTTGGAGAAGAAAAATTCAAAAAAGATCCCAGACCATTAGTTAAAGAGGTAAAAAATAGCTACTTTGAAGGTCTAAATCCTTCTGATTATCATTTGGATTTGATTAAAGACTGTCTTAATGAAAATTCGTTATTTACAGAAGAATGTCGTGATAAAAGAGCTCTAATGGATATTTTATTAACTAATGCTTATTTAAGCCTCGCCTCTGATTATTTAAATGGAAAAATAGATGCTGAAATTATAATTGATGATTATAATTATCAAGCTGAAAATTTAGAGGCTCAAAAGCTGCTCAGCTATTTAACAAATGAAAAACTTAAAATTTCTGAAGCAATAACTAATCAGCTTCCCAAAACAGATAATTATCTAAAATTAAAAGAAAAGTTAGCCTATTATAGGGATTCTGGGAAAGTAGAAGCCTGGCCCCAAATAAATCCGGGAGAACCGCTAGGTATTGGAGCAAAGGGATTGAGAGTTTCGCAATTAATCAAGAACTTAGATGCCCGAAATTATTTAAATAGCGAAAGTTTAAAATTTAAGGATCAATTCAATCAGAATGTAAGATGGGCAGTACGTCAATTTCAACTTGATAATGGACTAAAAAGTGATGGAGTTGTGGGCTATAAGACTTTTGCTGTACTTAATCTTCCATTGGAATATAGAATAAAACAATTAATCATTAATATGGAAAGATGGCGCTGGCTGCCTGAGAATTTAGGAAGTCGTTATATTTATGTAAATATTGCAGATTATAGTTTGAAATTGTATGAAAACAACCAAGTAATTATGCAGATGAAAACCATTGTTGGTCAAGAGCAGAGGAGTACTCCTGTTTTTAGTGATACTATAAAATACCTTGTAATAAATCCTTACTGGTATGTGCCTAAATCGATTGCTGTAGAAGATAAACTGCCGCTAATTAAAAAAGATTATACCTATCTTATAGAAAATAATTATTCTCTATTTCAGTATACCGGTAATAATAAATTAGAAGAAATTGACCCAGCAGAAGTTAACTGGTCAAAAATTGATGAGGATAATTTTAATTATCTCCTGCGTCAAAATCCAGGTGATAATAACGCTTTAGGAAGAGTAAAGTTTATGTTTCCTAATAAGTTTAGTGTTTATTTACATGACACTCCAGGCCGCTATCTTTTTTCTGAAAATGAAAGAGGATTTAGTTCAGGGTGTATAAGAATCGAAAAGCCAATTGAGCTGGCTGATTATTTACTAAATGATCAGGAAAAATGGAGTCGAGAAAAAATAGAAGAAGAAATGAAGAAAGATAAAGAAAAAACTGTTTATTTAAAAAATCCAATTAAAATCTATCTGCAGTACAATACTGCCTGGGTAGATTCTTTTGGTAGATTAAATTTTAGGGAAGACATTTATAATCGAGATCAAAAAATAATTGAAGAATATTTTTAATTATATTTCTAATTTGCCAGAAATAAAAAGCATTTTATAGAGTAATTAATATAACAATAGTTCAAACAAAAATCTGAAGGAGTAAAAATATAAATAATGAAAAAAATATTTTTTTTAATAACACTTGTAGTTTTAATTTTAATTAGTAGTATTTCACTTAATGCAGCAGCTTTTTCTAATGAGCACGCAGATTTTTCAATAGTCTATGACAACTTTGAAATTCCTTTGAAAACTTTTAGCATTTTTGTCATGCCTCGAGAAGGAATTGAAATTTATATAGCTGAAAAAGATCAAAACCAAAAATATGTAATTGAATTAAATGGTAAAAGGTTTGAAAATGATAAATCATTTAAGTGGCAGGCACCAGGTAAAAGTGGCTATTACCCGGTAAGAATAAAACAAAAAAGAGGCACCGGTCCAGGAACAGAAATCAATTTAAACGTTTTTGTTCTACATCCAGCTGAAAAAAAGAATGGTCAATATCTAGATGGTTTTAGAATTGGTTATTATCCCAAAATCACTTCAGATAAAAAAGAGTATTATTCAAAACCAGCTGGATTTTTAAAAATTGAAGAGTCACTCTTAGATCTTAATTTAACTCCACATTTTACAATGCAGCAATTTGTAACTAACCAGAGTGCGAAATTCCCTCAGTACATAGTACTGCAGGAGTCTCTGCTTTTAAAATTGGAGTATTTTTTAGAAGAGGTTAATAAAGCTGGCTATAGAGCTGATACTTTTGGCATTGTTAGTGTTTATCGCAGTCCTTATTTTAATAAAAAATTAGGGAATAACACCAGTTTTAGCCGTCATTTGTTTGGAGATGCTGCTGATATCTATATCGATAATACCAATAATCAGTGGATGGATGATTTAAATGGGGATGGAAAATCAAATATTTATGATTCGAATCTACTTTTTGATTTAGCTGTTAAATTTGATCAAAAAGAAAATAATTCTCAGCTCCAGGGAGGAGTAAGCAGTTATAAAGGGAATGGTGTTCGTGGTCCTTTTTTACACATTGACAGCAGAGGCTTTCATGTTACCTGGTAGTTTAATTATTTGTAAAAAATAGATTTAAGATCAATAAAATAATGGGAGGTAATTTAATTGTTATTAGGAGATATAATTTCGAAAACTGCAAATGAAAAAAAAGAAAAGCTGGCCGCTGTATTAGATGATCAAAAAATAACTTACAGTCAGCTTGAAAAGGAAAGTAACCAACTGGCACATGGTTTAATAGATTTAGGTATAAAACCATCAGATATGGTGAGTATTATGCTTTCAAATAGCATCGAATTTTTAGTTTCTTATGTAGGTGTTATTAAATCTGGAGCTACTATGGTGCCCTTAAATATAAGTTTTAAAGCACGGGCTGTAGAATATATTTTGAATAATTCAGAAGCTAAAATTGTAATCACTTCCAAAAAGTTTTTACCTTTAATCCAAAAATGTAACTTAGAGTATTTAGAAAATATAATTTTAGTTGACGGAGAAAAATCAGATGACTATTTACTTTTATCAGAATTTAAAAATCAAAAAACAAGCCTACCCAAGCTAAAGAATATAGATCAGGAATTTACAGCAGCCTGCTTATACACTTCAGGTACTACAGGTCAACCAAAAGGAGCAATGCTGACTCATCATAATTTGATTTTTGACACTCAAAAAACTATTGAACATTTAAAGGTTGATGATAGTGATCGCTATATTTGTGTGCTGCCGATGTTTCATGCTTTTGCCGAAACTGTCTGCATTTTAATGCCGTTATTTTTAGGAGCAGAAATTGTGATTATCGATAAATTTCTACCTGAGACTGTATTAAAAGTAATTCAGGAGCAAAATGTAACATTTTTTGCTGGGGTTCCAACTATGTACTCCGCTCTTTTAAATGTAAAAAACAAAGATAATTATGATTTGTCACATCTTAATTTATGTGTATCTGGTGGAGCAGCCATGCCTCAGCAGACAATGGAAGATTTCGAGGAAACATTTAACGTTAAGATTTTAGAAGGAAATGGTCCTACAGAAACTTCCCCTGTTGCTTATGTAAATCCTGTGGATGGCGAAAGAAAGTCTGGATCAGTTGGGCTTCCAATTCCAGAAACAGAAGTTAAAATTGTTGATGAAAATGATAATGAAGTACCAATTGGCGAGATTGGTGAGATTACAGTTAAGGGAGAAAATGTAATGAAGGGTTACTATAAAATGCCAGAAGCTACTGAAAAAGCATTACGAGGTGGTTGGCTGCATACAGGTGACTTAGGAAAAATGGATGAAGATGGTTATGTTTATATAGTTGATCGCAAAAAAGATATGATTAATGTTGGAGGAATGAATGTTTATCCTCGAGAAATTGAAGAACAGCTGTACAAACATCCAAAAATTAGAGAGGCCGCAGTTGTAGCAACTAAGGATGAACTTCGCGGTGAAATCCCAAAGGCTGTAATTGTATTAAGAGATGGTGAAACTGCTAATGAAAGAGAAATTCAAAAGTACTGTATGGAGTATTTCGCAAATTATAAAGTACCTAAGTTGGTAGATTTTTTAGATGAATTACCTAAAAATGCTACCGGTAAAATAGATAAAAAATCTTTAAGTGATCTTTCAGACTAATACCGGGCAGGCCAAAAAGCGGGGTGGAAATTTATGGAGATTGATTTTGAAAAACTTCGCAAGCAGATGGTTGAAGAACAGCTAATGAAAAGAGGAATAGATGACGATCTAGTTTTAGATTCTTTTAGAAATGTAGAAAGAGAAAAATTTATTCCGGAAAATAATAAAAAATATGCTTATGCAGATGGAGCACAGCTGATTGCTGCTGGCCAGACAATTAGTCAGCCTTATATTGTTGCAGTAATGCTTGAAGCTTTAGAAATCAAGAAAACTGACAGGGTTCTTGAAATTGGTACAGGCTCCGGTTATGCTGCTGCTTTACTGGCAGAAATAGCAGCTGAGGTATTTACCGTTGAGAGAATCGAAACATTAGCTGTTCAGGCTGAAGAATTATTAGAAAAATTAGGCTACCAGAATATTAAGGTTAAATTTGGTGATGGTAGTTTAGGCTGGGAAGAATTTGCTCCCTATGATTCAATTTTAGTTTCAGCTGCTGCCCCTTATGTTCCTCAGAAGTTGGTTGAACAGCTTTCAGCTGGAGGAAGGCTAGTTATTCCGGTTGGTAAAAGAAATGAGGTTCAAAGATTAAAGGTTTTAACTAAGAAATTCAATGGGAGAGTTAAAGAAAAAGAACTCGAGTATGTTAGATTTGTGCCGCTAATAGGTGAAGACAGCTGGAAATAAGAATTAATTAATCAGCCGCTCTGGCGGCTGATTTCTTTTAAAAAGAAGATAGGAGTGAAGTATTAATGTCAGCAACAATAACGTCTTTTTCAGTTTATTTAGTTTTTTTGATGGGAATAGGAGTTTATTTTTATAAAAAAACTTCTAGTTTAGAGGATTATTTAATTGGTGGTAGAGCAATGGGAAGCTGGGTTACTGCACTCTCTGCCCAGGCCAGTGATATGAGTGGATGGCTTTTAATGGGGTTACCCGGAGCTGTTTATTTAGGAGGAACAAGTCAGGCCTGGATTGCTATTGGGCTTTTCATTGGAACAGTCTTAAACTGGAAGTATGTTGCAGCTCGCCTTAGAGTATATACGGAAAAAACTGATTCAATGACTTTACCATCATTTTTTGAAAAGAGATTTGGTGATTCAACAGGTTTATTAAGAATCATTTCTGCAGCAATAATTTTATTGTTTTTTACTATTTATTCTGCTTCAGGTCTTGTAGCTTCAGGTAAATTATTTGAATCATTATTTAATATCGAATATCGATTAGCCGTTATATTTGGTGGTCTAGCAATAGTATCGTACACTTTTTTGGGCGGATTTATGGCAGTATCCTGGACTGATTTTTTTCAGGGTATATTAATGTTTTTTGCAATTACTATAGTTCCTACAATAGCTTATGGTGAAATTGGAGGAATGGGTTCCATAATTGAAATGACAGCAGAAAATGGAGTCTCTTTATCATTAATGCCGGAAGGATTTACTTTTGCGGCTGTTATTTCGGCAGCTGCCTGGGGCCTTGGTTATTTTGGCCAGCCCCATATTTTAGCACGTTTCATGGGGATTGATACAATAAAAAAAGTAGCATCAGCTCGTAAAATTGCTGTTGTTTGGGTGGCAATTTCTTTAACTGCAGCAGTTTTTGTCGGGATTATTGCTGTTCCTATGTTTCCTAATATAGCAGATAGCGAAAAAGTATTTATAGAAATGATCGCAGAAATATTTAATCCCTGGTTAGGAGGGATTTTGTTAGCTGCAATTTTATCTGCAATTATGTCGACTATTGACTCACAACTTTTAGTTTCTTCTTCAACTCTAACAGAAGATTTTTATAATAAAATTGTATCTAGAGAAGCCAGTGAGTCCGAAAAAATGTGGGCTGGTAGAGCTTTTGTTATTATAATTGCAGTCATTGCATTTATACTTGCTTTAAACCCTGATAACAGTGTTTTAGGTCTAGTTTCTTATGCCTGGGCTGGTTTAGGGGCTGCCTTTGGTCCAGTTGTTTTATTTGCGCTATTTTCCAGGGAAACATCATGGCGCTCTGTTTTAACTGGTATGCTTTTAGGGACTATCACTTTGATTTATTGGAAAGAAAGTGGTTTAGGCAGTACTTTATATGAAATTGTGCCTGGATTTTTAGTCAATACAGCTGTGATTATGATTGGCAACAAGATATATAGTCAAAAAGATAAAGAAGTTCTGGCTGAATTTGATAAGGTTCAAGAAATTTATGAGAGAGATATCTAATTTACAATTTTAAGTTCATGCTTTAAAAAATAATTTTACTGAAATTCCTTAAAGAATTTATTTTGATATAAAAATTGTAGTTGATGCTTAAGGGAAGGATGGATGTTGATGAGAATTTATTCTTGGAATGTAAATGGAATTAGAGCTGTTAAAAGAAAAGGTTTTTTAGATTGGATTGAAGAAGAACAGCCCGATGTTTTAGGACTGCAGGAAATTAGAATTCAGGACCACCAGCTAAAAGATAAATTAAGAGAAATCGAAGGCTATCATTCCTATTTTACCTTTGGTGAAAAAAAGGGATATAGTGGAGTAGCCTTATATACTAAGAAAAAACCACTTGATGTCTGGCATGGCCTGGGAATTAAAAGGTTTGATCGTGAAGGTAGAGTTATAGCAGCAGAATTTGATGATTTTTATCTTCTAAATATATATTTTCCTAATGGTAAACGCAGCAAAGAAAGATTGAACTATAAATTAGATTTTTATGACGCCGTTTTAGACTATTGTGAAGATTTAAGGGAGAACGGAAAAGAAATTGTTGTTTGTGGTGATTATAATACTGCTCATCACCCGATTGATCTTCATGATCCTGATTCTAATGTTAAGACATCTGGTTTTATGCCGATTGAAAGAGAATGGCTTGATAAGTTAGAAGAGCATGGGTATATAGATACCTATCGCTATTTCCATCCGGATAAAGAGACTTATTCCTGGTGGAGCTATAGAACCCGAGCTCGAGAGAGAGATGCGGGCTGGAGGATAGATTACCATTTTATTTCTGGAGGTCTTGAAGATAAATTACAAAATGCTGATATTTTGACTGATGTAATGGGATCTGATCACTGTCCAGTTACAATAACCCTTGATTTAGAATAAAATAAAAAATATAATTTACAGAGCAGCCTCATTTCAGTTTAAAGGCTGCTCTTTTTAATTTTCTTCAGAAAAATATTCAACTATTTGATAAATCTATGTTTGGCTGGTAAGCTGATCTTTTTTTAAGAAGAAATGGGCTATAAATATTCCCAATAATGCAAGTAAAATAGTTGGATAAAAAACATAATAATAGCTGCCTAAAATATCTCTAATACTTCCAGATAACAGATTGCCAATTACAGCTCCAACCCCATAGGCAGTAAATAAATAGCCATAGTTTTTACTATAATTTTTCTTACCAAAAAAATAAGATGTTGCTGCTGGAGCAATAGCCAGCCAGCCGCCAAGGTTAAGCCAAAAAATAGAAAAAGAAATAAAATATAAAATGGGATTAGCAGAGTCATTGATAATCATTAGTAGAGAAGCAAAAATAATTAAAGAAAAAGAAATAATAGCAGTGTTTTTTGCTTTGATTTTATCAGTTAGAGCACCAAAAATTGGGCGGCCAATACCATTGAAAATAGCAAAAAGTGAAACATAAATTGAGGCTGCCGCTGAATTTAAATTAATTAATTCCTGAGCAACTGGACCAGAAATTGCAATTGCCATTAAGCCAATAATTGTTCCTATGACAAAAGTTGACCAAAGAGCATAAAAACTTTTGCTTTTCAGCATTCCTTTTGAATCAATTTCTACCTTTGAATTAGAAATATTTTTATCTATTGAGTTAGTTTTAATTTCTTTTGGGAATTTTAAAGGTAAAGCCAGTAAAGTTATAATAAATGCAAATAATATTCCAAGAATTTTAAAAGTTGTAAAAGCCCCAAAATTTCTGATCAACCAGCCTGCTGCAGGTGCTGTAATAAATGGTGACAAACCAAAACCACCCAGGGTTAAACCAACAGCTAATCCTTCTTTGTCAGGAAACCATTTAGCTGCAACTGCCATTGGCGCACCATAGGCTATTCCAACTCCACTTCCTGCAATAACTCCATAACTAATAGTAAGCATTGTAATTGAGTTTGCAAAACCGGATATAAACCAACCTACAGAGATAAAAAGGCCACCAATTATAGTCATATTTCTGGGCCCGTATTTATCCATATAGCTGCCGGCAAAAGGCATCGCAAGTGCATAAAAAACTAAAAAGAACATATAAGGTAAGCCGCTTTCTGTTGCACCAATATTAAAAGAATTTTCAATAGCTTTTCTAAAAATACTCCAGGAATATATTGTCCCCATACACATAAATATTATAAGACCTAAAGGAATATAAAACCATCTTTTTTTATTTTCAATTATTAAATGAAGATTTTCTTTTTTCATTTTGCCTCCTTCATATTTTAGACTTGAATTAATTAATACCAGCAATTATAATTAAAATAATCATAACAAAAATACTTTACTTTATCAAGTTAACTCACTAAAATTTAAATCTTATAAATTTAAAGGAGAAAAATATGAATAAAAAGATAATGGCAGTAATCAATCCAGCTTCATCAGGAGGAAAAACTGCTAAAATATGGCCAAAAATTAATAAATATTTTAAAAATGAATTTATAAACTTCAATGAGAAATTTACTACCAAACCAGGTGATGCTGTTGAGATTGCAAAAGAAGCTGTAGAAAAAAATTATGACTATTTGCTGGCAGTGGGTGGAGATGGAACTGTTAATGAAATTATCAATGGTATGCTTCTAGTTGAAGCTGAAAATATCTGTACAAAGCTAATTATTTATGCCCAGGGAACTGGTTCTGATTTAAGTAGAACTTTAAAACTACCAAAAGATATTGACCAATTTATTAAAATGATAAAAAGCGAAAAAAGCAAGAAAATCAATGTAATAGAAGCAGAATTTTTTAATGAAAAGCGTGAAAAAGAAAGTAGATATTTTTTTAATGTGGCTGACTGTGGTATGGGAGCTGAGGTTGCCAAAAAATTAAATGAAGATAATAAGATAGTTTCCGGAAGTTTAAATTACCTGGTAAAAATCTTCTCTGTTTTATTTAATTATCAAAATAAAGATATGAAAATAGAGGCTGATAATGAACTAGTTTATCAGGGGAAAATAAATACTGCAGTCGTAGCCCACGGCATGTATTTTGGTGGAGGAATTAAAGTTGCTCCAGAAGCAGATTTATATGGCAGCAGTTTAAATTTAGTGCTGCTCAAAGACTTTTCTAAATTGGGAATAATACTAAATCTAATTAAAGGCTATCAGGGAAATCACCTTTCACATCCTTTAGTTGAATCACATCAGGCTAAAGAAATTAAAATTACAACAAAAGAGGAAGTAAGGTTAGAATTAGACGGTGAGTCTGTTGGATTTTGTGATGCCTGCTTTAAAATTTCCGATAAAGAAATATCTGTTTTAATTTAATGTTAAATTAATGTTAAATTTGCTTATAACTTTTGACTTAAAAATAATGATGGTATAAGCTTATAAAAGAGTTAACCAGTTTTAAATTTTAATAATAGTCAAAAAGAAATCAGTTTATTAAAAGGGAGAGATAGTTAATGAAATATAAGGTTGCTTTTGTTTGTGTTGGTAATTCTTGCCGCAGTCAGATGGCAGAAGGTTTTGCAAGAGAATATGCCGGAGATATACTAGATGTTTATAGTGCGGGAACTGATCCTTCTTCAGAAGTTAAGCCAAATGCTGTTAAGGCAATGAAAGAAAAAGAAATTGATATCAGTGATCAGTATCCAAAATTATTAGAGGAAATACCTTCCGAGTTAGATATTTTAATTACTATGGGCTGTGGAGTTGAGTGTCCATATATCCCCTGTAAATTTAGAGAAGATTGGGGTTTAGATGATCCTGATGGTCAGCCAATGGAAGTTTTTAGAGAAACCAGAGAAATTATTGATCAAAAAGTTAAAGATTTAATTGAAAAAGTAAGAAATGGTGAAATTTAAAAACAGTGTTTTTTAAATCACATATTGAGTAAAAAAACCGGCCAGAGTATTCTGGCCGGTTAGTTATATGTTTTATTTGTCAAATGACATTTACCAATTATTAACTAAGTTACCTGTTACAGTAGCTCCATTTTCAATAGTAAATGTTTCTTTAGCTGCTTTATTTTCAAAGTACACATTACCTTCAACAGTAAATCCAGTTGTTAATTTGAAATTCTCAGCTGAAACATAAACATCTCCTACAAAGATACCAGCTTTAAATCTTGCATTAGGACTTGCAACAGTAATACTTGGAGCTTCCAGAGTATATCTGTCAGTTACATTATGGTCATCATCCTGGTCATAAAGAGCTAACTTACGGTCAACTTCACCTCTGTTTTCATAAGTACCTTCTAAAACTATCTCTTCATCAACACTTAAGTCTTGCTGAATAATTAAGATCCATGATTCTTCTACAGCTGTCATTAAGCTGTCCTCATCAACAACCCGAGAAGCAGATGAAACTGTGTCCTGAGCACTTACTGTTGGAGCAACTAATAGAGCTGCTACCGCAATCATTAATACAATTGTTTTGATTTTCATAAATAAATCCTCCTTTGAAATATTATTAATTTACTCAACTTAATTATATATTAACATATATGTGAAATTTGTGTCAAGTATTATTAGAAATTTATTTTCATTTTTATAATCTATTTTGATTTTAAAAAGGAAAGCTGTCACGAATATAGAATATAATAATGTAAGATGCCTTTATAAAGATATTTTCAGTATGTAAATTTAATTAGAGGTGATATTGTGGAAAAACTTATAGAAATAACTGAATTAAGAAAAAGATTTAAATTAGAACTGGATATAATAGCTAAATTCTTTTCTACTAAAAAACTAAAAATATCAGTTTTAACTCCAGAAAATGAACTTAAAGTCTTTAAACAGCAGAATGATGATTTTGAGAAAACAGTAAAGAAAATTAAAGTTCCTGAAAGCCTTTATAAAAAGATTTTAGAGAGAGAAGAAACTGAAATCAAAGATATTTTAGCAGACTATTTAAGTGACTTTAAAAATAACTTAGTCTTTTTTAAAGTTGCAGCTGCAGAATATATCTATATTGTATATTTTCCTGTGGAAAAAGAATTAAAAAACCACAATCCTGATTCTATAAATCTTTTTAAAAAACAATTAAAAGCTTTATTGGAAGATATATATATTCATGAAAAAGTAAAAGATAATTTAAGTGAGAAGGATTTAGAAAATAAAGCTTTAAAAAAAGAAAAATATATTACAGCATCTGCTCTGGACTCTGTTCCTGGTAATATTTCTATCCTAGATAAAAATGGAATGATTGTTTATACAAACAGTTCCTGGGATAAGTTTGCAGCAGAGAATGATATTTTACCTCAGAATGTGGGGGTAGGAGAAAACTACCTTGAAGTATGTAAAAAAGCCACAGCAGAAGGTGATTTGCTTTCTACCAGAGCTTATAATGGAATCATTTCAGTTTTAAATGACAATCAGGATAGTTTTGTTATGGATTATCCCTGTCATTCTCCAGTAGAAAAAAGATGGTTTAGAATGTATGTGTCTTCCTTTAAAGGTATAGGTTCATATGAAGTAATGATTTTACATCAGAACATTACCAGAGAAGTTTTAGCTGAAAAAAATTTTGAAGATATTTTAAATAAATTACCAGCAGCTATTTTGAAATTTGATTCTGAAAAAAAGCTTGTCTATTTTAATGAAAAAGCAATGAATCTGCTGAATCTAAATGAAAATAATTTAGGACGTCAGTCTATTGATTTAAAAATAGCAGGTAATAGTGAAGATAGATTTATGGATAAACTTAATTATGCTGCAGATAACAAAAAAAGAATAGAATTTAAAGTATTAATCGAAAATAATAATCTAGCAAGTTATTACAGCAACTATCTGATTCCAGAGTATGAAGAAGATAATTTAAAAACAATTACTTCAATAATTCCAGAAGATGAGTTAAATAAAAAAATAAAAAATAAAAAAATAAAGCAGACAAACCAATATCTTCAATTTTTCAATAATTTTCCCTATGCTTCAGTTTTGCTTAATATTGAAGAAAAAATAATTAATGCTAATAAAGAGTTTTGTTTGCTTTTTGGATATGAACGAGATGAATTAAACAATAAAAAACTTGATGACTTGATAGTTTCTGAAGGTAAAAATGAAACTGCTAGAAAACTATCTCATCTTGTTTTAACTGGAACTCAGGTTGAAAAACAGGTTGTCAGAACAAACTCTCGGGGTGAAAAGCTTAATTTGAAATTGATTGCCTTTCCTGTGCTTTTGAGTAATCAAAAAATGGGTATATTTGCTGTTTATAAAAAAATTAAAAGTTTTTGATTTAGGAGGTGGTTTTTTTGGAAAGTAAAGATGGAATTGTTTGTCTTGAAAACGGTAGTCTGACTATTACCAATCCGGTTGGATTGGGAAGATATCCCCGTATTACCGCCGGTGAAAATGTTGATATATATATTGATGGAAGTAAAGAAAATAACGAAATAGTAGTCAGTCAAGATGTAGAAAATTTAATTGAGTTTAAGATTAATAATACAAGAAAAATAAAAAAACTAGATATAGAAATTACTGAAGATAAACTAAAGTCATTTTTAATAATCAAGCTTATTCCAGAACAGATTTTAGAAATTAAAGATAAAGAGCCAGCAAATCATATTAAAGTTGAAACTAAAAGTAAAGAAAAAGTTTTTCCTAAAGTAAATAAAGAAGAAGTAATTGAACTTTTGAATGAAAATGATATAAATTATGGGATAAAAGATAATTATCTTAGTCGGATCCTTGAAAAAAGTGGAGATTTAAGTGGTAAATATTTAATAGCTGAAGGAAAAAGTGCGGAACCGGGTCAAGACTCCGAAATCATAAAAAGTGAAAAATATAAAAAGAAGAATGAAAACTTATTTAATGTTATTGATTCGATTGACAAAGGAGAAACTATCTGCTACAAAAAAGAAGCAGTTCCAGGAAAAGCGGGGGTTAATGTTTTTTCAGAAAAAATACCTCCTTCCCCTGTTAAAGATTTAAAGCTGAAAGCAGGCAGGAATGTTCAGCTGACACCAGATGGTTTAAAAGCAATTGCTTTAGCAGGAGGTCAGCCCAAATTAATCAGGAAAGCTTCTACTGTAGAGGTACATATTTATAAACAGTATATAATCAAAGGAAATGTAGATAAGTATACCGGTAATATTAAATATGATGGTGATTTACTGGTTAAGGGAGATATTAATGATTATTTTAATGTAGAAGTAGGTAATGATTTAAAAGTTCAGGGGAATGTTGCAAATGCTGAGGTTAAAACTCAAGGAGATCTTTATGTTAACAATAATATTATAGCAAGTAAATTATTTATTGGTAATTATCTGGAGCAGGAAATTGTAGTCTCTCTTAAAAAAATCATTAGCCATTTAGAAAACCTAAAAAAAGCGATGGAAGAAATTCTAGGAGAAGCCAATAAAAGAAAAATGGATATTAAGAATTTTAGAACTGGAAAAGTTCTAAGACTGTTAATTGAAAACAAATTCACTGAACTTAAAAAATTAATTTTAAACACAAAAAAAGGAATAAATAATTGTCAGCAGCTGAAAGAATATTTTGAAAAAATAACACCATATTTTAATAACATGGCTAACTTAGAGCGAATTGAAGATGACAGGATTCTTTATAAATTTAAAGATGATTTAGCAGAATTTATTGATCAGAGTCTAAATCAAAAAGGTATTTTAAATATTTATGCTGGTTATATACAAAATTCCGAGATTAGTATAGGTGGATCAGTAATTATAAATCGCCTTGGTTGTTATAACTCAACTATTAAAGCTAAAAAATCTATAATTGTAAAAAGCAGATCTGGATTTTTAAAAGGCGGCTCTTATCAGGCAGAAGAAATAATTTTTACTCAGGAAGCAGGAAGTAAACTCAGTAAAACATATTTTAGAGTTGGAGAGCAAATATTTATTAAACAGGCACTTGGAACTTTAATAATCAATAGTGATAAAGATCGCCAAATAATTGAAAGGGGAAGAAAAAATATAAATTATAGATTAGACGACTTTGGCCAACTAAAAAGTGTAAGTAATTTACCTAATATTAATCAATATCTTTTGCGGGAAGATTAATGAGAGTTTAAATTTTACTGAACAATTACTTTTTTAATAATTATTGCTCTGGATATGACTATTTTATTAATTCTTCTTTTGTGTTACAATAAATATATAATTAATTAAAGAAAGGTACTGGTGAAATAATGAGAAGTAGTGATATTGATACAACAGGAATCGAAGAAGCCCCAGAAAAAGTAGAGTTTAGTGAGGGTGATAAAGTTAATATTCTAGTTTATAAGTTTACTGATTTGGGGGCAACAGTAATCATAAATGATAAATATTTTGGTTTAGTTTATGAAAATGATGTTTATAAAGATATAACTATTGGAGATCAACTTGATGGTTATATTAAAAAAATTAGAGAAGATAATAAAATTGATGTAAGCTTACGTAAAATTGGTTATGGTAGAATAGAAGATGCAAAAGAAAAAATTCTGGCTAAGCTTAAAGAAAAAAATGGTTCTTTACCATTGAATGATGATAGTTCACCAGAACAAATAAAGAAATCTTTGCAAATTAGTAAAGGCAGCTTTAAAAAGGCTATTGGTGGTTTATATAAAGAAAAGATCATTGATATAACTTCTAAAGGAATTAAATTGAAAAAATAATTACAGAAAAGAGTTGTTAAAGGTGAAGAAAATAGCTTTTTTCTTCAAGTGTAAAAGTATTAAATTTATGATTATTAATTTAGCTATTTTAATTTTACTAATTACTGTTCCAACATCAGCCTTAGAAGTTGTTTCTCTTCCTATTGAAAAAAATGAAGAAGAAATTTATCAAATTAAGGCCGAAATTCCAATTATATTGGATTTAGAACAAAAAAATATTCAGGATAATTATAATAAGATATTTAGAGATAATATTTTTGATTTTATCGAAGATACTTTAGAAATGGCCAGATCCAGTCAGCAAGACTTTGCAGAAGCTGGTTTTTCTAGCCATGAATTTATTGGTAAAGTTGATTTTAGTATAAAAAATGTTCAGGAAATTTTAAGTATAAAATTTAATTATTATCAATATACAGGTGGAGCTCATGGAAACCCTTATAGTCTGAGTTATAATATTGATCTTGAAACTGGAGCAGAATTAGAATTAATAGATTTTTTAAATAGAAAAAATATAGCTTTACTAGAAATAGAAAAAATTATAAGATCTGAAATTGAAAATTATCCTGATAAATATTTTCAAGCAGATTATGGTTTTCAAAATTTAGCAAGCGATCAACATTATTATCTTGAAGATAATGAGTTAGTTGTATATTTTCAACCATATGCTATAGGACCATATTCAACTGGTATTCCAGAATTTAGAATTAAATATTGATTGATTTAACTTCATATTTTAATTTGTGATTATTGAGAGCGGCTTTTTCTGGCTGCTCTTTTCTCTTTGTATATTAAAAAGGTTAATTATATTAAATAGAAAAGAAGCACTCTAACAAACATATGTTTGATAAAAGATAAAAGATATGGTAAAATATATTAAACAAACATTTGTTTAAGTTGGAGGTGGTTTGATGGAGCCTAACTATAATAATGCACCTTCAGATCAAATATTATGTGTTGATATGAAGTCATTTTATGCGAGCATAGAATTAGTAAGGCGAAAAATTCATCCATTAAAAGGATACTTAGCTGTAATTGGTGATAAAAACAAAAAAGGTTCAGTTGTGCTGGCTGCCTCTGCTGCTTTAAAAGAAAAATATGGAATAAAAACTGCTCATCGATTATTTCAAATTCCAGATAAAGATGAGATTATATTGGCAGACGCTAATATGAAACTTTATCTTGATATTTCCATGAAAATAACTGAAATTTTTAATTCTTACTTACCATTAGAAGCTATCCATATTTACTCGATTGATGAAGCCTGGCTTAAACTCAATGGGAGTCAAAAAAAATATGGCAAACCAGCTGAATTAGCATTAAAAATAAAAAAAGAAATCTGGAATAAGTATAGATTGCCCTGCAGTATGGGGATTGGTCCCAATATGTTTATGGCTAAAGTTGCTATGGATACTGAAGGTAAAAAAACAGGCCTCTGCAGCTGGGGGTATGAAGATATTCCTGATAAACTTTGGCCGCTTGAGCTATCAGATTGCTGGGGAATTGGCAGTCGTACTCAAAAGAAGTTAAATAAAATCGGTGTCTATACAGTTGGAGAATTGGCCAAATTACCCCTAAAATATTTAGAAAAGAAATTTGGAATCATCGGTAATCAGCTTTATTATCATGCCTGGGGTATTGATTATTCAGAGGTGGAGGGTCATTTTAACGATCGTAAAAAAGCAGTTGGCCGTGGAATAACTTTATATAATGATTATTCAGAGATAGAGGCTGTCAAAACAGTAATTTTCAATCTAGCAGAAGAGGTTGGCAAAAGAGTCCGTGAAAATAATTTAAAAGGGAGAACTATTTCGCTGGCTCTTAGTTATTCTAAAACAGAATTTAAAAAAGGATTTTCTAGACAGCTAAGTTTGGAAAAAGCAACCGATATGACAAGAGATATTTTTAAAACAGCAGTTAAAATTTTAAATAAACATTACCAGGGCGAAAAAGTAAGAAAAATAAGTCTTTACCTCACAAATTTTATCGAAACTAATTATAGGCAGCTTAATCTATTTAAAGATGATTTAAAAAGATCAGAAATTAATAAACTAAGAGATCAGCTGGCAAAAAAAATGGGAAAAGATGTGCTGTATTATGCCCGTAATTTAGGAGCTGGAAATATTAAAAATAGGATTGAAAATACTATTGGTGGACATAAAAAATAGCTATAAAGTAACTTCAATAATTTGTTCAAAAGCTAAGGCTAGAAACTGATCAGAATTGGTTTTTATTTTAACTTCTTTTTTATATTCCTGAATTTTTAAGATTTTTCCTGTTGTATTTTTTATTTTTTTGTTTTCATAATAAATTATTTTAAGGGTCAAATTTTCGTTTAAAGATTTTTGGATTTTAAAGTTGATATCTGCAAGCTGCTGTTGATCAAGTTCTGGTTTATCTTGATTATTTTCATTTAATTTTAATTCTCTTAATTTTCTTTGGTGTTCAACCAGCATTAAAGAATTCCATTTTTTATTACCTCTGTCTTTTAAATTCATAGTCTCACTCCTTGCTTTTAAATATTTAAAACAATACTGATCTTAAAGGTGTTTACTATTAACCAGCTGCCTCTTTATTTAATTTTAGCATACAAATGTTCGTAAAACAATATCTATTTTTAAATAAAATTCAAATAAATTTCCTCTAAATATATAATTATAAACGAATATGCTATAATAAAGTAAAGAATAAAGTAAAGAAATATTAGATTCGTATTGATTGATTTTTGAACTTAGTTTAATGAGATTTAGAAGAGGAGTTGAATTAGATGAAAATTTTAGTTACTGGTGGTGCAGGTTTTATCGGAAGTAATTTTATTCATTATCAGCTGGAAAATTATAATGATCAGATTATAAACGTTGACAAGCTAAGTTATGCTGGTAATTTAGAGAATTTAAAAAATGTAGAGGATAATTCTAACTACAGTTTTTACAATTTAGATATTTGTAATAAGTCAAAATTAGATAAAATTATGCATCAGGGTATAGATTATATAGTCAATTTTGCGGCTGAATCTCATGTTGACCGGAGTATCGAAGATCCGTCTCTTTTTATTAAAACTAATATTGAAGGCTGTCAAAATTTATTAGATTTAGCACTTAAGTTTGGAGTTAAAAAATTTATTCAGATTTCTACAGATGAAGTTTATGGAAGCTTAGGCGATAAGGGTAAATTTACTGAAAAAAGCAATTTGAATCCATCCAGTCCGTACGCAGCTTCTAAAGCAGCAGCTGATTTATTAGTGCAATCTTATTATAAAACCTATAATTTGCCGGTTAATATTACCCGCTGTTCAAATAATTTTGGAGCCTATCAATTTCCAGAAAAGCTAATCCCACTTTTTATTATCAATGCACTTAAAGGCGAAAAATTGCCTCTTTACGGTGATGGTAGTAATATTAGAGATTGGATTTATGTTAAAGACCACTGTCGTGCTGTAGATTTAGTTATGCGTAGAGCAAATATTGGAGAAGTCTATAATATCGGAGCTAATAATGAAAAAACTAATTTAGAAATTACCAGAAAAATTTTAAAGCTTCTTTCTCAAACAGAGTTATTGATAAAACATGTAGAAGATCGTAGGGGTCATGACTATCGGTATGCAGTTAACAGCAGTAAAATCAAAGAAGATTTAGGCTGGGAACCTGAGTTTGATTTTGAACGTGGGATTAGGAAGACTTTAAACTGGTACCTGGATCATAAAAGCTGGTGGCAGAAGCTAATTGATTCTAAAGATTAACATTAAATTGAGATTGATATTCATTTTTTGTGATTAACACCTTGTCATTTAACTTAATTAATAATATAATTAGTTAAGAACATTAGTTAAAAATAACAGCTATTAACTATATTTATAGACTATGAAAGGGTGTATTTATGCATATTGAAAGCCTTAAATACTTTCAGGAAATAGCAAAGTTAAAAAGCATATCTAAGGTAGCAAATAATTCTCATATTTCTCAACCAGCCTTAAGCCAACAGATTCAAAAGCTTGAAGATTCACTGGGAAATGAGTTATTTATTCGCAGTAACCGAGGAGTAAAACTAACAGAGTCGGGGAAAATAGTATTAAAATATGCAGACAATATAATACGGACTTATAATAAGATGCTTTCCGATTTAAATGATCAGGAAAGTAAAGAAATAAAAATAGAAGGAGAACATACAATTGCTACTTATTGTCTCCCCTGTGCAATTTTAAATATGAACTTTAAATTTCCCAACCACAAGTATAATCTTGTGTCTGCATCTTCTGATAAAATTGAGCAGGATGTTTTAAGCGATATCTGCGAGGTGGGTTTTACAACAAAACCAGCTCAGGCAGAGAATTTGCATTCTGAAGAAGTAATTAACGAAAAAGTTGTATTGATTTCTCCTCCAGCTTTTGATTTACCTGAAAAAGTGAATCTGGAAGAAATTTTAGATCATAAATTTGTAATATTGAAAGAAGACTGCATAATAAAAGAAAACTTTAAAGATGCACTGGAAGATTTGGGGAGAGATTTTTCCGAGATGGAAGTCATATCTCGTTTGGATTCAACCGAAGCAATTAAAACCTTAGTTCGCAAGGGTTATGGGGTTGCTTTTGTACCATATAATGCAGTTAGAGATGAATTTAGTGCTAAGGAAATTAATGTATCAAGAATTAAAGATTATAACCTGGATTATGATATTTATATGATTAATAAAAAAGCAGATTTTTTATCAGATGATGTAAAGGAATTTATAGCAAATTTCAAAAAATTAGGGAAGCATATTTGTTATTAAAGATCGGAGTAATTTTTTATGAGAGAAATAGCTTTTCATAAAACTTATTTAAGCGGTAATGAAAAAGATTATATAGAAGATGCTTTAAAAAAAGACAGTATTAGTGGTGATGGTTTCTACACAAAAAAAGTGAGTGAATTTTTGGAAAATAAATTTAAATTACCTAAAGTTTTAATGACAACTTCTGCCACTCATGCTCTAGAAATGGCGGCTCAGTTAGTTGGACTGCAGGAAGGTGATGAGGTTATAATGCCTTCTTTTGGCTTTAGTTCTACAGCAAATGCAGTAATCAAATGTGGAGCTAAACCAATTTTTGCTGAAATAAAAGCTAATACTTTTAATTTAGATCCTGCTGATTTTAAAGCAAAAATTTCTGACAAAACTAAAGCTGTAATCCCGGTTCATTATGCAGGAATCAGCTGTGAAATGGAATCAATAAAAAAAATAGCTAAAAAAAATAAGATTGTTATAATTGAAGATGCAGCACATGCTGTTAACAGTTTTTATCAGGGTAAAGCGGCAGGGAGTTTTGGGGAATTTGGATGCTACAGCTTTCACGGCAGTAAAAACTTCAGCAGTGGTGAAGGTGGTGCTTTAATAATAAATTCAGAAGATAAGCAGCTGCTTAAAAAAGCAGAGATAATTCGGGAAAAGGGAACAAATCGCTCTAGCTTTTTAAGAGGAGAGATTGCAAAATATAATTGGGTTGGTGAAGGTTCTAGTTACTTACCCTCAGATATCTTAATGGCATTTTTATTAGCCCAATTAGAAAATATGGACGAGATAACTAAAAAAAGAAAAGAAATTTTTGACTTTTATAATTATCATCTCCAAGAATTTTTAGTTGAGGATTTTTTCGATATTATTCCTCAGATACCAGACGATAGGAAGAGTAATTATCATTTATATTATTTAAAGTTTAAAAATCAAAAGATAAGAGATTTTATTCTAAAAAAGCTCAGACAAAGAGGAATAGAAGCTTCTTTTCATTTTCAACCACTACATGCTTCTCCAATGGGAAAAAAGTTAGGCTATCAAAAAGAAGATTTACCTCTTACAAATCAGATAGCAGATTCGATGCTGAGGCTTCCGATTTATCCAGATCTAAGTCAAGTAGATCTAAATTATATTATCAATGAGCTAAAAAATATATTTTTAGAAATAAAGCAGGCAGGTGTTTAGCTGATGGCTGACTTGATTTCTATTGTTGTTCCGGTTTATAATGGCGAAAATTCTCTGGCAGAACTTTATTCAGGCATAAAAAAAACGTCTGCAAAAAATAATTTTGATTTTGAATTGATTTTTGTTGATGATAATAGTCCGGATCAAAGCTATAAAAAAATATTAGAACTGAATAAAAAAGATAGCAGAGTTAAAGGCATTCAACTGGCAGAAAATTTTGGCCAGCAGAATGCTATTTTTTGCGGTTTTAATTATGCGTCTGGAGACTATATTATTACGATGGATGATGATTTACAGCATCGACCTGATGATATTAAATTGCTTTATCAAAAAATTAAAACTGGTTTTGATGTTGTTTATGCAATCCCGGAGACAAGAGAATATACTTTTTATAGAAGTTTGGGTTCAAAATTGACAAATAAACTTTTTGATTTAATCACCCCTAAAAATGAAGAGCTGAGGGTCAGCAGTTTTAGAATAATTAATCGAGAAATAATGGCTAAAATATTAGCATCTGATAAATCATTTATTTATATTTCTGCCATCATTCTTCAGGAAAAGGCAAAAGTGGGGAATATTTTTATCAGGCAGGAACAGCGAAAATATGGAGAATCTAATTATAACTTTATTAAACTTTTTAAATTATTTTTAAAATTATATATCTATTATGGTAAGCTACCACTGTTAAAATATCTGCGCTCTCAATCAAAACAATATTTGATTAAAACCAGTACCTTTGCTGATGAAAATTGAGAAGCAGCCAAAAAATATATCCATGAAACTTTTATTAGAATATTAGAGCAGAAGAAAGAGGTAGATTTATGAGACTTTTAGTTTTGGGTGGGGGTAATGGCCAGTTGAGCTTAATAAAAAAAGCTAAGGAAATGGGTCACCAGGTAGTTGTTTCAGATTATTACCCTGATGCACCTGGCAAAAAAATAGCAGATTTTAGTTCTGAAAGCAGTACTTTTAACATTGAAGATAATCTTGAAACTGCCGAAAAATATCAAATTGATGGAGTTTTAACAGCTGGAACCGATCAACCTGTTTTTACAGCAGCAGTTGTTGCAGAAAAATTAAATTTAAATCAATATATAACTGTGGAAACAGCTAAAGCAGTGACAAATAAAGAAGTGATGAAGAATAAATTTACTGCAGCTGAAACTCCAACAGTTAAATATAGAATTCTGGCTGCTGATTTCTTAGATTCTGATCTGGAAGATTTCAAGCGACCATTTGTTGTTAAACCTCTGGACAGCCAGGGGCAGCGTGGTGTTTTTAAGATTGATTCTATTGAAGAAATTAGAGAAAAATTTAACGAAGTTTTGAGTTTTTCCAGACAGGATAAAATTTTAGTAGAAGAGTATTATAGATCAGATGAGATAACAGTCAGCGGCTGGGTTACAGATTCTAAATTAAAAATATTAACAGTCACTGACCGGGTTCGTTTTGAAGAAGATATTCATATTGGTATCTGTTCATCCCATTTATTTCCTTCTAAATATTTGAAAGAATATTATCTAGATATTAAAAAAATAAGTAAAAAAATAGTTAGTTCATTTGAAATCAAAAATGGGCCAATTTATTTTCAATTTCTTATAGGTAAAGAAGGAATCAAAGTTAATGAAATAGCCTGCAGAATTGGCGGTGCTTATGAAGGTGATTTTATTCCCTATTTAACAGGTGTTGATATTTTAGAATTAATGGTTAATTTAGCAGCTGGGAAAAAAATTGATACTGGTCCACTGGAGGAATATTCTCTTAAAAATAATACTAAATTTTTATCTTCACAGCTATTTTTCGCTGAGCCTGGATTAATAACCCAAATTACTAATTGTGAAGATATTTTGGCTCTGGACGGAGTTTTAAAAGTGGGTTTTAATTATCAAGTTGGGGCTGAAATTCCTAATATTGAAAATGCTACTGCTAGAGCAGGACATTTCATTGTTTCAGCAGCTAGTAAAAACAAGCTCAAAAAAAGGGTGGCTGCAGTCTATGATAAATTAGAAATTAATAATAAAAAAGGAGAAAATTTGATCTTAAGAAAAATTGATGAAAATTTTTAACGTTTAAATCAGGAGTGTAATTATGAAAAAATATATTTCAATTATAATAATTTTATTGTTAACTTTTTTATTTTTAAGCGGCTGTGAAAACAATCAGCTGGCTAAAAAGAATAGGATTGTGATTGCTGAACAATATGGACTTGCATATGCTCCAGTTCAGTTGATAAAAGAATTAAACATTCTGGAGGCTGAACAAAATAATTTAGAGCTCGAATGGAAGCAGTTACCTAATACAGCAGCAATTAGAGAATCAATGCTGGCAGGTGAAGTTGATATTGCTTTTATGGCGATTCCTCCTTTTTTAATTGCTAAAGATAAAGGAATGGACTGGAAAATAATTTCTGGACTTTCCGAAAGCCCCTTAGCTTTAATGACTAACCGAGATTATATTAACTCACTGTCTGATTTTAGAGATCAGGATAAAATTGTTCTACCTCAACCTGGGAGCATTCAACATATTTTACTTTCTATGGCAGCACAGCGTGAATTTAAAAATTCCAATAAATTTGATAATCAACTTTTAACAATGAGCCATCCTGATGCGATGAATGCCTTATTAGCTAAGAGAGAGGTCAGTGCTCATTTTGCTTCACCACCCTATTTATTTCTAGAAACTAAAGCTGGGATGAAAGAAGTTATAAGTGGTAAAGAAGCTTTCGGAGGGGATTTTACTTTTATTATAGGAGTTAGTACCGAAAAATTTTACCAGCAGCAGTCCAAAAATTATCAGCTTTTTTTAGATGCCCTTGAGGAGGCTTTTAGTTTCATCCAGCAGCAGCCAGATCGGTCTGCAGAGATTCTAGCTGGTAATTATGATTTGACTAAAGAAGAAATGAAGGATTATTTAAGCTGGCCCGGGATGAAATTCAGTTCTGAAATAAAGGGCTTAGAAAAATTTATCAATTTTATGAAAAAAGAGGGGTATTTATCTGAAATAAATTATGAAAAAGAAAAGCTGATATTCAAGAAGCCTGTTGATAAAAATGAAAAATAAGTATAAACAGCGTTTGTTTTGGGTAATTGTTTTAGCTATACTCTGGCAGTTAATTGCTTTAAGTGGATTTTTCTCAGAAATGATATTTCCGGGTTTAGACAAAATCATTTTAGCTTTAATTAAATCATTAAAAGATGGATCTTTAATTAAACAGATCTATTTTTCTATTTCAATTATTATTCAGGGATTATTTTTTTCAACCGCAGCAGCTTTAATTTTAGCCCTAACAGCCTATTTCTCTGAAACTGTGGCGGGATTAATCGATACACTCACAGCAATTGCTCATCCACTACCTGGTATTGCTTTAATGCCGTTGATTCTAATCTGGTTTGGTTCAGGTCGGACTGCTATTTTAATTGTAATTATTCATTCAGTTTTATGGCCTTTAATTTTAAATTTAAGAACTGGCTTTAAATCTGTACCCGATATTTATACCTTGATTGCCAAAAATTACCGTTTGAATAGAGCAGAGTTTATGTTTGAAATTTTGATTCCAGCCTCAATGCCTTATTTTATTTCAGGTTTAAAAATAGCCTGGGCCAGATCCTGGAGAGCTCTAATCAGTGCGGAGATGCTTTTTGGTGCTATTAACAGCTTAGGTGGTTTAGGATGGTATATTTTTCAAAAGCGGGTGTTTTTTGATTTACCTGGAGTATTTGCAGGGATTATAGTAATTATAATTATCGGGATTTTAATCGAGGATTTTATTTTCAAAAAATTAGAAGCAAAAACAATACAAAAATGGGGTATGTCAAAATGAGCTCCTATTTAGAACTTGAAAATATAAATAAAAACTTTAAAAGAGGCAGTAATACTAAAACAGCTCTAAAAAATATTAACCTTGAAATTAAAAAGAATGAGTTTTTAACAATCTTAGGACCATCTGGCTGTGGAAAATCTACTTTACTTAAAGTAATTGCAGGTTTTTTAGAAGAAGATAGTGGAGAAATTTTAAAAAATGGTGAAAAAATTAAAAAGTCCGGTTTGGACAGAATTATGCTGTTTCAAGATTTTGAACAGCTTTTTCCCTGGAAAAAATTGATTGATAATGTAGCTTTTGCTGTTAAAGCTGCTGCTAAAAATAAAAATCAGAAATTAACTAAAATTCAAATTGAAGAAAAGTCTTTAAGATATTTAAAAGAAGTTAAATTAGAAAACTATAAGAATTATTATCCACATCAGCTTTCTGGTGGAATGAAGCAGAGAGCAGCTTTAGCCAGAACTTTAGCAGCAGAAGGAGAAATAATGCTGATGGATGAGCCTTTTGGAAGTGTTGACAGCCAGACCAGACATGAACTGCAGCAGCTTTTAAGTGATTTATGGTTAGAAGAAGAAAAAACAATTATCTTTGTAACCCATGATATTAGAGAGGCAGTATTCCTATCCGAGCGAATAGTTTTGATGAAAAATGAACCCGGAGAAATTATTGAAATAGTAAATAATAAGCTGCCTCGTCCCCGCAGACGCAGCAGTCTGGAATTTAATCATTTGTTTGAGAAACTTCAGTCAAGGCTTCAGGCCTAACCTTATAAATCTTAACCCACCAATCCTTTTTTTCGATTTCTCTTACTATTCTAACTGCATATGTTGAATTAGTAAATTCTTTTATTAGTACAGCTTTTTTATCTAAAAAAGTCTGCATTTCTGAATAATAAGGATAGAGATTACCATAGAGAATGTTCCAGCTGGGACGAGTATTATAGATGAAATCCATTTCTTCTGGATAAATAATATATTTTATATTATTTATCGCTATATATTCTGGAAAAGAAATATTATGATCTTTTAAATAATTTAGATTTCTATAATCAAGTAATTTTCCGTTTTCAAAATAATAATCTGTATTTAGATTTGCCAGAACTCTGGCATCTTTAGGAACAACTTCTGCAATTTCCTCCAGGTAATCCTGATAATTATAATGACTATCTGAATTTATTGTTGTTATACTGCTGAAAGATAAAATAATTATCAAAGAGATTATCAAAGTTGATTTTATTTTAAAATCTAAATCCTTAATTAGATTAATGAAAATTAAATAAGAAACTGGAAAAATAAAAATAATAGAAGTCTGATTATATCTGCCAATTATTATCAAAGCTAAATTAACAGCAAATAGACTTAAAAACAAATACAAATTAACTTTATCCCTGTTTTGATTTTGTTTATTGAAAACTTTTATTAGAGAGCCAACTGCTGCAGCAGCAAAAAAAGAAAGCTGAAATTTAATGTGGGGGATATAGTAGGTACCGCTAATTCTATAAAATAATTTTTGATAGAAAAGTTTTAAGTTTTCTATTTTTATTAAAAAGGAATCCATAACTCCAAGAGCAGCACCATAATTGCTGTAATTGCTAATAAAATTAGGGTCAAATTGAAAGCTGAGGTAAATGAAAAGTAGAGCAGAAGATCCAAGAGTTAAAGCAAAACTTAAATAGTTTTGCCAATTAATTTTACTGTCAAAGATCAGCTTATAGGTATAGATAATGATAAAAGGGGATGAGATAATAAAGGAATTAGGATGAATTCCAATAGATATCCCTAAAATTAGGCCTAAATAAATATCTTTTTTAACTGAATAGTTTAATTTAGCTCTGAAATTGTCGTGATCAGAACTAAAGTTAATAGACTCAATATTTTTAAGAAAATAATAAAAAGCAGCTAAAAAAATTAAGACTAAGATAATTTCCTGGCGAGCTAAATGTGAGCTATAAATAAAATGAATATCAGCTGCTAAGATAATTAATGCTCCCAGACTTAAAAATTTGGATTTGCTGATTAAAAATGATATTTTATAAAAGAAAATTAGAGACAGTGTCCCTGCTAATAAAGAGATCAATCGAAAAGTAAATATTTGATAATCAAAAATTTTAATAAAAATTATTTGAAGTAGATGAAAAATTATTTTTACAGCATGGGGATTGCGAGGTGCTAGATCAAAAAAACTTTCAGTAGCTTCCAAATCAGCAGTTTCCATAATCTGTCTTGAAAGCCCACTTAACCAGGCTTCATCAGAATGAATAAAAGGGAAATTTGTAAGAAAAAAGATGTTTATAATAAAAAAGAATATAACAATATGCCACATTTCTATATTTTTAATTTTATTTTTAATTAAATTCATCAAATTAAGGCTCCTCAAAAGAATTATTTTCAGGTTAAACTTAAAAACATTAGGTAATTTTAATAGTATAATTAGTATACCATAATTTTCAAAATCAAGAAAATCAAAAGGACTTTCTAGAAACTTTAAATTAGCAGAACTGATTTGTGAATTTAAAAATGATCTGAAGAATCATTTGATAATTGAATATACTATTAATAAATGTTATAACCATAAAGGCCAGAAGTGTTTTATAATATTAGTAGAGATTGTTCCAATTTTAACAATATACATTTGGAGGTGGAAAGATGAAGAAAAGAGCAAAGGTTTTATTTCTTTTATTAGCTTTTGCGATAATTCTCACAGGCTGTGAAGCAGATATTTCTGTTCCCGGTGAAGTGGGTCAGGATATAATTACAGCAGATGAAGCTTTAAAGATGATTGAAGCTGAAGAGGTAGTTGTAGTTGATACTCAAAAATCCGGTGACTTTGAAGATCAGCACCTGGAGGGTGCAGTAAATATTGCCAGAAATGATATTACAACTTTTGGCCCTTATCCAAATATGCTTGCAGATGCTTCTAAAGTTGAATCTTCATTAGGAGAAAATGGTATCTCAAATCAGTCAAAAGTGTTAATTTATGACAACAATAATAATATGGATGCAGCTCGTTTGTGGTGGACAATGCTGGTCTATGGTCATGATACAGCCAATATGAAGGTAATTAGTGGTGGCTTAAATGCTTTAAAAGAGGCTGGAGCTAATTTTACTTCGGGTGATTATGAAGCTGAAAGTGTTGAATATACAGCAGCAGCCAAGAATGAAGATTTGATTGCCACTAAAGATGATTTGCTGGCACAGGCTAATAATCCCAGTGATGATGTTGCAATTTTAGATGTTAGAACTGCTGAAGAGGTTAGCAAAGGGATTATTCCTGGAGCTATTCATATTAATTATGTAGATAACAATCAGGATAATGGAGAGTTTTATCCACCAAGTTATATCCAGAGATATTATCCAGATAATGATATTACACCAGATAAAGAGGTTATTATGTACTGTCAGACCTCAATTAGAGCAGCACAGAGTTTTATAGCTTTACATAATGCTGGCTATAGAGATCTAAAGCTTTATGATGGGGCCTGGATAGAATGGTCTTCAGATAGTTCAACACCTAAGGCAATGCCCACAGGTGCTCCTGCAGAACCAAGTGCTCAGGATGGCTCCTAAATATTAAGTTTTATTAACTAAATATTAAAGTTCTTAACTTCAGGTTGAGAACTTTTATTTGCAAAGCTTTGTGAAATATATTTTAATGTATTGTATTTTTGCAATCTAGTCTAGAATAATTATTTATCAAAAAATTAGGAGGAATAAGAATGAAAAAAAGAAGAATTTTATTTTCAATGGCAGTAGTTATGATGGCTTTACTGGTAGTTTCCAGTTCAGCACTTGCAGTATCAGATGCAGTAGAGGATGCAGTTAATGGTTATTTTGCCAACCTACCCGAAGATAATGCAATGATTGGTGAAGAGGCTTTTGTTGAAAAATTAAAAGCTGGAGAAGATCTATTTGTTTTAGATATTAGACAGCCTGATGTTTATAATGAAGGCCATGTTAAAGGGGCAGTAAATTTACCATGGGGACCAGATGCAATTGCAGACAACTTAGATAAGTTACCAGCAGATGAAACTATTTATGTTTACTGTTATACAGGTCAGACAGCTAATCAGACTGTAGGACTTTTAAACTTTGCAGGATTTGAGACTAAATCTGTTAGATTTGGCTGGAATCTAGGAATTTCAAGAGTTGAAGGTTATGAAGATATTGTTGAAACTTCAAGTAATGAGTTAGGTGAAGCTACAGATTATGAAATTAATCCAGAAATTAAAACAGCAATAGTAGATTATTACAAAGGACTTGCTGATGTTAGTGACTCAATTTATAAAAACTATAAGATTTCTGAAGATATGTTAAAAATGGCTTTAGATTCTGATGCAGATATGATGGTAGTATCTGTTAGACAGGCAAGTGATTATGCTGAAGGACATATTGAAGGTGCAGTTAATATTCCATGGGGTGCTGGAATGGAGCAGTATTTTGGACAACTGCCACAGGATAAAAAATTAGTTGTTTACTGTTATACAGGTCAGACAGCGGGTCAAACAGTAGCCGGACTAAGAATGTTAGGTTATGATGCAGTATCACTTAATGGTGGTATGGGTACTCCTATGAATGAGCCTTATGGTTGGTCTAACAAAGGTTATGAAGTAGTTCAGTAAAAGAATTTAAATATTAATAGATATTTAGAAATATTAAGGGAGCCATTTTGGCTCCTTTTATTTTTATTTTAAAGTATTTATTAAAAATTTTTAATAATAGCTTGACAAAATGTTGAAATAGTTTTAAAATATAAACAAGGATTATTTATTCGATTCTCAATTTTAATTTTTATAATAAGTTTTTGTAATAATTTTTATTGCAAAAATATAAGCTATATAAGGTCGGGGAAAGCTGATTATCAAATTTATAGATGGAGGGAGGTAGGAGTACAAATATAAGTACATAAGTTTATTATTAGTTAAGTGATAAAGTCAGCTGAGCTGTGAGGAACAATGATATTATTAATCTATTACTTATTGAATACTTATCGAAAGTTACAAAAATTAAAAAACAAAACTAGGGAGTGCTTTTAAATGTTAAAAAAAATAGGGTTAGTTCCACGGCTATTATTAGGTATTATTTCTGGTATTTTAATTGGAATGTTCCTTCCTGAAACAGTTTCAAGATTACTTTATACATTTACACATATTTTTGGGGAATTTTTAAATTACATAGTTCCATTTGTAATTCTAGCTTTCATTATTCCTGGTATTGCAGAACTTGGTAATAAAGCAGGAAGACTTTTGGGTTCTACTGTTTTGATTGCCTATGGTTCTACAATTACTGCAGGAACAATTGCTTACTTAATTGGAAGTAGAATTGTACCAGCAATTGTTAAAAGTGCAAATGTTGCTAATCCAGAAGAGGGTGGATTAGAGCCATTTTTAACTCTTGAAATTCCAGCACTACTTGGAGTTATGACAGCACTTGTTACCGCCTTTGTTATTGGTATGGGAATAAATCATATCAGACATAATGGTGACCATCAGAATCTATATGGATTTATGACAGAGTTTAGAGATATTATTGTACTTGTTATTGAAAATGTTATTATTCCATTCTTACCATTCCATATTGCTGGTGTTTTTGCAAACATGGCTTTTTCAGGAACTGCATTTGAAACATTAAATGTATTCGGAAAAGTATTTGCATTAATTATTGCTATGCATCTTGGATATTTAGTAATCCTTTATATGATTGCTGGTAGTGTGTCCGGTAAAAATCCATTTAAAAGTCTTAAGAATATGATTCCTGCTTATACAACTGCAATTGGTACAATGTCTAGTGCAGCAACTATTCCTGTAACACTGAAAAGTGCTAAGAAGAATAATATTACAGAAAAAATTGCTGACTTTGTAATTCCCTTATGTGCAACTGTACACCTTGCAGGTAGCACAATTACTTTAACAACCTGTGCAATTGCTGTTGTTCTGATTCAGGGTGGAACACCAACTTTTGGCGCGTTTTTCCACTTCATTTTAATGCTAGGTGTAACAATGGTTGCCGCACCTGGAGTTCCAGGTGGAGCAGTTATGGCAGCCTTAGGTTTATTAACATCTATTCTAGGGTTTGGTGAAGGTGCAACTGCTTTAATGATTGGACTATATCTAGCACAGGATAGTTTTGGTACAGCTTGTAATGTTACTGGTGATGGAGCTATTGCCATTTTAGTTGATGCAATCGGCAAAAAAACTGGATCTATTAAAGAGGAAGCTGCATAAAGAAAGCGTTGGAGGCTAATCAATGAGAATTTCAGTAGATGAAAAGAGAAAATTACATCCTTATCTTGATAATATGAAATCAGTTGCAGAAGGTATATTTAGATTTCTTGGTAAAGAGGCTGAAGTAGTACTTCACGACTTAAGTCAGCCAGAAAGTTCCATAGTCTTTATTGCTGGTGAATTAACCGAAAGAGAAATTGGTGGACCGATTACAGACGTTGCATTAAAAAGATTAAGAGATAAAAATAATCCTGATGATGTATTAAATTACAAAAATGAGCTGAAAGATGGAAGGATATTAAAATCTTCCACCATGTTTGTAACAGACGATGATGGTCAGGTATTAGGTTGTCTCTGTGTTAATTATAATATTACTAATCTGTATTTGGCCGAAAATACTATCAAAAACTTCTGCGCCTTAGATAATAAGGGCTCTGATTCTGAAAGTGCAGGAGCCCAAACAGAAATCTTTGCTGATGACATAAATGATGTAATGGAAACAATGCTAAACAACGCAATTGGAGAAGTAGAGAAGCCAATTCCTTATATGGAGAAGGATGATAAGATAAAAGTTATTGGATATCTGGACCAAAAAGGAGCATTTATGATTAAAGGTGCTGTAGATCATGCAGCAGAAAAATTAAACGTTTCTAGATACACTATTTATAATTATTTAAAAGAGGTTGAAAAAAATAAATAGTTAAGTTTGAAATATTAATTAAATCTTTAATCATATATTAGATTCAATTTATGATAATTACTAAGGAGGAAAAGGATGGCTTTAGTTACTCTAGATGATATTACAAAAGCTCGTGAAAAACTTAAAGATGTTGCTATAAAAACTGATTTAGATTGGTCAAGAACTTTTAGTAAAATGAGTGGTAATGAGGTTTATTTGAAACTTGAAAATTTACAGAGAACCGGTTCCTTTAAAATAAGAGGAGCATATAATAAAATAAGTAATTTAACTGAAGCAGAAAAGAAAAATGGTGTAGTTGCTGCTTCAGCTGGAAACCATGCTCAGGGAGTTGCTCTGGCAGCTACTCAGATGGGTATAAAATCTACAATTGTGATGCCAGAGGGTGCACCAATTGGTAAAATCAATGCCACTCAGGGTTATGGTGCAGATGTTATTTTAAGTGGAGAGAGCTATGATGAAGCTCATGCAGAAGAAGAAAGATTTGCTGAAGAGCATGGAGCTACAATTGTGCCTGCATTTAATGATCCGGATGTAATTGCGGGTCAGGGTACAATAGGTCTCGAAATATTAGAAGATCTGCCAGATGTAGATGTTGTGATTACGCCTGTAGGTGGAGGAGGATTACTTTCTGGAGTAGCAGTTGCTCTTAAAGAATCTAATCCTAATATAGAGGTTATAGGAGTTGAAGCTGCAAATGCAGCCTGTATGGCTGAGTCTATGAAGCAGGGATGTCTTGCAAATTTAGATAAAGTCGATACAATAGCTGATGGGATTGCAGTAAAATGTCCTGGTGATATGACATATGAAATAATTTCTGAATATGTTGATCATATCGTGACAGTTGAAGAAGAAGAGATTGCGCATGCAATATCTCTACTTATGGAAAGAGCCAAACTAATTGTTGAAGGAGCAGGTGCTACAACCCTGGCAGCAGTATTAAATGATAAGATTAATATTCAGGGTAAAAAAGTCGCTGTTGTTTTAAGTGGTGGTAATATTGATCTTGATATGGTATCTACAATTATTGATAGGGGTATGATTAAGGCTGGAAGAAGAATTAGCTTTGAAACTTCTCTCTTCGATAAACCTGGTGCTTTAAGAGATTTGCTTGATGTAATTAGTAAAACAGGTGCAAATGTGATTTCAGTTGCACATGATCGATTAGCTCCAGATATTGCCTTAAAACATGCTCAGGTTCAGGTTACTTTAGAAACAAAAAATGAAGAACATGTTAGAGAGATTACTGAAACATTAGAAAAAAATAATTATCAGATTAAACGTATTAGATAATCCAAAAAACAAACTATAAATTAATTAATAATAGGAGGAATATAAAATGGCAAAAGAAATAATTCATACAGATCAGGCACCAGCAGCAGTAGGTGCTTATTCACAAGCAGTTAAAGCAGGGGATACAGTTTACTTATCTGGACAGATTGCTATTGATCCAGAAACACAAGAAATCATAGAAGGTGGAGTTGAAAAGCAGGCAAAAAGAGTTTTAGAAAACTTGAAAGCAGTTCTAGCTGCAGCAGATTGCACCTTTAAAGATGTTGTTAAATCTGAGATTTTCCTTGATGATATCAATGATTTTTCTGCAGTAAATGATATTTATGCAGAATATTTTCAGGAAGATCCACCTGCAAGAGCATGTGTTGAAGTAGGCAGCTTACCAAAAGGTGTTGCTGTTGAAATTTCACTTGTTGCAGTAAAGTAAAAAATATAGTAAAAACATAATTAGAAAGCCCCTATGTCTTATAAGACATAGGGGCTTTCATTTTGGATATCTAAATTCTAATTCTAAAATTTAATCAATCTGGCTGTGTATAATATCCATAATTTCATTTTTAACTTCAAAATAATCTTTTTGATAAATAACCTCTTTAGAACCTTTTTCAAAGATTTGATCTGTAAAGTCGACATTAAAAATTTTAATTATTTCTCCTGGCTGTTTTGACATAACTACAACTCGGTTAGCTAAAAGTAAAGCTTCATCTACATCATGGGTAATAAAAAATATTGTTGTATTATTTTCTTCCCAGATATTTCTAATTAAATTCTGCATATTTTCTCTTGTTAAAGCATCAAGAGCTCCAAAAGGTTCATCCATTAAAACTACCTGCGGATAATTAGCCAGTACTCTGGCAATTGCTACCCTTTGTTTCATACCACCAGATAGTTCAAAAGTATAATTATCACCAAAACCACTTAAATTAACTTCATTTAAAAAATATTTTCGGATTTCTTTAATTTTTTCTTTAGATAAATCTCGCATTTTTGGTCCAAATTCTACATTTTCATTTACAGTCATCCAGGGATAAAGCGTAGGGGACTGAAAAACTACTCCTCGATGCCAGTCAGGTCCATCAACCTCTTTTTCCTGCATTAAAACTCTGCCTGATGTAGGTTCCACATAACCGGCTATAGTTTTAAGCAGAGAACTTTTCCCACATCCTGATGGCCCTAAAACACAGATGAACTCACCCCGGTTAATTTCTAAATTAATATTTTTTAGAGCAAGAGTTGAGTTAACATTTTCTCCATATTCTAAACTCATATTTTCAATTTTGATTAAGCATTCTTTTTGAGAAGACATAAATATAATCCTTCCTTAATCAGGTTTGCTGATCAGACAGTTATTTAATAGTTATTTTTCTCATTTTCTAAAGACATTTTTATATATTCGGGATTTACATATTCATTAAATGCTGCTTGAGAAGGAGATTCTTCAATAGAACCCTGGTCCTGTAAAAAATCAGAAGTATCTTTCATTATTTTAGCAAAATTACCTGGTTCAGCTGTGGTTCCAAAAAAGTCAGGACCTAAAAGTTCTTCGCGGGAAATCCATTCTGTACCCCGCATTTGATGCAGCGCAACTTCTGGTTCAAGACCTAATTCCTCACCAGCAATTTCTGCAGCTCTTTCTGGATCAGTTTTATAAATATCTGCTGCTTGAGAAAGAGCAGAAATGAAATCAGCAACTAATTCGGGATATTTTTCGGAAAAGCCTTTGCGGACAATGTCCACATTTGCAGTAATATATCCTTTTTCAGCCATCTCTTTGCTGTCTATCAGAACAGAACCGTTTTTTAAAAGTTGGGCTAAAGTTGGCTGCCAGCTGTAAGCTGCCTGGATATCTCCACGCTCCCAGGCTGCAACTATTTCAGCAGTCTGCATATCCAAAAGCTGAACATCATTTTCTATTCCTGCTTCCTTTAGTACATTTAAAAGAACATAGTGAGAGGTAGAAGCAAAAGGAACAGCGATTCTCTCTCCAACTAAATCTTCTACTTTTTCAATACCGGAGCCATTTTTTACTGCTAAGGCTTCGTTTTCGCCTAGAACTTCATGAATCCAGATCAATTCTACATTTAGTTCACGGGCCAGAGCAGTAATTGCATTTGTATTTCCCATAGTTGCAAAGTCAATACTACCTGAAGCTAAGGCCTGATTTGCTTCAACACCTGAATCAAAAACGCGGGTATTAACTTTAATTCCACGGTCAGTAAAATAATCATCAAAATAACCTTCAGCAATTGCTATAGTTTCATCATTTGGCACTCTTAAAATACCAAAATTAATTTCCTCCGGTAAAGCTTCATTATTCCCAGATTGAGTACCAGTATCTTGTTGGCTGCCACAGGCGGTTAATGTTAAAGCTAAAGCAGTAATTAATAATAGTAATAATATTTTTTTAAACTTTTTTTTCATTATATTTACCTCCTATTTTTTAACGTACTGTAAATTTATTAAACATGACCCTTCCAGAAAATTATTTTTCTTTCTAAAAATCGTAAGCCGGCATCGATAATAACTCCTGTAATTCCCATGATTATGATTCCAACAAAGATTACATCACTTTTTAGAAAATTAGAGGCATCTAAAACCATCCAGCCAATACCAGAGGTAGCTGCAACCATTTCGGAAGAAACAAGAGTTGTATAAGCAACTCCAAAGGCTGTTCGAATTCCAGTGAAGATTTCTGGTAATGAAGCAGGAAGTACAATCTTAAAGAAGACATCCTTTTGAGCAGCTCCCAGTGATTTAGCACTCAAAACAAAGTCCTGATTTAACTTTCTAACCGCCGAAACACAGGCTATATAAATAGGAGCAAAGGCTGCCAAAAACAACAGTATTTGTTTTGAAGCATCATCAATACCAAACCAGAGAACCAAAAGAGTATAATAGGCAAGTGGTGGAAGTGGACGATAAAATTCCACTACTGAGTCAATTATAGCTTCAATTTTATTAAAATATCCACTCAAAAGACCCAGCGGTACTGCTGAAAAAATTGCAAAAAATAAAGCAACAAATAAGCGTTTAAAACTGGCACCTAAATGTACCCAGAGAGGGACCCCATTATAACCATTTTCTAATATTCTAAGAAAAGCATTCCAGACCCTTGCTGGTCCTGGCAGCAAAGTAGGAGTGAATATTCCTAGTTTAGTAATTACATACCATAAAATGAAGATAGAAGACCAGGTTAAAAAGGTTAGAGCTCTTTCAGTTTTTGTTTTTTTATTTTTATCTGATTCGCGACTAATTTTTGGGCTAGAACTTTGTGAAGCATTAGATTTTTCATTTTTGTCATTTGGATTATTATCTAAAGCCATTTTTTACACGTCCTTATAATTGAAGCATCTTTTTGAACATAAGTTAACTATCACACAATCAAAGATATCATATTTACTTTAAATTATCAATTTAACATTACAATTTAAGAAATTTAAAATTATAATAAATGATTAAAAAGACCATCAAGTTTATACCTGATGGCCTAAATGGAATACCGGGTGCCTGGATTAATTTGCCGGGTTTCATTAATTTTAAAATTTTAACTTGTAAATTTTAGCTATTTGAAACCAGGTCAATTGAAAATATACTCAAGTAACCGGTAATTCTAAAATTTTACTCAAAGTTATACTCAGTTACAATTTTATCACGATCAGTAGTTTGATCTAAGAAATATTCGTAACAGCAGATTCCTAAGAATGAACCAGATACATTTGTTACATTGTCAAAACCTCGTCCCTGTAGTGCCAGAACTGCATTATAGCTTCTCTGACCAGAACGGCAGTGTAAGTAAACAGGTTGATCTTTAGGGATTTCATCTGTCCTTTCTCTTAGTTCACTTAAAGGAATATTAACTGAGTTAACTAAATGCCCCATTTCATATTCTTCTTTTTCACGAACATCAACTATAAAAGCATCATTTTCCACTAATTCTCTGACCTTTGTAACAGGTACCTGGTTATAGCGGTTATTGATAATATTTGTTGCAACCAGACTTGCCTGATTAACAGCGTTTCTTGGGGTAGAGAATAGAGGTGCATAAGCTAACTCTGATTCTGTTAAGTCTTCTACTGTAGCATCCATCAAAATTGCGGTAGCCATAACATCGATTCTCTTATCAACATTTCCTTTTCCAACAGCCTGAGCTCCAAGGATTTTTCCGGTTGGCACTTCATAAATTAATTTAAAATGTAAAGGATTAGCATCAGGCATTAATCCAACTTTATCTGTTGGAATTACATAAACAAAATCATAGGAAATACCAGCTTCTTTTAGTTGTTTTTCATTTAAACCAGTTGCAGCTGCATTATAATCAAAAGCTCTAATTACTGATGTTCCAATAACTCCATTATTTTTATTAGGAATATTATACATATGGTTTGCTGCAGCACGAGCCTGTCGCTGAGCTGGTCCGGCAAGAGGTAATCTTGTTTTAGAACGTGCAATTTTAGAGTAAACTTCAATTACATCTCCTACAGCGTAAATATCAGGGTCACTTGTTACATAGTTGTGGTTAACTTCAATTCCACCTGTTTCTCCAATTTTAAGACCGGCCTCTTCAGCTAATTCAGTTTCTGGACTAACTCCGATTGCTAAAACTACTGCTTCAGCATCTAATTTTTTACCTGATTTTAAAACAACGTGGTCATCATTAACTTCAGTTAATGGGTCTGAAAGAACAACATTAACTCCATTATCATGAAGTTCTTTTTGAATAATCTGAGCCATATCAAAATCAAATGGATTAAGAACTTGATCCAATGCTTCAACTAAAGCCACATTTTTATCAGAGTGGATAAAGTTTTCAGCAATTTCAACTCCAATATAACCGGCACCAATTACTGCCACATTTTCAATTTTATTTTTCTTGACATATTTATTTAATTTATCAATATCATCAACATTTCTGATAGTAAAGACATTATCATTGTTGACTCCTTTGATACTGCCGGGTTTAATTGGGTTAGCACCAGGAGAGAGCATTAATTTGTCATATGCCTCAGTATATGTTTCACCAGTTTCTAAATTTTTAACTTCAATTGTTTTTTCTTCTCTATTAATTTTTGTTACTTCACTGTTAACGCGAGCATCAATATTATACTGTTCCGCAAATTTAGAAGGACACATTAAAACTAAGTCATCACAATCTCTAACAATCCCACTTAAATGATAAGGTAAAGAACAGTTAGAAAATGAAACATGTGAACCACGCTCAAACATAATAACTTCTGCGTCTTCATCAAGTCTTCTAACTCGAGCTGCTGTACCAGCACCACCAGCTACTCCCCCAACGATTAAAACTTTTTTACTCATATTCTATTCCTCCTGTAAATTTTGTATTATAAATCATTCTTTCGGCCACTAAAAAATGACTAAAAGAATATGTTGCTTACTTTAATATATTTTTTCACTAAATTTATTACTAATTACTCCTCCAATAATCATAAAGACAAGGAAAACCCAGCCTGAAAGAGAGAAGTTCGAAATTGGTGTGTATAAGGCTCCAACATTACATCCCTGAGCAAGACGTGTTCCAAACCCCATTGACAGTCCTCCAAGAGCATACATTAGCCCCTGTTTTTTACTGATATGAAGTTCAGAATTGAAAAACTCCATAAACTTACCTGCAGTTAAAAGATAAATTACTGCTCCAATTAGAATACCAAAGTTTTGAACTGAAATTTGGTGTTCAAAAAATGGAGTAGCAAAAGTTTCAGCTGACAGTTTAGTAAATTCGGACAGACTTTGGGCAGAAACTCCAAATAGCATTAATATTTTCCCAAACCAGATACCATAAGGTTGAGAAACTCCCCAACCATATCCAGTTACTCCCATTAGAATAGTAACAATAATTGCTAGGGCTATTCCTCCCTGCTTTAATGTCCAGGGTTTTTCAAATAAGTGATAATATGTGTCCGCACTAAATAGTTTGAAATTCTTTAAATCCATTGGTTCTAGATTTTCCTGAATTCTTTCAATCTCTAAACCGCTGTACTCACCAGTTTTTTTCTTATGTTTTTCATACATGTAAGATAATATAGTAAAGAGAAGACAGAGTGCACCAAGTGCAAGTAATCCACCTAAGTAACCTTCAAAGCCATCTCCCTGGAATAAATCAGGTAAGAATACTCCTCCCATAGTCCTGTAGCCAATATAACTACTGAACCAGGAATCCTGGACCCAGCTAGCTGTATTTTGAATTGGGAAACCAATGAATACACCAAACATAAAGAATACCAAAGTTGTAAAAGCACGCGGAAGAGCTTGAGGTAAATCAGTGAGCACCCCACTTGCACAGCAGACGGAAATAGACATTCCAAATCCAAATAAAAAACCACCCAGCATTAGTCCAATGTTTATTGGTTTAATCCAGAGATTATAACTTGCAGGATCTTTACCAAATAAAAATGCTGTCATTAAAGCGGCTGTGATAAAGAACATAAACATCAAAGTCCGCATTAATTTTGTAGATCCAGTCCTGTAAGCTCTATTTACACTTCCAGCAAATCCAGTATAAGCTCGTGCCAAAGCATAGCCAAACCCTGCACCGGCTAATAATCTAAAAAATAAAAGATCTGTTTTCAACCAGAATTTAGCTGCTGCAAGAACTATAATTATAGCTATAAATCCTATTATTTTTTCAAAATTTTTCATAAAAAAATTCCTCCTCATATTTTTGATTATTAAATAACTTTGTTCTAAAATTCGCAAATAAGTGCAAAAAACTATGTATATTCTAAACTGTAATGCTTATTTTATCTAAAAGTTATTTATAATATTATTCACAATCATCTACAATAATTATATACTATTTATTATTAATACTAAAATAATAATATCTTATGTTGGATAACTTTATTTTATATAAGATTTTAGGATTACAAGTTAGATGTTTAGAGAAAGTATTAGGAGTTAAACTAATTCTAAATTAGTAAATAAATTCATAGCTGAAATAAAGGGTGGATTAGCCAGTATAGAGGCTTATATTTTAAATGAAAAGATCAAAAAGACCCAGCTTTTTTCTCTATCTTTTGCAGTTATTGGAGCTTTATTTGTAATCAAACCAAGTTTTGGCGATGAGATGATACCTGCTTTAATTGCATTGAGTGCGGGAATATTATCTGGTATATCATATACCCTTTTAAGACACTTAAGAAAAAGTAAATCATCAGAGACTATTGTACTTGCATTCTGTACCACTTCAACCCTGGCAACCTTACCTTTTCTTTTCACAGGGAAATTTGTTGTTCCAGATCTGCAGGAAGTTTTAGCTCTTTTTGCACTTGGAATATTTGCAGTATTACTTCAGTGTTTTTGGAGGGGCAGCGATAATTCTGGCAGGATTTATTAACTTTTATGCATCAAGGCTGCGTAAAGCTGCTAAGGTTTCAACAGCTAGTGAACGGGAAAAGACTTCCAAAAGAAGAGCAACTAAGGCCTCTTAATTGAGGCCCTGTAATTTAGTATATATTTAACTGAAAAATTCTCCGCCAAGATATCTCTGACCAGTGTCTGCAGCAATAGCAAGAACCTTTTTTCCCGGTCCTAAATCTTTAGCTACTTTTAGAGCTGTCCAAACTGCTGCACCAGAAGAAGGGCCAAGCAAAAGGCCTTCCTCAGCTGCCAGTTTTCTGGTGGTTTCTATTACTTCCTGGTCAGAAATATGATAGATTTTATCATAAACAGAACTGTCGAGTGTTTGGGGGATGAAACCTGGTCCTGTACCGGGTATTTTATGTGGACCTGGTTGTCCTCCAGCTAGAACAGGAGAGTTTTCTGATTCAACAGTGTATATTTTTAATTCGGGCAATTTTTCTTTTAGTTTATTTCCGGTGCCAGAAATCGTTCCACCTGTACCAGCTGAGGCTATAAAGGCATCCAGCTGACCATTCATTTGCTCTAATATTTCTAAAGCAGTTGTTCTCTGGTGGACAGCAGGATTTGCCGGGTTTTCAAATTGATTAGGGATAAAAGAATTTTTTATTTTCTTTTTTAGTTCATGTGCTCTGTCAATTGCTCCCTGCATCATTTTTTGAGCAGGAGTAAGTACTACCTCAGCCCCATAGGCCTTTAAGATATTTATTCTTTCCTGAGAAGCACTATCAGGCATAATTATAATACATCTATAACCTCTTGCAGCAGCAATCATTGCCAGTCCAATCCCGGTATTGCCGCTGGTAGGTTCTATTATTGTCCCTCCATTATTAAGTTTTCCGGTTTTTTCGGCTTCCTCTACCATATTTAAAGCAGGACGATCCTTTACACTGCCGCTGGGATTAAAATACTCTAATTTAACATAAACATCCGCATCATTTTTATTAGTAAGTTTTTGTAATTTAACAACCGGTGTTTCACCAATTAATTCTGTTATATTATTAACTACTTTCATTTTTATCCTTCCTAACATATTAAGATTATTTATCCAAAGTCTTGTTACAAATCTATTATCTCAAAATAAGGTATTAATAACAAATAATTTATTGGATGACTCTATTTAAATATGAGATATCTATAAATCCGTTTAAATCAGAGTCTCCTTTAATAAAGCCAAGTTCTGCAGAAAGATCGGCCAGTTTTTGGACTACAGAACTATCAAGTGCAGAAGTGATATTGGTTCTCTGCATAGAACGTTCAATTATTTCCTGAGATAATTCCTGTCGGGTTATCTCTTTGATCTGCTGCTGAATAATTTTGCTGCTCTGAACTGGATTATTATTTATATATTCAACTGTTTTCTGGTGTGCCTGAAGAAAGTTATCAATTAATTCTGCATTATTATTGATAAACTCACTGCTTGATACAACTAAGGTGGCAGGAAGCTTACCATCCCAGGGCATCTGATCCCAGTCAACAACTACTTTAGAATTAAGATCTGCTTCCATTCTTGCAGCCCAGGGCTCAGAAACAACTGCAGCATCAAGCTGATTGGTAGCAAATAGACCAACCATTGTTGCTGGCTTTTGAGCCCGGTGGTCAATACTTCCTCCCCGGCGATTTGTATTTAAGTTGTGATCTTTAATTAACTGTCTAAAAAGCAGGTCATGAGTACAGCCAAGGGCAGGAGTTGCAATAATTTTATCTTTTAAATCTGTTACAGAATTATATTCAAAATCACTGCGGGTAACTAAAACTGTTCCACCGGTACTTGCACTGGCCAGGGCTTTTACATCTGCCCCCTGCAGATAGCGGTTAATTGCTGGCCCGGGTCCCACATAGCCGAGATCAATTTGATTTGTAGCCAGAGCATCCATAAAAAGAGACCCGTTAGGAAAAATTCTGGTGTTGACCTTGATACCATTTAACTGGTCTATAAATATATTTTCACTAACTCCAACTATTGCCGGTGCATGAGTGATATTGGGGAAGTATCCGATAGTTATTTCTTTAATCTCAGAAGCTGCTGCCCCCGTTCCGGCGGCTGTAATAATTAATAAACTAAGTACTGTTAGGATTAAAATGCTAAATTTTAGATTCTTTTTTTTCATAATTTGAATTCTCCTTTTCAAAAATTATTTGCTGTTTAGCCCCCAGCGGTTGAGGACTACTGTTTCTAACTTTTTAAATAAAAAATTGTCTGTCAGATAACCAATTGATCCAATGAGTAAAATAACTGTAATTACCAAACTCATATTACCCATATCTCTACCCCACATTAAAATCTGTCCGAGACCATCACCACTTCCAATTAGTTCTCCGGCCATTAAAGCCCGCCAGGAAAAAGCCCAGGAAAGACGCATTCCGGTTATTAAATGAGGAACAGCTGCCGGTAGAATTACCTTCCAGAAAAGTTGAATCTTATTAACTCCCATTGTTTTAGCGGCCTTAATTAAAACAGGCTGAACATTTTTGATACCTGTACTGGCGTTAATTACCATATTCCAGGTACCACCAAGAACTACTACAAAAATAATTGCTTTTTCTCCCATTGAAAACCAGAGTAGAGCCAGTGGAAGCCAGACCACACTTGGTACACTCTGCAGGGCGAGTATATAAGGTCCAATTGTATCTTCAATCAGCTGGAAACTGGCAATTAGAACGCCCAGCATCAGACCAAAGAGAAGAGAAATACTGTAACCTATCAGTAGTCTTTTAAAACTTGCTGTAATTGCAAAAATAAATGTCCCATCTCTAAAACCTTCAATTAAAGTTGTTAAGACCATTACAGGAGAAGGAAAGAGAAAATTAGGCCAGATATTTAACTGAAATAAAAACTGCCAGATTGCCAGAATAAATAAAATAAAAATTGATTTAGGTAGCAATTTTTTCATAATTTTTTTCACCCTGTATTCCGATTTCTTTTTTTAGTAAATCTAAAATTTTATTTTCTATTCTGATTAAAGAAGGATTTTCCCTATCTCGTGGTTGAGGAATAGTAATTTTAAACTCTTCAATAATTCTTCCCGGCTTGCTGCCAAAAACAATAATGCGGTCAGAAAGTTTAACAGCTTCTCTAATATTATGAGTGACAAAGACAATAGTTTTTTCTGTATCCTGCCAGAGCTTTATTAGCTGCTGATGGAGCATTAATCTTGTCTGTTCATCTAAAGCTCCAAATGGCTCATCCATTAATAGAATTTCTGGATCTAATACAAGTGCTCTGGTAATTGCTACTCGCTGTTTCATTCCTCCAGAAAGTTGGTGGGGATAAGAGTCCTTAAAATCTTTAAGCTGGACTGCTTCTAAATGTTTTAAAGCTTTTTGGTATGCTTTTTCTTTACCAATTTTTTTGATTTTAAGTCCAAAAAGGACATTTTCTATAACTGTAAGCCAGGGAAATAAAGCAGCTTCCTGAAAGACCATAACTCTATCATTTCCTGGATGCTCGATCATTTTATTTTTGAGCATTACCTGCCCGGAAGAAGCAGGGATTAGACCTGCTAAAATATTTAAGAGAGTCGATTTGCCACAGCCTGAGGGACCAATAAAACTAATAAATTCTTTATCTTTAATTCTTAGATTAATATCCTTTAAAACTTCCAACTGATTTCCATTTTCCTGTTTGAAATTCTTATTAAGATCTTTAATATTAAGTAAATTCATTTTCTCACTCCTAATCTACGGTAAGTCTATAGGAATTAACATGTATGCTGTCTAAATTATATATAGGGAACTTCAATTTGTCAAGGCCAATTTGCTTTTGATTTCCTGCTGTAGTAAAATTTTATTAGTAAAATAATTTACATAAAAGTCTGATTATTTCTTTTATACTAATTTAAGAGGTGTTTATAAAAATGGAAATTTCAACTCAAGGAAGATATGGTGTTAGGGCTTTAATAGATCTGGCAGTAAATGCGAATTCTGGAGCGGTTTCACTGCGTGAAATATCAGAAAGACAGAATATATCAGAAAGATATTTAGAACAAATTTTTGCAGTTTTAAAAAAGGATGGCTTAATCAGAAGTGTTAGGGGTGCTCATGGTGGTTATTTGTTAAATAGAGCACCTGAGGAAATAAGCATGGCTGATATTTTGAAAATTTTAGAGGGTAAAATAGCTCCAGAAATTCAGATTGAAAATGAAAATAGTGAGGAAGCTGTTTTTCAATCTGTAGCTCAGGAGGTCTGGCTGAAGCTAGAATCCAGGATGCAGAAGTTAATGGAATCAATTACCCTTGCTGATTTAAGTCAGCGTGTTGTGGAAGTTCAAAAAGAAAAAGGAGAAGGGCATATGTATTATATATAATTTGACTCAATTAATTCCGAGTGTTATACTATGATTAAGATACATTACAGGGGTATAGTAAACTGAGGAGGTATTAAAATGGATCATCAGAAAATGCTGGAGGATTTTAAAAAACGTTTTAAAATATCTTTATTGATAACAGTTCCAATTTTAGTGCTTTCACCTATGATTCAGAGCTTTTTTGGTTATACATTTGAATTTGCAGGTAGTAATTATTTAATGTTTATCCTGTCTACAATAATATTCTTTTATGGTGGTTGGCCCTTTTTAACAGGCCTCAAAGATGAGTTAAGTGATAAAAATCCAGGTATGATGACTTTAATTGCCCTGGCAATTTCTGTTGCTTATTTTTACAGTTCAGCAGTTGTTTTTGGTCTGGAAGGTAGATTCTTCTTCTGGGAACTGGCAACTTTAATCGTAATTATGCTTTTAGGACACTGGATTGAAATGCGTTCAGTTATGGGAGCCTCTCAAGCGCTAGAAGAACTAGCTAAGTTGATGCCTGATCAGGCTCATAAAATTGTCGATGGAGAGGTAAAGGAAGTTAAAATAAAAGAGCTTAAAGAAGGCGATCAGGTTCTTGTCAAACCTGGAGAAAAGATTCCTGCTGATGGTGTAATTTATGAAGGAAATTCTTATATAGATGAATCAATGTTAACAGGGGAGTCAGAACCTGTAGAAAGAAAAGAAGAAGATGAAGTAATTGGTGGTTCGGTTAATGGAGATAGTTCAATCAAGATTAAAATAGAAAAAGCAGGAGATGAAAGTTATTTATCTCAGGTTATAGAGATGGTAAAGGAATCTCAGGCAGCAAAGTCAAAAACTCAAAACTTTGCCGACCGAGCAGCTTTCTGGCTGACCTTGATTGCTATTACTGCAGGTACTATAACTTTTGGCAGCTGGTTTTATATCACTGGCGATCTAGCTTTTGCGATTGAAAGAATGGCAACAGTTATGGTTATTACCTGTCCTCATGCTCTTGGACTTGCAATTCCACTGGTAGTTGCAGTTTCAACAACTTTATCTGCGAAAAATGGTCTTTTAATCCGCAACCGAACAGCTTTTGAGAATGCCCGCAAGATTGATACGGTGTTATTTGATAAAACTGGAACCTTAACTGAAGGTGAATTTGGAGTTGAGGCAGTAGAAACTTTTTCTGATGAATACAATAAGCAGGATATTCTGCAGAAAGCAGCCTCTTTAGAACAGGAATCAGAACATCCAATTGCAAATGGAATAGTAAAAAAAGCTGAGGCTGATCAAGTTGAACTGCTGAAAGTTGATGATTTTGAAATTATGAAAGGTAAAGGTGTAATTGGAAAGATTAATGGTACTGATCTGAAAGCTGTTTCTCCCGGTTATCTGGAAAATAATGAAATAGAAATACCTGAGGATGCTTTAAAAGAAGGTCCATTTACAGAAGTATTTGTCTTAGAAGCGGATAATTTAATTGGAATGATTAGACTGGCCGATCAGATTAGAGAAAGTTCTTATGAGACTGTTCAGAAACTTAAGGATAAAGGCATCAAAGTTAAGATGCTGACCGGAGATAATCAAAAAACTGCAGAATATGTAAGTAATGAGCTAGGCTTAACTGACTTTTTTGCTGAAGTTTTACCTGACCAGAAGCAGCAAAAAGTAGAGGAGCTGCAGGCAGAGGGTGACTTTGTTGCGATGACTGGTGATGGAGTAAATGATGCACCTGCACTTGCCAAAGCAGATATTGGGATTGCCATTGGATCCGGGACAGATGTTGCCGCCGAAACAGCAGATATAATTCTAGTTGAAAGTGATCCCATGGATGTACTAAAGCTGATTGATTTTGGTAGTTTGACATTTAAAAAGATGCTGCAGAATCTTTTCTGGGCCACCGGCTATAATGCCTTTGCAATTCCACTAGCTGCAGGAGTTCTGGCAGGTTTTGGTATTATGATTTCTCCTGCTGTTGGAGCTGTCTTAATGTCAATGAGTACGGTTATAGTAGCAATTAATGCTAAGATGTTAAAGTTTTAAATTCTGTTCTAACTGATAAATTGTTTTCAGAAAAAGCTAATAATAAGAATTTAATATTAATAGATTATTACCTCAGGTAACTTCAAAAACTTGTATTTTGAAGCTGGCTGAGGTTTTTTTTGCAAAAAATGATTTATATCATAGCTGTCTCTTTAATAAATAGTTATACTGGTGGTACAAGGTAATCAGGGAGGTTGGTTATGATGAAAAAGAAATCAAAAATCGTTATTATATCAGGAATATTAATCGGATTAGGCTGGTTAAGTAATTTTTTGAACTTTGATCCACTAATATTTAATACAGCAATGGTGGCAGCAGCAGTTGTAGCAGGTTATCAGGTGGCAATTAGTGCCTATAATACTTTAAAGATGAAGGTGATCAGTATTAATTTACTGGTGACAATTGCTGCACTAGGGGCAGTAATTATCGGAGAGTACTGGGAGGCTGCGGCGGTTACCTTTCTCTTTGCCTTTGGCTCTTACTTAGAAAGCAGAACAACAGCTAAGGCCAGAAATGCAATCAGAGATTTAATGGATCTGGCTCCTAATCTGGCGACAGTGATTAGAGATGGTAAAGAAAAGGAGATTGCTGCCGAAGAAGTAGAAATTGAAGAAAAAGTAATTGTTAGACCAGGAGAAAAAATTCCGGTTGATGGTACAGTAATTAAAGGTAAGAGTGAAGTTAACCAGGCGGCCATTACAGGTGAATCAGTACCGGTTCGTAAAGAAAAAGGAGATGAAGTGTTTAGTGGAACCATTAATCAGAATGGCTATCTGGAAATAAAGACTGAAAAAGTTGGAGATGATACTACTTTTGGCAGGATTATAGAATTGGTGGAGGAAGCTCAAGAAGAAAAAGCTCCCACTCAAAAGTTAATGGAGCGCTTTTCTAAGTACTACACTCCTGGTATTATTCTACTTTCAGTGATTTCCTATTTTTTCAGCGGCAGCATCCGGCTTTCTCTAACTTTACTGGTAATCGGATGTCCGGGAGCACTGGTTATTTCAACTCCAATTTCCATTGTAGCAGGAATTGGTAATGGTGCTAAAAATGGAATTCTGATCAAGGGAGGTGAGTATTTAGAAAAATCAGGTGAAATTGATATGCTTGCTTTTGATAAAACTGGAACCTTAAGTAAAGGAGAAGCAGAAGTTGATCAGATCATAACTTATAATAAAAGCGAAACGGAAGTGTTAGGGCTGGCTGCAGCTGCAGAATTTAATTCTGAGCATCATCTGGCCCGGGCCATCAAAAAGAAAGCAGAAAAGACACTGGAAGCTGAAATCAATTCTCCAGTAAGTTTTGAAACTCATACCGGTAAAGGTGTAAGTGCCAGAATCGATGGCAGAGAAATTGTGATTGGAAACAGTAGATTGTTTAACGAGCAGGGAATTGAAATTCCAGAAAAAATTGAAAAAAATAAGAATGAATTAGAAAAAATGGGTAAGACAGTTGTAGTTGTAGCAGAAGATGAGAAAATTGTAGCTCTAATTTCTATTGCTGATCGCCCCAGAGAAAACGCCTATCAGATTGTGAAAAAACTAAAGCAGGTTGGCATCAAAAAAGTAGTAATGTTAACTGGAGATAATGAGAGAATCGCAGAATCTGTTGCTGAAGAACTAAATCTTGATGGTTATAAAGCAGAATTATTACCTGAAGATAAAGTAAAGGCAGTAGAGGAATATCAAAAAGAAGGTTATAAAGTAGCAATGGTAGGAGATGGAATAAATGACACACCTTCTCTGGTAACAGCCGATATTGGAATTGCAATGGGGGCAGCCGGTACAGATGCTGCTATAGATACAGCAGATATTACTCTTATGGCAGATAATTTAGATAAACTTCCATATGCAATTGGTCTCAGCAAAGCAGCAAATAGAAATATAAAACAAAATGTAGTATTTGCTGTTCTGGTAGTTTTTGCCTTATTGGCAGGGGTTTTAGGTCAGAAAGTATTTTTGGCTTCTGGAATGCTGGTTCATGAGTTAAGTGTCTTAATTGTAATCTTTAATGCTATGCGTTTACTGAGATATGATGTAGCGTAAACAAATAATTTTAGTTTAAATATTTTTTAAAACTAAGTAAATAATAAAATTTGGAGGTCGGAAAAAATGGAAAAAATTAAACTTTATTTAGAAGAACTGAGCTGTCCTGACTGTGCAAATAAGGTAGAAAAGGTTTTAAATAAAACTGAAGGAGTCAAAAAAGCTGATGTTCATTATACAACCAGTAAAGCTAATGTAGAATACGATCCAGAAAAAATAGAAGTATCAGGTTTAAAAAAAGCAGTAGCAAAAACAGGATATAAGGTAGAAGGGACTAAATAATAAATAAAGGGTATCTGTTTTCTGTCTAAAATATAATTAAAAATTATAATAAATGGAGAAAGCAGGTAACTAATTAATATTAAAGGGTGATAGTATGGAAAACTGTGAGCATGAGGCATGTGTGAGAAAAGTACCAATTTTTTCTGATCTGGAGCAGGAGAAAATAACTAAATTAAATAATCTGGTTAAACAGAAAGAATTTAAAAAAGGTGAATTGATCTATCTGGAAGGAGAAGTTGGGAAAAATATTTATATTATTGAGTCCGGTCTGGTTAAATTATATCGCAGTAATGAAGCAGGAAACCAGTATATCTTAAGATTATTAAAAGAGGGAGATTTTTTTGGAGAGCTGGTATTATTTAAAAAAGAAAAGTTAAGCAGTAGTGCAGAAGCTGTCAGTGACTGTACTATCTGCTTTCTTCCTAAAGACAAACTGGAAAATTTAATTAAATCATCTTCAGAACTTTCCTATAAAATCCTGTCAGCAATTACCAGCCGCTTAAATAAAACAGAAAACAAGCTGCAGTCTCTAGCTCTTGAAGATGCAAAGGAAAAAACAATGCGTCTGCTGCTGGAGCTGGCTAAGGAGAGTGGAATTAATAGGAAAAACGGTGTTTTAGTTGAGTTACCCTTAAGTCGTGATGGCCTAGCAAATCTGATTGGAACAACTCAGGAAACATTAAGTAGAAAATTATCTGAATTACAGCAGGAAGGTATTATTTCAATCCAGGGACAAAAAAAGATTTTAATAAAAAATGATTAAATTAGATATTGCAAAATTTTTAAGATGCTTTTTCCTGTCGGGATAAGCATCTTTTTTTGACAGTTTTAATCCTGAGTGTTATACTATGCTTAAGATACTAAATAGGGGTATATAGTATTTTAATGAGGAGTTTTAAAATGAGTAAAAATAATGAGATTAAAAAAAGATATAATCGTGTTGCTCCAGTTTATGATTCTCTTGAATATCTGATGGAAAAAGGGAAAATGGGAGATTGGCGCCAGAAGCTCTGGCAGAAAGTAAATGATAGAATTAGTCAACTCAATGCAAATAATGATCACCTTAGATTACTGGAAGCTGGAGTTGGAAGTGGTAAAAATATTGAGTACTACCCGGATGATATTGAAATCTTTGCCATAGATTTTAGCCCCAGAATGATTAAAGAAGCAGAGAAAAAAGCTGATAAATATAATAAAAGGGTAAATCTAATTGAAATGGACATTCAGGATCTGAATTTTGAAGATAATTACTTTGATTTGATTGTCACCAGCTGTGTTTTCTGCTCGGTTCCAGATCCTGTTAAGGGATTAAGTGAGTTAAAAAGAGTTTTAAAAGAAGATGGACGAATCTTGATGCTGGAGCATATGCGGAGTCGGAATGAACTGGTAGGAAAATTTATGGACTGGTTTAACTGGGTCAGCCTCTACACCTGGGGTGCTAACATTAACCGCAGAACAATAGAAAATATTGAAAAAGCAGATCTTAAAATGGTTGAAGTAAATGATTTAATGTCTGATATTATAAAAGAAATTGAACTCAAAAAATGATTTAAACTTGACAAAAGAAATAAGGAATGCTATTATTATTTATACCCCCTACATGTATAATGTATAAAGGAGATGTTAAAATATGAAAAAAACAATTATCATAGAAGGAATGTCCTGTTCACATTGTGAAATGCATACTAAAGAGGAATTAGAAAAAATTGATGGTGTTGTTTCTGCAGCAGCTGATGCTGATAAAGGTGAGGCAGTTGTAGAATTAGAAAAAGAAGTAGCAGAATCTGAATTTAAAGCAGCGGTTGAAGAAGCTGGCTATGATTATATAAAAACTGTCTAAATTTAAAAAATTTTAATTAAAATATACACTGTAGGGGTATATTTTATAAATCATTAAATTCTTATCTGGAAGCTAAATCAGGATTTGATCCAACTATTAAAAGGATAATTAATTAGTACTAGAATATTATCAATTTTTTTGATCCATAAATTTATTTAAATAAACTATAAACGAGGTGTATATAATGGCTCAATCTCAAAGCTGGTGGAAGAAATTTGTTGATAAACTGGCTTCGGCTAATGAAAAGCAGTATGGGGATGATGTACCGGACTGCTGTGGAGATGGAAAAACTAAAAAAGAAAATGGGAAGTAATTTATAGATTAATTTTTAAATACAAAAGACTTAAATAAAAATAATTGTATCTAATTATGGAGGTGCACGATAATGGCAGAAAAGAAAATTACTTTAAAGATAACAGATATGAGCTGTGCAAGCTGTGCTCAGGCAGTAGAAAAAGGATTAAAAAAGGCTGATGGTGTCAGTGAAGCTCAGGTCAATTTTGCTGCTGAAAAAGCTTATATAACATTTAATCCTAATCAAAGCAGCCGAGAAAAATTGGTTGAAGTAGTTAAGAACACAGGTTATGGTGTTAAAGAGGAAAAAGAAAAGTTAAGTTTTGAAATAGATGGAATGACTTGTGCCAGCTGTTCGGCAGCTGTAGAAAAAGCTTTAAACAAAAGTGAAGGTGTTTATGAAGCCAATGTAAATATAGCTACAGAAAAAGGGACAGTAGAGTATAACCCGGAAATTTTAAGTAAAAATGATTTTCGTGAGATTGTAAAGAATTCTGGTTATGAATTAAGTCGTTTTGAAGATGAAGAGGTAGAGAAAAGCGGTGAGAGTACTGAAGATGAACTTAGTGATGACATGAAAAAGGTAAAAGAAGCCAAAAAGAAGATGTGGGGAACTTGGGCCTTTACAATCCCAATTATGCTCTGGATGATTCCAGAAATGTTCTTTGGTATTGCCTGGCCTAATATGCAGATTTTTAATTTAGGAATGATTGTTTTAGCAATTCCTCCACTTTTTGTTTTCGGACGCAAAACTTTTATCACTGCCTATAGAGCAGTCAGCCACGGTAGTGCCAATATGGATGTTTTAATTGCAATGGGTACTGGAGCTGCTTTTGTAACCGGTCCGGCTGTATTTTTTACTCCGATTGCTAATTATGCCGGAGTTTCAGCTATGATTATGGCTTTTCACCTAACAGGACGTTATATTGAAGAAACAGCCAAAGGTAGAGCTTCACAGGCTATTCGAAAACTGCTGGAACTGGGAGCTAAGACAGCAACAATCATTGAAAACGGGCAAGAAAAAGAAATTTCTATTGAAGATGTGCAGCCCGGAGATATTATGCTGGTTAAACCGGGAGAGAAAATTCCAACAGATGGCGAGATTGTTGAAGGTAAAACTACTGTAGATGAATCAATGGCAACTGGAGAATCAATGCCTGTTGAAAGAAAAGAAGGCGATGAAGTAATTGGAGCAACAGTTAATCAAAATGGATTGATAAAGGTTAAAGCTACAAAGGTTGGTAAAGATACATTCCTATCACAGGTAGTAAAAATGGTCGAAGAAGCTCAGGGAACAAAAGTTCCCATTCAGGAATTTGCTGATAAAATAACTGGAATCTTTGTGCCAACTGTCTTGATTATAGCAGTTTCAACTTTTATATTATGGTTGATTTTTCCTGAGTCATTAAGAGAAGTTGGTTTCTGGGCACAGAGCTTTTTACCCTGGGTTGATCCAACTCTAGGAACCTTTACTCTGGCAATTTTTGCAACAATTGCTGTACTGGTAATTGCCTGTCCCTGTGCTTTAGGGCTTGCAACTCCAACTGCATTAATGGTAGGAAGCGGAATTGGAGCTGAAAATGGAGTTCTAATCCGTAAAGGAGAAGCAATCCAGACAATGAAAGATGTGCACACAATTGTTTTTGATAAAACTGGAACTATAACTAAGGGTAAGCCTGAAGTAACAGATCTAACTGCAGCTGAAAATAGTACAGAAGATGAACTTCTGCAGCTGGCAGCAAGTGTAGAAGCTGGATCTGAACATCCTTTAGGAGAGGCAATAGTCCGAGGAGCTAAAGATAGAGAAATTGATATTAAGGAAATCAGCAAATTTAACTCGGTTACAGGCAAAGGAGTTAAAGCAGAAGTTGACGGAAAAGAAGTACTGGTCGGCAGCAGAAAATTAATGGAAGAAGCAGGTATATATACAGCTGATTTTGAAGCAGAACTAAAAAGGCTGGAAAATGAGGCCAAAACTGCAATGTTAGCTGCAGCCGATGGTAAGATGCTTGGGATTGTTGCCGTAGCAGATGCTCTAAAAGAAGATTCAGTTAAAGCAATTGCTGAACTGAAAAAGTTGGGACTTAAGACAGCAATGATCACTGGAGATAATCAAAGAACCGCTGAAGCTATAGCCAGAGAAGTAGGAATAGACCATGTAGTAGCAGAAGTTCTTCCAGATGGTAAGGTAGATAAAGTTAAAGAACTGCAGTCTAAATTCGGAGTTATCGCAATGGTTGGTGATGGAATAAATGATGCGCCAGCCTTAACTCAGGCTAATGTCGGTATTGCAATTGGTACAGGTACTGATATTGCAATTGAGTCTTCAGATATAACACTTGTTAGAGGAGATTTGTCCTCCGTAATTACAGCAGTTAAACTTTCACGAGCAACCTTTAAGAAGATCAAACAGAATTTATTCTGGGCTTTCTTTTATAATTTGATTGCTATTCCGGTAGCAATTTTAGGATTGTTACATCCTGTAATTGCTGAGATGGCAATGGCTACAAGTTCAATAAGTGTTGTTACAAACGCTAACCTTTTAAGAAGAGAAAATGTTCAGGCTGACTATAAATAAAATTAAAATATGTTTTCAAATATGATATAATGTAAAAGAGAGAGGAGTGATGTAATGAATTCCTTATGTGATCTGGATAAAAAAGAGTTAATAACTCGTTTAAGAAGAATAGAAGGTCAGGTTCGTGGACTGCAGCGAATGGTAGATGAAGAAAAATATTGTGTTGATATTCTGCATCAGATAAATGCTGTTCAGGGTGGACTCAAAAAAGTTGGGCTTAAGATTCTTGATAAACATGTTCACGGTTGTGTTCAGAGAGCGGTAAAAAATGAAGAGGGCGATGAAATTATTGATGAGCTAATGGATGTACTGGCTAAGTTTACTGATTAAGTTAAATGAAGATCTTAAATTTGAACTCAAAGCATTATATAAGATTATGAATAAAAGATAAATCTTTAGTTTGTCTATGGCATTACAAAGGAGGATTATCAAAATGAAGAGGAAGGTAATTTTAGCTTTAATTGCTGTTTTGTCAATTTTTATACTGGCAGCATGCTCTGGAGCTGGGGAACAAGAAGTAGCTCAGGAAACTGAAACTGCTGATACTGTAACCACAGCCTCAATTGTTGCAGATGAAGAAGCATTTGTTAATGCAGTAAGTGCTGACGGTTATTGGCTTGTCGCAACTTTAAATGATTTAACTTTTGAAGAAGCAATAACAGTTGAAGGAGAATTCTATGATGGTGGAGATTCTGAAAATGATCTCTACAGAAAAATTGCAGCATATGCTCAGGATGATCAGCGAAATATTACAGATAGATATACTATAACAGCTCCTGAGATGGTTATTAAAAGTCCTAATACTCGTTTCCAGGCTGGAACTTTTGTAGGAGATATTATTGTTGAGGCAGATGGATTTACACTTTATGATGCAGCTGTCGAAGGTAATATTTATTTTACTAATGAAGAATATCAGGATTCAGCGGAAATAACTGATGATAGTGAAGTTAGTGGAGTCATAGAAGTTAGAAACTAATTATAGCTTAAGTTAAAAGTTTTATAAGTCAAACACATAGAAAAAGCCAGGGTATATACCCTGGCTTTGATGATTTTATTTTCAATTATTTTACTTAGCTAAAATAGCTCTTAAGAACCAGATGTTTTGGCTGTAGCCAGCTACATGATCTTCAAAGGCCCCAACAACTTCGAAGTCACCAGCTTCATCAGCCTCGTTTCTGATTTCTGTAGCTAATTTTTTCATTTCTTTTAGATCAGCCTGAACTACATTTAATACTTCATCTACACCATACTTTTTAGAATCTAATTCTTCAATAGTTGCAGCTTCAGCATAATCATTTAGCTTCACTAATGGAAATTCACCTTTCATCTTCATGATTTCTGCAACTTCATCATATTTTTCAAAGAAATTATCATAAAGTTCTTCAGTAAAGTTGTGAACCTGCATAAACTGCTTACCTTCTACATTCCAATGTAAGTTGTGTAACTTTGTGTTTAATACCGCTAAGTTTGCTAAATAAGTGTTCATTTTTTCGTAATTTTTCATTTTGAATTCCTCCTGTTAATTTTAATTATTAGTAATGATTACTATTATCATTTTCTCTACACTTAACATGATATTCTATTTAGGTAGTTTTGTCAAGGTAATATTTTGTCTAATTTTGTAGATTTAAAAATTGTAAAATAGTTTACAAAAATAAAAGGAGTTTTTCTTTAAAATAGCAGGGTTTGCTGTTTTAAATTTCTAATAGTATAATTAAAATAAGAGATAGGGGGAGGCAGATGATAAAATCAACGAGACTTAATACAATTTTATATTATTTAAGTTATCTTTTATTTATACTAGCTCCAATTTTAACTATTCCATTAATTTTATCATTAATATATGTCGAAGGTAATCAACTATACAAAGGTTATTATTTTTCATTATTATTTTCTCTTTTAACAGCATTTGTTTTTAGGTCTTTAACTAATAAGAAGAATTTAAAAATTAATTTAACAACTGCCATGCTTTTGTGTGCTTTAAGCTGGATTATAATATCTTTATTTGGAGCTTTCCCCTTTATTATTGGGATCGATAAGAGTTTTATTGATGCTTTTTTTGAATCAACTGCCGGCTTTACTTCTGCTGGTTTGACAGTATTTACAGGTCTTAATTTTATGCCTAAGTCAATAATTTTTTGGCGCAGCTTAATGCAGTTTTTAGGTGGCCTTGGAATTTTAACTTTTTTCTTATTAATTTCAACCAGAGCTGGAGGAGAGGCCTGGCAATTTTTTAGTGCTGAGGGACATAAATTTAATGTATCTCATCCGGTACCCAATATCTTTAGAACTGTTAAAATTCTATGGATGATTTATATTTTTTTCATTTTGGCTGAAACAATTTTACTTAAATTTTTGGGTTTATCATTATTTGATGCACTAACCCACAGTTTTACTACAATTTCAACAGGTGGCTTTTCACATTATGATCAGAGTATTGCTTATTTTGCTCTTAATGGCTATCAGAACTACATAGCAATTGAATATGTTATTACTTTTTTTATGTTTTTAGGTGGGGTTAATTTTTTGCTTCATTATAGATTATTTACCGGAAATTATAAAAGCGTTTTAGATAATGGGGAGCTTAGAACGTATACTAAAATTATACTTTATTCGGCCGTCATACTTTCAGCTGTGATTATCATTTTAAATACAGCAGCTGCTAGTTCAGCTGAAGAAATATTTAGAAAAAGTCTTTTTCAGCTTACAGCAATTTTAACCACAACTGGTTTTAGCACGGAAAATATAGCTTCCAGCTTTTTTCCAGCAGCCGCCAAAATGTTATTCTTAGTTTTAATGTTAATTGGTGGTAGTGTAGGTTCAACTTCTGGCGGAATAAAAGTTATGCGGGTTAAAATATTGGCAGGACTTTTTAAACGAGATATTAAAAAGATTTACTATCCAGCTCATTCTGTTTTACCAGTTACAGTTGATAAACAAATTTTAGATAAAGATGAAGTGTTTAAGTTAAGTGGTATTTTTGCTTTTTGGTTATTTTTAATTGCAGTAGGAGGAATAATAATAGCTCTTTTTTCTAACTTAACTGCCTGGGAATCGTTTACAACAATGTTTTCAGCCTTAGGTAATATTGGCCCATCTTTTATTACAACAGAACAGCTGGCAGCTGCATCACCAGTAACTAAAATTGTGAGTATTATTGGTATGATTGCCGGCAGATTAGAAATAATACCTCTAATCATTTTACTTAATCCTAGGGCCTGGAAATCTTAAATAACTGTAGTTGTGTGATAAACATCACATCATTAAAGAAAAATTTCTCATATAATATAATTAAATAATTAAAATAAAGGAGAAGATCATGCAGTTAAAAAAATATATTACTATTGATCAAAGTAAATGCAATGGATGTGGGAAATGTATAACTCCCTGTACTAAGGGTGGAATAAAAATTAAAAGTGGTAAGGCAGTACTGGCTGCTGAATCATTTTGTGGTTCTTTTATTAACTGTATCAAAAAATGTCCAAGAGAAGCGATAACTATTCAAAGACGAAAATTATCTCAGGCTGAATTAGATAATGAAATAGCACCAAACGCAGGCTGTTTTTTCAGCGGCCGTTATGATGTAAATCACTGGTTTGAATAATTAAAAAAAGCCAGAAATTATCCACTTACATAGAGAACTTCTGACTCTTAATTAATATTTTATTAAAAGACTGTGCTGGTTTATTTTAACTGGCGCAGTTTTTTGATTCTTTCTTCTGTTGGAGGGTGTGAGCTAAATAACTTTGCCATACCTTCACTAGAAAGTGGGTTTAAAATGAACATATGAGCTGCAGCTTCATTTACCTGCATTGGCTGTCCCTGCAGACTGTATCGTTCCATTTTTTCTAAAGCACTAGCTAAACCCTCAGGGTTACCAGAAATTTTTCCACCAGTTTCATCAGCAATATATTCTCTTGAGCGGGAAATTGCCATTTTGATTAAAATAGCTGCGAGAGGTGCAAAAATAATAGCAACTAGCTGCAGTATGGCCCCAGCTCCATTATTATTGCGTCGGCCGCCAAAGATCATTCTAAATCTTCCCATTCTGGCCAAAAAGGCAAGTGCTCCAGCCATTACTGCTGCCATAGTGCTGATTAAAGTATCTCTATTTTTAACGTGGGCCAGCTCATGGGCAATAACCCCTTCTAATTCATCTTCATTTAATAAGCGAATTAATCCCTGAGTAACTGCAACTGCAGCGTGTTCTGGATTTCTTCCTGTTGCAAAAGCATTTGGCTGATTTGTTGGAGTTAAATAAATTTTTGGCATTGGCAGCTCAGCATTTTTCGTGAGCTTCCTTACTATTTGATAAATTTCTGGTGCTTCATTTTCATTTAAAGGCCTTGATTTAGTCATTTTAATTGCCAACTTGTCACTATTCCAGTAACTGATAAAGTTTATTGCAAGGGCAAAAATAAAGGCCATTACAATTCCATCCTCACCGGCGATCATTCCTCCAAAGAACATGAATACAATTATTAAAGTAAACATTAATAAAAATGTTTTTGTACGGTGCATTAAATCTCCTCCTTAAAGTAAAATATCTCTATTTCTAATTCAATTCTACAGCATTATTATACCTTATACAAATTAGAATTTGATGAGAAATCAGGACATTCAAATAGAGGATTTTTTCTGTTTTTGTTTAAATATTGTTATAATAAGAAAATTAATATATTAGATTTAATTATCTTACTATAAAAAGTTTTGCTAAAGGAGGTTAAATTTTGGATGCGACAACGATAACAATTATATTTATTGTTCTTTCAGCACTGCTGGCAGTTGTTTTAAGAAAAATCAAAAAAGATAAATGCCTTAAAGATTTTAGAGATGATATCGTCACTATAGAACTTTTAAATGGTCAGCAATATAAAGGAGAATTGAATTTAAAAAGCTCAGGTTTAAAATTTAACTATCCAGAAATGATTCAGGATGAACAGAATTTGAAATTTTTAAGTTTTCTGCTTTATAAAAATGAATATCCAGATATTCAGGCAGTTGTTCGTTATCACAAAGATCTAACTGCAGAAGGAAAAAAATTGAGAGAAGAAGATTTCAAGAAAACTTTTCATCCTTCACGCTGGCGCAAAATTAGACGTTCACTGATCAATTTTTTTAAAATTATCAAAGATGCTGTAATTGAAATTATTAATTTAATGACCAGCCACCTCTCTAAAACAACGCCAGTTGGGGCAGCAATCAGCAGTAACGATAGAGAAGTTAACAAAATGAAAAATGATCTTTATGGTCTGGTAGAAACTTCTTATGAACCACTGCTTGAGGATTATATAGGAGAAAGAGTAATTTTAGAACTAAAAAGGGGAAGCGAATGGGTTAAATATAATGGGGTATTAAAAGATTATACAGCAGAGTTTATTGAGCTGATCGATGTAGATTATGCTCCAGAAACAAGCGGCAGGATTGATGCGGATTTAATAGTTTTAAGAAAATATGGGATAGTTCGCAATTTAAGCAAATAGAGCTATTTCAAATACAAAAAGGAGAATGATTTTAATGCCATTTATTAAGATTCAGACCAACCAGAAGGTAGAAAAAGAGGAAAAATTATTAAAAAAATTATCAGCTGAGATGGCTGATCAGATTGGTAAACCAGAGTCCTATATTATGACAGCTTTGACAGCTAATTTGAAGATGACTTTTGGGGGCAGTACAGAAAAAACAGCTTTTGTTGAGGTAAAAAGTATTGGTTTAAAGCAGTCAATGACTGAAGAACTTTCTCAATTCATCTGTAAATTTCTTGAACAAGAACTGGAAATTGATCAGGATAGAATCTACATTGAATTTGTGGATGCTCCAGGTGCCATGTGGGGCTGGGATGGAGGCACCTTTTAGTTTGAGGGGAGGTATTTATGGCTGCACTGATTACAGGTTATTATATAGAAAAAGATTATATTAAAAAAATTGAAAATTTGTCAGAAGAAATTTCTAATAAAAATGAAGGCTCTTTTAGCTGGTATCACCTCAATGTACTGGAGATAGAAGCTAAAGACTGGTTAAAAGAAAAAAGTGGATTATCTGATATTGTAATTAAAGAACTGATTTCTGAAGAAACCAGACCCCGCGTTTTAAAAGATGAAGCTGGGATTTTACTTAATCTTAGGGGCCTAAATTTAAACCCAGATTCAGATGAAGAAGATATGGTTTCTCTGCACATGTGGATTGAGCCCGGCAGAATAATTACTACCCGCAGTGAAAGAGTCTTTACCATTGATGATATTGATAAAAGTTATCAGAATGGAGATGGACCGCGGACAACTGCTGATTTTTTAATTAAGGTGCTTGATGGTGTAATTGATCGGATCAGTGATTATATTTATAAAATTGAAGAAGAAATTGATGAGATGGAAGAAGAAGTTTTAACAGCAGAAAGAGCTAAACTGCGCTCAATGATTTCGGAGAAAAGAAGAGAAGCAGTTATCATCAGGCGTTATATAGTACCTCAAAGAGAGTCGATGGCTCGTCTTTACAAAGAAAAAATTGGCTGGCTCGATGAAGATGACAAGGAATATATCTATGAATTTTCTAACCGTTCAATTCGACAGATTGAAGAACTGGATACTATAAGAGATCGGGCAGCTTTAGTCCAGGAAGAATTAAACAACAAGATTAACGATCAGATGAATAGGACAATGTATATTCTTTCTATTGTCGGTAGTATTTTTTTACCCCTGGGCTTTTTAACCGGATTATTTGGAATTAATATTGGTGGTATGCCGGGGACTAATAACAATGCAGCTTTTGGAATTTTTTCGGTTCTAATGCTGGTGATTATTGGAATTGAATACTGGTTATTTAAACGGAATGACTGGATTTAAGAGGGATAAGATGATAAAATTTATAAATGGTAAATATATAAGTTAAAATTTATTAAGGTTGGTGTTTATTATAATGAGAGATTTAAGTCTTTTAACAGATTTTTATCAGCTAACAATGGCTCAGGGATACTGTGAAAAAGGAAAAACAGAGCAGGCAGTATTTGATCTTTTTTACAGAGAAAACCCCAGTGGTAATGGTTATGCAGTTTTTGCAGGTTTAGAGCAGATTATTGAATTCATAGAAAATTTAAAGTTTAAAGAAGATGATATTGAATATTTAAGGGAACAAGGTTTTAAGGAAAGATTTTTAGATTATCTGAAAGATTTTAAATTTACAGGTGATATTTATTCAGTACCAGAGGGTAGTGTTGTTTTTCCAAAAGAACCTTTACTTAAGGTAGAAGCACCTATTCTACAGGCTCAATTGTTAGAAACTCCACTTTTGAATTTTATTAATCACCAGGCATTAATTGCTACCAAAGCTGCCAGGATTAGTGAGGCAGCTCAGGGAAAAAATGTGTTAGAATTTGGACTAAGGAGGGCTCATGGTCCTGATGCTGGCATATATGGAGCCAGGGCTGCAGTCATCGGCGGCTGTTCTGGGACTTCTAATGTTTTAACTGGTAAAAAATTTGGAGTTAAGGTCAGCGGCACTCATGCCCACAGCTGGGTAATGAGTTTTGAAAGTGAATTAGAAGCTTTTAGAACGTATGTAGATAATTTTCCCGATAGTGCTATACTTTTGGTTGACACTTATGACACCTTGAAATCAGGAGTTCCTAATGCAATTAAAGTTTTTAAAGAGATGAAGGAAAAAGGGATCAATTCAAATTTATTAGGTATTAGACTGGACAGTGGGGATTTAGCCTATCTTTCAAAAGAGGCTCGTAAAATGTTGGATGAGGCTGGTTTAGAAGATGCTGTAATAGTTGCTTCTAATAACCTTGATGAAGATATTATAACCTCACTTAATCTGCAGGGAGCCAAAATTGATCTCTATGGTGTGGGAACAAAACTGATTACCTCTTATGACTGTCCGGCTTTTGGTGCAGTTTATAAGATGAGTGAATATAATGGTCAGCCGAAAATTAAGCTTTCTGATAATATTGAAAAAATGACAAATCCGGGTAATAAAAAGTTATTAAGAATTTATGATAAAAAATCTGGAGAAATTAGAGCAGATTTGATTGCTCTTAAAGAGGAAAAAATTACTGCAGACAGAGATTTGGTTTTATTTGATGCTAGAGACACCTGGAAAACTACTACTCTTAAAAAAGGTAATTACCAGATTAGAGAAATGATGGAGTTAATTTTTGAAGATGGCAAATTAGTTTATGACTCTCCTTCTGTTGCTGAAATTAAGGAATATGCAGAAAGAGAAAAAGATAGTCTTGGAGCAGAATATAAAAGATTAACAAATCCTCATATAATGAAAGTAGATCTCTCAGATGAGTTGTATGATTTAAAACAAAAACTGATCAAGGAAAACAAGATTGAAAAATAAAAATTTTGATCTCAACTGTAAGCTAATATAAAGAGGGAGGCCACAATAATGATTAGCAAAAAAGAAAGTGCAAAAGGTGCGTTGATGGGAGCTTTCATCGGAGAGGCTCTTGGTGTTGGACCTCACTGGTATTATGATCTGGAAGAAATGCGGGCTGAGTATAGTGATTGGATTAATGATTATACCGAACCTAAAACTGACAGATATCATGGGGGACTTAAGGCTGGAGAAATATCTCAGGCCGGGATTCTGCTAAAGATGATGTCTGAACATTTAATTAAAAATGATGGCTATGATCAGGCTGCTTTTTGTAAAATGATGGACGAAGATTTTTTGCCTAAAATCTCTGGGAAGGCGATGGCTGGCCCGGGAGGATATACAAGCCAGTCGATGCGGCACCTCTGGCGTGCCAGAGTAAAAAATGAGCTTCCCTGGGATCAGGTTGCTGGTAATGCCGATACTACTGAAGCGATTGAAAGAAATATTGCTATGGCAATTTTTTATGCAGAAGATCTTAAAGCTCTGAGCCTGAATATTACTGATAATACAGCTTTGACCCAGGCAGATAATTTGATTGGATCATTAACAGTAGCTTATAGTTCAGTCCTCGCTCTTTTAGTCCAGGGAGAAAAACTTGATCCAGAAATTTCTAAAAAACTTATGCGGGCTGTCGATAGAGGGGAATTACCTTTCCATAAGGTGACTTCTGATAATTTAAATCCACCTGCTAAGGATGATAATACAGTTAAAGAATCTGACCTCTATGGTGAGGGGATGTTTGCCTCTCCTGATGGGCTGCTTTCTCCTTCTTATATGGCTCGTGCAGCTGAGGATCAGGATATAGAAATTGAACCTGCCTGGAAGGCATCAATTGTTTATGGTATGCCCTGTGCAATTTATCATATGCTGCCTGCTGTCTATTATCTATCAGCCAGATTTAAAGATGATTTTGAAGCTGGAGTGCTCAATGCCCTCAATGGTGGTGGCCAGAATCAGGTTAGAACAATGCTGACTGGAGCTTTAATTGGAGCTCAGGTTGGTTTATCAGGTATCCCTGATAGATTTATTGAAGGACTACAGCAGAAAGATGAACTGCTAAGTTTAGCGGAAACACTTGCAGAAAAAATTAAATAAACAAATTTAATCTTAAAGCTGTTTTGATGTTTTTTAAAATTATCAGAACAGCTTTATTAGTTTTATTTCCTCAAATTAATAAAAAGCTCAAAATATTTACGGTATTCTTCTGCAAAAACACTGTCTTTTAAGTAAACAAAGTTGAATTCTCGCTTGATGTTAAAATCCATAATATTTAAAACTGATATTCTATCAGCAGCTAAATCATTTTTAGCTGCTGCCTGGTAGATAAAAGAAATACCCTTATCTTCTGCAACCAGTTCCTTAATAGCATTTAGGTTGCCAATTTCTATTTTACTGGCAAAACTTTTTGGATTTAAATTATTTGTATAAAGAATCTGTTCTAAGATTTCTCTGGTTCCGGAACCACTTTCTCGCAAAATTAAGCGTGAATTTAAGAGTTCATCCATTTTTAATTGCTGCCGACTTAATTTTGAGTTAGCTGAACAGATTCCAATAAATTTTTCCTTACTGAAAAGATGATGCCCAAACTTAGTCTTGTCAAAAAAGCCTTCTAAAACTGCAAAATTTATCTCTCCTGCTTTCAATTTTTCCAGCAGTGTTGCTGTGTTTTCGACCAGCATGTCAAAACTTAAGTCGGGACTCTTTTTCATTACCTGATTTAAAACATCAGGCATCACAAACTCGCCAATTGAGAGTGTTGCTCCAAATCTTATTTTTTGTTTAGGAGTTTTTTTGCTGATAGTTTTTGCTATTTCCTTACTATCTGCAATCATTCTCTCAGTATATTGATATAGTTTTTTACCTGCCTCTGTTATGTTCAGCTTTTTTCTGCTGTAATTAAATAATTTTACCTCATAATATTCTTCCAAATATTTAATGTGCTGGCTGACAGTTGGCTGTGTAATATGAAGTTTTTCAGCAGTTTTAGTATAATTTCTGATCTGGCAGAGCTCTAAAAAAGTTTGATGCCTAAAATCTATCATTTTTTATCTTACCTCCTAAATATCTAAAAAAGATATAATTATTAAACAGTTAACTATAATTTAAAATTATTGATTTATAAAATATTATAATTTTATTTTATCTATAATCTATTATAAAATCAAGATTACAAACATAAGGAGGAAGATAAAGATGAATAAATTGAGTGATTACTTAGCAGGAATCATCCTTACAATTTTATTAGCTTTGACTGCTAAGTCTTTAAGCAGCTACATACCAATGCATTTAATCAGCGGCAGTGTTCTGGCACTTATGCTGGGGATGCTGTTAAATCCAATTATTAGAGAAATACCTATTTTCAACAGTGGTATTAATTTTGTTTCAAAGAAGATATTAAAATCAGGAATTGTGCTGATGGGACTTACTTTAAGTTTTTCTCAGGTCTTATCTGTCGGAGGTTATTCATTAATTGTGATGACTTTTACTCTGCTGACAGCTTTTGGAGGGGGATATTTATTTGGTCGTCTTTTTAACATGAACTGGAAACTTTCGAGTTTGATTTCAGCAGGCACAGGTGTCTGTGGTGGTTCTGCAATAGCTGCAGTAGCACCAACAATTGAGGCAGAAAACAGCGATATAGCCTATGCTATTTCGGCAACCTTTATTTTTGATGTACTGATGGTAATTTTATTTCCAATTGCAGGCAGATATTTTGGTATGAGTGATTTAGGCTTTGGTCTCTGGGCGGGAACTGCAGTTAATGATACATCTTCTGTTGTTGCAGCTGGTTATGCTTTTTCTGATGCAGCAGGTGCCTTTGCTGTGATAGTAAAACTGACCCGAACTCTTTCAATAGTTCCAATAGTAATGATTTTTTCTTATATTAATGCCAGAGAAAATAAAAGACTCGGTCGGAATAAAAAAGAACAGGAAGAAAAAGTTGAAATTAAAAATATTTTTCCATACTTCATTTTATTATTCTTAATGATGGTTGCAGTAAAAAGTACAGGTTTTATTTCAGCTGATTTAAGTGGCAATATTGCTACAATATCAAAATTCATGATGATTATGGCTTTAGGAGCAATTGGTTTAACTACTAATTTTGGTGAGGTTTCTGAATCTGGTATCAAGCCAATGTTCCATGGATTTATTATATCTTCACTGGTTGTAATAGTTTCTTTCACAGTTCAATTATTTATTGGCCAGCTATAAACTTTTATTTTTAAATAATATCTGTTAAGATGAAGTCAAAGGAAGTGATAGTTAATATGGATAATAAAAAGTTTAAAGCATTGAAAGTAAGTGAAGTTAATGGAGAATATATAAGAGAGATTGTTGAAAAAGAGATCAAAGATCTGCCAGGAGGTGAACTAATAGTTAATGTTAAATATTCTTCTTTAAATTATAAGGATGCTCTTTCTGCAGCCGGAAATAAAGGAGTTACCCGAGAATATCCTCACACTCCCGGTATTGATGCAGCTGGTATAGTTGTAGAAGATCAGAGTGGAACATATAATGAAGGTGATAAGGTTATTGTTACCGGCTATGATTTAGGAATGAATACAGCTGGTGGATTTGAAGAATATATTAGAATACCAGCAGATTGGGCAGTAAAATTACCGGATAACCTGAGTTTAAAAGAAAGTATGATCTATGGCACTGCAGGATTTACAGCTGCTATGTCAGTTTATAAACTTTTAGAAGCAAATATTAAGGGTTTAGATATTCTGGTTACTGGTGCTTCCGGTGGAGTTGGAAGTTTTGCCTCTGCTATTTTAGCAAAGCTCGGTTATAATGTTACAGCAGCTACAGGTAAAACTGAGGCAGCAGCTTATTTTAATAAATTAGGAGTAAAAAATATTATTGATAGAAAAGAAGTTGATGATGATTCTGGCAAAATGCTTTTGAGAGAAAAATGGGATGGAGTTATTGATACAGTAGGAGGAAACATGCTGTCTACAGCAATTAAATCCACCAGCTATGATGGAGCGGTGACCTGCTGCGGAAATGTAGCTTCTGCAAAATTAGATTTAAATGTCTATCCTTTTATTTTAAGAGGAGTCAGCTTAATTGGTATAGATTCAGTCCAGTGTGAAAGAAAATTAAGAGAAGATATCTGGCAGAAAATTGCCTCAGACTGGAAAATAGAACAGCTTGCTGATTTTTCTACAGAAATAATTTTAGATAATTTAAACGATCAGATTGAGAAAATGCTGGCTGGAAATTCTAAAGGAAGAGTAGTTGTTAAACTATAATTTTTAACAAACCAAATAATTTTTTTAAGATGAGCAGCTGTTTTTGCAGCTGCTCTTTTTTTTACCAAAGACTAAAATTGTTTTAAAAAATTCATAGTTTCTTCATATTTATGTATTATAATTGTTTTAGATTAAGAAAGATAGGACGGGAAAAGTTTATATTTAACAATCACGATATTTTGTTGACAGTTTTAATTCTGAGTGTTATACTATGTTTAAGATACCTAATAGGGGTATAGAAAAAGTTTGATTTAAGTTTACAAGGAGGGTAATTGAAATGAAAAAAAATATAATAATTACTTTAATTATACTAACAGTTATTGGTGTGGGCGCTAATTTAGTCTTTGCTCAACCTGGATTTGGACCTGGAATGATGGGTATGGGTCCAGGTATGATGGAATCAGTAAACAGTGAGTATGAGTTTTTAGTAAAAATGATACCTCACCATGAAGAAGCAGTTTATAATGCTAAAATATTACGAGATAATACCAATCGAGAAGAAATGAGAGAATTTGCAAAAGATATTATAGAAGTTCAAACTCAAGAAATTGAAGAAATGGAAAAGTATTTAGCTGAGTGGTATCCAGATAGAACAAATAATTATCAGTATCAGCCAATGATGGGGGATTATCAGGGCTTATCAGGCGAGGAACTGGATTATGAATTTCTACAGGATATGATTTTTCATCATATGGGAGCAGTTATGATGTCTCAGCAGTTAATTATGCATGATCTGGCTGAACATCGATCGGTATATTTGCTTGCAGAAAGTATCAGAGATAGTCAGCGTCAAGAAATTTTTATGATGCGTGATTGGCTGGATAGATGGTATTAAAATTTCCTATTATCTATTATTAGAATAATTCAACGGGGGGATTAAAATGATGGGATTTGGTCCTGGAATGATGGGCGGAGGTTTTTCAATTGTATTTTGGATTATTATAATTGGAGCTGTTTATTACTTTTTTAAAGAATATAACAGACATGGTAACCACAGAAATAATGGACATAGAAATAATGATCATAGAAATAGTGATTCTCGCCATAATAGTCACAGAAATTTTGACGAACATCGAGCCAGATTCAATAGTATAAGAGAAAATGTTGATAAAAGCAGTGAAGACAGTGCAGAAAAAATTGCCAGAGAGCGTTATGCTAAAGGTGAAATAAATAAAGAAGAATTAAAAGAGATATTAGATAATTTAAATAACTAATTATAAGTTATTATTTAAAACTTTAAGGAGGAATAGTAATGAGTAACTATGGAATTCAAAAAACAGTTGAGTATTCTTATGAAGATACCGTTAATAAAGTGAAGTCTGAGTTGAAAAATGAAGGTTTTGGAGTACTTGCAGAAATTGATATGAAAAAAACATTTAAAGAAAAATTAGATAAAGAAATGGATAATTATATTATTCTTGAAGCCTGTAATCCCGCTTTCGCCTTTGAAGGTATTGAAGAAGAACCAGAGCTGGGACTACTTCTTCCCTGTAATGTTATAGTTTTTGAAGATGATAATCAGGAGATTACAGCTGCAGCAATTGATCCCGAAAAAGCTCTTGGAATGTCTGAAAATGAAAAAGTTAATGAAATAGCTCAAGAAATTAAATCAAGACTCGAAAGAGTAATAAAAAGTATATAAGTTAATAATTTTTTTAGACTTAACCTGTTTGACTTCAGCTATAATATCAGCTGTTGTTAAGCAGGTTTTTGTTTTAAATATAGTTGTTTAAATACTCTGCAAATGTTAAAATTTAATTAAGAATTATTAAATTCTACATTGTTAAATTGCGGAGGTTTTTATATATATGGAACAAATACTAAATATCACTCAAAAAGAATTGGACTATTTAAAAGCTAAAGATAAGCGAATGTCAGATTTAATAGGGAAAATTGGAAAGATAAAAAGGATTTGTATTCCTGAACCGTTTACTGCGCTTTGTCGAAATATTGTTTATCAACAGCTTTCCTCTCAAGCTGCTGATTCTATCTGGGATAAGTTTAATGAGATCCTTTCAGATCTATCTCCAGCAGCTATAATTGCAGCAAAAAGGGATAAGCTTAGAGCAGCAGGACTGTCAGAAGGAAAAGTGGATTATCTTAAAAATTTAGCAGAAGCTGTTAATAATAATCAACTTAATCTTTCAAAACTTGATCAGATGACAGATCAAGAAATCATTGAACAATTAGTTAAAATAAAAGGGATTGGCCAATGGACTGCAGAGATGTTTTTAATTTTTTCATTAGCCAAAAAAAATGTAATTAGTTTTAATGATTTAGGAATTAGAAAGGGTCTTCAGTGGTTTTACGGTTTAAAAAATGAACCAACTGAAAAAGATTTCCAAAAGTTCAGAAAGATGTTTTCACCCTATAATACAGCCGCTTCTTTATATATTTGGGAAGTAACTTCTCAGAATCTTGATCAGATTTTTAAAAGTGCTGAAGAATTATCAACTACAAACAATGTAGGTTATTATAAATCTCCAATAGGCTTAATAGAGATTCAGGCAGAACAGGAGAAGTTGATAAGTCTTGACTTTCAGGAAGTTAAGCGCTATCAGGAAGATAATACTTCTGTTATTTCAGCAGCAAAAGAACAGCTTAATGAATACTTTTTAGGTATACGAAAAAAATTTAAGCTTCCTCTTAAATTAGAAGGAACAGATTTTCAAGAAACTGTCTGGCAACAGCTTACAGAAATCTCCTATGGGGATACTTTTTCTTATAAAGAGGTAGCAGAAGCAATAGAAAATGATAAAGCGTATCGAGCTGTGGGAAATGCAAATAATAAAAATAAAATACCAATAATTATTCCCTGCCATCGAGTAACAGCGAGTAATGGTAAAATTGGGGGTTATGGTCTTGGTATTTGGCGGAAAAAATGGCTTTTGAAACATGAAAAAGAAAATCTATAATCTTTTTGAACCTGATATTATTCATTTTAACTGAATAATATCAGGTTTTCATTATATTATAATTTTGGTAAATTTTATAAAGGATAATTATAAATTTTATTGAATATACTGTTAACAGCTCATTTTAGATAATCGTATTCTTAATGAAATAATGTTCGTAAAGATCTAAACGAATAGGTTTTAATGAAATTTGATTCGTAAATAAACAAGTTATCCGACATTACTAACATCTAGGAGGAATATTAATGGAAGTTAATAATATAACAAAACAATATGTCAAAACTATGAAGAAAAAAGTAAAGAGTTTAGATTTTCGTATTAATACATTAAATCCTGATATGGAGAACAGAAATAGAAATAAATTTTCACGTGATTATGCTAGAGTTTTATATTCTTCATCATTTCGAAGATTACAAGGTAAAATGCAACTATTAGGAATTAAAAATACAGATTTTTTTAGAAATAGACTTACTCATAGTTTAGAAGTATCTCAAATAGCTAGAGCAATAGCTGAAAGATTAAATTTAGACACACCTTTAGTTGTAGAAACTTGTTCCTTAGCACATGATTTAGGTAATTCTCCATTTGGACATGCGGGAGAACATATATTAAATGACCTTGCTTTAAACGATAATATTGAAGGATTTGAAGGCAATGCTCAAACTTTAAGAATATTAACTACCCTTGAAAAAAAGCATTATAATTATAGAGGATTAAATCTAACGTTTAGAACTTTATTGGGTACAACAAAATATTTTAATAAATTCGAATTAGATTCAGATAATAATTTAAAAAATAAAAAATTTATATATAGTGATGATTATAATATGATTTTAGAAAATTTACATAAGAATAATTTAACTAAAAATGATGCTAAAACTATTGATATGCAAATTATGGATTTAGCTGATGAAATAGCTTATGCAGCACATGATCTAGAAGATTGTTTAAGCATGGATGTTTTTTCAATAAATGAACTACTTTATGAATTCAAGATTGATAAAAGATTTAAATCTTCATATGATAAAATTTTATCAATAGTAGAAGACTGTAAAGATTTTGCTAATAAAAGTCATCAACTTGATAATTCTGAAGAATATGCTTCATTATTTAGAAAAGAATTAACATCAAAGATTGTAAATACTTTAATTTGTGATGTGGGATATTGTGAAAAAGATAAAAAATTGAATTTCCTTAATCATAATAAATTAGCAAATGGATTAAAAAAGTTAGTTTTTAAATTATTAATGAGAAAACCTTATGTCCAAAAATACGAAAAAAATGGTGAAACAGTATTAAAAGGATTACATAAGGTATATTCAGATGAAAAATTCAATAAAGATATGAAATTCTTACCTCCTGAGTTTAGAAAATATGAAAATGAAAAAGAGAGAAAGCGACATATTATTGATTTTATTGCTGGCATGATGGATAATTTCGCAATTGAAGAATATAAAAAATATTTTGGATCTAATTCTTTGGATAAATTATATGATGATAAAAATAGTAACGTCGGATAACATGGGATTGGCGCCATGCCTTCTGTCATAAAGCTTGCAGGCTGACCAATAAAGGATATGAAAAAGCAAGCTTTACGCCAGTTCCTACGGAATCAGGCACGAGCGCAAAATCCCAGGGACGTTATATGCAATAACAGCCTGGATTGCAAGTAAAGCGCATCTTAAGCAGAAAGGATAAAGACTTATGAAACCCAAATTACAATCCGCTTACATAGCTGTAGAAAATACTGATAGAGCAATAAATTTTTATGAATGGTTTTTAGAAAGATCAGCAGCTAAGAAAGGTGAGAGTTTATATCTCTTTGATGTAGATGGATTCCGCCTTTTCTTGTTTGATCATAATAACGAGAATGAAGAAGTAAAGTATGGAGATAACTGCTTATTAAGTTTTGAGGTTAATGATGCTGAGAAAACAAAAGAAGAGATAGAAGACCGTAATTTAAAGATCGTTTTTTCGTTAACTAAAATCCAGGATAATTTAGTATTTGAGTTCGAAGATACTGAAGGAAACCATATAGAAGTTTTTTCTAAGGTATCAGCATCAAAATAAAGTAATAATTAAAGAAAAGTTCATCGTGACTGTCGGCTGTTACAGCATATAACATGGGATTGCCGTTAGGCTAAAGAGCAAGCCTACCCTTCGGGACATGCCTTCTGTCACAAAGCTTGCAATAATAGCAGCAAGAAATCTAGAAGGCAAGCTTTCCGCCAGGCCTAAAGGCACAGGCACGTCGGAAATCCCAGTAACGTTATATGACATACTTTTTATTAATATAGTCATCAAAATCATAAACATACTCATATAAGCATCTTTTGAGTATGTTTATATACTTATGAACATATTTATGTTATAATAAACATGGTCACTTGTTGTTTAATGAATATGTTTAAGGAAGGATGAGTATATTATGATGTCATTTAAAAATGATAGATTAAAAAAGTTAGATATACCAATGAATATTGTTAAGCTAATTGGAAAAATAAATGAATATAAGGGAAAACAGGACTTATATATAGAACAGTCCCCACAAATATTAGAAAAGCTTCAGGAAGTTGCTGTTATAAAAAGTACAAAAGCTTCAAATAGTATTGAAGGAATTGTAATTACTGATAAAAGACTAAAAGAAATAATGAAAGATGATACTAATCTTAGAGAAAGATCAGAAGGTGAAATAGCAGGTTATAGAGATGTCCTCAATACTATTCATACTTCTTATGATGCAATTCCCGTAACTTCCAATATAATTTTACAGCTACATCGTGATATGTATAAATATATCTCTGAAAAAGGTGGAAGTTGGAAAAGTCAGGATAATATTATTGGTGAAATTCTGCCTAATGGAGAAAAATTTGTTAGGTTTAAACCTGTTCCTGCATCAAATACTGCAGCAGCTATGGATTCTCTGTGTAATTTTTTAAATAATGAAATTCAGGAACAAAATATAGAACCATTAATCTTAATTGGAAGTTTTATCTTAGATTTTCTTTGTATCCATCCTTTTAATGATGGAAATGGAAGAATATCAAGGTTATTAACATTACTATTATTATATAAATATGATCATAAAGTAGGAAGATATATAAGTTTAGAAAAAATTATAGAGGATAGTAAGTCGAGTTATTATGAAACACTAAATAAATCCTCAATAGGCTGGCACGAGGGAAAACACAACTTATTTTTTTGGTTAGAATACTTTTTGGGGACACTTTTAGCAGCCTATAAAGAATTTGAAGATCGTGTAGGTATGGTTAAAGCAAAGAAAGGTAATAAAAGCTATAGAGTTGAACAGGCAGTAAAAAATATTATTGGTACTTTTTCTAAAGATGATATTAGAAATGCATGTCCTGATGTATCAGATTCAACTATTGATAGAGTCTTAAGACAGTTAAAAAAAGACAATATAGTAGAAGTTCTAGGAAAAGGAAGAAATGCTAAATGGAAACGCTTAAAATAAAAAGTACGTCATATAACATGGGATTGGCGTCATGCCTTCAGTCATAAAGCTTGCAGGCTAACCAATCACGGATATGAAAAAGCAAGCTTTACGCCAGTTCCTGCGGAACCAGGCACGAGCGCAAATCCCAGTAACGTTATATGACATACTTTTTTATTAATATAGTCATCAAAAACATAAACATACTCATTTTAGTATTATTTGAGTATGTTTATGTACTTATGAACATATTTATGTTATAATAAACATAGTCATTTGTTGTTTAATGAATATGTTTAAGAAAGGATGAGTATATTATGATGTCATTTAAAGATGATAGATTAAAAAAGTTAGATATACCAATGAATATTGTTAAATTAATTGGTAAAATAAACGAATATAAGGGAAAACAGGATTTATATATAGAACAATCTCCACAAATATTAGAAAAGCTTCAAGAAGTCGCTGTTATAAAGAGTACAAAAGCTTCAAACAGTATTGAAGGAATTGTAATTACTGATAAAAGACTAAAAGAGATAATGAAAGATGATACCAATCTTAGAGAAAGATCAGAAGGAGAAATAGCAGGTTATAGAGATGTTTTAAATACTATTCATACTTCTTATGATGCAATACCTGTAACTTCAAATATAATTTTACAGTTACATCGTGATATGTATAAATATATATCTGAAAAAGGTGGAAGTTGGAAAAGTCAGGATAATATTATTGGTGAGATCCTACCTAATGGTGAAAAATTTGTTAGATTTAAACCGGTTGCTGCATCAAATACTGCCGCTGCCATGGATTCTCTCTGTAATTTTTTAAACAATGAAATACAGGAACAAAATATAGAACCATTAATTTTAATTGGAAGCTTTATCTTAGATTTTCTTTGTATCCACCCTTTTAATGATGGAAATGGAAGAATATCAAGATTATTAACATTACTATTATTATATAAATATGATCATAAAGTAGGAAGATATATAAGTTTAGAAAAGATCATAGAAGACAGTAAATCAAGTTATTATGAAACACTAAATAAGTCTTCTATAGGCTGGCATGATGGAAAACACAATTTATTTTTCTGGTTAGAATACTTTTTGGGAACACTTTTAGCAGCCTATAAAGAATTTGAAGATCGTGTAGGTATGGTGAAGTCAAAGAAGGGTAATAAAAGCTATAGGGTTGAACAGGTAGTAAAAAATATTATTGGTACTTTTTCTAAAGATGATATTAGAAATGCCTGTCCTGATGTATCCGATTCAACTATTGATAGAGTTTTGAGACAATTAAAAAAAGATAATATAGTAGAAGTTCTAGGAAAAGGAAGAAATGCTAAATGGAAACGCTTAAAATAAAAAGTACGTCATATAACATGGGATTGGCGTCATGCCTTCTGTCATAAAGCTTGCAATTTAACCAATAACAGATACGAAAAAGCAAGCTTTACGCCAGTTCCTGCGGAACCAGGCACGAGCGCAAATCCCAGGAACGTTATACGAAATCAAACTTTATAAATAAAAAAGAATAGGAGGATACTTAATTGAAAATAAAACTAAATAATATAAACATAGATAAAAAGGACCCTTTCAAAGAAGATATTTTAGAAAGAAAAGAAAGTGTTGAGATATTGACTCAATTAATAAGCGAAACTCAAGATTCATTAGTCTTAGCAATTGATTCACTTTGGGGTACTGGCAAAACTACTTTTGTTAAAATGTGGCAAATGCATTTAGAAAACAAAGGGTTTTCAACTCTATATTTTAATGCCTGGGAAAATGACTTTAATGACGATGCTCTTATTGCTCTGATTGGTGAAATTGAAATAGCAATAGATTCTTTTGAAACAGAAAATTCAAAACTTGATAAAATTCAATATAATTTTGAAAAAATTAAAAGAGCTGCTTCAGTTTTAATTAAAAATTCAATTCCTATCGCTCTTAAATATGCTAGTGCAGGAGTATTAGATTATGATGATCTGACTGAAAAAGCAATTGGAGAAATAACAGAAAAAATCGCAAAAAACGAAATTAATAAATACGAGGAATCAAAACATATTTTAACTGAATTTAAAGAACACTTAGAGAATTTTGCTAAAGAAATTACAGATTCTGAAAAACCAATAGTATTTTTTATAGACGAATTAGATCGTTGTAGACCCACATATGCATTACAAGTTCTTGAAAAAGCAAAACACTTCTTTAATGTAGAAAATATTGTTTTTGTATTAGCTATTGATAAAAACCAAATTGGTAATTCAATTAAGGGGATCTATGGTTTAGATATGGATGTTGATGGATATTTACGGAGATTTATTGATTTAAATTATCATTTACCTGAACCTCCAAAAGGAGCTTTTGTTGAAGCTTTATTTAAGAGATTTAATTTCAATAAATATTTTGAAGAAAGAACTAATCAATCATCCAATTTTAGACATGATAAAGAACATTTTGTTTCTATTTTTTCAGAATTATTTTCTATATTTAACTTTTCATTAAGAATACAAGAACAATGTTTTACACAAATTAGCTTAGTATTTAAAACAACACCTGTAAGTTTAAAATTATACCCAATTTTATTAGCAGTCCTAATATCTATAAAAAATTATAATCTTGATCTTTATAAACGATATATTAATGGAAATATTGATTCAAATAAACTTATGACTGAGTTATTTTCATCTAAAGAAGGTCAAGAATTTTTAGATAGTCATTATGGAAATGTAATTGAGGCATATTTAATTTATTATGACAGCACTGAAGTTAAAGAACAATTAATAGAACAATATAGAGATATTAAAGAAAATCAAAACACAAATAAGGATATTTATAGGAAAGCAGAAAAAATTATGCGTATAATTAATGATCTAGATTTCGCTGTATCACATAATGTTAAAGATTATATAGTAAAGAAAATTGAGATAATGGATAGATTTCAAAATTAAAACTTTAGTTTGACTTCGTATAACATGGGATTGGCGCCATGCCTTCTGTCATAAAGCTTGCAAGCTAACCAATAACGGATATGGAAAAGCAAGCTTTACGCCAGTTCCTAACGGAATCAGGCACGAGCGCAAATCCCGGGGACGTTATACGACATTAAACTAGGTAGGTGCGTTTCAGCGTAGAAAGAACGAGATGGATTTGTAAAACCCTCTCAGGTAATTCAAGAGCATTAATAATTTTAGATCTTATGGTTAAGAACAAAATAATTCATAATCAAATCGCTTTTGAAAAATCTGATGTGTAAAGTTTTAATGAATGAAAAGTGTAAAAAGTTATTGAGCATTAAAAAATAACCTGCTGTAAATCTTTATGAAATAAGTTTCGTGAAGATTGCAAATTCAAAGTATCAATGATGATTATTGCAGAAAAGAGTAATAATTTAATTAAAGAGAAAAGATTAATCCGCCTAACAGTCACGTTCGTGACATTAGGCTAACTCAGTATCTTTAGTCGTAGAAGTATCGCGATGGATTGACAAGATGCGCTTTAAAAAATCAAAAAAGAGAAATAATAATTAAACCTGTTACTATGCAGGTATTTTTTTCTTTTACATGAAGTATATTAATAATAAATCTATTTCTGCAAGTTAAGTTAAATTAATAGATTTTTATTCTGCAATAATAGGGAATTTTAGTTTGCAACTTTCGGGAATATTAATTACAATTCTTTAAAGATGGTAAAAATATTATGAACTTAACTTCGTGAAGATCTAATAATTTTGTAGTAAAAAAATAATTAATTCAATTAAACATACTCATTAGTGCTTTAAATGAGTATGTTTAAGAGTTAGTGAGTATATTTATTAAGTGAATCAAAATAATAAAAGATAAGAAATTAAAAGAGTTGTCGTTTAACAGTCGTATAACATGTGATTGGCGTCATGCCTTCTGTCATAAAGCTTGCAGATTAACCAATAACGGATATGAAAAAGCAAGCTTTACGCCAGTTCCTGCGGAACCAGGCACGAGCGCAAATCCCAGTAACGTTATGTGACATATCATAAAACCAAATAACCTCTTTCTTTATTTTTATAAATTAAAAATATGAAAATAATTGCAATATGAAACGAATTATATTATAATAAAATGTATAAAATGAAAATAAAAGAGAGGATGATTTAAATGAAACCTTTTAAACCATTTGAATTACCAATAGAAGAACAAATTAATCCTATGGAATTTTATAATGAACTAATTAATGCAAGTACAAATGTAGGTAAATATCAGGTTATGTTAAAAAAATCTAAAGTTAATGAGTATTTTCTTATTACTCCCTTTAGTTTACAGGAAGCTGTACAGTCCAGCAAGATTGAAGGTACACAAGTAACTTTTGATGAAGTTTTAGAATTTGATATTGATAAAAATGAAAAAAACAATGATGCTCAGGAAGTTTTGAATTATTATGATGCATTAAACTATGGTGAGAGTGCTTTAGAAAAATATCCTATATCAACACGTCTCTTCAAAAAATTACATGAAATTTTAATGAGTAATGGTGTTAGAGGTCAAAATAGAGCTCCTGGAGAATATCGTTCTATTCAAAATTTCATAGGCCCGGAAGGATGTACTTTAGAAACAGCTACTTTTGTGCCACCTCAGCCACAATTAGTCGATTCCTATATGTCTAACCTAGAAAATTATATTAATAATCCCAATGACAATCTACAATCTTTAGTCAGGATAGCAATAATACATGCTCAATTTGAAACCATTCATCCATTTTTAGATGGTAATGGTAGAATTGGTCGTATATTAATCCCGCTGTATTTATATGATGTAAATCTCATAAACTCTCCCAATTTATTTATCAGTGAAGTATTAGAAAAAGATAAGCATAAATACTATAGATTGCTAAATGGAACAAGAAAAGAGGGTAATGGCTGGAATGAATGGATTAAATTTTTCCTGCAGAGCGTAAACAAACAAGTACTTAAAAATATTGATCTAATTGAAGAAATTGATAATCTTTATGAAAGAGATTTAGAAAATGCAATGAATTTAATAAATAGCACTAATGTAGTAGACTTAATTAAAGCAATGTTTCAAAAACCAATATTTAATGTAAAAACAATAAGTTCTTTAACAGGTATACCTGATACAACTTGTAGAAGATATCTTAATACTCTTGAGGAAGAGAAAGTAATATTTTCAGATAATAAAATGAGAAATAGAAAATATTATTATTATAATTTACTTGATTTATTAAGATAAAAACCATGATACGTCACATAACATGTGATTGGCGTCATGCCTTCTGTCATAAAGCTTGCAGGTTAACCAATAACGGATATGGAAAAGCAAGCTTTACGCCAGTTCCTATGGAATCAGGCACGAGCGCAAATCCCAGTAACGTTATGTGACATGTGTCTGAAATTAAAATAAATATTACTTGGTGATAATTATGAAAAAAAGAAATAAAAAACTTAAAATAAGAAACGAAATTGTTAGTTTAGCTCTATTTGGTTATAGAAATGATGTTTGTAAACATATTAATATACGTATGGGAGGATGGATTGATGGAGAGAATATTTTAGCCAAAAAATTATTGACTCATTGTGTCAAACAAGCATTAAATATATATAGATTACCAGGATATGAAGAAGGATATGACTCTACTAATATATTTAATAATTCTCAAAAGATAAAAAAGTTGTTTTCCAAATTCACTAAAGAAGAATTAGAAAAAGCATATGAAGAAATAAAGCGTATTTATAATTATACGCAAATGTCATTAAAAGGTGATGACAAAAATAAGAATAAAACTATAAAATTAAGAAGATTTTTATCTATCTTTGAAATATCTCAAGTTATAGATCAAATTCTTAAAAAGAAACCTTTTATAAAATATAGAACAAATATCATCACATCTTATTCTACTGATGAAAACTCATATGGCTATAGCTCTCCAATATATTTAGAAAGAGAAGTTAAATTTGAAGATGTTTTATTACATAATAGATATGTTCAATACTCAGGATATTCTTGTGATTATATAGATCCTGAAAAAGAAGTCTGGGTTTTAAATAGAAATATTTTTGGAGAAGTAGAATATTCACTTAATAAGTTTAAATGGGATGAAAAAAAACTTGATAATATTGTAGAACATAATTATAGAAATAATAGATATTTTAGTGAAGAAGATAATTATACTAATTATAAAATTGAAAGACCATGTGACAATAAGCTTATTAAAATATTTATTAATTTAGAACAAAAATGGAAAAACATTAAGTGAATCGGACGTCATATAACATGGGATTGGCGTCATGCCTTCTGTCATAAAGCTTGCAGACTAACCAATCACGGATATGGAAAAGCAAGCTTTACGCCAGTTCCTGACGGAATCAGGCACGAGCGCAAATCCCAGGGACGTTATCCGACATTACTAACATCTAGGAGAAATATTAATGGAAGTTAATAATATAACAAAACAATATGTCAAAACTATGAAGAAAAAAGTAAAGAGTTTAGATTTTCGTATTAATACATTAAATCCTGATATGGAGAACAGAAATAGAAATAAATTTTCACGTGATTATGCTAGAGTTTTATATTCTTCATCATTTCGAAGATTACAAGGTAAAATGCAACTATTAGGAATTAAAAATACAGATTTTTTTAGAAATAGACTTACTCATAGTTTAGAAGTATCTCAAATAGCTAGAGCAATAGCTGAAAGATTAAATTTAGACACACCTTTAGTTGTAGAAACTTGTTCCTTAGCACATGATTTAGGTGATTCTCCATTTGGACATGCGGGAGAACATATATTAAATGACCTTGCTTTAAACGATAATATTGAAGGATTTGAAGGCAATGCTCAAACTTTAAGAATATTAACTACCCTTGAAAAAAAGCATTATAATTATAGAGGATTAAATCTAACGTTTAGAACTTTATTGGGTACAACAAAATATTTTAATAAATTCGAATTAGATTCAGATAATAATTTAAAAAATAAAAAATTTATATATAGTGATGATTATAATATGATTTTAGAAAATTTACATAAGAATAATTTAACTAAAAATGATGCTAAAACTATTGATATGCAAATTATGGATTTAGCTGATGAAATAGCTTATGCAGCACATGATCTAGAAGATTGTTTAAGCATGGATGTTTTTTCAATAAATGAACTACTTTATGAATTCAAGATTGATAAAAGATTTAAATCTTCATATGATAAAATTTTATCAATAGTAGAAGACTGTAAAGATTTTGCTAATAAAAGTCATCAACTTGATAATTCTGAAGAATATGCTTCATTATTTAGAAAAGAATTAACATCAAAGATTGTAAATACTTTAATTTGTGATGTGGGATATTGTGAAAAAGATAAAAAATTGAATTTCCTTAATCATAATAAATTAGCAAATGGATTAAAAAAGTTAGTTTTTAAATTATTAATGAGAAAACCTTATGTCCAAAAATACGAAAAAAATGGTGAAACAGTATTAAAAGGATTACATAAGGTATATTCAGATGAAAAATTCAATAAAGATATGAAATTCTTACCTCCTGAGTTTAGAAAATATGAAAATGAAAAAGAGAGAAAGCGACATATTATTGATTTTATTGCTGGCATGATGGATAATTTCGCAATTGAAGAATATAAAAAATATTTTGGATCTAATTCTTTGGATAAATTATATGATGATAAAAATAGTAACGTCGGATAACATGGGATTGGCGCCATGCCTTCTGTCATAAAGCTTGCAGGCTGACCAATAAAGGATATGAAAAAGCAAGCTTTACGCCAGTTCCTACGGAATCAGGCACGAGTGCAAAATCCCAGTAACGTTATATGAAACCGTAGCAAACGCTTTAATAACTAAAAATTTAAAGCATAAAAAAAGCAGTGCCGTCGAAACTTCAGCACTGTTAATTAAATCTAATTTCAAGTTTTTTACCAAGTGCATGCGCAACCTTATCAAGAAATTCAACACTTGGATTATAATCATCATTTTCTAGTCTGGAAATAGCAGACTGTTTGGTTCCTATTCTATCTGCTAATTCTTTCTGAGTTAAATTATTTTCTATTCTATACCTAATTATTTGTTTTTTTATTTCATACATAACATTCAGTTTTTCATATTCTTCCTTAACTTCTTCAGATTCAAAAAGTTCATTTTTAAGATCTTTATGATCTATAAGTTCCATTTTTTTCACCTCACTTGATAGAATTAAGTCTGTTAAGCGCAATATCTATTTCTCTCTGTGGAGTTTTATTAGATTTCTTCTTAAAAATATGCAAAAGAACGAAGATACCATCCTGATAATTTAAAAAGAAAACCCTAAATATATTAGAACTATGCTTTATTCGTAATTCCCAGAGATCATCATATCCTTTTAACTTTTTAAGATGGGGCATACCAAGGAATAGACCAAATTCTTCTAGAAGTTCTATTTCTCTTAGAATTTTAGCTTTTTCTTTAGCTGACTGTTCTTTAATAAATTCAATTACTGGAGATTTATTATTTTTTGCATAATACTTAATTTTATACATAATCTATTCACTCCAATTTCTAAATTTATTATATCACATATATGTTATAAAAGGAAGTAAAAATTTAATATTAAGTTATATAAAACATTTATAACTGTATAAATGCAGGAATTTTTTTCTTTTACATGAAGTAAGTTAATAATTGATAAATTAATAGATAAAGCTACGGCATCATATAACATGGGATTGGCGTCATGACTTCTGTCATAAAGCTTGCAGGTTAACCAATTACGGATATGAAAAAGCAAGCTTTACGCCAGTTCCTGCGGAACCAGGCACGAGCGCAAATCCCAGGAACGTTATCTGAAATTGATTAAGGAGGATTTATTATGAATAAAAAAGAAAATAACATTTTTAAACCAAGAGATTTTATTTATATTAATAATGAAAAGTTAGATTCTTTCTTTTCCCAGTTGTTTGGAGGCCTTATTCAAAACATAGATACTTCTACTCAAAAAGGAAAAGAAGTTGGACTAGAAGGAGAAATAAATGCTGAAGCACTTGCAAAATTTGGATTAGAAGGATCTTCAAATTTAGTTCAGATGTTATTAAGTCAAGTTGGTAATTTTGATGCTTCTTTAAAAGGGGATTTAATGGGAGGAATAGGAAGAACTACTACTGAAAGTTCTAATACTCACTTCACTAAGACATTAAAACATTTTCAATATTCATTATTTGAAAATAGTTTAAAAGAACTAAACTACTTAATTGATTTAGACAAAGTTGATAATTTAGGTTCATCTGGACAATTGAGACAAAAAATGAAACCAACTGATTTTATAAAATTTAAGCCAAATAAAATAAAAGTAAGTGATTATAGAAATGTAAAAAATTTCGTAAAAATTATAAAGAAAATAATTGATCTATCAACTGAAGCTAAATCTGGTGAGATTATGGATAAAATAAGTGACGAAGATATGTTATTTTCTCAGGATATTGGAGATCAACGTTTCAAAATGCAGGCTCAAGCTCTTATAGCAAGTATGATTTCAGAAAATAGTGGAGAAGGTTTTTACAAAAAGGGTAAGATGATGGAAGTTATTATAAGAGCAATTATTGAAATATTCAGTGGTGATTTAATCCCGCTTGAAGTTTTATTAACTTCATATTTTTCTGTAGGTAAAAATGGGAATGTAACATTTGAATCTCAATTAAAAGATGATTATTTACTTGAAAAAAGAACAGATTTAAGCTTTAAATATTCTCATTTTGAAGATGCAAATTGGACTATAATTGGTCAAATAACTTCACTTAAGGGGACGAAATCACCTAATATAAAAAAATCTATTGAAAAATTAACTACAGAAATCGAAAAAATTACTGATAGTCCAGAAAACTTAGATATTAATAAATTTGTTAAAACTTTTATAAAAAAACTTGATACTTTTACTAAAGAAATTGGTTTACAACCACAAGTAGGTGAATATAATGTAGCTCTTACTCCTATTGCTATTTATAGAGAACCAGAAGTTAATTCTAATTTTAATTAATCAACATCAGATAACATGGGATTAGCGTCATGCCTTCTGTCATAAAGCTTGCAATATTATGCAGCAAGAAATATTAAAGCAAGCTTTACGCCAGTTCCTAACGGAAACAGGCACGAGCGCAAATCCCAGGAACGTTAGAACGCCAGGAAGTTTAATACTTCTAGTAGAGTGAGATGAAATAATATCACAGCGTAAAAATCAGATGGTAATGATATAAATAAAAGCCTGACAGAAGGTCAACTATTGCTACCTCACTGTCATTAGGAAAAGCATAGTCGTAATGTAGATATTAATCTATCAAGTCTCTATCAGTTAAAGCCTAACCAGCAGACTGTATCGAGTGTTGCATCGAAATAGGCAACTATCAGATGAAGTGTACACAGAGAACTTTTTAGGCCAGAAGGAGTACCGTACTCCTGAAGCATATTCAGCCCCGTTAACTGGAAGTCTGTAGAACAGATTAAAGAGCAGATGACAACATGTTTAACGTCATGGAAGTCAGTACAAATGAGTTGTAATGGTGAAACTCATGAGGGTCTGTCGGGGTCAGAGCACCTGGCATGAAAAGAAAGAAGTATTAGGAACCTGGGAGGACTCCTGCAGTTCCAGTAATTATACAGGTAGGTGAATCCAACCAAACAAGAAGGATAACCAGAAACTAGTAGGACTTCGGATTAACTCATAGTACTCTGAAGTCAAAATGAGATTAAAACAGAGGAAGGGGTTAACAGTAATATGAAATCTTTAAAGGAAACACTAACTGGACGCGCAAGGCCAGAACAATTAGTGCAAACCTCACTGAAGAATATAGCAAGAAAGGCAAAGAGAGAAAAGAAATATCGGTTTAGAGATTTATACAGACAGATAAACTATGGAGCTTTAAAGCTGGCATGGTTAGAAATCAACAAAAAAGCAGCTGCAGGAGTGGATAAGATAACAGCAGCTGAATTTGAGAAGAATCTGGAAGAAAATCTTCAGAACATACTAGAATCCTTAAAGGAAAAACGATATCATGCTAAACTGGTCAGAAGAAAGTATATAGATAAAGGAAATGGCAAGAAAAGACCACTGGGAATACCAGCTCTGAAAGATAAAATAGTCCAAAGAGCAGTTACTGATATACTGGAAGCAATATTTGAACAGGATTTTATTGAAGACAGTTATGGGTACAGACCGAATAAAAGTGCTAAAAAAGCAGTGATAAATCTTTCCGAGGAACTTAATTTTGGTCAATATAACTACATAGTTGAAGCTGATATAAAAGGCTTTTTCGATAATATAGATCATGACTGGTTAATAAAGATGTTAGAGCAGAGAATAGATGATAAACAATTAATCAGATTGATTAAAAAGTGGTTAAAAGCTGGCATCTTGGAAGAGGATAATGAGATAGTATATCCAAAAGCTGGAACACCTCAGGGTGGTATAATAAGTCCAGTTCTGGCAAATATATACTTACATTTTGTACTGGATAACTGGTTTAAAAAAGTAATAAAAGAAATAACAGAAGGTGATACTTATTTTCTAAGGTATGCAGATGACTATATAACAGCATTCAGATATCGAAAAGATGCTGAATATTTTTATAGTAAGATGCAGAAAAGACTGAATAAATTTAGACTTAAACTTTCTCTGGAAAAGAGCAATATAATTCTCTTTTCAAGATTTAAAAAGCAGGGTAGCAAAAGGTTTGAATTTTTGGGATTTGAGTTTAGTCGGGGCACATCTCTTAGAGGAAAAGATATAATAAAAAGGAGAACCTCCAGAAATAAACTTAGAAAATCAATAAAGAATTTTAAAGAATGGTGTAAAATGATGAGGAACCAAAAACTAAAAACGCTGTTTAAGAAATTGAATGCTAAACTCAGGGGTTACTATAATTATTATGGGTTAATTGGTAATTATGACAGTCTGGAAGAATTCTTTAATATATCACTCAAAATATTATATAAATGGTTAAATAGAAGAAGCCAGCGAAGAAGTATGAACTGGGACAAATTTAAAGAAATTATAGGATGGTATAATGTCTGTAAGCCGAGAATAGTTGAGAAGATAAATAGACAGTTAAGACTTAACTTTGCCTGATAACGGAAGTGAATATTACTGAAGAGCTCAGTGCGGTAATTCTGCATGCTGAGATCTGTGCGGGGGTGAGCAGGTAACTGCTAATCCTACCGTGACTGTGACATTGAGCTAAATAAAAATGCTTATCTATAATAAAAATTTATATTTTCGTTTACCATGAATGATTCTTCTGATTTCAACAATTTTTTCTTTTTCAAAAACTACATAAAAAACAAGATAACTTCCTATAACAAGTATTTGGTATCCTTTAGAATTTAAATTTTCATCGTCTGGCTTTTTCCCTTTGTAAGGAAAATTTTTTAACTGTGATATATTTTCATCAAGCCTGTCCAAAAAGTTTAATGCTGCCTCAGGAGCTTCTATTTGTATATATGAAATAATTTCATTAAGATCCCTTTTGGCAGCTGGAAGATAAATAACTTCATATTTTTGTGAACTACTCATTTAATTTCTTCCTCATTTGTTTCATCAAATCATCATGGGAAGTAGTAGGAGCATTATTTTCACTTTCTTTTTCAGCTTCTCCTAATTTTTTATAAAGTTCTAAAAGTGCCTGTTGTTTTTCAAATTGAGCAATACTCATAACAACCATATCTCCACGACCATTTTTCGTTAAAAAAACAGGTTCACCATTTTCATGACATACTTCGGATATTTCTTTAAAGTTATTTCTTAAATCAGAAACCGGTCTAATAGTTGGCATAAAATCATCACCTTTCTTGTTTTGATATCAATATTATATCATAATTATGATAATAAATACATAATATAATGATAAATAAAAAAATAATAAATTGCAGGAACTATTTTCTTTAGCTTTAAATCTATTATAATGACTTTTTAAAGATAAGAAAAATAATTGCTCAACGATCACATAACATGGGATTGGCGCCATGACTTCTGTCATAAAGCTTGCAGATTAATCAATCACGGATATGGAAAAGCAAGCTTTACGCCAGTTCCTGTGAAAACAGTCACAAGAGCAAAATCCCAGTAAAGTTTTACAAAAGCCAGGCAAAAAATTATTTAAAAGGAACATGTTCAAATCATTAAGTATTGTTTGATTTAGCTGAAAGAATTTTTTTATTATTTAGAGAGGGAGTGATTAATAATGAGTTATTATGAACAAAATGGTTATAAAATATATTATAAGGAATGTGGTGAAGGTGACCCACTGTTAATTATTCACGGAAGTACTGCTTCTTCATTAATGTTAGAAGAAGAGGTAGAGTTTTATTCTAAATATTTTAAAGTTATAGTTGTTGATATAATAGGGCATGGCAAATCAGAAAGACTAGAAGAATTCCCAGTAGATTTTTGGAATGAAAATGCTAAAGTATTAAATGGATTATGCAAGGAGTTAAATATAGATAAAGTAAATATATTAGGCACAAGTGGAGGAGCAATAATTGGCTTAAATTTTGCAATAAATTATTCTCTAATTACAAATAGAGTAGTTGCTGATAGTTTTATAGGTGAAAAACTTTCTATTAAAGAGGCTAAAGTTCTTGAGGTAGAAAGAGAAAAAGCTAAAGATAACGGTGCAGATAAATTTTGGAGTTATATGCATGGAGAAGAGTGGGAAAAAGTAATTAATGCAGATACTAATATATTAATAGAATTTGCCCAAAAATAGGGGGATAACTTTCATAACAACTTTGATAAAATAGTTTGTCCAGTACTAATTTGTGGAAGCTTAAAGGATAATTCAATTGATAAAATTGAAAACAAATTATGTAATGCTGCTGAGAAAATAAAATTTTCAACAACAGTACTTTCTCCTAAAGGGGATCATCCATTGATGTTAAACAATAAGGAGTTTTTTAGAAAAGTAGCGTTAAATTTTTTAAGAGAGGATACTTTAATTTTAGAGAATAGTAAATAAATATAAAATCGCCTGGCCTTCGTATAACATTGGTCAGACATGAGCGCAAATCTCAAGGACGTTATACGAAATAAGCTGCAATTTCCTAATATTCTTGCTTGGATATGCGTCAAAAGATAGGTAAATCCTTATAAATTCTACCTTTTTGATTTATAATAAAACTTTTAATTTTTATCACAAAACAAAATACTAATTACTTAGGAAGTGCTTATTATGAAGAATACTTTAATTCAAGTAGCAAAAGAGTTAAATAAAGAGCAAGTTAGTTGGGCAATTGGAGCTTCTTTATTGTTAAGTTTTTACAAACTTGTTGATGATCCAAATGATATTGATATTATAGTAGAGACTTCTGATATAGATAAAGCAAATAAGGCATTAAAAAAGATTGGTTATAAAAAGTCATGTGAAGAATCCGATTTTTATTCTACAAAATATTTTTTCGAATATGAAATAAATAAAATTGATATTGATGTTATGGCAGGTTTTGTAATTAACTACGATAGTAATAAACAATATCTATATGAATTTAATAAAAAATCTATTACAAAGATTTTAAATATAAATAATGTAGAAATCCCATTAACTTCTTTAGAAGATTGGTATATTTTATATAGTTTGATGAGCAATCGAGAAAACAAAGTAAATTTAATTGAAAATTATTTTAGAGAAAAGGGTATCAGTAATCTTGATATATTTAAAAAACATATGTCAAAAGATATTCCTAAAAAAGTAAAAGAAAACATTTCGAAATTATTAAGGATAAATAATTGAATTAATTATTTTAATTTGTAACATTAAAAGTTAATAAAGACTTAAAAAAATAAAAATATGAGTAAAAAAGTGTAAACCACATGGGAAGCGTATTTTTTGTTAGGCTTTCCAAGTCTTTCATGCTTGTCAGCTTACTTCACATAACATGGGATTGTCGTCATGCCTTCTGTCATAAAGCTTGCAAGTTAACCAATTACGGATACTAAAAAGCAAGCTTTACGCCAGTTCCTGACGGAACCAGGCACGAGCGTTATACGACATTGCGCTAAGTAATCACTGCTACTGGAACATCAATACTTTTAGCTGCTCTAACTAATTTTTTATCTAAAGTTAATAAAGTAGCATTTTTACGCCTACTTGTAACTAAATACATAGCATCATAAGCAGGATGACTTATCTTGCATGAAAGTGGCAAAGCTTCTTCAAAAATATCTTTTGCATCAATAAACTGATCTACCATTTCATAAAGATATTCAACTTTTTTCATAATATCTTCTTTGCTATAATCTCGGTATTCATGATATTTCCATAACGCATTACTAGCTTCATAAATAAAAAGAGAAGGAGCAATTACCCAGTCTGCGTCATTTAATATATTTATAATTTCTTCTTGTCTTTTACCACCCATCACTATTTCAACAGCTGCACTTACATCGATTGTAATTCTCATCTTTCACGATCCTCTCTAACTAATTTTACAGGATCTAATATTTCTTCATCTTTCTGTTCTTGACTGGTTTCTTCTTGTATTTTTTTTAGAAGTTGTTGACGACGTTTTTTGTTTTCTTTTTCTATATTTAAAGCTTTTTCCAATAAGACTATTGTTTCCTGGGTAATACTTCTTCTGTCAGCTTCAGCTAATTGGACAATTTCTTGATAAAGATGTTCTGGTAAATCTCTAACTTGTAAAGATGGCATAATAATAACTCCTTTCATCTAATGATTAATCTTTATTCTATTTATATTATACCACTTAACACTAAAGCATGCAATATGCATGTATAATGTTTTTGATATTTATGCAGGTGTTTTTTTCTATTAAAAGAATTATATTATTAACGTTCTTAATTTATAAAAATATAAGAGCAGAGCCCAACAGTCGTATAACATGGGATTGGTGTCATGCCTTCTGTCATAAAGCTTGCAGATAAACCAATCACGGATATTAAAACGCAAGCTTTACGCCAGTTCTTGCGGAACTAGGTACGAGCGAAAGTCCCAGTAACATTATAGTCAATAAGCAAGCGCTTTAGATTTTGATAAAAAAAGAAAAAAACTGCTACCCGGCTGCACGGATTGGAGGCAAAATGAAACATTCAGGATCGTGTCTTTGCGGAAAAATTAAATATGAGATAATAGGAAATTTTGAAAACTTCTTTTTATGCCACTGTAAATCTTGTCGTAAAGATACAGGGTCTGTTCATGCTTCAAATCTTTTTTCAACAACAGCAACATTAAAATGGTTGAAAGGAGAAGAAAAGGTAAAAACGTATAACCACAACAATTCAGGACATATAAAGAGCTTTTGTCCAAACTGTAGCTCTGCGCTACCTAATATACAAATGGATGGTAATTTACTTGTTGTTCCTGCTGGGAGTCTGGACACAGATATAGAAATAGTTCCTACGGGTCATATCTATCTAAATGAAAAAGCTAATTGGGATTACAACCTCGAAAAGATTCCACATTATGAGGATTTACCAAAAGAATAGAAATGTGTAGAAAGCCTAAATTTTCCTGAAATCGAGCATCGTTTGCTGCCGTGGCTAATTATATTACTATATACCAGCACTTACTGCTTATAACAGCGAATATGCGGTTCCGCCTGCGGCTTCACCCAAATTGCCTACGGAAACTTCGCATATTTGCGAAACGTTATCTGACATGATATATAAAATATGAATAACTTACTTTAATGAAAAAAGAAAGGGGACAAATAATGAAATATCCTGAACCAACTGTTGGTGCAATTATTTTTAATCCAGATAATAAAATACTCCTCTGTAAATCTCACAAATGGAATAATCAATATATAATTCCTGGAGGTCATATTGAATTAGGTGAAAGAATGGAAGAAGCTTTAAAAAGAGAAATATTAGAAGAGACTGGATTAGAGATATATGATATTCAATTAATTAGCATAAAAGAAAGTGTAAACAATAAGTCTTTTCATGAAAAAAAGCATTTTATATTTATTGACTACATGTGTAAAACTGACTCATATAATGTAATACTAAATGAAGAAGCTCAGGAGTATAAGTGGGTAGATTTAAAAGATATCGGCAATTATAACTTAGGTGGTTTTGTCAAATCATTATTACTAGAATTGAAAAATAAAGAAGAATCAGAATATAAAACAGAAATTTTTTATAGTTATTAGAAATTAATAGTTTTAAATTTTATAAAAAGAAAGATTAGATTACGAACAAAAGTTTTGCGGAACCAAGCACGATTGCAAATCTCAGTAAAGCTGAGCTAAATTAACAAAAGGAGATAAAGTAGAATGAAAATTGATGTTGAATATTTAGAGTTTATGTGGCCAATGAGACATTTTTTGATAACATGTGGAGATATTGAAGGTAAATCAAATATTATTGCGGTTAGTTTTTGTATGCCAGTATCAAAAGAGCCGCCACTAATCGCTTGTGCAATAGGGAAGGAATTTTATTCTTCGAAATTAATTAAAGAAACTAAAGAATTTATAGTTAATGTTCCTCCACAGGAGCTTAAAAAACAGATATATTATTGTGGTTATCACTCAGGCTATCAGGTTGATAAATTTAAAGAAACAAGTTTGACTCCACAGCAGGCACGTAAAATAAGGGTTCCTATTATTGGTGAGTGTATAGCCCACATGGAGTGTAAGGTTAAAAAAGAAATGAAAACAGGGGATAAAAATCTTTTTATAGGTGAAGTAATTGAGGCGTATGCAGACAAAGATATTGTAAAAGGTGCTAGAAAATGTGAGTATGCAGAAGGTGATTTTCCACGAAAAGTATATGCTACAAGATTTAAAAGCACATAGTTAACTTTGCTTAAAAGAAGGTTCCTGTTACGCTATTATGATGGATATTGGTAATATGAAATTTTGCTGGACAAACCAGTTTAATTAAACAAACTAGGTTTATAAAAAGCCTCATGAATTTCTTAATTTTAATGTTTGTTGTCAAAAATGTGGGGTGAAAAAAATGAATATATCATTAGAAGATATTCGTGCTAAAAAAGCAAATAAAATTACCTGGGTTGGATTTTTTATAAATCTTATTTTAACATCAATTAAATTACTTGCAGGAATAATGGGTAATAGTAATGCAATGATTGCTGATGCTATTCATTCTTTATCAGATTTTACAACTGATATAGTTATTTTAATCAGTTTTAGGATAGTTAGAAAACCGGCTGACAAAGACCATAATTATGGCCATGGTAAATTTGAAACTCTAGCAACAACAATTATTGGAATTGTATTATTTATTGTTGGGTTAGGGATCTTATATTCTAGTGGGAAAAATATTTATTCAGCTATCCTATTAACAACTTATCTAGAATCTCCAGGGATCATAGCACTTATTACAGCACTGTTATCAATGATAACACTATTATAAATATTCATACTGAACCTGAAGAAGATGATGAAAAGCTATAAATATTAAATAATTAGAAACAAAACAATATGAATAAAGTGTTTGTAAATAAGAAAAATGTTTAATAGTTTCTACATCATGAAAAATTTTATTGATTATAAAGTAATGGTCTGTTATAATTACTTATAGAAAATATGAGGAGAAATGCGTTTATGAAAGTTAGTTTATTAGTCTAAAAGCAAATTAAATATTCCATACTTTTTTAATTTTAACTTAAATCAGAGGGATTATTGCGTCTATTTTTAAGTAATCATGAAGAAGTGAATTAGTATGGATTATAGATTAATAAACTCTAGTATAATTAAAATAATAATTTATAAAGCTGTATCTTTAATATATACAGCTGATTATTCTATGCTATGGGATTATTTCCATAGTTTTTGTTATTTTAGCCGTGGGTTTATTAACTAACCTACGGTTTTTTTGCATTTAGACTAAAAAATTAGAAAGAATTTGTTTAAAATTAATTTAAAAAATAAATTATAAAGGAGAATAAAAATTACAGAATTAGAATTGTTAATTGATTTTCATAAAGAAGCAAAAAGACAGGGGCCAGGCAGTACTGCTGACACTTTAAAGGCCTTAGATTTAATAGAAATTAGTAAGAATAAAAAGCTTAAGCTTGCAGATATTGGCTGTGGTTCTGGTGCTCAAACAATAACTCTTGCAGAAAATATTGATGGCCGGATAACGGCAGTTGATTTATTTCCAGAATTTTTGAGAAAGCTTGAAGTAAAAGCAGAAGTAAAAGGACTAAAAAATAAAATTAAAACACTGGAAAAATCGATGGATAACTTAGATTTTGAGCAAGAAGAACTAGATATTATTTGGTCTGAAGGAGCAATTTACATTATGGGTTTTGAAGCAGGAATAAAAAACTGGAAAAAGTTTTTAAAACCTGGCGGTTATTTGGCAGTAAGTGAAATTACGTGGTTGACTGATAAAAGACCAGAAAAAATTGAAAAATACTGGAATAGTGAATATCCAGAAATTGATACAGCTTCAAATAAGTTTAAAGTTTTAGAGAAGAATGGATTCACACCGGCAGGATACTTTTATCTGCCCCAATCCAGCTGGCTTGAAAATTACTATAAGCCAATTGAAGCTCGTTTTAGTGACTTCTTAAAAAGGCATGATCATTCGGAAGCTGCAAAGAAAATTGTAGAAAATGAAAAAAAAGAAATTCAGATATATAAAAAATACAAAGAATATTTAAGTTATGGATTTTATATAGCCAAAAAAACAGCTGAAAATTAACTCAGCTGAAAAGGGAGGAATTCAAATTGAATTTGATAGATTTAGGTTGGAATCAGTTTTTTGTAGATAAATTAGCTCAAATGGAGGCTGAAGAAAGATTTCAGGTTGCAAGAGCTGCCGTTGAATATAAAGGAATGTATAAGTTGTATTTAGAAAAAGGAGAAGTTTTAGCTGAGATTACAGGTAAGATGCGTTATAATAATCAGTTTCCGGCAGTTGGAGACTGGGTATTAGTTGACCTTCAGGATAATGAAAACAGAGCTATTATTCATAAAATACTGCCCAGAAAAAGCAAGTTTTCACGCAAAGCAGCCGGGGCTGAGACTAAAGAACAGATAGTAGCTGCCAACATTGACACAGTCTTTATAGTAACATCTTTGAATCAGGATTTTAATTTAAGAAGGTTGGAAAGATATCTCACAATTGCCTGGGATAGTGGTTCTAAACCTGTAATCGTTTTGAGTAAAGCTGATTTAGCTGATGATGCTGGAGCAAAAAAATCTGAAGTTGAAACAGTGGCATTTGGGGTTCCAATTCATATAGTTAGTGCTTTAACTGGTAAAGGATTGGATGAGCTTAAACAATATTTAAACAGAGGAGAAACTGCTGCTTTTCTGGGATCTTCTGGAGTTGGGAAATCTACAATAATTAATCAGCTGGTGGGACAGGAAAAGATGGAAGTCAATCAAATTAGGGAAAGTGATGGTAGAGGGAAGCATACTACCACTCACCGAGAATTAATAGTTTTAGACAATGGTGGTATTGTTATTGATACTCCTGGGATGAGAGAAATTCAACTCTGGGATGAAAGTAATGGAATTGATGCAAGTTTCGAAGATATTAAAAAAATAGCAAAAAACTGTAAATTTAATGACTGTCAGCATGATTCAGAACCTGGTTGTGCTGTAAAAAAAGCTATTAAAGAGGGGAATTTAGCTGAAGCAAGACTCGAAAATTATAGAAAATTGGAAAAAGAATTGCTTTATTTAGAAAGAAAAAGAAAATTTGGCGCTGAATATGCAAATAAGTTAAAATATAAAGAATTAATGGGGTTATAGAATTTGACAAAATATAATTTAGATGATATTCTCTATAATCAAATAATAATAAAAATTAAAATTTAATAATTCATCAAGAGTGGTGGAGGGACTGGCCCTTTGAAACCCGGCAACCTACCAGTATGGTAAGGTGCTAAATCCTGCATTTCAAAGAAATGACAGATGAGAGGAATTTATAAAACCCTCTCAGGAGGGTTTATTTTTTTACCACTCTTTCAGTTTTATTAGGAGTGGCTTTTTTATTTTAAGCAAATATTTATTGGGAGGTGTATTAGAGAAAATACGGTTGACAAAATTAGAAATAATAAATTTATTAATATTAAAAAAGTAGAGGAGAATCTAAATTATGAAAAAATCATTTAAATCAATCTTAATCAGTAGTGGAGTAGTTTTAGCAGCAGTTTTGTATTTATTAATTGCAGCAAATACAGTAATAGCAGCAGATCAAGTTTTAAAAGTTGGTGCAACAGCAGGCCCTTTTGCTCAGATACTAGAGGCTGTGCAGCCGATTTTGGCAGAAGAAGATGTAGAGCTTGAAATTGTTGAGTTTACAGACTATGTAACACCTAATTTAGCATTAGCAGATGGTAGTTTAGATGCTAATACTTTTCAGCATATACCATATTTTGAAAGATTTAAATCTGACCGCAATTTAGACTTAGTATCAATTGCAAAAACAATTGTAATTCCCATTGCTATTTATTCTGATAAATATGAATCATTAAATGAAATTCCTGAGAACTCAACTATAGCTATTCCAAATGATCCAACAAATGGCGGCAGGGCCTTACTATTATTTGAAAAAGCTGGTTTAATAGAGTTAGATGATTCAGCAGGTATCAATGCCACCATTTTAGACATCGAATCTAATCCACTTGATTTAAAGTTTCACGAGGTTGAGGCAGCCCAAACAGCTAGAGTTATACCAGATGTAGCCGCTGCAGCTGTTAATTCAAATTATGCTCTTGATCTTGGAATGAATCCGAAAGAGGATTCTATCTATATTGAAGATGGTGACTCCCCTTATGTTTGTATAGTGGCAGTAAGGCCGGAAGACGAAGATAATCCTATAATTAAGAAATTTGTAGAAGCCTATCAATCTGAAAAAATACGAACTTTCATTAATGAAGAATTTGACGGAGCAGTTATCCCAGCATTTTAACAGCCTCGAAAATATTAAATATGAAGGAGTTATATTATGCCAGAATTAAATAAAAAAATAAACAATTTTAGTGATTCAGTTATTAGAAGAATGACCAGAATTTCAAATAAGTATGATGCAGTTAATTTATCTCAGGGTTTTCCAGATTTTGACCCACCAGAAGAGTTGAAAGATGCTTTAAAAGAAACTGCAGCTGGTAGTATACACCAGTATGCAGTTACCTGGGGTGCTTCTAATTTCCGCAAAGCTCTAGCTGAAAAACAGTCAAAATTTATGGGTTTTGAAATTGATCCTGAAAAGGAAATTGTTGTAACCTGCGGCAGCACTGAAGCGATGATGGCCGCAATGATGACAGTCTGTACACCTGGAGATAAAGTAGCAGTCTTTTCTCCATTTTACGAAAATTACGCTGCTGATGCAATTTTATCAGGAGCAGAACCTATTTATGTCAATCTTAACCCGCCAGAGTTCAATTTTGATCCAGAGGAATTAGAAGAGGCGCTAAAGCAGGGAGTCAAAGCTTTAATTCTCTGCAATCCTTCTAATCCAACTGGTAAGGTGTTCACCCGTTCTGAACTGGAAACCATTGCAGAACTGGTAGAAAGATATGATGTTTTTGTAATTACTGATGAAGTTTATGAACATATTATTTATCCTCCAAATAAGCATCTATATTTTGCTTCACTGCCGGGAATGTTTGAAAGAACAATTTCCTGCAGTTCTCTTTCTAAAACCTATTCGATAACAGGCTGGAGGCTTGGATATTTAATTGCACCTGCTGAAATAACTACTGCTGCCAGACAAATACATGATTTTTTAACAGTTGGAGCTGCAGCACCACTTCAGGAAGCAGCAGTTACTGCACTTAATTTTGATGAAAAATATTATAAAGATTTACAAAAATCATATCAGGAGAAAAAAGAATTTTTCTTAAATGGTTTAGATAAGATTGGGCTTAAATATACTGAGCCACAGGGAGCATATTATGTAATGGTTGATATTAGTGAATTTGGCTTTGATGATGACCTTAAATTCTGTGAATGGTTGATTAAAGAAATTGGGGTAGCTGCAGTTCCTGGATCCAGTTTTTTTAAAGATGACATTAATCATTTGATCCGTTTCCATTTTGCTAAAACCAAAAAGACACTGGCTAAAGCTTTAAAAAGATTGGAAAAACTGCCGAGTAAAGTTAAAAAATAAATTTAATTTAAGGGAGTGTGTGAATAAATGCATATTGTAATGGGATCTCCAAATAGATATCTGCAGGATAAAAATGTTTTAGCTAGAGCTGGAGAACATATTGCTCCATTAGGGAAAAAAGCTCTACTTGTTGGTGATAAGACTACACTAGAAGTGGTCAGAGAAGACTTCCAGAATAGTTTAGAAGAATACAATATTGAATTTAAAGAGGAAGTTTTTGGGGGAGAAGTAACTAAAAAAGAATCTCAGCGCATAGCTGATTTAGCGGCAACTGAAGATTTTGATTTAATCATAGGGATTGGAGGAGGTAAAGCTATTGATACTGCCAAGGCAGCGGCGGCTTATGCTGATCGAAAATTAATAACAATTCCAACTATCGCCTCCAATTGTGCTGCCTGGACTCCCCTGTCAGTTTTTTACGATGAAAAGGGGAGTTTTGAAGAATATATTATTTTCCAGAACAGTCCGGCATTAGTTTTAGTAGATACAGCAGTTATTGCTGATTCTCCTATAAACTATTTTAAAGCAGGCATAGCAGATACAATTGTTAAATTTTATGAAGCACGTGCATCTGCTGCTGATAAAGAGAAAAATGTTCCCACTAGAGCAGCTTTAAAAATTTCAGAAGAGTTAAAAGATGTTCTTTTTGAATTCGCTGTTCCAGCAGCAGAAGATATGGAAAATAGACAGGCAACTAAAGCTGTAGAAAAAGTTGTAGACTCCATAATTTCTTTGGGAGGAATGGTAGGTGGTATAGGTGGTGATAACTGCCGGATTGCTGCTGCTCATGCTGTTCATAATGGTCTAACAGTTCTGCCTGAGACTCATGATCTGCTCCATGGTGAAAAAGTTGCTTTTGGTACTTTAGTTCAGCTTGAACTTGAGCAGCGAGAAGAAGAGTTTTATGAGCTTTTACCTCTTTTAATAAAATTAGAACAGCCTGTCACACTCAAAGATCTTAGTTTAGAAAATACAGCTGATGCACAATTAAAAAAAGCAGCTGATAAAAGCTGTGCTCCAGAAGAATCTATTCACAATTTACCATTTGAAGTCAAGGCAGAGGCTGTTTTTAAAGCAATTAAAAGTGTTAATCTCAAAGCAGAGGCATATTTAAATAATAGATCTTAAATTTATCCTGGCTCTTTTTTAAATCTCCTTGTTTTATTAGAGCTAAAATGTTAAAATTTGATAGACGACGAAGTTAAAATATCAAACTTTAACATACAGGAAGGTGTAGAAATGAAAGATAATTTTATTACAGATTTAAAAAACACGGGCAAAAAAGGAATAGAGGAATTAATCTTATATTTAGAAGAAATTGATTTTTATAAAAAACCTGCAAGCATCAGACATCATTTAAATATAACCGGAGGTCTTTTAGAACATACTGAAAATGTTAAAAGGGAATATCTAAAATTAAATGAGGAAACACAGGCTGGTATTCCTAGAGAAAACATTATTATTCAGGCTTCTATCCATGATTTAGAAAAATGTTTTGCTTATACATCAGAGATGCAGCATACTATTACCGAAGGTCAGAATAACTTTTTAAGAAGTTTGGTTAGAGATAATATGGACTTATACAATACTTATGGTTTAGATAAGTTTGTAGAAAATAAGGAGTTTATAATCTCTAAAGAATATGCAAGTGATTTGATTAAGTGGTTTAAGGATGGAAGAAATATTGCCCCTCCAGATGTAAGAAGTGACTGGAATTATAATGAAAATAATCTGCCTTTAAATCATTCTCTACGGGCTGTTTTAGAGGCCACAAAATTTATTGAACTTGAGGAAAGAGATATACTGGCAGTTACTTATCATATGGGACCTTATGGCCCCTTTGATGAAAGAAAAAGATCGAAGGCTGAGGAACTCTATCCTGATGTAAGACTGCTTCATCTGGCTGATACTATAGCGACTAAGAAAGAAGACATAGAAGAGTCATTAAATAACAATAAGAATTAAGAAGTTTATGATTCGAGAAAAAGACAATAGGAGATAGGATATGTATAAATTCACAGTTAGATTTAGCAGATTATTTTTCGGCTTATTTCTTTATGCCCTTGGGATAGTTGTAACAATGAGAGCAAATATTGGTTTTGCTCCCTGGGAAGTTTTCCACAAAGGGTTAGCAAATATTTCTGGCTTGACAATTGGTAGAATATCTATAATTGTCGGCTTTATAATTTGTATTATTGCAATTATGATGGGTGAAAAGATGGGATTGGGAACTTTTTTTAATATGCTGATGATCGGTATCTTTATTGATATGATTATGGTTTTAGATTTCGTTCCCCAAATAAATTCATTTTATTTAGGAATACCAACTTTATTTTTGGGTTTGCTAATTATTGCTACTGCAACTTTTTTCTATATGTCATCTGGATTTGGCGCAGGACCACGAGATAGTTTGATGGTTGCAATTGAAAAAAAGACTGGATTTAGTTCAGGAGTTTCTAAGGCAATGATTGAGGCAGCTGTAGTATTATCAGGCTGGCTTTTAGGTGGCCCTGTTGGTTTAGGCACTGTTATTGCTGCTTTCGGAATTGGATTTTGTATAGATCTTATTTTTAATTTGTTTAGTTTTAAAGCATCTGAGGTAGAACACGAAACATTTTCTAAAACTTTTAAGAAAATTTTGGGGACAGTTAAATAACAAGTTGATTATTAATTCCTTACCTCAGATAAAATATCTGGGGTTTTAATTTTAAATAAATCCTTATTTAGCTGTTTATTAACTAATTAATAGATAGAAAAGAAGGAATGGTAGATAGTTTACTGAAATAAATGAAATAGATAATTTTTTAAAAAGGAGCAGATATATATGAAAGATAAAAAATATAAGATTGCGATTATTGGTAGTGGACCAGGAGGATATGTAGCTGCAATCAGAGCTGGACAGCTGGGAGCCGATACTGTTTTAATTGAAAAAGAAGCCCTGGGAGGTACCTGTCTCAATTGGGGCTGTATACCAACTAAGGCTTTTGTCCGTTCAGCAGAACTTTTTGCAGATATTCAAAGAGCCGAAGATTTTGGAATAAAAGTTGAAAATGTTGAAGTTGATTTTCCGGCAGTTGTCAAAAGAAAAAATAAGATAGTAAAGCGTTTGGTTAAAGGTATTGACCACCTACTTAAAAAAAGTGGTGTAAAACGTTTAAGTGGTAAAGCTTCATTTATAGATAAAAATAAACTGCAGGTGGAGACTGAAGCTGGGATAAAAGAGATTGAAGCAGAAAATATAATTATTGCAACTGGTTCTAAACCGATCCAGCTGCCAATTCCTGGAGCTAAACTGGATGGGGTTTTAGACAGCAGAGCTGCCCTAGATTTAGAGAAACTGCCTGAATCAATGGTGATTGTTGGTGGAGGAATTATAGGAATGGAGTTTGCTTTTATTTATAGCAACTTTGGAGTTGATGTGACAGTTGTTGAATATTTAGATCAGCTCGTTACAGGTGTTGATCAAGAGATTGCAAAAGAATTAAACCGCTCTGCTCGCAGAAGAAAAATATCTATTAAAACCGGAGCTGAGGTAAAAGAAATTAGAAAAACTGAAGCTGGATATAGTGTAATTTACAAGAGAAGGGATAAAGAAAAATCAGTTGAAGCTGAGAAAGTTTTAATGGCTGTTGGCCGCCGTCCCTACCATCAGGGTCTTAAGGCTGAAAATATAGGAGTTGAAATCACAGAAAAACGAGGTGCAGTAAAAGTTAATAGTAAACTGGAAACGAATGTAAAAGGTGTTTATGCTATTGGTGATGTAACTGATAAGGTGCTGCTGGCCCATGTTGCTTCTCATCAGGCAGTTATTGCAGTTGAAAATATAATGGGCAAAAATAAGGAAATGGATTATTCGGCTGTACCTGGAGCTATTTTTACCTCACCTGAAGTTGGAACTGTTGGTTTAACTGAAGAAGAGGCTAAAGAAAAGGGAATAGATTATCAGATTGGAACATTCCCCTTTGCTGCCAGTGGTAAGGTAATGGCTATGGGAGAAAGAGAAGGAAAAATAAAGATTATTTCTGACAAGGAAAACAATAAGATAATAGGAGCAGCTTTAATTGGAATTGAGGCAAGTGATTTAATTGCAGAACTAACTTTAGCTGTAAGGTTGGGCTTAACTGCTGAAGATCTGGCAGAAACTATCCATGCTCATCCAACTACAGCAGAGGTTGTCCATGAAGCAGCTTTAGATATAATTAGTAATTCGATTCATGCTTAAGAAAATATATAGAAGGGATTTAATTATGAAAAAGAATTTAAATCTATTATTTTTTAGTGCTACAGGAAATACAAAAAGTTATCTGAGGACCATTGCTTCAAAATTAAGTGAAAACTACATAGAACATGACATCACAAAGGTTAAAGATCGAAATGAAAAAATAGAGTTTTCGAAAGAAGATCTTTTAATTGTTGGATCACCAGTATATGCTGGAAGAATTCCAGAGTTTTTAGTAAGTTTTTTCAAAAAAATCAAAGGAGATAATACACCTGCGGTTTTTGTTGTAACATATGGAAATCGTGATTACGATGATGCTCTTCTAGAATTGAAAGATACTTTTGAAAAAAATGGGTTTAGAGCTATTGCTGCTGGCGCATTTGTTGGAGAACATTCTAACAGTAAAAAAATTGCCGGTGAGAGGCCAGACCAAAAAGATTTATTTTTAGCTGAAAATTTTGGGATTCAAATCAAGAAAAAAGCATTAAAAGATAATGAAGTTGGGATTGATAATGTGCTGAATATTAAAGGTAGCTACCCATATAAAGAAAGACATGATAGTCCTGATTTTGCTCCAAAAACAACAGATGACTGTATAAATTGCTCTGTTTGTGCTGAATCTTGTCCAACTAATGCAATTTCTTATAATGATTTTAGTAAAATTAGTAAAGAGAAATGTATCACCTGCTGCAGCTGTATCCAAAAATGTCCTGTTAAGGCTAAGTATATGGATCATCCTCATTTCAAAGAAATTACTAATTATTTAATTGAAAATTTTGCTGATACGAAAAGTGAAAATGAAATTTTTGTTTAGTAATTACATTTAAGACATTTGTCCGGTCCTATTTTTTCTAATTCTTAGTATTTCAAATTAATCTATTATTTGTCATTATCAGAATCAAAATATTCAGGATGATATTTTTCTATTAGCTTCCTATACTGTTTGATAACAGAAGCTCCTCGACCTGTCATATGTTTGATCTGGGTTATGCTTATACCACGTCTGATAAGGAATTTAACGCGTTCATAATCCTTGATATATCTATCAACAGCATTTAATGAGTGATCTGTTTTTCTGGCTATATCAGGTGGCTGAACCTTTTGCTCATACAGCTCTATTATTGCTTTTTTATGAGTAGTTCCACGACCCATATCCAGTATATAACCTTTAAGAGGTAACACATCATCATGAGTATCATGATATTCGCCAATACGCTTTGAAATAGTTACTGTAGAACGGTTCATTATCGCTGCCAGTTCTTCGACAGTTAGCATAGTTCCCTGCTTTTTAGCAGCCTTAGTTAACCTGGCAATACGAATAATATCATGTTCTGTTTTAGATACATTCTGTCTTTTTAGTTCTATATCTTCCTCTGTAACATAGGGAAGTTCAATAACTTCCTGTTTGTATTCTTCACGCTTTTGACCCAGTTTTGGCTTGTTATTCTGCTCAGAAGTAGCAACCCAGCTTAGACTGCCAAACTGATTAGTCTTTTTGCGAGGATGATATTTATACTCTAATTCAACTATATCATTAGCTATTAACTCCAATATTTTATGGCTGCCAAGTAGTTTGTATTCACTTTCTAAAAGCTCAATAATAGCCTGTCTGAATGTCTTTTTATCGAGATTAGCAAAAGGGTCCTGTCTCATTTGATGACCCCCTTTTTTGCCTCAGTTTTTACTGAAGCTTTTTCTTCGGCTATGTTAACTATGTCAGCAATACGCTCTTTATACTCAGAGCTATTATATTTAAAATACAGTTCGGTATATTCTTTAACTAATCTTTCTGAGATACCGACTATATGAGCCGTTTCTTTGATTGAAAGTTTATTCTTTATTGCAAGCAATACACGACCAAAATCATTGATATATCGCTTAATTGCTCCAGGAGAATGCCTGGTTTTTCTCTGTATTTCAGAGTAGGTATTATATTCAAGATATAGTTTGATTATCTTAGTTTTATTAGATACTCCAGGTCCTATATCCTGATATGTGCCTCGGGTTTGAACATTAAAACCCTGAACTTTAAGTTTTTTGATATCACGCCTGATAGTTCTGGGAGATACCTCAAGTATATCAGCCAGATCTTCCTGGGTTAGAAGACCCCCCTGGTCGAGTGATTCTTCTGTCATTCTCAGTATTTTAACTCTCCTGAGAGCAGATTTATTCTCTATTCTAAAGAGTGTTTTATCCTCTTTGGTTATTGATTTAGTCAGGGTTACCTGAACCTTTGGTAAATCTTCTAGAACTGGACCGTGTTGTGCCTTTTTAGAGATTACAGTCTTAACTATTTTATCTTTATTTTCATGATATGATGGATCATAATGTTTAAGTTGGTAGACTTCATTAGCAGCTTCTACAATTGCTTTTGCTTCACGAGGTGAATATTCAAATAGTTCTTTAAGAATATATTCAAATTGACTATCTAAAGTTTTAACTTTTACACGATCAAGTTCAGTTTTAGGCATTGATTGTCCCCCTCTTAACTATATATTATATCAAATTCTTTTGTTAGTCGAACTTAATTAGGGGAGGACAAATGTCCTTATTTACTATTATTAAAAAATATTGTGTTTTATTATTAATCTTGAGGTTAGTTATAGAAGAAAATGCTATTTAAAAGAGATTAGGGTTTAGATTCTATCAAACTAATTAAAAGAGGTGTTAATAATGAAAACAATTGCAATTGATAATTATGGAGATAAAAATGAATTGAAGGAAAAAGAATTAGAAAAACCAGAACCAGCAGCAGATGAAGTTTTAATTGAAATTCATGCAGCAGCTGTTAATCCGATTGATTGGAAGTTGAGATATGGATATCTGAAAGAAAAGTTTCCTTTTGAATTCCCTATTGTTTTAGGATGGGATGCAGCTGGAATAGTAGAGAAAATAGGAGAAGATATAGATTCTTTCCAAAAAGGTGATCGAGTTTTTGTGAGACCAGAACTTACAAATCGTGGTACTTATGCTGAATATACAACAGCAAAAGAAAAGCTTCTTGCTAAAATACCAGATAATATTAGTTTTAAAGAAGCTGCTGCAGTTCCTCTTGCAGGATTAACTGCATATCAGTGTCTTGTAGATGTTGGTAATCTAGATTCAGGAAACAAGGTATTAGTTCACGCTGGTGCTGGTGGAGTTGGCAGCTTTGCCATTCAAATTGCGAAAAGTTTAGGTGCATATGTTGCAACAACAGCAAGCACCAAAAATGTAGACTTTTTAAAATCTCTGGGAGCTGATGAGGTAATTGATTATAAAAAAGATGATTTTTCTCAGATACTGGAGAATTACGATTTAGTTGTTGATACACTTGGAGGAGAAATCCAGGATAAAAGTTTTAATATCCTTAAAAAGGGTGGTAAGCTGGTTTCAATTGTTGAAGAACCAGATCAAAAAAAGGCTGATGAAATTGATGTTAATGCTGATTTCCACTGGTTAATACCAGATGGTAAAGAACTTACAGAACTAGCTGAAATGATGAAAAATAATAAATTAAAACCTGTTGTAGGAACAGTATTTCCATTTACAGAAGAGGGTTTAAAAGATGCACATGAATTAAGTGAGACCCATCATGCAAGAGGCAAAATTATTATTGAAGTTCGGTCATAAAATCATCATTGACTTTTGTAGAGTTGGTTAAAAGTAGAATATAAGATTTAATTAGGTATAAAATTGGATAAATTTAAAGATTTCAATTAACGATAATTTAACCTCAGAGAAGCTTCATTGTTTAGTAGATAATGGAGGCTTTCTGGGGTTTTGTTTATATTCAATAATTATAAAATTGAAAAATGTCAGAAATATGATTTCTAAAAAAGTTTAATTTAATGAAATTGAAGGTATACTTTTGTTTTAGATGAACTATATTAAATATAGAATAATTATATATCAATAGGAAAATAAATTAATTTATTGTGGGAGGTAATTATGATGGCTGAATTAATGTCAGGGAAAAAGGGTATAATTATGGGGGTAGCAAATAAAAAATCAATTGCCTGGGAGACTGCAGAGAGATTAAAGGCAGAAGGGGCAGAGCTTGCTTTTACCTATCAGAATGAAAAAATTGGAGAAAAAGTTATTCCTTTATTTAAAGAAATTGGAGCCAAAAGTTATCATACACTGGATATCACAGATGATCAGGAGTTTGAGGAAGTTTTTAAAAAGATTGGAAAAGAATTTGGAGGCCAAATAGATTTTATAGTCCATGCAATTGCAGGGGGGCCTAATAAAGAAGATTTAAAAGGGAAATATATGGATACAGCCCGCAGCAGTTTTCTACGCAGTATGGAAATTAGTGTTTACTCTTATGTTAAAGCCCTCCAGCTGGCTTATCCTTTTATGAAAGAAAAGGGAGGCTCAGCAGTTACGCTGACCTATTATGGAGGAGAAAAGGTGATTCCAAATTATAATGTTATGGGAGTTGCTAAAGCTGCCCTCGAATCTTCAGTTAAATATCTGGCTGCAGACCTGGGGCCTGATAATATTAGAGTTAATGCCCTTTCACCAGGACCAATTTTAACCAGAGCAGCCAGCGGTATTTCTGATTTTAGAGCTTTAATGAAAAATTTTAAAGACAGAGCTCCTATGGGAAGATTAGTGGAACAGAAAGAGGTCGCAGCAAGTGCTCTTTATCTGTTGAGTGACTTATCAAGCATGGTAACCGGAGAGATTCTTCATGTGGATGGGGGATATCATACACAGGGATAATATATAAATACATTAAATTTAGATCGCAAAAAAATAGAGATGAATTAATGTATATATAACTTTCGCATTAAAAGTTGTTAAAGCTCATGGTGGACAATTGAATAAAATTTGCATTTCAATTGTAGATAATTCACCCTCAGAGAAACTTCATTTTATTCACTTAATAATGAATCTTTTCTGGGGGTTTTGTTAATTAATTAGTACAGTCAATATTTGTTAAAAAGTTTTTCATAAATAAATAAATAATTGCAAATAATTCTGAAGTGTGATCTTTGGATTTAAAACTTGATGTTAAATGTTATTATTTACTTGAATGAGCAGTGTTTATATTTTATTGTATTTATAAACTATAAATATTTTCAAAAAACTAAAAGTGAATAAAATTATTAAAAATAAACCAGGAGGTTAAAATGGAATTTATTTCGATTGTTGACATTATAGGAACTATAGCTTTTGCAATGTCTGGTGCTCTGCGTGCTATAGAAAAGGAGATGGATTATTATGGGATTGCTGTTTTTGGAATAACTACAGCAGTTGCCGGAGGAACTATTAGAGATATTTTAATAAATAAAGATTTACCCGTTTCACTTGCTAACCCAATTTATCTTATAATCAGTATTTTATCAGCCCTGATAGTTATTTTATTTTATAAAAAGATTATTCGTTTTAATCAAATCTTAAACATTTTTGATGCTGTTGGTTTGGGAGCGTTTACCGCAATTGGCTCAGAGGTAGCGGTTAATAACGGTTATACACAACCATTTATTGTTATAGTTTTAGCAGTAATGACTGGGACAGGTGGGGGTACATTGCGGGATTTATTTGCAAATGAAATACCCTATGTGTTTCACAAAGAAGTTTATGCGGTAGCTGCTATAATTGGATCAGTTTTCTTTATTATAACTTATCGAACTATTGGTAATAATGCGGCTTTGTATACTGCTTTTGCAGTAACATTTTTAATCAGGTTATTTTGTATGAAAAAAGATATTCATTTAAAGAAAGTTTCAAAAGAGGCTTAATTATAATAGAAAGGATGTTTTTATGTCAGATATACTGGAAAAAGCTAAAGCAATTGAAAATTATATTATTAATTTTAGAAGAGATTTACATGAAAATCCTGAACTCAGCGGTGAAGAATATAAAACTCAGGCTAAAATAATTAATGAATTAGATAAAATGGGAATAAAGTACAGGAAAGTTGGTAATACATCATTAGTAGCTACTCTAAAGGGAGAAAAAAGTGGAAAAACTATAGCTTTAAGAGGGGATATAGATGCTCTGCCAATAAATGAGGAGGCAGATGTGGATTTTAAATCTCAAAAAGCTGGAATAATGCATGCCTGTGGACATGATGCTCATACGGCTATGCTGCTAGGTGCTGCAAAAATTTTGTCTGGAATGCAAAATGAAATAGCTGGTGAAATTAAATTTTTCTTTCAGGAAGGTGAAGAAACATTTTTAGGTGCTAAAAAAATAATAGAAGCAGGTGAAATGGAGGGAGTTGATGCCTGTTTTGCTATGCATGGAATGCCAGAATTAGAGACTGGGTATGTTAATATTGAACCAGGATATAGAATGGCAGGTAGTGACACTATTTATGTTAAGTTTGAAGGAGTGTCAGGACATGGATCAGTGCCACATCGAGCTAAAGACACCATTCATCCTGCCAGTACTTTTGTTACAGATCTGCAGGGAATAGTAACTAAAAATATTGATGCTCAAAAGCCATTAGTTCTTTCAGTTGGTAAATTTGTTGGAGGAACAAAGGCAAATATAGTTGCTAAATATACAGAACTTGATATTACTATGAGATATTTTGATTCTGAGGTCAGGAAAAAAGCTCATCAGGCAATAAAAAGGCACGCGAAAGCAATTGCAGATGCTTATGAACTTAAGGTGGATATAAAAATAGAGGATGGCACTCCCAGCCTTTATAATGATGAAAGCTTAACAGTTTTAGCAGCTCAATCTGCAAAAAAAGTTTTTGGAAAGAGTAAAAATAAAACTATACCTAAATATATGGGATCAGAAGATATGGCTTATTATTTTCAGCATGCTAAAGGAGTATATGCATTTATTGGGTATAGAAATGAGAAAAAAGAAGCTGTATATTTTCCCCATCATGAAAAGTTTAAGCTTGATGAAGATTATATGAAATATGGTACAGCATTACATGTACAGTTTGCTCTTGATTTTTTAAAGAACAGTGCAAGTTGATTTTCTAAAAGAGAGGAATGATACAATGAAAGAATTTCATAACCAAGAAAATAAATATGTCAAACAAATTGTACTGAAAGTTAGAGACTTAAATAAATCACTGAATTTTTATCAAGAAATATTGGGCTTTGAAGTTTTAGAAAAGGCAGCAAACAAAGTTTTATTAACAGCTGATGGATCAACCCCAATTATTACTTTAACTTCTTCCGATAAAATAATTAAAAAACTACCAAAAAGAACCGGCTTATATCACTTTGCAATTTTGCTGCCGGAGAGATTCCAGCTGGGATTATTTCTGAAAAATTTGAGAGAAAATAATTACGATATAACAGGTGGAGCAGATCATGGTGTAAGTGAAGCAATATATATTAAAGATCCAGATGATAATGGAATTGAAGTTTATTCTGATTTGGACAACAGTGAATGGAATCGAAAAAATGGTCAGATAGAAATGATAACTGATCCTTTAGATTATGAAGACATATTGGATGAAACAGGTGATAGAGTATGGGATGGTATTCCTAAAAAAACAAAAATAGGTCATATTCATCTTCATGTTGATAATTTAGAAAAAGCAGAAGAATTTTATGTGCAGGGATTGGGCTTTGATGTTATTCAGAAGATGGGTAAATCAGCTCTATTCTTATCAACAGGAGGATATCATCATCATATAGGCTTAAATACCTGGAATGGGGTTGGAGCAGATTCACAGCCAGAAAATGCAGCAGGAATGGGATATTTTGTAATTAAATTTCCTGATCAAAGAACCATAAGTGAGACTTTAGATAATCTAAAAAAGATGGGATATAAGGTTATTGAAAAGGAAAATGATATATTTATAGAAGATCCTGCAGGTAACTCTATTAAATTAGTTAATTAATTACTATGGCTGAACTTGGAAAGACAACTATTAAAGTTATTAATAATCCTGAAATAAAACAAAGAAAGGATTTGATCTAATGAATAAGTCAAAGATCGAAATCTATACTAAAACCTGGTGCCCTTACTGTAGAAGAGCGAAAGCGATGCTGAAAAGTCTGGGGCTTGATTATAAGGATTATGATATTACAGATAATGAAAATCTGCAGAAGGAGATGGAAAAGCGGAGCGGCAAAAAAACTATTCCTCAGATTTTTATTAATGGCGAGAAAATTGGAGGTTATGATAATCTAATTGAGCTTGTCAGCTCTGGCGGTCTTGATGATCTGATAGAATTTGAGAGACCAAACTGCAGCGAAAAAGACTGGGATCTTACAGTAATTGGAGCTGGACCGGCTGGAATGACTGCCTCAGTTTATGCAGCCCGAAAAGGCTTAAAAGTTCTGATGGTAGCCAGAGATATTGGGGGCCAGGTGCTGGAAACTGACACCATCGATAATTATCTACCTGAATATGGAACTTCAGGACCGGAACTAATGCAGAATTTTTTAAAACATCTTAGGAACTATAATATAGACACACTTTTTGGAGAAGAAATTACAGATATTAATCCAAAGTCAGAAGGACATATTCTGCTTACAAAAAGTGATAAAAAAATTAATACGAGAGCTGCTTTAATAGCCGCTGGAACTAAAAAGAGACAGCTTGGAATACCAGGAGAACATCAGTTAAAAGATAAGGGTGTAAGTTATTGTGCCACCTGTGATGGCTATATCTATGAAAATCAGCCAGTTGCTGTAGTTGGTGGAGGTAATTCTGGACTAGAAGCAGCGCTTGATATGGCAAAGATAGCAACTGAAGTTTATTTAATTATTAGAGGAGAACAGCTTTCAGGTGATAAAAGTCTGCAGGATAAGGTAAATAACTCGGATAAAATAGAAGTCTGCAAATCATATCAGACAACTGAGATTAAGGGTGAGCAGAAAGTTGAATCGATAAGGATTAAAAATCTTAATACCGGTAAAGAACGCGAACTTAATGTAAAGGCAATATTTATTGAAATTGGTTTAATCCCCAATACAGGTTTTATCTGTGAAGATCTTAAAATTAATCAGGGTAATGAGATTATTATTGATCAAAATAATCAGACAAGTATTGAAGGGATCTTTGCTGCTGGAGATGTAACAGATATTAAAGATAAACAGATTATAATTTCTGCAGCTGAAGGTGCTAAGGCTGCCCTAAGGGCCAATGAATATTTAAGTTAATATGGAGGATTTCAAAATGAAATGGAAAGATATTAGAGATGAATATCCTGATAGTTGGATCCTACTAGAAGCGATTGAAGCTCATTCAGACCATGGAAAACGAGTTGTTGATAAAATAGCTGTTCTTGATAAATTTAATAATAGCGATGAAGCGATGAAAGCTTATAGAGAACTTCACAAGAAGAACCCTGAAAGAGAACTCTATGTTGCTCATACTAAGAATGAAGGTCTCGAAATAGAAGAAAGAAAGTGGTTAGGTGTTAGGGTATGACTTGGAGCTGTTATTGATCTGGACAAAGGAACTATTGGTAAAGAAATTTAATAGAATTAGATGCCAGGCATAATGTCTGGTTATTTTTTTGCCTATGTAGTTTATTATCGAACTATAAATTTAGGTGGACAGGATGAAAAAGGTGTATGAGAAAATTGATAAACATAGAATTGCTAGAACTTTTAGGATAGATCAAATTCAATGACTGCTTTGATTTAATTAAGTTAGTTACTGTGGTATAATAAGCATAACTTAAAGCCAAAGTTGAGGTGAGTTAAGTGAAAGAGTTTAATACAACCGGTGTCTGTATTCCCGAAAAACATTATATGGCTGATGTAAGCAAAAAAATTAAAGAGATTAAAAAAATGGTTGAGTCAGGTAAATATTTTACAATTAATAAACCTCGTCAATCTGGTAAAACAACTATACTTTATCTTTTAGAGAAAAAATTATTACAAGATAATTTTATTCCAATTTTAATTAGTTTTGAAGGAATTGGAGATGAAGTATTTAATAGCGAAAAAGCATTTATTAAAGTATTTATAAATTTAATGAAAAAAGATTTAAGTTTTAAGAATGAGCATAATAAACTAAATTTTGATCAGAGGAAAATAGATAATCTGGATAATTTTGCAGATTTAAATAATTATCTTTTTGAGTTTGTTGATAAAGCAGAAAGGAAAATTGTTTTAATGATAGATGAAGTTGATAAGAGCAGTAATAATCAGCTTTTTTTAAGTTTTCTGGGGGTATTAAGAGATAAATTTATTAAAGCTCAGGCTGACAGAGATAAAACATTTTATAGTGTAATTTTATCAGGGGTACATGATGTAAAAAACCTTAAACTAAAATTAATAGATGATGAAGAACATAAGTACAATAGCCCCTGGAATATTGCCAGTGAGTTTAAGGTTGATTTTGAGCTGGAAGTCGATCAAATTGCTTCGATGTTAAAAGAGTACCAGGAAGACAGGACTATTGACCTGGATTTAGATTATTTTGCTGAGAAAATGCATTATTATACTTCAGGTCACCCTTTTTTAGTTAGTAAACTTGCAGAAATCATTGCAGAAGAAATACTAGCAGATAATGAGTCCAGCTGGAATCAAGAATATCTTGAGCAGGCAGTAAAAATTATTTTAGCAAAAGACCTTCCTAATTTTGATACATTAATTAAAAATATCGAAAATGATAATGATTTAGAAGATATTTGTATAGATTTAATTGTAGATGGTAGAAAAATCACTTATAATTTGGATAATCCAACAATTGAAAAGGGAGAGCTATACGGTATTTTCAAAAATGATGACGGTAGCTTAAAAATCCATAACAGAATCTATGAGCAGCGAATATACAACTATTTGATATCCAAAATAGAAAACTCAATGGAAAGTGATGCTTTTGATTTCAGAGACAGTTTTATAGATAATGGCCAGCTGAATCTAAAAGCAGTACTGGAGCATTTTCAGGTTTTCATTAAAGAACAATATAGTGATCGAGATAGAGATTTTTTAGAAAGAAATGGGCGCTTGATTTTTCTTGCTTTTTTAAAGCCAATCATCAATGGTAAAGGATTTGATTTCAAAGAAGTACAGATTTCTCAAGAAAAAAGACTTGATGTAGTAATAACTTATGTTGAACAGAAATATATAGTGGAATTAAAAATCTGGCGGGGAGAAGAGTATCACCAGCGAGGACTGGAGCAGCTTGTTGATTATTTGGAAAGCCAGAATATGGATCAGGGTTATCTTTTGAGTTTTAATTTTAATCAGAATAAGGAATATAAGAATCAAGAACTGGAAGTAAAGAATAAAAAAATCTTTGCTTACTGGGTATAAATAAAATGGTGCCCCCGGTAGGAGTCGAACCTACGCTCAAGGCTTCGGAGAGTTTTGTCGAAGTTCCTTATATTAGCATCTTTTCTTATAATCCCTGTCATAACAGCAATCTAGTGTTGGAAATATCCCATATAGTTGTAAATAACTGTATATTTTACTGCGGTATTTAACGGTGGCTGAGGCTCACTGCGGTGAAATCACGGTGGAAAATAGAATAAAATTAGCATCTCAATTGGAGATTATTTACCCTCAGAGAAACTTCATTTTGTTCAGTTATTGATGGAGTTTTCTGGGGGTTTTTGTTACTTCGGAAGAAATTATTTTTATCACTTATTTGACAAAATATTTATAATGTGTTTTAATATAGGAAAGAAAATAATTCTGTTGTCTAATCTCATCTGAGAGCGGGGGACCCAATTTTTGGGGCGAATCTATTTTTAGAAGAAGACCTTTACTTCTAGCCCGACAGCTAACTCCGTAGACTTTAAATAAGGGACAGACGTGATGCCACCATTATATTCTATATTATGGTGAAATTTATCTATGGCACTACAGTCTATCTGTAGTGTTTTTTTGATTTTATAGAGTTTTGATTTATTTAATAAATACATAGATTTGTTTTGAGAGGAGTAGGGAGAATGAAGATCAGCAAGAAAAATTTAACCCCGGCACAGTACTTAGTCTTTGGTTATTTTATTATTATCATGCTGGGTTCAATACTTTTAATGATGCCAATAGCGACAACAGATGGGCAGGGCTTAAATGCAGTAGATGCAGTATTTACAGCCACATCTGCCACCTGTGTGACAGGTTTAATTGTTGTTAATACTAAAGAAGCCTTTACTCATTTTGGTTCAACAGTTATTATGCTTTTGATCCAAATTGGTGGATTAGGTATCATGTCAATGTCTACCTTATTTGCCTTTATAATTGGGAAAAAGATTAGTTTAAAAGAAAGATTAATTATTCAGGAAGATTTAAATCAGTATCAGATTTCAGGTATGGTGAGACTGGTTCAGTATCTGCTTGGTTTTACCTTTGCAATTGAGGGAACTGCTGCAGTTATCTTATTTTTCCGTCTGGTTGAGGATTATCCTGCAGGGAGGGCAATTTATCTGGCTATTTTCCATGCAGTATCTGCTTTTAATAATGCTGGTTTTGATCTTTTTGGAAACAGCCTGGAGAACTTTACCGGTGATATAACAATTAACTTTGTTATTATGGCCTTAATTATTCTCGGTGGTATAGGTTTTGGAGTTATGGTCGAAGCTTATAATAGAGTCAGGTTTAAAAAATCAACTCTGCAGACAAAAATAGTACTTATAATTACTTTAGCCTTACTTATCTTTGGCTTTATTATCTTTTTTGTTTTAGAATATGATAATACTCTTGCTGGTTTACCACTTCTTGATAAAACACTGGGAGCAATGTTTTTATCTGTAACACCAAGAACAGCAGGTTTTAATACAGTTGCAACCGGAGCTCTAAAACAGTCTTCACTCTTTATTATCATTATCTTAATGTTTATTGGTGCTTCACCCGGCTCGACCGGTGGAGGTATCAAAACAACTACTTTTGGAGTGATGCTTGTTACCTTAAAAAACATGATAACAGGTAAAGAAGATATGGAAGTATATAACCGCCGCTTTGAAAAAAAGATCGTCTATGAGGCTTTTACTATTACAATGCTGGCTGCTGGGCTGGTTGTACTGGTAACTACGCTTTTATTAGTGATCGAAGACTTTCAATTTATTGATGTTTTATTTGAGACAGTTTCTGCCTTTGGTACAGTGGGACTTTCAACAGGAATTACCGGGCAGCTATCTGATATCAGCAGGGTTTTAATCACTATCACGATGTTTGCTGGCAGAGTTGGTCCACTGACACTGGCGCTTGCCTTTGGTGAAAGGGTAAGGAAAGGAAAATATCATTATCCGACAGAAAAAGTAATGGTTGGTTAATTTAGATAGGGGGAAAATAAATGAAGCAGTTTGTTGTTGTAGGTTTAGGAAGATTTGGAGCCAGTGTTGCTACTACTCTGGCTGAAAATGGACATGATGTATTAGCGATTGATCGTGATCCAGAAAAGGTGCAGGCAATCAGTGCTGATGTAACTCATGCTGTAGAGGCTGATGCTACTGATGAAGAGGCCTTAAAAACATTAGGTGTTAGAAACTTTGATGTAGCGGTTGTAAGTATTGGAGATAATGTTTCAGCAAATATATTGTGTACTTTAATCTTAAAAGAGCTTAACTTGCCTTATGTAATAGTTAAAGCACCTGATAAATTACATGGCAAAGTTTTAACAAAAGTTGGTGCAGATAGAATAGTTTATCCTGAGCGTGATATGGGAGCAAGAATTGCTCAGAATCTTATCTCTTCCAATGTTTTAGATTATATAGAGTTTGCTCCAGAATATGGAGTAATAGAGATTCTTGCCAGTGATAATATGGTCGGTAGAACTTTAAAGGAACTTGAATTGAGAGCCAGCTTTGATGTTAATGTAATGGCAATTAAAAGAGGGGAAGAACTATACATTTCGCCGGGAGCAGATGATAAAATTGAAGCTGGAGATAAATTAGTTTTAATGGGGAAAAATGAAAATCTGGATAAAATGAGAGATTTCGGCAATTAAATCTGTTTTTTTAAGGGAGTGTAAATTATGAATATAAAGACTTTAAAAGGGAAAATACTCCTTGGTTTTGCAGTCATGATCTTAATTTTGGCAGGGGTTGTTGGCTGGAGTATATATAACTTTGAAACACTTTCAAATGCAATTAATGATATTTTAGTTGAAAATTACCGCAGTATAAAAGCAAGTGACAGTATGGTTGAATCAATAGAACGCCAGGACAGTGCCTTATTGCTGCTTTTAAGATCTACTGAAGAACAGGGACAGGAAATCTTCAGACGCAATGAAAAAGAATTCTATACCTGGCTGGCTAGAGCAGAAGATAATATCACCATTGAAGGTGAGGGTGCAATTTTAGAAAAAATCAATGAAAAATATTTTGAATTTGTATCTAATTTTGATCAATTCTATAATGCAGAAGAAGATCAGCGCTGGCAGATATATAATCAGCAGTTGCTTCCAAGTTTTAATGAGATAAAAAATGATATTCGAGAACTAAGAGAAATAAACAGACAGGCGATGGTTGATGCGCAGGGCAGTGCCAACAGTAGAGCCAATCAGGCAATCATCTATACAATCGGACTGGCTTTACTAGTTACTGCATTTTCATTAATTTTTGCCTTTTATCTCACCAAACAGATATTGAGGCCAATTAAAGAATTAGAAAAAGGGATTAAAGAAGTGGCTGCCAGAAATTTTCAGCGTAAAGTTGAAGTGGCCTCTGAGGATGAAATCGGTGTGCTGGCAGATGAATTTAATGAGATGATTTCCAAACTAAAAGAATTTGAAAAATTAAATGTTAAAAAGCTGCTGATGGAGAAAGAAAAGTCAGAAGCTGTAGTAAATAATTTGAGCAGTCCCTTAATAGTGACAGATAAGGATCATAAGATTGTTTTAATCAACGAAACAGCTAAAGAACTATTTTCACTGAGGGAGGATGTACTTGGCACGCACTTTTTAGAGGTTATTAAGGCAGAAGAGATTTTTGAATACATTAAAAATCCTGAAGCTAAAGAAGAGAAAACCTTTCTACTAAAAAAGAACGATAAAAAAAGACATTACAGGATTTCAACCAAACAGGTAATTGATGAAGATGAAGAATATCAATTTACAGTTACTCTATTAGAGGATATTACCCGCTTAAAAGAAATTGATAATATGAAATCTGAGTTTGTTTCAACTGTATCACATGAGTTTAGGACCCCGCTGACTTCAATGAATATGGGGCTCAGCATGGTAATTAACGAGGATACAGGAGAATTAAATGAGGAACAGAAGGAACTGCTGGAAGCAGCCTATGAGGATGTTGAACGATTAACTGAGTTAGTAAATGATCTGCTTGATCTCTCTAAGATTGAATCAGGTAAAATTGAAATGGAATTTGATAAGGTAGATGTCAATGATATTATTGAAAAAACTCTTAACCCCTTCCATAAACAGGCGGAGGAAAAAGAAATTGAGCTCAAATTCAAACAGTCAGAAGATAATGTTTTTGCTTATGCCGATCCTTCAAAAATAAGCTGGGTGATTTCTAACCTGGTTGGAAATGCACTTCGCTATGCTGATGAAGGAAAAATAGAAGTAGATGCAGAAATAAAGGGTAGAAGGGTTCTAGTATCAGTAGCAGATAATGGACCAGGTATTCCAAAAGAATATCAGTCTAAAATATTCGAGAAATTTGTCAGAGCCGGCAGTGATAAAGAGGAAAAGAGTGGAACCGGTCTCGGCCTTGCTATTGCAAAAGAAATTATTACAGCCCACAATGGTCGGATCTGGGTTGAAAGTGAAGAAGGAGAGGGCTCTACTTTTTCATTCTACATCCCAAGATATGGCTATCAGGAGGAAAATAATGAGTAAAATTTTAGTAGTAGATGATGAAAAAAATATTAGATTAGTTGTTGGTAAAAGTCTGGAAAAGGCAGGTTATGCTGTGGATTATGCTGTAGATGGAGTAGAAGCGGTTGATAAAGCTAATAATATTAGTCCAGATCTTATTTTACTTGATTTAAGGCTGCCGAAGATGAATGGTTTTTTAGTACTTGAAGCTTTAAAAAGTGATGCAGCTACAGAGGAAATACCGGTTATTATATTGTCTGCTTTATCTGAAGAAGATGACGTGCAAAAGGCAATTTCTTCAGGTGCTGAAGACTTTTTAGTCAAACCAATCAGTCAGAGTGATTTACTGGCTGCTGTAGAAGAAAGTATTATGGAAGAAGGAACAGGACAGGAAGAAATAGAGGGGGAAGATAATAATGAAAAATAAAGTACTGGTTGTTGATGATGAAAAGAATATTCGTTTGACTTTAAAGAAAGCTCTTTCGAATGCAGACTACGAAGTTGAAACAGCTGTTAATGGAGAAGATGGGCTGGCAAAATTAAAAGAAGAAGAAATCCCGGTTGTACTGCTTGATATGAAAATGCCGGGAATGGATGGCATCCAGTTTTTAAAAGAAGTAACAAATAAAGAAATTGAGACAAAGGTAATAATGATTACAGGTTATGGGAGTGTAGAAACAGCGGTTGAAACTCTAAAATTAGGTGCTGTTGACTATCTGCGTAAACCATTTAAACCAGAAGAAATTATTAATATTGTTCAGGATGTTTTTGAACGCTATAAGGTTGAAAATAGTGAAAAAGAAGTAGAAAGTTTTGAAGAATATATTATGCTTGCTAAAAACGCAATTAATAAACGAGACTTCTCAAAGGCAAAAGAAATGCTGCAGCAGGCCACTTCTCTTGACTCTGAAAAGCCTGAGCCATTTAATCTGCTGGGAATAATTTATGAGATGCAGCATAAGCAGGGAGAAGCAATGAAGATGTACAGAGCTGCTCTGGCACTTGATCCTGGCTATAAACCGGCAAATGAAAACATTGAAAGGGCAGGAGAAAGTATGGGCTCCATTGACTTAGATGATGTTAACTTTGGAGATGACGAGGAGGAAGAATAGATGTTTATTGTTATTGTAGGCTGTGGCCGCACCGGTTCTCTGCTTGCTGGAAAACTTTCTCGTTCTGGTAACGAAGTTGTTGTTATAGAACAAAATCCAGATTCATTTGCTCTGCTGCCGGTTGACTTTTCAGGTTTTGAGATAGAGGGGGATGCAGCTGAAAGTGATGTTTTGATTGAAGGTAAAATAGAATCTGCTGACCTTTTAATAGTTAGTACCGGCAATGATCAGATTAACTATCTTGTATCACAGATGGCCAGGGTTAATTTTGATGTACCCAGAATTATGGTCAGGACTATAGACCCATCAGTGGAGAAGATGTATGAAAAAGAAGAACGTTTTGAGATATTTTCTCAGATATCTCTTTTGGCTGAAAACATGATAAATAAAATTGAGCGAGAAGGGATGAGGTAATTATGGAGATTATACTGGTTGGAGGAGGTAAGCTAATTTACCATCTTGCCAAAAAGCTAATTTCTAAAGGACATTTTGTAACAATTATCAATAAAGATCGTAAACTTGCTGATGATCTGGCAAGAGAAATAAAGGCTACAGTTGTCTTTGGTGATGCAGCAGATAAAAAAGTTCTGGAAGATGCTGGTGCCTATAAGGCTGATAACCTTGTATCTTTGACACAAAAGGACCACAGTAATCTCTTTATCTGCAAAATGGCAATGGACTACTTTGGAGTTGAGAGAACTACAGCTCTAGTAAATAATCCAGAAAATGAAGAACTGTTCAATATTTTGGGGATTACGGGGATCTTTAATGTTACAGATTTGATTAGTTCAATTATTGAGCAGAGTGTGATTTCAGAAGATGTAAGTAATTTAACCATGATTGAAGAGGGGAAACTAAGTATCTTCCAGGTTGAGGTAGCACCTGACTCTGCAGCTGCTGGCAAGGAAATTAAAGAAATTGACCTTCCTATTTCTATTGTTTTAGGTGGTATAGTTAGAAATGGAGATATTTCAATTCCTAGAGGTGGGTCTAAGATTCAGGCGGGAGATAAAATTGTCATAATTTCACTGCCCGAAGAACAGGCAGAAGCTATTAAAGTCTTTGGTGGTGAAGAATAAGATGAAATATAAAAATCTGCTTATTTCTCGTTACTTTCTGATTTCAAAATATACCGGGATTATTATTATCTTTGCCGGGGCTGCTATTCTATCACCACTTTTATTTTTACTAGCTTTTCCTGAAGAAAGCAGCCTGGCACCTCATTTTCTGCTGGCAGGAGGACTTTCTATTCTGGCAGGATTAGTATTATTTATTTATGGGAGCAGACATCAGGAAGAAGATGTGGAGTTATCCTTAAATGAAGGGAGTATAATTGTTATCTTCTCCTGGATCGGAGCAATTATATTTTCGGCAATACCTTTTATAACTATTTTAGATATGAGCTGGAGCCATTCTATTTTTGAAGTGGTAAGTGGCTGGACCACAACTGGTTTATCGCTTGTGGATGTGACTACTGCTCCTAAATTAATTCTGATCTGGCGTTCGATTATGCAGTTTTTCGGTGGAGCTGGCCTGGCAGTTATTGCTTTATCTTCACTGCTGCCGGTTCATGGAATGGGCTTATATATGGCTGAGGCAAGAAGTGATAAATTATTACCTCATGTAAAACGCTCTACCATGTTGATCATGAAAATCTATACTTTCTATACTGCAGCAGGGATTATTCTCTATTATTTTGCAGGGATGCCTCTCTTTGATTCTATAAATCACTCGATGGCTGCAATTTCTACTGGAGGTTTTTCTACTCAGCCTGACAGCATCGGCCATTACAACAGTTTATCTATTGAAGTGGTGACGATTGTCTTAATGCTGCTTGGTACAATAAACTTTGCAACCCATTACACACTGCTTAAAGGTAAGGTTAAAACATTCTTTAAAAATGCTGAGATACGTTTAATGATCACTCTATTTATATTTTTAACTCCTATATTAATGTTTTTTTCATTAAACTCTTTATACCCTATGCTGAGCGAGAATTTTAGAATTACCTTTTTCCAGATCATTACAGCTTTATCAACAACCGGTTTTTCGACTATTTCTTTTGCCAGCTGGCCGATATTTGCTAACTTTATCATTATTTTAATTATGCTTGTTGGTGGTGGAACAGGTTCAACTGCTGGTGGTATTAAGCAGTATAGAATCTATTTGATCTTTAAATCAATCTATTGGGAAATTAAAGAACAGTTTTTACCTCGTAGAAGTGTCAGCAGCAATTATCTCTGGCGGGGAGAGAATAAGTTTTATGTAAAAGATCAGCATGTAAAAGATGTAGCTAACTATATATTACTATACTTGTTTACTTTTTTTGCAGGAGTAGCAGTCCATACAGCCTATGGATATTCTCTTTTAGATAGTATGTTTGAATTTGGATCAGCTCTTGGTACAGTTGGAATTTCAATTGGCTTACTTTCATCCAAAGCTCCTCTGGGTATAATCTGGACCCAGACGATCGGAATGTTTTTAGGTAGGCTGGAATTCTTTATAATTCTTTATGCCGGGATAAAACTATTTAAAGATGGAGTTTATATTTCTAGGCATTAATGTAGTCTTATATAGGAATTTAGGGATTACAATATTTAGATTAAGTACGATTAAACGTAAGCAGTTGATAATAGAAAATCAAGTAAAATTAGCATCTTAATTACCCCAGAGAGATTTCATTTGTTCAGTAACAATGGAGCTTTTCTGGGGCTTTTATTTTGTATAATATTTTCTTCAGGGGGACTTAATAATTAGATATTATTTCGAGTTTTATGTAATATAATAAATTTAGGCTCAAGTAGTAAGTTGAAATATCAGGGAGGTGTTGAAAATGAAAGCTAAGAAAAAAGTAGCTAAGAAAAAACCTGAGAAAAAAGAAATTGAAAAAAAAGAAGAAAAGAAATAATTTCTTTAATCAGTCAAAGTTAAATTATTTATATTTTCCCCTGTAGACTATTGGTGACAGGGTGTTTTTTTGTTGAACTATTTGATTGGTGCAGTTGATAAGTGTAAAAAACCTCCGCACATATCTATAAGTGCGGATGACTCTAACGGGTTGAACAGTTTATATGTTTAGTTAAACTATCAATTATTATAATGTGAGGTGTAATCGAAATGAGTACACCTTGTTTAACATCGTAAAATTTAATATAGGTTTAGTCTGAACAACTATTAAGAGAATCACCTTATAGATTATTTTTTTGACTATAACCTAAAATTTTTAACTAATATGATATTTTTTATATCGATTTTGCTTAAAATGTTGCTTTTTACTACTAATAGTTGTATAATTTAATCAGTGGAGGTGATCAAATGAAGGAGAGAATGCTGCGTCTGCAGCAGGTACAACTGAATAACTTTAAGAATGTTAGGCAGGGTCAAATTGATTTTAATAGTTATAAAAGCGAAGACTTTTTTTCTGAAGCATCAGATGTGCTGGGAATATACGGTCAGAACGGTTCTGGTAAAACTGCTTTCATTGAAGCTTTGTGGATACTTAAACTGGTCCTGCTTGGAGAATCTCTGCCTGGAGATATTAAAGATTATATATACCAGGGTGAGAAAGAAGCTGCTATTAATGCTGTTTTTTCTATGTCTTTGGGAGAGAATAAATATCAACTCTTTTATGAAATGGTAATTGAAAGAAGAGAAAATGCTGTTCCAGTAATTATCAAAGAGGATCTATCATATAAAAAGCTTGAAGAAGATGACTGGACATATAAGAGAGGGATAATAACTCACAACCTTGATGAGAAGGAGCAGTTGTTAAGTCCCCAGAAGAATTACAATTTGCTCACTAAAAACAATAAAGATGCTAAAGTGGACCTTAAAGTAGCTAAGGAGCTTGCGAAGAAGGAACAAACATCTTTTATTTTTTCTAGTGAGATGGATCATATTTATAAAGGTAATAAAGCCTTTAACGAATTTGCTGATATTATAATGGAGATTAAACAGTATGCTCGAATGAACCTGTTTGTGATCAGAAATTCTCGTTCAGGTATGATCAATGCCAATCTAATTATACCTTTCTGTTTCCAGCTTAGTGATTCAGAGATGATAGAAGGTGGAGATCTGGCAATAGCTCTTTCTGAGCCGACAACAGTTCCTGAGCGGGTCCTCTCTACTGTCAAAAATGTTATTGAGAACTTAAACATCGTCTTAAAAGAGATAATTCCAGAGCTTACAATTAAAATTAAAGAGTATGGAGAAGAGTTAGATGAGAATGGTGATCCAGTTATTAAAATAGAGCTGCTGGCAGAAAGAGGAGATATTAAGATTCCTCTGAGATATGAGTCAGATGGAATTAAAAAGATTATATCTATCTTGAGTGCAATGATTGCGATGTATAATAAGCCCGGTATTTGTCTGGCAGTGGACGAACTTGATGCCGGTATATTTGAATATCTTTTAGGTGAAATCCTGGAGATCATTCAGGATAGAGCTAAGGGACAGCTGGTCTTTACTTCTCATAACTTAAGACCGCTGGAGAAACTTAATAAAGAGTCATTGATTTTTACAACTACTAATCCTAAAAATCGGTATATAAGATTTACCAATGTAAAGGAAACAAATAATCTAAGAAGCTTTTATTATCGTGGAATTAAGTTAGGTGGACAGGATGAAGAGGTTTATGAGAGAACAAATGAATTTAAAATAGCCAGGGCATTTAGAGCAGCGGGTAGAGTTGATGCTGATGACTAGAAAATTAATTTTATTCTTAGTAGAAGGGGAAACAGATAAAACGTCTTTTGGTCTTGTTTTTTCTGAGATATTTGAGGATGAACAGATTGAATTTCAAATTGTTCATGGAGATATAACTACCAGGAATAGAGTTAATTCTGGTAATGTAATCAGGAAGATAAATGAAGAAATAAAGTCATTTATGGATAGAGAACATTACAAGAAAAGTGATATCATAGAGATAATTCATTTAATGGATACTGACGGTGCATATATTAGTGAAGAATTGATAGAAAAGCATGATAGGGGTAAGAATTATTATTATAGTGATAAGTTATGCACCAGTCACCCTGAAAATACAAAGAAAAGAAATGATAAAAAAAGTCGGATTATGGATAGATTAAGTAGCCATTCAAAAATAAATGGGATTCCATATAACGCTTACTACTTATCCTGTAATTTAGAACATGTGCTTCACAATGATGCAAATATTGATGATAATCTAAAAGTAGAAAAAGCTGAAGAGTTTAGTGAGAGATATTATGAAAAGAAATTTGAGTTTTTGGATTTTATTAGAACTAATAGTTTTGCTGTTGAAGGTTCATATAAAGAAAGCTGGGAGTTTATTAAGCAGGGAAGTAACTCCTTAAATAGATATAGTAATTTACACCTTGTTTTTGAAGATTTTTAGCATTTTGAAAGGATTATTTTCCCTATTAGCAATCTCAAAAATTGCACACAATTTCTAGAGGGACCACGTCTTAATTATGAAATTCAGATCGACGTTCGACGCCCCACCCCCTAGAGCATAACTGAATACTTAAAGACACTGAGCTGTCTGGATAGTCTCTTAACTGAGGCTGTCCCGGCAGCTCTTTTTTTATGCCTAAATTTAAGGAGGTGAGTGTAGATAAGGGAGTGGGGTTAGTCCAAATAATGAAAAGGAGGTGAATCAGATGGCTTCTAAGACACTTGTTATCCTACTGCTTGGTGCTTTAGCCTGGCAGAGTTTGTTCAGTGGAGATATTCTGCTGGCTTTGTTCTTTATTCTCTTTGATCTTTATCTAATTTCTGAATAAACGCTGTTTAAGTTGAAAGTCAAAATAAAACTAAAATACGGAGGTAATAATTATGTTTAAAAATGAAAACAATGTGGAGACTGTTCTAAGACTGAGAGAAATGATGGTTAGAGCAATGATGGCGGAGAACGATGTTATGCAGGAGCTGGTTCTGAATAAACTGGAAGAGCTGGGTCTTAAGAGAAAAGATGAATTCAAATATGCTGAGAAGATTATTGATTCTAAGAGAGGTGACAATGCCTTTAAAAAGCTTGCTCAGACAGCTGAGAATGGCGTTAAAAAGGCAGCTGGACTGGCTTCTGCTGGTACCAGGAATGTTGCTAAAGTTACCGGTGCGGCAGCTTCAAAGGTCGATAGAGCAGCCCTTAAAGCTATTGAGAAGTCGGTTATCGCCGCCAATTCTACCCGGCTTAAATCGGAGAGTGTTTTCTCAGGATTAAAGGATGCATTTATGGAAGGCTGGAATAATGCTCAGAATTAAAATCAGGGGACTGTCAGTGAGAGCTGATGGTCTTTTTTTTTTGGAGGTGAAAAATATGCAGGTTAATGGTGTGCCGAGTGATGAGTGGAGGATAAAAAGAGCTTTAGGACCATATGCTGATCCAATGGATGAAGATGAGCTAGAGAGAGCAGCAAGACTGGTGAGGAAAAAGAAGAAAAAAGCTGCAGCTTTAATCAGTGATGACCAGGAATTCAAGATGCCCTTTTAAATGAATACTAAAAACATAAAGGAGATGAGAGTAATGGTAAATATTCAGAAGTTTAGTCTAAGAATTGTAAAGGAGTCAGGTGGAAGGTATGACATTGATAAGTATGTAAGGAACCCATTTCAGGCAAGGGATCTCTTTGTAGAAGTAGTTGAACTGGACAGGAGAGCAGAAGAAGTCTTTGCTATCGCTACCCTTGACGTTAAGAACAAGGTAACGGGGGTATTTGAGGTTTCTACAGGTACATTGACCTCAAGCTTAGTTACTCCCAGAGAGGTCTTTAAACGGGCAATACTGCAGAATGCAGCGGGTATAGTTTTAGCTCACAATCATCCTTCTGGTGTGGCTGATGCAAGTAGTGATGATATCTCAATTACTAAAAAGCTGCAGAAGGCTGGCAAGATAATGGGAATTAATGTAGTGGACCATATAATAATCGGCAGCAGAGATAACTTTATCAGTATGCAGGAAGAGAATCTGATGAAAGACTGAATCAATAAAAGTTAATAATAGTTAATTAACCTGGCCGGCGCCGGGCTTTTTTTATGTTAAAAAACACTGAAAGGAGGTGATTAAGATGTATGTAAAGCACTGTCCTGTGTGTAAAAAGAAGTCCTACAGTTCCTGTAAAAAGGGTGAATGGAATTGTCCGCACTGTGACCATGATCTAAGTGATGAAGAAGCTCAAAGTCCAGAAGAAGACTAAATTATAATTGGAGGCCTGGGTTAAACCTGGGTCTCCTTAAATTAAGGGGAGGAATAAAAAATGAGTGCAAAGCGTAAAGTTGTTGATATTAACAGAAAGAAAAAAGAACTGATTACTTTTACTGAAGAGGAGTTAGAAACCCTGAGACGAACTGTTGCCGGAGATGCAAGCAGTGATGAGTTTAAGATGTTTATTTATCTGGCTAAAAACTATGGACTTGATCCTTTCAATAAAGAGATATTCTTCTGGAAGAAAGATGGTAAGCCAACAATAATGACTTCCAGGGATGGTTATCTAAAGATAGCTGATAGGCATCCCCAGTATGATGGACTGGTTTCAGATGTAGTTAGAGAAAATGATAAGTTTAGGCGAAAAGAAACTGGTATTAATCATCAATATGGGACCAACCGCGGACAGATCGTCGGTAGTTACGCTTTAGTTTATAGAAAGGACAGAAGTTATCCCGTTTATGTCTTTGCTCCCTTTGAAGAATACAGATCAGATTCTAAGATCTGGGAGCAGTATCCTTCAGCTATGATCCTTAAAGTGGCTGAATCAATGGCTTTAAAGAGAGCTTTTAGTGTTTCTGGGCTTGTTTCCAGGGAAGAAATGGCTGTACAGCAACAGAGTGATTATAATTTTGATGATATTCCATTTAGCCAGGTACAGGGCAAGAAGAATAAAGGTAAGGCTCAGAAAGATGAAACTTTGAAGAACGATCAAGTAACCTCTCTAACTGAAAGAGAACTTGCTATTAAAGAGATAGTTGGTGATAATTCTAAGCTAAAAGAAGATCTCTATAATTACCTCAGACATGTAAAAAGAGAAAAAGGTATAGACAGCAGCAAAAAGATATCGATCAACAGCTTGAGTAAAGATCAGTTTGAGCAGTTGAAGTCCATTTTAAATACATTCAGCAGGTTAAGTGCTCAGGAAAGGAAGGAGATTTCATGAATAAACTAACCGCAGCTTCTGTATTGATGGCAGTAATGTTTTTGACAGCTGCAATTCTAGCCCAGACAGGACCAGATGATATTATTGATAGTTACAGCTGGAATGAGGTTTATGTGGTAAAGCGAGGTGATACCCTCTGGGAGATAGCAGAAGAAATTAACTCTGACCTTGACCCGCGGCTGATGATAGCAGCCATTAAAAAGGTCAATGAAATTGAGACAATGATCAGAGTTAATCAGAAGATTGTGATTCCAGAAAAGTAGACTAACAAAGGGTGAAGCTTTCAGAAATCTTTTCTGGTTTAAAAGTATGATTTAATAATATCATTGGAGGGACTAATCTTCAAAAACAATCCTGCAGTCTTCATTGTGAATAAAGTTAAATCTGATGGAGACTGCTTATATTTCAACCCAGTCTATATGGCTTTAAATGCTTGTTTTGAGGGCGTTTATCTGTTAACATACAAATAGTCAGATAAGGTAAAAATAAGTGTATATGGCTCTCTGAGATCCTTTAGAGGGGGACTATTCCAGTGTGCAGATGTATGTGGAGAATAAAGTGAATATAGTTGGTTATATCGCTCTTTTTCTACAAATTACGACAATAATAGCTCATGTTAAAATAAAGGATAATTGTAATCTTCATTGAATATATTTTTATAAGGAACAAATTTTTAGGAGGGGTTTTTATAATTAGTTGATTTGAATAGTCAGTTTTAATTGTTTTAGAAATCAAGTTTATTAATTTTTCATGAAAGTATGATAGATTGATCATAATTTGACTTTTATCGATGATAATGAAATATGAGATAAAAATTGTTTTATAAGTACTTAGTAATATTCATAGCAGACATAATTTTAACATTAAAATTTATAATATTAGGAGAGATTTAAAAATGGAAGTTGATCTAGATTCAATAATTAATAAAGTTGATAAAAATAACCCAGTATTTGATACTGATTATGGACGCATATATAATATGGACTCACATGAATTAATGATGGATTATATTGAACCAGAGAGCATAGATTTAATTGTTACTAGTCCCCCTTTTGGTTTGTTGAGATCTAAAGAATATGGTAATGAGTATGGAAATGAATATATAGAATGGTTTAAAAAGTTTGCCAAGGCTTTTAAGAGAATTTTAAAAGATTCAGGTAGTCTAGTAATTGATTTAGGAGGAGCTTGGACAAAAGGCCAGCCTACTCGTAGTTTATATCAATTCAAGTTGTTGATAATGCTTTGCGAAGAATTTGGTTTTCATTTAGCACAAGAATTTTATTGGTGGAATCCTTCAAAACTACCTACACCTGCTGAGTGGGTTACAATAAGACGAATAAGGGTTAAAGATGCAATAAATACTATTTGGTGGTTATCTAAGACCCCTTATCCAAAGTCAACAAATAAGAGGGTTTTAATTCCTTATTCTGATAGTCATAAGGACTTGTTAGAAAATGGATATACTCCCAAATTAAGACCAAGTGGACATGATATTTCAGATAAATTTCAGAATAAAAATGCTGGAGCTATTCCGCCGAATTTAATTTCATTACCAAACACTGAAAGCAATAGCGGTTATCTTTCATACTGTAAAGATAATGATATTAAACCTCATCCTGCTCGCTTCCCCCTTGAATTACCTGCAATGTTCATAAGAATGTTAACAGATAAAGGAGACGTTGTTCTAGATCCATTTGCCGGAAGTTGTGTTACAGGTGAAGCTTCGCAAATATTGGAAAGAAAATGGATTTGTAGTGAATTAGTTAATGATTATATTCATGGAGCTAAAGGTAGATTTGATGAAGATTACAAACGTGAATTAAAGGAAAGAGATAAAAAGAAACATCGTCTTTCTTATAATGCTCCTGCTCCTTGTCTTAATTTAATGAGTGAAGAAAATTCTCCTTTACCCAAAGATGGTGGTAGGACACGTCAAAACAAAAAAAATAAATAAGGAGGTATATAAGGTGAGTAAAGGCTTTAGAGCAAATGAACTTAATCAACTATTCTTAGATGTTTTAAGTGAATCAGTAGTTAATCATAGTGATGTTTCTAATAAACCGTTAGAAATTGACTTTAATAAAGGGTTTTATCCAAAAAAAGTTAGAGTTTATTTATATACCATAACTCACCCTCCTGGTGGTAGAGATGGTAATGATGTTGAACATAAAATTCAAATTATTCTTCCCAATCAATCCAGGGGCACTAGGGCAAATTTTGATTATAGTGATAATAGATTTGTCGTTCTTGGTGGTTATGAACCAGATCATAAAGTTTTTGTTTTATGGGACACGATATGTTATAAAGACATTGCTTATTCTCGTAATGTTCAAGTTAAGGGGTCTACAATTATTGAAGCTTTTTCTCGAGGTTACTCATATCAAAGACGTAGTTTATGGGGAGCTAAGGAGATAGCTTTAGCAGGGAAAAAGGATAACCTTTCAGAATTACTTAAGATGCGCTTGAAATTATCAGGTATTAGTCCTGAATCTGATAAAAAACTAAAAAAAATAATAGGAATTTAATTGGGGGTGTTTAAATGTCTTTGCTTTCAGACATAAGTTTTAAACCAACTTATTATAGAGGACAACATGATATTGCGAATGAATTTTACTTACCTTGTGTATCAAGTTCTATCAAGTATGATAGGGCAGTTGGCTTCTATAGTAGCGCTGTTTATTTAATTGCATGGGGAAGTTTAAAAGAATTTGTGGCTAATGGTGGGAAAATGAGATTTATAACATCTCCTAGATTAACTAATAAAGATAAGAATGCAGTTATAGAAGGTTATAAAGCAAGGAATGAGCAAGATCTTTTTCAACAATTGGATAATGAGTTCAAAAAATTGCTAAATAATGAACAATTATATAAACCAGCAAAAGCACTAGCTTATCTTATTGCTAATGAAATACTTGAATTTAAAATTGCAATCCCTGATAAAGCAAGTGTGAGAACTAAAAGAATGTTTCATGATAAAGAAGGATTGTTTAAAGACTATGATCATAATAGAGTTTTATTTAGGGGATCAATGAATGAAACTTTTTATGGGCTTTCTCAAGATGGCAATATTGATTCTGTGGATGTTTTTGTTTCATGGGATGAAAGAGAGAAACATAGAGTGGATGAAGGTGAAGATCATTTTAACAGATTATGGAATAACATACAGCCAGGTGTAGATGTTATTCATATGCCCAACAAATTTCTTGAGAAGATTAAAACTGTTTCTCGAGAAAATGCTGAAGAATTTTCAGATATAGTTGATGATATAAACTATGATATAGACAAAATAAATGAAGTAACACCTTCAGGATATACATTAAGGAGTCATCAATCTAAAGCACTTGATAACTGGAAAAAGAATAATAGATGTGGGATATTCAAACATGCTACAGGAAGTGGAAAAACATTTACAGCTTTATGTGCTATAAGGGAAGCTATTGAAGAAAATAATGAAGTCCCTTTAATATTGGTGCCAGGTAGTTTACTTTTAGAACAATGGAGATTAGAAATAAATAAGTTTCTAGGTGATATTGACCCAGTTATTTGTTTGTGTGGTGATGGTAATAATGGATGGAAAAGAGATAACTTATTAAGATTATTTTCTGAAAATAGAAATGACAACAAACCAAGGATAATTTTGTCGACTATAAGAACTGCTATAACAGATAGATTTATGAATTCTTTAAAATGGGGAGAACATATATTTTGTGTAGTAGATGAGGTACATAGAATTGGAAGCAATGAAAATTCAAAATTTATGGATCAAGCTATTTGTGGACCTAGATTAGGTTTATCTGCAACCCCTGAGAGGTATGGTGATGAAAAGGGAACTAAGGCTATACTCGATTTTTTTAAAGAGATAATTAAACCAGTTTACACTATTAAAGATGCAATTGACGATAAAATATTAACTCCTTATTTTTATTATCCACATATAGTTGAATTGAATGAGGATGAACAAGAAGAGTGGGATGATTATACTAAGTCTATAAGAAAATATTTTGCTCAAATTTATGGTGGTAGTAGTAAAGAGGATAGTCTACGAGAATTAGTTAAAATGAAACTGATAGAAAGATCTAGAATTTCTAAAAATGCTAACAATAAGATTAATATGGCATCCCAAGTGCTTGATAATCATTATAAGGATGGAGATGTATGGTTAGTTTATTGTGATAATACTGATCAAATGAATGAGTTAAGAAGAAATATCGAGGAATTAAACCTATTAAATGGTGTTCCTATTGTAGATTATTATTATAAAATGGAGGGTGATAAGAAAAAAACAATTGAGTTTTTTAAAAAGAACAGCGGAGTTATATTATCAATTAAATGTTTAGATGAAGGCTTTAATATACCTTCAGCTACACATGCTTTAATATTAGCTTCTTCAAAGAATCCACGAGAATTTATTCAAAGAAGAGGTAGAGTATTAAGAAGAAATAAAAATAAAGGAAAAGCAGAAATACATGATGTTTTAGTAGTTCCAAATTATTCAATGGTTGATCCTAATAATATTGATTCTATTTTAAAAGGTGAAGTTGCTAGGACATATGAGTTTTCAAGTTGGTCTGAAAATAGTAATGTTACCCGAGTTCAATTAAAAGATATTGCAATAAAATTAGGTCTTTCTATGGAAGATTTAATAAGTTATGTTGAGGAGGGATTTGAAGATGACTGATAAATTATCGGATTCTAATATTGATAATAATACCATGAAAGAAGAAATGTTAAAAATATGTTTAAACCAAGATGGTAATTTGTCTAAGAAGTTATTAATATCTATTCTTGATGTTGAAGAAAAATTTTATGGTAATGAAAAACAAAGATTAAATGTTCTATGGGATATTATAGAAAAAAATACTGAATCAGATTAGGAGGAGTAGTTATATGTCTTCAGGATTAACAATTAATAAGTTAGAATTAGAAAATTATATTCCTTATTTAGGGAAAAAGGAAATTGATTTTCCAGAAAAAGGAGTTACTTTAGTTTATAGTTCAAATGGTGGAGGTAAAACTTCTTTACTAAGTGCAATTTCATATGCTCTTTATGGTATTATACCTGAAAAACATAGAGATGTTCCTGCTAGCTTATTAGATATGCTTAACAAAGAAGCCTTATCAAATGGTATCTATGAATTTAAGGTGAAATTAGAATTGTCAGTGGATAATGATAATTATATTTTTGTAAGACATGTTTATAGTAAATCTGAATCTAAGAAACCTACCAGTGACAATGATTTTGAAACCGAATTCTTTGTTCTTAAAAATAATGTGACATTAGGACCAGGAGAAATTGAATCAGCTATAAATAAAATCTTACCTGAACAAGTGGCAAGGTTTTTTATATTCAATGGAGAGGTTTTACAAGAATACAAAGAACTTTTAGATAATCAAAATTATGCGGGAAGATTAATATCTGAATCTATAGAAAGAATATTAGGGGTTCCATTATTGGTTAATGCAAGAGATGATATGAGAAAATTAAGTGATGAGGCAGACAGTCAAGTTCAGCAAGCATTACGTGAGGACAAAACACAAGCTCAGTATGCAAATGCTTTACAAGAACTAATGGAAGCTAAAAAAGCTCAAGAAGATTATCTAGATAAGTTAAAAGATAAATTAGATAAAAAAATAAGGGAAAGAAATGACTTAAATGATGAACTTAGTAAAAATGAGTATATGAAAAAACTACTAGAAAAAGAAGATAAGTTAAAATTTCAAATAGACAATATGAGTAATGATATTGATGAGTTGGGATCTCAACTAAAAGAAATGATGTCGCAATCATGGGAAGAATTGTTAAATGAAAAGGTTGATAAGAAATTACCGGATATTTCAAAGAAATTAAGAGAAAAAGAAGAAAAATTTAATGAAGAAAAAATTTCGACTTTAATTAGTGAAAGTCTAAAAAAAGGAGAATGTGTTGTCTGTGATCAAAAATTGTCGGAAGAGAGAGTTAGCTATATGGAAGATAGTGTTAATTCAATTAAGGAGAACTCGAAAGATCTTATAAGTGAGATTTCTAAATTAAGAAAAATTGAGTCAAATTTAAGGAACTTCCGTTCTTCTAAAATAATTAATAATATTATTAAGGTCGATCAAAGAAGAAAAGGTAAAATGCTTGATATTCAAACCAAAAAAGAGGAATTAAAGTCTATAAAGAATCAAATAGAAGAAGAAGGAGGAGATCGTAAAACTACAAACGAATTAATAAGAAAATTATCTGAAGTAAGAAAAAATATAGATAATTATAATGAAGGATTAGATGAAACTTCTGAAAAGATAGACGAATTAAATGAAAGTATTAATGAAATAATAAAAAATTCAACTGGAAAAGAGAATACAAGTGATAATGTAAATGTTGAGAAAGAAAAAAGGAAATTATGTCTAAAGCTTAAAGAAGTTTTTTCTAATTCAGTTGATTCATATAAGAAAATCCTAAAGAAAAGAGTGCAAAAGGATGCGACAGATATATTTTTGGATATTATAGAGGAACCTAGTTTTACTAGTTTAAATATAAATGATAATTATGGTTTAGAAGTTATGCTGAAAAATGGAGAATCTGTCTCTCTTACTTCCGAAGGGCAATACCATCTAGTCTCCTTGGCTTTGATTGGAGCCTTACATTGTAATGCCCCATTAGAAGGTCCAATAATAATGGACTCTCCTGTAATGAGGTTAGATCCTGAACATAAAAGTAACATGTTAGAATTGATTCCAAATTTATCAGAACAAGTTATTTTATTTGTTACAACTTCAGAGACTCCAAAAGAGTATGCTAGAAAACATCTTCATTCTAATTTAGTAAAGGAATATGAAATAGTTAGAGAACCTGGTGATATTATGAGATCTTCGAATATTAAAGAAATTAGTTAAATAAGGGGGTAATTTAATTGATGGATAATAATGTTGATCAAACTAATAATGAGAGTGACCTTACTACCATTGTTTTAACATCTGATGGCAGAACAATTATTGAAAAATTGCATAAAGAAAAAGAATGGTTTGAAACAATGAGTGATGCTGCACATTTTTCATTGGCTCTTGCAATGAATAGAAAGGAGAATTTGGAATGTGGAGAACTTGAACAAGGAAAAACCACTTGGGCTGTAGATAGGTTTGATAAAGAAGGAAAACTACAAACAATTGTTATTGCATTATATCCTGAATGTTCCTCAACACCTATTCGTCAGATTAATTATTTGATAGATATTGGAACTCAGTTGATTAATGATTTTTTAGATAATGATCCTTCAGCTACTTTAACTGATTTGCTAGAATGGGCTAAAAAATAGAATTATAAATTTTCATCAATTCACCACAATAGTTAATAAGGTGAGTTGGCATTTGTGGTCTTTATCGCTGTTATAGCAACCTTAGCGGCGGTGAAGGCCCAATATTTTGCTTATGAACTCACTTCAATAGATGTCTATACTGTGTTAAATGAGCCTTTATGTATCTTAAACAAATTAGAGAGGGGATTAAACTATGAAAAAAGTTGAGCCGATCAGAGACAAGGAATTGATTGAGGAGATTAAACGCTTATTGCTGATGGATAATTACAGAAATTATCTGCTTTTTGTGCTCGGAATTAATACTGGCCTTAGAATTGGAGACATGCTGCAACTAAAAGTTTCTGATGTAAGGAATAAGACACACATCCAGATCAAAGAACAAAAGACTCAAAAGTCAAAGAAGTTCTTTATTAATGGTGCATTGCGAGATGCTTTAGATCAATACATTAAAAACATGGCTGATCATGAGTACCTCTTTCAGAGTAGGAATGGGGCCAACAAACCGATCACTAGAAGTCAGGCATATAGAGTGCTAAGTTCTGTAGGTAAAGAAGTTGGTCTGGAATCCATTGGCTGCCATTCCACTCGCAAAACCTTCGGTTACCACCATTATCAGCAGTACAAAGATGTAGCAATGCTGCAGAAGCTTTTTAACCATTCTGCTCCGAGCATTACTCTAGATTATATAGGGGTAAATCAAGATTTGATGGATGATTCAATGCGAGAATTTGAACTGTAAGTTAGAAAATAGATAGTGCTCTAAGTTCCTATGTAAAAAGGGCTGAGAAGGCTCGAGAATAGCTGTTTGAAGACCTGTATTTATGCTGGAGATTCTTATGTAGAACGGTTAAGAACAGCTTTAAATAGCCTTTGTGCGCTCCCTGTAGTATATTGGTTGTTAAGTCTTTTTTTCTACGGCAGATATGTGCTATAATAGAGTTAGTAATACGCATCTGAGTATAATAAGTCCAGTAGGAGGATAATGACATGCCTAGAAAAATGGAGATAGAATATCCTGACACTTTGCCTGATTTACTTCAAGAAAGTCCTGAAGAATTTGAACGAGAAGCTAAATTGGCAATGGCGGTCAAACTATTTGAACTTAAACGAATATCTTCGGGTATGGCTGCAGAAATGGTTGGGATGGATCGAGCCGCATTTCTGTTAGAGTTGCACAGATATGGTGTAGAAATGATAAACATGGACCCAGAAGAATTAGCTTCTGATGTTGAGAATGCCTAAAACTCATTAATTCCTTCATTACTGGCAAATCTCTTGAAGGAGGTGATCATAGTGGGGAAGAAGGAAAAGAAATCTGATTGTCATTTCATCTTAAAAAAGAAGAAAAAAGGTGGTGATAAGAAGCAGGTTAGTATTCAATTAACTCAAGAACGAATTGATAAAGTTAATGAACTAAGTGAGAGATCTGGCCACAATAAGTCATACATTCATGGAGAAGCACTTGATTACTATTTTGATAATGTTGAAGTAATAGACTAATTTTTTAAGATACATCATCTCATTTTTATAAATTCGAGCAGTATGTCGATTACGATATTATCTATTTTGATAAAGAAGATAAGATGAATCAGCATTATGACAAGAGTTATCAATTGTTTTAGAGACATAATATAAAATCAGGAGCTGATAAGCATGACAAAGCAATTTGAAGTTGGCGCAAGTTACCAGGCAAAGAATTATAGAGACAGTGGCTATAACTTTCCAAAAGGAGAGTATCACCTTAAAATTATCCAGGAAGGATTTCCTGAAAAGCCAGTTAATGATGAAGAAGAACTAGTCATTGCTGAAGAACAGTGGCTGGAAGGTTTAGAGGGTACTGATCAATACAAGACTGATCTGGAAGGTAATTGGTACTATTTTGAGTTTCCTTTAAATGATGAAGGAGTAGAATACATGTGGATACCTGAATCAGTGGTATTTGATGTATTTGAATAAACGTTAAGTATAGCAAGAAATGGACCTTTTCTTTCTCTGGCCGGCTGAACCACTATTATATAAGTTTTAGACATAGATCTCCTGTGGTTATAGCCCGGCAGTTAAAATCCTGCGGCGCGCATCCAGGTGTTATCTAATAGGGAGTAAGAGTAAAATATTTAGTTGTCAATGTTCAAGCAGGAGAGACACTATGCTGCAATAGTAGCTGGCATATATCCCTGATCTTTGTAGAAAAGTTCATGCTTTGCCTGATAGTATATATCTTTGGTTATGATGTCACTATTAAGTTTCTCTGCTATTTCTAGAATCTTATCCAGTAACTGGCCTGCTCTTTGTTCTATCATTGAGTAGAGATTAGAATCTTCCATAACTCTTCTTTTTATGTTGGAGCTTTTTGAATACTCTCCCTTACCTTCGATTAACCCACTTTCCCAGTCTACCCCAACAGAATTACTAAACACATATTGGTCCACCTGTCGTTGTAATTCAGGAGTAATTACCTCCAGTGGCTGTTTTAGTAAGTCATTACTTCTCAAAAGTATTTTTCTATTTTTAGTTCTAGAATCTTTTCTAGTTTCACTAATTTCTTCGCAGAGATAATTTGACAACTTAGTCGCTTTTGCCTTTAAATTATCTTTTTTACTGATGTGTAGGCCAGGTCTACTAATCGAATTAAGAGAGCTAATATGAGCTATTCCGTGACCCCACTTATCCTGAAGTTTAGATTGCTCCAGGTACTTTAGATTAGACAGCATGTGAAAGTGTGGTCTACCATTTTCCTGGAATTCTAACACTGCTATGTATTTGAAGTCACCTTCATAGGCTTCTGATAAATTCTTCAGATTCTCAATGAATTTACTGAAAGCAGAGTAGGCATTTTCAATATTATACGGAGACTTACCAGACAGAAGAGAGTTGATTCTTGAAGCAAGTTCTCTTTTAATAGCTTGATTACGAGCACTGACACTTTTGAATGTTTTTTCATCCTTTACAAAAGATTCTTCTATTTTGGAAATCATAGATGAAGCCTGCTTGATTAAGATGTTTATAATTTTTTTACGTAGAGTCTTTTCTTCCTCACTGTTATTTAAGTATCTTCTATCTTTCTCCTTTTTATATTTCAGGTTGGTCTTACCTTTAAGAAGCTGCAATTCACTTTCACTCAACTGATCAGCAAGGTAGAGTTCATTTTTATCTTTATCGCTTCTTTTTGAAGAAAATAGGCTGTAGAAGTCTACATCTCCCATAGTTACAGTTGTAAAAGTATTCATGTCTTCAATATTAGCAATGGTCAATTTCCAGGTCTTCTTTTTCAGTTGATTGATATTAGAAGCTATTCTTTCTTCTGGAGATGGAGTATAGGTGCTTTTACTTCTTGATGATGTGTTATCATTTATCCTGGGCTTCCATTTATTTTCCTTTTCTCCGCCCCTGTATATTTCATCTTTATAACTTATTTCATCGAGAATATTACCGTATAGATCTAGCTTTCTCGAGTACCATACTCCTTTAATATCCCTTTCGATAGAGTTTAATGTTGCTACATTTCTGCCTTCCGCCTTATCCTCATTCTTTTTCATGGTAGTTCTGAGATTTTGAGCTGTCACTGTCATTATTATTACCTCCGTTATTGTTGTCCTGTTTCTTTCTGCTCTGGAATATATCTTCTTTAAGCAAACTAAGTATTTGAATGTTACTGAGTTTAGATTTCTTTAACTTTAAGATTTCGTCTACTTTCACTGTTTTAGAAGCCTCCTTAATCCGATCACAGGATTTCGTAAGTACTTAAGTAGTTATTTAAAAGAACTTAACAGTAGGTCTTTTTTTATGGCTGCAGGCAGAGAACCTTGCTTGGGATCCTCCACCTGCTTCCCCCCATTTTAAAAAGTGCTTCTATATATATAATACCGATTAAAAGGCCGTTTTTGACAGTGGAATTCAAATTTTAATAATAAAATTACTCAAGCTCACTAAAAGAGCATATGTTCATTTAGAATGAAAGTTAAAATATTAGTAAATAAAAAAAGACCCAGGCCCGTTAAGACCTGGATCTGTTGGAGGATTTTCAGATTATTACTTCACTATTTTGAGTGTGATAATTTCGGGGGAGAGGAGACTTTTCTTTCTCCCCCTACTATTATAATTAAACGAACACCTGCTCTGACAAGTCTAAATCTTCTTCAGAACCAAAAAACCATGCAAGGAATTCTGGTCTTGAGACTGTCCATTTACCACCAATTTTTCTTGCAGGGATTTCTCCCGATTCCAGCATCATATAAATTTTAGAATCAGATAGGGGCAAAAGCTCTTTTAAATCGCTTACACCTAAAGAAAAAGGTATCTGCTCAAAGTCAAAGTTGATCTGTTCTTTTACTGCATTCTCAAAATAGTTGAGTAAATCTGTTTTTGTAGTCTTCATTTTAAAATCCTCCTGTAAAGTAGTTTGTTGATACATTGTTGTTTGAACAACGTTAATAGATGTTCATTAACTATATAATAGCATAATCAAAAGTATAAGTAAAGAGCAAATTACAAGAAATATAAAAATATTGTCTTGACAACAATACACAAATGGTTTATAATGAATGTGAGGTGAGAGAGATGTATGAATATGACAAGGATAAATTAATCAGTTTAATCACAAAAGCGAAGGGGGAAGATAAAACAGTATCAAAATTTGCAGAAGAAATGGGTGTAAGCAGACCATACCTTAATAACCTTTTAAATAAGAAGCAAAAGAATCCACCAAGTCCAGATATACTGCAGAAAGTAGCTGGGAATAATAACCAAGTCCGTTATGAGCAATTAATGGTAGCCGCAGGTTATCTGGATGAGAAGTATCTTTTAGTTATGGATAAGGATGACGAGGGGCAATATGAGGAAAAAAAAGACACTCAAGGAGCAAAAGGGTTACTTTCAACTTATCTTGAGCAGGTAGAAAAGAAGAACCCTAGAGAAATGGTTACAAGTTACAATTATAATAATGAAGCTTTTTGGGATGAGAAGCAAGAATGTGTTAAAGAAGACTATTTCACTTTTCCAGAAGGCTATGTTACAGATTCCTCTTATGCTTTAAAGATGACAAACAATAAATTTAAGGATTGGGGAATTATAAGAGATGATTACATTCTAATTAGACCCATAAATGATGAGCCTGAGAATGGCTCTACAATATTAGTGATTATCAGAAAAGGTGGTGATTGCAACAGAACAATTAAAAGATACTACATTATTAATAAAGATAAAGTGAGATTAGAACCAGATGTTGAGAACTATGGCGAAATTGATAAGACAGAAATTGAAGTTAAAGGATTAGTAGTTTTTGTAGGAAGACAATATATTAAATAATAGGAGGAATTAATATGCCAAGTTTTAAAAAGTTAAAGTCAGGAAACTGGCAAGCACAAGTTTATATTGGGAAGGACTCAGAGACAGGAAAGGCAATGAGAGAGTATAAGACATTTACCCGTAAGAGAGATGCAAAAAAATGGGCTAGAAAAATGGAATTGCAGGCTGATCAGGGAGTTGTAGTACAGACGGACATGACAGTAAAGGATTTGTTACTGAAGTGGTTTGAGGAGTACGCGGTTGTTCAGACAGAAAAGACTACTCATGATAGATATGAGATCATACTTAAAACTCATCTGATTCCCGCTCTGGGACATATCAAGTTAAAAGAACTCAGTCCAGCTCACATTCGAGTATATTTGCAGAAGAAGCGGAAGGATGGAAGAAAAGACGGTAAAGAAGGCGGGTTATCAGAAGCAACTCTATTAAAGCATTATAAGAAGTTGAAGCAGGCTTTGAGCTTTGCAGTTAGAAATAGATACATTGCAGCTAACCCGGCTGATTCTGTTGAAGCACCGAAAATTGATCGGAGAAGGAATAATACAATTGTTGCTTTAACAAAAGAAGAAATAAGTAAACTTTTAGAGGTTGCTAAAGAGGATGATCCGCTATTACATGACTTTATCTATCTTGCAGTCCATACAGGGATGAGAAAAAGTGAGCTTTTAGGCCTGGAATGGGATAATGTTGACTTTGAGAATAAGAAGATTCGGGTGAGACAGGCTCTGGTAGGTGAAAAGGGTAATGGCTCTGTTCTAAGAGAAAGTACTAAAACGGCTAATAGTAACAGGAATATCGATATTACTGACGAAATAGTAGAAGTGCTGAAGAAAAGAAAAGAGAAACAAAAGGAGTTCAAAGAATTCCTGGGAGATAATTATCACGATGAGTATAATCTGGTGTTCTGTAAAGAAGATGGTGAAAAATATTATCCAGACAGATATAATGTTAGATATGCTGAATTAAGAGATAAAGCTGGATTAGATAAAGAAAAAACACTCCATACACTTCGCCATACACATGCTTCGATTCTGCTGCAGCTAAATGAACATCCTAAGATTGTTCAGGAGAGATTGGGTCATGCTTCAATTACTCAAACAATGGATACGTACTCGCATTTAATTCCAACTTTACAGGCTGAAGCAGCTGAAAAAGCTTCTAAATTTCTGGATGCTTGATCGAGTTGGATAGAAAGTAATGCGGTGAAATCACGGTGGGAAGCTTAATAATAATAGTTCCCACAAAAAGAAAACTGCTATAATCGCTGTTATAGCAGGAATGATAAATGGTGCCCCCGGTAGGAGTCGAACCTACGCTCAAGGCTTCGGAGGCCTTTGCTCTATCCACTGAGCTACGGGGGCATTACCTAAATTATTTTAACAGACAGACCGGCTAATGTCAATAAGCTTCAGATTTTATCAGCAAAAGAAATTATTTAACAGTTTTAAACTCCTTTCAATGCTATAATTTTAAACATAATAAATAAAGGGGAATAAAATATGACTGGTATTTGTGATTATAATGAGTAATCATCATGAACACGATCATTCTGCAGTGGGAAATATTAAATTTGCTTTTTTCTTAAATTTATCATTTTCAATTATCGAAATTATCGGTGGTTTGTTAACTAACAGTATGGCCATCTTATCTGATGCCCTGCACGATCTTGGGGATTCCATTTCTCTGGCTGTTTCCTGGTATCTTGAAAACTACTCTCAAAAGGGAGCTGATAAAGATTTTAGCTATGGATATGCCCGTTTTTCTCTGCTGGGAGCTTTAATAAACAGCATTGTTTTAATTTTAGGTTCATTTTTTATTCTATCAGAAGTAATACCGAGAATATTTAACCCTCAGGCTGTGCATCCAGAAGGGATGTTATTGCTGTCTATTATCGGGATTACTGTTAATGGAATTTCAGTTTTAAAATTAAGAGGTGGCAGTTCTTTAAATAAGGAAGTTGTAAGCTGGCATCTAATGGAAGATCTGCTGGGATGGACTGCGGTTTTAATTGTTAGTATAGTTCTAATCTTTAAAAGCATACCGGTTTTAGACCCACTTTTATCTTTATTAATCAATATTTACATTTTATATAATGTCATTTCAAAGTTAAAAAGAGTTTTAACAATCTTTCTGCAGGGAGTTCCTGGAGGAATTGATATCTCAGCTCTGCAGCAGAAAATTGTTGAACAGAGTCAGGCACTTTCCGTTCACCATACGCATGTCTGGACACTTGAGGGAGAAAAGAACTTTTTAAGCACCCACTTAATTGTTAATGACCAGATAAATAGAGAAGAAATAATAGCTTTAAAATCTAAGGTAAAAAGTCTGCTTGCAGAAGAAGGAATTGATCATGTAACAGTGGAAATTGAGTATGAAAATGAAGAGTGTAAGTCCGAAGACTGCCGGGCCTAAGCTGTAAATTTGCTTGACACAAATCTTTTAATATGGTAAAGTTATTTAAAATAGAATAATGACTTATCAAGAGTGGTGGAGGGATCTGGCCCTGAGAAACCCAGCAACCAGCAGTAATACTGCCCGGTGCTAAATCCAGCAGGTTAATACCTGGAAGATAAGTAGTTGTATCCCACTTCTACTTAGGAAGTGGTTTTTTGTTTTTGAAATAGGTTTTTGAAATCGAAGCAGAAAATAGAAAGCAGTATTTTTTCAAAAGAGTAGTTGAGGAGTTTAAGGAGGATATAAATGAAGATCAAAAAGATTTTTGAGCAGAAAGAATTGGTGTTTTCACTTGAAGTTTTTCCACCAAAAGCAGAAACCCCAATAGAAAACATTTATCAAACTTTAGAGGAGTTGAAAGATATTAATCCTGATTATATTAGTGTAACTTATGGAGCAGGGGGTGGGGTTAGAAAAAATAGAACCTGTGAATTATCTTCAATTATTAAAGAAAAATATAAAGTAGAGGCTTTAGCTCATCTAACCTGTATAAATTCTGATAAAGAAACTTTAAATCAAATTTTAGCAGAACTGGAAGAGAAAAGAATTGATAATATTCTGGCTCTTCGCGGTGATAAACCTGCAGATGGGCAATTACTGGGAGAATATAATTATGCCTATCAGCTTGTGGATCATATAAAAAAGCATAATGACTTTGGTGTTGCAGCTGCCTGTTATCCTGAAGGTCACTTAGAAACTGAAAGTCTTGATCAGGATATTGAATATTTAAAACAGAAAGTTGACTGTGGGGTAGATTATCTAATAACTCAGATGTTTTTTGATAACTCACTTTTTTATAAATTTCGTGAAAAAGCAAGAAAAAAGGGAATAGATGTTCCAATTGAGACTGGAATAATGCCGGTAATAAATAAAAAACAGATTGGAAGGATTATAGAATTATCAGGTGCTTATTTCCCGGATAAATTCAAAAAAATATTTGAAAAATATGAAGATAATCCAGAAGCTTTAAGAGATGCAGGTATTGCTTATGCAGTAGAACAGATTGTTGATTTAATTTCCAGTGAGGTAGATGGAATTCATCTTTATACAATGAATAATCCCTATGTAGCAAGAAGAATCAAAGAGGCCGTAGGTTCTTTAATCACTCATATTAACTGTAAAAAGGCTGATTAAAATGAAATTTAAAATTGATAGAACAGAAGTTTTAAGATATTTACAGACTTCAAAAGATCTAAAAGATGAAAATATTAATCGTTTGATTAAGGAGTCAACTGCTGAAATAAAAGAATTGATTAATTTTAGATATTTATATAAAAAGTATCCGATTAAAACTGTGGCTGATGGAATTGAAATTTTAAATACGACTCTAATTTTAAAAGGAGATAGTATTAAAAAACATCTGAGTAATTCAGAAGAAGTTTATCTGCTGGCAGCTACTCTGGGGGCTCAGGTTGATAAGAAAATCTCTTTTTATGAGAAAATATCAGTAACTAAGTCTATGGTTTTTGATGCCTGTGCTACAACAGCTATAGAAGAAGGCTGTGATCAAGTAGAAGCTGAGATTAAAGAAAAAGCTTTGAAAGAAGGCAATAAAGATATAACTTTTCGTTACAGTCCAGGCTATGGTGATTTAGATATAGATATCCAAAAAGAGTTCCTAAATATTCTCGATGCACCAAAGAAAATTGGTTTAACTGCTTCTAAATATAATATGTTAATACCTACTAAATCAGTTACAGCTATAATTGGAGTAATTGCAGAAAAAACTGAAAAAAATAAGGAAGAGTCAAAAGTCAATAATAATGAGTCTAAAAATATTGAAGCAAGGGATATAGAATTTGAGCAGCGACAATGCAGACAGTGTTTATTAGACGATGATTGTGAGTTAAGAAGAAAGGGGATTTACTGTGGAGCTAAGAAATAAACTTGGAAAGAGAATAATATTATTTGATGGAGCAATGGGTACAGTCCTGCAGCAGCGAGGTCTGAAAGCAGGAGATATACCGGAAAAACTTAATCTTGAAAAAGCTGAAGAGATCATAGATATACATAAAAGCTATCTAGAAGCAGGGGCAGAGATTCTAACAACAAATACTTTTGGCGCAAATGCCTTAAAGCTGGAAGAAAGTAATTACTCCGTAGAAGAAGTTATTTCTGCAGCAGTAGAAAATGCCCGAAGAGCAGTTGTGAGATCTGGTATTGAGGCAGCAGTAGCTCTTGATATGGGGCCATTGGGAGAATTATTAGAACCAATGGGAAGTTTAACTTTTGATGAAGCCTATAACCTTTATCAGCAGCAGGTTTTAGAAGGTGTTAAAAGTGGGGCAGATTTAATTCATATAGAAACTATTGCTGATCTTTATGAGGCCAGAGCAGCAGTTTTGGCAGCTAAGGAAAATTCCAATCTTCCAGTTTTCTGTACTTTGACCTTTGAAGAAGATGGCAGAACTTTTACTGGAGGCAGCATTCGCTCTATGATAGCAGTTCTGGAAGGCCTTGGAGTTGATGGAATTGGGCTAAACTGTTCTCTGGGGCCAGAAAAGCTGGAACCGCTGGTAGAAGAGCTTCTTCTTTATTCTGAAACTCCAGTAATTTTACAGGCTAACGCTGGGCTTCCAGTAGTAGAAAATGGAGAAACAGTTTTTAAGATTTCACCTGAGGAATACTTTAAACCATTATTCAGGCTTTATGAAAAAGGACTTGCAGTTATTGGAGGCTGCTGTGGTACAAATGAAGAGTTTATCTCTTTAATTGCTGATAATTTAAAAAATAAGAAGGTGAAAAAAAGAAATCCTATAAAAGAAACTATTGTCTGCTCTCCTTCTCAACATAGAGATTTGGCAGGGGTTAATGTAGTTGGAGAAAGAATTAATCCAACCGGTAAAGAATTATTTAAAAGGGCTTTAAGAAATGGTGATCTGGATTTTATTTTGAAAGTTGCAGTAGAAGAAGTAGATGCAGGAGCAGATATTCTAGATGTTAATCTTGGACTCCCTGATATTGATGAAAAAGAGATGATGGTTAGATTAATCAAAGAACTACAGGGGATTTTAGATATTCCATTACAAATTGATTCCAGTGACCCTGAGGTTATAGAAGAAGCACTCAGATATTATAATGGGACGGCTATTGTGAATTCAGTTAACGGAGAAACTGAAATTTTAGAGAAAACTTTACCAGCAGTAAAAAAATATGGTGCAGCTGTAATTGGATTGACAATGGATGAAAATGGAATTCCAGAGACTGAAGAGGGGCGTTTTGAAATTGCCGAGAAAATTGTAAATAAAGCAGCTGAATATGGAATTAGCAGAGATAAAATTATAATAGATTGTTTAACTTTAACTGCCTCTGCTCAGCAAAAAGGTGTTCGAGAAACTCTAAAGGCCCTAAAAATGGTCAAGGAAGAACTAGGAGTTAAAACAACTCTTGGAGTTTCCAATGTATCTTTTGGTCTGCCAAATCGTCCAGTTTTAAACCGGACTTTTTTATCGGTGGCACTCTACCAGGGATTAAATCTACCAATTATTGATCCTAATGATGAAGAAATGATGGCAAATATTAAGGCAGCAGCAGTTTTGAACAATATTGACCAGGGAGCTAAAGAATATATAGACTATATGGCTGAGGAAAAAAATACTGGAAATGAAAAGGGAACAGACAAAAACCAGAGTGGAAAAGATATAGATTTAAAGACTGTGATAATTAAAGGTCTGAAAGCGGAAGCTGGTCGTTTGACAGATCAAATTCTCCAGAAAAAAGAAGCATTGGAAGTAGTAAATGAATATTTAATTCCGGCTCTGGATGCTGTTGGTGACCGTTATGAAAAAGGTGAGATATTTTTACCACAGCTCGTTCAGTCAGCTGAAACTGTTAAAGAAGCATTTAATGTTTTAAAAGCAGAGATGGCCCGGACAGGTGGCAGGGATATTTCCAAAGGGGAAATTGTGATGGCAACTGTAAAAGGTGATGTCCATGATATTGGTAAAAACATAGTGAAAACTGTGCTTGAAAACTATGGTTATCAGATAATAGATTTAGGAAGAAATGTTAATATAAAGGAAGTTGTTAAAGCCGTTAAAGAGAATGAAATAAAACTTCTTGGTTTAAGTGCTTTGATGACAACTACTGTTAAAAATATGGAAAAAACAATTAAAGCAGTTCGGGAAGAAGTAGCTGATTGTAAAATCATGGTAGGTGGAGCAGTTTTAACCGCAGATTATGCAGATATGATTGATGCAGATTTTTATGCCAGAGATGCTAAAGAAGCTGTAGAAATTGCCAAAAAAATTATTACTGAATAATTAGTTGATCAACTTAGACCACAAATAATAGATCTTTAACAAATAGCAGGCTGCAGGTTTTATAATTTATAACTCCAGCCTGCCTGAAATTAATCAATTCTTTCAATATTCTTTTGTTCTGCAGCAAGGTCAGCATAGTGGAGAGCATGCTGTTTTAGTTCAATTACCTTTTCCTTTGTAATACTGCGGATAACTTTTGCTGGCACTCCTAAAACAAGACTTCCAGCTGGAATCTCAGCATTTTCAGGAACTACAGCACCAGCTCCTACAATTGAACCTTCACCAATATGTGCACCACTTAATATAGTAGCATTCATTCCAATTAAAGATTTATTACCGATTTTACAGGCATGGATAACTGCATTATGACCAATAGTAACATAATCTCCAATTTCAACACCTAAATTTTGTTCAACATGGACAGTTGAATTTTCTTGAACATTAGAATATTTTCCAATCTTTATCTTTTTAATATCACCTCTAACTACAGTATTATACCAGATACTGCTGTGTTCAGCTATTTCGACATCTCCAATTATTTGACTACCTGGAGCAATAAAAGAGTTTTCTGCAATCTTAGGACTTTTTTTGTTAAATTTATAAAGCATTTTAAAACCTCCATATTTTAGGTTATCACTATATGAATTCTATCTAAAGTTTAAAACTCCTTTTTTAATAGCCATTTAACTTGCAAGCACTGATAAAATAATTTATAATTAAAGGTGTATGAAATCAGAGGTGGAAAATATGTCAAAAAAAAGAGTGGCTATTTTTGGAGGGACTTTTGATCCCCCTCATCAGGGACATTTTATTTTAGCTGAACAGATAAAAAATTATTTTGGATTATCTAAGATTATATTTATGCCTGCCGGCAGGCCGCCACATAAAAAAGATAGGACTATTTCACCAAATGAAGATAGATTAGCAATGCTGAAGTACGCTGTAGATGATAATCAATATTTTTCTATATCAGATTGGGAAATGAAAAATGAAGGTTATTCTTATACTGCAAAAACTTTAGCAGAGTTTGTACCACAAATTGATGCTGATCAGGTCTTTTTTATTATAGGTGCAGATTCATTAGCAGAAATTTTTGACTGGAAAGATCCGGAATATTTATTAAGCAAAGCTAATTTTATTGTATTTAGTCGACCTGGTTATAATTTAGAAAAGCTTATAAATGATCAAAAATATGAAGATTATTTAGAGAATATATTTACATATCAGAGTTTAAATATAGAAATTTCTTCTTCGTTTATCAGAGATGAAATTCGAAAAGGTAATTCTATTCGCTACTTAACATTAGATAAGATCAAAAAGTATATTGAAAAAAATAATCTTTATAGGTGATTAGATGTCATTAGTTAATAAAAATTTATTAACAAAACCTGATTTAAAGAAAATAGAAAACATTTTAGGAAAAGAAAGATATCAACATACGAGATTTGTTTTAGAATCAGCGGTTAAACTAGCTAAAAATTTAAATCTTAACCAGCAGAAAGTAAAAACTGCTGCTTTACTGCATGATATTGCCAAATCTAAAACTGATGAAGAATTAAAAATAATTTTAAAGGATTCTCAGTGGTCTGTTGATGATTTAGAAGCTTCTATAACTCCAATACTGCATGCTCCTGCTGGAGCTGTAATTGCCAAAAATGAATTTGGAGTTGAAGATCAGGAAATATTAGAAGCAATACGTTTTCATACCTTGGGCCACCCCGAAATGGGACAAATAGCTCAGGTTATTTATGCTGCCGATTTCATTTCAGAAGATAGGCAGTTTCCTGCTTTAGAGATTATTAGGAAAGAAATTGAAAGAGATTTTGAATTAGGATTATATTTAATAACCAATAATATCATTAAATATCAGCTTGAACAGGATAATTTTATCCATCCTTATTCAAATGATTTACGAAATAAACTATTAAAGAGAAGTGATTAATAAATGTTAGAAAAATTAACTGACTGGAAATATATTGCTTTAATTATATTTTTAGTCATCATTGGTGTTACAATGGCTTTTTTGTGGAATGATGATTTAACTAAAATTTCTTCCGAAGGACCTTTTGCAGAAAATAAAGTCAATATACTTGCAGTAGGATATGATTCAGATATTAATGGTGCCTCAAGAGCAGATACAATTATTTTAATCAGTCTAGATGTAGATAGTAAAGAAGCAGGACTAATTTTTCTGCCAAGAGACACCTATATAAATTCGAGCAAAAGAAAGTTTACAAAATTAAACTCTTCTCATGTCTATGGTGGGATCGAATTAACCCAAAAAACAATAGAAGAAATGCTCAATGTTGATATAGATTATTTTCTAGAAACTGACTTTAAAGGTTTTGAAAAAATAATTGATCGTTTAGGTGGTGTAAATGTTAATGTTTCTCGCCATTTGAATTATGTTGATAAAGCTGGTGGTTTGTACATTAATATTCCTGCAGGTCAGCAGAACCTAAATGGAAAAGAAGCACTTCAATATGTTAGATACCGTGATGAAAGAGGAGATATTGGTAGAATTGAGCGTCAGCAAAAATTTGTAGATGCTGTTTTTGCTAAAGTTCTTTCACCTGCAATTTTAACAAAAATACCAGGTATTATAAAAGAAGTTAACGATACTATAAATACCAATATTCCAATTCAAGATATTACTCCTTTTATTAATATGGCCAAAGAGATTGATTTGAATCAAATAGAAACAAAAATGCTGCCTGGTAGGCCAGAATATATTAATGGAATTAGTTATTGGGTTCCAGACTTAAAAGAAACCAAAATAATGGTAGACAATTTAGTCCGGAATAAATCATATATTACAAATAAAGATTATCAGCTAACCGTACTAAATGGTGTAGGAGATTCGGGAGCGGCTTCAAATACAGCTGAATTATTAGAAAAATATGGTTTTCAAATTGATGAAATTGGCAATGCAGATAATTATAATTATGAACATTCAATTATTGAATACTACAGTGAAGAGGATCAAAAAACAGCTTCTCAGATTGCTGAATTACTTGGCGGAGAGGCAGAGTTTGTTGAGAATAATGAAACTAAAATAAATAAAAATATTAAGGTTATAGTTGGTGCAGGCTATAAAAAGTCTGTATAAGGGGGAATATATTAATGTCAGATTTAAGTATTAAAGATATTGCATTACTGGCTGCTGATGCAGCTGATGACAAAAAAGCAGAGGATATAGAAATTTTAAATGTTCAGGGCTTAACAGTTATTGCAGATTATTTTGTACTCTGCAGTGGTAATTCTGATCAGCAGGTTAAGGCTATAGCAAGGGCTGTTGATGAAAAATTATCTGAAAAAGGAATTGAGCCTAAAAGAATGGCTGGGATGAATGATGCCAAATGGGTTTTAATTGATTATGCTGATGTAATTGTTCATGTTTTTCAGAAAAGAGAACGTGAATATTATGACCTGGAAAGATTATGGTCAGATGCTGAAAAAATTCTGCGAACAGATGAAAAAGATGAGTAGTATAAGCAGTACAGCAGAATTTAGAGATAAATAATATATAAATTTTAATTAAATGAGGAGAGTGAAGATCTTTGCAAGATTATTATCCGTTTCAAGAAGTAGAGAAAAAATGGCTTAAAAATTGGGAAGACTCAAATTTACATAAGACTGGTGATGATCCAGATAAAGAAAATTATTATGTATTAGAAATGTTCCCTTATCCTTCAGGAAATTTACATATGGGGCATGTAAGAGTTTATTCGATTGGTGATGTCATCGCTCGTTATAAGAGAATGCAGGGCTATAATGTTCTTCATCCAATGGGTTGGGATGCTTTTGGTCTGCCTGCAGAAAATGCAGCAATCAAACATGGTAATATCCATCCTAAAGAATGGACCTGGGATAATATTGCTCATATGAAAGAACAGATGAAAGCAATGGGTTTAAGTTATGATTGGGATCGTGAAGTAACTACCGCTGCAGAAGATTATTATAAATGGACCCAGTGGTTCTTTACCCAGATGTTTAATGATGATTTGGCCTACAGAAAAGAATCTACTGTTAACTGGTGTCCAAGCTGTGAGACAGTACTAGCCAATGAGCAGGTAGTAAACGAAGCATGTGAACGCTGTGGTACAGAAGTTGATAAAAGAGATTTAGAACAGTGGTTTTTAAAAATCACTGATTATGCGGAAAGATTGCTTGATGACCATGATCTTTTAGATGGCTGGCCGGAAAAAGTCAAGACTATGCAGAAAAATTGGATTGGCCGCAGTGAAGGTACAAGAGTTACTTTCGAGCTGCCAAAACTTGATAAAGAGTTAGAAGTCTTTACAACCAGGCCGGATACACTTTTTGGTGCAACTTATATGGTATTAGCTCCAGAACATCCTTATGTAAAAGAATTAACAGCTGGCACAGACAAAGAGTCAGAAGTTGAAGAATTTGTGAAAAAAGTGAAAAGACAAAAAGAGCAGGAAAGAACTTCAGCTGAAACAGAAAAATTAGGTATATTTACAGGTGCTTATGCAGAAAATCCTGTTAATGGCGAAGAAATTCCTGTTTATATAGCAAATTATGTATTGATGGGTTATGGAACCGGAGCGATTATGGCTGTTCCTGCTCATGATCAGCGTGACTTCGATTTTGCCCGCAAATATGATATTGAAATTAAAGCTGTAATTCAGCCAGATGAAGAGAGTAAAGAGCTGGTTGGATCAAAAATGGAAGCAGCTTATGCTGGAGATGGACATTTAATTAACTCCGGAAAATATAATGGATTAAGTGTAGATGAGGCTTTTGATAAAATGGCCGAAGATTTTTCAGAGGCTGGCTTTGTAAACATTGAAACAAACTATAGACTGCGTGACTGGTTAATTTCTCGTCAGCGCTACTGGGGAGCACCTATTCCAATTATTTACTGTGATCAATGTGGACCAGTTGCAGTTCCTGAGGAAGACTTACCGGTTGAACTTCCGCATGATGTCGAGTTTTCCCCAACTGGAGAGTCACCACTGAAAAAGGTAGATAGTTTTGTTAATACTACCTGTCCTGAGTGTGGTGGACCTGCTGAACGCGAAACAGATACTATGGATACCTTTGTTGATTCTTCCTGGTATTTTATGCGCTATGCAGACCCTAAAAATGATGAGCTGCCTTTTACAAAGGAGAATGTTGATCAGTGGTTCCCGGTTGATCAGTATATTGGTGGAATTGAGCATGCGATTCTTCACTTATTATATGCTCGCTTTTTTACTAAAGTTGTGCATGATATGGATCTTACTGATTATGTAGAACCGTTTACAAATTGGCTGGCCCAGGGAATGGTGCTCAAAGATGGAGCTAAAATGTCAAAATCTAAGGGGAATGTTGTTGATCCTAAGGATATCCTGGCTGAATATGGTGCAGATACAGCCCGCTTATTTATTCTTTTTGCTTCACCACCTGAAAAAGATTTAGAGTGGAGTGATAAAGGGGTTGAAGGTGCAGATAGATTCTTAAATCGTGTCTGGCGTTTTGTAACTGAAAATCTTGAGCTGATCAAAACTGCTGATTCTGAACTAGATCCAGAAAAATTTGCTGATGCTGAAAAATCACTTTATAGAACAATGCATGCAGCTATCAAAAAGGTAACAGAAGATGTTGGAGAAAGACTTAACTTTAACACAGCAATTAGTGCAATTATGGAATTAACAAATGAGGTTTATTCTTACCTTAATGACCGCAGTTCCGAAGCGACAAACGCTCCTTTAATTAAAGCGGTTGCCGAAAATATTGTGTTATTGCTAGCTCCATTTGCTCCTTTTATCACTGAAGAACTCTGGGAATATTTAGGTCACCAAGAAAATGTACATGCAGCTGAATGGCCTGAATATTTAGAAGAAGCACTTAAAAAAGATGAAGTTACAATTGTAATTCAGGTTAATGGAAAGGTAAGAGATAAAATTAATGTTGCAGCTGATGCCTCAGAAAAAGAAGTTAAAGAACAGGTTATGGCAGAAGAAAAGATTAAATCTTATCTTGAAGATGGAAACTTAGTTAAGACTATTTATATTCCTAAAAAATTAGTTAACCTGGTAATTCAATAAAAATAGATATGGAATTTAACAGCTAAAAATATAATTATTGATTACAGCTCCTGGCATTTTAAGACTAATTTGTCAGGAGCTTTTTGCTTATTAAGAATGGTTCCTTATAAACCTGAGAAAATTACTAATATTTAATGAAAATTGTTGACTTTGAAAATCGTTTTCAGTATAATAATTATATAAGGATAACATATCAAAATTCATTACTGCAGCAGGAGGTAAAATCAATGACTTTAGTAGATATGAAACATGGAAATAAATTTATTATAGATAAAATTGAGGATAAAAATACTCGTTTACAGGCTTTAAGATTTGGAATAAGCGAAGGATCAGAGATTGAATGTGCAGGTTCAATGCCAGGAGGACCAGTGATTTTGAAGAAAAATTTGCAGGAAATTGCTATTGGCCGTAGAACTGCAGAAAAAATAAGTGTTAAGAAAAAAGGAATGATATAATTGAACGACTGCAGTCAATTTGATTTAGATAAAGAACTGCAGGCTGATAAAAAAATTGTACTGGCTGGTAATCCAAATGTAGGTAAATCTATATTTTTCAATTATCTTACAGGTATTTATGTCAGTGTTTCTAATTATCCCGGGACTACCCTTGATATCAGCAGCGGCAAAATGGGTGATGCAGCTGTCTTTGATACACCAGGTGTTTATGGAGTTGGATCCATAAATGATGAGGAGAGAGTAGCCAGGGATTTTATTATGTCTGCAGATATTATAATAAATGTTGTCGATGCAAGCCACTTAGAACGTGATTTATTTTTAACACAGCAGCTAATTGATCTTAATAAGAAGATGATTGTTGCTCTGAACATGATGGATGAAGTTAAAAAAAATAATATTACTATTGATTTAGATGCACTAGAAAAAGAACTTGGAGTTCCGGTAATTCCTACAACTGCTGCTAAAAATAGAGGGCTTGATCAGGTTAAAAGTTCTATTGATAAAGCACTTTATGGTAATAATATTTTTGAGTCGAACCCTGAATTAAAGACTGAATTTGAAAAAATTAAATTAAAAAGCAAAAATGAAGCTGAAGCATTAATGCTTTTAGAAGAAGATGAAAATATTCGCTGTCGATATTCTAAACTTAAAGATATTCCTGATTTGCGGGAAGAAATCTATACAGCCCGCAGACAAAGAGTAGATGCAATCACAGCTAAAGTATTGACTTATGATCAAAACTCCAGTCAATTTGCCAGGAAAATTGGTTCTTACATGTTAAAACCTGTTACAGCTATTCCAATGTTACTGGTGCTATTATATTTTATTTATCAATTTATTGGAGTTTTTGTTGCTCAAACAGTAGTTGAATTTACAGAGGGGTTTTTATTTGCTGGCCTATATGAGCCATTTATGAGAAATTTAATTGCTAATTCTATCGGTTTAGAAAATTTCCTTGGGCAGCTTTTAGCAGGTGAGTATGGTATTTTAACTATGGCAGTAACTTATATTTTCGGACTACTTTTGCCTTTAGTTGCTGGTTTTTATCTTCTGCTTTCTATTCTGGAAGATTCAGGGTATTTACCAAGAATCGCTGTCTTAATGGATAGGCTGCTGCAAAAAATTGGTCTTAATGGTAGGGCTATTATTCCTATGCTTTTAGGTTTTGGCTGTGTAACTATGGCTACCATCACAACCAGGTTGTTGGGAACAAAAAGAGAAAGGATTATTGCTATTTTTCTTCTGGGTTTAGCAATTCCTTGTTCTGCTCAATTAGGTGTAATTGCAGGTTTAATCGCACAACTTGATGTTTTTTATATAATGGTTTATGTTCTGACTATTTTTGCTGTTTATGTTCTTGCAGGTACTTTTCTGAATAAAGTTTTACCAGGAGAATCAAGTGATTTGCTGATTGATTTACCTCCAATAAGGCTGCCTGATCTCAAAAACGTATTTAATAAAACTTACCAACAAACTGTAGCTTTTGTTAAAGAGGCAGGTCCAATATTTGTACTTGGTGCAGCATTAATTACTGTAATGCAAAAAACTGGCTTACTTGCTATAATTACCAAATCTGCAGAACCAATAACTGTTAACTGGCTAGGTCTGCCAGCGGAGACGGCAACAGCTTTTGTTATGGGGATTATAAGACGTGACTTTGGGGCAGCAGGACTTACTGCTATTGCTTTAAGTCCAGCCGAGGTAACAATTTCTTTAATTACCCTTACCTTATTTGTACCCTGTATTGCAGCAATGATGATTATGGTTAAGGAAAGGAATTTTAAAGAAGCTGTTTATATCTGGTTTGGAAGTTGGATAACAGCATTTGTTACTGGTGGAGTTGTAAACTTCTTGATATTTTAAATTAAAATTAATTTAAATTATAGTTATGGTTTAAGAAAGAAGGTGTTTAGGGTGGATAATTGTGATCTGAATGTTGAAAAAAAGGAAGAAAAGAAAATTGTCTGTCCTACCTGTGGTTATCAAATGAAAGAATTTAAATCAATAAAATGTCCCCGCTGTAATAGCTATTTATTCACAAAGTGTTCTAAATGTAATAAATGCTCTTTATTTTAGTTTAAGTATTTGTTAGAATAAAAAGTAATTGAATTTTATTAAATTTTTTGAAGGAAAGAGTGATTAGATAATGAAAGAAAAGGCCAGAGTAATCAAAAAAGAAAATGGTCAAAGTTTGGTACAAATAATTAGGACTTCCGCCTGCAGTCACTGTGATGAAAAATGTATGCTGGCTGAAGATTCTCATGAGATGGAAGAGATGGAAGTTCTGGTTAATGATCCAATTGGAGCTGAAGTTGGAAGTATGGTTGAATTAGAAATGGGAACAAAGCCAGTCTTATTTTCAGCTTTTGTTGTCTATTTGCTTCCTTTAGCTGCTATTATTGCTGGCTATTTTGCAGGCAGCAGCTGGTTATCAGCTTTTATAGAAAATGGGGAGATAGCTGGGATTATTGGTTCAGTTGTTTCATTCTTTTTATCATTTTTTCTTCTGAGATTTTTCGACAGAAAAGCAGGTGCAAAAAGTTATTTTCATCCTCAGATTACTAGGGTAGTAACTCATAATGGTTTTTATTATGACAGTTAATTTTTAATAGATAATGAAGGTGATCAGGTGGCAGCAGATAATAAAGCAATTATAAATGAAGATAGTTCTACTAAAAATGTAATATTTAAGCTTGCCTGGCCTGTAATTGCCGAACAATCATTGGCAACAATTACTCACATTGTTGATATGATGATGGTTGGGCGTTTAGGTGCTTCTGCTGTGGCTGCAATTGGTTTAACAATGCAGCCTGTATTTTTTTCGACTGCTTTGGCTTCTGCCCTGGGTGTAGGTACAACAGCTTTAGTTTCAAGATTTACCGGTTCTGATCAAAATAAAAAAGCTGCTTCTGTTTTACAGCAATCAGTATTGATGTCTATTATATTCTCAGTTGTTTTTGCCTCGATTTTTTATTTTTTTGCTCCTGATTTATTAAATTTTATGGGAGGAGAAGCTCAAGTAGTTAAGCTGGGAACTGGATATTTAAGAGTTATGACTCCCGGTTTTGTTTTTATGGTATTAGCTTTTATAGTAACAGCTGCTTTAAGAGGAGCTGGAGAAACTAAAACACCAATGAAGGTTAATATTTTAGTTAATATTTTAAACATCGCAGGCAATTATTTGCTGATATTTGGTAATTTTGGTTTTCCTAGGTTGGGAGTTAATGGAGCTGCCTTAGCTACTACCTTATCCCGATCAATTGGAGGAATAATTTTATTAGCCTTAACTTTTTCTGATTATAGTGTTTTAAAGATGAAATTTAAAGGGTTTTTTAAATTTGATCTTGAGCTCACAAAAAGAGTTTTAAGAGTAGGAATTCCAACTGCTCTAGAAGAATCTGTAAGAAGACTGGCTCAGCTTTTATTTGTGAGAGTAATTGCTTCTTTAGGAACTACAGCTTTTGCTGCTCATCAAATTTCTCTAAATGCAGAGTCGATCTCTTATATGCCTGGTTTTGGAATAGCAGTTGCAGCTACTACAATTGTAGGTCAAAATTTAGGAGCTAAAAACCCTAAAGGAGCGGAAAAAGGAACTTTTGAAGCCTGGAAAATCGGATCTTTAATAATGGGGTTTATGGCACTTATATTTTTAATAATTCCGGAACAGCTGATAAGCCTTTATACATCTGATTCAGAAATTGTTGCACGAGCTTCTTTAAATTTAAGAATTATTGCCCTGGCTCAAATACCAATGGGAACCCAATTTATTTTTGCCGGAGCACTGCGTGGTGCTGGCGATACTAAAGCGGTGTTTTATTCAACAGCTCTTTCGACCTGGATTTTTAGATTATTTTTAGGCTATATTTTAGTACATACTTTAGGATTTGGTTTAGTTGGAGCCTGGTCTGCAATGGTAATTGATTGGACAGTTCGCGGTACTTATGTTTTTTACAGATTTAAAAAGGGAAAATGGAAATTAATAGACGTTTAGGTTTTGTCAGAATATTTTTACTTTTTTAAAAAACTTGCAATATCTTCAAAGCGGCTATATAATAGTAAAAAATAACTTTTTAATTTAATAAATAATAACCGTTGATTGAGAGAGTAGAAATAAATTATCTTCCAGCAAGTCGGAGTAGCTGCGAGTCCGACAGGTAAAATATTTCGAAACGCACTCAGGAGGTTCTCTGCTGAATTTAGTAGGTAGAGACGTTAAACGCGTTAAGTTGTAGAGTGGTTAGTCTTATTGACTGACAACTAGAGTGGTAACACGGGTAATTCCTCGTCTCTTATTGGATAAGAGTGCGGGGGTTTTTTAGTTTATGAGTAATTTTAGCAGTCAGGAGAGTTTGGATTAATATTTTTCAGGCCGATGAGTATTCAAGGAGGAGATAATTATGGCTTATAATTTAAAGGGGAGAAATTTTCTTACTTTAAAAGATTTTTCAAAAGAAGAAATTGATTATTTGTTAACTCTTGCAGGAGATTTAAAATCTAAGAAAAGAGCAGGAATTAAAGGTAATAATTTAGAAGGGAAAAATATTGCTTTGATTTTTGAAAAACCGTCCACCAGAACAAGATGTGCTTTTGTAGTTGCAGCTAGAGATGAAGGAGGAATGCCTGAATATCTAGGTAAAAATGATATTCAGCTCGGGAAAAAAGAGTCAGTTGCAGATACAGCTAGAGTTTTAGGTAGGTTTTTCGATGGAATAGAATTTAGAGGTTATGAGCATCAGACCGTTGAAATTTTAGGGAAATACGCTGGAGTGCCTGTCTGGAATGGCCTTACTGATCTATATCATCCAACTCAAATTTTAGCCGATTTTTTAACTTTAAAAGAAAACTTTGGCAACTTGGAAGGACTTAATTTAGTTTATACTGGTGATGGCCGAAATAATATGGCTAATTCCTTAATGGTTGGTTCAGCTATTATGGGAGTTAACTATACAATTGTAGCACCTAAAGAATTATGGCCAGAACAGAAATTACTTAAGACATGTAGAGATCTAGCAGAAGATTCTGGAGCTGAAATTAATGTTACTGCTGAAATTAAGTCTGGGGTTAAAGGTGCTGATGCAATTTATACAGATGTCTGGGTTTCGATGGGAGAAGAAAAAGAATTTGAGAAGAGAATTGAATTATTAAAACCTTATCAGGTAAATATGGAAATGATTGAATATGCAGAAAATCCTGATCTAATATTTTTACACTGTTTACCAGCTTATCATAATATAGAAACTGAAAATGGAAAGAAAATATTTGAGGAATATAATTTAAAAGAGATGGAAGTTACAGAAGAAGTTTTTGAGAGCAGGTATTCAAAAGTTTTTGACCAGGCTGAAAATAGAATGCATACAATTAAAGCTGTTATGACAGCTACAGTATAGGGGTGGTTAAATGATGACAGCAGTAAGTAAAAATTTTAAATATGATTGTAGGCAGGCTAAATTTTCAGATGCAGCTGAAATACATAATTTAATGCAGCTGGCTTTTGCAGATTATGCAAAAAGAAAAAATGAAAATGAGAATAAAAAAGAAGTTATTAATTCAGCTCTAAGAGAGCAGTTATCAGAAGTTAAAAAAGATTTAGATGAAAATATTGTTTTAGTTTTAACTGATGGAGATAAAATTGTCGCGTCATTAAGGTTGGAAGAAATTAGTGATAAAAGGTATTTATTAAAAAGATTTGCGGTTTCCCCTTCTTATCAGAATCAGGGTTTGGGAACCATGCTTTTTCAAGAAGCTGTAGAAGAGTTAAGAAAAATAAATGCGCTTTATCTTCAGCTTTATTCTTCTTTAGAAAATGAAAAATTAATTTGTTTTTACCAGGGATTGGGCTTTAACTGCCTTGAAACTGATAATAAAAAGGGTTATGAGCGTGGCCTTTGGATAAAAACAATTAAATAAACTTGTCGAAATTCCCTCGACAATCTTCATTTTAAATAAAAGCCAATTATTTAAGAATGGAGAAGCTAAAACCCCACTCAAATTTGAGTGGGGTTTAATCATTTATAAAAGTTGTAAAATTTTAGATTTCAAATGAAAATGCGTGTCGTTTTAGCTTTAACTAATTTTTTTAAAATATAGAGTTCGTTATAACGAAGCCTAGATAAATCCCTACTATTCCCATTACACCAGCCAAGCTTGGTGGAGCAGGTATGGGTAGATTTAAGAAAGAAAATAAACCTCCAACAATTAAACCTGTAACTGCTGCTAATATTGGTTGATTCATAATTGATTCTCCTTTAACTGATTAATAATATTTTGTTAGACGTCAGACGACCAACATTACTATTTTATTATATTTATTTGATTTTGTCAAAAATAAATCTTCAAAACTTCAAAATTATTAAAAAAACGTTTTCCATATATAATTGAAAGCTTTTTAAATATATGTTAGAATTATTTTATAGTTTAATTGTAAGGTATTGGAAGGAGCTCATTATGGCTAATAAAGAAGTTACAATCAAGGATGTTGCTAAACTCGCAGAATGCTCACCAACAACTGTATCTAGAGTAATTAATAATAGTGATCACCCTGTTAGTAAAGATACTGCTGAGAAAGTTGAGGCAGCAATCAAAAAATTAAATTTTTCTCCAAATAGAATTGCTCAGGGGCTAAAAAGTGATAGATCTAATATAATTGGTGTAATTGTTCACGATATTTGTGATTCGTATTTTGCCCAGATGGTAAAGGGAATTGAAGAATTCATATCAGGGCATGAATATATAGTCAATATTTATAATACAAGCCGCACAGTAGAAAAAGAACTGCATGCTTTTAATCTACTTAAAGCAAATAGAGCTGATGCAATTATTTTAGCTGGGGGAGCTTTAATGGATAAAAAATATGAGCAAAAAATGCATTCAATGATTAACCAGCTCCAGAACCAAAACACATTAGTACTGGGAATAACACCTCATCCCTTTGATATTAAAAATATTATTTTAGGAAATGATCGTGCAATAGAAGTTATAACAGATAAAGTAATCGAATATGGGCACCGTAAAATTGCTTATATTGATGGCCCGGAAAAACTTTATACCAGTTTTTTAAGAAAAAAAGGATTCAAAAAGTCTTTAGAGAAAAATGGTATTACTTTAGATGATAATTTGATTTTTAAAGGAGATTTTAGTTTTAATGGGGGGAGAGAAGCTGCTTTAAAAATTATAGAAAAAATTGATTCAATAACTGCAATTGTTGCAGCTAATGATTCAACTGCACTGGGGGCAATGTGGGAGCTTAATAATCAAAATATAAAAGTTCCTGATCAGATTTCTGTTGTTGGAATTGATAATTTGCCAGAAGCCCAATATTCTTACCCATCTTTAACTACTATTGAAATTCCAATTTATCAACTTGGAACAAATATTGGAGAATTTTTATTGAATAGATTAAATGAAAATTGTGATTATCAATTTAAAGATATAGAAACCAAATTAATTATGAGAGATTCACTAAAAAGATTAAATTAATTAATTTTTCTTTAACAAAGATAGTTCCTGAAATAACAAGCTTGATCAATTGTTTGAATTTTATTTAAAGAATTTTAAAATAAAAAATTGGGTAAATTGTTTGACAACTAACAAGATATTGTTTATAATTGAACTAACATAAATTTTTTGCGCAAAAGGAAACTGTTTTCCTAAATTATAAAAACTACTAAAAGTAGATTTTTTTATGTTTATGGAAATTGTTTTCTGTAAATTGAAATTGCTATATTTTATTGAGTGGGGGTATGATTATGAAAGAAAAGGATAAATTTAAATTTAAATCCTTGGAAGAATTAGAAAATAAGATAGACAAACTAGGTTTGAATATTCCGATTAGTCAAAATTTAGAAATTTTAAAAGAAGAAATAAAGCTTGGAGATAGGGTAATTCCTAACAGATTAGCTGTTCATCCAATGGAAGGAACAGATGCCAACCAGGATGGTAGCCCTGGCAAATTAACTATTAGAAGGTACAAAAGATTTGCTGCAGGTGGAGCTGGACTGATCTGGCTGGAAGCAGTAGCTGCTAGCGAAGAGGGAAGAGCAAATAATAAACAGCTATTAATTAAAAAAGAAAATCTTGATTCTTTTAAAAAACTAGCTGTTTTAATGAGGGATGAAGCAAAAAACATATATGGTGATGACTTTAATCCATATTTAGCAGTCCAACTAAACCATTCGGGGAGATATGGAAATAATAATCACATTTTATTCCACCACGAATTGAGTGATAAATCTGCTGGGATTTCTCCTGATCAAGAAGTTATGACTGATGAAGAATTAGAGCAGGTAGAAGATAATTTTTTAAGAGCTTCTAAATTGGTTAAAGAGGCGGGATTTGATGCAGTAGATATTAAAGCCTGTCACAGATATTTATTTTCAGAGGCTTTGGCAGCTCATACCAGAGATGGAAAATATGGTGGCAGCTATGAAAACAGAACCAGACTTTTGAAGAACACCATAAAAAAAGTAAAAGATAATGTTGATATTGATATAGTTGTTAGATTAAATGTTTATGATGATCTTGCTTATCCATATGGCTGGGGAACTGATGAAAATGGAAATATGGATTTAAGTGAGCCAGAGCGTTTAATTAAAGAGCTAGAAGCATTGGGTGTTAAAATTATTAATATAACTGCAAGCACCCCATATCTAAAACCATATATAAATCGTCCCTATGATAATTCGAGTGGTTTAGGTATGGAGCCTGATGAAGAGCCAATTGTTGGAGTTGAGAGACTAATTAATTTAACAAAATTTGTTTCAGAAAAAGTCAATAAATGTCTTGTGATTGGTACTGGATTTAGCTGGTTAAGAGAATATGCCCCATATAGTGCAGCAGCTGTTATAGAAAGATCTTGGGCAGATATGATTGGCTTTGGTAGGTTGGCTTTAGCTTACCCTGATTTTGCAAGAGAAATTATTGAAAATAATAGTCTGGATAAAAGCAAAGTTTGTGTAAGCTGCAGTAAATGTGCTTATTTAAAAGCTCATAATAAGGCAAGCGGATGTGTTGTTAGAGATGCTGAGATTTATGTACCTTATTTAAAAGAAATAACAGTTAAATAATTTTTTCAAAGGAGGAATTTGAAAATGATTGAAGAAAAAGTAGCAGTAGTTACTGGTGCTGCTCGAGGCATAGGGCATGGAATTGCAAAAAAATTAGCAGACGATGGTTATGCAGTAGCTATTTTTGATATTCTTAATTTTGATGATGTTAAAGAAAACATAGACCAGATAAAAGAAAAGAACATACCAGTTTTATATTTCCAGGGTGATTTAACAAATACTGAAGATAGAAACACTTTTGTTGATGAAGTTATGGATAAATATGGACGTATAGATTTTTTAGTTAATAACGCCGGAGTAGCACCAAAGGTAAGAAAAGATATTCTTGAAACAACCGAAGAAAGTTATGATTTTGTAATGGATATCAATTTAAAAGGAACATTTTTCTTCACTCAAAAGATTGCAAATATTATGGTAGCGGAAAAAGAAGATAATAAGATTGAAATTGAGCCAAAAATTGTGAATATTGCTTCTTCATCTTCTTATACTTCATCTCCAGGGAGAGGAGAGTACTGTATCTCAAAAGCCGGCATCAGTATGATTACTAAGTTATTTGCAGATAGGTTGGCAGAATATGAGATAAATGTTTATGAGGTAAGACCGGGAATAATTTATACAGATATGACAAGTGTAGTTAAAGATAAATACGATAAATTAATAGGAGAGGGTATTACTCCGATCAAGCGCTGGGGTTATCCCGAAGACATTGCAAAGGCAGTATCAGTTTTTTGTTCAGGAATGCTTGATTTTTCAACAGCTGAAGTCATTAATGTTGATGGCGGCTTTCATTTAAGGAGGTTATAAATTGCAGTCATTTAATACTAAGATTAAAGACTTAAACGTAGAAGTTTATAATCTCAATACAGCAGTTGTTGGTTCAGGAGCTGCTGGCTTTAATGCTGCTGACCGCTTATATAATTATGGGCAAAAAGATATTGCAATTATAACTGAAGGTATCAATCAAGGAACATCAAGAAACACCGGTTCTGATAAACAAACTTACTATAAACTTACCCTTGCTGGGGAAGAGGATGATTCAGTTCTAGAAATGGCCAAAACTTTTTATGCTGGAGGAAGTATGGATGGAGATATTGCTTTAACAGAAGCAGCTCTTTCGGCTCAAAGTTTTTATCATTTAGTGGATATTGGAGTTCCTTTTCCGCATAATAGATTTGGAGAATATGTCGGTTATAAAACTGATCATGACCCAAGACAGAGAGCTACTTCTGCTGGACCTTTAACATCTAAATTAATGACCGAGAATTTAGAGAAAACTGTTAAAGCTAAAAATATTAAAATTTTTGATGGTTATCAGGTAATCTCAGTTTTGACAGATGAAAATAAGGGAAAAGTAATTGGGCTCTTAGCTTTAAATTTAAATAATTTGGAAGATGAAAATCAAAGATATACACTTTTTAACTGCAAAAATGTTATTTATGCAACAGGAGGCCCAGCAGGAATGTATGCAACTTCTGTTTACCCGGGGAGCCAAACAGGAGCAACAGGTATTGCTCTGGAAGCAGGAGCAAAGGGTAAAAACCTAACTGAATCACAGTATGGTATTGCTTCGATCAAGTTTAGATGGAATTTATCCGGAACTTATCAGCAGGTACTGCCGAGATATGTTTCTACAGATCAGTCAGGAAATGATGAAAAAGAGTTTTTAGAAGAATATTTTAATGATCCAGGTAAAATGCTGGACGCTATTTTTCTAAAAGGTTATCAGTGGCCTTTTGACCCTAAAAAAGTTCATGATTATGCTTCTTCAATAATTGATATTTTAGTGTATAACGAGACAGTGATCAAAGGACGAAGAGTCTGGCTTGATTTTATGGGAAATCCAAGCTGGGGTTCTGATGAAGAAGGTAATTTAGACTTCTCAATTTTAGGTAAAGAAACATATGAGTATCTAGACAATTCAAATTCTCTTTTTGGTACGCCAATTGAGAGGCTCGCTAAAATGAACCAGCCAGCAATTGATCTATATCAAGATAATGGAATTGATATCACTAAAGAGTATTTAGAAATTGCAGTTTGTGCTCAGCACAACAATGGTGGTTTACATGCTGATCTCTGGTGGGAAAGTAATCTTAAGAACTTTTTCCCTGTTGGAGAAGTTAACGGCAGCCATGGTGTATATAGACCTGGCGGGAGTGCCTTAAACTCAGGTCAGGTTGGGAGTACAAGAGCAGCACAGTATATAACTGCTAACTATCAGGGAGATCCATTAGAGCTGGACGATTTTTTAGAGTCAGCAAAAGCTGAGATAGAAAAGAAAATAACTATGGGAGAAAAACTTGTTCAAAATACAGATAAATCTTCAACTATTTTAGATATTAGATCTAAGATTGGTCAGAGAATGAGCGAAATTGGAGCACATATTCGTTCTTTAGAGTCTGCAGAAAAGGGGATTAAAGCAAGCAAAATTGATTTAGATAACTTGTTAGAACAAAGCAAGTTGTCATCAATCAAAGAGCTTCCATTAGCATTTCAAAATTATGATATGTTAATAACTCAATATGTTTATCTATCTGCAATAAAGGATTATATCAAAAAGGGAGGAATAAGTAGAGGGTCCTATCTAATTTATGATAGTGATGGTAAGCTTCCAATAGATGATTTAGATGAAAAGTTTAGATTTAAAGCAGGAAATGATCATTTGAATGATAAAATTCAGAGAGTTTTTTATGATGGCGATAACTGTGAATTCAATTGGGAGCAGGTTAAAGAAATTCCTCAAGATGATAACTGGTTTGAAAATGTTTGGAATAAGTATATGAAAGGAAAGATTATCAAATAAGGGGGTGATAATTAAATAGGCAGGGGTTTAGTTTCGTAATTTTTTAAACAAAAAAATTGGAGGAGATCAAATGAGAAGAAATTTAAGCAAATCATTTTTAGTAGCAGCGCTTATGGTAGTTTTAGTACTTAGTGTATCTGGAGTTTCTTTTGCAGAATATCCTGAAAGAGATGTAAGAGTTATTATTCCCTGGTCTGTTGGCGGAATGACAGATGTACTTACAAGACCTATAACTAACTGGTTAGAAGATTATTATGGTGAAGCTTTTGTTGTAGAAAATAAGCCAGGTGGTGGTGGAGTAGTTGGTTCAATGTTAATTGAAAATGCCAAAAATGATGGCTATACAATAGGAACTACTTCTATGTCTACTGTTTCGGCTAAGTATGTTTCACCAATGTATCCAGAAATGGAAAACGTAGAATTAATTGCTCAGGTTATCACAATTCCTGCAACTGTTACAGTTAATGCTGATAGTCCATGGCAGACAATTGAAGAATATGTTGAATATGCTAAGAATAATCCTGGAGAAATTAAAAATTCTAACTCCGGTACAGGAGCTAGTGCACATATTTATGCAGCAGTATTTGAACAGGAAGCAGGCATTGAATTAAATCATGTTCCTTACCCTGGTTATGCAGAAGCTATTACAGCCTTAGTTGGTGGTCATGTTGATTCAACAAATATCCCTTTACCAGATGTTGCACCACAGGTTGAAGCAGGTAACTTAAGAATGCTGGCTATCGCTGCTGATGAAAGACATCCTGATTTTCCAAATGTACCTACTTTAAAAGAAAAGGGTATTGATCTTTCAATTGGTAACTATAGTGGTTTTGTAGCACCAAAGGGAACTCCTAAAGAAAGAATTGCTGTTTTAGAAGAAGGAATTAAAAAAGCAATGGAAGATCCAGAAATTGAAAACTTCTTAATTGAAGCTGGATTCCAACCTATTTATAAAAATGCGGAAGAGTTTCAGGGAACTGTAGACGCAGCAGAAGCACGCTTAGACTATCTAGTAAATGATCTTGGTGTAGAATTTATTGATGATTAAAATTAGTTTTAAAAAATACTTGATCTAAAATAAGGGTTTTTCTATTAATAAATTGGATAATGTATAATTGGAATAAGATAATAGAAAAACCCTTCTTTATGTTTTGATTATATTAATTATTGATATGAGAAGGTGTGATATAAATGCTTAAAATATTAGTTGCAATTGAAGGGTCAGAAAGCTGTTCAAAAGTTGCTCAAAAAGCTCAGGAACTTGCTCTTCTCTGTAAAGGTGATGTAACTTTTTTAACAGTAGTTAGCCCTGATTTTAAACTGGTAACTTCAAAAGAAAAATTGGATGAAGAAAATAAGAAGTTAGAAATGAAAAAGGCTGAAACCGAAAAAGCTCTAGAAACCTGCAGTATGGTTTATGGTCAGTGTGAATTAGTATTAGGAGAACAGGGATTAAAAACTAAAAGAGTTGTTAAAGAAGGAAATTATCCAGCTGAAGATATTGTGGAATATGCTGATGAAAACGATTTTGATTTATTAGTCATTGCTGATAAAGGCAGCAGAAAATTAAAGGATAAATTATTAGGCAGTACTTCAGAAAAAATTGTTCGTCAGGCTAAGACTTCAGTATTGGTTGTTAAATAGATTCTCATGGTATAATTTTAGATATAAAAGGGGTGGTAAAATAATGAAAAAATATGATAAAATACTCGGTACTCTGCTTTTGATTTTTGCGGGAGCATTATATTTTTATTCTGGAACCTTTCCTGTGAGGGAGGGAAGACCAAGGGTATTAAATGCAGGTTTTTATCCCCAACTTTTGGCAGTGATATTAGCTGTGCTTGCAGTTGCTTTAATAATTACTGCATTTGTTAAGGATTATAAGAATAAAGGTGATATAGAAATTTGGAAAAACACTTCCTCACTTAAATTGTTTTTGGGTACATTAGTAATGCTAATTATTTATCCATATTTGTTAACTTACTTAGGCTTTGCAACAGCTACATTTATTTTTATATCAATTATGATATACAGTCTTTTTTCAAAAGAGGAAAGAAGCATTAAGAAACTTGGATTTATTTCTTTAATTATTACAATTGTGATTTATTTAGTTTTCAATGAATTTATTAATATCCCATTTCCAACAGGTGGATTACTAATTTAAATATGTGAGGTGAAGTTAAGTGGAATTATTTTCGATGGATATTTATTTAGAGGGACTTAAATTCTTTTCAAATCCCATGATGTTCTTATTTTCAGGATTTGGGGTTTTGGTAGGAATAATTTTTGGTTCATTACCGGGGTTAACTGCAACAATGACAATAGCTGTTTTCATTTCCTTTACTTTTGGAATTGATGCAACTCTCTCTTTTGCTTTTTTGTTGGGTTTATATACAGGAGCGGTTTATGGGGGTTCAGTTGCTGCAATATTAATTAATATACCTGGTACACCAAATGCAATAGCCACAGGTTTAGATGGTTATCCCCTCTGTCAAAAGGGTAAAGCTGGTAAAGCAATTGGAATAGCTACAGTATCTTCTGCAATTGGGGGTATTTTGAGTGTTTTTGTTTTAGCAATAGCAGCACCGATGGTGGCAAGTGTGGCACTGGAATTTAGTGCTCAAGAATATGTAGGTATTACTTTGATTGGTTTGAGTATAATTGCCATAATTTCTACCGGGTCAATGTTAAAAGGATTGATTGGGGGTTTACTTGGCTTAGTTATTGGTGTTATAGGTATGGATCCTATTACAAACTTTCCTAGATTTTTATTTGGACAGCCAGAATTAATAGAAGGAGTTAGTTCAATACCTGTCATGATTGGTCTTTATGGGATTTCTGAAATGTTAATGCAGATTTCTGAAGAAGAACACGGATTGGTAATTGATCAGGCTGTTAAAGATATTATTCCTTCTTTTTCTGATATTAAACGACTGATTCCTACAATAACTAGATCATCAATAATAGGTGTGATTATTGGTGCAATTCCAGCAGCTGGTGGTTCAATTGCAGCTTTAGTAGCTTATGGGCAGGAAAAGAGATTTTCTAAACATCCAGAATTACTAGGAACAGGTATTGTTGATGGTATTGCAGCTCCGGAAGCTGCCAATAATGCCAGTACCGGTGGAGCTTTAATGCCTATGTTAACTCTGGGTATACCGGGAGATCCGATGACTGCAGTTTTAATGGGTGGATTAATTATGCAGGGTCTAAGACCAGGTCCGCTTCTTTTTAAACAGCAGATGCCTTTTGTTTCTTCAATATTTTTGAGTTTATTACTTTCAGTAATTTTTATGCTCATATTTGGACTGTTTGGTGCTAAATATTTTGCCAGGTTAATTACAGTTAAAAAACAATATTTAATACCTTCAATTATGATTTTCTGTTTAGTTGGTTCTTATGCAATTAATAACTCAACTTTTGATATTTGGATATTATTAATTAGTGGATTAATTGGATTTTTCTTAAGAAAAGTTGGCTTTTCTCCAGCACCTATAGTTTTAGGATTGATTTTAGGCCCTATTTTTGAAGATAATTTAAGAAGATCATTAATTTTAGCTGATGGACAGTGGTCAACATTTGTAACTCGTCCAATTAGTTTATTCTTTCTTGTCTTAACTTTAATCTTATTATTTGGACCCTTTATCTGGAATTTAATTAAAGGAGATAAATCAACTGATATAATTTAAAAATTTAACCGCTATTAACTACAATAAAAAATTGATTTAAATCTAATTACATAAATGATAACTAATTAAGCGAATTTCATAAAAATAAGCCTTGATATAACAAAGATTTTAATGATATAAAAAGGGCTTCACCCCATCTTGTCGAATTTAATAGTAGCACCCAAAAAACACGAAAGAAGGTGAAGCCCTATTAATAATATTCGACAAGAGTGTCTCTTTCCCTTTGAAGAATTACTAAATATATCGGAAACAGACAAATTAATTTGTATTTTAGATCCTATTGATCTTAAACCTTTAGTTGAAAAGATAAAACCTAAGTCCAATAAAGGACCATCTGGATATAATCCAGAAGCTATTTTAAGAGCTTTTCTGGTCCAACAAATCGAAAAAATTCCTAGCAGAGCAGACTTAGTAAGCAAAATTGATAGAAGTCCTTATCTCAGATATGTCTGCGGTTTTTCTACCACTGGACGGGTGCCCAGTGAAGCAACTTTTAGCCGCTATTACAGCAAATTATCTGAGACTGATGGACTGGAATCACTAATGAATGACCTCTTAGATCAAAGCATAGAACTTAATTTATTGGACACTGAAACAATGGCTATTGATGCTTCAAAACTAGAAGCATATGAGCGAGCTAAACCAAGGTCAAAGATAGATAAAGAAAATTCTTTTACCCCTGATTGGGGTACTAAATTCGACTCCCATAAAAATCAGACAACCTGGTATGGCTGGAAGATACATGCTGCAGTTGAAACCAAATCAGAACTACCAATAGCTTTAACTTTAACTCCAGCCAATCACTCAGATAAAACTCAAGCAATACCTTTAGTTAAAAAAGTTAATAGCTTTTTAGCTGAAAGAAATTTAACTAAACCCAAATACTGGACTATGGATTCAGGGTATGACTACACTGATATCTATGAGCATATTTTATTTGAACAGGAATCTCAGGCTATTACTCCAATTAACAAGCGTAACGCTAAGCAACCACCAGCTGGTTTCTATGATTTTAAAGGAACACCAGTCTGTAGTGGAGGTCATAAAATGTATTACTGGGGTCACTACAAAGGAGTCAACAAATTCAGATGTCCACATGTATGTGGTAAAGTTGACTGTATACACGGAACTAAATGGTGTTCTGATAAAAATTATGGTCGAGTAACTAAAACAAGACCAAAGGATAATCCAAGATACATATCAACTCCACATAGGGATTCTAGAACCTGGAGAAAGATCTACAACAAAAGAACCAGTGTTGAAAGAACTTTTTCCAGATTAAAAGAGCATCTAAATTTAGAAAACTTAACTGTAATGGGAGCCAAGAAAGTTAAAACTCATTTGCTATTAAGTTCTATCAGTTTGATAGCTGCAAGAATCGCAGCAGAGAAAATCAAGCTGCAAAATCAGATTTTAGCTGCTTAAAAAGTATTTTAAAGCATGATTTTAAGTTACCCAAGCTAAGTGCGTCTAAATTTTAGCAGTAAATCTATGGTAAATCATTAAAATCTTCAAATTTAAGTTAAAAGGCTTATTTTCATGATTCGCAGACAATATTTTTTTGAATTAAACTAAATTAAGCGTATTATGAAATTCGCTTAATTAGATAACAGCACATTTATTATTTTAATCAAAAATGTGCTGTTTTTTTATATCAATTATTTCTTAAGACTTTAAAAATAAAGCTAAATGACTATTTTTTTCATAAGATAACAAGTAATTTAATTGTATCATCAGCATATTTCTTATATAATTTTATAAGAAGGGTAAAAAAGAAATTTTACAAAGATTTTATTTATATTTTAAAGGAGGCAAATAATGTCTGATAATAATTTACCGGGTCTAAATCGAAATTATTTAGAATCTGAACTTTTAGGTACAGAACTGGCTGATTTTCCAGCTGAAATTCTTGACTATCCAGAAAAAGTTGTGCAGATCGGTGAAGGTAATTTTTTAAGAGCCTTTGTTGACTGGATGTTTCATACAATGAACAAAAAAGGAATTTTTAAAGGGAGGACTGTAGTTGTTCAGCCAATTAGAGAAGGAAGAATTTCTAATCTAAATCAACAGGACGGCTTATATACTCTTTATTTAAGAGGTATTGAAAATGGTGAAGAGGTAAACAAAAAAGAAATTATGACTTCTATTTCTAGAGGTATTGAATCATATGCTCAGTGGGAAGAATTTTTAAAGCTGGCAGAAAATCCAGCAATAGAGTTTGTAGTTTCCAATACTACCGAAGCAGGTATTACCTACAATGAAGCTGACAAATTAAGTGATACCCCACCCGAATCATATCCGGGTAAATTAACGGCTTATCTTTACCGCCGCTATCAGACTTTTAAGGGAGCAGCAGATAAAGGAATGGTTATCATTCCAGTAGAGTTAATTGACCGCAATGGTGATAACTTAAGAAAAATAGTACTGCAGTTAGCAGAAGATTGGGGTCTGGAAGCAGGATTTGCAGAATGGATTAAAGAATCAAATTATTTCTTAAATACCCTTGTGGATCGAATTGTAACTGGCTATCCCTTTAATGAGATAGATCAGCTGGAAGCAGAACTTGGCTACCATGATCAGAACCTTGATACAGGCGAGATTTTTCACCTCTGGGTTATTGAGGGAGATGAAAGCTTAAAAGAGAAACTTCCATTCCACAAAGCAGGGCTTAATGTTAAATGGGTAGATGATTTAACTCCTTATCGAACAACAAAAGTTAGGATTTTAAATGGTGCTCACACCTCAACAGTACCAGTTTCCTATTTAGCAGGTATTGATTTAGTCAGAGATGCTGTTAATGATGAGCTGGTGGGAGAGTTTATTAAGCAGGCAGTATTTGAAGATATAATTCCAACCTTAGATGCAGATCAAGAAGAGCTAGAAGACTTTGCTTCTAAGATTTTTGAAAGATTTAAAAATCCATATATCGATCACAAATGGCTTGATATTTCTTTAAACTCAACTTCTAAATTTAAAACCAGAGTGCTGCCTTCACTGGTTCAGCATATTGAGGAATATAATAAAGTACCTGAGCGTCTAAGTTTTGCTCTAGCAGCATTAATCCATTTTTACCATGGCACAGAACTTGAAGACGGAAAACTTGCAGCTTACCGTGATGGAGAAAAATATTTAATTCGTGATGATAAAAAAGCTCTTAAATATTTTGCAGAGCTCTGGAGCCGTTATGAAGCAGAAGAGGTTAAGATGGCAGATTTAGCAGAGACTGTTTTAGCTAAGCAGGATTTCTGGGATAGAGACTTAAACCAGCTGCCCGGGTTAAGTGATTCTTTAATTTCTAACTTGAAAATGATTGAAAAAGAAGGAATGAAGCAGAGTTTAGAGAATTTAATTAAATAGATTAGAATTTTATCAAAGGCTTAAATATTAAAAATTTGTACAGCATAGAATAAACATTTTTTCTCAATCTTAAGGAGGTAATAATATGTCCTGGAAAGATTTTGCAGAAGAATTAGTTGGAACTTCTAAAGAGGCTGTTAAGAAGGTTGCTGAATACGCTGAAGACTATAGGATATATCCTAGATCAATCATTAAACAAGATAAATCATTTTATTTTTTAGCAAAGATTGATCAGAAAAAGAAATTGGTTATTCTGAATAAAAGCAAGAATTTCGAGCTTTTTCAGGGGGAAACTGAAAAATTAGCTGGCTTTAAAGCCAAAATTGCACCTTTAAGTCATTATAATGCTGAAATATTGAGAGAAGTTTTTCCATTTACGGCTCCAACAACTCTTGGAACTGAAACAGCAAGTATTGGTCTTGGAGATCGCTTAGGAATTGCTACTCCAGGGCATATAGAAGCTGTTAAAGAAAGCGCTGCCATGCCTGTATTTGCACAACAGTCAGTTAGAGAATTAGATCTAACAGGAAGGACATTTAAATCTGTATTAGATGATGTTAGCTGGGCAGTTTTTCAAGAAGGTTATCAAGCTGGTTTTGCAGCAGATGCTGATCATTTAAAAGAAAAACCTGACATTAAGGAAGCCTTAGATCTGGGATATACAATGCTTACTCTAGATTGTACTGAGTATATTAACGATAATCTGGATCAGATGTCAGAAGCTGAGGTTGAAAGTGCTTATTCAGAAGTTCCGGATTATCTTCGTGAGGGTTTAGAAAATCAGTATTTAAATAAGACTTTTGTTTTGAGTTCTGGTTATCAACTTGAATATAATCAGGATAATTTCAAAGAAATAGTTTTAATTTATTATAAAATGCTTGACTTTGCAAAAGAGATTCAACACTTAATAAAAACTTCGGCTCGTGATGTTGATTTCGAAATTTCGATTGATGAAACTTCTACCCCAACAACACCAGAAGCACACTTTTTCGTAGCAAACGAATTGAAAAGAAATAACATCGAAGTTAATTCACTGGCACCTCGTTTTGTGGGAGAGTTTCAAAAAGGTATTGATTATATTGGTGATTTAGAACAGTTTGAAAAAGAATTTAAAGTACACGCTGATATTGCAGATCGTTTTGGTTATAAATTAAGTATCCACTCTGGAAGTGACAAGTTTAGTGTTTTCCCAATTATCGGTCGACACACTCAGGGGCGAGTCCATGTTAAAACTGCAGGGACTAACTGGCTGGAAGCTATCAGAGTAGTTGCTGAAAATAATCCATCTTTATACAGGGATATCCATGCTTATGCTTTAGAAAAATTTGAAGCTGCCAAAGAATTTTATCATGTGACTACTGATTTAGATAAAGTCCCTGAACTTGCCAGAATGAGCGATCAGGAGCTGGGAGAATTATTGGAAATCAATGAAGTTAGACAGCTGCTGCATATAACCTATGGCTTCATACTCCAGGATAAAAAAGACGATAGATATATTTTTAGGGATAAGTTATATAAATTCTGGGATGAACATGATAAGGAATACCGTAGAGCCTTAGAAAAACATATCGGTAGACATTTAAACAAACTTGGTTTTTATAAAAATTAAGAAAAATTAGGAGGAATATAATGGCTTTTTTAGATGAAAATTATTTACTTGAAGGTGAAACTGCAAAAAAATTATATAAAGAAATTGAGCATTTACCAATTTTAGATGCCCATAATCATGGAGATGTAGCTGAAATTTTAGCTGATGAAGGCTGGAATGATATTTGGGAAGTAGAAGCAGCTACAGACCACTATGTTTGGGAAATGATGCGTAAAAGAGGAGTACCAGAAGAAAAAATTACAGGTGATGCTTCTAATAAAGAAAAATGGCTGGCTTTAGCAGAAATTTTTCCAGAAATAGCGGGTAATCCAACTTATGAGTGGATTCATCTCGATCTAAAGCGTCGTTTTGGTATTGAAGCTCCAATTTCTAAACACACTGCTGAAATGATTTGGCAGAAGACTAAAAATATGTTGGCTGAAGAAAAAATGAAACCTCAGAATTTATTAAAAGAAATGAATGTAGAGATTATGTGTACAACTGATGAACCATATTCCCGCTTAGAAAATCATAAAAAAGCAAAAACAGAGGTTGATGGAGTAACGATTCTTCCAACCTGGCGTCCTGATAAAATTATGAATATTGAGCACGGAAATTGGTATGAATATGTAAATAAACTTGGTGAAGCGTATGATGAAAATGTTAGCGATTTAGAAGGTCTTTTAAAAGCCCTTAAGAAATCTCACGATTATTTTGACGAAATGGGTTGTGTAGCTAGTGATCATGGAGTATTAGAGCCAATTTCTTACGAAGTTGAAAAAGAAGCTGCAGCTGAAATTTATGCAAATGCAATTGCAGGTAAAGAATTAACTAATCAAGAAATTAGAGACTTTAAAGCATTTACCTTAATTGAATTTGGGAAGTTAAATAGAGAGAGCGGCTGGATAACACAGCTGCATATTGGTGCAGTTAGAAATTATAGAGATAGCCTTTACCAAAACTTAGGTCCTGATACTGGTGGAGATATTTCTAATAGTGATATTGAGCTAGTTGAAAATCTTAAGTATTTTGTCAATAAATTTGATTCTGAGCTGGATATTGTACTATATACTATGGAATCGACTCATTGGTTTACAGCATCTACAATTTCAAGAGCTTTCCCAAATGTTTCCTTAGGAGCAGCCTGGTGGTTAACTGATAATCCTTATGGAATGGAAAAACAGCTGCAGCAGGTTACAAATGTTGATTTATTTTATAACTTAGCTGGTATGGTAACTGATTCTCGTAAGCTGATGTCCTATTCTTCCCGCTCTGAAATGTTTAGAAGAACTTTAGCTAATGTTGTTGGCCGTCAAGTAGATCGCGGCAGAATGCCTTATAGTGTAGCTGCAGATTTAGTAGCACATGTAAGTTATTATGGACCAAAAGAGTTATTCTTTAAAAATGCAAAGTAAATGAAATAATAATCAAATATAAATTTAAATAGCCTGGGAATTTTATATTCCAGGCTATTTTAGAATAAATAAGGAGGTTCTTATGGGAGCCAAAGTATTATTAATTAATAGAAATGACAATATAGTGATTGCAGTTGAAGAACTAAATGCCGGAGACTTCATTGAAGTTGAAGGAGAAAAAATAAAAGTATTAAGTGATATCCCTGTCGGGCATAAGGTGGCTTTAAAGGATTTTGCTGCAGGAGATGAAGTTATTCGTTATGGTTTTCCAATTGGAAAGATAACAGAAGAAGTTAAAAAAGGTGAGTGGATTCACACCCATAACTTAAAGACTGCTCTTTCGGGAAAACTGGATTATGAATATCAGCCTGATTTGCCTGAGAAAGCATCAGCTGCAGAAATGCCTACTTTTATGGGCTACAGACGGGAGAATGGAAAAGTTGGAATTCGTAATGATATCTGGATAATTAACACAGTTGGCTGTATTAATAAGGTTGTAGAAAAAACAGCTTTAAAAGCAGAGATGAAACATCAAGCACTGATTGAAAATCAGGTTATTGACAGTATTCATGCTTTCCCTCATCCTTACGGCTGTTCCCAGCTTGGTGATGATTTAGAAATGACGCAAAAAGCACTTGCTGGATTGGTTAACCATCCCAATGCAGCAGCAGTAATGGTTGTGGGCCTTGGCTGTGAGAATAATTTAATTGAAGATTTTAAAGAATATATTGGAGATTACAATTCAGATAGAGTTAAGTTTATTAACCTCCAGGATGTAGAAGATGATCAAAAGGCAGCAGATAACATTTTAGATAATCTGGTTGCTTATGCTGAAAAATTTAAGCAGGAAGAAATCCCAGTTTCAGAGCTTAAAATTGGTTTAAAATGCGGTGGTTCTGATGGATTTTCCGGGGTAACTGCCAACCCTTTACTGGGTAGAATTTCTGATAAACTCGGAAGTTATGGGGGTACCAGTATTTTAACTGAGGTTCCTGAGATGTTTGGAGCGGAGAAAATTTTAATGAACAGAGCTAAGGATGAAGAGACTTTTGAAAAAGTAGTAGAGCTGATCAATGGTTTTAAAGATTATTTTCTTTCTCATGATCAGGAGATTTATGAAAATCCATCTCCAGGAAATAAAGAAGGAGGAATTACTACTCTGGAGGAAAAATCATTGGGCTGTACTCAAAAAGGTGGTACAGGGATTGTCAATGATGTCTTTTTCTATGGAGACGAAGTTACGGGTAATGGATTAAATCTTTTAGAAAGCCCGGGCAATGATTTAGTAGCAACAACAGCGCTTTCATTATCTGGTGCACATATGGTTTTATTCACAACTGGAAGAGGGACTCCCTTTGGCGGACCGGTACCAACAGTTAAAGTTTCTACGAATACTCGATTGTATGACAAAAAGAGGAACTGGATTGATTTTAATGCTGGAGAATTACTTGAAGGGCGAGATATGGATTCTCTGGCAGAAGAGTTTTTTGAATATCTTCTGGATCTTGCTTCTAAAAAAACTAAAACAAAAAATGAAATTAATGATTATCGAGAGATTGCTATTTTTAAAGATGGAGTAACCTTATAATATGTAAATTTTTGGAGGGGTAAAAATGATTTCTAAACTGGAAAATGATAAAATTCTAATTACGGTAGATAGTCTAGGAGCTGAACTAAAGAAATTAGTTTTAAAAAAGAATAATAAAAATTATCTCTGGCATGGAGATCCAGAGTATTGGGGAAGATCTGCGCCAGTTTTATTCCCGATTGTTGGGCGACTAAAAAATAATAATTATTTTTATAATGATCAAAAATATACGATGACTCAACATGGTTTTGCGAGAGATAAAGATTTTGAATTAACAGATCAATCGGAAAACCATCTAACCTACAGTTTGACTGAAGACAAAAGAAGTTTAGAAAAATATCCTTTCAAATTTAGATTAGAAATTAAATATACGATTAAAGAAACTTCACTTGCAGTTAGCTATAATGTGATAAATAGGGACCAAAAGAAAATGTATTTTTCTATCGGAGCTCATCCTGCTTTTTACTGGCCCTTGAACGAGAATGAAAACAAAGAAGACTATTTTTTAGAATTTGAAAAACCCGAAAATACAAGCCGCTATTTGCTGGACTCAGGGCTTTTAAACGGCAATAAAGAAAAAATAATTAAAGAGTCTAAAATTTTAAAACTTAAGGCAGATAGTTTTAAAGATGATGCTTTAGTTTTCAAAAACTTGAATTCAGAAAAGATTACACTAAAGAATAAGAACTCTGATGCAAAAGTTGAAATGGAATTTAAGAAATTTCCTTATCTAGGAATCTGGTCTCAATCAGCTGCTGCTCCGTTTATTTGTATTGAGCCCTGGCATGGAATTGCTGATTCAATTGACAGCAGTGGTAAACTTGAAGAAAAGGAAGGTATTATGGCTTTAGAAGCTGGAAATAATTTTGAGTCAACCTATATAATTAAAATTCATTAAAAGCTAAGCCTTAATTTTAACATTGCTTTTCTTTTGTGATGCATATCATATAAACTCCTTTCTGAAGATGCTATAATTACTTGAGAAGAATAATCAAGTATATTAATTAAAAAGGAGATTTGATAATGAGTGCATTTTTAGGTCCAATCCACATGTGGTTATATAATCAGATTCAAATAGTTGAAAAAAGAGAGATGGAAATTGTAGAAAAATTCAGCAAGAAATATTCGAAATCAGATGTTGAAAACATTATTTTCCCCTATCGTCAAAAATATGGTGAATTAAAAGAAGATAAGCCATTATCAGAATTGATTGCAGGCAGCGATATTCATCCCTGGTTAGAATCTGCAGTAAAAAGTGCTCAAAGTCGTGAAGCAGCTGTTGTAGCAGCTTTAATGGAAGAGTATAACGATCAGGAACTATTTTTTGATATCTATTCTACACAGGCAGAGAACTTAGCAGAAAAGGCTAAAATACGTGATAATGTGGAAGAATTTAATTTAGAAGATGCTTTTGAGATAATTAATGAACATTTTGTAGAAAGAATGCCCTGTGACCGCTTATCAGGAGCTGTAAAAGAAGAAACAAAAATTATTTGGAAGCATAAAAGTCAGCTGCATCAGGAGTTTTGGCAGCAGACAGATGTTAATTTAGAATTAATGCATCAATTATATGCAAAATGGCTTTCAGTTTTTGTAAAAAATCTAAATAACTCTATTGCACATAAACGAGAAATCGAAGCTGAATATTACAATGATGTTTTCTTTATTGAAGACTAATTTTTAATTTAAATTATGAAAAAGGCTCAGTTTATTTTATAAGCTGGGCTTATTTGTTTTTGGAATAGTTTTTTTGACATTTAAAATAAACACTGATATTATTTACTTAGTCGAAAAAGAAAAAGGAGAAGTGATATTATCAATAAAAAATTAGCAGTTTTAAAAGACCTTCTCTCAATGTTTATAACACAGCACAGGAATCATTTATCATATATAATTGGTTTTATTTCTGCTTTAAGTTTTGCTTTAGTTTACAATAGCTTTGGTCTTGAGTTAGCATTAGCTGCTTTATTAACAGGGTTTCTAGTTTTTGAAATCTTTAATCATTTTTTTGGTGGAAGTCCGGATATCATTGTTATGGGTGTTGACAGCGAAGAAGATATTATGAAGACTTTAAAGAAAACTATGTCTAAAGCTATTAAAGAAAAAAACAAAAATAGTTCCAAAAATAAAAACGAATAACGAAGCATATTATTTTAACAGCCTTTTAGGCTGTTTTTCTTTTTTATAATTTGACATAATATTTAGAATTTATTAAAATTAGTTTAGACTTAAGGGGGAGTGATAAAATTGTTAAAAGCAAGAAAAATTGTTATTAGTGTGATTTTGGCTTTGTTGTTAGTTCTTAGTTTTTCTTTTTCAATGATGGCGGCTGAAACTTTGAGTATTCTTGCTACTTCTGATGTCCATCAATATCTACTGCCTTATGATTATATGGAAGACAATCCAGATGAAACAATAGGTTTTTCTAAGATTTATTCTTTAATTGAAAAAGAAAGAGAAAATAATCCTAATACATTACTGCTTGATAATGGCGATCTCATTCAGGGTAGTTTAATTGGTCTTTATGAATATCAAATTGATCCAATTGCTGAAGGAGAAACTCAGACAATAATCAAAGCTTATAATCATGCAGGTTATGACGCAGCCACAATTGGAAATCATGAGCTGCAGGATTACAGCATGGATTATTTAGAAAAGGCAATGGCTGGAGCAGAATTTCAATTTGTATCAGCAAATATTAAACTTGCTGATAATGAGGAAAAATATTATACAGATCCTTACACGATAGTTACTAAAAATATAAATGGCAAAGATATTAGAATTGGTGTAGTTGGTTTTGTTCCCCCTCAATCTATGCTCTGGGGTAAAGATCATTTAGAAGGGAATGTAATAATTGAAGATATTGTTGATTCTGCTAGAAAAGTAATACCTGAACTAGCTCAAAAAACTGATTTAGTGGTAGTTTTATCACATTCAGGAATTTCTGATGCAGATGTTGATTCTTATGATGCTCGAGAAAATGCATCTTATTATATTGCACAAATGGATGAAGTAGATGCTTTAATTACCGGTCATCATCACGGGACTTTTCCAGATGACTATAAAGATTTAGAAGGAGTTAATGCAGAAGAGGGAACAATATTTGGTGTACCAACTGTAATGCCAGGTTCCTGGGGATCTGCTCTTGGGGTCATTGATTTAGAGGTTGAAGAAAATAAAGGCAGCTGGAGAGTTGTAGACCATCAGGTAAGACACGAAATTGTTGATGAGAATGTAGAATCTCATCCTGAAATCGAAGAAATAGCTGATGATGTTCATCAAAATGTTATTGAATATGTAAGAACACCAATTGGTGATACTGAAAGAGATATCACTTCTTATTTATCAAGAGTTATGGATTCTCCTGTGACTCAAATAATTAATGATGCTCAGTTATGGTGGGCCAAAGATGAGTTCAGTTCTGGTGAATATTCTGATTTACCAATCCTATCTGCTGCAGCTCCATTTAGAGCTGGTAGAGAGGATGCAGATTATTTCACTGAGGTTATGACAGGTGGAGTAACTATTGGTGATGTAACAGATATTTATATTTATGATAATCAAATTAGAGTAATGCACTTAAACGGTAAACAGATAATTGATTGGCTGGAAAGAAGTGCAGAAAATTTCAATAGAATTGATCCTAATTCAGAGGAAACTCAAGAACTATTAGATCCTGAATTTGCAGCTTATAATTTTGATGTAATTGATGGAATAGAATATGAAATTGATGTAACTAAAGCAGAAGGAGAAAGAGTTGTAAATGCCACTTACGAGGGTAAACCGTTAACTGAAGAAATGGAATTTTTGGTAGTGACCAATGATTATCGCGCTGGTGGAGGAGGAGATTTCCCACCTGCAGTAGCAGAAGATCCAGTTTATGCCCCAAGTGGTTTGGTAAATAGGGAAATTATTATGAACTACATTGAAGAAATGGGAACAATTAATCCAGCTCCAGATTATAATTGGAGTATTAAATCTTTTGATGCTGCTGGAGATATAACTTTCCGTTCCCATCCTGAAGCTATGAGTTATATAGAAAAATATGAGATCCCTAATATTTCTTTTGTAGAAACAGATGAAAATGGAATGGGAGTTTATAAGCTTAATGTTACAAATCTAAACAAATAAATATTTACTGAGTACTAAAGATTTTCAAAGAAAGCTCTTTCTATTTAGGGTTAAGAAAGAGCTTTCTTTTTTTATATAATTTCATCTATAAACTTTTTCTGTTATAATAACTTTATAAATACATATTAATAGGAGAAAAATATGAAGCTGCTTAAAAATTTTTCAATAAAAAATAAAATAATGATAGGAATTGGATTGACTTTTGTCCTGGCTATGTTTTTCTTGATGGGAATAGTAATTTATCAGTTTAATGACTTATCAGCTGAAAATCAAAGGTTAATTGAAAAGGAATTATTAGAAAGAAATTATGACAAGTATCAGACTTTAGTTGAAAATAGAGCTGAAATATTATCAAAAAATTATCACCTGCATTTGCAGGAAAGAGCTGCAGATGATGAAGATCTAACTGAATCAGAAATAAGGAATATAATATCGGAACTTAACCAAAATCAGTCTGTTGACGATATGTATTATTTTATTTATGATTTAAAAGGTGAAACTATTTCCTTACCTCCTACACCAGAATTAGAAGGTACAAACAGAAAAAATTTAGAGGTTGAAGGAAGACAATTATTAAAAGAAATGATTACAGTAATAGAAGAGGATGGGTCTGGAAGAATCAGCTATCCCTACACAAATCCTCTAACAAATCAGGTAGAGACTAAATATGCATATGTGCAAAAAATAGAAGGCACAGAAATGTTTGTAGGTGCTGGTGGTTATCAAAGCAGTTATTATAATATTGTTGATCAGCTGTTAACTGAAATATATGAAATTAGAAATAGAACTATATATCTTTTATTAATTGCTTTTATTATTATTATAGCAGTTATATTTTTAATAATTTATGACATTTCAAAATATATAAATTCAAATTTTAAAAGTCTGCTTTCTTCATTCAAAAGAGTAGAAAAAGGTCAGCTAAATTATCAGCTTGATATTAGTAATCAGGATGAATTTGGGAGATTAGCTGCTGGATTTAATCAGATGATAGGCAGAATAAAAGAATTAACATATAATGATCCTTTAACAGGTCTTCCAAATTTAAATTTTCTAGAAAGTCAGTTAGCTGAGACTTTAAGAAAAAAAGAAAATAAAGCAGAAAATATTTATTTATTTACTTTAATTACTGAAAATTTAACTTTGATTAACAGCAATTATGGCTATCAAAAAGGAAATGAAGTTTTACAGGAACTTTTTCAAAGGCTAAATAAAAATTTACCTGAAGATACAACAGTAGCTCGAAAAAATGATGAATTTATTTTTTATTTTAAATCGTCGAAAACTGAAAAAGAAATTAAAGAATATGCAGGTAATATTTTAAGTAACTTATTAAAACCATATGAAATTGAAAACAACTTAGTTTATTTAAATTTAGAACTTGGAATTGCGGTTAATGAAAAACATTGTAATTGCTCAGAATTAATTAGGAAATCAAGACTTGCACTTCATTTTGTGGATCAGAAAAACAAGATAAAGTTTTTTGACAAGTCAATGCTGGGCCAGCTATCAGGAAAGTTAAATCTGGAAAGCAAATTGAGAAAAGTCATTTCGAACAGGGATTTTAAACTGCATTATCATCCACAATTAGAATGTAAAACTAATAAAGTGGTTGGAGTAGAAGCTTTAATTCGCTGCAGTAAATTTAAAGAATTAAATATTTCGCCAGAAGAGTTTATTTCAGTTGCAGAAGAAACAGGTATGATTTTAGAATTGAGTCAGTGGATTTTAGATACTGCTCTAAGACAATTAAAAGTTTGGAAAAATAAAGGTTATCGAGATTTATTTGTTTCGGTTAACATAGCCCCTGAACAGTTTCAACAGGATAACTTTGTTTCAAAAATAAAAGATTTATTAAATAAACACCAACTTGAAGCAAAGTACTTAGAACTAGAAATTACGGAACGAACTGTAATCAAAGATGTTGATTATACTGTTAGAGTTTTAAATGAATTGAAAAAATTAGGGGTACTAATTTCTATAGATGATTTTGGAACCGGGTATTCTTCTCTAGAATACTTAAATAGATTTGAAATTGACAAATTAAAAATTGACAAATCTTTTGTTCACAGCGAAAGCAATTTAAATATTGTTAAGACAATTATTGTTATGGGTAGAAATCTAGGTTTGGAAGTTGTAGCTGAAGGTGTAGAAAATAGAAAAGAATTAGATTTTTTAATAGAAAATAATTGTAATTACTATCAAGGTTATTATTTTTCTAAACCCAAAAACGCATTAGAAACAGAAAAATATTTTAAAAATAAGAATTCAAATTAGTTACTGAAAAGGAGTTAGTTATGCAGCTGCAAATTAAAGAGTTTTTTGAACTGAGCAATTTAGAGTTATATAAAATAATTGAAGCAAGAATTAATGTTTTTGTTGTGGAACAAAATTGTCCTTACAGAGATTGTGATAATAAAGATCAGAATTCTTTTCATCTATATTATGAAGAAGAGGATGAAATTATTTCTTATTTAAGAATAATACCTGCTGGAATATCATATCCAGAAATATCTGTTGGCAGAGTTTTGGTTAAAAAAGAACATAGAAAAAATGGAATTGCCACCAAAATGATGGAAGAGGCCATCTCATTTATTGCGAATAATTTTGACTCAAAAACAATAAGAATATCAGCTCAGGAATATGTTCTTGATCTTTATCAAAACATTGGTTTTAAGGTTGTATCTGATAGATATTTAGAGGATAACATTCCCCATTATGAGATGATTTATAAATTGTAATTTGAGATTTTTTTTGATAGAATTAAGATGAAACATGATACTGTTTGGGGGTGTTTATTTAATTTGATAAATTTAACAGATACGGTTGTGCTGGCAAAAAAATGGGCTATAAATGTGGGGCATATGCAGAGACAAAAATTAAAAAAAGAAAGTTTTAAAGTTAATACTAAAAGTACATTAAGTGATCTAGTCACAGAAGTTGATTTGATAAGTGAAGATATGATAAGAGCTAAAATTAGACAGAATTATCCTGAACATAATATAATGGGAGAAGAAAATGAGTTTGAGGATAAAAAAAGTGACTACACCTGGATTATTGATCCGTTAGATGGAAGTAATAATTATGCGAGTGCTTATCCAATTTACTGCATATCTATCGCTCTAAAATATAAAGATAAAATTGTCATGGGAGTTATTTATGTTCCAGAATTTGATGAAATATATTCTGCAATTAGAGGTAGAGGTGCTTATAAATCTGGAACTAAAATTAACATATCATACAAAACCGCTTTAAGTCAGTCTCTAGTTGCGACTGGGTTTCCTTATGATAAGAAAGATTCAAAAATTGATAATTTGGCCCCATTTAATAAAATACTGAAAGAAATCAGAGGTATTAGGCGTTCTGGAAGTGCTGCTTTTGATTTAGTATCCGTTGCAGCAGCTAGAATTGATGCAGTTTGGGAGTTTAAATTAAAAGAATGGGATTATGCTGCAGGTAAATTATTAGTTGAAGAAGCTGGAGGAGAGTTTTACAAGACTGAAATTGAAGGAGCACCACTGATAATAGCTGGTAGTACAGAATTGGTAGCTGAATTGAAAAGGATTATTGAAGAAATATATTTATAAAAATATAAGTAGGTGAGTAGTAGAATGAAAATAGTTAGATACAAAAAAAATAATGTAATAAGAAATGGGATTCTAAAAGACGATCAGATATATAATATTCAGGGCAATATCTTTTCTGAATTTCATCCTGCAGAGAAGGCATTTTTTTTAAAAGATGTTGACCTTTTAGCACCTATAACTCCGCCAAATATTATTGCAATTGGTTTAAATTATAGACAGCATGCAGTTGAAACTGGAGCTGAAATTCCCGAGAGACCTGTAGTTTTTTTAAAGGCTACAAATAGCTTAACTAATCCTAATTCTGATATAATTTTACCCCAAATTGCTGCAGATGAAGTTGATTTCGAAGCTGAGTTAGCAGTTGTCATTTCTAAAAAAGCTAAAAACATTGAAACTGTAGAAGTTGATGATTATATATTAGGTTACAGCTGTGCTAATGACGTGAGTGCACGTGATTGTCAAATAAAAATAGATAAGCAGTGGGCTCGAGGTAAGTCCTTCGATACTTTTTGTCCTTTAGGACCCTGGATTGAAACTGATTTAGATCCTGGTGATTTAAAAATAAAATCTATTTTAAATGGCAAGGTTATGCAGGAGTCTAAAACTTCAGATATGATTTTTAATGTTGAACAAATTATTAGTTATTTATCACATAACATGACTCTTTTACCGGGGACAGTTATTTTAACAGGAACCCCAGAGGGGGTTGGTTTTGCAAGAGAAGATCAGATATTTTTAAAAGAAGGAGATCAGATAATTATTGAAATTGAGGGTATAGGAAGTTTAAAAAATAAGGTTCGAAAAGAGGAGGCTTAACCTTTCTATATTAAATATTTTTCAAAGCTCTTTAGGGAGGTAAATTATGCAGTTTTTTAATCAAAAAACATTTATTTTGTTAATCCCTGTTCTCTTAGCAGTCCTTTATTATACTATTCATAAATTGATTAACTATTATAAAAGAAAAAGGGCTGAAGAACTATTTTCAAACTATCATAAAGATAGAATTATTTATTTCAGCAAAGAAGTTAACTTTTTTGGACAAAAATCAGCTGGTAGAACCCAGGTTAGAGGTAATGGATCTTTACTTTTAACACCAGATGAACTCCATTTTACCAGGTGGGTTCCTAAAAAAAGTCTAATTATACCATTAAATAATATTGAAAATATTGAACGAGTTAATTCTTTCCTGGGGAAAAGAAAAAAAAGAGAGTTACTAAAAGTTGATTTTAATAACTCAGAAGGCAAAAAAGATTCTGCTGCCTGGCTTTTAGATAATATGCAGGTCTGGGAGCAGGTAATTAGAGATAATTTAAAAGAATAAAAGACAGCTTTTACCGCTTTTTTAATTTTAGTGGAAAATTCCACTTAGGATTAATTAAAAGCGGTTTTTTATACATTCTTAAAATTAGATGATATAATAAGAATATAGAATTTACCAATTAATAAGTCATCAATGAGGAGAGTTTATTATGATTTTTGAAAAAATAGAATTTAAATTTGGTTTGCCAGTTAAAATATCAAGTAATTCTCTCACTAAAAACATGAAATTTAGTAGAACCTTTAAACTGATTTGGCTTTTAAATGGTAAAATTTCTTTCAAAAGTAGAGATTTTAAGAAAAATAGTGTAGATATATTTAATTTAAAGTCAGGAGAAATGCAGATAATAAACAGTTATACACCTTATAAACTTTTAGAGGTAAGTCCGGAAAGCCAATATCTTGTTTTGGATTTCAAAAGTGATTTTATCAATAAAAATGAACATTATGATGAAAGTAAAATTTTTTATTTAAATAATAATAATCAAGAGGCTTTAAATAAAATAAAATATTTAACTGCAGTATTAATATTAGATTATTTTCAAGAAGATAAGCTCCTTTTGAAAAAAACAGAAGAAAATTTAGATAAATTAATAGAAAAATTAAATAATAATTATTGTATTCATACCCAGCGTAATGATGACTTTTATAAAAAAGAGAAAGAAAATATAGTAAATAAAGTTATTAAAGAGCTTGAAAATGAATACACAAAGAAATTGACTTTAAAAAAAATTGCAGCAGATTTTCACTATAACAGTTCTTATTTATCTGAAAAGTTTAAGAGTTTAACTGGAGTTAATTTTAAAAGTTATTTAGATCAAATAAAATTAGAAAAGATCCTAAAAGAGCTATTGTATACAGATAAGAACATAAACCAAATAGCTCTGGAAGCTGGATTTAGAAATATTAAAAGTTTTTATAGGGTCTTTAATGAGCATTTTGATCAGAGTCCTATTGAGCTAAAAAATAATTTTACCGAGTTAAAAAAAGAAGAAATTAGTCAACAATTTGGGGAAAAAGATTATTTAGTTGATTATTTTAATGAATTCATTATGCTTTATAAAGCTGATAATCAAAAGCAGGAGCAGCTGGTAAAAAAAGAAGTTAAAATTGACGAAAATAAAAACCTCAAAGCTTTAAATCATGTCTGGCAGAAGTTAATTAATGCAGGGACTGCTCAAAGTATTTTAGATTCAAATTTAAGAAAGCAGATCAAAGAACTTCAGCAGGAAATAAAATTCGAATATCTTCGTTTTGAAGGGATATTTAACGATGATTTAGAAGTCTGCAAAGGTGACAGTTTAGAAAATATCCACTATAACTGGAAATTGGTAGATAATATCTTTGATTTTATTTTAGAAAATAATTTTAAGCCCTTTGTCACTTTAAGCTTTATGCCTGAATTATTGGCAAGCAAAGACAAGACTATTTTCTATTATCAGGCCAATTTTTCTCCGCCAAAAGATATTAATGCCTGGCTTGATTTGATTGATGCTTTTTTAGTTCATTTAATTAATAGATATGGGATTGAAGAAGTGCAAAAATGGTACTTTCAGATTTGGACTGAATTTCCTCATCAGGGATTTCACTGGGCAGGAAGCGAAGAAGAATATTTCGAATTTTATGCTGAAACAGCTAAAAAAATTAAAGGTATTTCCGAATTATTAAAAGTTGGTCCAGCATCAGAAAGTTTTTTTGAATCAAATTTTATTTCAGATAAATTCTTAAAATATGCAGCAAACGAAAATTTACCAGTGGATTTTTATAATATAAACTTATATCACAACTCTATTCCAGAAATAAATGAAGAAGTGGATTTAACAAAATTTTATAAAGAAAGTACTTTAGAAGATATTAAATTCAAATTCAAAGAGAAAGATTATTCTGTAAAAATTGCTAAAAAGATAAGAAAGCTTTTAAATCAAGCATATTCAGAAGCAGAATTAATAGCTACCCGCTGGAATGTCAGCTGGAATTCTAAAGAATTTGTTCATGATACAGCTTTTATGGCAAATTTTATTCTGGATAATGCTCTTAAACTGCAGGATACTTTAGATGGTCTAGGTTATTTAAATATTTCTGATTTAATATCAGAATGGCCGATCAATGAACTTCCGTTTTTTGGAGGCAGAGGTTTAATGAATACTGAAGGAATAAAAAAATCAGGATATTATGCCTATATTATTCTTTCAGAACTTGGTGACAAAATCATCGCCCAGGGAGATAATTATATTATTAGTTCCAGAGGTGATGATATTCAAATCTTGCTTTATAATTATGCTTATTTTAATAAAAGTTATCAGAATGCTGATCACAGTAAAATTGATGAATATAATAGATATCAGGTATTTAAAAACAAAAAAGACATTTTATTTGAGCTAAAACTAAAAAATTTAACTGGAAGGTATAAACTTAGTCATTATTTTTTAAATAGAGATTCAGGATCAGCTTTTGATCAGTGGTTAAAAATGGGTTCTCCCTCTGATTTAAATAAACATGAAGTAAAATATTTAAAAAATAAATCATTTCCAGATTTAAAAATTGAATTCTTAAACTTAGCAAACGAATATAGTATCAAGTCAAAAATTGAGAGGCATGGAGCTGAATTTTTCATATTACGAAAACAATTTCAAGTTTAAAAATATTTAGCAGCACCCCCTAAAGAAAAGAAAGTATATTTTATCTTTTCTTTAGGGGGGTTTTTATTTTTAATTGTGAAAAAATTTTTTTGCTGTAATTTTTATAGTTTTGTCCAAAGAAATCGAGTCGATAAAATTTTCAAATTATTTTATACTATTATTAGTGATAATTATAAGAGTTAGTTTTTCTAACATAAGTCCAATAAGATATTAAAGTTAAATTATTTGTCATTTAATTCCCGGGAGATTTTTTACATCTACAAAAAATAGGAGGACTTATTAATGTTAAATAAACCTGATCAAAAAGAAATTAAGAAAAAAAGAAAAAAGTTAAAAGAAAAGGGAAAGTATCATAATGCTGAAAAATGGCAGATAGCATTTTTTGCCTTAAATAATACTGCAACTAATACTGCTTTTGTATTAATTATGTATTATGCTTTCTTTACTCAGAACGTACTTGGTCTTTCTGCAGCAATTGTTGGTGGAATAGCAACTGCAATGAGAATTTTTGATGGTTTTACAGATCCAGTAATTGGATTTATATTAGATAAAACTGACACTAAATTTGGTAAATATCGTCCCTTTATGTTTATTGGAAATATTATCCTTGTTGTTATGATTATAGCACTATTTAATGTTCCACCGGAATGGTCCAGTCAGACTAAATATATAGTTACAGCTTTATTATATGGTTTAGCAATTATCGGCTATACTTTTCAAACTTCTTGTACTAAAGGTGCTCAGGCAGCACTAACTAATGATCCTGCCCAGCGACCATTATTCACCTTTTTTGATGCTATTTATAATACACTTCTTTTTGCTGGAGCTACCTGGTTTATCATGACTTACATGGCACCAAAGTATGCGCAAAATGTTAATGATCCGGCTTTATGGTCTACGGTTTCAATTATTTTTATGTCAGCTTCTTTTGTAATGACAATTTTAGCTATTATTGGTATCTGGTCTAAAGATAGAACAGAATTTTTTGGACTTGCAGAAAATGCAGTGGAAATTAAATTTAAAGATGCTTTAGAGGTGTTAAAAAACAATAAGCCTTTACAAATGTTGATTGTTGCTGCTTCTACTGATAAATTAGCATTAACTGCTAGGCGAGCTGGATTTGTCTACTTTTTCTCCAATATTTTATATAATACTGCCCTCCAGGGTACATTCTCGGTTTGGGTAATGGCTCCTGCTATTTTAATAACTTATCTAGGAGTGAAATATGCCGAAAAAGTTGGTTTAAAAAATGCATTTGTTAAATTAACCTGGATGGGAACAATTTTAATTTTAATTTTACTTGTAATTACTCCTATGCTGGCAGAAGGTGAACTGACAACTGGAGTTTTAATTCTATTAGTAGTTCTGGGAGCTCAATATTCAGTAAGTCAGTTGGCTGGAAATATTGTAATTCCAATGATTGCAGATTGTACTGATTATGAATCCTGCCGCTCAGGGAGATTTATGTCAGGTTTTATCGGTACTATTTTTTCCTTTGTTGACAAAATGATATCTTCACTGGGAACAGTTATTATTGGTTTTAGTATTGCGCTAGCTGGCTATGGTGGTCAAAAAATTCCACCTAATTCTCCGGTTAGTCAGAGTTTAGAAATTGCAATTATGTTTATTATCTTTGGTTTACCATTAATTGGACATGTAGCTTCTTTAATTGCAATGAAGTTTTACCCGCTTGATGCAGAAAAAATGGCTGAAATTCAAGAAGAAATTGATGCTAAGAAATCAGGCGCTTCTCCTGCTTAATAATAGAAATTTAAATTAAAACAGCAGCTGAAAGTAGAAAGAGCTTCTTAAATAATTTTTATCTGAGGAGCTCTACTTATTATATGAGATTTAAAATTTTAACAAAAATGGAGTGGTAAAGATGGAGGAACAGTTTTTATACCCTGCAGAATCAGCAACAAGACAGGTTGTTGATTTGTCAGGAATCTGGAAATTTAAAGTTGATTTTAAGAATGAAGGAAGAAATAAAGGCTGGCAAAATGGATTAAGTGACTTTATTGAAGCACCAGTACCTTCAAGTTATAATGATTTATTTACAGACAAAGATATTAGAGAACATGTTGGTGATGTTTGGTATCAAAAAGATTTTTATCTAGCGGAAGAGTGGCAGCAAAAAAATGTGAATCTCCGTTTCGGTAGTGCAACTCATCGAGCAGAAGTTTGGCTGAATGGTGAAAAAATAGCTGAGCATGAAGGCGGTTATATGCCTTTTGGGGCAGTTATCAATCAAGCTGCAAAATTTGGTGAAAAAAATACTCTGGTTGTAGTTGTAAATAATGAATTAGACTTAACTACAATTCCTACAGGTCAGGTTAAAGAGTATGATGATGGTAAGAGAAGATTATTTCCCTATTTTGATTTCTTTAATTATGCCGGGATTCACTCTGCAGTCAAGCTGCAAATTTTGCCTAAAGATTTTATAACTGATATTACCACAGTTACAGATTATAAAGGAAGTACAGGTTATGTTAAATATGAAGTAGAAAGCACTTCTCATTCTGAAATTAAAGTTGAGCTTAAAGATTCTGAATCTAATGTTGTGGCTGAAGCAAGAGGAGATAGCGGGAAACTAGAAATCAAAAATGTTGAGCTCTGGCAGCCAGGAGAAGGATATTTATATAATCTGGAAGTCACCCTCTTAAGTTCCGGTGAGGTTGTGGATACTTATCCATTACCAGTTGGGATTAGAACAGTTGAGGTTAAAGGAAACCGCTTTTTGATTAATAATGAACCTTTCTATTTTAAAGGATTTGGCAAGCATCAGGATAGTGAAATTAACGGTCGAGGTTTTGACCTAGCAGTTATGATTAGAGATGCTGAACTTTTAGATTGGATTAATGCTAATTCAGTACGTACATCTCATTATCCTTATGATGAAGAGTTTTATCGAATGTGTGACCGCAGAGGAGTTGTTGTAATTGATGAGACTCCAGCAGTAGGCCTATTTGACATGAACATGAACTTCCTGGCAGCAGGTACTGGAAAAGAATCTGATTTCTTTGATAAAGAAATTGTGCATCAAGAAACTATTAAAAATCATAAAAGAGAAATTAAACGATTAATGAAAAGAGATAAAAATCATGCTTCAGTTGTAATGTGGTGTCTGGCAAATGAGCCAGATAGTGCACAGGATAGAGCTGAAGAATATTTTGAAGAAATTTTCTCCTATGCCAGAGGACTTGATCCACAGGACAGGCCCCTTACTTTTACTAATATAATGACTGCTCCTTACGGGAAATGTAAGGCTGCTCAATTTGCAGATGTTATTTCTCTGAATCGTTATTACGGTTGGTATATAATTGGTGGTTCAGAACTTGAATATGCACAAAAAGATTTTGAGGAAGAGCTTGCCGGTTGGGAAAAAGAAGGAAAACCAATTGTAATGACTGAATATGGTGCAGATACTAAAGCTGGAATTCATAAACTTCCTTCAGTCCAGTGGTCAGAAGAATATCAAAATGAATATTTAGAATTACAGCATAAGGTTTTTGATAACTGTGATTCAATTGTAGGAGAGCAGATGTGGAACTTTGCTGACTTCCAAACAGTAGAAGGTATTTTAAGAGTTGACGGAAACAAAAAAGGTGCTTTCACCAGAGATAGACAGCCTAAAATGGCAGCACATCTTTTAAAAAAGAGATGGAAAGAGCTCCCTAATAATTATAAGGGTTAAAATAATAAAATATTTTGTACCTGATGTTAATAAACTGATCAGCATCAGGTACAGTTAAATTAAAGAAGGTGAGAAAATGAATGAAATAGCTAACTTTGACAAGACAAAAGAATTTTTGATTTGTATTGATTCAGATGGCTCAGCTATTGACACAATGACTGAAAAACATCAAAAAGCATTTGGCCCGGAGGCTGTAAAAGTTTGGGGATTAGAATCAATTAAAGATATATTTTTAAAAAAATGGGATCAAGTTAATCTTTATTCAAATACAAGAGGAATTAATCGATTTAAGGGTTTGGTTAAAACCTTTAATGATTTAAAAGCTGAAGGATATGATTTACCTGAGATCATCCAAATTCAGCAGTGGGTAGAAACAAGTGGCGAATTATCTAATCCCGCTTTAAAAAGAGAAATAGAGAAAAGTGAAAATAAAGAAGAATTTAAATTAGCCCTGCAGTGGAGCCAGCAGGTTAATCAAAGAATTTCAGAACTAGAAAAAGATATTAAAAAAGTTTTTAAAGGTGTTAAGGAATCACTGATCAAAATAAGTCCTAAAGCAGATATTGCAGTTGTTTCATCAGCCAACCAGGAAGCTCTTTTAGATGAGTGGAAAAGTTATAATTTACAAGAACATGTAAAAATAATTTTGGGCCAGGAAGCAGGCTCAAAAGCTGATAATATCAAAGATTTAAAGAAAAAGGGATATAAAACTAAAAATATTTTAATGATTGGTGATGCTCCGGGAGATTTAAGAGCAGCTGCAGCAAATGATATTTCATTTTATCCAATTATACCGACAGAGGAAGAAAAATCATGGAGTGTTTTTCTTGAGCAAGCTGCAGATAAGTTTTTTGCTGGTAATTATCAGGGAGAATATGAAAATAAGTTAGTTAAAAAATTTGAATTTATTTTAAAATGAAATTAAACTCAAAACATAATTAAAATTGGAGGTAATCATGGTAGATTTAAAAGCAAAGCCTTTTTATTTAGATGATGAAGATGTAAAATGGGTAAAAGATACAATTTCTGAGATGACTATTGAAGAAAAAATTGGGCAGTTATTTATAACTAGAATTCATGGTGATCTTGATGACCCTAATAATCAAGAAATTATAAAAAAATATCATGTGGGTGGAATTAGATATGCCAGCAAAAGTTCAAAAGAAGTTTATAATTTTATTAAGGATATGCAGTCAGCAAGTAAAATTCCATTATTAGCAGCAGCTAACTGTGATAATGGCGGAGATGGTGCCTGCACAGATGGTACTTTTATAGCTAGCGGAGCAATGTGTGAAGCAGGTGGATCAGAAGAAGTGGCTTATAATGCAGGTTTGGTAAGTGGTCGAGAAGAAGCTGCTTTAGGAGTTAATTGGAACTTTGACCCCTGTGTTGATATTTTATATAACTGGAGAAATACTATTGTTAATACAAGAGCTTACGGAAATACTCCAGAAAAGGTGATTAAATATACATCTGCTTATTTAGAGGGTTTAAAAGATAATGAAGTAGGTGAAGTTGCTACCTGTGTTAAACATTTTCCTGGTGATGGAGTTGAAGAAAGAGACCAGCACTTAGTTTTAGGAATTAATGATTTTGAGCCAAAAAAATGGGACAATACCTTTGGTAAAGTCTATAAACACCATATTGATAACGGTCTAATGAGTATTATGGCAGGTCATATAGCAATGCCCGAATATCAAAAACAGCTTAATCCAGAATTAACAGAGCAGGAAATAATGCCTGCAACTCTGGCCCCTGAACTATTAAATGATTTACTAAGAGATAAACTAGGTTTTAATGGTTTAATTGTTACAGATGCTTCCCATATGTTAGGGATGACTGCTGCAATGCCGAGAAAAGATTATGTTCCTGGTGCTATTGCTGCCGGCTGTGACATGTTCCTATTTTTCAATGACAAAGAAGAAGATTTTCAATTTATGCTTGATGGTTATAAGAATGGTGTAATTACAGAACAGAGATTAAATGACGCTTTAGAGAGGATTTTAGGGCTTAAAGCAGCAGTTAATCTTCATAAAAAGGCTGATAAAAATGAATTAATACCAGCTGAAGATAAATTGGATATTATTGGTCAGGATGAACACCACCAAATGGCGGCAGAAGCTGCTGATAAAGGTATAACTCTGGTAAAAGACAGCTTGAATCAGCTGCCGATAACTCCAGAAACACACCCTAGAATTAAGCTGTACTATCTCTACGGTGAACTTGGAGGTATTTATAACAGTGACACTTCTTCTAGAGATAGAGTTATTGAAGAGCTTGAAAAAGCGGGCTTTGAAGTTGATTTAAACGAAGGTGAATCAAGAGAAAAAGGCAAGATTATGGAATACAGAGATAAATATGATGCAGCTTTTGTATTTGCTGATGTCAGAGGTTATGCTCAGCAGAATAATTATCGAATTAAGTGGAAGTCACCAATGGATAATGAAGTTCCCTGGTATGCTGCTGAAATACCAACTGTATTTGTTTCTTTAAATTATACAAATCATTATTTAGATGTACCAATGATTAAAACATTTATTAATGCCCATGGTAATACAACTGAAGTTATTAGACAAACTATAGAAAAAATTATGGGTAAATCAGAGTTTAAAGGTTCTTATAATGAAAATGTTTGGTGTGACACCTGGGAAGCCAGAAGATAATTTGCTTTGATATCCTGACATTGGGTTTTTAGAGAAAATATGCAGGTGTCAGGTGTCCAAAAATTATTGCTCCTTATTAAATTAATATAAATTGGTAAAAGACCTTACAATCTTGACAGTTGTAGGGTCTTTTACTTTTTAATTTAAAAAAGTTGGTTATAATTATTGATAGAAATTAAAGATAATTATAATATTTTTAATTTAAGTTTAATTAAACTTGATAGGAGTGATTATATGGCAGGCAAGAGGTTTCATTCATCGAAAAAGAAAAAATTATTTGCAGAAAAAAGACTTAAAAGTCTGAAACCAGCTCAACTTCTGACTGAATTAGGCTTAGAAGAGGGAGATATATTTATAGATATTGGTGCAGGTAATGGATTCTTTTCACTTCCCGGTGCAGAAATAGTTGGAGAATCAGGAAAAGTATATTCAGTAGATGTTCAAATTGATATGTTATTAGATCTAAAACATCGAGCTCAACAGGCTGGGCTTTCAGATAGAATTGAGATTTGTAAAAGTGAGGATAATGATGCTAATTTACATCAAAAAGCAGATTTTATGCTTTTTGCCTATCTCATTCATGAGGTTGAAGAGAAAGATAAATTTTTAAATAATTATTTTAAATTTTTAAAAAAGGGTTCCAGGATTGTGTTTATCGAATGGGATCCCAGCCAAAGAGAAGAAGGACCACCACTCCATCACAGAATTGAAAAAGATGAATTAAAGACAATGCTGGAAAAAAAGGGTATCAAAAATATTAAAATAAAGGAAATAGATTATAACTCTTATTTAGTCAGCGGCAGAAAAGTATAATTAAAAAATATATAGTGATTTGGATGATTTTAAAACAGTCTTTCTATAAATAGAGAGGCTGTTTTTTTGTTGATTTTATAGTGATTTTATGAAATGATTTAAGATAAGGAATTATTTTTTAAAATAGATATAGAATAAGGTGAAAATATGATAAAAAACAAACAGAAATTAATGATTCTTGCCTTCACAATTATGATGATGAACGGAGTGGTAAATAATTTAAGAGCTCAGGTAGGGCCCTATATCATAGAAGACTATGCACTTAGTTACAGCAGGCTTGGCATTTTGCTGTCTTTTATTTCAATTGGCTCAATGCTTCTTTATTTTTTAAGTGGGAAATTGATTGAAAAATTTGGTTTAATAAAATTACTTTTTTATGGCCTTATCTACAATACAGTTTCTTTAATTGCTATTTATTTTTCACCAAGTTATTATTTTTTAACATTATCATTTTTTATGCTTGGATCAGGCTTAACACTTTTAAATATTGTTTCTGTAAACCTAATTTCTATATCATACAGTGAAAATCGAGGCAAGATGATTAATCTTCTGCATTTATTTTATGGACTTGGTGGAATAATTGCACCTTATTTTGTAACCTTAGTTTTAAAAATGGGATTTAGCTGGTCACACTCTTTTTTATTTTCAATTATTTTACTTGTAATTATTTTTATTGAATTTAGAACAGCTGCGGTTCCAGAAATTGAAGCAAGTAAAAATAACACTATGAGGAGCACAAAAGAGCTGCTTAAAGATGTTAAAGTGATTTTATTTTCTTTAATTGTATTTTTACAAATTGGAGTCGAATTTTCAATTATAACCTGGTTAGCACCTTTTCTAAAAGATGTTGAAGGCAGAACAGACTTAGAAATCAGTTTCTACATAGCTCTATTTTTTATAACCTTTACGATTGGCAGGCTTTTAGCGAGCTTTATGGTTGAAAAAGTTGGTTATTTCAACTTTATTATCTTTACTGCAGGTGCGGCTTCTCTTTCTATTGCAGCAGCTTTAATTGGAGGAAGAAATTTCACAATTTTAATTCCACTTTCAGGAATTTTTCTGGCAGCTCAGGTTCCAACTGCTCAGGCAGCTATTTTAGATAGTTTTGACAGTAGTGGGATAAAAGTTGTTGGCTTTGCTCAAACTGCAGGAATGATCGGTTCTACAGTTCTAGCCAGCTGGATAATAGGTTTTATAAATGACTTTATCAGTATAAAAGCTGGATTTTATATTCTAGTTATTGCTCTGGCAGCAGATTTATTAATAACATTGTATTTAAAATATATCACTAAAAAAGAAAATCAATAGGAAAAAAATAAAATTTCTTTCTTTACTAAAAACCTAAGAAGTGTTATAATTAACTTAGTTAATTTATTTAATTAACAAAGAAATGAGTGAGCACTATGGAAAAAGGCAGTTTTAAAAATATGAAAAAAAGAAATCAAAAAAACATATTAGCTCTAATAAAAAATGAAGTCGATATTTCTCGAGCCCAAATTGCAGAAAAGCTTAAATTATCGAGGGCTACAGTAACTAATATTGTTAGAGAATTAATTGGTTATGGGCTTGTACAGGAGTCAGATTTAGGAGAATCAAGAGGTGGCAGACGTCCTATGCTGCTTAATTTGAAAGCGGATGGAGCTTATTCTATCGGGATAGAATGGGGGATAGATTCTATCAAAGCTGTCTTATTAAATTTTAAGGCGGAAATTATAAGAGACGACGAAATTAAAATTGATAATAATAATTTTGAAGAATATAAAGAAATAACTTTTGATTTAATCGAAGAATATACAAATATGCTTGAAAAAAGCAGTAAAATTATTGGCATAGGTCTTGGGATCCATGGTTTAGTAGATCCTGAGAGTGGGCATTCAGTTTTCACTCCTCATTTTAACTGGGATGAAATAGATATAAAAAGAGTTATAGCAGAAAAGTATAAATTTAAAATTTTTATTGATAATGATGTTCGGATGATGGCTGCAGGAGAGATTTGGCAGGGTAGAGATGATTTTATTTTTATTAATACTGGTTCAGGAATCGGTGCAGCTCTGGTTTTTAAATCAAAGCTTCACTATGGTAATAATTATGCAGCCGGAGAATTGGGTCATCTTAAAATCGCAGATGAAGGACCAAAATGTTATTGTGGAAAAGATGGATGTTTAGAATCTTTTGCTTCCAAAGAAAGCATTATTTCTCGTTATCAAAATTTAAAAAATAAAGATGAGGAAATTACTTTTTTAGACATTATGGAAGCCTATCAAGCAGGAGATCATGAAGCACAATTAGTTATTAATGATGCTTTAAAATATTTTGCAAGAGCAATTTCAAGTGTTTTAAATATTGTGAATCCAGAAGCAGTCATTATTGGAGGTTTATTTGCTGAATATGAGGAGCCGCTGTTAGAAAGCTTGTATCAAAAAATTAAGAGGGATTCTTTAAGTCAGTTAGTTAACAATTTAGAGATTACAACCGCATATTATAAGAACTTAGCAGGATCGGTAGGAGCAGCGGAAAAAGTCTTAAACAATTTTTTTGAAATGAAAAATTAGAATATTTGAAAAACAACGGTATTTACAATCAGCAAAAATTGAGGAGGCAGTTTATGAACATTTTAGTTACTGGAGGAGCAGGTTATATTGGCAGTCATGTAGTAAAAGTACTTCTTAGTAAGGGTCATCAGGTAGTAACATTAGATAATTTGCAGAAGGGGTTTAAAGAAGCCGTAACCGGAGGTGAGTTTATAGAAGCTGATTTAGCAGACCAGAAATTATTAAATCAAATTATGCAGGAAAATAAGATTGAAGCAGTAATCCATCTGGCAGCTGACAGCCTTGTAGGGGAGTCGATGGAAAAACCGGGTAAATATTACAGGAACAATTTTGCCAACGGAATTAATCTGTTAGAAGCTATGGTGGAAAATGGAGTAAAAAATATTGTTTTTTCATCTACAGCTGCTGTTTATGGTGAACCAGATGAAATTCCAATTAAAGAAAACAATAAAACTGAACCAACAAGCACATATGGAGAAAGCAAATTGTTTTTTGAAAAGGCTCTAAAAAGATATGATGACATATATGGAATCAAATATGCATCTCTGCGTTATTTTAATGCTGCTGGTGCTGACCCTGAGGGGGAAATAGGTGAAGCTCATGATCCGGAAACACATTTAATTCCAATTGTTCTGCAGACAGCTTTAGGTCTCAGAGATAAGATATATATATTTGGTGATGACTATCCAACCAGAGACGGCAGCTGTATTAGAGATTACATTCATGTAAGTGATCTGGCAGCAGCTCACCTTTTAGCAGTAGAGGCATTAGACGCCGGTAAGAAAAGTGCAGTCTATAATTTAGGTAATGGGGAAGGATATTCGGTTAAAGAGGTTATAAAAACAGTAAAAGAGGTTACTGGAGAAGATTTTAAGGTTGAGGTTTCTGAGAGAAGAGCTGGAGACCCAGCAGTTTTAATTGCCAGTTCAGAAAAAATTCAAAAAGAATTAAACTGGCAGCCTGAATTTCCAGAATTAGAAAAAATAATATCTACAGCCTGGCAGTGGCATCAGTCAGACGGATACACTGGATAGAATTTACTGCTGTCTAAAAAATTGATGGTCAGCGACTTCTAATCAGTAGTTTTTAAGCCTAATTAGTTAGTTAAATATTTAAATTTTAGAATGGGGTGTAATTAATGAACAAACAGGAATTATGGGATAAATTTGGCAGTACTTTTAGAGATTTTGGTTTAGAAAAGGGAGCTTATGCCGCTCCAGGGCGGGTAAATCTAATTGGTGAGCATACAGATTATAATGATGGTTTTGTGATGCCAATGGCGATAGAAAAAGAAATTACAATGCTGGGCCAGCTGCGGCCTGATAAAAAAATAAAATTTTATTCTTTGGATTATGATCAGCTTGTAGAATATGAGCTGGATAATTTAGAATATGATAAGGAAAACATCTGGGCTAACTACTTAATGGGGGTTGTCGATGAGATTCAGAAATTGGGCAAGAATCTGCAGGGTTTTAATTTGATGTTTACGGGCAATGTTCCTCAGGGGTCCGGGCTCAGTTCTTCAGCAGCTTTAGAAGTAGTAACTGCAATGACTATCTGTGATTTACATAAAATTAAAATGGATGGAGTTGAGATGGCACTTCTGGCCCAGAGAGCAGAAAATAATTTTGTTGGAGTTCAGTGTGGAATTATGGACCAGTATATTTCTCGCCTGGGGAAAAAGGATCATGCTTTATTAATTGACTGCCGCTCAAACGATTATCAGTTGGTACCCTTTAAGGATGCCGATTATCAGATTGTAATCTGCAATTCTAAAGTGGAAAGAGGTCTGGTTGATTCGGAATATAATCAGCGCAGAAATGAGTGCAATCAGGCTGTTGATTTCTTTGCAAAAAAAGAAAATGCAAAGATAACAGCTTTAAGAGATATAGATTTAGAGACAGTAGAAAAATATAAAGAAGAACTCCCGGAAAATGTTTATAAAAGAGCCCATCACGTTGTAAGTGAAAATGCCAGAGTTTTAACAAGTCAAAAAGCCTTAGAAGCTGGAGATTTGAAAAAATTTGGTGACTTGATGTATGCCTCTCATAAAAGTTTGAGTGAAGACTATGAAGTAAGCTGTAAGGAGTTAGATATCCTGGTAAATATAGCAGCTGAAGAAGGGATTGAAGGTGCCAGAATGACTGGTGCTGGTTTTGGCGGCTGTACAGTTAACCTGGTCAAAAAGAGTAAAGTAGATCAATTTGTTGAAATAATTAAAAAACAATATAAGCAAAAAACAGGCATAGATTCTGAAGTTTATATCAGCAACCCAGCACCAGGAGCCAGAAAAATTTAAATAAATGAAATTAGTTGATTGATTTTGAGGTGATATTATGTCAGAACCCGTTTTTGAAATTATAAATTTAAGTACCCCTAGAGAGAAAAATTCTAAATTGAATAATTTAAATTTCGAATTAAAAAAAGGAGAAGTTCATGCAGTTATTGGACTTGAGGGTTCTGGCAAAAAACATTTAAGCAGAGCCTTAGCAGGACTAATAGAAATTAAAGGTAGTCTTTACTTAAAAAATCAGTTAATAGAAAATAAGATCAGTGTTTTGAGAGATAATGGAATTGATTTTCTATTTAAAAGTTCATCATTAATTGATCAGCTTAGTATTGCGGATAATATCTGTTTGAATAATTACCCTAAATTTAAATTAATTCCTTTTATAAATAAAATTAAAGCAAAGAAAGAAGCAGAAAGAATTTTAGAAACGATGGACTTAGATTTAGATTTAAAAAATCATGTTTCAAGTCTTTCTAAAGATGAAAAAAAACAGCTTTCTATTGCAAAAATTCTTTATAATTCTCCTGAAATTGTGATAATGCATGAGCCGACAGATAGTCTGAGTGTCGAATCTATTAAAAAGTTTTATAATCATATTTATGAATATAAATCAAATGGAGGCTCAATAATTTATATTACAAAACAGTGGAAAGATGCTTTGAAAATAGCGGACAGAATATCGGTATTATATATGGGAACAATTATCGATACTCTATCTAAAGCTGAAGCTAATTTAAATCAAAATAAAATTCTCAACTTAATGCTTGGTAATTATGATAAAAGCTCAAACTCATTATTAGAGGATGAAACACAAAAAATATTAAATACTGTTTTTAAAGCAACAGAATTTTTGACTTCAAATTATGAACTTAAAGATGTATTGAAGCTGCTGGCTGAATACAGCAGTGATTTTACCAATGCTGATAACTGTATTATTAAATTAATTGACGAAAATACAAAAACTTTTATTGATACTTTCAAGTATGAGAAAGAAAGTGGTTTAGAAAGTGAGATAAAGAAAGAAAAATTATTTGCAATTACTAAAGCTGAGAAAATATTTTTTTCAACAATTGATGATTCCAATTTTAATAAGATTTTTGTTAAGAAAAGTAAAGATATAAAATCAGTAATTATTATTCCTGTGCTGATTAGATCTCAGGTAAGTGGAGTAATTCAGCTGTCATTCAGCTATAAAAAGTCATATAATTATTCAGAAAAAGAAAGTATTTATCTTAATACTTTAGCCAAACAGGCAGCAATTGCAATTGAAGATACAAGATTAATGGGCAGATCAACCCTTCTGCAGGAGAGTCATCACAGAATTAAAAATAATTTGCAGTATATAATTAGTTTAATCAGCTTACAAAAAGATTTTATTAATAGAAACCCTAAAAATACCGATGAAATTTTATCTAATATTATCTGTAGAATTAAGAGTATAGCAGCTGTGCATGATTTATTATCAAAAGACAGTTTAGGCAGAAGTATTATAAATCTGCATGATATATTTGATGTAATTATTAAATTCTTAAACAGCAGCCAAATAGAATTTAAAGTAAAAATTGATGATATCTTTATTTCATATGCAAAGGCTTCTGCAATTGCTTTAGTTTTTAATGAAATATTAAGCAACTGTATTGAACATGCATTTGATAACAAAAAAGATGGGATTATAGAAATTTCATCTTATAAAAAGGATGATGAAATAAAATTAATTGTTAAAGATAATGGTAAGGGAATAGATGTTGATTTTAAGATTGAGGAGCAGGAAAGCTTAGGACTTTCAATTGTATATTCAATTATAAAACAGCAGTTTAAAGGAGATATAACTTTAAAAAGAAATCAAAAGAGTCCTGGAACTATTGTAGAAATTACTATACCTGAATAAGAGGGGTGAATTAATTTTAATGAAAAAATCATTAAATATTATATTAGCAGAAGATGAATCAATTATTTTGATGGGAATTAAATCCAACATAGAAAGTTTGGGCCATCAAGTTATAGCTCAGGCTTATGATGGAGTAGAAGCAGTTAAATTAGCTTTAGAAAAAGAAGTTGATTTGATAATTATAGACATTAATATGCCCAAAATGGACGGTATAGAAGCAGTTGAAAGAATAAATCAGCAAAAATTTGTGCCTGCAGTAATAGTCACTGGCTATAATGATGAAAAATTAATCAATAGAGCTTCAAAAGCTGGTGCCTTTGCTTATTTAATTAAACCAGTTGATGTTAATGATATTAAACCAGCAATTAATATTGCCTGGGCCAGATTTGAAGAATTCAAGCAGGTTCTATCAGAATTAGACAACAGCCAGAAAGCATTAGAAGCCCGTAAAATCATCGAAAAAGCAAAAGGTATAGTTATGGATCGAAAAGGTATTAAAGAAAGTAAAGCAATGAAATTTTTACAAAAAAAGAGCAATGACGCTAATAAAAAAATGATAGTTATCGCAAAAGAAATAATTGAAGCTGACCAAAAGTTCCAGTAAACTTGAAGTTTTAGACTAATATTTTAGAATAAACATCCTAATATTATGAAAATAACGAAATATTTGATTTTTACAAAAATTAATGTTATACTTAAAAAAACATATATATTATTCTGCTGATGATCGGTAGAATATGATGTGGTCATGAAGGCCCCCTTTAAACAGTTATCCTGTTTAGAGGGGGTTTTATGTCTTTTTAAGGCAAATAATTCATTAAGGAGGTGAATTTAGAACTGTAATTCCATTTTCAATTACCACAAAATTTAAGGAGGAGAGAAATTTGAAAAAAACAATTATTTTGATGTTAGCTCTGATTATGGTTTTAGGTATGGTTGCTGTTACTACCGCTCAGGATGTGAAAATTGGATTTTTAGTAAAACAGCCAGAAGAAGCCTGGTTCCAGGATGAATGGAAATTTGCTGAAGAAGCTGCTGATGATTATGGTTTTGAATTAGTCAAAATTGGCGGTACAGATGGTGAGAAAGTTTTATCTGCTATTGACAATTTAGCTTCTCAGGGTGCTCAGGGATTTATTATTTGTACTCCTGATGTTAAATTAGGACCAGCAATCAAGGCCAAAGCAGATATGAATGGTTTAAAAGTTATGTCTGTTGATGACAGATTTGTTGGTTCAGATGGTGAGCCAATGGAAGAAGTACCACATATGGGAATTTCAGCTTATGACATAGGACAGCTTGTTGGCGAAACTTTAGTAGAACAAATGGATCAAAGAGCCTGGGACTATGAAGAAGTTGGTTATTTAGTCATGACTTTTGATCAGCTGCCAACTATTTCCGAAAGAACACAGGGTGCAACAGATGTTTTATTAGAAAATGGATTTCCTGAAGATCAGGTTTTTGAAAGCCCAATGCAAACTTTAGATACTGAAGGATCTTTTAATGCTGCTAACTTTGCTTTAACAAAACATCCAGAATTCGATAAATGGATAGTTGCTGGTGGTAATGACTCTTCTGTAATTGGAGCAATTAGAGCACTTGAAGGCCAGGGCTTTGGTGCAGACAATGTTATTGGTATAGGAATTAACGGTTCTAATTTTGTAATTAATGAATTTGAAAAAGAAGAAGACACAGGATTTTATGCTTCTGTTAAACTTAGTGCAAGAAGACATGGTTATGAAACTGCAGAGTTAATGTATAACTGGATTAAAAATGGAGAAGAGCCTCCAAAAGTTACCTGGACAACAGGTCAAATTATGACTAGAGAAAATTATAAAGAATTGGAATAATTTGATTTACAATAGAGGGGATTTTTCCCCTCTATTACTCTAGATTATTTAGAGAGGAGATAAATCTATGAGTTATTATTTAGAATTTAAAAATATTACTAAGACTTTTCCCGGGGTAAAAGCACTTGACCAAATTTCTTTTGGAGTAAAAAGTGGAAGTATTCATGGGCTGGTTGGAGAAAATGGAGCTGGTAAGTCGACACTTTTACATACACTAAGTGGGGCTTTATTTCCTAACCAGGGAGAAATACTAATTAATAATCAAAGTATGAATTTTTCTAATACAAAAGACGCCCTGGATGCCGGAATAGCAGTTATTTATCAGGAATTAAATTTAGTGCCAGATATGACAGTAGCTGAAAATTTAATGATTGGTAATTATCCAAATAAAAAAGGCTTTGTTGATCACAAAGAATTAAGAGAAAAAGCTGAAACCCAGATTAAAATGCTGATGGAGGACTTTGATCCAAAGACAAAAGTAAAAGAACTTTCGATTGCTCAAAAACAGATGATAGAAATTGGTAAGGCTTTAATGCAGGATGCAAAAATTATTGCTTTTGATGAACCCACAAGTTCTCTATCTGATAGAGAAATAAAACATCTATTTGAAATAATTGAAAAACTTAAAGATGAAGGGAAAGCAATAATTTATGTATCACATAGAATGGAAGAAATATTTGAGATTTGTGATACCTGTACTGTTTTTAGAGATGGAAAACATATTGAGACCTTCAGAGAAATGGAAGAAGTCACCCACGATTTAATTGTCAAAAAAATGGTTGGTAGAGAATTAAATGATATTTATGGTTATGAGCAAAGAGAAAAGGGTAAAGAAATCTTTAGAATAGAAAATATCAGGGGTAAAGGCGTAAAAAGAAATATTAATTTAACTGTTCAGGAAGGAGAAGTAGTTGGAATTTTTGGCCTGGTTGGAGCAGGTAGAACTGAATTATTTAAACTGATCTATGGGGTTGAAAATATAGAAGCTGGAAAAGTAGAAGTACGCGGTAAGGAAGTTTCATTAAACAGTCCTAAAGAATCTATTAGAAATAAAATTTGTTTACTGCCAGAAGATAGAAAAGATGAGGGAATAATTGGAATCAGATCAGTTAGTGAAAATATAAATATCAGCAGCCGCAGGCATCATTTAAAATATAATTTCTTTTTAGATAAAAAAGCTGAGAAAGAAACAGCAGATAAGTTTATCAGTGACCTGGATATTAAAACTCCTTCTAGAGAACAATTAACAGCAAATTTATCTGGTGGTAATCAGCAGAAAGTAATTTTATCTAGATGGTTAAGTGAAGATATTGATGTATTTTTGATGGACGAGCCTACCCGTGGTATTGATGTTGGAGCAAAATATGAAATTTATAAGATAATGTATAATTTAGCTTCAGAAGGTAAGGGAATTTTATTTATTTCCAGTGATTTACCTGAAGTAATGGGAGTTTCGGATAGATTAGTTGTTATGAGGTCAGGAGAGATTATTGGAATATTAGATCGAGAAGAATTTACAGAAGAAAAGATATTATCAATGGCATTACCAGTTTCTTAATTATGGATAGGAGGATATTATATCATGACAGATACTACAAAAAGTAAAATTAAATACTTATATAATAATTACAGTATTATTTTGATATTTTTAATTATGTTTGTTTTACTCTCAATTTTTGTTCCATATTTTTTCACCTGGCGTAATATGGTTGGACTTGCACTTTCAGTTGTAACAATTGGTTTAATTGCTAACACAATGATGTTTGCCCTTGCAAGTGGAGATTTTGATTTATCTGTTAGTTCTACAGTGGCTTTTTCTGGTATTACTGCAGCAGTGATAATCAATAATACCGGAAGTGTAGGTCTTGGAATCTTAGTAGGTGTTTTGGCGGGTGGTTTAGTTGGTCTGATCAATGGCTTTTCAATTGCTAAATTAGGTTTAAACGCTCTAATTACTACTCTGGCAACCCAGATGATTTTTAGAGGAATGGCATTTATATTTTCAAATGGTAGAGCGGTTGGTATTTCTCAGGCTGGATTTTTTACGCTTGGAAATAGTATGATTTTTGGCATCCCAACTCCAATTGTAATTATGGTAATCTTTTTTGCCTTATTTGGTATCTTATTAAACAACACAGTTTTTGGAAAAAATACTTTAGCAATTGGTGGAAATACTAAAGCTGCTGAACTTGCAGGAATAAATGTTGACCTAACAAAAATTATTATTTTTACTGCTCAGGGCTTTATGGCCGGTTTTGCTGGAGTTATTTTGGCTTCCAGAATGACAAGTGGTCAGCCAAATGCAGCTCAGGGGCTGGAACTCGATGTAATATCTGCCTGTGTACTTGGTGGTGTTTCTTTAAATGGTGGTATAGCAACAATAAGTGGTGTAATTGTTGGTGTTTTGATTATGGGAATGATTTCAAATGCTTTAAATCTGCTTAATGTAGCAACCTTTTATCAGTATGTTGTTCGTGGTTCAGTTTTATTAATTGCAATTTACCTGGATATTCTTAAACAGCGCAGTAATTAGTCTATTTAAAGGAGCTTTCAGATGGGATTTAAAGAGTTCAAATTCAAAAATACAGCTGCAGTCAAAATCGAAAATGAATATCTTTCAATTATTATTCTTCCAAAAATAGGCTCAAAAATAGCTTCAATTTTCAGTAAGCAAAAAGACTTTGAATTTCTATTTCAAAACAAAGGAGATAGCTACAAAAAAGCTGAGTTTGGTGCTGATTTTGCAGCATATGATTGTTCTGGTTTTGATGACTGTTTTCCAAGTATTGATCAATCAAAATTATTGATCAATAACGAGCTTTATACTTATCCTGATCATGGAGAAATCTGGACAGCAGAGTTTGACTATCAAATTGAAGCAAGAAAAATAAGCTTAGATTATCAGAGTCCATATTTTAAATATGATTATCATAAAACAATTGAGCTTCAAAAAAATAAGCTGAGTTTAAATTATAAGATAAAGAATAATTTAAAAACTGCACTACCTGCTGTTTGGACTCTGCACTGTCTGTTAAATTATGATAAAAACGTAAAATTAAATTTTCCACCTGACTTAAAAAAAGTTATAAATGTGCAGGAGAGTGATTACCTCGGTCAAAAGGGAGCTGAACATAGTTTTCCAATTACAGAAGATAGTTTTGGTGAAAAATATAGACTAAATCGAGTAAATAATAGAGAAAAAAGGCTAACAGAAAAATATTATAGCTCTGGGGAAATTAATGTGGGGAGAGTCTCTGCCTGTTATCCCGATCAAGCGGCAGAGTTTATAATTAAATATGATTCGAAAAAATTACCCTATCTTGGTTTCTGGCTGACTGAAGGAGGATTTAAAGGAGATTATAATTTTGCCTTTGAGCCAGCAGATGGCTTCTATGATTCTGTTAATCTGGCCCTAAAAAATAAAAAAGTAAATATAATTGAAGCAGATGCAGAATATAGTTTTTCTATAGACTTAATAATTAAGTAAATTATGTAAAAGATAGAAAGGATGATAAACTTGTCTGAAAAATCTAGTGTGAAGGTGTGGGAGGATATAGTAGAAATTGAAACATATCCTGTGGGAGAAGCTGATAAAAACCCAATGTTTTTAGATAAAAGGGTTTATCAGGGAAGCTCAGGTAAAGTTTATCCTCTTCCGGTTACTGAAAAAATTTATGATGATAAAATTATGAAAAAATATAAAATGGTTTATTTAGAAAATGAATATTTAAGAATAGAAATTCTGCCGGAATTAGGTGGAAGAATCCAGAGAGCTTATGATAAAACAAATGGTTATGACTTTGTATATTATAATCCGGTGATCAAACCAGCTCTGGTTGGGCTTACAGGACCCTGGATTGCAGGAGGGATAGAGTTTAACTGGCCCCAGCACCACCGTCCTTCAACTTACAGCCCAGCTGAATATTCATTTGAAAGCAGGGAAGATGGTAGTGCGGTTGTCTGGGTCAGTGAAATTGACAGGATGTATGGTACTAAGGGAATGGCTGGTTTTAAGCTTTATCCTGATAAGGCTTATTTAGAAATAATCGGCCAGCTTTATAATAAGACTGAACTACCTCAGACATTTCTCTGGTGGGCTAATCCAGCTGTTGCTGTAAATGAAGATTATAAATCAATTTTCCCACCTGATGTTAATGCGGTTTTTGACCATGGAAAAAGAGATGTTTCAAAATTCCCAATAGCAACAGGGGAATATTATAAGGTGGATTATTCTGCTGGAGTAGATATCTCGAGATATAAAAATATTCCCGTGCCTACTTCATATATGGCCTATCATTCTGATTATAATTTTGTCGGAGGCTATGATTTTTCAAAAGAAGCTGGAATACTGCATGTAGCAAACCACCATATATCTCCAGGTAAAAAACAGTGGACCTGGGGAACTGGAAACTTTGGCCAGCGCTGGTACCAGAATTTAAGTGATTACGGCAGTGGTGAATATATTGAATTGATGACAGGAGTTTATACAGATAACCAGCCTGATTTCACCTGGATTCAGCCCCACGAAGAAAAAACATTTAAACAATATTTTATGCCATATAAGGGATTGGGTCAGGTAAAAAATGCAAGCAAAGATTTTTTAATCAATTTAGAATTTAAAAATGAAAAAGCAGTTATCTCACTATATGCAACTTCTAAATATAAAGATTTAAAAGTAATTTTAACAGCAGCTGATAAAATAATATTAGACAAAACGATTAATATAACCCCTTTAGAAATTTATAATCAGGAGGTCAAGGTAGATAAAGAAATAAATGAAGCAGATTATAAACTAAAAGTATGTGATAGTTCGGGTAATGTTGTGATCTCATATTCACCTGCTGCAGATAGTTTATTAAAGACACCTGATCCAGCAGAAGCTGCCAAAAAACCGGAAGCAGTACAGACAAATGAAGAACTATATTTAACCGCTCTTCATTTAGAGCAGTACAGACATGCTACCTATGATCCGGATCCATATTATTTAGAAGGATTAAAAAGAGATCCCGGTGATATTAGAATAAATAATGCTTATGGAAGATTATTAATGAGAAGAGGACAGTTTGCAGAAAGTGAAAAACACTTTAGAAAAGCAGTTGAAAGGTTAACCGAAAAAAATCCAAATCCCTATGATAGTGAAGCATACTATAATTTGGGTTTATCTTTAAAATATCAAGAAAAATATGATCAGGCTTTTGCAGCTTTTCATAAAGCAATCTGGTCTGGTGAATTTCACGACCGAGGCTATTTTGAGCTGGCAGCCTTAGCTAATAAAAAAGATGAAATCGAGAATGCACTGGAATATATAGAAAAATCTATAATCAAGAATTATCACAGCCCTAAATCGAGAAATTTAAAAACAGCTATTTTAAGAAAACTAAAGAGATTCAAAGAAGCTGAAAAGTTGGCAGAAGAAACTCTAAAAATTGATAAGCTGGATTTTGGGGCCAGAAGTGAGCTTTATTTTATCAAAAATGATGCTGCTGAAAATAAGGACACAGCAAAATTAAAACAAGAAATGATAAATGTTTTGAGAAGTGACCAGCATAACTTTTTAGAATTAGCTGTGGACTATGGCACTGTCTTTTTATATCAAGAGGCAGTAGATATTTTAGAAATCTACTTGGCAGAAATTCAGGATGATGAGTCTGAGGTATATCCAATGATCTATTATTATTTAGCTGATTATTGTTTAAAAATAGGAAATAAAATAAAAGCTGAAGCATACCTTAAAAAAGCAGCTGCGGCAGATTCTGATTACTGTTTTCCAAATAAATTAACTTCAATAAATGTACTGCAGTCAGCTGTCAACAAAAACCCAAAAGACGCAAAAGCACCTTACTATCTTGCAAATCTATTTTATGATAAAAAACAGTATCAGCAAGCAGTTAAACTCTGGGAAGAGTCAATTAAAATTGATGGTTCATTTCCAACAGCACATCGGAATCTTGCTTTAGCATATTACAACAAATTATCAAATAAAGATAAAAGTAAAAAACATCTCGAAAAAGCATATAAGCTTAATCCAAAAGACAGCAGGGTTTTATTTGAATTGGATCAGCTCTATAAGAAATTAGGTTTTTCAAATCAAAAAAGAAAAGAATTTTTAGATGATAAATTTGAAGTAGTTAAAGAAAGAGACGATTTATATACAGAGTATCTTACTTTAGAAAATAATCTTGGTAACCATAAAAAAGCCCTAGAGTTACTAGCAAAACGTAATTTTCACCCCTGGGAAGGTGGTGAGGGTAAAGTTACTTCTCAATATAAGTTTGCTAATCTAGAACTAGCTAAAGAAAAAATAAAATCTGGAGAATACCAAAAAGCACTTGATTTAATTAATGATGCCAGAACTTATCCCCAAAATTTGGGTGAAGGAAAACTTCCAATAGCCAAAGAAAATGAGCTTGATTATTATTCAGCTGTTATTTACAGAAAACTTGGCCAGGATGACCAGTCAAAAAGATACTTCGAAAAAGCAGCATCAGGTTCTGAAGATATGTCAGATACCCTTTATTATAATGACCAGCCGGCTCATATGATATTTTATCAGGGTCTTGCCTTAAGAGAGTTGGGGCGAGAAAAAGATGCTAAGTCCAAATTTAACGCCCTATATGATTATGGAGAAAAACATTTCTTTGATCAAGTAGAAATTGATTACTTTGCAGTTTCTCTTCCTGATTTTCTGGTGTTTGATGCCGATCTTGAAGAAAAAAATAAAATTCACTGCAAATATTTAATGGGTTTATCATTAATAGCAGAGGGTAAAAAGAAAGAATCTGAGAAAATGTTTAATTATGTTAAAGAAAAAGCTCCTTATCACCAGGGAATAAAAAGAGAATACTTAATTGTTTAAGTAAATTCAAATAAAATTAGAATTGATTATATTTTGATCCCCCTTATGCTGAGGCAGGTAAATGCTAGAAACCTGTTTCATCAAATAAGGGGATTTTTATTGTTAATTCTGAAATATATTTTCATAATTTTAAAAATTACTTGAAATATATTTTCATAAATGTTAGAATCATATTAAGAAATGAAAGAATATTTTGAATGGAGGTTATCTTATGGAAAATAATTTAAATAGTTTAGTTACAGAATCAGTTAATGAAAACTCAAAAAATATTGACAGGGTAAGTACTGAAGAAATGATAGAAATTATTAACAATGAAGATAAAAAAGTGGCTTTTGCAGTGGAAAAAGAAAAAGAAAAGATTGCAGCAGCTGTTGACCTTATTACAGATGCGCTAAAAAATGGCGGCAGATTAATTTATATGGGAGCAGGTACAAGCGGCAGACTTGGAATTTTAGATGCTTCTGAATGTCCTCCAACTTATGGTGTAAGCAGTGAACTGGTACAGGGTCTGATTGCAGGTGGAGAAGAAGCAATTAGAAATTCCATCGAAAATGCTGAAGATAGTAAGGAAGAAGCTGTAAAACATCTGCAGGATATTGAATTCAGTCAAAGTGATTTTTTAGTAGGTATTGCTGCCAGTGGAACTACTCCCTATGTAATAGGAGGCTTAGAATATGCAAAAGATTTAGGAGCTAAAACTGCTGCTTTAAGCTGCAATCCTGATTCAAAAATTGCAGAAGTTGCAGAGGTTTCTATTGCTCCAGTTGTTGGACCAGAAGTTGTGACTGGATCGACCAGAATGAAGGCAGGTACTGCTCAAAAAATGGTCTTAAATATGCTCAGTACAGCAGTAATGATTAAATTAGGAAAAGTCTATAAAAATTATATGGTAGACCTTCAGGTAAAAAACAATAAATTAGCTGAAAGGGCTAAAAATATGATTATGGAAGTAAGTGAGGTGAGTTATGAAAAAGCAGAAAATTATTTAGAAAAAACCGATTATAATGTTAAACTTGCAATCATGATGCTTAATAGTGGTCTAAAAAAAGACAAAGCCAGCAGAGAGTTAGAAAAGTATGAAGGACGTTTAGCTGAGGCTATTCAAAACAACAAGTAATTATCTATTTATTAATAAAAATCTATTACTAAAAATAAAATTTAGGAGGAGTACAATGAATAATCAAGATCTGGTTAAAAATATTGTACAGAACTTAGGTGGAGAAGAAAATATAAAAGCTGCTTCAAACTGTATGACAAGATTAAGAGTTGATCTAAAGGATGATTCTCAGGTTGATATCAAAAAACTAAAAGCTGTTGAAGGAGTTATGGGGGTTGTTGAAGATGAAACTCTGCAGATAGTTGTTGGCCCTGGTAAGGCTAAAAAATGTCTTGATATTCTAAATAATAACTACAATATTTCATCAAATTTAGAAGTTGGTGGAGACTGGAAGAAAAATAAAGAAGCTGTTAAAGGTGGACAAAAACAAAGCAGCTTTAAAAAAGGATTAAAAACAATAGGTAAAATATTTATTCCTCTGATTCCAGCTATTATTGCTGCCGGTATCTTTAATGGTTTTGCCGGATTAATAACTAATTTACAAAATACAGGTAGTTTAGCATCCAGTGATTTTTGGAATACCACTCAATTAATATTATCACTTCTTGGAGGTTCATTCCTGGGCTATCTAGCAATCTTTACTGGTATTAATGCTGCTAAACAGTTTGGTGCGACTGAAGGCTTAGGTGGAATGTTAGGTGCCCTAACAATTATGGGTCAGATCACTGAAATCTCGAAAATAGTTGGAATGTATGATCCAGATGTCGCCTTAAATTCAATCTTAATTACCGGTAAAGGTGGAATTATCGGAGTTATTGTTGGAGTTTATTTACTATCAATCATTGAAAAAAGAGTTAGAAAAACAGTACCTGATGTTTTAGATCTAATTGTAACCCCTGTAGTGACAATGCTGATTATGGCGCTGGCAATGATCTTTGTAATCATGCCTCTGTCAGGTGTTATTTCTGATTGGTTAGTTGGAGCTCTAACTCTACTTGTAGCTTCTGAAAACCCAGTTGTTAGTGTAATATCTGGTTATGTGCTGGCAGCTGTCTTTTTACCAATGGTTTTACTGGGACTGCATCACGGTTTGATTCCCCTGTATGCTATTCAATTGGAAAATATGGGAGGAGTTTCTCTATTTCCAGTTTTAGCTATGGCAGGTGCAGGACAGGTTGGAGCTGCAATAGCAATTTATCTTAAAGCTAAGAAGACAAATAACATGAAGTTGAAACAAATTATTTCCGGTGCCTTACCTGCTGGTATTCTGGGAATTGGAGAACCTTTGATTTATGGAGTCACACTGCCGCTTGGTAAACCATTTATAACAGCCGGCTTAGGTGCAGGTTTTGGTGGTGCTTTTGTTATGCTGCAGAATGTAATGGCAGGTGCCTGGGGACCTTCTGGAATTACTGCTATTCCACTAATGCAGCCCGGTTCAATGCTCAGTTATTTTATGGGACTTGTTATAGCTTATATTGGTGGATTTGTGGTTACCCACTTTTTTATTAATGATGAAGAAGTTGCTCAATTAGAATAGTGTTTTTTTGAAGGCTCCTCTAATAAATCAGGGGAGCCTTTACAATCTTAATTATAAAAAGGAGCTAATATTATGTTAGGTATTTCAGTCTATGCAGGTTTAGATATAAGTTTAGAAGATAATATAAGATATTTAGAAAAAGCAGCTGGATTAGGAATAAAAAATGTATTTTTATCTCTTCATATCCCAGAAGTTAAAGATAACTTTTATCAAGAAACAAAAGAATTGATTTCAAAAATAAACAGACTGGGTTTTAATTTAACAGCAGATATTTCGAAAAAATATTTTGATAAACTAGATTTAGATGAGTTAAAAATTGATCAATTAAGGCTGGACTTTGGTTTCTCTAATCAAGATATCGCAAACTTGAGCCAGAATAATAAATATAAACTAAATCTTAATGCAAGTACTTTAACTGAAGCAGATATAAAATCACTAGCTGCTGCTGGTGCTGATTTAAAAAATATTGAAGTATCTCATAACTATTATCCCAGAGAAGAAACAGGTCTGGCAGAAGAATTATTAATCAAAAAAAATAGCATTTTAAAAAAATATAATTTAAAAATATCTGCCTTTGTGCCAGCTGAATATAGAAAAAGACCACCTATCAAAGCAGGGCTTCCAACTTTAGAAAAGCACAGATATTTATCTCCCTTAGTTGCTGCTCAGGATTTATTTAAACTTGGAGTTGACAAAGTATATATTGGGGATAGTATGGCATCAATCAGAGAACTGGAAGATTTTGCTGCTGCAAATAACAAGCTAACAATTATTCCAATAAACATTGTAAAGGAACTGCTTCCGGAAGAAAAGAGATTATTAAAATTAACTCATCAAAATCGTCAGGACCCTGGAGAATACATTATTCGTTCTCAAACAGCCCGAAAAAATAAAGAAAATAGAATCGCAGCTGAAAATAGTAGTAAAAGATTTAAATATGCAGTAACGATTGATAACTGTAAATATCATCGGTATGAAGGTGACCTTCATATTTTAAAAAGAGAATATCCTGCAGATAAAAGAATAAATGTTGTGGCTGATGCAGGAAAAGCAGCAGTGCTTATTGAAAAAATTAAAGAAGGAGAAAAGTTTAAATTTAAAATAAAAGGTGATAGATAATGAAGGTTATTTTGAAAATAAAAGAAATGTTTAATGATTTTACCACAACAGAAGAAAAGATAGCTAATTATATCTTAGATCATAAAATGGAAATCGGTAATTTATCTGTTAAAGAATTAGCCCAGGCTGCTGACAGCAGTCCTGCCTCAGTAGTTAGATTCTGCAAAAAAATAAATTACGAAGGCTATCAGGATTTTAAAATATCCTTAATTAAAGATCTTCAGGATTATGAAAAAAGTGATAAAACCAAAATTTATGATGATATAGCGGTTGATGATGAAATCGAAGTAATAATGGAAAAATTAGCGCATGATAATATAAATGTTATAGAAAATACTATAAAATTACTGTCAGTTTCTGAATTAAAAAAAGCAGTGGCTGCAGTTGAAAAAGCAGCTAATATTTATATTTTTGGTATTGGTGCTTCTGGATTGGTAGCAAAAGATTTAGAATACAAACTGATGAGAATTAAAAAAACAGTTATTTATTATTCAGATACCCACGCTCAATTATCGTCAGCTGCTAATATGGAAAATACAGATTTAGCAATAGCGATTTCTTACAGCGGCCAGAGTCTGGAGGTTTATGAGGCTTTGAAAACTGCTAAAAAGAGGGGGGCAGCAACAATAGCAATTAGCAAATATGGAGAAAATCCACTGAATAAAATTGCTGACATAAAACTGCAGGTGGCCGGCAGTGAAAAAAACTTGCGACTTGGTGCAATAACTTCCAGGATTGCTCAGTTAACGGCAGTTGATATTTTGTTTGTAGCTTTTGCCAAAAATGATTTCAGCAAGATCAGCAACTATTTGAAAAACACTCGAGAAAGTGTAGAACAATTTAAAATTGAGTCGTAGAGGATCTGATCAACTATGAAAAAACATCTTTTTTTAATTTGCCTATTTATTTTATTAATTGTTGTCAGTACTGGAGCGGCTGCGAAAGCTGAAGCTGAAAATTTTAGCCTAATCAGCTTACTAAATTCTGGCCTGGACTATTTAATAGAATATAAGCTGGAAAATATGTCTTTAGAAGAAAGAGTGGGCCAGCTTTTTTTGGTAGGTTTCCATTCTCCAAATGTTGATTCCCAGATTAAAGATTTGATAGAAAATTATCATGTTGGAGGAGTCATCTATTTTACTAGAAATATAAAAAACTTAGAGCAGACTAAAAATTTATCTGATAATTTACAGGAACTGGCCCTAAATAGAGGAGCCCAAATACCACTTTTTATTTCAGTAGATCAGGAGGGTGGCGAAATAAGAAGAATTAAAGATTTGAGTTATTTTCCGGCAAATAAAGTTCTGGGAGCAGCAGTTGGTCCAAAAAAAATGAGAAAAATTGCTGCAGTCACTGCCAGAGAATTAAAGGGTGTTGGAATAAATTTTAATTTAGCGCCAGTACTGGATGTAAATAATAATCCAAATAACCCGGTGATTGGAGAGCGTTCTTTTGGAGCAGATCCAGAACTTGTTGCCCAAATGGGTACAGCCTATATTAAAGGACTGCAGTCTGAAGGCGTTATAGCAGCTGCCAAACACTTTCCAGGACATGGTGATACAGCAGTTGATTCTCATACCGAGCTTCCTGTAATCAAGCACAATCGTGATCGACTTGATGCAGTAGAATTATACCCTTTTCAAAAGGCAATAGAAGCTGGAGTAGAAGCAATAATGGCTGCTCATATATATTTTCCAGCGGTTGAACCTGAAATTGGAATTCCAGCCTCTCTTTCCAAAGCAGTTCTGACTGATTTATTAAGAGGAGACTTAAAATTTCAGGGCTTAATTGTTACGGATGATCTGGAAATGGGAGCAATTACTAGAAATTTTGGTACAGCTGCAGCAGCAGTTAGATCAATTAAAGCCGGGAGTGATCTAGTTTTAATTTCCCATACCCATGGGCTGCAAAAAGAAGCTGTCAAAGCAGTAACTGCAGCAGTCAAAAATGGAGAAATTAGTAAAGAACGAATTAGAAAATCTGTTAGAAAGATAATTAAACTTAAAATAAAAAATAATTTAGCTTTAAATAATTAAAATAACTGCGAAACTTCACTTAACGGTGAAGTTTTTTCTCTTTAAGAAGGACAAAAATTATATTTAGAGAATTATATATTTAGAGATTTATAGATAGTATAATTTTAAGCTAATCAAGAAAGGAGTATTTGATGCCAGCAGATAATTCAGATTTTCAAAGTTTAATGACAAATATTGATCGAAAATATACTCCTATCAGAGAAGTAATTAAAGATTCATGGAAGAGGAGCAGTAATTATGGTTTGAAAACTGATGATTTTGAAAATAAAATTTTATTAAATAGAAAAGAGCTTGAAAAGAGACTAAAGATAAACAGAAAGATAAAAGAAAAGTTTGATCTAATATTTTCAGAATTTAGAGAAAATATTGGCGAAATTTCTGCGGTTTTTTTTATGACAGATAGAGAAGGTTATGTGCTTTCAGCTAAAAATCATTTAAATGATTTTGTGAATTTAAAAAAAGGTGAAAACTTTAGCGAATTTTATTTAGGAACAAATGCAGCTGGTTTGACACTTTATTCTAACCAGCCAGCTACTGTTAAAGCTGAAGAACATTATCTTAAATATCTAACCGCATATAATTCAACTGCCTACCCTATTTTAGATCAATATAATAACTTAATAGGTACTATTGCCGCTTTTTATACTGCTGAGTTGGATAATAACTTATTAGAAATGATAGTTAAGTTATTTGCCTTTACCTTAACAGATAAAATACCTGCTGATAAAATCTTAAAAAGTAAAAATGAAAAATCAGCTCCTAAGACAGGTTCTAAAGCAAGATATTCTTTTGCCGATATTATGACAAAATCTAAAAATATGCAAAAAGCAATTGAAGTGGCCCAAATTGCAGCCAGAAATGATTCGACTGTAATGTTGGTTGGAGAAAGCGGCACAGGTAAAGAAATGTTTGCCCAGGCTATTCACAACTATAATCATCGTAAAAATAGCCCATTTGTAGCAGTAAATGTGGGAGCTGTTCCCAAAGACCTGGTGGAAAGTGAGTTTTTTGGATATGAAGAAGGAGCATTTACTGGAGCAAGAAGAGGAGGAAGGCCTGGGAAGTTTGAATTGGCAAATGGAGGCACGATTTTTTTAGATGAGATTGAAGAAATGACTCTTGCAGCACAGCAAAATCTGCTGCGGGTAATTCAGGAAAGAGAAGTGACAAGAATTGGAGGTACACATGCTCTACCAATTGATGTCAGAATTATTACTGCTACAAAATCAAAGCTGATTGATAAGGTTAAAAGGGGAGAATTTAGAGAAGACTTATATTATCGCCTCAATGTGATTAGAATTCCCATCCCTAATTTAAAAGAAAGGGAAGATGACATAATGCTTTTAGTAAATAATTTCATAAAAATTCACTGTCAAAAATTTGGAATTCCGATCAAAAAAGTTGCCGAAGCAAGCAGAAAATATTTTTTAGAATATAATTGGCCGGGTAATGTAAGAGAGTTAGAAAATATGGTTGAAGGGATTATAACCTTTGCTCTAGATGATGAGGTGATTAAACCCAAACATTTACCTCGAGAACTAATAAATTTAAAAAATAAAAAAGAAAAAAATATAAAATTAATGAGTCTGGAAGCTGCAGAAAAAAATGCAGTTATCAACGCTTTAGAAAAAAGCAACAACAATATTTCTCAGGCAGCAGAAATATTAAATGTCAGTCGTGCTACTTTATATAACAAGTTAAATAAATATAATATTGAGAGGGAGTGAAAAATTTGGATGCGGTTGCAGTTATCGACATCAAAGAATCAATTGTAGTTAGAGCAGTTGCTGGAAAAAGAAATGAATATCAAAAAGTTGAAAGCAGAATTTTAGCAGAAGGAGAAAACAGCCCCTTAGCTGCAGCAGCTGCTTTTTATGAAAAATTAAATATTAGAAAAATTTATATAGCAGATTTAGATGCAATTTTAGGAAAAAGTAATAATATAGAAGATATTAAAGAAATAAAAAAGCAGTATCCTGATCTGGAAATAATTCTTGATGCTGGTTTTGATCAAAATAATTCTCCTGTTCCTTATTTAAATGATTTTTTGGATTATGCGGTTATAGCAACTGAAACAATCAAAGATTTATCTTTCTTAAAAAAAATTAAAGCTTATCAAAATAAAATTATCATTAGCCTGGATTTAAAAGCTGGTAACTTGATTCATAATATTCCAGAGTGGCAGTCTGAAGAGCTAAAAAATATCATAAGTAAAATTAAAAATCTGGGTTTTCAAAATTTTATTATACTTGATCTGGCTAATGTTGGTACAGCTTCTGGTATTTCAAAATATATTAGAGAGCTCAAAATCGAATTTCCAGAATTAAATTTGATTACCGGGGGAGGGGTTAAAGATTATAGGGATATTAAAGAATTAAAGCGGTTAGGATTTTCTGGAGTTTTAATTGCTTCAGCTTTTCATAATGGCTCACTGGGTAAAAAAGAGGTAGAGCTAATCGAAAATAATGATATTTTATATCAAATTGCCTGGTGTATTACAGGAGCTGGTCATCTGCTGCAGGAAAGTGTTAATCAGATTGAAGAACTTCTTGCAGCAAATAGTAAACTAAAGATTGATATCTATTTAAGTAAGGCTGGTTTTGAAGTATTAAAAATCTATAAATTTTATCAGTGTTTAGAAAGTTTGGGCTGTAAAATATACAAAGACAGTTCTGCCAGTTCTCCAGTTGTCGGTAAAATTTACAAAGGCTATTATGACTTATTAGTTTCAGCTCCAACGACTTCCAATACTACTGCAAAATTTGTATTAGGGATTTCTGATACTCTGGTTAGTAACCTGCTGGCCCATGCCGGGAAAACAAAATTGCCGGTTATAATTTTACCAACAGATATTGACCAGAATCTTATTTCAGCTGCTCCGGATAAAGAAGTTGATGTTTTTCCTAGAGAAATTGACTTAAAAAATACAGATAAATTATCACAAATGGATGCTACAGTAGTTATTTCTGAGCCAAAAGAGGTGAAATCATGTCTAAAAAAATATTTTTAACTGGTAAGCTGGCCTATTCCTCTTTGCAGAAAACATTATCCAGATTAAATTTAGATTTTGAGTATCAAATTTTAAAAATGCCGATTACAGTTGCTGCTTTAATGGACAGCAGTTTTATCATCAGAAATTTAAAAAAAGATGAAATTCATAGTTCTACAGAAAATTTAGAAATAATTGTACCTGGCCGTTCGCAAGCAGAAATAGAAGTAGTTAGTAAAGAAATAGAAAATGAACTGATCACATTTAAAAAGGGTCCGGATGAAATAATAGATCTGCCGGAGTTTTTTGGCAAAAAAGCAGCAAAGATTGATTTTGAAAACAAAAAAAGAGGACATAAAATTATTGCAGAGATCAATGAGGCTGCACTAATGGATTTAGATGAAATAATAAAGATGGCTGATTATTATTACCTTAATGGAGCTGACATTATTGATTTAGGCTGTGTGAATGGAAGAGATTTTCCGCATTTAGAAGAGGTTATCTATTCACTAAAAGAAAAAGATTATCAGCTCAGTATAGATACCTTCGATCAGGATGAAATTATTAGAGCCTCTAAAACAGGGATTGACTATTTATTGAGTATTAATAGTCATAATCTTGAAGTTTTAAATTATGAAGTTAACTATTTACCTGTAATTATTCCAGATCCTGAGGCAGGGAATCTAAAATCATTATATAAAAATATAAAAAAAGTTAAGAAAAAGGGGATAAAAAATTATATAGTAGATCCAATTTTAGATCCAATTAATTTTGGTTTTAGTGAATCAATTTTTAGATACCTGAGTTTAGCTAAAGATAAAAAGCTGAAGCAGGAAATGATGATGGGGGTAGGCAATTTAATTGAATTAAGTGATTGTGACAGCACAGGACTAAACTTTATAGCAGCAGCGCTGGCAGTTGAATTAGATATTAAGTATCTTTTAACTACTGAAGCTTCCTATAAAACTCGTGGTGCTGTCAAAGAATTAGATTTAGCACTTAAAATTATTTCTTATGCCAAACAGGAAAATAGTCTGCCAAATAACTTATCTGATTTACTGCTTAATCTTAAGGACAGAAAAGACAGAAATTATAGCAGAGAAGAAATTAAGGATATTAAAGAATCGATTACAGATAGTAATTATCGAATTTTAAATGATGGAAAGGCTATAAATATTTTTAACGCAGAAGAAGAATATAGGGGAAAAGATATTAGTGAACTGTTTTTTAAACTAAAAAATGCTGATGAGCCATCACATGCTTTTTATTTAGGGAAAGAATTACAAAAAGCTTATACAGCTTTAAATTTAAATAAAAATTATAGGCAGGAAGATGAACTTGATTGGGGATATTTAAACTCTAATTTTAAGGAGAAAAAAAATGATAATTGAAACGGTGGTCAGCACAGTTAATCAGGATAATAAACCCCATTTTGCAGCAGTAGGAGTAGAGTTTACAGATCAAAAAGCAGTATTTAGTCTTTATAAAAAAAGTCATACTCTTTCTAATTTAAAAAGTAGGGGTTTAGGTACTATTAATGTGGTTGATAAAGCAGAATATTTATTAAAAGCGGCTCTCGGAACAGCAGAAATTAAATTTTCTAAAATTAGGGGAAAAGAATTATATTATTTAACTGACTGCTGCATTTACTATAAATTTAAACTGGAAAATATTTTAGAAGATAAAGAAAAACATCTAATTGAGGTAGAAATCACTGCAGTTGAAGAAAACAGAAAATATATTGGTTTTAACAGAGCTAATAATTTATTGGTAGAAGCAGCTGTAATAGCTTCGAGAATAGGAATAACAAAAACCAGAAATGATTTAGTACAGTTTATTAATCAGAATCGAAGGGTAATTAAAAAAACAGGAGACAAAAATACTCAAGAACTTTTAGAACTTCTTGAAAAAAATATTTAAAATAATATAGGAGTGGTAGTCTTGATTCAAATTAAAACTCCAGCTAGAATTCATTTTGGCCAGTTAGATTTAAATGGAGACTTAGGTAGAATTTATGGTGGTTCTGGTGCAGCAATTACAGAACCTTATACATTGATCAAATTAGAAAAAAATAGCAAAATAGTGGTTGAGGGTTTAAAAAATGAAAAAAAGAGACCTATTATTGAAAAATTTTTAGCTAATCTATATAAAAGAAAGTTATTGACTGAAAATCAGGGTGTTAAAATAACAATAGAAGTCCTGCTTCCTGCCCATAATGGACTGGGGTCAGGAACTCAATTTGGTCTGGCAGCCGCCGAGGGAATAAATAGACTTTATGGCTTAAAGTTAGAACCTAAAGAACTTGCCCAAATAGTTGACCGCAAACACAGCCGTTCAGCCATAGGTTTTGGTGCCTTTTATCAGGGGGGATTTATTGTTGATGCAGGTAGACCAACTTCTGAAAAAAATAATGACCAGTATTTACCTCCTATAGTTTATCAGAACAAATTACCGCCTGGATGGAGATTTTTAATAATAATTCCGGATTTTAAAAAAGGAAAAATGTCGGGAAAAAAGGAAATTAAAACATTTAATAAAATAGAAAAAATGACAGTGCAGAAGTGTGCCGAAAATACTCATCATCTGCTTTTAGGAATGTTACCAGCGGTTGAAGAAAAAAATATAGATAAGTTCAGCAGCCATTTAAATATTATTGAAGATAATGTGTCTGAATATTTCTCTGTTGCCCAGGGAGGTAAGTACAGCTCTAAATATGCTCAGGAAATCATTGATTTTATGGTAAAAGAGGGAGTTTTGGCCCGTGGTCAGAGTTCCTGGGGACCTGCCTTATATGGTCTAGTAGAGAATGAAGAAAAAGCAGGCAAAATAAAAATTAAGTTAGAGCAAAAATATTCAAAAAGTATAAAAGAAATTTATATCACAAAAGCAGCAAACAAGGGAGCTGAAATAATAACTATTGTATAAAATATAAACACTGTATTAAAATTATACATTAATTTATTAAATTTATTTAATTATTAAAATATTCACAATAAACAAAACTTAATATCCGCGTCAGAATAGGCCTGGTTTTTATTAGTAAAAAAAAAGATGATTGGTATAATTTATGCATTATATTATAGATGGAGATAAAACATAGCGTTACTGTTTCCGGCATAAATATACAGCTTTGTTGTTTGAAGCTGTTTTACAACATTTATTTAATTGAATTTTTCTTCAAATCTTGAGATTAGTATTATGTTAATATCTCCATTTTTTGCTGTAACTTTTAAAAATAATTAAAAAAGGGGGGAGAAATTCTTAAAGTAGTTTATTTTGGGCAATTTAGAATTGAATTTTAAAGAAAATTTGGAAAATTAATTATTTTAAATCTAAAAGGGGGATGTTTTATGGCAGCTAATAAAAAAATTGCAAAAAAGATGATTGATGAGGCAGTAGCGGCTCAAATGGCTGATGTTAGTGTATTTAAAGAAAAAAGAGGTAAAAAATTCAAAATTAGTGATGCTAAGCCTTATGTAGATGCAGTTAAAAACATGAAAGCTATTGAAGGTCAGTCAAAAGAAGTAATTGACCTCCATGTTGAGTCAGTGAAAGCTCATTATGAAATACTTAAAGATCTAACAGATACAATTGCACCAAAAGACGATCCTTTTGTAGAACATTATCAAACACCTCCAATTCTAGAAATTCTTTACGAAGATGATCCAGAATTCCGCAAAGCAACAGAGAAGTTTATGAAGCAGTTGAAAAAAGATGAGGCGTTAATTGCTAGAGAATCAATGCGTAGATATGGCGGAATGTATGGACCAACCTGTGTAGTAGACTTTGCTTTCAGCCCTGGTTCAGTTAGTAATGTGGTTAATGAAGTACTTAAAAACACTGATATTGATAAAGACTATAAGAAAACTATACTTGCAGCTAAATCCTGGGGTATGAATACCTCTTATGGTATTGGTGGAGCCTTTACTGAAGCTGTTGAAGCAGGTAAAACTGCAGCAGAAGCAGCAGAAGCAGAAGTTAAAACTATGCAGATGCTTTATGATAAACCTGTTGATGCTCAGGTTAAATTAATGGAAGATGCAGGTATGGATTCATTTGACTGCAGAGAGTATATGAAGCGTTATAAAAAATGGATGAAACCATTTGTTCTGGCAGCAAAAGAAGCTGGGGTACATCCAGGAAATATAGTTGTAGTTCCTGCTTACTGTGTTGGTGATGTTGGACACCATATCGCTCAGTCCACATTCAATATGCTTAAAGATGATGTTAACATGGAAATAGTAGAAGTAGTTTCCCATGTTATGAAAAATACCTTAGAAAGAGGACTAGAAAAAGGTTATGACAGCCTCTATGATGTTTTAAGTGTTGCAACAGGATCAACAGCTGCAGCAGTTAGTTCAATGCTGTGGGATGAAGGATTTACAGCTCCAATGATTATAGACCTCTTAACCAAGAGATTCCATAACTATGTTAATTTAAATCCTGCTAGAGGTCAGGCAGCAGAGCTTCATAATGTAGACTTCATGGATATGATTCACCGTGGTGACAAGATAATTGATGATGAGCCAATTGGTGCTGGTTGTAAAGTTAAGGGTATAGATGTTGACTTTAGTCCAATTGAAGAAAGTTATGTACTTCAAAATACACAGGACTATGCTTATCCAGCTTGTTCAATTTCTGTTAAGTTCTCATCCTTAATGCGTCTTGCTGACTTCCCATGTCTCTTGACAAGTGAGCCAGTTACTGCTACTTTAATGACTAACATTATTGCTCTAGACCCTGGTTCAGTAGTTGCACCAGCACGCTACTGTAAAGACTGTGCAGTTTGTATGTATGTTAAGAAGCATAAGCACTGTAACTGGAAGGATACTGTTTAATATAATATTACACTAGTCTAATTAAATAAATGTTTGTTGAAGACAGTGGATAATCCACTGTCTTCACAAATTATATAGGGGTGGAAAAATGAAAAAATTATTAATTCAGTTAGATACTGATAAAAGAGCCAGCACTTTTGATCAGGTAGTGGCCTATGATGCGGGTGCAGATAAATTAATAATTCATTCGGGAATTACTAAAGAAGAAGTGGAAGATATTATCTATGGCGCTATATTTACCCGCTCACCTAAAAAAATGAAAAATACTGCAGTTTTTGTTGGTGGCTCAGATGTTGAAAAAGGTGAAGAAATTATGGAAGCAGTAGAAGATGTATTTTTTGCTAATTTTAGAGTTTCTGCAATGCTGGACTCAAATGGCTCAAATACAACTGCTGCAGCTTCAGTTTTAAAAGTAAAAGAAGAAATAGAGTTAGACGGCTGTGAAGTATTAATTTTAGCAGGTACTGGACCAGTTGGTGTTAGGGCAGCCGCTCTTTTTGCAATGGAGGGTGCTTCAGTAACTATTACTTCCCGCAGTCAGGAAAAAGCTGATAAAAAAGCTGAAATGATAAGAAAAGAATATGCACTTGAAAAAATTAAGGGAGTTGAAGCAAGAACTGAAGCAGACTTTATTAAAGCTATGAAAAATAAAGAAGTGATTTTATCTGCAGGGCCTCCTGGAATTAATTTTATTAGTCGTCAAATGTGGGAGAATGAAGATTCAATAAAAGTTATGGCAGATATCAATGCAGTTAGCCCGGCTGGAATTGAAGGCATAGAACCACCTGCTGATGGTGACACAATTAACGATGTTAAAGTATTTGGTGCCCTAGGTATTGGTAGTTTAAAAATGAAAATCCATAAAAAAGCTGTTGCGGAATTATTCAAAACAAATGATTTAATTTTAAATGCTGTGGAAGTATATAAATTAAATGAAAAACTATAAAAATCAAAATCTTATTTTAAGCGCCTTCTCAACTAGAGCCGCAGCAGATAGCTTTTCTGCTTCAAAAGATTTAAAAATATATTCCTTTGATTATTTTGGAGATCTTGATTTAAAAGAAATTGTTGATTATTCTTTTTCGCTCAAAGAAAAAAAGCATAATTTTAAAACAGCATTCTTATTTGGGGCTATAAAAAAATTTTTGAATCAGAATCAAAATCAGGAATATAATTTTATTTATGCTTCAGATTGGGATAACCATCCAGAACTGCTTTACAAGTTAGAAAAAATAAAAAATCTAAAAATCAGGGGTAATTCGGCTGCTGTAATTTCTAAATTAAATAAAAAGAAAACTTTAAAAAACGTATTTAAGCTGGCTGAAGAAGCAGGATTTAATACCCCTGAGTTATTTTTGAATAAAAACGATTTTAAATGTTTTTTAGATGAAACAAATAAAGATTTGGTAATAAAACCATATCAGAGTGGTGGAGGCACAGATTTAAGGATTGTTAGAGCTGGTACATCTGCTAAAAAAATTTATGAATATATTTTTAAAACAAATAAAGATTTTTTTGCAGAAGAATTTATTCCTGGAGAAAATAGATCCTGTCAATTTGCTGCAGATGGTAAAGAAGCAAAGATACTTTCTTTTACGAGAGAATTAAAAGCAGCTTCAGTAAATCCAAAGCTTAAAAATAGTTTTAAATATGCTGGAAATATTTTAATCAGAGAAGATGCTGAATCAAGAAAAATTATAAGCACTTTTATAAATGAATTGGTAAAAAAATATTCACTAAAGGGGATTAATGGAATTGATTATATTAAAAACGAGCGGGGTGTATTTTTTATAGAGTTAAATCCTCGTTTTACAGCTGCTGTAGAATTGATAAAGGATATTTACCAGGAAGAACTTCTCAATATTTATTTAAAAAATGAGATAGCAGCTGATTATTTACAAAAATATTTAAATACAAATATAGGCCTTTCAGCTAAAATGATTTATTATGCTGATCATAATTTTAAATTAGATCAAAATTTGCCTGAGATTTTTAAAAAAATCAAACAAGAAATTCCTTCTGAAATAATTGCTGAATCTGAAATTGAAATTAAAGATTTACCACAAAAAGGAGAGGCATTTGAAAAAGAAGATCCTGTTTTTAGTCTAATTATTCAATCTAAAAATAAAAAAAACTATTTAAAAATAAAAAACTTAATATTTTCTGAGTTTAAAAAAATATTGTGATTAATGTGGACAGAGATTGTTCTAAGGAAGGAGGATGGTCAATTTTGTCTGATAACACTTTTATTTTAATAACAGGTCGAACAATAAAGCAGGGAATGGCTTCAGTTTCCGGCAAAAAAAGTGATAATTACAAAAAAGAAACTTCTTATGTTGAAGTAAGCGAAAATGTTCTCGAGAGAATGAATATTGAAGAGGGAGAAACTGTTATTTTAGAAAGCAATGCCGGCAGTATCGAAGTAAGTTGTAAAGCAGCTGATTTAGAAGAGGACATAGTATTTATGCCCTATGGTCGTACAGCTAACAGTTTGATTGGAACTGATACTGGTGGCACTGGTATGCCTAACTCCAAGAGCAATGTGGTAAAACTTATTCGAAAGGAGGCGCAGAATAATTGACAGAATTAAAAACATTTAAAAATATAACCTGTACTTTTTGTGGTGCACTCTGTGATAATATTGAAGTTAAAGTAAAAGATAATAAAATTGAAGAGCTTAAAAATGCCTGTGCAATTTCTCGAAAAAAATATGAGCATGCTCTAAAAGATAGAACAATTCCCATGATTAATGGAAAAGAGAGTACTTATCAGGAAACTATAGAGAAAGCAGCAGAAATTTTAAAAAATAGCAAAAACCCATTAATTTATGGTTTGAGCAGCACCACGGCTGAAGCTCAAAAAAATGCAGTTAAATTGGCCGAATTAGCTGGAGCAAATATTGATAGTACATCTTCGGTCTGTCATGGCCCAGGAACAATGGCCAAACAGCTGGTTGGTATGGTAACAGCAACTTTAGGAGAAATAAAGAACAGGTCTGATCTGATGGTTTTTTGGGGGGCAAATCCGGTTGAAGCTCATCCAAATCATTCTAAGAGATATACTATGCTTTCAGAAGGGCTTTTTAAGAAAAATCGTTCTGAGCGAGAAGTGATTGTTTTTGATGTTCGGAAAACACCAACAGCAAAAATGGCAGATCAATTTATTAGAGTAGAACCCGGTAAGGATTTTGAATTATTAATGGCTTTAAGACTGCTGATTCAGGGTAAACAACCTGAAACTAAAAATGGAAAAATAGCTGGTCTAGAATTGGAAGAAATTGAAGCAGCTGCAGCAAAACTTAAAAATGCTCGTTATGGCAGTATTTTTTACGGTATGGGTTTAACTATGACAGGTGCTAAATATATGAACACCTGGGCAGCAATGAGCTTAATTAGAGATTTAAATAATGATCACCAGCGGCGGTTTGTAATGATGCCGATGCGAGGACACGGGAATGTAGCAGGAAGTGAAATAACTATGGCCTGGCAGACTGGATATCCTTTTGCTGTTAATTTTAGTAAGGCCTATCCCCGCTATAACCCTGGAGAATACACAGCGGTTGATTTATTGGCTAATAAAGAGGTAGATTCTGCTTTTATTATTGCTTCAGATCCAGCAGGTAATTTGCCTAAGAAAGCTGCTGCTCATTTAAAAGATATACCAACAATTATTCTTGACCCACACTGGAATTTTACCAGTGATTTTGCAGATGTTGTAATACCCTCTGCTTTGAAAGGAATTACTGCTTCGGGAACAGTTTATCGAATGGATCATGTTCCTCTGCACTTAAGAGCTTTTCTGGAAGACGAATGGCCGGATGATGCAGCTGCAGTAGCGCAAATTGGGGAGCTGATAGAAAATGCTTAGACTTAAAAATGCAGTAATCTATGATCCCACAAATAATAAAGATGGGGTTAAAGAAGATATCTGGATTGAAAATAAAAAAATCACTTCTGAACCAAAGCCCGAGCTTGTAAAAAAATTAAAGACTGCTGGTGACTTAGAAGAAATCGATTTAAATGGTAAAATTGTAATGGCTGGGGGAGTGGATATTCATTCTCATATTGCTGGACCTAAGGTAAACTCTGGTCGTGTTCTAAGGCCTGAGGATCACAGACGTGACAATGTTGCCCGCAGAGGTAAACTCCGATCTGGTGTTGGCTCTACAGTTCCATCCAGTTATGTAACAGGTTATCGCTACAGCTTAATGGGTTACACAACAGTAATGGAAGCTGCCGGTCCCCCAATGAAGGCCAAACATATTCATGAAGAATTTAGCGATCTTCCTTATATAGACAAGGGTTTTCTGGTTTTAAGCGGCAACAACTATTTTGTCCTGAAATTTATAAGCGAAAATAATCAGCAGGCTTTAAAAGACTATCTTGCCTGGCTGATAAATGCTACCGGAGCTTTTGGTTTAAAGGTTGTTAATCCGGGAGGAGTAGAAGCCTGGAAAGAAGGAAAGAGAATGAGAGGAATTGATGAAAAGGGAACCTATTTTGATCTGAGCCCAAAAGAGATAATGCTGGCTTTAGCAAAAGCAGCAGATGACCTTAAGCTGCCACACCCAATTCATCTTCATACTAATGATCTTGGTTCAGCTGGAAATTACAAAACAACCTTAAATACGATGAGGCTTCTCGAAGATTACAGACTGCATATAACTCATATTCAATTCAGCAGTTATGGCAAGGATGAAGATTCAAAAATAAAGTTTGCAATGGCTACAGATGAAATTGCAGCAGAAATAAATAAGCAGTCAAAATTAACAGTAGATATCGGCCAGCTTGTATTTGGCGAAGCTACTACTATGACTGCAGACGGTATTCTAGAATATAATCTGCATAAATTATCAGGAAATAAATGGGTTAATACAGATGTTGAAATGGAAACAGGATCAGGAATTGTGCCGATGAACTATAAAAAGAAGAATTTAGTTAACGATATTCAGTGGGCAACTGGAATGGAGCTTTTCTTAAAAATTGAAGATCCCTGGAAGGTGTTTTTGACAACAGACCATCCAAATGCTGGTCCTTTTACTGCTTACCCCTGGATCATAAAACTGCTGATGAATAAAGGTTATCGCAGCGATTACATTTCAGATTTGAATGCTAAATTTGACGAATATACAGACCTATCATCGCTTGATAGAGAATACAGTTTGAGTGAGATAGCAGTTATTAGTAGGTCAGGTCCTGCCAGAGCTCTTGGACTAAAGAATAAAGGCCATCTGGGAGTCGGAGCAGATGCAGATATAACCGTCTATAATAATATTAAAGATAATGATATTGCGGAAGTTTTTGCTCATCCTGCCTATGTTTTCAAATCAGGAAAAATGATTGTTAAAGATGGGGAATTATTGGATAATCTAGAAATTGGTAAAACCTTAGTTACAAAACCAGAATATGATCAAAATATTATTGAGTTAATTAGAGAAGATTTCCAGAAATACTACAGTATTTCTATAGATAATTATGCAGTTACAGATCATTATTATGATAAAATCGAGGTGATCCCATGCGGTACCAGGGAATAGAGATAGAAGATACATTTGCTGAAGCTTTTACCATGTATGGAACCAGAGTTATAGTAACAGCTGCCAATGAAAAATGGGCTGATACTGCAGCCAGAGAGGCAGCTGGATTTGCCACTTCAATCATTGAATGTGGAATAGAAGCCGGAATCGAAAAGAAACTAAGTCCTACTGAAACTTTAGACGGCAGGCCCGGAGTTAGTTTGCTATTTTTTACAATGAAAGAAAAGTCACTTTTAAAAGAAATGCGAAAAAGAATTGGCCAAACAATAATGACTGCGGCAACTACAGCCTGTTTCAATGGCCTTGAATCAGAAAAAATGATCAAAGTTGGTGGAAATATTCGTTACTTTGGAGATGGCTTTCAGATCTCAAAACTTTACGGTGAACGTAGATTTTGGAGAATTCCAATAATGGGGGGAGAATTCTTAATCGAAGAAAGTTTTGGGGTTCAAAAGGGGATAGGTGGAGGAAATATAATTATAGCAGCCGAAGATTCTCAAACTGCCTTAAATGCTGCTGAAAATGCAGTCGAAGCAATGCGAAAAGTAGAAGGGGTTGTGATGCCTTTCCCAGGGGGAATTGTCAGCAGCGGCAGTAAAATACAGTCAAAATATTCGTTTTTGAATGCTGCAACAAACACTAAATACTGTCCAACAATTAAAGCACAAACCGAGTCGAATTTGAGCCAGAATGTTGGCTCAGTTCTAGAAATAGTAATAGATGGTTTAAGTGTGGAAGCAACTGCAGAGGCTATGAGAGTTGGAATTAAAGCAGCTGCTGTAGATGGAGTTGTTAAAATAACTGCCGGTAATTACGGTGGAGATCTTGGAACAGAAAACTTTTATCTCAAGGAAATTTTACGAGGTGATCTGGATGACTAAATTAAGTTTAAAATTAAAAAAAGAAAATCCAGCTTTGATCGAAAAAGAAAATAAACTGATTGGTAAAATTCCTGTAGAGGTAGAAAATATACGAGCAGATTTGATTAAAGAAATGACATTATCTGAGATAAAAAAGCTGGAAATAAGAGCCGGTAAGGAAATTTATCAGCTGCAGGACTTTTTTGAAATTAAAGGAGAACCAGCAGAAGTAATCGAAATTGAGGGTGATTTATCTAATTTTAAGTATTTAGGGGCTGCCATGAATTCAGGGAAAATTATTGTAAATGGAGATATAGGAATGCATCTTGGTTCAGAGATGAGCGGTGGTAAAATAGAAATTAACGGTAATGCAGGAGACTGGCTGGGAGCAGAAATGACAGGAGGTATGATAACTGTAAGTGGTAATGCAGGAAATTATATTGGTGCTGCTTTCAGAGGTGATAAACTGGGTATGAATAGAGGTTTAATCTATATTGGCGGTAATGCAGGCAACTTTGTAGCCAATAAAATGAGGCGAGGCGAAATAGTTATCAAAGGTGATTGTGGAGACATGCTCGGTGCTCAAATGATAGCTGGTTCTGTTTATATTTTTGGCAGTTGTGGAAAAAGAGCAGGAGCAGGTATGAAAAGAGGAACAATTATTACTTTTAATGATTTAGAACTGCTGCCTACTTTTAGCTATAATATAAGCTATTCCCCTAATTTTTTAAATATTGCTTTTAGGCACCTGCAGCATGATTATCAAATTGAAATTCCAAATCAGTTTTTTGATTCAGAATATAAGAGATATACCGGTGACAATACTGAGTTAGGGAAAGGGGAAATTCTAATATGGAAAAAAGATTAGACCTCAACAAAAATGCAGTTATGCTGGTTAAAGAAATGATCAATGAGAAGGTATTACTAAACATAGATGCAGTTCATTATAATGATGGAATAACTGTAATTGATGGTGGGGTTTCTGTCAGAGGTGGCTACAGAGCAGGGGCTTTTTTTTCAGAAATCTGTCTGGGAGGATTGGGAGGAGTAGATTTTATTGATTATAAAATAAATGATTATCTGATTCCTGCAGTTAAGGTAGAAACTGATCACCCGTTAGAAGCCTGTATGCTTTCTCAATATGCAGGTTGGAAGGTTGACAAAGGTGATTTTTTTGCCATGGCTTCTGGTCCAGGTAGAATTTTAGCTGCTAAAGAAAAAATATTTAATGAATATAACGGCTATCATGAAAGCAGAAATTCTCCAGCAGTAATTGTCTTAGAAAGTTCTGAACTTCCAGATGAGCAAACTGCTAAATATATTGCAGAAGAAATGTGTACTCCCTGCAGCAATAGCTATATTTTAACAGCACCCACTGAATCACTGGTTGGCTCTATTCAAATTAGTGCCAGGATTGTTGAAACAGGAATGCATAAAATGCATGAATTAGATTTTGATTTAGAAAAAATAGAGTCTGCTTGGGGAATTTGTCCGGTCTCACCAACTGCTGACAGCACCTTGAAAGCTATTGGCAGGACAAATGATGCAGTCTTATATGGTGGAACTGCATATTATCAGGTTTACTGTGAAGATAGTGAAATAGAAGAAATTTTAACAGATATTCCTGCATCTGCCTCTGAAGACTATGGAGAAAGTTTTTTGAAGCTGTATAAAAGATATAATAATTTCTATGATATTGATCCAATGCTTTTTAGTCCTGCACGTGTTATAATAAATAATAGAAAAAGTGGAAAAACTTATAAGGCAGGTAAAATTAATTATAAGATACTTAAAAAATCATTTTTTGAATAATAATTTATCTGCAGAATGCTTATAAAAATAGAAAAAGCATAGGAGGGAGTTTATTGCAGGCGGTAATTCTTGCATCAGATGAGGGATGGCATATTGAAGAATTGAAAAGATCATTGAGGAGAAAAAATATTAAAGCAGAAAGAGTTCCAATTACAGAACTTGGCGCAGCAGTTGCCTCTGATTTTCAGCTGAAGTCTAGAAACAAAATATTAGATGATTGTGACTATATTTTTGTTAGAGTAATACCCGGTGGCAGTCTGGAACAGATAATTTTAAGAATGGATATTCTAAATAGAATGGCTGCTCTTGGTAAAAAAATAATCAACAAGCCTTCTGTTATTGAGAAAACAGTAGATAAATATTATACTCAATTTATTTTGGCTGATCATGGCCTCCCAACTCCAGAAACATTTGTAACTGAAGATTTTAGGCAGGCCCTGGAATACTGTGAGAAATGGGAGGATGTGATTTTAAAACCAATCTTTGGTTCACTTGGTAAGGGAATAGTACGTTTAAAAGATGAAGATACAGCTTATCGAGTTTTAAGGGCCTGGGATGAAAATAATTTTGTTTTCTATCTGCAGAAATATATTGAGCACGGGCAAAGTGATATCAGGGTTTTCGTTTGTAAGGGCGAGATTATTGCAGCTTCTGAAAGATGTGGGGCCAGCTGGAAAACCAATGTAGCTCGGGGAGCTGTCAGTAAAAAAATTGTGCTGCCTCAAAATATAAAAGATATGGCCTTAAAAACCGCAGAAATTCTTAACTTAGATTATACAGGAATTGATATAGTTTTGGAGAATGGTAGTTATAAGAATGCATATATTATTGAAGTTAATAGCATTCCCGGCTGGTATGGTTTACAGCAGGTAACAGAATTTAATATAGCAGATAAAATTATTGATTTAATGATTTAGACTTAATTTTGGGGGGAGAATATGCCTTTAAGCGATATAGAAATAGCACAGGCAGTTCAGATTTCGTCTTTATTGGAAGCCAGTGCCGCCAAACCTGGCAATGTTTATCCAAATAAAAGTTTTAAGGATTTAAATTATCAGCATTTTTTATATAGTTCAGCTGCTGTTTTTCCAGCATTTCTAAATCTGGAGCAGAAAACAGTTGGGGAAATAATATTAAAAGGGGTCAAAGAAACCCATTCTTTTATTAGAACAAATACTAACCTGGGTATTTTGCTTTTAACCTCCCCGCTGGCAGCAGCTTATGTTAGTTTAAGAAAGAAGAAATTAATAAGTGGGAAAAGCCAAAAAAAACTACTGGAGCTTCTGCAGCAGGAAGTGAATATTATTTTAAAGAATCTCAGTAAAAAAGATGCAGAACTTACCTACAAGGCAATTAATTATTCTAAGGCAGGAAATTTGGATCAGGTTCAAGAAGGAGATATTAAGGATCCAGTAGAACTGACCCTCTATCAAGCAATGGAATTAGCTCAAAATAGAGATCAAATTGCAGCAGAGTATGTTAATGATTTTGAGCTGACCTTTAATTTTGCCTATCCAGTATTCAAAAAGAATCAGAAAAAATTTACCAGAATTGAAGATGCAGTAATTCAGAGTTATCTAGAAATTTTAGCTGAATATCCAGACACTTTAATTGCGAGAAAATGGGGTAATAATTTTGCGGCTGGAATCTCCCAAAAAACTAAAGATTTATTGGAAAAGCTAAAGAATATTGATAATAGTCAGCAGCGAGAAAAAGAAATAAGAAAATTTGATGATTATTTGCGTTCAAAAGATAAAAAAATAAATCCCGGCACAACAGCAGATTTTATAGCAGCAGTTATATTTTTAACAATTTTAATTTCTGGTAAGAAAATTATAAATACTTGGGCGAACTGGGGGGAAATTAAAAATGGATCAATTTAAGCGAGATGTTCAAAAAGAAAAACCTAGATTGGTTGTTGGGCTAAATAGAGTTGGAGTTAAAAATATACAAAAAATTATCAGAATAAAAAATAATAATAAAGAAAATTTATTTTATTCAACAATTGATATTTTTGTAGATTTACTCCCTCAGCAAAAAGGAGCACATATGTCAAGATTTGACGAAACCATTACTCAGATTATAGACGAGACAATTCAGAAAAAGGTAATGGTTATTGAAGATTTTGCCACTTATATGGCTGAAATGGCCAGAAAAAGGCAGCATGCTCATCGGGCAGAGGTGAGGATTAAAGCTAAATATCCTGTTGAAGAGAAAGCACCTGCGTCAGGCAAAAAAACACAGAAAATTAATACTATTATGGGGAGAGCAGTTAGCACGAAAAAGGGAAGCAGACATTTGGTAGGGGTTGAAACAAATGGAATGACAGTCTGTCCCTGTGCTCAACAGATGATAAAAGAATACGCAGAAGAAAAATTAGAAAAAGAAGGTTTTACAAAAGAACAGCTGGAAAAGGTATTCAAATATATTCCAATGCCTTCACATAACCAGCGGGGAACCGGTATTCTGATGATCGGCAGTGATAAGAAAATTAAGGCTGAAAAATTAGTAGAAATTGTAGAAAATTCAATGAGCAGTCGAGTTTTAGATCTTTTAAAAAGGGTAGATGAGTTAGAGATTGTTAAAAATGCACATCTAAATCCCAGATTTGTAGAGGATGTTGTTCGAGAAATGGTGGCCCTGACTCTGAAAGAATTTGATTTTTTAAATGATGATGACTATTTCTTAGCTAAGCAAACAAACTATGAAGGAATTCACAGCTATGAGGTCTATGCTGAACGCAGTGGAACAATTGGTGAAATAAAAAAAGAAATAGAAAAAGCTGAAAATAATTATATAAATGAGGATTATGTTGTCAACTGCAACAATACAAGTTCTGAAGAGTGGTTGGACTCAGATGGAGGCTGTTAAATTGAAACTATTAATCAGTATCAAAAATGTGGAAGAAGCTTTAATTGTAAAAGATAGTCAATTTGATATTTTAGATATTAAAAATCCTGCAGAAGGATCTCTGGGAGCAAACTTTCCTGGAGTTATTAAGGAGATCAAAGAAAAATCTCCAAATAGAGTAATTAGTGCAGCTGGGGGTGATCTGCCTGGACTACCAGGTTTGAGTTCACAGATTACCTTTGGCCTTGCTAATTTAAAGCCTAATTATATAAAATTGGGCTTTTATAATTTTAATGATTTTAAAACAGCTGCAGAAATAATTAATGAGGCAAAAAATGCAATTAAGCTCAGTGGTGCTCCAACTAAGCTGATTGCAGCAGCTTATGGCGATTATAAAGAAATTAATAGTTTCAACCCTTTTTTATTAAACGAACTAGCTTTTAAAACTGAAATTGATGGAATTATGATTGATACAATTAATAAAGAAGGGCGAAACTTATTTGATTTTTTAAAACCAGCTGAACTTAAAGATTTTTGTCAGCAGGCAGAAAGAGCAGATGTTTTTAGCGCACTTGCTGGATCTTTGAAATTTAAAGACATAACAGTTTTAAAAGAAATAAAACCTGATATAGTTGGCTTTAGAGGTGCAGTTTGTGAAAATAATGACCGCAGTTCTATAATTAATCCTGGACTAATTAATCAACTTTATCAGAAGCTGCAAAATTAGTTAGAAAAAAGTAATTATAAAAATTACTAAAAATAGATCTGAGGGTATTAATATGGAAAACTATAATATTATAGGCTGGGATATTGGTGGTGCCAATATTAAGGCAACAAAAATAACTTATAATCAAAGAAAACAAAAGTTGGAATCTATTAAATCAGTCAGCCAATTTTTTCCTATGTGGGATGAAAATCAAAACCCTGAGCCTGTTGTGAAGGAAATATATCAAAAATTTGCAGGTGCAGATTACTTTGCTGTCACTATGACTGCAGAATTAGCAGATAGATTTTCTACAAAAATTGAAGGAATCAATTATATTTTAGATCTGTTTAATAATAATTTTCCCAATAAAAAAATCTTTTTCTGTGATAATCAGGCTCGAATTTTGGAGGCTTCAGAATTAAATAATAAATCTGATAAACTGCTGGAACTTGCTGCTGCTAATTGGGCAGTTTCTGCTGCTTTTACCGCAGAATTTAAAGCTGGTTTTGTTTTGTTTGATTTAGGAAGCAGTACCATTGACTTAATTCCGGTCAGAAATCATAAAATTAAGGCTCGTGGTCGGACTGATGTAGAGAGATTAAGAGAGGGAGAGCTTATTTATTTAGGGCTTTTAAGAAGCAACCTAAGTAATTTAATAAAAAGTGTTCCTTATCAAGGGCAGATGGTAGATGTTATTAATGAGTATTTTGCTTCAACTGCAGATCTTCACCTGCTTTTAGATATCATCTCTCCAGCTGACTATTCTGTTAGTCCTGCTGATAATGGTATTAAAGATAAAAAAGGAGCGGCCGCCAGAATTGCTAGAATGATCAGCCTTGATCTTAATTCTATTTCTGCTGCTCAGCTGCAGCTGATTGTCGATTATATTTACAACCAAGAAATTTCATTGATTTATTCTAAATTGCTGCAGCTTTATTCAAGAGTTTCTCCTGATTATAAAATACCATTGATGATGAATAGGGAAGCCAGCCTTTTTGAAAATGATTTAAAAAAGATAAGTGATTTTAAATTTATAAAATTAAATAACTTAATACCGATAATTGAGGATAATATTTTAACTACTACCGCAGCTGCATTTCTTTTACTGAAAAAATTAGAAAATCTTGACTTAACCAAAATAAAGGAGCTATTTGATGACTGATTTAACAGTGTTAAAAATTGGGGGAAGCTTTATTAATCAGCAGAAACAAGAAGAACTTACAGAGATTATTAGGGCAGTGAAAAAAGCTAAAAATCATAAATTTATAATTGTAACTGGTGGGGGGAAGGCTGCTGATTTGGTCAGGAATTATGACAGCAATTTCCACCTAAAAGCAGACAGCTCGCATTTTGCAGCAGTTGCTGCAATGGAACTTAATTCATTTATGATTTCTGATTACTTTGCTGATTTTTCCTTTTTTTCAACAAATTTTGATTTCAAAAAAAGAATTAATATTTTTTTGCCGCTTGCTTATTATAAGAAATTTGACCCTCTTCCTCATTCCTGGGATGTCAGTTCGGATAGTATTGCTCTTGAGCTGGGACAGAGATTAAAAGCTGACAATTTATTTTTAATTAAACAGAAAATAATAGCTGACAATATAAAGATAAAAGCTAAGACTGCAGTTGAGGTAGGTATTTTAGATAACTATTTTTCGATGCTTTATCAGCAGAATCAGCAGGAGTTGAAAAGCTTAATTATCAAGCCAGAAGCTATCAGAGATTTTAATTTTTTAATTAAAAGCAGTCGTACTGAGCTTATAAAGAAAAATTTTGAGTTAGGAAAAAATAATTTTAATTTACTGTTTTGATTATCAATTTAATTGGCTAATATTGAAATTGAGGTGTAAATATGTCTGACTATAGTAAAATTGATGCCCTATTAATCGGACTTGCTCTTGGAGATGCTCATGGGATGCCTTTTGAAATGCTGAATCGAGCAGATGTTAAAAAACATAAAAAGAATTCTGCCTATGACTTAAATAATAACTTTTTTGTAGAGATTCCAGAATTTCATTTTTTAAAACGTGATTTAAAAAAAGCTGAAGTTACAGATGATACGATTTTGGCTGCTCATCTGGGCAGGTATTTAGTAGAAAATAATGGCGAAATAGATAAGGATGATTATTTTAGCAGTTTGGGCCAATTTATTGATGATCAGAAATTAATAACAAAGGGAGTCATTGGTCCCAGCACAGGTAGAGCAGTGACTAAAATAAGGCGCAATGAAAAATTTACAACTTCAGAAAGAGCAGGGTTTTCAAATGGTTTAGCTCTTAAGTCAGCGGTTTTAGCATATTTCTTACCTTTAGAAGAACAGAAATTTAATTTAGAAAAAATTGAAGAATTAGCATATTACTCGCATTTTACTGATGCTGCTATCTCAGCTGCTGCTGGTGTCTATGCAGCCCTTGCTGAAGCATTAGTAGGCGGAAATTTGGACGATATTTTTGCTTCAGCCCTAGATTATATGGAGCAGGGAGAAAAATATGGACTCAAGACTTTTCAGCCTTCAAGTTATCAGAGAACAAAGTTTTTGCACGAATATATTTCTGATTTAAATAAAACTGAAGCTTTGGATTTTATTGCTGAGGTGATGGGAACAGGTATCAATAGTTATGAATCTGTACCTGCAGCTTTTGCAGTTTTTAAACTATTTCCGGAGAGTGCTGCCGAAGCTTTTGCTGCCGCAGTTGACCTGGGTGGGGATACTGATTCTACAGCAGCACTTACAGGTGCTTTAATTGGAGCCTACAATGGTATAGAAATATTCAATAAGGACTGGATTGAAGAGCTTAATCAGGTAAATTCTCTTTCATTAAAAAAATTAGGCAGATCGCTTTTTGAGTTAAGAAAAAATAAATAGAGAGGTGTTGAAACCATGGAAAAAAAGAAAATTATTAGAACAAATCGAGGGGATTTAGATTACAGCAATAAAACATTGATTATGGGAATTTTAAATTTAACTCCTGATTCTTTTTCAGATGGCGGAAAATATAATGATTTAGATTCTGCACTTAAAAGAGCAGAAGAAATGGAAGCCGCAGGTGCTGATATAATTGATATTGGTGCGGAATCGAGCCGCCCTTATTCAGAAAGAGTATCAGCTGAAGAAGAAAAAGAGAGATTAATTCCAGTTTTAAAAGAAATTTTAAAAATTACTACTGTTCCAATTTCGATTGACAGTTATAAAAGCTCAGTTATGAGAGCAGCACTAGAAGCAGGGGCTTCTATAGTAAATGATATCAGTGGTCTTCGCTTTGATGAAGAAATGGCTGCAGCAGCAGCTGAATTTGATGCTCCTGTAATTATTATGCATATTCAGGGGAGACCAGAAAATATGCAGGATAATCCAAGTTATCAGAATTTAATTTTTGAAATTAAAGAGTATTTATGGGATGGAATACAAATTGCAAAAGAAGCAGGGGTTAAAGATGAAAATATTATTATTGACCCAGGAATTGGTTTTGGAAAAAAACAGGTTCACAATTTGCAGATTTTAAACAGATTGGAAAGTTTTAAAGAACTGGATTATCCTATTTTAATTGGAACTTCTCGCAAATCATTAATTGAATTTGTAAATAAAAATGAGGTTAATGAAAGGCTATTTGGGACAGCAGCTACTGTTTCAACTTCAATTCTTAAAGGTGCTAATATTGTGAGAGTCCATGATGTAGCTGAAATCAAAAAAGTTGCTGTAATGACAGATGCTGTAAAATGGGAGGGCAAACATAGTGGATAGAGATATAATTAAATTAAACGAAATGATTTTTTATGCTTACCATGGAGTATTAGAATCAGAAAAAGAATTAGGACAGCGATTTATCATTAACTTTAAAGCTGAACTTGACTGCAGTCAGGCTGCTGTTAATGATGATTTAAAGCAGACTGTAAGTTATTCTGATATATACTACAAAATTAAAGAGATATTTATAGCTGAAAAATATGATCTTTTAGAAAGTGCAGCTTATAATTTAATTAAGGGATTATTTATGGAATTCCCAAAATTAGAGTTAATCGAAATAGAAATTCAAAAGCCTTCAGTACCAATTGCAGGAGCCTTAGCTAATGCAGCAGTAAAAATGAGTAGAAAAAGAACTGAGGTAATATAAATGGAAACTGTATATTTAGGTCTGGGTTCAAATATTGACCCCAAAGTTGAATATTTAAAAAAGGCAGTTCTAAAATTATCTGATTTGCCTGAAATAAAGATCCAAAAAACCTCTTCTTTATATTTAACAAAAGCTTATGGATATGAAGATCAGGCTGATTTTATTAATGCAGTTATCTGCTTGAAAACAAAATTAAAACCAGAAAAGCTTCTAGAACAAATACTGCAGATAGAAAGTGAACTGGGAAGATTTAGAACTAAAAAATGGGGTCCACGAACCATCGATATTGATATTTTGTTTTATGATAATTTGAAATATCAGAGTCAAGATTTAATAATTCCTCATCCTGAAATAAGAAAAAGAGCCTTTGTCCTGATTCCATTAATTGAAGCTGCAGAAGAAGAACTATTTATTGATGATCTCAGTCTTAATAAATGGCTTGAGAAATTAGATTATAGTTCTGATGAAGTAAAGTTTTATGATAAATTTCCGGAGCTTAATCTAAATAAAAAGTAAATTCTTCTGAAGAAAGCAGGTTTGAATCCTTAAATTCTTTATTTTCAGCTAAATTAGTTAAATTGAGGATTGTTTTTATCGGCTCAGATATTTCTGCCAGGCCAATAAAGGAAGAACTGAGACGTGGATTGATTTCCAGCAGATAAAATCCTTTTTGACTGCAGATAAAATCTATGCCAAAATACCCATTCAAATCTGGATATTTCTTTTTGACTAAATTAACAAGCTCTTTTAACTTATATTGGTTAGGGAAGCTGTAATTAATTATGGAGCCAAAATAAGAAAAATCGTCAGACCTGATCAGCTGTTTATTAATACTTAATATTTTTAAAGTTGATGAATTAGCAGCAATAGATAAGCTGCCCGGAATTCCCGGTATTATTTTTTGGATAATTTGATCTTTATAATTACTAAGCTCTAACTTTAAAAAATCTTTTTTTGATCTAATAATTTCAAGTTCTGATCCAGCACTATACCTGGCTTTGATAACTGCTGGAAAAAAATCATCTCTTAAACTAAGTTTACTATTTTGTATTTGATATGTTTCAGGCATTTTAACAGCAGCGTCTTTAAAATTTTTGTAGAGCAGCCATTTGTCGGCTGCTTTTTTAATGCAGGCTGAACTGCTGCCTAAATTTATAATGTTTTTCGCTTCCATAATTTTAGTTATCCGATAAAGTAAATTATCTGTTTCAGGAGCAATAACTAAAAAACAATCGCTATGACTTAAATCTAAACTAGACAGCTTTTCAAAATAAGAACTATCAGAATAAAGACTATCAGTGTTCTCATCTGAAACAATAAATTCCAGATTATGCTGTTGATGTTCAATTAAATCTGTATTTTCTCGAGCGACAAAAATAGATAGCTGTAGATCTTTAATCCCAGCAAATGATTTAATTAAAGAATTCAGCATATAGCTTCCTTCTTTGTAAAAAGATTCTTTAAAAAAACTATTTCTTTTTCTACTCAAAAAATATTCCAAAAGAAAAATTCTCATAATGTTAGTTCACCACTTTTTTATTATTCAAAAAAATATTATAATATTAGTAGGATATAGCTTTATTAGTTTTAATAGACTAAATTAATCTTATCACAGTTCTTAATTATTAAAAACAGATAATATAAGATTCCCTTAAATCTATTAGCAAAATTTTTTGCTGTAAAATTGACTATAAAAGAAGGTTTTAAAGAAGTATTATTTAATATATAATATATAAAGCCTTATAATTTAGGTGGTTAAAGGAGAGTAATTTATGAAGTTAGATCTTAATTTAAATATTGAACAAAAGCAGGAGTTGGTAATGACAACTCAGCTGCAGATGTCTATTGAAATTCTTCAATATAGTGCTTTAGAACTAAAAGACTATATCGAAGATGAAATGAAAGAAAATCCTTTGCTTGAGATGATGGAATCACAGAGGGACATGAATTATAGGGAATCAAGTTTTAATTCTGTTCAAAAAAAGGATATAGAATACGAAAACTTTGTTGCTTACCAGCCTGATTTTTGCGAACATTTAGAAAATCAGCTTTTTGAAGTTCTCAATGATGAAGAGATTGAACTTGGAAAATTTATTGTAGGTAGTTTAAATGAATCTGGTGAGCTAACTACAGATTTCGAAATGATTGCTGAAATTTTTTCTGACGAAGGTTTTGATAAAGAAGCAGTAGAAGAAGTTTATCAAAGGATTCAAAAACTCGATATTAACTATGACAGCAGTTTTGCATCCTGTAAAGCAGAATATATTGATCCTGATTTAATTATAAAAAAAGAAGATGGGGAATTTTATATTGAAGAAAAAAATACTGCCTATCCTACTGTTACCATCAGTTCTTATTATTATAATTTATTAAAAAACCAGGATGACGCTATGATCAGCGATTATTTAAAGGAAAAATATCAGGCTGCTGTTTGGCTGATTAAAAGTATTGAACAGAGGAAACATACAATTAGAAAAATCACTCAAGCAATTTTGAAAAAGCAGATGGATTTTTTTGAAAATGGTTTAAAAAATCTAAAGGTTTTGACAATGGAAGAAGTTGCAGAAGAAATTGAAATGCACGAATCAACTGTCAGTAGAGCTACAACAGCAAAGTATCTTCAGACTCCTCATGGAGTTTTTAGTCTTAAATTCTTCTTCAACAGCGGTATTGATGGGGTTTCTTCAGTCAGTATTAAAGCAATGCTGAGTGAAGAGATTGAATCTGAAGACAGAGCACATCCACTTAGTGACAACAAATTAGCAGAAATATTTGCTCAGAAATATGGTTTAGATATTTCTAGAAGAACTGTTGCAAAATATAGAAAATCTCTGGGGATTAAAAGTTCAAGGCAGCGGAAAAAGAAATAAATAGTTTTTTACTGAATCATATGATTTTTAGCTTTAATTAAAAAAATATTTTCTTGACAGGATTACTAATCTATGTTAGAGTTATAAAAAACAATAAAACTTATCAAGAGAGGTGGAGGGACTGGCCCTTTGAAGCCCAGCAACCAGCAGTTGATTCTGCCCGGTGCTAATTCCAGCAGGAAGATTTCTGAGAGATAAGGAGCAAAACAGATTACCCACTCCTATATTTACTTAGGAAGTGGGATTTTTTTATTTATTCCCATTTTATTCTTTTTGAGTATTAGAGAAGGAAAAAAAGACTTTAGTATTAATTAAATTAAAATTTGAGCAGCGAAAATTAGAGGAGGAAATTAAATGAAATTTAAATTTGAGACTTTAGCACTACATGCAGGTTATGAGGCAGAGAAGAACAGAAAAGCAGCAGCAGTTCCAATTTATCAAACTACTTCTTATTTATTTGACAGTACAGAACATGCGGCAGATTTATTTGCTTTAAAAGCAGAAGGTGATATTTACACTAGAATTCAAAATCCAAGTAATACAGTTTTAGAAAAGAGAGTAGCAGAACTTGAGGGTGGAGTTGGAGCCTTAGCTGTTTCTTCAGGCCAGGCAGCAGAGGTAATTGCACTATTAACTATCTGTAATAATGGAGATCACATTGTAAGCGGCAGCTCTATTTATGGAGGAACCCATAATTTATTTAAACATCGTTTCAAAAAGTTGGGAATAGATGTTAGTTTTGTCGATTCTGAAAACCCAGAGACTTTTAAAAATGCAATAAATGAGAGAACAAAAGCTCTTTATATTGAGACAATTGGTAATCCATCTCTAGCTGTGCCTGATTTTAAAAGACTGGCAGAAATAGCCCATCAGGCAGGAATCCCTTTAATTGTTGATAACACTTTTGCTTCCCCCTATATTTGTAAGCCCTTTGAATTTGGAGCAGATATAGTTATCCATTCGACAACAAAATATATTTCAGGACATGGTAATTCGATTGGGGGAATTATTGTTGACAGCGGCAATTTTGACTGGGATACTGGCAGATTTCCTGAGTTAATTGAACCAGACCCAAGCTATCATGGAGTCAAATTTCAGGAAGAGTTTGGCAGCGCTGCTTTTATTACAAAGGCCAGAGTTCAGCTTTTAAGAGATTTAGGAAGTTCTCCCAGTCCATTTAACTCGTTTTTAACCATTACGGGTTTAGAAACACTCGCATTAAGGATGAAACAGCATTCCCAAAATGCCCAGGCTGTTGCTGAATTTTTGGAGGCTGATCCGCGGGTGAAATGGGTAAATTATCCGGGCTTAAAAAGTCATAAATCACATCAAAATGCAAAAAAATATCTTAATAATGGTTATGGAGGTATGATTGCTTTTGGTGTTGAAGGAGGCAAAAAGGTAGCTGAGAAATTCATTAATCAGCTGGAACTAATTTTACATCTGGCTAATGTTGGAGATACTAAATCTTTAGCTATTCATCCAGCAAGTACAACTCATCAGCAGCTGAGTGAAGAAGACTTAATTAAGACAGGAATTTCACCTGAATTGATCAGGCTTTCAATTGGAATTGAAAATGTTGATGATATTATAAAAGACTTAGATCAGGCATTAAGTGCTGCCCAGGCATAGAATGGAGTGATAGAAATGCCAATTAAAATTCAAAATGATTTACCAGCAGTTGAAACACTGGAAAATGAAAATATATTTGTAATGAAAGAATCTAGAGCAACTCACCAGGATATAAGATCTTTAAAAATCCTAATTTTAAATTTAATGCCTACTAAAATTAAGACTGAAACACAAATTTTGCGTTTGATTTCGAATACCCCTTTACAGGTAGATGTTGATCTGATGCATCCGGCAACTCATAATTCGAAAAATACAGCAGAGGAGCATCTGATCAAGTTTTATAATACTTTTGACGAGATTAAAACTAATAAATATGATGGTATGATAATTACCGGAGCTCCCGTTGAGACTTTAGAATTTGAAGAAGTCGACTACTGGGAGGAGCTGCAGGAGATTATGGATTGGAGTCTGCACAATGTTTACTCTACCTTCCATATTTGCTGGGGGAGTCAGGCAGCCTTATATCATCACTATGGTATAAAAAAATATCCACTATCTGAAAAAATGTTCGGTATTTTTGACCATTATAAAAACAAAAAACATGTAAAATTAATGAGGGGGTTTGATGATGTTTTTTATGTCCCTCATTCCAGGCATACTGAAATAAGGAAAGAAGATATAGAAAAGGTTGAAGAAGTAAATATTTTATCAGAGTCAAAAGAAGCGGGTATATATTTATTAGAGAGTAGAAATGGCAGACAAATATTTGCAACCGGCCATTCAGAATATGATCGCGAAAGTTTGGCAGACGAATATTTTAGAGATTTGGCAAAAGGGATGGATATTAAAGTTCCTAAAAATTATTTTAGAGATGATGATCCAAATCAAGAAATATTAATGCGCTGGCACAGCCATGCTAATCTACTGTTTTTCAACTGGCTTAACTATTATGTTTATCAGGAGACTCCCTATGATTTAAACAAATTAAAATAGATTACAGATCTTTATCTTGACAAATATTTTAATTCTCTTCCTAAATAATGTATAATAACAATGAAGATTATGAATTTTCAAATAAAAAATTAAAATCTTTGGCAGCATTATTAAGGGGGAAGATATTATGAAATTTCGAAAATTAGGCAAAACAGGTTTTAAAGTTTCTGAGGTTTCTTTTGGGGGCTGGGCAATTGGTGGTTCCTGGGGAGATGTTGATGACGAGCAGTCAATGGCAGCTTTGAGAGAAGCGGTAAATCAGGGAATTAACTTTTTTGATACTGCTGATGTTTATGGTGATGGCCGTAGTGAACGATTAATGGCTAAATTAAGAAAAGAAACTGATCAAAAAATATATATCGCCACTAAAGCAGGAAGAAGACTTGATCCTCATATAGCTGAAGGCTATAATAAAGAAAATCTAAATAAATTTGTGGACCGCAGCCTTCAGAATCTAGATGTAGATACCATTGATTTACTGCAGCTGCACTGTCCTCCAACAGAAGTATATCACCAGGAAGAAGTATTTGAAGCTTTAGAGGAAATGGTTAAAGTAGGAAAAATTAAAAACTATGGTGTCAGTGTAGAGAAAGTAGAAGAAGCTATGAAGGCTCTGGAATATGACAATTTAGCTTCTGTACAGATTATATATAATATGTTCAGGCACAAACCAGGTGATAAATTTTTAGCAGCTGCCAAAGAGAAAAATGTTGGTGTTATCTGTAGAGTACCACTTGCAAGTGGGTTATTAACAGGTAAGTTCTCCCAGGATTCAACTTTTGCCGAAGATGATCACCGTAACTTTAACCGTCATGGTGAAGCTTTTGATAAAGGAGAAACTTTTTCTGGAGTAGATTTCGAACTGGGATTAAAAGCAGTGGAAGAACTGGAAAAAATAAAACCTGAAGGTTTAACAATGGCTCAATTTGCTCTGAAGTGGATTTTGATGAATGATGCAGTAAGCTGTGTAATTCCAGGAGGTAAAAAACCATGGCAGGTAAGAGATAATGCAGCAGCTTCTGCAGCTGATAATCTTTCTGATGAGGTAATGGGAAGAGTAGATGAAATTTATGATGAATACATCAGAGAAAGTGTCCATCATCTCTGGTAAAATATAGTAATTAATAAGTCGAAAGCTGTAAAAAGTACCTAAACTACAATTTCTGAAAAAGTCTTGACAAGAGATTTAAAAGATGTATAATGTTAATAGCATAATAATTATAAGTAAATCACTAATAATAAGTATGATAATAATAAGTTTATAAGAAAGGGTGATTTAATAATGTTGAATTCATTATTCAGATTTATTAAAAATGCTGGTGCTGAAGGTAGAAGAATTGAGAGCAATCTTCAATCTGTTAAAGAAAAGCAGATTAGAAATAATTCTTTTACAAACCTCGGCTAGTATTAAAAATGTTGGATTTTAAAAGACAATAACTGATTTATAAAAATAAGCCAATCATAATTATAACTAAAATAACTTTATAAGAAAGGATGATTGTATATGTTTAACAGCATGTTCAGATTCATGAAAGAGGCTAAACTTGAATCTTCAGAGAATCAAGAAAAGCTAAATGCATTTAAAAACTTAGGTAACTACTAATATAAATTTTGATAATTAAGCCATCCTTTGGGGTGGCTTTTTTTACTTTTTATTAATTTTTGTCATTTACCTCTCCATATATTATAATAATAGGTAGAAATGAAAATAAATAGGAGGTATATTGATGAGTACACATATTGGAGCTAAAAAAGGAGAAATTGCTGAAACAATTTTACTGCCGGGTGATCCGTTAAGAGCTAAATTCATCGCTGAAAATTATTTAGATGATGTAAAACAATATAATGATGTTAGAGGAATGTACGGGTTTACCGGAACTTATAAAGGGAAAAGAGTTTCAACTCAAGGTACAGGTATGGGAATGCCCTCTTTATCAATTTATGTTAATGAATTAATTAGAGATTATGGAGTTAAAAATTTAATTAGAGTTGGTTCCTGTGGTTCTTTTAATGAAGAAGCTAAAGTTAGAGATGTAATTTTGGTTAAAGCGGCCTGCAGTAATTCTAATCTTAATAAGATGCGTTTTAATGGTAAAGATTTTGCACCAGCTTCCAGTTTTAAACTACTTTCTAAAGCTTATCAGGTAGCTCAGGAGCAGGGAACTGAGGTTAAAGTAGGTACAATTTTAAGTTCAGATGCTTTTTACAATGATGATAAAGAGGCCTGGAAAAAGTGGAGAGAATATGGAGTTTTAGGAGTGGAAATGGAATCTGCTGAATTATTAACCTTAGCAGCCAAATATGGTGTTGATGCTTTAAGTATTTTAACAGTTAGTGATTCTTTAGTAACAGGTAAAGAAACAACTTCAGAAGAAAGAGAAAAAACATTTACAGATATGATGGAAATTGCTCTAGAATTAGCAGAGTAGTTTTTATTTAAATATTTTAATTATTAGCTGTCAGTTCTTTCTTAGGACTGGCAGTTTTTTTAATTTTAATGATATTTTAAGCAATAAATGTTATAATATTATCAGAATCAATTTTAACTAAAATGAACTATATTATAAATTGTAAAAAGCTTAGCTGAATACTATAGTTTCTGATGTAATAATTATTAAAAGTATCAAAAATCGAAAATATAGAGAATGGAGGTTAACAATGAGAAAAGAAGAGCAGGTTTCATTTTATTCTCATTTTGTGGGTTTTATTCTGGCTTTAATTGGTTTAGTTTTATTAATATTTCGGGCTTTAGAAAGTCCTGATAAAATAATTGTAGCTGCAGTGTATGGTGCTTCAGTAGCATTTTTGTTTTTGTCCAGTTCATTATATCATGCTTTTAAAAAAGAAGATGACGAAACTTCAATCTGGCGTAAACTAGACCATTTTGCAATTTTTGTAATGATTGCTGGCTCCTATACTCCTGTGGCTTATCTGTATTTGGAAGGCTGGCTGAAGTGGACAATTATTGCAGTTCAGTGGGGATTAGTATTAGGAGGATTTTTCCTAAAGTTTATGTATTTTAAAACCCCGAGAATTTTATATACCATAATTTATCTTTTAATGGGTTGGGTTGGTATTTTTGCTTTTCACCAATTGTTTATGACCATGCCAACTTCGAACCTGATTTTGATGTTTGCAGGAGGCTTGTCTTTTACTGCAGGAGCAGTATTTTATATTATAAAAAAGCCAAAAATCACACCAAATTTTGGTTTTCATGAAATTTTTCATTTCTTTATCCTGGCAGGAGGAATACTCCATTATATTATGGTATTTATTGCTTTAGGATAAAAAATTACTAGGAGGATATTGATGGAATTACAAAATGAATTGATTGAAATTATCTCTTTAAGTGGAGATGTCAAGAGAAAATTTTTAAAAGCTGTTAAACATGCAAAAAATGATGAAGCTGAGAAGGCAGAAGAAATTTATCAAGAAGCAGATGATCAATTGATAACTGCTCATCTTAAGCAGACAGATTTAATAAAAAAAGAAGCTAATGGAGAAAAAGTAGAAAGCAGTTTAATGTTGACACATGCGCAGGATCATTTGATGACAGCTATTTTGCTTAGAGACATGGCAAAAGAATTTATGGACTTATATGATAGACTTGAAAATTAATAAATTTTTATAAAGGCAGTTCTTTTGGAGCTGTCTTTTAAATTTACATAAAGAGGAGCTGATAATTTGGGTTATTTATGGACGACAATTAAAGTTAAAGATCTAGAAGAATCAATTGAATTCTACCGAGATATTGTTGGTTTGGAGATTCAGAGACGTTTTGAGGCTGGCCCGGAGACAGAAATCGCTTTTTTAGCAGCTGCAGATGGCCAAACAGCTGTTGAACTGATTGATGACCGAAACCAGGCTGAAATAGATCTTGGATCAGATATATCTCTGGGATTTGAAGTGGATTCTGTGGAGGCAACAATTAAATTCATGCAGGAAAAGAACATAACAATTCAAAATGGGCCGATTTCTCCAAATCCCAATATTGAATTTTTCTTTGTCTTAGATCCAAATGGACTCAGAATTCAATTTGTAGAAAATAAATAGTTTTTAAAATTTCTGCTGGCATCTGCCAGCAGTTTTTATTTATTATGATTAATTTGCTAAAGCTTATGAAACTGATCAAATTAAGCTAAAAATTTATTTAATTTATTTTAATTATTGCTAGTAGAGATAAATTTTGTTATAATCAGTTCTAAATTAGAATTTAGCAGTCTAGGAGGAGAAATTATGGAACTAAATGTAACACAAGCTTTTAGTATCGTTTTATTAATTTTGGCAGTTGGTGAGTTGGTATCAATGAAAACTAAAGCAATGATACCCTCGGTCTTTGTTTCAGCAGTATTATTTATAATTGGTTTTTGGACTATTTTACCAGGGGATGTTGTAGCTCAAAGTTCTTTTGCTAAACCTGTTGTTTATCTATCTATGTATCTATTACTAACTCATATGGGAACATTAATGAGCTTAAAAGAGCTTTTAGCACAGTGGAAAACAGTTGTTATTGCTCTTGGGGGGATAATAGGTATCATTATTTTGACTCTAACAATTGGTAATCTTCTATTTGGTTGGGAAAATGTAGTTGCGGCAACTCCACCTCTAACTGGAGGAGTAGTAGCTTCGATTTTAATGTCAACTGCAGCAGCAGAAAGAGGATTAACTTCAATAGCAGTTCTTGCTACAGCAATGTATGTAATTCAGGGCTTTTTCGGTTATCCAATAACTTCTTTTTTACTTAAAAAAGAAGCTAATCGCCTTGCTGATAAAGTAAGGAATGGAGATATCAAGATAAATAAATCTGAAGAAAATGAAGTTAAAAAAGAAGAGAGCAGATTTAGAATAATACCTCCACTTCCCGAAAAATATCAGACAACATATGTAATTTTATTCAAGCTGGGAATTGTGGCGGCTTTATCTGTAGCAGCAGCACCTATTTTACATTTAAATCAATTTGTAGTCTGTATGCTGTTTGGAGTTATTGGCAGGGAGATTGGATTTTTAGAGGAGAAAGCACTTGTTAAATCAGGATCTTTCGGTTTTTTAATTACAGTTTTAATGGCCTTCATTTTTGCTGGACTTTCTGATGCAACACCAGAAATGTTAACAGAAATTGCAGTTCCTTTATTTGGAATAATCATTCTTGGTCTCTTCGGTATGGCAGTTGTTTCTGCATTAATCGGAAAAGCTTTTGGTTATACCAAAGAAATGTCAATTTCTATAGCTATGACAGCTCTTTATGGTTTTCCACCCAATTATATATTAACTATTGAGTCAGCTAGAGCCAGCACTAAAAATGATGAAGAATATCAATATGCTGTAGATGAGATGCTGCCTAAGATGTTAGTTGGTGGATTTACTACAGTAACTATTGCTTCAGTTATTATAGCAGGTTTCTTTGTCAAGCTGCTTTAATTTAATTACTTTAATTTTAAAATTAATTCTAAGATAGTTGATGTTAAATACATATATTTATATATAAGAGAGGAGATAGTAGATAAAATGTTAACAAAAGTAGAGAGAATAAAAAATGATATAGAGAATTTAAGTCAATTTAATGCAACACCAGGTCAGGGATTAACACGTTTTTCTTTGACTGAAGAAGATCGAGGAGCCAGGAATTACTTGAAATCTGAACTGCAGAAGCTGAATGTAGAAATTTATGAAGATGCTGCAGGTAGCCTGGTTGCTAGAAGAGAAGGTACAGATAAAGATGCACCTGTTGTAATGATTGGTTCACACTTTGATTCTGTTAAAAATGGTGGAAACTTTGATGGACCTGCTGGAGTAATTATGGCTCTGGAAATTTTAAGAGTTATGGACGAAAATGATGTCAAAACCAAAAACCCGATCGAATTTGTAGCGATGATTGAAGAAGAAGGGGGGCGCTTTGGTGGAGGCGTTTTTGGCAGTCGAGCCATGACAGGTCAGGTAGATTATCAGGAACTTTTAGATTTTAAAGATGAAGCTGGAATTTCAATGGCCGAGGCCTTTGAAGAATTTGGTTTTGATCCGAAAAAAATTGAAGAAGCCAGGAGAGAGCCAGAAGAACTTAAGGCTTTTATTGAACTCCATATTGAACAGGGACCTGTTTTAGAAAATGAAGAAAAGGATGTTGGGATAGTTGATTTTATTGTAGGGATTAATCAGATTAGAGTTAAAGTAAAAGGTCGGGCAGACCATGCAGGTACAACCCCAATGGATATGCGAAAAGATGCACTGTCTTCAGCAGCTGAGGTAATTTCGGAAATTAAAAACTTTGCCTTAGAAGCTGGCTCAGGTACAGTTGCAACTGTCGGAAGCCTTGACCTTAAGCCGGGAGCAGCTAATATTGTTCCAGCAGAAGTAGAATTTTCGGTTGATATAAGATCTAAAGAATTAGACTGTATTAAAGAAGTAAGAAAGAAAATAGACCAGGCTTTAGCACACATTCAGTCAGAATATGCTGTAGATTATTCAGTTAAAGAGATGTTAATGGTTGAGCCGGTTGAATTGTCAGCAGAAATATTTAATACATTTAAAGAAGAATCTAAAAAGTTAGATTTAAATGCTAAAGAAATGATAAGCGGTGCTGGCCATGATGCAATGATTATGGCTGCCATAACAGATGTTGGTTTGATTTTTGTTCCAAGTAAAGATGGCCGAAGCCATACCCCAGAAGAATGGACAGATTACGAAGATTTACAAAAAGGGATTGAACTAGTTTATCATACGGTCTTAAAAGTTGGTGAAGCTGAGTGAGCAATGTAAAAGAATTAGCAGAGAAATATTTTGATTATAATGTATCTATGAGAAGAGAATTTCATCAGCATCCAGAACCGAGTATGAAGGAAGAAAGAACCTGCAGTCGAGTTATTGAAGAACTTAAAAAACTGGGTTTAAAACCAAAAAAAGCTGCAGGGACCGGTGTTGTCTGTGAAATTAAAGGAACTAAGAAAGTTGGAAATCTTAAAACAGCTGCCTTAAGAGCGGATATGGATGCTTTAGAACTTGAAGAAAAAAATGAGGTAGAATATAAATCAAAAAATGAAGGTTTAATGCATGGGTGTGGGCATGATGGTCATACAGCAAGTCTTTTGACAGCAGCCAAAATATTATATGATCTAAAAGCTGAATTTGCTGGCACAGTAAAATTGATTTTTCAGCCCGGTGAAGAGATAGCAGTTGGAGCTAAAACAATGGTTAAAGAAGGAGTAATGGAAGATGTGGATGCGATATTTGGGATTCATATCTGGAATGATTTAGAAAGCGGAAAAATTTCTGTGGAAGCTGGCCCCCGGATGGCAGCTGTAAATCAATTTATTATTAATGTTCATGGAAAAGGTGGCCACGGTTCAATGCCACACCAGGGGGTTGACCCTATAATGGCAGGAGCTGCTGTTGTTATGAATTTACAGACTATTGTCAGTAGAGAGTTTGATCCAATGGAACCTGCTGTTTTAAGTGTAGATATTTTTAATTCTGGCGCAAAAGGTAATGTTTTACCGGATAGCTCCTATTTAGAGGGAACAACTAGATGTTTCAGCAGAGAGATTAATCAAAACTTTGAAGATATCATAAGACGGGTTGCTCAAGAAACTGCTGCCAGTTATCGGGCTGGAGCGGAATTAGAGTATAATAAAATGACTCTTCCCTTGATTAATGATCAGGAAATTTCAAAAATTGCTCAAAAAGCTGCAGCAGAAGTTGCAGGCAGTGATTCAATGGTTAACTTAGATAAAACAACCGGTGGAGAAGATTTTTCTTTCTTTGCTGCAGAAGTTCCGGCATCTTTCGCCTTTGTTGGTTCTAGAAATGAAGCTAAGGGTGCAGATGCTCCCCATCATCATCCGGAGTTTAATATAGATGAAAATGCATTAAGAACAGCTTCCGGGTTATACGCCCAGTTTGCTCTGGAGTTTTTAAATAAAGGGGAGGTTGAGTAATAATGAATTTTAAAGATGTACTGGTAAAACAGGAAGAATACGTCAGAAATTTACGAAGAGAGTTTCATATGTACCCTGAAACAAGCTGGAATGAGAAAAGAACATCTAAAAGAATAAAAGACGAGCTAGAAAAAATTGGAATCAGCTATCAAGAATATGCAGACACAGGAGTAGCTGCTGTTATTGAAGGTTCAAGTACTGGTAAAACAGTTGCACTGCGTGCTGATATGGATGCTCTGGAAGTAGAAGAAAAAACAGATTTAGAATTCAAATCAAAAAATAAAGGTATTATGCATGCCTGTGGTCATGATGGTCATACAGCAATGCTTTTAGGTACTGCAAGAGCTCTCTATCAAATTAAAGACCAGTTAGCAGGTAGAGTTAAATTAATATTTCAACCTGCTGAAGAAATGGTACAGGGAGCAGCTAAAATGGTGGAAGAAGGAGTTTTAGAAGACGTTGATGCAATTATGGGAATTCATCTCTGGGCTGATCTACCAACTGGTAAAATAAATGTTGAAGCTGGTCCCCGCATGGCTTCAGGAGATTATGTGATAGTTGAGTTTACAGGTAAGGGAGGACATGGTTCAATGCCTCATCAGGCTGTTGATCCAATAGTTATGGCATCTTCATTTATCTTAGATTCACAGGCTATTATAAGCCGAGAGATTGATTCTTTAGACCCTGTTGTTCTAACATTTGGCAAAATAAAATCAGGGAGCAGATTTAATGTCATTCCTGATAAAGCAGAAATTGTAGGAACTTTAAGGTGTTTTAGTGAAAAGACAAGAGTTCAAGCCTCTAAAGCAATTAAACGCTATGCAGAAAAAACTGCTAAAGCATATAGAGGAGAAGCAAAAGTTACTATTAAAAAGGGTACTCCTCCTACAATAAATGATCAAAAAACTGCAGAAATAGCCCAATCTGCTGCAAAAAAGACAGCAGCTGCAGAAGATATAATAGTTATGGATAAAGTAACAGGTAGTGAAGATATGGCATATTATTTAAGAGAAGTTCCTGGAGTAATTGCTTTTGTTGGTGCTGGATTTGAAAATGAAGATAAGAACTATCCTCATCACAATTCAAAATTTAAGATCAATGAAGATAGTTTAAAAATTGGTACAGCCCTTTATTTTAACTTTGTTATCGAATTTTTAGAACACAATTAAAATTGTAATAATATATGATCATTATAAGCCCTACTTACTTGATGCTGATTTTCAGCAATCAATGAAGTAGGGCTTTTTTTAACAATTCATATAAAAATTTAATTTTCCCTTGACAAAAAAATAACGTTATGTAATAATATTAATTGATAACAATTATCAATACTAATAATAAAAAAATTACAATAGGAGGAAAAAATTATGTCATTAGTAGGAAAAGAAGTATCACCATTTAAAGCAGAGGCTTATCAAGACGGAAAGTTCTTAGAGGTTACACACGAGGATTTTAAGGATCAGTGGAGTGTTGTAGTATTTTATCCAGCAGATTTTACCTTTGTCTGCCCAACTGAATTAGAAGACCTTCAGAGTGAATATGATAACTTAAAAGAATTGGGAGTAGAAGTTTATTCAGTCTCTACAGATACTCATTTTACTCACAAAGCCTGGCATGATAATTCTGAAACAATAGGAAAAATCGAGTTTATAATGGTTGGAGATCCTTCACATACACTTTCTAAAAACTTTAATGTATTAATTGAAGAAGAAGGTGTAGCTGATCGTGGTACATTTATTATTGATCCAGATGGGGTTGTTCAGGGAGTAGAAATTAATGCTGGTAACTTAGGTAGAGATTCCAGTGCAATTGTTAAAAAAATTAAAGCTGCTCAGTATGTAAGGAATCATCCTGATGAAGTTTGCCCTGCCAAGTGGAAAGAAGGAAGCAAAACACTTAAGCCAGGACTTGATCTAGTAGGTAAAATTTAAGGAGCAGATTAAATGATATTAGAGGCAGATATAAAAAAAGAGCTGGAAGAATATCTAAAATTAATGGAATCTGAGATAGAGATCAAAGCAAGTATTGGCAGTGATAAAGTTTCTCAAGACATGCTAGCTTTTCTGGGAGAAATTGCTGAGCTAACAACAAAAATTAAAGTAAAGCAAGAAGCTTTAGCAAGAACCCCAAGTTTTAGTATTAATAGTTCAGGTGAAGCTCAAGGTATCACTTTTGCTGGAATCCCTTTAGGTCATGAACTAAATTCATTTTTGCTTGCTGTTTTACAGGTAAGCGGTAGGGCTCCTAAGTGTGAACAGAGCTTGATTGATTCAATTAAAAATATTGATCAGGAATACAATTTTGAAACATATGTCAGTCTTAATTGTAATAATTGTCCTGATGTAGTTCAGGCTTTAAATCTAATGAGCATCATTAATCCTAAGATAAGTCACACTATGATTGACGGAGGAGTTTTTAAAGCTGAGGTAGATAACAAAAATATTTTGGCAGTGCCTGCAATCTATTTGAATGGAGACTTTTTCAAGAGTGGTCGACTTTCACTGGAGAAGATACTGAAAGAGTTAGGGATTGATAAAGATAACAGTAAACTAAATAATAAGGATCCCTTTGATGTTTTAATTGTTGGTGGAGGACCTGCTGCAGTAAGTGCAGGCATCTATGCAGCTCGTAAAGGCATTAAAACAGGGATTGTTGCCGATCGTTTAGGTGGTCAGGTTTTAGATACTTCTGATATTGAAAATTTTATCAGCCAAACAAATATTGAAGGCTCAAAATTAGTTCAAAAGTATAAAGAACATATTGAAGATTATAATATTGATTTAATCTTATCACAAAGAGCTAAAAAAATTACAAAAAATGATTTAATTGAAGTCGATCTAGAAAGTGGTGCCAGTTTAAAAAGTAAAAGTGTTATTATTGCTTCTGGTGCTGGCTGGAAGAAGCTTAACATAGCTGGTGAAAAAGAATTCAAGAATAACGGAGTAGCTTACTGCCCCCACTGTGATGGACCAATGTATGAGGGAAAAAAAGTTGCAGTTATAGGTGGAGGTAATTCTGGTATTGAAGCAGCTATTGATCTGGCAGGAATTGCAGATGAGGTAACTGTCTTAGAGTTTCTGCCTGAATTAAAAGCAGACCAGGTGCTTCAGGATAGAATCTCAAAGTTAGATAATGTTGATATTATAACAAACGCTCAGACTAAAGAAATTAAAGGTAGTGATTCTGTAGAAGCTCTTAGTTATCTGGAACGAGATATTGAACATGAAAAAACACTTTACTTAGATGGTGTTTTTGTTCAGATTGGTTTAACTCCTAACACTGACTGGCTTGAAGAAACATTAGAGTTAAATAAGTATGGAGAGATTATTGTAGATAATGATAATTCTACAAGTTTAGAAGGAGTTTTTGCTGCAGGAGACTGCACTGACAATCCATATAAGCAGATAGTTATTTCTATGGGATCAGGAGCCAATGCTGCCTTAGGTGCATTTGACTATCTGATTAGAAATTAATGATTGATTAAAAAATGAAATCTTTTTAGAATATAGAAACCGTTTATCATGTAAAAGTGGTAAGCGGTTTTTAATTTTTTTAAAGGATTGTTCGTATTAATCACGAATATATCAATTACAGCATATTCCTATATTTGCTAAATTTTAGGACAATAATTAACAAAATATTTTGAAAAGAGGTGGCTGAATGGCCGATAGAAATCGAATATTTAGGATTATAAAAACGATTATGCTTTTAAATGAACCATATAAACACTGGGAAGCCAAAGATTTTGCAGAGTATTTTGAGGTTTCAGAAAGAACCTTTCATCGGGATAAAAAGGTAATGGAAGAACTGGGAGTTCCAATTTATTATGATAATCATCTCAAAGAATATAAAATACTGGATAACTTTCGTTTTAAAGCACCAAATCTAGACCAGCGAGAAACAGAGGCAGTTTTACTCGCAGCCAAAGAATATCAAAACCGCAGTTTTCCGATGAAAAAAGAGCTGGAATCAGGTCTGGCAAAAGTTTATAATTCTCTGCCAGAATTTTTAAAAAGCAGTATGGGCAGCTATATCAAAAATTATGAAATAATTTCTGACCCATTCGTGGAGCTGGAAAAACATCAGCAAAAATTTGATAAATTAAAAGAAGCAATTAATAAAGAAAAGAAAATCAAAGTAAATTATTATTCAATGAGCAGCAACCAGACAACTAAAAGAAAACTTGACCCTTATAATTTATTTTTCAATAATGGAGCTCCCTATCTTTATGCCTTCTGTCATTTACGGGAAGAGAAAAGAATATTCAGGATAGACAGAATTAAGGAAATCAAAGTTACAGCAGAAACTTATGAGCTGCCTGATGACTTTTCACTGGCAGAAGAACTTGATAATGCCTGGGGCGTTGAGCAGGGCAAAGAAGAGATGGAAGTAGAAGTTAAATTTAGCGGCCGAGCAGCTCGTTTTGTGCCAGAATATCACTGGAGTGACAAGCAGGAGATTAAAGATATCAGTGAAAATAAAATTATCTTTAAGGTAAAAACCAGCAGCCGGGAAGAGATTAAAAAGTGGATCCTGGGTTATGGGGCTGAAGCTGAAGTGCTGCAGCCGGAGGATCTGAGGGCTGAAATGCAGCAGGAACTAGAAAAAATGCTGGAAAATTATTAAAACTCAAATATACATACCCTTGTTTAAAATTAAAATTCATGATAAGATAAAAGAAAAATCAGAGGTGAAATATTTAAACAATGCGTATCAATACTTTAACCATTCAGTAATTTAAAAAATGATTTAACAAACTGGTTAGAGTATTATAGCTATATATTTCCATAATTTAACATATAATCATTTAAGAATTATAATCTCTTCTTATGTTCTAATACCTGACCGGTTTGGGTATTTAGATAAGGAGGGATTTTTTTGTTATTATTAGAAACTAAAAATTTAGAAAAGTGGTTCGGAGCCCGCAAGTTATTTTCAGAAATTAATTTCAGCATTTATTCAGAAGATAGAATTGCCTTGATTGGCCGTAATGGTACCGGCAAAACAACGATGATAAATATTATTTTAGGAAAGGATAATGACTTCAGTGGTGAAGTTAATTTAAAAACAAATATTGGTTACCTACCGCAGTATTACAATTATCAAGAAGACCAAACAGTAGAAGAATTTCTGACAGAAAAAACATATAATTATGGTGAATTTTTAAAGTTGATGAAGAAGTTTGGCTTTGAAGTAAATTTTCTGGATCGAAAAATTGCAAATTGCAGTGGTGGTGAGCAGACAAAACTTCAGTTAATTAGAATGCTGGCGGCTCAAAAAGTTGATCTCTTAATTCTTGATGAACCAACAAATCATCTTGATCTTGAAACTAGAGACTGGCTGGCTTCATTTCTCAATGATTTTGAAGGTGCTGTAATCATAATATCTCATGACCGGCATTTTCTTGATCAGACTGTTAAAGAAGTTTGGGAACTCAATCAGCAGGAATTAAAAACTTACAGCGGTAATTATAGCGAGTACAAAAAACAAAAAGAATTTGAACTGCAGCGCCAGTACAAAGAATATGAAGAATATCAGGCCGAAAAAAAGCGGCTTAAACAAAGGAAAAGAAAACAGCAGCAGTTTGTGCGGAAAACTGATGGCAAAGGCAAAAGAACTGATTCGTTCTGGCGTGTTACAAAAGGTTCAGACCGCCGCAAAGGACGGTTTGCCAAAAGAGTCAAAAGCCTTGAATCTCAGATAGAAAAACTTGAGCAGAAGGAAAAGCCATTCGAACACCGTCAGATCAATCCTAATTTTGAGCGTAAAGAAATTGCTTCTCAAATAATTGTTGAAGCAAAAGATCTAACTAAGTCGTTTTTTAACTTAAATTTATTCGAAAATATTAACTTCAAGATTAAAAAAGACAGTAAAATTGCTCTGATGGGTCCAAATGGAAGCGGTAAATCAGTGATTCTAAAAATTATTTTAGGAGAAATAGAATTTAATTCAGGCAAATTGCTGAAAAGTTCACAGCTTGAAATAGGTTATTTTTCGCAGAAAATTGATAATCTAAATCCAAAAAATACAATTTTAGGAGAATTAAAGCTCAAAAATCCAGACAAAGACCAGGAAATTATCAGGACTTTCCTTGGTTCAATGCTTTTTGAAGGAGACGATGTTTTCAAACAAATCAAAGATCTCAGCATTGGCGAAAGAGTTAGGGTAGCTTTTGCTGTACTTTTACTTGGGAAATTTAATTTGCTGCTTTTAGATGAACCGTTAAACCACCTTGATATAGAATCGCGAGAAATAATAGAAAAAGCACTTAAGAATTATAACGGAGCTTTTGTAGTTGTCAGTCATAATAGGTATTTTATAGAAAAAATTGCTCAGGAGATCTGGAAGTTTAAAGGGGGAAATTTAGAAATTTTTCCTGGCAGCTACAAGCAGTATCGAAAATTCAAAAAAGATGAATATAAAAGCGGTGAGGATCTGGAACAGGAAATTATTCAGCTGAAAAAAGCAGAGTTATATGCAAGATTAGAAGCAGCATCTGCAGCGGAGAAAGAAGAGGTTATTAAAGAACTTGAAGTATTAAATGATAAAGCAAAGTCTACTTCTTAAGCCTGAATAGAATCTTTTTTTATTAGAAACTGTAATGTGTTTAAATATTGATATTTTTTAAAGACATGTAATTAGTTTAATTTTTTCTTTGTTGAAATTGGATTATAATAAAATCAGAATTAATTATGATTTGAGGAGGTTTTATTAATGCCAAACAAAAGAAAAGATCTAATAAAAGCAGTCTTTGTTGCTGATGCACTATCATTTGGTTCTCACTGGGTTTACAGCACAGATAAATTAGAAAAAGAATACAATGGATTGATTAATGAATACAGAGCTCCAATGGCTAAGTTCCACAAAGGGAAAGAAGCAGGAGACCTTTCTCACTATGGTGAGCAGGGTTATGCACTTCTGCAGTCAATCTCTAATCATCATAGCTTTGACTTGAAGCAGTTTAGAGATGATTGGATTGAGTATCTTGAAAATAACGAAATGTATATGGACCATGCGATGAAAGATTCACTGGCAAAATTTAAGGATTCTGATACTCTTATTGGAGCAGAAAACCATGAATTGGGAGGAATTGCCCGCAGTCTACCTCTGTTTTTAGAAGAAGATATTACAGAACATGATTTTATGGATCTGATTCATTTAACTCATAATGCAGAAGTTGTTGATCAGACAGCAGAATTTGTATTCAATGTGGTTCAGGAAATTCTGGCAGGTAAAGATTATAAAGAAGCGATTAAAGCTAATAAAGATTTAAATCAGTTTACTGCAGATAGTTTTGAAAAGATAGGAACCAAAGATAATATTGTTGCTAATGCAGATGATCGTGGTCAGGGTTGCTCAACTGAACAGGGTTTTCCAATTGTGCTTGATGTTTTGTGGAATGCTGATAATCTCCTTGAAGCTTTAACGCTTAATATTATGGCAGGTGGAGATACTTCCGCCAGAGCGATGGTCATTGCTGCAGTAATGGCAGCAACTGAAGGACTAGACTCTATTCCAAAAAAACTATTAACTGGTTTCAATAAATCAGAATCTGTTAAAGAATTATTAGCAAAATATTAAACTTGTGATTTGAAATTTAAATAAGGAGCTGATAAATTTTGTCTAAAATTGCTTTAATCCACACTACACCGGTAACAGTAGATTCTTTAAATAAATTAATTAAAGAACAGGATTCGGAAATAGAAATTATAAATATAGTAGATGATTCAATTTTACCGGAGTTAATTAATAATGAGGCAGATATTTCTCTGGTAGAAGCTAGGGTAAAATACTATATTCAAACTGCCGCTGATCAGGGAGCAGATTTAATTATGAGCGCCTGTTCATCGATTGGAGAAATATTTGATAGCGAAAACGATAATTATGAGATTCCAGTAATGAGAATTGATTCTGCGATGGCTGAAAAAGCAGTAGCTAAGGCTGAGAAGATTGGAGTGGCAGCAACTTTAGCAACTACCCTTAATCCTAGTATTAAGCTTATTCAAAAAAAAGCTGCAGCTGAAAATAAAGAAGTAGAAATCAAAACGGTATTAGCTGATTCTGCCTATCAAGAATTAATGGCAGGAAATGAAGAGAAGCATGATAGACTTCTTGCTAAAAAACTAAAAGAGTTGGCAGCAGATGTTGATATTGTTGTTCTGGCTCAGGCTTCAATGGCCAGAGCAGTAAACGTTCTGCCGGCAGAAATCCAGGATAAATTTTTAACCAGTCCTCAACTCGGAACTGCAGCGGCAGCAGCTAATCTTAAAAATGAATAATTTTAAAATGTTAATCCCCTTCTTATAATCCAGATTAAAAAAGTCTGAGATTGAAGGGGATTTTAGTTTAGATTATTTTTTAATATTTAGGATCAAGTGCATCTCTTAAGCCATCACCTAAGATATTATAGCTTAAGACAGTAATAAAAATGAATAAACCAGGTAATAAAAGCCAGGGGAAATCAGATATCTTTGTTATATTCTGAGCAGCACTTAACATATTACCCCAGCTGGCAGAAGGTTCCTGGATGCCGAGTCCAATGAAACTTAAGCCGCTTTCCATTATAATATAACCCGGAATTGCAACTGTTGCTCGAATGATTACATAGGTTGCAGTAGATGGTAGAATATGTTTTAAAATAATCCTTTTATCATCTGCACCTAGTGCCTCAGCTGCTGCAATATAATCTTCACTTTTAACAGATAAAACCATACCTCTAATGACCCTTGCCATACCTGCCCAACCCTGAAAAGCTAAAATCGAAACAATTAGAAAAAACCTAAAAGCAGAAGAGAGGTCAAGGGGTAGCACAGCAGCCAGTGCCAAAAGCAGATAAAAACTTGGGATCGACATAATCACTTCTACAGCTCTCATAATAACTGAATCAATAAAACCACCATAATAACCAGAAATGCCGCCCATAATTAAACCAATTGCAGTTGTAATAAAAATGGCAATAAAACCAATGAATAAGGAAACTCTGCCGCCATATAAAATTCTAGTAAATAAATCACGACCGTAATTATCACTGCCTAAAAGAAAAATAGGTATCTCAGATTCAACTCCAAATAGATGAACATTACTTTCAAAAACACCTAAAAACTTATAGCTATCACCGTGGTGGAAGAATTTAATTGGATATTTTTTATTTTTAATAACTTCATATTCAGCCCAGCCTTCTCTAACTTCAGTTTTGTAAATATATGGAGAAGTTAAGCCATCTTGATCAGTAAAATGAACTTTAGTTGGTGGATGAAAAAATTTATCTTTAAAGTTTTTGGTTGAACTGTATGGTGCAAAGAAAGGAGCAAAAATTGCTAAAAAATATAGGATCAATATAATTCCGCCAGCAGTCAGGGCAAACTTATTTTTTAATAGTCTGCCGATTTTTTTCTGCCAGAGTGATTTTTGAGTATTTGTTTTTAGTTCATTATCTGAATGTAATTTATACTGCATATTAACACTCCAAAATCTTTAGATTTATTTAGATCAAATATAAAAGTAGAATGAATTTTAATTAGCTGAAATTAGTGATACTTTATTCTGGGGTCATTTAAAGCAAGTAATATATCAGCAGCTAGATTTCCGATAATTAGCATTAAACTTCCCATCATCATTCCCGCCATTGCTAAATATATATCTTTAGATCTCACAGCAGTCAGCATCATTCTTCCTAAACCAGGCCAGCCGGTTACAATTTCCGTCAAAGCTGCTCCACTAAAAAGAGAGCTGAGCTGAAAACCAAAGATTGTGATCATTGGGTTAATTGCATTGCGAAAAGCATGCTTGTAGATTACTTTTTTCTCTTTTAGCCCTTTGGCTCGTGCAGTTCTAATATAATCTTTATTAATAACATCAAGCATCTGTCCCCGCATCTGTCTCATTAAAGATGCAGTCCCTGCAGTTCCTAATACTACAGCTGGAACCAGTAGGTGCTTTAAAATATCAATTATTTTTTCCATTGGACTTAAATAATCATACATGATACTGGTCATTCCATTAATCGGTAAGGGAATATCAAATCTGACAATAGAAAAAAGGAGCAGCAGAGCAAAGAAAAAGTTAGGGATCGATAAGCCAATAAAAGAAAAAATACTGAATAGATTATCTAAAAAGCTGTAGCGGTGAACAGAAGAGTAAATACCAATTGGAATAGCGATTCCCCAGCTGATCACCATAGCAGCAGTTGATAAAATTAAAGTGTTAAATAAGCGGCTCCCTATAATTTGGGCAACTGGAATTCTATAGGTAAAAGATTCACCCAGATTCCCCTGTAAAATTTCTTTAAGCCAGGAAAAATACTGGATAAAAATATTTTGGTCTAAGCCAAAATCTGACTCCATTTTTCTAATTAACTCTTCTGAAATATCCGGATTAAGCCTCAGATCGTCTAAATAACTACCGGGAGAGAGCTGCATAATGAAAAAAGAGAGAAGAGAGATTGCAAATAAGAGCGGAATAACTACCAAAATGCGTCTAATTATATAATCTCTCATTTTCTAATTCTCCAGGTATAGTTCATGAATATTCCAGAGCACTCCGCCATAAGCAGTAACTTCAGTATTTTTAAGGCTGTCCCTTACAGCATATAAAGAATTTGGAGTAACTGTATAAATTACAGGCAGTTTTTCAGCAACAATTTCTTGAAATTCATCATAATATTCTTTTCTTTTTCCTTGATCTACAGATGCCGCCCCTTTAACAAATAATTCGTCAATCCGTTTTTCCCATTCAGTAGCTGGTTCTGCCTGAACTGGATTCCACATATGGAGGTGACCATTAGACATCCAGACATTTGTTCCCTGATGTGGTTCAACTCCACCTGTTAGACCGATCAATATACTGTCATAATTCCATTCACTGCTGAGCTGATTGACCATCTTATTAAATTCAATTGGAGTCGAATTAACCTTCATTCCCAATTCTCTCAATTCAGATGCAATAATATTAACTAAAGATTCCCGCACATTATTTCCAGCATTAGTAACCATAGTAAATTCAACTTTATTATTTTTAGAATCTAATAATTCACCATTCTGATTCCATTTAAAGCCGCCAGCCCTTAATTCTTCTCTTGCTTTTTCGAGGTTATAAGGGTATTTTTTTACGTCTTCATTTAGGTAGACTTTATTGGCAATACTAACCGGGCTCCACTGTTTTGTTCCCTGACCGGCCAACGCCTGGTTAATCATTGTCTCTCTATCAAAGGCATATGCAACTGCCCTTCTGAAATTAAGATTTGTAAACCATTCATATTTATAAGGTTCATTTTCCAAATTAGGATTGCGTGGGTTCATATTAAAAACTAAAAAGTTGGTGCTAAAAGTTGGCCCGGCATCTATAACAGAAAAATTACTTCCTTCAGACTCTGCTTTTATTCTTCTGTAATCAATTCCTCTTACAGCTAAATAATGTGTCTGACCGTTTTCAAACAGCAGTGACTCAGTTTCCTGACTTTCAGCAATAACTCGAATCCACCGATTAATATAGGGCAGTGATCTGCCGTTTGGATCCTGCCGCCAGTAGTAATCATTTTTTTCCATAACTATTCTTTCTCCATTTCGATAATCTACTAATTTATAAGGGCCTGTTCCAACTATTTCTTCCGGATTAGTATTTATCCCCCAGGTATTATTAAATTCTCCACTCTCCCAGGCGGAATATAGTTTGTGTTTTGGAATAATTGGTGCTGTCATATTATTTAAAAATGGAGCAAAACTTTCAGGTAGAGTAAATTCAACTGTGTATTTATCAATTTTTTTGTATTCTGGAAATTCACCCTTAACTTTAAGCACATCACGACTGCTGGTAGGAATATTCTCATCTTTAATTACATCAAAGGTGAAAATTACGTCATCTGCTGTAAACTCTTCGCCATCATTCCACTGAACTCCCTCTCTTAAATAAAAAGTATATTTTCTACCATCATCAGATATATCCCAGCTTTTTGCCAGTTCTGGTTCATATTCAGTTGTGACTCCATTTCTAGTAACCATACCTTCAAAAATATAGCCATCAGTAATAGTAGAAGAAGAAGTTTCTTTAGCAATAATTGTATTAAAAGTTTTTGGATCTCCCAGTAAGGTGGTAATTAAGGTGCCTCCATGTTTACCCTGTTCTTTTTCTGAAATCCAGGGATCCTTTAATGCTGCCGCCGCACTGATATTAAAAACAAAAAGTGTCAATATTAATATAGCAATGATTTTTTTAGTCATTTTAATCTACTCCCTTCTCTTAAAGTACTTATTAGAATAATATTCTTGTTAAAAGAGTCAAATCCTGCAAAATGTTTATCTTTAATTTAGAATATAGTTAGAATATAGATTGAGAAAAAATTATTTATTAAAAAAATTTTGAAATAAACTAATTATTATGTTAAAGTAATCTTTAAATAATTTAGTAGAGAGAAGGGGAGTAGATTATGAAAACATTAGAAAAGTCAGTTAAGTTTATTGGGGATTATTTTATTGTCTGGACAATTATTGCGGCCTTGATTGGGTTTTTTCAACCAGCTGTTTTTGGTTGGGTACTGCCGCAGGTGACTGTATTACTTGGTATTATAATGTTCGGGATGGGGATGACTTTAGAGGTTAAAGATTTTAAAAATATTTTAAAAAATCCAAAAGAAATTTTTATAGGTTCACTAGCTCAATTTACATTGATGCCTTTAATAGCTTTTGGTTTAGCAGTTATTTTTCAATTACCACCGGAGTTAGCAGTAGGAGTAATTTTAGTAGGAACCTGTCCTGGTGGAACAGCATCCAATGTAATGACCTATTTGGCAAAAGGTGATGTTGCACTTTCAGTTTCAATTACTACTTTGTCTACATTTCTTGCACCAATTGTAACACCTCTTTTAACAGTTTGGCTGGCAGGAAAATGGATTCCAATTTCAGCTGGTGCGATGTTTATTTCTATAGTTAAGATTGTTTTAATCCCAATAATTTTGGGACTTATAATTAACAGTTTATTTGGCTCTAAATTAGAGGCAGTAACTAAATCACTACCAGCTGTGTCAGTAATTGCAATAGTTTTAATTGTTGGTGGAGTTGTAGGAGCTAATTCTGAAAGAATTGCTACAACAGGTGCAGTGATCTTTTTAATTGTAATCTTACATAATGTACTGGGGATTATAAGCGGCTACTTTTTGGGTGATAAATTAAGTCTTGCTGAAGCAAAAAAGCGTGCATTAAGTATAGAAGTCGGAATGCAGAATTCAGGTTTAGCAGTTTCTCTAGCTGTGGCTCATTTTAGTCCTGCTGCAGCTATACCAGCAGCTATCTTTAGTGTCTGGCATAATATATCTGGTCCATTAGTTGCTACTTACTGGTCCAGAAAAACTGATGCTCTGGTAAATAAAGAACAGGCAAGTGAAGCAAAAGTTTCATAAATTTAAATCTTTGATTTGTAAAAGTATAGAATAAGAAAGAGTCTGGTATAAAATTTGTTCCAGGCTCTTTTTTCTTTTCAAACAAGGAAAAAATTGATAAACATAGAATATATATAATAGAAAGAATTATAGAATACAGATTTACTGCAAAAATATGTTATAATAAAATAAAGAAAAATAAGGAGGCGGTAACTTGAAAGCGTTTAAAGCATATGACATTCGAGGCGTATATAATAAAGATTTTAACAAAGAAGACGTTTATAAAATAGGATATTTCTTACCAGAACTGCTGGCAGCTGATGAAGTTTTAGTTGGTTATGATGATCGAGAATCGACTCCAGAGGTATTCGAAGCTCTGGCAGCTGGTATTACAGATAGGGGAGCAGATGTTTATAAGATAGGTTATGCCACTACTCCAATGGTTTATTACGGAACTGCTAAGCATGATTATAAAGCATCAGTTATGATAACTGCTTCTCATAATCCACCGGAATATAATGGTTTGAAAATTTCTCGCGAAAATGCACTGCCTGTAGGTTATGATTCAGGTTTAAAAGAGTTAGAAGAAATGATAGAAACTAAAGAGGTTAAGTCGGTTGGAAAAAATAAAAAGGGTAATATTTTAGAACATGATTTAAAAGAAGAATATATAGAATTCCAAAAATCATATCTACCAGATTTATCAAAACTAGATCTTTCAATTGATGTTTCTAATGGGATGGTGGCAATTTTAACAGATGCAATTTTTGGTGATCAACCTCATTATTTATATAATGAACTTGATGGTACTTTCCCAAACCATGAAGCTAATCCATTAGAAGCTGAAAATAGAGAAGACCTGAAAGAATTACTATTAGAAAAAGGTTCTGATATGGGCTTGATATTTGATGGTGATGGAGATCGAGTGATGTTTTTAGATGAAAAAGGTAATTTTATTTCTCCTGATTTAATTATCGCATTACTGGCAGAATATTATATCAATCAAGGGAAAGGAAAAAATGTATTATATGATATTCGTACATCCTGGTCTGTCAAAGAGCATATTGAGGAGCTTGGTGGCAAATCACATATGTGGAAGGTAGGTCATGCTTACGCAAAACTTAAGCTGAGAGAAATAGATGGTGTTTGCGGAGGAGAACTTGCCGGACACTATTATTATAAAGATTTCTTTTACTGTGATTCAGGCATGCTGACTGCTTTAGTTGTACTCAATGTTGCAGCCAGATTGAAAGAAGAAGGTAAAACTATTTCTGAATATATTGCAGAATTAGATAAATATGCAACTTCTGGTGAGGTAAACTTTAAAATTGAAAACAAAGCAGAAGTTATGGAGAAATTAAAAGACTATTTCTTTGAGCAAAAAGAACCAGCTGCTTTTTATGATTTTGATGGTTATCGTTTAGAGTATAATGACTGGTGGTTTAATGTTAGACCATCTAATACTGAGCCATATCTTAGATTAGTTGTTGAAGCAAGAACTGAAGCTTTATTAGAAGAAAAGTTGGCTGAAATAAAAGAAGTTATGGATGTAGATTAAATAAAGTTTAAAATAAAAAAACAAATGAAGTTTCATTATGAAAGGGGCGGGTCCTATGAATATTCCTGTTAAAAGATGGTATGAGGCTGTACAGACTCGTTATTCACAACAAAAGTATATGACTAAGGAAATTAAGGCATTTACTCTAAAATCGTTAGAAAAAAAGTTTGAAGAATTAAATGCAATTTATCCTGAAGTAAGAGTTAAATTGGTCAAAAAGTCTGTTAAAGATATTTTACCTGCTTTAAAAGGAAAATATGGTAATTTTACAGACACTCCAGCTTTTATTGCCTTTATTTTAAATGATAACGGCGAACATTCATGGAGTAAATTAGGTTATATTGGTGAAGCAGCTATTTTGGAGGCTACAGCACATGGGCTTGGAAGCTGTTGGATTGGCGGCAGATATATTCCAGAAAGATCAAAGGTTAGAATGAATTTAGAACGAGGAGAACGTTTAGTTGCTGTTAGTCCTATTGGTTATTCATCAGAAAATTATAATTTGACTCGACATTTTATTTCTAAACTTTTCCCTCATCGAGATCGTAAAGATGTAAGAGAGTTATGTCCTGATGGTTATGATTCAGACTGGCCTGGTTGGGTGAAAAATGCTATGAAATTGGCAAGTTATGCTCCTTCCAGACTTAATAGACAGCCCTGGCGTTTTTACTATGGTGAAGGGAAACTAGTTGTAGACTGTAAAAGTGAACCAACAGCTTACAGAAGGCTGGAATGTGGAATTGCACTTCTTCACTTAGAAATTGGAGCCTTAGACGGTGGAGTAAAAGGAAGAGTTGAATTTGGTGGCCTGGGACTTGCTTCATTTGTAAAAGAAAATTTGTAAAAGAAAATTAAATATAATAATTTTTAAAAAATATTAAAGTCGCGGGTTTAATTCCGCGGCTTTTTTCTGTTCAATTTTAATAAAAAGGATTTAGCAGCTATCTCTAGAATATTAATAATAAGTTGATTTTTTGCTTTATCTATTATTAAAATGGAGGTAGAATAATGAAGTACAGAAAACTAGCAAAGCTTGACTTAAAAGTTTCGGCACTTGGTTTTGGTGCCATGCGTTTACCAGTTATAGATGATGATTCAGCTAAAATTGATCAGAAAGAAGCAATTAAAATGATTCGTTATGGTATTGATAACGGCATTAATTATGTTGATACAGCCTGGCCCTATCATCAGGGAGAAAGTGAAAGAGTTGTAGGTAAAGCATTGAAAGACGGTTATCGTGAGAAAGTATATTTAGCAACCAAACTACCTGTTTGGAAATGTGAAACAGAGGCTGATTTGGATAAGTATCTAAATGAACAGCTAAAAAAATTGCAGGTGGATAAAATTGATTTTTATCTATTACATGCTTTAAATAAAGAGCGCTGGCAGACTGTTAAAGAACTTAATATTATCCAGTGGGCAGAAAAGAAGAAAAAGGAAGGAAAGATTTCTTATTTAGGTTTTTCTTTCCATGACAATCATGAGGTATTTAATAAGATTCTGGATGCTTATGACTGGGATTTCTGCCAGATTCAGTATAATTATTTAGATACAGAATATCAGGCAGGAAGATCAGGTTTGCAAAAAGCTTATGATAAAGGAATTGGAGTAATTATTATGGAGCCAATTCGTGGTGGTTGGCTGGCCCAAAAACCTCCACAAAAGGCCAAAAAATTATTTGATTCAGAAAACCCTGATAGAACTCCTGTTGAATGGGCCTTACACTGGATTTGGAGCCAAAAAGAACCAGGTGTAGTTTTGAGTGGAATGAGTAACATGCAGCAGTTAAAAGAAAACTTAAAGACGGCTTCCAAATCAGAAGTTGGACTTTTAAGTGAATCAGAATTTGAGATGATGGAAAAAGCTGCAGAAGAAATGAGAGGCCCAATAACCTGTACCCGCTGTGAATACTGTCTTCCCTGTCCTGAAGGTGTAAACATTCCAAGAAATTTTTATTTTTATAATCAGGCAAAACTGCTTTCTGAGAAAGAGAAAATGGCAGAAAAATATTTTGAAATGGATCAAAAAGCAAGAGCCAGCAGCTGTGTGGAATGCGGACAGTGTGAGCCTCAGTGTCCTCAGAATCTTGAAATTATTGAGCTGTTAAAAGAAGTCGATCAATATTTTCAAGAAAGTGCCTAAAATTTTTAAATAATTAAGATGATTAAGAAAGTTAAAGTAAAGGTAAGAGAGGAAGAAGGCAGTTTTAACTTTAATACAGTTTGATTTAAGTCACTTAAGGAGGAGAATCCTGTGAGAAAAATATTGTTTTTAATTTTTATTTTATTCATTTTTATATTTTCTCCGTCGGTATTATTACACGCGCAAAATGAAGGTGACATAGTTGAAGAAGTTGAGATTGATGAGTATCAAGGTGAAAAGCTGGGTTCAATTGATGATTTTAGAGAAAACTCTATTAAAGGAATTCAGGAAATAGATATTAATGAATACAGACTTTTAGTTGATGGCCTGGTGTCTGAAGAGCAGGAATACAGTTATTCGGAGCTTCAGCAAAAAACTCATATAAAAAAATTAGTTACATTAAATTGTGTAACTGGCTGGTCAGTTAAAGCCCTCTGGGAAGGGGTACCATTAGTTGAGTTGTTAGATGAATTAGATATTAGTAAAGAAGCTAATACTCTTATCTTTTATTCTCCTGATGGCTACAGTACTTCATTACCTATTAGCTTTATTCAAGAAAACAATATTATTCTTGCTGATAAGGTAAATGGGGTAAAGCTGCCGCCCAGACAGGGCTTCCCTTTTCAATTAATTGCTGAACAAAAATATGGCTACAAATGGATAAGATGGATTGAAAGGATAGAAGTGTCCAGTGATTCTAATTATGAGGGATACTGGGAATCAAGAGGATACAGCAATTCTGCTGAAATTGAATAAAAAATAAATTTATAATTCCGAGATTATTTAAAAACCTCGGAATTTTTTTGTTAAGCAATTTATGATATAATAAAATTGCCTGATAGGAGATGATTAGATGCTTAATAAAAAAGTTAAATTAATTTACAATCCAGCAGCAGGTGATCAATCTTTTAATTCTTCTTTAGACATGTTTTTAAAATATTTTCAGGCTGCTGGTTTTAAAGTAGATATTTTTCGAAGTATGGAGCCAGGTGATTTTGGGAAAGGTTTAAAAAATATTGATGAAGATTTTGAAGCAGTTATTGTTGCAGGTGGAGATGGTTCAGCCAGTGAGATATTAAATTTGCTGCAGAAAAAGAAAATAGATCTTCCTTTAGGAATCATTCCAGCAGGCACAGCCAATGATTTTGCTTCTTTTTTAGGGATGACTCAGGATATAGAAAAAAGTATAAAAAGAATTTTAGATTGGAAAATTCGTGAAATTGATGTAGGTAAGGTAAATGACCGTTATTTTTTAAATGTTTGTGTTGGAGGAATTATATCTCAGATAGCCCATGGTACAGAAACAGATATGAAAAATCGACTTGGTAAGGCAGCCTATTATCTGCAGGGATTAAAAGAACTGCCAAATATTAAGTCAATGAATTTAAAAATAGAAAGTTCAGAGGAAATAATTGAAGGTGATTTTTTAGGATTTTTTGTTTTTAATAGTAAGGATGCTGGCGGCTTTAAGAACATTGCTAAATTAGCTTCAATTGATGATGGTCTTTTCGATTTATTGGCAGTTAAAACAGGTAATATTTTAAAATTAAGTTCGGCTGCAGCAGATTTATTTAATGGTAAAGATATTAAGAATGACAAATTGATCTATCTTCAGGATAATTATTTAAAAATAACTATGCTCAATGCTGATAAGGAAGAGCACTGTGATATTGACGGAGAGAAAGGGCCTGCTTTTCCTTTAGAAATTAAATTAATTCCTTCAGCTCAAAAAGTTTTTACAGCTTAATTATTTGCTAAGGCAGGAAATTTATTTATTATCGCTAATTATATTATATACTTAGAAACCAAATTTACCCTGCTGCCAGGTAAGAGCCTCTCTCATTGTTTGGAGAGGTTTTTGCCATTTGAGTTGGATTGCAGTTATATCATAAATATCTTAATTAAAAGGAGTAAAATATGTTGAAATTTAAAAAAGCAATATTTATTTTAATATTAATACTGCTGTTTCCCACAGTAGTCCAGGCAGAAAAAGAAATAGAATTTTGGACAATTAGTTTAAGACCTCAGCATGACGAATATTTCTTAGAAAAAATTGAAGAATTTGAAAGCAAAAATCCGGACTTTAAGATAATCTGGGAAGATACAAACTTTTCTTCAATTAACCAGAAACTTCGTTATCGAATTGCAGCAGGAAATGTACCAGAGGTAGTAAATTTATCACCACAATTAATGGCTTCACTGCTGCAGGAAGATTTATTATATCCAATTTCTGACCTTAAACAGGATTACAGTCAAAATTATTATCCATTACTCTGGGACAACGGACTTTATCAGGGTAAATATTATGCATTTCCCTGGTATGTTAGCTCTAAATTAATGGTCTATAATCAAGAAATATTTAAAATTGCAGGTTTAGATCCCCAAAAAGAAATTAATAGCCAGGAGCATCTATTTGAAGCTGCTAAAAAAATAACAAAAGAGACCGGGGTTTATGCTTTAATGCCTCAGATAAAAATCCACCATGAGTTTATAGAGGCAGGTATAGATTTATTTGAAGATCAAAATAAAAGAGAAAAAGCTGCATTTAATACAGATGCTGCTGCAGAGATAATAAAAAAATATCAAGAACTTGCTGCCTTAGGTGTGATTCCAAAAGATAGTCTAAGTTCTGGCTTTAATATTGCTTTAGAACGTTATAAAAAAAATGATCTGGCTATCTTATTTGCTGCCCCACAATTTTTAGATGATATTGAACAAAGTTCAGAATATTTGAGAGAACAAACAGCTCTGGCAGCTATACCAACTGCTGAAGACGGTGTTGTTAATTCTCCTTTAATGAACTTAGTAATTCCAAAGGGAGCAGATTATAAAAAAGAAGCTGCAGAATTTGCTTATTTGATAACATCTGCAGAATCACAGCAGCAATTTAGTCAGAGAACTTCAGTTTTATCATCTGCTTTACCTAAAGAGGAAAAATTAAGAGCGGAAGCTGATAATAATGGTTTAAGTTCTGTACAATCTCTAAGTTTAAGAAACCAGGCTCAAAAAATATTAAAAATGCAGTTAGCCAAAAGTAAAGATCTAACTTTAATTCATCCTCAAGCAGATCAGCTAATAAAAATATTAGATCAAGAATTTGCCAGAGCATTTGCAAATAAAATTTCTGCTGAAGAGGCTTTAAATAATATGGAAAAGGCATGGAATCAAATTTTGAATGAGGAGAATAATAATGAATAAAAAAATAAATATAATTATTATAGCTGCTATTTTTATAGTTTTAGTATACTCTCTTACTTCAGCTGCCTATTTTGAACCTGATCAATATCGAAAATCATTATTAGAAATTAGAGATGCTGAAAGAGCTTTAAGTAATTTAAATCAGAGATTAAAAGAAGCAGAATCCGATTTTAGAATTATAAACAGTCAAGAAATTGAATCAAATTTAGATGAACTAAATGCTTTATATAAAGAAATAATAGCAGCTTATCAGCTTAAAAAAGACCGTACTGTACGAGAATTAGAATATACTATAACTAAAAAAGCAAGTGAAATCCAAATGAAAATAGTAGAATCAAAACCAGTTCAGCTTCGAGGATTTTGGTTGGATAATGGTACCTTTGCTGCCTTAAAAGACCGAAGCGGAGTTCAAAGATTGTTAGACACTGCTAAAAAGGCTAATTTCAATGTTATTTTTCCAGAGACATTTTATAAAGGAACAGCAGTTATTCCTGATAATGAATTATTTAAGCAGGACCCACAGTTTGAAAATTGGGAGGAAGATCCACTTAAGGTTTTAATTGAAGAAGCAGAAAAAAGAAATATAGAAGTCCATCCCTGGGTTTGGGTTTTTAACGAAAATACCAGCGGTAGACCGGGAAGAATCTTAAGTGAACATCCGGAGTGGGCCAATAGGGATAAAGAAGGAAATATTGTCACCTACCACAACTCAAGTTGGCTTTCACCAGCTCGAGAAGATGTAAAAGAATTTTTGCAGAAAAGATATTCATATCTAGTGGAAAATTATGATATTCAGGGAATAAATTTAGATTATATCCGTTTTCCAGAAGAATATAGAGGTAGTTTCGGTTATGATAAAAGTACTGCTGGTAGATTTAAAGAAAAATATGGAATTGATCCTTTTACAATAAATAGTTCAAGTTCTGAATTTGCTCTCTGGAATAAATATCGAGAAGGTTTAATCACAGAAATGGTAGAAGAAACTTCTAAAAGACTCAAAGAAATCGACCCTGAGTTAATAATCTCAGCTGATGTAATTCCAGGTCGAGATGAAGCTCGTTATCGGGCTCTGCAGAACTGGTCACTCTGGCTGGAGCAAGGATACCTGGACTTTGTCATTCCAATGACTTATACAGAAAATTTATTTTCTGAATTAAGCCGCTGGATTAAAGAAGACCGTCAGGTTATAAATTCTCCTCTTTATCCTGGTATATCAGTTTTCAAATTAACGCCTGATCAATTATTAGAACAGGTAGAAGAAGTTAATAGTATAAATCCAAATGGAGCATCTTTATTTGCTGCTGCCCATTTAACAATAAATGATTATCACAGTTTGGCTCAAGGGATTTATTCAGAAAAAGCATTATTGCCTTATAGGAATAAAACATCTGCTTTAAAAGCGATTCAACAATTAATTTTAAAAAGGCTGAATTTAATAAAGAAAAAAAGTGAAATTAATAATTCTGCAGTTATTCAAATTCGAGGCTATTTAAATAGCTTAGTCCAGATAAATTCTGATCCAGAACCAGATTTTGAAAAATTTATTTCAGCTTCAGAAATATACCTTTCAGAAAATGTCAAAAGAGTTTTAAAAGCAGATTTTGATTATTTATATGATCTAAAAAGACTGTATTAATTTTTATAATTTCTGAATTGGGGTGATAAAAATGAAAAGTTCTTTTACAATTGGACATTTATTTGGAATACCTGTAAAAATTCATGTGAGTTTAATAGTTATTTTACCTTTTTTTGCCTGGGCATTTGGCAGTAACATTATATATTTAACCGAAAACACTGATATTGCCAGGCGTGAGCTTATTTTAAACCCATATTTACTGGGATTTATAATGGCAGTGATGCTTTTTGTCAGCATTTTAATTCATGAACTGGCACATTCACTTGTAGCAAGAACTAAAGATGTTAAGACAACCGACATTACTCTAATGCTATTTGGCGGACTGGCAAACATTGAAGAAATATCTAAAGATCCCAAAAATGAAATGAAAATTGCTGCCAGCGGTCCTTTAACCAGTCTTTTTCTTGGATTTGTTTTTGTCTTTGTCGGCCGTTTCGCTCCAGAATTTATGCTGGAAGATCTCAGACTGATAATATTATATACCGGGCAGCTTAATATATTCTTAGCTATTTTTAACTTGATACCAGCATTTCCTTCTGATGGTGGGCGTATGTTAAGAGCCGTAATTGCTCAAAAAACCTCTTTTCGAAGAGCAACAGAAATTGCATCACGGGTTGGAAAAATATTTGCCTGGATATTTGGTATTCTTGGATTTATGAGCGGCAACTTTCTTTTAGTTTTTATTGCCTTTTTTATTTATATTGGTGCATCTCAGGAACATCAATTCAGCAATATTAAGCTTGCTTTATCTAACCTTAAAGTTAAAGATTTAATGACTAGAGATGTAAAGACAGTTCCGGTTAATATGAGTGTTCATCGATTAATTGAAAAAATGTTTGCAGATAAACACTCTGGATTTCCTGTTCTAAGGGATGATAAAGTTGTTGGGATTGTTACTATGGAAGATGCTAAGAAGCTCCCCCAGGATGAATATAGAAATACACCAGTTCAGAGCATTATGAATAAAAATTTACACTGTGTAAAAGAAGATGACGAATTATTTGAAGCATTTAAACTACTCTTTCAAAAAGATATCGGCAGGCTTTTAGTTATGGAAGACGAGCATCTTAAAGGAATAATCACCCGCTCAGATGTAATGACAGGATTAAGAGTCAGACAGTTAGAAAATATAAAGGTTGAAGATGATGAAAATATATAAAATAGAAAAGAGGAGTTAAAATGTTTTATTTAAAATCATATCTTATAGCAATTGTGGTCTTTTTTTCTATAGACATTGTCTGGTTGGGTGCTGTTGCCAAAAATTTGTACAGAGAACAGCTGGGTTTTTTGCTTAAAGATAATTTCAATATGACTGCAGCAGCAATATTTTATATCTTTTATATAGCCGGACTGATCTTTTTTGTAATAAACAGAGCAGTAGAATTATCAAGCTGGCAGTATGCATTAATTGCAGGTGCTTTTTTTGGCTTTATTACCTATGCTACTTATGATATGACAAATCTAGCAACTATTAAAAATTGGCCTGTGATGATTACAATAATTGATATTATCTGGGGTAGTGTTTTATGTGGAGCAACTTCTCTGGTAACTTATCTTTTAATAAACTATTTTAAAATTTAATTAAAATAATGGTCATAAATGTTTTGAAATCAAATAAAATTAAAATTTATTTGGGAAATTCATAATTCCTTCATAATTTGCTCCTATAATGAAGTCAGAAGTTAAGAAAAGCAAACAAAAAATACTTTAGGAGTGAATTAGATATGAAAAAATTATTAACAACTTTATTAGTGATGGTCTTTTTAGGAACAGTATTTACAGGCGCAGTTTTTGCTCAGGGACCGGGATCAATGATGAGTAGTTCAAATTATCAACCAAGATATGATGGCGATCAGCGAGAATATGGAGTAGGTTATAACAGAATTGAATTAAGTGAAGAACAGATTAATGAAATTGCTGATTTAAGAGAAGAATTTTATAATGAAACTGAAGAGCTAAGAGATCAAATGAGAGATTTAAACCGTGAAATAAGAGATCTAGAATTCCGCGGTGCAAGCTATGCAGAAATTGGAGAAGTTGAAGATGAAATTGAAGCTGTTTTAGTTCAAATGGATGAGAAAAGAATAGCTCATCAGGAAAAAATAGAGTCTGTCTTAACCGAGGAACAATTAGCAGCAATTGAGGAAAATCGCTTAAATTATGAAGATCGTTTCCAGGGCCGTTATAACAATGAATTTGGCCCAGGGCATCATATGGGTTATGGTAGAAGAAGTTTTTCTAATCGCGGTTTTGGACATCACGGTTTTGATGGTCACGGTTATGGAATGATGGGAAGAGGCTTTAATGGTCGAGGAATAGATGATAGTTTTAGATCAGGTAGAGGATTTGGTTATGGTGCAGGTTTCTGTCACTAATAATCTGTTATTAAATAAAAAGTTAATCATCATAAAAAAGGCCGGTATATACCGGCCTTTTAGTAATTTATAGTAGATTATATTTTAATTAAAAAGGTCACTCAAATCAATTTCAATCTCTAATTTGACATCTATATTATCATCGTTATCATCATCTTTATCATGGTGGTAGTCATCGTCATGGTCATCATCCCAGTCATCATGATCGTCATCCCAATCATCATCTTCCATATAACGATACTTTTCCTTTAATTCTTCATAAACATTATATTTACTGGCTCTTCTTCCCCGACCTTCTTTTCTAATAGTTCTGCCTGTATTTAAGTTCTTATAATAATAACTGTATTTGTTATTAGCATGGTGGACATCCAGCATTTCTACCATATTCCGATCCCTATAATAATATTCATATTTTTGGTTTTTAATCTCTATTTTTTCTTCAACACCAGTTCTTCTATTATTATATTTGTAATCATAATTATTTCCTCTGACTTTTATAATTTCAGTACCACCTCTAAATTCATATTTTTTATCATATTTTTTTGTATCTAAAGGTGGAAAATGTCTTTCTCTTTTGGGGTGTCTAAATCTGACTAATTCATCATCAAAAATAATTTGAGGCATACCATAATATCTGTGGAAGTCACTTATTCTTTCTCGATTGCGGACAAGATGATCTAAATCATCTCGGTCCAGTTTTTTGTCTGAATTACTGTAATAATATAAAATCAAACTGATATCTTTACTATCGAGACCTAATCTAGCCATATATTCTAAATCATCACTATTTACATCTTTAAAAACTCTGACAAGTAAATTTTTATCAAAATCATCCAGTTCTACAGCAGCAGCTGTAAGTGAAGTCAATAATAAAATACTAATTAAAATAAAGGAAATAAATTTTACTTTCATTGTTTAACCCTCCTTATATTTAAAATCAAATTTTTTCTCTATAATTTATTATATCGTTCATTAGTTTCAATTACAATTTTAAAGAGTTAATCCTGCTAAAAAATATTAAAGTATTTTTGATTAGATTTGATAAAATAGTTAATATATATTAAAATATAAATAGTTTTGCATTAGAGAGTTGTTTTTTCTTTTTTACTTAAATCTAATATTAAATTAAGCGAATTTCATAAAAATAAGCCTTGATATAACAAAGATTTTAATGATATAAAAAGGGCTTCACCCCATCTTGTCGAATTTAATAGTAGCACCCAAAAAACACGAAAGAAGGTGAAGCCCTATTAATAATATTCGACAAGAGTGTCTCTTTCCCTTTGAAGAATTACTAAATATATCGGAAACAGACAAATTAATTTGTATTTTAGATCCTATTGATCTTAAACCTTTAGTTGAAAAGATAAAACCTAAGTCCAATAAAGGACCATCTGGATATAATCCAGAAGCTATTTTAAGAGCTTTTCTGGTCCAACAAATCGAAAAAATTCCTAGCAGAGCAGACTTAGTAAGCAAAATTGATAGAAGTCCTTATCTCAGATATGTCTGCGGTTTTTCTACCACTGGACGGGTGCCCAGTGAAGCAACTTTTAGCCGCTATTACAGCAAATTATCTGAGACTGATGGACTGGAATCACTAATGAATGACCTCTTAGATCAAAGCATAGAACTTAATTTATTGGACACTGAAACAATGGCTATTGATGCTTCAAAACTAGAAGCATATGAGCGAGCTAAACCAAGGTCAAAGATAGATAAAGAAAATTCTTTTACCCCTGATTGGGGTACTAAATTCGACTCCCATAAAAATCAGACAACCTGGTATGGCTGGAAGATACATGCTGCAGTTGAAACCAAATCAGAACTACCAATAGCTTTAACTTTAACTCCAGCCAATCACTCAGATAAAACTCAAGCAATACCTTTAGTTAAAAAAGTTAATAGCTTTTTAGCTGAAAGAAATTTAACTAAACCCAAATACTGGACTATGGATTCAGGGTATGACTACACTGATATCTATGAGCATATTTTATTTGAACAGGAATCTCAGGCTATTACTCCAATTAACAAGCGTAACGCTAAGCAACCACCAGCTGGTTTCTATGATTTTAAAGGAACACCAGTCTGTAGTGGAGGTCATAAAATGTATTACTGGGGTCACTACAAAGGAGTCAACAAATTCAGATGTCCACATGTATGTGGTAAAGTTGACTGTATACACGGAACTAAATGGTGTTCTGATAAAAATTATGGTCGAGTAACTAAAACAAGACCAAAGGATAATCCAAGATACATATCAACTCCACATAGGGATTCTAGAACCTGGAGAAAGATCTACAACAAAAGAACCAGTGTTGAAAGAACTTTTTCCAGATTAAAAGAGCATCTAAATTTAGAAAACTTAACTGTAATGGGAGCCAAGAAAGTTAAAACTCATTTGCTATTAAGTTCTATCAGTTTGATAGCTGCAAGAATCGCAGCAGAGAAAATCAAGCTGCAAAATCAGATTTTAGCTGCTTAAAAAGTATTTTAAAGCATGATTTTAAGTTACCCAAGCTAAGTGCGTCTAAATTTTAGCAGTAAATCTATGGTAAATCATTAAAATCTTCAAATTTAAGTTAAAAGGCTTATTTTCATGATTCGCAGACAATATTTTTTTGAATTAAACTAAATTAAGCGTATTATGAAATTCGCTTAATTAAATAATATAAAATAAAAGCAGGAATAGTTATTATTATAAAGAATAAAATTATATAAGCTTAATTTTTTTTGATAATAGATAAAGGAGTGAAAAAATGATCTGGAAAGATGAATACAAAATTGGAGTAGAGCTTGTTGACAGCCAGCATGAAGAGCTTTTTAATCGCTTGGGAGACTTCATAGTTACTGTAAGAAGTGATCAAGAAAAAGAAGAAAAAAGGAAAGAAATAGAAGAAACTTTAAATTTTATGGGAGAATATGTAGTTACACATTTTAATGCCGAAGAAGCACTGCAGCAAAAACATAATTATCCAGACTATGAAAATCATCATAAAATACATGAAGATTTTAAAGCAGAAATTGCTGAATTCAAAGAACAGTATAAAGAAAATGATTATGATGAGGATTTTGTCTTAGAATTTAGTGGAAGATTATTAACCTGGTTGATTAATCATGTAGCATCAACTGATCAGGATATTGGCGAACATATTAACTCAGTTAAATAGAAGGAGGAAATTAATTAATGGATGTTAAATACTTAAATCCAATAATTGCAGCAACTGATTCAGTTTTTGAGACAATGTTATCTCTTAAGCCTGAAAAAGGAAAGATGTCTTTTCAGGAAGAGCTAATAACTGATAAGGAAGCAAACGTTATTATTGGAATGACTGGAGATATAAAAGGATCAATTGTCTATAGTTTTTCTGAAGAAATGGCACTAAAAGTAGTGGAAGCAATGTCTGGTATGGAAATGGATACACTAGACAAATTTGTGACTTCTGCTATGGGAGAGTTGGGTAATATAATTAGTGGTAAAGCTACAGTTGGTTTATCAGAACAGGATCTCGAATGTGATATTGTTCCACCTCAAATTGTAACAGGAAAAGAAATCAATATTACCTCTGAAGCTGATTCAGTACTTATGGTTAATTTTAACACAGATCTTGGCGATTTTGATGTTAGCTTTGCAATAAAATAAATTTCGATAAATTAAAAGAAAAGCTCCTTTTGGAGCTTTTTGTTTTATCAAGCAGGATTATAATTCTATCTCTAGAATAATAAATAATAACAGAATTAAAATAAATAAGATCTATTTTTTAATAATTTATTGAGATGGAGGCAGCAATTATGGAAGATACTTATCAATATAACAAATATAAATTTTTAGAGAAACTTTATACACCAATTGGAGTTTTAATGGCAGGTCTTTTATTGCAATTTTTTTACCCAGGAATAGGATTTTATCAGAAACTCTTAATTTATCTAATCTACATTTCAGCTTTGCTTTTATTTACTTTTGATACACTGCCGGTTATTATTAGCAGCTATAAGGTTTGGGATAAAGAAATAATTTTAACAAATAGAACAATAGTAGTTAAAGGTAATGATCATTTAAAAACAAAAGTTGTAAATAGAAAAGATATAGATAGAATTATTTTCAGATACTTAAGAGGGGAAGATGTTGAAATACCTCATTTTAGAAAACTTGAAGATATCGATGATAAACTCTATGAATTACCTGGAAGAAAATTTGTTATAAAATATGATGAAGGAAATTCAGATGACATAAAAACTGTAAACCCTGATAATGAACTAATTATTTATTTAGAACTACTCCCATCAGAATTTGTTGAAGACTTTATAAAGTGGTATCAGGCCGATATCGCTTTAGAATAAGTTAATATGAATTTTAACTTTATTAATATTTAAACTGCTTTTTAAAAATAAAAATTAGGGGAAGCGATTCAATTTGAATAATGAACTGTATAAAGAGCGAAAAAATAAACAGCAAAAAATAGCTTTAATAGTTTCTGTTTTAGTTTTTATTTTATTTGTTTTTTTAATGAAATCAGATAATGTCTTAGCTTATAGTCTTCTCTTAGGTTTAACTATAGGTTTTGCTATGCAGAAATCAAAAATATGCTTTACAGCAGCATTTAGAGATCCAATGTTTTTTGGGATGACTAAATTAAGTAGAGCTTTAGTTTTATCATTAATGATAACAACTATTGGTTTTGGAATAATCCAATTTTTAAGGTTTGAATCAGGTCTTCCAATAGGTGGAAAAATTTTAATTCCTGGTTTTTATATTCCAATTGGAGCTTTTATTTTTGGTCTTGGAGCTTCAGTAAGTGGTGGCTGTGCTTCTGGAACACTTTTTCGCTTAGGTGAAGGCTACCAGATGCAGCATTTTGTTTTTATAGGCTTTCTTCTGGGCTCACTTAGAGGAGGGCTTGATCAAAACTTCTGGGGAAATATGACTTTTGCAGATCAATCATTTCATCTAGCAGAATTTTTTAGCTGGAGCAGTGCAGTGTTATTACAGCTTTTTATTTTAGCTGTTATTTATTTGTTATTAATTATTAAAGAAGATAATTCATTAGAGGGATTTTTAAATAAATTTAATGCTAATTTTAAAAAAGAAAAATTAAAGATTTTATTTACAAAAATAAAAAATATTGTTTTACATCCGCTTAAATATCTAAGCTTCAATATTTGGCCTTACTGGATTGGTGCAGTAATTATTGCAGCTGCGAATATAATTTATTTTTATTCAACCGGTCAATATTGGAGAATTAGCACTGGTTTTATGAATTTAATTTTTTGGTTTTTATCAATTTTAGGTATTAGCTTTCAAAATATAGATTTTGAAATAATTGCTCCATTTTCTGATTTTATTTTTTGGTCTAATTTAGGTATAATATTGGGAGCTTTAATAAGTATTCTCTTAACAGGACACTTTAAATTTAAAAAAATGAGAAATAAAAAACAATTTATTTTAGCAGTTGTAGGTGGTTTTCTAATGGGATATGGTTCGAGAGTTGCTTCAGGCTGTAATATTGGTGGTTTTTATAGTGCGGTTTCATCTTTAGCATTAAATGGGTGGCTCTATTTACCATTTGTTATCTTAGGTATTTACCTGGGAACTAAGCTTTTAAGGAAATTAACTTTTAGCTGATAAAATATTTCGAATTTTAGTGTTTTTACTGCAAAATTTATATTTATTGTTAAAATTTTAGATTAAGAGATCATTTATAATTAAGGTTAAGATTTTAAATCTTCTAGTTCATAAAAGAAAGAAAGAATCTCAGCAATAACTGTATAAAGTTCTTCCGGAATTTCATCACCTACATTTAATTCTGCCAAGACTTGAACAATATCCTTATCTTCTTTGATAGGGATATTTTCTTTTTTAGCCTTTTTTAATATTTTTTCTGCAAGACTACCTTTACCACTGGCAATCACTTTTGGAGCAGTGTCTTTATTATGATCATATTTTAGAGCAACTGTTTTTTTTAGTTTTTGTTTCTCAGAACTTTTTTTATCCTCTGATGTCATAATACTATCCTCATTTCATTTTTATATTTTTATATCAATATGTCTATATTTGCCTTCTGAATCTCTGTTATTTAATTCTGGAAGCATAATTTTGTTAAAAAATTGACTCCCTTCTTCTTCAAAATTATCAAAATTATCAATACGAACTTTATTAATTTCAAAACCTTCATTATATAAAACTGACTGAAGTTTAGAAATATTATCTTTAATTAGTTTAGCTGTTTCATAACTTTCGGTGTAAAAGCTGGTATTAATATTTTTATTATTAATATTAATGTCACTTTTAATAGGCCCAATATTTTCGAATTCCAAAATAAAGGTTATATTATAGCCATCTTTATTTTTCTCTGAGCTGCCTTTTTTTGCAGTTTCTTTTTCTATTTTTAACATCAGAGAAGAGAGTTTATTTTCTTTTAATTTTACTGGAATTTCCAGTGCCAGCATTAAAGGGTTGATCTGTTCCTGCTGCTGTAAGTTAATTATTTTTTGACCTAAAAAATTATCTGCTATTTTATCTTCATTTTCTCCACCACTTTTATTAAAAAGTGAAACTATTTGGTCAGAAATTTTAGTGAAGTCATTTAATTTTGCTGCAATTTTAGCTGGTTCAGTATTTAAATCTAAAGTAGATTCATTTTGGTTAATAATTGAAGTTTTACTTTCAATCAGATTTTCAAATAAAAGGCTTTTATTATCAATATTATTTAGTGTTTCTTCAATATTTGAGTTTTGAAAAGTCATTTTCATTTCGGTAATTAAACTCTCATTTAAGGGAAGCTGATTATTTTCTAAAAAAGCAAATGACTTTAACAAAGCTATTTTATCTAAAGTAGATTCAATATTATTTTCAGCCATAAAATTATTTATAATTTTTATGGTATCAACATTAAAATTTTTAGCCAGAGTATCTAAATTATTTAAGATTATAGTTTTAGTTTCCTGGTCTAAATTATTAAAACTATTCAATAAATCAGGACTTAATTGATTATTGTTATTTTCAATAAAAGCTCTGCTATTTTGAAGTGCTTCAGTATTTTGAAAATTAGTATTTTGAGTTGAAGCCGCAGCTTCTTTATCTAAAGATACTTGAGATTTTTCGGTAAGTTCATTTAAATTCAAAATAGATTCTTTAATTTGGTTTAAATTTAGATTTTCCAAAAGATTAGCAAGCTGTTCTTTATTAAGAGAACTATTTGAACTAATATATTGTTCAAGATTAGAAGCTAAAGTACCATTATTATTAAAAATAGAGCGCAGTGCATCTATAAATTTTTCGGAGTAGGGGAGACCATTACTTTTTAAAAATGCAAATGCCTTGATAACAGCCATTTTATCTTCAGCATTTGATGCGGGTTTATTAGCAAGATATTCTAAAAGTTGATTTACAGTTTTTTCATTTAAAGGCATCTCTAGTTTAGCCCAACTGTCTAAAAGCATTTTTTGAGTATCATCTTCTAAAGAGGCAAGTAGACGAAATATTTCTGGAAGATGCTCAATAGCTTTATCATTAACTTTACTGTCATCTGTATTTACATTGTCAGTGTTTAAAGTCTGCCTCAAAATACCAATATCAAGTTTTCTGATTGGTGCTAATCCATTCAAATCCATAGTTTCAACTCCCTCAAATATTATCTATGTATTCATTGAATTCTATAAAATTGATTAAAATCCTTTAATTTGTTTAGATTAATATTTTTGAATAAAAAAATTAAAATTATTTTAATTGATGTTATTGACATTTGTTTATAATTATTATATTGTATTATTTAGATATTACAATATTAAATAGGAGGAATTTAAATGGAAAATATTGAGTCACTATATTACATTCAAACAAATCGAACGTTTACCTTACTTAGAAAATATGCCTGGATTTTCACCCTGACAGTTGCTGTTGGTGGTTTATGGTTTCCTAAATTAGGTCTAACTGTTTTACCAGTGATGGCTGGTTTATCATTAACATCTTTTTTTAAGGGGAGATACTGGTGTGGTAATATCTGTCCCCACGGTAGTTTATTTGATGCAGTGATGCTTAACTTCAGTAAAAATAGAGAAATACCCAAATTTTTTAAATCAAATTTTTTAAGAATTGCTTTTTTAGCATTTTTCTCATTTCAAGTTGGTAGAAAATTGATCAGAGTCATCGGTATTTATGGTCAGGCTCCATTTTTAGATAAGCTAGGGTTTATTTTTGTAGCGAGTTATTTAATGGTTACAGTTTTAGGAGGTATTACCTCAATTTTTTATTCACCCAGAACCTGGTGCCAGTTTTGTCCGATGGGAACAATTCAGCAGGCCAGTTATAAAGCCGGAAAAGCTTTAGGAGTAAATCAAAAAACTGATGAAAAGGTAACAATTGAATCCACAGATTTATGCCATGAATGTGGAATGTGTGCCAGGGTCTGCCCCATGCAGCTGGAGCCATATTTAGAATGGAATGAAAATGGTCAATTAGACAATGAAAAATGTATTCGCTGTAATACCTGTGTGGAAAACTGTCCTGCAGGAATTCTAGAAATTAAAAATGATGCAGCTTCTGATTTTAGTATCTGGGATGAAGGCGAATTAGATTATTATAAAAAAGATGAAATTTCAGCGGTAATTGAGAACATCGACGTACTTTCAGCAAATATAAAAGAATTTTCATTTAGACTGCAGAATCCAGACCGGATAGATGTAGAAGCTGGTCAGTTTATTCTGGTCAAAGTATCTGAAAAGCATCAGATGTATAGAGCTTACTCAATTGCAGGAATAGAAGATCAGGGAAGTTTAATTAAAATAACCGTGATGAAAGTGGCTGATGGATATGGAAGCAGCCTTATTTTCTCAGAATTTAGAGAAGGTCAGGAGATTGAACTTAAAGGTCCAATGGGTCATGAGCTGGTTATAGATACTGAAGTAGAAAATGTAATGCTAGTAGGTGGAGGTATTGGAATAACCCCATTTATCCCAATAGTAGAGTCTGTTGTTAAGAATGAGAATAAAATTAAAAATGCTAAACTCGTTTATGGAGTAAATGAAGAAGATCAGTTTTTATATAGAGACTTTTTTGAAAAAATGGAAGCTGAATCTGATAAGTTCGAATTTATTCCAGTAGTAGCCTTTGATGATAATTGGGAAGGTGAAAAAGGATTTGTAACAGATGTTATGGATAAATATGATCTAGATGATTATAAAATTTACATGTGTGGTCCAGGACCAATGGAAGCTGCAGCTCGTAAATTATTAGATGAAAAGAATTTTGATCAAAATAATCTCTATGCAGAATCAACATAGAAACTGAGCTAAAAATAACTTTCTAATTCAGATTAAGCTGCTTTAAGACAAATATTAGTTGATTAAAACACCCCTATTAATTACAAATAGGGGTGTTTTTTCAATTTTTAATTAAATTTTAAAAAAACTGTGTTATAATAGATTTAGAAAAATAATTTATTGAAGGAGGTAGAATAAATGTCAGAACACTGTGGAAACTGCGGCTGTGGTTCTAATGATTGCGGCAGCAGTGATTTAAGCGAAGCTCAAATAGAAGAAATGATTGCCGAAAAAGAAAATCACAGTCGAAAATACACTGTTGAATATAGAATTAGTTTAGAAGATATGAACTGCCAGGCAGAAGAGTTAATTGATCGAGTTAAGGCTTATACCGGGATAGTTGATGAGGTAGAGTTTACAGAAGAAGAATTGATTATTTCTTATGATGACCGTTTGGTTACTCCTGCGGAAATTTCAGATTTAGTTCAGTAAATTAATTCAATAAAAGATATTAACCAAAAAAGAAAGAGGGGGTAAAAATGCAGAGCCACGAAATAGACTACGAGATTATTGGTGATGATATGCAGGTAGTAGAGGTAGAACTAGATCCCGAAGAAACTGTAGTTGCTGAGGCAGGTGCAATGAACTGGATGGATAATGGAATCGCATTTGAAACTAAAATGGGAGACGGGAGTGAACTGAATCAATCTCTTTTAGGGAAAGTATTTGGAGCCGGCAAGCGGGTAATTACCGGTGAATCAATATTTATGACTCATTTTACTAATACCAGTTATTCTAAAAAGAAAATTGCTTTTGCAGCTCCATATCCCGGTAAAATAGTTGACCTTGAACTTGCTGACTTACCTCAAAATCAATTCACCTGTCAAAAAGACGCTTTTTTATGTGCTGCTTTAGGAACAAAGATAGATATCACTTTTAATAAAAGATTTGGTAGTGGTTTATTTGGTGGTGAAGGTTTTATACTCCAAAAATTAAGCGGAGATGGTAGAGCTTTTGTCCATGCTGGAGGAACTGTAGTCAAAAAAGAATTAAATAATGAGCAGCTAAAAGTTGATACAGGCTGTTTAGTTGGATTTACTGCAGGAATAGATTATGATATCGAAAGAGCAGGAAATTTAAAGTCAATGTTCTTTGGTGGAGAAGGTCTGTTTTTAGCAACGCTAAAGGGTAAGGGTACTGTTTACCTGCAGAGTCTACCATTTTCAAGATTAGCTGACAGAATTATTAAAAACGCTCCTAGGATTTCTGGTAAACAAAAAGGAGAAGGATCTGTTTTAGGCCAGATAGGAAATATACTTGATGGAGATAATTTTTAATAGAATTGTAATCTCCTTAACTTGCAATACCTCCCTGGATATTAGATAATATATATTAATACCTATAAAATATAAAATTATTTAAAAATAGATAAGGGAGGTAATATTATGTTAACTTTAAAACAAATAAAAGCAAATCCTGATTTTCAGCATATGATCAAGGAAGCAAACCATTATCTTTCAGAAAAAGGATATACAGAGCATGGATTTAGACACGTTAACTATGTATCTGAAACTACAGAAAGAATCTTAAGAAATTTGGGATTTGATAAAAAAACAGTAGAACTTGGTGCAATTGCTGGTTATTTGCATGATGTCGGTAATATGTTTAATAGAAAACACCATGGTATATCAGGAGCTAATATTGTTTATACAGAGCTGCGGCGAATGGATGTGCCTTTAGCAGATATAACTAAAATTACAACAGCAATTGCAAATCATGATGTTGATATTGGTAAAGCTGTAAGTCCGATTACAGCCGCTTTAATTTTGGCTGATAAAAGTGATGCTCACAGAACTAGAGTTAACAAAAAAGATTCTACATTTATTCATGACCGGGTTAATCTAGCGATCATGGATTCAACAATTGCTGTTGATGCAGAAGACGAAACCATAACTTTGAGTATTGATTATGATTCTTCAATCAGTCAGGTAATGGATTATTTCGAAATTTATTTATCTAGAATGGAGATGTGCAAAGAGGCATCTAAATATTTAGGCTGTCGTTTCAGACTGCTGATTAATGATTTAGAGCTTTTAGGACATGTTAATTATCAAGAAGATTAAGTTATATAATTTAAGATTATTCTAAATTGAGGAAGGTAATTATGTTTTATAAATTTTTATTGATCTTTATTTTGGTTCCATTAATTGAGTTATATTTTTTACTGGAAATCAGCCAATTTATTGGTGTTTTTACAACTGTAATGGTTATTGTTTTTACCGGAGCTGCTGGAGTTAGTATTGCTAAAAGACAGGGCTATCAGGTGGTAAATAACATCAGAAGCACGCTTAATGCTGGTAAAATGCCAACAGATGATTTAATAAGTGCTTTATTAATTTTAATTGGTGGGGTTACACTTCTAACTCCGGGTTTTTTAACAGATATAACAGGTTTTCTTTTGATTTTACCTGGTTCAAGAGATTTAATTGGATCAGTTGTAAAAAAATACTTCCTCAAGTATGTTAAAGCAAATAAAGTGGAAGTACATTATGGAAGTCAGTTTAATCAGCATCGAAACAATAGTCAAAGAACTAATAGTGATGAAGATTATAAAGAAGATTTTATTGATGTAGAAGCTGAAAAAGTAGAAGAAGAATAAAAATCAATAGCTACCAAAAAAGGAGCCAGTTTAAACTGGCTCCTTAATAATTTTATTTAATTTATGCATTTTGATAGAGCAGACGATGTCTTAAATTGAATACATGAGCAAAAGCATAATTTTCTTCAAGCTGCATTTCATATACCAATTTATTTGTCATTAAAACACAAATTCTAAAAGCTGATTCAATATCATTTTTAAAACTGTATTTTTGCTTCAAAAATTCTTCATGTTCTTTTTCAATAAAAGTTTCTAAATCATTTCTGTAAACAAATTTCTCTTCCAGTTCCTTTTTGAAAAAATCTGGATGAAGATTTTGAGCGACCTGATTCAATTTCCATTCATGAAAGATATGAACTGTCTTTTCCCATAAAGTTCCCGGGTCAAGATCTGGATCATTATGTGCCCTACAAAAATAATCTGCAATATAGTGGAATAACTCTCCTAATTTAACTGCAAATCTATATGGATTCTGATCAGGATTCATTTTCTTTAAGTCAGCAAATTGTTCATAAAAATTTTCCATTGTTTCGTCTTTAAAATGACTTATATCTCCTTCAATGAAATCAGGTTTCATGCTTCCCCAGGCCAGTGCCATTTTTGAAAGCCAGATATCATTTTTAGCAAAATGATCGTGAATTTTATAAGCCAACATTTTGTGTGTTCTAGTATCCAGTTTAAATACCTCCCGGTAATTTGTCTCATTTCTAAACATTACGATATTACAAGTTTATCACAATGAAAACCAATTAGCAAATGGATTTTTTTACCATTAAACTTCATATAAATAATTAATCTATTTTTAATTATATTAAAAATAAAGCTGAGAATAAGTAAAGTATTTACTAAAAATAAGTTTCTCAATATTTGACATTTAGGAAAACTATGTTATAATATTAACAAATAATGTTATTTATTTCACATTAATTAAATCCATGAGGAGGCAAAATTATGAAGAAAAAAGTATCTCGTCTTATCAGTATTTTATTAGTTCTATCTGTGGCAGTAACTTTAAGTTTTACAGCAGCTGCCAAAACAGAGGTTTTAAAAGGAAGTGCTAACGGTTTTGGCGGTAAAGTTACTGTTGAAGTTAAGGTAGAAGATGATAAAATAGTTTCTGTTGAAGCTTTTGGTGACAAAGAAACTAAAGGGATTGGAACTCCTGCTTTAGAAGAAATACCTCAAAAGATAGTAGAGGCCAATTCAACAGATGTTGATTTAATTTCGGGTGCAACATATACGAGTGAAGCAGTTGTATATGCAGTAAATAATGCCTTAAATCCAGAAGAATATCCGGCTCCAGATTTTAAAGAAGAGGAAGTAGATAAAGAAAATATGGAAGCTTCAGAATTATACCAGGGATTCGGCTTAATAAATAATGGCCGGATAGGACCCGGTAAGGATAATACTGGAACTCAAGTTTATAGTTTTAATGAAGTATATGCTAATGTATTATTCGATGAAGCAGGAAGAATTGTTTTTATGCATGTCGATGAGTTAGAGGTAGCCACACCTAATTATGATGGTAAAGCAATGCCTCATTTGAGCGGTTTTCCAGGCCAGGGAGGCTATAATTTTGACGAAGACCATGATCAGGAAATAGAAGGTAAAACACCTGATACAAACGAATACTTTCTTTCAGAAATTGATGACTGGAAGACTAAACGTGAACGCGGTGAAAATTATGTAATGAGTGCCTTAGGAACCTGGGCTGATCAGATGGACACCTACGAAGAATTGTTTGTAGGGATGACTGTCGAAGAGGTTGAGGAATGGTTTAATAACTATACTGATGAAAGAGGTAGACCGCTCAAGCCAGACAGTGAAAACTATGAAAAATTAAATGCAGATGAACAGGAAATGCTGGCTGATGTAACTTCAGGAGCAACAATGAGTTTAAGCGATGCTCATGGTTATTTCATCGAAGCTATTAAAAAAGCTTATGAGAATCGTTTTGCAGTAGAAAAAGCGGAAGAAGCTGCTTCCTTTGGCTTTGGGTTGGATCATAATGGCCGTATAGGACCTGGTAAAGATAATACAGGAACTCAGGTCTACAGCTTTAATAATGTATTTGTTAATACTTTATTCAATGCGGACGGAGAGATTGTATCAATTTTTATCGATGAGTTAGAGGTAGCCACACCTAATTATGATGGTAAAGCAATGCCTCATTTGAGCGGTTTTCCAGGCCAGGGAGGCTATAATTTTGACGAAGACCATGATCAGGAAATAGAAGGTAAAACACCTGATACAAACGAATACTTTCTTTCAGAAATTGACGACTGGAAGACTAAACGTGAACGCGGTGAAAATTATGTAATGAGTGCCTTAGGAACCTGGGCTGATCAGATGGACACCTACGAAGAATTGTTTGTAGGGATGACTGTCGAAGAGGTTGAAGCATGGTTTAATAACTATACCGATCAAAATGGTAGACCGATCAAACCAGGCAGTGAAAACTATGAAAAATTAAATGCAGATGAGCAGGAAATGCTGGCTGATGTAACTTCAGGAGCAACAATGAGTTTAAGCGATGCTCATGGTTATTTCATCGAAGCTATTAAAGAGTCATATGAAAATAGAGTTGAGTTAAATTTAGATATCAAATAAGATAATTGTTAAACTCAAAAATACTTTAAGCGGTCAGTTAATACTGGCCGTTTTTTAATGCTTTGATAGTTGAATATACAATTAACTTTTGATAAGATTTAATTTGGAAGTAGGTATAAAATAAAAGTAATTTATATTTTAAAATATAATTTAGAGGGAGAGATATTTTAATGAAGGCAAAAAAATTAACAGGTGAAAAAGCAGCAGAATATATTGAAGATGGGATGATAGTAGGTTTAGGAACAGGTTCAACAGCTTATTATGCGATTAAAAAAGTAGGAGAGTTAGTTCGTAATGGTCTTAAAATAAAAGCTGTACCAACTTCGAAAGAAACTGCTGAATTAGCTGCAGAAGAAGGAATAGAGCTGGTAGAGCTGGCAGATGTAGAAGGCTTGGATTTAACTATTGATGGTGCTGATGAAGTTGATCCAGATTTTAATCTAATTAAAGGTGGGGGAGGAGCTCTGCTTAGAGAAAAAATAGTTGCCTCTGCTACTGATAAACTGATTATTGTAGTTGATGAGTCAAAACTGGTTGAAAACCTGGGTGCATTTCCTTTACCTGTAGAGGTCACTCCTTTTAGCTGGCAGTATACTCAGCGGATGGTTGAGAAATTTAGCTGCAGCAGTGAAATAAGAAAAAAAGACGGAGAAATTTTTGTAACAGACAATGGAAATTATATTTTAGACTGTGACTTTGGCAAAATTGAAGATCCTTTAAAAATTTCTGTAGAATTAAATAAACTTCCCGGGGTAGTAGAAAACGGAATTTTTGCTGAAATGGCTGAAATAGTGATAGTTGGTTATAATGATGGCCATATTGAAGTTTTAGATAAAGAATAACTTATAATTATTTTAATTAGAAAGTATAAGCAGCAGAAAAGGGAGCCGGCATTTAAGCTGAGGCTCCCTTAAGAAATTGAAAAGTTATTAAATAGCATCTGAAATTTTAGCTAAGTCTTTTTCTTCAATCATTTTTTCCATTAAAATACTGGTGATAATAACCAGAGGTATAGAAATTAGCCAGCGAATTGCAGTAAAAGAAACCCCGACATAACTTGCTTCAAAAAGAGTCATTGGAATTCTGCAGATGGCTGCGGTACCAATATAACTGAAAATGATTCTGGGACTTGCTCCCTTTTTATATAAGGCAGCAGCTATCGGGAAGGCTACATATAAACCACCAACAGTTGTACTTGCCAAAACAATAACCCAAAAATAGGCTAAAAAACCGGAATCCTCTCCTAGATGTTTTTCTATCAGTTCCTTATCTACCCAAATATCAAAGAGACCGATCAAGATAAAAACCGCTGGAACAAATTTTACCATTGTTAAAAAGAAAGAATAAAAATTATTAAAAACTCCCTGAGCAATATTTAAATCCAGGGCAAAACCGACAGTCAATAAAATACTGAAGATAATAAACAGCCAATAATCTTTTAAATATTTTTTCATTAAACAAACAGCTCCCCATAAAAAAGTCCAATTGCAATCGATACTATAACTGCCATGATTAAAGAAATAATATTTCTGATGACTGTTATTTTAATTCCAAAAAAATCTTTTTCAACCGGATAAGTTATTATTCCAACCATCATTAAGGTAGTTGTAAAAGCTGCTATCACAGTATAACTCACGCCTTTTTCTAATAAAATACCGGCTAAGGGAAAAGCAACAAAACCAGGCATAAAAGCAATTGAACCTAATCCTCCAGCAAGTGCCACCCCGATTGCTCCACTACCATCACCTAAAAATCTTAAAATAAGTTCATCAGAAACAAAATATAATGACAGAGCTACTAAAATTATCATATTTAAAAATACAGGTGAGTTTTTTCTTATCTTTTTCAGACCAAGTTTTAGTCCTTTAATTGTTTTTTCTTTGTCGATCATAAATAATACTGCTGTTAAAGCAGCTGTAAAAAAATAAATCATAGATTCTTGTTTTCAATTTAAATTAAAAACAATTTCCCCCTTTTCATGATTTTATAAGTAATTTTATTTAAGTATAACTGCAGCAAGCTATACTTTCTATGCGTTAGCTCACAGAATATCCAAAAAAAATAAATATAAGCCGCTCTTAAAAAGCGGCTTTGATTGAAAGTCTATTATACGATAAATTGAAATTAAACAAGATTGCTCTTGAGCCAGTTTACAATGTCATTTGATTCATATAATGGCTCACCATCAATAAATAAACAGGGTACCTGCCTTTTACCTCCAGTTTCTATTAATTCAGCTTCTGCTTCTTCATCCTGATTAATATTTTTTAATTCAATTTCTTCTAAGTTATGTTTATCAATGAATCTTGTAACCTTTCTACAGTAAGGACAGGTTGGATAGTAATACAAAACTAAATCAGGCATTTTATCATCCTTTCAAATTATATGTAATATCTTTCCTTAGTTTAATAATTCTATCTTAAGCTGCTGATTCCTTGTTCAAAACCAAATTTATATTAAATTTATAAAAAATTCTTGAAATATAGTCGAAATTCCTCAAATTTTGTTCTTATAGTCTTTAATTAGAGGCTAATTTCTGTTATAATGTTAAGTGGATAACATTTTTAATAATTTAATTATAAATGCCAAAAAGGTGGAGACGAAATTGAGAAGAAGAGAACGGTTAACTGGTTTTTTAATCATTTTTATACTGCTTACTTTTTCAGCTTACAGTAATTCGATGAATGTAGGTGGAAGAACATTTCAGTCAAATTATCAGTCTGGTTCAGTAAAAAAACAAAATATTAATAATGATCAGAAGGCAAGAAATTCAAATACAGCTAAAGATAGAGACTTTAATAAAATCAACAATACTACTGGGCAGAAAGAAAAAAGTACTATGGAAAGTCAGGTTGAGATAAAAGACGGTAATTCTAATTCTTTGAACGTTGATAATGATCTTAGTTTAGACCGCAATTTGGAAATTGAAAATCCTCGAGAAAACCAGAATAATGACCGGCAAAAAGAAAATCCTGAAAAAACATTTGAGCAGGTTGAAAAAAGACCACTGATCCAGCAGGTCAAAGTACATACTGTCAGAAGTGGAGAAACACTTTGGGATATTGCACATCAGCATGGGTTGAATATTGATTCACTGATTGGTGCTAATAATATTAGTAATATGAACAGCATTAAACCGGGACAGGAATTTAAAATCTTACCGATAAAAGGTATTGTTTATCGGGTTTCACCTGGAGAAAGTGTTGCCAGTATAGCAGGTAAATTTAATATAAAATCAGAAACGATTATGAAAGATAATAATATCAAGAATCCATCAAATTTAAAGATCGATCAAAATTTGATTTTGCGAGGAGCTAAGCCCGAGTTTAGCTATCAGGACAGATTAGACCAAAAGTTTATGTATCCTATCAACACTCGTATTACCTCATATTATGGACCTCGCTGGGGTAGAGTTCATGAAGGTATTGACTTTGCAGCTCCAATGGGCAGTCCAATTAGAGCGGTAAGCTCAGGTAGAGTTGTTTACAGCGGCTGGGCAAGTGGTTATGGTTATGTAGTTATTATTGAACATCAAAAAGGTTTAAGAACACTTTATGCTCATAATTCTAAACTATTGGTTAGAAGTGGAGAGTCAGTTGGCAGAGGAGAAGTAATATCTCGTTCTGGTAATACAGGTAATTCAACTGGACCGCATCTTCATTTTGAAGTCCAGGTCAACGGGCGCCCAGAAAATCCTTTAAACTATATCAATAAATAATATAATTAAATATAAATATATTTGACAAAGTCCTCACTATTAGTTTAGTGGGGATTTTTTAAATTAAATTAACTTTTATAATCTTGACACACCTCAATATATATTCTATAATTAAACCATGAAACGTTTGAATAATTGTTCATATATAATAAATAAAAACTGAGGTGGAAAAAATGCAGGATACAGTTGAAAGCAAGATAGAGAAAAATGAAAAAGAATTTGAACTTGAAGGTTTAAACTGTTCTAACTGTGCAGTTAAAATCGAGGATCAGATTAAAAAACTTGATGGAATGGAAAAGGTTGAATTAAATTTTGCAACCTCTACTTTAAAGGTAGCGGCTGAAGAATCAAGATTAGAAAAAATCCAGGAAGAATTACAAAAAATTTCAGATAGAATTGAACCAGGAGTGAGGGTTAGGGATAAATCTGAACCTAAAACTGAAACTCTAAGTGATACAGATTCACTTAAGTCTTATCTCTGGGGAAAGAAAAATATTTTCATTGGCACTCTATTTTTTATCGCTGCTCTTAGCTTTTCTCATTTAAATAGTTTTGAAAATACAGTCTTCAGCAGTCTGGCTTTACCTGCCTACATAACAGCATATTTTTTAATTGGTTATCCAGTTCTTAAATCTGCTGTCTTTAATATTGGAGATGGACAGATTTTTGATGAAAACTTTTTAATGGTCATTGCTACTATTGGTGCTTTTGGAATACAGGAATATCCAGAAGCTGTAGCAGTTATGCTTTTTTATATGGTGGGAGAGTTATTTCAGGAAAGGGCTGTTAATAATTCCCGTCGTTCAATTAAAGATTTGATGGATATTAAGGCTGAATCTGCAAACTTAATTAAAGATGAAAAAATTATTGAAGTAAAACCTGAAGAGCTAAATGTTGGTGATTTAATTGCTGTTAAAGCAGGTGAAAAAATTCCTGTTGATGGAGAAGTAGTTAGTGGAGAAACAGCCCTCGAAACTTCAGCTCTGACAGGGGAATCACTACCTAAAGATGTAGGAGAAGGTGATCAGGTTTTAAGTGGGATGATAAATTTAAATAAATTAATAACAGTTCGAGTTACTAAAAAATATAATGATTCCACTGTTAAAAAAATATTAGAACTGGTTGAAAATGCTAGCTCCAAAAAAGCTCCAACTGAGCAGTTTATCAGTAAGTTTGCTCGTTATTATACACCATTTGTAGTTTTAACAGCAGTTTTAGTTGCTGTACTGCCTCCCTTATTTACTGGGGCCGCTTTTAGTCAGTGGTTTTATCGCTCTCTAATTTTCTTAGTAGTTTCCTGTCCCTGTGCTCTTGTTGTTTCTATTCCTCTTGGTTTTTTTGGAGGAATTGGCCTTGCCTCAAAAAATGGGATTTTAGTTAAAGGTGGGAATTATCTAGAGGCTCTAAATGAACTGGATACCATAGTATTCGACAAAACTGGAACAATAACAGAAGGTGATTTTAAAGTAACTGAGGTCAATATTGAATCTGATCACAGTCGTCAGGAAATTCTAGAGATGGCTGCAGAGGTAGAGCAGTTTTCAAATCATCCAATAGCACAGTCTATTGTTGCTGCTGCTGATAGCTATCAGAAACATTCTACCGAAAGTGATTACGAGGAGATTTCTGGAGCAGGAATTAAAGCTGTACTTGATAATAATCAAATTTTAGCAGGAAATGAAAGACTTATGCAGAAAAATAATATTAACTTCCAAAAAGTTAAAAGTACGGGAACTGCAGTTTATTTAGCAAAAAATGGTGAGTTTTTAGCTTCAATTGTTATTTCTGACCAACTAAAAAATGATGCAGAATCTGCATTTGCAGCACTTAAAGAATTTGGTATAAATAATCTAGCGATGTTAACAGGTGATAACAAGGAAACTGCGGCCGAAGTTGCTGCCAAACTTGGTTTGGATAATTTTTATGCAGAATTATTACCGGATCAGAAAGTTGCTAAGGTAGAAGAACTTTTAAATAGTTCAAAAAAATTGGCTTTTGTTGGTGATGGGATTAATGATGCACCTGTGCTGGCCCGATCTGATCTGGGTATTGCAATGGGAGGGCTTGGTTCAGATGCAGCAATTGAGGCAGCAGATGTTGTTTTAATGACCGATGAGCCGTCTAAAATAGTTACTGCCTTAAACATTGCCGCCAGGACAAAGCGTTTAGTCTGGCAAAATATAATAATGGCCCTCTCTATTAAAGCTGCAGTTATGATTTTAAGTATTTTTGGTTTGGCTTCAATGTGGGCAGCAGTTTTTGCAGATGTAGGAGTTGCTTTAATGGCTGTGTTTAATGTAATGAGAATTTTAAGAACTAAAGATATTTAATTGGAGTGAGGATTATGACAGCAGAACTGAAAGAAAAAACAATGTGTGATATATGTGAAGTTTTTAATCCAGATAATCAGGTTGTCCAGCTGATGAAAGAAAAAAAATTAAATGATGAAGTAGTTTATGATCTGGCAGAATTGTTTAAAACTATGGGAGATCCAACCAGAATCAAAATTCTTTATGCCCTTAAGGAAAGAGAACTTTGTGTTTGTGACCTTTCAGAACTGCTTGATATGAGCTCTTCTGCTATTTCTCACCAGCTGCGTGTTTTAAGAAATAATAAGCTTGTTAAATATCGTAAAGAAGGACGTTCAGTCTATTATTCTCTTGATGATGACCATGTGATGTGTCTTTTTGGTCAGGGGCTTGAGCATGTGCTTGAAGATAAGTAAAGATATTGTAAAGGAAGATTAGATGTCTAAAATTAATGCAGTACTTCTTGCAGGAGGTAAGAGCAGCCGCTTTGGTGATTCTGATAAAGCCATAATTCCATTTGCAGGAACGACTTTAATTGAATATATTTATGCTCATTTAAATAATAATTTTAATAGAGTGATTATTATTGGGTCTAAGGATAAATATTCTTTTATCAAAGGTGCAGAAATTAGAGATGATATTTACCAAAATAAAGGTCCCTTAGCCGGAATTTATACCGGCTTATATTACTCTGAGACTAATTATAATTTTATCTGCGGCTGTGATATGCCTTTTTTGAGCTCAAGTTATTTTAATTATTTGAAATCAGTACTTGCCGCTGAAAAAAATGTTGAAATTATCGTACCTCAGTTTAACGGTTTTTTAGAACCATTAGCTGCAGTTTATAATTATTCTTTACTTAAAAGAATTCAGGATGAAATAATAAATGACAACTTAAGGATCAAATCTTTTTATAAAAGGGCTAAAAAGAAAATTTTAAGTGAAACCAACTTAGAAAAAAAATTTGATTTAAAAAGATTATTTTTTAATTTAAATTATCCAGATGATTTAGAAAAGGCTTTAAAATATTTAGAGGGGGTAGATAGAATTGAAAAATAACAGACCCAATTCCATTTTAAATAAAAAAATAATAATTTCAATTTCTGTTTTTATATTAATTTTATTTTTGTCAGTTTCAGCAGCAGCCCAAATCGAACTTGAAGAGACAGAATATCATAGTTTTAAACTTGAAAACAATATGCAGTTTATGGTTTTTCCGGACCATTCAATCCCTTTAATTAGGTATTCAATCTACTATAATGTGGGATCAATTGATGAAATGGAAGGTGAAACTGGGATTTCTCATTTCTTAGAACATCTAATGTTTACAGGAACCAAAAATTTACCAGAAGGTGAAATTGATGATCTAATTTCTTCAGTTGGCGGCCATTTAAATGCAGCTACAACCTATGATTATACTTATTATTATCATGAAGTTCCTACTGCAGCCCTTGAACTGGCTGCTGCTTTAGAAGCGGATAGAATGCGAAATTTAAATTTTAACAATCAGGAAGTAGATAGAGAGCGAGAAGTTATTAAGCAGGAAAGAAGAATGAGGGTAGACAACAGTATTTTTTCTAAAGGTTTTGAAGAAATAAAAGCTCATGCATTTTCAGATACTTATTTAGAATATGGTATCATTGGTTGGATGGAAGATATTAGTAATATTTCTACAGCAGAATTACAGAATCATTATCAGCGTTATTATTCACCTAATAATGCTTTAGTTGTTGTTAGTGGTGATGTAGAAGCTGAAGCAGTTAAAAAACTGGCGCAAAAATATTATTCTAATTTTAAGCCTGCAGAAATAGAAAGAAAGAACTTTGAATTTCCAGAGCAAAAAACTGAAAAAGAATATACTGTTAAGTTAAATACAAATATTCCTTATGCTCTTCAGCTTTATCAAATACCAGCAGCTGACAATTTAGACTTAACCGCAGTAGAAATTTTTCTGGATATTCTGGCAAATAATCAGAGTTCCCGTTTAAAAGAAAAACTGCAGAAAAGAGAGGGGATTATCCTGGATAGTGGTGCTTTTGTTAATCCACTCCGCAAAAATTCATTTGCTCTAATCTATTTTATTCCTTCTAATCCAGACTTAGTTGAAAAAGCACAGCAGGCTTTTGATAGTGAACTACAGCAGATTTTTAATCAGGGAATAACAGAAGAGGAATTTGAAATAGTAAAAAAACAGTATCAAAAATCTTTAATTTTTTCACAAAAAAATATTGAGTCAACAGCATCAACTTATGCTGTAAATAAAATTCGCTTTGACAATCCAGAACTGCTGCAGCAAAAAATCGAATATATAAATAATTTAACAAAAGCAGAAGTTGTAAAGATTGCAGAGAAATATTTCAATCAGAATCAGCGGACAAAAGGGTATATTTTACCTGAAGCTAAAGGTGGTGCTCAGCAGTGAAAAAAACAAATAAAGTTATAGCTCTGGCCCTGATTATAATATTCTTATTAACTTTCAGTGCAGTAGCTCAGAATCAGAAGTTTAGTCCAGAATATTTTCGTGACTTAGCAGATGTAGTAAATAAAAAGCCCGAAATAGAAATACCCGATTATGAACTTTTCGAATTAGAAAATGGGATGAGATTTTATTTAGCTCGGGATAGGAGTCTGCCAATTTTTGAGATCAAAGGTTATATTGATGCTGGAAAAATAAATGAGAATAAAAAGAATGCCGGTATAACTTCTTTAATGACAGAATTGATGCTTTTAGCATCAGAAAATTATAGTGAGCAGGAACTATCACTTTTTAAAGAAATCAATGCTTTATCCTTAAATCTGGGAGCTGGTTTTGACCGAATTTCTATCAGCGGTAATTCCCTAAAAACTGAAAGCAGTGAACTCATTTCTTTACTGGCTGAAACTTTAATTAGACCTAAATTTGAGGGAGATCATTTTGCTAGAACTGTTAAAGAATCTCAGCAGTTTTATCGACAGCGTTTCTATAATGATTCTGCTCTTTTAAATATGCATTTCTTTAAAAACTTATATGGAGAACATCCTTATGGCTACAACAATGATTATAATTTGATCCTTGATTTTTTAAGTCGGGTCAAATCAGAGGATATATTAGATTTTTATCAAAAAACTATTAGACCTGAGGATATTTCAATTGCAGTAAGCGGAGACTTTGAATTAGAAGAAATAAAAAAAGAGATTAGCAACAATTTTTCCAGCTGGAAAAACACTGAAACGGAACCTGCAAAAAAATATGTAAATGTAAATCTTGAACTACATCAAAAAATAATAATTGTTAATAAGCCAGATGCAACTCAGGCTAATATGAGAATGGGCTATAATTTTTACAGCAGTAAATTCCCCAAAAAAATTCCATTCATGATGGGTAATCTGATTTTTGGAAGTGGTGGGTTTACCAGCCGCTTGATGGGTAATTTGCGTAATGAAAAAGGCTATGTTTATGGAATAAACGCTCAGACTAACTACAATGATCATGGTGGAGCTTATTTTATAAATTTAAGTCTTGAGCCTGGAAAAGCATTAGCAGGCATGGAAGCTGTTAAAGAAGAAATTTTTAAAATTAAAAATGGAACTGAAGCATTTAAAGAAGAAGAATTATTTGAAAATATTAATCTATATAATGCAATTTTTCCAAAAGCCTATCAGCATCAAATTGATGTATTAGACCAAATAGTTTATCAAAAAGAATTTAACAATAAGTCAGAACAGTATATAAATGACATTATCAAGCAGTATAATGGACTTGAGGTAGAAGAGGTTCAGAAAATTTATGCGGAAGAGCTTTACCCGGAGATAATTTTTACGGTAATTGTTGGTCCAAAGGAAGAGATTCTACCTCAATTTAAAGAAGCTGGTCTAGAAGTTGAAGTGATTGAGGACTCAGCAGTAAATTAATTGGTCTGATCAGAGATTATTAAAATGAGATTTTTAACTCTTGACAGCAGACTGGATTATAAGATATTATAGTAACGATAGCTGAATAATTAAAAACATTGATGAGAAGTAGTAATTTTCTCTTAAACTGAAAGAGAACGGAATCCAGCGGCTGTAAGATTCCGGCAGCAGAAGAGAAATGAAGTCGTCTCTGAGTTTTACTGACCAGGCAGATTATAACTGGACTAACATTCTATGATCTGTATTAATCAGTAACGGCACAGCAGTCGTTAAAAAATGAGAGCTTTCTGGATTAACAGGAAGAACTAAGGTGGTACCGCGAATTTAATGCTCTTTCGTCCTTAATAGGATGGAAGGGCTTTTTTTATTTGCAGCAGATTTAGCTGCAGGTTGGATTAAATTCAATTTAATAATTTAATGGAGGGGAATAAAAGTGGAAAATTTAGAAAAAACTTATGATCCGGCTAAAAGTGAAGATAAATGGTATGAATACTGGCTGGAAAACAATTATTTTGCACCAAGAGAAGAAATAGAAGACGAGAAGGGGACTTTTAGTATTGTAATGCCTCCCCCAAATATCACAGGGCAGCTGCATATGGGACATGCTCTGGATAATACTCTGCAGGATATTTTAACCCGCTGGAAAAGGATGCAGGGCTATCGCTCTCTTTGGCTGCCTGGAACTGACCATGCAAGTATTGCAACTGAGGTCAAAGTTGTAGATAAAATGCGGGAAGAGGGTGTTGAGAAAGAAGACATGACCAGGAATGAATTTCTAGAAAAAGCCTGGGAATGGAAAGAAGAATATGGAACTAGAATTACCAATCAGTTAAAGAAAATGGGTTCTTCCTGTGACTGGTCAAGAGAAAGATTTACCTTAGATGAAGGCTGCTCAGATGCAGTTGAGGAAGTATTTATCAAATTATATGAAGAAGGTTTAATTTATCAGGGAGATTATATAGTTAACTGGTGTCCTAGCTGTCATACAACTTTAAGTGATATTGAGGTTGAACATAAGGAAACTGAAGGTAAGTTTTACCACTACAAATATCCATATAAAGACCGGGAAGGATATATAACAATTGCTACTACCAGACCGGAAACAATGCTCGGAGATACTGCAATTGCAGTTCACCCTTCTGATGAGCGCTACAAAGATCTGGTTGGGGAAAAGGTGATTGTTCCTTTAGTTAATCGCGAAATCGAAATTATTGCTGACGAATATGTAGATAGCGAATTTGGAACCGGTATGGTTAAGGTTACACCTGCCCATGACCCAAATGACTTCGAAATCGGCCGCCGCAATGATTTAGAAATTGTAGAAGTTATTGATGAAGATGCTAAAATGACAGAAGCCGCTGGAGAGGCTTATGCTGGTCTTGACCGCTATGAAGCCCGCCAAAAAGTGATTGAAGACCTTGAAAAAGAGGGGCTGCTGGTTAAAATTGAAGACCACATGCATAATGTTGGAGAATGCTACCGCTGTGACACAGTAATTGAACCTTTAATTTCCAAGCAGTGGTTTGTTAAAATGCAGCCGCTGGCAGAACCGGCCATTAAAGCTGTAGAAGAAAGCGATATCAACTTTGTGCCAGACCGTTTTTCAAAAGTATATATGAACTGGATGAACAACATCCGCGACTGGTGTATTTCACGTCAGCTCTGGTGGGGACATCGAATTCCGGTTTATTACTGTAATGATTGTGATGAGGTAATAGTTAGCAAAGAAAAGCCTGAAGTCTGTCCTAACTGCGGCAGCAGCAATCTGCGTCAGGACGAAGACGTTTTAGACACCTGGTTCTCATCTGCTCTCTGGCCGTTTTCAACTTTAGGTTGGCCGGAAGATACTGATGATTTAAAGAGTTTTTACCCGACTGATGTTTTAGTAACAGGTAGAGATATTATTTTCTTCTGGGTTGCCAGAATGATCTTTATGGGTCTTAAATTTCAGGATCAAAAACCTTTCTCAGATATCTATATCCATGGATTAATCCGTGATGCTCAGGGAAGAAAAATGAGTAAATCTCTGGGGAATGGAATTGACCCCTTAGATATTATAGATCAATTTGGAGCAGATGCACTGCGCTTTACTTTAATTACTGGTAATACTCCCGGTAATGATATGCGCTTTAGAGAAGAAAGACTTGAAGCCAGCCGCAACTTTGCTAATAAGATCTGGAATGCCTCCCGTTTTGTGCTGATGAATTTAGAGGATTTTGATCTGGACGCTGTTGAAAAAGATGAGCTTAAGCCAACTCTAGCTGATAACTGGATGCAGAGCCGCTTAAATACGGTTGCTGGAGAGATTGATGATGCCCTGGAAAGATATAATTTTGGTGAAATGTCCAGTTCTCTCTATGATTTTATCTGGAATGAGTTCTGTGACTGGTATATTGAGCTTTTAAAAGCCAGATTATATCAGGATGAAGACCCAAAGGCTAAGCTGACAGCCCAGTATTATGCTCTGAATACTTTAGAGAGCCTGCTCAGACTGCTGCATCCTGTGATGCCTTTTATTACAGAAGAAATCTGGCAGAAACTGCCCGGAACTGAAGGAACTATTATGCGGGCCCAGTATCCTGAAAAAGAAGAAAGCGGCTTAAATAAAGAAGCTGAAGAAAAAATGGAGCTGGTAATGAGTGTTATCAAATCTGTTAGGAATATTAGAAATGAAATGAAGGTTAATCCCGGCCGCAGAATCAAAGCGCTGCTGGCTGCACCTGAAGGAAAAATGGAAATTTTAAAAGAGGGTAGAGAATATATAGAAAATCTTGCCCGGATTAAAGACTTAAAAATAGGTGGAGATGAGCTGGAGCGTCCTGATAAAGTTTCAACTTCAATTGTTAAAGAAGTAGAAGTTATTCTGCCGCTTGAGGGAATGATTGACCTTGATAAAGAAATAGAAAGAATGGAAAATGAGATAGAAGAAATGAACTTTGAGATTAAAAGAGCCGAAGGTAAATTAAATAACGAAGGCTTTGTTAATAATGCTCCCGCAGATTTAGTAGAGGGAGAAAAACAGAAGCTAAAAGAGTATCAGGAGAAAAAAGAAAAGCTGATCGAACGCAAAAAAGAATTAGCTGAATAAACTGGAATTGGGTACCTGGATATTTTTTAATATATCCGGGTATCTTTTTCTTATTAATATCGTCTTTATCTAATATTTAAAAAAGGATTTAAAGCTGATATCTAGAATATATTTTATAGCAGAAAAAAACTTAATTTTCTAAAAATAATTAAAATATAAATTTGACTACCATAGGAGTGGAGCAGTTGAAAAAATATAAAAGTGAAATCATTTTTGTCCTGGGGATATTATTAGCAGCTGTTATTTGGAATTTGGAACTGCCTTCTTTACCTGAATCAGGTCAGAGAACTCTAGCATTGAGTTTAATGACTGTTCTTTTTTGGGCTTCTAAAGTGGCACATCCAGGTTATATCTCTGCTTTGTTTTTATCACTGCTGCTGGTCTTTAATATTGCTGCTCCAGAAGCAGTTTTTTCACTCTGGTCATCTTCTTTAATTTATATTATTATTGGTGCATATTTAATAGCTTCTGCTGTTAAATCTTCTGGTCTAGGTGAAAGAATTGCTTATAATTTTATTTTAAAATTTGTGGATTCCTATAGAAGCATAATTTTTTCTATTTTCTTTTTAACATTAATTTTAAGTTTGATTATACCTCATCCCTGGCCGAGATCTTTTTTGATAATGTCAGTAATGGCTGTAGTAATAGATAGTGCATCACTGTCCAAAAATGATGGAGCTAAAATTGGCTTTGCAGTTTTTGCTTTTTCTGTGCCTGTATCTATGATTTTTATGACAGGAGATAGTACAATAAATATCTTAGCTGTAGAAATGTCTGGAGAAACTTTAAGCTGGTTGGGGTGGCTTTATCAGATGGGAGTTCCAGCTTTACTTGCATCTATTTTAACTTTGCTCTTATTTCTAAAAATATTTAAACCAGAAAAAGAAGTTAATATTAATAAAAAAGAAATTTCAAAAAAACTAAAAGAATTAGGAAGCTTTTCCAGTAAAGAAATAAGAATGATATTCTGGATTACTACGGCAATAATTTTGTGGACAACTGACTCAATCCACGGTATTGATTTAGGTTGGATAACACTTATAATTGCAGCTCTGATGGGGATGCCTTTAGTTGGTAATGTCTTAGAGGCTAAAGACTGGGCAAATGTTCCTATAGGTATCTTGTTTTTTCTGACTGCAGCAGTTGCTATTGGAAGAATTGGAGGCAGCACAGGTATGAATTCCTGGATTGCTTCTGTACTTTTACCTGCAGAGCTTCCAGCAAATATATTTGTTTTTGCCTTGATGATAGTTTTAATAACAATGACAATGCATATGTTTTTAGGTAGTGTTATTGCTGTTATGGGGATTGCAATTCCTGCATTTATTATTTTTGCTGAAGGTTATGGAATTAATCCTTTGGTGCCTGCACTAATGACTTATTCTTCAATAGCACTTCATTATGTTTTTCCTTTTCATCATTTAAACATTCTAGTTGGAATTGGAGAAAATAATGGGATGTATGATAATAAAACTGTTATTAGATTTGGTTTGCCGCTAACAGCTGTAATAATTATCGTAGTTTTGTTTCAGGCATTATGGTGGCAGCTTACTTCATTAATTTAAAAACAATTATAAGAAATATAATTTGCTCTTTGAAATATGATTTATTTTAAAAAAATAAAAATATGATTTAGTAATTGGAAGGAATGAAAATTTAAATATGAGAGAGTTTTTAGAATTAAATTCACCAGAGAAATTCTGGCAGGTGTTGAAAAAATTTTTAGAAACTAAAATTTTACAAACTGAAAAAATCAAGCTTGACCAGAGCTTAAATAGGATTCTAGCAGAGTATCTATTTTCACCAGTTGATCTGCCTCCATTCAGCCGTTCAACAGTTGATGGCTATGCAGTTAAAGCTGCTGATACTGCAGGTGCTTCAGCTTCTATGCCAACATATTTAGATATTGTCGGTAGTATTGAAATGGGAGCAGAGGCTGAGCTTGAATTAAAAAGCGGCCAGGCAGCTGCCATACCTACAGGTGGAATGATACCTAAGGGAGCAGATGCAGTTTTAATGATTGAAGATACAGAAAAAATTGAGGAAAACTTAATTGAAAGTTCTAAATCACTGGCGGTAGGGGAAAATATTGTTCAAAAAGCAGAAGATATTGCTAAAGATGAGCTGCTTTTTAAAAAGGGTCATAAAATAATGGCCAGAGACATTGGAGCTCTAGCCGGCCTGGGAATTATAAAATTTAATGTATTTAAAAAAGCTAAAGTCTCAGTAATTTCAACTGGTGACGAACTAGTCCCTGCAGAAGCAGAGGCTAAGGCCGGTCAGATAAGAGATATAAACAGTTATTCTATCTCCGCTTATTTAACTAAGATTGGTGCAGAAAGCAAAAAAGTAGGTATTATTGAAGATGATTTTGCTAGTTTGAAAACAGCTCTAAAAAAAGAGCTGGATCAGGATTTAGTTTTAATTTCAGGTGGAAGTTCAGTTGGAATTAAAGATATGACTATTGATCTGCTTAACTCTCTAGGTGAGCCAGGAGTATTATTACATGGTCTGTCAATAAAACCAGGCAAGCCGACTATCCTGGCTGTAATTGAGGGCACAATTGTGGTTGGACTGCCTGGACATCCAGCCTCAGCCTGGACAGTAAATAATGTCCTGACTGCTGAAATTGTCAGAGTTTTAAATGGTGAAAAGCCTGCATCTCAAATAGGTAGCGACAAGCAGAAATATTTATTGGAGGCTGTATTAACAAGGGATCTGGTTTCAGACAAAGGTAGAGAGGAATATATACCGGTTAAGCTCATCAGGAAAAACGGGAAATTATTTGCGGAACCATTACTAGCTAAGTCAAGCCTGATTACAAATCTAGCTTATGGTGATGCTTTACTTAAAATCCCTCAGAATAAAGAAGGAATTGACAAAGGGAAATTAGTCAAATTAACTTTAATTGAATAAAATTAGAGAAAAGAGGTAGTAAATAGACTATGGTAAAAAAATATTTAGATAAAACTTCATTAGCAGCTGCTTTAAATAAAATTAAAAATGAGTTTGGAAATTTAAGATCTAAAACTGAAGTTATTAAAACTGTAAATTCAGAGTCTAGAGTAACGGCACAAGCATTATATGCCAGAAGATCTGCGCCTGATTTTTATGCTGCAGCCATGGATGGAATTGCAGTTAAATCTGAAAAAACAGCTGGAGCCAGTGAAAGATCACCCATTAAACTTAAAATTGGTATTGAAGCTCAGCCTGTTGATACTGGTGATCCGATTCCAGCTCAATTTAATGCAGTAATCAAAATAGAAGAAGTTAATAAAATTGATCAGAACTACTACTTGATCGAAAAGGGAGTTCCCCCCTGGAATCACATCCGTTCAATCGGAGAAAGTGCAGTTAAAGGAAACTTATTGGTTACAGCCGAGCATAAGCTTAGTGATTATGATCTGGCAGCACTTTTAGAAGCTGGAGTTACAGAAGTTGAAGTTTATAAAAAGCCTGCTGTCACAATAATTCCAACCGGAGATGAACTTGTAAATGCAGAGCAGAATCCCAAACGGGGTGAGCTGGTAGAATTCAATTCTCAAATGGTTAAAGCTGCACTAACGAAATGGGGAGCAGAGGTTACAATAACAGAAATCTTAGCAGATCAAAAAGAGCTGGTTGAAAAAAACATGCTTCAGGCAGCAGCGAAAAGTGAGCTGGTAATTGTTTTATCTGGTTCTTCAGCTGGTAGAGGTGATTTTACAATTGATATCTTAAAAAACCAGGGAGAAATATTATTTCATGGTGTTAATATTATGCCTGGGAAACCTCTTATTGCAGCAGCTGTTAAAGGTGTTCCTGTATTTGGCTTACCAGGTTATCCACTTTCAGCCTGGCTTGATAATCAGTTATTCATTAGAGAATTAATTTATTCTCTGCAGGCTGATCAGGCTCCAGATTTTATACAGCTTGAAGCTGAGGTCAAAAGAAAAATTCCTTCGGAGATTGGCTTAGAAGAATTTTTACGTGTTAATTTAGTCAGCAGTTCTGACAACAAATTTACGGCAGTTCCTCTAAAAAGAGGTTCATCAGCTATGGAATCAATGCTTAAGGCAGATGGGATTTTAAGAATAGCTGAAAATAAAGAGGGTCTTCATCCTGGAGACAGAGCTCCGGTAATTCTTTTAAAAGATAAAAAAAGAATTAAAAAAGATCTATTATTAATTGGAAGTCATGATTTAAGTCTGGATCTTATTAGAAATGAAATAAAAAAAAGAAACTTTGACTTTGATCTTAAGCTGCAGACTGTTGGCTCAATGGCAGGACTTACATCTCTGAGAAGAAAAGAGTCAAATTTAGCCGGAGCCCATCTTTTAGATCCAGAAAGTGGCGAATACAATATTTCTTATTTGAAAAGATTTTTTAAAGGTCAAAAGTTATCATTAGTAAATTTAGTTTACAGGGAACAGGGGTTATACCTTAAAAAAGGAAATCCCAAAAACATAAAGAGTATTAATGACTTAACTAAAGCAAATGTTAATTATGTTAACCGCCAGCGCGGAGCAGGTACCAGAGTTTTATTCGACTTTTTACTGCAGGAAAATGATATTAAAAAAGAAGAAATTTCTGGTTATCAAAAAGAAGAATATACCCATATAGCCGCTGCAGCAGCAGTTGGTCGGGGTTCGGCAGATGCAGCCCTTGGAATTAGAGCTGCAGCAGAAGTTATGGAAGTTGATTTTCTGCCGCTGGCAGAAGAAAAATATGATTTAATCATTCCAGAAGATATGCTTGACGATCTGCGAATCAAGAAATTAATCAATCTGATAAAAAAGCCGGAAATAAAAGCTGAAATCGAAAAACTAGGTGGTTATAATTGTCAGGAAACTGGAAAAATTACTAAGCTGGAGTTATAAATTGGAGGCAGAAAATGCAGAATTTAACTGATCAATACGGAAGAAAAATAGATTATTTAAGAATTTCAATAACCGATCGCTGTAACCTCCGCTGCCGCTACTGCATGCCTGCAGAAGGAGTTGAAAATAAGGCTCACTCAGAAATTTTAAGTTATGAAGAAATAATTAAAATTGTAAAAACTGTTAAAAGAATGGGTATTAAAAAAATTAGGCTGACAGGTGGTGAGCCTTTAGTCAGAAAAGGAGTGGAATCGTTAATATCAGAGCTCAATAAATTAAATTTAGAAGATATTGCAATGACATCTAATGCAGTTTTACTTGCAGAAAAAGCAGAGCCGTTAAAAAATGCCGGCCTTGATCGGATTAATATTAGTCTTGATACTTTAAATCAGGATAAATTTAAAAAGATTACAAGACGAGATTCTCTAACTGAAGTTTTAAAAGGAATTGATACTGCTTTAAAAGTCGGTCTCAAGCCGGTTAAAATTAATATGGTAGTGATGAAGGGGCTTAATGATAATGAAATATTAGATTTTGTAGAATTAAGCCGTCAAAAGGAGCTTAATATTAGATTCATTGAATATATGCCGCTGGGAGGAGAGGCTGAAGCAGAAAAATTCATCAGCAGCAGAGAAGTTAAAAATTTAATCAAAGCAAAATATAAAATGCTGCCTGCAGTTACAAAGGGTAGTGGGCCAGCTGATTATTTTAGAATAGAAGCTGCAGCTGGGACTATTGGTTTCATTTCTGCTTTAAGCAAACATTTCTGCAGCAGCTGTAATCGACTCCGTTTAACTGCAGACGCCAGAATAAAGCCATGTCTGGCCGGAGATCAAGAAGTTGAAATAACAGGAATGAGCAGTGCTGAAATTGAATCAGCTTTTGTAAAGGCACTTAAGTTAAAACCAGCCTGTCATCAGCTTGATTTTAAAGAGCAGATTTATCAAAGAAATATGTCGCAAATTGGAGGCTAAAAATGGAAAAAGAATTTTCTCATATAGATCAAAAAGGTAAAGTGCAGATGGTTGATGTTTCAGAAAAAAAAGAAACAAAAAGGACTGCTAGAGCTGTAGGCGAAATAAAAATGAAGCCGGAAACACTAAAAAAAATAAAGGCTGGAAATATTAAAAAAGGTGCGGTAATTGAAACTGCTAGAATTGCTGGTATTACAGGGGCTAAAAAAACTTCAGATTTAATTCCAATGTGCCATCCCTTACTTTTAAGCAGCATTAAAGTTGAATTTAACTTAGATTTTGAAGATAAAATAAAAATATTTTCAGAGGTGAAAAATAGCGGTCAAACTGGAGTTGAAATGGAGGCTCTGACAGCTGTTAATATAGCTGCCCTTACAATTTATGATATGATTAAAGCAGTTGATAAATCAATGGAAATTGGATCAATCAAATTAACTTATAAAGCTGGAGGAAAGAGTGGGATTTATGAGAGAGAAGACAAATAATTTCAAAATAAGAACAGCAGTCTTGACGATTAGTGATAAAGGTTCAAAAGGAGAAAGAAAAGATTTAAGTGGACCCATAATTAAAGACATGATGGAAGAAATAGGAGCAGTAATTGTTTATGAAGAGATCATTGCTGATGAAATATCAGAGATAAAAAAAGTATTAGCAGAAATTTCAGATCAGAAAAAAGCAGATTTAATATTGACTACAGGTGGTACGGGTTTTGCCAAAAGAGATATTACGCCTGAGGCAACTTTAGAGGTTATAGAAAAGGAAGTCCCGGGCATTCCAGAAAAGATTAGGGCAGAAACTGTTTCGATAACACCTCAGGCTGCTCTCTCAAGAGCCAGAGCCGGAATTAGAAAAGATACTTTGATTATTAACTTCCCGGGAAGTCCCAAAGCTGTCAGAGAATGTCTGGAAGCAGTTATTGAAATTATCCCACACGGAGTTAAGATATTAAAAGGTGAGATTACTGAACATAAACCTGACCACAAATAGGGCCAAATATAAACAAATTACTGATAAAAAAATACCAACAAAATGTAAATTTATTCAAAATATAAATCAAACAAAATTGAGGTGGATAAAATGCAGGCTAAAGTTAAAGCAGTTTGCCTGAGCGAAGAGAAAGGAACAACTAAAAAAATAATAGATAAGGGTTTGTTAATAGAAAATTATGGACTTAAAGGTGATGCTCATGCAGGAAAATGGCACAGGCAGCTCAGCTTGTTAGATGAGAGCAGCATTGATAAAATGAGAGCTCATGATTATGATTTAAATTATGGGGATTTTGCTGAAAATATCACTACAGAAGGTCTTGAAAACTTATTTGAACTACCTGTTGGACAGAAATTAAGGATTAATGAGAATATTATTTTAGAAATTACTCAAATCGGCAAGAAATGTCATCATGACTGTGAGATTATGCAGAAAATAGGGGATTGTGTGATGCCTCGAGAAGGTATATTTGCTAGAGTAATCAAAGGTGGAGTTATCAAGGCTGGAGATGAAATTGAACTTATTTAAACTTGTAAAGAACTAATAAAAATGAAAAATCAATAAAAATATAGCAGGATAATTTGATTTTTTAAAGCAGATGTTTTACTATTTAATTGAGCTATTTAAATTTTAAAAAGAAACTATATAGTCAGAAAATACTCAGAAAAAGAATTTCTTTTCTAAGGAGGAATAACAATGGAAATGATAGGGGTCAGTGCTTCTTCAAGTAAGGCTGGCAAGACTACTTTAATTTCCTTAATGCTTAAAGATAGCTGCTCTAAAACTGCAGTTATTAAAACATCAGTCAATAATGAACTTGACCAATATAAGGTGATTAATGATCCGAGAGTTATAAACAAGGCGGGTACTGATACTGCGAGAGTTGTTGAACATGGGGCTGATAAGGTTTTATTATTAGAAAGTCCTGCTTCAGAACTCCCAACTGCATATCAATTAGCACGCAACCTTTTAGATGATGATATTGAAAGATTATTTATAGAGGGTAATACAATTATTAATTTTTTAAATCCGGATTTAATTTTCTATTTAGAAAATAAAGATGAACCAGAAAAAGAGTCGGCTAAAATGGTTAAAAACAGAGCAAATATCAAAATAAATACCAATACATTGTTATCAGCAGGCAAACTTGGTGACTTACCATTTATTATCCAATCTGATAAAATGACCTGCTATCAGGCACATCTTTTAGCTGATCTGCTTAAAATGTCAGTTCCTAGAGTTGGTAAAGTTGTAAAAGAACAGAATATTAAAATCACAAAATGTCAGCTGGGTCTTTTTTAATTATTTTTGTATCTTGATTAAAAATTAATAAAAGAAAGGAGATAACCGAAAATAAATCTCTTTTCTTTTTTTTGCAAAACTTGACTAAGAGTCGAAAAAGTGATATAAATTTATATAGACCAACTAAGGAAGGTGAATATTTTGCGTAGAGCAACTATTTCAGGTCTGGGAAAATATCTTCCAGACAGAATAATGACAAATCATGATTTAGAAGAAATTGTAGATACAAGTGATGAGTGGATAAAGACAAGAACAGGTATAGAAAAGAGAAGGATCGCAGCTGAGGATCAGGCTACGTCTGATTTAGCTTATGAAGCTGCCAAAGAAGCGCTGGCAGATGCAGATCTCGAAGCAGAAGATTTGGATTTAATTATTGTGGCTACTATTACTCCAGATATGATGTTTCCTGCCACTTCCTGTATTGTACAGGAAAAACTGGGCGCAAAAAATGCAGCTGCTTTTGATTTAGGAGCCGGCTGTTCAGGTTTTGTATATGGTGTAAGCACAGCTGTTAATTTTATTGAATCAGGAATGTACGATAATGTGCTTGTAATTGGTGCTGAAGTTCTTTCTAAAATATTAGATTGGGAAGACCGAGGTACCTGTGTCTTATTTGGTGATGGTGCAGGTGCAGCTGTGATTTCTGCTGCAGAAAAAGGTGGATTTTTAGCTACTGATTTAGGAGCAGATGGCTCTGGAGCAGATACATTACGTCAACCTGCTGGTGGCTCAAGAATTCCCGCTTCACATGAAAGTATTGACAATAGAGGTCATTTCCTAAAAATGGAAGGGACACCTGTTTTTAAGTTTGCTGTTAAAACAATGGGTAAAGCTTCACTGAAGGTTCTTAAAAAAGCCGGTGTTAAAAAAGAAGAAGTAAATTTATTAGTTCCACATCAGGCAAATACAAGGATCATTGATGCCGCAGCTAAGAGATTAAAACTGGATGATGATCAAGTTTATGTTAATTTACCTGAATATGGAAATACATCTGCTGCATCAGTTCCTATTGCTCTAGCAGAAGCAAAAGAAAAAGGTATGGTTAACAATGGAGATAAAATTGTTTTAGTTGCCTTTGGTGCAGGTTTAACCTGGGCTTCTGCAGTTTTAGAATGGAATGACCTTAAATAATAAAAATATTTAAAAGTGATATTTAGTGATTAAAATATAGATATTGGAAAATAAGTGAAAAAAATATTAATTGGAGGCTTTCAAATGAGCAGTAATTTAGTTTTCATGTTCTCAGGACAAGGTTCACAATATGTTGGTATGGGTAAAGAATTATATGATAACTATGAGGCAGCAAAAAACGTTTTAGACGAGGCAGATCAAATAGTTGATTTCAATTTAAAAGATATGATTTTTAATGGTCCAGAAGAAGATCTGAATAATACTAAAAATACTCAGCCAGCCATTTACACAGTTAGTGCAATGGTCAGAGCAGTACTGGCTGAAAACGGTCTGGAACCAGCGGCAGCTGCCGGGCACAGTCTGGGAGAATATTCGGCTCTTTATGCAGCTGGTGTTTTATCATTTGCTGATGGTTTAAAATTAGTTCGCCGCAGAGGTGAGTTAATGGATCAGGCTGACCCAGAAGGAAAAGGTACCATGTCAGCTGTAATTGGAATGGCAGACGCAGAAGTGGAAGCTGTTCTTGCAGAAATTGATGGAATTGTAACAATAGCAAACTACAATTCTCCAGGTCAGGTAGTTATTTCAGGAGAAGTTGAAGCTGTTGAGGCTGCAGGAGAATTGCTTTCAGAAAAAGGTGCCAAAAGAGTTATCCCGCTGACTGTAAGTGGAGCTTTTCATTCACCATTAATGGAACCTGCTAAAGAAGAACTAAAAAATACTATTGAGTCTGTAGAATTTAAAGATGCTCAAATTCCTTTAATCGCCAATGCTACAGCTAATTATGTTGAAAAAAGCAGTGAAATTAAAGATGCTTTAATTAAACAGCTGGATAATAGTGTGCGCTGGGTAGAAACAATTGAGCGTTTCCAGGCAGACGGTTATCAGGATTATGTTGAGGTTGGCCCTGGCAGAGTGCTTAAAGGTTTAATGAGAAGAATTGACCGTTCACTTAATGCCTATAATGTTGAAGACGAAAAAAGTTTAAAGAAAACACTTAAAAAACTAAAATAAAATTATATTTTTATTTAGGAGGAGATTAATTTAATGGATAAAAGAGTTGTAATTACAGGTGCAGGTGTTGTACATTCACTGGGAACAGAATTAAATGAGTTCTGGGAAAACATTAAAGCTGGTAAGTCAGGTGTATCTATGATCGAAAATTTTGATGCTTCTGACTATCCAAGTCAAATTGGTGCTGAAATTAAGGATTTCGATCCAGGAGAATACATAGATCGGAAAGAGGCAAAGCGTTTAGCCATGTACAGTCAGTATGCAATTGTTGCAGCAATGAAAGCAATAGAAAATGCCGAGCTAAAAATTGATGAAGAAAATGCTGAAAGAGCTGGAGTAATGGTTGGCTCAGGTATTGGAGGCATAGAAGTTTTTGAAGAACAGGTAGAGAAACTTCATAAAAGAGGGCCCAGAAGAGTAAGTCCTTTCTTTATTCCAATGATGATTTCTAATATGGCAGCTGGTAATGTTGCAATTTATACAGGAGCCAAGGGACCAAATGTCAATCCTGTAACTGCCTGTGCATCTGCTACAACTGCTATTGGTGAAGCATTCGAAACAATCAAAAGAGGTGCTGCTGATATCATGATTGCTGGTGGTACAGAAGCATCAATTACACCATCTGCTGTAGCTGGATTTGGTAATATGAAAGCTTTATCAGGTAGAAATGATGCTCCAGAAAAGGCAAGCCGTCCTTTTGATAAAGATAGAGATGGTTTTGTTATTGGAGAAGGTGCTGGAATAGTAATTCTAGAAACTTTAGAAAGTGCTAAAAAACGAGGAGCAAATATTATAGCCGAAGTTGTTGGTTATGGTGCTTCTGGAGATGCTTACCACATTACTTCCCCTGCTCCTGAAGGAGAAGGAGCTGTTAGAGCAATGAAGGCAGCTATCGAGAGAGCAGGAATGAAGCCGGAAGAAATTAACTATATTAACGCTCACGGTACTTCAACTCCTTTAAATGATCAGTACGAATCAACTGCAATAAAAAAATTATTTGGAGACCATGCCTATAACTTAAAGGTATCTTCTTCAAAATCAATGACAGGTCATTTATTAGGAGCTGCTGGTGGAATTGAAGCAATTATTTCTGCTATGGCAGTTAAAGAGGATATTGTACCCCCAACAATGAATTTCGAAGAAGCTGGAGAGGGCTGTGACTTAGATTATCAGCCAAATAAAGCAGGAGAAGAAAAATTAAATGCTGCTTTAAGTAATTCTTTTGGCTTCGGTGGTCAGAATGCCTGTATTATTGTTAAAAAATATCAGGATTAAATAAATTGTAGAAAATAAAATAATTTAGCAGTAATTTAATATAAATTAATTAAACAAACTGCTGCTGAAAATTATCAAAGAGATCTGCTCAGTAAAAAAATGGGCAGGTCTTTTATTTTATTGCTTGAATTAATTGAAATAAGACTAAAAAAAATATATAATCAAGCTGTTAAGAGATAATTTAGCAGTTATAAATTTAATTATAAATACGGAAAGAAGGTAATTTTTTAATTATGAAAGTATATGCTCTTGTTGGACCCAGCGGAACCGGGAAAAGCCACCGAGCAGTTTTACTGGCAAATGAATACCAGATTCCTTTAATCGTTGATGATGGACTTTTAATTTATGCCGGTAAAATAATGGCGGGCAGCTCTGCTAAAAGAGAAGAAAGTAAAATGGGGGCAATTAGGAGAGCTCTATTTTATGATGAAAAGCAGACTGAGGAAGTAAGAAAATGCCTCAAAAAAATCAATGAGACAAAAATACTTATTTTGGGTACTTCCATCGGAATGGTCGAAAGAATAGATGAGAGGCTTAATCTCGGTGGAATTGATGAGTATATTGATATAGAAGATATTTCTTCTCAGGAGGAAATAGAGACTGCTCTTTCTGTAAGAAATAATGAAGGTAAACATGTTATCCCAGTGCCGACTATTGAAGTCGAGCAGGATTTTTCAGGTTATCTCCTCCATTCTCTGGAGTTATTTTTTAAAAAAGATGATAAAACTGTTAGACATGAAAAAAGTATTGTTAGACCGCGCTTTAGTTTTTATGGAAATTTAAGTATCAGCAATCGAGTTCTGGTAAGTTTAATTGAATATTTAATTAAGGATTTTAACGAGATAACTTCTTTTAAGAAAATAAAGGTAGAAGAAATTAACAATCAATTAATTGTTGAGCTTTCATTAGAGATAAGTTATGGCTTAGTTATCAAAGATTTTGTTAATGGATTTAGAAGAGCTTTAAAAGAACATCTGGAAAATAATACTGGTATAAATGTTAAAGAAATTGAGGTTGAAATTTATTCTTTAAGTGTTGATTAGGTATTGACTAGAGTCAAAATTGTTTAATTAAAATAGGGGGTAAAACAATTGCGAAATTATCACGCTCGAAAAATGGATAAAGAGGCAATTTATCCATACCAGGCCTGGAAAATAACAGAAGAAGAATTTTTATTAGAAAATAACCATCATAACGAAGCTATTTTTGCCCTGGGTAATGGCTATCTGGGATTAAGGGGAACCGTAGAGGAGGATTATCCAGGTAGTGAGGAAACTACAACACCCGGATTTTATATTAATGGGGTTTATGCTTCTGAAGAAATTATTTATGGAGAGGAAGCACCTAATTTACCCAAAAAGGGTCAGACTATGATAAATTTAGCTGACTGGAGTGAGATGAATTTATATATTAATGAAGAGAAATTAAATCTGCTTAAAGGGAAAATTTTAGATTATAAAAGAGAGTTAGATTTAAAACAGGGTCTGCTTAAAAGACATATAATCTGGGAGGACCGTCAGAGTAGAAAAATAGAAATCACTATTACTCGTTTGATCTCATTGAGTAGAGAACATATAGGTGCAATTAGATATCAATTTAAAGCACTTAATTTTTCCGGTAAAATCAGCCTTAATTCAGCTATAAATGGAGATGTAAGCAATCACCATCATTTACGAGATAAAAAAGCTCTGGAAGTAATGGAAAGCGAAGTTGATACAAAAAGTGGTCATCTACTGCATAATGTTAAAAGTACTAAATTTAAAATAGCTTATGTTGTAGAACATCTAATTGAAGGTCAGGCCAAAGAAAAGTGCGAGATTAAAAAAAGATCATCAGAAAATAGGATTGATTGGATTTTTGAAATTAGTGCCAGTCAGGGTGAAGAATATATAATTGATAAAATTGTAGGTGTTAATCACAGTCAGGAAGAGGGAGAAAACCCACTCAGTGATGCCAGAGCATCTGCGGCAAGAGCTTCTATTTCTGGTTTTGAAAATTTAGTTGAAGAGCAGGCAGAGTTTATGACAGGTTACTGGCAGGATGTAGATGTTAAAATTGATGGAGATGATGCTTTACAGCAGGCTTTTAGATTTAATGCTTTTCACATTCTGCAGGCAGCCGGTAAAGATGGTCAAACCAGTGTTGCTGCTAAAGGAATCAGCGGCGAATATTATGAGGGGCATTATTTCTGGGATACTGAAAGTTATGTACTTCCTTTTTATGCATTTCAGAGACCTGAAGTAGCACGTAATTTGCTTCTTTTTAGATATAATACACTTAATCAAGCAAGAGAAAATGCCGAAAGAATGAAGCTCGATGGAGCTCTATTCCCCTGGCGGACAATTAATGGAGAGGAAGCTTCAGGATTTTTTATGGGCTCAACAGTTCAATATCATATTAATGCTGATATAGCTTATGCTTTAAATTTATATTATCAGGTGAGCCGTGACCAGGAGTTTATGGAAAACTACGGGCTTGAAATCTTAATTGAAACTGCCAGAATGTGGCTCAGCCTGGGCAGCTATATTCCAATGCGGGATAATAAATTCTGTTTTAATACTGTCTGTGGTCCTGACGAATATAAGCCGGGCGTAGATAATAATGCCTATACAAATTACATGGCCAAGTTTAACCTGGATACCGCAGTTAAAATGGCAGAAATAATCAAAAAAGAGGCTCCGGAAAAATATAACAGGCTGGCAGAAAGAATTGGGCTTAGTGACAATGAAATAGCTAACATGAAAGAAATAAAAGAAGATATTTATCTGCCATATAATGAGGAGTTAGAAATTACACCTCAAGATGATTCATTTCTTTATAAGAATCCAATCGAGGTTGATAATATTCCTGAATCAGAACTGCCTTTAGTTAAGAACTGGCACCCGCTTATTATCTGGCGTTATCAGGTCATAAAACAGGCTGATGTTATGCTGCTGATGCTGCAGTTAGGGGATCAATTTAGCGAGGATTTAAAGATTAGAAATTATGATTATTATGAGCCTAAAACAACACATGATTCCTCATTATCACCAGCAATTTATAGTATAATTGCTTCGGAAATAGGTTATAAAAATCAGGCTTACAATTATTTTATGCAGACTGCAAGACTTGACCTTGATGATTACAATGAAAATGCCTACCAGGGAGTACATACTGCCTGTATGGGAGGAACCTGGCTTTCGCTGGTGCAGGGCTTTGGCGGTATGAGAATGTTTAACGGTAATCTCTATTTTCATCCTCATTTACCTGATGGCTGGAATAGTTATCAGTTTAGACTTCGTTTTAAGGGCAGCCAGATTGAGGTAACTGTTAATGAAAATTTAGTAAAATATATGTTGATTTCGGGTGATAAGGTCGAGTTTAAACATTTTGATCAAGTTATTATATTGGAAGAAAGCAATTTAACTGAAGAAGTACAAATATAGAATAAGCAGGTGTAGTAAAAATGGACTATAAGAAAAAAATATATATACTTCTTGCTGTAGGTATCTTCTTTTTATCTACATCAGGTGTCTTAATAAAAGTAGCTAGTGCTCCACCATTAATAACTGCTTTTTATAGAATGTTTTTTACGGTTTTAATTTTAACTCCATATTTTTTAATTAAACATAGAGCTGATGCACGTTACTTTTTAGATTACCGGCCATTATTGGTCGGTTTTCTCTTGGCCGTACATTTTATTTTGTGGATTAGCTCCATTCAGTATACAGATATTTCTAATTCGGTAATTTTTGTAGCTCTCCAGCCTTTATTTACGATAATTCTGGAATATTTATTTGCCAGAGAGGATCTAAAAGAAGGAGCAGTTATTGGTATTGTAATGGCGGTTATCGGAAGTTCGATTATCAGTATTGGTGATTTTTATCAGCTGGGTGATAAGCTATTTGGCAATTTTCTGGCACTGTCAGCAGCTTTATTTGCCTCATCTTATCTTTTTATAGGGCGCGGGGTTAGAAAAAAACTGAATTATTTTCCTTACTTATATATACTTTATACATATGCTGCCATCTTTTTAGCTGTTGGAGTCTATATTTTCGAGATACCTTTTACCGGTTATGGAACAAATAATTATTTGATTTTCTTAGCTTTAGCACTCGGGCCAACTATTGTCGGGCACTCCATTCTTAATCTGGCAGTTCGTTACCTACCAACATCAATTGTTTCTTTGTCAATTCTTGGAGAACCAATTCTCACAACATTTTTAGCCTGGCTGCTGTTGAGCGAAGAAGTAAGAATGACAACAATGTTTGGAGGCGCCTTTATTTTGGGAGGTATTTATCTAGCATCTGTTTATAATAATCATCAAAATAGAAAAAAAGAGAGGCTGCAGCAGAGTGAAAGTTAAAATTATTCATTAGCTGACTGGACATTTATAGTCTTAAAGTATAAAATAATAATTGAAAGATTTTATTTAATTTCGGGAGGGATAAATTTTGTTAAAAAATGTTGCTAATATAGTTAGAGGATTATCCGCAGACATTGTAGAGAAGGCAAATTCGGGGCACCCCGGGATGCCGATTGGCTGTGCTGATATTGGAGCTCTTTTATTTGGTGAAGTAATGAATATTGATGCTTCTAAATCAGACTGGCCTGATAGAGATCGTTTTGTACTTTCAGCCGGACATGGATCAGCATTTTTATATTCATTCCTGCACCTGACAGGTTATGATGTATCAATGGACGACTTAAAAGAGTTTAGACAGCTTCATTCTAAAACACCAGGACATCCAGAATATGGTGACACTGATGGAGTAGAAACAACAACAGGACCATTAGGACAGGGTTTTTCTAATGCAGTTGGTATGGCTTTAGCAGAAAAAATGCTGGCCGCAAAATATAATACAGATAAGCATAGTATTGTAGATCACTATACTTATACAATTATGGGTGATGGCTGTATGATGGAAGGAATAACTTCTGAAGCGGCATCACTTGCAGGTCATTTAGGACTTGATAAGCTAATTGCAATTTATGATGATAATGATATCTCAATTGCCGGAAATACCAATTTAGCTTTTACAGAGTCTGTAGCTGACCGCTTTAAAGCTTTTGGCTGGCAGGTAATAGAAAATGTTGACGGACATAATATTGACCAGGTAAGAGAAGCAATTAATCAGGCTAAGTCAGATAAAGAAAGACCTACAGTAATCATGGCTAAAACTCATATTGCTTTAGGAGCGCCGACAAAGCAGGATACAGCTGACGCTCATGGAGCACCTTTAGGAGAAGAAGAAATCAAAGGCCTGAAAGAAAAATTTGGTCTGCCGGTAGACAAGAAATTTTATGTCTCAGATGAGGTCAAAGAGTTTTTCCGAGCTCATGCGGCAGAAATGCAGGACCAGAGATTGGCCTGGGAAAAAGAATTTAAAGAATGGGCAGAAGCCAATCCTAAGCTTAAAAAAGAATGGGATCAGGCAATAGAACTTAAGCTGCCTGTTGATTTAAAAGAAGAAATTATGGATTTAGAAATAGAAGCTCCAATAGCAACCAGAAAATCAGCTGGAGCAGCTTTATCAAAAGCATTTGAACTAATACCATATTTAGTTGGTGGGTCAGCAGATTTAGCGCCATCAAATAAAACTTATAATGCTGAATATGGAGAAGTGCAGAAAGGAAATTACTCCGGCCGCAACTTCCGTTTTGGAGTTAGGGAACACGCAATGGGAGCAATTACAAATGGTATAGCCTTACACGCAGGATTAAGACCATTTGCAGCAACCTTCCTTGTCTTCTCCGATTATATGCGTCCGGCAATCAGGCTGGCTGCTTTAATGAAGCTGCCTGTAACCTATGTCTTTACTCATGATTCTGTATTTGTTGGTGAAGATGGACCAACTCATCAGCCAATAGAGCATGTAGAGGCATTAAGAATCATACCAGGACTTAAGGTCTTAAGACCTGGAGATGAAGAAGAAGCAAAAGCTGCCTGGGTTGAAGCATTAGAAACTAAGGATCAGCCAACAGCTTTAATTTTAACCAGACAGAATTTAGACCACATCAAGAAATATCAGGGTCTTAATAACTTTAAGAATGGTGGTTATTTTGTTAGTGATCCTAAAGATGCTGATACAATTATTTTTGCCAGCGGTAGTGAAGTTAACCTGGCAGAAAAAAGTGCAGAACTGCTGGCTGAAAAAGGAATCAAAGCTGCAGTTATGTCAGTTCCAGAAAGAAGAAAGCTGGAGCAGTATGCTGCAGAACATCCACTACCTGAAGCAGATCTAAAGGTAGCTTTAGAAGCAGGAGTAACCAGCGGCTGGTATAAATTAGTCGGCAGTGATGGTCTGGTAATTGGACTTGACCGCTTTGGTTTAAGTGGAAAGGGTCAGGAAGTAGGAGAAGAACTAGGATTTAAAGCCGAAAAAGTTGCTGCAAAAATTGAAGCAGCTATGGGTAAATAGAATCTAAGTAAAGTTAAAAATTATCTGATTGATCTAATTTAAACCAACTTAGAACTCTTTAGAATATAATAAAAAATCCGTCCACAAGTCACAGTAGTGATTCCAGGTGGACGGATTTTTATATCGAAGTAAAGTTTAGATTTTATTAATATTTTAGATTTCAATTAATTTTTTCAAAGAAAGAAATACCAGTTAACAACCGCTATCAATGCTCCCAGCAAAACACCTGCAAAAACCTCGAAAGGTGTGTGTCCGATCAATTCTTTTAAGTCTTCTTTAATTAACTGCTTATCAGTAGCAAAACTTTTGTCCTCAAGATGTTTAATTAAATTATTTAAGACATTTGCCTGAAGCCCAACAGCTCTTCTAACACCACTGGCATCATAAGTAACAATTAAAGCAAAAACCGTTACTATGGCAAAGAGGTCAGATCTGAAACCATATTTTAGACCAACTGTAACTGCCAGTGAGGAAACAAAGGATGAGTGTGAACTGGGCATTCCACCTGAAGTGAAAATAGTGTAGAAATTTATTGGTCTGATAAAAAAGATTTTTAAAAATTGTGCTGCAAAAAGTGAAAATATTGAAATCTGCAGTAATGTCATATGATCTCCCCCGGAAATTCAATTTATTAATTTTGTTCTTTTCTTTTATTTTGTGTATAATATTATTAGTGCTATAATACATTTTAACTTATTTATACTATTGATTGCAAATCAGAATTGGAGGAGAAAATGGATCCTTTTACCTATATTAATTCTTTATCACTTTTTGGAAGTAAATCTGGCTATAACCCTGGCTTAGATAGAATAAAAGCTTTAGTTGATCATTTAGGAAATCCTCAGCAAAATTTAAATGTAATTCATCTTGCCGGCACAAATGGTAAAGGATCAACAGCTGCTATTTTAGAAAGAATTTATAGAGAGGCAGGCTATAAAACGGCTCTCTACAGCTCACCTCATTATTATCATTTTAACGAGAGAATTAAAATTAATGGTAAGGCCTGTTCCACTGTTGAGTTAGCTGAGATTTTAGCAGAAGTGAAAGAGGCAGCAGACTTTTTGAAAACTGAGGGTCATTTAGAACCAAGTTTTTTTGAAATTGTAACTGCAGCAGCTTTTAAAACTTTTCAGAGGCATGAAGCTGAGCTAGTTATTTTAGAAACCGGCCTTGGCGGCAGATTAGATGCTACAAATATAATAGAAAAACCATTGCTTTCTATTATTACTAATATAAGCTTAGAACATCAAAATATCCTGGGCGATAATGCAGCTCAGATTGCCTTTGAAAAAGCAGGAATAATCAAAAAAAATTCCAAAGTAATTACTGCTGTGGATCAAAAGGCAGCTCTGGCTGTAATTAAAGAAAAAACTTTAGAGAATAATTCTAAATTCATTGACCTCAGAGAAGAATATGATTTAATCAAAAGTAGTGGAGATTTAAGAAAAAATATAATAACTTTAAAGAGAAAAAATAAAAAAGAAGCAAGCTATCAACTTTCACTTTTAGGGAAACATCAAGCCTATAATACTGCTCTGGCTTTAAGAGCAGTAGAAGAACTAAGTTCTGATTTTCCTGCTGCTGAAGCTGAGATAAAAAGAGCTTTGAAAAACATTTACTGGCCGGGAAGGATGGAAAAGATAGCAGAAAAACCACTTGTTTTATTAGATGCAGCCCATAATCAGGCTGCTTTTAAAGAGCTGGTGAAGAATATTAATTATTCGAGTGCAGATTTTAATGATTTCCACTTAATCTTTTCAATTCTAAAAGATAAGGATCTGGATTCTATTTTAGATGAATTTTTAAATTTTAAATTGAAGCCAAAGTTTTATCTGGCTGAAAATGCGTCATTTAGAACAATAAAAATAGATAAGTTGACTGATAAATTCAAAGAGAGAAACTTTCAATATCAAAGCTTTAATAGTCTAGCTGAGGCCAGCAGTCAAGCCCTAAAGACAGCAGGGTTAAATGATTTAATTGTTGCGGCTGGATCTTTTAATACAACTTTTGAAGCCGGAATTGAAATAATGACAAAAAATTTAGGGGTGAAAAAAAGATGAATAAAAATGAGAAAGGTTTTTCTTTAATTGTGGTTGTTATTTTTATGTCAGTAGCAGCTTTATTTGTGGGCTACTTAATGGGAAGCTGGTTGATCTCCTTTTTAGTAGAAGATGATGCAGAAATTGCTGAAGGAGAGAGAAACAGCAGTGAAATTAGTCAGCAAAACATCTCAGAAAACCGGGATCAGCCTCAAAAAATAGATAACCAGGAAAATAATTTACCTGCACCCACACCTGAGGAAAGGAATATTGCATCTCAGCCAGCAGATACTGAAAACTCTGCAGCTGAAGATAATACTGATCAAAACTCAGATTCAGATGGAACTCAAACTGCTCAGTCCGGTTCTGAAGCTGTTCAAAATTCTGAAGTAAATAACATTGAGGGTGACTTCGCTGTTCAGATTGGAGCTTTTTCAAATTATAACAATGCTCTGTCAGTAAAAAGTAAGGTAGAAGAATTGGGTTATCAAATTTTAATTACTGACACCAGCCCTCATCAAGTTCAGGTAGTAGGTTATTCTTCTAGAAATGCTGCAGAATCAATACTTGAAGAATTAAAGTCAGAAGGATATAATGGATTCATAGTAGTTCGTGAATAAAATCTTTTTCTAATTTACTGTTGTTCTTATTTAACAATTAGTATATAATAATTATGGTTTGCATTCTAATATATAAATTTATAGCAAAATTTTCAAATTATAAATTTTTCTTAGAAAAAATATATAAGGGGTGAATTTTTATAGTGAAAGCGTTGACTTTTAAACAGGGTATCCATCCTAAGTACAATAAAGAATTGACAAAGGATAAACCCTTAAAAATTGCTAAAAGGCCTGAAGAAGTCATAATTCCAATAAAACAGCATATTGGTGCACCTTTAAAAGCACTTGTAAAAAAAGGTGATCAGGTTGATCTTGGTCAAAAGATTGCTGATGGTGATAGTTTTGTCTGTGCTCCTATTCATGCTTCTGTTTCTGGAACTGTAAAAGAGATTCGAAAGGTAACTGATCCAGGCGGAAATATTGTTGATGCAGTTGTAATTGAAGCTGCAGAGGAGGATACTCTAAATTCTGGTTTAGAAAAACATGAAAATTTAGATGGACTTGATGCTGAGGAAATTAGAAATATTGTTAGAGAAGCAGGAATAGTTGGTATGGGTGGAGCGATGTTTCCTACTCATGTTAAAATATCTATTCCGGATGATAAAAACGTAGATTATGTAATCTTAAATGGTGCAGAATGTGAACCTTATTTGACTGTTGACCATAGAGTTATGGTAGAAAGACCTGAAAGTATTGTTTTTGGTCTTAAAGCTTTAATGAAAGCAGCAGGTGCTCCAAAGGGTATTATCGGGATTGAAGATAATAAACCTGAGGCAATAGAAAGCATGCGTGATGCTGCTAAAAATGATGACAATATTGAGATTCAAGCCTTAGAAACTAAGTATCCACAGGGTGGAGAAAAAATGTTGATTGAGGCTCTAATCAGTAGAGAAGTTCCTGCTGGAGGTCTACCACTGGATGTAGGAGTTGTTGTTAATAACACTTCAACTGCAGCAGCAGTTGCAGATGCTATTAGAGATGCTAAACCTCTTTATGAAAGGTCAATTTCTATTACTGGTAGAGGAATTAATTCGCCTCAAAATTTAATTTTCCGAGTTGGAACTAGTATCGGAGAACTTATTGAGCAGGCTGGTGGACTTAAAGAAAATGCTGCGAAGGTTATTACAGGTGGGCCAATGATGGGTGCTGCCCAAAAGAGCCTTGATATTCCTGCAGTTAAAGGTACTTCTGGAATTCTTGTTTTGGTTAAGGATGAGGTAGAAGATTTTGAACCATCTCCCTGTATCAATTGTGCAAAATGTGTTGATGCCTGTCCAATGTTTTTAATGCCTACACAGCTCGTTGATTTTGCAAAACATGATATGGTAGAAGAATTAGAAGATTGGCAGGTATTAAGCTGTATTGAATGTGGCTCATGTTCCTTTGTTTGCCCGGCTAAAATACCTCTGGTACATCATCTGCGTCTTGGTAAGGCACAGGTAATGGCGAAAAAAAGAGAAGAGAATTAAGGAGGATAATCAATAATGAATAATGAATTAATTGTAACATCCTCACCACATGTCAGAGCACAGGATTCTGTGAAAAAAATAATGTGGTCAGTTGTTCTTGCCCTGCTGCCGGCAGTTTTTGCTGCGGTATATTTCTTTAAAGCAAGAGCATTATCTGTGGTTCTGACAGCTGTTGTTGGTGCGGTTTTAACAGAGTACATATTTCAAAAAGTTAGAAAAAAGAAGATTACTATTGAAGACGGAAGTGCAGTAGTAACTGGTCTGCTTTTAGCATTAACACTTCCTCCATCTATTCCGCTTTGGACAGCATTTTTTGGTTCAGTTGTTGCTATTGGACTTGGTAAACAGGTTTTTGGAGGGATCGGTCAAAATCCATTTAACCCGGCTCTGGTTGGTAGAGCCTTTTTAACTGCAGCTTATCCAGTATTAATGACTACCTGGACTGTAGATGGAGTTTCAACTGCAACACCTTTAAGTCAAATGAAAATGGATGGGATCGCAACTGATACCTGGAATCTTTTTGTTGGTCAGATTGCCGGTTCTCTAGGAGAGACATCAGCTCTGGCATTATTATTAGGTTTTGCTTATCTTTTATATAAAGGCTATGTTAACTGGAGAATTCCACTGGCTATGATAGGTACGGTTTTTGTTGGGACATTTGCCTTTGGTGCAGATCCAATTTTCCATCTTTTTGGTGGTGGATTAATGATTGGTGCCCTGTACATGGCTACTGATATGGTTTCCAGTCCTACAACTAAGTTAGGTCGCTGGATCTTTGGTATTGGTGCTGGCTTATTGGTAGTAATCATTAGACTCTGGGGTGGATATCCAGAGGGAGTAATGTACAGTATACTGCTGATGAATACCTGTGTGCCACTAATTGACCGCTACACAAGACCTCGTAGTTTAGGAGAGGTGAAATAAATGGAAAAAAATAGTATGAAAAATTTAATTTTAACTCTATCAATAATTGGTATTGTTTCTGCTTTAACTTTAACCTTTGTTTATGAGTGGACAACTCCTTATATTCAGGCTAATCAGGCTGAAGCTCAGAAAAAAGCTATCAATGAGGTACTTCCTGGTGTTGAAACTGTAGAAGAAGTCGAAAAGAACGGGGACATTTTCTATGAAGGTTTTGATGCAAATGGAAGCAGAGTTGGAGTTGCCTTTATTAATAGTGGTGGTGGCTACAATGGTGTGATAGAAATTATGATTGGTGTTAATTTAGAGCAGGATAAAATATATAAATTTAGTGTTTTAAACCATGCGGAAACTCCTGGTTTGGGTGCTAGAATTACCGAAGCCGAATTTAAGTCTAATTTTGAAGATAAAACATTTGCAGATTACACAGTTGTTAAAAATCCACCTCAAAAAGACACAGAGGTACAGGCAATTGCAGGTGCGACAATTTCTTCAGTTAGTGTTACCAGAATTGTAGAAAACGGCTTAGATAAAGTAACTGCAGCATATGGAGGTGGAAATTAATGTCTATTGATTTCAAAGAATTAATTCAAGATTTTACAAATGGTCTCTGGGCAGAAAACCCAATTATTAGATTAGTTATTGGGATGTGTCCAACTCTTGCTGTCACAAATACAGCTTCTAATGGACTGGCAATGGGTTTAGCAACATCATTTGTGTTGATTATGTCTGAAATAGTTATTTCAATTATAAAAAAGCTGATCCCAGCAAATGTGCGTATTCCAAGTTATATCTTGATCATTGCTACTTTTGTAACATTTACTGATTACTTTTTAAAGGCATTTTTTCCAGGGATTGCAGCATCATTAAGTATTTTTATTCCCCTGATTGTAGTTAACTGTTTGATCTTAGGACGTCAGGAAGCATTTGCTTCTAAAAATCCTACTCACAGAGCTATTGCAGATGGCCTGGGAATGGGAATAGGTTTCACCTGGGTTTTAACTCTTTTAGGAATAATTAGAGAAGTATTTGGTATGGGATCCGTATTTGGACTTCAGGTATTAGGAGAATGGTACCGTCCAATGGTAATTATGGTATTACCTGCTGGTGCTTTTATAACCTTAGGTATTCTGGTTGGTATTATGAATCAAATCAGCAGGGAGGGTAAATAATGGAAGAATTCACACAGATATTATTATTATTTATTAGTACTGTATTAATAAATAACTTTGTTTTGATTAGATTTTTAGGAATCTGTCCTTTTTTAGGAGTATCTAAACAGGTAGAAACAGCTTTCAGTATGGGTCTTGCAACAACTTTTGTTATGACTCTGACTGCTGCTGCAACCTGGTTGATTAATACTTTTATTTTAGAAGCTTTGAATCTACCATTTTTGCAGTATGTTTCCTTTATTATCGTAATTGCATCCCTGGTTCAGTTTGTAGAGATGTTTATTAAGAAAACAAGTCCTGTTTTATATAAAGCTCTTGGTATTTTCCTTCCTTTAATTACAACAAACTGTGCAATTATGGGATTAGCTTTATTAATCCCTCTAAATGGCTACAGTTTTATTGCTAGTGTAGTTTTTGGTTTCGGAGCTGGAGTTGGTTTTACTTTAGCAATTGTATTAATTGCTGGTTTGAGAGAAAAATTAGATTTTGGCGATGTGCCTGGAGTATTAAAAGGTGTGCCTATTACCCTGATCGTTGCAGGTATTATGGCTATGGCTTTTATGGGTTTCTCCGGTCTCATCTCAATGTAGTGGAGGTGGCAGTAAATTAAATGAATCCAACATATTTATATTCTTTACTTAGTATGGGGGGCATTGCTGCAGTATTAGCTGCAGGGCTTGGTTTTGCCTCAGTACACTTTAAAGTTGAACAGGATCCAAGAGTGGGCAAAGTAAATGATGCTCTGCCGGGTGCTAACTGTGGTGCCTGTGGTTATGCAGGTTGTAGTGCTTTTGCAGAAGCAGTTGTTAATGGAGAAGCTCCAGTTGGTGGTTGTCCGGTTGGTGGAGATAAAGTATCTTCAAATATTGCTGATATCATGGGTGCTGATGCAGGTAGTTCAAACAAGGTTGTTGCTGAATTATTATGTGGTGGTGGAATTAAAGAAACCACTAAATCAGGAAAATATCAGGGAATTAAAACCTGTAAAGCAGCAAATTCAGTTAATGGTGGCGAAAAAGAATGTCAGTACAGCTGTTTAGGTTTTGGTGATTGTGAAGTAGTCTGTCCTTTTGATGCTATAGAAATGAGCGAAAATGGTCTACCGCAGATAAACTATGATAAATGTACAGGCTGTGGTAAATGTGTAGAAGAGTGTCCCCGTAATGTTCTTTTACTGGCACCTCTTTCAGGTAAAACACATATCAGATGTTCATCTCATAACACAGGTAAAATTGTTCGTAAAACCTGTGAAGTTGGCTGTATTGGCTGCAGTCTCTGTGCGAGAACCTGTCCGGTTGATGCAATTGAGATGCAGGATAATTTAGCAGTTATTGATTATGAAAAATGTGTTAACTGTGGCAAATGTGCAGAAGTTTGTCCAACAGGAACAATTGAATTTCAGGGTAAAATGATAGAAAAAGTTGAAATTAATGATAACTGTGTCGGCTGTACTCTTTGTGCAAGAGCCTGTCCTGTTGATTGTATAGACGGAGAAGTTAAAAAACTGCATGAGATTGACCAGGAAAGATGTATCCAGTGTGGGCTCTGTTTTGAAGCCTGTAATGTAGATGCAGTTGATCTCTATTATAAAGATGAAGATTAAAAGACAGCATTAAAATTATAGGAATTCAAAACCCGTTCTTGTTTTAAGAACGGGTTTTTTCTTAAGCTTTAAATTGTGGACATCAGACGTTAAAGATGTTAAAATATATAGTAATGGTAGTAAAAAAGAAATATGTGGTGAATATAATTGAAAATAACTGATATTTTAACATTTTACGATAAAATTTTAATCATTTTTGTAATAATTTTGGCGCTGGCACTATTAGTAATTCCTTTTTATATTTTCAGCCCAGATTCAGAAGCAGAATTAATCCTCAAGGTGCAGCAAAATGATGAGTTGATTAGGACAGTTGCTGTAGCAGATAGCTATGAGGAGCCAATAATTTTTGAGGTAGAAGGGCCAATTGGGATTCATATTATTGAAGTCAACCAGGGCAGAGTGCGTGTTTTAGAGGCACCTGCAGCTGACCCACTCAAAATTTGTGAAAAAACAGGCTGGATTGATCGGGAAGGGCCAATTATTGTCTGTGTGCCGAATTCTTTGAGCCTCTGGCTGGAAAGTTCAGACTCAGACATAGATGGGATGAGCTGGTAAAATGAAAAAAACTAGAAAAATAGTGGTAATTTCATTATTAATATCCCTAGGTCTTGTTTTGCACTTAGTAGAAAGTTTTTTTCCTCTAAGTGCTGTTGTACCAGGAGCAAAGCTGGGTCTGGCCAATATTGTTTCATTAATTGCAATTTCGCTGTTTGGTTTTCCAGCAGCTTTTCAGGTTGTAATTTTTAGGGTTATACTGGGTTCACTGCTGGCTGGAACTTTTATGACAATAAATTTTTATTTAAGCTTTAGTGGAGGAATATTAAGCTTTATTTTGATGTATCTTGCTTATTACTTTTTCAAAGATTATTTTTCTTTGATTGGAATCAGTATTATTGGAGCTGTTGCTCATAACACTGCTCAAATTACAGCTGCTTATTTAATAATATCTAATTTAGGAATATTTTATTATCTGCCGTTTTTAATTTTACTTGCCCTACCAACTGGATTTGGGGTTGGCTTGGTTAGCTATTTTACTCTTAAACATTTGCCATTTTCAATTACTGGAGGTAATTTTTAATGATTAAAAAAGCAAATAAGGTTACAAATAATTTGAAACTTGTTTTAGCATCTGCTTCTCCGCGGAGAGAAGATATATTAAAGAAATTAGATTTGAAATTCACAATAGTACCTTCCAAAATTAATGAGGAAGAATTTAAAAATGATGATCCAATTGAACTGGTAAAAACACTGGCCTTAGAAAAAGCTAAATCAGTTTCTAATCTGGTAGAAGATGCATTAGTGATAGCTGCAGATACTGTAGTAGTTTATGATCAGCAAATACTGGGCAAACCAGAAGATGAAGAGGCAGCTAAAAAGATGCTGAATACTTTAAGTGACAATCAGCATCAGGTGATTACTGGAGTTGCAGTTTTAAATTCACAAAACAAAGAAAGTTATGTAGAGTATAATATAACTGATGTTAAAATGACAAATATGACTGAAAAAGAAATTAACAATTATGTAGATACAGGTGAACCAATGGATAAGGCTGGCTCTTATGCCATCCAGGGTTTTGGGGGTCTTTTTGTTGAAGAAATAAGTGGCTCATATCATTCAGTTATGGGTTTGCCAATCCATCAACTGGCAAAGTTATTAGATAAATTTAACTATGGAATCCTATAAGAGAAAGGAGCTAATTTTGATGGATGGTCTTCAGACCAATTTTACCATCAAAGAACTACCAGCAGAGGAAAGACCAAGAGAAAAGCTTTTGAAAAAGGGGAGTAAATATTTATCAACAGCAGAACTTTTTGCTTTAGTTATTAGAACTGGAAATCGAGAAAGGACTGCAGTTGAGTTGGCCCAGGATCTGCTCAACTTTTGTGGAGGTTTGAAAGGGCTTCAGGACCTAAGTTGTGAAGAACTGCAGCAGATCAATGGTATAGGAAATGCCAAAGCTGCTCAAGTTAAAGCTGTAATTGAACTTAGTTCTAGAATAACATCTATAAAAAACGAGCAGAAAGATTTGGTGAGTAATCCGCTTCAGGCAGCAGAACTTTTGGCTGGTGAAATGAGATTTTTAAAACAGGAAGTGCTGCGGGTTATACTTTTAGATGTAAAAAATAAGGTGATTGCTGTGCCTGAAATTTCTCGTGGTGGTCTCTCAAGTTCTATTGTTCATCCTCGAGAAGTTTTTAAAGAGGCGATTAGACGCAGCAGTGCCGCTATGATATTGGTTCATAATCATCCCAGTGGTGATCCAACTCCAAGTGCTGATGATGTAAGCATTACCAAAAAGCTGGTTGAAACCGGAAAAATTATTGGGATCGAAGTAATGGATCATATAATTATTGCTGGTGATAAGTATTTAAGTTTTAAAGAAAAGAGTTTATTTTAATTTTTATATAGATATAATTTTGACAGAAATTTAATTTAAGTTTTTAATCTAAAGTTTTATATAATTTGAAAGGGGTTTAAGTAAATGGTTTTTAAATTTTTAAGTGCACCATTCTCAAGGGATATGGGTGTTGACCTTGGGACAGCGAACACATTAGTTTATATTAAAGGAAAAGGAATTTTAATTAGAGAGCCTTCTGTAGTTGCTCTCAAAAAAGATAAACAGGAAGTACTTGCTGTAGGTGATGAAGCAAAGAGAATGATTGGTAGAACACCTGGCAATATTATTGCAGTGAGACCTATGAAAGATGGAGTAATTGCTGATTTTGATGTTACAGAATCAATGCTCCGCTATTTTATAACCAAGGCTCATAAGAGGAGCAGAATGGTTCGACCTAGAATAATTATCTGTGTTCCATCTGGAGTAACAGAAGTTGAAAAAAGAGCTGTGATTGATGCAGCTGTTCATGCTGGGGCCAGAGAAGCTTATCTGATTGAGGAGCCTATGGCAGCAGCTATTGGTGCCGGTTTACCGGTTCATGAACCAACAGGAAACATGATTGTTGATATCGGTGGAGGAACTACCGAAGTTGCAGTTATCTCTTTAGGAGGAATTGTAACCAGCCGTTCAATTAGAATCGGTGGGGACGATATGGATTCTGCTATTGTGCAGTATGTTAAAAGAAAGTATAATCTAATGATTGGTGAAAGAACTGCTGAAGAAATTAAAATAGATATCGGGGCTGCTTTCAGTGATAATCCTGAAGGTGTTAAAGAAATTAGGGGACGTGACCTGGTTAGTGGACTTCCAAAAACTATAGAAATTAATGGGGCTGAGATTCAGAAAGCTCTGGAAGAACCAGTTGTAAATATTATTGATGCTGTTAAAATGACTCTGGAAAAAACACCACCTGAATTAGCATCAGATGTTATGGATCGAGGAATAATTTTAACCGGTGGTGGAGCTCTACTGCAGGGATTAGATAAGCTATTAATTGATCAAACTCAAATGCCAGTCCATATTGCTGATGAGCCATTAGACTGTGTTGCAAAAGGAACCGGTATGGCTTTAGAAGAAATTGATTCTTTGAAAAAGATTTTAATTACACCCAAAAAACTTTCATAGGGGGTGTACCTGTTGTTTAACTTTAACAGGAATACATTAATTACAGCTGTAATAATAATTTTAATAGTTTTATCAGTAAGCTTTATTTACTTTACAGAAATAGATCTACCATTATTTAACTGGTTAAGTGATTTATTATATAACCTGATCAGTCCAATAATAAATATTTTGCATCAATTAATAGAAAGTATTAGAGATTTCTTTATTACTTTATTTTCGATTGATGAGGTAAACCAGGAACTGAAAACTTTAAGACAGAAAAACAGTGTTTTAGAAAGACAGATTCTTTTTTTAGAAAATATCAACAGAGAAAATAAAAGATTAAGAGAACTGCTTGATTTTAAAGAGAAAGTTGATTATGAGATGATTGGAGCTGAAGTAATTGCAAATTCTCCTTCAATTTGGGAAAAAACTATTACAATAAATCGCGGCAGTAGAAATGGTTTAGAACCGAGAATGCCTGTTATAAGTTATCAGGGATATTTGGTTGGAAGAGTAGAAAATGTTGGTAGTAATTCTGCCCAAATAAGACTAATCACCGACCATAATTTTGTTGTGGGAGGAATCATTGCTCGGACTGATTCACGAGAAATTGGATTGGTCAAAGGGAGCGGCAGAGATGACAAGCCAAATATAATGGACAGCATAGCCTGGGATGCAGATTTAGAAACAGGAGATGTAGTTTTGACCTCTGGTTTATCAAATAATTTTCCCCCTGGCTTAAAAATCGGTAAAGTTGCAGAAGTTGAAACAGACAATTATGGTCTTTCCCAAAAAGCTGATATAGATTTATTTATGCATCAGATAACTTTAGAAGAGGTTATGATCATCAAAAACTTTAATTCTAAAATTGCTGTTCAAAATGATCAATTAGAAAACGAAGCTGAAATTAATGCAGATGAGGAAAGTGAAGCAAATGAAGGAAGTTCAGAGAGTGAAGAAAATTAGAAGCATATATTTAACAATGGAGAGTTTAAATTGAAAAAATATTTATTTAATATTTCAGTACTTATCTTTCTTTTGATTTTTCAGCTGACAATACCTGTATTTTTTCCATCTTTAGTTTTAATACCTGATTTCATCTTAATTTATGTAGTGATCAGAGCTATTGTTTTTGGGGCACAAGATGCTATGATTTATGGTGCTTTTGGAGGTCTGCTTCAGGATGTTTTTATAACATCTTTTATCGGTCTTTTTATCCCCGTCAAAACAGCAGTTGCCTTTTTATCAGCTCTGCTGTCAGGTAGATTTTTTCCAGAAAATTTATTGATTCCACCACTCGGTGTTTTCTTAGCCACAATAGTTCACGAGTTATTATATTTACTTTTAAAAGAAAACTACTTATTTGCAGCAGATTATTTAAATTTGCTTAAAGAGATTATTTTGCCTCTGGCAGCTCTCAATTCACTGATCACCTTCTTTGTTTATTTAATTTATTTTTTCTGGGGAAGGCGTGATTTAAGTGGACAGACATAAAATTATAAGAATAATAATTATTATAATCTTTGCCATTTTACTGTCTAGATCCGCCTATTTACAGCTTGTAAAGGGTGATTATTATTATGAACTTTCAGAGGGGAATCGGATTTCTGTTAGACCAATTAACGCACCTCGAGGTAGAATTTATGATCAACGAGGAGAAATAATTGTTTCAAGTAAGTTGAGTTACAATCTTTATTTAATGCAGAATGAAATTCCTCCGACAGGCTCAGCTGATCAAATACTACATCAGCTTTCTACTATCAGCAGTTTAGCTGAATCACGTCTGTTTCAAAACTATAATAACTCTGAGGTTAATACAGCTGTAGAACCAATACTTTTAGCCCGCCATTTGAGTAAAGAAGATATGGTGATTATTGCAGAAAACAGAGATATTCTGCCAGGATTATTAGTTAAAGAGTCTTCAATGAGAGATTATATCTATCCTGAAAAATTAGTTCATACTACCGGCTATATTGGAGAAATAAATGAAGAAGAGTTAGTTTCATTTAATGAACAGGGATACAACTATCGAGGTGGAGATTTTGTAGGTAAAAGTGGACTCGAAAAAGAATATGAGTTTTATTTAAATGGAAAACGCGGTGCTGAACAAATTGAGGTTAACAGCAGAGGACAAAAGATTAAAACAATAGGAATCAAAAACCCAGAAGCGGGTAGTGATTTAATCTTAAATATTAATTTTAAACTGCAGGCAGCAGTGGAGAAATTATTAGAAAAAAACTACACTGAATTACGGGATTTAGCTGCTGAAAATGAAGATAGATCAGCACCTACAGGAATTACTGCGCTGGTGATGGATATTGATACCGGAGGTATTTTAGCTGCAGTTAGTCTCCCGGATTATAATTTGAATTTATTTGCTAAAGGAATTAGCAGCAGTGATTATCAGGAATTAATTAACGATCCTTTACGTCCGATGATCAACCGTAATACAATGACTGCTGTCCCACCAGGTTCAATATTTAAACTGGTAACAGGTACGGCGGCAATGGAGGAGTTAGGAGTTAGAGCAAATACAAGCTTTTATGATTCTAACGGTGCTTTTTATATTCCTAATTGGTCCAGGCCTTTTAGAAACTGGAACCCGGTTGGAGAGGGTAAAATAGATTTTGTCAAATCAATAGCCCGCTCTAATAACGTTGTTTTTTATGAATTAGGTTATGAATTATATAAGGAATTTAAAGGTGAAAAACTGGCTGAATATGCCCGAAAATATGGACTAGGCACTAAAAGTGACATTGATTTACCTTCAGAAAAAAGTGGTCTGGTACCTGATGACAGCTGGAAAAGAGAAAATTTAAATCAGGGCTGGTATCCTGGTGATTCAGTTAACTTATCAATCGGTCAGGGGAGTTTATTAACAACCCCGGTTCAAATTGTGTCTTTAATTTCTACAGTTGCAGCAGAAGGAGTTTCTTATAAGCCACAGCTGGTAAAAGAAATTAGAGGAGCAGACGGAGAAACTATAAAGACCTTTGAACCCGAAATAAATATTGACTTGAGGAATGAAATTGATAGTAATGTTTTTTCTGCTTTAAAAGAAGGAATGCACGATGTTGCAAATAAAAATTATGGTACTGCATCCCGCCATTTTAATGGTTTTCCTCTTAAAGCAGCTGGTAAAACCGGTACTGCTCAAACAGGGGGAGCTAATCACGGTTGGTTTGGCGGCTTTGCGCCTTATGAGGATCCACAGATTGCAGTTGTAGTTTTTATTGAAAATGGTGGCTCAAGTGCATATTCTGTTCCAATTGCCAGAGAAATTATGGAATATTATTTTGGCTTTAAAAATTATAATAATAATAAAGATAAAGTATACTATTACAGTAGAGAAGACGAGAATTAACAATTAAGACTGTTTAATTACTTGGCTAATTTAGTTTTAAACTGTTTAATCCAGTATTTTAATTATTAAAGGCAGGATTTTCAATTTTATTAAAGAATATATTAAAAAGTGTTTAAATGAGGAGAGATTTTATGGCTTCTGTGTTTTCTTTTCAGGCAGTTTCAGACGGAATTGTTATGAATTTCAGAGATGGCAGTACTTTTGGCAGTATTAAAAAGGCTGTTAATCTTCATGCTGCTGAAGCTTCTGATTTTTTTACAGGTGTTAATTTGTACTTGAATTTAAGTGGACTTGAATTGGCTTATGAGCAGCTGGAAGAACTGATGCAGATTGTTAAAAAATATAATCAGGTTAATAAAATTTATTTTACGGCAAAAAAAATAGAGGCAGAAGAAAATAATCTTGAAAGCAGTTCTGAAGCAGTTATTATTAATCGAACTCTTAGATCCGGTCAAAGAGTAAAGCATCAGGCTAATGTTGTTATTGTTGGTGATGTAAATCCAGGTGCAGAAGTAATTGCTGGTGGAGATATTATTGTTTTTGGAAGATTAAGAGGTGTTGTACATGCTGGAGCTGGAGGTAACAAAGAAGCCCAGGTGGCTGCTCTTAAGCTGGATCCAACTCAGCTGAGGATAGCATCATTTATTGCAAGATCTCCGGATGATAATGACAGCTCAAAACTTCAGGCAGAAAGAGCTTTTATAGAGAATGATCAAATTATAGTAGAAAAAATTTAGTTATAAATTCAGGGGGGGATGAAATTTGGCAGGCAAGACAATTGTTATCACATCAGGTAAAGGTGGAGTAGGAAAAACTACTTCTTCAGCTAATATTGGTACTGCCCTGGCAATGCAGGGTAATAAAGTTTGTTTAATTGATGCCGATATTGGTCTTAGAAATTTGGATGTTGTTATGGGTTTAGAAAATAGAATTGTTTATGATATTGTTGATGTAGTTGAAAACAACTGCAGACTTGAGCAGGCTATGATTAGAGATAAACGTTATGATGGTTTATATCTATTACCAGCGGCTCAAACAAGAGACAAAACATCTGTCACTCCTTTTCAGATGCAGGAGCTGATTGGAAAATTAAAAGAAGATATGGATTATATTGTTGTTGATTCACCAGCTGGAATAGAGCAGGGTTTTAAAAATGCAATTGCTGGAGCAGATAGAGCTATTATTGTAACAACTCCAGAAATTTCAGCTGTCCGTGATGCAGACAGAATTATTGGCTTATTAGAAGCTGAGGGTTTGCGTGATCCAGAAGTTATTATAAATAGAATTAGAGCAGATATGGTTGACCGTGGTGATATGATGGGTATTGATGATATGATAGAGATACTCGCTATTGATTTAATAGGTATTGTACCGGAAGATGAAGGTATTGTAGTTTCAACCAACAAAGGTGAGCCTATTGCTATCAATGATAAGGCAAAGGCAGGTCAGGCATATAGAAATATTGCCCGCAGAATTATGGGCGAGGATCTACCAATGATGCCTTTAGAAAAGGACAGTTTTATAACCAGATTTAAAAAATTGGTTGGTTTATCTTAATATAAGGGGGGGAGTAAAATCGATATATTAAAGTGGCTCGGTCTCAAAAGTGATGATAAAGATAAAAAAAGTAAAAGTGTAGCAAAAGAAAGATTACAATTTGTACTTGTTCAGGATAGAGTAAAATTAACTCCAGATGAAATGGATGCAATGCGTGACGAATTAATAGGTGTTTTAAGTAAATATATAGATGTCGATTCTCAAAAAATTGAAATGGATGTTAAGCGAGAAGATGACATGACAGCCTTAGTTGCGAATTTCCCCCTCAAAGGTTCAAAATAGAGGGGATGCACCATTATGAATTGGAATAAAAAATTCCTGCGGTATCTAAATTTTAATGTACCCTTTGCTGTGATACTCCTGATTATTATTGGCTTTATTAGTATTAGTTCTGCTGTAGAAATTAATCAGGTAGATAGTGGTGCATTAAGATTTTTACAAAAACAGGCAGTCTCAGTAGTGCTGGGGCTGCTGGTAGTTTTTATTCTGCAGGCTTTTGATTATAAGATTTTTAAGGAATATGCAGTTATAATTTATATTTTTATGCTGGCACTTTTGACTGCAACCCTATTTTTAGGAAGAGGAGTTTCAGGTGGAGCTCACTGGATAGGTATTGGTAGTTTCAACCTGCAGACTTCAGAATTATCTAAAATAATGCTGATCTTAGTTTTGGCTGCTGTCATTGACAATAATTCTGATGATATGGGTTATTTAAAAGGGATGTTTTTACCATCAATTGTTGCTTTTATACCTTTTACCTTAGTAATTTTACAGAATGATTTGGGTACAGCTTTGGTTTTGTTTTTTATTTATCTGCTGATGCTTTTTGCCGGTGGAGGTAATTTTAAATATATGGCATCTGTTTTTGGTGGAGGTTTTTTATTTATTGTTTCACTGATTACAGCCCATGTCTTTTTTAATACTCCCCTGCCTTTTTTAAAAGAATATCAGCTGAATCGATTAATTGTTTTTATTAATCCCAATATCGACCCTCATGGCAGCGGTTATAACATTATTCAATCAATTATTGCTCTGGGTTCAGGTCGAACATTTGGAAAAGGACTTTTTGCTGGAACTCAAAATCAGCTTAATTTTTTACCCGAAAAACATACTGACTTTATATTTTCAGTAATCGGGGAGGAGTTTGGATTTATAGGAGCAGCAGTTGTAATTCTACTCTTTTTATTTTTGCTCTGGCAGTTTTTAAATATTGCAGAAAATGCAAGAGATAGATATGGTTATTTGGTTATGGTTGGTATTATTGCCATGTTTTTATTTCACGTGCTGGAGAATATAGGTATGACAATGGGTATTATGCCAATAACCGGTATACCATTACCCTTTATCAGTTATGGAGGAACATTTATGTTGACTTCGCTGACTGCAGTTGCAATAGCAATAAATATAAATTTAAGAAAAAATAAATTGATGTTTTAAGATGAGGTGGTTTTTTGCAATATAAAGAAAAAATTATAGAAAATTTATATAAAATATCCAGTCCGGAAAGATATACCGGTAATGAATGGAACTCTATCAATAAGGACTGGGATTCAGAAAGATTAAAGGTAGCTTTAGCTTTTCCAGATGTTTATGAGATTGGAATGTCTCATTTAGGGCTCAAAATTTTATACCATTTAATTAATAGAGAAGATAATATGCTGGCAGAAAGAGTTTATGCTCCCTGGCAGGATATGGAAGATTTGATGAGAGAAGAGGAAATTCCTCTTTATACTCTTGAATCTTACCATGAAATAAAAGATTTTGATATTTTAGGTTTTACTTTACAGTACGAAATGAGTTATACAAATATTCTAAATATGCTGGACTTGAGCGGCCTTTCGATTTATGCTTCAGAGCGCGGAGAAGAAGATCCTTTAATTATAGCTGGGGGTTCAACAGTTTTTAATTCTGAACCAATAGCAGAATTTATAGATTTATTTTTTGTAGGAGAGGCAGAGTCATTTATTATAGATCTTTTAAATAAGTATAAAGATTTAAGGGCTCAGGGATTAAAGAAAGCCAAAATTCTAAAAAAACTAAACAAAATACCTGGCATTTATGTTCCTTCACTCTACAGTGAGGACTATGGTGATCAGGGTGAGATTTTAGCTTTAAATTCAGCCCCAGGCGAAAAAGAAAGAGTCAAAAAGCAGGTTGTTCAAAATTTAGATCAGGCTTTTTATCCAACTGATTTTATAGTACCCTACCGGGATACAGTGCATGAAAGAGTAGTATTAGAAATTTCTCGCGGCTGCACCAGAAGCTGCAGATTTTGTGCTGCAGGGATGGCTTACAGACCTGTTAGAGAAAGAAGTGTTGAAAGGTTAATGGATCTGGCTGAAAAAGCATTGAAAGCAACAGGTTATGATGAAATTTCTTTAACTTCTCTAAGTACGGTTGATTACACAGAAGCTAAAAAATTAGTGCAGGCGATGACTGAGAGATTTAGTGATCAGATGATCAGTGTTTCTTTATCTTCACTAAGGGTAGATAAGTTTTCAGTTGAGCTGGCAGAAGAAGTTAATAAGGTTAGAAAAACTGGCTTAACTTTTGCTCCAGAAGCTGGGACCCAGCGCCTAAGAGATGTAATTAATAAAAATATTAGTGAAGAAGATATTTATTCAGCAGCAAGATCCGCTTTCGAAAATGGCTGGTCCAAAATAAAATTATATTTTATGATTGGGCTGCCAACTGAAACTATGGAAGATGTCAAAGGTATTGCAGAAATGGCAAAAAAAATTAGAAATATAGGTCAGGAAGTACGGAAAAATACTAAAAAAAGAATGCGCAGGATTGAAGTTTCTGTTAGTGTATCAACATTTGTGCCTAAGGTTTTTACACCATTTCAGTGGCATCAAATGGATGATATTGAGACAATTATCCAGAAACATGATTATTTACGAGACAATATAAAAGGCAGAAGCTTTTCTTTTAGCTGGAATGATCCCGAACTCTCAAGACTGGAAGGGGTTCTAGCCAGAGGTGACAGAAGACTTTCGGCAGTAGTTGCATCAGCCTGGGAAAAAGGAAGCCGTTTTGAAGGTTGGCATGAGTGTTTTGAACCCAGAATTTGGGGAGAAGCATTTAGAGAAAATGATATCCAACCAGAAGATTATTTGAGAGAAAGAGGAGAAGAAGAAATTTTCTCCTGGGAGAAATTAGATATTGGCATTCCAAAATCATTTTTATTAAAAGAATATAAAAATGCCCATCAGGAAATTTTAATAGATGACTGCAGATTTGCTGACTGTCACGGCTGTGCGGTTTGCGGTAATTTTGAAGTTGATTTAGAGTTGGTAGGTGGAAAAAAAGATGAATTATAGAATTAAATTTGCTAAGCTGGAAGATTTAATGTATATTTCGCATTTGGAAGTTATTAAAACTTTAAGAAGAATTATCAGGAGAGCGGGACTGCCGGCTGCTTTTTCTCAGGGCTATAATCCCAGAATTAATCTGGCAATAGGGCCACCGCTTGCTGTTGGTTTAATCAGTAAGGGAGAGTATTTTGATCTTGAGTTAGAGCAAGAGCTGGAGCCTGAGAAACTGCTGGCAGACTTAAATTCTGCCTCAACTGAACATTTAAAATTTCTAAATGCGGCAGCAGTACCTGATGATATTAGATCACTGTCATCTCTTTTAGATACTGCTATTTATACAATAAATTTTGAATATTCTGCTGAGAAATCTTTAGAAGAAGAAAAGGATATGTTAGAGAAGTTTATGGCACAACCAGAGATTATGATTATTAGACATCGGAGAAAGAAATCAGACAGGAAGATTGATTTAAAGAAAAGAATATTTTCTGCAGAGATTATAGATAATAACAAATGGAAATTTGCAGTTGTAACAGGAAGTAGAGGAAATGTTAGGCCTGAAGAACTTAATAGAGCTTTAAGGGAAATGTTTCCTGAAGTTAAAGGCTTTTCACCTTTACAGGTTATAAGAGAGGGAGTTTTTGTTAGAGATGGAGAAGACTTTTACCCTCCCTATGCAGAAAAATTCATCGGGAGTTGAAATAGATGAGCAGACAAATAATAATTAATTCGGAATATAGAGAAAGAAGAGCAGCTTTATTAAATAATAATTCTTTGGAAGATCTTTTTTTCGAAAGAGATACTTACCATAAAATTGCCGGGAATGTTTATCGAGGCAGAGTTCAGGATGTACTACCTGGAATGCAGGCTGCTTTTGTTGATATTGGAATTGCCCGCAATGCTTTTATTCATTTAAATGATTTATACCCAATTTTAAATAATGAGCAGAAAAAGAAGTTGAGCAAAAAAGAATTAAATGTAAAGCATGTTTTACAGCCCGGACAGTGGTTGATGGTCCAGGTTGTAAAAGAGCCAATGGGTACCAAGGGAGCAAAAGTAACCTGTAAGATTTCTATACCAGGTAGATTTTTTGTTTACATTCCTTCTGATAATAAAATAGGAATTTCCCGCAGGATCAATGATGATGGTGAGCGCGGACGTCTAAAATCAATAGCTCTGGATTTAAAAAATGGTAAGGAAGGCTTAATCATTAGGACAAATGCCAGGGATGAGAGCTATACAAAGCTGCAAAATGACTATAATTTTTTATCCGGTACCTGGAAAAGAATTCGCAATGATTTTTTCAAAAAAAATGATATAGATATTTTATATCAAGAAGAAGATTTGCTTAAAAATTTAATTAGAGATTATTTAGATGAGAATATAGATCGAGTAGTAGTAGATGATAAAAAAGACTATCAGCGCTTAATTGATTTAACTTCAGTTTTTGCACCAGATTTAAAAAATAGAATTGCGCTTTATCAGCGGAATATACCTATTCTGGCGGCCTATAACATTGAGAAAGAGATAGAAAGCCTGCTGCAGCGAAAAGTCTGGCTTAAATCAGGTGGATATCTGGTTATAGATCAAACTGAGGCGCTGGTTTCAATCGATATTAATACAGGTAAATTTACCGGCAAGAAAAATCTGCAGGACACAATTGTTAAAACAAACAAAGAAGCAGTTGCCGAAATTGCACGTCAAATTAAACTGAGAGATATTGGTGGAATTATAATCATCGACTTTATTGATATGAATAATCAATCAGACCAGCAGTCTGTAACTGATCTTTTAGCAAATGAGCTGGCAAAGGATAGAACTAAAACCTCTATTTTAGGTTTTACCCAGCTGGGACTGCTTGAAATGACCAGGAAAAAAGTTAGAGAAGGATTTGGTTCTCTCATGCAGAAGGATTGTCCTGTCTGTGGAGGAACTGGTAAGGTTTTATCTGAGTCTACAGTAGCTATGAAAGTTATTCGTAAAATCGATGAGATCACGAGCCGGAAGAAATATCCTGCTGTTTCTTTAGAGCTGCATCCGGAAGTAGCTGCAGTTTTAATTGGGGCTGGAGGCGAAAAACTGCAGGAGCTGGAAGATAAGTTTGGGATAGATATTTTTATCAGCGGCAATGCAGAGCTTAAATACGAAGATATGATAATTGAAAAAGGAACAAAGGAAGATCTTCAGCCAGAGGTTTTAGATTTAGACGCTGGTGATAGAATTACAGTTAAAATTGAGGATCAGCATGCCAGTAATGAAAATGCAGGAATTGCAAGAATTGATGGTTATATAATTATCGTTAATGGTGCCGGGAATATGGTGGAAAATGAAGTAGAGATAATCATTGATGATATGCATCGAACTTATGCTAGAGCCCATCTTGCTTAATTATTATAAAAAATTTATATTTTTTAGTTAGTTGATTAAATAAAAGCTAATCATTTGAGTCATTTCCTTGACTATAGTAGTGATTTATGCTAGAATTTATATCTGGAGTTATTTATCCAGCCTTCATTTTGAAGGTGCCAAAACCGCACGGTACAGGTAGTAAAATCTCTTGAAATAAAGGGTGCCTCATCCGGCGAGTCTGAGGTAAGGGAGGTGTAACATATAATGTACGCAATTATTAAAACTGGCGGTAAACAGTACCGCGTTGAAGAAGGTCAAATCTTAAAAATTGAAAAGCTTTCTGCTGAGGAAGGCGATAGTGTTGAATTTGATCAGGTTTTAGCTTTATCTGATGATAATGGTTTTAAAGCAGGTTCTCCAATGATCGAAGGAGCTTCTGTTAAGGGAAAGGTAATCGAACAGGGTAAGAATAAGAAGATTATCGTTTTCAAATATAAGCCAAAGATTAGATACCGCAAGAAAACCGGTCACAGACAGCCTTACACTAAAGTTTTAATCGAAGACATTAATGCTTAATTTTATAAATGTAAATTAGCAGAAATATTAGCTTTAAGCTAATATTTAACTTTTAAATATTTTAAAAAATTTATTTTCTAAGGGGGTGGAGTTAAATGTCCCAGAAGAAGGGTGTTGGTAGTTCCCGGAATGGTCGTGATAGTGAATCGAAACGACTTGGTGTTAAGGAATTCGACGGCGAATTCGTAACAGCTGGTAGTATTTTAGTACGTCAGAGAGGTACTAAGTTCAAGCCAGGTTTAAATGTTGGCCGTGGTAATGATGATACTTTATTCTCCAAGGTTGACGGTTATGTTAAATTTGAAAGAAAAGGTAAGAAAAATCGTCAAATCAGTGTGTATACAGAAGATCAGGTAGCAGCTATTGCTAACTAATATTATTGTATAATATCCCTCAGTGCTTTAGGTGCTGAGGGTTTTTTAATGAATATTTTTTTAAGATTAAGGGAAAATAAAAATTAATAGAAAATAAACTTGCAAAATGGAGGTGAAGAAGATGTTTATAGATGAGGTAGAATTTAAAGTAAAAGCAGGTGATGGTGGTAATGGTGTTGTCAGTTTTCGCCGGGAAAAATATATTGATCAGGGAGGACCTGATGGTGGAGATGGCGGAGATGGCGGCAGTATAATCCTGAAGGTTAATGAAGGAATGAATACTCTAGCAGATTATCGCTACAACAATATCTACAAGGCTGACCGTGGTCAAAATGGTCAGGGGAAGAAGATGCACGGTAAAAATGGTGAAGATACATTACTGGATGTTCCACCAGGAACCATGGTTTATGATGCAGATACGGAGCAGTTTCTGGCTGATTTGAAAGAGGCAGGAGATCAATATGTAATTGCTGAAGGCGGTAAAGGTGGTAAAGGTAATGCTAGGTTTAAAAAGTCTACCCGTAAAGCCCCTCGTTTTTCAGAAAATGGTGCCAAAGGTGAGCTGAGAAAAGTCAGACTGGAATTAAAGGTGCTGGCAGATGTAGGCTTAGTTGGTTATCCTAATGTAGGTAAATCAACTCTAATTTCACAGGTTTCACATGCTAAACCTAAGATTGATTCTTATCATTTTACAACCCTGCATCCAAATTTAGGTGTTGTAAAATATGGTGAATATCAGTCTTTTGTTATGGCAGATATTCCAGGTATTATAGAGGGAGCACATCAGGGAACAGGTTTAGGAGATGAGTTTTTAAAGCATCTGGAACGAACTAGATTACTTGTTCATGTAATTGATGTTTCCGGAATTGAAGGAAGAGATCCTTTAGAAGATTTTGAAACAATTAATAATGAGCTCAATAAATATAACGATTATTTAGCTTCTTTAGAACAGGTAGTTGCTCTAAATAAGATAGATCTAGAAGAAGGAAGACAAAATATAGAAACTGTTAAATCAGAACTAAATGATCGCGGTTATAGTGTTTTCCCTATTTCAGCAGTAACAGGTGAGGGTTGTAAACCACTAATTTATCATTTAGGTGAAAGACTGCAGGAACTGCCCGAAAGAGAACTGGCTAAGGAAGAAGAGGTAGTAATTAGGCCTGATTTTGTAGATGAACTCTATCTGGAAAAGCTGAATAAAGATAAATTTGAGGTCAGAGGAACACTGCTGGACTCATATCTTGAAAAAACTGATTTTAATAATGATGCAGCAGTCCAGAGGTTAATGAGAGTTTTGAAACATTATGGGTTGAATGAAATGATGGAAAAAGAAGGAGTCAAAGAAGGGGACACTGTTGTAATCGGTCCTTTAGAATTTGATTATGTTGAATAAAATAGATTTATTGTAATATCAACAGCAGCTTAGTTATAATTTAAAAGACAAAAAATTAATATAAAGAATGATCTAAAAATAATGGAAAAAGAAAGAAGGTGTGATAATGTTAACAGGAAAAAATAGAAGTTATCTTAGAGGAGAAGCAAATTCTCTGAATCCAATAGTTCATGTTGGAAAAGATGGGATAACTGAATCTGTGATCGAACAGCTTGATGAAGCCCTAGAAGACCATGAACTGCTGAAAGTTAGAATCCTGGAAAGTACAGGTAGAACAACACGTTCTGCTGCTGAAGAACTTGCTACTGCAACTGGATCAGAAGTGGTTCAGGTAATTGGAGGTATTGCCGTATTCTTCCGTCAGCGAGACGAAGATTCTAATTTTAAACTTTAACTAAATATAAAACCCGGGGGAGAGCTTCACAGGGAGGAATTTATATGCCAAAAGTAAAGATAATTACAGATAGCTGTTCAGATTTACCAGCAGAAATCGTTGAAGAATATGATATAGAATTTTTAAATATTGAGGTTAATATAAATAATCAGGTATATTATGACCGCTTTGACCTGCAGCCGCAAGAATTTTATCAATTAATAGAATCCGGAGATGAGGTACCTAAAACTTCAAGAATAACTCCAAATAAATTTAAAGAAACTTATCAGAAAGCTCTAAAGAATTATGATCATGTATTAGTTATTGCTTTTTCTTCAAAATTAAGCGGTATTTTAGAGTCAGCCGTTATTGCCAAAAAAGAGTTAAATAGTGATCGAATTACGATTATTGACAGTAAGGCTGCATCTATTGGTCAGGGTCTTCTGGTTTATCAGGCAGCTAAAATGTTCAAAGATGACAAAACAGTGGAAGAAGTAGTAAGTGAAACTATAGAAGCTGCTTCTAAACTGGAGCACGTTTTTGCTGTAGGAGATTTAGAAATGTTAAAACGCGGTGGCAGGATTTCTAAGACAAAGGCTGTGATGGCAAATGTCTTGAATATTAAACCGATTCTTCACATTCTTGATGGAGAAATTTTACCCTATGATAAGATAAGGGGTAAAAAACGAATGATTTCTTATCTAGTAAATGAAGTAGAAAAAAATGCAGATCGACCCAACTCACAGGTGATTGCTTTAACTCATTCAAAAAACAATAAATTTGTTTTAAAATTAAAAGAAGAGCTTGAAAATAAATTTAAACCTCAGGAAATCTTGATAAGTGAGATGGGAGCAGCAGTTGGTTCACATGCTGGGCCTGGTTCACTGGCTGTTGTTTTTAAAAATAGTGAAAAAATTGCTGAACCAGAGGTATATTAGTATCTGATTAAGCTAAAAGAAAAGTGTGGTTATAAATGGCTATTTTAAATATTAATAACTTAAAAAAAGAATACGGAATTGAGACTGTTTTGAAAGATTTTTCTCTAAATGTAAATGCAGGTGAGTCAGTTGCTTTAATTGGCCCCAATGGATCTGGAAAAACAACAATTTTTAAAATTATAACTGGCCAGGAACATTATTCTAACGGTACAGTTTCGGTCAGAAATGATATTGAAGTTGGTTATCTTGATCAACTGCCTGATTTCAAGTCTGAATTAAGTATCTATCAGGAATTAGAAAAAGTCTTTGCAGAGGTTAAAAAACAAATTGAAGAAATGAAGCAGCTCGAAGAAAAAATTGCCCACCATGGTAAGCGGATTGATGAATCTGCAAGTCATTCTGATAATTTAGAGGCAACTATGCGTGAGTATAGTGCTCTGCAGAGAAAGTTTGAAAAAGGAGTCGGCTATGAATATCAGAGTAAAATCCGTCAGGTAGCAGCTGGTATGGGTTTTGACGAAGAAGAAATTCATGAAAAAACCTTAGATCAGCTAAGTGGTGGTGAAAAAACCAGAGTTGGACTGGCTAAATTACTTTTAATTGAACCTGATTTACTGCTTTTAGATGAGCCAACAAATCATCTCGATTTAAAATCTGTTGAATGGCTTGAAAATTATCTTAATTCTTACCAGGGAAGTCTTTTAATTATATCTCACGATAGATATTTCCTGGATAATACCATCGAGAGAATTGTAGAAATAAAACATGGGAAAAATGAGGATTACAGCGGTAACTACAGCTATTATCAAAAAGAAAGAAAAAGAAGGTATGAACAGCGGCTGCGGGAATATAAGAATCAGCAGAAAAAAATCAAGCAGCTGGAAGATGCAATTGAACAGCTCTATATCTGGGGCCGTTCTCGTGACAGTGAAAAAATGTTCAAAAGAGCTAAGGCTATGGAAAAACGCTTAGAAAAGATTGATCGTCTTGAAAAACCTCAGCTAAAAGGAAGAAAGATGAAGCTTGAACTTGATACTGAGACTCGTGGTGGAGATGATGTCTTATTTGTAGAAGATTTAGCTAAAAGTTTTGAAGAATTGAATCTTTTCCAGAATTTAAACTTTGAATTACACCGAACTGATAAAGCTGCAATAATAGGTGATAATGGTACCGGTAAATCAACAATTCTCAGAATTATTATGGGTGAGATAACAGCAGATCAGGGTAATGTCCGAATTGGAACTAATATCTATCCCGCCTATTACCGCCAGGAATTTGAAGGTTTTAACCCTGAGGATGATTTAATCACAGCTTTACAGCGAGAAACTGCTGTAACAAACTCTAAAGCAAGGGATATGCTGGCTTCTTTCTTATTTACTGGAGAAGATGTTTTCAAAAAAGTTAAACAGCTGAGTGGTGGCGAAAAAAGTCGTTTGAGACTGCTGCAGCTGATGAGCGGTAATTATAACTTTTTAATTTTAGATGAGCCAACAAACCATTTAGATTTAGCTTCACGTGAGGTACTGGAAGAGGCTTTAAAAGATTATTCTGGTACAGTTTTAATTGTATCACATGACCGTTATTTTTTAGATAAAGTTATTGATTATATTTATGAGTTAGAAAATCAGGAACTAAACAAGTATTTTGGCGATTACAGTTATTATAAAGAGAAAAAGAAAAAAGAAGTTTCCGATCAGCAAAAGTTAAGTGAGCAGGAAGAAAAAAGTGAAGGGAAACTTGATTATGAAGCTCAAAAAGAAGCGCGCAGTCGAGAGCAAAAACGTCAAAAGCGACTAAAAGAAATTGAAGCTGAAATAGAAAAGCTAGAAAAAACTTTGGGTGATTTAGAAAGTCAAATGACAGCTGAAGAAAATATCGATGATTTTGAACTGCTGCAGGATTTAAAAGACGAATATGAACAAAAAAATAATCGGTTGGAAGATTTGTATCAGGAGTGGGAGACAATAATTTAACTGATCCTTGTGTTGATATTGTAATGGTCTAAGAGATGTGGGGTAAATTATGAATGATCTATTTAAGAATATTAAGATTAAAACAGATGAGATTGAGATCCCTAAAAAGAATGTTAAACACTGGCAGGAATTGTTGGATATGCTTGTTGAATTTTCTGGAGCTCAGGATGCTCTAGTTAATGAGTACCAGGCACCTTATTTAAAGGTGAAAAAGGCTAGTTCAAATCCTGAGAATTTATTTGCTGACAAAGATGAATTTAAGCTTGAAGGTCTTTATTGTGCTGAGGTAATTGAAAGCAGATCAAGCTTAGAGGTTATAAATGCAGCTGAAATAAATAAGTGGAATACTTCAATTTATATGGAAAATGGTTTGGTTGCTTACTTAGGTTATCCTATTTTGTGGCCTGATGGTGAGGTATATGGGACTATTTGTCTTCATGATAATCAGAAAAGAAATTTTGATTATAAAATCAAAAAACAGCTTGAATTTGTTAAAGATTTAATTGAAAATAATCTTAAAAATCTTTACCAGAGTCAAATAAACCACTATTTAAATCAGTACTATTCAAAAATGATAGATATTTTGCCTGTAGGAATACTGGTTATAAATCAGAAAGGTGAAATATTAAAAGCAAATGATGCTGTTGAAGAAATGACTGGCTATAATAAAGAAGAACTTGTAGGGAAGACCATTTTTGAAACATTAGTTTTGGAAAAAAATATAGATAAAGCAAAACGCGATATCCAAAAGATTATCAGTGGAGAAATTTTAACACATGAAGTTATGACTTTAAAAAAAGATGGTGAAATAGGATATTCGAGGATGCACGAGAAGATAATTGAGCTGCCAAATGGCGAAAGCGGAATTATCTCTATTCAAAGTGATGTAACAGATAAAGTTGAAAGTGAAAATAAAATTAAATATGCAAGTTATCATGACAGTTTAACTGATTTATACAATCGATCATATATTGAAAAACAAATTCAAGTACTAAATAGAGAAGATAAATTACCTTTAGCAGTAATCATGGCTGATTTAAATGCTCTTAAGCTGGTAAATGATTCTTATGGTCATCATCAGGGTGATAAATTGATAATTAAAACTGCTGAAATACTAAAAAATAGCTGTCGTGAGGAAGATCTAATAGCCCGCTGGGGTGGTGATGAATTTGTGATTTTGCTTCCGCAAACTAATCAACAGGCAGTAAAAAAAATAGTTAAAAGAATTAATCAGAACATTGCAGCTGAATATTTAAAATTTGAAAACGGAAATAAATTACCTCTTTCAGCAGCACTGGGATATGCTGTAAAAGCCTATAGTTATCAAGATTTTTTTGATATATTAAATGAAGCAGAATCAAAAATGTATAAAAATAAACTTACTGAAAGTAAAGATGTTAAAAATAAAATTGTAAATACTTTATTGAAAAGTTTAGATGAAAAGAGTCAGGAAACAGCTGATCATGCAAAAAGAATGACTGCTGCAGCTGAGAAATTTGCTGAAGCATTAAATTTAAGCCCGGATGAAGTCGATAAGCTGTTATTAGCTGCAGAGTTACATGATATTGGGAAAACTGTGATTCCGGCAAGTGTTTTAAATAAAGCGGGAAAGCTAACAGAAACAGAATGGCAGGAAGTAAAAACACATTCAGCTGTTGGTCACCGAATATTAAATGCAACTGAAGAATACTTTCATATATCTGAAGAAGTCTTAGCACACCATGAACACTGGGATGGCAATGGATATCCTAGAGGCCTAAAAGGAAAAGATATCCCATTAATAGCCAGGATAATTGCAATTATAGATGCCTATGATGTAATGACAAATGATCAGGTTTATAAAAAAGCAATTACAAAGGAAGAAGCGCTTGAGGAAATTAAGGCCTGTGCTGGGACACAATTTGACCCCTGCTTAGTAGAAGTTTTTGTTAAAACATTTTTAGATTGACTTAAACCCCCTGTTAGATTAATTTCTAATCAGGGGGTTTAAACATCATAGTTCTATTTTTTTTAAGATCTTTAGCTTTAATGGCTTTATTTTTTTATAAGCTTACAAATTATAAAGCTGCTGCTCCTTCTTCACCAGTTCTAATTCTGACAGCATTTTCAATATCTGAGATAAATATTTTACCATCACCAACTTCACCAGTTTGAACAGCTTCTTTAATAGCCTCAACAATTTTATCCACTTCTGTGTATTCTACAATTATCTCAACTTTAATTTTCTTGCGAAGTCTTATTCGGTAGGTTACACCTCTATAGGTTTCGGAATGACCTTTTTGGGAACCGTAACCTTTAATTTCTGTAATATTTAAGCCGTTGACACCAATTTCCTCAAGCCTATCAATAAGTCTATCAGTTTTATCTGGACGAATAATTGCTTCGATTCTTTTCATAGTCTTTTCCTCCTTTAATTTTGAGCTTTAATATTGACCATAAAATCTGGATAAGATTGAGCACCATGTTCGGAATAATCAAGACCTTCAATTTCATCTGCTTCAGAAACTCTGAGTCCGATTATTATGTCGATAGTTTTAAAGAGCGCAAAACCAAGTCCAAATGCCCAGAAGAAAACAGTTATTACTCCAATGAATTGAGTGACCAATAAACTAAATCCACCACCAAAAAGCAGTCCACCTTCTGTGGCAAAAAAACCAACTGCAATTGTTCCAAATGCTCCACAAACACCGTGAACAGAAACAGCACCTACAGGGTCATCGATCTGTAATTTATCAAAAAACTCAACTGAGTAAATAACGATAATACCTGCGATTCCACCAATAATTACGGCAGATAAGTTGCCGACAGCTGCTGTACCAGCTGTAATACCTACCAGACCAGCTAAGGCTCCGTTTAAAGTCATACTTACATCTGCTTTACCATATTTAATCCAGCTGACTATCATTGCCATTACTGCTCCGGCAGCTGCAGCCAGGTTGGTTGTTACTGCGATAGATGCTATTGATAAGTCTGTACCGGATACTGTGGAACCAGGGTTAAATCCAAACCAGCCAAACCAGAGAATAAATACACCAAGTGCAGCCATCAAGAGGTTGTGACCCGGCAGAGCATTTGCACTTCCATCCTCATTATACTTACCAATTCTGGGTCCTAAAACAATGGCTCCAGCTAATGCAGCCCAGCCACCAACAGAGTGAACAACAGTAGAACCTGCAAAATCAATGATTCCCATTTCAGCTAACCAGCCACCACCCCAGATCCAGTGTCCTACAACAGGATAAATAAAGGCAGTAATCACAACACTGTAAGCTAAGTAGCCGGAAAAGTTTGTTCTTTCAGCCATTGCTCCAGAAACTATAGTAGCTGCTGTTGCAGCAAAAACGGTCTGGAAGATAAAGAAAGCTGCGATTGGAATATCAAGACCTAAATTTGCAAATGAATCCTGCAGAAAATAACCTGTAGTTCCGATAAAACTGTTGCCTGGGCCAAACATGAAGGCAAAGCCAACAGCCCAAAATACTAAAGAACCTGAAGCAAAATCCATCATGTTTTTCATGATAATGTTACCCGCATTTTTGGCTCTGGTAAAACCTGCTTCAACCATTGCAAATCCAGCCTGCATAAAAAACACTAAGAAAGCTGCTATTAAAGTCCAAATTGTGTCAATTGCAACCGCATTTGCTGCAGCCTGATCTTCCTGAGCAAAAGCCAGACCACTAAATAAAAATACCACCAATAACGTCATCAAAATTGTCTTAAGAAATTTACCACTTACTTCTCTACTACTCATAATACTCATAATAATTTCCTCCTTGTGTTAGGTATATGTTAACTATGAGTAAATTATATAGATAGCTTACATAGAAAGCAAGTGATTTTGGCTTTATATAACTGTATACAGTAATTCAATTAAAAATTAGGAACCGCAGGCAGTTCTAATTTATGTTGATTAGCTGCAGAAATTTTTTCGATTTTAGCAGCGGTTTCAGCATCAGCTTCTCCATCCACTATATAGTAGTCGATCTCCCTATAACTTAAACCAATTTCATCTTGATCACTTTGACCATCCCAGAGACCAGCAGAGGGTTTTTTGGTAATGATTTTTTGATCTATCCCCATTTGGCGGGCCAGACCTTTTACTTCAAGCTTAACTAAATTACCAAGTGGAGCAATATCTATCCCTCCATCACCATATTTGGTGAAATAACCTAATTTTAATTCGCTGCGATTATCAGTTCCAACTACCAAATAATTATTTAAATTTGCATAATAATAGAGCAGCGACATTCTTAATCTAGGCTTCAAGTTGGCAAGGGCAAGTTTTTGACGCCCTTGAGCAGCAGCTAAATTTTGATTATCTATCAGATCCTCTAAGTCAGATTCTGGGTCATATTGATTAATAGTCTGCAGTAATTTTTGATAAGGACTGCTTAGATCAATTTCTTTATATTTAATTCCAAATTTTTCTGCATGTTTAACAGCATCAACTTTATCTTCCGGATTGCTCAAACAGGGCATAATAATCCCTAAAGTATTTTGTGGAAAGGCTTTCTGACAGAGAAGAGAGGTGACAGAAGAATCAATACCACCTGATAATCCAATTACTGCTCCCTGACAGCCAGCAGCTCCAACTTTTTCTCTAATCCAATCTACTAAATTTCTTTCAATTTTTTCATAATTCCTATCTAACATCAGCAGCACCTCGTTTTTAAAATTAACTAAAATTTTCTTTTAAATATACTTCAAAAAGCAAAAATGACTATAAAAACAGCAGCCTCCCAGAAAATATTCAACTGGAAGGCTTGACTATAAGGGGACATATTATTTTAGCTTCTCAATTCTCACTAATTAAAAAGTAGAAAGATATTTATCTAATTCCCACTGGCTTACTTGAGTTCTGTACTCATCCCATTCGACTTTTTTAGCAGCAACAAAATGCTCTAAAACATGGTCACCTAAGACACTTGTAATTACTTCATCTTTTAAAAGCAGAGCAACAGCTTCATCAATATTTGCCGGCAGACTTTCAATATTGCTTTCTTCTTTTTTCGCTGCTGACATTTCATAAATATTTTCTAAAACTTCTGCAGGTGGTTCAATTTCATTTTTAATACCATCAAGACCGGCTTTTAACATGACAGCAATTGCTAGATAAGGGTTAGCACTGGGATCAGGATTTCTTAACTCCAATCTTGTTCCTGCACCACGGGCTGCTGGAATCCTAATTAAGGCACTTCTGTTGGCACTTGACCAGGCGACATAAACAGGAGCTTCATAACCTGGAACTAGACGCTTATATGAATTAATTGAAGGGTTAGTTATTGCTGTGATAGCTCTAGCATGTTTTAACAAGCCTCCAATATAGTGATAAGCAGTTTTACTTAAGCCTAAACGATCGTTTTCATCATAAAAAACATTTTCTCCATCCTTAAACAGTGATTGATGGACATGCATACCAGAACCATTTTCACCAAAAATAGGCTTGGGCATAAAGGTAGCGTGCAGACCGTGTTCGTGAGCAATAGATTTGGTTACAAACTTGAAAGTAGCAATGTTGTCAGCTGTTTCTAAAGCAGGGGCATATTTAAAATCTATTTCATGCTGGCCCGGAGCTACCTCATGGTGTGATGCTTCAACTTCAAAACCCATTTCTTCTAAGGCAAGAACAATACTGCGGCGGGCATTAATACCTTTATCAATTGGCCCTAAATCAAAATAACCACCATTATCGTGAGTCTTTGTTGTAGCCTCGCCATTTTCATCTAATTGAAAAAGAAAGAATTCAGGTTCAGGACCAACATTCATTTCATAACCCATTTCTTCAGCTTCTTTTAAAGCTTTCTTTAATACATTTCTAGGGCCACCAGAAAATGGAGTTCCATCCGGCATGTAAACATCACAGATTAAGCGGGCAACTGAGCCACCTTCTTCTGGCCGCCAGGGAAAAATAGTAAAAGTATCATAATCTGGCCTCAAATACATATCAGATTCCTGAATCCTGGTAAAACCATCAATGGAAGAACCATCAAACATTATTTTGTTATCAAGTGCATCTTCCAGCTGTTTAACGGTGATTGCAACATTTTTAACTATTCCCAGGATATCAGTAAACTGCATTCTGATAAACCTAACATTCTTTTCCTCTGCCATCTTTAAAATATCTTCTTTGCTGTACTTTGACATCATTATCACTCTCCTAAATTATTTGCTTTTTGATTTCTGACTTCAGTATAATCCTTTTTAAAAATAAGTTCAATAACTCTCATTTTTTAATCCATGTATACAGATATTATGCCTCAGGATTTTATTTTAATTAAGCCCAAAAATAATATAATCCCTGTATACAGGTATAGAAGTTTTCAAATCTATTTACACTCTTCAACTTTAGTTCTATACTTTAAAGTACACATTAAGCAGCAGGTGCTGGAATAATAATTAAACCGGGTACTTGGAAACAATTTATAATTAATTTTTTTCCTGGTCTAAATTATTTTAAAGTATCTGGTGCTCTTCAAATCTATAAAAGAAGGAATGATTATAATGACTTTTACAAAAATGCCCCAAAAACAGGGATTATATAGTCCAGAATTTGAGCACGATGCCTGTGGTATGGGATTTGTGAGCCATATTAAAGGTAGAAAGTCACACCAGATAGTTGAGCAGGCCCTGGAAGTGCTGGTTAATTTAAGCCACAGGGGAGCAAGTGGTAGTGAAGAGAATACTGGTGATGGTGCAGGGATACTTATTCAGCTTCCTGACAGCTTTTTGAGGCAGCAGATGGAGGATAAGGGAGTATCACTCCCAGAAGTAGGAGATTATGGAGCAGGAATGGTTTTTCTGCCGCAGGACGAAAAGAAGAGAGAAGAAATTATAGATTTAGTTGAAAAGATTGTTAGTAAAGAAGAACAAAAAGTTCTTGGCTGGCGCAGGGTAACGGTTGAGGCAGCAGAAATTGGAAAGTCAGCCCTGGAAGTAATGCCAGATTTTTATCAAATTTTTATTGAGAAGTCTAAAGAAGTAGAGCAGGGAATAGATTTTGAACGAAAATTATATTTAATCCGCAAAAAAATTGAAAATAAGATTCGTAGTTCAGAGTATAAAGGGGAGCTTTATTTTGCCTCACTCTCCAGCCGCACCTTAGTCTATAAGGGAATGCTGACCCCCGAGCAGCTGGAAGGATTTTTCCCGGATTTAAGTCAGCCAGAAATGAAGACAGCGATTGCTCTGGTGCATTCACGCTTCAGCACAAATACCTTTCCCAGCTGGGAGAGGGCACATCCCAACCGCTATTTGATCCATAATGGTGAGATTAATACCATGCTGGGTAATCAAAACTGGATGCGGGCCCGGGAAGGGATTTTTGAGAGTGATATTTTCAGCGATGATCTAAAAGAACTGCTGCCGGTTATTGCACCTGAAGGTAGTGACTCAGCTCGTTTTGATAATGTTTTAGAGTTTTTAGCTCTAAATGGCCGCTCACTTGCTCATTCGGTGATGATGATGATTCCCGAACCATGGGAGCATAACGAAGAGATGGAAAAAGAGAAGAGAGATTTTTATCATTACCACAGCACCTTAATCGAAGCCTGGGATGGCCCGGCTGCCATGGCCTTTACTGATGGTACTCAGGTGGGAGCAGTGCTTGATCGGAATGGTCTGCGCCCATCCAGATATTATCTGACAGATGATGATTTACTGATTCTTTCTTCCGAAGTTGGAGTTTTAGAACTTCCAGAAGAAAAAGTTATCAGCAAACAGCGTCTCGAGCCAGGTAAAATGCTCTTATTAGATACAGAAGAAGGCAGAATTATAAATGATGAAGAGTTAAAAGCAGAAATAGCCGCAGCAGAACCATATGGCAGCTGGCTTGAAGAAGAGCTGATAGAGCTTGAAGATTTAAAAGTTGAAGCAGATCAGTCAGAATCTGAAAATAAAACCGAAGCAAAGGATTTGCAGCCATCCCAGCTGGTTAAGCTGCAGAAGAGTTTCGGCTACAGTTATGAGGACCTGCAGAAAATTTTAATTCCGATGGCCCGGGATGGAGTCGATCCAATTGGCTCAATGGGGAATGATGCCTCCTTGGCAGTTTTATCTGACCAGCCACAGCTTTTATATAACTATTTTAAACAGCGTTTTGCTCAGGTAACCAACCCACCTATCGATTCAATTAGAGAAAAGTTAATTACTGCAAGCAATACTTTTCTGGGCTCAGAAGGCAACCTGCTGCAGCCGGATTCGTTAAGCTGTCGTCAGCTTGAGTTAGAACATCCACTGCTCAGTAATGAAGAATTAGAGTTAATTAAAGAACTTAATCAGCCTGGTTTCAAAACTGCTGCTCTGGATATTATCTTTGATAAAAAGGATAAGACAGGTAGTTTGGCTGCTAGAATGAAAGAACTTTGTGATGAAGCTGAAAAACTAGTAGAAGAAGGAATTAATATTTTAGTTCTTTCTGACCGGGGAGTAAATGGGGAGAAGATTGCAGTTCCAGCACTGCTTGCAGTTAGTGGAATTCACCATTATTTAATTGAAAAAGGATTAAGAACAAAGATAAGTCTAGTTTTAGAATCAGGAGAACCGAGAGAGGTTCACCATTTTTCAACTTTGATTGGTTATGGACTGGATGCAGTTAATCCTTATCTTGCTTATGCATCTCTGGAGAATCTGGTTGAAGAAGGCCACCTGGAAATTTCTAAAGAAAGGGCAGTAAAACAGTATATTAAGGCATCTGTCAAAGGTGTAATAAAGGTTATGGCTAAGATGGGAATTTCTACTGTTCAGAGCTATAGGGGAGCCCAGATTTTTGAAGCAATTGGAATATCTGATGAAGTTATAAATGAATATTTCTGCCGTACAGCATCACGAATCGGTGGAATTGGAATAGATGAAATAGAAAAAGAAAGTATTATGCGCCATGACAGTGCTTTTAAGGGAGTTAAAGTAGATAAAGAAACCTTAGAATCAGGAGGTCATTTCAGCTGGCGCAAAGACGGAGAAGAACACCTTTATGATCCGGAGACTATCTACTTACTGCAGCGGGCGGTAAGAGAAAATAATTACCAGCTATTTAAAGAATACAAAAATAAATTGAATGATCAGAGTTCAAAAATGATGACTCTGCGCGGGCTTTTAGAACCAGAATATCAGCCGCAGCCGATTCCTCTAGAGGAAGTTGAACCGGCTGAAGAAATTATGAAACGATTCAAAACTGGTGCAATGTCATATGGTTCAATCAGTCAGGAAGCTCATGAAGCACTTGCGATTGCAATGAATAGAGTTGGTGGAAAAAGCAATACTGGAGAAGGTGGTGAAGACCCAGAACGATTTACACCTGATCCGAACGGTGATCTGAGGAGCAGTGCCATAAAACAGGTTGCCTCAGGTCGTTTTGGAGTTAATGCCCATTATCTGAGTAATGCAGAAGAGATTCAGATTAAAATGGCTCAGGGAGCTAAGCCGGGTGAAGGTGGTCAGCTTCCAGGTAGAAAAGTATATCCCTGGATTGCAGAAACAAGAGGGACAACTCCAGGTGTTGGCTTAATTTCACCTCCTCCTCATCATGATATTTATTCAATTGAGGATTTAGCTCAGCTGATACATGACTTGAAAAATGCCAACCGTGAAGCCAGAATTAATGTTAAGCTGGTATCTGAAGTAGGAGTGGGTACAGTAGCAGCTGGTGTGGCCAAGGGAAAAGCAGATGTAATTTTAATCAGCGGTTATGATGGTGGGACAGGTGCTTCTCCCCGGACCAGTATTCGACACGCTGGACTTCCCTGGGAGCTTGGACTTTCTGAAACCCATCAGACACTGGTTTTAAATAATTTAAGAGATCGAGTAACTTTAGAAACAGATGGTAAAATAATGACAGGTAAGGATCTGGCAGTAGCAGCAATGCTGGGAGCTGAAGAATACGGATTTGCCACAACTCCTTTAGTTGCCTTAGGCTGTGTAATGATGAGAGTCTGCAGCAAAAATACCTGTCCGGTAGGAGTCGCAACTCAGGACCCGGAACTGCGGAAAAAGTTCCAGGGTAAGCCAGAACATGTTGTTAACTTTATGCGCTTTATGGCTGAGGACTTCCGCCATGAGCTGGCAGCTTTAGGTTTCCGCTCAGTAAATGAGCTTGTCGGTAGAGTTGATAAACTCAGACAGGATAAGCGCAGAGATCACTGGAAGGCAAAAGGGCTTGACTATTCTTCTATTCTTTATCAGCCAGAAAAGGTTAAAGAAAGAGCTGTTTACTGTCAGCAAAAACAGGATCACGGTCTGGATAAAAGTCTTGATCTGCGTGAACTGCTGGATTTAACAAAGGAAGCAGTAGAAAGTGGAGTTCAGATAGAAAAAGACTTAAAAATTAAAAACACAGATCGGGTTGTAGGGACTATTCTAGGAAATGAGATAACCAAACGCTATGGTGCAGAAGGTTTAAAAGAAGATACAATTCAACTTAATTTTGAAGGATCAGCAGGACAGAGCTTTGCCGCTTATTTACCTAAAGGAGTGACCTTCAGACTGAAAGGTGACAGCAATGATTATTTGGGTAAAGGACTATCAGGAGCTAAGGTTATTGTCGAGAAATCAGAAATGTCAAAGTTTAAGGCTGAAGAAAATATTATTATTGGAAATGTGGCCTTTTTTGGTGCAACTTCTGGTAATGCCTATATAGAAGGTAAGGCAGGAGAGCGTTTCTGTGTAAGAAATAGTGGAGTAAATGCTGTTGTCGAAGGCCTGGGAGACCACGGCTGTGAATATATGACAGGTGGAAAAGTTATAGTTCTCGGTCAGGTTGGCCGTAATTTTGCTGCTGGAATGACAGGTGGAACTGCCTATGTATTTGATATAGAAGCTGATTTCAAAGATAAGGCAAATACAGAGATGGTCAAACTTGATTATTTAACCGAAACAGAAGATGAAGTGATTGTTAAAGAAATGATTAAAGAACATTTAAAATATACCGGCAGTGATCGAGCCGCTGAAATTTTAAATAACTGGCAGGAATATAAAGAGAAGTTTATTCGCGTTATGCCTCTTGATTACCAGCGGATGGTTAATGCGATTGCCGAGTTTGAGACACAGGGCTTAAGCCGAAAAGATGCTTTAATGAAAGCTTTCGAAGAAAATGCTCATGATGAAGCTAGAGTAAGCGGAAATTAAGGACAGAGGAGGAAAATAAAAATGGGTAAAGCAACTGGATTTATGGAATATAAGCGGGAAGTTCCTAAAGAACGACCGCCTAAAGAACGAATAAATGACTGGCTTGAATTTAAAAATAAATTTAGCGAAAAAGCTGCTAAGATTCAGGGAGCCCGCTGTATGGAATGTGGTATCCCCTTCTGTCACAGTGGTCTTGAAATTGGAGGTATGGTTTCCGGCTGTCCGGTAAACAACTTAATTCCGGAGTGGAACGATCTAATCTATAAAGGGAAATGGGAAGAAGCGGTGAAAAGGCTGCTGAAAACTAATAATTTCCCCGAGTTCACAGGTCGAGTCTGTCCGGCTCCCTGTGAGGGATCCTGTACAGTAGGACTCAATGACCCGGCAGTTACAATTAAGGCAAATGAATATCAGATTATAGAAAAAGCCTTTTCCGAAGGCTGGATCAAGCCTGAACCACCAGAAAATAGAACGGGAAAATCAGCAGCAGTAGTGGGTTCTGGACCTGCTGGTCTGGCTGCAGCTGATCAGCTAAACAAATTAGGACACAAAGTAACTGTTTATGAACGTCAGGATAGAATTGGAGGACTTCTGGTTTACGGTATTCCAAATATGAAGCTTGATAAAGAACTAGTTCTCAAACGGCGTCTTGATATTATGGAGGCTGAAGGTGTAGAATTTATCACTGAGACTGAGATTGGTAAAGACCTGAGCCTGGATGAACTGAAAGAACAATTTGATGCAGTTGTTCTAACAGGTGGAGCAACTAAGCCTCGTGACCTTAAAGTTCCGGGTAGAGAGGCAGAAGGTGTTCATTTTGCTGTAGACTATCTAAAAGCAAACACAAAGCATATTTTAGGTGATCAGAATGAAGATTATATTTCTGCAGAAAATAAAGATGTAATTGTGATTGGTGGTGGTGATACTGGAACTGACTGTGTAGCAACTGCTGTCAGACAGGGTGCGAAAAGTGTAAATCAGTTTGAGATAATGCCTAAATCCCCATCTGAACGTCAGGCAGATAATCCCTGGCCTGAATGGCCCAAGACTCTTAAGGTTGATTATGGGCAGGAAGAGGCAATTGAAGTTTTTGGCTCTGATCCGCGAGAGTTTCTGATTATGACTGAAGAAATTCTGACTGAAGAAGTTGAGGCTGGAAAGATTGTAAATGGAGTTAAGACTGTTAAAATCAACTGGGAAAGAAATGATGAAAATCGCTTTGTACCTATTGAAAAGCCAGGAACAGAAAAAATATGGTCTGCTGATCTAATTTTAATTGCAATGGGATTTTTAGGACCGGAAGTGGATTTAATCGAGTCAGCAGGATTGGAGCAGGATAATCGCTCTAATGTTAAAGCAGAATATGGTGATTTTACTACAAATATTGAAGGGGTTTTTGCTGCTGGTGATATGCGCCGCGGCCAGAGTCTGATTGTAAATGCAATTGATGAGGGTAGAAAAGCAGCTCAAGAAGTAGATAAATATCTTCACGTGCACCTTCCGTTTGCGGGACCAATTTTTGGAAAATAAAATTAGATCTTTATAAAAACTACTTAACTCTCACTACCTATTATGATATAATATATTTAATGAAAAAATAATACTTATAGTATTCATCACAATAGCTAATCTTGTTAATGGAAACGATTAAGAGATAGGTGGTGTGAAAATTGGATCAGGAATTTTTAAATGCTATTAGACAAATAGTGAGGGAAGAAATATCTGGGGTAAAAACTGATGTATCTTCACTAAAAGATGATGTTTCTTCATTAAAAAGTGATGTATCTTCATTAAAAGGTGATGTATCTTCACTAAAAGATGATGTATCTTCATTAAAAGGTGATGTATCTTCATTAAAAGGTGATGTATCTTCACTAAAAGATGATGTTTCTTCATTAAAAACTGATGTATCTTCATTAAAAAGTGATGTGTCTTCACTAAAAACTGATGTGTCTTCACTAAAAACTGATGTGTCTTCACTAAAAACTGATGTTTCTTCACTAAAAACTGATGTATCAACCTTAAAGAAAGATGTAGCAGAAATGAAGCCTCAACTAGAAGAAAATACTCAGATGCTTAAGACTTTGCTTGCTAGAACTGATAATCATGGAGCAATGTTAGAACAGCTTAATTTAAGAGTATCTAGGCTTGAAGGAAATAAGAAAAAATATCAGAAATTGAATGATGACTTTTATCATCACAGTCATAAAGTACTTGTTGAAATAAAAGAACCAGTATTTAAAACTGACTCAGATGATCATTCTGATTCTTGACAATTTTCAAAAAACAATATATAATTAAACAAATTACAACTATATAATTAAAAGTTTTGAGAGGGAGGAAAATAATATTTAATGATTACAGAGAGTCGGTACTGCTGAGAACCGATATCTAAAAATTTATTTTTGTAGCCCTTGAACTGCAGTACTGAAAAAAGTAAGTGCTGTCGGAATCTTAATTTAAATGCATCCGTTATCATATGCAGAGGTATAAATGATTTAAAATCAGGAGTACTGAAGAGGCTGGCTAACAGCAAATTTGGGTGGTACCACGTGAGATGACTCTCGTCCCTATTAATAGTTTAACTATTAGTAGAGATGAGAGTTTTTTTATTTTAAGGATTTTTTTAAATTGATAATTTATCTTAAAAAGGAGTGAGCAGTATGAGTAGTAATGAAAAGCAGATTATGAGTGGAGCAGAAATTTTTGTTAGATCATTAGAGGCAGAAGGTGTAGATACTATATTTGGCTATATTGGGGCAAAGGTAATAGATATTTATGATAAATTGTACGATTCAAAAATTAGACATATTATGCCACATCATGAGCAGGGAGGAGTCCATGCAGCTGATGGATATGCGCGTTCAAGTGGGAAAACGGGAGTCTGTATTGCGACTTCAGGACCTGGTGCAGCAAATATGGTAACAGCACTAGCAACCGCAAATATGGATTCAGTTCCGCTGGTAGCCTTTACAGGTCAGGTGCCAAACAATATGATTGGTACTGATGGTTTTCAAGAAGCGGATATCAAAGGGGTAACTATGCCTATTACCAAAAACAACTATATTGTTAATGATGTAAAAAATTTAGCGAGAATAATTAAGGAAGCTTTCTATATTGCTTCTACCGGCAGACCCGGGCCAGTACTGGTTGATATACCGTCAAATATTTTAAAAGAAGAAACTGAGTTCAGTTATCCAAAAGAGGTTGATCTTCCTGGGTATAATCCAACTTATAGAGCAAATAAACTGCAGCTAAAAAGGGCTGCAGAGCTAATAAATGATTCAAATCAGCCGATTATCTATGCTGGAGGAGGTTCAATTATTTCAGGAGCAGAAAAGGAAATTGCCGAACTGGCAGCAAAAGCTGAAATACCGGTAACAACTACCCTAAATGGAATAGGTGTTTTTGATGAAAATAATTATTTATCCTTAGGAATGCTGGGAATGCATGGGACAACTGAAGCTAATTCAGCAATTACAAATTCTGACTTAATTATTGCGTTAGGTGCTCGGTTTGATGACCGTGTAACCGGAAAGATAGAAGAATTTGCAGTTGACGCAGATGTGATCCATATTGATATTGATCCTGCAGAAATAGCCAAAATAATAGAAACAAAAGTTCCAATTACAGCAGATGTTAAGACCGCTTTAAAAGAATTAATACCGCAAATTAAAGAGGTTAAAAGACCTGCCTGGATCAATGAAATCAACGAGTGGAGAAAAATTGATCAAAAAGCAGATCCTGAAAAAAGCAAAAAATTATTACCATCAGAGATTATAGAAACTCTTTATGATTTAACAGGTGGAGATGCAGTAATTACTGCTGGTGTTGGTCAGCATCAGATGTGGGCTGCTCAGTATTATAAATACAGTAAGCCCAGAACTTTTATTAGTTCAGGTGGTTTGGGAACTATGGGTTATGGTTTTCCAGCAGCTATTGGAGCTAAAATTGCTAATCCAGAAAAAGAAGTTTTTGCACTTGTTGGAGACGGCAGTTTTCAGATGAATATCCAGGAACTGGCAACTGCAGCTAAAAATCATGTGGCGGTAAAGATAATTATTTTTAATAATCAGTATCTCGGAATGGTTAGACAGTGGCAGGAATTATTTTATGACAAACGTTACTCTGCAACCTGTTTAAGAAGGCAGGTTAACTGTCCTCCTAAATGTTCGGGCCCTAATTCAGACTGTCCCGAAATGATTCCCAATTTTATTCAGGTAGCAAAAGGCTATGGAATCAAAGGGGAAACTATTACTGAGCGAAAAGATATTAAATCAGCTCTTCAAAATGCAATTAAAGCTAAAGAAAGTTATATTTTAAATTTTATGATTGAAGAAGAAGAAAATGTTTTTCCAATGGTTTCTGCAGGAGGAAGTCTTAAAGATATGATTTTAAGAAAAGATAAACAAAAATAGCAGTTAATCTATCTCAATTTATTTCTAATAATTTATTTTTAATAATTTTCACTAAAAATTCAAATAATTATCAAAAAATGTATTGCATATTCTATTAAAAAAACATACTATTAAAGTAAGAGAAAAATATATAGGAGAGTTATAAATTGAGATATTTTAACAAATTTACTTTTAAGGAAAAGATTATATTCTTCTGTTTTCTCACAGGATTCTTAACAAAATATAATTATCTTAACTGGTATATATTTCAAGTTAGTTCATTTTATATCTTAATTTCAAAAAATATTATTATGATATTGTTGGCTTTAGTATCTGCAAATTATTTATTAAAGAATAAAAAAAGAATTTACATCACATTTATAATTCACCTCTTTTTTACAGCTTTCTTTTTTGCAAATCTATGGTACAATAAATATTTCTCTAATTATTTAAGTGTCGCTGATATTACGATGGGCCAAGGCATACGTCCTTTTAAAGTTTTATTCCGACAGTTGATTGGTTATCATGACCTGTTATTTATTTTTGAAATACCTATTTTAATATTTTTATTTTACCACAGTTCTGCCCTTAAATCTGATGAGGTATCAATTTATAAAGATTCCAGAAAGTTTATTTTAACAATTTTTTTAATAATTATAGTAATTTTAGGAGGTCATATATACTATACAAATAATCTTTATGCAGTAAATGGCTTTTTAGAATTATACGAACACAGTACTCCTGCCTTTGTTAGTGTCTATGGTATTTTACCTCTTTATGCTGCCGAGTATATCATTTTAAATAATCAGGAGGAAACAGATGTTGAGGAAATAGATGAGGCTGAAATTGTGGAGGAAGAAGATTTAAGCCAAACTCATAAATTAGAAAACATTAAAAATATAATTGTAATTCAACTTGAATCTTTTGATCAAAAAATAATCGGTTATCAACATAATAATCAGGAAATAACTCCATTTTTAAATAAATTAAAAAAGAAATCACTTTACTTTAATAATATCTATGCTCAACATGTTAATGGAAGTTTTGATGCTGAATTTTCATTTTTAACTTCACTTTATCCTAGAAATAAAACTTATGCTTTTAAAACTAATGATATGTCAGAGTTTAATTCTATAGTAAAGGTATTAAAAGAACGAAATTATGAGTTTTTAGCTTTTCATGGAAACAAGGGGGATTTCTTTTATCGTGATAAAGCTTATCCGGAAATGGGTTTTGATAAATTTTATCATCGGGCTGATTTTACGCTAGAAAATGCTAAAGTTGCTGAAGAAAGTTATTTGGGAATCAATGATTATGATTTTTTTGAACAATCAATTAGTTATCTACAGCAGGCTAAAAAACCTTTTTTTGCCTTTTATATAACTGTTACCAGCCATACACCATTTGATTTTTATCCAGAAGATTATAGTCAACCAGAATTTGAGGACTTAGAGCCTCTGATAGTCAAAGATTATTTTAATTCACTTTACTTTACTGATCTTGCAGTTGAAAATTTTTTTGAGAAATTAAAAAATAAAGGCCTTTATCAAAATACTCTTTTTGTTTTTTATGCTGATCACAGTTCTGATATCAAAAAGGAAAGTTATAATTCCAGCGGCAACTTTCTGATGGAGTCTTCAGCAAAAGAGCCAGAAAATATTCCCTTAATGATTTTTAATCCTCAAATTCAGGCAAAAATAATTGATAAAACAGGAACCCATACAGATATTGCACCAACAATTTTAGATATTTTAGGGGATAGAGAAAAACCCGAGGGTTTTTTAGGAAACTCTTTATTAAAAAATGAAGAAAGACCTGTTTTGTTTTTACATGAGATGCCTCAAATTTTGTATAATGATAACCTATTTGTAAGATTACCAATGAGCTCAGATCAGAAAAATGACTTCGAAAGAATAGCATTAAAAAGTGAAGAAACAAAAAAAATAACTCTGAAAGAATCAGAAAAGGAAAGAATAGTCAATCTGATAGATTATATGCAAAAGATTATGAAAAAAAGTATATCAGAATCAGATTCTCAATAAATTGGGAGGTTATTAAATGAAGAATTTTTTTAAGAGGGCGTCAGTTTACATTCTAATAATGTTATTTGCAGCAGCAGTTATTTTTGGAGCCAATTATTATTATGGACAAAAAATTGCCGAAGATGTAACAGCTGAAATGAGAGAGGCAGCTTCAGCTAATAATTATCAGCTGAGGTCTATAGAAGTTACAAGTAATCCCTTACTCCAAAAGATAGATATTAAAAATCTTAATTTATCTCAGGCTGATCAATTTAATTTAATTATTAATCAGGCAGAAATAAACTTTGGTTGGCGGCAGATATTAAATTATATTAGAAACCAAGATTTTGAACTAGATAAAGATTTAGATAGTAATATTTATCAAATAAGGTTTTCAAATTTAAATGAGAATTATCAACTTGACTTTCAGGAGGCAGAGCTGCACTATCGAGGTAATTTAACTGAAGAAATATTTTTGGCCTTTAAAAATGATAATAATCTGCAGCCCTTATTAGACAGTGATCATCAGCTGGATTTTACTGCAGCTGAGCTTAAATATAATTTCCCTTACTATAGAAGCTATGGCCTAACTGATGAAGCATGGGCCGGACTATCAACATTTAATAACTTTGTTTTCAGAGCAGATTATAATAAAGATCAAAGAAATTTTAATCTCAAAGAATTTAATTTAAGCAGTGAGCTTTTAACTTTAATTTACAACTTTGAATCAATTATAGACTATAGTGATCAAAAACAGCAAATTACTTTTGAAGAATTGAAGGGTGATTATGATTTCCACCTGACAGCAGAAGATATAGATTTTGAAGCAAATAATTTTTATCAGGATTTAAGATTTAAACAGTTTGGTTTTAATGGGAGCTTTGATCTATCAAATTTAAATGATAGAGTTAGAGCTAATCAGCTTGATTTCAATTTAAAACTAACAGAATTTAAACTTGTGCTGGCAGAAATTTTAGCTCAGCAATTAAATCAGAATAGTTTTGGTATCCTTGCTGAAAATAATCAATTTGAAATACTAATTAATAGTTTTTCTTACCAGCAGCAGTACAGTCATCCTACCGGCAGCAGCCAATCTGAATTAGACTCATCAATGCTGCTTGCTGATTTAACTGCTGAATATAATTATAGTGAAGATATGCCATATATCAGCAGTGCCGAATTGAAATATAAACCTCAAACTGCTAAAGCAGAACAGCTTAATTCATTTCTGCAGCTTGTTTTAAATCAGCAAATAAGCAGAAATGAAGCTGGCTTTTATTCAATAAAGTTTTGGGGGCCAATTGATGATTTGAGTCTGGAATAAGTTTTAATTATTTTACAAATTAAAAGACAAAAACAGTCTCAAAAGAAGTAGCAGCAAGTTTTTATGTGAAATTACTTTACAAGCTGCAGTTAAAATGCTAAAATATAACTAGAAAATTTAATAAAACTAACGAGGATGGGTGAAATTCCCTACCGGTGGTAAAGTCCACAAATCCAAGAGGATTGATCTGATGAAATGCAGAACCGACAGTAAAGTCTGGAAGGGAGTTAGGTTATAAGTTTATTAATCTAATTTGTTTACTGAGCACTATAATTTTTTTAGCTGCAGGTAAACCGGTTTAATTTACTTATATTATAATATTCGACTATTTAAAGTCCTTCCAGTTTTGGAGGGGCTTTTTCTATTTTAAAGAGAATTATAGTTTAACTTAATTTTTCTGATATTAATAAATTTAAAGGGATTATTGCAGATTATTGGAGGTATAAAATGCAGGAATTTTCTAATGCTGATCAAAAATATATGAAAAGAGCTTTAGAATTGGCTGAGTTGGGAGAAGGAAGAACTTCACCGAACCCAATGGTTGGAGCTGTAGTTGTAAAGGATGGAAAAATAGTTGGTGAAGGTTATCATCAGGAATATGGTGGCCCACATGCAGAAGTATTTGCACTTGAAGAGGCAGGAGAAAAAGCTGTAGGAGCAGATATTTATGTTAGTTTAGAACCCTGCAGTCATTACGGCAAAACTCCTCCCTGTGCACAAAAGTTAATTGATTATGGAATAAGCCGAGCAGTAGTAGCAATGGTCGATCCCAATCCTGAGGTAGCTGGCCGAGGAATAGAGATGCTTCGAAAAGCTGGAATTGAAGTGGAAATTGGATTATTTAAGAAAGAGGCTCAGAAATTAAACGAGATCTTTTTGAAATATATTCAAAGTGATTATCCTTTTGTCTATTTGAAAAAAGCTCAAACTTTAGATGGTTATATTGCGAGTAAAACTGGTGATTCAAAGTGGATAACTAATTCAGCTGCCAGATTAGAAGGCCATAAACTAAGACATCGAGTTGATGCCATAATTGTCGGAATTGGAACTGTTTTGGCTGATGACCCTTCCCTGACAGCAAGGTTAGATAATAAAGAGGGAGTTGATCCATTAAGGGTTATCTTAGATCCTGATTTAGAAATACCGCTGGATGCAAAATTAATAAATCAGGATTCAACAGCAAAAACTTTAATAATTACGGCGGCAAATAGTGATAAAGCTGTTTTAGAAAAAAAAGAAAAATTATCAAAAAAAGAAATGGTGGAAATACTATCTTTGGAATCTAATAATAAATACTTTGATCTCAAAGAAGTTTTAAAAAGTTTAAGCCAGAGGAAAATAAGCAGCCTCTTAGTTGAAGGAGGAGCCAAACTGAGCCACACTTTTTTAAAAGAAGATCTTGTTGATAAATTCTACTATTTTATCGCTCCAAAAATCTATGGTGGTAGTGATGGCACAGCTTCTTTTTGTGGTAAAGGGCCAGAATTAATGTCAGATGCAGTTGATTTGAAAATCTTAGAACAAAAATTACTGGGAGATAATATATTACTGATTGCTGAAAGAAAATAGTTTCTATAACAGAATTAAAGCACATCTTCAATAAGCGATTGATATATTTTAAGGAGGTGGATTTATTGTTTAGTGGCATAGTTCAAGAAAAGGGTAAGTTTTTAAGAAAATTTAAAGGCAATAATAAATATCAATTAGAAATAAAGGCAGAAAAAGTTTTAGAAAACGTTAAAACTGGTGACAGTATTGCAGTTAATGGAGTCTGTTTAACAGTGGTTGATTATGGCAGCGATTATTTTAGAGCTGATGTAATGCCGGAAACACTTAAGGCAACAAATCTGGGAGATTTAGAACCTGACTCAATCTTGAATTTAGAACAATCTTTAAAAGCAAATGATTTCATTGGCGGCCATTTTGTTACAGGTCATGTTGATTCAACTGCTGTAGTAAAGTCAATAAAAAAAGAAAATAATGCTCAGATAATTGAGATGAAAGTAGACCAAGAAACAGAAAAATTTATTGTTCAAAAAGGATCAGTAGCTCTAAACGGAGTCAGTCTGACAGTAATGGGAATTGAAAATGGGATTCTAAAAATATCTTTAATTCCTGAAAGTTGGGCTGAAACTAATTTATCACTTTTAAGTGCTGGTGATCGAGTCAATATTGAAACTGATATGTTGGGTAAATATGTTTATAAAATGCTTAATAATTTAGACCAGCCAAATAAGCAGGATACAAAGATTTCTAAAAGTTTTTTAGCTGAAAATGGTTTTATTTAATTAACCAGATAATAAACTTAAACTTAATATAAATTTTGATTTGGAGGGAGAGTTAATATGGATAAAATAGAAGCAGCGATAGAAGATATCAAAGCTGGAAAAATGGTTGTAGTAGTTGATGATGAAGATAGAGAAAATGAAGGTGACCTTTTGATGGCTGCTGAAAAAGTAGATAAAAAAGCCATTAATTTTATGATTAAAGAGGCCAGAGGTCTGGTCTGTACTCCGATCGAAGCTGGATTGAGTCAAAAACTTGATTTAGAGATGATGGTAGAAAAAAATACAGAATCACATGGGACTGCTTTTACTGTTTCGGTTGATCATAAAAATGTTACAACTGGAATTTCTGCTCAAGAAAGAGCTTTAACAATTCAAAAACTAATTGATCCTGAATCAAAAGCAGAAGATTTTATGAGGCCTGGACATATATTCCCCTTAATCGCAAAAAAAGGTGGGGTTTTAAGAAGGGCCGGTCACACAGAAGCTGCTGTTGATTTAGCAAGGCTAGCAGGATTAAAACCAGCTGGTGTTATCTGTGAAATTATCAAAGAAGATGGTGAAATGGGAAGGCTTCCATTCCTAAAAGAATTTGCTAAAAAGCACGATTTAAAGTTAATTTCTATAGAAGATTTAATTAATTACAGAAAAGAAAAAGATAAACTGATTAATTTAGCAGCTGAAGCAGAACTGCCAACTGATTTTGGAGATTTTAAAATCAAGGTTTTCACAACAAAGGTAGATGATAAAGAGCATATTGCAATTATCAAAGGTAATATAGAAAATGAGGAAGATGTATTAGTTAGAGTCCACTCACAGTGTATCACAGGTGATATTTTTGGTTCAAAAAGATGTGACTGTGGTGAACAGCTGGCAGCAGCCTTACAGCTAATAGAAGATGAAGGCAGTGGTGTTGTTTTATATATGCGTCAGGAAGGAAGAGGAATCGGTTTAGTTAATAAAATTAAAGCTTATCAGCTGCAGGATCAGGGGATGGATACAGTTGAAGCTAATGTGGCTTTAGGTTTTGAGCCAGATTTAAGGGACTACGGTATTGGAGCCCAGATACTGAGTGAACTAGGCCTTTCAACAATTCGCCTTCTAACAAATAATCCAACCAAAATAGTTGGTTTAGAGGGATATGGACTAAAGGTGACCGAAAGAATTCCCTTAGAGATTGACCCAAATCAGGAAAACGAATTTTATCTAAAGGTAAAAAAAGATAAAATGGGACATCTTTTAGACTTTGATCATTAATTCAAAAAAGTCTTAATGAAATTATTTAAGATAAATAATAATTATGATTTGGAAATCAAGTTTAACAAAATTATAAATAAATTTAAAAAGGAGACTGATAAAATGAAAACTATTGAAGGAAAATTAAATGCACAGGGAATGAAAACAGCAGTTATTGTAGGTCGTTTTAATGAATTTATTTCAGGTAAATTGTTAGAAGGTGCAGTAGATGCTTTAAAAAGACATGGAATGGATGAAGCTGATATTGATGTAGTTTGGGTTCCTGGTGCTTTTGAAATACCCTTAACTGCAAAAAAAATAGCAGCAAAAGAAAAATATGATGGAGTTATCGCTTTAGGTGCAGTAATTAGAGGTGAAACACCTCACTTTGACTATGTTTCTGCAGAAGTTTCTAAGGGAGTTGCTAAGGCAGGTCTGGATACAGAAAAACCAGTTATTTTTGGAGTTTTAACAACTGATACAATCGAGCAGGCTATATCCAGAGCAGGAACTAAGTCTGGTAACAAAGGTTATGATGCAGCTGTTTCTATGATTGAAATGGTAAATCTTTTTAAAGAAATAGATTAAATCTATAAGGCTATTTATATTATTAGTATAATCCCCTGACAGTAAACAGATTGAGTTTAAATAATCTGTTAATGCTGAAAGGGGATTTTTAAATTTTTATTTATTGAATTAAAGCCCAAAATTAGTTATACTAATAAACAAACAGTCAAAAATGAGGGTAGGTTGGATAATGAAGAAAAAAAGATTTTTTTCTTTTTTGAAAAATGAAATTAACAGCATTAGCTTTAAAAATTTAGAAAATAATAAATCCTTTATTTTAATAAATAGTTTTTATATAATTGCTGCTGTATTTTTACTTATAGTACACTCGATAAATCTAAATGGTTTTAATATTTCATCTGATACTATTAAGGGGTTAATATCTCAGCTGCAGATCTTAATCCTGCTTTATTTAAGCTTAAATTTCAAAGAAACCGGAATTGCAGCTGCTTTGGTCTTAAATGTATTTTCTCAATCTTCAATGATTGCAGTTATGGTCATGGAAAATACATTTATTTATATGCCGGGTCTAATTGCATATACAACGTTTTTGATTGTAATCTTTTTGATTTACAATTACCAGCATGAAATCAATTCAAAAGTAGAAGAATTAGAGTCAGAAAAAGAAAAACTGCAGCATTTAGCATACCATGACAGCTTAACAAAAATTGCCAACAGGGAAATGATAATCAAAGAGCTTGACCATTTATCATCTTTGGCTAAAAATAATGAAATCAATTATAACTTAATTTTTATTGATATTAAAAATTTTAAAAGAATTAATGAATCCTGGGGTTTTGAAATCGGTGATTATATTTTAAAAGAAAGTGCCCAAAGATTGAAGAAAATTATTTATGATTCAGATCTAACTGGACGGCTTGGTGGGGATGAATTTGCAGTTGTTGTTAATCAGCAGTTAGGAAAAAAACAATTAAATAGGTATATCAGAAGTATTAAAAGAGAACTGGAAAAACCATATAAATATAAAAATAAAGAAGTAGTCTTGAACAGTAATTTTGGTATTTCAACTTTTCCTCAGGATGGAAAAAACAGCAAAGAAATAATTAGAAGTGCTGATATTGCAATGTATAAAGCAAAAACCAATGTAGACAAAGAAATAGAATTTTTTGCTGAGCATATGGAAAAAGAAGTTGTAATGGATGTTCAGCTGGAAGATGCCTTAAAAAAGCTATTAAAAATGAAGAATTTTATCTTATGTTTCAGCCCCAGTATAAAACAGATGGGAAAGAACTCAGAGGCTTTGAAGTTCTTCTGCGCCTTCATTCTTCCAAGTTAGGTTCAATTAGTCCAGCCATTTTTATTCCAGAAGCTGAAAAAAGTGGCTTAATTAAAGAAATAGGAGATTGGGTAATTAGAAGCTCTATTCAGAAATTCAATACTCTAAAAAATAATTTTAGCCAGAAAGTAATTTTATCGATTAATATTTCAGCGGTTCAGCTCACTGACCCTCAATTTCTAGATCAGATAGAAGACATTATAAAAACAGAAAAACCAGAAGGCTTTGAAATTGAATTTGAAATAACAGAATCTCATTTTATTTCAGATCAGGAACAGGTAATAGATGTCTTATATAAATTGAAGGATTTGGGTATCAGTATTGCTTTAGATGATTTTGGAACAGGATATGCTTCTTTAAGTTATTTGCAGCACATTCCTCTCGATATCTTAAAGATCGATAAATCTTTTATTGACTTAATTTCTCACAACTCAACCAGAGAAAAGATGATGGTTGCACCTTTAATTGAGATGTCACACCAGTGGGGAGTAAAGGTTATAGCAGAAGGTGTAGAAACAGTGGAACAGCTTCACTACTTAGAAGATCATAACTGTGATTATGTACAGGGTTTTCTGTTTAATAAACCTTTAAGCGAACACCAAATTACAAAATCTTTTTAATAAAAGAGCATTCTATAATTTGCTAATAAATATTAAAGGTATTTAAAATCTAGAAAAGATAATTAAAAAACTGAAAAAATGGAGTGATTTTATGTCAAAAATTAAATGGGCAAGATTATTAAGTGGTACAGATGTGCGGGGTAAAGCAATTTCAGATGCTGACAAGAAAGCTAATTTGACAGAAGAGGCTGCTGTAGGTATTGGTTTTGCTTTTGCAAAGTGGCTTGCCAATAATCTAAATAAAGATCAAAAAGAGCTAAAAATTGCAGTTGGTCATGATTCAAGATTAAGTGCTGATAAATTAAAAAAATCTCTTGCTCAGGGAATAAATGCAGCAGGGGCGGGATTTTTAAGTGCTGGGCTTGCTTCCACTCCAGCGATGTTTATGTCAACAGTTTTAGAAGGTCATAAATATGATGGGGCAATTATGATCACAGCCAGCCATTTACCTTTTGACAAAAATGGTTTCAAGTTTTTTACCAACCAGGGCGGTTTAGAAAAAGAAAACGTAAAAGAAATTCTAGAAATAGCAGCCGCATCAGAAAATGAAATTTTAGCTGAAGCTCAAATTGAAAATAAAAATGTTGAAATTAAGAGTATTGATTTAATTTCAGATTATGCTGAGCATATTAAAAATATTATTCGCAAAAATCTAAACCAGGAGCTCGATCAAGAAAACCCCCTGGCAGGTTTTAAAATAATTGTAGATGCTGGTAATGGAGCCGGTGGATTCTTTGCTGAAAAAATTCTGAGAGCTCTGGGAGCAGATACAGCAGGTAGTCAGTTTTTAGAACCAGATGGGAATTTTCCGAATCATGCTCCAAATCCGGAAAATAAAGAAGCAATGCATTCAACTCAACAAGCTGTTTTAAAACATAATGCAGACTTAGGTATCATTTTCGATACAGACGTTGATCGGGCAGCAGCAGTAGACAGCAGCGGGCAGGAGATTAACCGGAACAAATTAATTGCTCTTGCTTCCACAATAGTATTAGAGGATAATCCGGGAGCAACTATTGTTACAGATTCAGTTACTTCTGTTGGTTTAAAAGATTTTATTGAGGGAAAATTAGGGGGAGTACATCACAGGTTTAAAAGGGGTTATAAAAATGTGATTAATGAAGCTAAAAGACTTGAAGCTGAAGGTGTTAATGCACCACTTGCTATAGAAACTTCAGGTCATGCAGCTTTTAAAGAAAACTATTTTCTTGATGATGGTGCTTATTTGGTAGCAAAGGTTCTAATCAAAATGGCTAATTTAAAAGCAGAGTCAGATAAAAAAATAGGTGATTTAATTTCTGATCTTAAAGAAGCTGAGATTAAAAAAGAATATCGAATGACTATCGATTTAGATGATTTTAAAGATTATGGTCAGGGGATTCTGAGTGATTTAGAAACTTTTGTTAAAGAGCAGAAGGGTTGGGAGATTGCTCCAAATAACTATCAGGGACTGCGGGTAAACTGTGGTGGTAGTGACTGGTTTTTACTCAGAATGTCTTTACATGACCCAGTTTTAGTGCTTAATCTGGAGTGTGACAGGCAGGAGGATTTAGAAAAGATATTAGACAATTTGCGTGGATTTTTAAATAATTATGATCAACTTAAATCTATTCTTTAATTAGGAGGCTAATCATGGAGTATAGAAAATTAGGAAACTCAGATTTAAAAATTTCTGCAGTTGGTTTAGGAACCTGGGCTTATGGGAATGACACTTTTGGTAAAGTAGAGGATCAGCAGTCAATTAAAGCAATAAGAGCAGCTGTTGACTCCGGTATTAATTTAATAGATACCGCGCCCGCTTATGGTGATGGACATGCTGAAAAAGTTGTGGGTAAAGCAATTCAGGGAATTAGAGACAAGGTTGTTGTTGCAACAAAATGCGGTACTCATCGAGATGGCCCGAAATATATTCGTGACTTAAGTCCTCAAATAATTAGAACAGAAATAGAAAACTCATTGAAACGATTAGACATTGAACAGATAGATCTTTATCAAATTCACTGGCCTGATCCAGATACTCCTTTAGAAGACAGTGTAGAAGAACTATTAAAGCTAAAACAGGAAGGTAAATTTAAATACCTTGCAGTCTGCAATTTTGGAGTAGAGCTGATGCAGGAAATATCAGAAATGGCTGATATTATTTCACTGCAGCCGCAGTATTCACTGCTCAAAAGAGAGATAGAAGATCAAATTATTCCTTATCTCTTAAACAATAATTTAGGTACTCTAAGTTATGGAACTTTAGGTGGAGGAATTTTAAGTGGAAAGTATAAGGAAAGACCTCAGTTTGATGATGAAAAGGACAATCGAGCTGGCTTCTATCCATTTTTCAGAGAAGAAAATTGGGATCAAACTCAAAGCTTAATTCAACTCTTAAGAGAAATTGCTGCTAAAAATAATAAAACACCTGCTCAAACAGCAATCAGCTGGGCAATTAATCGACCAGCAATCACGACAGCTTTAGTAGGAGCTAAAAATGAAAAACAGGCTAGAGAAAATGCTGAAGCAGCAGATTTTAAATTGTCAAAAAAAGAAATGGAAGCTTTGACAAAAAAATCGAGTGAAGTAATTAAAAATTTACAAATTTAATTGGAACCGTTCTTAAATTTGTTTGACTGGGCAGCCTTTATGGCTGCTCTTTGCGATTATATAGACTGAAGTATATAATAAAATTAAGCTTTGAGTATAATTTTACATTTAAAGATAAATTAGTATGGGAGGAGGAATCAAATGGATAGGCCAGAGTTTGTAAATAGATATTACAAATTAGCAATTATTTCAGTTATTATAATATTTTTGATTTTTATTTTTTTTAATTATAATAAAAAAGTAGAGGAAGAAAATTTTTTCTTAGATAAAAACCTAAATAGACTGCAGTCTGAAGTCAATGTTATTCTAAATTCCTATGAGATAACTGCAGATGCTATTTTTAATAATGTTATTAATAGAGATGAAATTAAATCCACAATTTATAATGGCTGGCGTTTTGAAAATAATCGAGATAATTATCGAGCCTTTTTAAAATTTAAAATAAGTCCATTATTTGAAGATCTTAAAAAATATCATGTGCGCCAACTTCATTTTCATTTCAAAGATGGCACAAGCTTTTTGAGAATGCATCGTCCAGATACTTATGGTGATAATTTATTTGGGATCAGAGAAAGCATAGAGTATGTAAATACCAAAAAAGAAAAAATTGTTGGTTTTGAAGAAGGTAGGATTTTTAATGGCTATCGCTATATTTATCCACTAGAGTATAATGATCAGCATTTAGGTTCTGTTGAGTTGGGATTGTCTTTTACAGCTGTTACAGAATTATTAAAGAAAAATTTTGGCGGTTTAAAAGCATTTATAATAAAAAGGGATTTGATTGAAGAAATTGTTTTTGAGGCAGAACAAAAAAATTATAGAAATTCTTCTCTTTTAGATGATTACAGTTATGATAAAGAAATTTATAATAATTTGATTTCTACATCTGATGATTTATCTTTAGAAATAATGAGAGAAATTATCAGGCTCAATGAAGAAAAGATAGTCAGGCAGACAGCTTCAGAAAAATCATTTATAATTTCAGCTAAGGTTAATTATAACTACTATACAGGCAGTTTTATCAGTATCAGAGGAATTGATGATTTACATAAAGGCTATTTAATTAGTTACCAGGAAAATGATTCCTTGAAATTTATTAACAGCAAATTTTTTGATACAATTATTATTTCGATTATATTTTTGATTATTACAATTATTCTGCTGACCTTAATTTTTTCAAACAATAATAGATTAAGGTTTCTTGCCCATAATGATCAGCTCACAGAGATCAGCAATAGACATCATCTGAATATCATACTTGAAAAAGAGTATGAGCGAAAACAGAGATATAACAGCACTTTTTCTTTAATAATTTTTGATATTGATCACTTTAAAAAAATTAATGATAATTACGGTCACTATGCGGGTGATAAAATTCTAAAAGAAATGAGCAGCTTAATCCAGAACAATATTCGTGAAAATGATTATTTTGGCCGCTGGGGTGGAGAAGAATTTGTTATTATAGCTGCTGAGGTTAAACTTGAATCAGCTTATAAACTGGCTGAAAAATTAAGGAAAACAGTTGAAAATTATAATTTTATTGAAAAAGGGAATATTACTGCAAGTTTTGGTGTAGCTGAGATTACTTCAGCTGAAAACATAGATGATTTAATTAAAAGAGCAGATGATGCACTATACAGGGCCAAAAGAAATGGTAGGAATAGAGTTGAAATAGACAGTTAAAAATAGACGGGATAGAAAATTAAAAATAAAGAGGCTAGAAAATTAAGATAAATCAAAGATAGAAATTTAAAACTAGAAAAAAGTCCTGCAGCCAGTATAAAAAGCTTCAGGACTTTTGCTTTTCCTTCTATCATAAAATATTATTTAAATTAATCTTCTTTTTTTGCAGCCTCTTTTTCAGCTGCTGGTCTTTTTTCTTTATTTGCCTCAATTTTATCAATTAAGTCTGGAACTTTTTCTATAAGTTTTTCCAGTGATCCTTTATTTTTTACAGGCAGCATTTCTACTTCAGCTCCTCTGACTACTAAGATAGCATCAGGCGAAATTTTGCAGCCGACTCCACCTCCACCTCCTCCAGCTTTATTTTCTTCTTCACCAACACCGCCACCAAGACCAAAAGAAGCAGTAATGATTGGGATTAATTTAATTTCTCCAACTTCTATTGCTTCACCAACAACAGTTTCAGTTTTCAGAAAATGATCCAGCTTTTCATACATAGCCTCCATAATCTTTTGAGTTGTTTCCATAAAAATCACCTTTCTTTTATTTAGATTTATAAAGCATCCATAAAATTTTTAAAGTTTTAAAAGAAAAAATGAAAGCAAAAAAGTGCCAAAAAATTAATAAGGGGATGATTCTACCGCCAATAGCTCCTTTGCCTTTAAAGACCACCTCCTGCCAGTTTATTTCTGCAGTGATTTCTGGATAATCAAGCAGGCTTTTAAAAGTATAATAATAGGCCAAAAAAAGTCCATTATAATATGGATCGCCAAAAGAAAATAGAAGATCCAACTTTAAATAATCAGGCTTCAGCTTCTTAAGCAGATTAATAATAAATTGAAAGAAGTGTGATAAATTTTCTCTGTTAATTATGCTGAAAGGGAAGAGAGCTGCTCCTTTCTTTTTTTCTTTTTTTAATTTACTTTCCTCTTCCTCTTCAGAACTATCTTCAGCAGAAAAAAACTTAAATTTTTTTATAATAAATTTTTTGGACTTCTGCTGTATAAATTCAGCTGCCCCATTTTCTTCGACCAGCTTGCTGAGCTTAAATTCTTTTTTATAGCCAAGTATTTGAAAATAAATCAGCTTTTGATCTGCCTTTTTTTGTAAGTAAATTTTAAAAAATAGTACTGAAAAATAAAGATTTAAATCAAGTTTTTGATCATAATCAAAACTCAAAGCATAGTGGTAGGGAAGAGCCAGAATTGCAAGAATAAAGAATATTAAGATAATTAATAATAAAAATATAAGCTGCAGCAATTTGATTCCCTCCTTTAGCCTCAACTATATTATATAAAAAATTAGTTGGTTTGTATATTGATATTTTTGATTAATTCAGTTTTAGTTGGCAGTAGAACTATAATTAGTTAATAAAACAGCTAATAACTTTGATCAAATTTTAAAGATATAGCCTATTTAATAGACATAATTATATTCTTTCGATATAATGAGTTATAGTTATTAAAGTAGTAGGCAATATAATATTTAACGGAGGTAGAGAGTATGGAGTATATAAGCACTAGAGGTAATTATAAGCCGGTTAGTTCAGCTGAGGCGATTAGTTTAGGGATGGTGCCTGCAGGAGGGCTTTTTGTCCCTGAAGAAATACCTGAATTTAAATTAAATGAAATTACAGCCAGAAAAAATCAAAGCTATCAAAAACTGGCAGCCTGGATATTCAAGAAATTTTTAACCGATTTTAGTGAGGATGAAGTAGAAAAAGCTGTAGAGGCAGCTTATAGTGAGCAGAAATTTCCGGAGGCAGAAAAAACACCGCTTGTTAAGCTTAATCAAAATACATATATATTAGAACTCTGGCATGGGCCAACAGCAGCCTTTAAAGATATGGCTCTTCAGATTTTACCACAGCTGCTTGCTGAATCAGCAAAAAAGATGAAGATTGAAAATGAAATAGTAATTCTTGTAGCAACATCAGGTGACACAGGTAAAGCCGCTCTCGAAGGTTTTAAAGATGTTGAGGGAGTAAAAATTATTGTCTTTTACCCAGAAGCTGGAGTAAGTAGAGTTCAGGAAGATCAGATGAAAACAACTGCAGGAAAAAATACAGAAGTGGTTTCTCTTAAAGGAAATTTTGATGATTGTCAAAATGCAGTTAAGGATGTTTTTGCTGATCAGGAGCTGAAGCAGAAGCTGGAAAATAATAATTATCAATTTTCTTCAGCTAATTCAATAAACTGGGGAAGGCTGCTCCCACAAATTGTTTATTATTTTAAGGCTTATTTGAAACTACTGCAGGATGGAGAAATTGAAGCAGGTGAAAAAGTAAATTTTACAGTTCCAACCGGTAATTTCGGCAACATACTTGCAGGCTATTATGCCTATCGAATGGGACTTCCAGTTAATAAATTCATCTGTGCCTCAAATGACAATAAGGTTTTAACCGATTTTTTAGAAACAGGGATTTATGATATTAATCGTGATTTCAAAAAAACAATCAGCCCTTCAATGGATATTTTGATTTCATCGAATTTAGAACGTTTTCTTTTTGAAATGAATGGACATGACAGCGGCAAAATTAATGATTGGTACCAAAAGCTGAAAACAGATAAGAAATTCAAAATAGATGAGCGGACTTTTACTAAAATAAAGAAAATGTTCAGCGGTAAGTTCAGCAGTGAAGATGAAGCTAGAGCTGCTGTTAAAAAAACATATAAAAATTACAATTATTTAATCGATCCCCACACAGCAGTTGGGATTGACTCACTTCTTAAATACCGAGGTGACAGTGATGATCAAACAAAAACTGTTGTCGATTCTACAGCAAACCCCTATAAATTTAGTCGAGCTGTTTTAGAGTCACTAAAAGATGAAAAAATTGACAGGGATGAATATAGAATTATTGAAGAATTAGAAGCTTTGACTGCAACTAAAATTCACCGAGGTCTGGCAGGTCTAGAAAATATGAAAGCTAAACACCAGCAGAGCTGTGAGAAAGATGGTGTAAAAGAAAAAATAGAAGAGCTGCTAAAATTATAATTATTTTTTTAAGGCAGGAGATTTGATAATGGCAACCTTGATGGCATATCTACCGCTCTGGAAAGAAGCTTTAGTTCTGGCCTGGCCGGTAACTTTAAACCACATATTTACAACAGCAATGAGGACAACTGATATGATCTTAATGGGATTTTTTGGCCCGGCTGCAGTTACAGCTGTGGGCCTTGGAGATGTCTGGGAAAGTATAATTTTAAGGATTGGCCTGGGGCTTGGTACTGGCAGTATTTCTCTGATATCTCAAGAAAGCGGTACAAATACAGCAGCAGCTAAAGCTAATAAAGATATAATTTTATCTCAGGTTATTTTAATATCTTTTCTGATTGGACTTCCTTTTATTTTTGCTGCGGTAGTTTTTGCAGAAGAAATGATAGCCCTACTTGGTGCAGCTCCAAGAGTAATAGAGCTTGGAGCACAGTATCTCTTGATAATTTTTGCAGCTGCTCCTTTTAGAATAATTGCAATAGTAGCTGCAAGGGCTCTTCAGGGAAGTGGAGACACCAGGACTCCAATGATTGTTGAAGTCATCTCAAACTGTATTAATATTATTTTGTCAGTTGGTCTTGCTCTAGGTATTGGCTTTTTCCCAGAAATAGGAGTGGCCGGAGTTGGAATTGGAACCTTTACTGCTAAAACTCTGTCAGCAATTATTTTTATTTTTATCTTTTTAAGTCCTAAAAGCGAATTCACCTTAAAAAATCCAATTAAAAACTGGGATTTAATTTTAATTAAACAGCTAATTAAAGTAAGTTCACCTAAAATTGCAGAAGGGCTTTATCAGAGTTTTATTACTTTTCCTTTTAATTCTATTGTGCTTCTTTTTGGAACAGAAGCAGCAGCTGCTTACCATATAGCAAGAAGAGTTTTTCAACAGCTGATAGCACCGATGCATCGAGCCTATTATACAGTAACAGCTATTTTAAGCGGTCAAAAAATTGGAGCAGCCAAAATAGATGAGAGCAAAAAAACTGTAGAGGCAATGCTGATTTTAACTGTTATTTCAATTGGAAGTTTTTCACTTATAATCTTTTTTGCTTCTCCTTATTTAGTTAGACTATTTGGCGATAATCCTCAAACTTTAGCAATTGCTGTTAAATTCATGAAAGCTTTAAGTTTAGGAGGTCCTGTAATTACAATCTATGGTGTTTTAGCAGGCCATTTGAATGGTGCTGGGAATACGAATTCTGCTTTTTACGCCAATGTTATTTCTCAAACTCTATTAAAGCTTGGCTTAAGTTATCTGCTTGCCGTATTTTTTGACCTTGGAATTATAGGAGTTTTAATTGCTCTTCCAGCCGACTTTTTTGGCAGGGCACTTTGGGTAAGTCGAAAATATTTAAGTAATGACTGGATAGCTGAAGCTGATATTTTGATTAATGAAAGAAGAAAATCCAGTAATTGAGGCAGGTTTTAATCAACTTAGAAAGAAATAAATAATAGAGAAGGATATTATTTATAATATTTAAAAATGATTAATAATAAAAAATATACTTTAAAATAATTCGAGGTGGAAAAATGGAATTTAGACAGGCAGAAATGAAGGATATTCCTCAGATTATGGAAATTATTCAGGCTGCCCAGCAGTATTTAAAAGAAGAGGGAATAGACCAGTGGCAGAATAATTATCCTAATCCTGAATCACTAAAAGCGGATATAATAAATAACAACTCTTATCTAATTGAAGATAGAGATAAAATAATTGCAACAGCTGCAGTGATTTTTGGTGATGATCCTACTTATAGTTATATTGAAGGTGGTAAATGGCTTAGTTCAGGTAATTATGGAGTTATCCATCGAGCTGCAGTGGCAGAAAATTATAAGGGACAGGGCATTGTTTCCGAAATATTTGCTCAAACTTATAAACTGGCAGCAGAAAAAGGGATCACAAGTATTAGGATTGATACCCACCCAGAAAATATAGCAATGCAGCGGGCAATAAAAAAGGAAGGATTTCAGTATTGTGGTATTATTTATACTGCAGATGACAGCAAACGATTTGCTTATGAAAAACTAATTTGATTTTATTAAAAATTTTTTAAACCGCTTTTAAGCGACTTATTGAAGCTGAAAACTTTAAAAGGAGGGGAAAATGAAAGACTTAAAATATTTAAAATTACTGTCAGAACAGTTTCCCAATATACCCGAAGTTAGTACAGAAATTATTAACTTGAAGGCAATTTTGAATCTGCCTAAGAGTACGGAGCATTTTCTGACAGATCTGCATGGAGAAGCTGAAGCCTTTAAATATATGCTAAAAACTGCTTCAGGAGTTATTGAGTATAAAATAGATCAAATTTTTGGTGACCGATTAAAAGATACTGAAAAAAGAGAGCTTGCTACTTTGATTTTTTATCCCAAAACAAAAATGAAAGAGTTAGATGAAAGAGGTGGAATTCCACCAGAATGGTACAAAGAAGCTCTAGATTATATGGTTCGAATCACACAGGAAGTTTCTTCAATTTATACTAGATCAAAGGTTAGAAAAGCTCTGCCTGAAAAGTTTTCATATATTATTGAAGAGCTGCTGCATATTAAAGAATGTGACCCAAATAAAGAAGCTTATAAAGATAAGATACTGACAACTATAATTGAAATTGGGAGGGCAAAGGACTTTATTATAGCCCTATCAGAACTAATCCAGAGTTTTGCAGTTGACAAACTTCATATTATTGGAGATATTTATGACCGTGGGCCAGCCCCGGATGTAATTATGAATGTTCTAAAATCACATCATAATGTTGATATTCAGTGGGGTAATCACGATATATTATGGATGGGAGCTGCTTTAGGTCAGCAGTCTCTGGTTGCTACTGCTTTAAGAATTGCTCTGCGATATGGCAATTTAGAGTTTTTAGAAGAAAGATACGGGGTTAATATGAGACCTCTTTCCAGATTTGCAATGAATTACTATCCTGAGCCAGATCCAGAACTATTTGAACCACAGCTGATTAATAAAGAACTGGATCAAAATGAAATTAAAATAATGGCTCAGATGCAGAAGGCTATAGCGGTAATTCAATTTAAATTGGAAGGTCAGCTAATCAAAAAACATCCCGAATTTAAGATGAATGAGGCCTTATATTTAGAAAAAATTGATTATGATAATTATACTTTAGATCTTAACGGGAAAAAATATCAATTAACTGATAAAAATTTCCCAACAATAAAACCAGAAGATCCCTATACTTTAAGCACCTGGGAAAAAGAGGTAATAGATCAATTAAGTTATTCTTTTAAAAATAATGATAAACTACAGGAAGACATTAAATTTCTCTTTAATAATGGCAGTATGTATAAAAAGTATAATGGTAATTTGTTATTTCACGGCTGTGTGCCTCTGACAGAAGCTGGAGATTTTTCAATCATTGAGGTCAATGGAGAAAAGTACAGCGGCAAAAAATTAATGGACTTTTTTGACGATATTGTCAGACGCAGTTATTCGAGTAAAGAGGAAGAAGCTGATTTTAAAGACTGGCTCTGGTATCTCTGGCGTGGTGAGTTTTCTCCTTTATTTGGTAAAGATCGAATGACAACATTTTTAAGATATTTTACTGATGAGGATGAGCCGGAACTATATAAAGAAAATAAGAATCCATATTATCAGGCCCGAGAAAATGAGTTTATCTGCAAGAAAATTCTATCCGAGTTTGGGCTGGATACAGAAAGAGGACACATCATTAATGGACATACTCCAGTAGCAGAAAAGATGGGGGAAAGTCCGATCAAAGGAAATGGGAGGCTGCTGGTAATTGACGGTGGAATTGCAGCTGCTTACCATGAAAAAACAGGGATTGCAGGTTATACTTTAACTTACAGCAATACAAAAATGCGTTTGATGTCACATGAACCATTTATCAGCAAACAGGATGCTCTGCATAAAGACAGCAGGGATACAATTTCAGCAGTAGAGGTATTGAAGTTCGACCGACCTCAAAAAATTGCTGATACAGATATTGGTGAAAAACTAAATGAAGATGTAAAATACTTGATGCAGCTCCTTGCTGCTTATAAAGATGGTATTATAAAAGAAAAATACAACTAAGACTATCAACCAGGGAAGTAAAATTCCCTGGTTTTTTAATGTTCATTTATGTGCACGCACCGGGTGCGTGCACATAAATAAACATAACTGATAACAAGACAAAACTAAAGATTATAAATTCTGTCATTTGTAATAGCTGCCATAACTATTTTTCTTTTCCTTGCTATTTCAGGACTAACGGAATAAAATAAAATTAGAAATTAAGAAGTCCGAAAAATCAAATCTGCTTTTAAGTGACATAATTTAATAAGACGATTCTAAGTTTGCAGATTATAAGCTTATAATTTAAACTTTCTTAATTTTGAAAATTTGCAATTATCAGTTTTAAATTAAAACTTTTGGCCAAAAGGAGTAGTAACTATGAAAATCAGTTCTAGAACTAAAAAGATTATTAAAATCTTAATTGAAAATGATGATTATATTGTAACTGATCAGATTGCAGAAAAGTTAGATGTAAGCTCCAGGACTATTTTAAGGGAGCTTAAAAAGGTTGAAAAATGGCTTCAAAAAAATAATATTCTACTGGATAAGAAAAAAGGAACGGGAATTCGATTAGAATGCAGCCTCGATGAAAAAAGAAGAGTTAAAGAACTCTTAGAATTTGAAAGTGTTGACAAATACTATTCACCAGCTGAGAGAAGAATGATTATTTTAGCTGAACTGCTAAAAGATCAGCGTCCAAACAAATTATATGCTTTTACCAGAGTTTTAAATGTTTCTGAGGCCACAATAAGTAATGATCTTGATGAGATTGAGAAGTGGCTGCAGGATTATCAATTAAAGTTAGTCAGAAAACCCGGCCTGGGTGTTTATCTTAAAGGTAAAGAAAGAGAAATTCGTAAGGCAAGTATTAACCTTCTTTATCAGAATTTTGATTTAGAAGAAATATTACTGCTGCTGCAGGATAAATATTCGGAAAAAGAACAGTCACTGCGAAAAACAATTTCTAAAAACAGACTTTTAAATTTAATCGGACTTGACACAATAAATCTCTTAGATAATTATATAAAAGAATTGGAAACAAAAATGGACTACAGACTGGCTGATGATTCATATGCTGCTTTAATGGTGCACCTGGCGATCGCTTTAAAAAGAATTAAAGAAGGAGATCAAATTACAATTGAGCAGAAGCTTTTAGAAAAAATCAAAAATAATGATGAATTTTTGATTGCTAAAAATTTGGTAAGTTCAATTGCAGATGCTTTCAGTGTAGAAATTCCAGAGGCAGAAGTTGCATATGTAACCATGCATTTAATGGGGAGTAAGGGTCGAGGTGGAATCTATAATGATGAAATATCGATGACAGATGATTATCATTTAGTTTACCTTACAAGAAAAATGATTGAAAAGGCTGAAATTGAATTAGGTATCTATTTAGAAGATGATGAAGAGCTTTTAATTGGCCTGGTTAGACACTTAGAGCCAACAATTAATCGGATCAAACTGAATTTGGATATCAGAAATCCACTTTTAGCTGAAATAAAAGAAAAGTATGAAGAACTTTTTCAGGTCTCTAAAAAATGTGCAGCAATTTTAGCAGCAGAAGAAAAGATAGAAGTTCCAGAGTCTGAAGCCGCCTATATAGCAATGCATTTAGGCTCGGCTGTTGAAAGGAAGAGAAAGCCACAACAAAAATACAGAGCAGCTGTTGCCTGTACAAGTGGGATAGGAGCTTCAAGGCTTTTGGCTTCAAGATTAAGCAAAGAATTTGAAAACATAGAAATAACTTCACTTATTTCAACCTTAGACTTTGATAATCAGGTAATCAAAGATCTTAATCTAGATTTAATAATTTCAACAGTGTCGATTCCCAAAAGTGAAATACCTGTAATTGTTGTAAACCCTCTTTTAAATGAAAAACAGCAGCAGGAAATTAATGATTTTCTGCTCAATCATCAGGCAAAAAATCAGCAAAGCAGTAAGAAAATAACTCTAAAAGAAAAACTAGAAATGATAAATAATTACAATCAGGGAATCTTGGAGGTTTTAAATAACTTTCAACTTATAAATAGCTATCATTATAAAACAGTAGACAAATTAATCGAAGATGCTGCTCAGCTTCTGAGCAATTCTCAAAGACAGAAGCGAGAAGTTGAAAAAGACTTAACTTCAAGAGAAGAAAAAGGAAGCACAGTCTTAAAGCATAATCAAATCATGTTATTACACTGTCAGAGCAGTGCTGTTAGAGAATTATATTTTGCAGTTATCAGACCGGATAAAAGTTTTGAGATTATAACTGAAGCTGGGGAAAAAACAGTGATAGAAATTGTAATTGTGATGGCTGCCCCGATAAAAGGAAGTACCCAGGGAAGAGAGGTACTGAGTGAAATAAGTCATTTATTGATTGAAAATCAGGATTTTATAGATGCGGTTAAAGTAGGAAGCAGGGAAGAAATTTACTATGGTTTATCAGAGCATTTTGACTATTTTTTACAGCAAAAAAGTACTGTAAATTATCACAAGGAGGAAAAATAAATGCAGAAAAGCAGTTTTCAAAATAAAGTTCAGAGTTTTGGTAGATTTTTAAGTGGAATGGTAATGCCTAACATTGGTGCCTTTATCGCCTGGGGTTTAATTACAGCCTTTTTTATTCCAACTGGCTGGGTTCCAAATGAAGGGCTGGCAAGTTTAGTTGGTCCGATGATCACCTATATGCTGCCTCTTTTAATAGCCTTTTCCGGTGGTAAATTAGTCGCTGGTGTTAGAGGGGGAGTAGTTGGAGTAGTAGCTACTATGGGAGTAATTGTTGGTTCTGATATTCCAATGTTTATTGGAGCTATGATTATGGGACCTTTTGGTGGCTGGACCATCAAACATGTTGATCGGGCATTTGAAGGTAAAATTAAATCAGGTTTTGAAATGCTGGTCAATAACTTTTCAGCTGGAATAATGGGTGGTTTACTGGCAGTTTTAGCCTATCAGATTATTGGGCCAATTGTTGTCGGACTAAATGAAATTTTAAGAATTGGTGTTAATGCCTTTGTCAGCCGGGGTTTACTGCCTTTAGCTTCAATCTTTATTGAGCCGGCAAAAATCTTATTTTTAAATAATGCAATTAACCACGGTGTCTTAGGACCATTGGGGATCCAACAGGTAGAAGAAGCAGGTAAATCAATCTTTTTCATGCTGGAAACAAATCCCGGTCCCGGCCTTGGAATACTATTAGCTTACTGGATCTTTGCCAAAGGTATGGTAAAACAATCTGCACCTGGAGCAATAATAATTCACTTTTTTGGTGGAATTCACGAAATTTACTTCCCCTATGTTCTAATGAAGCCCTCACTTTTACTGGCGGTTATCGGTGGCGGAGCAAGCGGAATCTTTACCTTTAGATTATTTAATACTGGTCTGGTAGCAACTCCTTCTCCTGGTAGTATTTTTGCTTATCTTGCTATGACACCAAGAGGTAATTATTTAGGAGTGTTTGCTGGTATTTTGATCGCCACTGCAGTTTCTTTTGTCATTGCTTCTGTTTTAATTAAAAGGTCGGTTGCTAGAGGAGACACCATGGAGTTTGAATCTGCCCAATCAAAGGTAAGAGAGCAAAAGGGTAGAGATTTACACATGGATAAAAAAGCTAAAACAGTTAGTGCAGCTGAAGTAAATAAAATTGTTTTTGCCTGTGATGCAGGTATGGGATCAAGTGCAATGGGAGCTGGAAAACTGCGCAAAAAGATTAAGGCTGCTGGTTTAGACATTATAGTTGTCAACAAAGCGATCAATGAAATACCAGAGGATGCACAAATTGTAATTACACATCAAAATTTAACCGAACGGGCAAAAGGAGTGGCACCTCAGGCAGAGCATATCTCAATTCAGGATTTTCTGCAGACACCTGCCTATGACCAATTAGTAAATAGACTTGTTGAAGATAATAAAAAAGAAGCAGATCAATCAAATATAACTAAAAAAACTGCTGCTGAAAATAACTCAGGCTCTAATTCTTCTGAAAATAAAAAAATACTAAAGAAAAAAAATATAAAACTGGGTCTTGAAAGTGTTGACAGAGAAAAGGCAATAAAGATGGCTGGAGAACTATTAGTTGAAAGCGGGTATGTAGAAGAAGACTATGTTGATGCTATGCTTGACCGTGAAAAAGAAATGTCAACCTATATTGGTCAGGGAGTTGCAATCCCTCACGGAGTAGGAGCTGCAAAGAAAAAAATTAATAAAACTGGAATTTCAATTCTGCAGTTTCCTGAAGGCATAGATTTTGAAGGAGAAACAGCTTATTTAGTAATTGGAATTGCAGGAGTAGGAAATGAACATCTGAAAGTCTTAGCTAACCTATCGGAATTAATTGAAGAAGATACAGGAGCAGAAAAATTAAGGACAACAGATGATCTCAATTACATTTATAAGAAGTTTACTATTTAAAAGATAAACAAACTCTCTGCTCAGCTTTAGTTTTAAAAATTGCTGAGCAGGGATCAAAGTTTAGTGCAGTTGAAAATATTTTAATAAGGATTGATGCTGATGATAAAAACACTAACCTTAAATCCGGCTTTAGATAAAACAATAATTGTAGAAAATTTCAAAGTTAATCACTTAAATCGAATCAAAAAAGTGCATAAAGATGCTGGTGGTAAAGGGATTAATGTTTCTAAGATGCTTAAAAATTTAGGTCAAGAAAGTACAGCGGCAGGTTTTTTAGGTGGAGCAGCTGGTGAATATATAATAAAAGAAGTTGAAAAAATTGGGATAAAATCTGAATTTGTGCAGACTGAAGCAGAAACAAGAACAAATACTAAAATGGTTGATCCACTCAATAATACCTTTACTGATCTAAATGAGTCAGGAGCGGTTGTAACCTCTGTACAAATTTTGGAGTTAAAGGAAAAAATATTTGCCGATTTGAATAAAAATGATATTTTAGTGCTGGCAGGCAGTGTACCACAGGGAGTTAAAACAGATATTTACCAAAAAATTATAGCTGCTGCCAACCAAAAAGAAATAAAAACAATTTTAGATGCAGATGGTGAATTATTTAGAAAAGCTGTTCAGGCTTCTCCAACGTTGATTAAGCCTAACGAGCATGAGCTAGAACTTCATTTTAATGAAGAATTTAATGACTTAAAAACTATGGTTCGAAAGGCAGAAAGTCTTCTAAAAACTGGGGTAGAAATGATTATGCTGTCTCTAGGCAAAGAAGGAGCAGTTTTTATCACTGCAGATAAAAACATCAAAATCGAAGCTCTAAAATTAGATGTTAAAAGTACAGTTGGAGCAGGAGATGCAATGGTAGCTGGTTTAGCATATGGTTTAGAAAACAAACTTAAGCTTGAAGAAATGCTGAAAACTGCCGCTGCCTGCAGCAGTGCAACTTTAATTAAAAATGGTACAAAAATGGGAAATAGAGAAGATGTAGAAAGACTTAAAGAAACGATTCAAATCAAGGAACTTCAAACTAAATCTTAACTGAAAAAACTTTTTTAAAAAACAAACTAAACAAAGGGTGATCAACTAATGAAAACAAGAGCGGTCCGCATATATGGTGAAAATGATCTTAGATTAGAAGAATTTGAGCTTCCAGAAATTAAAGATGATGAAATTTTAGCAAGAATTGTCTCAAACAGTATCTGTATGTCGACATATAAAGCAGTTATTCAGGGTGGACGTCACAAGAGGGTTCCTGATGATGTTGCAGATAACCCAACAATTACCGGACATGAATTTGCAGGAGAGATAGTTAAAGTGGGTAAAAAGTGGCAGGATCAGTTTGAGCCGGGCGAAAAATTTGCAGTTCAGCCTGCCTTAAACTACAAGGGGAGTCCTTATGCTCCAGGGTATTCCTACAAATATTTTGGCGGTAATACAGAATATACAATTATTCCTCAGGAAGTTATGGAATTAGGTTATCTTTTAAAATATGAGGGAGATGGATTTTATGAGGCCTCACTTTCAGAGCCCATGTCCTGTATCGTAGGTGGCTATCATGCAGTTTATCACACAGAAAGTAATAACTATATTCATAAAATGGGAATAGTAGAAGGCGGAAAAGTTGCTCTTTTGGGGGCAGCGGGTCCAATGGGCTTAGGAGCGATCGATTATGCCCTGCATGCAGATCGTAAACCATCAGTAGTTGTAGTAACAGATATTAACCAGGATCGTCTGGATCGAGCAGCCAGCTTATTCACTCAGGCAGAGGCAGAAAAACAGGCGGTCGAACTCCATTTTGTCAACACTGCAGAGATGGAAGACGTACCGGCTGAACTTAAAGAACTGGTTGGGGGCGAAGGTTATGATGATGTATTTGTCTATGCACCGGTGAGAGAGCTGGCAGAACAGGGAGACCAGATTCTGGGTAAAGACGGCTGTATGAACTTTTTTGCAGGCCCAACAGATAAAAATCTTTCTGCAGAATTTAACCTGTACAATATTCACTATTCTCCAACTCACATTATGGGTTCAACTGGTGGTAATGATGATGATATGCGCGAGTCACTCAAGCTTTCAGCAGAGGGAAGATTAAATCCAGCAACAATGATTACCCATGTTGGTGGACTGGACAGTGCAGCTGATACTATTCAGAATCTGCCAAAAATTCCCGGTGGGAAAAAACTAATCTATACTTCAATTGATATGGAACTGACAGCTTTAGAAGATTTTGCTAAAAAAGGCGAAGCTAATCATAAGTTTGCTGAATTAGCAGATATTATTGAGAATAATAATGGACTCTGGTCAGCAGCAGCGGAGAATTATTTACTAGAAAATTTCAAAAAATAGAATTTCAAATCAGAAAAATTAAGTATTAGCTATTAAACACTAGTTAATACAAATAAACAGGAGTGAATAAATATGAAAAAAGCAGATTTCATTTTAGAACATGAGGAAGGATTTCATGCCAGACCTGCCGGTATTTTTTCAAAGCAGGCGAGTAAATTCAAATCAGACCTTGTACTTTTTAAAAATGGTAATGAAGATAAAGAGTATAATCCCAAAAGTATAATTTCGATTATGACAATGGGAGCAACCCAGAATGATAAGATAACCATTCAAGCAGATGGTAATGACGAAGAAGAAGCAGTCAACTCTCTGCTTGAGCTGGTAAAAAATGATTTTAAATTAGTTAAAAATTAATTTAATAAAATACAGCAGCAATTTTGCTAAAAGGCCCATCATTTTGGACAGGTGATGGGTCTTTGTTTGTTTATGTGCACGCACCCGGTGCGTGCACATAAACAAACATTAGCTGAATTTATTAAAAAAAATAGAGGAATCGTGAAATTTATAATGAATAGTATATAATAATCGACAAAATATTTAGGTCAATATAATTAAACAAGGGAGGGTTATTGTGAAAGGAAAGTGGAGTTATTTATTATTTTTACCAGCATTTTTATTTATAATTTTCTTTTTAGTTGTACCAATTTTACTAACAATGGTCAGCACAGTTCAGGTAGATAGCGGCTGGACATTAAGTGGATATTCTAACTTCTTTAAAGATTATTATTTAAGAGATATTTATTTTAGAACTCTTAAAATTGCTGGAATTACAACTATTTTAGCTGCTTTTTTAGGTTTTCCTACCTCATATTATATTTCCAGATCTGCTAAGAAATATAGAGGTATTTTTTTAGTTTTAGCAGTTTTTCCACTGCTGACAAGTCCTGTTGTGCGTTCATTTAGCTGGATGATTATTTTAGGGAAGAATGGAATAATCAATGATATATTATTAGCTTTATCATTAGTTGAAGAACCACTTAATTTACTGTACACTGAGTTTTCTGTAATTACAGGTCTTTTATATTTATTTTTACCTTTGATGATTTTATCACTGGTAGGTGTTATGGAGAATATTGATGGTGAACTTATAAGAGCTGCAGAAAGTTTAGGTGCTTCAAAATTTAAGGCATTCATGAAGGTCGTTTTCCCTTTAAGTTTACCCGGGTTAATTATTGGGACATCACTTGTTTTTACAGGTAGTTTTACTGCTTATACAACACCAATGCTTTTGGGAGGAGATAAAACAAGAGTGCTGTCAACTTTAATCTATGAGAATGCTCTGGCTTTATTCAACTGGGAACAGGCTTCTCTAATTGCTGCAGTAATGATATTAACTACCTTTACTATTGTTATATTAATTAATTATTTCTCAGACAAACTGAATCCAGGGGGTGTAAAATAATGAATGAAAAAGGCAAAACTTTAAGTGTGTTCACATTAATTGTTTATTTTTTCTTAATAGCACCACTTTTAATAATTACTTTAACAGCCTTTGGTGAATCAGAATTTCTCAAATTTCCTCCTGATTCTTTTTCCGTCCGCTGGTTTGTCAATGTTTTTCAGACGGAAATGTTTATCAACACTTTTGTGATCAGTTTAAAGGTTGCTGTTATATCAACGCTTTTGGCTCTTTTAATGGGGATTCCAGCATCATATATAATTAGCAGAGGTAATTTTAAGCATAAAAGATTAATCGAATCTTTTTTCTTATCACCGGTTTTAATTCCTCAAATTGTATTTGGGTTTTCACTCTTTAATTTTTTAATAATTAAACTGAAGCTTCCCGTTCTTTCCAGTCTGCTGATTGGACATACAATTTTTATAATGCCTTACATAATTAGAGTAATATCGGCAAATTTAGAGAATTTTGACTATGAAATAGAAGAAGCAGCAGTTATTTTTGGGGCCAGTCCTTTAAAAACATTTTTCATTATAGTACTGCCCAATATAAGTTCAGGTGTAATTGCGAGCTTTATTCTTGCTTTTATCAATTCTTTTAATAATGTTCCAATTTCAGTGTTTTTAACCGGACCGGGTATCAGCACCCTACCGATCCAGATGATGAGTTATGTAGAATATTATTTTGATCCAACAGTTGCAGCACTTTCTGTTTTATTAATGCTGATGACTACAGTTTTAATGTTTATCATTGAAAGAAGTTTAGGTCTAAATTATTTTGTAGAAAATTAGTAGGAGGTAAGAGATGTCTTTTCTTTCATTAGAAAATTTAAAAGTTGCATATGGTAAAAATACAGTTTTAGAAGATTTTAATTTGAGTATTAATAAGGGAGAATTCGTTTCACTACTTGGCCCCAGCGGATGTGGAAAAACAACTACTTTAAGATCTATTGCCGGTTTTGTTAAGGCTCAAAAGGGTAAAATAATGTTTAAAGGCCAGGATTTTACTGATGTACCAGTACATAAAAAGCACTTTGGTTTTGTTTTTCAAAATTATGCCCTCTTTCCACATCTAAACGTTTTTGACAATGTGGCTTTTGGACTAAAAATGCAGAAAACAGCAGAGTCCGAAATCAAAACCAGAGTAGAAAAAATGATTGACCTTGTTGGTTTAAGTGGATTTTTAAAACGATATCCGGCAGAATTGTCAGGTGGCCAGCAGCAGCGGGTTGCTTTAGCTCGAGCTTTGGTAATTGAACCAGACCTGCTGCTTTTAGATGAACCATTGAGTAACCTTGATGCTAAATTACGGGTAGAAATGAGGGTTGAAATCAGAAATATCCAGCAAAAACTAGGTCTAACTACAGTCTATGTAACACATGATCAGGAAGAATGTTTTTCAATTTCTGACCGGGTAGTTGTGATGAAAGATGGTGAAATAGAACAGCTGGACAGTCCTGAAAAAATATATAGAAATCCGGAAACAGAATTTGTTGCAGATTTTGTTGGCTTTGAAAACTTTTTTGATCTATTCCGAGATGGAGATGATTTTAAAACAGAAGCAGGAGATTTGTTTCACGTAAGTTCAGTTAACTTAAAAAATAATAAAGATAAATTCCGGGCTTCAATCCGCCCAAATGATATAGAAATAACAAGAGCTGGAGGTGAGGAAAAAGATAACTCAATCAGAGGCAAAATCAAAATTAGTACTTTTTTAGGTGAAAAATATCAGTATAATGTTGAAACAGAGTATGGAGAATTTGTCGTCAATGCAGCAACTGAAAAGAGAATTGAAAATGATGCTCAAGTAAATTTATATTTTCCAGAAGAAAAAATAATTTTAGTCAGGGAGGAATAAAATGTTTAAAAAACGTCTATCAATCTTATTAGTTATGGTTTTTGTAATGTCTGTTCTTTTAACTTCAGCAGTAATGGCTCAAGAAACACTTGTAATCTCAACCTGGGGGTACAATGAGGATCTATTGTGGAAGAACCTTTATGAACCCTTTGAAGAAAAATATGATTGTGAAATTCAATTAGAAGTTGGAAACAACTCTACTCGTTTAAACAAAGTAAAAATGCGTCAGGGGTCAACAGTTGATGTTATTTACTTAGCTGAATCATTTGCGCTTGATGCGATAAACTCAGGAATGATTGCTGAGCTGAACAGAGATAATATTCCTAACATAGAAAAACTGTATCCAGTTGCCAGAAATCCACATGGAGAGCAGTATGGACCTGCTTATACACTTGTTAAATTGGGAATTATTTATGATCAAAATTCTGTAGAAGAGCCAATCGAATCCTGGTTTGACCTCTGGGATGAATCTTTAGTAGAAAATGTGTCAATTCCAGACTTTAATACAACTTCAGGGCCAGCAATGCTGATTATGGCAGCTGAAAAAGCAGGAGTAAGTTTAGCTGAAAACCCTGATCAGGCTTTTGCAGAGTTAGAAAAAATGAAAGAAAATGTTGTTAAAAACTATTCTCGTTCATCTGATGTAGCAAATATGTTTGCTCAGGGAGAAATAGTAGCAGCACCGGCAATGGACTTTGCTTTCTTCAGAGTTAAAGATGCAGTTGATGGATCTGTCTGGTTAAATCCTAAAGAAGGATCATTTGCTAACTTTAACACCTTAAATATTGTTAAAGGTAGTGATAACAAAGAACTGGCCGAGAAGTTTATCAACTATGCAATCAGCAAAGAAGTACAGACTAAAATGGCTTTAGATAAGGTAGAATCACCTTTGAATATGGAAGTTGAATTAACAGAAGCAGAAGCTGAAGGTTTAACTTATGGAGCCGAATTAATTAACAGCTTAAATACAATTGACTGGTCTTTAATTAACGAAAACAAAGAAGAATGGATGAACCGCTGGAACAGAATGTTTGCTTATTAAATTGAAGCAGTCTAAATATTTCAGGAAAATCATTGAATTTAGAGCTTAAATAAGCAGCAAAATAACAGTTTAGGGGGATTAATGGTGGAAGAAGTAGATATTTTATTTAAAAATGCAAATGTTTATAATAGTTATTTCAAAAAGTTTTTTAAAGGACATTTAGCAGTGAAAAATGATCAGATAGTCTATACTGGAGAAGCTTATCCAGAGCAGATTAGAGCAGAGCAGGAAATAGAAGCGGAAGGTAAATATATTATTCCGGGTTTAATTGATATCCATATGCATATCGAAAGTTCAATGGCAGCACCAAAGCAGTTTGCAGATGAAATAATCAAACACGGTTTAACAACTATTGTTTCAGAACCACATGAGATTGCTAATGTTTTTGGAATTGAAGGCATTAAAGCAATGATTAAAGCTGGTGAAGAGGCAGCAGTTGATATTTATTATGCTATTCCCAGCTCTGTTCCTTCCACTTCCTCAAAACTGGAAACTACAGGTGCTCAGATCTCTGTCGAAGAAGTTGCAGAGTTAATTGGCGAAGATAAGGTAATTTGTCTGGGTGAAGTTATGAATAATGAGGCTGTTTTAAGTGGTGATCAAAACCTGCCGATAAATAAAATTTTAAGTTTTTTAAATGAAAACCATCCCGATTACATTATCGAAGGTCATATTCCTTCTTTGGTAGGGGAAGAGCTGGCCCAGTTTGCAGCAAAAGGGATTAATTCAGACCACTGTCTGCAGTCTGTCGAAAGATTGAGGGACAGAATTTATAATGGAGTTTTTGTAGAAATTCAGGAAAAATCCCTGCGGTCTGAGGTTATTAATTATATTCTTGAAAATGATATTTACGAACATCTAGCTTTAGTAACTGATGATGTGATGGCTGATACTTTAGTTAAAGATGGTCATTTAGACCATATTTTAAGAAAAATTGTTGAGATGGGAGTTAGTATTGAAAATGCTATTTATATGGCAACATACACGCCTGCTAGAAGAATGAGATTATATGATCGAGGCGTTTTAGCTCCAAATAAAAGAGCAGATTTTATTATCCTTGATGATTTAGAATCATTTAATATCGAAGAGGTTTATGCTGAGGGTAAAAAGGTTTACACTAATGGTCAAACAGAAGCTAAAAATTACACAAAGGCTTTCCCTGCAAAATTTTACAATTCAGTTAATATTGATAAATTAACTGCAGAAAATCTTCAGATTAAGCATGCTTCAAATCAAGAAAAAGTTAAGTGCAGAATTATAGAGGTTAAGTCCGAAAGCACATATACAGAAGCCAAAACTGCAGAGCTGAAGCTGGAAGCTGGAGTTGTAGGCTGGGAGCAGAGTGATTTTAATTTAGCAGCAGTAATTTCCCGCTATGGCAGTGGTGATTTTGCTAAAGCTTTAATTAGCGGCAGCACCATTAAAAGAGGAGCAGTTGCAACAACTTATGCCCATGACCACCACAACTTATATTTAATTGCTTCAAATATGGAAGATGCTCTAATAGCTGCCAACTGGGTAATTGAAAACCAGGGAGGATACTGTGTAGTCGAAAATGGTGAAATCAAAGCCTCACTCCAGCTTGAAGTTGCAGGTATTTTAACTGAAAAGCCGCTGGATCTGCTGGCAGAAAAAATTTCAAAAATTAGAGAGGCTATGGTCGAGTTAGGCTATGAGCACTATAACCCGATTATGTCCTTAAGCACCAACACCTTACCAGTGAGTCCCGCTTTAAAGCTGACTGACAAAGGTTTAATAGATGTAGAAAAGATGGAAGTTGTTAATTTATTTATTGATGAGGAGGAATAATTAAAAGTGGATTACGATAAGACATTACAAAAACATATTAGATGTAAAAAAGGAGACATTGCAAAATACGTTTTGGTTCCAGGTGATCCTGGCCGGGCAGAAAGAATTGCTGCAAAATTTGATAAGGCAGAAAAAATAGCTGTCAATCGAGAATATACTGTTTTTACAGGAGAGAAAGATGGAGTAGAATTAAGCGTGTGTTCAACCGGAATTGGCGGTCCTTCAGCTGCAATTGCCATGGAAGAGCTGGCTAAACTGGGGGCAGATACCTTCATTCGAGTTGGTTCAGCAGGTGGTAGAAAAGAAGATATGCCTGTAGGTAGTGTTGCGGTAGTAAATTCTGCTTACCGAGGTGAGGGAACTTCTTTCGAATATTTAGCAGCAAATTATCCGGCTGTAGCAGATGATGGGATTACCGATGCCTTAAAAAAGGCAGCTGCAGACTTAGGACAGGAAGTTTATGTTGGAGGGAGTTACACCAGAGATGCTTATTACATGCAGAATGAGGATTTAAACCAGGAACTTTTAAATACCCAGATGATAGTTTCTGAAATGGAATGTGCCACCTTATTTGTAGTTGCTGCCAAAAGAAATTTAAAGGTTGGAGCCATTGTTGGTACTGATTCCAACATAATTAAGAAAAAACAGTTCAGCCTGGAAGAAAAGGATCGACTTTTTAAAGAGGCAGAATCAAAATCAATTGACATTGCGATTCAAGCCTTAGTTGATTTAGCAAAAGCAGAAGCTTAAAAAGTAAAAACAAAATATCTTTTAACTTAAACCACCTGAAGAGGTGGTTTTTGTTCATTTATGTTCACGCACCGGGTGCGTGAACATAAATGAGCATCGTTTTAAAAACCTCTTTTTTGTCCATCCCAGGGAGGATCTTTTTCATCTTTAAATTCATCGACTCCAGGGCCACCCAGATTATTTAAACGCCAGATTCCATAAAGGTAGCTGATAGCCAAAACTACTGTAATTGTTGGCCAGCCTAAAATGATATTTACCCAGGCTAAGTTGAGCACTGCGTCGCTGAAAAATAAGTTAAGCTGAATTGTGAGCCTCAAAGCAAAATAAAGAGCCCAAAATATTGTGACCTCTCGATAGGCTGGTTTTATATCATCACGCCAGAACCATTGCAGCGGCCAACCCCGGCTTAAATGGCTGGCCCAGGCAGCTAAAGGCCTGCCAATTATGATAGAAATGATTGAAGCCAGTAAAAACAGAGTTGAAGATGTCAGTGCAGGAATGAAATAACTGCTCGCATTATTACTTAGATAAGCAAGTGAAGAGGCAAAAACAACCCCGATTAAGCCTGCAAGAGAATATTTCCAATTTTCTTTTTTAATAATCCTTCTGCTGAAATTAAATAATGCTGCTGCCACTGCCAGAAAAACTGCAGGAATCAGGCCAAATATTGAATTACTTACTGCATAAATTATTGGTGGCAGCAGAGCATCAAAGGTTTTATTTAAAAATATAGAGCGTAATTCTTCCATGATTTCTTCTTTTTTTAGATCCATTTTATCGGCCCCTTTTTTATCTATTCTTATTTTAAAATCAGTATACAAAATTTTTAAAATTTTAGCAATAATTTAAAGGATATTTTTAACTGAGCAAGAATTATAATTATTATAAGCTTTAATTTAGAAATTATTAGAAAATCAAATGGAGATGAGTAAAAATGGAGCTGAGTAAGGAAAAGAATAGAGACAATATTTTTATTAAAATAATTTATTTTCTTCTTTTTTTATTGTTTTTAATTATTTTATCTAAATTTTTTCTAGGTAAAGTAAATGATCAGGTTAATTACTTATTTGGTCTGGCTTATTTTGTCTTTTTAATTTTGAGCTTTCAGTATATTTTAAAGGATTATTATGATCAAAAAACATTAACTATCTGGATCTTTCAGTTGAATGGCTATGTTTTATTCTTATTTTTAGAATATCATACTATAGTTAAAATTTACATAATAATTCAAATGTTAATAGGATTATTACTTAACTACAGGCAAATTAATTTATTTAAAAATAAAAATAAAAAAATAAAATATTTAAGTTTTCATGATGAAATGACAGGATTACATAATAGAAGATACTTTGAAAATGTTCTGGCAGAGTTTAATGATCCAGCTGAACATAATTTATCTGTAATCATCGCTGATATAAATGATTTGAAAATTATAAATGACAACCATGGTCATAAAAAAGGTGACCATTACATTAAATCAGCAGCAAAGTTATTGAAGTCTGAACTGCGGCAGAAGGATATTATTTCTCGAATTGGTGGAGATGAATTTGCAATAATTCTACCAGATACTGACCAAAAAACATGTAAGCAGATTGTTAAAAGATTAAAGGAAAAAATAAAAGAACACCCTGAAAATAATTTTAGTATTGCCTTTGGTTATGTTCATCACAGTCATCAATATAATAGTTTAGAAGAAATGGTTAATAATGCTGATAAAAATATGTACTATAATAAGAATAAATTTAAGGCTAAAAAAAGTATTATAAGAAATTCCAGCTATCATGTGCTTGAACCTGATGTTCACTATTAGTTTTTAAATTAATTTTTGCTAAAAACTTTTAAAAGAAAGGAAATTATTATTAAGACTATTAAATTAAGATTCTATGGTTATCTAAATAAATTTATTGACCCTGATCAGAAAAATCTGAAGTCTGTCGACCAGTACTATTATTTGCATTATTATAAAGGTCGTCAAACTATTAAAGATCGGATAGAAAGCTTGGGAATTCCTCATCCAGAGGTTGCTTTGATCTTAAAAAATTCTCAACCAGTAGATTTTTCTTATCTGGTGCAGTCAGAAGATTTCTTTTCTGTTTACCCGTATCTATATAATTTTAAGCTGAGACCAGGAGAATCTCTGCTGCCTGAATATCCAGCAAAACCAAAGTTTATTCTCGATGTTCACCTGGGCAAGCTGGCCCTCTATTTAAGGCGTTTTGGTTTTGACACAGCTTATAGAAATGATTATCTGGACAAAGAAATTGCAGAACAGGCAGTTAGCGAAAAAAGAATAATTTTAAGCAGAGATAGGGGATTATTAATGCGGAAAAAGGTTAAATGGGCTAAATTTATCTGGCATGATGATCCTCAGGCACAGCTGAAAGAAGTTTTTGCAAGATTTAATTTAGGTCAATATTATCCTGACCAAGAAAGCCGCTGTGTTAACTGCAATAGTAAATTAATAGATGTCGATAAAGAGGAAATTATAGAAAGACTGGAACCAAAAACGAAGAAATATTTTGAAGAATTTAAATACTGTCAGCAGTGCGATAAAATTTACTGGAAGGGCTCTCATTTTGAGAAAACAGAAGAAATGCTCGATCAATTAAATAATGATCATTAAAATAATAATATATTTTTTAAAACTTTAGATTACTTCAAAAGCTTCTTAACTCTACTCAAATTAAAATATCTGCAGAATTATGTTATAATTAGTTTAAAGTATTGAGTGGAGGTGGCTCAAATGGCTGAATATGTCATCGGGGACATTCACGGAGAAATAGAAGAATTAGAGATAATTCTTGGAAAAATTAATTATAACTCTGAGACTGATAAATTGATATTTTTAGGCGACTATATTGATCGTGGTGCTAGTTCCTATCAGGTTTATAAATATATTAGAAAACTGGATAATGGTAGAAATATTTTTTTAAGAGGAAACCATGAGGAAATGATGATTGATGCTGTTCTAAACAATAATAATGTTAATCTCTGGTATCAGAATGGAGGCCGAAAAACAGAAGCCAGTTTTCCAAATCAAAGTGAGCTAAAAGAGGCTGCTCATTTTTTTGATTCACTTCCATATTATCAGGCAGATCAAAATTATATATTTGTCCATGCCGGTATTAATCCTGCACTGACTTTAGAAGAACAGACAAAACATGATTTAATCTGGATTCGCTATAAATTTTTAGGAGCTAAAAGTGAAGATTTTAAAGAAGAAAGAACAATAGTTGCCGGACATACACCTGTTGCCGAAGTTAAATTTGAGGGAAATAAAATCCTGGTTGATACCGGATCAGGTAAGGGAGGAATTTTAAGTGCTGTTGATTTAAAAACTAAAGAAGTTTACAGCACTAGTGATGAGAATCCTATTGCCTCATTTTTGATTTAAAGTTAATAGTCTAATTCAAGCTAAAATTTTTTAAAGTTCATAAAATCAGAAGTGGAATTTAAAAAACCACGTAACTTGAAAAGCGCTGACCTTAATTTTAAGGATACAGCGCTTTAACTTTTTTAGATATTATTTGACATAGCAGATAGTTTAAAGTGCTAGTTACTTCTAAAGGTGAACTTTCCTGTATATGCATAAATTACAGCAATAATTGGGGCCAGAAAAGACAGGAATGTATAGGGAATATAGCTAAAGCCAATATCCATCACATTTTGAATATAGACTGAAACAACTCCCCAGGGTAAAATAGAACAGCCCAGAGTAGAAGCAGTTTCCAAAGAACGGGAAAGCACATTAGTATCAATGTCCATTTCTTGATAAGCAGGAGCCAGAGTTCGGCCCGGAATTACAATTGAAACAAACATCTCACCAGTTGCTAAAAGCATAACATAAGCTGAAGTTAAAGAAATTAAAATTAAATCCCGTGGTTTCTTAACTACTTTTAACATCGATTCGAGTAATACTTCTAAAATTCTTGCTTTTTCCAGAATACCGCCCATCGCAGTTCCAGCCATAATGATGGCAACTGTGCTCATCATATTATTGATTCCCCCCTGAGTTAAGAGGTTATCTAAAAGCGCCATTCCTGTATCTGCCTGGTAGCCGTTGGCAGCTGCATTTAAGATTTCTGCAAAGCCCGCCCCCTGAGTTAAAAAAGCAAAAATAGAAGCTGTAATAAAGCTGATTGAAAGTGAGGCAATAGCAGGCGTTTTAAATAATGAAAGCAGCAGCATTAAAGCTGGTGGAATTAAAGTCCACAAAGAAATATTAAAATTACTGCTTAGATTTTCCATAATTATTGAAATTTGATTTAGATCGGCTCCACCATCAAGATAAGAGGCCCCTAGAATAGAGTAAAGAATCAAGCTGATCAAAGCTGCTGGAGCTGATATGTAAAGCATTGATTTAATATGTTCAAATAAATCTGTACTGCTCATCGCAGCCGTTAAATTAGTTGAATCTGACATTGGCGAGATTTTATCCCCCAGCATAGCTCCAGAGACTATTGCCCCAACCGTTATGGCCTTTGGTACTCCCAGTCCTTCAGCAACCCCCAGTAAAACAATCCCCATAGTAGCAATTGTTCCAAAAGAACTTCCAATTAAAATAGAAGTAATAGCTGCTAAAATAAATGCTGCCGGCAGGAAAATACCTGGACTTAAAAAATTAAGACCGTAGTAGATCATTGTCTGGATAGTTCCTGATAAAATCCAGCTTCCAATAACCATCCCAATAATAATTAAGATTAAAGAAGCTCCAATAGCATTTTTAATTCCCGAAATCATGCCTTTTTCAATTTGATGCCAGCTTAACCCCATAAAAAGAGCAAAAACTGCAGCTGTCATAGCACCTAAAACAAGGGCACTCTCTAAAACTAAAATTGTTCTAATTGAAATTAAAATAACTGCAATAACTACAGATAAGGCAGTTACAGCACTTTTTAAAGCAGGTTTTTTTATTTCACTTGTTTCCATTTTTTTACCACCTTTATTATGTATTTATAAGTTTAGTTAAATTTTGCACTATTTCTATGATACCTTTTAAATTGCTTAAAATCAAGAAAGAATCACAGCAAATATAAAATTATAAACCTCTTTAGATTTTTTAAATCCAACTAAAATAGCCAGTTAATTTTGACAAATATTCGGAAAAATCTTATAATTTATTTGATGGAACTTAAAAAATTACGAGGAGTGGTAGTTATGGCAAATCCAGAAAATCGTGTTTCTGAAAATGTTGCTGGTGATTATTATGTTGATGACCAATGTATAGCCTGTGGAATTTGTGTTGGTGAAGCTCCAGATAATTTTGAAATGGGGGCTGATTATGCTTATGTATCAAAACAGCCAGAAAATGAAGTCGAAAAGACAGCCTGTGAAAGTGCTTTAGCAGCCTGCCCCGTTGATGCAATTGGCAGTGATGGTTAAAATTAATAAGTTACTTACTGTGGAGGGGTAGAACCCTCCATTTTTTTGAGTAGTCGGAGCTAATTATTATTAGTTTACTATATAAATATATTTTTATCGCTAATCTTGACAAAATAAATATGTTTAGTTATAATTATAAGCGATTGAACTTGATAATCAGTCTCAATCAATAATAGTTTATACTTGCTTTAAATCTTTTATCAGAAAAAAATAACTAAAAACCACAAGGAGGATTTATTTTGTTAAATAAAAAGAATTACATAGCTGTTTTGGTAATGGTTTTATTATTAACTATAACTTTAAGTATTTCGGTGATGGCAGAAACAAGAGTTGTAGAGCATGCAATGGGAGAAACTGAGATCGAAGGAACTCCAAAGAGGGTAGTAACCCTTTATCAGGGTGCAAATGATGCTGCTCATGCCCTTGGCATACCCCTGGTTGGTATTGTGGAATCCTGGGTCGAAAAACCTGTATATAAGTATTTGCGGGACGACCTTAGCGATGTTAAGCAGGTTGGACTCGAAACTCAGCCAAATCTAGAAGAAATCAGTAAATTAAATCCAGACTTAATCATTGCTTCTAAAATGAGGCATGAAGATATTTATAATCTTTTATCTCAAATTGCTCCAACAGTAATGGAAGAAACAGTTTTTAGATATAGGGAAACAGTTAAATTATTGGGAGAAGCTGCAGGTAGAGAAGAAAAAGCTGAAGCTGTTTTAAAAAACTGGGATCAGCGGGCTGCAGATTTCAGAGAAAAAATTGAAGCTAAAATGGGAGCTAAATGGCCGCTCGAGGTTGCAGTTTTAAACTTTAGAGCAGACCATGCCCGGATTTATTACAGTGGATATGCTGGGAGAATTTTAAACGAACTTGGTTTTGAAAGACCAGAAGCACATAAGGAAGATACATGGGGAGTTAAACTGACTTCTAAAGAAAGTATCCCGGAAATGAATGCAGAAGCCTTTTTTATTTTCATGTCAGATGATCAAGCTGTAGAAAATACTTATAATGAATGGACTGAACATCCACTCTGGGAAAACTTAGATGCCGTTCAAAATGAGCAGGTATTTAGAGTTGATCAGGTTGCCTGGAATATGGCCGGAGGAATTGAATCAGCTCATATTATGTTAGACCAATTATATGAACACTTTGAACTGGAAGAATAAACCTTATGACTCATATTTTGCGTAATCAAAAAGCAAAATTGAATATGCTGCTCTTTTTAATTATTTTGTTAATGACAGCAGCAGTTTTTAGTCTGGCTGTTGGCCAGCACTTTGTTTCTCTGGAAAGTGTTTACAGGGCGCTCTTTAATTATGATCAGCAGTCAACCAGACATATAATAATCCGTTCAACCAGGTTGAGCAGAACTGTAATTGCTCTGGCAGCTGGAGGGAGTCTTGCTGTTGCTGGTGCTTTGATGCAGGCTCTGACCGGCAATCCACTTGCTGCACCTGGTATTTTTGGTCTTAACTCAGGTGCTGTTTTTCTGCTGGTGATTGCAGCTGCATTTTTTGGAGTCACTTCAATGAATATTAGTATCTGGCTAGCATTTTTTGGTTCAATGCTGGCTGGCTTACTGGTTTATTTTATTGCTTCTCTGGGAAGGAGTGGGCTTTCTTCTTTAAAAATGATACTCGCCGGAGCTGCAGTTACTGCTCTTTTTCATTCCTTTACTCAGGGGCTTTTGGTGGTTAATCAGGAGAGTTTAGAGAGTGTTCTTTTCTGGCTTTCTGGCTCAACTGCCGGTAGAGATCTTGAAATGATTATACCCCTGCTGCCATTTATTTTAGGAGCAGTAATTCTGGCTCTAATTCTGGCCAAAGATATTAATATTTTACTGATTGGAGAGGAAATGGCAGCCGGTCTGGGGCAAAAGACTATTGTGATTAAAATTTTGCTCGGTCTAAGTATTGTCATTTTAGCCGGCAGCTCAGTGGCTGCAGCAGGAGCAATATCATTTATTGGTTTAGTAGTTCCCCATATCAGCCGCTTTTTTGTCGGCAATAACTACCACTGGTTAATAATTTATTCTTTTATAATCGGAGCAGTCATGCTTTTAATTGCAGATATAATAGCCAGAATTATTATAATGCCGCAGGAAGTACCGATTGGAGTAATGACAGCATTTATGGGAGCTCCATTTTTTGTTTATATTGTCAGGCGGGGGTTTAAAGTTAATGCTTAAAAACTTAAAAATTTCACGGGAGATTATCTTAATTTTTGGACTTATTTTGCTGGCAGGGCTGATCTTTATTCTTTCTTTATCCTTAGGCAGCAGTTATATTTCACCCCTGACCGTAATCCGTCACTTTTTGGGTCTGGAAGAGGGGGCTTATAATTTTACAATAAATATTTTAAGATTACCTCGAACCTTAATGGCTTTCTTAGTTGGAGCAGCTCTATCAGTTTCTGGACTAATTCTGCAGGCAAATATTAAAAACCCTCTGGCTTCTCCAGATATAATTGGGATTACCGGAGGGGCTTCTGCAGGAGCAATTACTTACTTAAGTTTTTTTAGTGCTGATTATGGTATCACCGGTCTACCCATTGCTGCAATTTTCGGAGCAGCAGTGGTTTCAGCTTTAATCTATTTTTTAGCCTGGCAGAAGGGAGTCACCTCAATCAGACTGGTTTTGATCGGAATTGGGATTGCAGCAGCCGTAGATGCACTGGTAACAATGATTATTGTCTTCAGTCCAATCAGTACCACAGTCCAGTCCTATGTCTGGCTTACCGGCAGTATTTATGGTACAAACTGGGATGAGCTTTTTCAATTTCTACCCTGGGTTATAATTTTTATTCCACTGGCTTTCGGATTTTATAAAAGTTTAAATCTGCTTGCATTGGGTGATAAGATTGCTGCCAGTCTGGGTTTAAATATTCAGCTTAACCGCTTTTTCTTGATGTTAATCAGTGTTGCCCTTGCTGGTTCTGCAGTAGCCTATGCCGGAGGAGTTGCCTTTATTGGACTAATTGCACCCCATATAGCTCGAAAATTGGGAGGTAAATCCTATTCAATCTTAATTATTTATTCAATCTTAAGTGGAGGGATGATTTTGATGGGAGCAGATTTGCTTGCCCGAACAGCCTTTTTACCACTTGATTTGCCGGCAGGAGTTTTTGTTTCCGGAATCGGAGCCCCATTTTTTATTTATTTACTATACAGAAACCGCAATCAATTTTAAAGGAGGTAGAACTTTGGCTATTTTAGAAACCAAAAATTTATCACTGGCCTATGACAAAGATAAAATTATCGATAATTTAAACTTAGAAATACCAGAAGGAGAAATTACTATTTTTATTGGTGGTAATGGATCTGGTAAATCAACTCTGCTTAATTCTATGGCTCGACTTTTAAAGCCTGTAGAGGGTTCTGTAGAATTAAAGGGAGAAGATATTAATCAGCTTTCAACCAAAGAAGTGGCAAAAAAGCTTGCCTTTTTACCTCAAAGCTCTACTATTCCAGAGGGGATCACAGTCCGCAAGCTGGTAGAACAGGGAAGATATCCCTACCAAAAATGGTATCAGACTTCAAGCAGTGAGGACCAAAAAATAGTAGAAAAAGTCTTAAAGGATACTGGACTTTTGGAGCTCGCCGATCGTGATTTGAGTTCACTTTCTGGGGGGCAGCGGCAGCGGGCCTGGCTGGCAATGGTTTTAGCTCAGGACACGGAAATAATCTTACTTGATGAACCAACCACCTATCTTGATCTTTCCCATCAGGTTGATCTGCTTGATCTGCTCTATGAATTAAACCAGAAAGATCAGCGGACAATTATTATGGTTCTGCACGATTTAAACTTAGCCTGCCGCTATGCCGATCATATAGTGGCTGTAAAAGATAAGGGTGTTTTTGCTCAGGGTAAACCAGAAGAGGTTATTGATGAAGAAGTGATTAAAGAAGTTTTTGATTTAAACTGTCAGATAGTTTCTGATCCTGTATTTGGAACTCCTCTCTGTATTCCAACAGGAAAGAGCAAAAAGAACAAATTGAATCGAGCAATATAAATTTTAGGCTGCTGTTATATTAAACAGCAGTTTTATATTTTAATAATTTTTTTAATAACAACTTATTGACTTATGTTCATAATCTGCATATAATTTGGTTGAGGTGATGCAAAATGAAAATAAAATATGATTGTTACCCCTGTATTTTAAGACAGAGCATTGAATCAGCTGAGATGATTGGAGCTGATGACCAGAAAATAAAGCAGATTATTAAACATTTTGGGGAGATCTTAGCTCCCGCTTTAAACAATGATTTTACAGCACCTATGCTTGCTGCTCAAATGCAGAAATATATTAAAAAATTAACTAAAGTTAAAGACCCATATTTTGATTTAAAAGAAAAAAATTTAATCCAGGCTCACAAACTGCTGCCGCTGGTAGAAAAAGAAATTGCAGCCGCAGAAGATTCACTATTAGCAGCTCTTTTGATGTCAGCAATGGGTAATTCTATTGACGCAGGAGTCAGTCTTAATGTTAATATTAAAGAAAACATTGACCAGGCGATAGAGAATTCATTTGCCCACAGTGATTACCCTCGTTTTAAAGATGAACTTCAGTCAGCATCAAGATTACTCATAATTGCAGACAATACAGGTGAGGCGCTTTTTGACCGCCTGCTTTTAAAAGAGTTAAAACCATATAACTTAAAGATTACATATGCAGTTAGAGAGATCCCTATTTTAAACGATATTACCGCAGAAAAAGCTAAAGAACTCGGGATTAACGAATATGCAGAAATTATTAAAAGCGGTACCACTGCTCCGGGAATGCTGATGGAAGAGGCCTCAGCAGAATTTTTAGCTGCTTATCAAGAGGCTGATCTAGTAATTTCTAAGGGTCAGGGTAATTTAGAAGGTGTGCTTGATATTGAGGAAGATATCTATTTCTTGCTTAAAGCAAAATGTGAAATAATAGCTGAGGTTTTAGAGGCCGGGCTTAATGATTTTCTCTTTCTCTACCGCTAGAACATAAACTTGAGTAATCTACTTACTATTAAAATCAGGTAAAAAATATTATTATATAGTCAGCAGGGCAGGATATTATATCATTGATATAAATAGGAGGTAGATTGAATGGATTATTTATTTGCAACTTCGATTTTATTATTGGCGGTATTTGGCCTAAGTGCCAGTGTTTCAGCTCAGGAATTAATTCCTTATGATCAGCAGATGAATGAGTTAGAAACTGAAACTGCCACTTTTGGTCTCGGCTGTTTCTGGGGACCTGACGGATCATTTGGTGCTTTAGAAGGAGTAGTTAGAACCCGAGTTGGCTATGCAGGGGGAGAAATGAAAGATCCAAGATATACAAAAATAGGTGACCACACAGAAACTGTTCAGATTGATTATGATCCAGATCAGATTTCTTATCTGGAGCTGGTGGAGATTTTCTTCAACAGCCACAATGCATTTGCTGAAGCCTATTCAAGACAGTATGCTTCATTAATTCTCTATCATAACGAAGAGCAGCGGCAAACTGCTTTAGAGGTTAAAGAAAATTTAGAGGCTGAAAGAAATCGCGAAGTTAAAACTGTAATTAAAGAATTAGATAGATTTTATTTAGCTGAAAATTATCATCAGAAATTTAGATTACAGCAGAAAACTGAATTTAGAGACCATTACTTTGAAATGATGAAGATTGAAGAATTTATAAACTCTCCAACTATCAGTAAAATTAATGGTTATGTTAGCGGTAAGGGTGAGCGCAATGAGATTATTCAAAATATCGGTAACTTTGCTCTGACAGATAAACTGCAGGAGGAACTTCTAAGATTGAATGGAATTGATCCAGCAGAATGTACAACTTTCTGTAAGACAGAAGATGCCGATTCTGTAGTGATCAACGAAGAAGAATCCGACGCTGAATTAAGAGAGCGTCTAACAGATCTGCAGTATAAGGTGACTCAGCTTGATGCAACTGAGCCTGCATTTAACAATAAGTACTGGGATAATAAAGATCCAGGTATTTATGTTGATGTAGTTTCAGGAGAGCCGCTTTTTTCTTCAACAGATAAATTTGAGTCTGGTTCGGGCTGGCCGAGCTTCACTAAGCCGCTGGTTGAAGAAAATATAGTGGAAGTAGAAGATAATTCACTCTGGATGAAAAGGATTGAAGTTAGATCCAAAAATGCCGACTCCCATTTAGGTCATGTCTTTGAGGATGGGCCTAAGCCAACCGGACTGCGCTACTGCATGAATTCAGCTGCCCTAAGGTTTATTCCAGCTGAAGATCTGGCTGAAGAGGGTTATGAGGAGTTCGAATACCTTTTTGATTAATGTACACGCACCGTGAACCACCCGATTTATGTTCTATTATGTCGAAAACTATCAAATAAAAAGCAAATGAAACTTTAAACGACAAAAGCTGACAGGTTCACGGTGCGTGCCAGCTTTTGTCGATTTATCAATTATATTATGTTATTCTGGAATCTTAGATTTATTCAGCAACCTTAAAAGTAGGAACATCTTCTTTTTCTTTGGCTGCATCAATTAATTCTTTGACCCGCATCACATCACCTTCATCAAATTTAGATAGGTCATCATTATTATTAATTGATTCATAAATTTTATCAAAATCTTCATAGGCAATACCAAATTCTTTTTCATCTCGGTCGCTTTCATCTCCACGGCAACCACCAGTTGGAGGACGATTAATAATTTTTTCTGGTACACCTAGAACTTCTGCCAGTTCCCAGACCTGTGTTTTATTTAGGTCACCGATTGGTCTCATGTCTGTAGCTCCATCACCATAAAGGGTATAGTAACCTGCTAAAATTTCACTTTTGTTGCTGGTACCCATTACAACATAATTTTTCTTTTCAGCTATATAATAAAGAGTCATCATTCTAAGTCTGGTCTGAATATTTTGTTCAGCCGGATTAGTAGTTGGAATCTTAGTTTGAGGCCAGTGTTCTCTTTTGTTTTCCTCAATATCAATACTCTGTAATCTATTTTCCAGCGGCTCATTTATTTCTTTCATATTAACCTTCAAAGTTTCAATATCAAATTTATCTGCTAAAAGCTCAGCATATTCAACATCTTTGGTTACTGTTCCATTTGCCGGAAGCATAACTCCTAGTACGTTATCGCCAAAGGCTTCTTTGGCCAGCGCTCCAACTACTGAGGAGTCAATACCTCCACTGAGTCCTACTACAACACCATCTGCATTTCTTTTTTCAACTTCCTGCTGCATCCAATTCTGAATTTCCTGACTTAAATTCTGATCAATCATCTTTGACTATACCTCCTAAAGAAAAATTAATTTAATCTTTCTTTATTAATTCCACCATAGATTATAGGAAAGATAAGTTAAGCTGTCAAAATATAGAGACTCAATATATGTGATTAGATACTTCAAGCGTTAATTAAATACTTAAGACTAATTAATACTCCAGGCAAGTAGTTTTAACTAAAGAATTGAAACTTAAAACTGAGGTTAAAAAAATTTTTTAAAAATTGCTCTAACAGGGATTTAGTTTTTTAAAAGCTCAAAAGAGGATAAATTAGCTGCTTATTGAATTATATTAATATTGAAAGGGATTTAAAACTGGGCTTCATTTAAAATGACTATAAAACGATTATTTAAAGGAGGAACTCTTAATGAAATACAATGTAGCTGGAATTGAACTACAGTTGATTGAAGGAGATATAGCAGCTCAACCGGATATCGAAGCAGTGGTTAATGCTGCTAATGCTCAGTTGAAGACAGGTGGTGGAGTTGCAGGAGCAATTCATCGAGCGGCTGGCCCAAAACTAGAAGAAGCCTGCCGGGATCTGGCACCAATTCAGGTTGGAGAGGCAGTTATTACCTCTGCTTTTAAACTGCCAAATAAATATGTAGTCCATACTCTGGGTCCTGTTTACGGTCAGGACAAACCCGAAGCTGAACTGCTGGCTAGATGCTATAAAAATTCTTTACATCTGGTCGAGGAATGTCAGCTAAAAAGTGTTGCTTTTCCGGCCATTTCAACAGGTGTTTTTGGATACCCCATAAAAGAAGCCGCAGAAATTTCTTTAAAAACTGTGAAAGAAACTGCAGAAGAACTAAAAAAAATCAAGCTAATCCGTTTTGTATTATACAGCCGCAGTGATTTGGAAGTATATTCAGCAGTGGCTGAAAAGATATTTGATCAAAAATAAGGAGGCAGCATTTAGTGGAATTAATCGATTTAAGTTATGAAATTTATGAGGGAATGCCTGTTTATCCGGGTGACATAGAAGTTGAACTAGAAAATGACAAGAAAGTTAAAGAAGATGGTTATTCAAATCACAATTTAAAAATGGGAATGCATGCCGGAACTCATCTGGATTTACCAGCACATATGCTTAAGGACAATCGTTATATTTCAGATATTTCCTTAACTTATTTAAGCGGCAGAGCCAGGTTGTTAAATGCAGCTGGTCAAAAAGTGATCACTGTCAAAGATAAATATAATGATCTAATTGAAAAAGATGATATGGTAATTATTAAGACCGGTTTTGCAGCTAAATATGGGAAAGAAGAATATTTTAGAGAACATCCGGTTATTTCAGAAGAACTGGCCGAGTTTTTCGTTAAAAAAGAAATTAAACTGCTGGGATTTGACATGCCTTCACCTGACCAAAGCCCTTTTAGGATACATCACAAATTGTTTGAAAACAATATTTTTATATTAGAAAACTTATGTAATTTAGAAAAACTGCCGGAATTAGAAGCTTTTAAACTTTTTATTTTTCCGCTTAAAGTCCGAGCAGAAGCAGCTCCCTGTCGTGTCGCAGCAGAAATTTAATAATATATTGAAAAGAAAAACCAAATAAATTATTTGACAATTCAAAACTAGTATGTTAGTATCATTAGTATATTAAAAGGTGGTGGATTTTAGATGAATTTAGCATATCATAAAAAGTATAATAATTTAAATATGAAAGATTATGTATACAATGTTTTAAAAGAAAATATAATGAACTTAACAATAAAACCTGGTACAGTTTTAAAGAAAAAAGAAATTGCTAAAGAATTTGAAGTTAGCAGAACCCCAATAAGAGAAGCTTTTGTAAAATTAAAAGAAGAAGGATTAATTGATGTCTATCCCCAAAGAGGAACTTTTGTTTCTTATATTGATTTAGACAAAGTACAGGAAGCAAAATTTATGAGAGAAGCTTTAGAAACCAAGATAGTACAATTAGCTTGTGATGTGTTTCCTGAAGAGAAAATATTTGATTTAGAAACAAATCTAAAAGTACAGGAAATGAGTCTGCAGCAAAATAATTATATAAAGCTATTTGAGTATGATAATGAATTTCATAAAATGTTATTTGAAGGATGTAATATGGGTAACATATGGATTTCTATAGAACAAATTAGTGGTCATTTAAATAGAATGAGAATTTTGAGTTTATCAGCGGATTTTAATAGATCTGATGTTATTGAAGATCATCAAAAAATTATAACTGCTATTAAAAATAGAGACTCTGAAAATGCACTAAAAACTATGAATTCACATATTAGTAGAATTAAATTTGATCAGGAAAAATTAAAAAAGGATTATCCTGATTATTTTAAAATGTAAAAATTTTAATCATACTAACATGTTAGTATGATTAAAATAAAAAAAGGGGGGGAGAAAACTTAGATTAGGTGGTTTATTATTTGATAGGCAAACATAATTAAAGAGGGAGAGATAATATGAAAAAAACATCAATTATAATGTTAACATTTTTATTGGTTGCTGTCTTTATGAATGTGGGTAATATTAGTGTTGAAGCAAAAGCTGATTATTTGTTAAAACTTTCAACACAGTTGAATGAATCTGATCCATTAGTGGATGGATTCAAAGAATTCAAAAAAAATGTTGAAGAAAGAACTGATGGTAATTTATTGATTGAAATTTATCCTAGTGCTCAATTAGGCTCAGATGAAGATGTTATTGAACAAACTCGTATGGGAGTAAATGTTGCTTTATTAACAGATGGCGGAAGAATGGCAAATTATGTTAAGGATATTGGTGTTATTGGTATGCCTTATATTGTAGATAATTATGATGAAATACTTGATCTAGTTAATACTCAGTCATTTAAAGAATGGGAAGAAGAATTGGCTAACAATCATGGTTTACAAGTTTTAGCTTTTAATTGGTATCACGGGCCAAGACACTTTTTAACTAATGAGCCTGTAAGAAATCCTGAAGATTTGAATGGAGTTAGAGTAAGAACTCCTGGTGCTCCAGTTTGGCAAGAATCAATAAAAGCTATGGGAGCCACACCAGTAGCACTTGGTTGGACTGAAGTTTATACTGCAATGCAACAAGATGTAATTGATGGTGCAGAAGCTCAACATTTAGCTTCATATAATTCTCGCTTGTATGAAGTTATTAATTATATTAATAAAACTTCACATTTCCAATTAATTAATGGAATTGTGGTTGGCGATAAGTGGTTCAATTCATTACCTCAAGAGTATCAAAACATAGTTTTAGAAGAAGCTAAAAAAGCTGGCGAAAATACAGCTAGAAAAGTAATTAAATTAGCTGATGATTATGAAGATAAAATGGTTGAAGAGGGCATGAAAGTAATAAATTCAGACACAGAAGCATTTAAAAATGCTGCCCAACAAGCATATAAAGAGCTAGAATTTGTAGAATTAAAAGAAAAACTTTATGAAGAAATGAATAAGTAAATTTATTTTTTTGGCTGACCAAATTAATTTGGTCAGCCATAATATATCATTAAAAATAGAAGGAGATAAAATGAAAAACATTTATAAAAAACTAATTGTTTTTGAAGAATTGATTACTAAAACATTTTTATGTGTAATAATATTATTAGTTTTTATTGCTGCTCTTATGAGATCGATCAAACTCCCATTGAATTGGGCAGTGGATATTGCCCAGCTCCTTTTTGCTTGGACAATTTTTATTGGAGCTGACATAGCAATGAGACGAAAAAAATTAATGGGAGTAGATATTATAACAGAAAAATTATCTAAAAAATCATATAAGCTAATTAAGCTATTTTTTAATTTAATAATCATTGTATTCTTATCATTATTACTATTTTATGGAATTCAATTATCTATAGAAAATTATGCAAGAACTTTTCAGAGCCTGCAAATAAGCTATTCTTGGGCTACATTAAGTGCACCTATAGGTTCACTACTAATGATTATAACTACTTTATTACAAATAAAAAATATTATTATAAATTAAAAGTTACTTAGAGAGGAGTTATCTTAGTGTTATATGTACTTATATTTTTTATAATCTTTTTATTACTTGGGATGCCAGTAGCTTTTACAATTGGAATTTCTGGAGCAATTTTCTTTATTCAAAATCAATATGTTCCTTTTTCGATAGTAGCTCAAAAAGCAGTTAGTGCTACTCAATCCTTTCCACTTTTAGCAATACCATTTTTTATTTTAGCGGGCAATTTAATGAATTCAACAGGTATTACCCCTAGATTAATTAAACTTGCAACTGCAGCTACTGGCCATATGAGTGGTGGATTAGCACAAGTCAGTGTTGTTCTTAGTAGTTTAATGGGAGGAATATCAGGATCTGCAACTGCAGATGCAGCTATGGAAGCAAGAATTTTAGGTCCTGACATGATATCTAGAGGTTATTCACGGGGCTATGCAGCAGCGGCTGTAAGTTTACCTTCTCTTATCACAGCTACTATACCACCAAGTATGGGTCTAATTATTTATGGATTTGTTGGAGAAGTATCAATAGGACGCTTATTTGCGGCAGGATTAATTCCAGGCTTACTAATGATGACCTTTTTGATGATAGCAGTTAGTGTATCTTCTAAGAAAAAAGGATATAAACCAGTTAGAGAAAAAAAAGCAACATTTAAAGAATTAATGGTTGCAATAAAAGATAGTATTTGGGCAGTGATCTTTCCTCTTATATTAATTATTGGTATCAGGTTTGGAATATTCACTCCTTCAGAAGCAGGAGCTTTTGCAGCAGTTTATGCTTTATTTGTTGGTATTTTTGTGTATAAAGAATTAACATGGGAAAGATTTATAAAGGTATTAGATAGTACAGTGGAAGATTTAGGTTCAATTATGTTAATTATATCATTTGCTGGAATTTTTGGATATGGAATAGTTTATGATCGAATTCCGGTAGTTTTATCAGGTTTTATAACTAATATTACAACTAATCCAATCATGTTACTTTTTATTATTTTAATTTTTTTGGCTTTATGTGGTATGTTTATTGAAACTACAGCTTTAGTTTTAATATTAACTCCAATATTTTTACCAATAGTACAACAGGTGGGAATAGATCCAGTACATTTTGGAATACTTATGATGACAATTGTAACTATGGGGATATTAACTCCACCAGTTGGTGTAGCTATGTATACAGTTTGTTCGATACTAGACTGTCCAACTGAAAAATATACAAAAGAATCTATACCATTTTTTATTGCGATTATTTCAGAAGTAATAATTTTAGCATTATTTCCTGATTTAGTTTTATTTTTACCGAATTTAATATTTGGCTAGATTAATAATTTATAAAAAAGTTGGTGATGCAAATGAAAATGATATTTCGCTGGTTTGGCGAAAATGATGATAGTGTTAGTTTAAAAGAAATAAAACAAATACCTGGCATGACAGGTATAGTAAGTGCTTTGTCTGATATACCCGTTGGAGAAATCTGGCCTTTAAAAAGAATTAAAAAGCTTAAAGAGACAATTAATAAGGCGGGACTTGAACTTGAAGTTATTGAAAGTGTTAATGTACATGAAGATATAAAATTAGGATTATCCTCCCGGGATAAGTATATTGAAAATTATAAAACAACTTTAAAGAATCTTGCCTCAGAAGGTATAAAAGTTGTCTGTTATAATTTTATGCCAGTTTTTGATTGGCTTCGATCTGATCTGGCTGAGGAGCTTGCAGATGGTTCAACTACAATGGCTTATGATGAAGAATGGATAAATAATACTGATCCTATAAAACTTGTTGAAGAATTTGATAAAGAATCTCAGGGTTTTTCATTACCTGGTTGGGAACCTGAAAGATTGGCTGAACTTAAAGACATTATGGAGCAGTATAAAGAAATTGATGAAGAACAGTTATTTGACAATCTTAAGTACTTTTTAAATAGTATATTGCCTGTCTGTGAAGAATATGATATAAAGATGGCAATTCATCCGGATGATCCACCTTGGCCAATTTATGGACTGCCCAGAATTATGACAGGTAAAGAAAATATCCGCAAACTAATGAATGCAGTTGATAGTCCTTATAATGGAATATCTTTATGCAGCGGTTCTTTAGGTTCAAATCCAGATAACAGTGTTCCGGGCTTAATTAGAGAGTTTGGTAACCGAATTCACTTTGGGCATGTTAGAAACTTAAAATTTGATGGAGAAGGTAAATTTCATGAGACTTCTCATTTATCAAGTGATGGCTCTTTAGACTTATTTGAAATTATGAAAGCATATTTTGATATAGGATTTGAAGGATATATCAGACCCGACCACGGACGTATGATCTGGGGAGAAAAAGCCAGACCTGGTTATGGTTTGTATGATAGAGCACTTGGTGCTACATATATTAATGGTTTGTGGGAAGCAATTGAAAAGATGAATAAGTAGTAATCTAAATAAAGGGATTCTCTGGCTAATATATTAATTAAAAAGAGAATTCCTTTTACTATATTATAAAATTATTATATTGAGGGTGAATTACTTATGCTAAAACTTAAAAAAGAAGAATTAAAAGATCAAGCTCAGTGGGAAGAAGCTGGAATAAAGCCACCACAGTTTGATTATCAAAACTTAATTGATAACACAAAGGAAAATCCTGAATGGGTACATTTTGGTGCCGGCAACATTTTCAGAGCTTTTATTGCCCGCCTGCAGCAGGAACTTTTAAACGAGGGTGAAGTTGAAACAGGGATTATAGCTGCTGAAGGCTTTGATTATGAGATTATAGATAAGGTTTATCAGCCAGCTGATAATTTAAGTCTGGTTGTTAAGATGTCAGCTGATGGCAGTTTAGAAAAAACTCTGCTGGCCAGTATCACTGAAGGCTTAAAGGCTGATTCCAGTTTTGAAAAAGACTGGGAAGAGCTGAAAGAAATATTTAAAAAACCCAGTTTGAAAATGGCAAGTTTTACTGTAACTGAAAAAGGTTATGCTCTGGACAATATGGACGGAGAATTCTTCCCCTTTGTTTTAGAAGATTTCAAGGCTGGACCTGAAGGAGATTTAAACCACCTGATGGCTAAGGTGACTGCCTTAGCTTATGAACGTTTTAAAGCAGGTGCTTATCCTTTTGCTTTTGCCAGCATGGACAACTGCTCTCATAACGGTCAGAAGCTTAAAGATGCTGTAATAACTGTAGCTGAAAAATGGGTAGAAAATGATCTAGTAGAAGCAGGATTTTTAGGATATTTAAATGATGAATCAAAAGTTGGATTTCCCTGGTCAATGATTGATAAGATTACCCCAGGACCAGCAGCTGATGTGAAGAAGAAGCTGAAAGAGATCGGTTTTGAAAACACAGAAATTGTAAAAACAAATAAGAATACAGAAATAGCAGCTTTTGTTAATGCAGAGGCCCCTGAGTATCTTGTTATAGAAGACAGTTTTCCTAATGGTAAAATACCTCTAGATAAAGCAGGAGCAATCTATACCGATCGAGAGACAGTTAACCAGGTAGAGACCATGAAAGTAACAACCTGCCTCAATCCACTGCACACAGCAATGGCAGTTTACGGCTGTCTTTTAGGCCACACATCAATTGCAGAAGAGATGGAAGATCAGGAAATTAGAGCCTTAGTTGAACAGATTGGTTACAAAGAAGGACTGCCGGTTGTTGTAGATCCGGAAGTACTTGATCCAAAAGAGTTTATTGATGAAGTAGTTAAAGAAAGATTGGTTAACCCATATATTCCTGATACACCTCAAAGAATAGCTAAAGATACTTCACAAAAAGTAGCAATCCGCTTTGGTGAGACAATTAAATCTTATCGTGATGCCGAAGACTTAGATCCAGCAGATTTGGTTGTAGTACCACTTGCAATTGCAGGTTGGTTGAGATATCTTCTTGCAGTAGATGATGAAGGGAATGAAATGCCTTTAAGCTCAGATCCAATGCTGGATGAGCTGACACCTCAGTTAGAGGGAATTGAACTGGGCGACCCTGATTCTGTAGGAGATAAGCTTAATAATATTTTGAGTAATGAGAACTTAATGGGCTTAGACCTATACGAAGTAGGGCTCGGAGAAAAAATAGAAGGATACTTTAAAGAGATGATAGCAGAAGAGGGAGCTGTTAGAGCTACCCTAAACAAATATCTTCTTTAAGCTAAAATTAGGATACTGTTGACTTTGGTCTATTTTAGGTCAGGATTTAGACAAATTTAATTTGACAGCCCCAAATCTTTCTGCTAATATATAAATTGTAATTAAAATTTAAATATATGGATTATACGACTGGCGGATAAATATGGATTTAACCATAGGGGAGTATAATCTTTAGAAGTCGCCCGCCTGGATATTGAGAAATCTTTATCCGGGGGGCGATTTTTTTGTTTAACTGCAGATTTTAGTCTTAAAGACAGCAAATGTAATCTAATTTACAATAAGCAGGTAATTTGAAAACATAGTAAAGCACTCAGGATTTGACGTTGGAAAAATATTCTGCTAAAATTAGAGTAGAATTCAGCTTAAATGATATATTAGTAAAACTAAGTTCTTAACTCACAAAAATATATTTTTTAAGCAGCCAATAAGCTTATAAGACTAAAAGGGAGGATTTTAAATGAAATTTGATACTTTAGAATTAAAAGGTCAAAGATGGGAAGAGGCAATTGATGTTCGGGATTTTGTACAGCAAAATTATACTCCTTATACAGGTGGAGCCGATTTTTTAGAGGGTCCAACTGAAAGAACAAAAGATCTCTGGCGTCAGAGCTCAGAACTTCTCAAACAGGAAAGAGAAAACGATGGTGTACTCGCTATCGATACAGAAACAGTTGCAGATATCAATGCTTATGATGCTGGTTATATTGACCAGGATCAAGAAATAATTGTTGGACTGCAGACTGATCAACCGTTAAAAAGAACTTTAAATACCTATGGTGGAATCAGAATGGCTCGTCAGGCAGCAGAAGCCTATGGCGAAAAAGTTGATCCAGACATAGATGAGATATTTACTAAATATAGAAAAACACATAATGATGGTGTTTACGATGCTTATACTCCAGAAATTAGAGAAATTAGACGTTCTGGAGTAATCACAGGTCTGCCCGATGCTTACGGACGCGGTAGAATTATTGGTGATTACAGAAGAGTAGCACTTTATGGAATAGATAGATTAATTGAAGCTAAAAAAGAAGATAAGAAAAATTTAAAGAGTCCAATGACAGAAGAAACAATTCGCTTAAGAGAAGAAGTTAGCGACCAGATCAAGGCACTTAAAAAGCTGAAGGGGCTGGGAGAGACTTATGGCTGTGACTTAAGCCGCCCGGCTAATAATGCTAAAGAGGCTGTGCAGTGGACTTATCTCGCTTATTTAGGAGCAATTCAGGAAAACAATGGAGCTGCAATGTCCTTTGGTCGAGTTGCAGAATTCTTTGATATTTACTTTGAAAGAGATATTGAAGCAGGACTGCTGACTGAAAAAGAAGCTCAGGAAATTATAGACGATTTTGTTATTAAACTGAGGCTGGCCAGACAGCTGAGGACTCCTTCTTATAACGAACTCTTCAGTGGAGATCCACTCTGGGTAACAATAGTATTAGGTGGAATCGGAATCGACACCAGACCACTTGTTACTAAAACAAGCTACAGAATTTTAAACACCCTGTATAATTTAGGGCCAGCTCCGGAGCCAAATCTGACAGTACTCTGGTCAGAACAGCTTCCGGAAAGCTTTAAAAATTACTGCACAAAAGTTTCAAAAGATACAAGTTCTCTGCAGTATGAAAATGACGATCTGATGCGCCTCAACTTTTCAGATGATTACGGAATTGCCTGCTGTGTTTCAGCTATGACACCTGGTAAGGATATTCAGTATTTTGGTGCCAGATGTAACCTACCTAAAACTTTACTTTATTCACTAAACGGAGGTAAAGATGAGGTTAGCGGGACTCAGGTTGGTCCAGAATTTAAGCCCTATGAGGGAGAAATTTTAGAATATGAGAAGGTAATGGAGAACTTTGACCGTTTCCTTGACTGGTTGAGCGAAAAATATGTTGATGCTTTAAATATCATCCATTATATGCACGATAAATATGCCTATGAAGCTGTACAGATGGCTTTACATGATACTGAAGTTCAGCGAATTATGGGTTTTGGAGTAGCAGGACTTTCAATTATCGCTGACTCTCTAAGTGCTATTAAATATGCAGAAGTTAAGCCGATAAGAAATGAAGATGGTTTAATTGTAGATTTCGAAATTGAGGGAGACTTCCCCAAATACGGTAATGATGATGATCGAGTTGATGAGCTGGCAGTAGAAGTAGTTAAACTCTTTATTAATAAGCTAAAACAGCATCAGCTCTATAGAGGTGCAGTTCATTCTATGTCAGTGCTGACAATCACTTCTAATGTAGTTTATGGAAAGAAAACAGGTGCTACACCTGATGGTAGAGAAGCCGGAGAGGCCTTTGCCCCTGGAGCTAATCCAATGCACGGTAGAGATAACTCAGGTGCCTTAGCTTCACTAAATTCGGTTGCTAAAATTCCTTATGAATACTGCCAGGATGGAATTTCTAATACATTTTCAATTGTGCCAGAGGCTCTAGGTAAATCAGAAGAGGCTCAGGTTAACAATCTAACTTCGATCCTGGACGGTTATTTTGACCAGGGAGCACATCACTTAAATGTTAATGTTTTAAAAAGAGAAACTCTGCTCGATGCAGTTGAACATCCGGAAGAATATCCACAGCTGACAATCCGAGTTTCAGGTTATGCTGTTAACTTTATTAAACTGACACCAGAACAGCAGCAGGAAGTTATAGCAAGAACTTTCCATAAAAGTATTTAGTTAGACTTTAAATTGTATATATGGTGCCGGATACTTGAAAACTATTTTCAAAAATCCGGTACCCTCTTTAATAAAGGAGGTCAATATGGCTGAAGGATATATTCACTCAACAGAAAGTATGGGAACAGTTGATGGTCCCGGAATTCGCTTTGTTGTCTTTACTCAGGGTTGTCCACTTCGATGTCAATACTGTCATAATCCTGATACCTGGAAGTTAAAAGATGGTAAGAAAACAACAACAGCTGAACTAATGAAAAAAATAATTAAAATAAAACCTTATATTGAGCGTTCAGGTGGGGGAATTACAATTTCAGGTGGAGAACCCACCATGCAGCTTGAATTTACCCTTGATCTCTTAAAAAAGGCTAAAGCAGAAGGACTGCACACTGCCGTTGATACCTCCGGTTATGTAGATCCTGATAAATTTAAGCAGCTGCTTCCTTATTTAGACCTGGTACTATTAGATATTAAAACAATGGATGATTTAAAACACCAGGATCTGACAGGAGTCAGCAATGAGAAAACTTTAAACATTGTGGAACTGCTGGAAGTAGAAAAACAGCCTTACTGGGTCAGACATGTTGTTGTCCCTGGTATTACAGATGATTTTCAAGAAATGCAGGAGTTTGCTAAATATCTGCAGGATAAAAAGTATTTGGAGAAAATAGAGCTGCTGCCCTATCATGAGTTGGGTAAGCATAAGTGGGAAAACCTTGGTCTTGAGTACAAATTGGCCGCTGTTGAACCACCATCTGCTAAAAAGATGGCAGAGTTGAATTCCTGTTTCAAAAATTATAAAATAAATATAGCTTAAGCATAATTAATGATTTAAAGCCTGTGTGCTTGAAGCAAAGAAGATCTCAATCAAATTAACTTTGGTTGGGGTTTTCTGTTTTTTTGTCGAAAACTATGTTATAATAAACATTAATGATAACTATTATTAAAATAAAGTGTTTTTGCTAGGAGATAAAATTATGTTGATACTTCAGGCTTTTTATTGGAACTGTTTAGATGACTGGTGGAATGAAATTAGTTCAATCACAGAAGAAATTTCAGTTAAAGGTTTTGATACAGTGTGGCTTCCACCCCCTTCAAAAGGGATGAATGGAAATAGTTCAATGGGTTATGATATCAAAGAACACTACAATTTAGATTCTAAATTTGGAAATAAAAGAACATTGAAGAGATTAATTAAAAAACTGCATAAAAATAAAGTGAAGGTTATGGCTGATCTGGTATTAGGACATATGCTCGGTGGTGATAAAGAGTGGAACCCTCATTTCGAAACTAAGACTTATACTAGATTTGAAGAGGAGGAGTTTCCTAAAAGTCATGATCACTTCTGTCACGAGTGCGGAGGCTGCAGCAGCCGCAATAGCTTTGGAGAAACAATATGCTATTATTCTGACCAGGAGTATATGAAAAAAGAATTAATCAGATGGGCCAAATGGCTCAAAAATGATATTGGTTTTGACAGTTTTCGACTTGACAATTTAAAAGATATGCGATGGGATTTTGCCAAAGAATTTGCAGATGAATTTAGGGATAATACTTTTATGGTTGGTGAATACTGGAATGGTGATGATCGAATGCTGCAGGAGTTTATCGATCACAGCCAGCTTAATTTATTTAATTTTCCCCTTTATTACACGATTAAAGAAATGTGTATGGATCCATTTTTCCCGATGAGCAGTCTGGAAGGAGTTTCTAAAAAGAATAAAGTTAATTTTCTTTCCAATCATGATATTGAAAGAGAGGAAAGAGATTTTAATAAAGATGCAATTATTACAAATAAGGAACTAGGTTATGCCTATATTTTATTTCAGGATAACCCAGCTGTTGTTTATTGGAATGATTATTTTAAATATGATCTGAAAGAAAAGCTGGACGAATTAATAAATCTGAGGAAAAATTCAAGTCACAAACCGCTTGAAATCGTAACTTTAAATGATGATATCTATCATGCAAAAAGAGGTAGATATAATTTGATTATCAATAATGGTTATGACGACTATTATTATTCAGCCTTAAAAGTTTCAGGTCGAGACTATGAGATTTTCATAGAGGATTAAGTCTTACAGCAAAAATAACTTCTCAAATCAGCTGTAAAATAACTAAAATAAAAGCAGAGAAAGGATTTTTTATGTCTGCAGAAAGAAAAAATATAGATAAAATTTTAAAAAAATATTATGGTTATGATAGTTTTAGAAAAGGACAGGAAAAGGTTATAAAAAGTATTTTAGCAGGCAGAGATACAACCGCAGTGATGCCAACCGGTTCAGGTAAATCTATCTGTTACCAAATTCCAGCTTTAATGTTTGAAGGGCTGACAATTGTAATTTCTCCTCTAATTTCGCTGATGAAAGATCAGGTGGATGCTTTGAAAGAAATGGGGATTGCAGCCAGCTATATCAATAGTTCAATTAGCAATCAAAAGTTGGAAGAACGTTTAAATTCAGCTGCAGCCGGTCACTACAAACTGCTGTATATTGCACCTGAAAGATTAAACTCTTATCGCTTTCTTAATTTGCTGCAGCAGCTTGATATTTCAATGGTGGCAGTGGATGAGGCACACTGTGTTTCACAATGGGGTCACGACTTTAGGCCGAGCTATCTAAATATCGCCCAGGTTGTTGATCGGTTAAATGAGAAAGTTGTTTTAACTGCCTTTACAGCTACAGCGACTCCAAAAGTTAAAAATGATATCAGTACTCAGCTTAAAATGGAAAGCCCATTAATTTACACCAGTGGCTTTGACCGGGCAAATTTGAGCTTTAAAATCCGGAAAGGAATTGATAAAGATCAGTTTTTGAAGGATTACTTAAAGGTTAATTCTGATCAGCCTGGGATAATTTATGCAGCAACTAGAAAAGAAGTAAACCGAATTTATAAGCTTTTAGGAAAATTAGACTATCAGGCTGCCCGTTACCATGCAGGGCTTTCAGATGAAGAGAGAACAGAGGCTCAGGAAGCTTTTATTTATGATAAAATTCAGCTTGTTGTAGCGACAAATGCTTTCGGGATGGGAATTGATAAATCAAATGTCCGTTTTGTAATCCATTACAATATGCCTAAAAATATGGAATCATATTATCAGGAAGCAGGTAGGGCCGGTCGTGATGGTGAGCCAGCAGACTGTATTTTACTTTATGCTCCAGGAGATAAACATATCCAGAAGTTTTTAATTGACCAGGTTGATGCAGCAGCCCCGAGAAAAGAAGAACAGTTAAAAAAGCTGCAGCAGCTGGTTGATTACTGTCATACTAGTAAATGTCTTAGAGCGTATATTTTAAAATATTTTGGTGAAAAAGATGTACCCTTAAAATGTGATAACTGCAGCAGCTGTAATGATCAGCGCCAGCTGCAGGATATTACCGTTGAAGCTCAAAAAATATTATCCTGTGTTTACCGCTTAGATCAACGCTGGGGAATTACTGTAACAGCAAAGGTTCTAGCTGGATCAAAAAGCCAGAAAATATTAGAATCTAATTTTGATCAGCTTTCAACCTATGGACTAATGTCTGATTATACTATTAAAGAAATTAAAAATTTAATAAACCTACTAATTGCAGATGGTTATCTCGGTCAATCAGGAGCCAAATATCCACTTTTAAAACTAAACCAGAAGTCATATCAAGTAATGAAAGGTGAGCTAGAGGTTGAGAGACGAATAGAAGCTAAACAGCAGCGGGTTAGTGAAGATAGTGAGCTTTTTGTAATTTTAAAGGAGTTAAGAAAAGAGATTGCTCAGAAAGAAGGAGTTCCACCCTATATTATATTTCATGACAGCAGTTTGAAAGATATGTGCAGACTTTTACCCCAAACTAAAAGCGAAATGCTTGAGGTGAGTGGAGTTGGTCAGGTCAAATATTCTCGTTATGGTGAGGAATTTTTGACTGCTGTTAAAGATTATTCTTAATTTGATACAATTAAATGAGGTGGCTATTATGGATTTAGATAAGATACTGGCAAAAGGAAGAATTCCAGATTTTTTACTCCGAAAAGGTGTCCGAAAACTAGTAAAAAAAAGAGCAAAAAAACAAAATAAATTATCGATTGAAGCCAGATTTGAATATTTAGCCAAATTTATTGAAGAACTTAAAAATCAACCGATTGCTGTCCAGACTGAAGCTGCAAATGAACAGCATTACGAACTACCACCTGAATTCTTTGAAAAAATTTTAGGCAGAAATTTAAAATACAGCTGCTGTTACTGGCCAGATGATTTAAGTTATAAAAAAATAAAAAAAGAACCGGACTTAGAGTCACAGTTGGACCAGGCAGAAGATGAAATGTTAAAATTAACTGCAGCCAGAGCAGAAATAGAAAATGGTCAGAATATCTTAGAGCTTGGATGTGGCTGGGGATCATTATCATTTTATCTTGCCCGCAAATATCCAGATTCAAGAATAATTTCAATGTCAAATTCTAAGGATCAGATCAATTATATTAATCAGCTGGCAGCTGCAAATAAGGTAAATAATTTACGAGCAGTTAAAGCAGACATTAATAACTTTCAGACAGAAGCAAGATTTGACCGAATAATCTCAATTGAGATGTTTGAGCATCTGCGAAATTATAAAAAGCTAATGCAGAAGCTGAACAGCTTTTTGAGAGCTGAAGGGAAGTTATTTGTGCATATTTTTTCTCATAAATTTTATCCATTTATTTACCAGGACCAGAAAAAGAGTGACTGGATGACCCGTTACTTTTTTAGTGGAGGTACAATGCCCAGTCAGGATTTACTTCATTATTTTACTGAAGAATTAAGTTTAGAAAAACAGTGGGCAGTTTCAGGCAGCCATTATCAGAAAACATTAGAGGCCTGGTTGGAAAATATGGACCGTAAAAAAGAAGAAGTCTACAAAATTCTAGAAGCAAGTTATGGAGCAGAGGAAGCTGAAAAATGGTGGAACTACTGGCGCTTATTTTTTCTATCTTCAGCAGAATTTTTTGGATATAATGGCGGTGATGATTGGTTTATCAGCCATTATCTTTTCAAGAAGTAGAATGTAATGTCATATAAAAAAATGTACCCATACACAAATTATAAGTGTATGGGCTATTTTGATTAGCATTATTTGCCTGTTTTTTATCTAGTTTTTAGGTTGTTGACTTTCAGGAAATTCTACTCTTGTTTTTGGTAAACTTTTTGGGTAATTATCCTGGATGAATTTAATTAGTTTTTCTCTTAAGAAGACCCTCAGCTCCCAGGCAGTTGGAGAGTCTTCTGCACTAACTAAAATTCTTAATTCCATTGTTTTTTCACTGGCATCAGTCACCTGAACTACCTTAACCTTTCCATCCCATAGTTTATTATCTTCTAAAAGTCGATCCAATTCTTCCCTGACAGCATCAACTGAAATAGTGTAGTCTGTGTAGAGGAAAACTGTTCCTAAAATAAAAGACGATTTTCTAGTCCAGTTTTGAAAAATATTATCAATAAAATAAGTTGTAGGAACAACGAGTCTTCTGCGGTCCCAAACTTTTACCACAACATAAGTTAAATTAATTTCTTCAATCCAGCCCCATTCGCCATTAACAATGACAACATCCTGAACTCTAATTGGCTGGGCAATAGCCAGCTGGATTCCAGCTATGATGGAAGCAATGATTTTTTGGGCAGAAAAACCAATTATAATACTTGCAACACCAGCTGAAGCAAAAAGACTAATCCCAATCCTTTTAATTGAATCAAAAGTCATTAAAGCTGCTGCAACTGCTATAAAAATAATTAAGACTTTAATAACTCTTTCTAAAATCCTATATTGAGTATGTATTTTTCTAGCTCTAAGATTATTACTGGTATCAATTTTATGTGTATCATCAAGATAAAGTCTAATTAAGCGCATCAATTTAATAATAAACCAGCTAATTAAAAAGATTAAAGTTATTTTCAAAAAATGATTAAAAAATGTCAAAAATCTATTGCTAACTGATAAATAGTAGAATGGAATCATTAAGGAGATGTTTAACATCGTCAGCAGTAGTGGTATTTTGAGGTTTTCTCTAATCTGTTTATACCTTTTTTCGCTCAAATCTTTTAAAATAAATCTGGTTGAATATAAAAGTATAAAATATATAATAGTAAATGCTGTTACAGAAACAATAAAATCAATGTACATTTAGCATCACCTCTTTCAAATTTAATTACTTAAAATTAAATACTATATTATTAATATTAACATATCGCTTAGTATTTTCAAATTTGACTTAATTTTGATATAATTAATCTTAACAGTAGAAGAAAAATGAACTTGAGGCAGGTTTTTAATTAAAAACAAAGAAATAATATAGATGAGGAGGCTGAAAATATGGATATTACATGTGATCAAAGCTGTGATATGGGATATATTTATTTACAGCAGTTTAAACAGCATCATAAAGAAGATTTTGATAAAAGCAGATTAATCGCATCCGCTCAGCCAATTGAAGTTATTGATAATATCTATCTTAAACTAAATAAACTCAACTGGCCAGACAAAAAATATATCGATGCTTTAATGGATGGAGATTTTATTGAAGAATTTCAAAATGATCTTGATGAAAATACCTATCTAAAAGGGATTGAACTGCAGTTAAATCAGCAGAGACTCGATAGTTTAATTGAAAATTATAAGCTGGCAACTTTTGAATTTAATGAAAGTCAATTTTATTATATTGCTTTTGCTGAAGATGAAATAGTTTTTGATTCAAAAAATTATGTTTATCCAATGTCAGATAAAGAAGATGCATTTGTAATTGTCAGCCGCAGTCAGGACAGACGCCATCAGATAACTCTGGGAGAAAATGAGAAATCTGAGAAGTCCTTAAGTCCTAAAATCGCTTATATTAGAGCCTTAATTTTTAAGGATGATTCACCTTATGATATTGATTATCTTAAAAGATTGAAATTATATATAAGTAATGAAGATTATTAAAAAACAATAAAGCTTATTAAATTATTAAAATAAGAATTAAAGCCGGACATTTAGTTGTCCGGCTTTAGTTATTTTAACTTAGATAGATGTAATTTTAGTATTTTAATCGATAGTTGTCCCGCTCATAATCTCATTATTTTCAAATTCATCAACTTTAAGGTCTCTATTGATCCGGCAGTTTCTATTAATTTTAATGTTTTCCGCAATTGTTATATCTTTTGCAATTAGATTTAATCCGTTTTCTAGAGTAGTTTTTGCATCAGAGTTAATAGTAAAGTCACTACCAGAACCAATATGAACATTTTCTTTGATTTCAACGTTTTTATCAATAATAGTTTTGTTGACCATTGCATTTTTTCGAATTATGCAGTTATTTAAGATAACCGAATTTTTAACTAAAACACCTTCTTCAATATAAACACCCGGGGCAATTACCGAATCCTCAACCCGGCCATTGATAACTGCACCATTGGCAACTAAAGACTTTATACTGCAACCTTTTTTTCCAAATTTAACTGGAGGCATTTGCTCACTGCGGGTATAAACCGGCCAATTTTCATCATAGAGGTTAATTTCCGGCAGGTTTTCTGTTGTCTCTAGATTGGCTTCCCAGTATGATTTAACACTGCGGATATCTCTCCAGTAACCCTCAAACTTACTAATATAGATATCTTTATTTTCAGCAAGCAATTCGGGAATTATTTCTGAATGGAAATCAACTGCCCCCTGACTGCAGTATTTTTTTAGGGCTCTAACTAAAACTTTCTTTTTAAAAACGAAAACTCCCATTGAAACTAAATTTTTAGCTGGTTTTTCTTCCTGCTTAATTTCAGTTAGTTTATTGTTCTGATCATAGTTTAGAGTTGATAAATGGCTGGCTTCAGCATATGGTATGTTGTTGGCTGCAATAGTCAGATCAGCCTTGTTTTTTCTATGTTCTTTTAATATTTTTTGATAATCCATCTTATAGACTAAGTGGCCTGGAAGAAGTAATATTTCTTCAGGTGCCTGTGTTTCAATATAACTAATATTTCTGTAAACAGACTGGGCATCACCAACATACCAGTTTTCTCCTGGTTTCCCTTTAAAAGGCTGCAGAATTGTAATTCCACCATTAGCTCGATCCAAATCCCATGGTTTACCTATTCCAAGATGTCTTCTTAAAGAATATGGCATATATTGAGTTATAACTCCTATGTTCTCCAGACCTGAATTAATGCAGTTGCTTAAAGTGAAATCAATTAATCTAAACTTACCAGCAAAGGGTAAGGCTGCTTTAGAACGAGTCTTAGACAAAAGGTCAAGTTTACCACCAGCAGAAATGAGTGCAGTTGTTTTATCCATCTGAATCCCCCCAAATTAATCAATTACTAATTTTATACATTTTATTATATCAGAATTATTAGAAAAAGTCATATCTGAAATTAATTAATTTATTTGCTGTTATACAGGTATTTTATTGCAAAATTAAATTTAATTTTAGATAACAAAAATACTGCCAATAAAAAACAAAACTCCCTACTAATATTTGATAAAAAATTCAGTAGAGAGTTTTGAAACTAATTATTTTTAATAAAATACATGATTAATAATTTGGTGATTTTATATAATCTATTAGACTTAACTATTCACCATAAAAAGATTTTTTATAAATTACTTTCATATCTTCAACAGTAGGTTCTTTTGGGTTAGTTAAAGTGCAGGGATCCTTATGAGCATTTTCTGACATTCTTGCTAAAACCTTTTCGAAATCTTCTTTAGTGTAGTCTGTTCCTTCAATTTCGGCAAAGGAAGTAGGGATGTTTAATTTCTTATTTAAAGCTCTAATTGAATCAGCTAAGCTATCTACTTTTAAGATTTTTTCGATTGCTTTAAATTTAGATTCAGCAGCCTGGTAATTATATTCAATTACATAAGGTAACAAAATCGCATTAGCTAAACCGTGAGTTATGTGGAATTCGCCTCCAATTTTATGAGCTAAACTGTGAATAATTCCCAGTGAAGAGTTAGAAAAGGCCATACCTGCAATAGTAGAAGCATTATGCATTTTTTCTCTGGCCTCCAGATCATCACCATTATTATAGGCTTTTGGTAAATATTCAAAGACCATTTCGATTGCTTTTAGGGCAAGAGCATCTGAATAATCGCTAGCTCCAGTAGAAGTAAATGATTCAACTGCATGTGCCAAAACATCCATTCCCGTATTTGCTGTTATATGTGGAGGCATTGTGGCTGGAATAGTAGGATCTATAATTGCAGCATCTGGTACAATTTCTGGAGAAACAATAGGGTATTTAATTTTCTTTTTAGTATCTGTGATTACAGAAAAAGCTGTAATCTCAGAAGCAGTTCCACTGGTAGATGGAATAGCGATGAATCTTGCCTTATTTCTAAGACTAGGAATTGAGCCAACTTCAATGATATCCTCAAATTCTAATTCGGGATGTTCATAAAAAGCCCACATAATTTTGGCTGCATCCATTGGTGAACCTCCACCTAAGGCAATTACTAAATCTGGTTCAAAATCAAGCATAGCTTCTTTTCCTCTGAGCACAGTATCAACAGAAGGGTTAGCTTCCACACCATCAATTACAATAGTTTCTATTTTAGCTTCTGCCAATTTACCTTCAGTTTTGGCTAAGAAGCCCAATTCTTCCATAACACCTTCATCAGTAACAATTGCAGCTTTATCTGCATCTAAATCTGACAAATAATCCAAAGCACCTTCTGAAAAATGGATTTCCTTTGGAACTAAAAATGATTTCATAGCTAATATCTCCTTTATTTATATATTTTGATATTATTCTAGGCCTAGAAAATAATCAGTAATCATTATCAGTTTTAACTGACAATTAATAGTTTAACAACTTGTGAAAAAAATGTCAAGCTTTTTATGTAATTTTTTTCACATAATAATATTAGTTTTATTTTACTTATAATGAAGCCTAATTACAAAAAAATTTTAATCATTACAAAATTTTTGGAGATTAACCTTGACATTTAAAAGCCTATAATCTACAATATTATTGTAAGACTTAAACAAAAATTTTAAAAATTTAAATATAATAAACTAGGTGGTGGTTTAATGGATAATTTAAGTGCTTTTGATATTATCGGTCCAGTGATGATTGGACCCTCAAGTTCTCATACTGCAGGAGCCTGTAGAATAGGGAATCTGGCCAAAGAAATTGTTGATAATAAACTAAAAGATGTTAAAATATATTTTCACGGTTCATTTAAAGAAACTTATAGAGGTCATGGTACAGATAAAGCCATTATTGGTGGACTTTTGGGACTTAAAACAGATGACAGTAGAATCAAAAATTCATTTAAGTTGGCAGAAGAAGAGGGTTTCAGTTTTGAATTTTTACCAGTAGATCTTGATGATGTTCATCCAAATACTATGAAATTAGAAATTATAGATCAAAATGACGTAAAAACAACTATAATAGCTTCCTCAATTGGTGGCGGAAATATCATTGTAACGGAGTTGAACGGTACCAGGGTAAAATTAAAAGGTGAATACTACACTCTAATTACCTTCCACAATGATCAGCCCGGGTTGATCGCAAAAATATCGGAAATATTACAGATATACAATTTAAACATAGCGGAAATGGAAGTTCTGAGAAAAGCGAAAGGAAGTCAGGCAACAGCGATTATTAACTTAGATCAAAAGGTAGAAAAAAATATATTACAGCTTTTAAGAGATATTCCCGGAATTCAAAGTCTAAAATTGGTTAAACCATTAGTTTAAGGAGGTTTTTTAATGGAAGATTTTCATAAAATAGAAGAATTAATTGAAATAGCTGAGAAAAATGATATTTCACTGGCACAAGCTGTCATCAATAGAGAAATTAGTTTAACTGAAAAAAGTGAAGAAGAAGTAAGAGATAAAATGCGTTATTCACTGCAGGTTATGCGGGAATCGATAGAAAAAGGTCTAAAAGAAGATGTTAAATCAATGAGTGGGTTAACCGGTGGTGATGCTAAAAAGGTTGAAAAAGCGAGAAAAGAGGGGAAAAGTCTTACCGGTGATCTATTTTCCAGAATTCTAGCTAATACACTAGCAGTTTCAGAGTTAAATGCAGCTATGGGTAAGATTGTCGCCTGTCCAACCGCAGGTTCCTGTGGTATTTTACCGGGTTCACTGATTACAGTAGCTGATGAAAATGAGTTTACAGATGAAGAAATTATAGATGCCCTATTTGTAGCTTCAGGTATTGGGGTTGTAATTGCTAAACAGGCTTCTGTTTCAGGTGCTGAAGGAGGCTGCCAGGCTGAATGTGGATCTGCTTCGAGTATGACTGCTGCGGCTATTACATATTTAATGGGTGGTTCAAAAGAGGAGGTTGCAGCTGCGGCTGCGATTGCACTTAAAAATTTACTTGGTTTAGTTTGTGATCCTGTGGCTGGTCTGGTTGAAGTTCCCTGTATTAAAAGAAATGCTGCCGGAAGCAGTAATGCATTAACTGCTGCTGAGATGGCCTTAGCCGGAGTTAAAAGTGTAATTCCTGCTGATGAAGTTATAACAGCTATGAAAAAAATAGGAGATGCTCTTCCAGATTCTCTTAAAGAAACTTCTCTGGCTGGTTTAGCTGCTACTCCAACTGCCTGCAGAATCAAGGAAGAATTGCTGCAGAATTCGTTATAAGCTGATTTTATTAATACCTTGCTAATAACTTTGATTCACTATATAATTAAAATAACATAGATCAGTAAAACCAGTTAAAGAACTTAGCTTTAACTGGTTTTTTGGTTTTGGCTTTAATTTAGGAGATGTTAAGATAATGAAAGATAATAAAAAGGTAACAAAACCAATTAAAAATATAGTCATTTCTTATGCTGTTTTTGGTATGCTCTGGATTTTGTTTTCGGATATTTTGGCAATGTTTTTTATCAGTGATTTAAATTTTTATCAAAAATTTCAATCAGTTAAGGGTGTAATTTTCATCTTTGTAACCGGTGTTTTCTTATATTTTATACTAAGTAAAAATTTAAGAGAGCTGGAAGAGAAAGAAGAAAAGCTTGTTGAACACGCTTATTTTGATAGTTTAACTTCACTGCCCAATAAAAGGTCACTCTATGAAAATCTAACTGCCAAAATTAATTCCAACACTTTTAGAAATAAAGCTGCAGCGACTTTTTCCTTATTTTATCTAAATTTAAACAATATCGATAATTTAACTGAAATTAAAGGTCACAGTCAGGGAAGTGATTTGATTAAAAAAATAGCTGCACATTTAGAAGCTAATTTTGACAGTCAAAATTGTAATATCTACAGCTATAATTATGACCAGTTTATTCTTGTTTTTGATGATAAAGTTGATGATCAGGAGTTAAAAAAACAGGCAAATATTATTCTAGCGTCAATTAATGAATTATGGGAGCAGGGTCAAATTGATTATTATCTAAGTCTTGATATTGGGATTTCCAAATTTCCTGATTCAGGTGGAGATGCGGAAGCTTTAATTTCATCTGCTCAGCTCGCAGCTCGCAATATCATTTTTGATGATCTGAGCTTTCAAATTTACAATCAGCAGATGTATCTGGATAAATTAGAATATGAAAATTTGAAAAGAGATTTGAGAAATGCAGTAAAAAAAGAAGAGTTCAAATTATATTATCAACCTAAAATTAAAATTAATGGAAATCAGAATAAAATAAGTGGGGTAGAAGCCTTAATCAGATGGGAGCATCCAACTCTCGGTCTGGTTTCTCCACAGAGATTTATCAAAATTGCCGAAGAAAGTTCCTTAATAAGAGAAATTGGAGATTGGGCTGTTGAAGAAGCTTTCAAACAACTTTCCAGCTGGCAGAATAAATATGACAGTGATCTAAGCATTTCTGTCAATTTATCTCCACTTGAATTATATGATAAAAATAAGGCTGATAAGATTAAAAATCTAAGTCAAAAATATAAAATAAAAAGAGATTTAATAGAATTTGAAATAACAGAAAACGCCCTGCTGGATAACCGAAGTGGTACAATAAAAACTTTAAATGAACTCAAGAATTTGGATTTTTCAATTGCCCTTGATGACTTCGGTATTGGCTATTCTTCACTAAGTTATTTAAGCAGACTTCCAATTGATACTTTAAAGATCGATAAATCTTTTATCGGAAAGCTTTCTGATTCTAAAAATATTATTTTAATCGATTCAATAATTAATCTTTCCCACAAAATGAATTTAAAAGTAATTGCAGAAGGGGTTGAAAACTCAGAACAGCTAGAAATAATGAAAAAGCTAGACTGTGATGAAATTCAGGGCTACTATTTTTACAAACCGCTGCCTGTCAATCAATTTGAAAAGATTATTGGAGAAAGTTATGATTATTTAAATTTTTAATCAAACTCTAATTTGATATTCGAAAATAATTGTAGTATAATTTAATTGTGAAAAAAATATCAAAAGGAGTGATTGTAATGACAAAAGTTTTAACCTCACCAGGAAAATATGTTCAGGGCAAAAAAGTAATTAAAGAAATGGGAGACTATATAAAGGAGCTGGGAGAAAAGGCTCTGATAATAGCTGACCCGATTGTAGAAGAATTATTTTTAGCTGATCTGAAAACCGGTTTAGAAGAGCTTGATTATGAAATTGAATTTTTCAATGGCGAATGTTCAAAAGTAGAAATAGAAAGATTAAATAAAAAAGCTGCTGCTGAAAATGCAGAAATAATAATCGGAATGGGTGGTGGTAAAACTTTAGATACATCTAAAGCAGTTGCTCACTATTCTGAATTACCTGTAGTTATTGTTCCCACAATTGCAGCAACAGATGCTCCCTGTAGTGCACTATCCGTAATTTATACTGAAGAGGGAGTTTTTGAAGAATATTTATTCTTACCAAAAAATCCAGATGTGGTAATGATCGATACAGAAATTGTGGCAAATGCACCTGTTAGATTTTTAGTTTCCGGTATGGGAGATGCACTGGCAACTTATTTTGAAGCTGCAGCTTCAGCTTTAACCAGAGCTACTGCAATGTCAGGTGGAGCACCAACAATGACAGCTCAAAATTTAGCAGAACTCTGCTATAATACACTTTTAGAGTATGGAGTTAGTGCTAAAAAAGCTGCTGAGGCTGGTGTAGTTACTGAAGCCTTAGAAAAAATAGTTGAGGCTAACACCTTATTAAGTGGACTTGGATTCGAAAGTGGTGGTTTAGCTGCCGCACATGCCATCCATAATGGTTTCACTGTCTTAGATGAAACACATGCTAAAACACACGGTGAAAAAGTAGCATATTCAACTCTAGTTCAGATGGTCCTAGAAGATAGAGATCCAGCAGAAATCGAAAAGGTAATTAATTTCTGTCAGGAAGTTGGACTGCCAACTACTTTAGCTGAATTAGGGATCACAGATGTTACCGATGAAAAAATTCTTGAAGTAGCTGAAGCAAGCTGTGCTGAGGGTGAGACAATCCACAACATGCCATTTGCTGTAGATGCAGAAATGGTTAAAGATGCAATCCTAGCAGTTGATGTTCTTTAAATTATCAAGATTTAAGAATTTAATGTAGAACGAATATAAATAAATAGATTATTAATAAAACCCTTTCTGAGTTTTTAAATTCAGGAAGGGTTTTTTAATTTTAAAAAGGTTTCAACTTAGATATGAAGAAATATAAATATATAATGCTTTATTTGAAAAAATTATCATATTAAAGAAATATTTTAAAAGGGTGATATTATGATCATAAAAGCTTTAATTAATAAGAGAAATAAAATTTGGTGTCTAATATTTCTAATAATATTAATTTTATTAACTTCTAAATTAACATTTGCAAATGAAAATCAGTCAAACAATGAACTAATTGTTTATGTTAATTTTCATGAAGAAGAAGCAAAAAGATTACTTGATCTTTTTAGTTATCAAACTGATATTGATTATACCTATCTTAAAATGTCTTCTCAAAATACTAATAAGAGAGTTATTAGTGAACTTGAAAATCCAAGAGCAGATATAATATTAGGAGGACCAGCAGATAATCATCAACTATTAGCAGATATGAACTTATTAAAAAGTTATAAGTCAGCTGAATCTGATAAAATTCCAAAACAATTTAAATCAGATGCTAATTTTTGGACTGGCATTTATTTAGGACCTCTTTCAATTGCTGTTAATGAAAGCTTATGGCAGAACGAATTTTCAAATACAGCTTTAGAAAAGCCAAAAAGATATATTGATCTTTTAAATCCAGCTTTTAGAGGTCAAATTGTGATGCCTGATCCTCATACTTCAGGAACAGCTTTTACATTTATTGCTTCTATAATCCAGCTTTGGGGTGAGGAAAAGGCTAAAAAATATTTTAGTAGACTTGATAAAAATGTAGCATTATACACTGAAAATGGTTTTACTCCAGCAAGAATGGCTGCATTAGGAGATTATATGATTGCTGTTAATTTTTTGCATGATCAAAAATTGATGTTGCGTAATGGATTTAATTTAAGTTATAATATTCCAGCGCTTGCAGGATGGGAAATTGGATGTGTTTCTATTATAAAAAATTCTCCTAATCCAAAGGCTGCAGAAAAATTTATCGACTATATTTTATCTAAGGAAGCTGCATTACTGCATCAAGAACTAACTGAAAGAATTTCGACTCGTAAAGATATAGAAATTGATGGTGAATATATTGATATTTTTGATTACAATATCAATGAAGAATATGATATTTTTAAAGCTGCTAAAAATAAAAGAGAGTATTTAAAAATATGGGATCAGGGTATTAGTTTAAATAATTAAGGGGGAGCTTTAATGTTGATTGTTGTCATTGAAGATGATTTTCCAATAGCAAATTTAATAAAAATGAACTTAGAATTAGAGAATTTTGAAGTTAAAGTTTTTTCAGATGCTGAAACTGCTTATAATTTTTTTTCTGATAATAAAGCTGATTTAATACTTTTAGATATAATGCTGCCTGGGATGAATGGATTTGAACTGCAGTCCAGGATAAAAGAAAAAAATATTCCAGTTATTTTTATAACAGCTAAGAGTGATCAGGAAGATAAACTAATGGGGCTAAAATTGGGAGCAGATGATTATATAACAAAACCATTTGACAATAGAGAATTAATTTTGAGAGTTAAGGCAGTATTGCGAAGAAGCAAAAAGAAATTAGATAATGATTGTCTAACACTTGGAAATTTGAAGCTTTTAAAAAGAAAACATTGTGTATTACTAAATGGGGAAAAACTTGAGCTAACTCCCAAGGAATTTGAAATTTTACATTTATTTATGAAAAATTATCAGCAGGTTTTTTCTAGAGATCAATTAATACATCACATTTGGGGTTATGATTACTATGGTAATAGCAGAACAATTGATATGCATATTAAAAGGTTAAGAGAAAAACTAAAATCTTATCAAAACATAATACAAACTGTTTATGGCGTTGGCTATAAATTAGATTTGGAGAAGAATTTATGAGTTTATTAAAGGAAATTAATTTAAAAGAAAAATTCATCTTATCCAGTATAATTGTAATATTACCGGTTTTGATATTTATAACCTTTTTAACAGTGAAAATCGTTGATAAACACAATATAAACAATGTTAAGGAAACTCTAGTTAAGAACTCATATTTAACTCATATGTTTTTATATCAGAATTTGAATGAGATAGAAGATATAAACCCTCGGAACATATATTATCTAAATTTAGAGTTAAGTCGTGTTTTAAATATGAGAACTCAAATTTATTATAAAAAAACTTCAAATTATTTTGATTTCTATGAAGCAAATTCTTCCAATTCTAATTTTGAAGATAACTTTAGAGAGAGTAATGATCTAAAGTTAGCTATGCAGCAAAACAAGAACTATAAAATAAAGAATATAAATAACAATCGATTTTTTTTATTAACACTTCCTTATTCTAAAGGAGAAGAAACGCTGGGAGCAGTAAGATTAATTTATCCGCTTATAGAAGAGGATCTATTAAGAAAAAATTTATTATATATTATGTCATCCATAAATGTTTTAGCTTTTATTATAATTATTATTTTCATAGGACTATTAACTAAAAAAATTGTAAATCCACTTAAAATACTTGGTAAAAAGATTGATGAATTTTCGGAACAAGGAAAGCTTAAATCTGAAATAAAAATTGACAGCGGAGATGAGGTAGAAGAACTTTCGAAAAAATTTCAAAAAATGGCTCAGAGTATAACTTATTTAATAGATGATTTGAAAAATGAAAAAAACAAACAAAAAACATTTTTTGATAATATGACTCATGAAATTAGAACTCCTTTAACTACAATCATTGGTTATGCAAATATTTTAAAAAAGATAGATGATACTAAAAAGTCTGAGCAGGCTTTGCATTACATAGAAACTGAGGGAAAAAGACTTTTGAGGTTGGTTAATGAAATTATTGCTAGTTCAAAATATAATAGTGAGAAAAAGATTATGCTAAAAAAACGAAATTGTAATTTAAATCAATTGATTAAAGAAAGTGTTAAAATAATGCAGTATAAAGCAGAAAAATATAATATCAAGATAAGTTATCACTTTGATTCTGATATAAAAACATTAATCGACAAAGATAAAATCAAAGAGGTGCTTTTGAATATAATCGATAATGCAATAGTTCACAGCAACAGTAAAAGAATTGATATTATATTAGAAAATAATATGTCTAAAATTATTCTTAAAATTATTGATTATGGAAGTGGTTTTAACTTTGATTACGAAAAGTTGTTGGATAAACAAATGAAAAAAAATAAATTTTTAGCTGGACATGGTCTTGGATTAAATATTTCTAAAGAAATTATGGAACTCCATGGTGGAAAGTTAATTATTGACAGTAATGTAGAACTGGGAACAACTATTACTTTAATTTTCCTTTCAAATGAGGATGATAAGCAATGAAGAAAAAAGTTTTTATCTTTTTGATAATTATAATATTTCTAATTTTTTCTATTCAATCCTTATTTGAATATTATGGTTTAAACATTGAAGAAAATAAAAATATCATTATCGAAGATCAGCAAAAATTTAATAATATTATTAATGCTAATACGCCGGTTGAAATCGAAATCACTGATCAGCGGTGGGGTCAAACTTTAATCACAGACCCGGAAGTATTATTTACTTTTTGGAAAATATTCTCTAATTTAAATATCTATCCTGGAGAAAATATTTCAAATAAAGACTTAATTACTGGAAAAGTCCACTTTTTTGATGGGAATGAAAAAGAATTTACAATTTCTAATAGATTTAAACTTGGTGATTATTATTATGGGAGTCGAGAAGAAGAAATTGAAGTAAAGAAATTATATAATTTAATTAATGATCATCTTAATAATAAAAATAGTCTGGTTATGATGTTAAAAAAAGCTGAAAAAATATATCTATATACCAGAAATCAATATTTAGATCCAAACTCTAAAGATATAATAAGTATTCAGGATGAAGAAAAAAATGAACTGATAGAATTAATATATCAATCTGATAAAATAGAATATGACAATGCATTTAATAGGTTTATCTTAGAAGAGGGATATAATCCTATTTATCATTTAGCTTTAAGTTTTAGTAAAAAAACCACCGGTGATGAGTTGATAATATTATCTGTACTTTCAGAAAAATATTTTGCGACAACAGATATGAATCAAACTAACCGAAACATTATATATTACAAAGGAAATATTTTTTCTTTTGTCAGTCAATTATTTACTAAGAAATTTAATTAAAAAAATTAATTTAAAACTCAGGCCATTCTTTTAGAGAATGGTCTTTTTCTATTCCATATTATCTTAATTTATAATTGAATTTTTAGAAATTGTTACATTTTTGTTACATTTAATTTAAAATTTAGTTATAATCTTTTTTTATAATTAAAATGAATTAAAAAATAAGAGGGGGTTTATAATTATGAAGAAAATTTTATTACTAACATTTGTTTTAGCTTTATTGGTTTCAACTAATGTGATGGCTGCAGAGATGGAGATTGAATATTGGACTCACACTGATGCAAACAGAACAAGAATTGAAAACAGGTATATTGAAGAATTTGAAGAGATGCATCCTGATGTAAAGATCAAAAGGGTAGTCAACGAAGCAAGTAAATTAGGTGATATTGTTTTAACTGCTTTTTCTGCAAATAATGGACCGGATATTTTTAATTTGCCAATTGAGCAGGAATACAGCTATATGATTAATGGCCGAGTGGCTCCAGTCGATTATGAAGCAATAGGAGTAGATGGTATGGCAGATTTAAAATCAAAATATGCTGCTAACACATTTGATCCTGTTATTATGGATGGAAAAATTCATGGACTGCCTTTAGAACTAACAAACTGGTCAATCTATCTTAATAAACAGATATTTAGAGATGCTGGTTTAGATCCCGAAAAAGATTACCCTAAAACCTGGGAAGAAATGGCAGATGTTTCAGAAAAATTAGTTATTCGAGATGGAGATATCTTAGTAAGAAGAGGTTTTGATTTTAGATACCCATATTATTTAGTTTCATTTTTACCAATGGTTGAACAGTTAGGTGGAAAATTAATCAGCGAAGACGGTACAGAGGCAATTGTAAATAGAGAAGCCTGGATTGAAGCTCTAACATATATGAAAGAGTGGGGACCATATGGTAGAAATTTAGGTAACCCTACTTATACAAATGCTCGTAAAACCTTTAACAAAAATAATAATGATATAGCAATGGCTTTAAGTGGATTTTATCAGCAGGGAAGAATTAAAAGTGATAACCCTGAGTTTTATGAAAGTGGAGACTGGATGGTTATTCCGTTCCCTGTTTTTGAAGATGCAGTAAACGACTATGGAGCAGCATATTATGGTCATTATATGATGGTTAACTCTCAAATTGATAGTGAAAAACAGGAAATGGCCTGGAAATTTATTGATTACATGCTTTCACATCCAGAAGAATATTTATTAGAAGTTAATATTATTCAACCAAGAAAAGATTTAGTTGAATCTGAAATGTTTAAAGAACTTCCTTATACAGATGTATTTATGGCTGACCTAGAAAGATCAAAGCCAGTTTTCTTACATGAAAATGGATATCAAATGGAAAGATATATTAAATCTGCTGTTGAAGAAGTTATGTTAACTGAGATTACTGTAGAAGAAGCCTTAGAAACACTTGAAGAAAGAGTAGAAGAAGTAATAAACGAATATTAAATTATATAATCTGGGTGGGTCAGTAAATGGCCCACCTAATTAATAAAAATTATTTATAAGATCTAATTTAGAATATAATAATTTTTATTGGGGGGAATAATATTTATGAAAAAGAAAAGTAATTACAGCATAGATAAAGAAAAATCATTCTGGGGTTTAGTTTTTGTTATCCCTTCATTGATATTTTTTGCATTTTTTAGTTTTTATCCTATCTTAAATGCTATTTATATGAGCTTATTTAAAAAGAATCTTTTATCATTAAGACCAGCGACTTTTGTTGGTTTAAAAAATTATTTATATTTATTTAATTCAAGACAGTTTATTCAATCAGTTAAAAACAGTGCAATTTTTTCAATAAGTACTTTTGTGTTATTAGTTATTTTCAGTTTATTTTTTGCAGTTTTAATTACTAATATTAAAAGCTTTCAAAAATTTTTTCAAATGTTATTTTATTCGCCAGCGGTTTTATCTTCTGTTGTAGCAGCAGTTATTTGGTTGTTTATCTTTGATCCCAGAGGACTTGCTAATCAGGGACTTAACTTTTTAGCCAGCACTAGAGGTGTTGATTATAAATGGCTTGCTTCAACAAACATGCTTCGACTGGCAACAGTTGTGGTTTACTTTTGGAAGTACGTTGGTTATTTTACTATTATTTTTATTGCCGGTATTGGAAGCATTCCTTCTAGTTTATATGAAGCCTCAAAAATTGATGGTGCAACTCCATTACAGGAGTTTTTCTATATTACTTTACCACTATTAAAACCAACAACACTATTAGTATCAATTATGGCTATGGTAAGATGCTTAAAAACTTTTAGTACTCAGTACCTTTTTACAACTGCAGGTGCTCCATCTAGACCAATTAATGTAATAACTTTAAATATCTATAATACAGCTATACAGGATCACAGGATTGGGCTGGCAAGTGCAATGAGTATTTTACTTTTTATAGTATTAATTTTCTTTGCCTGGTTTCAGCTAAAAGTGTCTAAAAGTGATGAAGTAAGTTACCAATAAGATTTGGAGGTGCTAATCAATGAAGTCAAAAAATAGAGAAAATTTTATTGAAGATTTTTCGTTTTTTAGATTATTAGTTTGGATAATACTAATTTTTGCTGCAGGATTAATAGTAGTCCCTTTATTATTTATGTTCACAGCTTCAATCATGCCGGCAACTGAAATTTTAAAGATGCCCTACCCCTGGTTTACAGGAGAAATACACTGGCAGAACTATTGGAATGGAATTAAGGGACCTTATGATAGCTTTATATACATTAGAAATATTTTTAACTCACTTGTAGTTTCTAGTTCAGTGACTTTTACAACTGTTATTTTATCAGCAATTACAGGTTATTCGCTTGCTAAGTTTGAATTTAAAGGTAAAACATTAATTTTCATGGCAATTATGGGAACAATGATGGTTCCATTTGAAGCAATTATGGTTCCACTTTATATGGTTGCTTTAAATTTAGGTATCAGTGACAGTTATGCAGGTTTAATTTTGCCTTTTTTAACTAATGCTTTTGGAATTTTTATGATGAGACAATATCTGATAACCTTTCCTGATGATATGCTTGACTCTGCAAGAATTGATGGTGCAGGTGAATTTGAAATTTTTTGGAAGATTGTTCTTCCAAACTGTAAGCCTGTTATTGCCACTTTAGCTGTTTTGACTTTTAGGACTCAGTGGGATAACCTTTTGTGGCCTTTGATGGTTATTCAAAGTGAAGAAATGAAGACAATTCCTCTTTATATAACAAGATTTTTAGCTGAAACTAATACAGATGAGGGTATAATGATGGCAATTGCAGCTACTGCAAGTATCCCTATTTTTATTTTGTTTTTGACTATGTCTAAATATTTTATTAATTCTGGAGTTCATTCAGGTTCTAAAAGTTAAATAAAAAAACAATATAATGTATTTTATGTTTTTAATCCCTCTCTATCAGACAAATTATTAATTTTGTTCTGAAACAGAGGGCTTTTTGATATAAAAATTAAATATTAAAATTGTTATTATTTGTAATTAAACTGCTCAGGCTATATAATAAAGTTGGAATAGTCAGAAAATTAACTAATTAATTTCATTAGTTTTTAATAATCTAACACAAGGGGGGATTGTTTTGAGTAAAGTAGTTATTGTTGGAACTTTGGATACTAAGGGAGAAGAATCTAAGTATGTCAAAGAGATTATTGAAGAGGAAGGTTTAGAAACAATTGTCATTGATGCCGGAGTGTTGGGAGAGCCATATTTTGAACCTGATATTGACCGATCAGAAGTTGCCAAAGCTGGTGGGGATAAGATAAAAAATCTGGTCGAGGCAGCTGATCGGGGTAGATCAATGGAAGTCATGTCAGATGGTGCTGCAGAAATTGTTGCAGAACTTAATCAAAAAGGAAAAGTTGCTGGAATAATTAGCCTTGGTGGTTCTGCTGGTACAACAATCGGAACAACAGCAATGAAAAGACTGCCGGTTGGAATTCCTAAAGTTATGGTCTCAACACTTGCATCTGGTGATACAAGACCCTATGTTGGAACTAAAGATATTACTATGATGTATTCTGTTGTTGATATTCTGGGTGTTAATTCTTTATCATCAGAAATATTATCAAATGCAGCCTTTGCTGTTGCCGGGATGGTTAAAGGTAAAAAACCAGAACCAAAAGAAAAAAGACCTTTAATTGCCGCAACTATGTTTGGAGTTACAACTCCCTGTGTGGAAAAGGCAAGAGATTATTTAGAAGATCACGGCTATGAAGTTTTAGTATTTCACGCAACTGGAACTGGTGGCAGAGCGATGGAAAACTTAGTTGAAGAAGGATTTATCAGTGGAGTTCTTGATATAACCACAACTGAACTCTGTGATGAACTTGTTGGGGGAGTACTTTCAGCAGGCCCCGATCGTTTAGAAGCTGCTGGCAAAAAAGGAGTACCTCAGGTAGTTTCCACAGGAGCTTTAGATATGGTTAATTTTGGTCCAATTGATTCAGTACCAAAAGAGTTCAAAAATCGTAATTTATATAAACATAATCCGACAGTAACCTTAATGAGAACAACGACTGAAGAAAACAAAAAACTGGCAGAAATTATTGCAAAAAAATTAAATAAAGCTGAATCAAAAACAGCCTTATTCCTGCCTCTCAAAGGTGTTTCGATGATTGATGCAGAAGGACAACCGTTTTACGGTCCGGATGAAGATAAGATGCTGTTTGAGACATTAAGAGAAAATATTGACCAGGATAAAGTAGAGCTTATAGAAAAAGAAATGCATATTAATGATGAAGAATATGCTCTGGCTTTAGCCAAAAAAATGATTGAACTGATTGAAGCTTAGACTTCAAATAAGTGAAATTTTAGCAAGACTATTTAAAATTTAAATTATTAAATTCATCTAAAATTAAAAGGGGGATAATAATGGCTTTTACACGCAAAGAGGTTCGGAAAAGATTGGAAAAGGAAATTGCAAAGGGTAAAAGTATAGTTGGTGCTGGTGCTGGAACCGGTATTTCAGCCAAATTTGCTCAAAAAGGTGGGGTAGATTTAATAATAATCTATAATTCAGGCCGCTACAGAATGGCAGGCAGAGGTTCATTAGCTGGTTTGCTGCCTTATGGAGATGCGAATGGAATAGTTGTTGAAATGGCAGACGAAGTGCTGCCGGTTGCTAAAGAAACTCCTGTACTGGCAGGGGTCTGTGGCACAGATCCTTTTAGATTAATGGATAATTTTTTAAAAGATCTAAAAGCTATGGGATTTTCAGGGGTTCAGAACTTCCCAACTGTTGGTTTAATCGACGGGGTATTTAGACAGAATTTAGAAGAAACAGGAATGGGTTATGATTTAGAAATTGAGATGATTAGAAAAGCCCATCAGCTTAACATGTTTACTGCCCCTTATGTTTTCAGCGAAGAAGATGCTAAAGCGATGGCAGAAGCCGGAGCTGATGTCTTAGTTGCCCATATGGGTCTAACAACCAGCGGTAGTATCGGTGCAGAAACCGCTCTAACTTTAGAAGAAAGTGCTAAAAAGGTTCAAAGAATCGCAGATGCAGGCAAAAGTGTTAACGAAGATGTAATGGTTATCTGCCATGGTGGTCCAATAGCAATGCCTGATGATGCCGAATATGTTTTAGAAAACACAGAAAATGTAGTTGGATTTTTTGGAGCTTCCAGTATTGAGAGACTGCCTACAGAAGCTGCTATTAAAAAGCAGACTGAAGATTTCAAGAAATTAGTTATAAAGAAATAGAATTACAAATTATTAAAGGCCCTTATCTTTTTAAAGATAAGGGCCTGATATTAATTATTTTTTTGGTGATACAAGAATTTTAATATGCTCATTTTTATTATTTATTAGTTCTTTAAATCCTTTTTCTTCTATATCATCTAAGGATATTTCTGAAGTGATCATTTTATCTGCTACAATTCTACCATCTTCAATAAGAGAACTAACAGTAGGGAAAACACCATTTCTATAAGCAATAGTACCAATTAGTTCTTTTTCAGTTAGAACTATATCATTAAAATTAATATTAACTGCTTTTTCCCAGATGCTTGTTACTACTATTTTCCCACCACGACGAGCAATATTAATTGCAGATTTTAATCCAGCTTCAACACCAGTTGTTTCAAAAGATGCGTCAACACCAATTCCAGATGTATATTTGTAAACTTCTTTAACAACATCAACTTCTGTGGGATCAAGTACTAAATCGGCTCCAAATTCTTTCGCAAATTCTTTTCTTTTTTCAGCAATTTCTACTGCAATAATTGTTTGTGCACCAGCAGCTTTAAGTGCTAAAATAGTAGATAGTCCAATTGGACCTGCTCCTAAAACAGCTGCAGTTTCTCCCTGCATAAACTTTGCTTTTCTAATTGAATGAGAAGCAACAGCAAGCGGTTCAATTAAGGCTCCTTCTTTAGTACTCATACCTTCTGGAAGTTTGTGAACCTTATCAGCAGAAAAGATAGTATATTCAGCTAAACCTCCACCTCCACCAGCCAGTCCATGAAATCCTAATTTATCACAGAGGTGATAGTCTCCACTTTTGCAGTAAATACATTCTCCACAAGAAACAATAGGTTCTACAGTTACTTTATCTCCAATTTTAAATTTATCAACACCATCGGCTATTTCTTTAATTGTACCAGCAAATTCATGACCTAAAACAACTGGAGCTTTTTCGTTAGTAATAGGATGTTCACTGTCTTCAGGAATGAAAATTGGCCCTGTTAAATATTCGTGTAAATCAGAACCACAAATACCACACCAATCAACCTCTATTAAAACTTCACCTTTCTTAACTTCAGGAATTGCTATTTCCTCAACTCGAATATCTTTTTTTGAATACCAACGCGCAGCTTTCATTGTCTTTTTCATTTTTTAATTCCTCCTTATAAAATTATGATCTTATGAAATTATTTTGTTATATTTTTCACATGAATAAATTATACCATAAAAATTTAAATTTGCAAATTTTTTTGTTACAATCAAGATATATTAATAAAACATTTATTTTCAGGCAGGAAAATGAAGTTTAATCTAAAATGTATATACAAGGCAAAAGAATTTGAGGAGGAGTGAATTAATGCCCAAAAGAAAAGATTTAAATAAGATTTTGATTATTGGTTCTGGACCGATAGTAATTGGACAGGCCTGTGAGTTTGATTATTCTGGAACTCAGGCCTGTAAAGCGTTGATGGAAGAAGATTATGAAATTGTTCTTGTTAATTCAAATCCGGCAACAATTATGACAGATCCCGAAATAGCGGATAGAACTTATATTGAGCCGCTGACAGCAGAGAGTATTGAGCGCATTATAAAAAAGGAAAAACCAGATGCACTGCTTTCCAATTTAGGTGGTCAGACAGCACTTAATTTAGCTTCAGAACTTTATGAAACAGGAGTGTTAGAAAAATATGGAGTAGAGATTATTGGAATTCAGCCCGAAGCAATTGAGCGGGGAGAAGACCGAATTTTATTCAAAGAAGAAATGGAAAAGCTGGGAGTGCCAATGCCCAGGAGTTTACCTGCATATGATGTAGAAGAGGCGGTAAAAATAGCCAAAGATATGGGCTTTCCAGTAGTTGTTAGACCCGCTTACACTATGGGAGGTAGTGGTGGAGGTTTAGTCTACAACTTAGAAGAGCTGAAAAATGTTGCAGAAAATGGAATAGCAGCCAGCATGATCGATCAGATTTTAATCGAAGAAGCAGTTTTAGGCTGGCAGGAATTGGAGCTTGAACTGGTCAGAGATGAAAATGAAAATAAGATATCAATCTGCTTTATAGAAAATGTTGACCCAATGGGAGTACATACAGGTGACAGCTTCTGTGTTGCACCAATGCTGACTATCGATGAAGATGTACAGCAGCGAATTGAAGAACACAGTTATAAAATTGCAGATGCAATTGGAGTTATCGGTGGTGCTAACTTCCAGTTTGCTTACAATCGCGAAGAAGACAGGCTGGTAATTATAGAGATGAACCCCAGAACCTCACGCTCATCTGCTCTGGCTTCAAAAGCAACAGGTTTTCCAATTGCCAGAATTTCAACCAAATTGTCAGTTGGAATTACCTTAGATGAACTGCCATATTATAATGGGGACAATCTTTCCGAATATGAACCCGGTGGAGATTATGTAGTGGTTAAATATGCCCGCTGGTCTTTTGAAAAATTCCCGGGAGCTGAAGATAAGCTGGGAACTCAGATGAAGGCAGTAGGTGAGGCGATGAGTATCGGTAAAACTTATGCCGAAGCCGCTCAGAAAGCAATCCGTTCTCTAGAAATTGGTAGGTCAGGCTTTGGGAATGTAGAAGAGTTCCAGGCACTGGAAAAAGAAGAAATTTTAGACCGCTTGAGAACTCCTTCCAGCGAAAGACATTTTTTAATTTATGAGGCTCTGAAAAAAGGCGCTGCAGTCTCAGAAATAGAAGAAATCACCTTTATTTCTACCTGGTTTTTAGATGAAATGAAAAAACTGGTGGATTTAGAAAATAAGCTGCTTAAATATAAGGGCAAGCGCCTGCCAGCAGATATTTTAGTTGAAGCAAAGGAAAAAGGATTTTCTGATAAATATCTGGCAGAAATTTTAAGCCATAATGAACAACAGCTGCGTAAAGCAAGGAAGTATGCAGTTAAAAATGATAACTTTGATTTAGTCAAAGTTAGTGGAGCTGAGGGAGAGTACTATTATTCATCCTATAATTTAGCTGAAGAAAAGATCCCAAGTTCAGACTCCAAAAAAGTAATGATTTTAGGTGGAGGTCCCAATAGAATTGGTCAGGGAATAGAATTTGACTATGCCTGTGTACATGCATCCTTTACCCTGGATGATTTGGGCTATGATTCAGTAATGGTCAACTGTAACCCGGAAACAGTTTCGACAGATTACGACATTTCCTCAAAATTATATTTTGAACCGCTGACAGCTGAGGATGTTTTAAGAATCTACGAAAAAGAAAAACCTGAGGGAGTAATTGTCCAGTTTGGAGGGCAGACTCCACTTAATATTGCAGAGGAGTTAGAAAAGGCTGGAGTTAATATTTTAGGAACCTCACCTGCCAGTATTGACTTTGCTGAAAATAGAGAAGAATTTAGAAGGTTGATGAATGAACTGGAAATTCCACAGCCGAAAAGTGATATCGCAAGATCTGCTGCAGAAGCACATCAAATTGCAGCAGAAATTGGCTATCCGCTGATGCTCAGACCGTCTTATGTCCTTGGAGGTCGAGGCATGGAGATTGTCTATGATCAAAAAAGTTTAGAGAACTATCTGGAATCACAGGTAGCAGAAGTTTCAGCTGAGCATCCGGTTTTAATCGATAAGTTTTTAGAAGATGCCTTAGAAGCAGAAGTTGATGCACTAACAGATGGCGAAGATACCTTTGTAGCTGCAGTAATGGAGCATATTGAAGAAGCTGGAATCCATTCTGGTGACAGTGCCTGTGCCATCCCATCTCTGGAGATAACAGATGAACAGCTTAAAACAATCAAGGACTATACTGCTAAAATTGCTTCAGCCCTTGATGTTGTTGGCCTAATGAATATCCAGTTTGCCATCTATGAGGGTAAAGTCTATATTATTGAAGCCAACCCCAGAGCTTCCAGAACAGTTCCGCTTGTCAGCAAGGTGACAGGGATTAACATGGCCCAACTGGCAACTAGATTGATGCTAGGAGAATCTCTCGCTTCACTTGATTTAAAGGAAAAAGAAATTCCTTATACAGGAGTTAAAGAAGCGGTATTCCCCTTTGACAAGTTTGAGAATATTGATGCTGTTTTAGGCCCAGAAATGAAGGCGACCGGAGAGGTAATGGGAATTGCCAGTACCTATGCTCAGGCATTCTACAAAGCTCAGACTGCTGCCGGATTGGAGCTGCCAACTTCAGGTAAGGTTCTAATTACGGTTAATGATAAAGACAAAGAAAAAATTGTAGATACAGCCCAGAAATTAAAAGAACTTGGTTTCGAAATCCTGGCAACTGAGGGAACAGGTCAATACCTGGCTCAGCAGGGAGTAGAAAATAAGCTGATTAACAAGCTGGGTCACGGCCGTCCCAATATCGTTGATGCTATTAAAAATGGCGAAATTCAGCTGATAATCAATACCCCAATTGGTAAGGAAGGAATAGAAAATGACAGCTATATCCGTTCAGCTGCTATAAAATATAAGATACCATATATTACAACTACAAATGCTGCTCGAGCCAGTGCAGCAGGTATTGAAGCTGAAATTAATAATGACTATGAGCTGAGAGCAATCCAGGATTATCACAAATTATTAAAATAAACACAGGATCCCCGGTGGGTATTTAAGCCCATTTGGGGATTTTTTTAATGTGACAGCTGATGATCTGATGATTAATTCGATCAATATTCAAAATAGGTCAAAGCATATTCAAAAGGGGTTCAAAGTTGAAATAGGCTGAAAAATGTGCTACAATAAGATTACACAGAAAGGAGAGATTTAGATGAAGGTTTATACAACAGATGAGGTAGCTGATATGCTAAAAATCTCTCGGGGGTCTGTCTTGAAGCTGATTAATAAAAAGGAGTTGAAGGCCAAAAAAGTTGCTAGAAAGTGGAGAATTACTGAAAATCACCTGCAGGATTTTTTTAGTGAGGTTGACAATTTAAAATAATTTTCTCAACCGGTGTTAAGAGCACAGGAAAGGATTGGGTAAAGATGATTTCCTTAAATGCTGCCAGAAGTTTGGTTGAAGAAGTAATTGACAGGGATTTACCGGTGATCTACATGGATTTAACTTTACAGGAATGGACAAGAAAAGGTGTAATTTCTCGAATTAAAGTTGAATCAGGAGCAGCATTATATCCTGATATAGTAGCTGCTGAAATTATAACAGCCCTCAGTTTGCGGGGGAAGTACAGTTTAGAAGAAATTGCCGCAGCCAGGAGATGTCTGGAACTGGAGGGCAGCCAGCCATATCAGATTAACGAGGAAGAAATAATTAGATTTATAAACTGCAGCAAACTGCTGGTCGATAAAAAATTGGTTACTAAACTTTCTTTAAAAAATATAGAATCACTTGAAAAAATAAAAGAATTGATTGATGATTTAGTAAAAGAAAAACAGCATCTAGAAGTAGTTGGAGATTATTTAAGTGAGTTTTTAAGAGCAGACAGAGAGTTGAGAACTGTGAAGAAAAATAAAGATTATGTTTCTTAAAATTTAAATGGCCAAAAAAATGGCCTTATTTTTTTGCATAAATAGCTCAAAAAATGTTATGATAATAATAATAAATTTTATATTGGGAGTGATTAATTTGGATCGGCCTGACTGGGATGAATATTTTATGGAAATGGCAGAACTGGCTGCCAAAAGAGCAAGCTGCCTCAGACGCAGTGTAGGAGCAGTTTTAGTCAGAGATAAAAAAGTCTTAGCAACTGGCTATAATGGAGCTCCAAAAGACATAACTCACTGTGAAGTCACAGGCTGTTTGCGTGAAGAAATGAGGGTTCCAAGTGGTGAGAGACATGAAATCTGCAGAGGAGTTCATGCTGAACAAAATTTAGTTGCCCAGGCTGCACTCCATGGTGTCAAAACAGAGGGATCTACAGTTTACTGTACCCATCAGCCCTGTATAATCTGTACTAAAATTTTAATTAATGCCGGTATAAAAAAAATAATTTTTAAAAATGCTTATTCAGATCAATTTGCAGAGAAGTTACTAGAAGAGTCTAAAATTGAGCTGATTGAGTATTAGTTTATAAAGTTTTAAATTAGTTTATAAAATAAAAAGTAGGGAGTAGATAGCAGATGACTAAGAAAAATTTAGATTGGGAAAACATAGGATTTCAGTATCATGAAACTGATAAGAGGTACATAGCAAATTATGAGGACGGCAGCTGGAGTGAGGGACAGTTAATTTCTGATCCAAATATAGTAATTAATGAGAGTGCAGGAATTATGCAGTACTGTCAGCAGGTCTTCGAAGGTTTAAAAGCCTATACAGCTAAAGACGGCAGCATAGTTACTTTTAGGCCTGATTTAAATGCAGAGCGAATGGTTCAATCAGCCCGTGGTTTAAAGATTCCAGCATTTCCAGAAGAAAGATTTTTAGAAGCTGTTGATCAGGTTGTAGAGGCCAATCAGGACTGGGTACCGCCTTATGGGACCGGGGCTTCTCTTTATTTACGCCCTTATATCTTTGCTACAACCCCTGTAATTGGGATTAAGCCGGCTAAAGAATATCAGTTTAGACTTTATTCAACTCCAGTAGGACCTTATTTTAAGGGAGGAGCAAAGCCAATAACTTTAACTGTTAGTGAATATGATAGAGCAGCTCCCAGGGGGACAGGTCATTTAAAGGCTGGATTAAACTATGCTATGAGTTTGAAGACAACAGTTAAGGCTCATGAAGATGGTTTTGACGAGAATCTATTTTTAGATGCAGCTACCCGCAGTTATATTGAAGAGAGTGGGGGCGCTAATATCATCTTAATTACAGATGATAAAAAGCTGGTAACTCCAAAATCTAATTCGATTTTACCTTCAATTACCAAAAGATCAATTATTTATCTGGCTGAAAATTACTTAGATTTAGAAGTAATAGAAAGAAAGGTTAAATTTGAGGAGTTGGAAAATTTTGTAGAAGCTGGTCTCTGTGGAACAGCAGCAGTTATTTCACCAATCGGGAAAATTGTGAATGGTGAGCAGGAAATAGAATTTTCTAACGGAATGAATAAGGTAGGTCCAACTATTAAAAAGTTATATGAGACTTTGACTAAAATGCAGCTTGGAGTAATGGATGCTCCTGAAGGCTGGATTAGAAAGATTAAATAAAAAGTAGAGATCAAAGTTATTATTTAACTGTCAGCAAACTCTTATTTGTTTATAATGTTTATAAATTATAAATAAATAGGAGTTGTTTTATTTTATGCTTGAAATTTTAGTTTTATTAATCGCTGGTTTTGGAGCTGGAATTGTAACCGGTCTGGTCGGTGCTTCAGCTGTGGTAATTGTGACCCCGTTTTTAGTGATCTTTTTAGGTTATGATCCTTATTCAGCTATTGGTATCAGCCTGGCCACTGATGTTATTGCTTCTTCAGTTTCGGCCTATACATATAAAAAACACGGCAACATCAATATAAAGGGTGGACTTTTGATAGCTATTTCTGCAGTTACCGCTGCTGTTTTGGGCAGCTGGCTGTCTGGAGGTATGAATTCCGCTGCCTTAGGTGGTTTAACCGGGGTTATAATCTTCTTAACAGGAATTTCCTTTAGAAGAAAGCCAATAAACCAACGGGTAGAGGAGTTTAAAGATAAATTTGATCTTAAGTTCTTTCGTGAAAGAGAAAAACTGGCTTCAGTAATCTTTGGGACACTCATTGGTTTAATGACAGGTGTTTTTGGTGCCGGTGGTGGAGTAATGATCTTAATGGTTTTAACCTTTGTCTTAGATTACAAAACTCATATTGCAATTGGAACTTCTGTTCTGATTATGACTTTTACCGCTCTTTTTGGTTCTGCAAGTCACTTTATTGTTGAACAGCATATTCCATATTTAGAATTATTTTTAAGTGGTTCAGCTGCTTTTATTGGTGCTTTAACAGCTGCTGGATTTGCCAATGGCGCCTCCGAAAGAAAGCTGTCTAAAGCAATTGGTACTGCATTTATTTTTCTTGGCTTAATTGTTATTTTAAATTAAATCTTGACAATGACTAAAATCATAAGATATAATTTTATTAATAAAATTATATTAGATAAAAACAATGATGAGGATCCAGTAAGCCTGCCGGCTGAATTACACCTCTGAGTTTCAGACTGAATTTAAGTAAGTTTTGACGTCAACCCACGTTATAGGGTGAGGAAGTGATTGCTTCCAAAAGAGTGAATCTGTTTTACAGATTAATTCAGGTGGTACCGCGAGTATAAGTCGTCCTGTTAAAGGGGCGGCTTTTTTTGATTTTATTAAAAAAATTAGGAGGAATAGGAATGAGTAATGAGAAGAAGAGCAGTGATATTTCTTTTGTAGTAGCTTTAATACCGGTTTTAGTACTTTTATTAACCGGAGCTTTATCTGTTTTTGTCTGGAAGATTGGAATGCTGATTCCTCTTTTGAGCGGCAGTACCGCAGCTGCCTTAGTGGGAGTCTATTATAAAAAGAGCTGGGATCAATTAGAAAGCGGGTTGAAAAATGGGGTGGCCCAGGCTCTGCAGCCAATTTTCATCTTAATCATTGTCGGTTCAATAATCGGCAGCTGGATTTTAAGTGGAATTATTCCATCTTTAATCTACTACGGACTAAAGATAATTAACCCTTCAGTTTTTCTGCCTTTAGCAGCTTTAATAACAGCAGTTGTTTCAACAAGTACAGGGACGTCTTTTACCTCAATTGCAACTGTAGGTATAGCCTTGATGGCTGTTGGTAATGGGATGGGTTTTCCAGCTGCAATTACAGCTGCAGCAGTAATTTCCGGTGCCTTTTTTGGAGATAAAATATCTCCTTTATCTGACACAACAAATATTGCCCCTGCAATCGCAGAATGTGATCTTTTTGAACATATTAATCACATGTTTTGGGATACAATTCCTGCTTTTTTAATTTCCTTAGTAATTTATTATTTTTTAGGGATCAATCAGATGACCGAAATCACTTCTGGTATAGGAGAAATCAGCAGTTTAATGACCGGATTGGAGAGTGTTTTTAATATTACTCCACTGCTTTTACTAGTTCCCCTGCTGACAATTATCCTGGCAGTTAAAAAAATACCAGCTATTCCAGCTTTGATTTCTGTTTCTTTAGTTGGCGGTTTATTTGCAGTAATTTTTCAGGGTTCATCACTGCAGCAGGTTTTTTCAGCTTTGAGTTTTGGTTATCAAGGAAGTACAGGTCAGCAGATGCTGGACAGCCTTTTAAATAGGGGAGGCATAGCTTCAATGGGAGGAACAATAATTTTGCTGATTCTGGCAACAGCCCTTGGCGGAATCATGAGAGAAGTAGGAATCTTAGATGCAATTTTAAATAAGTTTATTTCTCTAATCAAAAATGAAAAACAGCTTGGAATGACCGCAATTATTTCAACCTTTTTAATTGGATTCAGCACCGGAGCTCAAATTCTAGCCATAATCATTCCGGGCAGTTTGTTTAAAGAAAGCTACAAAAAATTTGGTCTGCATACTAAAAACTTAAGCAGGACAGTCGAAGCGGCAGGTACTGTTGGAATTACCTTAGTTCCCTGGAGTGTCCCGGCGATATTTGCAGCAAATATGCTGGAGGTTGAAGCAGCTGCCTTTATACCCTATCTCTTTTTCCCTATTTTAGTAATTTTAATTAATGTAGTTTACAGCCTGACAGGTTTTAGTATTGCAGAAGCAGATGCAGACACAGATAATGAAATGAAGAGGAGTGAAATGATTGGCTAATTTAACAAAGATCAAGGTGCTGGGTACAGCTCAGGATGCAGGTCATCCGCAGTTGAACTGCAGCTGTGAGCACTGCCAGCAGGCTAGAAAAGATAAGTCACTTGCTCTGCTGCAGAGTTCTATTGCAGCAGCTGATTTAAAAGCAAAAAAGACATTCATTTTTGATGCCACACCAGCTTTTTCAGAGCAGCTGGATTTATTAAACGAATTTGCAGCAGCAGAAAACATGGAAGCTGAGCATCTAAGCGGTATTTTCCTAACACATGCTCATTTGGGACATTATACAGGTTTAATGTATCTCGGCAAAGAAGCTCTAAACACCTCGGATTTTCCGGTATATTTGAGCCAGAAGATGCTTGATTTTTTAAAGAGCAATGCTCCCTGGTCAGATATAGTTGAAAACAATCTGAAACCAATAGTCTTTAAATTTGAAGAAGAATATCAGCTGACTGAAAATATTTCCTTTAAAGCAGTAGAAGTTGAACACCGCAATGAACATGCAGACACTGCAGGTTTTATAGTCAAGGCTAAAGATCAGAGCTTTTTCTACCTGCCTGACTTTGACAGCTGGTCCTCTTTTGCAGATCGATTCATAAAAATCTTAAAAGAAGTTGATTATGCCTTTATAGACGGTACTTTTTTTGATAGAAAAGAATTAGGAGAGATGAGGGGCAGAGAGCTCAGCCAGGTTCCACATCCTCCAATTCTAGAGAGTATGGAGCTGTTAGCTGATTTAGATGCAGCAGAGAAGCAAAAAATTTACTTTACCCATTTTAATCATACCAACCGCATCTTTGATCAGGATGGGATAAAGAAAAAACTAATCGAGAAAAATGGATTTAATATTTTAGAGTCAGGAAAAGAATTTAAATGAATCGTCTTAAAAGTTCTTCTCAAAGTGGGAAGGACTTTTTTTAATTGAGTTTCTGTTGTCAGCAGTAATTTAAAACTGTATAATGGTTTTAAGAGGAAATTAGTAAAAATTTTCTTAATAGATAAAATTAATTAATGAGGAGTGTTAGGATGAATGAGTCGATGCAGGAGTTATACGATAAATCAGTAGAAATTTTAAATGATCGAGGAGTTACAATTGAGGACATTGCAGAGCTCGTTAAAAAACTGCAGGAGCCATATAATCCGGAGATTGAACTTGGTGAATGTATTGAAAATGTAAATCATGTTTTGAAAAAGAGAGAGGTAGCTCATGCAATTTTAACCGGTGTTGCAATTGATGAACTGGCTGAAAAGAAAATGCTGCCGGAGCCTATTCAGAGCATCATTGATCGAGATGAAGGTCTCTACGGGATTGATGAGATTCTACCGCTTTCGATTGTAAACCTTTATGGGACAATTGGTTTGACCAGTTATGGCTATTTAGATAAGGCAAAATCAGGAATAATTAAGGATTTAGACACCAAAAAGGATGGAAAGGTTAATACTTTTTTGGATGATTTAGTTGCTGCAGTTGCTTCAGCAGCAGCCAGCCGTTATGCCCATGGTGAGGGTAGTGAAGAAGAAACTGATTAAATATTGTTCTGCACTTTTAAGACATAGTAGAGGAAAGGAGTTAAGATGAAAACAATAGCGACCTTTACTTTAAATCCGACTATTGACAAGAGTTCCAGTGTTGACCATGTTAAAGCAGAAGACAAACTTTACTGTGACCAGCCAACTTTTGAACCTGGTGGAGGTGGAATTAATGTCTCCCGGGCCATCAAAAAGTTGGGAGGAGAGTCTCTACTTATTTATACTTCAGGTGGCTTTACCGGTAAAAAACTGGATAAACTTCTGGCAGAAGAAAATTTAAATAAAAAAGCGGTTGAAATTGAAGCAGAAAGCAGAGAAAATTTAATTATCAGTGAAAAAGCTTCAAATCTGCAGTACAGGTTTGGGATGCCCGGCCCCCAAATTACTGATCAGGAATATGATGAAATTTTTAAAGTTATAGCTGAGCTTGATCCCTTTCCTGATTATTTTGTGATCAGCGGCAGTATTCCAAAGGGTGTCAGTAATGATATTTATGCAGAAATGGCAGCTCTGGCAAAAAAGAAAAAGGCAGAGGTTATTGTTGATGTCTCAGGGCCGCCTTTAAAAGCAGTAATAAAAGAGGGAGTATATTTAATCAAACCAAATCTGGGAGAATTTCAGGAACTGGTCGGTAGAGAATTACAGGATGAGGCTGAGATCAAAGAAGAAGCTTTAAAATTTATTAAAGATCAAAGCTGTCAGGCAATAGTAATTTCGATTGGAGCTGGAGGTGCACTTTTAGTACACCAAAACAAGGCAGAGTTTAAGCGTCCACCAACAGTTCCTATTAGAAGTAAGGTAGGAGCAGGTGACAGTATGGTTGCTGGTTTAGTCTTAAGCTTAGCCAGAGGTGATAGTTTAGAAAATTCATTTCACTATGGCTTAGCTGCTGGTTCAGCAGCGGTAATGACTCCTGGAACTGAACTCTGCACTAAAGAAGATACAGACAGACTTTTTAAAAAAATGATTGCAGATAATAAGTTTTAATTTCTGCTTAACTATTATTCAATTTTATAATCAGATTAATTAAAAAATAAAAGTAGATGAAAGAAATTTTAAGGAGGATTCTAATGACTGAAACTAATCAAGAAAAGGTACGAGTGGCCGTTGTCCAGGCGGCACCAGTAATTATGGACAAAGAGGCTACCCTGGAAAAAGTAATAACTTTGACTGAAAAAGCTGCTGCAGATGGAGCTGAGATTGTTGTATTCCCAGAAGCTTATATTCCTGCTTATCCAAGAGGATTAGGTTTTAAGACAAAGGTAGGAAGTCGATCTCCCGAGGGGAAAGAAGACTGGCTGCGCTACTGGAAAAATTCAGTTCAGGTACCCGGTCAAACTACAGCCAAATTAGCAGAATTGGCCAGAGAAAATAATATTTATTTAGTGATCGGAGTAATAGAAAAAGAAGGTACAGTTAAAGGTACACTTTACTGTACAGTCCTGTACTTCAGTCCAGAAGGGGAAATGCTGGGTAAACACCAAAAGTTAAAGCCAACCGGATCCGAACGGTATATCTGGGGTGAAGGAGATGGCAGTACTCTAACTGCTGTAGATACACCTTACGGTAAATTAGGTGGGCTGATCTGCTGGGAAAACTATATGCCCTTAGCTAGAGCTGCTATGTATGCCAAAGGGACCAAAATCTATGTAGCTCCAACCGCTGATTCCAGGGAAGAATGGCAGTCAACAATTAGGCATATTGCTCTAGAAGGAAGATGTTTTGTCTTAAGCTGTAATCAATTTGTTACTAAGGAGATGTATCCAAAAGATTTAGCCTGCTATGAAGAATTAGAAAGTTCACCTGATTTAATGTGCAGAGGTGGAAGTGCCATAATTGCTCCCAACGGTGATTACATAGCAGGCCCGGTATATGATAGGGAAGAAATCTTAATGGCAGATTTAGACCTGGATTTAATAGAAAAAAGCAAATTTGACTTTGATGTTAATGGTCATTATTCTCGACCAGATGTTTTTCAGTTGATTGTAAATGAAAAGAAACAGGAAAGTGTTAGCTGGGAAAAAGAGTAAAGATGTTATAGGGGGTTATCAATTTGCAAACAGAGACATTTTTAAGTGAAGAGCAAAAATTTAATAAAATTATGATTCATAATGATTCCTCAAAACCAAAAATAAATGATAATTTGTTAAATAAATGGCAGAGCCTAATAAATACTATAACAGGTCTTTTTGGGATATCCGCTTCTTTAATTATGAAAACAAATCAAGATTCAGTAGAAGTTTTTTTAAAAAATCAAAATAAAGATAACCTTTATGAAGTTGGCGTTTATGATTTTTTAGCTCATGCATTATATTGTCAAACAGTAACCTCCCATAACAAAGCTCTTTATATTAAAAATGTCTTAGAGGAAGTGAAATTGAAAGATGACCCAAATGTTGATTTAAATATGATTTCATATTATGGTTTACCTCTTAATTGGCCAGATAAAAAAACTTTTGGTACAATCTGCATTCTTGATAAAAAAAATAGGGACTTAGATCAAAATTCAAAAAAATTGCTGAAAGAATTTAGAAATGTGATTGAAGACGATTTAAGACAGTTAGATATTCAGGAAAAATTGAATAAAAACTATGATAAAATTTCTGCACAAAAAGATAAATTAAAGCGGGTTATTGATAGTATAGATGCTGGAACCTGGGAATGGAATGTACAGACAGGAGAAATTATTTGTAACAAAAAATATGAAGAAATGTTAGGTTATGAATCAAAAGAATTTAAGCCAATTACTTTTGAAAAATGGAAAGAGTTGACTCATCCTGAAGATTTAAAAAAAGCAGAAAAAATTTTAAAAAAGCATTTTAATAATGAAATTGATAAATATGATTTAAATCTTAGGATGAAACATAAAAAGGGATGCTGGATCTGGATGAATGCTCGTGGAAGATTAATTTCATGGACAGATAGTGGTGAACCTTATAAAATGTATGGTGTTCATATTGATATTTCGAAACAGAAAAAGTATGAGCAGATCATAAAAAAACTGCATAAAATTTCTATTGAGTTCCAAAAACTTGAGAGTGAAAAAGAAATCTGCCAGCAAACTATTGAATCAGCCAAAGAAATACTGGAGTTTGACTTATCTGATCTCAGCTTAGTTAAGAACAACCAATTTGTTTCAGCAGCAGTTTCTGGAGGATTAAAGGCAGAAATTCTGCCTTTAGACCACGGAATTATGGGGAAAGCATTTAAGAATAATAAAAGTTATATGAGTTTAGATACAGAAAAAGATCCTGATGCAAAACCAACTGACGAAGAATACAGATCTGCAATAGTTGTACCGATCAAAAATAAGGGTGTTTTTCTGGCAATTTCTACTAAAAAAAATGGATTTAACCAAAAAGATTTAGAACTTGCAGAGATTCTTATTGCAAGCACTAAAGCAGCTTTAGATAAACTTAGCTATCAAAAGGAGCTAAAATACAAATCTTTTTATGACAGTCTAACAAACATTAACAATAGACGTTTTTTTGAAGAAGAACTGGAAAGATTAGATACCAAAAGACAGCTGCCGATTAGTATTATAATGGCCGATCTTAATGGCTTAAAGCTAGTCAATGACAGTTATGGACATCACAAAGGTGATCAATTATTAAAAAGAGCGGCAATAATTTTAAAAAATTCGATTCGAAGTAAAGATTTTGTTGCCCGTCTTGGGGGAGATGAATTTGCTGTTTTGCTTCCTAAAACTAACCGTGAACAATTAAGCAAGATAGTAAAGAGAATTAAGTATAGTATAGACCTGGCAAATATCCAAACAGATATACCAATTTCTATTGCTTTAGGTTCAGCAACCAAGGAAAGCACAGCAACACCTATAACTAAGGTTCTAAAAAAAGCAGATGATAAGATGTATCAAAATAAATTATCTAAAAAGTAGGTAAACCCTTCTCATTTTGAGGAGGGTTTTTTAACTTATACACCCGTTCGCGACATAAGGCTGTCACTCCCCAATGATATATTTAAACTAATAAATAAAATAAGTAAAAAATATACAGGAATAGTTATATTTATATAGAATATAAACATTATAAGTATTAAAAAGATTTGGAGGGAGTTTATGGACACAAATATTGGTTTTGAAAAAAGTCTAATAAATAATTTATCTATTGGTATAGCAGTAACAAACCAGCAGGGAAATATTTTGTTCACTAATAAAGCTATCAGAAAACTGACTGGCTACACTAAAAAAGAAGTTAGAACATTGAATGAGTGGTTTGAAAAAGCTTATCCCGATCCAGCAATTAGAGAAAAAGCAGTGAAATCCTTTGAGTATGATCTAGAGCATGAAATTTCTGATCGAACTTATAAAATAACTACTGCCAGAGGTAATTATAAATATTTTAACTTTCGCTATTCTAAATTATCTGCAGACAAAATGCTCTATGAGATTATAGATATTACAGACCGGATCAAGCAGCAGCAGAAGTTAGAAAACCAAAAGGTAATTTTCGAAAATCTTTTTACTAACTCACTGGAAGCAATTTTGCTGCTGGATGAAAATCTGAAAGTCCTTGATGTTAATAAAAAGTTTGAAAAAATATTTGAGCTTTCTAAAAAAGATGTTTTAAATAAGTATGCTCTGGATGCAGTTAATCTGGCTGAAGATATTAAGAATATAAAAAAAGAGATGAGTATGGTTTTAGACGGCAAAGAATGGGAAAATGAAGTGAGATTTAAAGTTAACGGTAAAATTAAATACTGTAATGTACATATTTTTTCAGTAAAAACAGAAAAAGAAAAGCAATTAACTTATATTGCTATTGATGATATTACAAAGAGTAAGAGCCAGGCAAAAGAACTGCGGGAACTCAAAGAAAGATTGGAACTGGCAGTTGATGGAGCAAATATTGGTATCTGGGACTGGAATTTTAAAGAAGATTTTGTTCATTACAATGAAAACTGGGCCCAGATGCTGGGTTATGATATATCTGAATTAAATAATGATCGTGATACCTGGCTTGATTTAGTCCACCCTGATGATAAAGAAAAAGCTTTAAATGATATAAGAGAACATCTGAAGGGTAAGACAGAAAAATACTTTAACGAACATCGACTAAAAACTAAATCAGGAAGATGGAAGTGGATTCGAGATATCGGCAGGGTAACAGAGCGGGATGAATCAGGCAAAGCCCTCAGAATGGTGGGAGCCCATATTGATATTGACCAGGAAAAGCGGGACAGAAAGGAAATAGAATATCTATCAAATCATGATGAATTAACAGGCCTTTACAATAGGAGATATTTTGACGAAGAAATCAAACGGCTGTATAATTCTCGCCAGTACCCAATCAGCATTATTGTTGGAGATTTGAATAACTTAAAAGGAATTAATGATAATCACGGTCATGCTCTGGGGGATAAATACTTAAAATTAACAGCAGAGGCAATTAAAAATAGTGTTAGAGCTGAAGACCTTGCAGCAAGAGTTGGTGGAGATGAGTTTGCAGTTATTCTGCCTGAAGCTGACAGTGATGCTGCAGAAGCACTAGTTGAAAGAATTTTAAATAATATTGAGCAAAAAAATAGCACACACGAGCTGCCAAAGCCGCTGAGTATTGCCCTGGGTTTTGAAACCGCAGACTGTAATAACCGCAGCAGAAGTTATGAAAATCTAATAAAATGTTACCACCAGGCCGATCTAAAAATGTATGAGCAGAAATTTAACGTTAATAATTTTGGCTGATAACTATTATGAGCTCTTCTCATTAATTTGGGAAGAGTTTTATTTTTTTTAAAAGTTAAGGATTTCTTAATATTTATCGTGTTATACTTCTGGTATCAGGTTAAACAGGGGTGAGATTAATGATCTATAAAATAATTAAAAATGATCTTTTAAAGAAAAAGATGATTATGGGAGCAGTTTTTATCTTTATTATGCTTTCTGCTCTGCTGATTGCTGGTGGCTCAAGAATGCTGATTGACTTAAGTAATTCTATTGCAGCTTTATTTGAAAAATCTTCTTCAGCCCATTTTATTCAGATGCATGCTGGAGAAATCAGACAGGATGAGATATTAAGATGGAGTCAGGAAAATGAGAAGGTTAAAAACGAGCAGATAGCTGAGATGATAAATATTGATGGTTCTAAAATATTTTTTCAAAATGGAGTTTCTCAAAGTGATACAGTTATGGATTTAAGTTTTGTTAAACAGAATCAGGAATTTGACTATCTGCTTAACTTAAATAACCAGAAAATAAAGGTGAACGAGGGAGAAATTGCAGTTCCAATTTATTATCTGCAGCGGCTTGATTTGAAAAAGGGAGACAGCTTAAAGATAACTGATGGTCAAAGGAATTTCAACTTTGAAATCACCGCTTTTGTCAGAGATGTGCAGATGAATCCCTCAATAATAAGCTCCAAGCGTTTTGTTGTTAGTGCTTCTGATTTTGAAAAGTTAAGAACTGTGGGAGAAATTGAATATCAGCTTGCCTTCCAGCTTAATGATTTAAATCAGCTGCCTGAGTTTAGAGATGATTACAGCCGCAGTGGACTTCCCAAAAGGGGTCCGACAATCGACATTGAGCTTTTAAAAATCACAAATGCGCTGACTGATGGTCTAATCGCAGCAGTAATAATCTTGATCAGCCTATTATTAAATTTAATTGCCCTCTTATGCCTCCGCTTTATTATTCTTTTGACACTCGAAGAAGACTATAGAGAAATCGGAGTTATGAAGGCAATTGGCATTAAAAGTAGAGAGATTAAAAAGATCTATTTCTATAAATACTTTTTGATAGCTGTGACAGCTTCAATTTTTGGCTACCTTCTTTCTTTGTTTTTTAATAGAATTTTTGCTAAAAATATTGTTCTCTATAGTGGAAGAGCACCAGAAAGCTTTGTTCAAATTTTGATTCCGATGCTGACAGCTTTAATGGTGGCTCTATTTGTAATAATATTTTCACTTATAATTCTTAGAAGATTTAAAAATATATCAGCAGTAGAAGCTATAAGAATGGGTAATCGAGGTGACTTAAATTTAAACAGCAGCAGACTTTCTCTCTTTAAAAGTAAGTATTTAAACAGCAGTATTTTTTTAGGAATTAGAGATGTTATTTTAAGATACAGGTTATATGCAGTTTTATTTATAGTTTTTATTTTAAGCACATTTATTATTATAGTCCCGGTTAATTTTTTAAACACTATTCAGTCTGAAGATTTTATCAGCTACATGGGAGTTGGCAGAAGTGACATTATAATTGATATCAGGCAGTCAGAAGACATTAAAAAACGCTTTAAGGAGATAGTTAATCATCTTGAAAATGACGCTGAGGTCGAGAAGTTTTCGCCATATATAACTTCACAGTATGAAATAATAAATGAGGATGGGATGGCCGAAAATTTAATGGTTGAAACCGGTGATTTTTCAATTTTTAATCTTGACTATCTAGATGGTGGAGCGCCAATGCTGGAAAATGAAATAGCTCTCTCTTATCTAAGTGCAGATCAGCTGGGTAAAAAGGTTGGCGAAAAAATAGGGATGATTATTAACGGAAAGCAGCGGCAGATGCTGATTACAGGAATCTATCAGGATATTACTGATGGCGGCAAAACCGCTAAAGCTAATATAGAAGCTGATTTAAGCAGTGCTGCCTGGTATACAATCAATTTAGATATAAGTGGTGATCGAGCTAAGAAAATTGCAGAATATAAGCAGAATTTCGAAGACCTTAAAATAACAGATCCAGAGGAATATTTTCAGCAGACATTTCAAAATACAATTGACCAGCTCAAGCTTTTGACTTTTAGCTCACTGCTGATTGTAATTTTAATAACAGTTTTAATTACCTCGCTTTTTATCAAAGTTCTTTCTGCTAAAGATAGATCTCAGATAGCAATTAAAAAAGCCTTGGGTATTTCTTTGAAAAAAATTAAATTAGAGTATATTACTAAAGCACTATTTGTTTTAAATTTAGGTATAATCCTGGGCACTGTAACTGCAAATACTCTGGGAGAGAAAATTCTCAGTGCTGCTTTAGCAATTATTGGTGCGGCTGAAATCAATTTTAAAATTAGTGTTCTACAGGCATATATTCTGATACCACTCTTTTTAATTTTGATTGTTAGTTTGACCGTATTTTGGAGTCTGAAATCAATCAACGAATTTAGTGTAGCTGATATTAATCTGGAGTGAAAATAAATCTGTAGTAAAAACAGAACTAATTTAAGTTCAGAAAATACAGGAGGAATAAAAATGGAAAATATACTGGAAGCTAAAAATCTTTCTAAAAGTTATCTGCTTGACCGCAGACAGCTGCATGTGCTGAAAAATCTGAGCCTTAAAGTAAAAAGAGGAGAGTTCCTGGCTGTTATGGGACCCTCCGGATCTGGCAAAAGCACTCTGCTTTATAATATAAGTGGGATGGATAAAATGACAGCTGGTGAGGTTATTTTTGCAGGAGAAAAATTGAGCCAGCTTAATCAAGCTCAGCTGGCTGAAATAAGATTAAAAAAGATGGGATTTGTCTTTCAGCAGATCAATTTGCTGAAAAACTTAGGGATTCTGGATAATATAATTATCTCTGCCTACATGGCGGCAGAAGAAAAAAGAGAAGCTGTCAAAAATAGAGCTTATGAGCTGATGAAAAAGACTGGGATTATTGAGCTGGCAGAAAATGAGATCACTCAGGTATCAGGAGGACAGCTGCAGCGGGCAGCAATCTGCCGGGCCTTAATTAATCAGCCCCAGATTCTTTTTGCAGATGAGCCCACAGGTGCTTTGAATTCAAGTGCTGCCGAAGATGTAATGAATGTCCTTCAGCAAATTAATCAGGAAGGGACAACAATTATGATGGTTACTCATGACATTAAGGTGGCAGCCCAGAGTGAAAGAATTTTATATATGATTGACGGGAATATCGAAGGGGAGTATAATTTAGGCAAGTTCAGTCAAAATTCTGATTTAAAGGAAAGAGAAAGTTCTTTGTCAAGGTGGCTTTTAAATATGGGGTTTTAAGAAAGAGATTAAAGATTATTCAAAAGTAGAAGCTGAGGGAGTGGTTTTTGTGGAGCAGATATTAATGGTTGAAGACGAAAAGGAGCTAGCCCAGGTTACTAAAGATTACTTTGGCAGCCGCGGTTATTTGCTAAAAGTTATCAATGATGGACAGCAGGCACTGGAATATCTAAGCGTAAATTTAGATTCGGTTAAATTATTGATTCTAGATATTATGCTGCCTGGAGTTGATGGACTAACTATTTGTGAGAAAGTCAGGCAGCAGTCTAATATACCAATTATAATTCTCAGTGCCCGCACAGGTGAGGAAGCAAGAATAACTGGAATCGAACTTGGCGCTGATGACTATCTGGAAAAACCCTATTCTGTTAAAGAGCTATTTGTCAGGGTTAAATCACAGCTGAGAAGAGCTTATGAGCTGCAGCTTAAGTTAAATAAAATAACAGCAGCCAATATTGTGCTTGATATTGCAGCCAGACAGCTGTATCTTGATGATCAGCCTGTAAACCTGGCAGTTAAGGAATTCGAATTATTGAAAATTCTTATCCAGAATAAAAATCGAGTCATCCACAAGGAAAAGCTTTTTAATCAGGTCTGGGGAATAGACAGTGAAAGTGATTATTCAACTTTAACAGTTCATATCAATAAATTGCGAGAAAAAATTGAAAAAAACCCCAAAAAACCTAAACTGATTAAAACAGTCTGGGGTATTGGCTACAGATTTGAGGGAGAATAATGAAGAAAATTATAAGCATCAGCCTTATTTTATGGATTTTATCTCTGATTTTTCTATATTTTATCCTTCTACCTCAGGCAGAAGAGAACCAGAATTATCTGGTGAATGTTAATAGAGTGCAGAACTGGCTTGAAAATAATCAATTTGAAAATCTGGATGAGAGCTTTGACCTTTCAAACTTTAACTCAGAAGAGCTTGGAGCTATCAATGCTGTAGATGTTATCGACTTAAAAATTTTGGACTCTGATAAAACCTCAGATTTCTTTAGAGCTGCTGAGCTAAATAATTATCGCTATCTTTACAGGTATGCAGCTTCTGATCAGTATTTAGTCAGATACCAGCTGAATTTGAACCAAAATTATTCCTACAAAAATTTTATTTATTCTGGCTTACTTCTTACCTTAATTTTTATTATTTTTCTAAGCTTCTACTATAAGACAGAAAAGGAAATACTGACTCCACTTAAAAATGCTTCCGAACTCCCGGAGAAGCTGGCTTTAGGACAGATTAAATCACTTGAGCTCAGCTCAAAAAACAAATATTTAAAAAAGCTCAGCTGGGGACTTGACATGCTGCAGGAGAAGCTGCAGGCAGAAAAGGAAAATAATTATCGTCTTGAAAAAGAACACAAAACTATGGTGGCCGGTCTTTCTCACGACATTAGAACTCCACTCAGCACTATAAAAAACTATGCAATAGCCCTTGCAGAAGGAGTTTATACTAAACCAGAAGAGATAGAAAAAGCCTTAGAGATTATAATTTCAAAAACGGATGAGATAGAAAAATTGAGCCGTAAATTGATTAGATCTGCTGAAAAAGAGGTAGAATTAGGCAGCTTTGAATCTGAAAATCAGGAACTTTACTTAAATGAGATCCACAATAAGCTGCTGAATATTATTTCAGAAAAAACAGATAGACTGCCGATTAAGTTTGAAGCAGAAAGGCCGCCAGAGAATCTGCTTTTAAAGGCAGATATTAATTTGCTCGATCAGCTATTTAATAATATTGTGGATAATGCGCTCAAATATGGCGACTTAAAAAAACTAAGTTTAACTTATAAAACTGAAGACTATTATCAGCTGCTGGAACTGGAAAATACAGGACCTCAAATTCCTGCCAAAGAGTTAAAACATATTTTCAACAGCTATTATCGGGGTTCAAATGTTGAGTCTGAATCAGGTTTTGGGCTGGGACTTTATATTTCAAAAAAAATTATGTCCAGCTTAGAGGGCGATATTTATGCTCAAAATACTGATCAAGGTGTTAAAATTGTGCTTGTCTTTAAAATGGCCTAAATAATAATGGAGATGAACTAATTGAAAAATAAGAAACTTTTTAATAAAAATTTTACTCTTGTGATTTTGGGACAGCTGATTTCAATTTTTGCCAACTCAATTTTACGTTTTGCCCTGCCGCTTTCCATTCTTGACCAGACAGGTTCCACAGCAGTCTTTGGAACAATTCTGGCTGCAGCAGCAGTTCCTCCAATAATCTTTTCACCTTTTGGCGGAATTCTGGCAGATAGGTGTAACCGCAGAAATATTATGGTTGGACTAGATTTTTTAACAGCGATAATCATTGGGTTATTTGCCTTTTTAATTGTTCGGGAATCAGCAGTAATAGTTATTACAATTTTGATGATATTCTTTGCAGTAATTCAGTCTTTTTATCAGCCGGCTGTGCAGGCAAGTATCCCGATTATTGTTTCTGAACCCAGGCTGGAGCAGGCAAATGGAATAGTAAGCCTGGTTAATGCAATTTCCAGTCTGATGGGACCGGTGGCAGCTGGAATTTTATATTCATTTTATTCTATTCAAAATCTAATGTCTGCAGCTGTCATCTTTTTTGTTCTGGCTGCAGTAATGGAGTTATTTATCTATATAAAATTTGAAAAGGAAAAAAGAAGCCAGGGTATCTTTAAGCTTATTAGTTCTGATTTGAGCTTAAGTTTAAAATTTATCAGCCAGGACAACCCACTTCTACTAAAAGTAATGTTTATTACTGCTTCGATGAATCTTTTTTTAACCTCAATGCTTCTGGTAGGACTGCCTGCAATGATCAGAATATCCCTGGGACTCAGCAGTCAGCTTTATGGTCTGGCTGAAGGTTCAGTGGCAGCTGGAATGATAGCAGGTGCTCTGGCTGCAGGTTCTTTTGGGAAAAAGCTAGGAGCAAAAGATTCTTATAAGTTTCTTGCCGCCGCAGCCTTTGGGCTGCTCCCGATTGCAGCTGTATTTTCTTTCAATTTAGCTCCAATGCTGATATATTATGTTATTTTAATCAGTTCTTTTACTATGGCTGCAGCAGTAACTGTTTTTACAGTAATAATGATGTCCTTTATTCAGCGGCAGACCCCAGATCACTTAATCGGAAAAGTAATCTCATATATTCTAGTTATTAGCCAGTGCACATTACCTTTTGGGCAGGCCATTTATGGTTATATATTTGACCATTTTATTTATTCTATTAATTTAATTGTTTTGGTAACAGCCATTTTTAGTATTTTGACAGCTTTTTATTCTAAAAATACTTTTTCTCAATTTGTTGAACCAAAATTTGCAGCTGTTTACGAAAGTTGAATTGCTTTTTAATTCAATAATTGTTAAAATAAAGTTAGCAAAAATAAATGGAGTGATTAAAATGAAGGGTAATATAATGGAACTTAAAGATGAAGAACAAATTATTGATGTCCTAAAAGCACTGGGTTCAGAATCCAGAATGAAAATTATAGAAGTTTTACAAAATGAAGATATGAACTTAAACCAGATTTCTGAATTTATAGATATGCCGGCTTCCTCAGTTACGGTTAATATTAAAAAGCTGGAAGCAGCGGGTTTAATTGAAACTGAATATAAGCCCGGCAACCACGGCTCCCAAAAAATATGCAGCTTAAATTATGATAAAATACTGATCAACCTGCCCGGAAATAGAGAGTTAAAAGATAAAAATCTAATTGAAACCTCGATGCCGATTGGAAATTATAAAGATTTTAAAGTCAGTCCAACCTGCGGCCTGGCCTCGGAAAAAGCGGTAATTGGAGAACTGGATTATGTTAAATCATTTTTGAATCCAGAACATATCCACGCCCAAATTCTCTGGTTTGGCAAAGGTTATGTTAAATATGTTTTCCCAAATAATCTGCCTAATAATTCGCAGGCAACCAAATTGGAACTGAGTATGGAAATTTGTTCAGAAACCTCAGATTACAATGAAAACTGGCCATCTGATATTTCAATCTGGATCAACGGAGTTGAAATTGGAGTCTGGACTTCTCCCGGTGATTTTGGTGAAAAAAGAGGTATCTTAAATCCTGACTGGTGGTACTTTGATCAGACTCAGCATGGGTTATTAAAAATCTGGCAGGTCACAGAAGCAGGATCATTTATTGACGGCAACCGGATTTCAGATGTAACTTTAGCTGATTTAAATATTGAAAAAGAAGATTTTATTGATGTCCGGATTGGCGTTAAAGAAGATGCTCGCAATGTAGGTGGGGTCAATTTATTCGGTAAGAAATTTGGTAATTATAGACAGGATATTATGCTCAGATACAGGTATAAATTTAATGATTGATAAAATAATTCAATAAAAATTAAAATAAAAAGCAGGAATTTTTAATTGAGTGTAGAATGTAGATAATAGAGTATAAAAAGTTAGTTTAATTTTTTATGTGCTTTAATTCAATATTTATTAAAATAAAGCATTAATACTTAAACTAAAGGAGGGGATATTTTTTTAGCAAAGAATATTCATAATATTGTTAATTGGAGTTTTAGTTCTAAAAAGTTTGAAAAAACCTGAGGGGGATATAAAATGAATCAAAAATTATTAGTTTTAACTTTAATTACACTGCTGGTTGTTTTTTCCACAAGCGCGATGGCTCAAGTTATTACAGTAGAGTACTGGAATCTTTTTGGCGGTGGGGACGCTGAATTTATGGATGAGATAGTAGCAGAGTTTAATGCAGCTCACGAGAATATCGAAGTAGATGTGACGAGATTAGAATGGGAAGAATATTATACTAAATTGAAGACAGCAACTGCCAGTGGTAACGGACCTGATATTGCAATCAGCCATGTTACCAGAGTCAAAGAACTGGCAGATGAAGGTTTAATTGTTCCCTTAGATGAATTGGGTGCGGCTGTGGATATCAGCTGGAATGAATATAATCAGAATATTTTAAATGGTGCTAAAATTGATGGGGAAATTTATGCAGTACCACTGGATACTCACCCACTAGTTCTTTATTATAACAAAGACTTTTTAAGAGAAGCAGATCTTTTAACAGAAGATGGAACACCTAAAATGGATGGTACATTTATGGAGTTTTTGGGTAAATTAAAATCTGATTCATCAGCAAAATATCCAATGACTAACTGGACAAAGTTAACAGCTGAAGGTCACTACAGGGTCTGGTGGAGTCTTTATAATCAGCTTGGGGGAAGTCCGGTTGTAACAGGAAAAGAACTGACAATTGATAAGGCCAAAGCAGTAGAGGCAATTGAATATATGCAGGAGTTATATAACAAAGAATATTCACCACTGCATTCAGAGTATATGGAAAATGTAAACTTATTTAGAAATAAAGAAGCAGCTACCCTGTTAACAGGTGTTTGGATTACTGGAACTTTAGAGGCAACTGAAGGTTTAGACTTTGGAGTAATTCCAATGCCACAGATTTTTGACAACAGATCTTCCTGGTGAGATTCACATACTCTGGTTATTCCATATGCCAGAAGTGTTGACAATGATAAGCGAGAAGCAGCTTTAACTTTTGCCAAATGGGCTACAGATAATGGCGAACTCTGGGCAAAAGCAGGTCACATTCCAAGTAAGGAAACCGTTAAGGAAAAAGAAGCCTTCCAAAATATGCCTTACAGAATGGATTATGTTAACGCAGCAGATTATGTAAGCTTTGATAGTGCTGGCTCATATACCTGGAGCATCAGAACCGAGATAACAACAGCTTTAAGTAAGGTCTGGAATGAACAAATCACAGCAGAAGAAGCAGTGGAAGAAGCAAGCCGTGGTATAGAAAGATTATTGAGCAGATAAAGAAAGTTGAAACAGTTTGTAAAGCACAGGTGTTTTAAAGCACCTGTGCTCCAATTTTAGAATTTTTAAAGGGGGTTTCAAATTTGAACAGTTATAATAAATTATCAGACCGTTATCCATTTTTAAAGGCACTGCCTTTTCTTCTGCCTTTTGCCCTGGTTTATGCTGTATTTTTGATTTATCCAATTTTTAGAGGTTTTTGGATGAGTTTGCACCGCTGGACAATGATCAGAAATATGGGATTTGTCGGCTTTGACAATTACCTCTATATGATCAAAGACCCTGCCTTCTGGGAGTCTTTAGGTAATACTTTACTCTTTGTTTTAATTTCAACACCAACAATAGTTATTGGGGGCTTAGTTTTAGCATTACTTGCAAACCAGAAAATTAAAGGGCAATTATTTATCAAAATTTCATTCTTTCTTCCTTATGTTTTATCAGTAGCAGTTATTTCATCAATTATGGTTTATTTTTTCCAGCCCCACAGTGGTTTATTAAATGGGATTTTGCAGAGTTATTTTGGAGTAGAAGAGACTATTTTCTGGCTTGGTGAAACAAAGCTGGCCTGGTTTGTAATTGTTTTTGCAACATTATGGTGGACAGTTGGCTTTAATATGATCTTATATCTGGCTGCACTGCAGGATATTCCCCAGTCTTTTTACGAAGCAGCCGAAGTTGATGGTGCGACCAAATTACAGCAGCTTTTATATATTACTCTACCTTCATTAAAACCAATTACCTGGGTGGTAACCCTGCTGCAGATTATCTTTTCTTTTAAGATTTTCTCACAGGTCTGGTTGATAACCGGTGGTGGACCAGGTACAGATACCCGCCCTATAGTTCAGTACATTTATGAAACAAGTTTTAAGCAGAACAGTATGGGTTATGGTGCGGCAATGGCCTTTTCATTTTTCATTATCTTAGTTCTAGTTTCAATGGCTCAAATCTACTTACGTTCAAGAGAGGAAGGTTAAAATGGAAAATAAAACTTCACCAACCACTAAAGTTTTAAAATATTCATTTTCTTATTTGCTGGCTGTATTATTTATATTTCCTATTTTGTGGATGCTTTTTGCTTCACTTAAACCATCAGGCTATCATGTTTCCCAGATTATAGAGTGGTTTTTACCACCTTATTCATTTTCCAATTACTCTGAGGTCGTGGGACAGGCGCCGATTCTTAAGTGGATGTTGAACAGTTTTATAGTTTCGGCAAGTGTTACCTTTATTGTAATAATTTTTGATTCACTGGCAGCTTTTGCCCTGTCAGTTATCGACTTTAAGCATAAAAATTTGGTCTTTGTGCTTTTTACAATTGGTTTAATGGTGCCGACAGAGGCCAATATAGTAGCCTTATTTGATATCGTTCAGAAGCTGGGTTTAGTTAATACCTATCCGGGGCTAATCCTGCCAAGAATTGCAATCCCTCTGGGGATCATTATCTTAAAGGAATTTTTTGATGCTATTCCGAGAGACTTAATTGACAGTGCCCGAATTGACGGCTGCGGCCTTTTTAGAATTTACTTTTCGATTTTCATGCCGTTATCCAAAGCAGCAATTGCTTCAATTGGAATCTTTACCTTTATCCAGGCCTGGAATGCTTTCTTATGGCCTTTTATCGCCATTATGTCCAAAGAAATGTTTACCCTTCCGGTTGGTGTTCCAACCTTTACAGATGCCTATACACCTGATTATTCAATCCCGATGACTGTCAATATGATTGCTTCCTTACCAGCAATTGCGGCTTTCTTATTGTTCCAGAAGCAGATTATCCAGGGAATTAAGTTTACAGGTATTAAAGGTTAAATCGGAACAAAAAAGGTAAATTATAGCAAAAAGGTTGATTTAAACAGAATTATAATTTTATAAACTAACTAGAAAATAGAGATAGATTAAAGAAAGATATTTAAGGAGGATCAACATGGGAAATAAAATACCAAGGCCGGAACATCCTAAAGCTCAGTTTGAGCGGGAGAACTGGCAGAATTTAAATGGTGAATGGAATTTCGCCTTTGATGATCAAAATCAGGGTGAAAAAAATAAATGGTTTGAGCAAAATGAGCTGGGAGAAAAAATAATAGTTCCTTTTACTTTTGAATGCAAAGCCAGCGGTATTGCTGACCGGAGCCAGCATAATTATATCTGGTACCAGAGGAGTTTCGAAGTTGAAGCAGAGTCTGAGCAGAAAGTGATTTTAAACTTTGGGGGAGTTGATTATCTTTGCAAAGTCTGGCTCAACGGATATTTTGTCGGCAGCCATCAGGGGGCTTACGATTCATTTGCTTTTGATATCAGTGACTTTGTCGATTATGAGGGAGAAAATAACTTGGTAGTTAAAGTTGAGGATTCTCTTTCTAAAAATCAACCCCGGGGTAAGCAGACCTATAAAAAGGACAATTTTCTCTGCTGGTATACCAGAAATACCGGTATCTGGCAGACAGTCTGGCTGGAGTTTGTGGATCAAAACCTTTATCTAAAGGATTTGAAAATTACTCCTAACCTTGATCAAAAAGAGGTGGAATTAGCTTATAATTTTGAGGCTGATAATTTTGAGGCAGCAGCTTATAAATTATTAACCAGGATTGAATTTGAAGGCCAGCTGATTAACGAATTTGAGCTGGAAGTAAAGAAAGATAGTTATTGTTTTAAAGTAAAACTTGAAGATCAGAACAATGAACTTAAAATCTGGCAGCCAGGGAATCCAAATTTATATGATCTCAAATTGACTTTACTTAAAGATGATCAAGTTGTTGATCAAATTAATTCCTATTTTGGTATGCGAAAAATATCAATAGTAGAAGATAAGGTATATTTAAATAATAAGCCGCTTTATCAGAAGCTAATTTTAGACCAGGGCTACTGGCCTGATTCTTTAATTACACCTCCTTCTGATCAGGCACTAAAAAAGGATCTGGAGCTAATTAAAGAAATGGGCTTTAACGGAGTCCGCAAACACCAGAAGATTGAAGATGACCGCTTTTATTACTGGGCAGATAAGCTGGGCCTTTTAGTCTGGGCAGAGATGGGTTCTACCTACCAGTATACCGATCGGGCTGTAGAAAATTTCAGCAGCCAGTGGTTGCGAGTAGTCCGAAAATTGTACAACCATCCTTCAATTATCTGCTGGGTGCCCTTCAACGAATCCTGGGGAATCGAAGATGTTGCCAAAAATAGAAAACAGCAGAGTTTTACCGAAAGTATTTATTATTTAACAAAAAGTATTGACCAGCAGCGTCCAATAATTTCAAACGACGGCTGGGAACACACTATTTCAGATATCATAACCTTCCATGATTATGTGGAAAGTACTGCTGAGCTTCGTCAAACATATGTTGAAAGTATAGATCAGCTGCTGCAGAATAAAAAAGTTTTTAATAACCAGGAATATATTAAGGGTGGTAAGTTTATCATGGCTGATAATTACAGCTATCAGGGCCAGCCTATAATTTTCAGTGAGTTTGGCGGTGTTGCTTTTCAGGATAAAGAAGGCTGGGGCTATGGTGAGCAGGTTACATCAAAGGCAGAACTGAGCCAGAGAATAAATAAACTGATGGAAATCATTAGAGATGCCGAATATTTTGAAGGCTACTGCTATACCCAGCTGACAGATGTTGAACAGGAGAAGAACGGCCTGCTGGATGAGAATAGAGAATATAAATTGGAGCTGGAAAAGATTCAAGAATTTAATCAGATTGTAGACAGATGAAAGGAAAGATATGTTTTTTAGATGAAAAAAATAGAAAGCTAAAATTTTATTCTGCAGATTCCCTATCAAATTAGCAAAAATTAAAGGAACTTTCTTCTAAATGACTAATATTAATAATAGATGTTAATAAAATATGATAGGGAGGTTTTATGATGCACAACACTGAATTTATTGAAACCTTTGATGATCAGAAATTATTTCTGCGCCGGGATTTGGTTGATGATCCTCAGGCTGTAGTGATCATTGTCCATGGTTTAAATGAACACCAGGGACGCTATGACTATTTTGCCGGCAGGCTGAATGGAGAAGGCTTTTCTGTTTATCGTTTTGATAACCGCGGCCACGGCAGATCTGATGGGGCTCAGTCCTATATTGAAGATTTTAATACCTACTTAGATGATGCTGATACGGTTTATGAGCTGGTTAAAAAGGAAAATCCTGAACTTCCGATTTTTATGCTCGGCCACAGTATGGGTGGTTTTATTGCTGCTGGCTATGGAGTTAAATACCCGGGTAAATTAAATGGACAGATCTTAAGTGCTGCTGCAACAAATGAACTGGATGCCTTTAGTGAGTTAGAAGAGTTAAGTCTGGAGAATAATCCAGAGATGAAGCTTCCCAATGAACTTGGTAAATTTATTTCAAGATCAGATTATGTGGTTGATGATTATGAAAAAGATTCCTATGTTTCAGAATTTACGACTCTAAAATTAATGAAGGAAGTTTTTATAGACGAAGGAATCCCCTGGTTGGTTTCTAATCTGGATCAGTTCCAGTACCCAGTTTTAATCCTGCACGGAGAGGGAGATAAAATAGTAGATCCTGGCTGTTCAGATAAGTTTTATGATCTTATAGCTTCTGAAGATAAGAGTCTAAAAACTTATCCTGAACTTTACCATGAAATATTGAATTCCGAAGAAAAAGAAACTGTGATTAATGATATTTTAAACTGGCTGGAGGAAAGAGTAGATATCAGAATTGATTTAAAACCAGAATAAGCTAAAAAATAGCGGCCATCTAATTAAAGGTGGTCGTTATTAAAATAGCTGGAGGTGATTAGCTTGGCATCTTTTAATCATTTAAAAAATGAAACAAGTCCTTATTTAAAACAGCATGCCGAAAATCCAGTTGACTGGTATCCCTGGGGGGAAGAAGCTTTTAAGGAAGCGAAAAGAAGGGATCTTCCTATATTTTTATCAATAGGATATTCTACCTGCCACTGGTGTCATGTAATGGAGAGAGAATCATTTACCGATCAGAAAACAGCAGAACTGATAAACAAATATTTTGTCGCTGTAAAAGTTGACCGAGAAGAAAGGCCGGATATAGATCAGGTCTATATGGATGTCTGCAGAGCGATGACCGGGAGTGGTGGCTGGCCTTTAAGTATTTTCATGACAGCTGATAAAAAGCCTTTCTATGCTGCAACCTATATTCCAAAAGAAGATAATTATGGGCGGCTGGGGCTCCTTAGTTTGTTACCAAACATCTATGATGTCTGGATGAATGACAGGGAACAGCTCTTAAATCATTCGGAAAATGTGATCAGCCACCTCAAAAAAGAGCAGAATAATAGCGACCAGGACTTAAAACTTAAGCAGGAAGTAATTACTGAAACTTTAAATATTTTAACTACAATCTATGATGAAAAATATGCCGGTTTTGGCAGTGAACCTAAATTTCCTATGCCCCATTATTTTATCTTTTTAATGGATCAGTGGCAAAAAAGTTCTGACAACAAATATTTAAGAATGACAGAAAAAAGCCTGGCAGCAATGAGATCCGGCGGTATCTTTGATCAACTTGGAGGAGGGTTTCACCGCTATTCAACAGATCGTAAATGGGAGCTGCCTCACTTTGAAAAAATGCTCTATGATCAGGCTTTATTAATCTACAGTTATGCGGAAGCCTATCGGATCACTAAAAAGGATATTTATCTGGATACAATTGAGAAAACAGTTTCTTATCTAAAAAGAGAAATGAGAGATAAGGATGGTGCCTTCTATTCTGCAGAAGATGCTGACAGTGAAGGAATTGAAGGGAAATTTTATCTCTGGGATAAAACCAAATTGAAAAATATTCTTTCTGAAACAGAATACCAGAAATTTTTTAAGGTGTTTAAAGAGAAAGAGAATAATAAAATTACTTTAAGCCTCAACCAGCCGGAATATTTTGCTGAAATACCGGAGATTAAGGCCAAACTCTTTCGGGAAAGAAAAAATAGGGAGAGGCCGGATAAGGATAGAAAAATATTAACTGACTGGAATGGTTTAGCTGTCGCTGCTCTGGCAAAAGCTGGTTTTCTGACCGATAATCAGGAATACATTTCCTTAGCCCAAGCAGCTGTTGATTTTGTCTTTGAAAAGATGAGGGATGATAACGGGAATTTAGTTCATAGCTATCACCAGAAAAAAGCTTCAGCAGTTGATAATCTGGGTGACTATGCCTTTTTATTATGGGGTCTAGTTGAACTTTATCAGGCGACATTAGATAATAAATACTTAATTAAAGCAGAAAAATTAACGAAGAAAATGATTGACCGATTCTGGGACCAGGAATCAGGTGGTTTTTATTTTACTGCTGCTGAAAATAATGAGCTTTTTTTGAGGCGGAAAAAAACCGAGGGTAGTGCGATTCCCTCTGCCAATTCTATAGCCTCTTTTAATCTACTTAAACTGTCTCATTTATTAAATGATGCTGATTTAAGAGAAAAAGTTGAAAAGATGCTGACTACCTTTGCTGCAGAAATAGCTGCTGTACCTGCAAGTCATATTTTCATGCTGCTCAGCTATCAGTATTTAGAAAATCCTTTTAAGGAGATTAATATCTACGGCAGCCTGGATGACCCTCAAGTTAAAGAACTGCTTGCTTACCTGCGTCAGAATTATAAGCCAGAAATACTATTGAAATCTTATCAATCAGAAGCAGGAAAAGAAGATATTGAATTTTCTCTCTGCAATAATTTTGTTTGTGGTGAGAAAACTAATGATTTAAATAAGATAATTTCTGATTTATAATTGATGGCTGCTTAAGAGATTGTAGACTTAAATTAAAAAGGAGCTAATAATGTTCAGAAGAATTTTCTTGAAAAGAACTCCCTGCTATGGCATCTGTCCTGTCTATAAGCTTGAGATTTATCCCGATGGTCAGGTTAATTATTTTGGTGAGCATCGAGTAAGAGTTGAAGGTTTTAAAAGCTGGCAGATTGACAAAAAAGCAGTAGAAGAGTTAAATTATTTAATCAAAAAATATGATTATTTTAACCTAAAAGAAGAGATGGTTACTATGATGAGTACTGATTCTGCTGGCTGTATTACTGAAATAACAATGGATGACGGTAGAAAAAGAAAAATCAAAAATGACTATGGCTGCAATCAGTGGCCGCTTAAACTTAAGGCCTTTGAAAATAGGATCGACAGAATAGTTAATTCTGCTGAATATGTTGAAGAAGAAAATAAATATAGGAGATGAAGTAGATGAATAACGTTGTAGAAAGATTTAAAAAATATATAGCAGTTGACACAAGATCTGATTCAGATTCAGAAACTGTTCCGAGTACCAAAGGTCAGCTTAAGCTTGGTAAAATTTTAGTTGAAGAATTGAATGAACTTGGTCTTAATAATGTGAAGCAAGATGACAAAGGATATATTTATGCCGAACTACCTTCTAATATTGAACGGGAAGTTCCAACTATCGGCTTTATAGCTCACTTAGATACCAGTCCTGATTTGGATGGTAAGGTTTTAAATCCCCAGTTAATAGATTATGAAGGTGGAGATATTAAATTAAATGATCAGTACAGCCTGACTATTGAAGAGTTTCCTTTCTTAAAAGAATTAAAAGGACAAAGCTTGATTACCACAGATGGAACTACACTTTTAGGGGCAGATGATAAAGCAGGAATAGCTGAAATTATGACAGCTCTTGAGTATTTAATTTCAAATCCAGAAATTAAGCACGGAACAATTAAAGTTGGCTTTACCCCGGATGAAGAAATAGGTAGAGGAGCAGATCACTTTGATGTAGAGGCCTTTGGTGCTGATTTTGCCTATACTCTCGATGGTGGACCACTGGGAGAACTGGAGTATGAAAACTTTAATGCAGCTTCTGTTGATCTAAAAATTCAGGGTAAAAATGTCCATCCCGGTACAGCTAAAAACATGATGATAAATTCAATGAAAATAGCGATGGAATTGGATTCGATGCTGCCTGCAGCAGAAGTTCCGGAACATACAGAGGGTTATGAGGGTTTTTATCACTTGACTGAGATCGAGGGCAGTGTGGATTATACTGAGTTAAGTTATATTATAAGGGATTTCTCCAAAGAGGAGTTTGAAGAGAAGAAAAGCTTAATGCAGCAGGTGGTAGACTTTTTAAATAACAAATATGGTGAAAGAATAGAAGTAAAGATAGAAGACAGCTATTATAATATGAAAGAAAAAATAGAGCCTCACTTTGAGATAGTAGAGCTTGCCCAAAAGTCGATGGAGGATCTGGGAATAACTCCAGATATCAAGCCGATCAGAGGTGGAACTGATGGCTCCAGACTTTCCTATATGGGACTGCCAACTCCAAATTTATTTGCCGGCGGCTATAACTTCCACGGCAGATTTGAATTTATACCGGTAGAAAATATGAAAAGAGCAGCAGAATTAATAGTTAAAATTGCTGAAAGTGCAGTTCAACAAAATTGATTTTTAAAGCTGGCAGTTAGCTGTCAGCTTTATTTTTAGATCGAGCTGAAAATCATTTTCAATTAAATCTCAATATTTGTTGACATATGTTCATTATTATATTATAATTTATATCGTAAATAACAAATATAAATTTGGAGGGATTTCTTTGAAAAAGCATGATCTTTTAATTATTGGTGGAGGACCTGCTGGAATTACACTAACTAAAAATATAAAAAATAAAAGAGATATAGGACTTATGAGGCCGGAAGATCATTCGATGATTTACTGTGCGATGCCTTATGTGATAGAAGATTTGCTGCCTTACGAAAAAACCTTAAAAACAGATGACATTGTAACTGATACAGGGGCAGCTCTAATTAGAGACAGGGCAGTAAAGATTGATTTTGAAAATAAAGTTGTTAAAACTGCTAAAGGTGATCAGTACAGTTACAATGAGCTGATTATTGCCACTGGGGCTGATCCAATTCTGCCGCCAATTGCGGGGACAGAGCTGGAGGGAGTCATGACCTTTAAAAGTGAAAATGACTTAAAGGAAATTTTAGAAACTGTCAGCAGGGGAGTCAAAAATGTTTCTGTGGTTGGAGCAGGAGCAATTGGCATAGAGCTGGCCCAGGCTTTAAATGAAAAAGGGATCAATACTAATTTAATAGATATGATGCCGACTGTACTGCCAAATATGTTAGATGAAGATATTGCGGCTGAAGCTGAGGCTGAATTAAAAGAGCTTGGAATTAACTTATATCTGGACAAAAGAGTTGTTGAGCTAAAGGGAGACTCTAATTTGCAGACAGTTGTATTGGATAATGAGCAAGAAATAGAAAGTGAGCTTGTTGTTTTTGCAGTAGGAATGAAGCCCAATGTTGATTTTCTCAAAGAAAGCAATTTAAAGATAGCTGCAGATGGAATTGTTGTTAACAAAAAAATGGAAACTAATATTGCAGATGTCTATGCTGTAGGAGACTGTGTGCAGTTTGAGAGTGGCATTACAGAGGAGGTAATTTCCGGTAAACTGGCAACAAATGCTGTTGCAATGGGCAGAGTGCTGGCCTCAAATTTACTTGGCGGAAATAGAAAGTATAAAGGATTCTATAATGGTGCTGCTACCAAAGTCGGCCAATTCTATGTTGGAGGCACAGGTTTAACTGAAAAACTAGCTGCAGAAAAACATGAAATAGTAACTGCCCAGGCAGAGTTTAAAACAGCCTTTCCGATTATGCCCTTTGCTAAAGATGTTAAACTAAAATTAATTGTCAACAAAGCTGACCGAAAAGTGCTGGGGGGTCAGATTATCAGTGGTGAGCCAGTGACCGATAAAGTTGATAAAATCACGATGGCCGTGCAGTATGGTCTAGATGTTGACCAGCTTTTAGATTTCAATTATTCAGCACAGCCCTATCAGTCTTTTTATCCAGCTCATAACCTCTTAGTCAAAGCAGCAGAAGAAGCTGTTAAAAAACTAAACAGTTAGAAAACAGATAATAAAAATATTTGCAGCTTAAATCCTACTTCCTTAATTGAGGCAGGATTTTTTCTATTGATCTAATCTATTTTTAAGTTTTTTCTGTTATAATAAGCCTGAACAACAAAAAATATAATTAAATTCAGGAGTGTATTAAATGGAAACTAAGATAAGTAAAGAACAGCTGATGAGCATAGCAGATCACTATGGTTTTAAAGAATGGCGGGAGCTGATCTTTATGCATGAATCAGCAATTGAAGAAGTTAACACCAAGCTAAAGATTTTAAATAACGAATTTAAAATAATACATGACCATAACCCAATTGAACATATTAAAACGAGGGTTAAAAAACCTGACAGCATCATCGAAAAACTGGAGCGCAAGGGTTATGAGGTCAATCTGGAAAATGCTAAAACTAAGATCAATGATATAGCTGGAATCCGGATTATCTGTTCCTTTACCGATGATATTTATAAAATTTTGGAGATGATTAAAGCACAGGGTGATATTGAGGTTTTAGAGGTCAAAGATTATATCAAAAATCCCAAGGAGAACGGCTATAGGAGTCTGCATTTATTAATTCAGCTGCCGATATTTTTAAGCAGTCAGGCTCGAATGACTAAGGTTGAAATTCAGATTCGAACAATTGCCATGGACTTTTGGGCCAGTTTAGAACATAAGATTTATTATAAATACAAAAATGATGCTCCAGATGAGATTCCGGAGAAACTAAAGGAATCTGCCGAGATGATCAAAAATCTAGACCAGCAGATGCTGGACATTAAAAAAGAACTGGATGAGTATGCAGAAGTAGATTGATCAAAAACTGCAGTTTAAAAAGACTTATAAATAGCCCTTCCTTTGGCTGGAATCTCTAATTCAAGATAATTTTTACCTTTATCAGCTTCTTTTATCTCTAGTTCTTCTCCAATTTTCTTTTTATCAGACGAGTAGACACAGATAAATTTTTCTCCGGGCAGGTGGATTTCACTGTCAATTAAAACTTTTGCTTTGTGAGCTGTTTTTAATTCACAGTTTATTGCTAACAAAAATTCATCCTGGCTGAAGATCCTTGACCAGGCAATAATTTCTCTGCATCTTTCTTGATCTGCTTGGGGAAGGTGAAAATTGTTAGCTTTTAAGTCTGATATTTCTCTTAAATACTGCCTACCTAATCTGAGGTGAATGTACTCATTTCTAAGTTCAGCCAGTTTTTTAGTTTCTTTATAAACAGGATGTTCTCTGTTAAAAAAACTTCTGTTTCGAGTTCTAAAGGCACCAAATTCTCCTCCAAACATTGATTCTCTTACATATTTGTCGTGGTCTCCACTACCGTCAAATCCCTGTTCAGTTCCATAATAGATGCAGGGAATCCCAGCAGTAAAAAAGTTTAAAAAGACAGCATTTTTAAGCAGAGGTGCTGCTTTTTTATCGGCAGTAAAACGCTCTTTGTGCTGGGGCTTGTACACCATATCATGATCGTCAAACATGGAAATAACTCTTTTATGATACCACTGATTTTCTCCTTCACTTAAAACCTGAGAATTAGTAAAAATCGAGAAATAGTTTTCGGCTGCGGAATATCCCTTGGCTACATTTTCAAGAACTTCCGGGATTTTGTTGATGCCCAGTGCTGCATCAAGACCTGTGTTTTCACAGATGGACTTTGCAAATTCCATCCCACCTGTAATTTCTCCTACTATATAAAAATCCTTTTTTCCCAGAGTTTGAGTAAATTCTTTAATTTCTGTTACAAAAAAACGTACAGCACCTGGGTCCAGATGTTTAACTGTATCCAGTCTAAAGCCATCTAAATCTGCATATGCTATCCAGTATTTATAGCATTCTGTTAAAACTTTTAAGGCTTCAGATGGTTTATAGTTATCTACCTCACCAGAACCAGTATTAATATTTTTTAAGGAGAAAAAATCTCCCTCCCGGAATTCCGGGTCACTATCCCAGTCTCTAATATAACCTTTTTTGCTGAAGGTAGCTAAATTGAAAATTTCTTGCGGCCAGACTCCACCTTCAGGCCAGGTAGTGTTGTAGTTAGGATTATTTGGATCAACAACTGCTCTACCATTCTTATCTCTAAAGGCTTTAACAGGATATTCCTGACCGGTATAGAAGGCATCTTCTGCATCATAAAGAAATACATCAGCTGTGTGGTTGATTATTACATCAAGAATAATATAGATGCCCTTTTTGTGAGCCTTATCAACCAGATTCTTTAAATCAGCTTTTGTGCCAAAATGGGGATCAACCTCTAAAAAGTTTTGAGTTCCATAGCCGTGATAATTTTCTGAGTAAACAGGTTGTTTGAGGACAGGGCTGATCCAGAGGACACTCACACCTAATTCTTTGAGATAGTCCAGCTTTTTTGCTATTCCTTTTAAAGTGCCTCCAATCCATTTTTCTCCACTTTCCAGCCATTTTTGTTTAGCGGCCTCTGTTTTCAAGGCGTTTTCATAATCAGTTTTCTCATTATAAAAAAGAGGATATTCTTTCTCAGATGCAAATCTATCTACAAGCAAAAAGTAAAAAATTTGTTCATCCCATGCTTCCGGAGATTTATGATATTCTCTTGTTTCAGTAATTTCTTTTAAATTAAAATCCTGGATACTCTTCATAAGCGGCCTCCTTATGCTTTATGCATTACCTATTAATAATGTTCTTCAAAATTATTATTTATCCTTTATTGACGCTCTGCGGGGCAAGCCCTCGCAGATTCCTTATTCATAGAACCTAGCCTTTTTACAGTTAATCTCAAGGATTAAGTGTAAACTGGTCTTACAAGTTCTCCAAAGGCTTAAATTTCTGTCCGCCCGACAGTATGTAATCTATCTACTAGCTAATTGTAGTTGTAAACCTTGTTGTAAAATATTCTTGCTAGCATTTATATCTCTATCGTGAATTGAATGACATTTCGGACATTCCCATTCACGAACACTTAAATCTTTGACCTCTTTATTTTGATATCCACATTCGCTACAAAGTTGACTTGAAGGGAAGAATGTATCAATTTTAATTAATTCCCTACCATACCATTCAGCTTTATAGCTTAAATAGTCAACGAATTTAGACCAAGATACATCAGAGATACTTTTTGCTAGTCTAGAATTTTTAAGCATATTCTTAACTTTTAGGTTTTCAACTACTATCGTTTGATTTTCACGAATTAATTTAGTCGAAAGTTTATGTAAGAAGTCTTTTCTAATATTGGATACTTTCTCGTGTACTCTAGCTAATTTATTCTTTACTTTATACCAATTATTTGAGCCTTCTTCTTTTTTAGCAAGTCTTTTATTTAGTCTAGCAATTTTATTTTCATATTTGGATAGAGTTTTAGGATTAGAAACTACTTCACCATTAGAAGTAATTAGAAAATCTTTTAAACCTAAATCTATACCAATGTCTTTATCAGTTTGAGGTAGTTCTTCTACTTCTTCTTGGACACATACAGAAATATAGTATTTGTGAGCTTTTGATTTTCTAATAGTTACATTTTGAATTTTACCTGTGACTTCTCTAGATTTTCTAAATTTAACCCAACCTAATTTGGGTAACTTGATTTTATTATCCTTAATCTCAATACTTTCAGTTCCACTAGAACGCTTGAAGTATTGAGTTCTATAAGATTGCTTATTATTCTTTTTAGACTTGAATTTAGGAAAACCACCCAAACCTTTAAAGAAACGCTTAAATGCTTTGTCTAAGTCTTTTAGAGATTGTTGTAGAGAAATGCTGTCAACTTCTCTTAACCAATTATATTCTTTCTTTAGTTTAGGTAATTGTGTAGCAAATTTAGAATATGATAAGTATTTATTGTCTTTAGATTGAGCTAGGAAGTGGTTGAACACAAACCTCACACAACCTATATTTTTATTGATTAATTCTTCTTGCTCTTTATTAGGTGTAATTCTAAAACTATATGCTTTATCTACAATTTTGGTTTGCATAATTACACCCCCTAATTAGATTTTTGATTTTGAATGTATCTCTTAATAGTATGAGAGCTTACGTTTCCGATTGTACTTAGAAAGTAACCTTTACTCCAAAGCGAACCACAACGAGCATAGAATTTTTTTAGTTTAGGATATTCTTTAAATAGTTTAATTGCAGAAATACTTTTTAAAGTCCTAACTATATCAGTAGGTGCTACTGTTGGTTTGGCTGATAGAAAAATGTGTATATGGTCTGGCATTACTTCCAATTCTAAAATTTCATATTGATATTTATTGCATACATTAGCAAGAATATTTTTTAATGATTGTTCTATATCTCCTTGTATGACTTCAAATCTAAATTTAGGACACCATACAAGATGATATTGTACTAAGTATTTACAATGACTTAAACTTTTGTAATCGTTACTCATCACTATCTAACTCATATTTTTCTTGTATAGCTCTACGCATTAGGTCTAAATAAGTCAATGTAGATTCTTCTTCAACCGAGTATATTCTTGCTAAATTTTCAAGTTCATCTTTCCAGTTTTCAGGAATAGAAATATTAATTTGAACATTTTTCATAAGTTACCCCTCCTTACATATATATTATATTACAGTAGATTGTATATGTAAATAGGAGAAAGTGGTTTTATAGAAGGTTGAGAGGATATTATATTTTTTAAGCAATATTTAATTGCATTAAAAAATATCGGCATTCATCCAGAGGGTAAGCCCGTCTGGTTTTCTGCCGATAAATTCTATAACAGCTTATTCAAAGCTAAAAAGGGATAGGTTTCTTTTTGAAGAATAAGATATTAGTAGCTATTTTAAGAATGATAGAAAAAAAGAGGTGCTAATTATGGAAAGCAAAAAAGATAAATTTATTGAAATGTTTAACGAACTTTATGAACATCTAAAAGATGTTAACGACTGGGACACTAACTTTTATAGCCTGCTGCATGAAGGCAGAAATAATGATTATATTATTAAAAAATATAGGGATGAGCTAGATACTGTCAGGCAAGTTAGAAACTCAATTGCCCATAATAATGAATATTATTTCTTACCCAGCAGCTCCTTATACACCTTATTAGAAGAGATTTTAGAAAAAGTGATAGATTCGCCTAAAATCAGTGACTTTATTGATAATAATTTGATGGTAATAAAGGAAGATACCTCAATAATTAAAACAATCAGGGATATGAAAAAACATGACTATGATCAAATTCCAGTAATAGATCAAAAGGGTAAGTACATTGAATTACTGACCACAAATACAATCATTAGATGGATGGGAGATTTAAAGTCAGATCAGAGCGATAAGCTGATTATTGAGGATGTTCAGGTCAAAGAAGTTTTAAAATATGCAGAAGAGGATGAAGTCTGCGAATTTATTTCGAAAGACAGCAAACTGGATACCTTAATTGATAAGCATGAGTCAATTATAAAAGAAGGAAATAAAATTGATGCCTTTTTGATAACTGAAAATGGGAGTAGAGAGGAAGTTCTGCAGGGAATTATAACCGACTGGGAAATACCGGAAATTTACAATAAGTTGAATATTTGAACCTATGATCTCAGCTGTTGAGAAATTGATATCTTAAATATTTTAGGCTATACTTATTTTATAAATTGCAGCATTAAGGAGCCAAATAAATGAATCAAAATTATAAAGAATTTTTAGCTTCATATACTAAAAGTGACTTAACAGAAATCAGGCAGTACTGGAACTTCAGTGGAATCAGTCAGTTAAATAAAGCAGAATTAGTGGAGGTTCTGGATCAAAAAATAAAAGAAAACTTGAGAGAATGGCTGTCATATCAGAGTTCAAAAGAGGTTGATTTTTTAAAGAAATTAATTAAAGAACAGCAGCAGAAAGATTGGATTACAATAACACCTAAAGATATTTTACCTCCTGCCTTAAATAATTTTCAGGGGCATGGAATTATTGGTATCAAGGATACAGAAGCTGAAAAATCTGTCAGAATACCGGCTGATCTGTCAGCAGATATTGCAAAGATTGTAACTGATTCAGATTTCCAAGATCAGATAAAAAAGAATGATAGGCTGCTTCAATTTGCTCGAGGACTCTTGGCTTATTATGGGGTCCTCTCAATTATGCAGTTAATAGAATTTTACGATTTATATTTTGAGGTTGAAGCTGAGGGAGCAGAATTTTATCATTTTTTAAAATTAGTAAATGAAGCATTTTTAAATACTTTTGATATTGAATACTTTGACCACTATTATCTTTATTCAGGGGTTTTTAATCCGGAAGAAATGATTAGTGAAATAAAAATGAGGCCCCAAATTGATTACTATAAACCTGCAAAGAAAGATATACTTTATGCTGGAAAACATGACCGGGAAAAATTGAATTTTACGCAGCAGAAATTCAGGAAAAAACTGCTTAAAGATTTTTCTCTTTCAAAAGATGATGTAGAAGAGATAATCTGGACTATTATGCTGGATATTAAAAATGACAGGAAGACAATAAAGATTATTCAGGAATTAGCAGACAGGTTAGAATTTGATATTTTTGATCAGGCACAGGATTTCTTTCAGGAAATGAATGACTTTCATAATAATACCCGCCTCTGGATTTTAAAGGGTTATACCCCTAATGAGATTATGGAAGAGGAGCGTAAACACCTGCGTCCACTACCTGAAAAAGAATATAAGTCCAGTTTTCACGGTGAACTGACAGTTATCAAAGGAGAAAAAGTTGGCCGCAATGATCCCTGTCCCTGCGGAAGTGGTAAAAAATATAAGAAGTGCTGTCTGGGTAAAGACTAAAATTTCAAACAAATATATGGAAGCAATTATAATAATATATTTTACTTTATTTCCAAATTATTCTATGATATACTTTTAATAGTATAAATATTAGAAGAGGAGGAAATTTAATGCAGCAATTTGAGGTGACGGCTCATAATTATGATTTCGTTTTTAAAGATTCTTTTAATCTCTTTAAAAATGATATTGGTGATTTCTTAAAGGTGGAGCTGCCTGGAATTAATATTTCTTCCGTTGATGAATAGTGATCAGGATATGGTTAAACGGGTTAAAGAGACTATTGAGCTGGAAGATAAGCTGGATGCTGATCAAAAATTTAAGAATAATTTGGCTGCTCTGACTATTGTGTTGTGTGATAAATTTTTAAGCAGTGAAAATATGATAGAATTATGGAGGGATCGCAAAATGGTTAAATTTTTTAAATATGTTGAAGAGCAGGGTAAGAAAAAAGGAAAAGAAGAAGGTAAGATTGAGGGTAAACAGGAAGAGGCAAGATTAATCCTGATGAGGCAGGTTAAGGCTAAGTTTAAGAATGCAGATAATGAAATTATTGATTTGATCAATAAGGCTGAGTTAAGTAAAATTGAAGATTTAAGTGAAAAAATTGTAACTGCAGATTCTAAAGAAGAAATAATAGATTTTTTGAAACATTAGAATATAAACTAAAATCCTTCTCATATGGGAGGGATTTTCTTGTTACAGAATTATTTTTTTATTCCCTAAGTAGTACAAAAAAGTTTATAGTTTAAATATAAATCTATAAACCAAAAATGAAGTTATTGATATTATAAAAGCCAAAATCAAATAGGTTGAATTCTCTTTTTCGACAAAAATCCTGGTATCCCACCAGATTTTTGGCATCCTGATCAAATCCTTTAATCCCCAGACTTCTTTGCGGCCGATGGCAAGAGTGTATTTACCCTGGTCTTCTTCTGCTGAAAATACTGCCAGGAGGTAAGTTCCTGCTGCAGGAGCTGCAGTTGAAAATTTCTGTCTTCTCCAGTAAGATGTTTGGGTGAATGGTTCAAAAAAGATCTCAGGATTATCTGTATCATCGCTAACAATAATTATATTTTCGTCTGGATTAATTTTTAAGAAAGAATTAATATAATTTATATCATAACCAGCATAATTATTTTCTAAACCCGGTCCTATCAGGGCAACATTTGGCTTGAAATTTTGATATCTTTCAATTTCAGGGATAACCATGCTGAAGTATATCTCCTCACCCTGCTCAACTTTAAATGTGTAGTAATCTATATCGCCTACTTCCTCTAATTGATTGTAGGCAGCCCAAGAAATTTGATGATCTTCAACAAATATAGGATCTTCTCTAGAGTTAGACCCAGAGGTATCTAATGGTATGTGGGCCAGTGCAGTTGATTTGAAATTTATAATTAAAATTAGAACAATTAATATTATTAAAAATAAATCTATGATGATTTTCATTTTCATTTACCCCCTTATTTTTGTATTTATATATCTAATTATACTGCTTATGAAATCAATATACAAAAATTATAGTAAACTTAGAAAACTAAAATATAAAAAAAAACACTTAAAATAGAGGTGAGAATAAATGAGCTGTGTATTTTGTGATTATCTAAAAGAAGATTATATTATAGAAAATGAACTGGCCTTTGCAATCTACGATAAATCCCCGGTCAATGAAGGCCACATGTTGGTGATTTCCAAGCGGCACTTTGCCAGTTATTTTGAGGCAACTGAAGCAGAAATTATTGCTATCTTTGAACTGACAAAAGAATGTAAAAAAATATTGGAAGAAAAATATAATCCTGACGGCTATAATATTGGCTTTAATGTTAATTATGCTGGAGGTCAGACTTTAATGCATCTACATCAGCATATTATTCCCCGCTATGAGGGAGATGTAGATAATCCCAGAGGTGGCATCAGGAGGCTGAAAAAGCAGCTGGTTTATTATGATGGGTAAATTAATTATAAATTTTGCTATAAATTACATTTTATGGTATAATAATCAATATTAAAGTTAATTCTTGATTAATTATAACATTGGTGTTATAATTTAGTTGAGGAAATATTCCTCTGAGAGGTTATAGTATGAGTCAATTTAATATTAAATTCTATACTGACAGTGATGGCAAATGTGATTTTTTCAATTATTATCAAAAACTTAAACTTGAAAAAGAAAGTGGTAATAAAAATAGCAGGATTTTATTTCTCGCTATTTCTCGGAAGCTAAGAATATTAAAAAGAAATGGCACAGAAATAGAATGCCAGATTTTAGATACATTAAGGGCAGTAATTTTCCGATTTGGGAAATTAGAATTAAACATCCAAAGGGATATTTTAGAATTTTTATTTACAGGCGAAATAATATTTATTATGTATTAAATTATTTTTGGAAAAAGCAGGCTAAAACTCCTAAAAAAGAAATTTGGAAGGCAGAAAAATTAATTGAAGATATTGAAAGTCGATTAGGAGGTTAATATAATGAAAAATTGGGATGAATTTGATCAAATAGTAAAGTCATCAATGACAGAAGAAGAGTATGAACGTCATATTTTAATAGCTAAAATTTCAGCTGATTTAATAAGACTAAGACTTAACCAAAATATGACTCAAACAGATCTAGCAGAAAAATCCGGACTAAAACAATCAGCAATTGCTCGACTGGAGTCAGAAGAAGTGTTGCCTAAATTAAGTACCTTACTTAAGTTAGCTAAGGCTTTAGATGCTAATATTAATTTAAATCCAAATCAAGAAAGTATAATAAAAATTGAATCTAATAAAATGATTAATAATAAAGCTGGTTAAAAATATTTTGCTATATATTAAATTCCATGTTAATCTATAATCACAATTTAATAATTCTACTCTTATTAAGAGTGGTGGAGGGAACGGACCCGGTGAAACCCAGCAACCCCCGTCAGGGAAGGTGCTAATTTCCGCAGCAGTTGTGCTGAAAGATAAGAAAAGATGCTGATGACTATTTATGAGCTCTTCTCTTATTGAGAAGAGTTTTTATTTATTTTAAGCTGAAAAGGAAGGTTTTAACTATGACTTATACTACTGGCCTGACAGTTTTTAATACTGCTCCAGGTGAAAAAGAAGAAATGCACTGCAATGTCTGTGACAGCAGATGTGAGGTAAAAAGAAAAGAGGGAACAATTAGAATATATAATAAAAATTATTTAAGAGCCCTTCTCATCTTAGAAGGGTTTTTTGCTTAATAATACATATATTATTTATAATAACTACTGGTTAATAAAATATTTTAAAAATTGCGATATTTTAAGTTGCACGTTTAAATTATAAATGCTATACTAGCAACGAAATTACTAAATGATAAATATTTACAAATTGAAGAAAGGAGGAAATTTTTTTAATGAATATTGTGAAAAAAATAATTTAAAGAGGTGTTAAAATGAATTTCAGTAAAGTTGATTCAAGTTTCTGGACAGATGAGAAGGTCAGATCATGGGACAACAAAACACAATTTATGGCACTTTATATCTTAACAAATTCACATCGAAATTCTGAAGGGTTATACAGATTGCCCAAGTATTATATTGCAGGAGATTTGTCAATTTCTCCTAAAGAAGTTACTAGGTTATTAGATAAATTAATTAGTTGTAATTTTATTCAATATGATGAAGAAAACTCTATTATTTTTATAAATAAAGCTTTAAAATATGATCCTACTAAAAACAAAAACCACCAAATTTCAGCAGCAAAAAAATTAAATGAACTACCTAAAACATATCTTTTTAATGAATTACTTAAGGCTGCAGAAAAATATAATAAATCATTTGCTAGATTTTTAAAAGAAGTTAAACCTGAATTTTTTAATGAGCAAAGTCCTGATGCTGTGGGGGTTTCCAATGCTATCAATAATGGCATGGTAGATGGCATTGATGATGCTATTAGTGATGACATAGGCGATTCTCTAGAACTAACTCTAGCTCAAGCTCTAGAACTAAATCCACATCTAAAACCAAAACAAAAACAAAAAAAGACGTCAGGCTTGAGCAACCAGAGGCAGCAAAAAGCAAAAGAATTGACAATTAAATTAATCGACTTAATTCAAAAAAATAATTCCAGAGCTTTTGTGCCAGAAAAAAACATAGACAACCCTTTATTTAAGAAATGGTTAACTTCTATTGATAGATTAGAACGTTTAGGACCAATTGGAGCTAAGGAAGAAGAAAATAAGGGTTACAGCTGGGAGGAAATTGAAAAGATCATTGAATTCAGTCAGAATGATAGTTTCTGGAGATCAAATATCTTGAGTGCCTCTAAATTGAGAAAACAGATTGTTGTTTTAGAAAATCAACTGAAAAATAAAAAAAGTGATGATTCTGAAGCCAAAGTTGATATGCTAGCAGAACTTTATGCAGAAGCAGAAAATGATGATCTAAATGACTAAAGCAGATGTAATTAAGCTTTTAACCTATTTAAACCATTGTTATCCGGGTAAATTTAAATTCCCCAAAACTGATAAAAGGGAAAATAAAATGATAATCCAGATCTGGTATGATTTTTTAAAGCTCTATGATACAGAGACTGTAAACAATATTTTAAAAAAGTTGATTATAACTGGAGGCCATTGGCCGCCAACAGTTGGTGAGATTGTTAAAGAAATTGAAATCTTAAAACTACCAGCTGAAGAAAAAATCACTGCTGGTGAGGCCTGGAGCCTGGTGCTCAGGGCGGTTCGCAAATACGGATATTATAATGCTGGAGCTGCAATGAAATCTCTACCAGCTAAGGTTAGAGATACTGTAGAACATTTTGGAGGTTTTGCAGCTATCTGCCACAGTAAAAGCAATGACAATTATGTAAGAAGTAATTTTCAAAAGTTATATCGGGAAGTTAATCGTGAGAATGAAAATTTAATGTATCTGCCGGATACTATTAGAGATGAATTATTAAAATCTGCTCAAAAAAATACAAATAATAGGGAGCTGTTAATATGAAAAATCTAACTAAAGCAGAATTAATTGAATTATTTAAGATGAAAATTAGGGAAGATCAGAAAATACCAATTGCAAAGGCAATTGATCGGGATACGAGATTCCCTTCCTATAGAACATTCAAGAAAATATTCGGTGGGAAAAGAATCAGGCAAATAGATGAACTAAAAGATGTAATTAAAGAAAATTTGCTTATGATTAAGTTAAACCAGATATTTTGTGAAGATTGTCGATTTGATAAAAAATCATGTGGTAAAGATATCGATGAATGTATCAAAGATGCAGATCTTTTTATAGAACATATAAAACAATAAAGTGGATGCGGCCTCTGTTAAAAGCAGGGGCCTTATTTTTTTAGTTTTTAAACTTTTCATTATCATTAACTATGATTAGAGTATCAACTGATTCTTTTAATTCTTTAATCAATGGTTCAAATCTAACTAAAAGATAAATAGATAAAACCATTGGAAAACCATAAGTACTGATCAGATTAAATATTTCCTTCATAATAGCTCCCCTCCCTATCTTAGATTTAACCTAATTATATCATAGAATAAGGGAGTTTTATCTCGAAAAATAGCTGGAGCAGGAAATGATCTTTTAATTAATGAGAGTGAGATTTTGGAACTTCGAAAATAAGCAGGGAAAGCAGTAATTTAGATCGTCTGAAAAATTACTGACACTTTAATTGACCTCTTAAAATATATTTTGCTATAATTTAAAAATAATGGTATAATATTCATATTATCATTGAACTTAAGCTTTAAGTTATGGTAAAATATATTTAGAAGGGAAAATTGCCGTGCCTGAAAAATCAAATACACCTCATGATGATTTGAACAAGTATCTTCCGAATTTCGAAACATTATTTTATGACTTTTCCAACGATTCTAATTTGAAAGTTTTAGGAGATAGAAGAGTACGGTTGACTTTAAAATTTTTTAAGATTTCAAAGATGAAAGATATTCGAGTTGTTTATGAGGAAATAATCTCTTTTGTAATTAGTGAAAATGGTGTTGATATAGATATTTTTTATTTAGGTTTAAACTATATTGCTGATAGTAGAGAGGAATTTAATTATTATATTCTAAATGAAAGATTAAAGTATAAAGGGATGAAAAGGGAGGCTGATATTGTGATATCTGCAGCTGATAAATTAAGATTTGAAGGAGAACGTAAATTGTTTAAAAAATTAGTTAAAGGTAATTTTGATCAAACAAATCAGGAAGTAATGGATTTAATAGATAAAGTTGATATTAAAAAAATAGAAGAATTGAGTGAAAGAATTTCTAGGATTAAAAATATACAGGAGTTAGAATATTATTTAAAACAATAGAAAATTGAATTTATTTATATTAACCCTTCTCATATGAGGAGGGTTTTTGTTTTTATGCACTAGTTTGCGACATAGTGGTGGCAGAGCAATAGGTTAGGCTGAAGAAAAAGGCCTAAAAAGCAGGAAATTAATGATTTTTAAAGAATAATTTATATTAGGAAATAAAAGTTATTAGTAGAAAATATTTGTGACAAATCAAGACTTAAATCGACAGAATATTTAGAGTTATTAATAAAATTAAGATTAATTATGTGGGATCTGCTGGAAGAAATCAAGCAGATAATAAAGAAACAGTTGAATAAAGCTTTAGTGGGAGTGGAAATTAAAGAAAGCTCTAATATTGATGAAAGCTGGTACTGGCTGGCATCACTGCTGCTGCAGCTCCCGGAACTGCTGTCAGAAGAGCACTGAGTTTGAAGTTTAGTAAGTCAGAGCAGTTAAACAGCAGGACTTTGGAGATTGCTTATGCTTTTAGAAACTTATTTAACAGAGCTGAAAATATAACCTTAGTCAGTGGTCTTGAACTGCATAAACGCTACTGGCAGAAAGTTTTAGATTACAGTTTAGATGGAAACCTGCAGTCTGTATTAGATGAGTACTTCCATATTTTATATGAATCAGCTGGTTTAAATAATATTGATCAGAATTCTGTTCTGACTGAACTTACAGAAAGTGTTATTTCATCTCTAGGTTTAAGAACTGTATCCCTAGATTATGATGAAGTAGTTAAAGATAATAATAAATACCAGCTGCAGAAAAATAATTTGCGCTGTCATTATGCCCTTAAATTTGATAAGGAAAAAAACTATTATGAATCAGGAGGTCGTGCGCGAAAGCCAGGTGAGAGAGGCCTTTAATTCTCCATTTAAGCCGTTTATTCTGGCAACTACATCAATTAGTCAGGAAGGGCTTGACTTTCATCAATACTGCCGTTCTATAGTTCACTGGAACCTGCCGGGTAATCATGTGAATTTAGAACAGAGAGAAGGTAGAATCCACAGATACAAGGGTTATGTAATCAGAAAAAATGTTGTAGCCAGATATAGAGATTGGATTTTTAATAAAGATAATAATCTTAAATCTGACCTCTGGAATTAATTATTTGAACAGGCAGCTGCAGACAGAAAAAAAGAGATGAATAATCTAAAACCATTCTGGATTTTTGAAAATGAAGATGGAGAAAATTATGAGATAAAAGACATATCCCTTTTTATCCGATGAGCAGGGATAGCAGTCACTTAGATCAGCTGAAAAAATCACTGGCAGTCTATAGAATTGCTTGTTGCATTTAAACTATAATGCTATAATATAAATATAAGAAATCAAAAGCATTGATGGGGGTAATTAATATGAACAAAAAAATTGAAATAGAGTATCCTGACACATTACCTGATTTGCTTCAAGAAAGTTCAGAAGTTTTTGAAAGAGAAGCAAAGATGGCAATGGCTGTTAAATTATTTGAACTTAAAAGAATTTCTTCTGGAATGGCTGCAGAAATGGTTGGCATGGATAGAGTTTCATTTCTTTTAGAATTACACCGCTATGGTGTTGAAATGATCAATATGGAACCGGAAGAATTAGCTTCTGATGTTGAAAATGCTTAAACAGTTAGTTATAAATACTGGTCCAATTATAGCTTTGATAGCTGCATTAAATGATTTGAAAATTTTAAATAGAAATTATGAGAAAGTGATTGTTCCACATAGAGTTGTTCAAGAGATGTTAGCAAAAGGGAATGATAGGGCAGATGCTAAAATATTTTTAGAGGATGAATTTATAACTAGAATAGAAAAACCAGTTGAAATTAATACATTTTTAAGAAATAGTTTAGATTCTGGTGAAGCATCGGTAATTCAAACTGCCTTAAATAAAAATATTGATACAGTTTGTATTGATGAATCTGCTGGTAGAAGAATTGCCCGCCTTAATAATTTAAAACTTACCGGTTCATTAGGTATAATTATTTCTGCAATAAATAACGGAGAGAATATTGATCTTAAAAAGGGTATTAATAATATGAGAAACAATGGTATTTGGATAAGTGAAAAACTTGAAAAAGAAGCATTTAAATTAATTTTAAATAAGTAGTGGTCAGCCCTTCTCATTTTGAGGAGGGTTTTTGCGTTTATACATCCGTTCGCGACATAGTGCTGTCATATCAATATGTTGGACTAAAGAAAAAGGCCTCAAAAGCAGGAAATCACCTATATTTAGAGAATAAATAACATTAGGAAATAAAAGTTATTGTTAGCAAATATTTATGACAAAATATGACTTAAATCGACAGAATATTATGAATGAGGTGGTTTAAAATGCAGAGTAATTTCTCTTTTCTAAAAGAAAAGTGGACTAATTTAGCGGAAATAGCTGAACTGGCAGAAGAAAACTTATATCAAGATCCAAATACTACAATTGTCAAATTACGGATGTTTACAGAACAAATTGTAGATTACATATATGCCTATGATAACTTAGATGAGCCTGAAGAAAATAGTTTTTTTAATAAATTAAAATTGCTGGAAAGAGAAGAATTGATCCAGGGAGAAATTGAAGATGTATTTCATACTTTAAGAATTGAAGGTAATAAGGCTGTACATGAGTCCTTAGATTCAACTGAAACTGCAAAAACTCTGCTTTCTTTAAGTTATAAACTTGCTGTCTGGTTTATGCAGCTTTATGGAGACTGGAATTTTGAGGCAGAAGAATTTAAACTACCTGAAAAAAATAATGAACAAAAAATTGATCTAACTGCTCTTGAAAAGAAATATGACAATCTGATTGAAAAATTACAGCAGGAAATAGATGAATTAAAGAAAAATCAGACTGGCCAGAAAATAGAAAATAGAAAAGAAAAAAGTAGAGAAATTAGCAAAAACATAGTTTTTAATACTGATGAAAATAATATTATTAAAATTAATAAAGATAATAGCATAGAAATTAGTTCAGAATATAAGTTTATAACTACTGATACTATAGAAGATAAACCTGAGGGATATAAAAACTCCTGGAATGCTGTGAGAAGAGCATTTAGCGGCAGACAGTGTCTTGCCTACTGGCGCTACCCTCTTTTTTCTAAACGAGGTGAAAAACATAAAGAGCCTGATATTACAATTATTGATAAAGATTTAGGAGTAGTAGTTTTAGAGGTAATTGATATTAGTTTAGATCAACTGTCTAACTCTCAGTATGAACGCTGGGATTTTAAAGATGGAAGTAGTCAGGAAGTAATCTATAAAGTTGAAGATAACTTATATGAACTAAAGGGTCTTTATCAAGGTAATAGAAACCTAAGACGAATTAAAGAGAGTTCTGCAGTAATTTTACCTGAGATCAATAGAGAGCAGTGGCTGGAGCAAAACTTTGATGATAAAAAAATTATTTTTAAAGATCAATTAACACCAAAGAAATTTTTAAATAGAATAGAAGAAATTGATACTTTAGCTGGGAATGATACATTAAGTAGTGAGGCCTGGAATGATATTTTAATGATTTTAACAGGTCAGATTACTTTTGCTGATAAAAAAGATGTTGAAAACAATTTAGAATTAGAAAAATCATCTAATTTAATTGGTAAGTTATTAGGGGTATTTAAGAAAAACAAATCAAACAATAAAGAAACTCAAACTCGAGGTCAAATTAAAGACATTATTAAATCTGATTTATTTGAAGTAGATATGCAGCAGGAGGTAATAGGTAAAACAATACCACCCGGGCCCCAGAGAATAAGAGGTATTGCTGGTTCAGGGAAAACAGTACTTTTAGCACAAAAAGCGGCTCATATGCATTTAAAGCATCCAGATTGGAATATTGCTTTAGTGTTTTTTACCCGCAGTTTATATGACAGTGTAATTGAAGAGGTCAATAAATGGCTGAAAAGATTTAGTAATGGTAAGGTAGAGTATGACCCAGATAACAATGATAATTTACAGGTCTTACATGCCTGGGGAGCTAAAGATCAGCCAGGATTTTATAGAGAATTATGTAAGGCTCATGGTAAAAAACCTTTAAGTGCTAGAAGAAAAAAGCTTGTAGATGGAGCTCCAAATGAAAAATTAGTCCATGCCTGTAAATTTCTTTTAGAAGAGGTAGATGAGATTAAAGAAATTTATGATGCAGTTTTAATAGATGAGGCACAGGATTTAGTTGTTGATAATGAAAAAATTAAGTATGAAGGTAAACAGCCTTTTTATTGGTTGGCTTATCAAAGTTTAAAAACTATAGATCAAGACAAGGATAAACGTTTAATCTGGGCCTATGATGAAGCGCAGAGTCTTAACTCACTAAATATACCTACTGCACCTCAGCTATTTGGAGATGAGCCGCATTTTAAGAGATTGGTTAGTGGTTTTCATCCTGGTGGTATTAGAAAAAGTGAGATTATGAATAAATGTTACAGAACTCCTGGCCCGATTTTAACTGCAGCTCATGCAATAGGAATGGGACTTTTAAGAGAAGACGGGATGCTCAGAGGTTATACAACTCAAGAAGACTGGGAGAATATTGGTTATCAAGTAAAGGAAGGAAGCTTTAATCCTGTAGGACAGAATGTGATCTTACACCGCCCGGAAGAAATGACTCCCAATCGAGTGCCTGAATTATGGCAGGAAGATATTATTAAATTTAATAGCTATAATACCCGTAAGGAAGAGCTAAACAATTTAGTGGAAAAAATAAAATATAATATTAAAGTTGATGGGCTCTCACCAAGTAGAGATATTTTAGTTATTGCTCTTGGTAATAATAAAGAGGCATTTAAATTAAAAGTCGAAGCTGCTAGAAAATTAAAAGAAGAGGGAATTGATATTTTCATACCTAAAGCTTTAAAAAATAATATCCTTTACCCTAACTATCCAAATATAGATGCAAATAAATTTTGGAATGAGGGAGGAGTAACCTTTACTACAACTTATAGAGCTAAAGGTAATGAAGCCTATATGGTCTATGTAATTGGCCTTGATAAAATTGCAGAATCTGAGAGTAATTTCACTTTAAGAAATCAGCTATTTGTAGCTTTAAGTAGAACTAAAGGCTGGATAGAAGTAAGTGGAGTTGGTGATTTTTCATTTTATGAAGAATTTAGAAATGTAATTCAGAGTGGTAATACATTCGAGTTTACTTTTCAGAGACCATTATTTGAAAAGAGAGTTAAATCTACAAAAAAGAAAGATCAAAATCTTAAAAATGAAAAAGACAAAAATGAAGATATTAAAGAGAATAATCCTCAAATCATGATAGTCGAGGAAGAATTAGATAATGATTTTGACGATTATGAGGATGAGTTTGATATTTCTGACATTGTAGAATATTTTGATGGCAGAACTGGAAAAGTTCATGATATTGAAAATGATATATTAATTGTTTTTAATGATTCTGGCAAAATTGAAAAGTGGAAAATGAAAGATGTAGAATTAATTAGACCAAGCTAAAGTGAGAATAGGCTTTCAATAAAGACAATGTTAAAGCAGGTAATTAATAATATTTAAAGAATAATTTAATTTAGGAAATAAAATTAAATATTTTTAATTTAAAGAGGAGTTTATAAAATGCTAGCTGTAACTGGAAATGATATAGAAAAATTAAACGATAAAGATCTCAGGACTTTAATTGGTCTATTATGTGAAGAAGAGTTAGAAAGATATAATATTTCACGCAAAGGTGTTACCTGGGGTGGAGATCAGAACGCCAGAGATGATGGAGTTGATGTCAGAGTCCAGGTGAGTTCTGAAGTTAATCAAGACAGTTTTGTCCCAGCTGAAAATACTATTTTCCAAGTGAAAGCAACTGATATGCCAGCATCAGAAATAGAAAAAGAAATGTCGCCTAAAGGTAAATTACGGAGTACAATCAGAAAATTATCAGATGATAATGGCGCTTATGTAATTGTTAGTAGCAAAGGCTCAGTAGCAGAATTTGCACTTAAAAATAGACTTAAAGCTATTAATAGTGTTTTATTAGATTATAAAAGAGATCATAATATTAAATATGATTTCTATGATAGAAACCGAATTGCAAGTTGGGTTAGAAGTTATCCAGCTTTAATATTTTGGATAAGAGATAAAAATTCTGATGAAATAAATGGATGGCAGGGATATGATAACTGGCTAAATTTTTCTAATGAAAAATATATAGTTGATGAAGATGCACGATTGTTTAATAATACTAGATCAAATTCAACAAAATTGTCAATAATTGATGGTATAAATATTATAAGGACTAAGATGAAAGAACCTGGAACATCCATCAGATTGGTTGGACTGTCAGGTGTTGGAAAAACAAGTTTAGTAAAAGCATTATTTAATGATGAAATTGGTAAAAATATTTTACAAAAAACAAAGGTTATTTATGCTGATTATAGTGATCAACCTATACCAGCCCCCGTTAATTTCATTCAACAATTAATTGCATTAAATAAACAAATACATTTAATATTAGATAATTGCCCACCTGAAGTCCATAGAAAATTAACAAAATTATGTTCAACTAAAAATAGTTTAATAAGCATTCTAACTGTTGAATATGATATTCGTGAAGATCAACCCGAAGAGACTGATGTTTTTTATTTAGATGTTGCTTCAAATGAATTAATAGAGAATATGATAATTAATCAACATGAAACTTTGAACAGAGCTGAAGCTAGAAGAGTTGCTGAATTTTCAGGAGGTAATGCTAGAATTGCTAAATCATTGGCTAACACCTTAAATCAAGAAGATAATATAAGTGATTTAAAAGATGACGTTTTATTTGATAGATTATTTAAACAGAGAAATGAAAAAAACACACGATTACGCGAAGCGGCCGAAATACTTTCTTTAGTATATTCGTTCAACAAAAAAGTTGATTTGGAGAATAAAGAATTAAATATTTTATCTAAGTTAACAGGTTTAAATTCTTTAGATTTATATAAATATTCTAGTGAATTAAAAGAAAGAGGACTGTTACAAGAACGTGGGGACTGGAGAGCAGTTTTACCCCATGCTATTGGAAATAGACTTGCAAAGAGAGCTTTAAAAAATTTACCTGAGAATATTTTATGTAGCACTATTGCAGAATCTGAACGTTTATTTAAGTCATTTTCAAGAAGACTCTCTTATTTATCTGATAGTGAAAAGGCTAAGAATATTGCATATGATTTATTGAATAAAGATGGATATTTAGCTGATATTAATAATTTAGATAAAAATCAAGTAGAAATTTTAAAGAATATAACTCCTATAATTCCAGAAAAGATTTTATTAAAAATGGAAGAATTAATTGATTCAGAAGAAAATAAAACTTTTTTTACTAGAGAAAACAATTATTTTTATGAGTATGCTAAAATATTGATATATATAGCTTATGAAGTAGAATATTTTAATAGAGCGGTTAAATTATTAATATTATTTTCTTTAAGTGAAAAAGAAAATAATAATTATAATTCTGTTCGAAAACTACTATATTCTTTATTCCATATTCAACTTTCAGGAACTAATGCTTCTATTGAACAACGCTTGTCTATAATTAGAGAGCTAATGGAATCAGAATCAAGACCTAAAATTGATTTAGGAATAAAGTTATTTAAAGAAAGTATTAAAAGCTCACACTTTATTTATCACTTTAGTTTCAGACCTGTTTTAAATAATAGAGACTATGGTTATTATCCTAAAACAAAAGATGAATTTGAATTATGGTATATAAAGTTATTGGATTTCTCTGCTGAAATTATAAAACTTAATAATTATTCTTCTGAAAAAATCAAAGAAATATTAGGAGATGAATTTAGAAGCCTTTGGTCAAGAACTAAATTATATGATGAACTAGAAAATTTAACAAAGTTAATTAGAAAAAATGGGTTTTGGATAAATGGAATCAATTCTATAAATAGAACACTTAACTATGATACTGATAAGATGAGTAATGGTGTTGTTGAAAGGCTAAAAGAATTAAAAAATATTCTTGAACCCAATAATCTAATTGAGAAATTAAAGTTATTTTTATTTTCTAGCAGAGGTTTTGATTTATTTGACGACCCAAAAGTAGTAAATGATAAATCAAAAAAATTAGGCGTAAAAGCTGCCAACAATATAGATATATTAAAACAACTACTTCCTGAAATTTTATTTGGAAGAGCTATAAACTTATATAATTTTGGACAAGGTCTAGCTCAAGGAAGTCATAAACCTGAAAGATTGTGGCAGATTTTTAGAAATGAAATTGAAAAAAAGAATGCTTTGAACTGCAATTTTAATTTATTAAAAGGATTTTTAAATGAGCTTTCAAAGATTGATTTCCAATTAACTAATAAAATAATGGATCAAACTCTAGAAGATAAAGTTTTAGCTAAAATTTTTCCAAATTTGCAGTTGAGTTATGCTCTTGATGATAATGGTTTTGTTCGCTTAAAAAAATCACTGGAATTAGGAATTGCTCCTGTTTCAGAATATAGTAATTTAGCTTATAATTACAGGATTAATGATAATGATGAAAACTTTGCAGAGATTATAGAAATGATCTTGAATGACGATAATGAAATTAGAATCGCTATACAAATATTACATCAAATATTGAATTTTAATAAAGATAATGAAATTAGTGATGTTTTAATTAATACTGCTCATGAAGTTCTTTTTGCTTATTCATTTGAAAACAAAAATGATCGTGGATTAGATTTTCAACTATCAGAGATAATAAAGAAAACATTAGATAGTGATAACGGTAAAAAAATAAGTAAAATTATTTTAGCAAGGCTAAAAGTCAATTGTAATTCCCTAAAAATTTCAATGTATGATTATAGCCAGGTGATGAATTCATTAGCTCAAACGCAGCCTATAACCTTTTTAGATCAAGTTATTGGATATGATAAAGAAAAGGACAGGATAGATTACACTTGGAAAAACTCTATTGTTCATCAGAGCAATCCGTTAAATCAAATTGATAATCAAACAATTATTCATTGGTGTGAAGAAAAAAGAAGCATTAGATATCTAAAAATAATTGATTTTATAAATATATTTAAAACAGTAGAAAACTCAAAAGAACTTAGGTTATCAGAATTAATTAATTTAATTATAAATAATGCACCAAATAAAATAGAAGTTTTAGAGGAAATAAGCAAATATATAAGACCAATGAGCTGGAGTGGTTCGAGGTATTTAATTATTGAAAAAAGGGTTAATGCTATTCTAAAATTAAAAAATAATCAAGATACAAATATAGTAAATTGGATAAAAAATAAAGAAATAGAATTCAAAAAAATAATAGAAATAGAAAAACATGCAGAACAAAAGGAAGATTTGATTTATCAATCATTTGAGTAATACCATTTATTTTTGAAAGGGGATTAACAATGTCAACAGCAACAGTAGGTTTTGAAGAAGATTTATGGAAGTCAGCGGATAAATTAAGAAATAACATGGATCCAGCTGAATATAAACATGTAGTTTTAGGGTTAATATTTTTAAAATATATTTCTGATTCTTTTGAAGAAAAATATCAAGAATTAAAAGAGATCGAATATGCAGAACCTGAAGATAGAGATGAATATTTAGCAGAAAATATATTCTGGGTGCCAAAAGAAGCACGCTGGGAATATATTAAGTCAAATGCTAAAAAACCGGAAATTGGACAAATTATTGATGATGCAATGGTAGTAATTGAAAAAGAAAATGAAAGACTAAAAGGAATTTTAAATAAAAATTATGCTCGTCCGACATTAGATAAAAGAATTCTAGGAGAATTGGTTGATTTAATTAGTAATATAAAAGTTGGAGATAAAGAAAGTAGATCTAAAGATGTTTTAGGTAGAGTTTATGAGTACTTTCTTGCTAAATTTGCAAGTGCAGAAGGAAAGGGTGGAGGCCAATTCTATACACCATCTTCTATTGTAAATTTATTAGTAGAGATGATTGAGCCATATAAAGGCCGAGTCTATGATCCAGCCTGCGGTAGTGGCGGGATGTTTGTGCAAAGTGAGAAATTTGTTTTAGAACATCAAGGTAAAATCAATGATCTATCTGTCTATGGCCAGGAATCTAATCCAACTACCTGGAGATTGTGTCAGATGAATTTAGCCATTAGAGGTATCGAAGGTAATTTAGGTGGAAAACCAGCAGATAGTTTTCATAATGATTTACATAAGGACTTAAAAGCAGATTATATACTTGCTAATCCTCCTTTTAATGTTAGTGATTGGGGTGGTGAACATTTAGCAGATGATATCAGATGGCAGTATGGTATTCCTTATACAGGAAATGCAAACTATGCTTGGGTCCAGCACTTTATTCATCATCTTGCTCCTCATGGTACAGCAGGTTTTGTTTTGGCTAATGGTTCACTTTCTTCTAATACCAGCAGTGAAGGTGAAATAAGAAAAAATATTTTAGAGGCAGATTTAGTTGACTGTATCGTTGCTTTACCACCAAAATTATTTTATTCTACTGGTATTCCTGTTTCTCTTTGGTTCTTAACAAAAAACAAAGGTGGAAATGGTGGCCGTAAAAGAGATGGAGAAACTTTATTTATTGATGCCCGCAAAACTGGAGAATTAGTAGATCGTGCTCATCGGGAATTAAGAGAAGAAGATATAAATAAAATATCTGATACTTATCATGCCTGGAAGGGAACAGCTGAAAACATTAATTATGAAGATATAAAAGGTTTTTGTAAAGCTGCTAAGCTTGAGGAGATAAAAGAACATGAATATATATTAACTCCCGGAAGATATGTAGGTATAGAAGAAAAAGATGAAGATGATGAGCCATTTGAAGAAAAGATGGCCAGATTAACTGATGAGTTGGCGGAAGAATTTGCTAAATCGAAAAAGTTAGAAGATGAGATTCGCGAGAATCTTAGGGGGATTGGTTATGAGTTTTAATGAAATAGAAAATACTTTGCCTCAAAATTGGGAAATTAAAAAGGCAGAAGAAGTATGTGAAAGAGTTACTGATGGTACTCATGATAGTCCCCAAAAAAAGGACGAAGGAAAATATTTAATTACTTCTAGACATTTAAATGATAATTCAATTGATTTGAAAAATGCTTATTTTATAAGTGAAAAAGATTTTAATAAAGTTAATGAGAGAAGTAAAGTTGAACAGTGGGATGTTTTGTTTAGTATGATAGGTACTATAGGAGAAACATATATAGAAAAAAATAGTGAGATAGAATATGCAATTAAAAATATCGGTTTATTTAAAATGAATAAAAATGAATTAGTTGGTAAATGGATTTATTATTATTTAAATTCCAAATTTGCTAAAGAGTATGTTTACACTCATAAAAGAGGTTCTACTCAGCAATTTTTACCATTGGGTTCTTTAAGGGATTTTCCAATCATAATTCCTAAAAATAAAGAAATTCAAAATAAAATAATTATAATTTTAGATTCAATACAAAATAAAATTGAAAACAACAACAAAATGAATCAAACTTTAGAAGAAATGGCCCAAGCTATTTATAGAAACTGGTTTATTGATTTTGAGCCATTTCAAGAGGGAGAGTTTATTGAAAGCAAATCAGGTATGATACCTGAAGGTTGGGGAGTAAAAAAAATTAAAGATATTTCTAAAGTTGTTTTAGGTAAAACTCCTTCTACCAGAAAGGAAGAAAATTATGGTGATAAATATCCGTTTATAAGAATTCCTGAAATGCATGACCAAATGTATATAACTGATACAGAAAAAAAATTGTCTGAAGTTGGTCATAAAACTCAAGAAAAAAAATTAATACCAGAGAATTCAATAATGGTTTCTTGTATTGGAACAGTAGGTTTAGTATCATTAAATCTAAAACCTAGTCATACAAACCAGCAGATTAACACTATTAATTGTCATGATATATTAGTAGAATATTTGTATTTTAAAATGAAAAACATGAGAAGAAAATTAATTAAAATTGGTAGTAGTGGAACTACTATGAGTAATATAAATAAAGGGACTTTTGAAAAATTAAATGTATTAATTCCAAATGAAAAAAGTTTAATAAAATATCATACAACAGTTAAACCATTATTTGATAAGATCAAAAATAATTTATTAGAAAACCAATCTCTAAAAGAACTAAGAGACACCCTTCTACCCAAATTAATGTCAGGAGAAATAAGAGTAACTTCAGAAAAATAAATAAGAGGTGAAAACTATGTTTACTGAAGAAGAGCTAGAAGAAGCAGGTCTTGCCTGGTTTAAGGAATTGAATTATTCAACAGCAGCTGGTCCGAAAATAAGTCCAGGTGGAGAATACCCAGAAAGAGATGATTATAGAGAAGTAGTATTAAAAGATAGATTAAGAAATTCTTTATACAAAATTAATTCCAAAATACCAAATAAAGCTTTAGAAACTGCAGTTCGTAAAATATTAATTCCAGAAGAACCTTCTTTGTTGGAAAACAATCGCAACTTCCATAAGATGCTTACTGATGGAATAGATGTTGAATATGAAAGAGAAGATGGCAGTATTAAAGGCGATAAAGTCTGGATTTTTGATCAAGAAAATATTAATAACAATGACTGGTTATTAGTTAATCAATTTGCAATCAAAGAAGGCAATCAAACAAGAAGACCTGATCTAATAGTTTTTCTCAATGGTTTACCTCTTGTAGTGATCGAATTAAAAAGTGCAACTAAAGAAAAAGCTACAATAGATAAAGCATATAATCAATTACAGACCTATAAAAAAGAAATACCCTCACTTTTTACATATAATCAAATGTTGATCAACAGTGATGGCCATAATGCTCGCGTTGGTACAATTACTGCCAATAAAGAAAGATTTATGCCCTGGCGCAGTATTGATGGAGAAGAAATAGCTCCAGCAGGCATACCAGAAATGGAAGTCTTAATTAAAGGTATTTTTCAAAAACAGAGATTTCTAGATTTAATCCATCATTATATACTTTTTCAGGATGATGGTTTAAATATAACAAAAATTTTTGCTGCCTATCATCAATACCATGCTGTTGATAAAGCAATTACTAGTACTTCTCAAGCTATTAGTGATCAAGGAGATCGCAGAATTGGAGTTGTCTGGCACACTCAAGGTTCTGGTAAAAGTTTGTCTATGGTCTTTTATGCTGGTAAATTAGTTTTAGGTCTTGATAATCCCACTATAGTTGTAATAACAGATCGCAATGATCTTGATGATCAGCTATTTGGTACTTTTAGCAGTTCTAGTGAATTATTAAGACAGAAACCAAAACAAGCAGAAAGCAGAGAAGATTTAAAGAAACTACTTTCAGTAGAAGCTGGAGGAATTATTTTTACTACCATTCAAAAGTTTGAAGAAAGTACTGATAATTCTATCTTGACAGATCGTAAAAATGTAATAGTGATCGCTGATGAAGCTCATAGAAGTCAATACGGCTTTGATCCCAGTATCAAACAAAGTGCTGGTAAAGCAGAAACCAAATATGGATATGCTAAATATATGCGCGATGCACTTCCAAATGCCTCTTATATCGGTTTTACCGGAACGCCTATAGAAATGGATGATAAAAATACACCGGCTGTATTTGGTGGTTATATAGACGTCTATGATATGACAAGAGCAGTAAAAGATGAAATGACTGTTAAAATTTATTATGAAAGTAAAATCGTCCAAGTCGAACTACCAGATGAGCAAAAAGATTTATTAGATTCCGAGATAGACGCATTAACTGAAGGCATAATTGCCGAAGAAAGAGAAAAATATAAAGCCAGAAATTCAGCTTTAGAAGCTGTTGTTGCTGCTGATAGCAGGTTAGAAACTGTGGCAGAGGAAATTCTGAAAAACTTTAAACAAAGACAAGAAGCTATTTTAGGTAAAGGAATGATTGTAACTATCTCTAGAAGAGCTGCTGTAGAATTATATGATAAAATAACTGATTTAAAACCAAATGGCACCATAAAGATGATGAGAAGGGTAAAATTAAGGTAGTTATGTCAGGTGATGCAAGTGATCCAGAACCTTGGCAGCCTCATATTAGACCAAAATCTCAGCGGAAAGTAATAGAAAAAAGAATGAAAGATGAAGATGATTCATTAAAATTAGTTATTGTTTGTGATATGTGGTTAACTGGTTTTGATGTACCACCTCTGCATACGATGTATATAGATAAACCTCTTAAAGGTCATAATTTAATGCAGGCTATAGCAAGAGTAAATAGAGTTTATAAAGATAAACCAGGTGGTTTAATTGTTGACTTCATTGGAATAGCAGACGCTCTGAAAAAAGCTTTAATGGTTTATACAGAATCCGATCGAAAAAATACTGCTATTGACACAGAAGAAGCACTAAATGAGTTATTAAAAGAATATGAAATATTGAATGACATCTTCTATAAATTTAATTATAAAAGATTTTTTAAAGCTAAACCACAAAATAAGATGAGAATAATAACTGAAGCAATGGAATATATACTTTCATTAGCTGACGAACCAGCCGGAACTGGTGAAGAACGATTTATTAGACATGTAAATCGATTATCTAAAGCTTATGCACTTTGTTCTACTACTGAAAAAGCTCAATCAATTAGTGAAGATGTTGCTTTTTTTAAGGCGGTTAAAACTGCTTTGAGAAAACATTTTAATGATGGTGAAAAAAGCCCTCAAGATATTGAAGGGGCAATTAATCAAATAGTTTCTAAAGCTATTGCTGCTGATGGAGTCATTGATATTTTTGAAGATTCAAAAATAGATCCTGATATGTCTATTTTATCCGAAGAATTTTTAGAGGAAATCAAACACTTAAGACATAAAAATCTGGCTGCTAGAACATTAGAACAGATTTTGAAAACTAAGGTCAAAGCTCTGGCTAAGAAAAATCTTGTAAAATCAAGAAAGTTTTCTGAAATGCTGGATGAAACTATTAATAAATATCGTAATAGAGCTATTGAAACCAGAGAGGTTATAGAAGAACTAATAAAACTGGCTAAAGAAATGAATAAAGCTAAAAACGAAGAAAACGAACTGGGATTAAATGAGGATGAAGTTGCTTTTTATGATGCTTTAGGAGTTAATGATGCTGCAGTAAAGATAATGGGAGATGAAATTTTAAAGAAAATAGCTGTAGAATTAGCTGAAACTATTAGAAACAGCACAACTATTGACTGGAATTCTCGCAAAAGTGTAAGAGCTAAAATGAAGGTTAAAATTAAAAGGCTTTTAAGAAAATATGGCTATCCACCTGATAAACAAAAAGAAGCTATTGATACTGTGATGGAACAGGCAGAAAAGATGTGTGATGGCGATTAGATGAGGGAGTGATAAACTATGAAAGCAATCTTTTCTAAAACAATAAAGTTGTTCTTATTAGATGGAGATCCAAATAAAAGAATGTCTTGTGAGTTATCTAATTGGGTTGGGAAAGCTTATAAAATCCCACGTTCTTTAATGAAAGAGTCGGACGATAGGGATGACCTTAAAAATATAGGAGTATATTTTCTTTTTGGTAAAGATCCCAATAATCCTGATGATAATATGGTCTATATAGGACAAACAGAAAATATTTTTAATCGATTAAAACAACATCTAGATCAAAAGGAATTTTGGAATGAAGTAGTTACAGTAATAAGTAAAGATGATAATTTGAATCGAGCCCATGTAAGATATTTAGAATATAAATTACATGAAATTGCTGATCAAGTTGGAAGGTATAAATTAGAAAATAGCTCTATTCCCAAAGCTCCATCTATTTCTGAACCTGATAAAGCAGAAATGGAAGAATTTATATATAACGTTAAATTATTAGTAAATACTTTAGGTTATAAGGTTTTTGAAGAAATAAAAGAAAAACAAAATAAAGATAAAAAATATTTCTATATAAATGCTGTTAGAGGAGCAAATGCTAAAGGTCAAATTACTAGCGAAGGGGTTGTAGTACTAAAAGGATCTAAAATGGCTAATAATACTGTTGATTCAGCTCAAAATTGGGTAATTAAAAAGAGAGAAGAGTTATTAGAAAAAGAAATAGTGGTTGAAAATAATGATAATTATATTTTCCAAAAAGACTACTTGTTTTCTAGTCCTTCAACAGCAGCTGCTATAGTAATGGGAAGAAATGCTAATGGTTTAACAGAATGGAAATTGAAAAATGGAATGACCTTAAAAGAATTTGAAAAGCCAGATGAAGAGTAAATTTCAATTATAAAAAAGAATAGCATCTGATAAAATATCAGATGCTTTAATAATTTTACCCATTTAAGAGCTCTTTATAATTTTAATTTCTAAATTGATAATACTAGATTATCTTTAGAGTGTCAAGTATTAAGCTCAGACATTTCCCATATGCACATATTTGAGCCCGGCTTTTTCTCCGATAGATTTTGCCATTTTAATTATATCAATTGGAGTACGAGATTTATCCTGCATTTTCCAGCCTGGATAAAAACGACTTACATGCCAGGCAACTTCGCTGCCTAATTTATCTGCAATAAATTTGGCTATTTCTTCTAACTGCTCTTTTTTATCATTTAAATCTGGGATGACAAGAGTTGTCACTTCAAGATGGACTCCAGCCTGATAAAGATACTTTAGATTTTCTTTAACTGGTTCTAAGCGGGAACCTGTATATTCTTTATATAATTCAGCTGGCCCTTTATAATCAATATTTGCTGCATCAAGATAAGGAATTATTTCAGCCAGAGTTTCTTTAGTCATATATCCGTTGCTCACCCAGACATTTTTAAGTCCTTTTTGATGAGCAATCTTCATAGTGTCTAGTGCATATTCCAGAAAAATCGTTGGTTCAGTATAGGTATAGGCTATTGACTTACAGTTATTATTCAGTGCCTGCTCAATCACTTCTTCTGGAGAAAGATTTCTACCATTTACAGCTTTATCTAGCTCAGGACTCTGAGATATTCTCCAGTTCTGGCACCAGCTGCACTTCATATTACAACCTTCAGTACCGATTGAAAAGGCCTTTGTATGTGGCAGAAAATGATAGAGGGGTTTTTTCTCAATTGGATCAATATTAGCAGCAACTGCCTTCCCGTAATTGAGAGCATAAAGCACTCCTTTTTGATTTTCTCTTACCCGACAGATACCTCTATTTCCTTCTTTTATCACACACCTGTGGCTGCAGACAGCACATTTCACCTTCTTATTATCCAATTTTTCATAAAGCATTGCTTCTTTCATATTTAATCACCTCAGAAATAATAATTGACTGTCAAATAGAAAGAGCTTAAAAAGTTAAGTGATTACATAACTATTTTATCAAAGATTTAATAAAATTTCTAGATTCTGAAGCTGCAGTATTTCTTAAAGATTTACTTCAATGGCTTTAAAATATTGAGGCAAACTTAATCTTTTTAGAAATACAAAAAACATCAGTTTGCGACATAGTGCTGTCACTAGCCTGTGTTATTATTTAATTGGAATTAAAGGTTTTCGATGATAATTAATCAAATTAATAAAAGGAAAAAAATTATTATTATAGAAATATATAATAACTGTTTAATGATTAATATAAGTTAGTTATGCTGAAAAAAAGATTAATAAAGGTGGAAGTATATGAGCCTTAGCTAGATGTTTCCAGAAAAGTCTGGAAACAAATAAATTTGGGAAACCTTAATCAGAACAAACTTTTTAAATACTTAAGTCACAGGGGAAGAATAATCTAAGTTTAATATTTGGAGTGATTTAATTGAATTTTAATAATAATAGCTTTGATATAAATACTAATATTGATAAATTAGAAAAAATTATTAAGAATATTAAAGAAGCTTCTACTAATAAAGAATATACAATTAAAAATAAAATAAAGAAAATCAAAGAGTCTTACATTAAAAATTGGGAAGAAGAAAATCAACTTATCCTTAATAAAATTACAAATCAAATTAATTTAGAATCCGGTATTCCCGTACCTGTATTATCGATTTGTGGAAAAGGAACTAGAGAAATAAGGTTTACAGAATATTTATCATATTTTCTTAATCCCAAAAATAGTCATGGAATTAAAGATAAACTTTTAAAATCTATATTTTCTCAGGAAGTTAAAAAAAATAATTTGAGATCAGATTGGTATAAAGAAGTAAAGGTGTTCTCAGAATTTAATCTGGGAGCAATAGAAGAAAATAATAAAAAAATTTACGGTTATGCAGACATAGTTATTTTGTCTGATGATTTTATCATAATAATTGAACATAAGATTTTAAGTACTGAAAGTGATCATCCGGACTCAGATTTAAAACAGTTAGAAAGATATAATCAAATTTTAAAAAATAATAAAAAATTAAAAGATAAAAAACAAATTAAAATATATTTAGTTCCTGAAGTTTCTGATAATATTAATAATGAGTGGAGTTCTATGACACATCAAGAATTAGTAAATAAGGGATTAGAATTAATCAATGACAATACTTTATCTGTTAATGCGAGAGAAAATTTAATCAGACTATTAATGGATCTTGTAATTGGTCCTTATGAAATATTAGAATTCAATTTAAATAAACTTTTTAATTTAGCTAATAATTTACAAAAAAATGGATTTAAATTAAATAAAGCTTTACGATTCGAAAAACTTTTAGAAGAAAATGAATTAATAATTGATTTATTAACTATTAGAAAAGGAGAGTAAATTGTTATGGAAAAGCTATCTGAAGCAGGTAAATTATTTCTTAAAGATTATTTAGTTTTAAATGAAGCCAAAAATGATATAGACAGATATTTAAATACAACTGTGAGGAAGGTTCATGATATTATATTAGAACAATTAGATGATTTTAACTCAGAATATCTACAGTTAAATATATGGGAAAACAAATCAACAAGAGGAAGATTACAAATAAGATTTAAGGTTTTAATTGAAGATGAGTTATTTAGGAACGATAAATATGATATTTATATTATGTATAGAGATATTAGAAATGCTACCGATTTATTTACAAATAATTCTGTCAAAATCTTTTTATATTCACCAGCAGCTGTTTCTAATTTAAAAGATACGTTAATAGAATTATCTAAAAAGAAATTAGGGTATAATATTTACAATAAAAAAATTATATTATTGGATTTAGATAGCTCTACACAATCTGCAGAAAAAATTGCAGAAGAAATATTTGATATGATCAATAATGTAAAGGTACTGTTAAATGATATTTAACAAATCCAGAATCAGAACAACCTGCTGGTGATTTTATTGTTGATATAGTTGGATTGCAAGTGGAGCTGGAATAAGTGGTCTTAGATATAAATATACTGTAACCCAGCATGCAGCTGCAGTAAAATTATATATAGATAAGGATAAGGAGTCTCAAGAAGAAAATTACAAGATATTTGAAAAATTAAAATCTCATAAAGAAGAAGTTGAAAATATATTTGGTGAAGAGTTGAATTGGGAAAAACTTGAAGGAAAAAGAGCGTGTCGTATTAGTAAAAAAATTAATTTAGGTGGTTATAGAGATAGGGATAAATGGGAGTTAATTCATAACAAATTAATTGATGCTATGATAAGGTTAGAGCAGGCGTTGAACTCTTATATTAATGAATTAAAATAATTATTCAATCAATTCTTACTGGGCAAATTAAAGTTTGAAGTGAGGATTTATCGAAGCAAAATATAGTGTTAAAAGGACATTCCCTTATAAAATCTTCAAAAGAGAAACTACTAATTTAGTTGAATATGATTGCGGCTATGTTTATTAATTTTTTAATAAATAAAAGGAAAAAAATTATCAATAAAGAAATATATATTAAGAGATTTAACTATGATTTTGACTAAAGTGTAACTATGAAAGGGAGTGTTAGCGGTGAGAAAGATTATTCCATACCTATCTTCCAGGAATATTAATAAAGTTGAAGATTATATACCCTTTTATAATTCAAAAATTTATTTAGAGCAGAAATCTGGCAGCCTACAATATTTTGAAAATCAAATTCCAGAAATTAAAAAAATTGCTGATGAAGTTGGCTATAAAGACTTTAACGAGTTTATAAAACACCGTAAATTATGGCATGGATTTAAAGAAAAGATACCACTCAGCTATTTAAAAGCAATAGGTGTAAAACTTGACGTTTTAGAGTTCACTATTGAGCTTGATCAAAATGATTATCAAAAAACATTAGAAATCCCACAGCATCCTAAATCATACATTATTCAAACTAGGCCATTTCCTCTTACTAAGAGACTTCCTCAAAATATTTCCGAAGCTGAAGCTCTAGAATTAGTCAGAAAAGAGGCTGTTTTAGAAAACAAAAGCTGTGTAATTAACTATCCATTTCTAAAAAAGATTTTAATAGACTCTGATGGCTCAATAAAAACAACTTATTACCGACCAGATATAAAAATAGAGGGAGAATATGTTATTCCAGCAGTGATAAATGATTATTCGGATGATATAAGTTTATCAGCTAAGTAAAAAAGCACCATCCATTTTGGACAGTGCCCTTTAAATTTTTATTAATTTATCGTGTATATTCACCTTTTAAAACAGCTTTCTGCAGTACATGGCCTTCCATTACCTTAAGAAGGGTTTCTTTGTCAGCTCCAGCTTCTAAATCAAGCTGATCATCAAGAGCATAGACGTAAAATCTATAGGTGTGAACTCCACTGGGAGGTGCAGGCCCCAGATAACCTAAGTCGTTGAAATCATTTTTACCCTGTAAGGCACCATTGAGTTCTTTGACTTCTGCTGTCTTTTCAATATTTTTAGGTATTTCATTGATCTCTGCTGGAATATTCCAGATCAACCAGTGAGTAAAAGTTCCTGCAGGAGCATCTGGGTCATCGACAATAATAGCAAGTGTTTTAGCTTCTGCTGTAATATTTTCAATTATTAGGGGAGGAGAAATGTCCTTTCCATCAGCTGTATACTCTTCTGGAATATAGCCACCTTCTTCAAAAGCAGATTTAATAACTAAATCTTTTTCCATAAGCATTAACCTCCTTTTATTGTCTAAAAATAATTGACTTTACAACTCTTTTATTCATCCAAATAATTATCTCTGCTTTAATAATATCAGAAAATTTTCAGAATATAAAGGATATTCAATTTAATAACGAAAGTATAGTTTTAAACAGCTTAAATTAATCTAAACTGAAAGAAAGGGGAATATTAATGAATAGAAAACAAGTTGATCTAATGAAAAATGGCAGAGGGTTTATTGCAGCAATGGATCAGAGCGGCGGCAGCACCCCAGGAGCGTTAGCAGGTTATGGTATTAAAGAGACAGAATATCAAACTGAAGCAGAAATGTTTGAGCTTGTTCATGCAATGAGGACCAGGGTTATTACCAGTCCCTCTTTTAGTTCAGATCATATTTTAGGGGCAATCTTATTTAAACATACCATGAATAATAAAATGGAGGGCAAATATACAGCTGAATATCTCTGGCAGGAAAAAGGAATACTGCCGATACTTAAAGTTGATCAGGGTAAAGAAGAAATAGAAAACGGAGTTCAGCTAATGAAGCCGATGACTGAGCTTGATGATCTGCTCCAGGAAGCAAAAGAGCATAATATTTTTGGAACTAAAATGAGATCCGTGATTCATAGTGCAAATCTCAATGGAATTAAAGAAATTACAGCACAGCAGTTTGAATACGGCAAAAAGATCTTTGACGCAGGATTTATTCCAATTTTAGAACCAGAAGTAAATATTAAAAGTGAGGATAAACTTGAATCTGAGAAAATATTAAAAGAAGAGATCTTAAAGCTGCTTGAAAATTTAGATTATGAGCAGTATATATTCAAACTTTCTATCCCAACACAGCCGGATTTTTATCATGAAATTATTGATCATCCAAATGTAGTGCGGGTAGTAGCCTTATCAGGTGGTTACAGTCAAGAAGAAGCTGTAGATAAACTTGCTAAAAATCATAATATGATAGCAAGTTTTTCCAGAGCACTACTTCAGGATCTAAAGGTTAATCAATCAGATGAAGAATTTGATCAGGTGCTTCAAGATGCTGTAGCTAAAATATATCAGGCTTCAATAACTTAAGTAGAAACCAACAAGAAAATTAATATTTAAGACAAGGACCGGATTTTCCGGTCTTTTAATTTTTGACCTATATTCATAGAAAGAATATAATGTTATTAATAAAAAATAATAGTTAAAGTAATAAAAGTTAAATTTAAGCTTAGAGAGGTGAAATCAACTTATGAAAAACGTGGAGATTAAGGTAGTAGTTGATAATAGTGTTCATAAAGGACAATTATTAGCAGAGCATGGACTGTCTTTCTGGATTAAGATCAATAATAAGGAATACTTATTTGATACAGGCCAGGGTCTGGTGCTTGAAAATAATTTAAAAGAGCTGGGGATTAAGATAGGGGACCTGAATGGTATTTTATTGAGTCATGGACATTATGATCATGCCGGTGGGCTGAAATCATTACTTAAAGCAAGACCTGATTTAAAATTATATGGCCACTCTGATATTTTTCTTCCTAAATACTCTCAAAAGAGTTCCGTACAAACTGATAGGGGAATGAACATAACTAGAGATGATGTCCAAAACTTTATTCCTGTTAATGAAGCTAATGAGATAGAACCCGGACTCTGGATGACAGGAGAGATTGAGCTTGATAATAGAGAAGAAATTATGAGATCTGACTATAAACTAAAAGTAAATGATGAGCTGAAGGTAGACAAATTTAAGGATGACCAGGCTGCATTTATTGAAACTAAAGCAGGAATAGTAGTCTTATTAGGCTGCAGCCACAGCGGAGTTATTAATACTTTAAAGCAGATTAAGAAGCTGACAGAAGGGCGGAGGATTGCTGCTGTTATTGGTGGAATGCATTTGATTCATGCCGATAGTGAGAGAATTGATGCTATCATTGATTATTTAAAGAATTTGGATTTTGATTTACTTGCTCCCTTACACTGCACCGGCTTTAAAGCAGCAGCAAAAATGAACTCTGTTTTTAAAGATAAGGTGGTAGCTGGTGGAGTAGGAGAGAAGTTTACTTTTCAGTTATGAGGTTGATCTTAATTAAAAATGATAAAATAATAACGTCGGGAAACCAGCGTTTTTAACTTTCATAAATAATTACACTAAATTCACTTCTATGATATAATCAAAATGAAATTAATATTAAAAATGAAGTTTAAGCAAAGGACTGATGAATATGCTAATTCAGGCAACAAAAAAATTGAGAGATGAATTAAATCTGGAAGAACTTGAGCAAAAAGAAAGGCCAGACTTATTCTCCTGGCATGCCAATTTTCTTAGAATTAATCGGAGAAAAACAGTAGTTTTAGTCAATGATGCCTGTGACTACACTGTACTATTATATGGCATGAAAAAAGATGATCTAAATAATTTTCCCGGGCGGGTCAAAGAAGGAATAAGAAGAACTTTTGAACGTGAAGGAATTAAAGAAAGTTTAATCGAAAAATATTTATCTCAGTTTGAAGAGTTTTTCTACAAGAAAGCAGAAAATAGAAGTTATATAGCCAGAATGAATAATTCATGTAAATTTGCCAAAAGATTTGCTGATAGATTTAATGAAAATGAAATTTATCAATCTCAGATAGCAAAGAATGTAAATAACATGCCTCGTAAAAATGATAATAAAGATTATTTTTATCCTGATGACTTTCTGCAGCAGAAATTAGCAGAATATTTTGGCGAAGAAGATGTGATTAAGACAAAAGCCGCAGTTTTAAAAGTAGAATTAGACCTGGGTGAATATGAAGCCTGGAGAAAATTTATTGTTCCTCTAAGTTATAATTTTAGAGAATTACACAAAATTATTCAGCAGTTATATAACTGGCAGGATTATCACCTGCACGAATTCTTTGTTTACAGTGAAGAAAAAGATGACACTAAAAATTGGAATCAGTCTGAATATCATAGAAATGGCTATAAAGCTATCTTAAACCTGGCTATGAATCAAGAAAATTTTGAATATAACAGAGATCAGTTGAACTTTGCAGCTGAGGATTTCAAGCAGGCAGTAGAAAATGAAGTTAAACTAAAGGATGTTCTTCCTGCCAGAATCAAATATATTTATGATTACGGGGATTTCTGGCATCATTATCTTGAAACAGAAGAAATTATAGATGATTATAAGTCAAATAAGCCAACCTTCCTCGAAGGTGGTGGAACTGCACCTCCAGAAGATGTAGGAGGAGTAAGTGGTTTCAGTGAATTTATGCAAATTATTTCAAATCCAGATGATGAAGAATATGAGTCAATGCTGGAATGGGCTGAAAGTCAAAGGTTTGAAGAATATGATTCTGAAGAGTTAAAATCTGCGATTGAGCGTTATTTTTAAAGGATTAGAAGAATATAAGAATTAAATATTTTTTCTTGTCATTTCAAAAAGGAGTTAAAAATGAATTCTTACAGCAAGAAAACTAAAAAAGAAATTAAGCTGCTGGCAGCTCTTGCTCATGAGAGAGAACTTGAAAAAGCTTTAATTGATCTCAATGTAAAATTTAAGCAGTGGGAAAAGAAAGAACTGGATTCTTTTGAATTGGACAGTCAAATCCACAAATTTCATAATAAGATATCCAGAGAAATCTTCAAAAAATACAACAGCTATGATATGGAAGATCACTTTGTTGCTATAGCAATAGGTAATGAGATTATTGATAAAGATGAAGTTGACCCAGAAGCCTACCAGGAACTTGAATTATTAATTGAGAGAGTAAATGATAGCGATTATTTTTAATTGGAGGAATAGAGATGGTTGCACCTAAAAGAAAAATATACAATAAAAAGCAGAGACTTGCGGCTGCAGAAAGATGGATTACTACATATGAAGGCAAAAATCTAGTTAAAGGTTACAGTAAATGGTTTGGCGTTGAAAAAACCTGTGCAATAAATGAACTGGAATTACTGGGACATGAGATAGATCCAGAATATAAAAAGCAGATTTATAAACATGAAATAGAGAAAGAAGATGCAAAAAAGAAAAATTTTGGTGATCCAGGTGATTTTGAAACAAGAGAATATGATGACTGGCAGAATGCATATTATTATTTTATAGCTGGTTATACTTCAGGTGGTGTTCCATATGGGATAACTTGGGAAGAATATGAGAGAGAATATAAGAAAGATGAAGAAGAAAATAATATTGAGTATCGAGAAAATTAGATCTAAAAGTTGTTAGGAGAGACAATAATGGTCCTTATACTGGTGAAGACATACAGGAAAGGGGGATCTTAAATGAACAAAACTAAACTATCAAAAACCGTATCTTACATTTTACGCCATCATCCGGAAGACTTTGACTTAAAACTTGAAGCTGATGCCTCAGTCGAAACAGCTGAACTGCTGCAGGCACTAAAAGAAAAATTTAGAGATATCACTAAGAATGATCTTATTAAGTTGGTTAAAAATGATCCCAAAGGTCGCTTTAGTTTTTTAGATGGCATGAAAAGAATCAGAGCCAACTACGGCCACAGTATAGAGGGTGTTAATCCGGATTATCAGATAGTTAAACCACCGGAGTTACTCTACCACGGAACAAGACCCAAGGTTAAAGAAAAAATACTGACCGCCGGGCTGAAGCCAATGGGCAGAAATTATGTTCATCTAAGTGTTGGAGTTAAAGAAGCTGAAACGGTGGCTCGAAGGAGAACCAATCAACCAGTGATCTTGAAAATAGAAGCTCTGAGAGCTTTTCGCGAAGGACAGAACTTTTATAGAACAGCAGAAGACATTTTCCTAACAGATAAAATTCCTGCAGATTATTTATCATTATTAAAGAATAATTAAAGATAGGAGTTATGATAATAAATGAAAGAAATTTTTGAAAGAAGGAGTATTAGAAAATATACATCTGAAAAGATTGAAGCTGAAAAAATAAAAAAGATTGTTAAAGCTGGCTTTGCAGCCCCTTCCTGTGGAAATCAGCGGATAAACCATTTTATAATTATCAAAAATAAAGAGATACTTAATAAGATTGCTGATATCCATGGTTATGCGGAGGCCCTTAGAGAAGCCGATACTGCTGTAGCTGTCTGTGCAAATTTAGAAGAAGAGCTTTATCAAGGCTTTTGGGTACAGGATTGTGCTGCTGCAGCTGAAAATATGCTGACCGAAGCAGTTCATTTAGGTTTAGGAGCTGTTTGGCTTGGGGTTCATCCTAAAGAGAGAATTATAAAACATATAAATTCTATTTTAGAACTTCCTGAAAAAGTAAAAGCTCTGGCTATAATCTCCCTCGGTTATCCAGCAGAAGAAAAAGAAGTTTCAGACAGATATGAAGAAGCTAAGGTGCATTTTGATAAATGGTAAGAGAAATAATTTTAAAGATCTATTTTTTAAAAAGCTAAGCAGAATATACATAAATTGGATAAATAAAGAGGGACTGATAAAATGATAAAAAATCTATTAGTTTTACCAAACCAGCTTTTTAAACAGATTAAAAAAAAGAAAGTAGAAAAGATTATTCTCTATGAGGCTGAAGAATATTTTACTAAGTACAATTATAATCAGAAAAAACTGCTGCTCCACCGAGCCTCAATGCAGAATTTTTATCAGGAACTGAAAGAAGAAAGTGAAGCTAAACTCAGCTATTATGAATATAAAACTAGCCTGGAAGAGATAATAACTGATTTTGATAACCTGACAGTCTTTGATCCGATCAATAAAGATTTAAAAAATAAAATTAGAGAAATTACGGCTGCAGCAGGAATTGAACTGACCATTTTAGAAAGCCCCAATTTTTTAACTACGAGAGAGCAAAATGCTCAGTATTTTGAAGACCATGATTTTTTTCAGCACCAGTATTATAAAATGCAGCGGAAGAGGCTGGATATTTTAATCGGTTCAGATCAAAACCCAGTGGGCGGTAAATGGAGCTTTGATACCAAAAACAGAAAGAAGTTTCCGAAAGATATTGAGATTCCTGCACTGCCGAAATTTGATAGCAGGGAACTTAAAGCTGCCAAAGGATATATTGAGCAAAACTTTGGCGATAACCCGGGATATCTCAATAATTTCTTTTATCCTGTTAATAGAAAAGAAGCAAAAGAACTCTTAGCTGATTTTATTCAGAATAGATTTCAAAACTTTGGCAAATACCAGGATGCCTTTGAAAAAGAAATTGTGGTTGGCTTTCATTCTTTAATTTCATCAAGTTTAAATATTGGGCTTTTAAATCCGGAGGAAGTTATAGAAGCTGTGCTTGATCATTATCAAAATAATAAAATAGAAATTGCCTCAGTTGAGGGCTTTGTCAGACAGATAATTGTCTGGCGGGAATATGTAAGAGGACTTTATGATTTAGAGTCAGCGGCAATGGCAGCAAGTGATTTTTTTGAACACCAGCGGGATTTTCCAGAAAAATTTTATCAGGCTCAATCAGGAATTGAGGTCCTGGATGATTCAATTAAAAAAGCTTTAGATTTTGCCTATGCCCACCATATTGAGCGCTTAATGGTGCTTGGAAATTTCTTTCTGCTATCTGAACTGAACCAGCACCAGGTCTTTAAATGGTTTATGGAGATGTTTATTGATGCCTATGATTGGGTTATGTATGCCAATATCTACGGCATGAGCCAGTATTCTTACCCAAAGATGATGACCAAACCCTACATCTCATCCAGCAATTATATTAAAAAAATGAGTCATTACAAGGCTGGCAGGTGGGCTGAAATTTGGGATGGTCTTTACTGGCACTTTCTGGACAAAAACAGGGATAAATTTGCAGATAATCCACGGATGTCTTTAATGCTTTCAATTTTAGATAGAATGGATAAAGATAAGTTAGAGCAGCACATAGAGACAGCTGAAAGGTATTTAGAGAAGTTAGAATAAATTTAATAAGTTAAGCATAAATTATTTAAAATTTTAAAATTAGAAAAATAAATCAAATCAGGGAGTGTTTAAAAATTGATCTATTTGTTTTTGGCTGTTTTATGCAGTTCTTCAATTGCTTTAATCTTTAAATTCAGCGAATCAAATAATTTAAATCGATATGTAGTAACCTCAGCCAATTATTTTACTGCCTCTGGGGTTGCTTTATTTCTGTTATTAAAGCAGGGTATTAAATTCTTTGATTTCAATCAAAGTGACTTCAGTTCCAGTTTCATCCAGGTTATATTTAAGGGAGAGGGTCTATTTTCTGCACAGTCAAGCCAGCAGTGGGCAACTATAATTGGCTTAGTCGCCGGTATCTTTTTCTTTACTTCTTTTATTTACTATCAAAAAAGTGTGCGTGAAAATGGAGCCAGTCTGGCCGGAACCTTTGGCAAACTGGGAATACTAATTCCGATGCTATTTGCGATAATTATCTGGCAGGAATATCCTGAAGATCTGCAGTGGATTGGTATTCTGCTGGCTATTACTTCAATTATCCTGGTCAACTTTCCCTTTAAGCGGGACTGGCGTCAGGCCTTAAGGCTGAATTTAATCTTTCTCTTTCTTTATGGAGGGATTGCAGAGTTCAGCAACAAGATCTTTCAGAAATATGCCCTGGTCGACTATAAGGTTTTATTTTTGTTCTGGGTTTTCTTTTCTGCCTTTTTGATCAGCTCTTTTTACAGCTTTAAAAAGGTCGGTCGTCTGCCCAAAAAATCTGAACTACTGACCGGATTTGCAGTCGGAATTCCCAACTTATTTTCTTCTTTCTTTCTGATCAGCGCCTTAAGTTATCTAAAAACGGCAGTTGTTTTTCCAATATTCAGTGCTGGGAGTATTGTTTTGATCACTGCAGCTGGTTATCTCTTTTTTGGAGAAAAATTAAAGATCAAAGAATGGGCTTCTATTGTAATGACAGTGGTGGCCTTAATTTTAATAAATATTTAGAGCTAACTGAAATGTAAATTTAGTGATCTAAAGAATGGAGAGATGGTAATAATGAAAGAAATTTTTGCAAGAAGAAGTATTAGAAAATATACTTAAAGAAGCAGTCCATCTAGGTTTAGGAGCTGTTTGGCTTGGTGTTCATCCAAAAGAGAGAATTATAAAAATTCGAGCTTTTATGTTATAATTAAGTTAAAAACAGAGAAATAAGCATGGGAGGTTTTATTATGGTTAAAAAGAATTTCGCTGAATATCGTAATAATAAAAAAATAAACAGTCCCAAATGAGGAAGGTAAGAAACTACTTAAAATCAATCAATAGTAGTAACACTGAAAATAATTCAAATGAGGCTGAAGAAATTGATAATTGTCGCAGTGGATCAAGGAGAAGAAACCCTCAAAAAGAAATGCTTTTATTTAAAATGATGATTAGATCCAGAAAAAATAAACTTGAAAAAATAGGGGATAGAAAATATAATAATTGATAGGTTAAATGCTTATGTACACTGGAATGAAAAGTGGCAGGAAGAATGGATCCTTGGTATGATGGTAAGTAATTATCAAGATATTGACTGGGAGTATTTAAATAAAAGGGCAAATCAGGAAAGAGTTAATCATTCATTAAAAGGAATGATTGATAAAACAGAAGAAATTATTAAAGTTATTTAAAAATATTTTCAACAATGTGACAACTATGTTAAAGTGTATTATTTTAATAAAATTAATTTTGTTTTTATTCAGAGGAATTGGTATAATTAAATTATAAATTTTAGTCTCTTAAAGAAAGGAGATGCCAAATGAAAAACACTAATTTGCAAGCTAAACTAAAAAAGCTGAAACCTATTTTAAGGGATAAATTTAATGTTAAAAGTATTGCTATATTTGGTTCATTTGCTAGAAATGAGGCAACTGAAAATAGTGATATAGATATTTTAGTTGAATTTTCAGAAGATATTGGCTGGGAATTTGTAGATCTAAAAATATTTTTAGAAGAACAACTTAATAGAGAAGTTGATTTAGTAACTTTTGAAGCTTTAAAACCAGAATTAAAAGATGATATTTTAAGAGATGTGATTTATCAATGAGAAGAGATGAGTTATATTTAAAAGACATAATTAATTCTATGAATAAAATATTTAATTATACTGAAGAAATGACTAAAGAAGAATTTAAAAATGATAATCTAACTATTGATGCAGTATTGAGAAACATAGAAATTATTGGTGAAGCAGCTAATAAGTTATCTGAAAAAGTATATAAGAAAAATAGTGGAATACCATGGTCACGGATGATTGGGTTAAGAAATATAGTTATTCATGAATATTTTGGTGTAGATCTGAATATTGTTTGGCAAATTATAACCGTTAATTTAACTGAAACTAAACCTAAAATAGAAGAACTACTTGATGATCTATAAATTTAATTTAAATGAAATTGTAGATCATTTTTTTGAATTAAACTATAAAAACACAGGAGATTAGAATAATTTATATATGCTGACAATCAAATGTGCTAAATGTAAAACTAAACTTTTTAAATATAAAAAAATTGGACAGGGCAGAGTTCTCCGCTGCTGGAAAAGCAAGATCACAAGGATCTATGACGGAGAAGTTGAGGGCAAAAACTTTGTCTGTGGAAATTGTGGGAATATCATTGCTGAAATAAAGGATGACCGCCTTGATATGAATAGTGATGCATTCACCTACACTGGAACTAAAATCAGAAAATAATTTTAACATTAGTTTTTAAATCTATATACTTAAAATTAGGCCGGTATTTCCCGGCTTTTATCTATTCATACAGGAAAAATATATTTTATTAAGAATTATATATTAAATAACTCAATAATTACATATTTTACTGTGTAATTTATAAAAAGGAAGGTCAATAACTTGAAATATTTTCAAAAAATACTGTCTCAAGTCAAAAATTATGAACCAGATAGTTTGGCTGAAAAAAAATATAAAAATCAAATATTCAATTTTTTAGTCAATTACAAAGATGATTATTTGAGAACTAATTCTAAGGGACATTTAACAGCTTCCGCCTGGATTATAAATTATAATAGAGATAAAGTTCTGCTGCATTACCACAATTCGTTAGATAAGTGGATTCAGTTGGGAGGTCATCTGGAAAAAGAAGAGTTGATACAGGAAGCTGCTTTAAGAGAGGCCAGAGAAGAATCAGGGTTAAATTCACTTTCAATTATGGAACAAAAAATATTTGATCTTGATGTTCATAAAATTCCTGCGAGTGATGAGAAGGCTGAACATTTTCATTATGACCTTAGAATTCTAATGGAAGCTAACTCTGAAGAAGAACTGGAAAAGAGCAGTGAATCTAAAAGTTTAAAATGGATTGACCTAAATAAAGTAGATAATTATGTGAGGGAAGAATCAGTACTAAGGATGCTTAGAAAGATATTAGATTTAAAGTAACGTTCAAAATAATGGAGGAGAAATATGTCTATTAAAGTTAGAGATGTTTTAGAATTAGAAATATTTAAAGATTCAGAGTTAATAGCCGGAAAAAATGGAATAGATAAAATTGTTAAAAGTGCTTCTTTAATGGAAGTTCCAGATATTTATCCATACCTTGAAGAAAATAATATTTTATTAACAACTCTTTTTCCAATTCACCAGAATGAAAATGCTCAGAAAGAGTTGATTCCTAAACTTGTTGATAAAAATATCGCTGCAATTTGTATTAAACCGGGTAGATATGTAGATGAAATTTCTGAGGTCATGATTAAACAGGCTGATAAATTTGGTTTACCACTTATTAAACTTGATGATGCTGCAAATCTTTCAACAATGGCAAATAAAATACTTGAATTATCATTAGATCGACATTTAAACACTTTAGAATTTAGAAATACTATTCACGAAAAATTAATGGATCTCTTTTTGAAGGGGAAAAGCCTGGAATCACTTGTTAATAGCCTATCTGAAATGATAAAAAACCCAATTATTTTAACTGATACCAACTTCGAAATTATTTCTATATCTAAAGAGCTCCAGGAAAAGGATATTCAGTTCGTCTTTCCAGGTGATGATAGATCAATCTTTAATGAAAAATTAAGCTTGAAAATAGATGAGCAGAAATTTAATAAAAACGATCTAATTATTCATCCAATAAAAGCTGGCAGCCAGTGTTTTGGCTATTTACTCACTCAAAAGGAATTTCTAGATCAGAAAAATCTTCAGGTAGCAGTAGAACAGGCTTCCTTACTAATTGCTTCAGTATTTTTTAAAAATAATGCTGTTTTGGAAAAGGAGAAAAATTTTCAGGATGCTTTTATAAGAAATATTCTGCAGGGTAAAATAAAATCTCAGGTTGAAGCAATTGATAAAGCAAGAGCATTTGGTTGGGAGTTAGAATTTCCCCAAATTATGATGATAATAAAGGTCTTTACTGAAGATGAGCTTGAAAAAAGGAATACTTATGAAAATATATTAAATAATAAACAGATTGAAAAAGCTTTTAATAAGAGTTTGTCAATTTATCAGGATAAAATTAAAACAATTTATATAAATGATTCGCTTGTTGTTTTTATAAATGCTATTTTTGATAAGAGAATTCAGAAGAACCTGCTTTCCGTTGGTGAAAATATTATTGAAAAAATTGATATTAAATCAAAAATAGGTATAGGTACTTCTAAGGTTATTAAAAGTATTGATCAGTTTCCTGATGCCTATAAAATAACAGAAAAAAATCTGGATATTGCAAAGATATTAGAAGAAAAATCATTTGTAATGAAATATGACGAATATGAGATATTTAGTTTAATTGACAAAATAGATGATTATCAACTCTTAAACACTTTTCTAGATAAAAAATTAGGTGATTTAATTATATACGAAAGACAAAATGAAATGAAGTTAATAAAAACTCTAAGGGTATTAATTGAAAATAATTTCAACTTAAAAAAATCAGCGAAAGCAATGTATTTACATTATAATACAATGCGATACAGGGTAGATAAATTAAAAGACTATGGAATAGATATTGAAAATGGATACCGTTTGGCTGAAGTAGTTTTTGCCTATAATATTTATCTCTGGTTAAAAGCAAATGATCAATTAACTCTTTAAATAACCTGATAAAATTACTAAATTATATTAAATTACAACTGAAAGAGCTCTGGAATACATATCTTTGGCAATTAGTGACAAAGATATGTATTTTTTTTTGTCGCAACTTTATGATGATTAAAAATTAAAACAGTGTTATCATTTAATTGTACTCAAAAAGGAGGAATAAATTATGAATGTTAATGTTTACAAAATTCCAATGTCAAGTCCTGATGATATTTCAGGTTTAAAACAATTAATCAATGAAGGCGAGATTAATGCTGAAGAAATTATTGCCGTATTAGGAAAGACAGAAGGTAATGGTTGTGTTAATGATTTTACAAGAGGTTTCTCAACCCTTGCTTTTAAAGTTTACTTATCAGAAAAGTTAAATTTAAGCAGAAAAGAGGTAGGCGAAAAGATTGCTTTTGTTATGTCTGGAGGAACTGAAGGGGTTATGTCTCCTCACGCAACAGTATTTACTAAAAGCAGCAGTAAGAAAGAAATTTATGCTGAAAAATCACTTGCAGTAAGTGTTGGTTTCACAAAGGAGTTTCTACCTGAAGAAATAGGTACAATTGAAATGGCAGAAGAGGTAGAACGAGTTGTTTTAAAATTAATGGAAGACGCAGGTATTGAAAGCACAGAAGATGTGCACTTTGTTCAGATTAAATGCCCACTTTTAACCTCAGATAGGATAATGGAAGCAGAAAAAAGAGGTAAAGAAGTTGTAATAAATGATACTTATAAATCAATGGGCTATTCTAGAGGAGCATCTGCTCTTGGAGTAGGACTTGCTTTAGGAGAAATTGAACGCCAGGATTTGACTCAAAAATCAATTCTTAAAGATTGGTCATTATATTCTGAGGTTGCATCAACTTCTGCTGGAGTAGAATTATTAAACTGTGAAATTATTTTAATGGGTAATTCTAATACTTCCAATAGTAAATATAAAATTGGGCACAGTGTTATGAAAGATTCAATTGATATGGATTCTGTTTTAGAAGCTATGAAAAATAGTGGCTTGGAGTTTGATCAGCTGCCAGCTGAAAATCAAAAAGAAAAAATAGTAAACATTTTTGCTAAAGCAGAAGCTTCACCAGACGGCTATGTCAGAGGTAGAAGAACAACAATGCTAACAGATTCAGATATTAACCACACCAGACAGGCTAGATCAGTTGTTAATGCAGTTTTAGCTTCAGTTATGGGAGATTCTATGCTTTATATTTCAGGTGGTGCTGAACATCAAGGCCCAGCTGGCGGAGGTCCTGTAGCAGTAATAACTGAAAAATAATTTAAACTCTAAAACAGACATATTAGGAGGAAATTAGATGGAGCTATTAATCAATGTAATACCTTTGATAGTTATATTGGTTTTATTATTTATGCGAAAACATATGCTTTTTGCTGGTCTTGTTGGTGGTGTTTTGACAATGATAATTGGCGGAATAAGCATTGGGGAAGCTACAGGTCATTTTATCGGTGGTGTCTCCAACATGCTGGGAATAACTGTTCCCATACTATATGCAGCTTCTGCAGCAATGGTTGCTGAAGCGGGAAGTATTGAAGCATTAGTAGAACTAGCTCGTAGAAGTCTAAAAGGTAGAATCAGTATTTTAGCAGGTATTATGGTATTAATCCAGGCCTTTGCAACGTATATGGCAGGTTTAGGTGCCGGAAACACAATGGTTACTGCACCTCTTATCGCTGCTGCTGTTGGGGCTGTACCTGAACTGATTGCTGCAATGGCAATAGCTACAGCAGTTGGTTTTACAACATCTCCCGCTTCAACTGAAACAGTATTAGCAGCAGAGAGTGCAGGTCGAGATGTTATTGCACATGCAGCCGCCATGAGGCCATTTACAATTTTGTTTTTCTTACTAGCTGCTGGTCTAGCAATTTATGGAGTCAGAAAACGTAAGAGCATCGTTGTTAATAAGGATAAAGAAGAAAATAAAAAAGACAGCATCTCTTTATTAAAGACTGCTACACCTGCTGTGGCACTTTTAGTTATGGTTGTTGCTGGAAGCAGTATCAATAATCTAATAAATATTTCAATTTTCTCACCGGCAACTGCTGTTATTTTCACAGCAATCTTAACAGTGCTTTTAACTCCACTGGATACTGCTGAAACATCTGAAGCACTAATAGACGGTTCAAGATTTATACTTACAACCTTATTTTCAGTAGGTATTTTTCTATCATTTATCAATATGATTGGAGATTTAGGGACTTTCGAACAGCTGGCTGGTCTTGTAGAACAAGTACCCCAGGGGATTATAGTTCCAACAGCTATGCTGGTAGCGTTTTTAATTGCAATTCCGTCAGGAGCATTTACAGCCGGAGTACTAACTTTAATTCTGCCAACTCTTTCCGTGCTTGGATTACCATCTGAAGCGATGGGTTTTGTAGCAATTGCAACGGGTTTTGGAACTCAAATAAGTCCGGTTCAAATTAATGTTGCTGCCTTATCAGAAGGTTTTGATAAAGAAATAATGGATATAGTAAAGGAGAACGCAAAGTTTGTCATACCTGCATTATTTCTCCTAATGATAATAGCTTTCTTTGCCGTATAACAAAAGTTAATATTAGACAATAACCATAGAAATAAAAAATAATCAAGAGGAGTGGAATTGTTGGATAATAATAGTGGAGATATAGAAATAATTTATGGAATTGATAGTAACCCAGGATTTTTAAAAAGCATTCCGCTGGCATTGCAGCATATATTAGCAATGTTTGCAGCCAATATAACAGTTCCTTTGCTTTTATCTGGAGCTATTGGTTTAACATCAAAGGAAACCACTTTTTTGATCCAATCTGCTTTGTTTATGGCTGGGTTAGCTACTTTAATTCAGATAAGAAAAAAAGGAGACTTTGGCTCTGGTCTACCAATTGTGATGGGAACCAGTAATGCTTTTATTGCAACTGTATTGGCCATAGGGAAAGAATTTGGAATTTCAGTTGTTTTAGGTGCTAGTTTAATTGGTGGACTTTTCGAAATGTTTTTAGGATTTAATCTTTCTAAACTAAAAAAAATATTTACACCACTGGTTTCAGGTATAGTAATCTTAACTATTGGTATTACTCTAATTCCAGTTGGAATAAGACAGGCTGCAGGCGGCTCAAATCTTGGAGATAGCAAAAGTTTAATCTTATCTTCGATTGTTTTGCTGACAATCATAATTTTTAATCAGTATGGAAACAAATATTTTAAATCTTCTTCTATCTTAATCGGTTTAGTAGTTGGATATATAGTTTCGTATTTTATGGGAGACTTAGATTTAAACGTTGTTTATAATGCTTCCTGGTTTTCATTTCCTAAACCTTTAGCATTCAAGCTCAGCTTTGAGCCTTCAGCAATTATTGCCATGATCTTTATGTATATAGCAACAGCAATAGAAACTATTGGCGATATATCAGCTCTAACAAACGCTTCTGAAGGAAGAGAAGCAAGAGTTGAAGAGGTAAAAGGCGGGGTCATGGCAGATGGTCTGGCAAGTTCTATTGGAGCCTTTTTTAACGCCTTTCCAAATACATCTTATACTCAAAATGTTGGGGTAGTTAACCTAACAGGTGTTTTTAGCCGCCATGTTGTAAAAATAGGGGCATTTATTTTACTGATATTTTCTTTACTGCCTAAACTGGGGGCCGTTATTTCGATAATGCCAGAACCGGTTCTCGGAGGTGCCTCGATAGCAATGTTTTCTATGGTGGTAGTTTCAGGCTTATCAATTTTAAAAAATGTCAGTTATACTAGAAAAAACATGTTGATAATAGCTATTTCTTTAGGGATTGGAATAGGCTTAAATGTTGTTCCAGAGGCTGTTAGTTCATTACCAAATAATTTTCAGCTGTTTTTAACTTCTGGTGTTGTTCCAGCCTCTATTATTTCAATTATATTAAGTTATATTCTTCCTGAATAAAATATTAACTAAATATGGAGTTTAAGATTATGAAAAAAAATTTGCCAAAAGGATATAATCTAAAAGCGAAAAGTTGTGATCATAAATTCTTGGATTATGTAACTAAGTCTGAAAATGATGGGCTCAAAATCCATAGTGTTTTTAATCGAGTTATTAATCTTATAGATGCAAACGGAAATTTAATAACAATTGCCAACAATGAACTTGACAATGGTCCGGCAACTTTGATAGTTGACTCTAAAATTAATTTCAACTTTATTAATCAAGAAATGGAAGTTAAATATTATGATCAAAAAATAACTATAGCAGATAAATTACAAATTTCTTTAGCTGATTTAAAAATATGGACAGTACCTGCAGCAAAGATTGATAAAGTTAATAGTATTTATTTTAAAAAGAATAAAAAGTTATTTGATTCATATTTAAAAAGTAAATTAACTACAGACGGCTGTGGGTATTTTTATTTAGCTAATTTTAATTCTGATAAAAAGTTTGAGCAAAGTCCAGGGATGATTTCTAAAGAACTTAATCTTAGATTATCTAACTTAAAAGCTAAATTAATAGCTGGAGAAGATATAACTGCTGAAATAAAAAGTATAATTGGTTTTGGGATTGGTTTAACACCTTCTGGGGATGACTTTTTAGTTGGAATGTTATCCGTATTCTATTTGCTAAAAGAGGGTGAAAAATTATTCCTGGAAATAGTTTCAATAATCAAAAAATTCAAAATTGAAACAACTGATATTAGTAAAAAAATGCTAAAATATTCAATGAGAGGTAGTACAAGAGAAAATATTTATAAACTAATAAACGCATTAACTGCAGAAGAAAAAATAAAAGAAAAAGTTATTAAGAATGTATTAGAAATAGGATCGACATCTGGTAAAGATATTGCTGTCGGAATAATGACAGCTTTTGACGTAATTATAAATATTAGAGAAAATAATGGAGGGTAAAAATGTATTCTAAAACTTTAATTAAAAAAGATAGTTATTATGACTCAGTAACATTAATGTCACTTTCAAATAAAATTTTAAATGTTGATGGTGTAGAAGATGCTGTTGTTTCAATGGGAACAGCAATGAATAAAGATCTATTAAATAACATTGAGATGGCTACAGAAGAATCTGAGGCAGCTGGTGAAAACGATCTAATTATTGCCATTAAGGCTGAAGATGAAGAAAAGTACGAAACTGCCTTAGAAAAAGTTGAAGACCTTTTAGATAATAAGGATGATAAAAAAGGAGAAAAGAAAGAAGTTAAAGCTAAAACTATAAATTCAGCTTTAAAAGATTTTCCTGAAGCTAATTTTGCTGTGATTTCAGTACCTGGACAGTATGCAGCAAGAGAAGCTAAAATTGCTCTAAAAAATGATCTAAATGTTATGCTTTTTAGTGACAATGTAAGTATTGAAGCTGAAAATGAACTAAAAGATCTTGCTGTCGAAAAAGGTCTGCTGATGATGGGGCCTGACTGTGGTACTGCTGCAATAAATAGCAAAGGTCTTTGTTTCGCAAATAAAGTTAAAGAGGGAAATATTTCACTTATAGCTGCTTCTGGTACAGGTCTGCAGGAAGTAATGGTTCAAATTGATAAAAACGGAGGTGGAGTAGCTCAGGCGATTGGAACTGGTGGTCGTGATTTAAAGAAAGAAATTGGCGGTAAAATGATGATTCAATCTATAAAGGCACTGGCTGCTGATCCAGAAACTGAAGTAATTACTTTGATTTCTAAACCACCTGCTGAAGAAGTAGAAGCAAAGATCTTAAAAGTTGCTGCAGAAATCGACAAAAAATTTGTGATCTGCTTTTTAGAAAGTGATAGAGACAGTGATGACGAAAAAATAGTATTTGCAAACACTTTAAAAGATGCAGCTTTAAAATCAGTCGAAGCAGCTGGAATTACTGTTGAAAAAAAGACAGGAATTAAAGAAAATAAAGAACTTCAGGCTAAGATAAAAGAGGAAAAAGCCAAATTAAATAAAAAGCAAAAACATTTAAGAGGGTTATTTGGTGGTGGTACTCTCTGTGCTGAAGCACTCTATATTTTAAGAGATAAATTAGAGGGAATCAAAAGTAATATTGCCAAAAATGAGCAGGAAAAGCTTGCTGATATTAATAATTATCAGGGTAATGTTCTCTTAGATATGGGGGAAGACGAATTTACTTTAGGAAAACCTCACCCAATGATTGAGCCATCACTAAGAAATGAAAGAATTTTAGAAGAAGCTAAAGACCCCGAAGTAGGAGTCATTTTACTTGACTTTGAATTAGGATATGGTTCTCACTCTGATCCAGCAGGGGCTTCAGTAAAGGCAATAAAAGAAGCTAAAAAAATCGCAGCTGATGACAACAGGGAATTAATTTTTGTAAGTTATATTTGTGGAACTGAATCAGATTATCAAAATTACAGCCAGCAGGCGAAAAAGCTTAAAGAAGTTGGTTCTATATTAGCAGAAAATAACGTAGAGGCAGCAGAAATAGCAGCTGAAATTCTGGCTGAGGAGGTATAAAATGTCTAAAATAAATGAATTATTTGCAGAAGAATTAAATGTAATTAATATTGGTAACCCTAACTTTAAAGAAGATCTTACAGCACAAAATGTTGAAGTTGTTGGCTTAGACTGGCAGCCACCTGCAGGAGGTAAGCCGGAATTAATCGAAGCTTTAGATAATTTAAGTGAACATCAAGCAGAAATTTCAGAAGCAAACAAAAAAGTTGTGGAAATACTAAAAACATCCCAGGCCAAATTAATTGGTATAGATCAGGCGATTAATGTTGTTCCTGGAATGAAAAAGAATTTAATCTTACATGCAGGACCTCCAGTAGCCTGGGAAGATATGTGTGGTCCGATGGAAGGAGCAGTAATTGGAGCGCTAATCTATGAAGGGCTGGCAGCAGATGAGGAATCAGCTAGAAAACTTGCAGCATCTGGAGAAATTGAATTTGCCCCCTGCCACGAGCATAGTGCAGTAGGTCCGATGGCTGGAGTGATGTCAGCTTCAATGCCTGTGCATATTGTTGAGAATTCTAAGTATGGAAATAAAACATACTGTACAGTTAATGAGGGGCTTGGTAAAGTATTAAGATATGGAGCCTTTAGTGAAGAAGTAATCGATAGATTAAAGTTTATTGAAACTACCTATGCACCAGCTTTGAAGAAAGCACTTGCTTTAATAGATGGAGGAATTGATCTCAAGGCAATAATATCTCAGGCACTGCATATGGGAGATGAGTGTCATAATAGGAACAAAGCTTCTACCAGTCTCTTTTTTAGAGAGATTACACCTTACTTTTTAGAGGCAGATTTAGAAAAAGAAGTATTAATTGATTCATTGAAATTTATTAAGGAAAATGACCACTACTTTTTAAATCTATCAATGCCTACCTGTAAGGCTGCACTGGATGCAGCACATGGTGTAGAAAACTCTACTTTAGTTACAACTATGGCCCGTAATGGAGTCGAGTTTGGCTTAAGAATCAGCAGCTTAGATGCAGATCAATGGTTTACCGGTCCAGCTCAAATGGTAAAAGGGCTACTTTTCCCTGGTTATACTGAAGAGGATGCCAGTCCTGATATTGGTGACAGCACTATAACTGAAACAATGGGACTTGGTGGCTTTGTAATGGGCGGTGCTCCAGCTATTGTTCAATTTGTTGGAGGTACTGTTGATGATGCTATAAACTACAGTAAGCAAATGTATGAGATAACTGAAGGAGAAAATAATAACTTCTCAATTCCAACTCTAAACTTTAGAGGTTCAGCAATAGGAATTGATGTAATGAAAGTAATTGAAAGTGGTAGATTACCAATTATTAATACTGGAATGGCTCATAAAGTAGCTGGAGTAGGGCAGGTTGGAGCAGGTATTGTTAATCCTCCTGCAGAGTGTTTTGAAAAAGCTATTATAGCTTTGAGTAAAAAAATTGCTGGGAGTGAAGTCTAATGAGTAGGATAATGCTTGCTTTAGGGGGGAATGCTCTAGGAAATGGCCCTCAGGAGCAGCTTCAAATTGTAAAAGAATCTGCACGCTCAGTAGTTGATTTAATTGAACAGGGACACGAAGTTGTTATTGCTCATGGAAATGGACCACAGGTTGGCATGATCAATCTCGGAATGGAGGTTGCTTCTCAAAATGATGAAAGAGTAAAAGCAATGCCTCTTCCTGAAAGCGGAGCAATGAGTCAGGGATATATAGGTTATCATCTGCAGAATGCTATTGGCTCTGAACTAAGAAAAAGACAGATTGATAAAAATGTCGTAACTTTAGTTACTCAGGTTCTAGTTGATGAAAATGATGACTCTTTTAAAAATCCAACAAAACCAATCGGTGCTTTTTATAGCAAAGAACAGGCAGAGAAAATAAAAAAAGAAAAAGGATACAAAATGATTGAAGACTCTGGCCGTGGTTTTAGAAGAGTAGTTGCTTCTCCTGCCCCTGTTGATATTATTGAAAAAAATTCGGTAAATTCTTTATTAAAAAATAATCATGTTGTAATTACTGTTGGTGGTGGAGGAATACCAGTAGCAAAAAAAGGTTACCAGCTAGAGGGTGTTGAGGCAGTTATTGATAAAGATTTAGCAAGTGAAAAAATGGCAGAAATAATTGATGCTGATTTTCTTTTCATTCTAACTGCAGTAGACAGAGTCTGCATTAACTTTGGTAAAGAATCTGAAGAAGAACTGGCAGAAATGTCAGTTGAAGAAGCCAATAATTATATTAAAGATAATCAGTTTCCAGCAGGTAGTATGCTTCCTAAAGTTAAATCTGCTATAAAGTTTGTCCAGTCCAAAACAGGTAGAAAATCTATAATTGCTTCTTTAGAGAAAGCAGAAGAAGCATTACTAGGAAATAGTGGAACACTAGTTTATAATTGAAATTAAATCTTTTTAAATAAAAATATGAAAATAGTATCTATTTAGTTAAATAATAAAGCGAAAAATTATTTAGACGGCTTATCCTTTGTTTTAAGGATTAAGCCGTCTATTTTTTATTGTTTTATCTGGTTTTGAGTGTTAAAATTAAGATAGGAAAAAATTAAAGTAATTATAAATTTTAGTATATTATAAATTAAAATTTTAAAAAAAGGAGGATTTAAGATGGTTATTGCAGAACTTACAGTTGTACCATTAGGTACAGAAAGCACAAGTTTAAGCAGTTATGTTGCCGGCTGTCATCAGGTTTTAAAAGATCAGGATAAAGTTAAGTACAGATTAACCCCGATGGGAACTATTTTAGAAGGAAAACTTGCTGATATTTTTGAAATCACAAAAAAATGCATGAGGTTCCTTTTGAAAATGAAGCTTTAAGAGTTACTACAAGTTTAAAAATTGATGACCGCAGAGATAGAGAAGCGGCGATGGATAAAAAAATTAATTCAGTTGAAGAAAAACTTAAATAAATAATTCAAATCAGAAGGAGATGACCATGGAAGTAAAGAAAATAGCAGAAGTCAGAAGCAAGTATAAAGAACCAGTCGGTCCTGATGAAATGAAAAAAAGTAAAAGTATTATCGAAATAAAAGCTGAATATGTTGATGGTCTTGATCAGATAGAGGATTATGAATATCTGCAGATTCTTTTCTATTTTCACAAATCTGAAGGTTATGATCTAATTAGTAAAAGAAGAAAAGGACCTGAAAGAGGTCTTTTTACCTCCAGAAGCCCCCGCAGACCAAGTCCAATTGGAATTACGACTGTGGAGTTATTGAAAAGAGAAGGCAATAAGTTACATGTCTATGGACTTGATGCAATAGATGGGACTCCTGTTCTGGATATCAAACCTTATGCTTCTTTTATGGATCAGCCTTCATTATCCTTACAGAAAAAGACACCTCGTTATCATATAAATGATTTAATTAAATACCAGAATCTGCATGAACTGCTGCTAAAAGCGGGAGAATTTCACGGCCATTACTGTCCCTATCTTGCTCTGGGAGTGTTGGCTGCTGCAGATGCATTGAATAAGCTGAATCTAAAAAATAATGAAAAGGAAGGTTTACGAGCTGTTGTAGAAACAAAAAGCTGCTTTACTGATGGTATTCAATATACGGCAGGTACAACCTTCGGTAATAATAAACTTATTTATCAAGATTTTGATAAAACTGCTGTTACCTTCCTCAAAAGCGCTGAGCCCGATAAAAATTTGCGATATCAGCTCCAAGATTCTGATTTTATTAAGAAAAAACATCCTGAAGCAGCCAAGCTTTTCAAAAAAGTTATTACTAAAGAAAATGGATCTAAAAAAGATAAAGAGAAAATGAAAGAAATCTGGCAGGAAATAGCTTTTGAGATTGTTGAAGCTGATATTAATAAATACTTTAAAATTGAGGAAAATGTTGAAATTGAGCTGCTAGACGGAAGTATTAATCAGAGTCTAAAATAAAATGGGGGGTAATAAAAATGATCAAACATGTGGTAATGTGGGAGTTTAAAGATTTTGCTGAGGGAAAAGATAGAGAGAAAAATATTGAAATAGCAGAAAAGAAACTTTTATCACTCAAAGATTTAGTTGAGCAAATTAAATTCATTGAGGTTGGTAAAAATATCAACCAGAGTGAGGCTGCTTATGATTTAGTTTTAATTACTGAATTTGAGAGTCTTACTGATCTTGATGAATATCAAAATCATCCTGAACACAAGAAGGTAGCGGCTTTTATTGGGAAAACTGCTGCCAAAAGAGTTTTAGTTGATTATAAAAATTAATTAAAAAGACTTTACAGTACCTGATAATTTAAGGAGGTAATCTAAATGAAAGATATAAGTTATTCTGCCCTATCAAATGCTGCTCTGAGAGCAGCGGAGTCATATTACCCGGAAGACGAGCGCCTTTTTTATGACAGAATAGCGTTTTATTTGTTACCTCCTCTTTGGAAATTATTTTTGAAATTAATGAAATTTTCACCATTAAGAGAAATGATATATTCAAAAAGAGATAAGGAAATGCCAGGTGTGATTGGCAATCTTCTTTACAGAACAAAGTATATAGATGACCGTTTGAAAGATAACAAAAATAAAATGGAGCAGCTTTTAATACTTGGCTCAGGTTTTGACACTAGAGCCTACAGGATTGAAGGGGTTCAGAAACTAGAGGTATTTGAAGTAGATCATCCTCAAACTATTTCTAAAAAAAGAAAAGGATTAAAAAAATTATACAAGAAAATTCCAGATCATGTAAGATTGGTTGAGATTGATTTTGATAAAAAGAAGCTAGAAGAGGTGCTGCTTGATAATAATTTTGCTTTTAATAAAAAAACTCTGGTCATCTGGGAAGGTGTAACTCAGTATATAGAACAAAAATCAGTAGATAAAATACTTGATTTTTTTGCTGATTTAGAAACAGGAAGCAAAATATTATTCAGCTATGTCAAAAAAGGAATAGTTGATGGATCAGATAGGTCTGAAGTTGATCAGCAGATAATTTCATTTGTTGAGGAAATGGGTTTAGACTGGAAAACTGGAATTGAAAGCTCAAAAATTGAAACTATATTAAATGACAACATCTTAAATCTAATTGAAGATGTGGGTAGAGAAGAGTATAAAAAAAGATATTCTCATCTGACCAGTCGAGAAATAAACATTTATGCTGGAGAAAGAATTGTTTATGCAGAAAAGAGGTAAAATATGAATAATTTTAAACTCCATCATTTAATAACAGTTGGCACTAGAGAAGCAGAAATGATAGAAGCACTGCTTAATGATAACAATATTGAAGTTATTGTGCGTCATGACGAGTTTGGCGGCTACAGCATGATCTATATGGGTTATTCTGCTTACAATATAGAACTCTATGTATCAGAAAATGATTATAAAAAGGCTAAAGAACTGCTAAAAAGCTTAAATATAGATAGTGTTGATAATTCTAATGGAACAGCGGAGAATCAAAAGGCTGAAAAAGATATAAGGCGCGAGAAAAGTATTTCTTTTTATCTAGCTCAGATTGCTAAAATAGTTATTATTCTTTATCTGATTTTAAATTTAATAGCTTTAATTTTCTGATTTAGTTTTAAAAATTGATTATGAAAAATAAGAGCTGAGGAGATGATTGATTTGGGTTATATTGATCTGCACTGTGACAGCTTATTGAGAATTTATAATAAATATGATCAGGATAATTTGTTGGAAAATAATAAGCTGAGTGTTGATTTCAAGGGACTAAAAGCTGGAGGAGCGCTGGCCCAATTTTTCGCTATATTTATGCCTGATCAGTCAACTTTAGAAGAATTAAATTTAGCACAAATTGATGATGATTTATATATAGAAGATTTACTTAACATTTTAAAAAATGAAGTTAAAAAAAACAATAAAATGATTGAGATGGCCTATAATTATCGGGATTTGTTAAATAATAAAAATGAAAATAAAATTTCTGCCTTTTTGACAATTGAAGATGGAAGAAGTGTCAATGGTGATCTAGAAAAAATAAAAAAGTATTATGAACTTGGAGTTAGATTAATTACTCTAAGCTGGAATTATGAAAACTGTTTTGGGTGGCCCAATTCTGATAATCAGGAAATTATGAAAAAAGGGCTTAAACAATTTGGAGTTGAAGCAGTAGAATATATGAATAAAATAGGGATGATTATTGATGTTTCTCATCTTTCAGATGGAGGCTTTTACGATATTGCCGAACACAGTGAAAAACCCTTTGTAGCCTCGCATTCTAATGTGCGTTCTCTTGCAGCTCACCCCAGAAATCTTAAAGACGATATGATAACTAAGATTGCAGAAAAGGGTGGGGTGATCGGACTTAATTTTGCTCCCCAATTACTAAATAAAAATTCTGCTGATAAAAGAAGCCGGCTGGAAGAGATGATAGAACATTTAAATTACATAAAAAATATTGGTGGTGAGTCTGTGCTTGCTCTGGGAAGTGATTTTGATGGGATTCAGGGTGACTTAGAGATCACAAAAAGCAGTGAAATGCCACTTTTATTTAAAGCTCTTAAGAAGGATGGCTGGAGTGATGATTTAATTGATAAATTTAGATCAGAAAATGTTTTGAGAGTAATCAAAGAGGTATTAAATTAATTAAAACCATAATTATTTAATCAAATCAAAAACAGGAAAGAGGTAGATCCATGTTTTACTTATTATTAATAGTTACTTTTTTGGTAGCTTTATTGGTCTGTTACATTGTCAGTAAACTTTTCAATGATTCTATTTATAAAATCTTACAATTAATTGTTCCAGAAGCAATCAATGAAGCCTGGCTTAAATATATTAAATTCGCAATTTATGTTGTTGGTATTTCTGGAGGAGTCAGAGTCTGGGATTTAGAAAAATATATTACCTCCAGGTATGACAACAGAGAAATTGTTCAATTAACTGCAGAGCGCTGGACTCTAGAAATTTATAGAACTCTGATTGGATCTCTGCAGAGCATAGCTACTGTGTTGTTGATTTTCTTTATCTTTACTTTAATTGCTTATGTTGTTTTAAGAATTTTCTCTTCCAGAAAAGAATGATTTTACTCAATAGATCTTTATATAATTTTTGTGTTTATATAAAATAAAAATATAATCTAGGGTGATTAGGTGACTAAAAAAATAATTTTTTTAACGATAATATTTGTTTTTATTTCTAGTATTAATATTTTAGGTGCTGACAATTTGATAAGATTAAATGAAATTAAAACTGAAGTTAAGCAGGCAGAAGAAAATTTTAATCGCAATAAAATTATAAAGTTGAAAAAAGAAGCAGCTGAGTTAGTTTATAATTTAGAAACAGCTAAATTATTTAAAGAAATTTTCCCTGATTTAGAAGATCACGATAATCAGGCAGAGTTTGTTGTTGAAAAATTGGCAAAATCATTAAATGAAGATGATCTATATAAGTTAATGAAGATTTATCCGAATAATTATAGAATAAGTAACGTTCACAGGGCTATTTTAGCTAAAAGTGATAGTTTAGAAGACCTGAAAAAATTATTAAGTGCAGTTCCCAAAAATAATTATGTGTTTCATCCTGCTAGATCTAAAGCAGTTAAATATGTTAAAGATTTAAAAACTGCCAGAGATTTTAAACAACTATTCCCAAATTTAGATGACTATAATAAAGAGACAAGAGAGATTTATAGAAAACTTAAAAATAAATTAAATAGAGAAGAACTTATTAAATTATCTGAAATATTTAAAAATCAAAGCTTTAATGGCCTTGATGATTTACTACTTAAAAAAAGTGAAAATATTGATGATGTTTTGGATACTCTAAATAGGTATCCTAATTTTAAAAAATACAGGCCAAGTTATGTGCGAAAAATAGCTTATAATTTTGTTAAGGACAGAACAAGTGCGGAGAAATTTCTAGCTGAGTTTATTGAGCATAATGAATATACAAAAAGGGCAAAAGAATATTTAAAGGAGAGTCCTTCAGCAAAAAAAGAAACTTTCAATAAGCAAAAAGAAATTAATAAAAATAGTAAAATTAAAGATAACAGTAAATTAGATAATAATAATGATTACAAGGAAAAAAATATTGTTGATAAAAAACTTAATGACGAAAAGGAAAAAGATGGTTATGCAAAAATGGTTAAGCTAGAATCAGATATTATTTCTGGAAAGAGAAGTGAAATTACAGCTAAAAAAGAGGCTGTTAAATATGTGGACAGTTTAAAAACTGCTGATAAATTTCATAATGTTTTCTACAAAAGTATAAACAATAATGATGTCGATAGTATAATAAATAATCTTAAAGATGATTTAAACACAACTGAAATCAAAAAATTAATAACTATATTTTCTGATTTTCCTGCAGTAAGTACTTTGATTTATGAATATCTTGATAGATCAAAAAATTTGGATCAAATGATTAAAGCTGCTAAAGAGTTTAAAGATTATAAATATCAGGCGACAGCAGGAAGAAAAGCTTTAAAATATGTCAATAGTTTAGACTCAGCTGTAAAATACAAAAATAATTTTTATGAGTACGCTGCTAGATCTAATGGACCTGCTAATTCTCAGCTTTATGAAATAGTTAAAGCTAACTTAAATAATTCAAAATCTATAGATGATGCTATAAAGATAACCAAAGATTTTAGAGATGTTTTTTCGATAATCAAAATGAGAGAACAAGTAATTTCATTAGTTAATACAAAAGATAAGCTTTTGAAATTTGTTAATTACTATCCTTTAGAAAATTTAAAGATTGATAAAGTTTTAAGCCAGTTATCAAAAGCTGAACTTTTTGAAGTTGCTAAAAATTTCAAAATCAATAAAATTCAATCTGCTGCCAGACAGAGATATTTTAATCAAAGCATTAGTTATTTAGAATATAGAAACATTATAAATTATTTTCCTGAATATAAAAATGAAACAGTAAATATTGTTTTGAACTCAATTAATAATATTGATCAAGCTGTAAAAGCTAAAAATGCTATTCCTGAATTAAAAACAGAAATTAGAAAAAAGGCTTTAAATCATGTAAATGATTTATATTCAGCTAAATTATATAATGATAATTTTTTAGTCAATAATGATAAATTAAAAGTTATCAAAAAATTAATTAAAACTCTATCACATGATGATTTAGAAAAATTGTTAGATGAGTATAAAGTTTTTGCTGATAGAGAAAAAATATATAGATTACATCAAAAATATCATAAAATTAATGAACAGTATATTAAAATTTCTAGTAAGAATACTGAATTTAATATTCAAGGCCAGCTAAAAGATAGAAGTGAAGATGTGCTTTACCTTCGAGGTAGATCTTCTCCTGTTAATGCTGCTCTAAGTACTTATGGAACCTTGTTAGATGAATCAAATATTTATATAATAAATTATAATCAAGATAAACTAAAGGATAATTTTTATCTTTCTAAAGGTCATTATTTAATTGAAAAAAGAATGGGAGAAAACTATTTTGGCCAAAATGTTCCAGTCTGGATATATGGAGATAAACCAGAAAAATTGTCTGAAATTGAAAAAAGATTATCTGAAATAAATAAACAAATTAATAGACTTTAGTTTAAGTCTTTCTAGCTATATTCTTATAAAAAAGTACATTAATGGTATTGTTATTAAATAGTTGTAAAATAATTGAAAATGCATCTTAAGGAGCCCAAAATGAAAAAAATAATTTTAGTTTTAATAACAATCTATATTTTAACATCATTTGTTCCTGCGGCAGCAGCTGAAATCTCGGAAATTGAAATTAAAGGACTGCAGAAAAGTGATACCAGTCTTATAGAAAAACAGCTGGCTTTTTCTTTAGGAGAAGAATTGGAAGAAGAAAAATTAATTTTAAGCCGGCAGAGGCTTTTTAATAGTGATCTTTTCAATCCGTTTACACTTAAGCTTACAGGCAGAGAAATTACTCAGGATGAACTAAAGGTTATTGTAGAGGCAGAAGAGAGTGGGGTTTTCATGATCCACCCCTATGAATTTGCAATTAGAAAGACTACAGGGCTTCTTGGAGAAAAATTTGAACAAAAAATCAGGAATCCGGCTGGAAATGGAATCAGCTACAATCTTGCTTTTGACTGGAGTGATGATTCCTATCAGGAATATGGTTTAGAATATCTGGCTGATCAGGGTAAAATATACAGATTTTCCTGGAGGGATTTTGACCAGGATTTAGAATTTAATCAGCAGCAGTATTTAGCTGAAGGCAATTTTTATAAATTTGAAATTGAAAGCCTGCCTGTAGTTAATATAAAAAATACTTATTCTTTAAAATATCAAAAAAACGATTATAGTACTTTAAATAAGGATTTAGAACAGGAATACCTGATCCCAGATTATAATTTTCTTTATAGGGGAGCAGTTAACTTTGAAGCATATTTAAGCAGGGCTTTTTCTTTAGATGATGATCAAAGTGATTTTAATAAAATAAAAATTAACATAAATAAAGATTTTAAGCTGAATAATAAATCACAAATTATTGCAGATTTTAAGGGTGGATATAGTTCAGATGAAACTCCTTTTAACTATCAATTTACTGCTGGAGCTTTTAGTAAGAATGATGGTGGAATACCGATTAGGGGCCAGGAATATGAATTTGCAGGTACAAAATATTTAAAAGGAACCATAGAATACCAGCACCAGTTATGGCAGAGAAAAATTTGGGGAGTTCTCTTTATTGACACTGCAAAAATTTCTGCCAACAATATGAGCCTGAGTGACTATGACTGGGAAACTGATGCCGGGGTAGGAATAATATATTATTCTTTTTTAGGACCGATCAGAGCTGATATTGGCTTTGATAATTTAGATTCTGATCCGATATTTAATATTGGTTTTGGCAGCTCTTTTTAGATTTATAAAATTCATTTTAATTGGATTGAGTCTTAAACTAATTTAAGATTTTAAAAAATATACACATAGAAATAGTGAGGTGAAACTACTTAATTTATGTTAAAAAATAAATTAAAAGCAGGAATTATAGGACATTTAGTTGGCGATGCTCTTGGAGTACCTGTTGAATTTAAAAGTCGAAAAGAACTAAAAAAAGATCCAGTAACAGATATGCGGGGCTATGGCACTTATAACCAAGCTCCAGGAACTTGGTCTGATGATAGCTCTTTAACCCTCTGTCTTCTGGAATCGCTTTTAGATGGATATGATTTGAATGACCAGGCAGAAAAATTTATTAGCTGGCTTGATGAGGCTTACTGGACGGCTGGTGGGGAGACTTTTGATGTTGGTAATACAACCAGAGTTTCAATCGCCAACTTGAGGCAGGGAATGGAGGCAACAGCTGCTGGAGCTGGGGGAGAAAAAGACAATGGAAATGGTTCTTTAATGAGAATTTTACCACTTGCTTTTTATTTAATAAATGTAGAGCCAGCAGAAAAATTCAAAAAAACTGAAGAAGTTAGTTCATTAACTCATTCCCATCTCCGCTCTATTTTGGGCTGCTATATCTATCTTGACTTTGCCCAAAGACTCATCATGGAAGCTGACCTGGAGCAGGCTTATGAGCAGTCTATAAAACATATAAATAACTTTATAGGGCAAGATAATTTCAGCTCAGAATTAAAATATTATAGTAGGATTTTATCTGGAAATATTAAAGACTCAGCAGAAACTGAAATTAAGTCAACCGGCTATGTAGTTGATACTCTGGAAGCAGTATTCTGGGTGCTTTTAAACAGCAATTCATATCAAGAATCTGTTTTAAAAGCAGTAAATTTAGGAGAAGATACCGATACTGTTGCTGCAATCACAGGCGGCCTGGCTGGGTTATATTATGGATTTAATAGTATTCCAAAAAAATGGGTTAAGCAGCTGGCACGTTTAGATGATGTATTAGAATTAATCAACAACTTTAGTAAAAAATTATAAAATAAATCAATTATTAAATTGAAGGAGTGTTTAAATTTATGACAGAGAACTTAAAAGCCAGTTTGGTTATCGGAAAAGGATATAATCCCTGGTACAACCTGGCAGTAGAAGAATATCTATTAAACAATTTAGAAGAAGACGAAATAATACTTTATCTCTGGCAGAATGATAATACAGTTGTTATTGGACGTAATCAAAACGCCTGGCAGGAATGCAGGATTAGTGATTTAGAAGCTGCTGGTGGGAAATTAGCCCGCCGCCTTTCCGGTGGAGGAGCAGTATTTCATGATTTAGGCAATTTAAACTACACTCTTTTAATGCCCCGCAGGGAATATGACTTAAAAGAGAAGTTGAAAATAATTTTAAAAGCTCTGCAGAATTTAGGTATAGCTGCTGAGTTTTCCGGGCGTAATGACATTATATGTGGTGGAAAGAAAATATCAGGTAATGCATATTATCTTGGAAGTAAAGCTGCCTATATTCATGGGACAGTTTTAGTAGATAGCGATCTTGAAAAATTAGTTTCTTACCTGAATGTCTCAGATGCTAAAATCAAATCTAAAGGAATTAAGTCTGTCAGATCAAGAGTTATGAACCTGAGTGAAGCTGATGCAGAAGTTTCAGTTGCAGCAGTAAAAGAAGCTATTAAAAATAGTTTTTCTGATTTATACAATCAGGGTCAGGCTCTAAATGAAATTAAAATTAAAGAAAATCAAGAGCTTAAAGAACTAAATAATAAATATTCTTCCTGGGACTGGAGGCTGGGTAAAACACCTGATTTTGATATCTCATTTAATAACCGCTTCCAGTGGGGAGAAGTAGAATTAAATCTAAAACTCGCTTCAGGAACTATTGCAGAAGCCACCTTATATTCTGATGCCATGTACAGTGATTTAATACCGAAACTGTCAAACTCTTTAACCGGAAAGCAGTTTAAACAGCAAGAAATGCTGGCTGGAGCAGAAAAAGTACTTGATAGTTATAACTGGCCGGACCAAAATAATTCTAAGGCAGTTAAAGAAGGATTTTTAAACTGGTTAGAAAATGAATTAAACCAGATAATTTAATAATATGGAGAGAATAGTTTAGATAGGTTATTTATAATTATAGAATAAATATAAGTTTAATTTTAAAAAACTAAAGGATTCTGAAATTTTATAAAGAATTATAATATAATAAGGAAAATAAAGTTAAAATAAGATATATCTGAAATTAAACCCTAATAACAATTTCAAATAAAGTTAAATGAAAACAAACTTTGATGTTTATACAGCGAAATTAATACAACAGGGAGATGATTAAAATGCGTAGTGATCTGTCTAGTGAACAGAAATTAGAAGAACTACTTAAAAATTTAGTTAATCAGGCTCCTGGTGCATTATATCAATTTCGTTACTTCCCAAAAAATGAAGAAATAATTTATATTTATGTATCTCAGGGAATACATGATATTTTTGAGCTTTCCCCAGCAGTAATTATAAAAGATAGCTCTAAACTTTTTGAGCGGATGCATCCTGATTATATTGATCAGGTTCTAGCATCAATTGAAGAATCAGCAGCAGCTTTATCACTCTGGCAAGAGACTTTTAAGGTGCTTTTACCTGAAAAAGGTGAGCTCTGGATTCAGGGAACTGCCAGACCAGAAAAAGTAGTTGATGGAAGTATAATCTGGTATGGGAATTTTAGAGATATTAGTGAAAAGAAAATACAGCAGCAGGAATTAGAATATCAGCTCAGATTTCAGAGAGCTTTAACCTCAGTTTCCAGTGATTTGCTTGATTTGAATTCAGCTAATCTTGATCGAAAAATAAACAGTGTTTTAGAAAAGATAGGCTATTTTTTCGATATTGACCGCAGTTACATTTTTCAATTTACAGATAATAATCGAAAAATGTCTAACACATATGAATGGTCTTTTCAGGATATTGAGCCTCAAAAATGCAAGCTACAGCAGCTTCCTACTGCTAGATTTCCCTGGTGGATGTCAAAGTTAAAAAAGAATCAATTTATCTCAATTCAAGATGTTAATGATATGGTTAAAGATGCAAAACCTGAACAGAAACTGTTAAAAATGCAAAATATAAAATCTATTATTGTAATGCCAATGTTTATTGAAAATGAGTTATTTGGATTTTTTGGTTTCGATTTTGTGAGAGAAAAAAGGGAATTTTCTAAAAAAGATATTAGACTGCTGAAGATTTTTACTGATTTTATTACGACTGCATTTTCTAAACATTTAGACTATCAAAAAATCAGAAAACTAACTTATAATGATAGTTTAACCGGCCTCTATAACCGCAGATTTTTTGAAGAGGAATTAAAACGCCTGGATACAGAAAGACAGCTGCCGCTGGCAATTATAGTTGCTGATATTAATGGGTTAAAAGTTATTAATGACAGTTTTGGCCATCAAAAGGGAGACTGTTTAATTAAAAAAAGTGCTGAATTAATTAAAAATGAAATTAGAGATGAGGATATTTTAGCTCGTCATGGTGGAGATGAATTTGCTATTTTGCTTCCCCAGACTTCAACAGCAGAAGCTGAAAAAATTGTTGCCAGAATTAAAAGAAAAATCCCTGAATCTAATAATGATAACCTAACAATTTCTATTTCCTTTGGAATCGCTGTTAAAGACTCAATTGAGGAAGAAATTTATCAGACTTTTAAAAGGGCTGATAATAAAATGTATCACAATAAATTATCACAAAGTAAGAGTATTAAAAATAGGATTGTTAAGGGCTTAATTAGCACATTAGAAGTAAAAAGCAATGAAACTAAAGAACATACTGTTAGAATGACACGCTTATCTATAAATTTTGGCCGTTACTTAAATCTCTCTAATTTTGAACTAAACAGATTAGCGCTGCTTTCAACCCTGCATGATATTGGAAAAATAACAATTGATGATCATATTTTAAAAAAACCTGGTAAATTATCTAAAGCAGAATGGAAAGCAATCAAACAGCACCCGGAAGCAGGTTATAATATTGTAAAGGCTTCGGGAGAATTTGCTTTAATTGCAGAAGAAATTTACTCTCACCATGAAAGATGGAACGGTTGTGGTTATCCAAGACAACTTAAGGGAAGTGAAATCCCATTTTTAGCAAGAATAATTTCGATAATTGATGCCTATGATGTTATGACTTCGGAAAGACCATATAAAAAAATGATGACTAAAGCAGAAGCGATTAAGGAAATTAAAAGCTGTACTGGAACTCAATTTGATCCTGAACTGGCAATGAAGTTTATAGACTTTTTAAAGGAAAAGAATAGTAAATAAAAATATTTTTTCAAAAGGAGATTTAGTATGTATATAGTAAGTTCTTGTTTGGCAGGAATTAACTGCCGTTATGATGGTGGTAATAACTTAAACGAAAAGGTATTAGAATTAGTAAAAGCGGGTAAAGCAATTCCAGTTTGCCCTGAAATGCTAGGAGGATTAGAAACTCCAAGATTAGAGTCAGAGATAGTTAGAGATGAATCAGGAAATAGAAAAGTTGTAGACAAAGAGGGAAGAGATGTTACAACTGCATTTATAAAAGGTGCAATGAAAACTGCTGCTATTGCAAAAATAGTAGATGCCAAAAAAGCGATAATGCAGCAGAGAAGTCCTTCCTGTGGGTATGGCAAAATATATGATGGGACTTTCAGCGGTAATTTAATTGAAGGAAATGGGATTACGACTGAAGTGCTGCTTGAAAATGGAATAGAAATTCTGACTGTTGACGATTTAGATGAACTTGATTAATTATCCTTAAAAATATTTAAATAATAAAATATTTAAGGTTGCTGGAAAATTCCATTTTATCTTTAATTTTAATGGTAGCAACCGCAGATATTTTATTCGGGTTTAATTTTTTGAAAATTAAGAAAAAGGAGGGGTAAAAATATATGAAGTGTTTTCTTTAAAGCGGCTTTAGTTGGGATTAATGGTAACTTCAAATTATCACAGGGGGTTATATAATGAGTACAAAAGTTTCGATTAGTAAATTTGACTCTTTAAAGGGAAATGAAGAATTTATCGGTGGTAAATTTAAGCGCTATGAAGAAGATATTTCAGAAATCAAAGATAAGTTACGAGAAGTAATCGAAAAAAGTGTTGGTGGTATTGATAATTTAGTTAAAAATGGTGATCGGGTTTTGATAAAGCCTAATCTGGCCTTTTTGGCACCACCGGAAAGTTTTTCAGTGGTAGATCCGCGGGTAATTGAAGCCCTGGTTTCTCTGTTAAAAGAGGAATCACAGGCTGGAGAAGTCTGGGTTGGAGATAACCCATCTTTAGGTAAACATGTTGGACGAGCAAAACCGGCTTTTAAAGCAGCAGAAATGGAGCAGGCTGCATATAGAGGTGGAGCTGATAAGGTATTATATTTTGACGAAGAAGCATCAGTAGAAGTTGATATTCCCATGGCTAAAGTTTTTAAAAAAGCTTCAGTCTTTAGACCAATCTTGGATGCAGATGTGTTAATTAATCTGCCCAAGATGAAAACTCATTTAGGTGGTACTGTTACCTTAGGTTTAAAAAACTGGCAGGGTATTATTCCAAATGTCCATCCTTCTGGTCAGCAGCAGGATACCCATCGAATAGATCTTGACCAAAAAATAGCTGATCTTTTAAGGATTAGAAAAGCAGATTTAACAATTGTTGATGGAATTATTGCAATGGAAGGTCAGGGACCTCATGCAGGTACACCTCTAGAGATGAACCTCTTAATTGCAGGAGAAGATACGGTTGCAGTTGATGCAGTTACTTCATATATTATGGGTTATGAGCCTCACGAAGTGCCTTCAACTCAAATTGCCGCTTCTGAAGGTCAGGGAGAAATGAATTTAGCCAAAATAGAGACTGCTGGTGTTGATCCTGATAGTGTCAGGACTTTCTTTAAGCGTCCAGCCAGTAATCCTGTTGGGCTTATTCCTGGAATTGATGTTTTAATTCAGCAGACCTGTCCCGGCTGTTATAAATATATTAGGGGAGCATTAGACAGCTTTAAACAGAGTCTGGATACCGATAAATTTATTGAGAAAAATGGTGAAGTTATGGTAATCGCTGGTGGAGTTCCTTCTCTGGACTATAATGATGCGGCTGGTAAACACTTATTTGTAGTTGGTGACTGCTGGAAGCAGTTTGAATCAAGCTCAGAGGTTAAAAAAGCAATGGAAGTTGCAGAAACAGTAACTGAATATCCTGGCTGTGCCCCAATTTATGTCTTTGCCCAGTTAAATACTGATTTATCTGCAATGGGTGCATAAATAAAAAATTAAATTCGAATCATAAATAAAGATTAATAAAAAATAAAGATTCTCAGAGGATGCTGTTAATGCATCCTCAATTTTTTCTGTATTCAAAATAGCTGACTAAAAGATTGGAAAGCGGCATTAATAAGGGGAAGAAAGCAAAGGGGAGATAATCCATTGTTCCAACTCCTAAGACTGCTGTCATCATTAGTGCATTAACATTCCAGGGGATTAGTGGTGAAAAAACAAGACCTGAATCACCAACTGCTCTAGCTAAATCTCTGCGCTCTAAACCCATTTGATCATAGTTCTCACCGAGCATCTTGGCAGGTAAAAATACTGCTAAAAACTGATTGCAGCCTAAAGTTGCAGAAATGACAGCAGCAAATAAGCTAACAGCTATTAAATGGATTTTTTCCTTAATCAGATGCAGAAAAGGTTTGATAATGCTGTTTAAAACACCTAACTTTTCTAAAAGTCCACCTAAAAGGACAGCAAAGATGATTAGAGAAATCAATTCCAGCATGCTGGTTAAACCACCCCGGGCCAGAATATTATCAATAAATACTGTTCCTGTTCTGCGGTTGATGCCTTTAAACATGATATTTAAAAGTTTTGACCAGCTGTTTTCTGTGAAAATTATTCCCATTACTAAAGAAAAAAGTATGTTTAAAGACAGATTAATAATTGTAGTAACTTTCAATACTGCTAAAATAATAATCAAAATTGGTGGCAAAAGCAGCCAGTAAGAAATTTGGAAATGGCTGTTCAGCATACTGCTTAAAGAACTCAAATCAGCGGCAGCAGTGTTATTCGAAAAAATATTAAGTCCAATAATCAAAAAAGTGAAAGCTGTAATTATGTATGGTAAAATAGCAGTTTTAAACATATGATAAATCATTTCCATCACTTCAGATTCAGCGACGTGAGCCGTGATAATTGCAATCGATGAAACCGGTGACATTCGATCACCAACATAGGAGCCTGAAATAATAGCTCCGGCAGCTAAAGGCAGATTAAGTCCCATAGTCTGGGCAATACTGATTAGGGCCAGACCAATTGTACTTGCAGTTCCAACTGCTGTACCAACTGCCATTGAAACCATAGAGGTTGAGATAAAGGATAAAATGAAAAAATATTTAGGGTTAATGACTTTTAGGCCATAATAAATCATTGTGGGCACTGTTCCGACAGCAATCCAGAGAGCAATCATCATTCCCAGAAGAAATAGGATCAAAACTACATTTCCAATGTTTCTGAAGCTTGAAAAAAGCATGTCTTCAATTTCCTGCCATTTATAGCCCCAGAACAAAGCCAAACTGATGATAATCATTATTTCAAAAAATAGAGCAATTTGAATCGGTGCTTCCCAGAATAAAACAGAAAGCAAAATCAAAAGCGCCATAGTAATTACAGGAATTATAGCCTGTTTAAATGTCAGCATTTATGGTTCCTCCAGTTTGTTTATATTATATTTGTATTAATAACACTATATAATTAATTGTGAACATATGTCAACTTTTTATTGTTTTAAAAGCTTAGCCTGAAATTACCAGTAATTTGTCAGCATCTAATTTTACAATTATAGCTTTAAGTGATAAAATTATATCAATTTAAAAATTGTAAATTTTGTTTTCTTAGAGTAGAAAATTAGCGAGAAGTAGAGAAAGGGAGGATTTTATGAATTTTGTATTTTTATCACCTTATTTCCCAAACAATTTCTATAATTTTTGTGTAGGTTTAAAAGAAGCGGGGATTAATGTTTTGGCAATTGGCGATCTACCTTATGAAGAGCTGCGGAGAGAGCTTAAGGATTCGCTGACTGAGTATTACCGAGTAGATAATATGGAAGATTATTCTCAGATGCTCAAAGCCTGCGGCTATTTTACCTTTAAACATGGAAAAATTGACCGTATCGAATCAAATAATGAGTACTGGCTGGAAACAGATGCCAGATTAAGAAAAGATTTTAATGTTCAGGGATTGAAACCTGAAGACATTGAGGCAATGAAATATAAATCGAAAATGAAAGAAGTTTTCAAACAGGCAGGGCTCAATACAGCCCGCGGGAAAGTAATCGATCAGCTGGCAGAAGCAGAAGAATTCATTGGTGAAGTTGGCTACCCGGTTGTTGTCAAACCTGATAATGGAGTTGGAGCAGCTGACACATATAAGCTAAATAATCATCAGGAATTAGTAGATTTTTTTCAAAGCAAATTGGACCTTGATTATGTAATGGAAGAATATATTCAGGGTAAAATTTATACCTTTGATGGTCTAACTGATCAGAATGGTAATGTTGTTTTTTCTTCCTCAATGATCTTTAATGATGGAATTATGGAGACTGTAAATGAGGGTCTTGATATGTTTTATTATATTCCTCGCGAACTGCCAGAGGAGATTGTAGAAGCAGGAATGAAAACAGTGGAAGCCTTCGGCTTAAAAGAACGATTTTTTCACTTTGAATATTTTAAAATGGACGATGGGAAAATAGTTGCTCTGGAAGTCAATGTACGTCCCCCAGGTGGCTTAACCCTTGATATGTTTAACTATGCAAATGACATTGATGTTTATCGAGAATATGGTAGAGTGGTTCATTTTAACAGTTTCGAAGCAGATATCAGCAGAAAATATAACTGTTTCTATGTCGGCCGCAAAAACTTTATTAATTACAAACATTCACTAAGCGAGCTGCTGAATAATTATGGAGACTATATAATTAGGCATGAAGAAATTTCGCCTATTTTAGCACCGGCAATTGGAGATTATGGAATTATTTTGAGAAGCAAAGATCTTGATAAAGGTAAAGAAATAGTTCAATATGCGATCGAACATGCTTAGAAGGGAGTATAAATTAGATGAAAATAGAATATAGAAATTTTCACAGTTCAAACTTAAATCAAGATATGCCCTTTAAAATTTATGGACATGCTGGTAAGCCGATGCTCGTTTTTCCATCATCTGGCGGCAGTTTTCATGAATATGAAGACTTTGATATGATCGATGCTGTCTGGCCTTATATTGAAAATGGAGAGATTACTGTCTACACAGTCAGCAGTGTTGACAATCAGTCCTGGCTGAACCATGAGCTCCATCCACATGATAAAGCGGTAATTCATAATAATTACGACAGATATATTATAGATGAACTGCTGCCTCTAATAAAATATCACTCAAACTGGGAAGGTGGAATAATTAGTTCAGGCTGCAGTATGGGAGCTTACCACGCGGTTAATTTTTATTTCCGTCATCCTGATGCCATTGATACCTGTATTGCCTTAAGTGGAATTTATGATGCTAGATTTTTTACCGGAGGCTATATGGACCAGGAGATTTATCTTAATTCACCCGTAGATTATCTTAAAGAGCTGGAAGATGAATGGTATTTAAATCATTATCGAAAAAATGACTTAATTATCTGTGCAGGTCAGGGAAGATGGGAAGAGGATACTTTAAGAGATACCAGACTTTTAGATACTATACTTGCTGAAAAAGATATTCCTGCCTGGTTTGATTACTGGGGCTATGATGTAGATCATGACTGGCCCTGGTGGAGAAAACAGATACCTTATTTTTTAGAGTTATTAAAAAAAAGAAATATTTTATAATTAGGAGTTCAATAATTTTAAAAAATAATATTTTTAGATAATAATACTGAATATAATTAGTAAAAAGAAAAGCCGGGAATCAAATTTCCCAGCTTTTCCCTATTTACTGCTGTAATTTAATGATTAAATTATTTTAAAACTAAGTCAGTTTTTTAATAATTTTTTCTAAATATCTGGATTTAAGCTGTTTGCTGGCCATTGCCTGTTTAATTGGAGGTAATTTCAAAATTGCTGAAACTACAGCGGCCATTGCCCTGTGGCTGCCAAAAGCCTGATTATCAAAAATAAGGTTAGCTAATTTACCCCTTTCAATTGCCATTAAAACAGTTCTGTGAACTGAATTTACAGGAGTGATAATTTCTTCCTGGCGCCGCTGTAGGCTTAGAGAATGGTTGGGACAGTTCCTAACACAGACACCACAACCCAGACAAATATCTTTGTCGACTATTATTTTTCCATCCTCTCTGGAGATGGCATCGATGGGACAGGCTTCAATACAGTTTCCACAGTCAATACAGCTTTGATGATTAAGTTGAGGTAGATAATTAGTTGTCTGGACTGGGTGCAAATTACCGAATTTTTTTGCTGCTAGAAGAGCTTCACAGCAGCAGCCACAGCAGTTACAGATAAAGGTAGGACTCTCACGTACATTTTCTCCACACTGGACCAGTCCATGCTCATAAGCCTGGTGGAGAAGTTCCATGCATTCTGAGCTGTCAACTCGACGGGCATGGTCGTGTCTGATTAAAGAGTCGGCTGTGTTATTAAATGTCATGCAGATATCGAGTGGAGCATCACAGGCCTGATCAAGATGATGCATTTTATGTCTGCAGTAGCAGGTACTAATTCCGATATCTTCAGCAGTTTCTATAATATGACTTGCTTTTTCAAAGTCTAAGATATGGACCATATTATCTTTAGATAGTACTGCTTCATTTACGTAAACACGGCCAAGCTTTGTTTCACCTGCTAAAAACAGATCTTTAATGAAATCTTCTTCAACATTTAAATATTGATGATATAATTCTGCCAAAAGTTTTTGATTTATATCACTGCGGGTTCTCATCATAGAAAATTCGAAAAAACCTGCCATAGGTGGTGGCAGTACATATTTTTTAACACCCTGATCTTTAGAATCAAGTAGTATCGCTCTTGCAGCCAGTTCATCAAGAATATTTTCTGTTTTGACTGGATTCATTTTTAAAATTTTAGCAGCTTTTTCGACAGTAAATGGTTTTATAGGCAGCTGGGCTACTATTTTTGCTTCTTTTTCGCTAAAAAGTATAGATAAAATTTTATATAGTGTTTCAGAAGGTGGTGCCCCCTGAGGAAATTGATTTAGCCTTTCTTCAAGACTTTTATAAGCTGATTTTGCTGTTTTATGTGACATATTAAACACCTGCTTTCTTAATCTATAATTAGTTAAAGGATTGTTATTTCCTTCATTTATTATCTATTCAAAAAACTTAAACTGTGCTTTATTAAAAAAATCTTATAATTAGGAGTTCATTAATTTTGAAAAATAATATAGAGATAGAAATTATTAAAAACTTTAAATCTAAAATTCTGCAGAACAAAAGAAAGATTCGGGTCTATCTGCCGCCAAGTTATTCGACTCAAAATGATAAATATTATCCGGTTTTATATATACATGATGGCCAGAATATCTTTAGTGCTGAAGAATCATATTCAGGTGAGTCCTGGCAGCTGCACCAGACTGCAGAATATTTGATCAGAGAAGAGATGATTGAAGAAATCATAATAGTCGCTGTTGACAATATGGGTTCAGAGAGATTAAGCGAATATGCCCATCAAGATGGTGTTTTTAAGGGAGAAAAAATTAAAGCCCGGGGCTTGAAATATGAAAACTTTTTCATCAAAGAACTGATGCCTTTTATTGAAGAGAAATATCGCGTTAAAACGGGGCCTGAAGATACAGCTCTAATGGGGTCTTCAATGGGAGGGTTAGTTACATTCAATATGGGTTTAAAAAGACCTGACCTTTTTGCAAAGCTTGGAGTAATGTCTCCTTCACTCTGGTGGGGTAGTAATGGTGCTGTAGAAAAATTGAGATCATATAATTATGAGGGTTTGAAATCTAAAATCTGGCTTGATACCGGTGATGCTGAGGGGGAATTTATGTCAGTTTCAGAAAAAGTCATTGCTGAGCTAAAAAGTATTAGAGATAATAATGAGCTGGATCTCGTCTATTATCAGGCAGCTGACGCTCAGCACAGTGAATCAGCCTGGGCAGCTCGAGTGCACTCTCCCCTCTTATACTTTTTTGGAGAAGTTGGAGAAATTGAGAAAATTGAACTAATTGGGAGAGAAGTTATCGGCCTCAGGGAAGCTGGAATTCGAATAAATCCGGTTCTAACTTTTGACAGCGGCTTTAAAATGACAGCTCTGGAAGGCGAGTTTAAATCTTTAACACCTGAATTATTAGAAGTTAATGAAAATGGTGTTTTAAAGCCTAAAAAATTAGGGGAAGCAGAAATTGAGTTTAAAGTTTTCGGTCATTATGCTTATAAAAGTATCAAGATAGTAAAAAAATTAAAGGAAAAAGTGAATATTAATATTTATTTACAGCTAAAAACTGAAAACAATGAAGAAATCGAAGCTGTTTATATAGCGGATAATGATCCTAAAGAATTCAAAATGAAGCATTTAGATAACTCATATTATAAAGCCGATTTGACCTTAAAAAGAGATGATATTTTAAACTTTAAATTTACTTTAGGAAGCTGGAAGACTGTAGAAAAAGACAGACAGGGTCGAGATGTAGATAGCCATTTTATTCGAGCTAATGAAGACCAGAGCCTATATTTTGAAGTTGAAAGATTTTCTTAGTGGAATTAGACTGCAATTTAATCTTGACTTAAAAAAGATATTCAAATATAATATAAACGACTTTAGTTCATTAAAGAACAAAATTAAATATTAGACACAACAAAAAAACTAGTAAAGGAGAATGAGTAGTGGAGAAGAAGAGTAGTTTTACGATTCCGGTTTTTTTCAGTGTAGCATTTGTCTGGTTTACAACGCATTTTGGGGGTGGTTTTGCCTCAGGTAGACAGGCGGCTGAGTTTTTTGTCAGCCACGGCTGGTATTCAATATTTACCCCGATAATTGCCATGGGAATTGATGCGGTTATCTTTTATTATGCCTGGGACTTTAGTGTGGTTAATAATACATATGATTACAGAAGCTGGACTGACGAATTTTACCATCCTTATGAAAAGATTTTCTCAAATTTATACGAAATGATTTTTGTTTTGACAATGGGAGTAGCAACAGCAGTAGCTTTTGCCACCGGAGGCAGTACTATTAAAGCAGCAATTGGCACACCTTACCTGGCAAATACTATCGCTATAGCAGTAATCATCTTTTTGTTAACAATTTTTGGGGCTAAACTGGTCCGAGAATTTGCAACTTACATAGGTATCGCCATAATTATAGGAGTTATAGTAGTTTATGGAGCAAATGCGGTGGTTAGTTTCCCTCAAATTATTGATGTTATTAATAACCAGACTGCAGAAACTAATATCTGGTCTGCCCTCTGGAGCATGCTCTTATATGCCAGTTTTCAGGCCTTAGCTGTTGGAGCATATGTTGCAGTGGCTGATGTCTTGAAAACACGAGATGATGCGCTTAAGGCTGCCTGGGCAGGTTTTGCAATCAATGGTATCCTTTTAACCCTTGCTTCAGTTACAGTTCTTGCTTATTATCCAGAAATTTTAGAAATACCTGTGCCAACTATTTATGTTGTTAATAATGGAGTTGGGGGAGTTTTAGCAGAAAATATTATTTCAATTCTAATAGTACTTGGAGTAATCTCGACCGGAGTTAACTTTGTTTTTGGTGGAGTAAAAAGAATTGTTTCCTGGTGGCCTAATGACAATACCGGGCACAGTCATTCAATAGCAGCTTCCCTTATTTTTGTGCTAATTACCTGGTCGATTGCCCGTTTTGGTCTGATTCCTTTAGTTGCCCGGGGCTACAGCTTCTTAGGCTATTTGGGTATACCAATGCTGATCTTACCAATAGTCTATAAGCTGATTAAAAGAAGGCTTCAATAAAATTTAAACTATAGAATCAATAACTGGGACATTAAAATTTTTAAAAAGTAAGTTAGTAGAAAATTAATAAAGAAACTTAATAATGATTTTGAAAAATTATTAAAATGTAAAAGTATTAGATTAGTGAGGAGTGATTATTTGCAGATTTTAGTTTTAATTAAACAGGTTCCAGAAATGGAAAAGGTTCAATTTGACGCTGAAAAAGGAAGAATAGATCGAAAATCAGCGGGAGTTGAGGTAAATCCATTTGACTTAAATGCTTTAGAAGCTGCGGTCAGAATAAAAGAAAAAGTTGGAGGAGAAGTCACAGCTTTGAGTATGGGGCCAGAAAGAGCCGAATCCGCCTTAAAAGAAGCCGCCGCCAGAGGTGCAGATCAGGTTTTTCTCTTAACTGATAAAAACTTTGCCGGAGCTGATACAATTTCAACTTCGGCCGTACTTGCTGCAGCAGCCAAAAAATTAGGCAACTTTGATTTGATCATTGCTGGAGAAATGAGTGTTGATGGTGATACAGCTCAGGTTGGTCCCCAGACAGCGGAATTTTTGGATATTAACCACGCCGCTTATGTTAGTGAAATAACTGCAGTCTCAGAAGCTGAGATTACTCTAAACACCTCTCTCTGGGAGGCTAATTACAGCAAAACCTTCAATTATCCGCTGTTGATTACTGTAACCAAAGATCTTAATGATCCACGTCTGCCTTCATTTAAAGATAAAATGAAAGCCAGAAAAATTGAGGTAGAAAAATTAGACTATGCAGCTATTAAAGATCAGCTGCAGCAGAAAGAAGTAGGTTTTAAAGGTTCACCGACCTGGGTTGAAAATATTGTTGTACCTCAAAAAATAGAGAGAAAAGCTAAAATATATAATAAAGATGAAACTGAAAAAGCTATTGCTGATATTAACGAAGTTTTAATAGCTAAAAATTTGATGGAGGCTTAACCATGGCAGATAAAAATAATTTATTAATAATTGCTGAATACAGTCAAAATAAAATTCATCCGGTAGCTTTTGAATTATTAAATAAGGGAAGAGAGCTGGCAGACAAAGCAGATTTACAGTTAAAGGTTTTAATAATGGCTGCAGATTATATAGAAAATAAAGAGTTAAATGAGCTAATCTATCATGGGGCAGATCAAGTTCAGCTTTTAATCAATGATAATTTCGGCTATCCAGATGAATATTTATTCAAAAAAGCTATTCTTGAGTTTTTAACTAGTGAACCAGCAGAAATAATCTTAATTGGAGCTACTCATTTTGGACGTTCTTTAGCACCTAGACTGGCAGCTGCCATGAAAACCGGACTGACTGCTGACTGCACAGAGCTTGATATAGCAGATGATGGATCACTGCTGCAGATTAGACCTGCCTTTAGTGAAAATATACTGGCACATATAAAAAGCAGTACCAGCCCACAGATGGCTACAGTTCGCTACCAGGAATTTGCTAAAGCAGCTAGGGATGAAAACAGAAATGGCAGGATAGCAATTGAAAAAATAGACTTCAAAGAGAATGATGCTTTAAAAGAAATAGATAAAATTAGTGATCAAAAGATAAATATTACAGAAGCAGAAGTTGTTGTCGCAGGTGGAAGTGGTGTCAAAAATGCTGAAGACTTTAAACTGCTGCAGGAACTTGCAGATATCTTCAATGGTGTTGTAGCAGTCTCCCGAGATGTGGTTGATAAGGGTTTAATGCCGAAAGAACGTCAGGTTGGCTACAGTGGACAGCGGGTTAAGCCAAAAGTTTACTTTGCCTTTGGTATTTCAGGGGCTCCACAGCATTTAGCTGGAATGAAGGAAGCAGAAACTATTATAGCGGTTAACACAGATCCCTCAGCCCCTATTTTTAAAGCTGCCGATTATGCAGTTGAAGGAGATTTGTATGAGGTTATTCCTGAGATGATCAAAAGGTATGGGAATAAATAATTTAAACTGAAAACAGATTGATAGAGACAAAAATGGGTTATTTACATAAAATTTTATATTATTGATTTGGAGGGCGAAGGCTAATATGAAAAAAGTGATAATAGAGAAGTTAGAAGCAATTGTTGGCGAAAAATGGGTGGATACAGACCCCGAAAGAGTGCTTTCCTATAGTTTAGAAAGTACAAATGATAATTATAGTTTAGTAGCACCGGAACCTGCAGCTGGCTCAGTTATAGTTAAGGCTGCTGACAGTAAAGAAGTTGCTAAAATTTTAAAATTTGCCAATCAGGAAAAAATTAACGTAATTGCAAGAGGGGCCGGAACTGCCCTGGCAGCAAATACTATTCCAGACCAGGCAAGTATAATTTTATCTTTAGAAAGAATGGATCAGATACTGGAAGTTGATGAGGAAAATATGCTTTTAAAGGCTGAAGCAGCAGTAAGTCTGGGTGATATCATAGAGGAACTAAAAAGCAATGATCACCTATATTTCCCCCTGCATCCGGGAGATGAAGGAGCACAGGCTGGCGGCATGGCGGCCATGAATGCTGGTGGAGTTCGAGCTGTAAAACACGGAATTATGCGGAATCAGATTCTGGGGATGGAAGTAGTTTTGCCAACAGGTGAGATAGTCCATTATGGAGGCAGCAGAGGAAAACTGCTTAAAAATAATGCGGGCTATGATCTAATGCAGCTAATGATCGGTAGTGAGGGTACTTTAGGAGTAATAACCGAAGTAAGTTTAAAATTATATCCAGAACCTGCAGCAAATGGGACATTAATTGTAGCTTTTGATGACCGCAAAGATGCCTTTGCAGCTGTACCTGCCATTTTAAAAAATGGTATTATTCCAATGGCCTTAGAATATGTTGAAAAAGATGAGATCAAACTGGCTGCTGATGATATCGGTAAAAAATGGCCAGCTGAAACCGGGGAATATTTTTTAATAATTATGCTTTCAGAAGCAAAAGAAGATGACCTATTTGAAATTGGCGGTCAGATAGATGAAATAACAGCAGAATTTAATGCTGTTGACATGCTGATTGCTCAAAGCATCAGTGAGCGCAAAGATATTCTGGATATTAGAAGTCATATTTTACCGGCTATTTCAGATAAAATTGTTGACAGCCCTGATGTTACTGTTCCCAGGGGCAGCCTCTTAGAATATTTAGAGAGCTTAAATGAAATTGAAGAAAAATATAATACTAAATGCCCTGTGATTGCTCATGCTGGAGATGGTAATTTACATGTTCTAATTTTAAAAGAAGACGGCCAGAAACCTTCTTATTTCGATGAGATTAAAAAAGATATCTACCAGAGTGCAGTTGAGATTGGTGGTACAATAACAGGAGAGCACGGGATTGGTAAGTTGAGGCAGGATTATCTTTCAATGATGTATTCAGAGAGGGAACTAGATATCATGAAACAGATAAAAAAGGCCTTTGATCCTAATAATATTCTTAATGCCGGCCGCAGTATTTAACTTAGTTAAATTTAAATATAAAAATTGTTTTAATAGGACTCCATCCGCTATTTTTGGGTGGAGTTCTTAATTAGTTTAATTTAACTTTAATTATTTTTTAACAAAACTTATTTGAATTTTAATCAAAAATAAAAAATTAAAGGATGGTGTTTTTAATGGAAAAAAAGGAAAGATGGTATCATAAGGTTCCAAATGCATATACCTTACTTATGATAATAATTGTAATTGTAACTGTAATGACTTTTATTGTTCCAGCAGGTGAGTTTGCACGTCAGGAAATGAGTAATGGTCGTGTTGGAGTTATTCCAGGTAGTTTTGAATATGTTGATCAGAGTCCGGTGGGAGCCATTGGACTATTTAGAGCAATTCCAGAAGGAATGCTGGCAGCTGCCAATATAGTCTTTATTGTATTTTTTGCAGGTGCATTATTTAATGTTATAGAATCAACAGGAGCTTTAGAAAATGGTATTGGGGTTTTAGTTAAAAAACTGGAGGGGAGTTCTAATGCTGGTCCAAAAATGATCTGGGTCTTAACTTTTGTTTTTGGAGCATTAGGAGCTGTAGTTGGTTTTGAAAATAATATAGCCATAGTCCCAATTGGAGTGATGATTGCTTTAGCCTTAGGTTATGATTTAATTGTTGGAACTGGTATTGCTGTAGCTTCAATTGGATTGGGTTTTGCAACTTCTCCGATCAACCCTTATACAGTTGGAGTATCACATGCTATTGCAGAATTACCTATCTTTTCAGGTTTTAACCTAAGATTTTTCTTTATGATTAGTGCTTTTGCTGTTTTAGCACATCATACTACCTCTTATGCTAAAAAGGTAGAGAGTGGAGATAAGGCCAGTCTTGTTTCTGATATCAGCACTAAAGATTTAGAGCTGACTAAAAGTCTCAGTCAATATCATCTAACCAAACGCCATAAAGCAGTATTATTAGTTTTAGTTGCAATTATTGGAATTATTATTTTTGGTACTGTTCAATTCAGCTGGTATATTACGGAAATTACAACTGTCTTTTTAGTAGGTGCAGTAACTGCTGGTCTGGTTGCTGGCTATAATTCTGATAAACTTGTAGATGAAATGATTGCAGGTGCTTCTAAATTAACAAGTGGTGCTTTGATCATTGGTGTTGCTAGAGCGATTTCTGTTATTTTGGAAAAGGGAAAAATTGGAGATACTATTATTTATGCTTTAGCTGCTCCTTTAGAGGATTTACCCGCACTTGCTTCCGGTATTTTAATGAGTGTTGCCCACTCTATAATTAACTTCTTTATTCCTTCAGGTAGTGGACAGGCGATGGCAACAATGCCGATTATGATTCCTCTCAGTGACTTAGTTGGAATCACCAGGCAGACAGCTATTTTAGCTTTCCAGATTGGTGATGGTGTGATGAATTTAGTAGTGCCTACACTTGGCGGTTTGCTGGCGATGCTGGCCTTAGCTAGGGTACCGTTTGATAGGTGGTTTAAGTTTATTTATCCGATGGTGCTGAAGGTGCTGGCCCTGGGCTGGATCTTTATCTTTATTGCTACAATAATCGGTTATTAAAATCAAAGATTAATATTTAGATTATATAAACTCACTAAAATTATTGATAAGAGTAATTTTGAAGTTAGAATTTAAAGGAGAATTATTATATGATTTCAGAAAGAATTAAGGAAGAAGCAGCAAAAATTGAAAAAGAAATTATTAAGATTAGACATCAGATCCATCAAAACCCTGAACTGGCTTTTAATGAGAAAGACACAGCCAAACTAGCTGCTTCTAAAATGAAAGAATTAAATTTAGAAGTCGAGACAGGTATCTATGGTACAGGCGTCTGCGCTCTTTTGAAAAACAGCAGCGAAGGTGATAAAAAGACTAAAACTATTCTGCTTAGAGCTGATATGGATGCTCTGCCGATTCAGGAAGCAACAGGGTTGGAATATGAATCCAAAAACAGAGGTGTGATGCATGCCTGTGGACATGATGCTCATACTGCAATTTTGATTGGAACAGCTGTAGTGTTAAATGAATTAAAAGACGAGTTAAATGGTAACGTTAAGTTTCTTTTTCAGCCCGCCGAAGAAGAAGAGGGGGGAGCTGAAGGAATGATTAAAGCAGGAGTTTTAGAAAACCCTAAAGTTGATGCTGCACTGGGACTCCACGTCTGGGGTTCAACTCCAAAAGGGGTAGTTGAATATAGGCCTGGTCCTTTTATGGCCTCACCTGATCGTTTTGAAATTAAAATTATTGGTAAGGGCGGCCATGCTGCTCAGCCACATAACTGTATTGATCCGGTTCCTATTGCAGCCTCAGTAATTAATGAGATTCAAAATATTATCAGCAGACGCCTTGACCCAGCTGAATCTGCAGTAATCTCAATCTGCAATCTTCATGGTGGTGAAACTCATAATGTAATTCCAAATGAGGTAGTGCTGGAAGGAACAATGAGGACTTTAAAACCTGAAATCAGAGAAAAAATACCGGTCTGGATAGAAGAAGTTGTTGCTAAAACAACAGCTATTTATGGAGCAGAATATGAATTAGAATTTGAATACAGATTCCCACCTTTAATTAATAATTATGAGATGACAGAAGTACTTAAAAATGCTGCTGCTAAAATAGTTGGTGAAGAAAAACTAAAACTAGCTGAAAAACCAAATCTTGGTGGTGAAGATTTTTCTTATTTTACTGAAGCTTTACCTGCCTGTTTTTTCTTTTTAGGTATTGCACCTTCGACAGATGAACTAATTCAGCATCACCACCCAGAATTTAATGTTGATGACGATGTTCTGAAGGAAGGAATAGCAATTTTAGCTCAGACTGTTATTGACTATTTAAATAATTAAAAATTAATTCAACTAAAAAGCCGAGAATTTTCTCTCGGCTTTTTTCATCCTGCTCATCATATGCTATAATTAATATAGTGAAGAAAATGAAATGGAGGTAATACTATTTTGGATAAAGAAAAGATTGAAAGCTTAATTCAAAACTACCTTAAAAATTATCAGAATAAAAAAAATATTAATAGTCAGTGGAAAGAAGCTGTGGTTGAATATGCAGCGGCAGCTGATCCAATGTTTAGAGAATTAGAAAATACAGCTTCTGCTACTCATCTTTTACCAGCAGATATTTTAGCTGAGGCCAAAACAGTTATAGCTTATTTTATTCCCTTTTCTGAAGAAATAGTGAACTCAAATCTAGATGGCAAATATAGTTCTAAGCAGTGGGCTGTGGCCTATGGAGAAACAAATCAGCTGATTGAAGATTTAAATAAACATTTAAAAAACGAGCTGGAAAAGAAAAATTATCAGGCTTCCTTGATTCCTGCTACCCACAATTTTGACAAAAAACGACTTAAAAGTGACTGGTCACATCGACATGCGGCTTATATAGCTGGCTTAGGGACTTTTGGGGTCAATAATATGTTAATTACGGAAAAAGGTTGTGCCGGTAGAATCGGAACTTTAATTACAGATTTAAAAATAGAACCTTCAGCAAGACCTGAAAATGAAAGGTGTTTAAATAAGGCTGGTTTTAACTGCAGTCAATGTGTTGACAATTGTGCTAATGGTTCACTAAAAATTGATTCTTTTGACCGGTTTAAATGTTATCAGCTTCTTTTAGAAAACGATGAGCTTCATTCTGATTTAGGACTATCAGATGTCTGTGGCAAGTGTTCTGTTGGACTGCCCTGTACTTTTAAATCTCCACTTTAAAGAAATAGTAAGTCAGATTTAAAAATTATGGAAAGATCAAAAATAGAAGTTTAAATTAATATGAAAGGGTGAGCTTATGGATCTTAAAATCAGAGGTAATTCGGCGATAATAACCGCTTCCAGCAGTGGTTTAGGGAAAGCTTCTGCTGCCGCTTTAGTCAAAGAAGGGGTTAATGTTGTAATCAATGGGAGAAATCAGCAAAAACTTGAGCAGACTTTAGCAGAATTAAAGGCTTTAAATGGTGGTGAGGTTATTGCCTGTCAGGGAGATATTACCAAAAAAGAAGATATAATAAAGCTGGTAAAAACAGCAGTTGATAATTTTGGCAGAATTGATCATTTAGTAACTTCTGCAGGAGGTCCACCTGCCAAAAATTTTGTAGAAACCACTGAAGCTGATTGGTATAATTCCTATGACCTACTTGTAATGAGTGTAGTTAGGTTAGTTAAAGAATCATTAGAATATTTAAAAGCTGATGGTGGAGGAACTATCGTAAATATTACATCTATCAGTGTTAAAGAGGCTATAGATAACCTGGTTCTTTCTAATTCTGTCCGGATGACTGTTATTGGTTTAATGAAAACTCTGGCCAAAGAACTGGGCCCGGAAATTAGGGTAAATGCTGTATTGCCGGGATCACATGAAACAAGCAGAATTAAAGAACTGATTAATTCTGAAGTTGAAAATGGTTTGTATGCTAGCTACCAAGAAGGATTGAGCGCTAAAAGTAAAAGTGTGCCTTTAAATAAAATTGGGGATCCCGAAAATCTGGGTGATCTAATTGCCTTTTTATCATCACCAAAATCAGCTCATATTAACGGAGATTCGATTGTAGTCGATGGTGGAGCCAGCAGTTCAAACCTATAAGCGGGCATAAATGCAGTCTTCAACCAATCTTATTCCATGCATATCTGCAAATTCTCTAATTTCATCACTTCTGGTTCCTGGCTGCAGCCAGACATATCGTATTCCAAGTTCATTTATTTCTTCCATAATTTTAATGCCTATTTGGGGATTAACAACAATATCAACAACATCTATTTTTTGATTAATTGAGCTGAGGTTTTTATAGCATTTAATTCCATCAATTTCGTCTAAATTAGGATTAACAGGATAAACGGTATAGCCCATTTTTTCCATCTTTTTAAATATCTTATAGCCAAATTTATTTTTCTTATTAGTAGCACCAACAACTGCCCAATTGCGATATGCCATTGTTTTAGTATCTAAATCCATTTTATTCACTCCTAAGCTTAGTAAATTTTGTATCTTAATTTTAACAGAAAATAGTCAAAATAGCCAAAAAAATATGTAATTTACTTAATATCTAATTTTTTAAGCAGGCTTTAATTCTTTTTTGTCGAATTAATTTATTGAGCAAAATTAAAAATAGTCTTTAATAAGGAGATTGTTATGACAAAAAAATTAAGAGTTTCTATTATTACTGGTTCTGTTCTGGGAATTATCTGTATTATTGGCGGCAGTATTCGGATGGGCTTTAGCGGTAATCAGCTTTATCTATTTGCCCTTTGGTATAATAGATTAATTATGGGAATCTTAATTGGCTCCACTAATTTAAATACTGGAATTAATAATCTTATTAAAGGTGGGTTTTTAGGCTTATTGGTCTCACTTGCTTTTTATCTTTCAACCGGCATGAATGATCACATCTCATTTTTAGCTGGGATAGTTTATGGTGTCATTATAGCTGCTGTCGCTGGAAAATATGAATAATAAAAGGTGATAGAGTGAAAGTCTGCTCGCAAACCTCGTGGGCTTGCCCCGAGGAAAGAGAAGACGGTTTTGAATTTTAAGTATTATTTTTAGGTATTAAATATTATAAAAAAATAAGAACATGTGTTTGCTTAGTCTCTTTGTTTATGGTATAATATTAACAAGGAGGTAACAGCATGATAAGTAAAAAAATCATAAGAGAAAAAGGATATAAGTTCAGGCTATATCCTAATAAAAAACAAAAAATATTAATAAATAAATCAGTTGGTTGTACAAGGTATATCTATAATCATTTTCTTGCCCAAGCTAAAGCCGATAAATATAAAACATATACTGAATATTCTAAGCAGCTAACAAAATTAAAAAAAGAATTAATCTGGCTAAAAGAGCCAGATAAATTTGCTTTACAAAATGCTCTTAAAGATTTAGATAAAGCTTTTAATAATTTTTTTAGCGGCAAATATGATTTTCCTCAGTTTAAATCTAAAAAGAATATTAAAAACTCTTATCGGACTAATAAATTTATTAGAAAAAATGGTACTACTAATATTGAAATAAAAGATAATAAGATTAAGCTGCCTAAATTGGGTTGGGTTAAATTCAGAAAATCTCAAAAAGTTAAAGGCAATATATTAAATGTGACAGTAACTAAAACTAATACAGAAAAATATTTTATTTCGATAGCAGTTAAAGAAGAAATCAAAAAATTACTTGAGGTAGATAAAAAAATAGGTATAGACCTGGGACTTAAGGAGTTTGCTATTACTTCAGATGGTGAGAAAAAAGCTAATCCTAGAGTTTTAAATAAATATGAGAAAAAGATTGCCAGGTTAAATAGAAGTTTAGCTAGAAAAGAAAAAGGTTCTAATAATTGGTATAAAACTAAAAAGAAATTGGCTAGAGCACATGAAAAAATAGCTAATATTAGATTAGACTTTCTGCATAAGTTTTCAACTAAATTAATTGAAGAAAACCAACTCATAGCAGTTGAAAATTTAGAAGTAAAGAAAATGCTTAAAAATTCTAATTTAGCAAAATCAATTTCTGATATCAGTTGGAGTAAATTTATAGAATTATTAACCTATAAAGCTAAATGGTATGGAAGAGACCTGATTAAGATAGACACATTTTTTGCCAGCAGCCAGCTCTGTAATAACTGCGGCTATAAAAATGAAAAAGTTAAAGATCTAAAAATAAGAAAATGGAAATGCCCTGAATGTGGAGAAGTTCATGACAGGGATATTAACGCCAGTGTTAATATTTTAAATGAAGGTTTAAAAATACAGAAGGCAAGTTAGAGGATATACCGTAGGACTTACGGGATTTTAAGCCTGTGGAGATGGTGGGTTACTACTTCTAAGAAGCAGGAATCCTTGTAGGCTTGCCCCGAGGAGGGTCAATAAAATTAAAACAATTGATTTCAAAAAATATTTAGAAAAATACAAAGAAACAACAGGTCTTTATCCCCAGGAGTTAATGCAGATTGGCGAAAAATATCATCAAAAACAGTATCTAACTAAAGAAGAGTTATACCAGCTGGCACATTTAAATTCTACCAGGAGTTCTTATCATGTAAAAAAGAATCCTGATAATCGAGTTGAAAAAGTAACAGAAGCAGCTTATCAGCTTTACGATGATTTCTGCCGTCTGGCTCTATATACAAGCCTGATGGGGATTGGTACTCCTACGGCTTCTGCGATTTTGACTTCCCTGGATCCTGAAAAACACTGTGTAATTGATACAAGAGTCTGGGCCACCCTCTATAATCTCGACTATTTTGAAAAAGAAAAAGAAAGTTTTAAACCTGACGATTATATTAAGATAATGGATATAGTAAGGAGAATGGCGGCAGAATCAGAATTTTCTACTGCTGAAATTGGTTATGCCCTTTTTGCTTATGATGCTGTCCACAGAGAAGGTAATTTACATTAAATTTCATAAATTTAGTTATTAAAATTAGGAGGCAAATAAATGTTATTAGATCTATTTAAAGACCTTTTTGGAATAGGAATCAAAAAAATGACTGTAGAAGAATTTCATAAGAAGAAAATACCTGCAGTCGATATTAGAGAAAAAAAAGCATTTGAAGAAGAGCATATACCGGGAGCAATTAATATTCCTTTTAGAGAGTTTGATTTAAATAACCCTCAATTAAAAGAGATTAATAAAAATAGAGAGATTGCAGTATATTGTGTGAGTGGTGTTTCAAGTGTGAAAATAACAAGACTTTTAAATAAAAACGGATATGAAAAAGCTAAAAGCCTTAAGGGTGGTTTTGTTGCCTGGAAAGCATTTAAAAATTCCAAGAATAACAAGTAAGAGGTGTTTAAAATTATAGATAAAAACAAAGTAAGAATAAAAATAATTAAAGATGGACCATACTGTGTTTTTGGAGGCATTCCCTTAAAGGAAAAAATTATTACTCCTGTTGGTAACCACTATGAGTATCATGATGGAAGAGAACTATCTCAGGATAACAATTATTCACTCTGCCGCTGTGGTCAGACAAAAACCCCTCCATTTTGTGATGGTTATCATCAAGAAATTGACTTTGATGGAACTGAGACAGCAGCCAGGGTAAGTTATGCGACAAGAGCAGAATTGCTATCTGGAAAAGAGATCGATCTAATGGATGATCACCGCTGTGCTTATCTTCGTTTTTGTCATACAGAAAAGGGTACAACCTGGGATTTAATAAAATCAGACAGAAAAGAAGAAAAGGAATTAGCTAAAAAATCTGCTGAAGAATGTCTGGCCGGGAGATTAACTGCTGTCTCCAAAAAAGGAGAAATTCTGGAAAAAGATTTTGAGCCTGCTGTAGAAGTGCTTCAGGATCCAGAAAAAGACTGCAGCTCGGCAATTATAGTTAAAGGAAATATTGAAATTGAAGCTGCTGATGGTGAAACTTATGAAACCAGAAATTCTGCAGCTCTCTGCAGATGTGGTGAATCTGAAAACAAACCATTTTGTGACTGTACTCATTATCATAATGGATTTAAAGACGGATTTAAAGCTGATGACTAAGAAATCAAACTTTTATCGACTCTTATTAATTATTACTGCTTCTGCCTATCTGATTTTTGCTTTAGTTTATAGAATCAGTGGCACAATCAGTGATCCAATGTCTATTGGAGAAAGAGTTATTACAGTTTCACTTTTTTTAGCAGTAATTTTAATTTCCTTTAAAAATAAATTTGTTAAAGAAAACATAGATATTATAACTTTTCTGCTTTCTTTAACAGCAATTCTGCAGCTTATATATTATAATCATCAGTTTAATTTTAATTTAGGACTATCCATACCTGTAATTATTATTGTTGCAGCATTTAACTTGATTTTTGACTTGGATAGGTTAAAGTTAATTGTCAACTTTGGTTTGTTGAGCTTAATAATATATTCTTTAAAAACAAGTGAGAATGTTAAAATAATAAACTCACTTTATTTAAGTTCCTATATTATTATAGTTTCTTTGAGTCTATATATTAGCTACTTTATTAAAAAATCCCAGGAAAAATTAAAAATTAATTTAGAGAAATTAAAATCACAGCATCAATTCCAAAAAACATTTGCCAAAATAGCTTCTGAATTAGTTAATCTAGGCCTGGATAATTTTGATTATAAAATTAATAATTCTTTAAAAGAAATTGGTGAGTATTTCGATATTGACCGCAGCTATCTTTTTGAAATATCTGATGACAGGAAGACTATGTCCAATACTTATGAATGGACAGCACCTGGCATCAAGGCTGAAAAAAATGAATCACAGAGTTTGAAAACTAAAAAATACAGCTGGTGGATTGATCAATTAAAAAATAATGAAATAATTATCATAGAGAATGTTGATAATTTAGGCGAAGAAGCTGCTGCCGAAAAAGAACTATTTAAAAGCCAAAATATAAAAGCTTTAATTGTTTTACCAATTTATATAAAAGAAAAATTAACAGGTTTTTTCGGTTTTGATCTTGTTAAAAGCAAACTTAAGTTAAATACAATTAAAATTGAACAGTTAAAAATTTATATTGATGTTATTAAAAATGCTCTTTCCAAGCATCAGGATAATCTAAAAATAAAGGAATTAAGTTATTATGATAGTTTAACAGGATTATATAACAGAAGATTTTTCGAAGAAGAATTAAGCAGACTTGATACAGCTCGACAGCTGCCGATATCAATTATTATGACTGATTTAAATGGTTTAAAAATGATAAATGACAGTTATGGTCACAAAATGGGAGATAACCTTTTAAAAAAAGCGGCTGATTTAGTCAAAAATTCTATTCGAAGAGAAGATATTTTAGCAAGACAGGGGGGAGATGAATTTATAATCCTACTCCCTCAAACTAAAGCTGAAGAAGCTGCTAAGATTATTCAGCGAATTAAATCAAATACTGGATTAATAGCTGGAACTTCTGTTCCTTTATCAATTGCCCTGGGTCAGGCAACAAAAACTGAACAGGACCAGTCTATTGAAGAAACTATTAAAGATGCAGATAATCAAATGTATAAAAACAAACTTTCTGAAAGCAGAAGCAGTAAAAGTAATGTTGTCAAAGGCTTAATTAGCGCTTTAGCTGCCAAGAGTAACGAGACTAAAGAGCATACACTTCGAATGAAAGACCTGGCTTTAAAGTTTGCTGAGAGATTAAATCTTTCTGATTCTGAACAGCATCGACTCTCACTTTTAGCTGCTTTACACGATATTGGTAAAATTAATATTAGCAAGATATTTTAAATAAACCAGGTGAACTTAATGAAAAAGAATGGGAAATAATGAAAAATCACACAGAACAAGGATATAAAGTTGCATCTGCCTCGGAAGAGTTTGCTTCTGTTGCCGAAGAAATATTTTCCCACCATGAAAAATGGGATGGAAGTGGTTATCCTCGTCAATTAAGTGGGGAAGAGATACCCTATCTGGCTAGAATTATTGCACTAATTGATTCCTATGATGTAATGGTAAATGATCAGGCATATAGTAAAACAAAACCAAAGCAGGAAGCTCTGGCAGAAATTGAAAGGTGTGCGGGAACACAGTTTGACCCTGATTTAGCAGCTGAGTTTATAGAGATGATGGAAGCTGATGAATAAATACAACATTTTAAACTACATTAAAAGATTTTAAAATAATTATTGAGCTAAGAGGTGTAAAAATGGCTTTAAAGATAGTGCATACAGGTGATATTCACCTTGGAATGAAATTTAATCAGTATCCTCAAATTAGTGAGCAGCTTGAAAATGCAAGATACCAGGCTTTAGAAAATGTGGTAAAAGAAGCAAATCAAAGAAATGCAAATCTGATTGCAGTAGCCGGAGATCTTTTTGATAAGACAAATATTAAAAGTGCTGATATAAAGAAGACTATAGATATTTTAGATAACTTTGCCGGAGATGCTGTTCTGATATTGCCAGGTAATCATGATTATAGTGATGGAATAACTAAGCTTTGGGATAAATTTAGAGAAGAACTGACAGGTAAGATAATTATTTTAGATGAGAAAAGGATCTACAAGCTGCATGATTTTCAAATTCCAGCTGCCATTTATCCCGCTCCCTGTGAGACTAAACTTTCTGCTGAAAATAACTTGGGGTGGATTAAAAATTTAGACAGCAGGGATAAAGTGGATTATCAAATAGCCCTTGCTCATGGAGCTCTAGCAGGTTTTTCACCTGATTTAAATGACAATTATTTTAAAATGAGTCGAGAAGAATTATTAGATATTGAAATGGACATCTGGTTATTAGGGCATTCTCATCTTTCCTATCCCAATCAGGATAAAGTTATCAATCATAAAATATTTAATAATGGAACACCGGAGCCTGATGGTATGGACTGCAGTCATCCAGGTTATGCCTGGTATATTGAGTTAAATAAAGCAAAAGAGATTAAGGCAGAAAGAATTTTAACAGGAAATTATCATTTTTCAGATTTAGCAAAAGAAGTCAACAATCAGGCTGAACTGGAAAATCTAGTTGAGCAGATACTTAACAAGAGCCCAGAAACAAAAATTTTACGATTAAAACTTAGAGGAGAACTTCCTCGAGAAGAATTTAAAGTAAAAGATAAAATTCTTAGAAAACTAAGGGATAGATGCTTTTACACTAAAATTGATCAAAGTAATTTAGAAATGAAAATAGATCGAGAAATTATAAGAGAAGAATTTTCTGAGAACTCATTTCCCTATCAACTTTTAACTGAATTAGAGAACGATAATCAGGCTCTGCATTTAGCCTATAAAATGCTGAAGGAGGTCCAGGATTGAAAATAAAAAATTTTGCTGTCGAAATATTTGCTGGTATCAATAACAGAAGCTATCAGTTTGAAGATGGCTTAAATATTTTGTTAGGAAATAATGAAGCAGGTAAAAGTACCATTATAAATGCAATTTATGCCTCTTTATTTATTCAGCCCCAGCTAAAGTTAAATACTAAAGAGGGAAAAGAATTTGATCAAAAATTTCTTCCCTATCCTGATGGCGACTTTGCTGAGGCAGAATTGAAAATTGAAGCCGATAATTTAGAATATAAATTCTATAAAAAATGGAGTAACAACAATTATGCCGGATATCTTGAGTTAGCTGATGGTAGAAGGATAGAAAGTCCTACAAAAATTGCAGATTATAAAAAAGATATTTTTCCTTATGCCAAAAGCACCTATAATAATATTGTTTTCAGCAGCCAGCAGAATATAAAATCTACCTTAGAAAGGATTAATTCAGCTGAGAGCCCTGAATTAATTGATACAATTAATTCTTTTTTGAGAAAGGCAGTAATGGAATTAGATGGAGTTTCTATTGATAAATTTCGCAGCCAGCTAGAATCAGAGCTTGATCAGCTGACAAAAAAGTGGGATTTAAAGTCTGACTCAGTTAAAAATAGCGCCCGCGGAGTAAATAATCCTTATCAAGTTGGGACCGGAGAAATTTATGACAGTTATATTGCTAAGGAAAAGTTGAGACAAAAACTGCAGCAAAGTAAAATTAATGAGAACAGATTTGAAAAACTAAGTGCTGAAATAAAAGAACTGAAAGCTGAAGAACAAGAATTAATAGAAAAGATCGAAAATCTCTCAGCAGTAGAAGCTGAAATTAATCAGCGAGCAGCAGTTGAGTTAGAATTAAAAAATTTGGAAGAAATAATTAAAAAATTAAGCAGTGATACTAAAAAATGGCCTGAGATCAATCAAGAACTTACAGAAGCTGAAAAAAAATATAAAAAAATAACTGAGCGAATGAAAAAGTTAGAAGCTGAGAAAAATAGAGCAGAAAAATTAGCTCAAAAGCAAGAATTAGAAAAAAGAACTGCTAAAATTAAAGAACTAAAAACTGAAATAAAAGCTATGAAAAAAACAATCTCTGAGGCTGTTATTAATAACAAGCTAGTTGATGATTTAGAAAAATATAAGAATAAAATTGCAGAGAGCAGAGCTGCTATCAAGGCTTCTAAATTGAAAGCTAGAATAAATTTTTCAGCAGCAGATAATATTAAGATAATTACTGGTGTAGAGGGAGAAAAAAACATTGTAGAAGGTGAAGTTATAGAAGCTGATGGCTATCTGCGGATTAAAACTGATCAGTTTGATATTGAAATCGAGTCAGCAGAAATAGATTTTTCTAAATTAAAACAAGAATATGAAGAAAATAAAAATAAATTTGAGGAGCTTAAAGATAAATTAAAGATTGAAAACTTAACTGAGGCCAGAACAAAATTGGCAGAATTAAATAACTTAAAAAGAAAAATTAAAGAAAACAAAGCTCGAGTTGATGAGCTTTTGGCAGCAGATAAGTTAGAAGAATTAGAAAAACAATTAAGCAGCCTAAATAATATAGAGAGTGCAAGAGACTTAGAAAAAATAAATGGAGAGCTTGAAGAGTTAAAAAATAAAGCTTCAGATTTAACTACAGAAATTAAAATTAAGGAAAATAAAATTGAAGAATGGAAAGAAGAATATCAGAGTCTGACCGCACTTGAATTAGATTTAACAGAAAAAAATGAAAGAAAATTCGAATTAAAAAAAGAGCTCAAAAATCTTTCAGCTTTACCAGAAGACTATCAAAATGCTGAAGAGTTTATAAGTGATTTGAAAGCAAAAAGAGAGCGAAGAGAAAATATAAATCAAAGTTTACGTGAAAAGTTAGATGAGCATAAAGATTTAGAAAACAGCTTACCTGAGGCCAGCAGCCGAGAAATGGAAAACGAATTAAATGAGTTGGAAAATAATTTCATAAAACTAAAAGAAAAGGCAGCTAGTTTAATTAAAATCAAAGAAGTTTTTGAAAAGAAATTAAAAGAAATGGATGAAAATTCATTTGACCCACTAGTTAAAAGTTTTAATAAGAATTTAAAACAGCTGACAGCTGGAAAATACAGACAGGCGCTGATAGAAAAAGATTTTTCTATCAAACTAAAGTCAGAGCAGAGAAGAGAACTTCCGGGTAATCTGGATCTCCTATCATATGGAACCTATGATGCAGCAGCTTTAGCTTTTAGATTTGCAATCTTTGATAACTTATTTGCTAATTATGGAGGTTTTATAATCTTAGATGACTGTCTTGTTAATTTAGACCCTGAGCGCAAAAGAAATGCAGTAAAGCTGATTAATGAATACCAGAAAAAATATCAAATAATTTATACAACCTGTGATCCACAAACAGCGGCTGAACTTAAAGGTAATATAATTCAGGTAGAAGATTAGTAGACTTCAGCATTTTAATAAAAAATAACATAGAAGAGTGAAAAGGCATTAAAAAAAATCGCATATAATTATATGCGATAAATTAAAAATTATTAAATTTTGACATAAAAAATCAAGGTTCTGACGAATCTTTCTCGATCTCCTGTTTACAGTTTGCCTTTTTACTCTTCTTATTTTTTCGTTTTATTTTAGATTTAGTCCTCCACTACTATCTTTGATTTGCTCAAAGTTATCATTAAAGAAAGCGATCCCTTAACAATTTCTTTTTGCTTACCATTAATAGTAACTTCTTCGGAATTGATCATCATCAAACCTAATTAACACCTGATCAATTTTGATGTTCCTTTGAACTTCTTTCTAAATCTTAAATAAACTTACTTAAATAAGAATTTCAAAACACTACTTTTAAACATTTAATCTTAGGACTTCCTCAGAACCTTGTAAGTACATTATAGACTCCTTTCCTATAAAACGCAAGGTCGAAAAATGTCGATTTAACTAAATTAAATCTTAATATCTTCCATTTTTAAACAAATGCTAATTATAGCGTCAATTTTCAGAAAATAATCCCTTTTTAAATTATTTTAAAGAAGTTATAAAAGTTTAATTATTTTATCGATTTTAAATACAGTTTTAATATTCTAAATCAATGTTAATTAACTTATTTACAGTAATTTAAATTAATGCTAAACTAATAATAGAAATTAATTATAGATAAAATAATAGAATAACATCCAAAAAGGAGACAACTAACATGAAAATAAAAAATTTAAGCCATACTGCCTTTAGTCTGGCCTTAATTTTTATTTCTTTTATGCTTTTTAGAGGCAGCACAAATATAGTTAATGCTGTTACTGTACCAACTATAATGTATTTAAATTACATAAAGTTTTCCCTGAAGGAATATTTGGCTTTAATTATTATAACTTTAGCCTTTTCTATTTTATTTTTCTTTCAGCAGATATTTTTTATCTTTCTATATGCTTTGCTAGGAATAGTAATGGCAAAATTATTCCATGGAGATCATAAAAAACTTTTTAAAATAATATTTTTAACAAAAATTTTTGCAGTTGGATTCTTTTTAACCTTAAATTTAACAGATCTTATTTTAGGTACTGCTTTACAGCCAATGCTGCTTTCCATAATGGGGGGTAATGTTCTATTCCTGGTTTTATTTTATTTAGTTAATTCACTTTTAGTTTCTCTTGCTCTTAATTTCTTTGTACCTCAAATTGAAGCCAGAATTTAGAATAACAAAACAGGAGGAATTTTATATGGATAAAGCAGCTAATTATTTTACAGTCGAAGGAAAATACAATCAGGCTAAAGTTTTTTCGCTAACTAGAGATCAAACTGCAGTGGATCAGATTCAAAAAATCTGCAGTAATGCTGCCTATAAAAATTCTAAAATTAGAATTATGCCTGATTATCACCCTGGCCTTGGTAGTGTGATTGGTTTTACAGCAACTCTTGCAGATAGAATTATTCCAAATACGGTTGGGGTTGATATTAACTGCGGCATGCATACATCTAAGTTAGGTAATATTGACATCAACTTTAAGCTGCTTGATAAGTTTATCCGCAGCAGTATTCCTCATGGTTTTAAACATAACAAAAACATTAGTCAAAAAATACCAGCTGAATTAGAAAAAGAAATAGAAACTATTTCTGCAAAACTCGACTTAGATGCTGAAAATCAGCTTAAAGGTGTTGGCAGTCTTGGGGGAGGAAATCACTTTATTGAAATAAACGAGGATCAGGAGGGAAATAAATATCTGGTTATTCACAGTGGTTCTCGTAATTTTGGGCTGCAGATTTGTAATTATCATCAGCAGCGTGCTTATAAATACTGCAGCAACAAATATAAAGAGGTTAATGAGCCGGAATTAAAAGAAGAATATAATTTAAATAAATCTGATTCTTTTTTAGAAGGAAAAGCAGCAGCCGAATATTATCAAGACATGAAAATAGCTCAAAAATATGCTGATTTAAATAGAAAAATTATTGCTGAAAGAATATTAAACTTTTTAGATTTAAAACCACAGTTTAGTTTTCAAACTAGACATAATTATATTAATTTTGAAGATAATATTATCCGAAAAGGAGCAGTATCTGCCCATAAAGATGAAAAGTTACTAATACCTTTAAATATGAGAGATGGAAGCATTTTAGCCAGGGGATTGGGTAATCCGGATTGGAATTACTCTGCTCCTCATGGTGCAGGCAGGGTTTTATCAAGAACCCAGGCGAGAAAAGAGCTTTCACTGCAAGAGTTCAGAAAGACAATGCGTGATGTTTATTCTACTTCTGTTAAAAAAAGTACAATAGATGAATCTCCTTTTGCCTATAAATCAGCAGAAGAAATATTAATACCAATTAAAGAGAGTATTCAAGTAATAGAAGTTTTAAAGCCTTTATATAATTTTAAATCAAGCTAAATTAAACTAACTTCAGAGAGGTGATATTTATGTATTCAAATAAATTAGTAGCCCGGGCAATGGAATATGCTGCTCAGCATCATCGGGGAGGAACCCGCAAAGGTGGAGATATTCCTTATATTGTTCATCCCTTTGAAGTTGCAATGATTTTAAAAGAAAATTCTTTTGAAGATAAAATTGTAGCAGCCGGCCTGCTGCATGACTTATTGGAAGATACTGCTGTTTCTAAGTCAGATTTAGAAGCATGAGTTTGGAGCTGAGATTTTGGAATTGGTTATATCAGCTTCAGAAAAGTTAAAAGGAAGAGAAGCAAGAAGCTGGCAGTCAAGAAAAGAACAGACAATTAAAATATCTAAGTCAGGAAGCAAATTTCATTAATAAAGCAATTGCTTGTGCTGATAAACTAACTAATGCGCGCAGTATTTTGAGGGATCTTGAAAAGAGTCCTAAAAATTTCTGGCAGAGATTTACCGCTCCTAAAGAAAGGCAGAAATGGTATTATGAATCGCTAGTTCAGAGCCTTAATGAATTGGAAGGATTAAAAATGTATGCTGAGTTTAAAGCGGTTGTTGCTAAAATTTTTTCTTAAAGAAAATCATATGTTTTTTCGAAGTAAAACCCGCTTATTAATCTAATCGGTTCTAAATAAGAGCAGATTTTAAAGCGGGTTTTTTATTATTTACATATAGACAATATAAACTAATAAACCATGACAGATAGCCTAAAACAATTGTAATATAGGCAAATATTTTATGAAGTTTTAAGTTTAATCTGGGATTAATATTAAATATTTTTCTAAAAAATCTGATACCTAATAAGAAGGTTATTAAAAGAGATGTCAGAGCACTTATGCCTAAAGGAATAATCCACTGTCCCACAGCAGCCTCCTTTCATAAACTCAGAAGCTAAATAGAAAGAAAATTATTCGAGAGTTATTTCAGTTTCTCTGCTGCCAAATTTATTACATTCTGCAACCAAACGGATTGTATCACCTGATTTTGCACCAGGGATCATATAGTGTAAATATTGAACTTCATTATCAGTCTGCATAATAAAACTTTGTTCAATTTGCAAAATTGTCATTTAAGAAGACTTCAACATTGTTTACAAAATGGTCAGTATTATCATTCGAATTATGAGGGACAGTAACTTCAAGCATATTATTTTCAGCATTAAAAGACATTTCTATTATTTCCAGGCGGATGAGCATAGACATTAAATGTCAGAATAAAAACCAGAATAACACTAAATAACAAAAGCTTTTTCATAATAATTAACCCCTTTCTAATAATTAATGTTCTTGTTTATATAATTTGCCATAATTATTATAATTCCTGCATTGATATTTTATTTTTAAAAAAGTATAGTACTTTACTTGACTTTATAAGTAAAAGTTGTATAATATATCTACGGTTATATAACAACCTATAATAATACTATAAGTTTATAAGAAAGGATGATAAATCATGAAAGAAATCATGAAAAAAATCTGCAGGTGCAGGTGCAGCCGTAGGTGCTATATCAGCATATGGTGCTTTTCTAGTCCAAATGTGGTCATAATATAGCAGCACTTAATAATTAAATATTCTAAAAGCTTAAGACCCGGCATTTATTTGTCGGGTCTCTTAAAATCTAGCTATTTCCACCTCTATTTTCTTAATTGAATATAGAGATTTTTTGTTTTAAAAAGGAATTTTAATTGGAATGTTGTAACTATTAATAAAGTAGGGTTTTTACTAAAAAACTGATTATACCTCAGTTAGTTTTAATATGGGCAAAAGCTTTATGAAAAATTTAAATCTTAATTTTTTTGAAAATAAATTAAAAGGAGATCTCAAAATGTGGAATCGATCTGATTTAAAAGAGAATGCAAAACTAAAATTAAAGGGATTTTTATTGGCCGTCTTTTTTAGTAAGTTTTATTCTGATTATCTCAGGAGGAAGTCATAACAAGCTTGATTTAGGAGGGTCTGGAGGTAGTACTGGGCCGACTAATGGTGATGATTTCACAATACAGCTTGCCTTATTTGCAGCAGCAGCTTTTTTAATTATTTGGGGCTTAAGAATTTTTCTTGGTTATATACTTGAAGTAGGAGGCAGAAAATATTTTATTGAACTGTGGAATGGTAATTCAGAGCTTTCATATCTCCTAAAATATTTTAACAAAAGATATTATAAAAACATTATTATTACACTATTGTTTAGGGGGATTTATATATTTTTATGGACACTTTTATTAATAATTCCAGGTATTATTAAAATGTATCAATACCGCTTTGTTCCATATATTTTGGCTGAAAATCCTGATTTAGATCATAACCAGGTTTTAAATCTCAGCCGTAAAATGACAGCTGGAGAAAAAATGGATATTTTTATTCTTGATCTTTCATTTATTGGTTGGTTTATTTTAGGTGCCTTATTTTTTGGAATTGGAATTTTATTTGTTCAGCCTTATTATGATGCAGTTAATGCTGAATTATATTTTAAGTTGAAAAACAATCTAGAAATCAAAGAAGAAAAAATTTAAATTATAATTAGATATTCAGACTTCATTTAATTGGGGGCAGTCATTATGGCAAACAGGAAAAAAGTAAATGAAGCAGTTATTTGGTATCAAAAAGAAAGACATAAATACATAAATTTAAAAGCAGAAGTAGAGATTATTTTAAGAGAAGCTTTGAAAGAAAATGATATTGCTTTTCACAGTATAAAAAGTAGAGTCAAATCTGTAAATAGTTTTAGAGAAAAGGCTCTTCGGCAAAAATATGATGATCCGGCAGCTGAAATAACCGATTTAGCAGGTATTAGAATCATAACTCTTTTTGAAAAGGAAATTCATCAAATTAGCGATATAATAAAAGAATTATTTAAAATTGATTTTGAAAAAAGTGAGGATAAGTCAGATCTGCTGGACGCTGATAAAATGGGTTACAAATCAATCCATTATATAGCAGAGTTGAATCAGGAAAAAATTCATGCTACTGATCTAGAAAAATTTACAGGAATAAAATTTGAGATCCAAATCAGAAGTATTCTTCAGCATGCCTGGGCTGAAATAGAGCATGACCGTAATTACAAGTTCAAAGGAAAGCTGCCAAAACATTTGCAGCGAAGGTTTTATGCTTTAGCTGGTATGCTGGAAATTGCCGATCGAGAGTTCAATACCTTGTCGGAAGAAGTTGAGAAATTTAGACAAAACAAAAATAATTAGAAATGAGGGATTTTAAATGTATAGAAAAGTAAAAGAGTATTTTAAAGGACGAGAAACTCAGGATGGAGCTGGTGTTAAACTTAGGCGATGTTTTGGCTATCATCAGATTCCTGATTTTGATCCCTTTTTAATGATGGACTTTTTTGATTCTACTAATCCTGAAGATTACAAAAAAGGTTTCCCCTGGCACCCACATCGAGGCATCGAAACTGTTACCTACCTGATTAAGGGAGAAATTGAACATGGTGACAGTATTGGCAATAGTGGTGTGATCAGAGATGGAGAATGTCAGTGGATGACAGCTGGCTCAGGTATTCTGCACCAGGAACTGCCTCAACCATCAGAGGAGATGCTTGGAGTTCAGGTCTGGTTAAACCTGGCAGCAGATAATAAAATGACTGAACCTCAATATGGAGATATTACTTCAGATATGATTCCGGTTTATCATGATGATCAGAAAAAGGTTCACATTATCGCAGGAGAATATCAAGGTTTAAGTGGTGATATTCAAAGAGCTGATACAAAGCCTACTTTTTTTGATGTTGAATTGGAGCCAGAAAGTGATTTTATTTTTGAACTACCAGAAGAATTTAATGCTTATGCCTTTTTAATTAGAGGAGAAGCTAATTTTGATCCTGTAAAAGAAGATTTTCGCAGTTATCCCCAGGGTGTGCTGTATGAAAATGGAAGCAAAATCAGGGTTAACACTGCAGATGAAAGAGCACGCTTTTTATTTTTAGCTGGAAAAAAAACTTGAAGAGCCAATAGCCTGGGGTGGACCAATTGTAATGAACAGCAGAGAGGAATTAAAGACTGCTTCCCAGGATCTAGATAACGGTACTTTTATTAAAAGGAAAAATGAGAAAAGAATTTCAGAAATTAATAAGTTTTATCAGGAAGATTAAATTAAAGAAAGCAGGTTTTTACCTGCTTTTTAAATTTTAATGAATTTTTTTCATTTATTAATCAATTTCAACTTCTTCTATCTTGGAATCAGCAGCATTCTTTTGATAAATTTTTTATATACTTATTATATTGCACAAAACTAGAAAAAATATCTAAAAGGTAAAAATCTAAATAAGCTATATGAAATAATTAAAAGAAAGGAAGGTTTATTTATGAAGCAAAAAGTTGTTTTAATAACAGGTGCCTCAAGTGGTATCGGACGTGCGGCAGCTAAAAAATTTCTTGAGCAGGGATATATAGTTTATGGAGCGGCCAGAACTGAAGCAGACCTCAGATACTTAACTGAGTATCAGGATGGCCATTATATTTTAATGGATATCACAGATGCTGAAATGAGAAAAGATTGTATAAATCAAATCATTGAGAACGAAGGTAAAATTGATATTCTAATAAATAATGCTGGCTATGGAGCTTATGGTGCGGTTGAAGAGGTGCCAATTGAAAAGGTAAGAGCTCAATTTGAAGTGAATGTTTTTGGTTTATCTGAGCTAACTAAATTAGTGATTCCACATATGAGAAATAAAAAGCAGGGTAGAATAATCAATATATCTTCGATTGCAGGTAAAAATATGGACTCCTCTAGGTGGCTGGTATCATGCCAGTAAATTTGCTCTAGAAGGTTTAAGTGATTGTCTTAGAAATGAGTTAAGAGAATTTGGAATTGATGTTATTTTAATTGAGCCAGGTGCAATTGAAACAAAATGGGCTGAAACAGCTGGTAAAAATCTACTTGAAAGCTCTGGCTCTGGGATCTATCAAAAAGATGCAGAAAGAAAAGCTGCAAAATATGAAGAGATGTATGGAGAAGGTGGGATGGCTGCTCAGCCTGAAAGTGTTGCTGCAGCTATCTTTAAAGCAGCTGAAAGTCCAAAACCTAAGGCAAGATATGCAGTTCCAGCCCATGCTAAACTAATTTTATTTTTTCGCTGGCTGCTGCCTGATAGATTATATGATTTTTTTACTAATAAGTTTTTTTGATAATTCTTTCATTAATGATATAATATATAAGTGAGAGAATTTTAAGAAGGAGCTGTTTTTATGGACGAAGACAATATTCAAAGACTTGAGTATGAGGGGAAAGAGATTATATTAATTCCTACTGCTCATATTTCGAAAAAAAGTGCAGAGCAGGTAAAAGAAGTTATTGAAACTGAAGAACCTGATAGTGTATGTGTAGAATTAGATGAACAAAGATATAGTTCTATTAATGATGAAGATAAATGGAATGAAATGAACATCTTTCAGGTTATCAAAGAAAAAAAATCTCTTTTATTGCTGGTTAATTTAATAATTAGTTCTTTTCAGAGTCGGATGGCTGAAAAACTGGGGATTAAATCTGGAGAAGAGATGAGGCAGGGGATTAAGTCGGCTAAAGAAGTTGGGGCTGAACTGGTACTTGCTGACCGCAATATTCAGATTACTTTTAAAAGAGTCTGGGCGGGACTTGGACTCTGGGAAAAGTTGAAGCTTATTTTTCAAATTATAACTATGCTTTTTGTTGACGAAGAAATAACAGAAGCTGAATTAGATGAGCTAAAAAATGGAGATGCTTTAAATATGATGCTGGAGGAAATGGAAAGAGTTTTCCTGGAATCAAAAAGCATTTGCTTGACGAAAGAGATCAATTTTTGGCTAATAAAAATAAAAAATGCTCCTGGAGAAAAAATTGTTGCTGTTTTAGGTGCAGCTCATGTACCTGGAGTTAAAAAAGAAATTTTTAAAGAACAGAACTTAGCTAAGATAACTAAAATACCTCCTAAAGCTAAATGGGGGAAAATATTTTCCTGGGGAATTCCAGCAGTTATTTTAGTGATTATTATTTCCAGTTTTATTAATAATACTAGTACAGGTATAGAAGTTACTAAAGCCTGGTTTATTTGGAATGGATCACTTTCAGCTTTGGGAGTTATTTTAGGTAGGGGTCATATTTTAACTGTACTCACAGCTTTTTTAGTTGCACCTCTAAGTTCTTTAAAACCCTACGCTTGCAGCAGGCTGGTTTGCCGGTTTGGCAGAAGCTTATCTTAAAAAGCCACAGGTAAAAGATTTTCAGAAGTTGTCTGAGGGCATTACGATTAAAGAAATTTATACAAATAAAGTAACTCACATTCTTCTAATTGTTATTCTTGCTAACTTAGGCAGTGTAATCGGAACTGCTGTTGGTGGTGCTAGTGTAATTAGAACATTTTTAGAATTTTTTAGTTTTTTAGGATTAGCTTAGTTTAAAATATAAAAGAACTAATAATAAAAACTCTTCTCAAAAATTATGAGAAGAGTTTTTGCTTGTGCTCTTGTGCTTCTATATATTTTAATTTAATTAAGGGATCAAAACAGCATCGATTACATGAATGACACCATTGCTGGCTTCAATATCTGTTGTTGTAACCTGAGCGTCATTGATATAAACCATACCATCTTCGATTGAAATCTCAATTTCTGCACCAGATAGTGTTTCTACCATAGCTCCGTCCATTGTTAAAACATCTTCCGCCATTACTTTGCCTGAAACTACATGATAAAGTAAAACATTTGAAAGCTGCTCTTTATCAGCAAGCAGACTGTCTAAATTACCTTCTGGTAGAGCTGCAAAAGCTGCATCTGTTGGTGCAAAAACTGTAAATGGACCTTCACCTTTAAGTGCGGATATTAAATCAGCTTCAGTTAATGCAGTTGCGAGAGTATTAAAATCATCAGCCTCTATAGCTGTATCTATGATATCCATTTTACTTCCACCATGTCCATTTGCCAGAACCATTAAATTAAGAGAAAATACTAAAGCCAGAACAATTAAAGCTACCATCAATTTCCTGGAATCAACTAAACCTTTTTTCATTTTCATTTCCTCCTTATTAATTTAATATAGACAACATAAGCTTATTTTTTTAAAATTAAGGGACTAAAACAGTATCGATTACATGAATGACACCATTGCTGGCTTCAATATCTGTTGTGATTACCTGTGCATCATTGATATAAACCATTCCATTTCTAATTGAAATTTCAATATCCTCTCCAAGCAGTGTTCCTACTTCTGCTCCATCCATAGTTAAAACATCTTCAGCCATTACCTTACCGGAAACTACGTGATATAAAAGTACATTTGCTAACTGTTCTTTGTCAGCTAATAAACCTTCTAATACACCCTCAGGTAGTGCTGCAAAAGCTGCATCTGTTGGTGCAAAAACTGTAAATGGTCCATCACCTTTAAGTGCTGCTACTAAATCTGCTTCAATAACTGCAGTAACTAAAGTATTAAAGTCATCTGCCTCCAGAGCCACATCTAAAACATCAGGTCCACTACTTCCATATCCATATGCCAAAACCATAAAATTAAGAGAAAAAACTAAAGCCAGAACAATTAAAGCTACCATCAGTTTTTGAGAATTAAATAAACTTTTTTTCATTTTTTTATCCTCCCTAATTAAGTTTTGTACAATTTAATTTTGATAAATACAATATACCACCATTTATTTTACTTGTCAATAGGAATAATTATTATTTTTGATAATTGTATTCTAGTAAACAATTTTGTTCAAAAAATGAGTATAAATTTTCTCAAATGGTCGACATTTTAACAGCTTATTGATATAATATTTAGTAATGCAGAAGATAGAAGCAAGCAATATAATTACAGGAGGTTATAAAATTGCTTAAATTAGGAATTTTAGGATTAGGAACAGTAGGTAGTGGAGTAGTTAAGATTTTAGAAAAGAATGCTGAGAACATAAAAAATAAGGTTGGAACTGAAGTAAAGATAAAAAAAATACTCGTCAACAACCTTAACAAGAAAAGGGACATTGAGATCAAAAGGGATTTATTAACTGATAGAGTTGAGGATATAATTGATAACCCTGAAATCGATATTGTCGTAGAATTAATCGGTGGTGAACAACCGGCTTATGATTACATTATTCGATCCATTGAAAATGGTAAAAGTATTGTTACAGCAAATAAACTTGTAATTGCCAAATATGGCAAAAGGATTTTTAGAAAAGCAGATGAAAACAATGTTCAGGTTTGTTATGAAGGAAGTGTAGCTGGGGGGCTGCCAATTGTTAGACCTCTTCAGAATTCACTTGCTGCAAACAGAATAGAAAAAATTTATGGTATTTTAAATGGAACAACTAACTATATTTTAACTGACATGAGTAAAAACCAGAAGGATTTTGATGAATCTTTAAAAAATGCTCAGGAACTCGGCTTTGCTGAAGCTGATCCCACCTCAGATATAGATGGTCATGATGCAGCTTATAAAATTACTATCTTATCTTCTCTGGCTTTTGAGAGATTTGTTGATGTAAGAGATGTTTATGTTGAAGGTATTAGAGAAATTAAAAGTGCTGATTTAGAACTTGCACATGAAATGGGATATGTTATTAAACTGCTGGCTATTGCTAAAAATGGAGAGGATGGAGTTGACATTCGAGTTCATCCAGCATTTGTGCCGGAAGATCATCCGATTGCCATGATTAATGGTACTTATAACTGTGTTTATTTACATGGTGATGCAGTAGGACAGGTAATGTCAACTGCCAGAGGAGCAGGACAAATGCCAACTGGAAGTGCTGTAACAGCAGATATTATTCAGGTTGCAAAAGATATTAATTATAATCAGCGTGAAGTTCAGCGCATGGATTCATTTTTAGAAAGTAATGTAACTGACATTGATGAAATTGAAAACAGTTTTTATTTACGTTTTGAGGTAGAAGATAAGCCGGGTGTGTTATCTCACATCACTAAAATTTTTGGTGATAATAATGTCAGCCTTGCTTCAGTTCTTCAAAAACAGAAAAATAATCCGATTGTTCCTTTAGTTTTTATTACTCATCATGTAAAAGAAAAGGATCTTAAAAAATCACTGGCTGAAATTAAGAACCTTGATGATGTAATTGAAATTAATAGTGTGATTAGAGTTGAAGATGATCTTTAAAATATATTCTAATTAATATTATAAATTAGTGGAGGGGATTTGAAGTGAAAAAAATAATTTTGCTGCTTATTCTAATTTTATTTATCTCCACTAATTTTATCTCATATAATATTATTTATGCAGCAGAGGTTTCAACTGCTGAATGGAGGGAAGATCTTAATTATTTGAAAAGCGAGCTGCCTTTAAAACATTTAAACTTGTTTTCAGAGCTGAATCAAGCTGAATTTAATCGAGAAATTGAGGAGCTTAAATTTGATTTAGCAGAACTGTCTCAGCTTGAAATCACATTAAGAATTATTGAGATATTTAACAAAGTAGGGGACCAGAATCTAGCATTAGATAATACTTCTTATTTGAGAGAATATTATCCTTTTTATTTAAAGAAATTCGCTGATGGTTATCGTGTTATGGCGGTAAATAAAAATTATAAAGAAATTTTGGGAGCTAAACTAATTTCAATTAATGGTCATTCATTAGAAGAATTAAAATTTAAGTTTTCTGGATTGATAAATGCTGACAACTACTATGCCTTAGAATCTCGCCTTCAATCTTTTCTCAATTTAAAAGATGTTCTAATATATTTAAACATTATTGATCAAAATAATATTTTTTCTTTTCAGGAGGGTGAAAACTATTTTAATGTTAATTTTGAGGCGGAAAAAATTGAGAATATTAAAGCAAATTCTGAAAAATTAATTGAATTAGACTATCAAAAAAATAACTTTTCAAAAAAAGAGAAGCAACTTTTTTATGTAGATTATTTCCCGACTGAAAAAACAATTTATCTGCAGTATAACAGTCTTCAGAAAGGCCATCATGATAAAATAGCTGTCGAAGATTTGGAGCAAAATGATCTAAACAATTCTTCTTTTAAAAAAATGGAAGCGCAGCTATTTAATTTTTTGAATTATAGAGAAGTAAATAAATTTATAATTGATTTAAGATATAACAGCGGTGGTGATTACAGGCCCGGATTGGAATTGGCTGAAAAACTGAGTGCTTATAAAGACACTCTAAGATTTTATGTAATTATTGGTAAAGATACTTATTCTACCGCTATCCTAAATGCTTTAAATTTTAAGTATAAATTAAATGCATATTTAGTCGGATATCCTACTTTAACTAAAATAAATCATTTTGGAGAAGTCAAAAGTTTTAGGCTGCCAAATTCAAAGCTTAAAATAAGTTATTCAGCTAAATATTATCAAATTTTAGAAAAGAGTGATCCTGATTCTTTATATCCGGATATTATGGTAGAACAAGAATTTGAAGATTTTTTAAATGGTAAAGATACAGTTTTAAAACTAATTAATACGATAGATTGAATAGAGGAGTGAGAATGTGGATACTAAAGATTGGTTAATTAGAGATTTAAAGAAAAATTGGGTGCAGGATAGAGCAGTTAAAGTAGAAAAAGTTAATAAAATTGATAAAGAATTTTATAAGCAGTATGATATCAAACAGGGTCTGAGAAATTCTGATGGAACTGGTGTTGTGGTTGGTTTTACTAAGATTGGTTCTGTCCATGGTTATACTTACTGTGATGGTGTTAAAACTCCAATTGAGGGTAAACTATTTTATAGAGATATTGAGATCGATAATTTAATCAAAAACACTGGTGAATTTGGTTTTGAGAGTATTATTTATCTGTTATTATTTGGCGAGCTGCCTGATGAAGAGGAACTAGAAAAATTTAATACTATTTTAGATGGGTTTAGAAAATTACCTCCCCACTTTACCGAAAATACTATCTTAAAAAGTCCAAGTCGAGATGTAATGAATAAACTGCAGCGGGCAATTCTGGTTCTTTATTCTTATGATGATCAACCTGATTCACTTGAGATTGATAGAATTTTAATTCAGAGCTTAAAATTAATTGCTAGATTCCCAACAATTATTGCTTATGGCTATCAGGCTAAGGCGCATTACTTTGATGAACAAAGCCTTTATCTGCATAATCCAGTAGATGGTTTGGGTACAGCAGCTAATATTCTGCATATGATTAGATCTAATAATGATTATACTCAGCTTGAAAGAGATACTTTGGATCTCCTGTTAATTTTACATGCTGAACATGGTGGTGGTAATAACTCTGCTTTTACAACTCATGTAGTTTCCTCAAGTGGTACTGATACTTATTCAGCTGTAGGTGCGGCTGTAGGTAGTTTGAAAGGACCAAAACATGGTGGTGCCAACCTAAGAGTAAAATCAATGGTTGATAATATTAAAGAAAATCTGGCTGATTATTCGAATAAAAATGAGTTAAAGAAATATCTAGAAAGAATTTTAAATGGTGAGGTATTTGATAAAAAGGGTTTAATTTATGGAATGGGACATGCAGTCTATACTAAAAGTGATCCCAGAGCTGTTATTTTAAAGAAAAAAGCAAAGGAGTTGGCTGCAGCAAAAGGAAGATTGGAAGAATTTGAACTTTATCATAATATTGAAAGTTTAACTAAAGAAATTTTCAAAGAAAAAAGAGGAGAAGATTGTGTAATCTGTGCAAATGTGGACCTTTATTCTGGTTTTGTTTATCAGCTATTAAATATTCCGGAAGAATTATTTACTCCATTATTTGCTACAGCCAGAATTGCCAGCTGGTGTGCTCATCGAATTGAACAGCTGGTTAGTGATCATAAAATAATTCGTCCCGCTTATAAGTCATTAAAGAACGAAGAAAAATGTACAATTAGATAAAAAGAAAATATCTTAGAGGTGAATTTGATGAATAAATACATAACAATCAAAGGAGATATAATTAAGTCTAAAACTATTGATAATTTTGCAGAATTATTTGCAGAAAAGATAAATCAAATTAATTATCCTGAAGCAGTAATCAGCAAATTTGAAATAGTCAAGGGAGATGAGATTCGAGGAATATTTACTCAAGAGCTAAATATTATTGATTTTTTAAGGGAATTAAGATCAGTTTTATTACCATTAAAGATTAGACTGGCAATTACAATTACTGAGGTTGAGCCCGGCAAATTTCCTGATAATAAAGAAGAATTATATAAAAAAGCTGATAGTATTTTGGATTTTATCGGCCAAAATAGGCAGTTTAAAACATATATCTCAACAGATAATGAACTAATTAATAAGAGTTTAAATACTCCTCTACTGCTGATCGATAAAATTAAATTTTCCTGGCAGCACGATGACTGTTTATTATATAATACTTATGCTAAAGATAAAAATTTAGAAGTTCTAGCAGAAAAATTTGATTATGAAAAAGAGGACCTTGAAAAAATAGCAGAAGAGTTAGCATTTGATGAATTATATATTTCAGAACATAATTTAATGCAGATCTTAAGTATTTTTATAAACAATTAGATATAAATAGACAGAAATAGACAAAAATAGATAGAAATAGATAGAAATAGATAGAATAACACAATAGGGAGGTTTTAAAATGAATAGACAAAGTATAGATCAAAAAAATCTAGAAGATTTTTCAGCCTATTTTAAAAAAAGAGAAAACAGTGAGATCATTGCTAATGCAGTAATTAAAAATGGTATTAATGACACTGCTTTAAATAATGAATCTGTTAAAAAAATGCATTATGATTTTTCGGAAGAAATTGATGTAGGTAAGGTTACAAATCAGAAAAAAAGCGGACGCTGCTGGATGTTTGCAGCTTTAAATAATATCCGTTTCAGTATTTCTAAAGATCTAAATATTAAAGACCATAATTTTGAATTATCGCAGTCATATACAATGTTCTGGGATAAGTTGGAAAAAGCAAATTATTTTTTAGAAAACATCATTTCCACAGTGGAACTAGAGCTTGACAGCCGTCGAGTGATGTGGCTCCTAAATGAACCAACAAATGATGGTGGTCAGTGGGATATGTTTACTGCATTAATCGAAAAATACGGAATAATCCCTAAATATGTAATGCCTGAAACTTATCACAGCAGCAATTCCCGTTATATGAACAAAATATTGAGTTTAAAACTAAGAGATCTGGCTAAAACTCTGAGAAATGATTTTAAATTAGGTGCAGATAAAGAAAGTTTAAGAGAAGAAAAAGAAGCTATGCTGGGTGAAATTTATGCTGTGCTGGCTTATTTTTTAGGAGAACCTCCGCAAGAATTTGATTTTGAGTACAAAGATAAAGATGGTAAATTTTATCGCGACAGCGGACTGACTCCCAAAGAATTTTATAATAAATATTCTAAAGTTAAGATGACTGATTATGTAAGTATTATTAATGCTCCAACTAAAGATAAACCATTTGATCAAACTTATACAGTAGAATTTCTGGGAAATGTTAAGGAAGGTCAGCAGATCCATTATTTAAACCTGCCTATTGAAAAATTAATCAATTATAGTACAGCTCAGTTAAAAAATGGTGAACCTGTCTGGTTTGGTTGTGATGTAGGCCAGTGGTCTGATAGAGATTTAGGAATCATGGATACTGAGCTTTTTAATTATGAAAAAGTATTAGATACCAAGTTTTCTTTAGATAAAGGTGAACGCCTGCAGTATGGAGAGAGTATTTTAACTCATGCAATGGTCTTTACCGGAGTCAACCTTGATGATCAGGACCAAACTGAACGCTGGAAGGTTCAGAACAGCTGGGGAGAAAAAGTTGGTGATGATGGATTTTTCATAATGAGTAATGACTGGTTTAAAGAATTTAACTACGAGGTAGTTATTCATAAAAAATATTTATCTGAGTCTGACCTTAAATCATATCAAAAAGATCCGGTTGTTTTAAAACCCTGGGATCCCATGGGGTCTCTGGCTAAAAAATAATAACTTACTAGATTTAATGACAATTTAAGCTGCTGTTATCTAATACAGCAGCTTTATTACTTTGATGCTATCAATAATTTAAAAAAGGATGAGTTTAGATGAAAATTAAAGAATTTTCAAACAAATTTGATTTAAGTTATGATACTATTCGTTATTATATGAAATTGAATTTAATTAATCCTCAGAAGCTAGGGGGACACTATGATTTTGATCAGGAAGATCAAGATGATATGGAAGAAATTTTGAATTTAAAAGAGATGGAGTTTTCTTTAGAAGAGATTAAGGAGATTTTAAGTTTTAAGAGAATTGGAAGGCTGAGCAATTATCAAGAAAGCAGCTATTATCAGGACTTATATCAAAAAAAGTTAAAAAATATAGAAAAAAGAATTGTTGAACTAAAAGACGCCAAAAAATCTCTCAATCTTCACTTAAAGAAAATTAAAGAAGAAATAAATGAAAAGCAGAATGACCTCAGTTTAAATTTAAAGCTGCTGAATCTTTTTGCCTGCCCAGTTTGTGGAAATGATTTTACTCTCTCTGCAGAAAAAATTAAAAATAACAGAATTCACCAGGGCAGCCTTAACTGCATCTGTGGAGAAAAGATTTTAATTAAGGATGGTATTCTTTATACTAAAGAAATTTATAACAAAGAAAGAGCAGAATTGTTTGAAACAGATCCAGTTTTTCATCTGACAGATTATATTCAGCAGACTAATTCCAAATTTATGGATCAATCATATCAGAGCTTGGAGTGGCTGAAAAATAGAATTAATTATACTGACTTAAAAAACAAAATTATTTTAGAACCTGGTTCTGGTTATGGACTTCTGTTAAGAAATATCTATGACAAGCTGCCTTCAGATACTATCTATATCTGTGTTGAACATAATTCGGAGCAGAACAAATATCTTAAATCATTGCTGGAATTATCGGCTGCAGGACCTGAAGTTGTTTTCCTGACTGCAGAATTACCCTCTTTACCTCTTAAAGAAAAAAGTATTGATTATTTAATCGATTATTCCGGAATTTCTAATTATTCCTTTAATAATCAGGGTTTTTTACCTGAATTATTGGCTAAATATTTTAAAGATCATCTGATAATGACAGCGGTCTTTATTATTTATCATAAATTTGGAGAGAAAAACATTGTTGACAGAGAATATCGAGATTATTTTATCTATTCAAATATTAGAAGAAAAATTAAAGAAATGGGATTTGATTTTTTAGATGAATATAAATCTGAAATAAATAAAGTAAATATTTCAATGGGTAAATACGAAGAATTTGCTCAACTTGGAGATCAGATTTATTCTTATCAGCTGCAGGCTAAAAAATAAATCTTAAAAGTAGAGCAGGCTCCATTTTTTGAAAAAATTATTCTAAAAAAAGTTTTTAAGACTCTTGCAGTTGAGTTACCTCCATTAATTATAATTAGCTTAGAAATAGAGGAGGTAATAAAAATGTTGAGATATAAGAGGAAAAATGCTGCAAAAGAATTGGAAGTTAAAGCTGATAAGAGGGAAAATATAAATTTGATACTTTTTTTATCAGGTAAAACAATTTCTTTATTTGGTTCTGCAATTTATGCTTTTGTGATCGGTCTCTACCTTTTGCGTACAACTTCTTCTGCACTCTCTTTTGCCCTAAATCTAACTTTATATACTTTACCTGTAGTTTTGTTTAATCCAATTGCAGGTGTAATTGCAGATAAGTTTAATAAAAAGCTGCTTGTGGTTGGATCAGATTTAATTAATGGAATATTTCTATTTCTAATTTATTTGATTATAATTAGATTTAATTTTAATGTTTATCTATTATATTTCAGTACTTTTTTGATGACAACTTTAACTGTGTTTTTTGATATTGCTCTAGAATCTGCTAAACCAAGTCTGGTAAGAGAATCAGGGCTGGTGAAAATCAATTCTCAAGCCAGAATAATAGAGTCTTTATCCCATATTTTAGGTCCGCTGCTGGGAGGATTAATTTATGGATTTATTGATCTGGAAGGCTTTATTCTAATTAATGCTATCTCATTTATAATATCTGCTCTAATTGAATATTTTATAGATTATAAATATAACCAGCAGTTAGAAGAGACGGGAAATGATAAAGATTTAGATAGTTTTATTTTAAAATTAAAAGAAGGGTTTTACTATATTTTCAGATCTAGAAATTTGAAAAATTTGCTATATATTTTTATTGCTTTAAATTTCTTTTTCAATTTTACTTTAATTGTGCCATTACCTTATTTAATCAACACAATTTGGAAGATAGATCCCCAAAAATATGGTATAATCCAGGCTGCATTCCCGATTGGAATGATAGTTGGAGCAGTATTAACAGAAAAAATAATGGATAAAATAAGTTATAATATCTTAATTAAAAAGATTACTTTTGTTACTGCTTTTGGAGTGACAGCATTTGCACTGCCAATTATTGTTTTCAAAAATACTCCTACTCCAAATTTCATTCTTGTATATTATAGTTTTTTGATGTTTTTAAGTGGTATTTCAGTAGCCTGGATAGATGTTCCGGCAAATGTGATTATCCAAAAAATTGTCCCCCAGAATCTTCTGGGCAGGGTTTTAAGTGTTAAAATGAGCATTATTAAAATTATTGCACCAATTTCACTTTTAATTTCTTCTTTTGCAATTAAACTGATTGAAGTAGAATATATTATATTAACTGGAGCTGCTATCTTTTTAAGCTTTAATATTATATTTTTTAAGTCTGCTAGCGGAAAAAAATTTATTCAAACTAAGATCGATATTTAATTATTTATAAACTATAAATAAAACAATTTGAAAACATCTTGACTTTATGAACATTATTCATTATAATAATTATAGTGAACATAATTTATAAAGTGTTTTTTTATAATATAATGAACATAGTTCATATAAGATAATTGGAGGTAATAAGATGTATAAAGACGAAAAGACAAGAAAAATGGCAGAAATGCCAATTAAAAAATTGCTAACAGAAATGTCAATACCGGCAATAATTGGAATGCTGGTAACAGCAGTTTATAATATTGTAGATACAATCTTTGTTGGTAGAATTGGTACAGAAGCAGTTGGAGCTGTAACTATTGCCTTTCCCTTATTTATGGTAATTTCAGCAATTGGCCTAACATTTGGTATTGGTTCAGGCTCATTTATTTCTCGCTTATTAGGAGAAAATAATAAGGAGATGGCTAATCAGGTTTCAACAACTTCAATAATTACAACTTTTATTTTAGGAATTTTAATGGCAGTCGGAGGGATATATTATTTAAAACCTTTACTCAGGCTGTTTGGAGCGACTGATGCTATTATGCCTTATGCAGTAAACTATACTGCTATAATAATTTTAGGTTCAATTTTTACTATGAGCAACATGAATATGAATAATATGGTGAGGGCAGAAGGTAGTGCCAAAATGAGTATGGTTGCCTTAAGTACAGGGGCTGTTATCAACATTATTTTAGATCCTATTTTGATTTTTACATTTAAGATGGGAATTGCAGGTGCCTCAACAGCCACTGTTATTGCTCAGGCGGTTTCAACAGTGATGTTAATTGCATTTTATAAATCAGAAAAGAGTGTGCTTGATTTTAAAATAAGTGAATTTAGGCCATCACTAACAATTTATTCGGAAATTATGAAAATCGGAGTTCCAACTTTAATTAGACAGCTTTTAAGCAGTGTGGCCATGACTGTTTTAAATAATATGGCGGCTGTATATGGATCATCAGTTGTTGCTTCAGTTGGAATTATTAATAGAGTTTTTTCCTTTGGGTTTTTTGTAACTGCTGGATTTACTCAGGGTTTTCAGCCTGTAGCTGGTTTTAACTTTGGGGCTCGACAAATTAAGAGATTGAAGGATTCAATCTCTGTTACAATTAAAAGGACAACAATTTTTGGTATTGCGTTATTTATCTTATTTTATTTCTTTAATGAAGAAGTTATTTCTATTTTTAGTCGAGACCCTGAGGTAATAGAAATTGCTGCTGAAGGCTTAAAATATTATTCTCTAGTTTTACCGTTGATTGGTTTTAGTATTACAATCAATACTTTATTTCAGGCTTTAGGCCATGGAATTCCTGCAACAATATTATCACTTTCAAGACAGGGATTATTTTTTATACCTGCAGTTTATCTGTTTTCCAAAAAATTTGAAATCTCTGGATTGTTTATGGCTCAACCAGCTGCTGATGGCTTAACATTTGTGCTGACAGCACTCTTGTTTATCTATGTTTATCGTGAAATTAAAGAGCTGGAAACTGAAGCTTCTCTAAACACTTCGTCCAAAATTAAATTAAATTATGAGCAGGAAAGTGCTTAACGATAAAGAAATAAGTAAATAAGGAATTTCTTAATTAAAGGAGAAATAAAAATGCCTAAAATTATTGAGAACTTAGATGAAGAAATATCTAAAACAGCTTTGAAATTGTTTAGAGAAAGCTCATATAAAAAAGTTAGTATGCGAAAAATAGCAGCTGAAGTAGGAATAGCTGTTGGAACATTATATAATTATTACCCAAATAAATTAGAACTATATATAGAAGCTTTTGAAGAAAGCTGGCGAGAAACTTATCAAATTTTAAAAAGAAACTGTCAGCAGTTAGAAGACAATTATCTAATCAGCTACTTAAGGGTTATTTATTCAGAAATGAAAAATAAAAAAGCAATAGTCAGAGAATTATTTAGATATATAATTAGTGATTTAGAAATTGGAGAAGAAGAACAGAAAAAACAATTTAAGCGGGTTCGCTTTCCAGAAGTTTTGATTAATCAAATTTATAATTTATTTGCTGCCGTATTAGAAAAAGAATTTGAAATAGAAATTGAAAGAGATAGTAGTGATCTTTATCGGCTTTTTACTATGATCCAAACTGATATTCCACTACTGCAGCAAAATTTCAAAGATGAAGCTGAAAATATTGAATTTCTATATGATATTATTAGTGCGTATGTTGAAAAAAATCATATTAAATAGCAAAAAGGCTGAAAATAACCGTTATCGGTTTTTTCAGCCTTCATTTTTTTGGCTTATTTTTTTGCTTAAATTTTTAATTCCAATATATTAATGATGAAGTTAAATTTATAAACTATCAAAGTTAATTTTTAGTTATTTAAATACCCTCTTAACTCTTTACTACGGGTGGGATGTCTGAGCTTTCTTAAGGCTTTTGCCTGAATCTGTCTAATTCTTTCTCTGGTTACTCCAAACTGACTTCCAACTTCTTTAAGAGTTCTCTGACGACCATCTTCAAGTCCAAATCTTAATTTAATAATTCTTTTTTCGCGGTCAGTTAGAGTGTCTAATACTGTTTCTAATTGATCTTTAAGAAGTTCAGAAGAAGCAAGCATTTCTGGTGCAGGTGCATCCTGATCTTCAATAAAGTCTTTTAAATGGCTGTCTTTTTCTTCGCCAATAGGAGTGTCTAAAGAAGTAGGCTGCTGATTCATTGCTAGTTTTTGAATTTCCAGCACTTTTTCCGGCTCCATATTCATTTCTTCACCAATCTCTTCTAGAGTTGGTTCTCTTTCTAAATCTTTTTTGAGTCGCTTTTCAATTCTTCTTAATTTATTCATTGTTTCTACCATGTGGACCGGAATTCGAATAGTTCTAGCCTGATCTGCAAGTGCTCTTGTGATTGACTGTCTAATCCACCAGGTAGCATAGGTACTAAACTTATAACCTTTGGTGTAATCAAATTTTTCTACAGCCTTCATTAATCCTTTATTTCCTTCCTGAATTAAATCCAGAAAAGACATACCCTGTCCTATATATTTTTTAGCAATACTAACTACAAGTCTTAAATTAGCTTCAGTTAGCTGGGCTCTAGCTTCCTGATCACCCTGTTCAATTCTTTTTGCAAGTTCAACTTCTTCTTCTTTGTCAAGCAGATCAACTTTACCCATTTCCTTTAAATAAACGCGAACGGAATCATCAATACCGGCTCCATCAGGTATGGAAAGATCTAATTCATTTTCTTCTTCAGTACTGTCATTCTGGTTATCATTATTTTCATTATTAGCTTTTTTAACCATTTAAATTCCTCCTCAATGCATAATGCCTGACACAATCATTAATTGTAACACAAAAACATGAAAAAATAAAGACTTTCAACAAATTAATTTAAAAAGTTTTTCAATTTCATTTTTTCAAAGCTATGTTTTTCCTGTTTCTTAATTTCTTCATAAAGCTTCTGCAGTTCTTGATCTCTAAAAATATATTGAATTTTAAAATCATCGTCTAAATAATTACTTTGATAAATATCCCAGACAGAAATATTTTCTGTTTTTGCCAGTGTAACAAATTTACCAGCTTCTGTTTCTGCAATCAAGTTTTTGTTTTTTAGTCTTTCGATTTCAAGCTCTATATCTTCAGCCGGTAAATTAATTTGATCAAGTAAATTAGAAAAGGAAAGAGCTTGAGTATCCTGCTGCCTGTTATTTTTAAGCAAAACCAATAAAATGGCAGTCGGTATTAGGCCTCTCAATCCCTGGTTAATTTTTTTGCGGTTCAACATATATTTTAGACTGCTTCGATGCTGGAAAACATAAGAGCTCACAGCTCCTAAAAGTACGATTAACCAAATCAAATAGAGCCAGAGCAAGAAAATCGGAATTATCGATAAAGGACCATAAACCTGATTATAAGTTACAATATTAGATGTATAAATCCCATATAATCTTTTGGATAAAATAAATAAAAATCCACTAAATAAACCGGCAAAAATAGCTGCAGTAGGCTTTACTTCTGTATTTGGAACAAAGTAATAGAAAATGATAAAAACTAAAAAATTAAATGAAAATAAAATATGATTAAAAATACTGCTTTCACTAATCTGTTCTCCACTCAGCCAGAGACCTAAATATCTTTCTGCAAAAAGCAGACTTAAGGTTAAGAGCATTGTAATAGTAAAGGTACCTAAAGTGATAAAAGTCCAGAAGGACACAAATCTTTTAAACAGATCACGATGTTCTTTGACATTCCAAATATTATTAAATGTCATTTCTACTCGGGCCAGCATAAAAACAATAATAAAAATTAAAGAAATAAAACTAATTATTCCAAGCTGTTCTATATCAACATTTACGATATAAATTTCCAAATAATTAATTAAACTTTCTCCTGTACCAGCAGCCAAATTGTTTAAAATTAGAGACTTTATCTCATCTACAATCGTATCGATTTTACCAAAGAAGTTAAATAGAGTCATAATATAAAATGAAAAAATCAAAAAGGGAACTATAGACAGAATAGTGATATAAACCATTCCCATAGCATGAATAAATATGTCGTTTTCTCTAGCCTTCTGGTAAACCCTTTTTATAAACAATAAAATCAGGTCAAAAGAGATCAGCGTTTTGGCATTTTTTAAGAAATCATCTATATATCTCATTGGCGCCACCTCTTATGCTTTTTTTCCGTCCTAATATTATATTCTTTAAATAAAAAAAATGTCCTTCTCTGAATTGAAATAAATATTTGCTGAATAAATAATTTTTGATATAATTAAACTACAAATAAACAAAAGGGGGATAATATGGATAAACTTAAATCGGGAATCTTATTAATAACGATTGGACTTTTTATGCTGCTTAATACATTTGATTTAGTTAGTGATAATATTTTTCTTTATTTATTAAGTGCCGGATTTTTAATCAGTTATATTCTATTAGGAGGAAGGAAAAATTACAGAAATATTGGGTTTTTAATTCCAGCCTCAATTTTAACTTCTATTGCCTTAGCTTCCGATCTGCAGAGAATTGATTTTATTAATAATCTTGGTAGTGGAGTCTTTTTTATTCTCCTTGGAATCTCATTTTTAGTCATTTTAATTCACAGCAGTGCCTTTGAAAACTGGGACTGGCCGCTTTATCCGGGAGGATCACTAATTATTTTTGGTCTTTTTGTAATTTTCTTAGATAACAGTCAATTTATGCAGAACTTAAGTTATTTAAATTATTTAATTCCAATTATTTTAATTGGTTCAGGAGTACTTTTAATTTACTTTAGGCAAAATAAAAGATAATTCAAAAAATTAATAATATAAGCTTTAATTAGATATTGACTAAAAATTATGGTATACTTTAAATGAATATAATTAAATTACTAACTTTTATCAGTTTTTAGGAGAAAATTCTCTAACTGAAAATACTTTATTAATAATTTCTACCTTATTTATCTGGGTAGAATTTTATTAAATATAAATACTTTCTATTATTAAAGAATTAAAGAAGGGAGATTAGAGAATGTCGAAAAAATTTAAAAGAGTTTTAGTGGCCAATCGTGGAGAAATAGCAATTCGAGTAATTAGAGCCTGTAAGGAGTTGGGCATTAGAACTGTAGCAATCTATTCTGAGGAGGATAGAACCGCCCTCTTTAGAACCAAAGCAGATGAAGCTTATCAAATAGGAAATAATAAGGGGCCTATTGAGGCTTATCTGGCTATTGATGAAATTATTGATTTAGCAATTAAAAAGGATGTTGATGCAATTCATCCTGGTTATGGATTTTTATCTGAAAATCCCGAGTTTGTAAGACAGTGTGAAAATGCTGGGATTAAGTTTATAGGACCTGATGCAGAAGTAATGGAGAAGTTAGGTGACAAGATTAAATCTAAAATTTTGGCACAGGAGTTTGGAGTGCCGACTATTCCCGGCTTAGAAAAACCGATTAAAAAAGAAGCAGAAATCAAAAAATTTGCTGAAAAACATGGGTATCCTTTAATGCTCAAAGCTGCTGCCGGTGGTGGTGGTCGTGGAATGAGGATAGTCCGTTCTGATGATGAATTAATTTCCCAGTTCAGGGATGCCAAGGAAGAAGCCCGTAAGGCCTTTGGAATTGATGATATTTTTGTCGAAAGATATCTTGAAAATCCAAAACATATCGAGGTTCAAATACTTGGGGATGAGCATGGGAATCTTGTCCACTTATTTGAAAGAGACTGTTCAATTCAGAGGCGTCATCAAAAACTTGTAGAATTTACTCCTGCAGTTGCTTTAAGTGATGAAAAAAGACAGGCAATTCTTAAAGATGCCTTAAAATTATGTGAAGGTGCAGGTTATAAAAATGCTGGTACAGTAGAATTTTTAGTTGATAAATATGACAATCATTATTTTATAGAGGTTAACCCAAGAATTCAGGTGGAACATACTGTCAGTGAAATGATTACTGGAATTGATATTGTCCAGAGTCAGGTTTTGATTGCTGAGGGGTACAGACTTGATTCTGAAGAAATTAATATTCCTAACCAGGAATCAATTAAGGTTAATGGTTATTCAATTCAGTGTCGGGTGACAACTGAAGACCCGGCAAATAATTTCATTCCTGATACAGGGCGTTTGGACCATTATCGAACAGGTTCAGGTTATGGAATTAGACTTGATGGAGGTAATGGCTATACAGGTGCTGTAATTAACCCCTACTATGATAGTCTGCTGGTTAAAACAATATCCTGGTCCCGAACTTTTTCAGATGCAATCAGAAAGGCAATGCGCTCAGTTGAAGAAATGAAAGTTCGCGGTGTTAAAACTAATGCTTCATTTTTAATAAATGTTTTAAACCATGAAGAATTTCAAAAAGGAACCTGTGATACCGGTTTTATTTCCAACAATCCTGAACTGCTTGATGTTAGACCTGGATCTGATCAGGAACAGAAGATTTTAAGTTATCTTGGTGAAAAAATTGTTAATGAAACAAGAGGTAAAAAACCAGAATTTGATGTGCCCAAGGTGCCTGAATTTGAAAAAATTAATGGTTTGGAAGGTACAAAACAGATCTTAGATCAGGGCGGTCCGGAAGCAGTTGTAGACTGGATTAAAAATAAGGAAGAAATTCTTTTAACTGATACAACTTATAGAGATGCCCATCAGTCACTGATGGCAACCAGAATGAGAACTGTAGATATGGAAAAGATTGCAGAAGCGACTTCTCATTTAGCCAAGGACCTATTCTCACTTGAAATGTGGGGAGGAGCAACCTTTGATGTTTCTTATCGATTCTTAAAAGAATCTCCCTGGGAAAGAATTGAACGTCTACGAGAAAGAATACCTAATATTTTATTCCAGATGCTTTTAAGAGGTTCAAATGGTGTAGGATATAAGAACTATCCGGATAATGTAATTCGTAATCTGGTAGCAGAAGCTGCTGATGCTGGTATAGATGTCTTTCGGATTTTTGATTCTCTAAACTGGCTGCCAGCAATGGAAGTTTCTATAGATGAAGTCGTTAAACAGGGTAAAATTGCTGAAGTTTCAATGTGTTATACAGGTGACATTTTGGATGATAAAAGAGCTAAATATGATCTGGATTACTATGTAGATTTAGCTAAGGGAATAGAGGAAATGGGAGCACATATTCTTGGAATTAAAGATATGGCTGGACTTTTAAAACCATATGCTGCCTATGAATTAATTAAAGCTTTAAAAGCTGAAATTTCTATTCCAATTCACCTGCATACTCATGATACAAGTGGTAATGGTGGAGCTACCCTTTTAATGGCTGCTGAAGCAGGAGTTGATATTGTGGATACCGCCTTTAATACAATGGCAGGATTGACAAGTCAGCCACCACTTAACTCAATTGTAGCAGCTCTAACTAATACTTATCGTGACCCAGAAATGAATATTGAAGATATTCAGAAAATCTCAAATTACTGGGGTGCTGTTAGACCCGTTTATTCCCAGTTTGAATCTGAGTTAAAGTCAGGTACAGCCGAAATTTATAAATATGAAATCCCTGGAGGTCAGTATTCTAATTTAAAACCACAGGTAGAGAGTGTTGGTTTAGGTCACCGTTTCAAAGAATTTAAGGAAATGTACCGTAAGGTTAACTTTATGTTGGGTGATATACCAAAGGTTACTCCTTCTTCTAAAATGGTAGGAGATTTAGCAATCTTTATGGTTAAAAATGATCTGACACCAGATAATATCTGCGAAAAGGCCAAAAATATGGCTTTCCCGGATTCAGTTGAGGCTTACTTTAAAGGTATGCTTGGTCAGCCTCCTGGAGGTTTCCCGGAAGATATACAGGAGATCGTTCTTAAAGGGGAAGAACCGATTACAGTTAGGGCTGGAACTTTACTTGAGGATTATGATTTTGAGGCAGCTGCAGCTGAACTAAAATCAGAATATGATTTTGAACCAACTCAAAAGGACCTTTTAGCATATGCACTTTATCCAAAGGTCTATAAAGAATATTTAGATTACCTTGAAGAATATGGTGACCTCAGTCATATGGGTAGTGATGTATACTTCCATGCGCTACGTGAAGGTGAAACAAGTGAAATCAAAGTTGAAGAAGGTAAAACTTTAGTTGTCAAATTATTAGAGATTGGTAAAGTTGACGACCAGGGTTTCCGCAGACTTGCTTTTGAGGTAAATGGTTTTAGAAGAGAGATAAAAATCTATGATGAAGCAAGCACTGCCAAAGCTGATTCTGCGGTTAAGCAGATGGCTGATCCTAATAATGAAATGGAAATTGGAGCCAGTCTTCCCGGTAATATTGTTGAAATTTTAGTTGAAGAAGGGGAAGAAGTTGAAGAAAATCAGAGCTTAGTGATTATGGAAGCTATGAAGATGGAAACAAATATAACTGCTCCTGCAGCTGGTACAGTTGCAGCTATCCATGCTCAGGCAGGTCAGCAGCTTGAATCAGGAGAATTAATCTTAGAGTTAGAATAAATATAGACTTAGAATATATATAATAATCAGCTTAAAGTTTAGCTATAAAAGTTAACTAAACTTTTTGACTTAATTACCCGTCTGAATTCTCAAATTTAAAGAGAACAGGCGGGCTTTCTTATTTAAAATATTTACTGCTTTTTAAATTTGCTTGATTATGTTAAAATAAGATTAGAAGAACTTAATTAAAATTTATAAACTAAAGCTGAGAAAGAAAGGGGGAAGAGATATTATCTAATCAGATAATTATCTCAAATTTATGTATCACAAAAAAACCAGTCTCGGTCTTGATGAAAATATCGAGTCAATTTTAGCCTATGCAGGTATCTGGGTTACGGGTTTGATTTTTCTATTTATTGAAAAGAAAAACAATCATGTTCGTTTCCATGCGATGCAGTCATTAATCACCTTTTTTTCCTTGTTTATAGCTTCTTCTTTAATTTTAGTAATTCCGGTAATTGGGGTTATGATTTCTTCTTTAATAACTTTTGTTGGAACTATTCTCTGGTTTTTACTGATGTATAAAGCCTACAATGGTGAAGTATTTAAGCTGCCTTTTATAGGTGATTTAGCAGAGGAATTAACTTTTGGTGAAAGTTTTAAAGAAAAAAATTAGCTAACTAAAATTATAATTTCAAATAAAAAATTAGTAATAAAAAAAGCCTGTAGAAATTAAATCTCTACAGGCTGCTTAAATTTTATTTAATTTTTTTCAGCTGTCCAGGGGGTAAATCACTTTCATCTGTATCATTTTCCTTTGGATCTCCAGGTGGCTGTGGATCAAGTCCATTACCAACACCATTATTACCCTTTTCTTTTGTAGGTGGATCTGGTTCTTCAGGGTCTTCTGGGTCATCGATCGGATCTATTATTGCCAGTACAGAGAGAGTTAAACTAAATACAAGAACCAAAACCAAAAAAACTGCCAGTAAACGATTCCAGCTTTTCATAAGATAACCTCCTTTTTATAGACCATAAAATTAAGGAGAAGATCTGGCAGCCTGGCGGCCCTAAAAGGGTCCATAGCTTTGCGAGACATTTTTGCAAATGTTTTGCTTTTTGGATGCTCCTTCATATATATAATTATATTACTAAGATTAATATTAGTCAATAATTTTAATTCTAAATTATAAAATATTTTACAGGATTTGATTACTTAATATAGAAATATTATTAAGAGGCTAGATCTGCTTTTAAATAAATACTAAAATAAAAAAGGGGATAATGATGCATAAACCATCTAAAAGATTTGTTTATTTTACGATTCGTTTCATTCTTGTCCATGTTTTAATTTATATTTTCATAGGGGTTATTTTTAAAAACTTTGAAAATTATGTTGTCTCATTTACTAATATTGATGCTTATTACGATTTTAAAGCATCAGAACCTGAACTTTTTAGGATAGCATCAGTTTTTCAAATTTTTAGAGGTGCTATTTTTGCCTTTATTTTATATCCCTTTTATGACAATATTATTAAAAGTGATTATGCCTGGCAAAAATTATTTTTTATAATCTGGGGTTTTTCCTTTATAGGAGCAGCTGCTCCCATACCGGGTTCAATTGAAGGCTTAATTTACACCAATACTACCTTAGTTGAACATGGAATTGCATTAGTTAAATATACAGTAGAAATCTTTGTTTTTTCCTGGTTTTTTGTAAAATGGGAAAATAGAACTGAAAGAGACTACAGTTAAATTTGGAGGCAGTAATGGCAAAAAATATTAAATTTATTCATACAGCAGATATACACTTAGGCAAAAAATTAAGCTGCAATATTCCCTCTGAAACTCAGGTGGATAAAGTTTTATTTGATGCAACTGAGCAGGCTTTTCAAAATTTAGTTGAACTGGCAGTGACAGAAAATGTTGATTTTATCTTAATTGCAGGAGATCTTTATGACAGAGAAGCCAGATCAATTAAATCCAGTCATTTCTTTTTAGAGCAGGCTGAAATCTTAAATAAAAATGACATTAAAATATTTGTTATTTCTGGCAACCATGATCCAGCAGGGATAGAAAATGAAGTTTTTGAGCTGCCTGAAAATGTTAAATATTTTTCAAGTGATAATGTGGAAAGCTATGAATTTTTAAAGAACGGAAAGTTAGCAGCCAGAATTTTAGGGCAGTCTTACAGACAAAAATTCGAGAATAGAACAATGTATAATTATTATACAGCACCGGACAATTCAGTCTTTAATATTGCTCTCCTGCATACTGCTTTAAATAAGGATAATAACCGTTATGTACCTGTAACTAAAAGTGAGCTGTTGACTAAAAATGAAATACATTATTGGGCTTTGGGACATATTCATCAATATCAAAAGCTCAATCATAAACCATCAATAAATTTTTCTGGTACTCTGCAGGCTCATGATATTAGTGAAGAAGGTAATAAAGGAGCTCTTTTAATAGAAGTTGATTCTAATTTAAAAGTTAAAGAAAAGTTTATTCCACTGGCTCCTGTTGTTTTCAAAAAAATCGAAATTGATTTAGAAAAATATGAAGAACTTGATAATATTAGTCAGCTGCTGCAGCTTTTAAAGATCAGATTGGACAAATCTATCGAAAATCTTAGACTGAAAAACGAGTCTCAAACTTTTAAGACTAAGGCTGTGATAGTTCGATTATATATTAAGGGTAGAACTGGAATTCATCGACATCTAGATGCTAATCGAGATGAGCTTGAAGAAACACTTTTAAAAGATATCAGAAGCAGATTTAGAGGAGAAAGTCCAAATCTCTGGCTGCATTCTTTAGTTTTTAGAACTACAGCTCCTATAAAGAATTTAGAAGAGCTTAAAAAAAGCAGTGAACTTTACCAAAATATTGACCAGTTAATAAATGATATTTTAACCGATCCAGAATTAAAAAGGGAATTAGCTGCTGAGTGGGGTCAGATCTGGCAGGGAGATCAGAATCCCGAAGATAGGGAAAATCATAAATTTTTTGCGGATCAAAAAATACGGGCAGATATTTTAGAAGAAGCAGAAAAGATAATTATATCTGAATTAATAGAAGGCGGAGATTAAATGTTTTATAAAAATATTTATATTCGTGATTTTGGAATATTTAATAACCAAAATTTAGAGGATATTTCTAATAACCTGGTTGTAATTGGTGGTCATAATAGAGCCGGCAAGAGCAGCTTTTTAAAACTTTTGCGCCATCTACCATTTGGTCTGCCACAGAATAAGTCAATTCCTCCAGCCAGCAATCAATATTATATTGAGGCTGAAATTGAGAGAGATTATAGAAATTACAGCTTGTATTTAGAGGGTTATGCTGCCCCTAAGATTTTAGATGAAAAACAAAATAAAGTCAAAGCTCCAGAACTTTTTAATTACTTAGACCAGCTGAGCTACCAACAACTTTTTACTATTACCCTTGACGAACTGCAGCAGTTATCTAAAATTGCAAAAGGTAAAAAGAGAGAAAAACGCTTATACTCAATTCTTCTTGGTGCTGGTCTGTCAGAATTAGTTAAAGTTCCAGAGTTGGCAGATAAATATTATAATTATGCTAAAAATATAGGAGGTACTCTTGGTGATCCTTCAGTTGCTTCATTTAAGCCCTATTTTAAAGAAATTGAGGAAGCTGAGTCATTAAGAGATCAGGCATTATTAGAGATTAAAGAGTTTAATCAAAAAAAAGAAGAATTGAAAGTTTCAAAAGATAAACTGGAAACAGTAGATAAAGAAATAACTGAAAGTGAAAATCAAATTTTCCTGCTTGATCTGCTCAAAAATAATTATCCTACTCTTACAAAAATAGAGAATTTACAGGTTGAAATAGAGCAGTCATCAGTTAAGGAAAATGAAGAATATCTGGAACTTGAGCAAATTGAAAGTTATCAGCAAAAACTTGTTTCAATAAAAAACAAAATGAAATCTAATAAAAATGATTTATATAAGTCAATAAAAGCTAATAAATTAGATGATTTTCTAGAATTTATAAAAAATAATAGCTCCAAAATAAATAATCAGCAGCAAAAAATTGACCTGATTAATGAAAAAATAAAAAATTTAAAAAAACAAAAGAACAAAATTAGTAATGAATATCAGACTTTAACTCTAGAACTAGAAAATCTAAATTACAGCTGGCAGCAGCCCTTAATAAAGCTTGATAAAATAAATTTGGATTTAATTGAAACAGAAAAGTTTAATGATAATTTAAGCAGAAATGAAAGTTTAAAGACAGCAGTAAATAATATAAAAGGAGAAATTGATAAATTAGATGCTGAAGTAAAAAATATTAAAGCTAATATAAATGACTATGACTATAAAAGTCCTGCTTCAATTTTAAAAAATACTTATTATGGTTTAGCTTTATCAATTCTGGTTTTGAGCTCTTCTTTTATTATAAGTTACAGCCAAATTAAATATTTTTCTCTATTAATTGCCGGCTTTGTTTTCATTTATTATAGTTCTTATTATAAAAGTTCTAAATTGGAAAAAGAAAAAGCTGATAAATTAGAAATAGAGCTCACCCAGAAGAAGAATAAATTGAATTCGTATCGAAAGCAGCTTACAGAAAAAACTAAGGAACTAAAAAAAGTCCAAAATAATTTAATTAATTATGCTAATTTATTAGGAATAAAAAATGTTGAAGCTGATGAAAATTTAAATTATTTAAGATCATATTTTTTAGAAATTAAGGATAAAAAAAGAAGATATAAAAAGCTAAAAATAGAAGAAGAGGAGAAATTTAAACTTAAAGATGAAATACTGTTTGAATTAAGAGAAATATATGATTTAATTAAAGAGGCAGCTGATTACTTCAATGATCAACTTGACCTTAGTGCTGCTGCAGAAACTGAAACTGTTGATTTAATTTCTAAGTCTCAATTTTTGTTTAAAGATCTGAATCAATTGTCTAAAATAAAACAATCTGCTGAAGAATATTTGGAAAAAGAAAAAGAATTTGAGCTTTTACAAAGTGAGATTTTAGATTTTTTAGGTGATTTAGAAAGCGAAAAAAAGCTGGAATTGCGCCTGGAGCTTTACCGCCAAAAAGCAGAATCGGCAGCTGATTACCAAAAAATAAAAAAAGATTATGATAAGCAAAAGTCTCAAATAGAACATATTCTTTTAGCCTCAGATAAAACAAAAAAAATTCTAAATGAAAAAGATTCTGATGAAACATATTATCAACTTTTTCTAAACTTATATCATGATTTTTCCTCAGCTGATGCAGTCGAAGCAGAAAAGAAATCACGTGAAAAAGAGCTTCAGTTATTAAAAAAGAAAAAAGAGAGTTTAGAAGAAAAAATAACTACTTTGAAAAATAAAATAGAGGCACTTTCCAGCTCAACAAAGATCGAAAACGCGCAATTGAAGCTTAATCAGGCCCAGAATAATTTAGAAAAAAAAGCTCAGAGATATGCTGTAAATAAAAGTGTTTATTTTATTTTAAAGAAATTAAGAAAGCGAATGGTAGAAAAAGCAGAAGAAAAATTATTAAAACCCGCTGCAAATATTTTAGCTGAAATTACTGATAATTACTATAAAAAATTAGAAACTGGTTCTGATCTAGAAGAATCAGAATTTCAGGCAGTTACTGAAAACGGTAAAAAATTTAACAGCGTAGAACAGTTAAGCCGGGGTAGTTTAGAACAGCTATTTTTAGCAGTTAGAATTAGCAGAATTAAGGAAATAAAACCTCATTTACCAATTATATTGGATGATTCCTTAGTTAATTTTGACAGTAAACACTTATATAATACGGCTGAAATAATTTCTAATTTAGCTAAGACAAATCAAATTTTTGTTTTAAGCTGTCATCCTCATTTAATTAAGTATATCAGTGAAATATCAGATTCAGCTCAATACTGGAAACTAGATTCTGGAAACTTTGAATTAAGTGACAGTCAGGAATTAATTTCTCATTTAAGTCTTTAATTCTAATTATATGACAATATAATTAATAAATTCTGCAGAACTAACACTAATTTTGTTAGAAAGAGGTGATCAGATGGAGAAAAAAATTGAAAACATCAAAGAAGAAATTAATAATTATTTAAATCAGTCAAAGAATATTCAAGAAGACTGGATCGAGGACAATCACCCGATAGATATTGCTGAAGCCTTATCTGAATTAGAAGCTTCAGAGATAAACAACTTTACTAAATTACTGGAAACTGAAGATCTTGCAGATATCTTTGAAGAATCTGAAAAAGAACTTCAGATTGATATTTTAAAATGCAAGACTTCACAAGAAATTATAGAGATTTTTTCTCATATGGCAGCTGATGATATAACTGATATATTAGGCTTACTGCCAATCCAGAAGCGAAAAGAATTACTGCGACATATGAAACAGGATGATGCTTTAGTAGTCAGAAACCTGCTGGGATATGATAAAGAGTCTGCTGGTGGAATTATGACCACTGAATATCTTCTTTTAAATAAAAATTTAACCACAACCGCAGCTTTGAAAAAGTTAAAAAATATTGCACCTGATACTGAAATAATTGACACCATTTTCATTTCAGATAATAACAAAAAACTGGTAGGTAGTGTTGATTTAAGAGATATTTTAAGTTCTGATGATGACAAAATTTTAGAAGAATTAATGGATGACAATATTGTTAAGGTTACAGCAGATGTGGACCAGGAAATTGTTGCCCAGCAGGTTGCAAAATATGACCTGACTGTAATTCCAGTAATTAATAATAGTGGAATTTTAATTGGAATTATCACAGTTGATGATATTATCGATGTTATTGAAGCAGAGAATACAGAGGATTTATATAAGATGCATGGTGTAGATGAAGAAGAAAGCTCTGATGCTACTTTAATGCAGTCTGTCAAGAGCAGGCTCCCCTGGATGTTTATTAATCTGGCGACAGCATTTTTGGCAACCTTTACTGTAGCTATTTTTGAAGATGTAATTTCTCAGGTAGTTGCTTTAGCAGCTGCAATGCCGATAGTTGCCGGCATGGGAGGGAATGCAGGCACCCAAACATTATCTATTGTTATTAGAGGAATTGCGCTGGGGGAAATAGATTTTAAGGATAATTGGAAGCTGCTATTTAAAGAGGCAATGGTTGGAATTATCAATGGAGCTTCTACCGGCTTAGTTACAGGACTTATTTTATATTTGATGTATGGTAATTATTATCTTGGGCTGATAATATTTTTAGCTATGATTTTAAATCTGCTGATTGCCGGTATGTTTGGATTTTTAATTCCACTCTCACTGCAGTCACTAGGGATTGATCCTGCTTTAGCATCAGCAATATTTTTAACAACAGTTACCGATGTTTTTGGATTTTTTGTCTTTTTGGGTTTAGCAAAAACTTTTCTTTTTTACTTAATATAAATTACTCTTGCTTAAGATAATTTATATTCACCCAAAATGTAAAAAGATGTAAAAAATAGAACAATATATCAATGTGCGAATATATTAAATATATAAACTTTCTTTTTTTAAAGAATATAGGAAGGATTTTATATATAAATCTTGAAATATTATTAGGGACAGACAAATAATATACAAAATGAGGTGCTATATTAAAAGTGGAAGACAAAACAATAACTAAGATACCATTTGGGCAATTGGGGATTATTGTCCATGAGAGCTGCAAGGAGTTAGGAAAAAAGGTTGATGATTTCATTGTTGAAAGAAGAAAAGAGGAATTTGCCAGCAGCTGTAGTGAATATCATCTAGAGGAAATTAAAGACTCCTATATTATTGATAACGAGATTATTCGTTTCGCTAATGGTGAGGCTAAAGGTCATTTGAAGGAAACAATCAGGGGAAAAGATATCTTCCTTTTAGCCGATATCGGAAATTATAGTGTAACTTATAATATGTTTGGAGTTGAAAACCGCATGAGTCCTGATGATCATTTTCAGGACATTAAACGTTTAATATCTGCTATTGCAGGTAAAGCTAGAAGAATACATATTATTATGCCGCTTTTATATGAAAGTCGTCAGGATAAGAGAAATAGTAGAGAATCTTTAGACTGTGCTATGGCTCTCCAGGAACTAGAAAATATGGGTGTTGAAAACATTTTCACCTTTGATGCACATGAAACAAGAGTTCAAAATGCTATTCCACAAACAGGTTTTGAAAGTCTTCATTCTACATACCAAATTATTAAGGCAATGAATAATTCAGAAGAAGAAATGCTTTTTCATAAAGATGAAATGCTTGTGATATCACCTGATACAGGTGCTATGGATAGAGCGATTTATTATGCAAGTGTTTTAGGACTTGACGTTGGTCTTTTCTATAAGCGAAGAGATTATAAGAAAATTGTAGACGGTAGAAACCCAATTATCCAGCACGAATATATGGGTGCAGATGTTGCAGGCAAGGATATTTTAATTGTTGATGATATGATAGCATCTGGCGGTTCAGTTTTTGATATCGCCAAAGAATTAAAAAGTAAAAACGCAAGAAATGTCTATGTAGCCGTTTCGTTTACTTTCTTTACTAATGGGATTGAAAAAATGAACGAGTATTACGAAAAGGGATATATCAAAAAATTGTTCTCCACCAATCTAACCTATGTTCCCCAGAAATTTAAAGATGCAGATTGGTTTGAGGAAGTTGATATGTCGAAGTTGATTTCACTGCTGATTGATACTGTAAATTACGATGATTCAGTAAGTCCAATTTTAGATGCTACAAATAAAATTAAAAGCATAATTGGTGAATAAAGATAAAAGCTCCCGGTTTAACCCGGGAGCTTTCTAATTTATTCCTCTACAAGTTCGTCAATTTTTCTTTCTCGAACGTTAACTACATCTAACTCTTTCCATTTGCCTGAGAAAAATCTCCAGAGTATTAAAATCGATCTTACACTAACATCAATTCCCATTGCAATCCAAAAACCATTTAAGCCGAGGCCCATTTTCAAACCTAAAAAATAACTAAAAACTAAGCGAACTCCCCAATTACCAATAATGGTAAAATACATAACCCATTTAGTATCACCAGCACCTTTTAAGGCACCTGCTAGAACCATAAACAAGCCTAAAAGTGGTTGAATTACAATAAATATTTTTAAAGCTGAAACTGCCATTTTTATTACATCAGGGTTGTCAGTATATAAATGTACAATTGGTTCGACAAAAATATACATTAAAATTGAAGCTAAGATCATTAGAACTAAGGTTAAAAGAGTAGACTGCTTTGAATATTTTTCTGCTAATTCTTTTTTCTTAGCTCCCAGACTTTGACCAACTAAGGTAGTTGCAGCCATCCCAAAACCAAAACCGGGCATAAAGGAGAGAGAAGATACATTCATTGTAACTGCATTAGCTGCTATCGTAGCAGTACCTAAACCGGCAACCATAGCTGTATAAATTATTTGACTGCTCTGACGGGCGAACTGCTCAACTGCAGCAGGAATACCGATCAGCAGGATATCTTTAATTATTTCGAAATCTATTTTAAATTCTATGAGCTCTAAATCTAACTTAATTCCTTTTTCACCTTTGATTAAAATTGATATTCCGATTAAAAAGCCAACAAACCTTCCCAGGCCGCTACCTAAAGCTGCTCCTGCAACCCCCATGGCTGGAAAAATACCAACACCAAAGATAAGGAGATAGTTAAATAGAACATTAACCACATTACTGATAAACATTATAAAAAGAGGTGTTTTCATATCTCCAATTCCCTGCAGTATAGCATTAATAACCATCATCGGTAATCCAAAAAGCATAGAGGCTAATACTATGTTTAAATATGTACTGCCGTTATTTAAGATAAATGGATTACTTTCTTCCATTAACATAGTCATTGCTGCCATCAGATCTTTTGAAAAAATGATACCAACTGTTCCAATAACTAAAGCAGCTAAAAAGCCAGTAAAAAGTGACTGCCACATTATATGATTTGCCTCATCTTTATTTCCAGCACCAATATAGTGGGCAACTAAAGCAGTCGAACCAATTGTTAGAGACATTAAAGTTCCAATCAGTACAAAAACAACTCTATTTCCAATATCAACAGAAGCAATTGCTGCAGCCCCTAATTGGCCAACCATAATTACATCTACTACACCAACAATACTCTGTAAAAACATCCTTAAAATAGCCGGCCAGGCAAGATGAAAAATATTTTTTCTAATTTCTTGATTATTTTTTGCTGCTGTTAATTCCGACAAAAAGATCACTCCTAAATTTATAATTTATAATATATAAATATTATATGATATAATAAATCTTTAGACAAGTTTAAAGCAAAGATGGAAAATTATAGTTTTTAGGAGTGATAATTTTTACTTTCTGCATATTTAGGACCTAAATAGGGCAGCAAAATAATTTGGGCAGTAATTAAATTAAGATTATCTTTCTGCTGTTCAACAGCTAAAACTAACAAAAAATGTTCTATAAAGCCATAACCAAAACAGCCAACTATTATACCAGCTATTATGATAAATAGGTTTAGAAAATACCATAAATACTTCGGCATTTTATATCTATACTTTTTGAACCATTTTTCTAAATTATAAATCCCCCAGAAAGAAGAGAGAGCTATATAGGCAAAAATTATGGCTGTAAAAAAAAGTGTTAGTATTGATAAAGAAAAGACTAAAGCAACAGCTATCCCGAGAAAAAAAGCAGCCAGGGCAGCAGCTGTTGCCTTTCTGCCTAAATTAATAAAATATTGATCCTGATTATAAAGCATAAGAATTTTACACCTCATCTATAATTTTTATATCCATTACTTTTATTATCTATTATTTTTTGGGTCTTCACTTAATTTTAAATGGTTTTCTTTTAACAATTGGTTTATAAATTGTCTGGCAGAGCGGCCTGAACGTCCATTATTCCATTTGCTCCACTTTAAAGCTTCAGTTTTTAATTTTTCCGATTCAATATCAATGCCCTCTTTTTTTGCTAATTCTTCCGTTATATTTATATATTGAGCTTGAGAGGGATTATTAAACATCAAAGTTAAGCCAAATCTTTCAGAAAGTGATAATTTTTCATTTAAAATATCATTTTCGTGGATTTCAGATTCACGATCCTGCCATTTTTCTCTAACTAGATGGCGGCGGTTACTTGTGGCATAAAAAAGGACATTATTGGGTTTTGATTCTACCCCACCTTCCATTACCGCTTTTAAATATTTATAATCAGTTTCAAATTCTTCAAAAGAGAGATCATCCATAAAGATAATAAAAAATAGCCCTCTTTTACTTAAAAAATCCAGTATATCTGGTAGTTCTTTAATTTGTGAGCTGTTGATTTCAATCAAACGTAATCCCTGATTATAAAATTTATTCAAAAGAGCTTTAACAGAAGATGATTTACCGGTACCACTGTCTCCATAAAGAAGGACATTATGGGCCTGATAACCATTTAAAAAGCTTTTTGTGTTTTCGATTAATTTTCGTTTTTCACTTTGATAAGAGATCAGATCTGAAAAGCCTATTGGATCCGGATTATTGATTATTTTTAAGTTTTTATTTTCCCAATAAAAAGCTTTACCCTCATTTAAGACACCAGTCCCATAATTTTGATAAAATTTAATTAAACTTTTTAAATTTTTTTGATCAGAACTATAATTAAACAATGATTTAAAACTTTCTAGTTTATCATCATTAACCTTTAATTTATCAGTTTTAAAATTGTCGAGATATGAAAAATTTTCAGATGATAATATTTCAGTTAAATCACTAAAAGAGAAAGAAAATAATTCAGCTATTATCCTTATATCATTTAAAGCAATTTGATAAATACTGCTGCCTGTATTTATTAATCTTTTTTCGGCTTCTAATGTGAAAATATTTTCTGCTCTGATTAGCTGTTTTTTTAAATAATTATGCCAGACATCTCCCTGCAGCCTTTCTTTAATAGAGCATTCAACTAATCTGTAAATTAAATCTCCAACTTCAATATTAGAAGGCTGTTTCTCATCAAGGTGTTTTTTTAAATTTAGAATTAAATCATTTTCTCTTATATTTTTAAAGAAAATGATTTTTTCAGTTTCTAAAACTGCTTTTTTAATATTATTGCTGCTCAATCTGATTCCTCCTCAATTTTCTAAATACTATCTTTTATTATAACAGACTCTTTATTAATTATACAAAAAGAACTAAAATTTCACATCGTGTAAAAAAATTTTGAGATTTATGAACCAGAATAATTCATCAACTTTTTACATTTTAGAACAAATATAATATAATTTAGTATGTAATAAAGAGTTTTTAAGAGATTTATAAGAACTTGCTAAGGAGGAAATTAAATGGACCAAAATCAAAATTTTATAGATAAATATTTTAATTTAAAAAATTCACTCCTTTATTTTTTATTATTTGTTTCAATATCAGCAGTTTCTCTTCATTATATAAATAAAATTTATGCTGAAGGAAGTAATTTAGATGTATTTTTTTCATTTCCTTCTAAAATCATTATTTCTATATTTGCTCTTTTATTTTTCTATTTTATTTTAGATGGTTTAAGGTTATATTGTGTTTTAAAAACACTGAAAGCAGATATTTCATACTGGAATGTTTATAAATTAGTTTTTATAAATATTTTCATTTCCAATATAACACCGCTGGCAACAGGGGGTGGTTTTGCTCAGGTATATTTTCTCCAGAAAAAAGGAGTTCCACTGGGTAAATCTTCGGCAGCTGTTTTAATTAGAACTTTATTATCAGCCACAATGCTTTTTCTATCTGTACCCTTTATTATTTTTAGAAATCAATCAATGCTTAATTTGCTGCCCGGAGACTATCTTTATATTTATTTAGCTGCTTTTTTAACTCTTTATTTTTTAGTCTTTTATTTATTGATTTTTAAACTCAGGTTAATTATGAAATATATCTATAAATTTTTCTATTTTCTCAAGTCTAAACACATACTAACTAAAAAAAGATTTAGAAAAACCATTATGTATATTTTTAGAAACCTTGAGCTTTTTTCTGAAGACCTAGCATTTTTTATCCAGGGGAATAAAATATTTGTTTTTTTATCTTTTCTGTTTACAACTTTATTTTTGCTGGCAGAGTTTTCATTTTCTTATTTAGTAGTTAGAGGCCTGGGTTATGATCTGGCTTTTTATAAGATTTTATCAATGCAGATTCTAGTTGTTTTTATTATGTACTTTGCTCCTACCCCGGGAGCAGCAGGAATTGCAGAAGGGGGATACTCACTATTATTTGCCAGATTTGTAGCAAAAAAAGATCTCTTTCCCCTATTGTTTTACTGGCGTTTTTTCAGCAAATACATTGGTATTTTTATTGGTGTTTTTGTTTTTTTCTATTTAATTATTAGGGGAGGCATTAAAGATGAAGAATAAGAGTAAAATATATTTAACTATTTTTATATTAATTATTTTAATTTTATTGACATATAAAATCTATGCCCCCTATACAATACAGGACTTTAATGCCGTAAATGTGAAAAATATGGATATAATTAAAGATAAGGTTCAGGCTGATAACTATACATTTGCAGTTGTTGGGAATATTGAGAATTCAATTTCTATTTTTGATAACAGGATTTTAGAACAGATTAATCAAGCTGATGTTGATTTTATAATCTCAACAGGAAATAATCTTCGTGATGGAGATGAAAGTAAGTATCGAGTTTTTTATCGAACATTAGAAAAAATGGAGCTGCCATTTTTAACAGCGATTGGACGCAGAGAAATTAAAGATGACGGCAACGAAAACTTCTACAAATATTTTGGCCCCTTTTATTATTCACTGCAGATTAATGATTCTTACTTTATCTTTTTAGATACTACTGAAAATACTAACTTAAACTGGCAGAAGCAGTGGTTGAGAAATGAACTTGAGGAAGCTGCAGCTTATGAGAAAAAATTTGTAATAATGAATAAAGCGCCGCTTAAAGTTGATGCAGAATACCTAATAACTGACAGTATAAAATATATTGATGAGCAAAAGTTAAGAGATTTTTATCAGGATATATTTGCAGAATATGAAATTGATGCTGTTTTTTCTTCCAATCTAGAAATCTTTCATCAGGAAAAAATCAAAGGTGTTGATTATTATATAACTGGTGGTGCTGGGGGGGAACTTATTTTTGACAATGATAAAAGCTTTTATCATCACCTTTTAGTTAATGTAAATCAAACTGGAATAAATGTTAGTGTAGAACGTTTAGAAAACAATCCAGGTTTCCCTTCAAAGTTATTAGTTAATATCTGGGTTGCAGTGCAGTCTTTCTTTTATGCTAATTATATAAATATTTTATTAGTGCTATCTATATTTTTAACAATATTTTATATAATTCATAGAGAAATTAATAAAGAAGTTAATTACTACCGTGATTTTGCCTATGCTGAAAACGAATATAAAAACAAAAACTTAAAAATTGCAATGTTCACTAATAATTATTTCCCAGTAATAGGTGGAGTCCCTATTTCAATTCAGCGTCTGTCTAAAGCACTGCGAAAAAGGGGACATCAGGTTAAGATCTTTGCTCCAGAATATAAGGATAAAAGCAAAACTGAAGATGAAGAAAATATTATCCGCTGTAATTCAATTTATTATTATGAAGAATCAGGCTTAGAATTTCCGGTTACAAATATTTATTCTCCGCAGATAAAAAAAGATTTTCAGGCCGAAAATTTTGACTTAGTTCATGCTCATCATCCTTTTTGGCTGGGGAACAAGGGAAGAAAATTAGCAGAAAAGTTTAATTTGCCGCTTGCTTTTACCTATCATACCCGACTTGAGAAATATGCACATTATGTTCCAAATATATTATTTATGCGTAAGTTTTTTGCTAATCGACTGTCTCATTTTCTAATAAAGAATTTTTCCAATAAAACAGATGCAGTCTTTGCTCCGACTGAGTCGACTAAAGAATATTTGCGTAATGTTGGAGTCAGCAGATATATTAAGGTGATGCCAACTGGAATTGACTTTGATAATTATCAGCAAACTGAAGATGAAATTGCTGAGCTCAGGCAGCAGCTAATTGGGAAATCTGAACACTTATTAATTTCAGTGTCTAGATTATCAAAGGAAAAAAATCTGTATTTTTTATTAGACGGAATTAAATATTTAAAAGAAAAGACAGAGCTGAATTTTAAGCTAATTATAATTGGGAGTGGGTCTGAAAAAGAAAATATTAAGAAGTTTATTAGTGATAATAACTTGGAGAATTATATTGAACTGCTGGGGGCGGTTGATTTTCGAGAAATGGCTAAATATTATCTGGCCTCAGATTTATTTGTATTTGCTTCAACTACTGAAACACAGGGAATGGTCTTACTGGAAGCAATGGCAGCAGAAAATCCGGTTGTTGCTGTTAAATCAAGTGGAATTGATGATGTTATTGAAGATGGAGTTAACGGCTATAAAACCGAAGAGGAGATTGAAAAGTGGAGCAGCAGAATAGAAGAGTTATTAATTAATAGACAAAAATACGATGAATTTTCTCAGAATGCATTTAAAACTGCAGAGAGTTATTCAATTGAAAAAATGGCAGTAGAAGCTGAAGAATTATACTATAAGATTATGCAGCTTAAAAAATACCAAAATGATTGAACAGCTGCTTTTTAAGTAAATTTATTAAGCTTTAAATGAAAAAATGGTGCTGGAAGCTGTTAAACTTCTGGCACCATTTTAGGTTTCAGTCTATCTTAAATTATTCAGCATTAAATCATTAAGTACTAATTTATTCAGTCAAACTGAAATTATTTATTCTATTTATTTAGATCTTGCAGCCTCAATATTAATTTTTGTTCCCTTAATATAATTATCTTTCATGATCTGTAATACCTCATGACCTTTTTCTCTGGGAACTTCTACAAAGGTAAAGTTATCGTAAATATCAATTGCTCCAATTAAACCACCGGGCATTCCTGTTTCACCAGCAATAGCGCCTACAATGTGGCGGGGAGAAACTCTATCTTTTTTACCGATATTGATAAATAATCTAACCATTCCTGGCTCAGCTCCTGTATCTCCAAAGCTCTGGCCTGAACTTTCAGCCTGATTATCATCATTATCTTCTCTTTCTATTGATTTTTTCATTAAAGCAGCTGCGATTTCGAGTGCTGAATACTGCTCGTCAATTAAGTCTTCAATTAACTCAATGTATTTACCTAAATCAGCAGAATCCATATAAGTACTTAAATCATCACTGAATTGTTCAAACTGAGCTGCTTCTATATCTGACTGAGAAGGAATCTCAGCTCTTTTAATTTTTGATTTTGTGTACTTTTGGATATCTCTTAATTTATAAATATCCTTACCAACTACAAAGTTGTGTGCTTCACCGCTTTTTCCTGCTCTACCTGTACGTCCAATTCTGTGTACATAGTAGTCAGTATCCTGAGGTAGATCATAGTTAAATACTGCTTCCACATCATCTACATCGATTCCACGGGCCGCTACATCTGTAGCTACAAGAACTTCGATAATTCCATTTCTGAATTTACCCATTACTCTATCACGCTGATTTTGATTTAAACCACCGTGAATTGCATCAGATAAATAACCGCGAGCCTGTAATTTAATATTCAGCTCGTCAACCATTTTTCTAGTGTTACAGAAGACAATTGAAAGTTCCGGACTGCTTAGGTCAATAATTCTGGTTAATGCTTTAAGTTTATCATGTCTTCTAATTTCATAATAATACTGATCAATAGAAGGAACAGTTAGATTTTCGTGAGCAACTCTTAAAAACTCTGAGTTTTTCTGATACTTTTTGCTTAATCTTTTAATTGATTTCGGTATAGTTGCAGAAAAGAAGAGAGTCTGTCTGTCTTCTGGAATATCTCTTAAAACAGTTTCAATATCATCAATAAAACCCATATCTAACATTACATCAGCTTCATCAAGAACAAAGTAATCTATATTATCAAGTTTTAATGTCCCTCGACGAATGTGGTCCATTACTCTACCGGGAGTACCAATTACAATTTGTACTCCTTTATTTAGAGCTTTGATCTGTCTGCCGATTGACTGACCACCATAAACAGGGAGGGTATAAATTCTTTTCTTATATTTTGCCAGGCGTTTTAGTTCCTCTGAAACCTGAATTGCAAGTTCTCTTGTAGGACAGAGTATTATTGCCTGAGGATTCTTGTTTTCAGCATCCATTTCTTCTAAAAGAGGGATTCCAAAGGCAGCAGTTTTACCTGTACCGGTCTGTGCCTGACCTACAATGTCTTTTCCATCAAGTACAGCCGGAATAGCATTTGTCTGAATTGGAGTTGTTTCCTCAAAACCCATTTCTTCAACTGCTTTTAAAATCTCATCTGATACGTTTAATTCATTAAATTTAATCTTTTGCAAATTAACTTCCACTTCCTTTTTTAATTATATTCTTATACTAAATCTACCAACCACGCATTTTCTTAACAAATAATACTGCAGCAGGTTGTCAAATTTATACTTATACGTAAAAAGCCCCGACTACAATTCATATAGTCAGGGCTTAGTTGCTATATTATCTATTAAGTTATTTAAATTAATTTTTTAGTCAGCTCTCTTAGTATAACTCAGGCTGTATTTAAAGTCAAATTTTTTGACAAATAAATGTTCACAGTTGTCATAAAAAGTTTTTGATTAAATCGAACAATTATGGTTAAATTAAAGCAGGATTTAAAGTTTTTAGAGAGTATTATATAAATAGATATCAAATTTTGGAGGGGTTTTAATGGCTTTTATTCAGTGCAACTTTTATTCAAATGTTTTGGGAATGTCTTCAACAATGAATGTAATAACTCCGGAGAATAGGGAAAATCAGACTAAGGCTCAAATTAGAACTGCTTCTTATCCGTACCCAGTTCTTTATTTATTACATGGCCTTTCTGATGACCATACGGCCTGGCAGAGAAAGACTTCAATTGAAAGATATGCAACTAAATATGGGCTGGCAGTTGTAATGCCTGCTGTCCACCGCAGTTTTTATACTGACATGAAGTTTGGAAATGACTACTTTACATTTATCAGCCAGGAGCTGCCTGAAGTGGTGGAAAAATTATTTCCTATTAGTAATAAAAGAGAAGGTACCTTTACAGCTGGTCTTTCGATGGGCGGCTATGGTGCTTTTAAACTTGCTCTCAGCAGGCCTGAAAAATTTGCTGCAGCTGCCAGTATTTCAGGAGTAGTTAATATAAATATTGTAAACAGTCCGGAAAATTTTGAAGAAAAGCAAAAATTAAAAAGAGAATTTGAATTAATATTTGGCAACTTAAAAAATATAAAAAATACAGAAAATGATCTTTTTCAGCTGCTGGCAAAATTGAAAAATAAAAAGGTTGAAATTCCAGCATTATATCAATGCTGTGGTAGAGATGATTTTCTCTATCAAAACAATCTCGAATTTAAAGCTTTTTGCCGCGAAAATAAAATTAAGCTTGAATATAATGAAGAAGAAAATGCAGCTCATGAATGGGATTATTGGGATCGGAAGATTTTAGATGTGATAAGATGGCTTCCTATTAAATAAATTAATAATAGAGTGACAATTTTTACTTTAAGAACATCGTTTGACAGACCAAACTCAGTTTGTTATTCTATTAAAGAAGCTAAGTTTGTGGGATAAAATTATCCCGCGTTATTATCAGACTCTAATCTCTGCTGATAATTTAAGGATACTAAAATTAAGCATAAGGTTTAGAATTTGTTCAATTCGGACATTTTCTAAACCTTTTTTTGTGCCAGCAAACTTTTAAAAAATAAAATAAAGAGGTGAAAACATTGAAAATAAAAGCAGAAAATCTCTATAAGATTTTCGATGGCAGAGGCCAGAAAGAAATTGAAATGCTCAAAGATGGAATGGGCAAAGATGATATTTTAGAAAAAACAGGGGCCACAGTTGGAATCAATGATGCCAGCTTTGAAGTAGAAGAAGGAGAAATTTTTGTAATCATGGGTCTTTCAGGAAGTGGTAAGTCAACACTGCTTAGAACTTTAAATAGACTTGTAGAACCAACAGCTGGGAAAATTGAAATTGATGGTACAAATATTATGGATTTAAATAAAGATGAGCTTAGAAAATTTAGAAAAGAAAAGTTTGGAATGGTTTTTCAAAACTTTGCTCTTTTCCCTTACAGAACAGTTTTAGAAAATGCTGAATTTGGACTGGAGATTCAGGGGATGGACAAAGATAAAAGAAGAGAAAAGGCCATGACAGCTTTAAAACAGGTTGGGCTGGAAGGATATGAAGATCAAAAACCTGATCAGCTTAGTGGTGGTATGCAGCAGCGAGTTGGTTTGGCACGTGCTTTAGCTGTTGATACAGATATCTTACTGATGGATGAACCATTTAGTGCTTTAGATCCACTAATCAAAAAAGATATGCAGGATAAACTCCTTGACCTTTATGAACATATAGATAAAACGATTGTTTTTATAACTCATGACCTGGATGAAGCACTCAAATTAGGTGACAGAATTGCAATTATGAAAGATGGTGAAATTGTTCAGGTTGGTAATCACGAAGAAATTTTGACAAATGCTGAAAATGATTATGTAGCAGAATTTGTACAGGATGTTAATCGATCACGTGTTTTAACAGCCGAAGATATTATGGATAATCCAAAAGCTGTCCTATATAAACAGGATGGCCTGAGAACTGCACTGCATAAAATGCGCCACAATGAACTGGGCAGTATTTTTGTGCTGGGAGAAAATAGGAAGTATAGAGGCATTGTTACAATTGAAGATGTAGTTGAATCACTAAATAATGATCAGGAAAGTTTAGAAGAAATCATTAAAGAAGTTCCTTTAGCAGAACCAGAAGAAAGTGTTAATGATCTTTTCTCTAAGATTGCAGATATTGATACACCTTTACCAGTTTTAGATGAAGATCAAAAGTTAAAAGGTGTAATTGTAAAAACTAATGTAGTAGCTAATTTAGCTTCAGAAAAAGTTTAAAAATAATCAATATAATATTTAAAACAAGTAAAAGGATTTAGTAAATTAATTAATAATATCTCTGGAGGGATATAAATGAATAACAAAAAATTAATTTCAACTTTATTAATTGTTTTATTAGGATTTGGACTATTTGCAGCAGTACCACAGGCTGCAGCTCAGGATGATACAGTTGATTTTGGTTATGTACAGTGGCCTGGAGTTACAATTAAAACTCATGTAGCAGCTAAAGTTGCTGAATACTTAGGTTATGAAACTAAAATGACAGCAGCCTCACAGGCAATAATCTTTAAAAGTTTAGAAACTGAAGATCTGGATGTCTTTTTAGGGAACTGGCTGCCGACTATGAAAATGCATTTTAATGAATATGAGGAAAAGGGAATAGTTCATAATGTAAGAGTTAATCTAGAAGATGTTGTTTATCAGACTGCAGTACCAGAATATGTATATGAAGCAGGAGTTAAATCTCTGGCTGATTTACAGGAACATGCTGAAAAGTTCAATAGTACAATTTATGGAATTGAGCCCGGTAATGATGGTAATATAATTATCCAAGATGCCATTGATAATAACACATATAACTTAGGTGACTGGACACTACAGGCTAGTTCTACTGCTGGAATGCTTTCTTCTGTTCAGAGAGCAGTTAACAATGAAGAATGGATTGCATTTAATGGCTGGAAACCCCATTATATGAACGTATTATTTGATCTAAAATATCTTTCTGATCCAGAAGGCATCTGGGGAGAAAACGATAGTGTTTACACTGTAGCCAGAAATGGTTATCAGGATGAAAATCCTAATTTCTACAAATTCTTAGAACAATTTAAAGTAACTGCTCCGATCCAGAATAAATGGATTGATGAATATCAAAATAAAGAACGTGATCCAGAAGTAGTTGCAGAAGAATGGATTGCAAATAATTTAGATGTTGTTAATCAGTGGGTATTTGGAGTAAAAACAACAGATGGTAGAATGGGTAGAAAAGCAATAGCTGAAATTGTAAGTAAATAGTAATATTTAAATGAAAAATAATTAATAATAAATACTAAATAAGATAAGATACTGGTGGCTTTAAACTTTGATGCCACCAGTAAAAATTTAATAAGGATGGTGATTATTATTAACAATATTCTTGAATTACTAACAACAAAAATTCCTCTGGGGAATTGGATAGAAAATTTAGTTGATTTTTTAATAAATAATTTTAGTGGACCTTTAAATGCTTTTTCTTCTTTAATAGAATCGATTGTGGGAGGAGTAGAAACAGTTCTCTCATTTCCACATCCACTTGTTTTTATTGCAATATTTGCTTTAATTGCCTGGAAGTTGAAGGGGAAAAAGATGGCAGCTTTTGTTGCACTGGGTTTGGCTCTAGTTTTAAATATTGAAATGTGGGATCCCTTAATTATAACACTGTCATCAATTATAACTTCTGTTTTGATAGCACTTGTAATTGGAATTCCAGTTGGTATTATCAAAGCACATAATAAAGCTGTAGATTTAATAACTCGTCCTATTTTGGACTTTATGCAGACAATTCCACCCTTTGTTTATTTGATCCCTGCATTAATGTTCTTTGGTTTAGGTAATGTCTCTGGAGTAATTGCAACTGTAGTTTTTGCAATTGCACCTCCAATAAGGTTAACTTATTTGGGAATCAAACAGGTAGATGAAGAGTTAGAGGAAGCAGGACATGCCTTTGGTGCTAACTGGTGGCAGATTTTATTCAAAATTGAACTACCAGGAGCTATGCCTTCAATCATGATGGGAATTAATCAGTGTATTATGCTCTCACTATCAATGGTTGTAATTGCAGCTATGATTGGTGCAGGTGGACTCGGTAAACCAGTACTTCGTTCCTTAAACACGGTTGATATCGGCTTAGGATTTGAAGCCGGTCTGGGTGTAGTAATTATAGCAATGGTGCTTGATAGAATGTTTGGTAGAGATTCTTAAAGTAAATATAGAAAAGAAAAGCCCCGCCAGGATTATTTAAAATCTAAGCGGGGTTTATTATTATGAATATAATTTTTAATAGGATAAATAAGTTTGAAATCTAAATTAAACTACACCCTGATCAAGCATTGCATTGGCAACTTTTAAGAAACCAGCAATATTAGCGCCAGCCACTAAATCACCTTCCATGCCATATTCTGCAGCAACTTTACTTGCATCTTTGTAAATGCCGACCATGATTTTTTGGAGCTCCTGATCAACCTTATCAAATGTCCATTCATCAAACATTGCATTTTGAGTCATTTCGATTGCAGATGTTGCAACTCCACCAGCATTAGCAGCTTTGCCAGGAATATAAAATACTTCCTTATCTTTAACAATTTTAATTGCCTCTGGAGTTAGCGGCATATTAGCACCTTCACCAATAGCAATTACTCCATTATCAACTAATGTCTGGACATCTTCTGCATCCATTTCATTCTGGGTTGCACAGGGAAGAGCAATGTCACATTCAATAGACCAGATATCTGTACAGTTATCACAGTATTCTGCTTCAGGATATTCGTCTAAATATTCTTTAATTCTACCCCGTCTTTCTTCCTTGATTTCTTTTACTAACTCTAAATCAATTCCGTTTTCATCATATAAATAACCGGAAGAATCACTCATTGCAACAACTTTTGCTCCCAACTGGGTAACTTTTTCATTAGCATAAATTGCTACATTACCAGAACCTGAGATAACAACCTTTTTATCATTTAAAGATACCTTATGATCTTTCAGCATTTCTTCTAGTATGTAAACCAGACCATAGCCTGTTGCCTCAGTCCGAACCAGACTTCCACCCCAGTCAAGACCTTTACCTGTTAAAACACCAGCTTCATATCTATTTTTGATTCTCTTGTACTGACCAAAAAGATAACCAATTTCTCTACCACCAACACCGATATCTCCTGCAGGTACATCAGTTTTATCACCAATATGACGTGACAATTCTGTCATGAAACTCTGGCAGAAGCGCATAACTTCCTGATCAGATTTACCCTTAGGATCAAAATCACTACCACCTTTACCTCCACCAATAGGACGTCCGGTTAGTGCATTTTTAAAGATTTGTTCAAAACCTAAAAATTTAACAATCCCTGCATAAACTGAAGGATGGAATCTTAATCCACCTTTATAGGGACCTAAAGCTGAGTTATATTCTATTCTGAAACCACGATTAACATGTGTTTTACCCTGATCATCTACCCAGGGAACGCGAAAAATAATCTGTCTTTCTGGTTCAACAATTCTTTCTAAAATACCATTTTCCTCAAACTCTGGATGTTTTTCAAATACCGGATCTAAAGATTCTAAAACTTCTTCTACAGCCTGATGAAATTCTGCTTCACCAGGATTTCTTTCAACTACCTGTTCCATAACCTTTTCAGTATAACTATTCAAACTTCTCACTCCTCAATAAATATTTTCGATTGAACTATACAAATTAATATTAATATATATTTCTTTTAAAATCAATTATAAAAGCTATTTTTTCCATTGTATACAAGGATAATTGCATATAATGCCATTTAATCCAGACACCTATTTTGATAATTTAGCTTAAAAAAGCCGCTTAATTCTTGACAAGCTTTCTACTATTATATATACTTAAACAAAGTTCAAATAGAATAAATTTTAATAGGAAAATGCCTCATCAATCAGATGGGGTAGAGGCGCGAATTTAGATCAGTATTTTTCAATTAGGCTTAAACCGCTTTTGTTAAAAAAAGGCTAATTCGCCGAAGTATTCAGTCAGGGTTTAATGACTGTCTGCTGGGTCTGTATAAAATATGTGCAGAACTGTCATTAACAGCTTTATCCAGGCTGTTGATGTTGAGCTATCTCGAATGATGGAAGAGGTGATTTCTCTGATTAAGTATTTAACTCAGCGATTTCGCTGAGTTTTTGTTATATACCTATATATTTTTCTTTTATCACTAAATTATGATAGAATAAATGTAGTAAAAAAATATAAAAATGGAGTAGATTTATGAAAAAAATAACTATTGCCGAGAATAAAATTAGAGAGACAGTTGAAGAATTTGGAACCCCTTTTCATATCTATGATGAACAGGTTATTGTAGATCGCTTAAATACTTTAATTTCTTCCTTTGATTGGATTGATTTTAAAGAATATTTTGCTATTAAAGCTAATCCAAATCCTCATATTTTAAAGATTATGAAGGAAAATAGCTGTGGAGTTGATGCAGCAACTGTGACTGAAATTAAACTGGCTGAGGAAGTTGGTTTTAGTGGTGAGGATATTATGTTTACTTCTAACCTAACAACATTAGAAGCCTATCAATATGCAGTTGATAGAGGAGCCATCATTAATATTGATTATGCTCCTGATATTTATGAGCTTTTTGAAAATGGAATTATTCCGGAAAATATCTGCTTTAGATTAAATCCTGGTTCAATTGAAAATGAAATCATGGGTGATTCAAAGGAATCAAAATTTGGCTCAACAGCTGAACAGATCAGAGATGCAGTAGCTTTTTTAAAAGAAAATAAGATTAGCTCAATCGGTCTGCACACTATGGTTGTCTCTAACGAAAATGATCCTCAAATTTTTGGAGAATATACTGAAATGCTCTTTGAATTTGCCAGAAAAATAATTTCAGACTATGGTGTAGAAATTGATTTTATTAATATTGGGGGAGGCATTGGAATTCCCTATGAAAAAGAGCAAATTGTCGATGTTCAGGCAATTGCCCGAGAAGTTAAATCATCATATGATAAGATTCTTAAAGAAAACGGACTTGAGCCCAAGATTTTTATGGAATCCGGACGTTATATTACCGGTGAGTCTGGCTATTTGGTCACAAAAGTTATTAAGGAAAAAGAAACATATAAAAAATATCTGGGGGTAGATGCTTCAATGTCAGATCTAATGAGACCTGCAATGTATAGAAGTTACCACCACTTAACAAATATTGATGCAGAGGCGCGGGGAGAAAGCGAATTCGAAATTTATGATGTAATTGGCTCACTCTGTGAAAACAACGATAAATTTGCTATTGACCGCAAACTACCTAAAAGTAAATTGGGAGATTTATTAGTTATTCACGATACAGGTGCTCATGGTCACGCGATGGGCTTTAATTATAATGGAATGCTGAGAAATGGAGAATTTTTATATACTGTTGATGGGGAAGTAAAACAGATTAGAAGAGATGAGAGTTTTGAAGATTATACAACTACTATTATAGGGGGCTATTAATATGTTTAAAGGTGTAGGTACAGCATTGATCACTCCATTTAAGGATAATGGAGAGGTTGATTATGATTTATTTGAAAAGCTTTTAGATTATCAATTAGAAAACGAGGTTGATGCACTTGTTGTACTGGGGACTACAGGTGAATCTCCTACAGTTCATTTAGGAGAAAGAGAAAAATTAACAAAAATGGCAGTTGCCAAAGCTGATGGTGAAGTTCCAGTAATTGTTGGAACAGGAACCAATGATACTGTGAAAGTTATTGAGATGAATAAACTGGCTGAAGAAAATGGTGCTGATGGAGCTTTAATTGTAACTCCATATTATAATAAAACTAGTCAGGCAGGTTTGGTTGACCACTTTACCCATATTGCAAGAGAAACTGAGCTGCCGATCATTGCTTATAATGTTCCGTCCAGAACCGGAGTTAATATCGAGCCGGAAACTTTTAAGAAAATGGCTGAAATGGAAAACAACATTGTTGCTATCAAAGAAGCAAGTGGAGACATGAGTCAGATTTTAAATGTAATAGAAATTGCTGGTGATGAAAAAACTATTCTTTCCGGAAACGATGATCAGACATTACCCTTAATGATGTCTGGAGGTCAGGGAGTTATTTCAGTATTTTCTAATTTAATGCCGGGAGTGATGAAAAAAATTACTTCTCACATTTTGGCTGAAGAATATCAGGCAGCCAGAGACTTACACTATAAATATCTTAAATTAATGCGGTTAATTTTTATTGATGTAAATCCAATTCCAATTAAATTTGCAATGCAGCAGATCGGTTTGTCAAACAATAACTTAAGACGTCCTTTAATTAATCTGAGTCAGAAAGATCAGGAGCTAATTTTAAATGAAATGAAGGAGCTTGATATTGTATGAAATATGGAATCATAGGCTATTCCGGCCGGATGGGTCAGGCCATAGAAGACTTGTTTTCTGATGCCGGTCACGAGCTGGTCTATCAAAAGGATGAAAATGGTGAAAAGGAAATAGAAAAACCGGAAGTGATTATTGACTTTTCTTTAAAAGAGGCTTTTGCTGATACCATCCGAGTAATTGAGGAAAAAAAGGTGCCTTTAGTAATTGGAACTACAGGTTTAGATGAAGACGATTTTGCTGAATTAGATAGGTTGGCAGCAGAGGTACCGGTGATTCAGAGTTTTAATTTTTCAATTGGTATCAATATTCTGTCTGAATTGCTCAAAAAGGTTAATCAGTATGTTGACCAGGACTGGGATATCGAAATTTCTGAAACTCACCACCGTTTTAAAAAAGACAAACCTTCTGGAACAGCAATTATGCTGGGAGATTTAATCGATAGAGATAATTTAGAAATGCACTCTAAAAGGCTTGGATCAGAATTTGGAGAGCACGAAGTTGATTTTGCCAGCACAGGTGAAGTGCTTACTTTGAAACACAGAGCCTACTCTAGGGAGGCTTTTACACAGGGAGTGCTTTTGAGTGCTGAAAAAATTCTAGAACTGGATGCTGGATTTTACAGCTTTTCTGAAATTTTAAAATAAGAATTAAAATTTAACTCCAAATCTCATTCAAGATATACTAAGATTCATTAAAGTTAATAAATAAGATTTCCTTCCCGATCAGCACCTCCTGTACTGCGGGTCAGCTGAAAACATCGTGTTCTCAGAGCTTATTTATTAACATAATTCATCAAGTTTTTCTTAAAAAAGAGATAATTCATTTCATTTTAATTCTTATTTTTGACGGCTACTTGTATTTTTAATTAAAATTCTTATTTTAACTAATAAATCAAAAATATATTTAATATATTATAACTGGAGGCAAAAAAATGAATTCTTACGATTTAATTGATTATATTTCTAATTCGACTAAGAAAACACCTGTTAAGTTCTATCTTAAAGGTGAGGATTTAAAAGATGTTTTAAGTACTTACGAATATTATGGAGATGACAGCTCTGGAGTTGTTTTCTGTGAGCTGAAAGAGGCAGAAGCTTTAAAGGAAGAGCTGGGAGACAAATTAATTCAGTCCAGAATTGAAATGGATAGATTGAATTCTGCTATTCCACTAGCTGATTACAGCCAGTACAACTGCCGCATTGAGCCTGGTGTACATATCAGAGATCAGGTTGAAATCGGTGATGGCTGTGTCTTAATGATGGGGGCTGTGATCAATATCGGTGCTAAGATTGGTGCTAATACAATGATCGACATGAATACAGTGCTGGGAGGTCGAGCAACTGTTGGTGATAACTGCCACATCGGTGCTGGAACTGTGCTGGCTGGAGTTATTGAACCACCTAGTGCTGACCCAGTTGTTGTAGAAGATAATGTTTTAATTGGTGCTAATGCCGTTGTTTTAGAGGGAGTTAAAATTGGAGAAGGTGCTGTTATTGCAGCTGGTTCAATTGTAATCGATGATGTGCCTGCAGGTACTGTTTATGCCGGTGCTCCTGCTAAAAAGATTAAAGATGTGGATGATCAGACAAAACAGAAGACTGAGGTAATGGCCAGTTTACGTCAGCTTTAAATTTTAAAAATTAGATTGAGATTTTATTTAAAATCAATCAAAATTTATTTATGAAAATTAAAAAGTATAAATTCTAAGCTGGCTGGATTTTATTCTAGCCAGCTTTTAAATAGGTAGGTAAATAAATTTTCCCAAATATTTTATAAAGGATGTATTAAAATGCGTTATTTAGAACTATATAATAGTTATGATTTTACAATTGAGAAGGCAGAAGGAGTATATATCTATGACCAGGAGGGTAATAAATATTTTGATACCTTTTCTGGGATAGGGGTGCTGGCCCTGGGCCACAGCCACCCTGAAGTAGTTAATGCAATAAGTGATAAACTGCATAAATATGCACATACATCTAATTATTTTTTAGACCAGGATACAGAAAGAGTAGCCGAGTTAATTAGTGATCCTGATGATAAAGTCTTTTTTGTTAATTCTGGAACCGAGGCAACTGAACTTGCTTTAAAGATAATTAAGAAGAAAATTGGAGAAGCTAAAATATTATTTTTCAGCAATTCTTTTCACGGTAGAAGTCTGGGTGCACTTTCAGTCAATGGTTTTCCCGGAATCAGAGACCAGTTCAAACCACTTTTAGCAGGCACAGTAGAAGCTGAATTTAATGATGCAGCAAGTTTAAAGGAAACTGCAGCCAATAATCCAGATATTGAAGCAGTATTTTTTGAGCCGCTGCAGGGTTCAGGTGGTGTACAGCCAGCATCAGCGGACTTTGTAGCTGAATTAAATAGGCAGATTGAAGAAAATGGTTGGATTCTAGCATCTGATGAAGTTCAGGCAGGACTATATAGAACTACCAAAAGATATTCCTTCGAGCATTTTGATTTAAAACCTGATTTAATTACTGTTGCCAAAGCACTTGGTGGAGGTCTTCCTTTAGGCGCAGTAATTATGAGAGGAGAAATGACCAAAGTTTTAGAGCCGGGTGATCACGGTTCAACCTTTGCTCCTAATCCTCTTGCTCTAAGGGGAGCAAAAATAGTTTTAGAAAAGCTTGAGAATATGCAGGAGACAATTGCAGAAAGAGGAGAATATTTTTTAAAGAAATTAAAAGGACTTAAATCTGATGAGATAAAAGATGTTAGAGGAATTGGTTTAATGCTGGGGATTGAATTAAAAGAAGAAATCCCTGATCTAAGGGACAAGGCCCAGGCAGAAGGAGTTCTTTTGAATATTGTTAAAGGCAGAGTTATTCGCTTTTTACCGGCTCTTAATATTACGAAAGCAGAAATTGATGAACTGGTAGATAAATTAGAAAAGATAATTTAAAGATAAATTTCATATTACAATGTAATGAAACCGGGACCTGAAAATTTATTTCAGATGCCCGGTTTTTTCATGTCAGAAACTTTCAGTTTTTGAACTTAATTTAAAAATCAGGCATCTCGTCAATTGCATTTTTCTTTTCCTCAGTATCAACATGGGTATAAATCTGAGTTGTAGAGAGATTTGCATGTCCTAATAGATCCTGCAGCACCTTGATATCCTTAGTCTGACGATAAAGAGTAGAGGCAAAGGTATGTCGGAGTTTGTGAGGGGTAATTTTTTCAGCCCTGCTCAAACCTGCTTTTTTGGCATATTTTTTCACAAATAACTGAATAGTTCGCGGGCTAATTCTCCTGCCGTGCCGGGAAATAAAGACTGCCTGCCTGGCATCATTAGCTTTAATTTTAATTGAATTCCTTTCCCGCATATAACGTCTGATTGCTAAAAGAACATCTTGATGCAGCGGCACATAGCGTTCCTTTTTACCCTTCCCGTAAAACTTGATTGACCCATCTTCAAAATCGATATTATCAAAGTCAAGATTTACGAGCTCCGAAATGCGGAGGCCGGCATAGAGAAAGAGCTTAACAATTGCCAGATCACGAAGTCGGTTGATACCACCATGCTCATCAATGGCCTGAATAAATTTCTGTGCTTCTTTAAGTTTTAAATATATCGGCTCCAGTCGGGTATCAGTTTTACTGCTTTCTATTGCCTCTGCTGGATTTTTGTTTACAATTCCATAATGAAGGAGATATTTATAAAATGACCGAACAGCAAAGAGCTTTCTGTTTCTAGTTACTGCCTTATTATCATTAATAATCACTGCATCAGCCAAAAATTCTGAGATGTCAAGCCTATCAACCTCATCCGGTTTAAAACCTTTCTTAAAATCCAGTTCTTCTCTGAGATATCTATGTAATTGATGCAGATCACTGTCATATTCCTTAATTGTAAGTTCAGAATAGCCTTTTTCCACATCAAGATATTTTTTAAATTTATTTAAAGCCTGCAAAAAATCAAGTTGAGAAATTTGAACCACTTCCTTTCGTCTTCAGTACCTATATCTATTATACCCTTACATTATTTATTCAATTAAAAACCTTAAAATCCTCTATTTTAACTCTTGACCTTCTCTGACCTTTTTATTATAATTATTATAGAAAGTAAATTATAAAAAATATATAAATTGAATATTTAGTCTCAAAGGAGGAGTAAAAAGATGGATATGGAAAAGTTTACACGCAAGGCACAGCAAAGTCTGGTAGAGGCACAGAATGTTGCTCAAGACTATCAGCATCAGGAAATCTTTCCTTCCCATTTATTTAAAGCTTTATTAAATCAGGATGATGGAATTGTGATTCCACTGCTGCAGAAAGCAGAAGCCAACCTAAAAGAACTTAAAGCTGAAAATGAAAAACTCTTAAAAAAACTGCCCCAGGTCTATTCTGAACAGAGTGGACAGGCCTATATGTCACATCAGCTGAATGAGATTATGCGGGAGGCAGAAAAACAGGCAGATGCCTTAGGTGATCAGTATATATCGACTGAGCATTTTCTGCTGGCTATTTTAAGAGACCGCAAGACTGAGCTTGGTAAAATGCTCTATGAGAAAAATTTAAATTATAATGATATCAAGCAGATTATTCAGGAAGTACGCGGTGGCAGCAAAATTGATTCCCAACAGGGAGAAGAAGGCTTCAACGTTTTAGAAAAATACACGATTGATATTACTGAACAGGCCAAAAATGGAAAGCTGGACCCGGTAATTGGTCGAGATAACTTGATTCGAAGAGTAATGCAGGTTTTATCCCGCCGCCGCAAAAACAATCCGGTTTTAATTGGTGAGCCGGGTGTTGGTAAAACTGCCATTGTAGAGGGGCTGGCCCAGAGAATTATTAACGGTGATGTTCCAGAAGGTTTGAAAAAGAAAAAAGTTATTTCTCTTGATATGGGTTCTTTAGTTGCTGGAACTAAATTTAGAGGTGAGTTTGAAGAGCGATTAAAGTCAGTTCTAAAAGAAATTAAAAAAGCAGAAGGTCAGATTATTCTCTTTATCGATGAGATGCATACCCTTGTTGGAGCTGGGGCTACTGAAGGCTCAATGGATGCAGCCAATCTTTTAAAACCTGCCTTAGCTCGCGGTGAACTACACTGTGTAGGTGCAACTACCTTAGCTGAATACAAAAAGCATATAGAAAAAGATGCCGCCTTAGAAAGAAGATTCCAGCCAGTTCAGGTTTCAGAGCCTGATATTGACGACACAGTTTCAATTTTAAGAGGTTTAAAAGAAAAATATGAGATTCACCACGGGATAAAAATTACCGATAATGCAATTGTAGCTGCCGCCAAGCTTTCGGACCGCTACCTGACAGAGAGATTTCTGCCGGATAAGGCAATCGACTTAATTGATGAAGCAGCTTCTAAAATTAGAATTGAAATTGACTCGATGCCGATAGAGATTGATGAGCTTGACCGCAGAGTTAGAAGGCTGGAAACTGAAAAAGAGGCCTTAAAAAATGAAGATACAGCAGAAGCCCAGGAAAGATTGTCAGAAATCGAGGAAAAACTGCAGGAATTAAAGGATAAGCGTGATCCTCTGCGCTTAAAATGGAAAAATGAAAAAGACCAGCTGGCAAAAATGCAGGAGCTTAAAGAAAAGATTGATCAGATTGAATATCGGGCCGAAGCTGCTGAGCGTGAGGCCAATTACGAGGAAGCAGCCCGCCTGCGCTATGGTGAGCTAAATGAACTGCGCAAAAAACTGGCTGAGGTCAGCCAAAAGGTAGAGGAATCACAAAAAGATGCTGATCATCTGGTTAAAGAAGAGGTAACAGAAGAAGATATTGCAGAAATTGTATCTCTCTGGACCGATATTCCACTGCAGAAGCTGATGGAAGAAGAAAAAGAAAAACTGATTCACTTAGAGGGCGAGTTAGAAAAAAGAGTTGTCGGTCAGCATGATGCAGTTAAAGCAGTCAGTAATGCAATCCGCCGCTCCAGAACTGGTCTGCAGGATGCCAATCGACCGCTTGCTTCCTTTATGTTTATGGGGCCAACCGGGGTTGGTAAAACTGAGCTTGCTAAAACACTGGCGGAATACCTCTTTGATGACGAAAGAGCGCTGACCAGAATTGACATGTCTGAGTACATGGAGCGTCATGCTGTTTCAAAATTAATCGGTTCCCCTCCCGGCTATGTCGGCTTTGAAGAAGGCGGACAGCTGACAGAAAAGGTAAGGCGCAATCCCTACTCTGTAATTCTATTTGATGAGATTGAAAAGGCTCATCCTGACGTATTCAATATCCTGCTGCAGATTTTAGACGATGGTGTTCTAACTGACAGTCAGGGTAAAGAAGTCGACTTTAGAAACACAGTTATTATCATGACTTCCAATGTCGGTTCCCAGTATATTCAGGATTTAGAAGATGAAGCAGAAATTAAAGAAGAAATTGATGAGGCCTTAAGAGGACAGTTTAGACCTGAGTTCTTAAATAGAATCGATGAAAAGATAATTTTCCACTCCTTAACTAAGGAAGATATCTTTAAAATTATCGACATTCAGATTTCTTACCTGCAGCAAAACCTCTCAGAACAGGATATAGAAATTGACTTAACTAGAGCAGCTAAAGAAGAGCTCTTAGAGCTAGGTTTTGATCCGGCCTATGGTGCCCGCCCTTTAAGAAGGGTTATCCAGAACCAGATTAAAGACGAACTGGCTATGCTCCTTTTAGAAGAAAAAATTAAAGAGGGAGATACAGTAGAAGTTGATTTTGTAGATGGAGAATTCAGATTTAAAAATTAAAACTATTAAATACTGTTAAAATAAATATTAAATTTAAGGCAGATCGGCAGCTTACCGGTCTGCTTTTTCATTTTAATGAAGGAAAAAAAATAATTACCACGAAATATATTAATTGTACATGATTTTTCTAACAAAAAATGCAAGAAATATTAAAATGTGAGGTTTTTAAATGTCTAAAAACAAGAAAAATATTCGACTTTTTATCTTTGTCACAGCCTTTTACTGGTTTTCAATGTATGCCTATATTCCAACGTTTTCTCCCTACATAGAATCACTTGGTGCATCACATAAGATGATCGGCTTAATTTTAGGTTCATATGGGTTTACACAGATGCTGATTCGAATTCCTCTTGGAATTTATTCGGACAGAATTAATAAGAAAAAGGTATTTGTCAATCTAGGAATCCTGCTCAGCTTGATCAGCACCACAGGTATGTGGTTTGCTGAAACTCCAGCTCTAATTCTAGTTTTTCGCTCTCTGGCAGGGGCCTCTGCTGCAACCTGGGTTAGTTTTACTGTCCTTTTTTCTTCTTATTTTAAAAAAGATGATACTGCCCATGCAATCGGTCTAATTAATGCTTCTAACAAGTCCGGTCAGGTAGTAGGAATGCTTTTAGGTGGAATAATTGCTCAGGGATTGGGCCAGCAGTTTCCTTTTTTACTGGCAGCAGCTGGAGCAGTAGTTGGTTTTATTTTAAGCCTCAAAGTAGATGAAAAGAAAAATATTGACCATCGAGCAATTACTTTAAAAGAGATTTTAAAAGTTGCCAGAAACAGGAGTCTCTTAACTGTTTCTTTTCTGGCGATTTTAATGATGATGATTGCACATTCGACCACCTTCGGCTTTATACCGGTAGCTGCTAAAAACCTGGGAGCAACTAGTTTCCATCTGGGTCTTTTGACCACAATCACAACTATTCCTGGGATTTTATCTTCTTATTTAAGCGGCAGCTATTTCAGCCAGCGGCTTGGTGAAAAAAATACAGTTACAATTGGATTTATTCTGCTGGCAGTTTCCTGTATTTTAGTCCCCTTTATTGATCAACTTTACTTATTATACTTCAATCAGATGCTTAATGGGTTTTCACAGGGAATGATTTTTCCTGTTTTAATGGGGCTGAGCATCAAAAATGTAGAAGCAAATAAGAGGGGAACCGCTATGGGCTTTTTCCAGGCAATTTATGGGCTTGGCATGTTTGCTGGCCCAATATTAGTTGGAACCATCAGTGATTTAGCCGGGCTTGAAATGGGCTTCTGGATGATCGGTCTGGTTGGGATACTGGGAGCAGTTTTAAGCCGCCTTTATAAGTCTGAAAAAGTATAGCAACTTAACCATAAACTTAGATAATTAAGAAAAAACCAGATAGATGAGGAAGATTATAATGAATAAAAATAGTATTTTAAAACTGTTAAAACAGGATATAAATAAAAATATAAGTATAATTGGTATAATCGAGAACTACGGTATAGAAAACTTTATTCAAACTGGGGATTCAATTTTGATTACTGTCAAAACTGACCATCTCTGGTCATATCCAACAGCTGAAAATGAACAAGAACTTAAGGCACTACTGAAAAAGTTTAAATATCAGACACTTTATTTTGCTTCTTTAGAAGAATGGATGCTCCCAGTTATTAGTCAGAATAGAGAAATCGAATGGGAGTTAAAGACTGAAAGACTAATTTTACCTAAAACTGCTGAGTTAAAGAAAAATAGAGAACTCCGGGATAAAGCAGACAGCAGTGATAAAAATGAAAATAACCTAGATGCTGAATTTAAATTAAAAAGATTAAAGGCTGATGATGCAGATTTTATCTTTGCTAACTCTCACTACCAGCAGTATACTTCAAAAGCATATATAAAAGAACGAATAGAAGCAGACTGCTCAGCTGGAATTTTTGTTGCAGGAGAACTAGCAGCCTGGGGTTTAACTCATGATGATGGGGCACTTGGTTTTATTCATGTCAGAAATAATTTCAGAAAAAAAGGATTTGGACGTCTGATTATGAAACAGCTGATTAGAGATAAGATTGCTAATAAGCAGGCTATATTTTTAAATGTTGAGCCCGATAATTTAAAGGCAAAAAAATTATTTGCTTCATTAGGATTCGAATTTGATAGGATGATCAGCTGGATTAAGTTGAAAGATAAAACTTAAAAAAGAATAATAAAATAATGGAGGAAAAAAGATGAAGGAAGAAGAAATTATTGCTAAAACAGAGGACCCTGTTACTAAAAGCTCATTAATTAATGATTTTAAGAAGCTAAATCTAAGAGGAGAAATAGTAATAGTTCATTCAACTCTCAGTAAATTAGGCTGGGTTTGTGGAGGAGCAGTAGCTTTAATTGAAGCTCTGCAGGAGGTTATTACAGAAGAAGGTACATTGATCATGCCAGCTCATAGTGGAGATTATTCTGAACCAAAATATTGGGAAAATCCAGCAGTACCTGAAACATGGCACCAAAAAATAAGAGAAGAAATGCCAGCCTACAGACCGGAAGTAACACCTACACGCGGCATAGGTTTGACTCCAGAAATTTTTCGTAAATTTCCAGGTGTCTTAAGAAGTAATCACCCCTGTCTTTCATTTTCTGCCTGGGGAAAAGAAGCGGAATCTATTACAGCTAACCACACATTAGATTATGCCCTTGGCGATAACTCACCTCTTGCCAGGATTTATGACAGAGATGGGAAAATACTCTTGATTGGAGTTGGCCATGACAGCAATACCTCTCTACATTTAGCAGAATACAGAGCAGACTATGACTTGAAAATCAAAATTTTTGGCTCTTCAATTTTGCATGAGGGACAGAAGGTCTGGACTCAATATCAAGATATTGAATTTAATGATGATCTCTTTCCTGCGATTGGAAAAGAATATGAGGCAGAAAATGATTACAGCACAACCAAAGTAGGAATGGCAGAGGCTAAATTGTTTAAACAGAAAGAAATGGTAGATTTTGCAGTTAGCTGGCTGGAAGGGAGCGGCAACTAGTTAATTAGTGATTGTTTAAGGCATATAAAAGGAGAAAATAATGAATGCATTAATTTTAAATGGAGAAGAGTTGGATGGTATTTCTTTAGAGAAGTTTTCAAAAAGTATCAGAGAAGAGTTAAAAACAAAAGATTATGAAGTTGAGGAAGTATTGTTAAAAGAGAAAAAGATTGCTGACTGTCTGGGCTGCTTTAAGTGCTGGGTAAAAACACCAGGCATCTGTATAATTGATGATTACGGCAGAAAGGCTGCAGCTAAGATAATTAATTCTGACCTATTAATTTATTTAACTCCAGTAGTTTTTGGCAGTTATTCCTATCAGCTTAAAAAGGCACTGGACAGAATGATTCCACTAATTTCTCCTTTTTTTACGAAAGTTAAGGGAGAAATTCATCACAAAAAACGCTATTCAAAGTATCCTTCACTTTTAGGAATAGGTATAATGGAAGAAAAGGATCAAAACCATAGTAAAATTTTTGAGGAGCTTGTAAAAAGAAACGGAATTAATTTTCATTCAGCTTATATAGAGGCAGAGGTTTTCAAATTAGATGCTAATTTTGATAATGAAAGGCTGAAAAAGACAGTTAGAAATATTTCAGAAAAAGTAGGTGAGCAGAGTGAGTAATTATAAAAAAGCAATTTTATTAATTGGAAGTCCTAAGGGAAAGAATAGCTCATCAGCAAGTCTAGGATCCTATCTGTTGAAGGAGATTGAAAAATATGATGTTGCAGGCGAAACAGTTCATATCCATTCTGAAATAAGTACTGAAGCTAAAACAGATTTGTTTTTAGATAAAATAAAGGGAGCAGATTTTATAATCCTTGCAGCTCCTCTATATGTAGATACTATGCCCGCAAAAGTAATTAAGACTTTGAGCTTAATTGCAGCTCAAAGGAAAAATTTGTATTTTGATGATATTAAATCTGCCAAAAATCAGAGTTTTATTGCGCTTGTTAATTGTGGTTTTCCAGAAGCTGATCAAAACGCAACTGTGCTAAAAGTATATCAGGAGTTTGCAAAGGAGGCCGGGTTTAAATACCTTGGCGGAATTGGTGTTGGAATGGGCGGAATGGTCAGTAGTAAATCTTTGGCAGAAATGGGAGCTATGGCAAAGGATTTAGTGGAAGGGCTTAAAAAGGCTGCTGAAGATATAGTTAAAAACCAAAAAATATCTGATGCAGAAGTTGAAAAGACTTCAAAACCAATGATCTCTCAGAAGTGGTTATATACTTTGGGAGGCAACTGGGGCTGGCGTTTTCAGGCTTTAAAAAATGGTGTCTATCTCAAATTGAATGATAAACCTTATTTGAAAAACGAGTCTGATAATTAAAAATAAAATTATAAAAATAAAGGAAAAATAAGCCAGATAAAGAAATATAAGAATATGGAAACCAATAAGAGATGGGAGCTTATTTATTAAATGAGGTTAAAGCTTAATAAAAGCAATAATTTAATTTGTGTGTGGTTTGATTATGACAAAACTATAATTAGAAAAATGAATTCAATTCCTGGGAGCCGTTGGAATCCAAAAAGAAAATACTGGCGCTTTGAGAATAATTACAGTAATCTGGCCCTTTTTTTAGAAATGTTTAAAAATAAATATCTTATTTTTGATTCTAAAGTTAAAGTTTTTGCTGCTCCAGAATTAATAGCAGATTACTTAAGTTTTTATTATCTCCCACAATTTAAAAAGAAGTTAAAAATAAAAGGATATTCTTCAAATACAATTAAAGCTTATCTAAACCACAACAAGTCATTTATTAAATATATTCAAAAAGATTTATTTTCAATAAAAATGGCTGATGTTAATGAATATGTATTATATTTACTGGATGAGCTTAATAATACTCATTCTTATGCTAATCAGTTTATCAGTGCTTTTAAAACTTTTAATAAATTAATTTTAGAACTTGATGGTATCAACAACAAACTTCTGCGGCCAAAAAAGAAAAAGAAGCTGCCCAAGGTATTAAATAAGAGAGAGGTTAAAGAAATTATTGCTTCTGTTGATAATTTAAAACATCAGTTAATTCTTATTTTAACCTATTCGGCTGGCCTAAGAGTTAGTGAAGTGGTAAAACTTAAAATTTCTGATCTTGATTCTGATAGAATGTTAATATATGTCCGTTCTGCAAAAGGATATAAGGATAGGTATACTCTACTATCAAAAGCTGCATTAAATAAGCTGAGGCTTTATTTAAAGGCTTTTAAGGTGCATAATTATGATGCACAATGGCTTTTCCCTGGGCAAAATAAAGATAAACACCTTTCAAAAAGGAGTGCTCAGAAGGTTTTTAAGTGTGCCTGTAAAAAAGCCGGGATAAATAAAGAGCTTGGAATTCATTCGTTGAGACATTCTTTTGCTACCCATCTGCTTGAGCAGGGAGTTGATCTGAGGTATATTCAGAATCTGTTGGGACATAAAAGTTCAACTACAACTGAGATTTATACCCATGTGAGCAATAGAAACTTAATAGAAATAACAAATCCTTTTGATCAGTTATAGATATACAGATATTAATGAAAAAATCGTCGTGAAGATCTAGCATTTTAACAAATAATGAAATTTTATTCGTAAATAAGGGAGTTAGACGAAATGCTTAGATATTAGTAATAATTTAAAGGGAGCTATTTAAATGCAAACAAAAACTCTTGAATGTAATTGTGGAACATACTTGTTTTTAATATTTGACAAATATAAAATTGATCACCAAAATAGGGAACTAATTATCGAAAATTGCCCAATTCTTAAATGCCCTAATTGCTCAAACAAGTATATTTTGAGTCGTACGAGAAAATTTCTAGTAGAACAATTTATTGAAAAATATATGAAAGAAAACAAAGATATATTAGATGCTAAAAAATTTTTTAATATAACTAATAAAGACTATATAAAAGAAGATGTTTCGTTCATATATGATCCATGGGATTATAACTTTATTCCGGGATTATATAGACCATATAATACAGGATTTTTAACTCCAGTATTTTTCAATATAGAAGTTTTATTAAAATATACTCAAGATCCCAAATATTCGTTAGAACTAGGGGCGAACACTTATGGTAATATTTATAAGAAGAATCAAGGTCATTTAATTTCATTTGGAATTAATAGAAATGGAAAAGTGATTATGTGGCTAGGAGATATTCAAAATTTAAATTCTGAAGAACAATATTATTTACGTTCGGAAAATATAGAATCTGATCATGATATAGCTTCTGAATTTTATGAGGGTCAAATTGAAGTTAAATGGGCAGAACCTTCTAATGATAAAAAATTGTTTAAAAAAAGATTAAGATTTGCTGAAAAAATTTTGAATAAATATAATATTTCTTTATCACATTTAGAACCAGAGTCTATTCAAGAAGCTAGTAAAATAGTTAGACCTCTTGTTAATACAGAAAAAGCTTTCGCAAATGTAATAATTCCCTTAAATAAAGTTTTAGTAGAATCAATTAATAGTAAAGAATTAAAAGATGACATTAAAATCATTGATCCAGAATGCGATATAGAAAATTTAGGTAGTTTAAAATTGTTTGAATTGTGGCTTGCAAAAAGGCTGGAAATACCAAATTCAAGTAAAATAGTAAGTCCTTTATTTGTTTTGTACGATTTAAGAATAGCATTTTCACATTTACAATCAAAAGAAAAGAAAGAGAATAGAATATCTTATAGCTGTAAAAGATTAGGTCTATCAAAAGGTAATGGAGATTTTATTGAAATTTATGATGTTCTTATTAATGAATTAGTAAACATGTATGATAATTTATTAACTAGTATATAACCGCACTTCGTCTAACATGTGATTGGCGTCATGCCTTTTGTCATAAAGCTTGTAATATTAAGCAGCAAGAAATATTACGGCAAGCTTTACGCCAGTTCCTAACGGAACCAGGCACGAGCGCAAATCCCAGGGACGTTATACGACATATCAATTTTAAATTATTTATAATTATTGGGAGGGATAACTTGTTAAAAAATTTAAGAATTTTTTTTAGAAGATGGATAATATTCAATATGTTAGGGCAACTAATTTTTATTGGTTTCTTTATGTTAATGTTTTATCTCCTTCTTATTTATGGTGAAAACATAGAATTATTTAGATTTAATTTTTCTCAAGAAAGTTTTCTGGATACATTGGAAATATTAATTCAAATCATTGGTTTATTAGCATCTTTTTTAGTTGGACTTTTCTTTTTTGCGTTTCAAAATATTGAGAGTTCAAGGATGAATTGGTTTTTAGCTATTAAAGATGAAACAAAAAAATTGAAAGAACTTGTTAAAAATATTCCAAAAAAATATGAATTTTTAAAACCATATTTAAGTGATATTATATATTTATTTGGAAGAAGGTTAAATGAATATCCAATTGTTAAGGATGATTGGGAGCCTTTAAATAAACTTGTTGAAGTTCTTGATGAACATAACCTTTCTTATAACAATATGTTAGAAGAATATACTTATATAAATGAAATTATAGATATTATAAATAATTTAGAAAGTTATTCTGGCGAGTTAGGAATTTTATCAATAAATATTATAACAAAAAAAGCATAATATCTAAAATTACAAAACTATTTATTTTATTAATAAACTTTATAAGTATTGATATAATTATTAGAGCTTTCAATGTAAGTTTTTTATTAAATAGATATTTTCTTTTACTTTTAATAACTTTTTGTTTTCTTTTATTTATATTTGTATGTTTCGATGTAATAACAATTGTTAACGACTATTATAGAAATATAATGACTGATATTATTGAAAAAGATTAAGTTTAATATTTTACATAATTGATACGTCGTATAACATGGGATTAGCGTCATGCCTTCTGTCATAAAGCTTGCAATATTAAGCAGCAAGAAATATTACGGCAAGCTTTACGCCAGTTCCTGACGGAACCAGGCACGAGCGCAAATCCCAGTAACGTTATGTGAAAGAAATAGGTAATTCATACAAAATTATTAAATAGTATTTGGGAGGATAATAATGCAAGAATCAATTAAAAAAAGCTTTGTCAAACTAATTAAATTTATTTTTCTAATTTTGCTTCCTATTTTAGTTGCAATACATACTTTATTGAATTATGATTTTAAAAAAATCATAATTCAATATTCTTCAACCTCATATATATTTATCATATTTTTAATTTTAATAAATTATTTTATTTTCTTAATTTATGAGTTGAAAATCAAAATAGATAGATTAAATGCTGAAATCATTGAATTAAAAAAGACTGATGAATTATTTGAACATGATATTAAATTATTTAATAAATCAAAAAATATATTGAATGAAGATAAATTGATTTACTTTATTGATAAATTAGAGAGAGATCATTCTTATTTCAAAATTGAATTTGGAGATATTTTAAAATTTATAAAATTTCATAGTAAAGAAAGTAATAAATATTTATCTACTGAAATTAATAATAAATGTAATAATTTAGTTGAATCCTTAAATAATTTGAGTGGCTTTTTATCTACAAATTTTTTTGAATATCCTCAAAGAGCATTAGATAAGGAAGTCCAATATTGTTTGCAACCTGATTTAAACATAGATAGAAAAGGAAGTGGAACAACACAAGAAATGAAAGAATACTCAAAATATAAAAACCAGCTATATGATTTATCAGAAAAAGTTTCTAATAACTATAAAGAATTTAGAAAAGCTATTAAAAACAAATTATATATATAATTTGTTTTTCTATTTCCATCACATAACATGTGATTGGCGTCATGCCTTCTGTCATAAAGCTTGCAGGTTAACCAATCACGGATATAAAAAAGCAAGCTTTACGCCAGTTCCTAACGGAATCAGGCACGAGCGAAAATCCCAGTAACGTTATGTGAAATTGGACAAAAAGAGATTTTTGGAGGGATAATATGAAAAAAGAAGATTCAACAAAAGATAAATATATGTACATAGATGAAAAAATTAAGAATAGAGAGAGTTGGTTTAAAATTGCAGTCGTTGGCTTTATTATATTAGTAATCAGTTGGAAAATATTACAGTCTTCAATAAAAATCAGTAACTTTGATTTTAATGAATTATTAACACTAATTTTGGCAATATTTTCTATATCATTATCTATAGTTTTTTACTTTAAAGCTACTGAAACTAGTAATAATTTTTATGATAATTCTTATCAGTTTACGAAAGAAATCTCTGAAGTACTTGGAAGAATAGAAGCAGGATTTGGTGAAAGGCTTAGACATTTAGATGAAGGATATTCTGATTTAAGAGAAAAAGTTCATTATTCAGGTTTAAGTCGAGAAGAAACTGAGAAAGAGATAGACAATGAAGAAGAAAATCTTAGCAAGGCTGAAAAAGAAAGAAACCAACTCATTGAAGAAATTATAGAAAAAGCAGAAATGCAAGATCAAGAAAAACAGGCATTTATTGAAAAGTTAAAAGATAAAGAAAATGAGATAGATGAATTAAAAGAAGAAATTCGAGAACTGAAAGATGATAAATATACCCAAAAAAGATATAATATTATTGAAGAAATCCCTGAATATTTAAAGAAGTTTTTATTAAATGAGGTTATTCCAAATATTAGAAACGGAAGATTAAATGATGTTCCTGCATCTTACATTAAGAATAAATTTAATTATATGAAAAAGCATTATGATTATACACTTTTAAAGAAATTAAGATACCATGGTATTTTAGATAAAGATTATGATTTAACTTTGAAGGGGATATCTATATTAAAATATTATGCTAATACCAAAATAGTTAAAAAACCGCCCAACTTCACATAACATGGGATTGGCGTCATGCCTTCTGTCATAAAGCTTGCAATATTATGCAGCAAGAAATATTAAAGCAAGCTTTACGCCAGTTCCTGACGGAACCAGTCACGAGCGCAAATCCCAGGGACGTTATGTGACATTAGGCTAACTAGGTTTTCTTTGGCTTAGAAGTATCGAGATGTACTTTTAAAACCCTCTTAGATAGTTTAAAATCATTAATAATTAAATTTATGATTTTAAATCTAATGTTTAAGAAAAAAATAATTTACAGTTAAATCGCTTATGAAATGTCTCAGGTGTAAAGTCTTAATGAGCGAAAAGTGTAAAAAGTTATTGAGCATAAAAATATTTTTACTAAATCTTAATGAAGTAACTTTCGTGAAGATAGTAAAAGTAAAGTATCAATGATAAGCACTGCAGCAGATAGTATTAATTTAATAAAAGAGAAGAGATCTTAATTAATAATAAAAATATTTTTGATTAATCTTTAATGTAAATTTTTAATAAACTGAAAATATAAAAGCCTTATTGTCTATTATAAAAATTTAGTAAATCTATATGAAGTAAGTTTCGGGAAGATCTAGAATTTTAAGTATCAATGAGAAGTATAGCAGCAATAATAAATAATAAAAAAAGTAAAGATTTTTACGCCTAACAGTCACATTCGTGACATTAGGCTGGGTCAATTATCTTTATCTCTTAGAAGTTCCGAGATGGATTTATAAAATGTTCGTAACTAATAAAGAAATAATTAAACCTGCAATTTTGCAGGTATTTTTTGCTATTAAAAGAATTATATTATTAATGTTATAGTTTTATAGAAATAATTATTAAGAGAAGAGATCGTTATAAAATAGTTTTAAGCTAATATAAAATTTAAAGCAGCAACGATAAGTATTAAAACAAAAAATCAGAAAAGAATAAACGTTAGGCGAGAATACTTATAACCGCCTAACAGTCACATAACATGGGATTGGCGTCATGCCTTCTGTCATAAAGCTTGCAGGCTAACCAATAATGGATATGTAAAAGCAAGCTTTACGCCAGTTCCTAACGGAATCAGGCACGAGCGCAAATCCCAGGGACGTTATGTGACATTAGGCTAACTTAGTTTTTTTATCTTAACAGTAGCAAGATGGATTTATAAAATCCTCTTAGATAATACAAAAGCATTATAATTAAATCTAATGGTTAAGATCAAAATAATTTACAGATAAACCGCTTATAAAACGTCTCAGATGTAAAGTCTTAATGATCGAAAAGTGTAAAAAGTTATTGAGCATTAAAAAAGATTTTTAGTAAATCTTAATGAAGTAAGTTTCATGAAGATAAAAAAATCAAAGTATCAATGATAAGTACTGCAGCAAATAGTAATAATTTAATAAAAGAAAAGAGATCTTAATTAATAAGAAAATTATCCGCCTAACAGTCACATTCGTGACATTAGGCTAAGTCAGTATCCTTAGGCATTGAAATAACGAGATGGATTGACAAGATGCGCTTTAGAAAATCAAAAAAAGAGAAATAATAATTAAACCTGCACTTTTGCAGGTATTTTTTTCTATTACAAGAAGTATATTAATAATAAATTGATTTTGTAATAAAAAGTACTAATAAAATCTTTTGCTTAAATCTTTATGAAATAAAGTTCGTGAAGATATCAAAAAGTAATAATAAATAATTAAATATCGTGCCACAAAGAAATAATTTTATTTAAAGACCATAGAGAAGAAAAGAAGCTGGGGTGAGCAATTTATTATAGATCGCCGCCTAACAGTCACATAACATGGGATTGGCGTCATGCCTTCTGTCATAAAGCTTGCAGGTTAACCAATAACGGATACGAAAAAGCAAGCTTTACGCCAGTTCCTAACGGAATCAGGCACGAGCGCAAATCCCAGTAACGTTATGTGACATATCATAAAACCAAATAACCTCTTTTTTATTTTCATAAATTAAAAATATGAAAATAATTGCAATATAAAACGAATTATATTATAATAAAATGTATAAAATGAAAATAAAAGAGAGGATGATTTAAATGAAACCTTTTAAACCATTTGAATTACCAATAGAAGAACAAATTAATCCTATGGAATTTTATAATGAACTAATTAATGCAAGTACAAATGTGGGGAAATATCAGGTTATGTTAAAAAAATCTAAAGTTAATGAGTATTTTCTTATTACTCCCTTTAGTTTACAGGAAGCTGTACAGTCCAGCAAAATTGAAGGTACACAAGTAACTTTTGATGAAGTTTTAGAATTTGATATTGATAAAAATGAAAAAAACAATGATGCTCAGGAAGTTTTGAATTATTATGATGCATTAAACTATGGTGAGAGTGCTTTAGAAAAATATCCTATATCAACACGTCTCTTCAAAAAATTACATGAAATTTTAATGAGTAATGGTGTTCTAGGTCAAAATAGAGCTCCTGGAGAATATCGTTCTATTCAAAATTTCATAGGCCCGGAAGGATGTACTTTAGAAACAGCTACTTTTGTTCCACCCCAGCCCCAATTAGTGGATTCCTATATGTCTGACCTAGAAAATTATATTAATAACCCCAATGACAATCTGCAATCTTTAGTTAGGATAGCAATAATACATGCTCAATTTGAAACTATCCATCCGTTTTTAGATGGTAATGGTAGAATTGGACGTATATTAATTCCATTATATTTATATGATGTAAATCTCATAAACTCTCCCAATTTATTTATCAGTGAAGTATTAGAAAAAGATAAACATAAATACTATAGATTGCTAAATGGAACAAGAAAAGAGGGTAATGGTTGGAATGAATGGATTAAATTCTTCCTGCAAAGCGTAAATAAACAAGTGCTCAAAAATATTGATCTAATTGAAGAAATTGATAATCTATATGAAAGAGATTTAGAAAATGCAATGAATTTAATAAATAGTACTAATGTAGTAGACCTAATTAAAGCAATGTTTCAAAAGCCAATATTTAATGTGAAAACAATAAGTTCCTTAACAGGAATACATGATTCTACATGTAGAAGATATCTTTCCACTCTTGAAGAGGAGAAGGTAATATTTTCAGATAATAAAATGAGAAATAGAAAATATTATTACTATAATTTACTCGATTTATTAAGATAAAAACCATGATACGTCACATAACATGGGATTGGCATCATGCCTTCTGTCATAAAGCTTGCAATTTAACTAATAACGGATATGAAAAAGCAAGCTTTACGCCAGTTCCTACGGAAACAGGCACGAGCGCAAATCCCAGGAACGTTATGTGACATATCATAAACCAAATCATCTCTTTCTTTATTTTCATAAAATATAAATTTGAAAATAATTGCAATATAAAACGAATTATATTATAATAAAATGTATAAAATGAAAATAAAAGAGAGGATGATTTAAATGAAACCTTTTAAACCATTTGAATTACCAATAGAAGAACAAATTAATCCAATGGAATTTTATAATGAACTAATTAATGCAAGTACAAATGTGGGGAAATATCAGGTTATGTTAAAAAAATCTAAAGTTAATGAGTATTTTCTTATTACTCCCTTTAGTTTACAGGAAGCTGTACAGTCCAGCAAAATTGAAGGTACACAAGTAACTTTTGATGAAGTTTTAGAATTTGATATTGATAAAAATGAAAAAAACAATGATGCTCAGGAAGTTTTGAATTATTATGATGCATTAAACTATGGTGAGAGTGCTTTAGAAAAATATCCTATATCAACACGTCTCTTCAAAAAATTACATGAAATTTTAATGAGTAATGGTGTTCTAGGTCAAAATAGAGCTCCTGGAGAATATCGTTCTATTCAAAATTTCATAGGCCCGGAAGGATGTACTTTAGAAACAGCTACTTTTGTTCCACCCCAGCCCCAATTAGTGGATTCCTATATGTCTGACCTAGAAAATTATATTAATAACCCCAATGACAATCTGCAATCTTTAGTTAGGATAGCAATAATACATGCTCAATTTGAAACTATCCATCCGTTTTTAGATGGTAATGGTAGAATTGGACGTATATTAATTCCATTATATTTATATGATGTAAATCTCATAAACTCTCCCAATTTATTTATCAGTGAAGTATTAGAAAAAGATAAACATAAATACTATAGATTGCTAAATGGAACAAGAAAAGAGGGTAATGGTTGGAATGAATGGATTAAATTCTTCCTGCAAAGCGTAAATAAACAAGTGCTCAAAAATATTGATCTAATTGAAGAAATTGATAATCTATATGAAAGAGATTTAGAAAATGCAATGAATTTAATAAATAGTACTAATGTAGTAGACCTAATTAAAGCAATGTTTCAAAAGCCAATATTTAATGTGAAAACAATAAGTTCCTTAACAGGAATACATGATTCTACATGTAGAAGATATCTTTCCACTCTTGAAGAGGAGAAGGTAATATTTTCAGATAATAAAATGAGAAATAGAAAATATTATTACTATAATTTACTCGATTTATTAAGATAAAAACCATGATACGTCACATAACATGGGATTGGCATCATGCCTTCTGTCATAAAGCTTGCAATTTAACTAATAACGGATATGAAAAAGCAAGCTTTACGCCAGTTCCTACGGAAACAGGCACGAGCGCAAATCCCAGGAACGTTATGTGACATATCATAAACCAAATCATCTCTTTCTTTATTTTCATAAAATATAAATTTGAAAATAATTGCAATATAAAACGAATTATATTATAATAAAATGTATAAAATGAAAATAAAAGAGAGGATGATTTAAATGAAACCTTTTAAACCATTTGAATTACCAATAGAAGAACAAATTAATCCAATGGAATTTTATAATGAACTAATTAATGCAAGTACAAATGTGGGGAAATATCAGGTTATGTTAAAAAAATCTAAAGTTAATGAGTATTTTCTTATTACTCCCTTTAGTTTACAGGAAGCTGTACAGTCCAGCAAAATTGAAGGTACACAAGTAACTTTTGATGAAGTTTTAGAATTTGATATTGATAAAAATGAAAAAAACAATGATGCTCAGGAAGTTTTGAATTATTATGATGCATTAAACTATGGTGAGAGTGCTTTAGAAAAATATCCTATATCAACACGTCTCTTCAAAAAATTACATGAAATTTTAATGAGTAATGGTGTTCTAGGTCAAAATAGAGCTCCTGGAGAATATCGTTCTATTCAAAATTTCATAGGCCCGGAAGGATGTACTTTAGAAACAGCTACTTTTGTTCCACCCCAGCCCCAATTAGTGGATTCCTATATGTCTGACCTAGAAAATTATATTAATAACCCCAATGACAATCTGCAATCTTTAGTTAGGATAGCAATAATACATGCTCAATTTGAAACTATCCATCCGTTTTTAGATGGTAATGGTAGAATTGGACGTATATTAATTCCATTATATTTATATGATGTAAATCTCATAAACTCTCCCAATTTATTTATCAGTGAAGTATTAGAAAAAGATAAACATAAATACTATAGATTGCTAAATGGAACAAGAAAAGAGGGTAATGGTTGGAATGAATGGATTAAATTCTTCCTGCAAAGCGTAAATAAACAAGTGCTCAAAAATATTGATCTAATTGAAGAAATTGATAATCTATATGAAAGAGATTTAGAAAATGCAATGAATTTAATAAATAGTACTAATGTAGTAGACCTAATTAAAGCAATGTTTCAAAAGCCAATATTTAATGTGAAAACAATAAGTTCCTTAACAGGAATACATGATTCTACATGTAGAAGATATCTTTCCACTCTTGAAGAGGAGAAGGTAATATTTTCAGATAATAAAATGAGAAATAGAAAATATTATTACTATAATTTACTAGATTTATTAAGATAAAAACCATGATACGTCACATAACATGGGATTGGCGCTATAATTTTTGTCATAACTAGGCACGAGCATAAATCTTAGTAACGCTATACGAAAGAGATAGTTTACAAATTTTTTCAAATTATATATATCAAGGGGGTAAAAATAATGAAAAAAGATAAAGAGGTAGAAAAAGGAATTTTAAAAAAACAACGTCAACATTGGGAAAATAAATTTAGTCACAAATCTGATATGTTTGGGATAGAAGCAAGTGTTGCTGCTCAAAAAGCAGCAAAGAAATTTAAGAAGGAAGGAAAGAATAAGATCCTTGAACTTGGTGGGGGCCAGGGGAGAGATACAATTTTCTTTGCTCAAAATGGTTTTGAAGTTTATGTATTAGATTATTGTGAAAGTGGAGTTGAGGCTATTAACAAAAAAGCAGAGAAAATGAATTTATCAGACTCAATTAACGTAAAATGTCATGATGTCAGAGAGCCGCTTCCTTTTTCAGATGAAGTATTCGATGCTTGTTTTTCTCATATGTTATATTGTATGGCTTTTACAACTTCTGAATTGGAATTTATTTCAGATGAAATAAATCGAACATTAAAAACAAATGGATTGAATATATATACAGCTAGAAATACAAATGATGCTGATTATGGTACAGGAATTCATCGCGGAGAAGATATGTATGAAGTAGGTGGATTTATTGTTCACTTCTTTAGTAAGGAAAAAATAAAACATTTAACAAAAGGATTTAAGATAGTTGATATTAATGAATTTGAAGAGGGAGGACTTCCTAGAAAACTATTCCAAGTAACACTCAAAAAAATTGACGATCACTAATCACTGATATTAAAAAGATTTATTACAATGAAGATAATTATGCAGGGGGAAAGCTTAAATGAAAAAAGGTGACAAATTATTTGTAAGGATAGATTCTAAAGTTGAAGGAAATGAGCTTAAAAAAAATGATTTTAATGACCATATAAGCTATTTAAAAAAAATTGCATCTAAAAGACTTTTTTTAGGTGGTGGTTTTGTTAATAAAACAGGTGGAATGATAGTTTTTGAAGCTAAAAATATAGAAGAGGCAAAGAAAATTTCAGATATTGATCCCTTAATAAAACGAAATTTATATAAATATGAGATATTCGAATGGAAATTAGCTGTTTTATCTAATGATGAATATTAGTTTATTATTACAAAAATTTGAGTAAAATAACTGATTGACATTACAAATAAAATTTATTGGCCGCAAATCTTCTGTCATGAAATTCGTTTTAACAAATAAATTTAAGAGGAGTCGAGTTATGATAAAACCAGAAAAATTAAAAAAAGGAGATAAAATAGCAACTATAAGTTTGTCCTCAGGCTTAGCAGGAGACAAGAAATTCAGATACAGATATGAAATTGGAAAAAAAAGAATAGAAAATTTATTTGGACTGAAAGTCGTAGAAATGCCTAATAGTTTAAAAGGAATTAAATATTTAGATAATAACCCAAAAGCAAGAGCTGAGGATATGATGAATGCATTTAAAAATACAGAAATAAAAGCCATATTTTCTAACATAGGTGGTGATGATACCCTCAGGTTACTTCCTTACATAGATTTTAACGTTATTAAAAACAATCCTAAAATATTCATGGGTTATTCAGATACAACAGTAAATCATTTTATGTGCTATAAAGCTGGGTTGACAAGTTATTATGGCCCCAGTGTTTTAGCAGAATTTGCTGAAAATGTTGAAATGCATGATTATACAATAAATTGGATTAAAAAAACTTTATTTAGTAATGAGACTATAGGAGAAATTGAAAGTAGTAACTACTGGACTTCTCAGATGTTACCCTGGGAGAATAAAGAAAATAGTAAAATTAAAAGAGAATTGAATAAGGAAAATAGAGGGTATGAACTTCTTCAAGATAATGGCATTGTAAGAGGGGAATTAATAGGTGGTTGTATAGAAGTTTTAGACTGGTTGAGGGGGACAATTTTGTGGCCCGATTTAGAAGAATGGGAAAATAAAATACTATTTTTAGAGACTAGTGAAGAAAAGCCAACTCCTATAGAGATAAGAAGATATTTAAGATCTTTAAATGCAACTGGTATATTTAAAAAAATAAATGGTTTAATTGTAGGTAAACCAAATGATGAAAAATATTATGAAGAATATAAAGAAGAATATTTAAAAGTAATAAGAGATGAAGCAAAGAGAAATGATCTTCCAATAATGTATAACATGAATTTTGGACATACAGCACCAATGTTTATCTTACCATATGGAGTAGAGGCGGAAATAGATTGTAATAATAATAAATTTCGAATCAACGAAGCTGGAACAGTAAGTTCATAAATTCTTAAAAACCAGCGATCTTAAAGAATAAATAGAAAGGAGAGATTAGGATGCCCAATAATTATAATCCGGATAATTACATAAACGAGTTAAGTGCTGCTTTTAAAAACATATCTGATTCAGAATGTGCTGAAAAGCAAAAAGAATATATGAGAAACAAATTTGATTTTTTTGGTATTCAAGCTCAGCCAAGAAGAAAAGCAGCTAGAAAATTTATGCGAAAAAATAATAGACCAGATTATGAAAATCTAGATATTATTATAAAAAGACTGTGGGAAAAGGAAGAAAGAGAATATCAATATTTTGCAGTTGAACTTTTGGAGAGATACGAGAAGAAATTTACTGAAAATATAATTGATTTACTTGAATACATGATAACAAATAAATCCTGGTGGGATACTGTAGATAGAATTGCTAAAAATCTGGTAGGAAAATATTTTGAATTGTTTCCTGCTAAAAGGAATATCTATTTAGAGAAATGGGTTAAATCAAATAATATCTGGCTTCAAAGAACTACCTTGCTATTTCAATTAGGTTATAAAGAAAATACTGACATTAAACTACTATTTAGTCTAATTAACAAATTAAAAAATATCGATGAATTTTTTATTCAAAAGGCTATTGGTTGGTCGCTCAGAGAATATTCCAAAATTGAGCCAAAAGTAGTTGGAGAATTTATTCAAAACAATAATCTATCTTCTTTAAGCAGACGAGAAGGAATGAAAATAATAAATAAAAATAATTAAAATATTATAGTTCGCTCATTTAAATATTTTTAGCTGTTCTATTCAATTTTTTAACTTTATTAAAATCCAGAAGGAGGTAAGATAAAATGTATAATAAAAGTAAAGAAATAATAAAATTTTGGTTTGAGGAATTGACTCCTAAACAATGGTTTATTGCATCTGAGGAGCTTGATACAAAAATTTATGATAGGTTTGGTGATGTTCATGCTGCAGCAGCTAAAGGAGAACTTGACTCCTGGCGATCAACTCCCGAAGGAAGCCTTGCAGAAATTATATTACTGGATCAGTTCTCTCGTAATATATATAGAGGAAAACCAGCTGCTTTTGCAAATGATCTTGCTGCACTAGTTCTGGCCCAGGAAGCTATCAAAAAGGGCTTCCACACCAAAGTTGAAACTTTTAAACGCAGATTTTTTTACATGCCATTTATGCACAGCGAATCTTTACTGATACATGAAAAAGCATTAAGACTTTTCAATGAGCCTGGCCTGGAAGATAATTTTGATTATGAAATCAAGCATAAAAAGATAATAGAGCGATTCGGAAGATATCCTCACCGCAATGAAATACTGGGAAGAAATTCTACTGCTGAAGAAATTGAATTTCTATCTCAGCCAGGGTCATCATTCTGATTTATTTGCTGCGGCAACTATCATATTTGTTAAAAAGATTAAATTTGGAGGTATACTAATGAAAACAATCGGTTTAATTGGAGGAATGAGTTGGGAATCGTCACTTGAATATTATCGCATCACTAATCAGATAATTAAAGAAAAATTAGGGGAGCCACATTCCTGTAAGAGCATAATGTATTCGGTAGATTTTGCTGAATTTGAAAAGCTGCAGCATGAGGGAAAATGGGGATTATTAACAGATAAGATGATTAACATTGCAGTAAAATTAGAAAAAGCAGGTGCTGATTTAATACTAATTTGCACTAACACAATGCATAAAATGGCTCCAGAGGTTCAAAATAATATTAAAATCCCATTACTACACATAGCAGATGCATGTGCTGAAGAAATTAAAAATTTCAACTTAAATAGAGTTGGCCTTTTAGGAACTAAGTTTACTATGGAGCAGGATTTTTATAAAGCAAGGTTAAGAGAAAAACATGGAATAGAGGTAGTTATTCCTGATAGAAAAGAAAGAGAAATAGTTCATAATGTAATATATAAAGAATTAATATCAGGAAAAATAAAAATGGAATCTAAAGAAAAATTCAAATTAATCATCAATAACCTTAAAAAGAATGGGGCAGAAGGAGTTATTTTAGGCTGCACAGAAATTCCACTTTTAATAAAAGATGAAGATAGTGTTATTCCTGTATTTGATACTACAATGATTCACGCAAAAAAAGCTGTAGACTTAGCATTAGAAAAATCATAATTGTTATCTAAAATAGTGCTTCGCTAAAATGAAAAAAGTAATGTACAATAAGTTGTGTAAATTATTTTATTAAAAAGTGATTTATAAATAAATTAACTGAATTAAAAGGATGAATAATGTGTTTAATTATAAAAAAATAAAGGGTTTAGTGAAATTAATGCGGCCAGAATTACAATTTGCAGCAGGAATATCTGTAATTATAGGAGAAATTATTACAATTGGTAATCTACCTACTTTATCCGAATTATTTCTAGGCTTTATGTGGGGATTTTTTCTATCAGGATCAGCGATGATCTTAAATGATTATTTTGACATTGAAGTTGACAAAGTTAATGCACCAGAGAGGCCTTTACCATCTGGATTGATTTCTTCAAGTACTGCAGTAACATTTACTATTATTATAACCCTACTAGGATTGATAGTCTCATTTTTTATTAATAGAATAGCTATTTTATTATATTTGCTTTTCTGGATTATTGCTTTCTTGTATAATTGGAAATTGAAAGAAAAAGGATTAATGGGTAACATTTTTGTTAGCTCTTCAGTTGCAGTTACAATTATTTTGGGAGCAGTTGTAGTTGGTAATCCCTGGAATAAGGCAGTTATAATTTTTAGTATGATGCTTTTTATTTTTGATCTTGGAGAAGAAATTGCAGCTGACTCAATGGACATTGAAGGAGATAAGAAGAGAAATATAAAATCGATTGCTATAATACTGGGAAGAAAAAAGGCTCTAAACATCTCATTCTTATTATTTATTACTTATATATTATTAAGTTTTTTACCAGTTATCTTAGATTTATTTGGGATCAGCTATCTTATTATTATTTCTATAACAGATATTATTATCTTATTTTTTGCAATAAAACTTTTAAAAAGTGAAAATATAAAAGAAGGACGAATTATTATCCGCAATTTATACCTTAGTGGTCTTTTAGCTTTGCTTCTAATTATTATTAGCATGATTGAAATCTAATTTATTATAATAAAAATGTTTTATTTTATAGTTTATTAATTTATTACTCAAAAGATCAGAAAATTTTATATAACACTTGAAATTCATTAAAAAATCCTTTATACTAATAATAACGATAATTGTTATCAATTAATAATTTCAATAAAATTATAAATCTATAAGGAGGAATTATTATGTTTGTTCAAGATTATTATGCTTATAAAGGTACAAATAATGAATTTTATCATAACAAAAAAGGAGCTAGTGGTAATTCTGGTTATTATAAAAAGACAAATGCCGCTGATTTAACTGATAATTATTTTGCGACAACAGGTAATGAGCATACATTGAATTACTATAAGACAGTATCTGTTGACGATGAAAATATTTACGATGATTCTAATGTATTTAATAGATTAGAACTTTCATTTGACTCTCTGTTTTAAATTTAATATATTTTAAGAATTAGGGCCTGTGCATTTTAATTAATGCTCAGGTTCTTTTTTTTATAAATTTGAAAATCTAAGCTCAAATTATTATTATGATTATAGATAAGGGGGTATTTAAAATTGAATTTAATGGAAATTGAAAATTTAATTCCCGAATGCTGTAATGCTGCTGTAATAGATATTAATAAATGTTATGAAAAAGAAAAAACACTACCTGCACTGCTGACTTACATACTAAAGATATATTGAAAAATCTAAAACACAAACTTGAAGCAAAGAATTCCAAAGCTAAGTTAATTCCCTATCCTGGACTTAGTGGAATCAGATTTAAAAAGCTAGCTGAAAAAACCAGTTTAGGTGAAATTGGTGATAACTCTTTATTTTTACATCATAAATGGGGTCCCAGGGTCCACTTAAGAGTTTTATTAACTGATCTTAAAATAGATAGTAGGCCAAGTGATCCTGTTGAACAGGTCTGTCTCCACTGTGGAAAATGTATTGAGGCCTGTCCAGCAAATGCATTAGAAAAAAACAGCTTTAATATTAGAAGATGTCAAGAACGGCACCAAGATCTGAATTCTGCCCACAGCTGTGAAATTTGTGCTGAAGTATGCCCGATCGGAGAAGTTCCTGCAGAAATCAACTTAAGTTAAGATTAAACTGTTAATTTTTTTATCAATATAATTTATATTTAACCCAGTTTCATGTATAATCTAGTTAAGCTAACTATAATAAGCTAGAATTAGAGAATAAATAATAGATTCTAGTATAAAATTTTGGAGGTTTAATTAAATGAATAATAAGAAGCGAGTCTTTTCTGGTGTTCAACCAACAGGACAACTGCATATTGGTAATTATATTGGAGCCTTAAGTTTATGGGTGGAAAACCAGAGTAAATATGATAATATTTTTTGTATTGTAGATCTACACGCACTTACAATCCCTGAAAGCATTGAGCCAGCATATTTGCGAAAAAAAGTTAGAGAAGTTGCCGCCTTATATCTTGCCTGTGGGATTGACCCAGATGAATCTACAATATTTGTTCAATCTGAAGTTCCACAGCACAGCGAATTAACCTGGCTTTTAAATTGTGTTACTCCTATTGGCTGGTTAGAACGAATGACTCAATTTAAATCAAAATCTAAAAAACTTGAATCAGTTGGAACTGGCTTATTTGATTATCCAGTCTTAATGGCATCTGATATTTTGCTTTACAAAACAGATTTAGTACCTGTAGGCGAAGATCAAAAACAGCATATAGAAATTACAAGAGACATTGCTCAGCGATTTAATAATTTATATGGTGATGTGCTCAAAATACCAGAGGAATTAATTAGAAAAAGTGGAGCCAGAATAATGAGCTTTGATGATCCAGAGGCTAAAATGAGCAAAAGTGCTGGTGAAGACAAAAAAAGACATGCTGTTGGTCTGCTTGATACACCTGATGAGATAAGGGATACTATAATGAGTGCAACAACTGACTCAAATCGTGAAACTAGATTTGAACATGCATCTCCCGGGATAAAAAATATGTTGACTCTGTATCAGGCCTTGACCAAGCAGAGTCGTTCAGAAATAGAAAATCATTTTTCTGATGGTAAGTATGGTAAATTAAAAAAAGAGCTGTCAGAGGTTGTTATTGAAACTTTAAAGCCTATTCAGGAAGAATATAAGAGAATAATCAATGATGAAACTTATCTGGACCAGGTGTTAAATGACGGGAAAGAAAGAGTATCTGAAATAGCAGAAACTACAATGGATGAAGTTAAAAAAAGTATGGGCTTAAAGTAACTTAATGCAGTTATTTTATTTAGAATCTATTTGAGAGAAGAGGAAAATATATGGAAATTCCAAAAGATATTAAAAAAATACTGGAAAATGAAAATTTATGTGCAATGGCTACAGCCAGTGATAATAAGCCATATTTATCATTAATGAATTTCACCTATCTAGAAGCAGAAAATAAAATTATTTTAAGCAGCAGGAAAAACAGTAAAAAATATACTAATATTCAAAAAAACAAAAATATATCACTGCTGGTAGCCTCAAGTTCTAATGAACAAAGTGTTACTCTTTTGGGAACTGCTATGACAATAGACGCTGAAAATAAACTGGATTACAGAAAAAAACACCTAAAGAATATTAAAATGCCTCAGTTTGCAGAAGGTGATAATATAGGTCTAATTATTTTTGAAATTGAAGAAGTTATAGTTTCAAATAATCAGGATCAGGTTAAATATATTGGTAAAGTTTCGGATTAAGATTATTTTCAATAAGTATCTAATCTAAAAAAATAATTTATAAATAAAGAGGTGATTTAATAATGTCTGGTTCAATCTTGGGAGATATATTTAAGATCTCAACCTGGGGGGAGTCGCATGGTAAAGCCCTGGGAGTGGTTGTAGACGGCTGCCCGGCTGGACTTGAAATTTCTGCAGCGGATATTCAAAAAGATTTAGATAGAAGAAAACCGGGCCAGTCCCCTTTTGCAACTCCTAGAAAAGAGGGAGATAAAGTTGAAATTTTATCAGGTGTTTTTGAAGGAAAAACAACTGGAACTCCTATTTCCTTAATTATTTTTAATAAAAACCAGAAGTCTAAGGATTATTCAGCTCTGAAAGATGTCTATCGCCCTGCCCAATCCGATTACAGTTATGACTTGAAATACGGATTTAGAGATCACAGAGGTAGTGGACGTGCTTCCGGCAGAGAAACTGCTGCTAGAGTAGCTGCAGGTGCTATTGCAAAGAAAATATTAGCTGCTTTAGATGTTAAAATATTAGCTTATACCGCTTCAATTGGACCGATAAAAGCTGATCCTAAAAATTTTAATGAGGATTATATAATGGATAATTTTCTATACATGCCGGATCCAGAAGCGGTTGAGAAAGCTGAAAACTACTTAACTCAGCTGATTGAAGAAAATAATTCTTCAGGCGGAACAATTGAATGTGTAGTTGAAAATATACCCAGCGGTTTGGGTGACCCAGTATTTGATAAATGTGATGCTTTATTAGCAAGAGCAGTTATATCTATTGGAGCAGTTAAGGGAGTAGAGATCGGCAGCGGCTTTGAAGCAGCTGAAATGACAGGTTATGAACATAATGATTTTTACCGTTATAATGAGGGGAAAATAAATAAAACAACAAACAATGCTGGTGGAACCTTAGGTGGGATAACTGATGGCAGTGGAATTTTATTAAAAGCTGCAGTCAAACCAACTCCTTCTATAGAAAAAACACAGCAGGCAGTTAATAAATCAGGCGAAAATATTGACCTAAGTATTAAGGGCAGACATGATCCGGTTATTGTACCCAGAGCTGTTGTTGTTGTAGAAGCAATGGCTGCTTTAACCTTAGTTGATTTGCTGCTTAAGAATATGGGTTCCAGAATGGAATATCTTAAAAAAATCTATTAATCAGCTTATAATCATCTTAAATAAAAAGACAGTTAAATATTGTGATATTTATAATGAACATGCAGGATATTTTCATTATTCATCTAATATATATACTAAGAAGATTAAATGAAGGGAGTGTTTTTATGAATATTATTAATTTCTTTGAGTTGGACAACAATTGTCAAGTATTAAATAAAAAGGATCTGGAAGAAAATTCTCAAAAGAAAATTGAAGCACCTTCTGATAATTATTTTAAAAAAGATGAAAGAGATTTTGATGCTGCTGGAGAATGGTTGGTCATAGATGAACTAATAGAGATAAAAAACCAGTATCTAAATTATATTAAAGATGAGGAAAAGGAACTAACCTGGATTCAATTACCAGAAAAATATGTTGAAGAGGGATATATGGTAGACTATGATACCGATCAGGAATGCCCACTAGGAATTGACGCTTTAATCGAAGAAGATGGTTATCCGATTGGTGTTGTTAGCGGCTGTGACTCTATAAAACAGGCTAAAGTAGACAATAATCTTGATGGCCACAGGTACAAAGGCTTATTGGGAATTAAATTAAATAATGATTATTTTTTAAATTACAATAAAAATAACAAGGAATTTAGATTAATTAAAACACATGTAGATTGGGATAGAGGAAAACACACAATCTAAATCACTAAAATTTAATAATATTATTTGGCTAAAGGGCTGTATATGCAGCCCTTTAACTACGTTTAGTTTTAAATTTAAAAAACGGGAGGAACTATCAAATGGCAAAATTTAAAGATTTTATGAAATTAGATATTAGAGTTGGAAAAATTATTAAAGCAGAAGATTTTGAAAAGGCTAATGATCCTGCTTATAAACTCTGGCTTGATTTTGGTGAAGACATTGGTCAAAAAAAATCCAGTGCTCAAATTACCGAATTATATCAAATTGAAGATTTAATTGGTAAACAGGTTCTTGCAGTTGTTAATTTTTCACCTAAACAAATTGCTGATTTTATGTCAGAAGTATTGGTTCTTGGTGTTTACAGTGGAAAAGGAGTAGTTTTAATTGAACCAGAACAGGAGGTAAAACTTGGTTCAAGACTGGGGTGATTAGATGATTAAATGAATATCACTCTAATTTGAATTTAATATTTTAAAATGGGAAAACTTATGATAAAGTATAGATGTAGTTATATTTAATAAAGTTAAATGAGGTGTTGGAATGAGTTTATCAATTATCGCAGCAATGGATGAAAATCAATTAATTGGAAATCAAGGGGATATGCCCTGGAGATTACCAGCAGATTTGCAGCATTTTAAAAAAATTACTATGGGATCACCAATAATCATGGGCAGAAAAACCTTTGAATCTCTGGCCCGGCCCTTACCGGGTAGAACCAATATTATTATGACAAAAAATAAAAATTATTCTGCTGAAGGGTGTTTAATCGTTCATTCAGAGGCAGAAATATTAAAAAAGTTTTTAAATACAGAAAAAGAGGCATTTATTATTGGGGGAGAAGAAATCTATAAGCTCTTTTTACCCTACAGTAATAAGCTTTATTTAACAATGATCGAGAATGAGTTTTCTGGAGATACTTATTTCCCGGATATCGACTGGGAAAATTGGGGAAAAGTATCAGAGGAAAAAGGTAAGACAGATAAAAATAATCCGTACTCATATTCTTATCATGTTTATCAGCGAAAAAACAAAATTACCAGGAGTGATTAAAATGAAGCAGTATTTAGAAATGTGTCAGTATATTTTAGAAAACGGAGTGGATAAAGAGGATCGAACAGGAACAGGAACAAGAAGTATCTTTGGTCATCAGTTAAGATTTAATCTACAGGACGGTTTTCCCTTAATGACAACTAAAAAAGTTTACTGGAAGGGAGTTGCTTATGAGCTGCTCTGGTTTTTAAAGGGAGATACCAATATAAAATATTTAAACGATAATGACGTACATATCTGGGATGAATGGGCAGATGAAAACGGAGATCTTGGTAATGTATACGGCCATCAATGGCGCAGCTGGGAAGGCAGAGAGGGCACAATAGACCAAATTTCTCAAGTAATTGAACAGATCAAAGAAAATCCTCATTCCAGAAGATTAATAGTAAATGCCTGGAATGTAGGAGACTTAGATAAGATGGCTTTACCACCCTGCCATTTACTATTTCAGTTTTATGTAGCTGAAGGCAAATTATCCTGCCAATTATACCAGCGCTCCTGTGATACTTTCTTAGGAGTACCTTTTAATATTGCCAGCTACAGCTTATTAACCCATATGATTGCTCATGTAGTAGGACTTGAGGTTGGGGATTTTGTTTGGACCGGTGGAGATGTACATATTTATCAAAACCACTTTGATCAGATCAAAGAACAGCTGAGCAGAGAACCAAGGCCTCTGCCCCAGATTAAAATTAATAAAGACACTGATAACATTTTTGAGATTGACTTTGAAGATATAGAACTGATCGGTTATGATCCTCATCCTACTATTAAAGGAGAGGTTTCAGTTTAAGAGATCATTTTATCTTTAAGAAATATTAACAGCCTGGCTGATGAAAATACTGCCAGGCTTCTTATACAAAAATATTTAATTCCTTCTTTACTTAAGCAGAAAATATTTTAATTCTAAAAATAGTAAGAATTTTGCGAAGTTAATATTTTCTTTTATTTCCTAATTGACGTCCAAGCTCCTTATGTATATCCTCCTTTTGCCAATAATAAAAAACAGTTAATTGAAAGCTGGAGGAAAATAAAAACCTATAATTATCAAAGATTTTATCCTGGTCATGGCAGCATATTTACAAGAAAAAAATTTATCAAAACATTAAATAAAAAGGAGAAAAATATAAATGAAAAATAAAATAAAAGTTTATCCTGACAAGGCAATCTTTGGCTGGGAAGGAGATAATGGAATAGGCGAAATGTTAATTAATCAGATCATAAATGGAGAAAAAACAGCAACCTGCAGTTTTAAAATTGAGTATAGTGATGCAGAATTAAAAGAATTATATAAAACAAAAGGTAAAATTGTAACAGTTGAAAATAACGAAGGTATTCCTAAATGTAATATTCGGATTCTGGATATTTTTGAAACTAAGTTTGGTGATCCTGATCTGAGATTGGTAAATGGCGAGGGAGATGGAAATGATATAAAAAAATTTCAGGACGATCATCGAAAAGCCTGGAATGAAACAATTAAAGATAAAAATCTCACTGACGAAACAAAACTAATTGTAGAACTTTTTGAACTAATAGAAACTGCAAGGTGAATTTGATAAAGTTGAACTACCTGATCCGGTTATTCACCTGGAAAAAATTTATGCATTTTTCTGAAATTTAAGATATAATTTAATTAGAAAACGAAATGATACCTTATGGGGGGATTAGATGCAGATGCTAAAACTAAATAATAAAAGCTTTAAAATTATTACCAAAAATCTTAAAGAAAAAGCAAGACCATTAGATAAAGAGCGTTTTAACTATCATTTTGACCATGCTCAGCCAGAAAAACTGCTGAGAGAAATTAAAAAATATCAAAATAAAGATGGAGGCTTTGGTAATGCACTCGAGCCTGACTTTAGGCTACCCCTTTCAACACCAATGGCCACCTCTATAGCTTTAAGATATTTAATAAATCTTGATAAAAATAGCTATGCTCAAGAGATGATCAAAAAGGCAATTTCTTATCTTGAAAAAAGTTATAATCAAAATAGAAAAGGTTGGTATGCAGTCAGAAAAGAAGTTAATGATTATCCTCACACACCCTGGTGGCACTACGATGAAAAAGCTGAAATGACAGTAATTGATAAAAGCTGGGGGAATCCTTCAGCTGAAATATTAGCTTATCTTTTACGTTACAGCGATTATGTTACAAATCTTGATTTAGATCTTCTAATAGATCAGGCAGTTAATAATATTAAACAAACGGACAAATATGAATCAGAAAATGAAATTTACTGCTATTTAAAATTGTATGAAGAAGTGGACTCTAATATAAAATCCCAATTGAAAGCTGAGATTGCTGAAGGAATTAAACAGCTTATAGTCTATGCTCAGGACAAATGGCAGGAATATGTACCACTTCCTCTGGATTTCGTTCCAGCTCCAGAAAAGGAAAGTTTTGGGGTTAGTGAATCTAAAATAGAGGCTAACCTTGGTTTTTATGTTGAATGGATTGAAAACAGCAAGGATACACTTGTCAAACCACCCTGGGGAGAGAGCTTCTATCAGACAGATCTTAAAGAAGCCTATCAAGAATGGCAGGGTAACTGGACCCTAGAAATTTTAACTACCCTTGATAACTACGGTAGAATAGAAAAATAATCGTTCATCAATTTTTTCAAGAAGGGAATTATTATGAAATATCAGGAAACAGGTCGCTTTGGCAGGATCACTAAAAATTTGAGGAAATTAGGCTATGAAAAAGAGATGGAAGAGATATTATTTGATTCTTCTACTTTTACTGAACTTAAAAAAGCTGAACAAAATATATATCTTGAAACTGTGATCAAAAGAATGGAAAATATTATTGGTCAAAAAAATACCAAAGAGGTTTTCTTTGAGTGTGGAGCAAAATGCTGCGGAAAATCATGGTCTAAATTTGTTCAGAATATCTGGGATGAATCAAATTCACTTCCAGACTTTTTCTATAACTTAAATCAAAAAGAAGCTCAATATAACACGAAAATAGAATTTAATGAGCAAAAGAATTTAATCACTGTCAGCAGAACAAAGTGTATCTGCGGATTAATAAACAAAGGAAGTAAATTTGGAGAAAATACAAATTACTGCAGCTGCAGTGTTGGCCACATGTCAGAATTTTTCAGTACAGTCTTTAAAATTAATGAGATAGAATTATTAAACTCTATTTACGCTGGTGATGATAAATGTGAGTGGTTGATTTATATTGATTTAAAAAATAATGAAAAGAGTGAGGATGGATGATGGATAAGCTATTATATCAAAAAACAGTAAACTATCTTAATTATTTTTGTAAGGAAGTTAAGGACCGCTCTGTCGGCAGTGCCGGCAACCGAAAAGCAACAAAATTCTTTTATAATACACTCAAAGAACTGGGCTGGCAGACAAATATACAAAAGTTTGATGCCTTTGACTGGGAAAATAAAGGTGCCAGCTTAGAAGTCGATTCAGAAAAATTTGAAGTTTTTGTCAGTCCCTATTCCTTAGGCTGTAATGAAAAGGCTGAACTTAACGCCGTCTCAAGTATAGAAGAACTTGAAAATGGTAATTTTAATGATAAAATACTGCTTTTATATGGTAAAATAGCTAAAGAACAGCTGATGCCCAAAAATTTTGTCTTTTATAATCCAGAAGAGCATCAAAAAATTATTTCATTATTAGAAGAAAGTGGTGCAAAAGCAATAATTACTGCAACTGAAAGAAACGCAGCTCTTGCTGGCGGAGTTTATCCCTTTCCTCTAATAGAAGATGGAGATTTTGATATCCCTTCGGTCTATCTGACAGCTGAAAGTGGCAGAAAACTGCTTGAACATGTAGTAGAGCTTGTTAAGCTTATATCTGACTCTAAAAGAATTGCTGGCCCGGGCTATAATGTAATTGGAGTTAAAGATAAAAATCAATTTCAGGAAAATATTTCTGAGAGAATAGTTGTAACAGCTCATATAGATGCTAAAAAAGGTAGTCCTGGGGCCATCGATAATGCAACAGGTGTTGCTGTACTTTTAATTCTGGCTGAACTTCTTAAGGATTATGCTGGTGATAAACTGATTGAACTTGTAGCCTTCAACGGAGAGGATTATTATTCAGTTCCCGGACAAATGGCATATATAAAAGCAAATCAGGATAATTTTGATAACATTTTATTAAATATCAACATAGACGGTGCAGCTTATAAAGATGGTAAGACTTCATTTTCCACCTTTGGTTTAGCCCCGGCACTGGAAAAGATAGTTGATGAGATAGTAAAATCTTATTCTGGCCTTGTTAATGGAAGTAAATGGGTCCAGGGAGATCACAGTATTTTTCTGCAGTATGGAGTCCCTGCAGTAGCTATTTCTTCAAAATGGCTTATTGATAATATTAACACTCAGCAAATAACTCATACAAAAAAGGATAATTTAGAAATTGTTGATGCTCATAAAATAGTTGAAATAGCTGAAGCTTTAAACCAATTTGTTAGAAAAATTTAACTGATTATTGGACTTGAATTGGAGGGTCAAATTTTGCGCTTAAAACAGGAATTTTATCAAAAAGATGCAGTGCAGGCAGCAAAAGAACTGCTGGGGAAAATTATTGTTAGAAAATATAATGGTAAAACTATCAAGGTTAAAATTGTGGAAACTGAAGCCTACTGTGGAGCAGAGGACAAAGCCTCTCATGCACAAAATAATAAGAAAACCAAACGCACAGCTCCTATGTTTAAAAAAGGAGGCCACTCCTATATTTATTTAATTTACGGAATGTATCACTGTTTTAATGTCGTAACGGCTGCCGAAAACAACCCGCATGCTGTTTTGATCAGAGCTGTTGAACCTATAGAAGGACTAAATCATATTAAGGAAAACCGTCAGCTTAAAAGCAGCAAAACCGAAAATTTAACAAATGGACCTGGAAAATTGTCGCAGGCTTTAAAAATTGATAAAAATCTAGATAGCTGTAATTTAGTCAAAAGTGATCTATTATATATAACTGATGCTGAAATAGAAAAATTTGAGATTGAAAGCTCTACCAGGGTAAATATTGACTATGCTGAAGAGTATAAGGATAAAAAATGGCGCTTTTTTATCAAAAATAATAAATATATTTCAAGATCATAAACTAAAGGATATAAAAGAGTTTAATAGCGGGTGACAACAGCTGGTTTTAGGCAAACTTAAAGAGGTGAATAAAATGTTCAAAAATATAGTATCTGTTTTGTTTATAGTATTACTATTGATTAATTTTTCTCTTCTAGCTGCAGCTCAGACCAACAAGATAATTGAAAAAATTTATGCCCATTACCCTTTAGATGGAAATCTACTTGATCAGGGACCTCACCAATTACATGGTGAAAATTTAGATAAAAAAAGAGGTGTAGAAGATAGATTTGGAAATAAAAATTCTGCTCTAATTTTTACAGAAAAAAAAGATTCTGTGACATTACCTGTTAATATTAATCCCACAAAAATGCCACAGTTTACTGCTGCTTTCTGGTTTAAAATAGACGAAATTTCTGCAACTATCACTTTATTTACAAACAGTGATGGCGGTTTTGCCAGATCAATTGTCATAGATAATAGAAATAAACAGCCACTTTTATCAGTTTCAGCAGGGAGCAGAGATGTATATGGTGGTATAGGTATTCCCCTTAATAAATGGATTTTTACTGCAGTCAGCTGGAATGCAGAAACCGAAAGTGTTTCTTTGTATCTAGCAGATCAAAACAAAAATTTCAGCTCTATTTCTACTAATAATATTAACCCCAAAGATGCTGATCAGTTTATTAGACTTGCTGAAAACCATGCAGCAGATAATTTTTTCCAGCTAACTATTGATGAACTTATGATCTGGGATCAAATTTTAACTAGAGATGAAATTCGAAAAGTAGCTTTTTAAATTTGAAATCTTTGATTGAGTTGACAGCTGGCAGTATTTCTGCTAAACTTTTATTAAATTCAAAAAATTTGAGATGGAGGATGAGAGAATGAATAAGAAGAGTAGAGAAGAGAAGAGAGACGGTTTTTTTGGTGATTTTGGCGGCAGTATAGTTCCACCAGAGTTATCAGAAGTTTTAAAAGACTTGAAGGAAGCTTTTTATGAAATCAAAGATGAAAAAGATTTTAGAGATGAACTAGCCTATCTATTTAAAGATTATGTTGGTAAACCCAGTCCGTTATATTTTGCTAAAAGCCTAACTGAAGAAGTTGGAGGAGCAAAAATCTATTTAAAACGTGAAGATTTAAACCATACTGGTGCTCATAAAATAAACAACTGTATTGGACAGGCGCTTCTTGCCCGAAAAATGGGTAAAAAAAGAATTATTGCTGAAACTGGTGCTGGCCAGCATGGTGTAGCAACAGCAACTGCCTGTGCGTTATTTGATATGGACTGTATTGTCTATATGGGTGAGGTTGACATTAAACGCCAGGAGTTAAATGTATTTAGAATGAAACTTTTAGGGGCTGAAGTACGACCAGTAACAGCTGGTGATGCAACATTAAAAGATGCAGTTGATGAAGCTTTAAAAGACTTTGTTCAGAATGCAGATGATACCTTCTATATGTTAGGATCTGCAGTTGGACCAGACCCTTATCCAACTATGGTCAAAGAATTTCAGTCAATTATAGGTAAGGAAGCCAGAAAACAAATCCTTGAAAAAGAAGGTAAACTACCAGATTACATAGTTGCCTGTGTAGGTGGAGGTAGTAATGCAATTGGCCTATTTGCTCCTTTTGTTGATGACGAAGAGGTAAACATTCTAGGTATTGAACCGGGTGGTAAAGGTGATAAGCCTGGAGAAAATGCAGCTCCACTAACTTATGGTAAGCCTGGAGAACTGCACGGTTTTAAAAGCTATGTTTTATATGATGATGGTGATGTTGTTTCACACACTCATTCTATAGCAGCCGGTCTAGATTATCCTGGAGTTGGTCCAGAACACAGTTATCTTAAAGATTCAGGTAGAGCTAATTACACAACAGCAAATGATCAGGAAGCTTTAGATGCTTTCCACTTATTATCAGAAAAAGAGGGAATTATTCCGGCTCTAGAAAGTGCTCATGCTGTTGCAGGTGGAATGAAGGTAGCTGCTGAACTAGATAAAGATCAGATTGTTATTATAAATTTATCTGGACGTGGAGATAAAGATGTAGTTCAAATTAAAGATCTACATGAAAATGGTAACTTAAAATAATTAAAATATAAATTTATCAAATTATTAAAATAATGATATAATAATAAATTTCAAATAAAGGCTGAATATTTCTCAATAGTGATATTCAGCTTTTTTATACTTTCATATAATTACATATATATTTAATAAAAATTTAATTGGAGTGGTAAAGGTGAAAAAAATAGATTTTAATCAGGTTTTAAATGATTATAATGAAATTTTACCCACAGGAGTATTTTTAACTACAAAAGATGGTGAAGAAATCAATACAATGACAATGGGCTGGGGAACTGCAGGTTTTATCTGGAATCAAAATATTTTAATGGCACCAGTCAGGAAATCCAGGCATACACATCAGTTAATTGAAAACAGTGATTATTTTACAGTCAGTGTACCGCTAAAGGGTCAGCTGAAAAAAGAACTTCAATTTTGCGGAACTAAGTCAGGTAGAGACTATAATAAATTTGAAGAGTTGAATTTAGAACTGGCAGAAGTTGAAGAATCTGAAGTTCCAATTATTAAAGGAAATGATCTGCATTTTATCTGTAAGATTAAATACCAGCAGGATATGCTGAAAGAAAACTTAGATGATGATATTTTAAAAAAGAAATATCCAGATAGAGATATGCATACATTTTATTATGGAGAAGTTGTTGCAGTTTATAGAGAAGAATAATTTTAATTTATTTTTTAGAAGAGTTAGAAGCTAGCTCAACTGCAATTTTAAATAATAATGCAAAAAAGCAGAGGCTCTAGAAGCAAAAAGTTTTCACTTAAGTGGGGATTTGATCAGCTTTTTAATTTATGAGGCTTTATCAAAAGTAGTAATAAAAGATAAAAATTGCTGATTTCAGTCCATTTTAGTGAAAACTAGCTTTTTTAAGTAAAAACTTCGTAAAATTGTTATTTTACGAAGTTTTATTAAGTGTTAAATTTTATTTGTGTTATTATCTAGAAATCTGAAGTCTAATGGTTATTACTTTTTATATCTCATATCTTAAGTTAACTTAAGTTTTTGGGATATTAAAAAATTAAAACATCGGATGCCTAATCTTTTTTATACACCCGATGCAATCAAAAAAACTAAATATTTATTTCTTTAATGTTTTCTTTCAAATGCTCTGCTGATTTTTTAAAAGCTTTTTCTTCATCTGCAGACAGCGGCAGCTCTAAAACTTTTTTAATTCCATTAGAATTAATCAGAGTTGGTAAACTTAAACTCATATCTTCAACTCCATAATATCCTTCCATCAATGATGAAACAGTTAAAACTGCATTCTCATCTCTTAAAATAGCTCTGGCTATTCTAGAAACTGCAAGTGCTACTGCATAAAAAGTTGAACCCTTTTTTTCAATAATTTCATAACCTGCGTTCTTAACCTGATTACTTATTTCTTCAAGTTCATTATCTTTACATGTTTTACTGCAAATTGGACAATAATTATCTATTTGAGTTCCTGCAATATTTGTTAAGCTCCAGACAGGGACTTCACTATCACCATGTTCACCAATAATATAACCGTGAACATTACTTGCAGCAACTCCACAATTTTTACTTAACAATGATCTAAAGCGAGAACTGTCCAGTACTGTTCCTGATCCCAGAACTCTATTAGCGGGAAATCCTGATATTTTATAAGTTAAATAAGTTAAAATATCAACAGGATTTGTAACAACCAGCAGTATTCCATCCTGGTTATACTTAGTTATAGATGGTATTATATTTTTGAAAATTCCTGCGTTTTTCTTGATTAGATCAAGTCTGGTTTCTCCCGGCTTTTGTGCTGCACCTGCTGTAATAATTATCAATTTTGCATCTGCTAAGTCTTTATAATCACCTGCATAGATGTCAACCGGATTGACAAAAGAAGCACCGTGTCTTAAATCCATTGCCTCTCCTTCAGCTTTATCTTTATTAACATCTATCAGTACTATTTCTGAACCAACCCCCTGAACCATCAGAGCATAAGCAGTTGTTGCTCCAACTCCACCAGCTCCAATGACGGCGATCTTATTGGGATTTATTTTATTATTCATCTTATATCACCTCTTAAAATTTTAGTATTCATTCTTGCCTTTACCTTTTTAAGTATATCATTTTGTTTAAGAATAAAAGGTAAAATATTTTACAGCTGTGAAATGAATATTTATAATGAGATACAAAATTATAAGACAATTTCATTTTTCTTTTTATATTCCTGATACCTCCGATGTACAGTTGATTTTGAAACATCATAGCCCAATCCTCTAAGAGTTGCTGCTATGTCCTTAAAAGTTAAATCCAACTTTCTTAATCGAATAATTTCCTTTAAGGGAACTTCTTTACGATCTCGACCGCCCTGATCAATATTACTTAAATTGGCTGCAGGATTAAATTTATCTTCGGCTATTTTTTTCTTCATAGCTCTACTTATGTTTTGGTTTCTTAGTTCCTGCTGATAATTTTCTACTACTGCCAGTATCTCTAAAATCATCTTTTCCAAATCATTTAGAGCAATAGCACCTTTATCAGCTAAAGTATGTATTTGAGTTCCCATTTTTTCTACCTGATGGATTAAAGCCATTTTAGCGTTACCTCGACCTAAACGGCTGCTGTCCTGAACCAATAATATTTCAACTTTTCTCTTTTTAATTAAGTTTAAAACTTCTATAATCCCCGGCCTGCTCTCATTGAAGCCGCTTTCTTTTTCTTCTACAGTTTTTATAACTTTAAGTTCATTTTCTAAAGCATAACTTAAAAGTTCTTCTTTTTGTCTTTTTAAACTTGTACTCTGACTTTCTTTTTGAGTACTTACTCTAGTGTAAATAATAGTTTTTTTCATAAATTATCAACCTTTCTAATAATCTGTTAGCTTCCTGGTAAATTAAATATTTTAATTTAATGATGTGCAGTATTAAGTATAACAAAAGAAAAAATGATTGCAAAACAGCAATATTCTCTGCTTTACAATCATTTAAATACAAATTTTGATCTCTATTGATTAATTCAATGGGATAATTAGTTCCTGCCCTGGATTAATTACAGCTGAATCTATGTTATTTATTTCTTTAATTTTATAAATAACTTTTCTTAAATCAACATTACTTTTATTATAATATTGTGAGGCGATTGACCAGAGAGATTCTCCATTTTTTATCTCATGATTTATGAAGTTATTGCTGTTTTGACCGGAACTAATTAGTGAAAACAGTGCTATTAATATAATACTTAAAGCTAAAATAGCAATCAAAGCAGCTAAAATTTTAATAAATACCGATTTCCCAACTTTATTTTTTGTTTTAACCCCCTGATAATTTATAGTATAAGAATTTAAACCATTCATAAATAATCCCTCCCACTTATTTGATAAACATCTGTACTAAACAACTGTTTGTATTTATATTATAGCAGTACGTATGTTCATTGTCAAGTGTTATTTGAACGATTGTTTGTCTATTATTAAGATTTATGTTATAATAAAAGAAAATAAGAATGGAGGAATTATTATGGAAGATCTATCTAAAAGGCAGCAAAGTATCTTACAATTTATTATAGATGAAATAAAATCTAAGGGATATCCCCCTTCTGTGCGTGAAATTGGAAAAGCAGTTGGCTTAAAATCTCCTGCTTCTGTTCACAGTCATTTAAAAACTCTAGAAAAGCTTGACTACTTACGCAGAGACCCTTCTAAACCCAGGGCTATTGAGGTTATATATAATAATGATCAGGAAAATAAAACTGATAAAGAAATGATTAATATCCCGGTAGTAGGTAAAGTAACTGCAGGTGCCCCTATTCTGGCGGAAGAAAATATTGAAGATTATTTCCCTCTTCCTTTAAGCTATCTAAAGGTGGGTAACAATGATTTGTTTATGCTTAAAGTAAGTGGTGATAGTATGATTGAGGCAGGTATTCACGATGGTGATTATGTAATTGCAGAAAAACAGAGTTATGCTCAAAACAATGATATTGTCATTGCCCTTCTGGATGATGAAGCAACAGTAAAGCGCTTTTTTAAAGAAGAAGACCATATTAGATTACAGCCTGAAAATCCAGCCTATGAACCAATTATTTCTAAAAATGTTGTGATACTTGGTAAAGTTACTGGCCTTTTTAGAAAGTTTGATTAAAATTATATCTAACTAATTAGTCTTTCAGTAGATTACTAATTGATTAAAGCTTAATTATTTGCAATTAAAAAAACTAAGCAAATTAATGCTTAGCCAAATGAAATGATACTTTATTATTTTTTTAAATATAATTTCTAACAAATAACATAATCTGATTTTTAAAATTATAATTTCCCGCTGTTGGATAATTCTTTTATTCGATCAGCGGCTTTTTTTATTAATTTAAAGTCATGCCAGCTGTATTTTTTCATCTTTTCATTTCTCAATAAATAGGCAGGATGAAAGGTTGGCAGAATATATAAATCTCCCCTTTTAAACCATTTACCACGAACATTAGTAATTGATTCTTCAGGGTTAATCAAATATTTAGTAGCAGTCGAACCAAGTGTAACAATTACTTTGGGCTGAACTAACTCAATTTCTGAACGCAGGATTGAGACACAGGCTTCAAATTCATTCTGACGAGGAACTCTGTTCCCGGGTGGCCTGCACTTAATAACATTTGTAATATAAAGGTCTTTTCTTTTTAAATTGACAGTGGCCAGCATTTTATCCATCAATTTACCAGCTCGTCCCACAAAAGGCCTTCCCAGACGATCTTCATTAGCACCTGGTCCTTCACCAATGAGCATAATTTTATTATTTAAATTTCCTTCTCCCATTACAACTCCATTGGCTTTTTCACGAAGCTGACATCGACTGCACTTAAGGGCTTCTTCCTTTAAATTTTTATAATTATCATTAGGATAAGAAAATAACTGCTGTATTTTAAAATCTCCATTCTGGTCAAATAACATCAGATTCCTCCCGTTAGATCAAAGCTCAATTTTATGCTATTAATTATTCTATAAAATCCTGGTATTCTTCATCCGCCAGAGCTTTAAATAATTTTCTGGCACTAGCAGCCTCTAAAATTGCTCTAACATAATTCCCATTCTCATAAAATGCATAACCTTTAATTAAATGAGAATACTCATTTTCCTGCATTGACAGTGCCTGATTAGCATAATCTAAAGCCTGATCATATTTTTTAATCTCTACTAAAGCAGCAGCAGCGTGATTTAAGGCCCATAAGTTATTGCTGTCTATTTCAAAAATATATTCAAATAATGAAACAGCTTCCTGATAGTTTTTATTTATTACCTCTCTAAAGGCAGCATAATTTAACAGCAATAAATTATCATAATCAATATAATTTTGCCAATCCTCTAAATATGGAGAAACAGCAGCGTTAAAATCCTGCCGACTCACACTGCTGCCGAAAACATCTATAATCCTATATGAATTTTCAATATCTCCAATATTAGCATATGCTACTGCCAGAGTGTAATTTAAAACAATATCACTTTTATTCTGTTCAAGCTGAGCCTGAGTAGTCTCAATCAACTCTTCCCAATTATACTTTGATTCAGCTGCCGAACTTAAGGAAAAAGCTGTTATGAAAATTATAATTATAGAGACGATTAAAATCATTTTTTTCAAGAATAAACCAACTTTCTTTGATTGAATTATTATATCTTAATATAAATTAAGATTGTTTTATTCATCTAAATCAAGAAGACCGCTAATTTTTTCAACTGGAGCAATAGTAGAAATCGCATGTTTATAAATCATCTGATCGCGCTCATCACTTCTCAAGATAACTGTAAAGTTATCATAGGCTGTAATTCTTCCCTTTAACTGATACCCATTAACAAAATAAACAATGACCTCAATCTCTTTCTCATGAACATGTTTTAAAATATGATCCTGATAATTAATGTTATTACTATTCATCTCTGCAGCCCCCTTTTATATTTTTAAAAAGCTCTATATTATAAATTCAATATTATTTAGAAAATTCCTGCAAAGAAGCACAAATAATAAAATTATTATTTGTTTTCTTGATCTAACTCTTGAAAATATGAGTTTCCACTGCCAAAATATGATTTAAGCTGGTAATAAATATCATCAGGTGAGCGAACTCCAAAACCAGTATAAACTGCTTCACCATCTTTAAAAACTTTAGAAACTGGAACAGAATTAATATCATAACGCTCAAAGATTTCAGGAGCAGCAGTCAATTTTAACTGATATAGCTCTAATTCTGGAAAAGAATCAATAACCTGATTTATATTCTTTTCTGCTAACTGACAGTAACCACAGCCATCATTAGAAAACAGAACAAAAAATGCATCTTTTTCTTCTAACAATCTATCAAATTCGTCACCACTAGAAATCAATTTCTTTTCGTTTTTTGTATTCCTGCTCATAATCTTTTTCTCCTTTTATTAATTGAACCATAGTTTCTAAAATCTCTTTTTTCTTTTCCTTTTCAATATCAAAAACTATTAAATCATCTTCTTTTCTCAACCAGGTGAGCTGTCTTTTAGCAAAGTGACGACTCCGTTTTTTTATTTCATAAACAGCTTCTTCTAAACTAATTTCACCCTTTAAATGTGATATTAACTCTTTATAGCCTAAAGCCTGATGAGCAGTGTCACTTAGAGTTTCATGCTTTTCTATTAGATTTCTTACCTCAGTTAAAAGTCCCTGCTCCATCATTAGATCTACCCGGTGATTTATTCTTTTATATAAATTTTCTCTGCTTCTGATTAAAGCAAATTTATAAGCCGAATAGCGAGGTGGACGTTCTTTTTGTCTCTTTTTATAGAAGCTCTTAGTTTTTCCAGTCTGCTCATAGATTTCAATTGCTCTAATAACCCTACGCAGATCATTAGGATGCAGTTTTTCAGCAGTTATAGTGTCTTTTTCTGCCAAAATCTGATGGACCGCTTTAGTTCCTTTAGATTCAGCTAACTTTTCTAATCTATGCCGCAGTTCATAATCGGGTTCGATTTCAGGTAACATAAAGCCTTCTAAAACAGCTTTCAAATAGAGGTGAGTACCACCAACAAGCAAAGGGATTTTACCTTTAGCTTTAATTTCAGAAATTACTCGGTCACAATCTTCCTGAAATTTTGATACAGAATAGTCAGCTTCTGGATTTAAAAAGTCAATTAAATGATGCTCTATTCTATTTCTCTCTTTTTTAGAGGCTTTAGCAGTACCAATATTCATCTCCTGATAAATCTGCATTGAATCAGCTGAAATAATCTCTGCCTTAATTTCTGCAGCTAAATCAAGTGATAATTCAGTTTTTCCAACTGCTGTAGCACCTGTTAAAACAACTAAATCTCTCATTTTCTACCAAGTCCTTTTTCTATTTCCTCACGGCTGATATTAATCATAACTGGCCTGCTGTGAGGACAGCGGTATGGGTTTTCAGTTTTATATAAATCTTTTATCAGCTGAATGCTTTCTTCTTTAGTTAGAGGTTGGCCAGCTTTTATTGATGAACGACAGGCTAAATATTCCAGCATGTCCTTTTGGACCTCAGCAGCCGATTTTGCTTTTCCTGCCTCAGCTAATTCTGCTATCAGTTCTTCAATAATATTTCTTGTAGGCATATTTTTCAGTAAAACAGGAACTTCCTGAATTAAAATAGTGTTATTTCCAAAATCACTGAAATCAATCCCAATTTCTTTAATTTGATTTTCATATTGACGTACAATTTCTCTTTCTTCAGCTGAAAGTTCTATTTTAACAGGCAGCAGTAGTGATTGTGAAGCCTTATCTTTTTTATTGTACTCAGCATAAAATCTCTCATATAAGATTCTCTCTTGAGCATTGTGCTGGTCAACAATTTTTAAGCCCTGATCAGTTTCGATCAAGAGATAACTATTAAAAACCTGTGCTAGAAATTTAAAGTAGCTTTCTTCTGCTTCTACATTTTCCAGTGAATACTCCTGATTTTCATTTTCCTTAATCAGCTGCTTAAATTCTTTGTCTTCACTGCTTTGTTTAGGTCCCGATTTTTGGCTCTCACTGTCTCCGTAGTTGATATTTTTTTGATAATTATTTTTATCTGAAGTATAAGAACTAGATTTAGCATAACTATTTTTTCTATTTGAACTATAGCTGCTGTTATCTGAATATTTTTTAGATCCATATTTATTATTTGAACTGTGAGTCTTTTTTCCTTTATAATTATTCTCAGTATCTTCAGGTTTTGATTTAGAGCTTTGATTAAATAGCTGATCTCTTGCAATTTTATCTTCTGCTTGATCTTTATCAGCAGCTGGATTTTTATCCTGTTTTAATTTTATCCTGGTTGTTGGATCATTTTCTTTCAGAGTATTTCTAACAGCCTTTTTGATAACATCAAAAATAATTTGACTGCGGGAAAACTTAACCTCTCTTTTGGCAGGGTGAACATTAACATCTACCAAAATTGGATTAACTTTTATAAAAAGAAATACAATCGGTCTTCTACCCGGATCAATTAATTTATTATATGCAGTTTCAACTGCTTTTGCGGTTAAATTATTAAAAATAGGTCTGCCGTTAACAAAAAATAGTTCATGACTTCTGCTGGAACGGGTTAATTCCGGTCTGCAGAGGTAGCCGCTCAATTTAATGTATCTATCTTCAATATCAATTGGGATTAGGTTTTCTGCTATATCTGAACCATAGACAGCATAAATTGTATCTTTTAGCTTCCCATTACCCGGGGTAGATAGAATTTGACGACCATCATGAAAAAGTTTAAAGCTTAAATCACTGTTAGCGGTTGCTTCAGCACTTACAATTTTACTGATATGAGAAAATTCGGTAGTTGTAGTCTTTAGATATTTATAACGGGCAGGAGTATTATAAAATAGATCTCGAACAGTTATTTCAGTTCCTATTGTTGAGCCAACAGTTTTTTTGTTGATTATCTCTCCACCCTTAAGTTTAATATTAACTGCCTGATCACTATCCTGATGACGGCTGATCATCTCAATTTCAGCTACAGAAGCTATACTGGCTAACGCCTCACCTCGAAATCCTAAACTATAAAGGGAATATAAATCATCAATATCTTCAATTTTACTTGTAGCATAACGGTTAAAAGCTGATTCGATATCGTCTGCTAAAATTCCATGTCCATCATCCTTGACTTTTATTAATTCTCTTCCGCCATCTTCAATTTTAATTTCAATATTTTTGGCACCAGCATCTATAGAATTCTCAATTAGTTCCTTAACAATAGAGGCTGGTCTTTCTATAACCTCCCCTGCTGAAATCTGATTAGCAACATTTTGAGGAAGCTGTTTTATAACACCCATATTAATTCTCCTCTTCTTTTAAGTCCTTTTTTAAGTTGTATAAAAAGTTCATAGCATCCATTGGTGTCATTTCTAAAATATCCTGCTCATCTAATTTCTTTAAAATTGGACTTTTTTCTGTATTAAATAACGGCAGCTGTTGGTGTTTATCATCAGCAATCGTTTTTTCCAATTTTCGAACTGGCATCTTATTATTTTCTTCAAGTCGTTCTAATATTTTTTGAGCACTTATAATAATTTCCTCCGGCAGGCCCGCTAATCTAGCAACTTCAATACCATAACTATCATTAGCTCTACCTTGAACAATACGGTGTAAAAAGTGTACCCCATCACTATCTTCTTTAACCAATACATTATAATTTTTTATACCCTGGTATTCATCTTCCAAGCGAGTTAATTCATGATAGTGTGTTGCAAATAAAGTTCTTGCACCAATACGTTCCGGATTGTTCAGATATTCGCTGACAGACCAGGCAATAGAGACCCCATCATAGGTGCTGGTACCTCGCCCAACTTCATCTAAAATGATTAAGCTTTTCTCTGTACTGTTATTTACTATGTTCGCTACTTCATTCATTTCCACCATAAAAGTACTCTGGCCTGTTGTTAAATCATCACTTGCACCCACACGAGTAAAAATTCTATCGGTTAAACCAATCACTGCTTCTGCTGCAGGAACATAGGATCCTATTTGAGCCATTAAGACTATTAAAGCTACCTGACGCATATAAGTTGATTTACCTGACATATTAGGTCCTGTTATAATAATAAATCGCTGATCACTCTGGTTTAAATAACAGTCGTTTGGAACAAATTGTTCTTCAAACATTTTTTCGACAACTGGATGACGGCCATCCTTAATTTTTATCTCTGCTCCATTATTGATCTCCGGCCGATTATAATTATTTTCAATAGCTAAATATGAAAATGAAAGCAGAACATCTATTTTAGCTATAACTGCCGCTGTTTTATTAATTCTTTCCACCTCAGCTGCTATTTCATCTCTAATTTCTACAAATAATTTATATTCTAAATCATTTATTTTCTCTTCTGCCCCTAGGACTTCAGATTCCTTTTCTTTTAATTCTGGAATAATATAGCGCTCACTGTTGCTTAAAGTCTGCTTTCTTTCATAACGTTCCGGAACTTTATCTGTATGAGAATTAGTAACTTCTAAATAATAGCCAAATACTTTATTAAAACCTACTTTCAAAGTGTTGATTCCAGTTTTCTCTCTTTCTTCTTTCTGCAGAGCTGAAATCCAGTCTTTGCCGCTGCTGACTAAGCTTCTTAATTCATCTAATTTAGAATCATAAGCATCTTTAATAATCCCACCTTCAGTTATAGTAGTCGGTGGCTCATTTTTGATTGAATTGTCTATCAGATTATGAATATCCTCTAAAAGATCAAAATCAGCCTGCATTTCTGCTAATAAATTGCTTTGAAGCTCAGCCATCAGCTCCTTAACTGCAGGTAATTTTGCCAGTGAGTTCCTTAAAGCAACTAGATCTCTGGCATTAGCTGATTGGTAGGTAATTTTACTCATAATTCTTTCTAAATCATAAATTTCAGATAGTTCGGCTCTTAGTTTTTCTAAAACCATATAATTATCTATTATTTCTTCCAGGGCATCATGTCTTCTTATGATCTCACTCTTTTGAATTAAAGGCTGATTAATCCATTTTTTAATTTCCCTGGCTCCCATAGAGGTAACCGTCTGGTCTACAATCGAAAGCAGAGAACCAGAACGCTGATTATCTCGAATGGTCGAAGAGAGTTCCAGGTTTCTTCTGCTGGCTGAGTCTAAAACCATGTAATCTTCTAAATGGTATGCTTTTAAATTTGTTATTTGGTTAATAGTTCTCTTTTGGGTTTCTGACAAATAGCTTAAGACCTGTCCGGCTGCATAAACTGCAGCTTTCATATCTTCACAGCCAAACCCTTCTAGAGATTTTAGTTTAAAGTGGTCTAATAAGCCCTGATAGAGGCGTTCTAATTTTTTTTGATCTAAAATATTTAAAGTGAAATTATACTGGTTGTGCAGCTCTTTAATTAATTTTGAAGCAGCTGTCTGTTCATCTAAAAGCAGTTCACGTGGTGAAATTCTATTGATTTCATCTTTTAATTTATTTGTCTCTTCTGCCGGAAATTCAGTTAAATAAAATTCTCCTGTTGAAATATCGGTATAAGAAAAACCATAATAATCCCCATATTTAAAAGCTGCTGCTAAATAATTATTCTCATTTTCTGATAAAATTTCGTTTTCAATAACTGTTCCAGGTGTTACAACCCTAATCACATCTCTTTCTACAATCCCACTGCTTTCTGAGGGGTCTTCTAATTGCTCACAGATTGCTACTTTGATTCCATTTTTAATTAATTTTTCTATGTATGAAGCTGCAGAATGATAGGGAACTCCTGCCATTGGAATCTTTTCTCCTCCCCCTTTATTCCGAGAAGTTAATGCAATATCAAGTACTTTAGCAGCTCTTTTTGCATCTTCTCCAAACATTTCATAAAAATCTCCCAGTCTAAAAAAGAGCATTGCATCCTGATATTTATTTTTTAAATCATGATACTGTTTCATCATTGGTGTCAACTCTGCCAAATTAATCCCTCCAAATCTAATAAGTATTACAGCTCAATATTTTTTTAAGCTGAAATAAATAAGATAAAACCTGAAAGATCTATTTAGTTATCCTCCAGGTTTCTATCAAAATTATTTCTGCTGCAGCTGCTGCAAAATTAACTTTTGGCTCAGCTGTTAATAAATTTTATTCAATTACACTGCCTTCTAAAGTCCAACTCTTAGCAGATTCTACCTTAACTTTCACTAATTCTCCCACTAAATCTTCACGTTTATCAATAAAACAGATTTTATTTGCTGAAGTTCTACCTTCATAAACTTCCGGGTCATTATTGCTGGGTCCGGTTACTAGAATCTCCTGAGTAGTTCCAATTAATTTTTGGTTTTTTTCATAACTGATTCTATTCTGTAAGTCCATTAATCGATTTAAACGCTCTTTTTTAACTTCATCATCAATTTGATCATCTCTGCGGGCAGCTGGTGTACCACTGCGGGGAGAATAAATAAACGTATAAGCCATATCAAACTGTAGTTCTTTAACCAGTTCTATTGTTTTTTCAAAATCTTCTTCGCTTTCACCAGGGAAACCAACTATGAAGTCCGTTGAAACAGAAGCTTCTGGAATTTCTGCCTGTATATTTTTAACACGCTCAATATAATATTCACGGGTATAACCGCGGTTCATTTCTTTTAATACTTTATTGCTTCCTGATTGTACTGGTAAGTGAATATGATTTGCTACTTTATCTAAATTCTTAATTTTATCCAGTAACTCATCAGAAAAGTCTCTTGGATGTGAGGTCATAAAGCGAATTCTTTTCAGATCATCAACTTTATTCAATTCTTCCAGTAATTTTGGAAAGGTGCTTTCTTTTTCTAAATCATTACCATATGAATTAACGTTCTGTCCTAAAAGAGTTATTTCTTTAACTCCATCTGCTGCCAGTCTAGCAGCTTCTTCTACAATAGAAGTGACAGGTCGACTGCGCTCTCTCCCTCTCACATAGGGAACTATGCAGTAAGTACAGAAATTATCACAGCCCTGAATAATTGAAATCCAGGCTGCATGTTTTGATTCACGCTGTGAAGGCAGGTCAGGAATTAAGCCTTCTTCCTCATCCCAAACTTCAACAACTCTGTCTCTGGTTTCTTCAATTTTTTCTATTAAATTTGGTAGATGATGAATATTGTGGGTACCAAAAATAAGGTCAACATGTCTATATTTTTTATAAACCTCATCAACCGGTTCATCCTGCTGCATCATACAGCCACCAATGCCAATAATTAGATCTGGATTTTCCCGCTTATACTTTTTTAATTCACCCAATTTACCAAACACTTTCAGTTCTGCATTTTCTCTAATAATACAGGTATTTAACAAAATAATATCGGCATTTTCTAGTTGATCTGTATGCTGATATCCCATTTCCTCCAGCATACCAGCCAGCCTTTCTGAATCATGTTCGTTCATCTGGCAGCCGTAAGTTATTATATTATAATATTTATTTACACTCATTATTTCACTCCTAAATTCACTTAAAAATCATTTGCTTTATTGTCTTTATCATCATAGTCTTTTAAAGCTTCTAAGCTCTCATTTTTACCCATTACTACTAATCTATCACCTTCAAGAACTTTGTCACCGGCTCCAGGAGAAACGTTTAAATTTTCGCCCCTTTTAATGGCCATTACATTAACATTAAATTTAGACCTAAATTCAAGTTCTTTTAGTGTTTTGCCAATCATTTTATCTGTAGCTATAATTTCTATTACACCGTATTCGGGTGCAAATTCAATATAATCTAAAACATTGGAAGAAATTAAATTATGAGCTATTCTGGCTCCCATATCTCTTTCAGGATAAACAACCCTGTCTGCACCAACTTTATTTAAAACTTTACCATGTAAAGCATCTGGAGCCTTAACGATTACATAAGGAACCCCCAGTTCTTTTAAAATTAAGGTACATAATATATTAGCCGAAACATTATCACCAATGCTGACTACTGCCACATCAAAGTTTCTGACTCCAAGAGTTTTTAAAGCTTCTTCGTCAGTGGCATCTGCTTCGACTGCATGAGTCACCTTATTTGAAATTGCCTGAACTCTTTCCTCATCTTTATCAATTGCTAATACATCATAATTATTATCAGCTAATGTTGTAGCAACACTGGAACCAAAACGGCCTAATCCTATAACAACAAACTGTTTCATTTACTTTTCCTCCTGTACTTAACCAACCATGACCTTTTCTGTTGGATAATGATAAATTCCCTTACGCTGTTTTTCCCCAATTGCAACTGCCAGAGTTAAAGGACCAACTCTACCAGCAAACATCGTAATAGTAATTAAAACTCTGCTTATATCAGATAATTCTCCTGTGATTCCAGTTGATAAACCAACTGTACCAAAGGCCGAAACTGTTTCAAATAAAATATCTATAAAAGGAAAATCTTCAATCACTAAAAGTAACGTTGTAACTAAAATTATTAATCCAGCAGCCAGCATTGTTATGGTAAATGCTTTATAAACAATTTGTTTCTCAAACCTTCTATTATAAATTTCCATATCTTCTTTACCGGTTATCATATTTTTCATAGTTACTAAAACAACACCAAAGGTAGTTGTTTTAATTCCTCCACCGGTTGAACCTGGAGAAGCACCAATAAACATTAAAACAATAATTAAAAATAGTGATGACTGTTTTAAGGCGCCTGTAGGAACTGTATTAAAACCTGCTGTACGCGGAGTAACTGATAAAAACATTGCCCCTAGAGTTTTATCAAGTAAAGGCAAACCGGCTAAAGTATTATTATATTCTAAAACAAAAAATAATATAAATCCTAATAACAGTAAAGCCAGAGTCATAACAACCACAATTTTAGTCTGTAAAGTAGTCTTTTTGAATTTAATTCTATTGTAAGCTTCCATCATAACTCCAAAGCCAATACCACCCAGTATAATTAAAGCCATGATGACAAAATTAACTGTAATATCACCAGTAAAACCTTCTAAGCTGTTTCCAAAAAGGTCAAAACCTGCATTATTGAAGGCTGAAACAGCGTGAAAAATAGAAAGATAGATAGAATTCCAGAATGAATAATCCTGACTAAAACGCAAAAACAAAATTGCTGCTGCTGTTCCTTCGATTGCAAATGTAAAGCCTAAGAGGTATTGAACTAATCTTACCATACCTGATATTTGATACTGGTTTAAATCTTCCTGAATAATTAGTCTTTCTTTTAAACTAATTTTTTTGCCTACAATAAAAGCAAACAAAGTAGACATCGACATAATCCCGAGTCCACCAATCTGGATTAAAAGCATAATTACAGTAGAACCAAAAAGAGTAAAGGCTTCCTTTGTATTTACTACAATTAGACCGGTTACACAGGTGGCTGAAGTGGCAGTAAAAACGGCATCTACAGCTCCTAACCCCTGACCATCAGTTGTTGCAACTGGCAGCATTAAAAGCAGCGATCCAAGCATAATAATTACAAAATAGCCGCTCACTAAATATTGAGCTGGTGTTAAGTTCTTTTTCTTTAAATTCATAGTTTAGCCATCCTTATTTTCTATTCGAAGTAATTATACTATAATTAAAATTGATTGTAAAATAAAAACTGGGGATAAGCCCCCAGCTTTTAAAAAATATTTAAATATAAGTAATATTAGCCATCATATGGTTCGAACATATCTTTACCTACACCACATTCAGGGCAGGTCCAGTCATCTGGAAGATCTTCAAAAGATGTTCCTGGCTCAATTCCACCTACAGGATCTCCTTCTTCTGGATCATAAATGTACATACAAACTGTGCACTGATACTTCTGCATATTAAGTCTCTCCTCTCTCATTTAAATATTATTAAAATAATGATTTTATCTACTTAATTATAAAACATATATAACTTAAATGTCAAGTTTTTACTATTTACAGCCGCTCGAAATAATCGGGTGAATAAGCAGACTTCAAACCACTTTTGTCGGCTGCTCTTTCGGCAATTAAAGAAGCTATTAATAGAGGTATTATCAGGCTGTAATTATGGGTGAACTCCAGAATGATAAAAGTTGCCGTCAGTGGGGCTCGGATAACAGCACTAATCACCGCAGCCATCCCAATTAGAGCATATAAAGAAGGTGATCCGGTTAAAAATGGCAGCAGCTGATGTGATAAAATACCTATAATAATACCTGTTAAACTACCGATAAAAAGAGAAGGCGAAAAAATACCTCCAGAGCCACCAGAACCTAGAGTTAAAGCAGTTGCTATAATCTTAAAGATTAAAAGTATAAATAAAAAACTGAGATCATATTCACTTTGATTAAAAAGGTCAACAATTATTCGATTTCCTGATCCCATAATTTCAGGCAGTCTAAATGCTATTATTCCTAATAGAAGCCCTCCCAGAGCTGGTTTTAGAACAATATTTAGCTGCAGGTTGTCAAATAGATCAGATAGTCTACGCAGTGTATAAATAAAAGCTACAGCAAAGACTGCCGCAAACATCCCAATTAGAGCTGCAGTAATAAAATTATAGACATTTCCCACCTGACCCAAATTCAGATGAGCTAAAAATAAGTCCTGTCCACTCCAACGGATGACCATATCAGCTGAAATTGCACTAACAGCTACCATTATTAAACGATTTTTATCGACTCTATTAAATAAAATTTCTGTAACAAACATTATTCCACCCAAAGGTGCATGGAATAAGCCGGCAATACCAGCAGCAGCACCACAGCCTAAAAAAGTCTGGTAGTCAAACAGATCTAAATCTAACTTATATGCGATTAAATCTCCCATACCAGCGCCGATTTCAACTATTGGCCCAATCCGACCTCCAGAGCCACCTGTAGAAATAGTAATAGCCGACGCAAATCCTTCTGTTAACAAATCTCGATAAGTTAAATGCCTTTCCTTAGTTTCAATTGAACTTAAAATAGCTGGAATTCCGTGTCCTTTGGCTGTCATGCTTCCATATTTAATAATAAAACCTACAAGCAGACCTCCCAGTGCTGGCAAAAAGACAAAACTTAAGCGGTGAAAAATTGTCAGCTCCATATCAATCTCAATTAGAGAAAAGGTAAAATAATCCAAAATATTATTATACAACAGTGCAATTATACCAACAATAATCCCGATCAAAAAGGCCAGAAATAATTTTATGTATCGGTTTTTAAAAATTTTCTTGACTGACAACTTACCACCCCCTTAATCAACAGCTTAATTATTAGACATCGATAGTTTGGGCAAGTTCGGCATTATTAAAGATAAATTCTTTTCTAAGAGAAGCATTAGATCCCATTAGACGTGTGAAAATATCATCAGCCTCAATATCATCATCAATTTCTACCTTCTGCAGTACTCTATTTTCAGGATTCATGGTTGTCTTCCAGAGCTGATCTGGATTCATTTCTCCAAGTCCCTTATACCTCTGCAGTGAAAAACTGCTTCCCTCATTTTCTGATCTGAACTTTTCTAATTCCTGATCGCTGTATAAATAATGGCTCTTACCTCTTTTAGTAACCTTATATAAAGGTGGTTTAGCCAGATAAATGTGGCCATTTTCAATTAACTCCGGCATATAGCGGTAAAATAAAGTTAAAATTAAAGTTGCAATATGGGCACCATCAACATCAGCATCAGTCATAATAATTATTTTATGATAACGCAATCTTTTTAAGTCAAAATCTTCACCAATTCCAGCCCCTAGAGCTGTTATAATTGATGCTACCTCATTATTATTTAAAATCTTATCAAGTCTGGCCCGCTCTACATTTAAAATCTTACCCTTAAGTGGTAAAATTGCTTGAAATTTTCTCTCTCGACCCTGTTTAGCTGAACCACCTGCAGAATCTCCCTCAACAATAAATAATTCACTTTTTTCAGCCTTTTTGCTGCTGCAGTCAGCCAATTTTCCGGGTAGTGAATTGGAAGAAAGTGCTGTCTTCCTTTTAGTTAACTCTCTAGCCTTTTTAGAAGCTTTTCGCGCTCTTACTGCCTGTACAGCCTTATCAATAATCTTTTTAGCCAGCTCAGGATTAGTATCAAAATACAGACTTAAATATTCATATACTTCGCTTTCTACTACACTGCGTATTTCACTATTACCAAGCTTAGTTTTGGTTTGTCCTTCAAACTGCGGCTCAGGTAATTTAACGTTAATTATTGCGGTAATTCCTTCTCGAACATCCTTGCCGTTTAAAGAAGAAATTTTAGCAGGCAGCTGGTTGTTGTTTTTAGCGAAAGTATTAACTGCTCTCGTCAGAGCGGTTTTAAAACCTGTTAGGTGATAACCACCATCAACAGTATTGATATTGTTAGCATAAGAAAAAATTCTTTCATTATAACCGTCATTATATTGAACTGCTATTTCAACTTCATAGTCTCCTGGTTTTGACTCAAAATAAATGATATCATCATTAAGCACATTACGATCTTTATTTAAAAATTCAACAAAAGCTTTGATTCCACCATCATATTGAAACTCTTCTTCTACTGCTTCTTCTCCCCGCTCATCCCTTAAAATTAGAGTAAGCTCCTTATTTAAATAAGCAGACTCCTGTAAACGGTGGGCTAAATTTTCATATTTAAATTCTTCTGCTGTAAAAATTTCAGAATCTGGCTTAAAACGGATAACTGTACCAGTGCGGTCAGTACTGCCAATCTTCTTTAATTTATCAACAGGAGTTCCTTTCTGATAATGCTGCTGGTATTTATTCCCCTTCCAGTGGGTAGTTATAGTTAATTTTGAAGAAAGTGCGTTAACTACTGAAACACCAACTCCGTGTAAACCGCCAGAAACTTTATAACTATTATTATTAAACTTACCTCCAGCATGCAGGGTTGTCAAAACAACCTCTACTGCTGGTAAACCGGTGTCTTTATGAGTATCAGCCGGTATACCACGGCCAAAATCCTCCACTGTAATTTCTTCACCTTCATGGATGGTAACCTTTATCCTGTCACCATTTCCAGCCAAAAATTCATCTATACTGTTATCTACTACCTCCCAGACAAGGTGATGCAAACCTCTAATTCCAGTACTTCCAATATACATTCCAGGTCTTTTGCGAACAGCTTCAAGACCTTCTAATACCTGTATCTGGTCAGCATTATAATCTACATTATTAAAAAGTGTATCCATGACTCTTCACCATCCTCCATTTCCTTATTATAACAAAGAGATCTTGAGAATGCCAGTCTTTAGGCTTTTAAATTTGCAAATTCTATAACAGGAATGATATTATAAATTAGCAGAATAAGATAAAATTTGAGAGGAGATAGATAATGAAAGAAGAAATTTATCCAATTGCGATAGAAGATAAAATGAAGGATGCATATTTGAATTATTCCTTAAGTGTAATCATCGGTAGAGCCCTACCAGATGTTAGAGATGGTTTAAAACCTGTACATAGACGTATACTTTTTGCAGCCAGAGAGTTAGGTCTGCTTCATAATAGACCACATAAGAAATCAGCGCGTTTGGTTGGTGAGGTTTTAGGTAAGTTTCACCCTCATGGTGATAGTGCTGTTTATGAGGCGATGGTGAGGATGGCCCAGGATTTCAATCAGCGTTATCAGCTGATCGACGGCCAGGGTAACTATGGCTCAATTGATGGTGATAGTGCTGCTGCTATGCGTTATACAGAAACCAAACTGACAGAAATAGCAGAAGCTCTTTTAGATAATATTGATGAAAAAACTGTTAATTTTACTGATAACTTTGACGGCAGTCTGCAGGAACCAGAAGTTCTGCCCTCCAAAATTCCAAATCTTTTAGTAAATGGCTCAAGTGGGATTGCGGTTGGGATGAGCACTTCTATCCCGCCCCACAATTTAGGTGAGGTTGTAGATGCTCTAATCCACCTTTTAGACTACCCTAATGCAAGACTGGAGACAATAATTAAAAATCATCTTCCAGGTCCTGATTTCCCTACAGGAGCTAAAATTGTAGGTAATGATGGAATCAAAAGTGCTTATGAAACAGGTAAGGGTAAGATAACCTTGAGGGCAAAAAGTAAAATTGAAAAAGAAGGAAGACACCAGAACTTAATAATCACAGAAATTCCCTATCAGGTAAATAAAGCTAAATTAATTGAGGAAATTGCAGCTTTAGTAAATAAGGGTAAGATAAATCAGGTATCTGATTTAAGAGACGAATCTGATAAAAGCGGAATTAGAATAGTTATTGAATTAAAGAGTGGTGGTGATCCAGAATTAATTTTAAATAGATTATATAAATATACTTCACTTCAAAACAATTTCAGAATTAATTTGCTGGCTTTAAATGATAAGAAACCGGTAGTTATGGGACTTTTAGAAATTTTAGAGCACTTTTTAAATTTCCGCAAAGAAGTTATCAGAAAGCATACAAAATATAATTTAGATAAATCAGAAAACCGTTATCACATTCTTGAGGGCCTCAAAAGAGCAATTGATGAACTTGATATAGTAATTCAGGTTATTCGAAGTTCTAAATCAAAACAGGAAGCCCGGGAAAAACTGATGCAGGAGCTTGATATCACTGAAAAACAGGCACAATCGATACTTGAAATGCAGCTGCAGCGTTTGGTAGGAATGGAATTTGAAAAACTTGAGGCTGAGCGCGAAGATTTAGCTGAAAAAATTAAGTACTATAAAAATATCTTAAATAATCAAGATGTTTTAAATACTGTTCTCAGAGATGAATTAAAAGAAATCAAAAAACGTTTTGGGGACCAGCGCCGAACAGAAATTATTAGCGATGACAGTAAAGCAGAAATCAGCAAAGATGATCTGATAAAAGAAAAAAAAGCTGTTCTATCGCTTTCTTATCGAGGTATTATTAAAAGAAACGAAGAATATAAGAATTTGAGAGCTGCCAAAAATGACTACCTGGTTTCAACTGCTGAGGGCTCATCACTTGACCAGCTTCTCTTCTTCAGTGATCACGGAGAAGTTTACAATCTACAGGTCCATGATATTGAAGAACATCACGGCCTGGCGACTGGAGATAATCTGAGTAAATATATTCAGATCCCGATTAAAGAAAATATAATTTCCTTTAACATTCTAGCCAAAGATGAGGCAGACAGCAAAAATGAGTTTTATACTTTTGTTACCAAAAATGGTTTAATTAAAAGAAGTAGTGCAGATGAATATCGAACTAATTACAGCCACATTAGGGCAATTAAATTGGATGATGATCAGCTCTTAAATGTCGAAAAAACTAATGAAAAACAGGACCTATTTGTTGTTAGTAAAAACGGTTATATTATCCGATTCAGTGGTGACAGCTTCTCCACTACCGGCCGTAATACTCTTGGAAGTAAAGCAATTAATCTTACTAAAAAAGATAAAGTTATTTACTTTAATACTTTTGCTCCAGATCACTATTTGGTATCTATTTCTGAAGATGGTAGGGCTAATAAAATTAAACTAAGCAGCTTCAGAGTCCAGAAGAGAAATGGTAAGGGAGTTAGAATTTTCTCCAATACAAAATACAAATTGGCAGGAGCTGTTAAAGCAGCTAAGGATGACAAAATATTAATTGCTGCTAAAAATGGAGAAATCAACGAATTAAATGTTAATGATATTCCCGAAACTTCTCCAGGTGGTAATATGTATCAAGCAACTCATGGGTTAGAATTCGAAAAAATTATGGCTGTTGAAAAAATTATTGAAATTAATTAAAAATAAGAACCCTTCAGGATGGCAATAATATCATCCTGAAGGGTTTTTTTTATGAAAAATATTCTTTTATTTTAAAAAGACATGATTATCAATTGTAACCATTTTTGTTCTGCTGGCAAAGAAATCTGGATTTCTGGACTTTTTGGGATTATAAAAATATAAACTTCCCTGACTTGGATCTATACCACTTGCTGCATCATAAGCCGCTTTATAAGCGTCGCTGCTTGGAGAAAGGTTGATCATCCCATTTTCTACAGGAGTAAATTGTCCTGATTGGTAAACAACGCCTTTAATTGAATTGGGGAATGATGGATGGTAGACTCTATTGATTATTACAGCCCCCACAGCAACCTTACCCTCATAACTTTCTCCTCTTGCTTCTGCATTGATAATACTGGCCAGAACTTCCATTTCTTCAGCGCTAAAATTTTTATAGCCATGGAAGTTATCCTGAACAGCCTGCTGATTATCATCACCACTGCCTAAAACAACCATTAAAAACATTATTCCAAGACCGGTATAGATATCTTCTTTCTCAATTGAAGCAGCTCTAACTTCAGCAGCAGAAGGTATTATAGATGGAATAAATATGGTATTTAATACTATAATCACAGTTAATAAGACTATAACTTTTTTTAAATGAATCTTCTCCATAAGCATTCTCCTTTACCAAATTTCACAGATTAATATTATTAATATATATTAGTTATTTAAATATTTAAAGCAGCAGTGCTAATAATGCTAAACCACCAATAATATAACCTGTTCTTAGAGAACCTCCATCTTCTTCAGCTTTTGCCTCTTTTTCTCCTTCTAAAACAGCAATTCTATTTTCAAGTTCTTCTATTCTGGTCATATTTACACTCTGATTGTCTTCAAGTTCCTGCAGCTTCTGCCCGGAAAGTCCTTCAGCTTTTAGAGCCGCTAGCTCTTCTTCTAAGGCTGCGATTTGACCATCTATTTCGTTAACACTTGCTTCTAAATTAGATACTTTCTGTACATCTTCATTCATTTCTGCTATTTCTACATTTAGATTTGCTATGTCCTCATTTTGAATTTGATTTGTATCTTCTAGATTATTTAATCTTTCTTCAAAATTTTTCTGTCTTTCAGCAACAGTAACCAGTTCATCTCTAAATTCTAAAGAAAGCTCCCTAATAACATCAACATCTTCTTCACTTAAGTTTTGAGAACCTGCTGCTCCACCAACTGTATTTTCTAAAACATTTGCAATTATTTCTGCCATTTCATATCTGGTTAATGGTTCCTCACCATTAAAATCTTCTCCAGAATAAAGGCTTAAGTATCCCCTCTCAGCTAAAGTTTGAACACTGTCATAAGCCCAGTGATCACGAGGCACATCATCAAACTGCTGGGCATAAGCACCAACACTAAAAATTAAAACAAATAATACTGTTAAAGAAATTACTTTTTTATAGTTAAACATTTAATTTTCCTCCTCAATAATATTTCGTTGTTCAATTTGAAATTGCTCTCCAGTTCCAGTTACTGCTTCTAAGTTGTTAATATTAATACTACCAGGATTGTCACTTTTTAATTTGAAATGAATAGTAGCAATTACCCCATTAGCTTTATTAAAAGGAAATTCTTGATCAAAGATAACTTTACCAGGCTCTGATTTGTCAGGTCTGTTAAATGGTAATAAGTTGTTGTCTCCGACAAAGAAATCACCTCTAGAAATATGAGTTAAAAGAAGATTATCACTGTTATAATTTAGTTCAAAGGATATATTTTCAGCTTCAGAAATATTAGCAGCTAATATATCAACAGCATAATAGTCTTCATCTCGCTGGCCCATAGTTTCTTTGAGTAAAATTAAGGGTTTTAATTCTGGTAAACTAATCTCTTCGACAATTGTTTTCTGGTAATTATTAAGACCAGTAACTTTTAAGGCAAATGGTAGTGTTCCATCAACTCTTAAAGCTTCAATTGCCCAATTAACATTAATATTTTCTCCATCTCTCAACATACCCAGATGTTTTTTACTCTTTTCCTGACTGGCAGTTACTAAACCAGGTGGCAGGATTAGCTCTGCTTCAACACCATAAAGTGATGTTTCTCCAAAGTTATTGATTTCAGCCTGAATTCTAAATGGATTTGGTTCAAGTCTGCCGTCAACAGATTGAACATCTTCCATCAGAGTAATATTCGCGTCTAATTCAGGTGGACCTAAAAATCTCACTCTTCTTTCAACCTCATTGGAATCAGTATTCTCAGCATCAACTACTACCCTATAAGTCATAGCTTCTGGCAGAGAACTTAAATTTCTTGCACCAACATTCCAGGTGATTTGAGAAATATCTCCGGGTTCCATATCTCCAAGATTTCTTGTTATTTCATCTGCTCTAAAGTTACTGGGTAGTTTGATTTCTAAAGAAACATTCCGGGCATTAATTTCTGATGTATTCTCAAGATAAGCCACTACAGGAAAACTAGGATTATTTTCGTCTAATGTAACCTCTGCTGGTGATGTTACACCAAGTGAGAGAATACCAGGAACAATAGTTATTCCACCAAGTCCATATTTTGTAATATAGGTTTTGCTGCCACCGGGCTCAATAATTTCTGGAACCCAGTACATAGCTATTGCACTATCAATTTCATACTCACCTTTACGAATAAATTCCTGACCTGGGTTAAAATCAAAATCCCAGACACCATCAGCTAAACTTCCCCAGTCTGAAAAATAAACTCTATCCGGAGTACTTACATCAGTACCAATAAATGATCCCTGTGAAGTAACCTGAGGATTTGATACACTATCAAAAGCCTGCCAAAAATCGTCCAGCTGCTTATCATAGTATAATTTATCTTGTGAAATTGTAGCTTCTCCCAATCTGAATGGGGCACCATCATTTTCACCAAGCATTGTATCAAGCATTATCCTCAAACCAACTTTTTCTTCCTGTTCTCCCTGATTGATAACTCTATACTGGATTTGAGCACTATCTGCAAGACCAGTTGTTGAGCTTTTAACAATGGTCAATATTTGTTCAACAACTATATTATCAAATTTAGTTTTAGTAACTATTTGATTATCCTCAACTGTTGGTTCTTGAATAACCTCTCCATATTTAGCATTATCTCCAGCTCTTCTTTCAGTTGAGCCACCAAAAACATATTTTTCGTTATTAATCCAGAGTGATGTATAAGAAGTCCAGGGATTAGGACGCCCATAAATTAAAGGCTTATTATCATCATTTTCTCTAGCAGGGGCACCACCTGTAGTTTCTACAGCAAATCGCCCCTGTGAATTTTGATTTTGATTAACGACAATTACTATATATTCATTACCAAAACGAAGATTATTGTGCTCATCTTCATTTTGGAAAAAGTTATCCTGTGCAGCTGCGGTAAAGCTTAAACTTAAAATTAGCAGCATTGTAATAAAAACTATACTTTTATCTCTATATTTCCTCATTAACAACTACTCACCTCCGGTAATAAAATCAACCTGGCCAATATCTACTTCTACCTGACTGTTATCAGATTGGTCTATATAATATCTTACTGAAACAGGGATTCTATAAGCCTGTTGATATTCTTTAAACTGCCATCCGTGCTCTAAAGTTAGTTGAGCAACTCGATCCATAGAATCATAACCTGAAGACTCAGTCACTTCAATATTATTAACAGTTCCTCCTGGTGATATTTCAACCATTAATCTAACTGTACCTTCTGAACGGCTTCCAACTAAATCTTTTGGGAAAGTTGGGGGTTCAATTAAACCAATTAAATCACCTGCTGTTGGGGGAGGTGGTGGAGCTGTTTCTTCCACCTCAGCTGAACTTTCAATTTTTTCTTCCTCAGTCTCAGAAATCTCAGCTTCATTTTCTTCAGAAGCACTGGTGCTTTCCTCAACTGCAGTATCACCCTCAGCTGCTGTGCTGCTTTCTTCACTCTGAACATCATTTTCACTGCTATCTGTTTCCTGAACTACTTCAACTTCACTTTCACTTTCCTCACTGGCCATAACTTCTTCTTCAGTTTCTGGCTCAGGAGCAGTCTCAGGTTCTTCAACAGGTTCTTCAACAGATTCAGCCTCAGGTTCAGTTTCTGGTTCTAACTGTTCAGGTTCTACTTCCGCATGAGCTGTTTCTTCTGCTGCATCTTCAATTTCCTCTTTAACCGGTTCTGCAGTTGTTTCATTTTCAGATGGCTCTACTTCAGTTGTTTCCTCTTCAGCTGGAGCTTCTGCCTCAGGCTCTGCTTCAATTTCTTCAACTTCTGGCTCCACGGTTTCTTCAGGAACTACCTCTTCTACTTCTTCAAATTCTTCTGGTTCTTCTGCTGGGGGTTCTTCAATTGATTCTACTTCTTCCACAGCAGCCTCTTCCTCTACAGGTGCTGGCTGATAATCAACCATCTGCACATATCCATAATCATTTAACTCACTTTCACTTTGAGCACTACCATGCAGAAAGCCTATTGGAAGGAAGTATATAATTAAAAAATGTACAACAATTGAGATGCTTATATATAACAATAATTTTCGATCGTCGTTATTATTAGGCATAAATTCACCATCCTATTAACTACCTTCTTTTTCTGCTGCTAATGCCAATCTAGTTATGCCAACATTTCGCATTCCATCCATTAGCGAAACAACATTCTCATAACGAGTATTTTTATCAGCACTAATTACAATAGTTAGGTTATTATTTTCATTATTTGCAACTTCTGCTTCCGATATAATCTGATTTAAAGCTAATGATTGATCTTCATAATAGTAATTACCTTCTGAATCAATTTGAACTATAAAATTTTGACTATTTTGTTCTGTAGCAGTTACAGCTTTTGGCAGCTGCATTTCAATTCCTTCTGGGGTAGTTCTAAAAGTAGTAAAGAGCATAAAAAATACTAAAAGAAAAAATATAACATCAATCATAGGAATTATATTAATTGAACTTTTTTTCTTAAGAGTAGTTTTGAACATCACTTTCACCTCTATTACTGCTTACCACATCAACAATTTCAACCATATTTAAGTTCATCTGATGGGCTTTTCTTTCTACTTTATGAGCAAAATAAGAGTAGAATATAGCAGTTGGAATAGCAATAATTAATCCAAGAGCAGTACTAATTAATGCTGCTGCAATCCCGGAGCTGATTTGAGCTGGGTTTGCTGCTCCTGCTGCTGTACCTAAAATGTTAAAACTGCTAATAATCCCCATAACTGTACCTAAAAGACCTAACAAAGGTGAAATCATTGCTATAACATCTAAAATAGGCAAATGTCTTTCCATCTTTTTGATTTCATCTTCTCCAACCGCCTGTAAAACTTCTCTTAAGCGGGATGAATTTTCACTATTATGAGCCAAAGCAGCTGACAGCAGTTTAGCATTTGTACCTTTTTTACCTTTAAGTTCATTTAAAGCGCTTAAAATGTCTCCTTCTTCCACTAATATTTCTATTCTTTTAATCAATCTCACATTATTATCGTTATTTCTATAAAAGAAAATGGCCTTCTCGATTATTACAGCAAGGCTGAATACTGATGCAATCAAAAGCGGTATGGTCATTGGTCCACCAAGTGTTAATAAATTCCAAATACGATTAAAATCCAATCCTATCACTCCTCTTAAATCAATAATATTATAAATTTTATGCTTTGATTTCTAAAACTTAATTTAAATAGTAATTTTTAATTTGCTCTAAACCGAGGGAAAAATAAGTCTAAATTCAGTTCCGTTTTTCCCGCTGTCAACTTCAACTTCACCCTGCTGAGCATCCATTAATTCTTTGACTACTGCCAAACCAATACCTGTACCCTGGTTATTTGAATTTCTGGATTTATCTGCTCTATAAAATCTTTCGAAAATATATGGCAGATCCTTACTGCTGATACCTTCTCCAGTGTCTTTAACTGCAATAATTAATTTGTTCTGTTTATTAAAACTTCTAATCTCAATCTTTCCATTAATAACATTATATTTTATTGCGTTTTCTATAATATTATTAAAAATTTGAAATATACTATCTTTATCGCCTTTAATATATAGTTTGGGATCAAGTTTTAAATCTAATTCAATATTTTTTTCATTTAAATAATTTTGGTACTTTTTAATTATCTTCTTAATAATAGTATTTAAATTTAGTTTTTCCTCAGTTAAATTAAATATCTTATTTTGAGCATTAGCAAATTCATTTAATTTTTCAATTAAATTAGTCATCCGCTGACTTTCTTCCTGCATTTCTTTAATAGTTTCTTGATCAGCTTCCATTTTTCCGTCTTCTATAGCTTCCAAATAGCCTTTGATAGTAGTTAAAGGAGTTCTTAATTCATGAGCTAAATCTGAGGTTGATTCTTTTCTTATTTTTTCTAATTTATGCAGCTTTCTGCTCATCAAATTAAAAGCTTCTATTAATTCTGTTAATTCGTCATCTCCTTTGCTTTCAATATTTTGTTGATAATTTCCTTGAGCTACAGCTAAAGCTGCATTCTTTACTTTGATCAGTGGACTTGTAATTTTTTTTGATAAAATAAAAGAAAGAATAATTACTAAAAAACTTACAAATAATGCACTTAAAATTATTGCTCGATATACATTGTTTTTGAAATAACTGTATAACTCTGAATCAATTTTATTTTCTCCACTTAGTTCTTTCCAGTGCAGAGTTAAGACTTTTTTACCTTCAAAAAAAACATCCTGATTTTTAGTTTGACCTGGAAAATCAGCAGGCTGCTGTCTCAACATATTCATATGATTCATATGCATATTATTGTTCATGCCCATTCTTCTCATCATATTAGACATCTGACTATTCTGAGCAGGGAAATAAATTAGTTCTCCATTTTGATCTTCAATCCAAATTGGAGTCCGATTTGTTCTGCTGAAATTTTCCACTAAAGATATAATACTATTTAAATCATTATTAGTATAATTTTCACTTATCATTTCTGCCAGTTCACTTATGTTTTCTTCACGCTGCAGATTAATAAATCTATCAAATCTATCTCCTACAGAAAAACTTATAAAAACCCCTACTAATAAAAGGGATAAAATTACAAGGATTAAAAAGATAATAAATAATTTTTTACCCAGTTTAGACATTAAATATCACCTGTAAACTTATATCCCGCCCCATAAACGGTGACTATATACTGGTCTTTTGCAAGATCTAATTTTTTTCTAATATTTTTTATATGAGCATCAATTGTTCTGTCAAAACCACTAAATTCTAAGCCCATTACCTGATCAGCCAACTGTTCTCGGCTTAAAACCTGTTCCGGATTATTAATCAAAGCCATTAATAACTTAAACTCTGTACTTGTCAGCTCACAGTCTTCATTATTTTTTTTAACTCTCATCTCTTCTGGAAAAATTTTATATTCGCCATCATTTAAGCTGATAATACTTGCTGTTTTATGGTTTTTACTGCGTCTTAAAACAGCTTTAACTCTCATTAAAAGTTCGCGGGGACTGAAGGGTTTGCTTAGATAATCATCAGCTCCATAATTAAATCCATTTATTTTATCTTCTTCACTACTTTTAGCTGTCAACATGATTATTGGGGTATCAGAAACCTGTCTAATTTTCTGGCAGACTTCCTCACCACTTATTTTCGGCAGCATTAAATCTAAAATAATTAATACTATCTCATTATTTTTGAAAACATCCAGTGCTTTTTTTCCATCTTCTGCTTCTAAAATAGAATAATCATCTTGTAGATAACTTTTGATCAGCTTTCTAATTTTAGCTTCATCTTCTACTATTAATATTTTTTCCATATTGACACCTCAAAAAATACTTGAAATTTATTAAAAATTTACCAAATAAAACTCCAATTAAATAACTTCTTCAGCTAAAGAAGTTCAGTGATAAGTGAAAATCCCTAACTATTATCTATTATATAACTTAACCCCCCAATAATACAAGTTAAAATAAGATTAAAAAAAGAAAAATCTGCCCACCGGAAGGGCAGACAGATAATGGATTTATCTTGGTTCTACAATTAATTTTATAGCTGTTCTTTCTTCACCATCAATTTCTATATCTGTGAAGGCAGGAATACAGATCAAATCAATACCACTTGGAGCTACAAAGCCCCTTGCAATTGCTACAGCTTTAACACCCTGATTAAGTGCTCCGGCACCTATAGCCTGCAGTTCAGCATTCCCCTGTTCTCTCAAAACACCGGCTAAAGCTCCAGCAACCTTGTTAGGGCTCGAACTAGATGATACCTTTAATATTTCCATCTTCGTCTATTACCTCCTTGATTTGCTAAAATATTATTTCCCTCTAATAATATATTAGCCATCAATAAAATAAATTCCTGCATTTTTACGAAAAATTATAAATTATTTTTCTTTATTTCCATGATTTGCTTTACAGAATTACTATCTTTATCAATTTTTAGCAAAACAGCTTCAATTTTAACCTTGCCGGTTCCTACCTCATAACTAACAGGTAGAGAGGTTTTCATTTTTTCAACCATTTTCTCTGGCTTCATACCTAAAATAGAATCTACAGCTCCTGTTAAACCAGCATCAGTAATATAAGCAGTGCCTTCAGGAAAAACCTGAGCATCATTTGTTTGAACATGGGTATGTGTTCCAATAACAGCTGTAACCATCCCATCTACCGCTCGCGCAAACGCCATTTTTTCTCCTGTAGCTTCTGCATGAAAATCAACTAAAATAATATCAGAATCTTTGATTTCAGGATAAAGGTCCATGAATTTATGGTAGGGAGAATCATTATTACCCATATATATCTGGCCAATCAAATTAACAATAGTAATTTTTTTATTATTAATTTCTACAGTCTGCCAGCCTTTACCTGGGTTATTATCTGGATAGTTAAGAGGCCTAATTAGATTAGGATCCTGGTCAATAAAATTAAAAATATCTCTATTGTCCCAGGTATGATTTCCCATAGTAAAAAAATCGATTCCATAACCATAAAGTTCTTCAGCTACCTTTTTAGTTATTCCAAACCCACCAGCAGAGTTTTCACCATTTGCAATTATAAAATCAAGTTTATATTCTTTTTTTAGTTCCTCTAAAAAAAATCTTACAGCCCGTCTGCCAGCTCTACCAACAATATCTCCAACAAATAAAATATTCATTTCAACTCTCCCACATAAATTTATTATTAAAATTCACAAAAGGCTCCTCAAAGAGGAGCCCATTAATTTCAAAATTAATTATTTTTATTTAGCATAATCTACTACTCTGGTTTCACGAATTATAACAACTTTGATCTGTCCAGGATAGTCTAGATTTTTTTCGATCTTTTTAGTAATATCTCTAACCATTTTTGTACTTGCAATATCATTGATTTTATCAGGCTCAACGATTACTCTGATTTCACGTCCTGCCTGTATTGCATATGCTTTTTCTACACCTTCAAAGGACTCACCAATTTCTTCTAACTCTTCAAGTCTCTTAATATAAGACTCTAATGTTTCTTTTCTAGCTCCAGGTCGTGCAGCTGATATCGCATCAGCAGCCGCTACTAAAACAGCCTCTACTGATTTGAACTCAACATCATTGTGATGAGCTTCAATTGTATGAATTACCTTTTCACTTTCACCATGTTTTCTTGCAGTTTCTACACCAAGCTCAACATGTGTACCTTCCATGTCATGATCTATTGCTTTACCGATGTCATGGAGTAAGCCTCCACGTCTTGCAAGTGCAACATCAGCTCCTAATTCAGCAGCCATAATACTTGCTAAATAAGATACTTCAATTGCATGCTGTAATACATTTTGCCCATAACTTGTTCTAAACTTTAATCTTCCTAACAACTTAACCAGTTCAGGATTTAAACCATGAACTCCTGTATCAAAGGTTGCCTGTTCACCAATCTCCTTAATATGCTGATCTAATTCCTTCTCAGCCTTTTCAACCATTTCTTCTATACGAGCTGGGTGAATTCGACCATCAACAATTAGCTTTTCTAAGGCAATTCTTGCAATCTCGCGTCTGATAGGATCAAAACCAGAAATAACAACTGCTTCAGGAGTATCATCAATAATTAAATCGATTCCTGTTAGACTCTCTAAAGTTCTGATATTTCTTCCTTCACGACCTATGATTCTACCTTTCATATCATCATTTGGAAGATTAACAACAGATACAGTTGATTCTGTTACATGATCAGCTGCAGATCTCTGTATGGCAAGAGATATTATCTCTCTAGCCTTTTTCTCAGATTCTTCTTTGGCCTGAGCCTCTTTTTCTTTAATCATCTTAGCATATTCATGATCTAGTTCAGATTCTACCTTATTTAAAAGATATTCTCTAGCCTCACTTTCTGAAAAGCTAGAAATTCTTTCTAATTTCTCTTTTTGTTCCTTCTTTATCTCTTCAATTTCCTCTTCAGCTTTAGTCAAATTCTTATCTCGATCTTTAATGCTCTGTTCTTTTCGTTCTAAGTTTTCAGATTTACGATCAAGATTCTCTTCTTTATGCATCAGTCTATTTTCTAACTTCTGCAGTTCGTCTCTTCTTTTTTGACTCTCTTTATTTGCTTCTTCTCGAATTTGATGTGCATCTTCTTTAGCCTCAAGAGTAATTTCCTTCTTTTTCGCCTTTGCATCTCTTTCTGCATCTTGGATAATCTTCTCTGCTTCTTGTTCTGCAGACTGCATACGTGCTTTCGCAATATATTTTCGAATTAAATACCCAATTACAATCCCGAGAGGTAGGGCAATTATAAAATAAAACACACCTCCATTAATAATATTCACCCCCTGTCTATATTCAGTTTTTTTTATTTTTAATTTACATTTTCTAATAATATTTTAACTTTTTTATTGGCTTATGTCAAGAAAATAGTGCAATCTGGTATAAAAAGGAAAAAGCCTGCAGATACAGGCTTTTGTTAAAAAATTATTTATCTGTTATTTGATAAATTAAATCATAGTTAAATCCCTTATTTGCCAGATAGTTTTTTAATTTATAGCTGGAACTATCTTCTTCAGTTCTTCTCCGCAACCATTTATCTTTAAGATATTCAGCCATTTCAAGCTCTTCCTGACTGCTGAGATATTGATTCAAAGCATTATTTATAATTCTTTGGTTAACACCTTTATTTTTTAATTCTTTATAGATTAACTTGCGGCCGCGTGGATGATGTTTTTTACGAGAACGAATCCACATTTCAGCAAATCGTTCTTCATTAAGATAGTCATTTTCTAACAAAAAATCAACTACTGCTTTAATGATTTCTTCTTCAAAATCTTTTTTTCTTAACCTATCTTCAATTTCTTTAATTGTTCTTTCACGATAGCTCAAAAGTTTAAATGCTTTATTTCTTGCCTGAGAAAATTTTTCTTTATCTATCTGATCCATTTAAGATTATTCCTCTTCCTTTTCTTTCTTTTCATCACTTTCTGCTTCAATTTCTCCTTCAATCAGACCAACTTTAACTCTTATTTTTTCATCAATTTCTTCCATAACTTCAGGGTTATCCTGTAAAAATTCTTTTGAATTCTGTCTACCCTGACCTAAGCGAACATCACCATATGAATACCAGGAACCTGCTCTATCTACAATTCCTGTTTCTTCAGCCATATCAAGGATACATCCTGATTGAGAAATACCTGTGCCATACATTATATCAAATTGACAGTTTCTGAAAGGAGCAGCAACTTTATTTTTAACAACCTTAACTTTAGCTGTACTACCTATCAATTTATCTCCATCTTTAATAGTCTGTGACCTTCTCATTTCTATTCTAACTGAAGAATAAAATTTGAGTGCACGACCACCAGGAGTTGTTTCCGGATTACCGAACATTACCCCAATTTTTTCTCGAATCTGGTTAATGAAGATCACCGCTGCTTTTGATTTACTGATAGCACCTGACAATTTACGCATAGCCTGTGACATTAGTCTAGCCTGCAGACCCATATGAGAATCTCCCATATCACCTTCTAATTCTGCTTTTGGAACTAGAGCAGCAACTGAGTCAATAACAACCAGGTCAACTGCATTACTGCGAACAAGAGCTTCTCCTATTTCTAAAGCTTCTTCTCCACTATCTGGCTGTGAAATTAGTAAATTGTCAATATTAACGCCTAAATTTTTTGCATATTTTGGATCAAGAGCATGTTCAGCATCAATAAAAGCTGCTATTCCATCCATCTTTTGAGCTTCTGCTATGATATGCAGAGCTAAAGTTGTTTTACCTGATGATTCATTACCATATAATTCAATGATTCTTCCTTTTGGAATACCACCTATACCTAATGCTAAATCCAGCGGTAGAGCCCCGGTAGGGATTGCTTCTACATTTAACCTTTGAGAATCTCCTAACCTCATTATTGAACCCTTACCAAATTGTTTTTCTATTCGATTAACCGCCTTATCAAGCGCTTTTTCTTTATCACTAGTTGCCAAGTTTATCTTCCTCCCCAAATTTATTTTAACTGCAATTTTTGTCTTTAAATATATTATAGAACAAATGTTTAATGATTGCAAGTTCAATTTCTATTAAATGGAAAATAATTCAATATATTCTGGCCCTCCTGGTTTCAACTTACTCTGATAAAGGGTAACTGCCTCAATTTGTGCATAAATGTTGATGAAACCAGGATCTCTAAATTTACTTTTAATTTTTAAAGATCTATTTTTCGATCTTCCCAGAGTCAGATGAGGAATATAGTTTCTGTCATCTTCAGCAAAATCAAATTTGCTTAATTCAGCTTCTAAATTATTATGAATACTTTTCAAAAACTCTTTTCCTTCACTAACTGCTAAATAAAGGACCTTTGCTCTTTCTAAATCTGGAAAGGCATCAATTTTATTGAAGTTTATATATCTATTTTTTTCTTTAAAGTTAATATTTTTTAAGGCTTTGATTAGCATATTTTTTTCAGCTTCAGAGCCTTCACCAATGAACTTAAGAGTCAAATGCAGCTGGTCTTTATTGACCCATTTAAAATTAGATTCTAAGTCAGTTTTTATTAAGTCCAATTTGTTTTCAATTAAATTTTTACTTCTACTGTTAATATCAGCTGCTATAAAAAGTCTCATATCTTACTCCTTTTAACCATTGATCCCTAATTCAGCTTCAACTTCATCTAAAAGTTCCCTTGCTTCCAGATAGTTATCATTAATGTGCAGAGCTTTTCTCAATTCAGCTCTAGCAGCTTCCAGCATTTCTGCTCGATAATAAGCCAGACCTAAATAATAACGACTTTCTGCATATTCAGGATTTTTTTCAACTGCCAGTGAGAATCTAGAAATAGCTCTATAATTTTCTTTTCTTTCCAGATGAACTATTCCCTCTGCTAAATAAGCCTGGACATAATTGGAATTATATTTAAGTGACTGACTGTAATAAGTTAGTGCCTGGTCATAATTACCGCGTGTCTTTTCTACCTGGCCTAATAAATAATAACCATAATAAGAATTAGAATTAATCTCTACTGCTTTTTTTAAAGCAGATTCTGCCTCATCATAATTTTCTAATTCTAAATAACTCTCTCCTAAGCCAATATAATAAGGTGCAAAGTCATCTCTTAACTTAATTCCCTGCTGAAAAATTGATACTGCTGAGTTATAATTATCAATTCTCTGATACAAATTACCAAGATTTAAATATAAAGATGACTGAGATCCATTTAATTCTAAAGCAGATTCATAATACTCAACAGCCTGATTTAAGTTTTCATTTTTTTCTTCAATTTTTGCAAGATTTAAATAATCAACTGCAGTCGGATCATTATCAATTATTTGCTGATACAATTCTTTGGCTTTCTCTAAATTATCGTTTTCTAGATTAACATAGGCTAAATCTCTCTTAAACTGCAGTTCTTCAACTCCAAGCTTTTCTGCAGTCTCTAAATATCTTAAGGCTTCCTTAAAATCTGCACTGTCAAATTGGTTGTTCTTATTTAAATAAAGTTCTCCAATTCGCCAATTTAGTCTACCGCTTTGATAACCCAGATCATTCATTCTTTCTAAATAATTGACAGCTTTAGCTGACTGATTTCTGTTAACAGCAGTCATAGTTGAATAATATAAAACGCTAAATTTCAGTCCTTCATCAAGTTCGTGGTTCTCAATTAAGTTATTAAATTTTTCTTCCGCCAGTGCATAATTACCCTGGTTGTAATCATTTAAGGCTTCAGAGAATATTTCTGAAGCTGTTTTAGCTGCCGTGTCAGGTCCCTCCTGAGCCAAAACTAAACCAGAAAATGAAAATATTAATACTAAAATTAAAATTAAATTAATAAATTTTTTAAACATTATTTTCCTCACTTTCTTTAATGAGCTTATAAATTTCAAAAAGAGCGATTTGAGATGTATAAAAACGATTCATTTTTCTTCCGTAATTTTTTAACAATTTAAAGGTTTTTATTTCACCCTGATAATATATGGCTAAGTGCATTGTTCCTGCACTTTTACCATTATGATCCGAAGGGCCTGCTGCTCCTGTTGTGGCTATTACAAGATCAGTTTTAAAGATTTCAGCTGCATTTTCTGCCATTTTAATCACACATTTTTCACTAACAACACCAAACTTTTTTAAAAATTCACGGTCAATGTTTAATAGATTTTCTTTTATTTTTTTATTATAAGCAACAATAGAGCCCCAAAAATATTGAGAACTGCCACCTTTTTCTGTTAATCTTTTAGCTAACAATCCACCCGTAAAAGACTCAGCAGTTGAAATACTGAGTTTTTTAGAAATTAATAACTTATGAACTTTAGACAAAATATCTTCTGCATCTTCTCCATAAATATAATTTTTAAAATTACTTTTAATTTTTTCAGAAGCATTATTGATAATCTTTGCTTTTAATTTTTGATCATTAACCTGATCACTGTCAATTTTAAGCCTCAACTTCACCTCTGCTTTTCCAGCCTGATAGCTAATTTCTAAAGCTGGGTTAAGTTCTAATTTTTCCACTTCTGAAGCAAGTGTTGATTCTCCAATACCAATAAAGTTAAATTCTTTTATTAACAAATTATTTTTAGTTAGCTTAACTATCTGGGGACTAATTTTATTTTTAAATAAATATTTTAATTCAGATGGCACACCTGGTAATAAATAAAACAATTTTTTATCAACTTTTACTTTTAATGCAGGAGCTGTACCTCGACTGTTTTCAATAATCTCAGCTCCAGTTGGGAAAAAGGCCTGTGATAAATTATTTGATGTCATCTGAGATTCGTGATTGCAAAAGATGCCTTTTAGCTTATTTTCGATTTCTTCAGAATACTGAAGCTCTAAATTCACTGCTTCTGCAAACGCTTCTTTAGTCTTATCATCTTTAGTAGGCCCAAGTCCACCTGTAATAAAAATCAAGTCTGCATTTTCTGAAGCTTTTGAAATAGTTTTTTTAATCTTTTCTTTTTCATCACCACAAATACAAATATTTTCTATTTTAAAGCCTAAATCATTTAAATTTTTAGCTAAAAATTGTGAATTGCTGTCCTGTACAAGTCCACTAATCAATTCCGATCCTGTTGCTACTATTGCTGCTCTCAATATTTCCACCTCTTATTAATTATACCATTTTAGACAAAAAAAATCGACCCTGTAGAGGTCGATTGAATTAGAATCAGATTAAAATTATTTAAAGTAAAAATAAAACTATTTTCAAAATTATTAATGTTGTTAAACCGGCCAATAAATCATCCAGCATAACACCCCAGCCTGAAGGTAGTGTCTGAACTTTATCTATTAACCAGGGTTTAGTTATATCAAAAACTCTAAATAAAATAAAACCTCCGATTAAAACTGGTGTGTTTAAGGGTAAAGTATAATATGCTAAAAGCTGTCCGGCCATTTCGTCAATTACAATTTTACCATCATCTTTAATTCCCGTCTGTTTTTCTTCAAAATTAGCAACCGCAACACCACCTAATGAAAGAGCAGATATTAAATAGATATTATTTAATATTGGAAAAGCAAAGACAAGTAAAACCATCAGCAGTGAACCCCAGGTCCCGGGTGCATAAGGAAGGTGACCACTGTAAAAACCGGTTGCCAGAAAATGATTAATTTTTTTGAGCATAAATTCCTCCCTTAAGAATAATCAACCTTTGCCCCAGCAAAATAAGTATAACCAGAGTAGATTGTAATTAATACAGTTAACCAAACTAAGCCTTCAGTTAAAATAAAGGGTAAATCAAAAATTTTCGGATTAATAATTAAAGCAATTGCTGTAATCATCTGAATAGTAGTTTTAGTTTTACCCCATATATTAGCTGGAATAACTGAACCCTGATCAGCTGCAACTACTCTTAAACCGGTGACTGCTAACTCCCTTGCCACAATAATTAGTAATGGCCAGGTGGAAAGAACTCCTATTTCTACAAAGGCAGTAAAAACACCAATAATTAACATTTTATCTGCCAGTGGATCAAGAATTTTTCCTAATGTAGTTATTAGATCATACTTGCGAGCATAATAGCCGTCATATTTATCAGTTAAAGCTGCTAAAATAAATACTGCCAGTGCGCCAAGACTTGACGCCAGAGTATTAAGCAGCAGCAGATAAATAATTATTGGAACCAGTAAAATTCTTAAAGTAGATAATTTATTAGGCATGTTCATCCTTAATCTCTCCTATTAAGTCATAATGGAAGGCCTCTTTTATTACAGCCTGATAAATCTCTCCAATTTGAAGTTCCTGCCCTTCAATTGGAATATAAATTTGATTGTCTATCTCTGGTGAATCATAACGAGAGCGTGCTAAATAATTTTCCTGATCCTGATCTTCAATAATCACTTCAATTTTTTGATTAACCAATTCTTTATTTTTAGCTAAAGAAATTTCCTGCTGAAGCTGCATAATTTCTTCTTTTCTTTCAGCTTTAACATCTTCTGGTACTCTATCTTTAAGATTGTAGGCTGCTGTTCCTTCCTCTCTAGAAAATTCGAAAACACCGAGCCTGTCAAATTTATATTTTTTAACAAATGATTTAAGCTGTTTAAAATCTTCTTCATTCTCGCTTGGGAAACCTGTGATTAGAGAAGTTCTGAGTTTAGCATCCGGTATTTTATTTCTAATCTTATTTATAATATTAGCGATATCTTTTTCATTTCCTTTACGATTCATTAATTTTCTTATTTTTTCTGAAGAGTGCTGAATTGGCAGATCAAAGTAATTACATATTTTATCTTCTTCAGCAAAAACCTCAATAATCTCATCTGTAATAAACTCCGGATAGCTGTATAAAACTCGAATCCACTTGATGCCTTCTATTTCTGCTAACTTCTTTAAAAGAGGTGCCAGTGCAGAACGTCCATAAATATCAATACCATATTGAGTAGTATCCTGAGCAATAAGAATTAACTCTTTAATCCCTGATTCAGCAATTCTTTTTGCTTCCGCTGCAATGTCTGCAATTGATCTACTCTTTACTGTTCCTCTAATCTGTGGAATACTGCAGTAAGTACAATTGTTATTACAGCCTTCTGCTATTTTAAGATAAGCATAAACTTCATTATCCAACTCTCTTGGTAGTGATGAGCTGTAGTCAAAACCAGCCTCTTCTATACCACCGGCTTCTTTACCCTCTAAACTTTCTCTGATAACTTCTACTATTTCATCAAAGTTTGAAGTCCCGAGTATTGCATCAATTTCTGGAATATCTTTTTTTAGTTCCTCACTGTAGCGCTGAGTTAAACAGCCAGTTACTATTACAGATTTACAGCTGTATTTATTTTTATATTCAAGGGCTGTTAAAATTGTTTCAATTGATTCCTCTTTTGCATCCTGGATAAAACCACAGGTATTAATAACTATTACTTCAGCCTCTTTAAAATCATTAGTATATTTAAAATCTTTTGCTCCCTGTAAAAATCCATTCATATGCTGACTGTCAATTTCATTTTTGGGACAGCCTAAGGTCATTAAAGAATATTTTATCATTTTTACTCCTTTATATTGTCATTATTTAAAAACAAATTAATATTATTCCAAATTTATTATCTCTATAACTACAAAAAAGCCCTATTAGGGCTTGATTTATGAAATGGTCGGGCTATCCGGATTTGAACCGGAGACCTCTACACCCCCAGTGTAGCGCGCTACCAAGCTGCGCCATAGCCCGTTATCAACAAGAAATATTATATATAAATTAAATCTTTTTGTCAAATTAGATAAATGATTAAACTACTTTATTTAATATAGTCCAACTTTTTTAAATATGCCATTGTTTTATCAGGATAATCAGTTACCACAAAAATTTCCTGCAGTGAAGAGCTGTTTTTTGCAATCAGTTTAATTCCACTTCTGGTATTATATTTTAATTGAATGTAGGCAGGAGTTCCACTACCTTTTCTTCTATTAATTCGACCAGGTATTATACTTTTTATTAATTTTGATAAAGCTATATCTTCTAATAAAGGTAGAATATCTTCAATTATTGTATGTTCCTGTTTGATCTTATTGTGCCTATACTTATTAGCCATTTGATCACATCCTCAGTTAATTATAACATCGATAGATTAATGCCGCAAATACAAGCAGTTTTCTTTGAAATTATTTTAAAACTTATCTTAAATTAAATAGTTATATGATTTGGCATAAAAAAAAGAAAGCCAAAAATGACTTTCTTAAATTCAATGGAGCTGATGACCAGACTTGAACTGGTAACCTGCTCATTACAAGTGAGCTGCTCTACCAATTGAGCTACATCAGCATATCATAAGTTTAAAATGGCAGGGGAGACAGGACTTGAACCTGCAACCAATGGATTTGGAGTCCACTACTCTGCCAGTTGAGCTACTCCCCTAATTTAATATATAATTGTTAAAAATGGAGCTGATGACCAGACTTGAACTGGTAACCTGCTCATTACAAGTGAGCTGCTCTACCAATTGAGCTACATCAGCATATTATAAATTTAAAATGGCAGGGGAGACAGGAATTGAACCTGCAACCAATGGATTTGGAGTCCACTACTCTGCCAGTTGAGCTACTCCCCTAAACAGAGGCGTTTTTCAATCAAGCAATAATTATTATAATAAAGTTCCGGGGTTAGGTCAAGTCCTGTTTCTGCAATTATTTGATATTAGCTTAGTTTAATACTATATTACTTAAAAATACTTTAATTTATACATAATCTCATTATATTTTATTTGATTTATTATCAAAAAATTCTAATAATAACAGTTTTTTCATTTATTCACTTTTTCTATGTAAACTATGATACATTTCGTGTTTTTTTACACTTAATGTTATAAAACAACTTGATATTTTATTTATTATATATTATCATTTATATCGTAAAAGTTAAATATAATGTTAATATGAGGTGGTTTAATAATGGAAAAGCATGATTTGATTGTTATTGGAATGGGTCCTGCAGGAATGGCAGTAACTGCTATGGCCGCAAATATGGATTTAGATGTTCTCGCAATAGAAAAACATAAAGTTGGGGGAGAATGTTTAAATTATGGCTGTATTCCCAGTAAAGCTTTATTAAAAGCAGGCGAAGTTAATGAAGTAACTGAGAATTTTAAAAAGTTTGGAATTAATTTTTCAGGTAAAACAGAAATTGATAATCCTTTAGAAATTGTAAGAAAAAAGGTAAATGAAATTAGTGGTAATAAAACAATGAAGGCTTTTGAAAGAGCCAAACTTGTTGTTGATCAAGGGGAAGCAAAGTTTGTTGATAAAAAGATTGTGGAAGTTGATGGTACAAAGTATACAGCTGATAAAATATTTATCGCTACTGGTACTGAACCTTTAATTCCACCAATTCCTGGCCTGAAAGATGTATCTCGTCTAACAAATTTAAATATTTTTGCTCAAACTGATATCCCGGAAAAACTTACTATTATCGGCGGGGGAGCAATTGGATCTGAGATGGCCCAGGCTTTTTCAAGATTGGGTTCAGAAGTTAATATGTTCCAGATTGATGATCATTTAATTCCAACTGGTGATGAAGAAGCCGGTAGAGTTTTAGAAGAAAGATTCAAAAAAGAGGGTATCGGTGTTTATAACAGCACAGGTATCAATAAAGTTGAAGAAAAAGATGGCAAAATAATCACCCATACAGATGCCGGGAAATTTGTATCAGATAAGATTTTAGTAGCTACAGGTAGAAAAGCTGTTTTAGAACCATTAAAGCTTGATCAAGCAGGTATTAAATATGATAAGGTCGGCATTAAAGTTAACAAACGATTAGAAACAAATGTCAAAGGTGTTTATGCTGTGGGAGATTGTAATGGTAAGGCTCTTCTCTCTCATGCAGCGATGCATCAGGGAATGTTAGCCCTAATGAATGCTATAAATCCAACCCCTATCAAACAGTTTAAATATGATGATTTTCTTGTCCCCTGGTCTGTATTTACAAAACCAGAAATTGCTCAGGCAGGTTTAACTGAAAAAGAAGCAAAGGAAAAAGGAATAGACTATCAGGTTGTTAAAGAAAAATATGAAAATTACGGACGAACAATTGCTGATGGTAAGCCTGAAGGATTTGTTAAGGTAATAACCAACAGCAGAGGTAAGATTTATGGTGCTACTATTGTTGGTGAACAGGCAAGTGAGTTAATACATGAGTGGATTTTAGCAATCCAACACGACCTTTCAATGTTTGATATTATGATGACTCAGCACTCTTTTCCAACAATTTCCTTAATGAACAAGCGAGCTGCTGAAAAATGGATGATGGCTAAAACTAATTCAGGTATGGTTCCCAAATTTGCTAAGAAATTTATTTAAAATAAGATTAAATAAAATATATTTATAGATATAAAACAGGCTAATTGATGAGCTGATCTTTATCATTATCAATTAGCCTGCTATTTTTTTATTTTCTTTTTTTAATTGCAATAATTTCTGGTGGTGGACCCGGTTGATTTAAAAATTTGTAATTTAAAACATTATATTTTTTATAATTAAGATCACTGCTGTACTTTAACAGAGCATCTCTTTCTTCTTTTCCACCCTCATGGCCCGTATATATAACAAGTATTATTATTCCCTTTACTTTTAAAAGTTTTAAAGCTTTATTTAAAGCTTTAATTGTACTCTCACTTTTTGTAATTATCTTTTTATTGCCTCCCGGCAGATAACCAAGATTAAAAATAACAGCAGCTAAATCTTCATTAACATAGTTATCCAGTTCTGCATGATCAGAATTTATTAGTTCAGCCTGTTTATTTAACGAATCTTTTTTTAATAACTCTAATGTATTATTTATTGCATCCTGCTGAATATCGAATGCATACAGCTTACCCTTTGTTCCAACTAATTCTGCCAAAAACCTGCTGTCATGACCATTTCCTGCAGTTGCATCCAAAACAAAATCTCCCTTTTTAACTGTTTTTTTTAATAAATAATGGGAGAATTCAACAGCATTTAAAAAATCATTTTCCATTTTTATCACCTTTCTAAATTTGATTATATATAATTTTAAAATTAAGATATAGCTTAAAAATCAAAGTATTATTAACTTAATCTACTCAAATAATCTATAATTAGAAATATATTCAATTGACGATAAACTAAAGTTACTATATACTATTAATTGTGCTTGTGAAAAAGCTCTTTGCCCTCATCGTCTAGGGGTCTAGGACACCAGGTTTTCATCCTGGCGGCAGGGGTTCGAATCCCCTTGAGGGTACCATTTTTAATATGGAGGGATGCCCGAGTGGTTAAAGGGAGCAGACTGTAAATCTGCCGGCGATGCCTACAAAGGTTCAAATCCTTTTCCCTCCACCATTTTTAAGATGCTAAAACACCCATTTTAATGGGTGTTTTTTTGTTTTTATATGTACTTTTAATTTAAAATTATTGTTTTAATCATTAATAAATCAAATTATTCTCGTAAATTATTTATTTCAATTTCATCTTCTAAAGGCACAAATTCAAGTTCTACAATTCCACCAGCTCCACCCCAGGGACCTCTTTCTTCTCCATTAACTAAGGCTGTTATAGCACTGGCATTACCGATTTTTATATAAAGTTCATCATTAACCTCAAATTCTCTACTGTCTCCGTCTTCTAAAATGCCGCTAAAGGCAGATTCTCCATCAAGACGCACATTAACCCAAACAGTATTGTTTGCTCTAAAAACAATAGTTTTATCCACTTCAGTAAGCTCCTGCTCCTCTTCTTCTTGATCTCCTGAATCATTAATGTTTTGGGAAGTTTCTAGATTATTAGAACTGCTTTGATCAGTTTCTAAATTATCAGCAGCAATTTGACTTTCGTCATTGGTTACAGCAGCCTCTGGTTCAATTAACTCTCCTGCAGCATCTAACTCTCCAGCAGTATTAGTTTCCAGATTATTAACCTCTGTCATATTATTTAACTCGTTTTGACTTATAATTTCTGAATTTTCATTTGCTGAAAGATCAGGATTAATAGAGTTTAAAAGATCATTTTGATTATTAGATTGATTACTGGATAATGTTAATTCTTCTAAAATTGTATTTTCATCAGTTTCAGCTTGATCATTAGCGGTTATTTGTTCATCATTATTTTCTGTATCACTCTCTTCACTTTCTACAATTTCTGCTCCCTGATCAACAGTTAACTGTTCCTCACTATTGTTTTGATTTAATAACCTTATTTCTGAATCACTAAAATATTGAAAGGTATAAGCAGCAGCTGCAATTAAAAATAAAGCAGCAATTGCAATAAAAATGATTTTAAAAATGCTTTTTTTACGGTTTTTGTTTCTATTTGCTTTGTGAGAAATCTTAGTTCCATCAAGATAATCTTTATGTAGAGTATTTGATTTTTCCTCTTTAATCTTTAAAACTGGATAATAATTTAAAAGTTCTTGATAATTTATGTCAACTTCTCTAGCATAACCTTTAACAAAAACTTTAAGATAAACTTTTCCTGGCAAAATATCAAAATTATTTGCCTCAATAGCTTCTAAATATTTTTTTCTTATTTTTGTTCGTTCCTGAATATCGGCAAGAGTCAATTCTTTTTCCTGTCTTGCCTTTTTTAATAGTGTTCCCAATTCCATATCTTCCAATGGGGATAGCCTCCTTTTACAGTACAAATATAATTTATATAAATTTTTCTGAATTCAGACTTTAATAAATGCTCTTTATTATTATAACATACTTTAATAATTAATTTAATGATTTTAAGATTATTTTTTGTTTTTATTAAATAACTCAAAAATACTTATTAAAATCTATTAAAAAATAAGGACAGCATTTAAATGCTGTCCTTAATAATTCATATAAATAATATATATTATTTTTCACCTTTATAATAAGGTTCTCCAGAAGCTGCAGGTGGTATAGATTTACCAAAAAATCCTGCAAGCACAACTAAAGTAAGAACATATGGTATTGCACTTATTAATTCAGATGGAATAAAGGCAAAATCAACTCTAACTGCAATTGCTTCAGCAAATCCAAAGAGCATTGCTGCCCCAAAAGCACCAAAAGGATGCCATTTACCAAAGATCATTGCTGCCAGAGCAATAAAACCACGTCCAGCTGACATTTCTCTAACAAAGGCACTACCATCACCTATTGAAAGATGTGCCCCAGCTAAACCAGCTAAAATACCACTAATTAGAACACTTATGAATCTCCATTTATTGACACTTATTCCTAAAGTGTCAGCTGCTGCTGGATGTTCACCGATTGAGCGAATCCGAAGCCCCCAGTGAGTCTTAAAGAAAATAAACCAAACTATAGGAACTAAAATTAAAGCGATATAAGTTATTGGATTAAAACGAACTCCAAAAAATCTATATGCAGGTAATCTCCCAACCATTGGTGATGTACCTTTAACACCAAATAATACCTGAAGCAAAAAGATTGTAATCCCTGAAGCAAAGATATTAATACCTGTACCAACAACTATTTGATTTGCTTTAAAAGTAACACATACAAGGGCAAGAATAGCTGCAAAAGCCAGACCAGCAATCATAGAATATACTACACCAATCCATGGGCTGCCTGTGCTTGCACTACCATAAACAGCAGCAAAAGCACCAATTAAAATCATACCCTCTAAAGCAATATTTACAACACCTGATCTCTCAGAGAAAATCCCCCCTAAAGCAGCCAGGATCAAAGGAGTAGCAAAACGAAAACTGGCTAAAAACAATGATAGAGAAAATATCTGTTTCAATGTATCCATTATTCAACCCCTCCTTTTGCTTTTCTTTTTGCAAGATATACTTTAAAGACCTGGAGGGCTGCAACAAAGAAGATTACTAAAGCCTGTATCAGCATTACAATTTCAGAAGGAATTCCTGAAAACTGCATTTCCAGTCCACCCTGTGCAAGAGCTCCAAATAAAATTCCACCTAAGATAACTCCAATTGGATGAGTCTGTCCAATTAAGGCCACAGCGATTCCGGTAAAACCATACCCAGCATCCATCCCCTGCATAAAACTGAGATGAGTACCAAGCACTTCTCCTACCCCAGCGAGACCTGCTACAGCACCACTAATAAACATAGCGGTTATAATACCTTTGCTGGCATTAATCCCACCATATTCTGCACCATCAGGGTTAAAACCAACAGCTCGCATCTCATAACCAAGTGTTGTTTTAAATAATAAATACCATAAAATAATGGCTGCTATAATTGCCAGAAAAAAGTTGATATGAAGTCTAATTGCAGGTTGAGAAAATAATTCTGCAAATGGAAGCTTGGATAATAACGGATAATCCATAATATTTTTAAAGTTAAACATCGATGCAGACTCCATAATTTTGGGAGTAGCTGGACGACCTGTATCTCTAAAAATATTAATACCATAATTTATAGTTAAGGCAATAGCAATGTGATTTAACATAATTGTTGCTATAACCTCATGTACATCCATTTTCGCCTTTAAAAAACCTGGCAGACCTCCCCAGAGACCACCAACAAACATTCCTGCTATAATTGCAAACGGAAGATGAATAAAAGCAGGTAAAGAAGTAAAATAAAAACCAACAACTCCGGCAGTAAAACCTCCCATTAAAAGCTGTCCTTCAGCACCAATATTAAATAGTCCCGCTCTAAAAGGGAGTGCTACAGCCAGTCCAGTTAAAATAAGTGGAGTTGAACGCCACAAAGTATTTGCTATTGCACTAAAATTGCCAAAAGCTCCTATATAAAGAGCAGAATAGGCATCCAAAGGAGATTTATCAGTTAGAAAAATAAATAAAGTACCTACAATTAATGCGATTACTATTGATAATAAAGATAAACCTAAATCAGTTAAAACAGATTTTATTTTATCTGAGTAGTTATTCATTACCCTCACCTCCTGCTTCAGCTTTTGAGCCGGTCATCAATTTACCGAGCTCTCTTTCGTCTGTTTCTGAAGCTTTTAAAACATCAACAATTTCTCCTTCAAAAATCACTGCAATTCTATCACTTAAAGATAATACCTCACTTAATTCTGCAGAAACTAATAAAACACCAGCACCATTATCACGACGATCAATTATTTGTTTGTGAATAAATTCAATTGAACCAACATCCACACCACGAGTAGGTTGAGAAGCAATTAGAAATTCAGGGTCATGAGAAAACTCTCGGGCAACAATCAATTTTTGCTGGTTACCACCAGACAAATTTTTAGCCTGTGCTTCCATTCCACCACCACGAATATCATATTTTTTTATTAAGTCCTGTGTATTCTGAGCAACATTATCATAATGCATAATTCCGTTTTTTGAAAAAGGCTCTAGATCGTGATAACCTAAAATCATATTTTCTTTTAAATCAAAATCCATGATCAGACCACGTTTCTGCCTGTCTTCAGGGATATGTGCCACCTTTTCTCTTTTTATCTCACGGGCATTATATTTACTAATATCTTTATCTCTAAGATTAATTTTTCCACTCTCAATTTTACGAAGTCCAGTTATTGCCTCAACAAGCTCAGACTGACCATTACCTTCTACACCAGCAATCCCTAATATTTCACCTTTATGAACTGAAAGTGAAATATCTTTAACTACTTGAATATTTCTATTATCTCGTACATTTAAATTTTCAACACTAAAGATTTCATCACCAGGATTTGCTTCAGTCTTTTCTACTTCTAATAAAACTTGTCGGCCAACCATTAATTCAGCAACATCTTCTTTTGTTACATCAGAAGTATTTACTGTATCAATACTTTTTCCATTTCTCAAAACAGTAATTCTATCAGAAATAGTTTTAACTTCTTTCAGTTTATGAGTAATAAAAATAATAGTTTTACCCTGTTCTTTAAGTGATCTAAAAATATCAAATAGCTCATCAATTTCCTGTGGAGTCAAAACAGCAGTTGGTTCATCAAATATTAATAGTTCTGCACCTCTATATAAAGTTTTTATGATTTCAACTCTCTGCTGCATACCAACAGAAATATCCTCAATTTTTGCTTCAGGATCAACAAAAAGACCATATTTTTCAGAAATCTCTTTAACTTCTTTTTTAGCTCTTTTTTGGTCTAACATTAAACCACTGCGTGGTTCATTACCAAGCACAATATTTTCTGTTACAGTAAGAGGGTCTACTAACATAAAATGCTGGTGAACCATTCCTATACCTAATTCAATTGCATCCTGTGGTCCGTTTAGATTAATTTTATTTCCTTCGTAAAAAACCTGGCCTCCATCGGCATCATAGAGTCCATATAAGACATTCATCAAAGTTGTTTTGCCTGCACCATTTTCTCCGACAAGGGCGTGAATCTCACCCTTTTTTATTGATAAATTAACATTATCGTTTGCTTTAACACCTGGAAATATTTTAGTTATATTCTGCATATCTAAAATATAATTATCTTCCCTGGGCATGATTATTCCTCCCTAAAATGTACTAAAAATTAATTGGGCTCTGCTAAAAAGCAGAGCCCTTTAAATTAAATATAAGCTGTCTTAATAATTAAAGGTTATCAGGTCTGCCAGTTTCTCCCCAATTTTCTACTTCAATTTCGCCATTGATGATCATTTCTTTAATTTCAGCAATGCGTTCAGCATGAGGAGTAGTTACTGTTTCCTTCATTTCTCTAATAGTTTCTAATTCTGCTTCAGTTATAGTACCTGATTCTACAGCGTCAAGTACTGGTTGACCAACTTCAGTTAAGCTTGTTAAATCTACTCCACCATCAGCTAAAGTAAAGTATAAGTTATTACCGCCCTGATAGTTACCTTCTACTACAGATTTAACTGTATCAAACACAGCGTTATCTACCTTTTTAAGCATACTTGCAATTACATGACCTGGAGCAACATAGTTCTGATTGGAATCTACACCGATTGCATAGATATCTTCCTCTTCAGCTGCCTGGAAGACACCAGAACCTGTACCACCAGCGGCGTGATAAATTACATCTGCACCATCATCAATCATACCAAGTGCAATTTCTCTACCTCTGGCTGGATCACCAAAGTCATCAGCATATCTGGTTTGAATTTTGATATCAGGATTGATGTACTGAGCTCCCTGGAAAAATCCGCCTTCAAAACGGTGGATTAAAGCAAAATCAACTCCACCAACAAATCCTACATTGCCAGTTTCACTGGTTAATGCTGCTAAAGCACCCGCCAGGAATGAACCTTCCCATTCAGCAAAGTTAAGGCTTACAATATTTTCTGGAATGTCTTCAAAATATTGATCAACATGAGCAAATTTTGTTTCAGGATATTCACCAGCAACAGTTGTTAAACTATCTGCCATCTGAAATCCTACACCAATAACTAGATCATATCCTCTAGAAGCAAAACGACGTAATGCTGTTTGGTCTTCAGAAGGATCTGCAGGCTCAATATAATCAAAAGAAATTCCTAATTCTTCTTCAGCACGCTGTAAACCTCTGTATGCTGCATCATTAAAAGAAAGATCTCCAAGTCCACCAGTAGAAAGAACAATACCTACTCTAGTGTCCTGTGCTGCAGCTGGAACTGCTGCAAAAACTACCATCATTACAAAAGTAAAAATAATCGTTAAACTTAAAACTTTTTTCAAAATAATGACCCCCTCATATATTTTTTTTGAATGGTACCAAATTTTGTGAATTACAAATATAATATAACATTTTTATATTATATTTGCAACAAAAACGACTTAACTACTTTTAATTGTGCAAATATTATTTAAATTAAAAAATATTACTGTTTTCTACTTCTAAGCACTTTAAATTGAAATTGATCACTGCGAAAATAATTTTTTGAATATAAAAATAATCTTTCATTTTCATCATAATGCATCTGCTCTAAGAGCAAAATAGGTGCATTTTTTTTGACTTCTAGCTTTTCCATCAATTTCTTCTTTGCAGTAACCGGAATTATTTCTGTTACAGCATATTTGATTTTTAACTTATACTTATTTTCAAGCAGATCAAAAAGTGAATGACTAAAATCTTCTTTAATGTTGATTGGAAAAAGATTGGTGTTTAAATAATCAATACAAAAAACTACCGGTTTGTCATCAGCTGTACGAACTCGCTGTAACTTTAAAATTTCTTCATTTCGATTAATATTCATTTTTAAAGCAAGCTGCTTATCAACTGTAACATTTTCAATTTCTAAAGCTTTTGTTCCCGGGGTAAAACCTTCATTTTTTATAGTATCAGTAACACTAAACAGTTCTTCAATTCCTCTTTTAAAACGGGGGATAGGTTTTGAAACAAAGGTTCCTACTCCCTGACTTTTAATAATTTTCCCTTCTTTTTCTAAAACTCGAAGTGCTTCACGCAAACTAGCTCTACTGACATCAAGTTTTTTAGCAAAAGCTGTTTCAGAGGGAAGTTTGTCTCCTGCTTCATAAATTTCCTGATCGATTAAATTTTCAATGTGTTCTTTAATCTTCAAATATAATGGTCTTTTATCCTGTTTTAATATTTCCAAATCCGATTACCCCTCCTTTCTCAGACAGACGTCTTACCTGTCTGACAACTAACTAAATAGTATCACAATTCAATTTTTTTGTCAAGATTTTAACTATTTTGAGTATCAATTTTTTTCTTCAGATTGATCATCATTATCATAGTCGCCATTTAAAACTGCTTCTAAATCCTCTTCTTCTACCAAAACCTCTCTTGGCTTGCTGCCGGCATAGGGACCAACTATCCCATCTTCTTCCATGCTGTCAATTAACCTTGCTGCACGTGAATGCCCTATATGCAGCCTTCTCTGCAGCATTGAAATCGAAGCTCTATATTTAACTACTAATTTTACAGCTTCTTGATATAGTTCATCCTGCTCATCGTCAATTGATAATTCTACTTCTTTTATATCATCTTTTTCAATTTTATATTCTGCAGCTGCCTGATCTTTAACAAAAGCTGTAATATCAGAAATTTCTTTATCTGTCAGAAAAGATCCCTGGATTCTTTGAGGTTTCTGCATTCCCACCGGAGCAAAAAGCATATCTCCTTTTCCTAATAATTTTTCAGCACCTCCCATATCTAAAATTGTGCGAGAATCTGTTGCCGAAGAAACTGCAAAAGAAATTCGGCTGGGAATATTTGCTTTAATTAAACCGGTAATTACATCAACTGAAGGTCTTTGAGTTGCAATAATCAAATGAATCCCTGCCGCTCTGGACATCTGTGCCAGTCTGCAGATATTATCTTCAACTTCGCTTGCCGCTACCATCATTAGATCAGATAGCTCATCAATAACCACAACAATATAAGGCATCTTATCTTCCGGATCCTCAACCTGTTTGTTATATGATTCAATTCCTCTACTGCCTGTCTCAGAAAAAAGATCATAACGATTTTCCATCTCTTCAACTACCAGTTTAAGAACATTAGCTGCTTTTTTAGGATCAGTTACAACAGGTGTTATTAAATGAGGTAAACCCTGATAAATATTTAATTCAACTTTCTTTGGATCTACCAGCAGCAGTTTTACTTCTGCTGGAGTTGCCCGATACAGAATACTGCTGATTAGGGTATTAATACAGACACTTTTTCCGGAACCGGTTGCTCCAGCCACAAGTAAATGGGGCATTTTTGCCAGATTAAAGACAGCTGTATCACCATCAATACCTTTGCCTAAGGCAAGAGTAAGCTTATCTTCAGCTTTTTGAAATTCTTCTGAAACAATAACATCTCTAAAGGAAACTGTTATATCATTACCATGTGGAACCTCAATTCCAACAGCTGCTTTACCAGGAATTGGAGCTTCGATTCTCACATCACGAGCTGCTAAAGCAAGGGCAATATCATCTGATAAATTAACAATTTTACTCACTTTAACTCCGGTTGCAGGCTGAATTTCATATCGGGTAATTGTTGGACCATGATTAACATTAATCACCTTAGCTTCAACCCCAAAACTATTGAGGGTTTCCTCTAACAATTCACTTTTATTTGCTAATTTAACCTTCTTTTTGCCCGAATCATTTAAAAGTGAGATTCCGGGCAAAGTGTAATCTCCATGCTTTTCTCCTTGATCTTTAATATTTTTTGATTGATCTTTGCTTATATCAAAATCTTCGGTAATCTCTTTGTTTTCCTGATCTTCTGCAGCTTCTTTTTTTCTTCTTTTCTGTTTTTTATTCTTATCCTGTACCACCTTAGGATTAGAACTCTGATTATTTTTTGAATTTTCAGTTTGAACTTCATTCCTAATTCTATTATCAGCTTCTTCAACAATATTGCTGTCAATATTATCATAGTTATTAGATTCAGGCTCTGCTTTATCTAAATTATTATTCTTTTTTTGTTTTTTCTCATTTCTTTTTTCTTTAAATTTAACAAATAAATTGAATCTGCCCAAAGATAAACTGCTAAAAAATGAAATAATCTTTTCTTTTAAGCTTCTAACTGATTGATTAAAAGCAGAAATTGCTGCCTTAGTTTTTCTGAAAATATTATGTAAAAATAAATCAAATAACAGTAAAATCCCGATTAATAATAAAACAGAAAGAATAATATAAGCACCATTAACAGCAAATAGTTCTACCAAAAAGTAGGTAATTGCTCCCCCAATAACTCCACCTGCCGCATTTTCAGGTGTATTTAAAAATAAAATTCCACCTTCATTTAAATTAATAATTGAAATAATAGCTATAAAAGAAATAATTAGTCCTAAAAATTTAGTCGAAAACTTAATAGCTTTTGATCTAATTAACTGAATTCCCCAATAAACAAATAAAAGAGGCAGAATGTAACTACCACTTCCTACTAAAAAATAATAGGCTCTACTCATATAATTTCCTAATAAACCTGCAGAATTACTAAAAATAGCAAAATAACTAATTGCAGCAAAGGTAATTAAAAATAGTCCTAAAATCTCATTTTTTCTTTTTTCAATTTTAGGATCATTTTTTTGATCACTCATCTCTGCCCCTCCTTAAGATTATAATAACTTTAAATTTTTAAATAAAATTTATAAAAATTACAGCTGCAGCTACAAACCAGCAGTAATAACTAAAATAATTTAGTTTTTTCTCTGCCAAAACTTTTAGTAAAATTTTAATTGCTAAATAACCTGAAATAACAGCTGCCAGAAAGCCTAATATAACTATCTTTAAATCCAGATTAAATGAACCAGCTTCAACTACTTTTAAAAATTGTAAAAAACCTGCTCCTCCAATTACTGGTATAGACATCAAAAAAGAAAATCTGGCTGCTGCCTCTCGATTTAAACCCTGAAATAAAGAAGCTGCAATTGTTGAACCTGATCTGGAAATCCCTGGTATAATAGCTGCTCCCTGAGCCAGCCCCACTAATAAAGGCTGCCAAATTTTTAGCTCTTCTACTTCTTTGAATCCACCTTCAATTTTCTCAGTAATATATAAAATTAAACCGGTTAAGATCAGCATTAAAGCTGTTAGATATGCATTTGCAAAAAGATTTTCAAAAAAGTCTTCAAACAGAACACCTATAATCCCGGTTGGTATAATAGCAAGTAAAATATAAAAAGTTTCTTTTCTTTTTTCTTTTTTGAATAAAATCATATCTTTAATATCCTGCCAAAAGATAATAAAAATAGGAATTAAAGTACCAATATGTAAAATAACATTAAATAATATCTGATCCTCTTTAATATTGAAAAAACTTTGGGCAATTACTAAATGGCCAGAACTGCTGACCGGAATAAATTCGGTTAAACCCTGAATCAATCCCAAAAATATAGCCTGAAAACTATTCAATTTTTATTCCTCCTTCTCATCATTATAGCACATTTAGAAACATGTGTTCAAATTTAAAACCAGCTGCTTTTACACAGCTGGTTAATTTATTTAGTTTCTATACTTCCATAATTACAGGTAAAATCATTGGATTTCTTTTTATTTTTTGGTAAATGTAATTATTAAGTGAGTTGCGAATAGTATTTTTGAGCACAGACCATTCAGTTACATTATTTTCTTCACAGTCTTTAAGTGCATCTTCAACCCTCTGAGTAGCTGCTTCAATTAATTCTTCGGATTCTCTAATATAAACAAATCCGCGGGTAATAATATCTGGGCCTACCAGAATATTACCGTGTTTATCAATTGTAACAACAACTATAATTATCCCGTCTTCAGATAATAATTTTCTATCTCTTAGAACAATATTACCTACATCACCTACACCCAGGCCGTCAATCAGTACATCACCTGACTGTACATTATAATCTTTGCTGACTTTTTCTTCAGAGAAATTAATCTTATCTCCAACATCAGCAATATAAATATTGTCACTTGGGATTCCAACTTTTTCTGCCAGGTCTGCATGTTTATAAAGATGTCTGTATTCACCATGTACAGGCACAAAGTATTTTGGCTTGACCAGGTTTAGCATTAATTTTAACTCTTCCTGACTGGCATGACCAGAAACATGAACACCAGAAACATCTTCATAAATTACATTGGCTCCTCGGCGGTAAAGTTTATTTATAGTTTCACCAACTAATTTTTCATTACCCGGAATAGCAGAAGCAGATATCATAACTGTATCTCCATCTTTAATATTAATATGGTAATGGTCTCCCCGGGCCATCCTTGTTAGAGCAGCATAAGGTTCTCCCTGACTACCTGTAGTCAGTAAAGTTACTTTGCTATCAGGAATATCACCTATATCTCTGATATCAACTATCATATCATCAGGTATCTGTAAATAACCAAGTCTGCGCGCAATATCAACATTATTAATCATACTGCGGCCAGAAAAAGCAATTTTTCTGTTGTATTTAAAGGCTGCATCAACAATCTGCTGAACCCTGTGGATATTTGAAGCAAAGGTAGCAATAATTACTCTCTCCCTGGCTCCTCTAAGTATTTCGTCCACAGTTTCTCCCACAACCTTTTCAGATAAGGTATAACCTTCTCTTTCTACATTTGTACTATCAGAGAATAAAGCTAGAACACCTTCTTCGCTGTCTCCAAGCTCTGCCAATCTATGAAAATCTGCAACTTCGCCATCAATTGGAGTCTGGTCAAATTTAAAGTCACTAGCATAGACAATGGTGCCCAGCGGAGTTTCAATAGCAAGTGCACAGGTATCAGCGATACTGTGATTTACTCTTAAAAACTCAACTCCGAAATTACCTACCTGATACTGTTTACCCGGATGAACTACTTTTAATCTTGTGTCTTTTAGAAGACGATGTTCTTTTAAATTCCCTTCTAATAGTCCAAGAGTTAATTTCGTTCCATAAATAGGAGCATTTATCTCTTTTAATAAGTAAGGTAAGCCTCCAATATGATCTAAGTGACCATGTGTCAGAACAATTCCGTTAATTTTATCCTTGTTCTTAATCACATACTCATAATCAGGAATCACAAGATCAATTCCCAGTAGATCATTTTCCGGAAATTTAACTCCCGAATCAATTATCAACATTTCATCGCCAATTTCCAGAACCCACATATTCTTACCTATTTCTCCTACTCCACCAAGTGTAGTCATCGAAACATTTTTTATTTTATTGTTGTCATTCATTTAAAAAACAAAACACCTCCATAGTATTTTAAAACCAAAGTTAAATCGTCATTTTCAAATTTCACTGTCTTCACTTTAAATTTCATCTTCATCATTTCATAATTATTATCATACAAGTCTTAAATTTAAACATAAAAAAATTGCTTAATTCTGCCTGTAAATTTTTAAAAATAAGAAACCCGTCCAAAGCGTTAATACTATTATACATAGTATTGAAATAAAAAACAAGCAGAATTAAGCTTTTAGAATTTTTAGACTAAATCATTTTCTATTAAATATTCTGCAATCTGGACTGCATTTAAAGCAGCACCTTTTCTCAAATTGTTTGCAGTCAGCCAGAGATTAATACCATTTTCAACTGAGTTATCTCTTCTTATTCTTCCTACTAAAACATTATCATTTTTTTCGGTATCTATCTGCAGTGGATATTTTTCCTGAGCTGGATCATCCACAACCTCTACATTTTGAGTGCTGGCAAAAAGTTCTTTTACAGCTTCAATATCAAAACTGCTGTTTAGTTCAATATTTAAAGATTCTCCATGTCCAAAAATTACAGGAATTCTAACACAGGTTGCTGTAACAGGCAAATCTGGATTATGTAGAATTTTATGACATTCATTAACCATTTTCATCTCTTCTTTAGTATAATCATTATCTAAAAAGACATCAATTTGTGGAATTGCATTAAAGGCAATCTGATGATTAAAATTTTCATTTTTTATTTCTTCCTGATTTAAATAGGCTTTAGTCTGCTCAATTAACTCATCAACAGCTTTCTTGCCTGCACCAGAGACAGCCTGGTAGGTGTTGATCACTAATCTTTTTAGACCATATTTTTCAGCGAGTGGTTTTAACAGCATTACCATCTGAATAGTAGAACAGTTTGGATTAGCAATGATCTGCTGATGTCCCTTTAAATCCTCACCATTAACTTCTGGTACTACCAAGGGAGCATCGGGATTCATTCTAAAGGCATTGCTGTTATCTATTACAATACCCCCTGCTTTTTTTACCTGAGGTGCTACTTCTTTCGAGACACCACTACCTGCAGAGAATAAGGCAATATCAATTCCCTCAAAAGTTCCTTCTTTTACAGATTCTACTGTTAGCTCTCTATCTTCAAATTGAATTTTTTTTCCTTCAGAACGCTCAGATGCTATAACCTTAAGCTCATCAATAGGAAAATTCCTCTGACTTAAAGTTTTAAGCATTTCTCTACCTACTAAACCTGTTGCACCTACTACTGCTACATTATACTTTTTCATAAATTTCTTCTCCTTTCTCGACTACGGGGCGTCCAAAGTAATTTGTTCCCCAGACACCAATTATAATTAACACTGCTCCAACTACTTGAAATTTAAAAAAGGGTTCATTTCTAAAAACTACTCCAGCAACTATTGAAACAACTGTAGTTAAATTTGCAAAAACTGCTGATTCAGCTGCTGTTATTTTAGATAAAGTATAGTTCATCATAAAAAAGGCTACAACAGATGAAAATACTCCTAAATAAAGCACAGTTATCAGAACAACCCGGTTTGTCAACAAATTAAAATAACTGCTCAATTCAAAATTATTTTGATATAAGGCAATTGTGTTAAACAAAAAAGCACCAAAACCCATCATTACATATGTAATCTCAACCGGCTTAAATTCTAAGGATAGCTGTCTGGATATGATATTATAAAATCCAGCTGCAATTACAGATCCTCCCAACAAAATTAAACCTAAGTAATTCCCTGCTATTGGCGAGGCTCCTCTATTAAAAATAATAAAGAAAACGCCCCCCACAGATAAGGCAACAAAAATACTCTGTAAGAAGGTAGGCCTTTCATTTAAAATTAAAGCTGCCAGAATAGTAACTGCTACTGGAATCAAAGCAATCATCATTCCCGCTTCAGATGAAGTTGTATATAACATACCTGTGGTTTCACAGATAAAATAAATTCCCGGTTGAAATATTGCTAGAAGAAACAGCTTTTTCAAATTTTTAGCTTTCAAATTGATATTTATTATACCAATAATTCTTAAAATACTCAAGGAAGCAAAGGCGATTGCAAAACGAAAACCAAGCAGATGGAAAGGAGTCATCAGCTCCAATCCCTCCTTGGTAAACAAAAATGAAAAACCAAATATTGAACTAAAAACTAAACCTGCCAAATAAGGAAAATACTTTCTAAATCTCAGCATCTGCTTTTACTCAATTCTTTGGAGGCCAGGGACCATAATACTGATAGTATTGAGTCTCTACCCCACCATTATATAATTTTCGCCTTTTACTTGCCTCTTTGCCAAAGATTTCTTCAAATTTAGAATGGGAGGTAATAATATAGTAAGACCAGGTTTCAAGTTTTAAAAACTTTTCTCCCATTGTTCTATATAATTCTTCAACCTCTTCTTTTTCTCCCATTCGCTCACCATAAGGTGGGTTTGTAATTATATAACCATATTTGCGGTTTGTTGAAAAATCTTTAAATTCCTGTTCCTGAAAGTGAATGATATCTTCTACCCCTGCCTGTTTGGCATGATAGCGTGCAATACTGATTGTTTCTGGATCTCGGTCATAACCCATTATTAAGCGGGGCTCAACATTAATCTTTTTGGCTTTTTTTGCCTCAACCCTGGCTCTGGGCCATTCGAAATCATCAAAGATCGGCCATTTTTCTGAATTAAACTTCCTTTTTAGTCCTGGAGCCTGATTTTTAGCCATCATAGCCGCTTCAATCAAAATTGTACCTGAACCACAAAAGGGATCGACTAATATTCTATCTTTGTCCCAGCGGCTTAAATAAACCATCCCAGCTGCAATTGTTTCCTGAATAGGTGCTTTAACTGATAGTTCTCTATAACCTCTTTTGTGCAGCCCAGTACCAGATGTATCAATTGTTAAAATAGCTCGATCTTTGTATAAAGCAAGCTCTATCGGATAAAGAGGGCCATCTTCATCAAACCACTCTCTTTGATATTCTGCTTTCAACCTGTCCACTACAGCTTTTTTAGTGACTGACTGGCAGGTTGGAACACTGCTTAATTTGGAATCAATTGATTTAGCACTAACTGGAAATTTTGCATTTTCAGGCAGCCAGCTGGGCCAGTCCAAACTTCTAACTCCATCATACAGTTCGTCAAAGTCTTCTGCTTTAAAATCTCCTATTTTCACCAGAACTCTCTCTGCAGTTCTAAGCCACAGATTTGCTCTGGCTACTGCCTGCAGGTCACCTAAAAAAGTAATCCTGCCATTTTTAACCTCGGTAATTTCATATCCCAGGTCATTTACTTCTTTTTTTACTAAAGCTTCCATACCAAAGGTACTAGTTGCCATTAACTCTATTTTGTCCAAAAAAATTCTCTCCTTTTATTTTCAACTTCTATTTTGAATATTATTTTAATTTGACCCCAGCCGCTTTCAAATCAGCCTTTGTCTCATCATCTTCTTCCGGGTTAACAGCTCTGGTTCCTGCTAGTATAACATTAGTCTTAAATCCACTTTTAGCACTATCTAAAGCAGTATACTTAACACAGTAATCAAAAGCTAAACCTACAATATCAACTTCTTCGACTTCTAATGACTGCAGTAAACCTGCTAAACCTAGTTTAGAGCCATCATTATCCTGAAAAGCTGAGTAACTGTCTACTTCCGGATCAGTACCCTTTCTGATTATATAATCGAAATGTTCGGTCCTGATATTAGAATTAAACTCTGCTCCCTCTGTCAGCTGAACACAGTGATCGGGCCATAAAACTGGCCCGAGTCCTTCTTGATCACTAAAAGGGGTAAATGGCTCCTGATTGTGGTTTGAAGCAAAGCTTAAGTGTGAAGCCGGATGCCAATCCTGAGAAGCAACAATAACCTTATATTCTTCTGACACTAACAACTGATTAACTGTCTCATTAACTTCCGATGCATTTGGAACTGCTAAAGCCCCAGCTTCGTAAAAATCATTCTGTAAATCTACAACAATTAAAGCATCTGCCATAAGATCACCCCTTAAAACTTAATCTTAAAATCACTAAAATCGCTAAGGTCTTCATCAATAATTTTTAAATTTTCTACTTTGGCATAAGAAGGTCCTTCCCGAAGTTTGGAGATCATCTGATCTACCTTTTTTTGATCACCCTGGATTATTGTTTCTACTCTACCATCTGCTAGGTTTTTAGCCCAACCTTCTATATTCAAAACAGCTGCCTCTCTTCTAATAAAAGCTCTAAATCCTACTCCCTGAACTCTTCCAGAAATGAAAATATGCTTCTGAACTTTTTCTGCAGCCATTTAGCAACACCTCCGTTTGTTTATATTATACATAGTTATCTATTATCTAGCAAATTATCAGTCTAAATATTGATTAACTCTTAAAGCTGCTTTAGCTCCCTCAGCAGCTGAGATTATAATCTGCTTATCTATAATATCTGTCACATCACCTGCAGCCCAGATTCCTTCAACTCCGGTCTCATTTCTTTGATTGATTAAAATTTCTTTCTGCTTATTTGTTTTCACTAGATCTTTAACAAAATCACTGTTGGCAATTAAACCAATTTCGATAAAAAGTCCGTTGATATCAAGTTCTTCTGTCAACTCATCTTCTACATTTTTAATTATTATTGATTCTAGTTTATCTTCACCAATAATTTCTGCCACAGTTGTCGAAGTATGGACTTTAATCTTCTCGTTCTTATTAATTTTTTCCTGAAGGTATTCATCTCCCATCAGCACTGGCTGCACTTCTATTAAATCGACTTCACAGCCAATATTAGCTAAATCCAGAGCAGCTTCGAGTCCGGAGTTTCCACCTCCAACTACCGCTACCGGCTGACCTTTGTAGAGAAAAGCATCACAACTGGCACAGTAGTGAACTCCCTTACCTGTTAAAACATATTCCTGCTTCATTCCCAGATGACGTTTTTGAGCTCCTGTTGCAATAATTATAGACTTAGTTATATATTTCTTTCCATTATCAGTTTTGATCACTTTTTTATTTTCGCGGTCTTCAATTCCTACAGCCTCTTCTCCGATAACAGTCTTTACCTCATACTTTGCTATATGGTCCCAAAAATCATAGATTAAATCTGCCCCTGTGGTATCTGCTTTGCCTAAATAATTATCAATTTCATTAGTAGTAATTACCTGTCCCCCAATATCTTTGGTTAATAAAAGCAGATCAATTCCTTTGCGGACGGCATAAAGAGCAGCATTTAGTGCAGCTGGTCCCGCCCCGATAATAACTAGTTCCCATTCTTTGGTAGATAAATCTTTGGCCTCTCTCCCTATAAGTGGGTTGAACTCACCTTTGTTTTCTAAATCTATCAGGTCATCATAGCCCCCAAGACTCTGGTCGTTAATTATAATTTGAGGTACAGTTTTGTTTCCAGTTCTCTGTTTCATTACCTCATAGCTGTCACCTTCTTCAATATCAATTTCTTCAAATTTTAAGCCCTTGCTTTTTAAAAATGCCTTTGCTTTCTTACAATATGGACACCAATCTTTAGAATATACTTCAATTTTTAAGTCGTTTGACATTATAAATTCCCCCTATTGATTCTGATTCTTATTTGACATCAGTACTACTTGATGTTAACATAAATATGGTTATTAGAAAACAAAATAAATCTAAATAATTTAATTGAGGTGAAATTAAATGGCAACAGTTATGGAATATGCGGAAGATCTTGCAGAAGCAATTGTTGATTCACAGGAATTTCAGGATTTAAGAGAAAAAGAAGAAAAGATGGTTGAAGATGAAGATGCAAAGTCAATGCTTGATGATTTAAATGCTAAGTATCAGCAGGCACAAATGATGCAGCAGAATGGTAAGCAGATGACTGATGAACAAAAACAGGAATTACAAATGATGGAGCAAAAAATGAAGCAAAACGATAAAATTGCTGAATTTTATGAAGCTCAAAATCATTTCAATCAGTTAATGAATTCTGTAAATCAGGTAATTACACAAAAACTTCAGGGTCAAAACGAAGACGCTGAGTAATTAATAATATAATTAAATTTTGAACGGAACCGCAGTCAGCTGGCTGCGGTTTTTTCTTTTTTATTTGAAATTTTTCAGCTCTTAATTTAAACTATTCTCCATTTAAACTATTTCCTGCTTTAAAACCAGTTGCAAAAGCAATCTGCAGATTATAGCCACCTGTCATTGCTGCTACATCTATTATTTCTCCAGCAAAATATAAACCATCAATCAGTTTTGATTCCATCGTTTTAGGATCAATTTCTTCAGTGCTGACCCCACCTCGGGTAACAATTGCCCTTTCAAAACCTTTTTTAGCTTCTATATTCAATTTTAAGCTTTTAAATAAGTCTAACAATTCTTCCCTTTCAGCTGCAGTAATCTGGTTTACTGTCTTTTTATAATCGATCGAAGAAAGCTTTAGAAAGATAGGAATCATCTTTTTTGGTAATAAATCATCAAGACTGTTGCCAAAATATTTGTTGCTGTACTTTTCAAAATCTCTTAAAATCCTCTTATCCAAACTCTGATAGTCTAGAGCTGGTTTTAAATCAATTTCAAGCTGATAATTTTTGGGATCAGAATCAATAAACATTGAAGCTGAAATAACCAGAGGGCCATCCAAATAACCGTTTCTGATTTCTAGATCTCCAAAACCACTGTAAATTTCTTCGCCAGCTTTATTTAATTTTAGATCAACATATTTTAATTTTAAACCGTTTGCCTGATAGATCCAATTTTCTTTAGTCTTAAGACCGCATAAACCAGGTTCTGGCTTAACTATTTGGTGACCTAAACCCCGGGTCAGCTGAAAGCCGCTACCGTCAGATCCTGTTTGTGGGTAAGAGCTGCCGCCGGCTGCTAAAATTATTTTATCGGCCTGGAGCTGGCCCTGATATTTTAATCTAAGGCCTTTAACTTGCTGCCCATTTTTTAAAATTTCAACTGCCTGATCCTGTATTATTTCGACATCTTTTTTAAATAATTCCTTCTGCAGTACTTTCAAAACAGCCTGAGATCGGTTTGATTTCGGGAATACACGGTCTCCTCTTTCAATTTTCAAGGGCAGCCCCAGACCTTCGAAAAAATAATAAAGCCTGTAGGCATCAAACTCTGCTAAAGAACTGTACATAAATTCCGGGTTGTCAATAATATTTTTTATATGCTGATTTAAAGGTGAATAATTGGTTAAATTACAGCGGCCTTTACCGGTTATTAATAATTTTTTGCCCAGATTTTTATTCCTGTCAATTAAAATAACCTTATTTCCATTCTCAGCTGCCTGCAGAGCTGCCATCATTCCTGCAGGACCACCACCAATAACAACTACTCTAGCCAAATTATAACTTCCTTTCTTTGCAAAGAAAATATTGCTTCATACTTCTTATAAATTTTCTACCGCTTTTTTTATTCTGTTTAATCCTTTTTCTAAACGCTGACGGGGACAGGCTAAGTTTAAGCGCATGTACATTGAACCTGCATCGCCAAACCAGCGGCCAGGATTAAGTCCAACCTCAGCCTTTTGGTTCATAAATTCAATTAGTTCTTTATCAGTTTCAAATCCCAGCTGACTGCAGTCCAACCAGGCTAAATAGGTACCTTCTGCCTTAATTAATTTTATTTGAGCTAATTCAGTCTGCAGAAATTCTTTGAGAAAATCATAGTTATTCTTTAAGTATTTAAGCTGTTCTTCTAACCACTCTTCTCCCTCGTTATAGGCAGTTTTTAGTCCGATAAGACCAAATGGACTGTTGCCAGTTCCAAAACCATCTTTTGCCTTATTATAAGCTGCACGCAGCTCTTTTGACTCAATAATAGTATAGGAGGTATGTAAACCTGCAATATTAAAAGTTTTACTGGCAGCCAGATACGAAATCACCTTTTGCCTGTATTCTTTAAATTCTTCTTTTTCTAAAATAAGCTTCAAAGCAGGATGATGTTCAGCACCTGGATAAACCAAATCGGCATGTATTTCATCACTCAAAAGGTAAATATTTTCTCTTTTTAAAATGCGCAGCAGTTCAATTAGTTCAGATTCTTTCCAGACTCTACCTACTGGATTGTGGGGGCTGCAAAATATCATTGCTCTGACATTTTTGCCTTTAGCTTTAGCTGTTTCAATCTGATTTTCTAATTTGTCTAGATCCATCATATAATGACTATCTTTATTGATTAATTCATTTTCGATAAGCTGACAGTTATTATTCTTTACTGCTGAAAAAAACGGTTGATAAACTGGTGGCTGAATTATAACAGCATCATTATCTTCACAGATTGCCTTTAAAGTAAAATTAATAGCCGGAACAACACCTGTATCGAAAATCAGCCAATCTCTATCTATTTGCAGATCAAATCTTTTCTGAAGCCAATTTTCTACTGCCTCTTCAACACTCTGATCAGCAAAACTATAGCCAAATATTCCTGCTTCAGCTCTTTTTAATAAACTCTCCTTTACTGCAGGAGCTGTCTGCCAATCGGAGTCAGCTACCCACAGCGGTAAAATATCTTCATTGTTAAATATCTCTTTTCGTTTGTCCCATTTTGCAGACATTGTATTAGCTCTATTTTCTAATTTTGAAAAGTCAAATTTATCCAATCTAATTCCTCCCAGTTTAAATATTTTATCTATATATTTTTTAAATAATATTTAATATTTTATCAAATTAATTTAAAGGCTTTGATAAAATAAAGACATCAGCTTAATCATCTGCTTGTGGTCAAAACTACCACCTAACTCTCGAGTAGAGTGCATAGCCAGTAAGGGACTGCCGAGATCTATACTTTTAATCCCGAGCTGTGTTGCTGCAATAGGGCCAATTGTAGACCCTCCTGTTTTGTCAGTGCGGTTAGTATAATATTGAAATGGTATATCATTTTTTTTCATTAAATCAATTAAAACAGCAGCTGTTGAAGCATTTGTAGTATATTTTAAGTTAGCATTATACTTCAGAACCGGGCCCTGGTTTAATAAGGGGCGATTGTTTTCATCATATTCTTCACTAAAATTTGGATGAAGAGCATGAGCCATATCTGCAGAGACTAAAAATGATTTTTCGATGATGCTGTAATAATCTTCCTTTTCTGCAGCCAGATTATAGATGATTCTTTCTATTATATTTCCTGCAAAAGGAGAGTCAGCTCCCTGAGGAGTGTGGCTTCCGATTTCTTCATTATCATAAAAAAGAGCCATCTGAGTCCAGGCTTTAGCCTCTGATTTCAGGATAGATTTTAAAGCCGCATGAACCATTGCCAGATTATCCTGACAGCCTGCTGAAATAAACTCCTGCTCAGCACCTACAAATTTTGCTTTTTCAACTGGATATAAATAGAGTTCTGCCTCTAAAATCTCTTCTTCGCTGTAATCAGTATGTTTTCCGATTAACTTTTCTAAAGACAATTTTTCGGCCTGGTCTATTTCTGTTCCAGACTCTGCAGAGCTTTCAGCCTTATTTCCGCTTTTGTCTAAATCCTGTTTTTGAGTAATTAATGCTCTCAAACCTTTTTTCTTGTCAATTTCACCATCTTCATTAACATTTTTGTTTAAATGAATTGCAAGGTTGGGAATCACTGCTGTACTTTCCTTAAAATCAATCAGTTCTTCTTTTAGGGTGAATGAATTACTGTCCTTTAGAACTATTTTTCCAGCCAGCGACAAATCTCTATCATACCAGGTATTTAAAATTGGACTGCCGTAAATTTCGGTATTCAAAAGATAATAATTATCTTTTTTAACAATCGGATCCGGTTTTACCTTTAAGGCAGGGCTATCTGTATGTGATGAGATAATTCTAAAACCCTGATTTAAAAAGTCCTCACCTGTTATAAAAGCAATTACTGCAGACTTATTGCGGCTGATAAAATATTTTTTTCCTCTTTCTAGATTCCATTTCTGAGAAGGATCAAGTTCCTTAAAACCTGCCTGCTGCAGCTCCTTTTTTATTTCAGCTGCAGCATGGAAAGCAGTTGGGGAACTATTAAGAAATTCTAATAGTTCTTCTGCCTGATTATTCATTATCCTTCACCCCTGCGATATCAATGATTGCCTTAGCATAAATAGCTGCACTTTTTACAAGATCCTCTATTTCAATATACTCGTCTTTCTGATGTGCCAGTTCAGGTTGGCCCGGGAATAGAGGTCCAAAAGCCACACCTTTATCAACCAGGCGGGCATAAGTTCCTCCACCAATGGCTATGGGATCACTTTTATCACCTGTAAATTCCTGATAAGCAGCCATTAACTTCTGAATAAAGGGATCATCTTTAGCAACATATAAAGGTTCAGCATCTTTTAAAATCTCAACTTTAATTAAATCTTGGTCAAGATTATTTCTAATATCAGCAGTTACCTTTTCTGCACTGGATTTAACTGGGTAACGAATATTAACAATAAATTCAACCTTGTTTTGATCTCCCTTAATCACACCAGTATTAAAAGTCAGGGCTGTTGGAACATCATCCTGATCTTTACAGCCGATTGAAGCTCCATCATATTCGATTCCAATTTTGCTGCTGTAAAAGTTAAAGAATTCTTTAGCTTTAGAGTTGGCAAAAGGCAGCTCAGCCAAAATCTTAATTAAATAAGAAATTGCATTTTTACCCTCTTCTGGCATACTTCCATGGGCTGAAATACCGGTATAAGATAATTTTAATTTATTTCCAGCTGCTTCTAACTTTAAATCAGCTTTCTCATAATCAATTTCTGCTAAAAGTTTTTCTAATTCAGCTTTATTAATCCCACTTAAAACTGCTTCTGCATAATCAGGAACCATATTAGCAGCATTTCCACCTTTGATTTTCTCGAGCTTTAAACCCTTTTTATTTTCTGTTTTTAAATCAGTTGAAAATTTTAAATCTAAAATTCCTTTTTCAGCATGAATTGCTGGAAATGTTGCATCAGGACTAAAGGCTAACTCCGGCATTTTTTCTTTCTGAAAATAATAGTTTAAAGATGCCATACCTGATTCTTCATTAGTACCTAAAATTAATCTTACTTTTTTATTTAATTTAATATTTAAATCTTTTACTATTTTCATTGCATATAAGGCTGCTGCTGCAGGCCCCTTATCATCAATTGTACCTCTACCAAAAATTTTATTATTATGAACCTCAGCTGCATACGGTGGATAAGTCCAGTTACTTCCTTCTGGTACTACATCTACATGACAGAGCAGAGCTAAAATTTCTTCTCCCTCACCCATTTCAACATGGCCGGCCTGATTATCTATATTTTTAGTTTTAAAACCCATAGCTTCAGAGATTTCTAAAGCCTTTGCTAAAGCCTTATATACTTCTTTACCATACGGATATTCTCCTACAGCTTCAGCCTCAACACTTGGAATTCTAACTAATTCTTGAGTAGTTAAAACCATATCATCTCTTAAACTTTCGGCTCTTTCCATAATTTTATCCTTCATATTTAGTTTAATAGTCTAAAAACTACTAAACTTTACACCTCCTAAAATTTTTATGTATTTACTTTTATTAATTATCTAGCTACTATTCTATCATTTTTAGTTATAAATTTAAAATATAATATATTACAATTTAATGACAATTTGAATCCTCTTTGAATTAAAATATATCTTATAGTAAAATAAATTAAAGATAAGGGTGATCAAATAATGAAATTAAATCAAATAGATAGTTCAACTGCAATCAATCCACTGGGAAGAGAAAGAAAAATTGGCTTTAAAAATAATAAGAGTAAACAGGCTGTTTTACTATTACATGGTTATGGTGGTAAAAGCAAGAACTGGCTTTATGCAGCTGAAAAAATCAATGAAAATTTAGGGATTCCGGTTTATATTCCAAGGCTTCCTGGGCATGGTACAAATATTACTGACTTTTTAAATAGTAATGCAGAACAGTGGCTGCGGAAAGCTGTAGATAGTTATTTAGAGTTAAGCAGTAACTATGAAGAAATCTATGCAGCAGGTCTTTCAATGGGCGGTTTACTGGCTGCTTTGCTGGCTGCTCAATTTAAAATTAAAAAGTTGTCACTAGTTGCTCCTGCATTTTTCACTAAAAATAAAAATATAATTTTTACACCATATATAAAGCATATTGTCAAAAAATTAGACAAGGGCTTTGATCTGGATTCTGACAATTCTACCCCAGCTGAAATTGACTTTCATAATAATTACAGCTCTAATTATTATACTTCAGCTCTGGCAGAATTGTATAAACTGATTAAAAAAGGAAGAAAGGCTGCTGCTAAAATAAATACTGAGACTCAGCTTATTTTATCTGAAAAGGACGATCAGGTAGCAAGCAGTGAGATAAAAGCATTTTTAAATAAAAAAATGGGAAAATTTCTAGTAGAGGAAAAAATCTACCAAAAATCTTCCCATATAATAACAGATGACATTGAAAAAGAAAGGTGTGCTCAGGACATAATTAATTTTTTTAACGAATAATCAGCTTATTTTTAACAACTTATTTTTAAAATAACAGTTTACCGCTAAAAATAATCTACTAATACAAATTTACATTAATTCCTGCAGCTGTTTCAAGTAGCTTTTAAACTTAGCAGCTGCATTTTCTATAGGCTGTGCTTTTTCCATATCTACTCCAGCCTTCTTTAGAATATTAAGTGGGTAATCACTACCGCCAGCCTTTAAAAACTCTAAATATTTTGCGGCTGCAGTTGGGCCATCATTCTGTATTTTATCTGCCAGAGCTGCTGCTGCAGAATAACCAGTAGCATATTTATAGACATAAAAATTGTAATAAAAGTGGGGAATTCTGGCCCATTCATAATCCAACTTTTTATCAATTACTAAAGCCTCTCCAAAATATTTTTGGTTTAACTTTCGATACATTTTCTGCATAGCCTGAGAGGTTAAACTTTCTCCAGCTTCCACACTTTGATGAATCATTTTTTCAAATTCAGCAAACATAGTCTGTCTGTAAACTGTACCCCTGAAACCTTCCAGGAAATAATTCAATAAATAAAGCTTTTCCTCTCTATTTTCAGCATTTTCCAGCATATAATCTAAAAGAAGATTTTCATTTAGAGTAGAAGCTACTTCAGCCACAAAAATTTTATAGTTAGAATATAAATAAGGCTGATTTTTATTAGAATAATAACTGTGTACTGCATGACCCATTTCATGAATTAAAGTAAACAAATTACTAATATCCTGGGTATAGTTCATTAAAATATAAGGGTGAACTCCATAACACCCACTTGAATAAGCACCTGCTCGCTTGCCTTTATTCTCGAAAACATCTATCCAGCCTGATTTAAAACCTTCGTCAACTACTTCAATATAGTCTTCTCCCAGAGGTTTAACTGCTTTTTTGATTATTTCTTTTGTTTCTTCATACTTAAATTTCAGATCAACTTCTTCAATTAAAGGTTTGTAAGTATCATAAATATGAAGTTCATCTAATTCAAGCAGCTCTTTTTTTAGTTCCATATATTGATGGAGGGGCTCTAAATTATCAGATACTGTATCAATTAAGTTATTATAAACATCTGTAGAAATATTATCACTGTCAAGAGCTGATTCTAAAGCACTATCATATTTTCTAGCACGAGCATAAAAAACATCACCTTTAACCGAACTGTCAAGTACGGCTGCAAAAGTATTTTCTAGTTTTTGATACTCACCGTGCATTCCCTCAAAAGCATCCTGGCGAACCCGACGATCTTCATTTTTTAAAAGGTCAATATATCTGCCGTGAGTTAAACGCAGTTCTTCCCCGTTTTCATCTTCGATCAGTGGAAATTCTAAATCAGCATTATTTAACATGCTGAAAATATTTTCAGAACTTTGAGTAACTTCTCCTGCAAGCGCCAGTATTTTTTCTTCTGCAGCAGATAAATAATGCTCTTTCTTTCTTAATATATCATCGAAAAAATGATTATAAAATTCAAGCTCAGCTTCAGCTTTTTTAAATTCATTTAATTTTTCCTCACCCAGCTGAATAATTGCCGGCACCATAAATGCAGTTGAATTAGAAAGTTTATTATAGCACATCATAGCTTTGTTTTTATAATTTTGATATTTTTCATTTTGAGTGTTCTGATCATATTTCATGTGAGCATAAGCATATAGCTTAGACGTCTGTTCTTCAATTTTAATGATTTTATTTAAAGCAGCTAATAAATTTTCAGCACTCTCTGTAAAGTTTTCTTTTAAATCATCAATATTCTTAACCTCTTTTAAAACTCTTTCTAATTCAGTTTCAAAACTCTGATCATCAGCATAAATATCATTTAAATTCCATTTATATTTATCATCAATTTCTGCTCTTGTTTTCAATTCTTTAGACAAAAGAAATCTTCCTTTCTATATTTTTACTTTTATTATTTTCATGATTCAAAAGCCATCTTTTTCTCCAGACTCCCCCGGAATAACTATTAATGCTTCCATCAGCTGAAATAACTCGATGACAGGGAATAATTATTGAAATTGGATTGCGAGAGTTGGCCTGTCCAACAGCTCGTGCAGCATTAGGTTTCCCAATTTCTGCAGCTAATTCAGAATAAGAATAAGTACTAGCATAAGGAATATTTTTCAGATGGTTCCAAACTTTCAGCTCAAATGAGCTGCCCTCTAACTGCAGAGGAATCTCAAATGAATTTCTTTTTCCTAAAAAATATTGATTTAATTGATCAAAAATAAGATTATAAATTTTTAATATTTTTTTATCTTCATAAAAGTTTTTCTGACAGTTGTTTTTTACTTCCCGCAGGTGATCGTCAAAATCTATTCTTAATAACGCCTCTTTATTGAATTCTATTTTTAAAATACCTATTGGTGAGGGATAATATGTATAATAGCTGCTTTGATTAGTCAAAATATTCACCCCTAATATCTTTTAAGCCAGATGGAGTTTCAAAACGATCCAGATAATGAGCTGCTAAAATAATCATTTCTTTCCGGCTCATTACTCTATTTTCAGTCAAAACTACTCTCAATTTCTCAGGAATCAAATCCAATGCCAAAGCATTATTAAAATATTGATCTTCATCCATTTCTAAAACACGCTGGCTTTCTGCTGCCAGAAGTAATTTTAAAGCATTTGTAGTAGTTAATTTTTTCTTAGAACTTAAAGTTTCCAAACTACCAGGAACCCATTCATAAAGATTGTCAGCTTCTTTCTTTTGCATAATTTTTAAAATAATTGCTGTAAATTCTTTTTCATTAGGTACTGTATCTAACTTAAAATTATTATTATAACCCCCAATTGTAATTCCCCAGGAAAGCAGCTTTTCCAGACTTTTTAAAAGCTGAGGATCATCTACAATTGGTGCTTCTGCAGGATAATTATTAAGATTAATCTTCAAAGCTGAACGTATTTTTTTAAGGCTTTCCTTATCTTTTGCAATTTCAAGCGGACTTTTGTTTTTGTTTATTGCTTCTGAAACAGCAATACCTGCTGCTTCAGCAGTATTCATAGCCGGCGGCAGAACTCTGGCACTTGCTGCTGCTAAAGAACTGTAACCACTGCTGCGGCCAACAATCATTAAATTATTATTTTTTCTGGCAATTAAAGTTCTTAAAGGAATGCCGTAATACTCAGGATTAAATAGAACAAAACCTGGATAGTCTTGAGCTGCCGCCTGGTAATCTAAAGGATAGGAAGCTAAAGTTATTGTGTCTTTAAATATTTTTTGTCTAAATAAATCCTGGGTTTTTAATTGATACTCTGTCAGGAAATGTCTGCTTTCTCTGCGGTATAGCTCTGGTGGTAGATCATTTAATTCTGCCTTTTCAAAACCTTCTAAATTAGCCTGTAAATATTCTAATATTAATTCAGCCTCTACAGCTGCAATTCTTTTAGCTTCTGCGGTAGATTTTTTGGATAAAGGATCTACATTAAATAACAGCAGGGCATTTATATAGGCATCATAGCCACCATTATTTTCGATAAAAACTATATTTAGACCCCTTAAACGAAGATTTTTATTTTGAGGCTGATAACTTTTTCCAAAATCAGAAAAGCCCCAGGCGTGGTCATTTCTAAAGTGACTTCCCTGATATTTATTGTTTCTTACTGCATTTTTTAATTTTTGTGGTTCTACTCTAGAAAATTTCAAAATCTGAGTTGAAGCCATCCAGCGACCTTTTAAGTTTATATCAGCTGTACCAATAAAATATTCTTCTCCAGCTGCTGCAGCCAGATCTCCATCCTGAGAAGCATCAATATAAAAATCAGCATTTAATTGATAGGTCTTATTATTTTTTTCAGCTTCTAAATAAGAAATTTTTCCAGCTCTAACTTTTACCGACTTAAGTTCAGCAGAATTAATAATTCTAATATTTTCTTCAGCAGCAAGCATTTCCTCAAAGGCAGCTTCTGCTTTTTTAGGAGAAAAAGAAATAGAGGAGCCGAGTTTTTGATGCCATTCTGAAAAAATACCGTGATTAATATTTCTGGATTTACTATCATAGTTTAAATCTAAAAAATTTAAAGCAGCATAAGTCATTAGGCCACCAGGTTTTTTTCTGGTCATTAAAAGTGTTACATCTTTACCTTCCCGAGCCGCAGCAACCGCTGCTGTAACACCTTCAGGTTCACCAGAAAACACAACTAAATCACAATTTATTTTTTCTGCAGCCAGAGTGTTTAAGGTAAAACTGCAGACTAAAAATATTATTAATATCAAAATAAAAACTAAACTCTCTCTATTCAGCATTTATTCTCTCCTCATAAACTTATTTTTATTAAAATTTCGCACTACCAGGAGTCCTAGGGAAAGAGATAACATCTCTAATATTTTGCATTCCTGATAAATACATTAATAACCTTTCAAATCCAAGACCAAAGCCGGAGTGCGGAACAGAACCATATTTTCTGATATCTAAAAACCACTCATATTTTTCTAGATCCATATTTAATTCTTCCATCCGGGTTTTTAGCTTGTCATATCTTTCCTCACGCTGACTGCCACCAATAATTTCTCCAACCCCAGGAACCAGACAATCCACTGCTGCTACAGTTTTTCCATCATCATTCTGGCGCATATAAAAGGCCTTAATTTCCTTGGGATAATTATAAACCATTATTGGTTTTTTGAAATGTTCTTCAGTTAAATATCTCTCATGCTCAGACTGCAGATCAATCCCCCAGCTTACAGGAAATTCAAAATCGTGATCACTATTTTCCAGAATTTCTATAGCTTCTGTATAAGTCACTCGACCAAAATCTGAGTCAATAATGTTTGTAATCATATCTCTACGACCCTCATCAATCCATTTATTAAAGAAATCCATTTCTTCTTCAGCTTCTTCAACAGCAAATTTAAATAAATTTTTGATAAAATCTTCCATGAGAGTCATCATTTCTTCTAAATTACAGAATGCCATCTCAGGCTCAATCATCCAAAATTCTGAAGCGTGACGAGATGTATTAGAGTTTTCAGCTCTAAAGGTTGGGCCAAAGGTATAAACATCTCCAAGAGCAGTTGCCAGCAGTTCCGCTTCCAATTGCCCACTAACAGTAAGTCCGGTCTCTTCAGCAAAAAAATCCTGGCTGTAATCTATTTTGCCGGATTCTGTTCTGGGAAGTTTATCAAAATCAAGTGTAGTGACTTTAAATACCTCTCCTGCACCCTCAGCATCACCTGAGGTAATAATTGGAGTGTGAATATATTTGAAATCTTTATTATAAAAATAGTTATGAACTGCATAAGACATTTTACTGCGGAAACGATTAACTACTCCAAAGGTATTGGTTCGAGCTCTTAAATGAGCAATTTCTCTTAAAAATTCAAAGCTGTGTCTCTTTTTTTGAAGGATAAAATCTTCCGGCGCTTCTCCGATTATTTCAATTTCTTCAGCCTTTATTTCTACACTCTGTTCTCTACCCTCAACCTTGTCCAAATAACCTTTAACTTTAATACTGGCACCTCTATTAATTTCTGACAGCGGATGCTCATCCGGACTTAAAATAACGAGCTGCAGGTTTTCAAGAGTGCTCCCATCATTGATCTCTATAAAGGCAATATTTTTTGAGACTCTTTTAGTTCTCACCCATCCCATAACAATAACGTCTTTATAGTTATCAATTTTATCTTCTAAAATATCTTTTATTTTTTTCTTTTCAAAATAATTCATTTTATAAATATCCTCCCAATCATTATTTAATTTAATAATAAATAAAAAAATTATAGTTGAAACAAACTACCTAAAATAAATTTTAGTACTTTTTCTATTATATTTACTTCTCGCAAGCAGAGAAAAATCCTTTAAGAAATAGATATAAATTATTAATTTATTTTGCTTAAAGCATTTAAAAGCCCGGAGCGTAAACCCCGGGCCATGATAGATTTTTTGAAATTTATTCTTCTAACTTCATCGGCTCACCACAGCAAACCAATTCTCCTCCACCAACTTCTTTTACCTCAACTACATTACCACAAACTTCACAGCGATATACTTCTCCTTTTTTCTTTACATTCATATTTTAGCCTCCTCTAATTATAATTTAAAAATTACAACAGCTGCTTCAGCTGCTAAAATTACCTAAATTAATTATATGTTATAAATAAATAATTTGCAATATTTAATCATTAATTTTATCTAATTTAAATTCCTGATGCAAAACATTAATTGCTTTATTGGCATCATCTTTTTTAATTAGACAGGAGATTTTAATTTCAGAGGTGGTAATCATACCAATATTAATGTCGTTCTCTCCTAAAGAAGTAAACATTCTTGCTGCTATACCAGGTGTAGACTGCATTCCCACTCCAACAATTGAAATCTTTGCTACATCACGATCAATACTGTAGTTATCAAATCTTATTTCCGATTTAATATCCTCCAGTACTCTAAGTGCCAGTCTTTCCTGCTCCTGATTTATTGTAAAGGTAATATCATTAAGCTCATCCCGCTGCAGGTTCTGAATAATCATATCAACATTAACTGCATTATCAGCTAAAGATCTAAACATTCTGCCGGCTATTCCTGGTTCATCAGGTACTCTTTCAACAGTAATTTTAATTTCTCCTAAATCACTCGCTACTCCAACTACATTTTTTTTGCCTTCCATTTGCTCATCTCCTCTAACAATTGTGCCTGTAGTTTTATTAAAACTAGATGCTATATATAATTTTAAATCATAGGTATTTGCCAGTTCTACTGCTCTTGGATGTAAAACATTGGCCCCCAAATTAGCTAATTCTAACATTTCTTCATATGAAATATAATCTAATTTGCTTGCATTTTTGACAATCCTTGGGTCAGCAGTATATACACCATCAACATCCGAATAAATTTCACAGCGGTCTGCCTCAATAGCAGCTGCAACTGCAACTGTAGTCGTATCTGAGCCACCTCTACCTAAAGTTGTGAAATCCTGATTCTCATTAATCCCTTGAAAACCAGCAACTATAACTATTTTATTCTCTGCTAACTCTTTTTTTAAACGGGTAGTGTCAATATCAGTAATCATTGCCCGGTTATGTTTTTCATTTGTTTTGATTTTCATTTGACTTCCCGTTAGTGAAATAGCTGGATAGCCCAAAGAATGAATTGCCATAGTTAATAATGCTATTGAAACCTGCTCCCCGGTAGTCAAAAGCATATCTACTTCTCTTGGATCTGGATCATCAGTTATTTCCGCCATTAATTCAATTAAATGATCAGTTGTATCTCCCATAGCAGAGACTACTACAATCATCTGATTGCCTTCCTCATATCCCTCAATTACTCTTTTGGCAACATTTTTAATCAATTCTGCATTCGCTACTGAACTTCCTCCATACTTTTGTACAATTAATGACAATTGTTTCACCTTCCTGTTGTTATAAAGTTATTATTCTGCTTTAACTGGTATAATATTATTAACAGTTAATACTCCTTTAAGCTTCTCGACTTCTTGCAGTATTATTTCCAAGTTTTTTTCCGTGATTTCCTTAGTTATAATTATAACTGGCAGCAGGGGTGTTTCAGTTAAGTTATCATGTAAAATTAAATCTGCCAGATTTTTTTCTGAAAAGATATTTTTTATTTCTTCAATAATTTCTTCATCCTTTTCCAGCTGCAGTCTGATATAAAATGATTGTTTTTGATTATGGTAAAAATCAAAGGTATTCTTAATCTCTGTTTCTAAACCAAAAGCAATTTTATTCTTATTATTCTTAACTGCATTTATCAAATCTAAACTCAAAAGATTTGTCAGTGCTGAATCAGTGTTTTCAGCTATGAAATTAGTTTTTGCGTTATAAGCTGAGATAAATTCAACTGCATTACTATTTTCATTAACTGAAGCTAAAAAATGATTTCTTCTAATTAAATTTGGTCTAACCCCGATGTAAAGATTCCCATTTTCTTTTTTCATTGAAGCTAATAGTTTTATTCTATAGCCAAGTTCTGAAGCATATATCAAATCATAACTGGTAATTCCCTTAATTCCCTTAACCTTAATTAATTGAGGATCTACAGCTATATTATAAAATAAATTTGCTAATAAAACAATTTCATATAAACTGTCTAGCCCTCCTAAATCTAATTCTGGATTTTCTTCAATATAGCTTAACTCTTTAGCCTGTTCCAGTGTTTCTTTCATAGAAATAGTGTTTTTTTCCATCTCAGTTAAAATAAAATTAGTCGCTGCATTTAAAATAGCATTCATTTCTGTGACTTCATCCAGAGCAAAGAAATTATCAATTAGAGACTTCAGCGGCAGCGGAGAAAAAGCGGCAGCATAATAAAGTTTAGCCTGATATTTTTCTTCAAATCTTTTAAAATCACCAAAATTTTCTGCAAGTACCTGTTTGTTTGAGGTTATGACATTTTTTTTATTTTTTAAACTTTGGGTAATATGTCTTACTGAATCTTCATTCTGACTTAAGTCAATAATTATATCGACTTTAGAATTAGAAAACAGCTCCTTAAAATTATCCACTACTTTTATTGGATTAATGTCTTTTATATGTAACTGTTTAAAATTAATTTTTTTTTGGGGAGAAAAATTATAAATCAATTCAAGTTCTATTTTTTCTCCCGCTAAATTTTCTATTTTGTTTTTATTTTTAGCAAAAAAACTAATAAATGAATTAAAAGATTCCTGGTTAGCAATCAAAGCTGCTTTAGCCATTTTTAGATATCTCCTCTTTTAGACTCTGGTATAAACTTTTATTATAGGCTTTAATTATATAAAAATTTGAATTAATTGCAAGTGAATCATAAATTTTTTTCATTTCGGCTGCAATTAACTCTTCATTTTCTAATGCCAGCGCCAAAATTGTCGGCCCTGCTCCACTTAATGCAGCCCCAGCAGCGCCATTAAGATAGGCTGTATCTATTATTTTATCAAAAGCCTTGATTAACTGTTTACGGTAGGGCTGATGGAGCTGATCATCCATTGCAGTTTTTAATAATTTATAGTCCTGATTAATAAAAGCTGCTGTTAAAAGACTAATCCGGCTAAGGTTTGAAATAGCAGCTGAAAAATTTATCTTGTCTGGTAAAACCTGTCTTAATTTTTCAGTTTTAAGCTCATAATCCGGCACTAATAAAATACAGTTTATATTTTGATCCACGTTTATTTTATAATAATCATAGTTATCATTGCAATAAAAATTTACTGTTAAACCTCCAACAAGTGCAGGTACAACATTATCAGGGTGCTTTTCCAGCTCAACTGCAAGCTGTATAAAATCCTTTTCTGTTATCAATTCTTCAGAAACTACTGCAGCTGCTGCAAGGCCACCAATGATTGCTGAAGCACTGCTGCCTAATCCTCGAGCCAGTGGGGTATTCATTTCTTCAACAATTTCTGCTCCAATTAAATCTCTGTTTAAAAACTCAAAGTATTTCTGATAAGCCTGGGCAATTAAATTATCTGAAGCAGCTATTTTAATTTCTTGGTCTTTATTTTGGTCGATTACCTTAATTTTAAGCTCTTGGTCAGCTCTTTTTTTTATTTTAAAATTATTAAATAAATTTAAAGCTAATCCCAAAGTATCATAACCCGGGCCAAGATTTGCTGATGTTGCTGGAACTTTAATTTCAGTCATATTATTTTCCTTTCTTATATCTTTTTTACTCCTGTGTGGCCAAAACCGCCTTCCCCACGCTGACTTTCACTTAGACTTTCAACTTCATTCCATTCGATGATGTTAACTTTTTGTATTATTAACTGAGCAATCCGATCATTAAGATTTATCTTAAAATCTTCTGGGCCGTGGTTGATTAAAATTACACCAATCTCACCTCTATAGCCAGAATCTATGACTCCATCTGCATTTAAGACAGTTACTCCCTTTTTTAAGGCCAGGCCGCTGCGGGGATAAACAAAAGCTGCATAGCCTTTTGGAACAGCAATTTTTAAACCAGTTTTTATTAATTTATATTCACCACTTTTTATAGTCAGTTCTTCAGCTGCATGAAGATCCAGACCGGCGTCTTCTCCATAATGCTGATATTGTGGTAATTCTATCTCTTTATTCAACCTTTCTACTTTAATTTCCATTATCATCATCCTTTATTTTAGTTTGTAAACCAGTCAGAGAATTAATCTGATAGTTATTATTATAGATTAGATCTTCAATTTTGACAAATTCATATTCTTTTTTCAGCATTGGAATAATTTCGGCAAGAATTTCTACAATATTATTTGAATCATTATGAAAGAGCAGTATATCACCTGCATTGATATTATTTTTGATTCGATTGACTATATAGTTTTTTCCTGGATCCATCCAGTCATGAGAGTCCAAACTCCACTGGACAACCTGATACCCCAATTCTCTAGCTGTTTTAATAAGCAGCTGGTTATATTCACCATATGGAGCTCTAAATAATTTTGATTTTAATTTATTAACCTGATAACTTTCAATTATGGCTTCAGTTTTAAGCAGTTCCTCTGTTATTTCTGCCTGATTTAAAGAATTAAAATGAGGATGACTGTAGGAATGGTTATAGATTTGATGACCGGCAGTAGTTATTTTTTTAACTAATTCAGAATTATTTTCCAGCCAGATTCCAGCAAAGAAAAATGAAACAGGAATCTCTTCATCAGCAAAAAGATCTAATAGGGCTTCAGTTTGATTGCTGCCCCAGGCGCCATCAACTGTGAGAGTTATTTTATTATCAGTTCGATCTACCTGATAAATTGGCACCATCCTGCTGCCGCTGTAATCTTCAAAATAAGCCATATCTTCGGAAGCTCCAGCTGTAAAGCTGAAAGTAAAAATAAAAATTAGAATAAAAAAAGAAGCCAGCTTTAAATAAAAAAGCTGGAAAGTTTTATTTGTTCTATTATACAAACGGTTCACCCCTATTCTATAAAAACGTGATCCCCAATTTTAGTAATGACTCTTCTTCCCCGAAAGAAACTTACTCTAGTTGCAGTTTTGGGATTATAAAAATAGAGAGCTCCATTTGTTGGGTCACTGCCATTTAAAGCGTCCCTTGCTGCTCTATATGCTTTCTGATTTGGAGTTAGATTAATCTGACCATCACTGACAGCGGAAAACTGCCCTCCCTGATAAATTACCTGAGCAAACGTGTTGGGAAATTGACGACTAAGGACTCGATTTATAATAACTGCAGCAACAGCTACCTGACCTAAGTAAGGCTCACCTCTAGATTCACCGTAAATTGCTCTTGCTAAAAGATTAAGCTCCTGTTTGCTCACTCTTTTATTTAAAATTTGGTGTGAAGTTAAATTATGAACAGGTAATCTAATTTTTTCTCCACTTCTTAAAAAGCTATTACTTTTATTATTTAAAGCTAAAATTGTACCAATTGTGGTGCTGAAATCGCGGGCTAAATCATACAGTGTATCTCCAGGTCCTACATAATAATCAATAATCTTGTCTCTTGGTATTTTATCGATATCAGGTGCCTGATGGCCCGGATTAATTCTGGCAGCATAATGGGTATTTATTGAAAAAGAAAGACTTTCTTTTTCAGATTTATAATCAGTAAAAATCTCTTTAGCACTTTGATTAGAATCTTTGCTTTTAGATTCTAGCTGTGGAATTATTAATTCATCACCCATTTTTATACTAGCTTCATTTGTGATATTGTTTTTTGCCTTCAGCTGCTCTAAACTAATACCATAGTCATCTGCTATTTCAGAAAGTGTATCCCCCTGCTGAATTACATAGATCAGACTCAGGCTGGGAGCAGCATAGATAACTGCTGAAAAGAAAATTAGTATTAAAAAAATTAAAGTTGTTGATATGAATAATTTATTTTTTATCATATTTTAGCTCCATTATCATCTATTTTTTCAACCAGTTTGTGACAATTAAGTTCCTTCACAGGGCAGCCTTCCGGTAGTGAATCTAAAAATTTCTGTCCATATGATCTGGTTTTAACTCGGCGGTCAAATAAAATTATTAGACCCTTATCCTTTTTTGAACGGATTAAACGACCAAAGCCCTGACGGAATTTAATTACCGCCTGTGGTAAAGCCAAATTATAGAAGGGGTTTAGCCCCTCTGCTTTTAATAAATCTTCTTTCGCCTGATATAAAGGCTCTCCCGGGACGGGAAAAGGAAGTTTTACCATAACTAAATACCTTAAAATATCTCCAGGTAAATCTACACCTTCCCAGAAACTTGAGGTTCCAAAAATAACTGTATTATACTCAGATCTAAATTCCTGCATTATATAATTTCTTGATAATTTTGACTGAGATAAAATCCTAATTCCCAATTCTTCTAACTCGTCTTTCAGGTTATTATAACAATAACTGAGCATTCTGTATGAGGTAAATAAAACCATTGTTGAGCCTCTGCTTTTAGAAATTATCTTTTTTAAATTAAGAACAAGCTCTTTTAAAAAATTTTTATTACCAGGATCGGGGAAATCAACTGGTATCAATAACTCTGCCTGCTTGGAATAATCAAAAGGGGACTCCACCTTTAGTTCTTCAGCTTTTTTTATACCAGTTTCTCGGTAAAAATAATCAAAAGAATTAGCAGCAGTTATAGTAGCAGAAGTAAAAATTACATTTGTTAATTTTGACCACAGCATATCTGGCAAAAATTTACCAGCATCTATCGGAGCTGATTTCTGAACTATCTGTTCAGAGCCGCGATAATAGCTTGATTCCAACCAAAAAACAAAGTCATCATCTGCTGCATCCAAATTGAATTCTATCCTCTTAATCAAATCATGACAGCGATTAATACTTGATTTAATTTTCATTTCACTTTCATCAGTCTCAGCTTCTAAACCAAGATACAAATTCTCATATATAATTTGTAAAAAAGAAAAATCATTTTTTAAATAGGCAGCTAAATCCTGGGCAGTTTGATGAAACTCCTGCCATTTTGGCTGTGACTGTAGTTTTTGATCGACTGTAATCTTCTTATCTTTATAGTCTGCAATTAAATCTTTTAACTCATTAAAATATTGCGGAATTAAATCCCTTATTTTTTGGGTTGTTGGAATAATTCTTTTATCTAAAATATCTCTTAATCTTTTCTGATCACTATCTACAGCAAAGGCTATATCTTCCCGAATTTCTGATAAAAGAGAGTTTTTGTCACCACTTAGTCTTTTTAGCCAGTTATCAAGTAAAGGTTGATATAAGGGATGTCCTAAATGATCTGTCGCAATTTCTCCAATATTATGAGCCTCATCAATAATTAAATGATTAAAATTTGGTAAAATTCCTCGATCAGCAGAGCCAGTATCATCTTTAACTCTGGCATCAGATAAAAGAAGATGATGATTTACTATTAAAATATCAGCCTTATAGATAGCTTTTCTAGCCTGCATAAAATAACAGTTAGAATAAAATGGACAGGAAGTTTTTAAACAGAGATCACTCTCAGCAGCAATTTGATTCCAGATTGATTTATTTAGCTGAAAGTTTATTTCAGATTTTTCTCCAGCTTCGGTCTGTTTTTTCCAGTCATTTAATTCATTAAAAAGATCTGCTTCAATTGCTAATTCATCATTTTCAAAATTCTTTTTGAAGTTTTTAAATTTACGGAGGCAGAGATAATTGTTTCTACCTTTAACTAAAACAGCATTAAAATCAAAGCCCAGAACCCTCTGTAAAGTGATTAGGTCTTTGTTTATCAGCTGTTCCTGTAAGTTAATTGTATTTGTAGAAACAACAATTCTGGCCTGATTTAAATTATTATAAAAAAGAGCTGGGATTAAATAGGCAAACGATTTACCAGTACCTGTACCCGCTTCAATAAAATCAAATTGATGTCTATTAAAGGAATCAATAATTTTTTCAGCTGTTTGAAGCTGTTCTTTTCTTTCCGAAAAATTATCAATTTCCTGGGCCAGCTTACCCTCTTTTTTAAAATAACTTAAAATTTCTTTTTTATCTAATTTTTTCTTTTCTTTTTTTGTTCCAGCCTCAACCACAACATAAATATGGTCAGCCTGATTATTTACAATCGCAAAGCCAACTTCTCTTTCTGCCATTTTTGCAGCCAGCCTGATGTCAGCAGCTGATGGGGTCAGGTCACCAGAGGGGTGGTTGTGAATAATCATTTCTCCTGCCATTAAATTGTTAATCACAGCCGGAGCGGAATAACTATTACCTCTTGCCAGCACTTCTATATCTTCAATGATATTCTTATTATTTAATTGAGCTCTCATAAATATTTCATTACCAGAAGCTGCTTCAATTTCGTTTTTAATTGTATTTCCAACTTCTAATAACATTTCAGCACTAGCAGGCAACTTTAGTCCTCCCTTAGTTTTTTTAATAATATAACATCATCATCTTTTTTTTTATCAAACTGAGGTGTTTCTAAAATAAAAACTTTATCCTTTAATTGAGGATGATTGATTAGTCTTTTAAAAGCTTCACTCCCAATTTTACCTTCTCCAAGATGAGCATGCTCATCTTTATTTGTACAGCAGTCATATTTTGAGTCATTAAGGTGAATAACCTTTAACTTTTCTAGCCCAATAAGCTTATCAAAATCTGCAATTAACTCTTCTAAGCCTTTTGCTTCTTTCAAATTATATTTAGCAGTAAAAGCATGACAGCTGTCAACACAGATACCAATTCGTTCCGGATGATCTACAGCTTCTAGAATAGACTTAAGCTGTGAAAATTCTTCTCCAATACTTGTACCTGCTCCAGCAGTGTTTTCTAAAAGAATTAAAGTCTCACTTTCAACTTCAGTTAAAATTTTATTTAAAGCCTCTGCAATTTTTTGAATTCCACTTTCCAGGCCAGAACCTGTATGGCTGCCTGGATGAAAAATCAGGTATTCAGCTCCGAGCCTGTCACAGCGCTGGTATTCAGACTTAAGAGCTGAAATTGATTTTTCCCATAATTCCTTTTTTGGAGATGCCAGATTAATCAGGTAAGCAGCATGTACTACAACTGGATCAATCCTATATTTTTTTCTTGCCGCCCTAAATCTTTCTGCTTCCTCTGCCTCAACTTCACGCATTTTCCAGCCACGTGGATTTTTGACAAAAATCTGCATTGAATTACAGCCAATATCAGCTGCTCTTTTAAAGGATTTATCAAGGCCGCCAGCTATAGAAACATGTTTACCCAAAATCATCTTAAAATCCATCTCCAGTTATCTATATTTTTGACCAGTTTAAGGCTTATTAACTAGTCAGGTTTTAAATTATTCTTTATCTTCTAGTTCTTTTTTTGCATCTTTTAGAGATAAATTAATTCTATCCTGGTTATCTATTTCAATAACTTTTACAGGGATTTCATCTCCTACAGAAACAACGTCACCAACTTCTTTTACATGGTGATCAGCTAATTTAGAAATGTGAACAAGGCCTTCTTTGTTTGGCAGAATCTCTACAAAGGCACCAAAGTTCATAATTCTTTTAACCTTACCCTGATAGATCTTTCCGACTTCTACTTCTTCAGTCAGGCGCTCGATCATTTCTTTTGCTTTCTGGCCGCCTTCCTGATCTTCAGTCATAATTTTAACTAGGCCATCGTCTTCAATGTCAATGTCAGCTCCAGTTTCATCAATAATTTTATTGATCATCTTACCACCAGGACCAATAACAAATCTGATCTTTTCAGGATCAATGTTCATAGTGATGATTGCAGGTGCATTTTTAGATAATTCAGGACGAGGTTCTGGAATAACTTCCAGCATCTTATCCATAATATGCATTCTACCTTTTTTAGCTTTGGCTAATGCTTCTTTTAAAACTTCAGAAGATAGACCTTTTAATTTCATATCCATCTGTAAGGCTGTAATACCATCTTTGGTTCCAGCAACTTTAAAGTCCATGTCTCCATGGAAATCTTCAAAGCCCTGAATATCAGATAGAACAACAATCTCATCATCTTTTTTCATTAGTCCCATAGCAATACCTGCAACTGGTGCTTTAATTGGTACACCGGCAGCCATTAATGCTAAACTACTACCACAGATACTTGCCTGAGATGAAGATCCATTTGATTCTAATACCTCAGAAACAATTCTGATTGTATAAGGAAAATCTTCTTCAGAAGGAATAACCGGCAGTAAAGCTTTTTCACCTAAAGTACCGTGTCCAATTTCTCTTCTTCCTGGTGAACGCATTGGAGATGTTTCACCAACACAGAAAGATGGGAAATTGTAATGGTGCATATAGCGTTTGGTCTCATTTTCACCGAGTCCAAATATTGTCTGCTCATCTCTAGCTGAACCTAGAGTTAAAACACTTAAAGCCTGGGTTTCACCTCTGGTAAAGATACCTGATCCATGAGCTCTTGGTACAAAATCAACTTCAGCCCAGATAGGTCTAATTTCATCATATTCTCTACCATCAGGACGAACTCCATCATCAATAATTAAGCTTTTAACAGACTTCTTAATCATTTTTTCAAAAGCTAATTCAAGCTGATCATTTATTTCTTCGTCTTCATCAGGATTGATAGTTGTTTTTAATTCTTCTTTTAACTCATCCAGCCTCTTATTTCTTGGCTTTTTATCCTGAATTTGAATTGCTTCTTTCATTTTTTCTTCCAGAATCTGATCAACCTGTGTCTGAATTTCATCATCTACAGTTGGAGATTCAAATGGTTTCTTTTCTTTGCCAGCTTCTTCTCTAATATCTTCCTGCAGAGAAATAAACTTTTTAATTTCCTCATGAGCAGCATCCATTGCTTCTAAGATTTTTTCTTCACTTACCTCATTAGCACTGGCTTCTACCATCATAATTGCATCTTTACTTCCTGCTACTACCAGGTCAAGATCACTGTTTTCTCTTTCCTCTGCATCTGGATTAATAACAATTTCTCCGTCAACTAATCCAACTTTTACTCCCCCAATTGGGCCAGCAAAAGGAATATCAGATAGAGTTAGGGCAACAGAAGCACCATTTAAAGCCAGAACTTCCGGATCATGATCATCATCTACAGATAAAATTGTAGCAACTATCTGTACATCACGTCTGTATCCGTCTGGAAATAGTGGTCTGATAGAGCGGTCAATTACTCTAGCAGCTAAAGTTGCTTCATCTCTCGGTCTTCCTTCTCTTCTCATAACACTACCAGGAATCTGTCCGATCGCATAGACTCTTTCCTCATAATTAACCATCAATGGGAAATAGTTCATTCCTGGTCTTGGATCATCCATAGTTGCTGTAACTAAAACCTGTGAGTCACCACAGCGGACTACTACTGATCCATTGGCCTGTTTGGCCACCTTACCGGTTTGTAAATTAAATTCATCACCGGCAAAATCAATTGTCCATTCTTTCATATTTTTTTCCTCCTTATTCAAATAAAGAGCGGGGATTGCCCCGCTCTTTTAGTGTGCATTATTAACCGCGAATTCCTAATTTAGAAATAAGTTCACGATAACGCAGAACATCATTATTTTGTAAATATCTTAATAATTTTCTTCTAGTACCAACCATCTTTAGAAGACCTCTTCTTGAATGATGATCATTCTTATGATCTTTTAAGTGTTCGGTTAATTCAGCAATTCTTGCTGTTAAAAGTGCTACCTGGACTTCAGTTGATCCAGTATCGCCTTCTTCTAACTGATATTCCTTAATAATTTCTTGCTTTTTCTCTTTACTTAACATATTAAATTCACCTCCTGTAAAACTCATTCGCCACAAGCCAAGATAACGTCGGAGTGTCGTAATCCTAGCAAGTGGTAATTTAAAACTTTCCTTATAATTTTAACACAAAAGATTACGTGTGTAAAGAACATCTTGCTCCATTTGGGCAATTAATTCTTCTTTGTTATTGAAATTTTTTTCTTCTCGAATAAATTCAATAATATCTACACATATTCTTTTGTCATAAAGATTATCATCAAAATCTAGAATATAAACTTCAAAAGAAATATCTTGATTATTAAAAGTTGGATTATAACCTAAATTTGCTGCAGCAATATATTCTCTGCCATCAAATTTAACTTTAGCTGCATAAACCCCTTCTGGTGGCAGAGCATAATGAGTTTCCAACTTTAAATTTGCAGTTGGAAAACCCAGCTTTCGTCCGATTTTTTTCCCATGCACGACTTTTCCACACATCTGATATGGTCTACCAAGCAATTTTTTAGCCTTTTTTATTTTACCATGTTTTAAAAGATGTCTGATTCTGGTACTAGAAATACGATCATCACTGGCATGCAGTTGTGAAATGATTTTAGCATGATAACCGTGAAGGCTTCCCATTTCTTTTAATATTTCGACATTACCTTCATTTTTATGGGCAAAACGAAAATCATCACCCACCACAACAGTGTTAATTCGAATTTTATCTATTAAAATTTCATTTATAAATTCTTCAGCTCTTAAAGCTGCAAATTCCTGGTTAAATTCCTGTTCAAAATAATAATCTACTCCCATTTCCTGCAGAATTGAAATTTTTTGTCTGCGGGATACAATTGAGGGTGGGGGAGTTTTCCCATGAATTATTTTTAAGGGATGAGGATGAAAAGATAAAACTGCAGCCGGATAATTATTATCTCTAGCCTCTTTTACTGCCTCATTTATAATTAATTGATGGCCCTTATGCAGACCATCAAAGGCCCCAATTGCGAGACAGGTATTGCTTTTTTTATATTTATTATATTCTATGCTTGTTATAACCTGCATATCATTTCCTCCAGCATTAAATAAAAACTTTATGTGGTTGATAGATTGGATAATCATCTACAACTTGATATTGACTAATAGCTAAAAAATCTCCTGCTTCTGAAAAAAGCAAAAAATAATCCTCAATTTCTAAATCAATTTCTGATTCTACAAAATTTTCTTTGATTAAATAATTGCCATTTTCTGCTCTCTGATATTCTTCATCTTTAATAGTATAGTGCGGCAGATCTAAAATTTCATGACTTTCCTGCAAAATAGCTCCACCATATTTTTCAACCTCTTCGAAACTAACAGAGTCCTCCAGTTTAAAAGGACCTGATTTTGTCCGCAGCAAAAAGGTCATAACTGCATTTGTCTTCAGTTGTTCACCAATATCTCTGACCAGAGATCGAATATAAGTTCCTCTTGAAACTTCAGCTCTAAAACGAATTAAAGGCAGGTTAATTTCTAAAAGTTCAATCTTAAAAATTTCAACTTCCCTGCTCTGACGCTCAACTTCAATCCCACGTCTGGCCAACTGATAGAGGCGTGCTCCCTGATAATGCAGAGCAGAATACATTGGTGGAATCTGCTGTATTTTACCCTGAAATTTATGAACAGCTCTCTCAACCTCAGCTGCAGTTAAACGATTCCAGTTTAAATCTTCTCTAATAATCTCGCCTTCTAAATCCAGAGTATCTGTTCTAGTTCCTAATTTCATTTCACAGATATATTCTTTACGGCTGTCATCTAAAAACGGAATAATTTTTGTCGCTTTACCAAAACAAACACCTAAAACACCAGCTGCAGCGGGATCTAAAGTACCTGTATGACCAGCCTTTTTTTCACCTAAAATCCCTCTAAGCTTTTTAATAAGTGCAAATGAAGAAATCCCGGGCGGTTTCAAAATATTTGCTGTACCATTAAACATATTTTTTCGCAGCCTCCACAACTGAATTTATTGTTTCCGAAAGAGTCTTTTCGACAGTAGCACCTGCAGCTCTAGGGTGGCCACCACCATTAAATTCTGCTGCCAGTTTATTTACCTCTGCATAAAAATTAGAACGCAGACTGACCTTTATTTCAGTTTCTTCTTCTTCGGTAAAAAGAATTCCGATTTCAACATCTTCAATATCTCTGGCCATGCTGACCAAACCTTCGGTATAATCTGTCTCTGCTTCATGCATCATCTGACGGCTGACATGAAGCCAGGCTATTTTACCATTTTTGCTTCTTTCGAGAGTGGCAAGAGCAAGTCCCTTTAAAACTAAGGCTTTATAACTAATGCTGCCAAATATTTTTTTGTTAATTTTGTAGATGTCTACTCCAGCATCCATCAATTCAGCTAAAATTCTCAAAACTCGCGAAGAAGTATTCTCATAGCGCAGAGCACCTGTATCGGTAATAATCGCAGTTGCCAGAGGCTCAGCTATCTGTAAAGGTAGGTCAGAACCAATCATCTCTACAGCGAAATTATAAATTATTTCACCAACTGCTGCTTGATCAGGCTTAACTAAATTAATTCTGCCAAAATGACTGTTATCTGCATGATGGTCAATATTAATTATAAAGTCTGCCTTAGTAATTATTTCTTGATCCAGATCTACCCGATCTAAATTTCCAGAATCAAGAGTTATTAAAATATAATTTTCAGCAGCAAGATCTTCCTTTAATTCCTTAGAGTCTGTATAAATTGCCTCACCCTCAGCCTCTAAAAAAGAAAAAGGAGCCAGAGTATCTCGATTAAGATAGGCTCTGGCTTTTTTGTTTTTAATTCTTAACAGGCGGGTAAAAGCAGTTACTGATCCAATACTGTCACCATCTGCACCGACATGGCCAACAATTAAAAAGTTATCATTTTCATTTATTAAATTAATGATTTCTTTAATTTTTTTCTGCATCAGAGTCAGACTCCTTTATCTCTCCTGATTCTTTAAGATCTTTAATTATTTCAGATATGTGAACTCCATTTTCAATAGAATCATCATAGCGGAAAATAATTTCTGGTGTGTGATGAATTTTTACTCTTTCTCCAACAAGCTTGCGGACAAATCCCTGAGCCTGCTGTAAACCTTCCAGAGTTTCTTCTTTCTCTTTATCAGTTCCATAAACACTAACAAAGACCTTAGCATGTCTTAAATCTCCACTAACTTCTACATCAGTTACAGAGACAAAACCAATTCGTGGGTCTTTCATTTCTCTTAGTACAATTTGACTTATTTCTTCTTTCAATAATTCTCCAACTCTTACTGCACGTTTGTTTGACATTTTACCTCACCTCTATAAGGACCTTTTAATCTCCTTATAAGTATAGAATTCGATGATATCTCCAACTTTGATATCATTATAATTTTCAATTCCAATTCCACATTCATAACCAGATTTTACTTCTCTTACATCATTTTCAAATCTCTTTAGCGAAGAAATTGTTCCTTCATGAATCACAACTCCATCTCTAATTAAACGGGCATCATAATTACGGTTTACATGACCGTCTGTAATATAGGCACCGGCAATAATTCCTACATCAGGAACCTTAAAGGTATCTCTAACTTCAGCTCTACCAGTTACCTGTTCTCTCAATTCAGGATCAAGAAGTCCTGCCATCGCATCTTTAATATCTTCAATAGCCTTATAAATAACTCTATAGGTTCTAATATCTACCTGTTCTTTTTCAGCAGCTTTGATTGCATTATTATCCGGTCTTACATTAAAACCAATAATAATTGCATTTGAAGCGCTCGCCAGGTTAACATCAGTTTCATTTACTCCACCAACACCGGTGTGAATAACATTAACAGTAACCTCGTCTGTTCCCAGTCTTAAAAGCGAAGCTTTTAAAGCCTCAATAGAACCCTGAACATCAGCCTTAATAATAATATTAAGTTCCTTAACTTCACCTTCCTGAATCTGCTTATAAAGGTCATCTAAAGAAACCTTTGCATCAGACTGCAGTTCAGCCTGCCTTCTTTCTGCCTGACGGTCAGAAGCCACATCTCTGGCCATTCTCTCATCTTCTAGGGCCTGGACAAAGTCTCCGGCAGCTGGCACCTCATTAAAACCAAGCACCTCAACAGCTGCGGCTGGTCCGGCTTCATCTAAAGAGTCTCCATATTCGTTAAACATAGCTCTAACTCTACCAGAAGTTAAACCAGCTAAAATAGGATCACCAATTTTCAAAGTACCGTTTTTAACCAGAATAGTTGCTACTGGGCCTCTACCTTTATCAAGTTCAGCCTCAATTACAACACCTTCTGCCAGACGGTTAGGATTTGCCTTTAATTCTTCCATTTCAGAAACCAAAATAATCATTTCTAAAAGTTCATCAATGTTTTGCTCCTGCAGTGCAGAAACATTAACACAAATTGTATTTCCACCCCAATCTTCTGGAACTAAACCATATTCGGTTAATTCCTGTTTAACTCTTTCTGGTTGGGCATTTGCTTTATCAATTTTGTTAATTGCAACAATGATTGGAATACCTGCAGCTTTAGCATGGTTAATTGCTTCTTCTGTTTGAGGCATAATTCCATCATCAGCTGCTACAACTAAAATTGCAATATCAGTTAATTGAGCACCACGTGCTCTCATAGCTGTAAAAGCTTCGTGACCGGGTGTATCAATAAAAGTTATTAATTTATCATTAACTTCTGCCTGATAAGCACCGATATGCTGGGTAATTCCTCCAGCTTCACTGCCGGCAACTCTACTTTTTCTGATTACATCTAAAAGAGTTGTTTTACCGTGGTCAACATGACCCATTACTGTTACAATTGGGGGACGAGGTTTAAGATCTTCTTCTTTATCTTCAATCTCAGGTCCAACCCTCATTTGAGCAGTTTCTTCCTCTTCCGATTTAAACTTAATTTTAACTCCAATTTCTTCAGCTAATAATTCCAGAGTATCTTCATCAAGACTCTGATTTACATTAGCCATAACTCCCATATTCATTAATTCTACAATTAAATTATTAGGAGCTTCACCAATTTCTTCAGCAAACTCTTTAACTGTAATTGGAGTTTCAATTTCTACTGCATCATCTTCTTCTTCAGCTTCAATATCAGCTTCCACAGCTTCTTCAGCTGCATTTTTTTCAGCTTCTTTACTCTCAGCTTCAGCTTTAACAGCCTCTTTATGTGCCTCTTCATTTTCTGCTGCAGTGTTATCACCTGCATACATACCCTTTACAAGTTCTGCTGTTTCATCAGTTATCGTACTCATATGACTTGATACTTCAATATCAAGATCATTTAATAATTCTATTACTTCTTTACTATCCATATCCAGCTCATGAGCCAGATTATATACTCTAATTTTTGCCATACTTGCACCTCCAAAATATTCTGCTGTTAGTTAATCATGTTTAATCTCCTCCGAAATTTGTTCATAAATTTCATCAGAAATATCAATCTTTAATGCTTTTTTTAGTGAATTTTTTTCTACTGCTTTATCTAAGCAATCCATATTAGGACAGAGATAAGCACCTCTTCCGGGGGTTCTTCCTCCCGGATCAACTAAAATTTCTCCTTTATTATTCACCACTCTTAAAAGTTCAATCTTGTCTCTTCTGGCACCACAACCTACACATTTACGAATAGGACTTCTGCTCTGCAATCTCAATCCTCCTTAAGATTTTTTTAGTTAGCACAATAAATTCCATCATTTTTTACTTTTCGTCTATATTTTTATCTAATTCTTCTACTTCATCTGAAATCTCATCAATTAAATCCTCATTGGCTTCTTCAGCATCAGCATCTGGGTCTAATTCTGATGAAGCTGTTCCTTCAAGCTCAGACTGATTTTCGTCTGCTTGTTCTTCAAAATCATCCAAACTGGCTGTAAGTTTAGATGCATCTGCTTTAATTTCTTCAATATTTTCTGGTTCAGCTTCAACTTCAGATTCCTTTTTGATATCTACTTTCCAGCCAGTTAGCTTTGCTGCAAGTCTGGCATTTTGACCTTCTTTACCGATTGCTAATGATAGTTGAAAGTCTGGTACAACAACTTCAGCAATTTTATCAGATTTATTAATATCCACGCTAACAACCTCAGCTGGATTTAAAGCGTTTGCAACAAATACTTCTGGGTCATCATCCCATTTTACAATATCAATTTTCTCATTATTTAATTGATCCACAACAGCCTGAACTCTCATCCCTTTAGGACCTACACAGGCTCCTACAGGATCAACCTGACTGTCAGAACTGCTAACTGCCATTTTAGATCTTTGACCGGCTTCTCTAGCAACTGCTTTGATTTCAACTAAACCTTGAAAAATTTCAGGAACTTCTATTTCAAAAAGTCTTTTTAATAATCCAGGATGAGTCCTGGAAACTAAAATTCTAGGTCCTTTATTAGTTGTACTCACTTCAACTACATAAAGTTTAATTCTTTCCCCGATTTCATACCTTTCACCAGCTATCTGCTCAGAAGGTGGCAGCAGTGCCTCAGTTTTTCCCATATCAATTAGGATATTATCATTATGAAAGCGCTGAATTGTTCCTGTGATCAGCTCATCTTCTTTTTCTTTGTATTGATCAAAGATAACATCTCTTTCTGCTTCTCTGATTCGCTGCATCACAACCTGTTTAGCAGTCTGGGCTGCAATCCGACCAAAATTAGCCGGAGTTACTTCAATTTCTACTATATCACCGATTGTATACTTGCTGTCTATTCTTTCAGCTTCAGTTAAGGATATTTCACTATTTCCATTCTCAACTTCTTCTACAACCTCCTTGCGGGAATAAACTTTAACTTCCCCCGCTTCAGCTGATATTTCAATCCTTACATTATCTTTAGAACCAAAATCTTTTTTATAAGCTGAAACTAAAGCTGTTTCAATGGCCTCCAACAATACATCTTTAGATATACCTTTATCTTTTTCTATATCATCCAGGGCCTGAATGAATTCTACATTCATGCTTTTCCCCCCTTAATATTAAATTTCAAAAGTTAAATTAGCTCTTGCTACTAAATTATAATCAATAGTTAATTCTTCATCATTTTTAAGAATTAAAGTTATTTTTTGGTCTTCAAATTTCTTTAGAGAACCAATAAATTCTTTTTCACCATCTATTTTCTTAAAAGTTTTTACTGCAATTAATTCTCCCTGAAAACGTTCAAAATCCTCTTCAGTTTTAAGAGGCCGTTCAAGCCCCGGAGAAGAAACTTCTAATATATAACTCTTGTCAATAGGATCTTCTTCATCTAGAATAATGCTTAAAGCTCGACTTACTTTTTCACATTCTTCGATAGTTAAATCACCATCTTTGTTTTCTAAGAAGATACGAAGAACCCAATCACTGCCTTCTTTTAGAAATTCAACGTCAATTAATGTTAAATTTTCACTATGGGCAATTGGAAGCACAAAATCTGTTACTGTATCAGCAACTTTCCCCAAATAAAACACCCCTCTTTCTTAAATATTTAATTTTTTTAAAAAAATTTACTTAAACTATAATAAAAGAGTGGGAAGACATCCCCACTCCTAAAAATCAACATTAGTATTTATCAGAACTCTTTCCTTTATAATTCTATCACAGCTTTTTTAGACTTGCAAGTTTTTTAAGGATGCCGAGAGTATGGAAAATATTGGATCAAAAAACAAGATCTAAATTTTTTCCGAAATCCCTGATATTTCAAATGATCTCTATCAAAAATTTCAACTAAAAAAGAGACAGCTGATTTCTCTCAGGCATTCCATCTAAAGAGCCATGTTCTCTTAAAATCTCAATCACTGTCGAAGTAAGTGAGGTTCTGTTTGATAATTCTTCAATTGAGGTGAAATCTGATTTTTGTCTTTCAAGAACTACACTTTCAGCAGCACTGCCTCCTAATCCCTGCAGACTGATTAGAGGTGCTAAAAGCTTATTTTCTTCTTTTTTGATGAATCTGCCAGCAGCTGATTTGTAAATATCAACCGGCAAAAATTCAATCCCCCTCATCATAGCTTCCAGTACAATCCTAAGCACTGTTAATGTTCCACTCTCTTTAGCAGTCATATCATTACCCAGAGCTTCCAGTTCTTCAATTTTATTGATCACCGTCTCCCGTCCATTACAAGCCAGCTGAGCGTCAAAATCATCAGCTTTAATTGAAAAATATGCGGTATAAAAAGCTGCAGGATGGTGTACTTTAAAATAAGCGATTCTATAAGCCATAGTTACATAAGCAGCAGCATGAGCTTTAGGAAACATATATTTAATCTTTTTACAGGAATCAATATACCATTCCGGCACATTATTTTCCCTCATTGCCTGCTCCTCATCTTCAGTCAACCCTCTACCCTTACGCACATGTTCCATAATCCAGAAAGCAGTAGAAGGTTCTACTCCCCGCTGCAGCAGATAATTCATAATATCATCACGTACTGAAATTACTTCAGCCAGCTCTGCTTTTCCCTTTCTGATTAAATCCTGAGCATTATTCAACCAGACATCTGTTCCGTGGGAAAGTCCACTTATTCGAACCAGCTCAGCAAAGGTAGTCGGTCTGGTATCTCTCAGCATCTGCTGAACAAAGGAAGTACCAAATTCAGGTATTCCAAGAGTTCCAATATCCGTTCCGAGTAAATCCGGATCGACCCCCAGAATCTCAGTTCCAGAAAAAATACTCATCGTATCCTGGTCATCAAGTGGAATATCCTTTGGTTCAATTCCAGTCATATCCTGCAGCAGCCTGAGTGATGTTGGATCATCATGGCCGAGTAAATCAAGTTTTAAGATTCTACCACTAATTGAGTGGTAATCAAAGTGGGTAGTTCTAATATCTGTGTCCTGGTCATTTGCAGGATGCTGGATCGGACTGAAATCAAAAATACTGTTGGCCTTGGGCACAATCATCAATCCACCTGGATGCTGTCCGGTAGTTCTACGCACACCAGTACAGCCAGCTACCAGGCGATCAATTTCCGCCCTTTTAACATCCATACCCTTATCATCAAGGTAATTTTTGACAAAGCCAAAGGCTGTTCGGTCAGCAATTGTAGAAATTGTGCCTGCTTTATAAACATAGTCCCTGCCGAAGAATTCTTCAGTATATTTATGAATTTTGCCCTGGTATTCGCCAGAAAAATTAAGATCGATATCAGGAACTTTATCCCCTTTAAAGCCCATAAAGACTTCAAAAGGTATATCAAAACCATCTTTAATATATTCACAACCACAATCAGGACAGACTTTATCCGGTAAATCAACTCCAGTTCCAATTGAACCATCAGTAATAAATTCATGTTTTGAACACTCCGGACAGCGATAGTGTGGTGGTAAGGGGTTAACCTCAGTTATTTCAGTCATTGTTGCCACAAAAGAAGAGCCAACTGATCCCCTTGAACCTACTAAATAGCCATCCTCCAAAGATTTCTTAACAAGTTTGTGAGCGATTAAGTAAATAACAGCGAAACCATTCTCAATAATTGAAGAAAGTTCTTTTTCCAGCCGATCGACAACTAGTTTTGGCAGTTCTTCACCATAAAACTCATGTGCCCTCTGGTAAGACATCTCTCTAATTTCCGCTTCAGCCCCTTCAATTTCAGGTGTGAAAAGACCGTCAGGTATTGGTTTAATATTTTCAATCTGCTCCAATATTTGATTTGGATTATCAATCACAATTTCTGCTGCTGTCTCCTCACCAAAATAGGCAAATTCTGAAAGCATTTCCTCTGTAGTTCTATAATAAATTGGGGGCTGCTGATCTGCATCATTAAAGCCCTGTCCTGTCTGAAGAATTTCTCTAAAAATACTATCTTTCGGATCTAAAAAATGAGCATCTGAAGTTGCAACAACAGGCTTATTGAGTTCCTGACCAAGCTGGTATATTTTTTTATTAATATCCTTTAAATCTTCTTTTGAATTAACTTTATCTGGAATTAAAAATTGGTTATTACCCAGAGGCTGCAGCTCAAGATAATCATATAACTTAGCTATTTTTTTAATTTCATTTCTTGGTCTGTTGTTGACAAATGCTTTATAGATCTGACCTGCTTCACAGGCCGAACCAATCAGCAGACCTTCCCGGTGCTGGAGTAAGATACTCTTTAAGATTCTCGGTTTTTTGTAAAAATTATTCAGATGAGAAATTGAAATTAACTTATATAAGTTTTTAAGGCCTTTTTTATTTTTGGCTAAAATAACAGCGTGGAAGGGCCTTAAATCCTTCCAGTCAATCTTAGAAATATAATTATTAATCTGATTAAGATTATTTGTTTCATCAGCTTGAATAAGCTCTAATAAATTGTTGAGTATCTCGGCTGTTGCTTTGGCATCATCTAAAGCTCGGTGGTGATTTTCTAAATCTACATTAAAATATTCAGCAAGTGTATTTAGTTTATAATTTTTAGTATCCTTTACTACTGCTCTGGCAAGTCCCAGAGTATCTAAAACAGTATAATCATCCCTTTTAATCTCTAATTTTTCTAAAGCAGTTCGGATAAAACCATAATCAAAATCAGCATTATGGGCTACTAGTACACCATCACCTGCAAATTCAACAAAATTGTTAATAACCTCAGCTAATCCAGGGGCATCTTTAACCATTCGGTCATTGATTCCTGTTATTTCAGTTATTTTAGCAGGTATTTTAACTCCCGGGTTGATAAAAGACTTGAATTCATCAATCTTTTCACCAGCCTTAATTTTAACGGCCCCAATTTCTATTATTTCATGCTGAGACGGATTGAGACCGGTAGTTTCTAAGTCAAAAACTATAAACTCTGTCTCATCAATTTGAGCAGAATAAGGGTTGTTGATGATTGGTTCTCCATCATCAACTAGATAAGCTTCAACTCCATAAATAATCTGGACATCATGTTTTTGACCGGCAGCATAGGCATCAGGAAAGGCCTGAACAACACCGTGATCTGTAATTGCTATTGCTTTATGACCCCAGTCACCAGCTCTTTTAACAACATCTTTGACATTAATAACTGAGTCCATTGCACTCATCTGAGTGTGCAGGTGAAGTTCGACTCTTTTGTCTTCTGACTGGTCCATTCGCCTTTCTTTTTCTAAAGGCATTAAATCATTAAAAATGATTCCCCATTCCTTGCTGTAGGGGTCAAAAGCCACCTTACCTCTAATTTTAAGATGCTGGCCTTTGCTTAAACTGTCTAAAAAATCATCTTTGTCATCACTAAAACATTTTGCAGAAATGGAACTATCATAATCTGTAATTTTTAATATATATAAATAACTTCCTTTTCTAGTCTGGCGGACATCAATGTCAAAAAGATCAGCTTCTACAATCACTGAAGGAATCTCAGTATCCAATTCTTTTAAACTGTGAGTTTTCTGACCTCTAATCACACGTCCATAGCGGTCTTTTTTCTTACCGCCTCTGCTTTTATTCCGGGAAGAATTACCACCTGCAGAATTACCATTTGAATAATTTTGAGTAGGAGGTGCAGTTCTTTCTGAACGCTGTTTAAATTTAGCTGGATCAGTATTCTCTTCAATCTCAGGCAAAAAGTCACCATTATGAACTGATACTTTCTTTATATCTGCTAAATATTTACCAATATTATTCTCTAAAAAGTTAATTACCTTTGGCTGAGCCAGCTTTTTTTGGGCCATTTTTGTTTCTAACTTTATTTTCAGTTCCTGGTTCTCTAAAAACAGCTGGGCTCTTTTTAACCAGTTAGTACTGAAAGAAAAATATGATTCAAAGTTTTTAATTATCTGCGGCCAGATTAAAAACAATTCCTCTTTCAGACTCAAATTTGAGATTATTTCTAACTGAAATTCCTGCTCCTTTAATGAAAGCTTCTGATTTAAATCATTTTCTATCTCCGCTTTATTTTCAGAATCTGTGATACAATAAACTATTTTTTTCTGCTGGTCACAGATTAAATATTTATATAAGCTGTTTTCTTTAATTGAACTTAGTGCCTTTATCATTAATTACTCCTTCCAGAGAGTTGTTAACCTAAGAAATCTCTGTAAATAATTCTTCAACTTTTGTTTCTAATTTATCTAACTCGATTTCCATTTTCTCATTTGTTGACCTAATCATAGCTTCAACAACACCATTTTCAAGTGAACGAGAACCAATGGTCAAACGAAGTGGAATTCCTATTAATTCTGAATCATTAAACTTAACTCCTGCTCTTTCCTGACGGTCATCGATTAATACTTCCCAGCCTCGATCTTTTAAGTTCTGATAAATTTCTTCAGATTTTTCCTGAACTAATTCATCATTACCTAAGGGAAGAATTATGATCTGGTAAGGAGCAATAGCTTTGGGCCATTTAATTCCATACTGATCATTGTTTTGTTCAATTGCAGCAGCTACCAAACGGGTAATTCCAATTCCATAACTTCCCATTACAATTGGCTGTGCTTTCCCATTTTCGTCTAAATAATTTGCTCCCATATTTTCACTATATTTGGTTCCTAATTTAAAGATATGGCCAACTTCAATACCATCTTTGATATTCAACTTGCCGCTATCACATTTAGCACAATTTTCGCCTTCTTTAACCGAACGCAAATCTGTAAAAGCTTCAACTTCAAAATCTCTGCCGGCTTTAACATCTTTAAAATGGTAATCTTTTTCATTAGCACCAACAACAGCACCTGACATATTTTGAAGTCTTTTGTCAGCTATAATTCTAACATCAGTTAAATTAACTGGGCCAATAAATCCGGGAACACTATTAAATAATTCTTCAAATTCTTCCTCTTCCGCAGGCCGCAGCTCATTTACCTGCAGATAGTTAATTAATTTGATTTCATTTAACTCATCTTCACCGGAAACTAATGCTAATACTGCTTCTCCATCAGCAACCATCGCTACAGCTTTAATCATTTTAGCAGCTGGAACCTCTAAATATTCTACTAACTGCTCAATAGTTTTAATCTCAGGTGTATGTATTTTTTCGAAATCTGATTCCACTTCAAAATCAATCTCAACTTTATCTGAAACAGCTCTTTCCACATTTGCCGCATAATCACAGTGACTGCAGAATGCAATTTCATCTTCTCCAGAATCAGCTAAAACCATAAATTCGTGTGAATCTTTTCCTCCCATTGCTCCTGTATCAGCTTCAACTGCAACTGCTTCTAAACCACATTCAGCAAAAATTCTTTCATAAGCATCAAACATCGCCTGATAGCTTTTATCCAATCCAGAATAATCGATATCCAAACTATAGGCATCTTTCATGATAAATTCACGACCGCGCATTACACCGAAACGAGGTCTGATCTCATCTCTGACCTTAGTCTGAATCTGATATAAATTTAAAGGTAAATCTTTATAAGAACGAACTTCATCTCTGACTAGATCAGTTACAACTTCCTCATGAGTTGGTCCCAGACAATATTCTCTATTTTTACGGTCCAAAAACTTGATCATTAAAGGACCAAATTTGTCCCATCTCTTAGAATTCTTCCAGATTTCAGATGTCTGCATAACCGGCAGCAGAACCTCCTGAGCTTCACTATTGTCCATATGTTTTCTAGTAATCTTTTCAATCTTTTTGATAACTCGATAGCCCAAAGGCAGATAAGAATAAATTCCGGAAGAATGTTTTCTCATCATTCCTGCTCTCAGCATTAGTTTATGACTTGTTACCTCTGCTTCCGCTGGATCTTCCTTCAATGTTGGTAAATATAATTTTGACATGCGCATTTCACACCACTCCTATTTCTGTTCAAATAACTTACTGATATTTTTATTATAAAATTTTAGTTTTAAAGCTGCTTTTATTATTTCGCTTAAATTTGAAGTTTTAGCTTAAAGTTTTTTGATTTCCTTTAATAATTCGTCCAGCAGCTGGTCTTCTTTTACTTTTTTAACAATTTTACCAGATTTAAATATTAATCCTTCTTCCATACCACCCGCAACGCCAATATCAGCCTCTTTAGCTTCACCTGGACCATTAACAGCACATCCCATTACTGCAACTGTAATGTCTTTATCAATTTTCATCAATTCCTTTTCCACTTTTTCTGCCAGAGCTATTAAGTCGATATTTGTCCGGCCACAGGTAGGACAGGAGATAATTTCTACTCCTTTTTTCCTGAGCTCCAGTGACTTTAAAATTTGCCAGCCAACCCTAACTTCTTCAACCGGATCACCTGTCAATGAAACTCTAAGTGTATCTCCAAAACCCTGGGTTAAAAGTGAAGCAATACCGGCAGCTGATTTAATTGTACCACGCCAGGGAGTTCCAGATTCTGTAATTCCTATATGAAACGGATAATCTACTTTTTCAGCCATTAACCTATAAGCCTTTAAAGTTGTTGAAATATGGCTTGATTTTAGTGAAATAACAATATCATAAAAGTCATTTTCTTCTAAAACCCTAACATTACGGAGTGCACTTTCGACCATTGCCTCTGCAGTTGGGCCACCATATTTCTCTAATAATTCCTTTTCAATTGATCCTGAATTGCTGCCAACTCTAATTGGTATTTTATTATTTTTGCAGGCTAAAGCAACTTCTTTCACTTTCTGATCGCTGCCAATATTTCCTGGGTTAATTCTCAGTGCATCTACTCCGTTTTCTACTGCCATTAAAGCAAGTTGATAATCAAAATGAATATCTGCAACCAGAGGAATATTTATTTTCTTTTTGATCTCAGAAAGCGCCTGAGCAGCTTTTTGATCCGGTACTGCAACCCTGATGATCTCACAACCTACTGCTTCCAGCTGCTTAATCTGTTTAACAGTTGCTTCTATATTTTCTGTTTTAGTATTGCACATTGACTGAACAGAAATTGGAGCCCCTCCCCCAACCGGCTGTTCAGAAAAATGAACAAGCTTTGTTTGTCTTCTATTATACATAATCCACCTCTATCAATTATAGACTAAAAATGATCGATTAAAATTAATATTTTTAGTTAAAAAAAGTTCGCATTACATCATTATAAATTATGAAAACCATTAAAAGCATTAAAATTGCAAAACCCAGCATGTGAACATAACTTTCTTTGCGGGGGTCAACTGGTTTACCTCTAATTAATTCAACAAAAATAAATAAAATTCTACCTCCATCTAAGGCTGGAAATGGCAGCAGGTTAATAATACCCAGATTGATGCTGATAATTGCCATCCAATTTAAAACATTTAAAATACCAACCCTTGCAGCCTGACCAATAATTGAAGCAATCATAATTGGACCACCAATATCTTCAGCAGAACTTTCTCTAAACATCTGGACAAAGCCAAAAATAGTCATTTTAAAAACCTGATAACTCTGCTCTAATCCTAAGGTAAAAGCACTGATTAAAGAAACATTTTCTCGAATTAATTTTGGATAAACACCAATAACTCCTCGCTCACTTTCCTCACTGTACATAGGAGTTAATGTAATCTCATTTATTTGATTATCACGCTGATAACGGATTAAAATTTCCTGTTCAGAATTTTTTCGAATCAGATCGGACATTTCATTCCAACTACTAACTTCCTGGCCATTAATCGAAAGAATTTTATCGTTTGCCCGCAGACCAGCTTCTGCTGCTGGTTGTTCGGGAATCACCTCTCCTAAAATAGCTGCTTCATTAGTGGAAGTTGGTACACCGAAAATGGCAAAGGCCGAGATAAATATTAAAACTGCCAGCAGGAAATTCATAATCGGTCCCATTAGTATTACTGCCAGCCTTTTTAAAGGAGACTTTTGATTAAAAAGGCGTCCTTTTTCTTTCGCCTGATCGTAAACTTCTCTTTCCTCTGCTGACATTGAATCATCAGCCGGAAATTCCCCAACCATGTTACAAAAACCTCCAAGAGGTATTGCTCTGATAGAATATAAAGTTTCACCTACCTGTTTAGAAAGAAGCTTAGGACCAAAACCTAATGCAAATTCTGAGACCATAATATCAGATTTCTTAGCAGTGATATAATGGCCGAATTCATGAATAAAAACTAAAACACCTAAAACAACAATAAAAGAAACAATTGTTAGAACCATTCTTTAATTACCTCCAGAGCTAAACGACGCGCTTCTTGATCAGCATTTAAAACTGCTTCCAGATTGGGATCTTGAATATTTTGATGCTGGTCTAAGACTGCTGCAACAACTCTACTTAAAGCTAAAAACGGAATTTTGCCTTTTAAAAAACTATAAACTGCAATTTCATTAGCTGCATTTAAAACAGCAGGATAAGTCCCTCCTGCTTTCCCAGCTGTATAAGCATATTTTAGATTAGGAAATTTTTCTGTATCAGCCTGAAAAAATTCTAAAGCTGCTATTTTATCAAGCTCCAGTCTAGCTCCCAAAGATTTTTTTCTCTCAGGGTAGGTTAAACAGTATTGAATTGGCATTCTCATATCTGCAGAACCCATTTCAGCTAAAACTGTCCCGTCAACTAATCTAATCATTGAATGTACAATGCTTTGCGGATGAACAAGTACTTTAATATTTTCATAATCACAATTAAATAACCAGTGAGCTTCAATAACTTCCAAACCTTTATTCATTAGAGAGGCAGAATCAATTGTTATTTTGCTTCCCATTTCCCAATTAGGATGGTTTAAAGCATCTTCTACTGATACACCCTCCAGTTCATCTTTAGAATAGGAAAAGAAAGGACCACCAGAAGCAGTCAAAAGAATCTGATCTAATTCTTCCCTGTGTCCCTTTAAAAGCTGAAATATTGCATTATGCTCACTGTCTACTGGTAATAATTTTACACCATTTTTGCTGACTAAATCAGTTAAAATTGAACCACCACTGACTAAACTTTCTTTATTAGCCAGAGCAATATCGTTTCCGGCTTTAGCTGCTGCAATGGAAGGTTCTAAACCAGCAAAACCGACTACAGCATTTAAAAGAAGATCTACTTCAGCAGAAGCTGCTGTTTTTAGGTTTTCCTTGCCGGTTAAAACTTCTATTTTTTTATTTTTCAGCTCAGCTTTTAAAGCAGAAGCCGCTTTTTCGTCAACAACGACTACAAATTCTGGCTGATATTTTTCAATCTGCTGGTTCAGAAGCTCAATATTTTTATATGCGGTTAAAGATTTAACCTTCCAGTCTTTTAAACTATCAACAACTTCTAAAGTCTGGCATCCAATTGAACCTGTAGAACCAAGAATTGTTATCTCTTTCATTTTTTCACCTCTAAAAATCATAAAATTTATTTTTTGATATCAATTAAATCCGAATCCACAATTGCCTTAATAATAACTAAAAAAGTTGGCCCTACTACAAAACCAATTGCTCCTAAGATCCTATAACCTGAAAAAAGAGCGGTCATAGTTGCTAAAGGATGGAGGCCTAAGTTTTTACCCATAATTTTTCCTTCTGAGGCTGAACGAACCCCGGCTAAAAACAAATGGAGTAAAAAAAGTGAAAAAGCCTGAGAAAAGTTGCCAAATATTATTGAAATGGCAATCCAGGGATAAAATAATAGAGCTGGCCCAATAATTGGTATTAAATCTAAAATTGCAGCTGCCGCCCCAACAATTAAGGCATACTGGTTGCCCATTAATTTGACACCGGTTCCAGCTACTAAACCACTTATTGAAATTAAAATTAACATTGCTCTAATATAACCAACTGCAGACCTGTTTAGCTGAGTAAAAACATTAGCAATTTTAGGCTGAATATCTTCAGGAAAAATATTGATTAGAAATGTCTTAATACTATCTCGATCTCTGCTGATAAAAAATGTAGCAATAAAAGCAATAAAGAGAATCATCAGCATACTGGGCAGTTTTGTCAAGAAATCTAAAACTGAATTAATTACAGACACCAGAGCATCTCTAATTCCATTATATAAAAGCTGAAGATTGCTGTTAATAGCATCTTTGACAGCATCAGATATTTCCCAGTTTTCCATAAAAGTTTCCAGCTGCTCATTCTGTTCAGAAATCCAGTTGATTTGAGAATCGATAGAACGATAGTCCGGTAAATTACGAAGCAGTCTATTTAATTCTAAATATCCCTGAGCTCCACCAATAATGATCATTGTAACTAAAATAACTACCACTAAAATTAGAACTGCAACTACAATAAAACCCCGATGAATCGGAACCTTTTGATCCAAATAGTCGACTATCGGATTGATCAAACTGGCAATCACAGCAGCAATAATAAATGGGGTAAAATAAATAAAAACATGCTCTAAAATCACTAAACTCAATAACAAAAATAAAAACATTAAAAAATATTTAGTGTACCACTTATCTATTAACATTTAATTCACCCCAAAAATAAAATAATGAAATAATATGTGAAAGGTGCTGTGAAAATAAAACTATCAAACCTATCTAAAATTCCACCATGACCGGGAATAATTGTCCCCGTATCTTTAACACCAAAATTTCTTTTAATACATGATTCAAATAAATCTCCCATGATTGCTACTCCAGGGAATAGAAAGGCAAAAATAACATAATATATATTGAGAATATCTAAAATATAGGCTGAACCAATTATGAAAACAGCTGTTGTTAGTACTCCCCCAACTGCTCCTGCAATAGTTTTATTAGGACTTATTACGGGAGCCATTGATTTTTTACCAAATTTTTTACCGACAAAATAGGCACCAGAATCTGTCAACCAGGTAGCAATTAAAACCAACCATAAGGCAGCCGTATTTAGAAAAGGTTCCTGATTAATATCTCTTAAAAAAACTGCAAATGATAAGCCACCACCAATATAAATAATTGAGAAAAGCTGATAACTTAGATTGTTAATAAAGTTTTTTTCTTCATAGTTATGTAAATGATAAATATAAAGGGTAAATATTATAATAAAAAATATAATTCCATATGGCAAAAAATTAAGGTCATTTGAAATTAAATAAGCATTAAAAACAATAAGTACAGAAGCTAAAGCAAGTATTGTCAGCAGCCCTTTCGACTTAATTTTAAGCATTCTGCTGTATTCCCTAACAGCAAGTACAGTTATTATACTGACAGTTATAAAAAATGGAAGTGAACCAGCAAAAACTAAAAATATTAATAATAAAATTCCAATAATAGCACTAATAATTCTTTTTTTAAGCATTATTATCACCATCATTTAGGCCGCCAAATCTTCTCTCTCTTTGCTTAAATTCTTCAATAGCTTTAATTAAATCTTCAGCTTCAAAATCAGGCCAAAATTTATCAGTAAAATATAATTCAGCATAAGCTGACTGCCAGAGCAAAAAGTTGCTCAAGCGCATATCGCCACCAGTCCTAATTAAAAGTTCTACATCCTGCAGCTGACTGTTATATAAAAAATTAGAAAAATTATTTTCATCTAATTGCTCAAGTTTGATTTCATTATTTTTATAAGCTTCAGCAATCTTTTTAGCAGAATCTATAATTTCTGCTCGACCTCCGTAATTAAAAGCAATATTTAAAGTTAGCTTTCTATTTTCAAGAGAACGTTTTTCAATCTGATCAATTTCATTAATTAAATTTTCCGACAATGCATCTTTTCGACCAATAAAATTGACTTTAACTCCATTTGCAAGCAGCTCTTCTACCTCATTACGCATAGTTCTTCTCATTAGGGTTAATAAAAAATCTACTTCTGCTTTTGGTCTTTTCCAGTTTTCTGTTGAAAAAGCATATACAGTTAATGACTCAACCTTTAGATCAGCTGCAGCTTTTACTATTTTTTTTAAGGTTTTAACACCCTCTTTATGACCGGCACTTCTGTTTTTATTCTGTTTTTGTGCCCAGCGGCCATTACCATCCATAATTATTGCAATGTTTTTAGGGGTATTCATTAAATCATCCCTTCCAATTAATTAATTACCCCCTAAAATAGGGGGCATAAATTAGCTGTTATATTGAAAAGACCAGGTTATTAAATAAAAACCGTTATCAGCATCTTTTTCTATTTTAAGTACTCTTTTAGTTCCACTTTTTTTAAGATTATCCTTGTTTTTGTATGGAGGTTTAATCTCTTTCAATTCATAATCAAGCTGTTCTTTTTTAAAAAAATTAACTGCTTTTTCTAGTGGAGAAGCTAAAAATTTATTAATTTCCAATTCCATAGCTTAGACTTCCATTATCTCTTCTTCTTTTCTCTCAACTATGTCATTTAATTTACCAATATACTCATCAGTTAACTCCTGAACATTGTCCAGACCTCGGTGCATATTGTCTTCAGAGATTTCTCCTTCGTCTTCTAACATTTCTAATTCTTCGTTAGAGTCTCTTCTGATACCACGAATAGCAATTCTACCTTTTTCTGCTTTTTCATGCAGGATCTTTACAAGTTCTTTTCTTCTTTCTTCTGTTAACTGGGGGATATTAATTCTAATTACACTACCATCATTACTGGGGTTAAGACCTAAGTTCTCCTGCATGATAGCTTTTTCAATTGCTTCAATATTATTTTTATCCCAGGGCTCGATTACAATCTGTCTTGCTTCTGGAGCAAAAACCTTTGCCATCTGCTGGATTGGAGTTGCTACACCATAGTTATTAGCTTTAATGTTTTCAACTAATGAGGGTCTGGCTCTACCAGTTCTAATGGTATTTAAATCTTCCTTTGTTTTTTCTAATGTTTTCTGCATCTTTGTTTCTGTTTCTTTCATTACCTCTCTAAACATAAATTTGGCCTCCTCAGATTTAATAATTAACTAACAGAAGTTCCAATATCTTCGCCAAGTAATACCCGCTTAATATTGCCTTCTTTTTTAACCGCAAATACTTTTAAGGGTATTTTATTATCCATACATAATGAAACAGCTGTAAAATCCATAACCCGCAGAGAGTTATTTAATAAATCAATGTAGGATAAAGTTTCATGTTTCTGTGCATTTTCGTTAACTGCAGGATCAGAATCATAAATACCATCTACATTCTTAGCCATTAAAATTGCATCAGCAGAAATTTCAGCTGCCCTGAGTGCTGCTGTGGTGTCAGTTGAGAAAAATGGGTTTCCTGTACCGGCAGCAAAGATAACCACTCTTCCTTTTTCTAAATGTCTAATTGCTCGACGGCGAATATAAGGTTCTGCAATTTGACGCATTTCGATTGCTGACTGAACTCTGGTCTCAATATCATGTTTTTCTACAGCATCCTGGAGTGCTAAAGCATTGATTACAGTTGCCAGCATCCCCATGTAATCTGCTGTACCTCTGTCCATACCTTTTGCACTTCCTGCTATACCTCTAAATATGTTACCACCACCAACTACAACTGCCATTTCAACATTTGTAGATTTTACAACATCACTGATTTCTGAAGCAATTTTTTTGATCATTTCAGGATCAATCCCAAAGCCATTATCACCGGCAAGTGCTTCTCCACTAATTTTAAGCAGTATTCTTGAATAAACTGGTTTCTCTGTCATTATATAATTAACCTCCATTAAATATTATTCTTCAATTTTTAGCTAATTCCTTTTTTAAAAACAAATTTACTTAAAAAAAGAGAACACTCTCGCCAGTGCTCTCCTTTTTTAATTATTATTGATTTTTTGTCATGGCAGCAACTTCAGCGGCAAAGTCTTCTTCTTTCTTTTCAATACCTTCACCAATTTCGAAGCGTGTAAACTGTTTAACTTCCATATCATTTTCTGATAATATTTCTGCAACAGTTTTTTCATCATCTCTAACAAAAGGCTGCTCTAAAAGACAAACCTGAGTATAATATTTATTGATTTTACCTTCAATAATTTGATCAAGAATATGCTCTGGCTTACCTTCGTTTAACATTTGTTCTCTATAAATTTTCTTTTCTTTTTCAATTGCTTCTGCATCTACAGAGTCACGATCTAAGAATTCTGGATTAATAGCAGCAATATGCATTGCAACATCTTTAGCAGTCTGAGCTTTTGAATCATCAAATTCATTAGCAAATTCTACTAAAACACCAATTTTTCCACCTAAATGAATATATCCAAATAAATATCCATCAGTTTCCACTTTCTTAAATCTTCTTAAGTTGATATTTTCACCAATGCTTGCAATAGCAGCTTTGATTACATCATTAACTGTCTGGCTCTCATCTTTATACCAGTTTTCCTTTTCAATAGCTTCTACCTCTTCTGCATCACTCTGCATAATATGCTCGGAAATATCAGCTACTAGGTTCTGGAACTGATCATTTTTAGCCACAAAGTCAGTTTCAGAGTTAACTTCAACCAGTATACCTTTTTTGCGGTCATCAGTGATATTTAAACTTACTAAACCTTCAGCAGCAATACGACCGGCTTTTTTAGCAGCAGCTGCCATTCCTTTTTCTCTCAAATATTCGACAGCAGCTTCAATATCGCCATCCACTTCGTTTAATGCCTTTTTGCAGTCAAGAACACCTGCACCTGTGCGGGAACGAAGTTCTTTTATATCTTTCATTGTAACGCCCATTTATAAATAACCTCCTTATAGTAACTTATAAAACTTAAATTAAATATTTTTAAACCAAGATCTTTGAAATTATAATCTAATAATTTAGTTAATAATTACAATTATGCTAGAAAAAAAGCGCTGCAAAGCTTAAAACTTCACCAGCGCTTTTTATAAGTTCTTAATTTATTCAGCAGTATTTTCTTCAGCTTCAGCTTCTTGTTTAACTTCAGCTTCCTGTTTGCCCTGCTTTCCAGCAAGTACTGCATCAGAAATAACACTGGTAATCAATTTGACAGCTCTAATAGCATCATCATTACCAGGAATGACATAATCTATCAGATCTGGATCACAGTTTGTATCTAAGATTGATACAATTGGGATATCAAGTTTTCTAGCTTCTGAAACTGCGATATCTTCTTTTCTTGCATCTGTGATAAAGATTACATCTGGTAAACCATTCATATCTCTAATTCCACCGAGGAATCTCTGAAGTTTATCGTGTTCTTTGTTTAACTCGATAACCTCTTTTTTAGGAAGAACTTCAAAAATACCTTCTTCTTCCATCTGCTCGATTTCTTCTAAGCGGTCAATACGCTTCTTAATAGTATGGTAGTTAGTTAACATACCACCTAACCAGCGCTGATTAACATAAGGCATTCCGCATCTTTCAGCTTCTTTTTTAACAGTTTCCTGTGCCTGACGCTTTGTTCCAACGAACAGTACATTTTTACCTTCAGCAGCCTGATCCTTAACGAAATTATATGCATCGTCAATTAACTTAACTGTCTGCTGTAGGTCAATAATGTAAATCCCATTTCTTTCGGTGAAAATATATGGTTTCATCTTTGGGTTCCATCTTTTAGTCTGATGACCAAAATGAACACCCGATTCGAGGAGTTGTTTCATGTTTACAACTGACATAACTCCTGCACCTCCTTTCTGGTTTTAGCCTCCGACAGCATCAACTCTAAACACAACTGTATTAAATACAGCACCAGCATTTAGATCAACTGTCGTGTGTATTTTGCCACAAAAAAGTATACCATAGACTTGAAACTTAATCAAGGCTTTTTATGAAAATAATTTTTCTCTAATAGAAAAAAAGACTCCTCATCTAATTGAGGAGCCTGTTAAATCAACAATTATCATTTTATGCTTTTAGTTTTTCTAATTCTTCTAATAAATTGTCATTGAGAACTTTGATGTATGTTCCCTTCATTCCTAATGAACGAGACTCAATTACACCTGCACTTTCAAATTTACGTAAAGCATTAACAATAACAGATCTGGTGATACCAACTCTATCTGCTACCTTACTTGCTACTAATAATCCTTCTTCTCCATCTAATTCCTCAAAAATATGTTCAATCGCTTCTAATTCGGAATAAGATAGAGTATCAATTGCAATTTGAACCGCTGCTTTTTTACGAGCTTCCTTTTCTATTCTTTCACTACGGGAACGCAGAATTTCCATTCCAACAACTGCTGCTCCATATTCTGCCAGAACTAAATCCTCATCTGTAAAGGCAGAGCCATAACGAGCAAGAACTAAGGTTCCTAATCTATCTCCACCACCAACAACAGGTACAATTGTTGTTAACTTATCTTCAAATAAGCAGTCCTCACCATCAGCAAAAACACACTTACCATCTTTTTGTTCAATATTTGACTTTGTTTCTCTAATTCTTAATAAGCCTTTGTTATAGTCTTCAGGAAATTCTCCCTGATCAATAACTGCTTCTTCCATAATATCACATTCAAAATCATCTAAAAGGCTGTAACCTAAAATCTTTCCTTTTTTACTTGTCACATAAATGTTACACTGTACTGCTTCTTTTAAAACATAAGCCATATCAACAAAATCAACTGCGTTTCCACCTGTTCTCTGTAATAATCGGTTAATTTTTCTACTTTTTTCTAATAAACTACCCATTGTTATCTCCTCCATTTTCAGTTTTAAATTATAAAATATATTTACTTAGGTCTTTATCTGCAACAACATCTTTTAACTTATCATTTACATAGTCAACATTTATTTCTATTTCTTCGCGTTCCATACCTGGAGCTTCAAAAGAAAGATCTTCTAATAGTTTTTCCATAATTGTATGCAATCTTCTGGCTCCAATGTTTTCTGTTTCTTCATTAATATCATAAGCAAAACTTGATATTTCTTCGACAGCATCTTCTGTGAAGTTGATAGTTATGCCCTCAGTCTCTAATAAAGCCTTATACTGCTTGACCAGAGAGTTCTGGGGTAGTAAGAGTATATCTTTGAAATTTTCCCGGCTGAGGCTGTCTAAATTGACTCTCAGTGGGAATCTCCCCTGCAGTTCAGGTATCAGATCTGCTGGTGAAGAAACATGAAAGGCTCCTGCAGCAATAAAAAGAATGTGATCAGTTTTTACTGAACCATGTTTTGTGCTTACAGTTGAACCTTCGACAATCGGCAGAATATCTCTCTGTACACCCTGTCTTGATACTTCTGGGCCAGAATTTGATTCTCTACCGGCAATCTTATCAATCTCATCTAAAAAGATAATTCCATCTTCTTCAACCTTTTCTATTGCTTCAGCTTTAACCTGGTCCATATCGATCAGCTTTTGAGCTTCTTCATCTTTCAACATTTCTTTGGCCTGAGCAATAGTAACTTTTTTCTTCTGTTTTTTATTTGGAAAAATATTTCCTAACATATCCTGAAAGTTAATACCCATCTCTTCTACACCTGAACCAGAAAAGACTTCCATCATTTGAGTATTACTTTCTTCAACTTCAATTTCTATTTTTTGATCATCCAGCTTGCCCTCTTTAATCCTGTTGTACATTCTTTTTCTGCGGGCAGCTATTCGATCATCCACATTTTCACTCGTTCTATTAATATCATCAACTAAATTAGAATAATAGTCATCATTTTTTTTACCTTTACCGGGCAGCATTTTATTTACAATTCTTTGAATAGCCTGCTTTTCTGCCTCGATTTCAACTTCTTCCATTTTTTCTTCTCTGACCATTCTAATTGCTGATTCTGTAAGGTCTCTAATCATTGATTCTACATCACGACCTACATAACCAACTTCAGTGAATTTAGTAACTTCTATCTTTATAAAAGGAGCTCTGGCAATCTTAGCAAGTCTGCGTGCAATCTCAGTCTTACCAACACCGGTTGGTCCAATCATTAGAATGTTTTTTGGAATAATTTCATCCTTCATCTCATCCTTTACCAGTTTCCTTCTATATCTATTTCTTAGAGCTATTGCCACTGATTTTTTAGCCTTATTCTGTCCAATTATATATTTATCTAGTTCAGCAACGATTTCTTTTGGTGTTAGTTGATTATTCACCTGCTTCAGACTCACCTCCATTTAACTCCTCTAAAGTAATATTTTCATTGGTATAAATACAAATAGAAGCCGCTATTTTGAGTGCTTCACTGGCTATATCCCCGGCATTCAGGTCTTGAGCATGGTTTGATAAAGCTGTAGCAGCCGCTCTTGCATAAGGGCCACCTGAACCAATAGCAGAAATATCGCCATCAGGTTCAATCACATCACCATTACCTGAAATAATAAGGATTTCATCCAGATCTGCAACAATTAGCAAAGCTTCAAGTTTTCTCAAAATTTTATCTGTCCGCCATTCTTTGGCCAGCTCAACTGCTGCCCGCTGCAGACTTCCATGGTATTCCTCTAATTTCCCTTCGAATTTCTCAAAAAGGGTAAAGGCATCTGCAGATGTTCCGGCGAATCCAGCTAAAATTTTGCCATTATATAATCTTCTGACTTTTCTGGCTGTACTTTTCATAACTGTATTACCAAGTGTTACCTGGCCATCTCCAGCTAAGGCTGTACAACCATTATGTTTTACAGCAACTATAGTAGTTGCTTCAAAATCTGTAATTGACAATTTAGAACCTCCTTTACTTATAATCTTATATTTTTTAAATTGTCACATGATTCAAAATATTTTAATCTATTTTGTTTATATTAACATGTTTTAATAAAAAAAGTCAAGTTTTTGCTCTTAGATTCACAATATTTTTCATATATATTTTAAAAGTTTATATTTTGAAAGCACTGTTATATTAGTTATAATTGTCTGATTATCGAAAACGCTTTCGCAAAATAAATTTTTAAAGCTTCCCCCAAAATTCTAAATAAATAAGAAAATTGGAGAAAGCTAAATAATCTAAAAGATACAATAATTAATCTGCTTTTTCAGTATGTCCACATTCTTTGTTAGTACATTTATAATGTTTACCTTTGGCTTTAGTGGTTTTTTCCACCATTAAACTACCGCATTCGGGACATGGCTTTTTAACAGGTTTATTCCAGCTCATAAAATTACAATCTGGATAATTACTGCAGCCATAAAAAGTTCTACCCTTTTTGGATGTTCTCTCAATAATTTCTCCATCCTCACATTCCGGGCAATCAACACCTGTTTTTATAAGATAAGGTTTGGTGTTTTTACATTCCGGATAACTCGAGCAGGCCAAAAATTTACCATAACGACCATATTTAACAACCATGGGACTACCGCATTTTTCACAAACTTCATCTGTTTCTTCAACAATTTGAACACTTTCCATATTTTCTCTTGCATTTTCCAAGCGATTAAAGAAAGGTTCATAGAAGTCTCTTAAGATTTTTTTCCAATTTTCATTTCCTTTTTCAATTTCGTCAAGTCTTTTTTCTAAATCAGCTGTGAATTCTATATCTGTGACATCAGGAAAATATTCGGTTAATAATTCAGTCACTGTTTCTCCAAGTTCTGTCGGTTTAAAATATCTCCCTTCCTTTTCTACATAATCTCTAGATTCAATTGTAGAAAGGGTTGGAGCATAAGTACTTGGACGACCTATTCCCTCTTCTTCCAGTGTTTTTACCAGTGTTGCCTCAGAATATCTGGGAGGTGGAGTGGTAAAATGCTGTTCAGGATTTGTTTTAACTAAAGAATATATATCACCTTCATTTAAAACTGGAAGATCAATGTCATCTTCTTTTTCTTTTCCAGTTAAAATTAAATGCCCCGGAAATAGGAGACGAGAACCACTAACTCTAAATTTATATTTATCTCCAGCTTTAAATTGAGCCGAAATACTTTCATAAAGAGCTGGACTCATCTGACTGGCAACAAATCTTTTCCAGATTAAATCATATAATTTAAACTGATCTTTTGAAAGATATTGTTTCATTTTTTCAGGTGTTCTCTGAGTATCAGTAGGCCTGATAGCCTCATGAGCATCCTGAGCATTAGAATTATTTTTAGATTTTTTCTTAGAACTTTTTAAGAACTTATCTCCAAATTTATTTAAAATATAATCTTTTGCACCATTTTTTGCTTCATTAGAAAGCCTTGTGCTATCAGTTCTAATATAAGAAATCAGACCAACTGTCCCTTCACTACCAACATCTATACCTTCATAAAGCTGCTGGGCTAAATACATAGTCTTTTTAGCTGTATAGTTAAGTTTATTAGAAGCACGCTGCTGAAGGGTTGAAGTTGTAAAAGGAGACTTCGGATTTCTTCTTCTTTTTCTTTTTTTAACCTTTATTATTTCAAACTCTTCATTTTTTATATCTTCTATTACCTGATCTGTTTCTTCTTTACTTTCTAGATTGAATTTTTTATTATCAATTCGATATAAATCTGCCTTAATTACTTCTCCGGCTTCATTTTTTAACTCAATTTCAAGACTCCAATATTCTTCTTCTTCAAAATTTCTTATTTCTTCTTCTCTCTCGCAAATTATCCTAACAGCTACAGACTGAACTCGGCCTGCACTCAAACCTTTGCGGACTTTTTTCCATAACAAAGGACTTAGGCGATAACCAACTATGCGGTCCAATAATCTACGAGCCTGTTGTGCATCTACTAAGTCTTTATTAATTGTACGCGGATTTTTTATTGCGTTTTTAATTGCTGTTTTAGTAATTTCATTAAATTCTATCCGATTATTTTCTGCATCTGATAATTTCAAGGCATAAGCTAGATGCCAGGAAATAGCTTCTCCCTCACGGTCCGGGTCAGTTGCAAGAAAAACTTCATCACTTTTTTTAGCAGCTTTTCTTAATTTATTTAATGTCTTACCCTTACCCCTAATTGTAATATAATTTGGTTCAAAATCATCTTCCAGGTCAATACCTAATTTACTTTTGGGTAAGTCTCTAACATGGCCCATCGAAGCTTCTACCTTATAATTTCTTCCTAAAAATTTCTTGATTGTCTTTGCTTTTGCAGGTGACTCTACAATCACCAGGTTCTTTTTTTTCTTTGCCATTAAATTTATACCTCCAGTAAACTCTTAGTTTACTCTCTGTTGTTTTAATAAACCACTGTTAAATTCATTAAATTCAGCCGAAATTGTCATTAATAATTCAGAATCATCTACGACATCATTAATTATTTCCCAGACAAGATCTGTTTCTAAATTATTAGCAGCAGCCAGCTGAAACATTCTAAAAATTATAATTTCCAACTCATCTGCACTCAAAACTCCCATTGCATTGAGCTTTAAAATTATAGTTTTCATTTCTTTAGTGAAATAAAAATTTTCTACTTTTGTAAATACGCGATTATAACCACTGTTCATTTCTCGATCTATATAATAGTCACTATCGCTAACAGAAATTACTTCACTAAATAGAATATCAAATGCTTCACTGATGTTTTCAATAGTATGTCCCTTGTCTTCAAGTTCTATTACTATATCCTCCTGCTCTTCCCATAAATCTACATCATTTAGCATCTTATGAATTAATATACTTAAAATCTCTATAACTTTTTTATTCATATTATTCTGGCATTTCTGCCTCTAGGCCTCCCTACTTTAAGAAAATCTTTAACTAGTATATTATTATATTGGTTTAAGTAGATTTTGTAAACCCTTAAACTGATATTTTTTTCCTTTTAATCTAATTATAATATTCATCAGCTCTAATTTTACCAGAATTCTATCCACTTTTTCTGTAGTCAAATTACTTAATTTGATTAAATCATCATAATAAATTTCTATCTCATGTTGAAAAAGTTTTAAAATTTTTATTTCATCATAATTTAAATCAGGATATACTTTATTGATCAGCTTTTTATTTTCTAAAAAGTTATTTTCATCTTCCTCTTGCTGCAGATATTGATTAAGATAATCGGTAATATCACTAACTTTTGTAAAAATAGCTGCTCCCTTTTTGATAAGCTTATTGCAGCCAACCGAATTAGGCCTATCAATATTTGCTGGTACAGCCATAATATCTTTTCCCTGCTCCAGAGCATAATCAACTGTAATTAAAGTTCCACTTTTATCTCCAGCTTCTACTACTAATATCAAATCTGCTAAAGCACTAATAATTCTATTTCTCCTGGGAAAATTCTGGGCTCTAGGTGGAATTTCTGGATTAAATTCTGTCAGCATCAAACCACTATCAGCAATTTTTTGAGACAAAATATTGTTCTGAGAGGGGTATATATAATCAAAGCCATTACCTAATACAGCAGTTGTTATTCCAGCTTCGACAGATAATGCACCTTTATGAGCAGTACCATCTATCCCGTTTGCTAAACCGCTAATTATATTTATTCCCATTTTTGCTAACTCTGCTGCAGTTCTAGCTGCTATTTTTCTACCATAAACAGTAGAATTTCTGGAACCTATGATGGCAACTCCAGGCAGCTGAAAATTTAAACTTCCTTTATAAAAAATAACTGGAGGCGGATCATAGATATTTCTTAACTTCTGCGGGTAATTTTCATTATAAAGAGTTAAATATTCAATATTTTTATTTTCCAGTTCAGCCTGAATTTTTTTTGGATTAAATTGACTTCTACATTTATTAAATTCTTGAATTTGGGAACTTTTTAGACCTAATTTTTTTAAATCCTGATCACCAAGCTGCCAAATATTTTTTAGATCTTTTAAGTTTATAATCAGATTCTCAATAGTTTTAGGACCAAAACCACTAATTTTATTTAAAAAAATAATTGTCAGAGAATTAATATCCATAATTTACCTCCTTGTTTTATCTATAGTATATATCCAAAAAATGTTAATAGCAAATTTAATTTAGAAATTAAAGGAAGATTAACTTTGTTCTTGAATAATATAATTAATCGAGATTCTATATTTATTTGGGATTTTTATTGAGAAGGAGTGATATTATTGCTCAAATCTACTAAATATAATACTATTTTATATTTTTTAAGCATACTTGCTTTTATTATGGGATTTATTATTGTTGTTCCTTTATTGCTGGCTTTTTTCTACCAGGAAGGAAATGATATTTATCAGGCCTTTTATTATACAATAATCATTTCTCTGATTACAGGTACCATTTTGAAATTACCGACTGATCCTGAAAACATCTACATTGATTTAACAACAGCTATGTTACTATGTGCTTTGGGTTGGATTATTGTTTCAATGTTAGGGGCTCTCCCCTTTATGATTGGAATTGAAAAGTCTTTTATTGATTCTTTTTTCGAAGCAGTAAGTGGCTTTACAACAACTGGAATCACAGTTTTTACCGGGCTTGATTCTATGCCTAAATCTATTATTTTTTGGAGAAGTTTAATGCAGCTTTTAGGTGGTTTAGGTATTTTGACTTTTTTTCTTTTAATTTCAACTCGAGCCAAAGGTGAAACCTGGCAGCTTTTTAGTGCAGAAAGTCATAAAATTAATGTTTCAAGACCGGTTCCAAATGTTTTTAAAACTGTAAAAATACTCTGGATGATTTATCTTGGGTTTATGCTTCTGCAGAGTTTAATTCTTATTGCGCTGGGTTTATCTGTTTTTGATGCCTTTACTCACAGCTTTACCACCTTATCTACCGGAGGATTTTCACATTATGATGCAAGTGTAGCTCATTTTGCAGATAGCGGTTACAGCAACTATATTTTAATTGAATATGTCATAACATTTTTTATGTTTTTAGGTGGAGTTAATTTTTTACTTCATTTTAGATTTTTTACTAAAGATTATGAAAGCATTAAGAAAAATAGTGAACTAAAAACTTTTTTAAGGTTGATATTATATTCCACCTTTTTTATAAGTTTTTTAATTATAGTTTTAAATACTGCTGGTAATTTTAATGCTGAAGAAATTTTTAGAAAAACCATTTTTCAAGTAACCTCTATTATTACAACTACCGGTTTTGGAACCCATAATATTAATTCCAGCTTTTTCCCAGCTGCAGCCCGTCAGATTTTTATAGTATTTATGCTGATTGGCGGGAGTGTTGGTTCTACTGCTGGTGGAATCAAAGTAATGCGTTTAAATATTTTAGGGGGGTTATTTAAAAGGGAAGTTAAAAAGATATATCTGCCAAACCATGCAGTTTTACCTGTAACATTAGATAAAAGTATTGTTGATAGTGATGAAATTAATAAATTAACAGGCTTATTTTCTTTCTGGCTTGTCTTAATTGTCATTGGAGGGATCATAACATCCGTTTTTTCTGATCTCAATGGCTGGCAGGCTTTCTCGGGAATGTTTTCTGCAATGGGGAATATAGGACCTTTCTTCTTTTCTGTTGAAAAAATGGCTTCTTTGTCACCCGTTATTAAATTGACATATATCATTGGAATGCTTGCAGGAAGGTTGGAAATCTTACCAATTATTATCTTATTTTCTAGAAAAGCCTGGAAGGACTAAACACTATTTAAATTATTAAAAAAAATATAAAAACTGGAGGTAAAATAAATGTATATAATTATAGCTGGTGGAGGTATTGCTGGTAGAAATTTAACTAAAAATTTAGTCCAAAAACATGATGTAATTGTAATCGAGAAAGAACAAAGTGTTGCTGAAAAAATATACAGCCGCTATGGAGCAGTAACTGTGTTGGGAAGTGCAACTAGAATTGATATTTTAAAAGAAGCCGGTATTGAAAAGTGTGACGTAGCAATTGCAGTTATGAGAGATGATGCGGATAATCTTTCTTTTTCACTGCTTGCGAAAAACTTTGGGGTGGAAAAAATTCTAGTTAGAATGAGAGAACCAGAATACGAGAATGCCTTTGAAATGGCTGGCGCCACTAATATTGCTGCAACAATGGAATTGATTGTTGACCGCTTTATTACTGATATCGAAGAACCTGACGTAAGAAAAGTTGCCTCTTTAGGTGATGGAAAGGCTGAAGTTTCTATTTTAACCATACCACCTGAATCACCAATTTCAGGTATGAAAATATCAGAAATAGTTAGTCAAAAAAACTTTCCCGAAAACTGTGTAATTGCCGGTATTTTTGATAAGGCCCAGGACCGTTACATAGTACCACGTGGAAATAGAGAAATATTTGCTGGAAATCAGGTTTTTTTAGTAGCCTCAAAAGATGATATGGAAAGAGCAGCTGACTTTTTACTAAATAAAAATGATTAAAGAAAAGCTGAGTGCATTAAACCGCACTCAGCTTTTGTTATTTCTTATATAAAAATTATTTTAGTATAATTCTATTTCTGCTGAAACTGCAACATTTATATTTACCTTCTGCTCAGCCAGTGGAACTTCTGAAAAATTAGCTGATTCAGCACTTCTTGTCATTGATCTCAAAACATCATTGCCGTAAATATTTTGCTGACCAAAACTAATTTTTTGAATCCTATAATTTTCTTTATCCAGATTTTCAGCCATAAAAGCTGATTTTTCTTTTAAAGAGTTCAAAGCCATGGCTGTGACTTCTTCTAAAGCCTCTTCATTGCTTTCCAAACGGTAATCTATGTTTACTACTCTATTTGCTCCAGCGTTTAATAATTCGCCTAATAATACAGGCAGTTCACCTAAATTTTCAGTGCTAAACTTAATCCGATTGCTGACTCGATAGAAAGTTACTCTTTCTTCTTCATCTTCTCCGTTTAGTGATACATAATTAGTATAGGGATAAACTCTAAAACCCTGTGTTTCAACATTTTCTAATTCTTCTGCTTCTAAAATTGACATTAATTCACTTACAATTCTATTATTTTCTTCAACTGCTGCTGACTGTTCTCTGCTTTCATTTTCAAAACCAAGCACAACATCAGCTATCTCTGGATCATATTCACGCTGCTGAGTAATACTTAGATTAGTAGTGATATAGTCTTCTTCAACTGTTTCAACAGTTTCTTCTTTTTCTGCTGTTTGTACTGCTGGAGTATTAAAATATAGACCATTTACAACTAAAACTGATAATAAAATTAAAGCGATAAAAACTAAAAACATCCCTAGATTTTTACTCATAAAAATCCCTCCATTTAACTTTCATTAAAATAATTGTATTTTTATCTTTCTCTACTTATATTATTCTAATTAAATTATAAAATTCCTTTATTAATTTTTAATGAGATTTATAATTTTGATTTATTCACTAATTTTCTTCCCGTAGAGCAAATGAAATGTTCTGGTAGCTTTTATTTTTTAATTTTTCAATTAGAAATACTACTGCTTCAAAATTACTTTCTTTATCAGCATAAATTTTTATTTTATTATCTTTTTCAATTTTAATATCTGCAAGCAAAGATTCTATTTCCTGACGGCTGTACTCTTTTTGATTGTAATATATTTTATTATTTTGATCCAAAAATATATTAACCATCTCCACATTTTGTGTTCTACCAATACCGCTGTCCGGTACCGTAATGTTGTATAAAGCTTCCTCTCCCTGCAGTGTTGAAGAAACTAAAAAGAAGATTAATAATAAAAATACTATATCAATCATTGGGGCCAGATTTAAAGTTGAGCTCCTTTTTTTAGGCTGATAACTCATTTTTTTTCAACCCCTTTTTCGTTGTTTCCTTTATTTCTTTTTTAAAAAGCATACTCTCACTTTCTAAACGCAAATTATTCATTTGATTATGCAGTTTTTCTATTTTTGCATAAAAATAATGGTAAAATGCTGCGGCAGGTAGTGAAATTATCAGACCAGCAGCAGTTGTAAATAAGGCTTCAGAAATACCTAAGGCCATCTGTTCCGGATTTCCACCCAGACCTAAGACCTGAAATGTCTTGATCATACCACTAACAGTTCCTAAAAGCCCAAGAGTTGGTGCCACCTGGGCAATAAAATTTAAGAATCCTAAGTGTTTTTCAAGTTCTGGCAGCTGATCAACCTCTTCTGCATCAAGATAAAGTTTAAATTCTTCTCTGGTTTTTGGTTTTCTCTTTAAAGTATTACAATAAATATCTGCTGCTATTCCCTTTGTTTTATTTAATATATTACTCTGGCTATCTGAATTAAAATTTGAAATAGCCTCTAAATATTCATCTTTATTAATTGTTCTATATTTTAAAATAAAAACTATAGTCCGTTCGATTATTATAAATAACATTAAAAATGCTGCTAAAAGTAGTGGATATGATACAACACCTGCAGTTTCTATAAATTCTGTAATCATCTATATTACCTCCTTTTAATGTAACTCAAATTTAATTGGCAGATTTACTATTACCTCTATTTTTTCTCCATCTTTTTCAGCAGCTTTAAACTCCCAAATTCTTACCGCCTTCAGAGCCGCCTGGTCAAACGATTCGTAACCTGAGCTTTCATTAATCTTCAAATCATGTGTTTTTCCTTCTTTATCAATTCTTAATGAAATAATAACCTTACCTTCGATATTTCTCCGCCTTAAATTAGAAGGATATTCTGGCTGGCTGTATTTGCTAACTCCTGGTTTTTTAATTGAATCTGAACTACCTTTTCTTAGATCATAAACTTTATTTTCCTGGTCAGCTTTATTTTTTGCTGCAGCAGAATTATCAGCACTAACATTTGAGGTTATCTCATTATTTTTATTTTTAGTATCATTATTTATTTCTTCAGCATTGCTGACCTGCTTTGATTGAAGATCTGCAGCTTCGTTTTCTTGATTCGACTCTTTTGTCTCAGTTAGATTTGATTCTTTATCTGCTTCAGCTTCTAAATTAGCTATATAACTATCTAAATCAAATTCATCTTTTTTATTTTGCTCTTCCTGTTCTACAGATTCTTCTTTTTTGGAGTTATTTGCTGAATTCTGTATCCAGGCTGGTGGTTCAGCCACCTTTTCTTTCTCCTTATTTTGCTCTTTATCTTCAGCAGATTCTTTTTGTTTAACTGGTTGTTTCACTGCTTCTTTTCTATGTTTTTCTTTTGGTTCTTTTTTGATTTCTATTTTTTCTTTTTTTTCTAACTCAATTTTTTTATCATTTTGGTCATTTACATCATTCTTTTCCTGCTGCTTAACTTTTATATTTTTTACTTGTGATTCTTCCAGTTTATTTTCTGTCTGTATAACTTCTTTTTTAGCTGGTTCTTTTTCTTCTACTATCTTATTTTCAACAAGATCTTTCTTTTCTTCTGTAATTTCAACCTTTTTTTCAGCTAAACTATTTTTATCTACTTCCGCTTCATTTTTTGATTCTGGACAGCTGTTTCTTTTGTTTGAGACTTCAATTCATTCCTGGCATCTGACTGGCTTTCTCTCCCAGCAGGCTTTTTAGAAGCAGATAATAATAGTTCTATTTCAACTTCTTCTTTTTCCTGAATTTTTATATCTTCTGCCAGAAGCCTTAAAGAACCAGCTTCCAGCAGCAAGATAAGGGATAATGATAAGAGGAAGGCTGTTAGATATATTATTTTGTTATTCTTCATTATCATCATCCTTTCTATAAGTTAATTTGTAGGTTTAGCTAGAATTTGGTGCTGATACTTAGCATATAATTTCTTCCTGGCATAGGATAACCATCTACTACCTCATAATCTTTATCGAAGAGATTGTTGATAGAAGCTTTTAACTCAGTGGCATCATTAACATTTTTTATAATTTTTAAATCTGAAATAAAGTATGAATCCATATCCTCCCCAGAAGATCCATCTGTTCTTTCACCAGTAAATCTATTATTAAGAATATATTTTGTATCCTTCATTGTATATTTCATATTTAAACCAAATTTATGATATGGCATATCACCAATTTGTTTATCAGTTTGTTCATTATTAGCATCTAAATAAGTGTAATTAAAGTCTAAATCAAAATTGTTATTAACTTTCCTATTTGTATTTAACTCTATCCCTTTAATTGTAGCAGAATTGATATTTTCAGGAATAATATTAAATTTGATCAAATCATCAATGTTTCTTTTGAAAAACGTTATTTCTCTTTGACATATATTATCCATATACTTAAATCCAAAATCATAGGATACAGATTTTTCAGGATCTAAATCAGGATTATTTGCTCCAGGATAATATAAATCAAGATAAGATGGAGCTCTAAATGATTCTGCTGCATTTGCATTAAAACTCCAATTATTATCAATTTTATACACCATACCTAAACGTGGACTAATTTTAGAACCATATTGTTCATGATCATCATAACGAGCCCCTAAATTGAAGATGGTCTTTTCATTATGCATGTATTTATCTTGAATAAATATTGCTTTATTTAAATTATCCTCATTATAATTATCAGTTTCTACTCCATTTTCAATAAAATCCAGTCCATAACTTAAAGTATGTTTATTAAAATAATTAGTTTGCATAAATGAAAAACCTTTTTTATTAATATCAGTTGTCGTATCCCTTGTTAAATCTTTTAATTCTCTATCATTATTATAAACTGATATTTTACGATCCTTATTTTCTAAATTCTGCTTAAAGTTTAAATTAATATTCTGATCACTATCTTCACTTGAGCCATTTGGAGCTGGTCCATATGGAGATAACGAAGCTAAATATTGATCACTCAAATAATCTTCATCCTGGCCAGGATAATCAGTTTCACTTTCATTATTTTTAAAAGATAAGATTAAATCACTATAGTTACTTATCTGATAATTATATTTTAGAAAAAGATCTTCTCTTTCAATAGAACTTTTTTCGCGATGACCATCAGAAGACAATTTATCATATACTAAAATCAAACTATGATTATTATTTGAAAAGCTATGTGATAAATTATATTTTTGGGTATCAAAAGAACCAGATTCTAACTTAAGATTCGTTCTTTTAATATCTTTTGCTTCTTTAGTTATTATGTTAATTACTCCCCCCATAGCATTTGCTCCATAGACAGCTGATGCAGGAGATTTTAACACTTCAATTTTTTCAATAAATTCAACAGGTATTGATTCAAAACTAAGACTACCATCATTTGGATTGTTATATGGTTGACCATCTAGTAATATTAAAATTTGATCTCCTCTCATTCCTCGAATAATTATATCTTTACTATTGGTTACACCGCCATAATCTTTAATATGTACTCCTCCAGAACTACTCAATAACTCTGATAAATTTCTTGCACCACTCTCTTCAATCTCCTCCTGATCAATAACCTCAATACTGACCGGGGTTTCCATAATACTTTCCTCATAACGACTTGCTGTCACAACAACTTCTTCTAAATCCATAACTTCTTCCTGCGCACTTACCGGCACTGCTAAAATTAAAAGTGCTGTAAGCATGACTAAAACTTTTTTCTTTAACATTAACTATTCCTCCTTGTTTTTGTCTGCTCACAGCCACCCTAGACAAAATAGGCTATAAAATAGAAAAAGACACCCAGGTAAATTGAGGGTGTCTATAAATACTTAAATAGCCCACAACCATTCCTGTCTCGAAGATGGCTGTTATCCTTTTAGGCAGGTCTCCTGACTTTACAGCTCTACTGATTAACCTTCCCCATTATTATTAAATGAGTGATTTAACCAGCCTACTGATATACAGTGGCGGACCCGTTCAGGAATTTCACCTGATTCCCTATTATCTTCCATTTAAAGAAGCACCTAAAAAGAGAACATTATTTTCTTTTCTACTACTTTTATTCTAGTAATTTTTAAAAAGTCCTTTAAATTAGGACTAATTATTTTAAAAATTTTTGAAATCAGATCAAATATATAAATTTGTGAAAAAAATTATAAAAAAATAAAGGAGTTTCTAATTATTTACATAATTATATATTATATCTAAAAAAGGAGGTTTTTTAATGGCGTTACATAATAAAATTGGTGTTTTAGGTGAGGAGATTGCAGTTAGGTATTTAAAAAAAGAAGGTTATTATATTGTTGAAAGAAACTACAGAAATAAATTTGGGGAAATTGACATCATTGCTGCTAAAAATAATTATACAGTTTTTGTTGAGGTTAAAAGCAGAAGTTCAGAAAATTATATTGATCTGGCCCAATCACTCTATCATAAACAGCTGCACAAAATACGCAGAGCTGCAATTTTTTATTTCTCAGAAAAAAATATTCATTTAAGTTCAATCCGCTTTGATTTAATTGCCCTAAAAATTGATCCAACTGCTAAAAAAATTGACAAATTGAAACATTTTATTAATATTATTGATTAATTTTAGTAATCCACTGGCCTGCGAAAGGAGAAAATTATGTATTCATACCTCTATTCAGCTGTTATTCACGGAGTTAAAGCGGAAATTGTTAGAGTTGAAATAGATATTTCTAGAGGCTTACCCGGTTTCAATATAGTTGGTTTAGCGGGTAAAACTGTAAGAGAGTCTGCCAAAAGGGTGCGCTCTGCAATTATAAATTCTGGTTTTGAGTGGCCTGTTAAAAAGATTACTGTTAATTTAGCTCCGGGAAATATCAATAAATATGGTTCTCATTTTGACCTGGCAATAGCTGCAGTTTTACTAGAATCATCAGGTCAAATTAAAATTAAAGATAAAAACAAAAAGTTATTTGCAGGTGAATTAAGTCTGAATGGTAATATAAATCATGTCAAAGGTGTCTTATCTATGCTGCTGGCTGCACAAGAAAATAATTTTAAACAAGCTGTACTGCCAGCTAATAATCATAAAGAATCAATTCTGGTCAAGAATCTAAGTTCCTACTTGATCAAACATTTAAGTGATATTAATTACCTGGAAGATAACCAAGAAAACATTTTAACTACGCCAAAAGTAAAAATGAACTCAGTTATAGATTATACTGATCTTTCTGAAATAAGGGGTCAAAAAAACGCTAAAAAAGCTATTATCACTGCAGCAGCTGGAGGTCATAATTTACTTTTAATTGGCCCACCGGGCTGTGGTAAAACAGTTTTAGCAGAATCAATTGTAAAGTTATTAGCACCTTTAAATAAAAAAGAATTACTAGAAACCGCCTCAATTTACAGCATCAACAATAATTTAGACGAGTTGAGCTTGACCAAAAAACGACGCCCATTTGTAGCACCACATCACTCTATAACAGCTGCTGCTTTAATTGGTGGTGGTCATATACCTGTTCCAGGAGAAATATCTTTAGCTCACAATGGTGTCCTCTTTTTAGATGAACTGCCCGAATTCAAAAGCAGTGTGCTGGCTAATTTAAGAGAACCTCTAGAAAAAAAGAGAATAAAAATTGTCAGACAGCAGGGAAGCTATTACTTTCCAGCTAATTTTCAATTTATTGCAGCTATGAATCCCTGTCCCTGTGGTTTTTCTGGAGTTAAAAATCGAAAATGCAAATGTTCAGAAAGAGATATTGTTCGATACCAACAAAAATTATCAGGCCCATTAAAAGATAGAATTGATTTACAGATTGAAGTTCTACCACTAGAGAAAGATGAAATATTAACTGCTTCTCCTTCAGCCCAAGATAAAAATTATATTGATCAAATAGAAATAGCCCGCAAAATGCAGGCTGAAAGGTATCAAAATACTGATTTGAAAAATAACTCTGAACTTCTTTTAAAAGACATAGAAAAATACTGCCAGCTTGATCAAAGAAGCCAAAAAATATTAGACCAGGCTTATCAAAGGCTTAAATTAAGCGTCAGAGGTTATATCAGATTGATGAGGGTTGCCAGAACAATTGCTGACTTAAATAATCATCAAAAGATTAAAGATTCAGATTTAATTGAGGCAGTTGATTTTCGCTGGTATGCTGAAAAATCAGAAATGCTTCTTTAAATATTTAACCAGTGGAACTCCCAGAATTAAGACAACAGCAGCTTCACTTAGACCGATTTGAATTACATTTAACCAGTATGGAAGCTCAAACAAAAGATGGAGGTAAATACTGATTAAAAAGGCATTAAATAAAATCGGGCTTAAATAAGCAAAGATATTGTCTCTATTTTTATAAGTAACATAGGCAGCTAAAAGGGTAACTAAACTACCTCCTACTATATCAACCATACCAAGACCACCAATAACATTAGCTAACATTACACCTAAAAATAAAGCTGGTACAGCTTCAGGAAAAATTATTGGTAAAACTGTCAAAGCTTCTGCTGCTCTAAACTGAATTGGTCCAAAACTAACTGGTGCCAAAAAATAAGTTATAACAACATATAAGGCTGTTATTGCAGCTCCTCTGGCTATTTTTTTTGTATCCATTTTCTTATCTCCTTTCCAAGAGCTTATTTAGATTTTAAATGAATTATTTAAAGATAATATTTTTATTAAATTTACTTATTTAATTCTTTTTTAATTATTTTAATTTTCAAGTGCTTTATCAGGTACCCTACCAAAAGACTTCCGATGAATTGGTGATGAACCATATTTTTCTAGTGCAGCTATATGTTCAGCTGTACCATAGCCTTTATTCGACTTAAAATTATATTGAGGGTATTTTTCTGCGTACTTAAAAATAATATTATCCCTGCTGACTTTTGCAATTATTGAAGCTGCAGCAATTGCATTAATGTCTGCATCACCATCAATTATTGCCCGCTGTTCCATCGATATATTAGGAATCAGGTCATTTCCATCAACTAATAAAATATCTGGATGTTCTTCTAATTTGGGCAGCAAATTTTTCACTGCTCTCTTCATAGCCACAAAAGTGGCTTCTCTGATATTATATTTATCAATTTCACTGCTGCTTGCCATACCAACTCCAACGTGTGCCTTAGAATAAATTTCATCGTATAATTCTTCCCTTTTTTGGCGGGAAAGTTTTTTTGAATCATCAAGACCATATATTTTTTGCTCTGGGTCTAAAACAACAGCTCCAGCAACTACCGGACCAGCAAGCGGACCTCTGCCTGCCTCATCTATGCCAACAATAAGCTGATAACCCTGAGCAGAAAGTCCTGACTCAATTTCATTCATCTGCTCCCATTTAGTAATGATTGCTTCTTTTTTGGCAATCTTTCGCTCCAATTGAGCTGCAATTTTTTGAACACCTTTGCGAGAATCAGTCTTTAAGATTCCAATTATTTCGGGAAGCTGTTGATTAACCTCTAAATCAGAAGTTAATTTTTTAACATCTTTAATTGTCAGTTCACCTATCTTAGCTTCAGTAAAATCTTTTAAAGTATCCTGCTCTTTTAAACTATTTTTTTCATAATTTTGATCATTCTTCATCATTAGTTTCCACCTTTAGAGAAGCTGCTTCTTCTGGTTTTTCAAGAGTGATTCTGCCCAGTTTACCGTCTCTAAAATCATTGATGACTATTCCGGCAGCACGATTACGGTCAACCTTACCTCCGGTCATTAAACAGCCTCTTTTACGCGCTATATCAGCAAGTATATCGTAAGCCTGTGTTTCTAAATAATCGAGCCCATAGGCATCTAATAGAAGCTCTTCATTAATTTTAACTATGAATTCAATTAATTTATAAGCAGCTAATTCAAAATCAAAAATATCATTATCAACTGCTCCAGTTAAAGCAAGCTTATAAGCTTTATCTTCATCAGAAAATTTAGGCCATAAAATTCCAGGTGTATCGAGCAGCCTTACTTTTTTACTGACGTTAACCCACTGCCTACCTCTTGTTACTCCCGGTTTATTACCAATAGTGGTAATTTTTGAGCCAGCTAGAAGGTTGATTAAAGCTGATTTACCTACATTCGGAATTCCAATTATCATTGCTCTTAAGCGGCGGGGTTTTCTACCTTTTTTAGAAAGTTTAGCAGCAATTTGATCATGGGTATTATTTAAAATACTTTTTAATTCGCTGACACCTTCTCCAGTTAGAGAATTAAGTAATACTGCCTCCTCATCTGCTTTATTGTCAAAGTAATTTATCCACTGATGGTTATATTCAGCATCAGCTAAATCCTTTTTATTTAAAACAGTTATTTTTGTCTGTTCATTAATTAATTTTCTTAAATCTGGATTTTGACTGCTGATTGGAATTCTAGCATCTGCAACTTCGATTACTATATCAACTAGTTTCAAATCTTCCTTTAATATTCTTTTTGCTTTGGCCATATGGCCCGGATACCACTGTATCATAATTAAAACTCCTTAAAAATTATAAAATTTATTAAAAATTTAGATTTAGATATTGAAAAAAGGTGGAGAAGTTCCCCACCTTAGTCTCAAATAATTACTTTCTTTCTTCTCTTTTTTCCTTAATTCTAGAAGCTTTACCTCTTCTATCACGCAGGTAATAAAGGCGAGATCTTCTAACATCACCACGGCGAACCACAGTAATTGTGTCTAATTTAGAAGTATGGAGAGGAAAAGTTCTTTCCACACCTACACCGTGAGCAATCTTACGAATAGTGAAAGTCTCACTCAGACCACCACCATTTCTACGGATAACTACACCTTTAAATGGCTGTAATCTTTCTTTTCCACCTTCAGAGATTAATACTTTAAGATCTAATGTATCTCCAACAGCAAATTCGGGGATATCATCACGAATTTGTTCTTTTTCTATTTCATTGATAATATTCATCTATAAACCTCCTCTCAAAAAATATTTAAATTTATGCTTCCCACCAGGGATCAGATAATAAGCGGTCCATAATTATCGAAGCAGCACTTCTGACAGAAAGGTGATTAAAATCGCCCCTACCCCAGATTGGATAGAGTACATAATCACAGTCAGCAACCATCTCTTTAGTTAATCCATAACCAGTTCCATAAATAATTAAAAATGGACGATCAATCTGCTGCAGTTCCTTTCGCATATCCTTATAAGATATGTTATTAGGATATTCACGAGCATCAGTAGCAATCAGCAGCGGCTCTTTTCCGGTTTCTTCCCTAATCTCTTCCTTTACTTCCTCAAGTTCAGAAGCAATTTCCAAAACAGAAAATGCCTGATGACGATTATAAACATAATCAGCACCTCGACCACCAGTCCAGTAGTCTCTAACTCTTTCTACTAATTCCTGCTGTGACTTTAAATTATTAATTATATAGTATTTTTTAATATCATATGTTTTTGCAGCTCTTGAAATATCATGCAAATCATAATTTGTTACAGTTGTTGTTATAATTTCGTCCAATTTGTTATAAATAGGATTATGGACTAATCCGAGATAGACATCTGCCTCAATTTTACTCATCAAATTCACCCTTTAGTTCCAGCTTTATTTCTTTAAGTAATTCAATTTCTTGATCACTAAGTTTTTTATCTTCCAGCAGGTCTTTTCTCCTTAAAAGAGTTCTTTTAAGAGACTCTTTTTTACGCCAGCGCTCAATCAGCTGATGATTACCGCTAAGTAAGACATCAGGGACTTTAAGACCATTAAAATCTCTAGGCCTGGTATAATGAGGATGTTCCAAAAGTCCATTATAAAATGAATCTTTTTTAGAAGAATCTTCATCACCTAAAACTCCAGTTAAAAGACGAGAAATAGAATCTACAAGCACCATTGCCGGCAGTTCTCCTCCGGTAAGTACATAATCACCGATAGAAATTTCTTGATCAACAATAGTTGCTCTAACCCGCTCATCTACACCTTCATAACGACCACAAATAATTGTTAATCCCTCTTCCTGGCTGAGATCTTTAACGAGTTCCTGAGTCAGCTCCTGACCCTGTGGACTCATTAAAATAGTTTTTGATTTTTGCCCTCTTCCAGCTTGAGTATCCTGCCAGGCTTTAAAGATTGGTTCTGCCTTCATCACCATACCAGCTCCTCCACCATAAGGTGGTTCATCTGTTGTATTGTGTTTATCTTCAGCAAAATCACGGATATTAATTGTCTTAATATCAATCAAATCTTTTTCTCTGGCTCTTTTTAAAATACTCTCACTAAAAGGTCCCGCAAACATTTCGGGAAAAAGAGTTAAAATATCAAAAAACATAAATTCAGCTCCTAAAGATCTAAAATTCCTGGAATTGGATCAACAATAATTTTTTTATTTTCAAGATCAATTTCTAAAATCATCTCACGACTGGCAGGTAACATATATTTTTTATCCTGGCCTTGGACCAGAAAAATATCTGTACCTGAAGTATCAACAACATCTATTAATGTTCCCAGATGTCTGCCAGATTCTAAATAGACTTCACAGTCTATAAGATCACTGACATAAAAGTTATCTTCTGGAAGTAAATATTTTTCAGACTCATCAATCAAAACCTGATAATTTTTAAGTTTTTCAGCTTCGTCAATAGAATTGACATCAAAAAACTTAATTATTACAAATTGTTTATGGAAACGAATATACTCAATTTCCAGCTCTTTTAGCTCTTCTCCTCTTTTAAGATATACAATATCTAAATCAAGGAAACGCTCGGGAATATCAGTTGTTGCTTTGACACGAACCTCACCTTTATTTCCCTGAAAACGAGTTATTATTCCAATTTCTAAGTAATTATCATTCAATTATTTCACCAGCCTGAAAAATTATTTAATATCAACCTTAACATTTGTTCCTTCTTTAGCAGCTGCAGCATTAGCTACGGTTCTAATTGCTTTAGCAATTCGGCCTCTTTTACCAATGACCTTACCCATATCTTCATCTGCAACAGAAAGTTCTACAGTGATAGAGTTTTTTTCTTCAACTCTATTTACCGTAACTTCTGAAGGGTTATCTACAATTGATTCGGCAATAAATTTTATTAGCTCTTCCATGGAGAAAACCTCCTTTTAATTACTCATTACCGTGATACTTTGCCATTACACCTGACTTCTTTAATAAAGTCTTAACTGTATCTGAAGGCTTCGCACCATTATTTAACCACTTGAGTGCTTTTTCCTCATCAATGTTATAAGTTTCTGGTTCAGTTGTAGGATCATAAAAACCTAATTCCTCTACGAAATATCCCTGAGGAGCTCTCTTGGAATCAGATACAATAATTCTGTATGATGCATTACGCTTACTTCCCATTCTCTTTAAACGAATCTTAACCATCTATCAAACACCTCCTCTCATTCGCACCTAAAGTGCAAATTTGATCAGGGCAAAAAGCCCATCTGTAAATTTTATTATTACTATTTATTTAATTGAAAAATGGCAGATTAAAAGCTCCACCTTTTTTCATTTTACCACTGTTTAACTGCTTCATCATTTTCTTAATCTGTCTAAATTGTTTTAAAAGCCTGTTTACTTCCTGGATACTGGTTCCACTACCCTGAGCGATTCTTTTGCGGCGTGAGCCATTAATCACTTCAGGATCTCTGCGCTCTTCAGGAGTCATTGATGAAATGATAGCTTCAATATAGTCAAGCTGTTTATCATCAACCTGCATATTTTTGAGCTGTTTGGCTCCCCCCATCCCTGGAATCATTCCGAGAATTTCGTCCATGGGGCCCATATTTCTAACCTGTTCCATCTGCTCCATAAAGTCTTCTAAAGTAAACTCATTTTTTCTTAGTTTTTCTTCTAAAGCCTTCGCTTTTTCCTGGTCGATGCTTTTTTCAGCTTTTTCAATTAAGCTTAAAACATCTCCCATTCCTAAAATTCTAGAAGACATTCGGTCTGGATGGAATGTTTCTAAGTCAGCTAATTTTTCACCAGTACCTGCAAATTTAATTGGCTTACCTGTGATAGCCTTAATTGATAAAGCAGCACCACCACGAGCATCACCATCCATTTTAGTTAAAACTATACCATCTATATCAAGACGCTGGTCAAAGTTTTTAGCTACATTAACCGCATCCTGACCGGTCATTGCATCAACAACCAGCAGAATCTCATCAGGTTCAACTGTACCTTTAATATTTTCTAGTTCTTCCATCATTTCCTGATCTATATGCAGTCGACCTGCTGTATCAAGAATAATAGTGTCACAATTGTGAGAAGCAGCATAATTAATACTTCCCTTAGCAATATCAACCGGGTTGCTGTCTTCTCCCATTGAAAATACAGGCAGTTCTAACCTTTCACCTAAAACCTGAAGCTGTCTGATCGCAGCTGGGCGGTAAACATCGGCAGCAACTAATAATGGGCTTTTGCCATCTTTAGACAGCTTGCGAGCCAGTTTACCAGCACTGGTAGTTTTACCAGAACCCTGCAGACCAACCATCATAATAATTGTTGGCGGCTCAGAAGAAATCGCAATATCTTCTTTGCTGCCTCCCATAAGCTCCTGCATTTCTTCGTTTACAATTTTAATTACATGTTGGCCAGGAGTTAAACTTTCCATAACTTCCTTACCAACAGCTCTCTCTTCAATTTTTGAAATAAAGTTTTTTACAACTTTATAATTAACATCTGCTTCTAAAAGAGCCATTTTAACCTCTTTTAAAGCAGCCTTAACATCTTTTTCTGTCAGTTTACCTTTGCCTCGTAACTTATCAAAGGTATCCTGCAGTTTTTCAGCCAGACTGGAAAAAATCATAATATACCTCCTCTAGAGGATCGACTTTATCGATTCTAGTTTTTTGCGCAAATCTTCATTCTTATCTTCAGCTAAAATTCCTTTTTCAGTCAGAATAGCCTCTAAATCATTTATATTCTTTCTTATCTTGTTGTACTTTTTTAGAAGACCTAATTTAGCCTCATAGTCTTCAAGACTTTCTTCACTTCGATGCAAATGATCGTAAACTCCCTGCCGGCTGATACCAATATTATCGGCAATTTCCGATAGAGATAAATCATTGTAGAAGTAACTTTTAATAATTTGGCGCTGCTTTTCTGTTAATAACGAGCCATAAAAATCAAATAACATTGTTATTTTAATTGTTTTCTTTAGCAAAAAAATCACCTGTAAAGTTAGTTTACTTAACACAGGTGATAGTATATGATATTTTGGGGCTTTTGTCAAGCTAAAATTTCAAAAAACTACCCAAGATTTTATAAATGATATTTTACTAAAGCACAGTAATTAATCTCCAGTAAAAATATAGATTAAAATAGTATTCATAAATTAAAATTAATCAGGTTACCTTCCTGATCAGCACATCGTGTGCTGCAGTCAGCTTGCAGACCTCCTGTCTGCAGACCTAATTAATTTTATTTACTCATTAAGTTTAATTAACTATATTTTAAAGTCACTAAATTACTGTGCTTTATTTTAAAATATGTTATATAATTTTGTAGATCTTAAATTTTAGCTGACAAAATTCTTTTGATTAATATCTTAAAGATCCTACTCATCACTACTGAAAAGTGCTTCGATAAATTCATCTGGATCAAAGTTCTGCAGGTCTTCAGCTGCTTCTCCTACTCCGATAAGTTTGATTGGAATCTGAAGTTCGTTTTTAACTGCAATTACGATACCACCTTTAGCAGTTCCATCAAGTTTGGTCAAAGCTACTCCATCTACATCAACAGCATCGTTAAACAGTTTTGCCTGTGAGATTGCATTCTGGCCGGTAGTTGCATCTAAAACCAAGAGTATTTCTACCCCGGCATTCAGTTCTGCAGCTTCTCTATCAATCACCCTTTTTACTTTTTTCAACTCTTCCATTAAATTAGTTTGGGTATGCAGGCGGCCAGCTGTATCCACAATTAATAGATCTACATCCCTGGCTCTTGCAGACTGAACCGCATCATAGGCGACTGCTGCTGCATCAGACCCTTCCTGCTGAGCAATCACATTTACTCCAAGGCGGTCACCCCAGATCTGCAGCTGCTCAATCGCTCCAGCTCTAAAAGTATCCCCTGCTGCCAGCATTACTTTTTTACCCTGTTCCTTATATCGCCCAGCTATTTTGGCAATTGTAGTGGTTTTACCAGCACCATTAACCCCGACAACCATAATGATATTTAAATCTTTATCAAAATTAAATCCACCTTCATCATTCTGTAATAGGCTTTTTAATTCTTTCTGAAAATACTGCATTAATTCTTCGGGTTCTGTAATTTCTTCTTCTTCTACATCATCCTTTAATTTATCAATTAAAGTAAAAGTAGTTTTAACACCAACATCAGCCTGAATTAATACTTCCTCTAATTCTTCAAATAACTCATCGTCAATATTAGTCCTACCTGTAAAAATATTTGTTACCTTATTTACGAAACCTTCTTTTGTTTTTTTTAGTCCATCTTTTAATCTCTGTAAAAATCCCACTTATAAAGCCTCCTTGATATAGTTATCATTAAAATCTTCTGCCTGATCTAATTTTAAAGATACCAGGCGGGACACACCAGATTTCTCCATTGTTACACCATAGAGAGAATCAACTTCAGTCATCATGTAGCGTCGGTGAGTAATTATAATAAACTGAGCTACTTTTGAGTATTTTTTAATAAAACTGGCAAATCGAACAATATTAACATCATCCAAAGGAGCATCAATCTCATCTAAAACATAAAAAGGACTTGGTTTGACCTGAATAAAAGCAAAAATTAAAGCAATAGCAGTTAAAGCCCTTTCTCCACCTGATAACAGAGATAAACTTTTTAGACTTTTACCAGGTGGTTGAGCGTGAATCTCAACTCCTGTTGTCAGAAGTTCTTCTGGATCAGTTAATTCTAATTCAGCTTTTCCTCCCTGAAATAATGCTTTAAAAACTTTAGAAAACTCTTCTTTTACCTGATAAAAAGTTTCAGCAAACATTTTTTCCATTGATTCCTCAATATCAGAAATTACTAATTCTATTGAATTTCTGGCATGTTTTAAATCATCCTGCTGTTCATGCAGATAATCTAACCTTTCTTTTAACTCGGCAAATTCTTCTACTGCTGCTTCATTAACAGGGTGTAATTTCTCCATCTTCTTTTTTAAATCTTTAATTTTTGACTCAACTTCTGCTTCATCTTCATCTGTAATTTCTATCAAGCTGCTCTCATCAATTTCTGCAGGCTCTAAACCATAATCGTCTAATAAAATAGATTTTATATTCTGCAGCTTGTCATCCAGCTTAGTGTAACTTAAATCAAGCTGGTGAAAATCATCCTTAGTCTTATTTAAGTCCTGCTGCAGCTCCTTTGACTCTTTTTCTTTAGCTTCAACTTTCTTCTCTAGATCTTTTACCTCTTTAGTTAACTCTTCTTTTCGTTTCTTAAGTTCTTCTCCCTCAGCTTCAAGTTCTTTTTGTTTCTGTTTTAAATTGATCCTGCGGTCAGCAATTTTTTCTAAATCACTGTTTATAGATTCTATTTCCTGTTTACAGTTCTCAATTTCCTTGATTTTGAATTCTAAGCTTCTTTTCTTTTCTTTCAACTTTTCTTGAGCATTAATCCTTTTTTCAGAAATTCTGGCTCCATCCAGCTCTAATTCTTTTAGCCGTGGTTTAATTTCTGCCAGATTTTCTTTTTTGATATTTAGAGCTGCCTTCAAATCATCAATTTCATTATTTAAGTTATTAATCTCAGTTTTTAATTGATCAATAAATTCCTCTTTTGTTTGAATTGAATTCTGACTGCTTTTTAAATTATTATCCAGATCAGAAAAATTGTTTTCTCTTTGATTTTGATCATCTTTTAAATCAGTTATGTTTTCTTTAATCCTATTTTGATGATTTATTATATTATTTTCTTCCATTTTTAAAGACTGCAGTTTAGATTTCATACACTCCAGTTTGTTTTGTTTTTGGTCCAGTTCTTTTTTATCATTTTCTAATTTATTAACAAGTGATTTTCCTTTTTGCTGCAGTTTTATTTTCTTCTTTTTTAGCTCTTCAATTTTTCGACTGCGACCAATTAAATCGCGGCTGCTGCTGGAACTGCTGCCTCCAGAAATTGCTCCACCTGGATAAACAACATCTCCTTCAGTAGTTACAATTCTAAAACTTTTTTTGATATTTTTAGATATTTTAACAGCGTGATCTAGATTGTCACTAACAACTATCTGTCCTAAAAGAAAATTGAATATATTCTCAAGACGGTCTGGAAAATCTACCAAATCCACTGCCAGACCAATGAATCCAGCCTGCTGAGAAAGCTTAGTTAAGTAATGATCTCCCAGCCGAGAACCATTAACCATATTTAGTGGTAAAAAAGTTGCCCGGCCTCTATTATTTTTCTTTAAATACTGCACAGCATCACGGGCAGTCTGATCATCTTCTACAATAATATTTTGCATTTTAGCACCCAGAGCAGTCTCGATAGCCTGCTCATGTTCAGCCTGAACAGAAATTATTTCAGCCACAACATCAATCAAACCGCTAAACTTTTCTCTTTTTTCTAAAATGCTGCGCACACCATTATAATAACCTTCATAGCTTTCCTGCATCTCTTCCATAAGCTGCAGGCGAGAATTATAATGCTGATAATCTTCTTTAGTTTTTAAAAGCAGTTCTTTTCCCTCTTCTAGAGACTCAGCTTCAGCTTTAATCTGGTTTTTTAATTTCTCTAAAGAATTTTCAGCCTCTTCTATCTCAGATTTTACTTCTTTTAACTCGGCATTTACCTCTGCTGCTTCATCCTCTTTATCTTTTATTTTCAAATTGATTTCAGCCTGAGAGCTTGATATTTCAGCAAGTCTTGCATTAGAAATTTCCACTCTTTCTTTTAACCTTTCCAGAGCTGAACGTTCTACCTGAATTTTTTCTTTCTTCTCTTCAACCTTATTTCCTTTGGCTTTAATCTGCTGCTCCAGGCTCTCAATTTTTTCACTGCTGTTTTTAACTTTATTTTTCAAATCATTTATTTCATTTTCTACATGCTGCTGATCAGAATTAATCAGTTCAAAGTTCTCTCTGGCAGTTTTAACTTTACTTTCTTCCTGCTGCCTCTCCTCTTCTAATTGAGATAATTTTTTACTTAAATTTTCTCTATTTTCTATGTAATTGTTTTCTCTTTCCTTCATTACATTTAAATTATTATTAATTTCATTTACCTTATTTTGATTTTGAAAGTATTGATTATTAACCTCTTCTTTTTCATTTTTTAAAGCCTTTAACTTATCTTTAAAATTATCAAGTTTATATGAAAGAGCATTATAGATGCTTTCTTTTTCAGTTAATTTCTTCTGGAATTTTTCTCTCTGCTGACTCAGTTCTTTGAATTCTGCTGAGTACTCCTGCCACTGCTTATTTAACAAACTAATTTCTAAGTCTGAAAGCCGATCTTTATATCCCTTATATTTTTTAGCTTTTTCAGCTGCTTTTTCAAGGGGATCATGCCTTTTTTCCAGCTCATCTACTATGTCGTGAATCCGATTTAAATCGGTATTAGTATTTTCTAATCGCTTCTCAGCTTCCTCTTTGCGAGATTTATGTTTCATTATCCCGGCAGCTTCTTCAAAAAAGAGGCGCATTTTATCCGGTTTTGATTTAATAATCGAATCAATTCGACCCTGACCAACTATTGAATAGCCGTCACTACCCAGACCACTATCCATTAAAAGCATTTCTATATCTTTTAAACGACAGGAAGCACCATTAATTAAATAGTCACTACGTCCATCATCCTCAACCTGACGTCCCAGTGTTAGCTCCTGGCCCTCAACTGGTAAATCTCCATTTGAATTATCAAAAAATAAAGTTACACTTGCCTTCTTTTTCGGATTCAGCTTTTCACTTCCAGAAAATATAATATCTGCCATTCTGCTCCCGCGGAGATTTTTGGCGCTCTGCTCTCCTAAAACCCAGCGGATTGCATCAACAATATTACTTTTCCCACTGCCATTTGGACCTACTACTGCAGTGATATTTTCTTCAATTTCTATATCTGTTTTATTTGCAAAAGATTTAAATCCTTTTAGCCTAATTTTTTTTAGAAAAATATTAACCACCAACCTCACACTTTAGCCTAATTTGCATTTAAAAACCTACCCTCACGGATAGGTTTTAAAAGTACGTGATTTATCTCGGCTCTACTAAAAATTTAATAGCTGTTCTTTCTTCTCCATCAATTTCAATTTCAGCAAACGCAGGAATCATAATTAAATCCATTCCATTTGGAGCAACATAACCCCTGGAAATTGCTATAGCTTTAATAGTCTGATTAACTGCTCCAGCTCCAACTGCCTGTAGTTCTACTTGCTTTTCATCTCTCAACACTGCTGCTAAAGCTCCGGCAACAGCTTTAGGATCTGACTTTGATGAAACCTTTAATTCTTCCATAAATAATCTGGCTCCCCCTTAGGTTTATTTTAATTTTTTTCAAAATAGGTGGAGAATCGTAAGTATTATCTAATTAGACTTGAAAATACTTAGCTTGAGAATATTTAAACAGCTAGTTATTTAATTCTTGATTGAAGAAGATTTTCCTTCTTTATCAGCTTAATTAAGCCAATTTTTTTAATTTTGCCACTTCCTGATCAGTTAAATATCTAAAATCTCCTTCTTTAACACCTGCTAAGTTTAAAAAGGCAAAACCTGTTCTCTGCAGAGAAATCACTGAAAATCCAGCAATTCTGCACATTCTTCTGACCTGTCTATTTCTACCTTCATGAATCACAATTTCAAATTCTGTTTTATCACCTTTATAATTAATATTAGAAATTTCAGCAGGAGCTGTTTTTTGTCCATCTATTACCATCCCTGCCTCAAATTTTTCAAAATCATCACGGCGCAGCTCTCCCTGAGCTAAAACCTTATATTTCTTATCAACTTCTTTTTTAGGATGGGTTAATTTATAGGTCAAATCACCATCATTAGTCATAATTAAAAGTCCAGAACTGTCATAATCAAGTCTGCCGGCTGGATATAATCTCTGTTTTAAATCAGGTATTAAATCCATGACTGTTGGCCGTCCTTCTGGATCAGAAACAGTTGTAATATAACCTTCCGGCTTATTTAATAAGATATATCTTTTCTTTTCTTCACTAATTATTTCGCCATCAACAATAATCTCATCAGTTTCAGGATCAACTTTAAAACCCATTTCAGTAACTACTTCACCATTAACCTTAACCCTACCCTCTGCTATTATCTCCTCTGACTTCCTGCGGGAAGCAACCCCGGCATGTGCCATAACTTTCTGCAGTCTTTCCATTATTTCCACCTCAAAATTATTCTTTTTCGTTTTCATTATCTTTTTTCTCTTCTGCGGCAGCTTTTTCAGCTGCTTCTTCAATTTCTTCTGCAAATAATTTTTCAACTCTTTCAATTTCTGGCAGCTCATTTAAATCTTCAATATCAAGATATTCTAAAAACTGATCAGTGGTGCCATAAATGATTGGATTACCAATAGTTTCTTTTCTGCCAACTTCTTCTACAAGCTCATATTTACTTAAAGTATTTAGTGTTCTCTCAACACTGACCCCTCTAATTTCTTCAATTTCCGAACGGGTAACAGGCTGTCTATAAGCAATAATTGCTAAAGTTTCCATAGAAGCAGTAGAAAGAGAAGAAACCTTTGTTATATCAAATAGCTGTTCTATTTCTGCTGCAAAATCTTTTTTAGTTTGGAATAAATAACTATTATTATATTCTTTTAACTGGATGCCAAATTCAAAACTCTGATATTTTTGTTCCAAATAAATAATAATTCTCTCTAATTTTTCATCTGAAAACGAAGTTATCTTCTTAATTGTCTGATGAGGAAGCTTGTTTTTGCTGCTGAAAATCAAGGCTTCAACTAGTGCAATATCTCTTGGTTTCAAATCCTCAAAACCTAAATTATCAAGCTGCTGCTGTTCTTTTTCTTTTCTTTTACTGCTCAGGTAACTAATATTATCCTCGCTCATCCTATCACCTTTCCATACTGATTCTAATATCTGAAAAATTACTTTCCTGGACTACCTTAATTCTTTTGCGTTTCATTAATTCTAATAATGCTAAAAGACTTACTACAATTTCTAATTGATTATTTTGTTCATTTATTAGATGAAAAAATGATATTTCCTGGTTAACCTGCCTGATATTTTTTAAGATATCTCTAATTTTATTCCCAATATTAAACTTCTCTTCTTTTAAATATTCGAGTTTAGGATTTTTAAGAATCTCTGTTTCTTCTTCTTTTTCAGCTGTAATTGCTTTAACAACAAGCTCATGCAGTTCAGCAGCAGAAATTTCTAAGTCTACCTGAAGCATTTCGGGCATCAATTCTTCTAAATCTACCTGAGCTCGATAACGGCTGCCTGCTTCAGCTTCCCACTCCTTTAAAAGCTGAGCAATATTTTTAAATAATTCATATTCTCTTAAACGTATAATTAACTCGTGTTCGCTTTCTTCCTCTTCTGCCTCAATTTGAGCCGGCAGCAGTGCTTTTATTTTTATCTCAATTAACTCAGCAGCTATAATTAAAAATTCACTGGCCAGATCAATATCAAATTCCCGCATTTGATCCAAATAATCAAGATATTGATCAGTAATTCTGGCAAGTGAGAGTTCTGAAATATCAATTTCATTTTTTTTGACAAGCTGATATAAAAGTTCCAGCGGACCTTCGAAATCATCAAGCACAAGTTTATAATCCATAACTCAACCTCTCTCCTATAATAATAGGCCGTAAACTGTATTAACCAGTGGTCCAATAATACTCCACAAAACACCTGTATATGCAAGCAGTAATAATAAAATCATCCCATAAGGACCTTCCAACTTTCTGATATATTTATCAAATTTAGGCGGCAAAATCCCCATTAGAATTTTAGAACCATCAAGTGGAGGCACAGGTAAAAGATTGAAAAAGCCTAAACTTAAATTTATGATAACTGCCAGCTGGAAAAAAACAAAAATTGTCTGAACTAAATTACCATAACCAGCCATCTGCAGCTGATAGAGAGTTGCTGAACTAAAAAAGACAACCAATCTTGCTATTACAGCAAATACTGCTGCCAGAAAAAAGTTAGCACCAGGGCCAGCCAAACTAACCAGCATCATTCCCTGTCTTGGGTTTTTATAATAATTTGGATTGATCGGCACAGGTTTTGCCCAACCAAAGCGTCTGGTTAAAATCAAAACTAAACTCCCCATTGGATCTAGATGAGCCAGGGGATTTAGAGTTAATCTCCCCTGAGATTTAGGGGTTGGATCTCCTAATTTATAGGAAGCATAGCCATGCATAAATTCGTGTAGTGATAAAGAAAATAATAAAACTGGGATCAATAATAATAATTCATAAATTGTATTCATTATTCCACCTCTTATAAAAAGACAAATAAATTAAATAATATCTCTTAAATATTCCAGTGCCTGCTCGCGATCTGAAATATTATCTCTTAAAATCTGATCTCTTACTTCTAACAAATATTCCTTTATTTTTGGCCCCTGCTCTAAGCCAAGCTCCAATAAATCATGCCCTGAAACAGGTATTTTTATTTCTTTTCTTAAACTAAGATGTTTAAGAATTTCTTCAACATAATCCTGTTTGAAATTATTTATTATAAATAACAATAACTCTTCCGGCTGATATGACTCCAGTTCTCTGTATCTTAAAGCTGGATCCTTAGTATCAAAAACTGAAGTGGAAATTGACTCCCAATTTTTTCTGATAAATGTTTTCTTTTCTGGAATTGAGAGCGGCCATGATTCAATCAAGCTTTCTTTACTATTATAAAACAAAATTATTAATCTGACAAGAAAATGATTGACATCAATTCCATTCTCCCTACTTAAAGCAAGCAGCTTCTCTCCTCTTAAAAAATCAGCATCCCGATCAGCATCAAATTTATAATTATCTTTGATTAATTTTAAAACTGGAATCTGATTTAATAAAATTGATGAAAATTGAGAAATGTCTTTATGAGCCTTAAACAAATATGCCAGCTCAGTAAAAACTCTTTCTACAGCAAGTTTATGATAATCATAATTTTTTAATGAGCGTCGACTTAATTCAACAGTTTCTGCACTCAGCCTAAAATCCTTTAAAGTCTGAAAACGAATCCCTCTTAAAATTCTTAACGGATCATCCCTAAAACTATAATTGTGCAGCACTTTAAGAATCCGGTTATCTAAATCATAAAGACCTCCAAAAAAATCATAGAGTATTCCTTTTCGATCAGGATGTAAATCAATAACCAGTGTATTTACTGTAAAATCTCTTCTAAATAAATCAGAGAAAAGATCCGCTTTTTCAACAAGTGGTAATGAGCCAGGAAAATGATATTTTTCCTCTCTGCAGCTTGCTATATCAATTGAATATCCATATTCATTGTGCAAAAATCCGGTTGAAAATACATTATTGTAGTCATATTCATAATCATATTTTTCAGCTAGATGTTTGAAAAAATCTTTTAAATCCCCATCTAATAAAATATCTAAATCTTTATTTAAAGGTAAGCCAATCAATAGATCGCGAATTTGACCTCCAACTAGATATAGATTATATCCTAATTCTGCAGCCTCTCCTGCTAAAAACAGCAGTAGTTCTCTTCTTTCCTGAGGCAGTTCATCCAACAAATTTGATTTGTAATGCAAAAAGGAAGCCTGTTCATGATTATTTTGTCTATATTTTTTTAGCAAATCAAGCCCCTTATCCAAATCAACACTCAAACTCTTATATCTTTGACCTTTGTGATAGGGAACATCATGCTCACCTGATTTAATTTTACCCAAAAACTGAATTTTATATTTTAATAGATTAACGCTTTCTTTATTAAAATAAATATTATCCTGGTCGATTAAGTACTGGTCTTCTTTATAATATTTATAATCAGTCTTATCAATATGTGCAACTGCTTTTTTAAATGCAACTTCTTTTAGATTATTCACTTTAATTATCTGGCCATTATAAGTATAGTACTCTTCTGCCACTGAATTTAAAATTTTTTTTAATAAATTATTATTTCTCATCTGCTGCTCACCACTTTAAAAGACTGCCTCAATCGAGACAGCCTAAATTATAGTCTTGATAATACATTTTAAAACTGATTTTTGTAATAAAAAAGCCCTAGTTAGCAAAAATAATATTTTCAAATAAATCTTATTAATTAATTTTAGCTAAATCTATTTTCTCTAATTTAGGGTTATCTGCAGCTGAACGTCCAACTTTAGCTAAATCAGTCCATTCTCCATCTATTTTAACCTTTACAACATCTGCTGTAAAATCATTTTTAGTGCCCTCACAGGAACAATTTGATAAAAGCCAGCTTCCTACTCCATAGATATCCACAGGCACCTGTGATGATTCAAATCGATCAATTTTTTCTGGATTAAAACCTCCTGTTGCAATGATCCTAACATCACGACAGTAATTTTCAGCAACTTCTAAATCTTCCGGCCGCAAATCCCAATCTTTATATGCTTTGTCCAGCGCATTTCTCAAATTAAAAATCAAGCGGGCATTAACGCCATTGTCCAACTCTTTTTTTCCTAGTGGTTCTACACTTTTATCTCTTAAATCAGAAGAATTGTCAGGTCTAACACCAAATAACTTATACCGTTGAGCTTCTTCAGTCTGACCAGCTTTTAAGAGCTCAAGATATTTATCAAACATTGTTTTTAGAACTTTTAAACTGGTTCTGACACAGTCATTTTTAAAGTCTACCAGAGCAATTCTATTTACATCAAGCGGCATTAAGCGACAAAACTGCAGCATTGATTCTGCAGTATCTCCTAAAAATGAAGCTACATAAGAGTGGCTGATAGTACCTCCACCTTTTCCACCCCACCAGGCTCCCTGTTCGTCAGTAGAAATATAACGCTGAGTATTTGTTCCATATTCATTATTATAGGCATTCACTCCCAGAGAATAGGCATAGCCGTGCATTGCCTGAGATTTATAATGAGTAAATCTGGCCGGGAAAAAGAGAATATCCTTACCCCTTGCGGCAACCATAACCTCATAAACATTTGTTGCAATTCTAGATGCCTCAGTTAATGAACCTAATATAGGAGTTTCTAAAATTGAAAAGTCACGATAACGGCCCCTAATTTTAATTACAGGATCCACATTATGTGGATTTCCTTTATAGTAAGCTTTTTCTCCATCGTGACAGGCTTCAATTTCTAAATCAGATGAAGTATTAACAAAATTTTCAGCTTCATCTTTATAACCTGCTGCTGTTTTTAAAATCGAAAGAGCTTCATCAATTCCACCTAATATACAAAATGGTTGGCGTCTGGGAAAAATCTGCATTTCCACTTCAATATTGCCAATATCCTGCCCTTTGAACTCATAATCCTCTTTTGATAATTTAGTTAAAATGCGGGCGATATTGCGGAAATAAACATCAGAATACCAGCCTTCTGCCATTCTCTCTCTGTCCAGCTGAAATAATTCTGTTTCCAGACGCTCCCCATTAAAAATTGTCATAAACTCACCTCAAAAATTTTCTTATTTAATTATTTCATAAAGCAATTTATCTTTTTCTATTTTTGCTTCTGTTATAGTAAAAGCAGATAACAATTTTGCTTTGGCCTCGTCTAAATTTTTATTATCGTTGTAATGCAGTACAGCTAGAGTATCACCAGGTTTAACCTGATCTGCCTTCTTTTTCCTTAACTCTAATCCAACTGCTAAATCAATTTCAGAATCTTTATTTTCTCTACCAGCACCTAAAATCATTGCTGCCAGCCCAACATCTAAAGCCTTAATCTCAGAAATGCAGCCTGCTTTTTCTGCCTTAACTTCGACAGTGTTGGCAGCTGTTGGCAGTAAGGAAAGGTCTTCAACAACTTCTGCGTTTCCTCCCTGAGCTTTAATCATCTCAGCAAATTTAGAGAGTGCCTTACCGTTCTTTAAATTTTCTCTTAAAATTTCTTTGCCCGCTTCCAGATCTTCAACTTTACCTGCCAGCTGAAGCATAGCTGCCCCTAATTCGACACAGAGTTCTGTTAAATCTTCAGGTCCCTGACCCTTAAGAGTTTGAATAGCCTCTTTAACTTCTAGAGCATTACCAACTGCATAACCTAAAGGCTGATTCATATCGGTAATATAAGCTGCTGTATTTCGGCCAAGATTTTTACCAATTGCAACCATTGCTTCTGCTAGTTTTTTTGCAGATTCGAAATCTTTCATAAAAGCACCATTACCTGTTTTAACATCAAGTACTATCGCATCAGCACCTCCAGCTAATTTCTTACTCATAATACTGCTGGCAATTAACGGAATAGATTCTACAGTTGCTGTTACATCTCTTAAAGCATAAAGCTTTTTGTCAGCTGGAGTCAAATTCCCTGTCTGACCCATGACTGAAACTCCGTGCTGGTTTACATTTTCAAAAAATTTATCTCTGCTCAAAGATGTATTAAAATTCGGTATTGATTCTAATTTATCAATTGTACCACCGGTATGCCCGAGTCCCCTGCCCGACATTTTTGCAACTGGAATTCCAGCTGAAGCTACTAAAGGTGCCAGAACTAAAGTGGTTGTATCACCAACACCACCGGTACTGTGTTTATCAACTTTAACTCCCTTTATTGGACTTAAATCTATCATATCACCCGATTCGGCCATCAGCATTGTTAAGTTTGCTGTTTCTTCAGCATCCATCCCCTGAAAATATACTGCCATGGCCCAGGCAGACATCTGATAGTCAGGAATATCTCCTTCAACATAACCTTTGATTAAAAATTCTAATTCCTCTTTAGTTAATTTTTGACCTTCTCTTTTTTTATATATTATATCATAAGCTCTCATATATAAAACCTCCAATTAGATATTTTTAATAATACCTCTCATCAGCTTGATAAAGTCTGGTCTAACTTTTTCTGCAATTTCTACAACTTCTTTATGGTTCAGAGGTTGTGGTAGTACACCTGCAGCCATATTAGTAATACAAGAAACTCCAACAATTCCTAAACCCATATGATTGGCGGCAATTACTTCAGGTACTGTTGACATTCCAACAGCGTCAGCCCCAATTGTTCTTAAAAACTTAATTTCAGCTGGTGTTTCATAACTTGGCCCTGATTCAGCTGCATAAATACCTTTGCGGGTTAAGATCCCATTTTCGCGGGCAACATTTTCTGCAACCTCAATTAGTTCTTTATTATATGCTTCTGACATATCTGGAAAACGAGGACCAAATTCAGCAAAATTCTCTCCAATCAGCGGGTTATCACCCATCAGATTAATGTGATCAGAAATAATCATAAATTCACCAGCAGAAAACTCTTCGTTTACTCCACCAGCTGCATTAGTTAGAATTAATTTTTCAATTCCAACTTCTTTCATTATTCTAACTGGCATAACAAGTTCCTGCATTGAGTATCCTTCATAATAATGAGTTCTCCCCTGCATTGCTATAACTTTTTTACCTTCCAGTTCGCCAATAACAAAGCGTCCAGCATGACCTTCTACAGTAGAAATAGGGAAGTTAGTGAGCTCACCATAATCTATATAAACAGGGTTTTCAATTTCTTCAGCCATTACTCCCAGTCCTGAACCTAAAATAAGTCCAATTTCCGGTCTGTAATCAAGCGCATCAGCAATAATTTCAGCATTATTTTTAATATCTTCAATCATAATTAAAACCTCCATTAAAGTATTTTTATAAATTTAAGTTCAAAAACTAAATTATAAATTTACCATCACGATAGATCAATTCTCCATCAGCATAAATCTCTCCACCATTTTTCATATCACAGAGCATATCCCAGTGAATAGTAGAAATATTTTTGCCACCTGTTTCTGGATAACTGCGGCCTAAAGCGAGGTGGATTGTGCCACCAATTTTCTCATCAAATAGCATATTACGGGTAAATTCTGTAATTCCGTTATTACAGCCAACTGCAACTTCTCCCACATAGCAAGAGCCTTCATCAGTCTCCAGTAGTGAATGCAGAAGTTCTTCTCCTTTAGCAGCTGAAGCACTAACTACCTTACCCTTTTCAAATTCCAAGCTAATATCTTCAATCTCTTTCCCGCTGTATATACCCGGGAAAGAAAATCTGATTTTTCCTTCAACACTATCTTCAATTGGTCCAGTAAATACTTCACCCCCGGGGTAATTTTCTTTACCCTTATCAGCAATCCAGGTTCTGCCGCCTACCCTTACTTTTAAATCTGTATCTTCAGAAATAAAATGAAGCTCATCTTTTGTATTTAAAATTCCAGCAATCCTTTCCAACTCCTGACCAAACTCTTCCCAGTATGCAGCAGGATCTTCTTTATTTAAGTGACAGGCCTGGTAGACAAAGTCCCTGTAATCACCGAGCGACATACCTGCCTCCTGAGCATCTGCCTGAGTCGGAAACTGACAGATATTCCAATTTAAAGTACCTTCAGCTGCTCTATTCATTAGTATTTCACTAATTTCTTTCTGAGCAATTGAACGTTTTTTTATTTTTTCTGGATCAACACCCGCTAAATTTTTGGTGTTATTATGTCCTAAAATTCTTAAGGATGCATCAACATTTTCCATCAAATACTTTGTAAAAGGGGCACTATAATTAAGCTGTTCCTCAGAAGCATATTTATAAAATAATTCTTCCTGTTCCTCAAATTTAGTTATTACCAGTGGATGCCCACCTTTTTTTAAAACTTCTATATAAACTTCCTTAATTAAATCACTGCTGATATCTTCTCCCTGAATTAAAACCTGATCACCTTTTTTTACTTCAAGAGAATAATTAACTAAAAGTTCAGCGTATTTTTTTAATTTCAAATCTGACATTTTTATACCTCTTTCTTTAGAAAATTACTTTACCGTAAGTTCCGCCACCACCTGGTTCAAAAGTAAACTTACGCTGGCGGGCCTTTTGAATTTTATTAAATATTCTACTGCTCATACATTCTTTTAATTCTGCAGCAGTTAAATTATGAATTACATCCATCTCAGTTCCACAATTTTCAAATAGTTTAGCTGCAGTTTTCTTGCCAATACCTGGAATATCCAGTAAAGGGACCTGATAAATATATTCTGCTCTATGAGCCGGATGGTGTGGGTTTTTCATTTCTGCTATCTCTAAAATTCTATCTTTTACCCCAACTACTACTTTATCAGATTTACATTTAGGACACTTTATTACAGCCTGACTACCGCTAAAAGTGCTGTCACATTCCTCACAGTGAGAGCGGTGATACTTTCCAAGTTCGGGGTTTAAACCATAATTTTTTATAATCCTACTGCCGGCTTTTCTTTTTAAGGCTTTAATTACTGAATTATAATTTAAAGCTTCTAGTTTCATTATATTATATTCTCTTGCAATCTTTGGTAAGGAATGGGCATCAGAGTTACTTAAAAAGGATTTGTCACTTAACTCAGGCATTAAATCTGCCATTTTAGTATCAGCACTTAAACCAAGTTCTACAGCCGGGATCATCTCCCATTCTGCAGGGCTGAAAATTTCAGAAAAAGTATTAAATGCCCTGCCATAAAAACTTTTATGGGGAGTAAAAATATGGGCTGGAATCATGATACCTCCATGATAGTCGACAATCTTCAGTAATTCTTTTCCTGTTAAACTAGCAGCCTGAGAGCTTAAAGTTATGTTTGAAATATAATTATCCATAGTACTGCTGAATTCTTTAATCTGTTTAATTTTAGGGAAAAATGCAAGATAATGAACCTGACCTCCATTTTTTTCCCTGCTTTCGATTTCTGCTCCCGCTAAAATTAAAAGCTGATCCTGATAAAGAATTCCGCCCTGATCAAGCTCTTCCATCTCACCCTCAGCCAACATCTGATCAATATCTTTTAAAACAACAGGAGAAGCACAATCTATAATTCCGATAATGTCCAGACCTTTTTTAAACGCTGCTTCCTCTAGAATATTAGGAAAGTTCAATTTTCTGGAAGCCGTAATCTTAACCGGGCTGCCATCACTACCTCCCCCAATGTGAAGATGTAGATCTGCAAAAAACTCTTTTAACATTAAAAATCACCAAGGTAATACATGACAGCAATTAAGGTTTTGCTGTCTTTGATTTTTCCAGCCTGAAATAGTTCTTTCAACTCACTTTTTGATTTTGGTACAACTTCAATATACTCCCCTTCTTCTAAATCTGTACCTACAAACTCTAAATTTTCAGCCTGATAGATATAGATTTTTTCTGTACTGTAACCAGGGGTAGGATAAAATTCAAATAGTTTGCTGAACTTTTCAGCAGTATAACCAGTTTCCTCTCTCAGCTCACGACTGGCACATTCTTCTATTTTTTCTCCAACCTCTAATTTACCGGCCGGGATTTCATAAATTATCTCATCAACCGGATAACGATACTGCTTAATCAAAAGAAGCTTTCCCTCTTTGTTTTCGGCAAGCACAGAAACACCACCACTGTGTTCTACTACTTCTCTGGCAGCCTGATGTTGATTGGGAAATTCAACCTCATCTTTAAATAACCTCAAAATATTACCATCATATATTGTTTTTCCCTTTATCTTCTTTTCTTTCTTGATTTCCATGATCTGCCTCCATTTATGAAACTTTTAAGCCAACCTTTATTTCATCTGCTATTCTGGCAATGAATTGTGAATTGGTTGGTTTAGTATTTTCCTGTAGATTATTGCTGAAATATTCCTTCAAAGCATTTTCATTTCCACGCTTCCAGGCTACATTGATTGCATGCCGAATTGCCCTTTCCACACGGCTTGAAGTCGAATCAAACTCTTCGGCAACCTGGGGATAGAGCTCTTTAGTTACTGCACTTAACATATCCATATCATTAATCACCAATTCCACTGCGTATCGCACATATCTATAACCTTTAATATGAGATGGAATACCTAATTCTCTAATGATTTTTGTAATATATGGTGTGTAGTTTCCTTTTTTAAGTTCTAATTCTATCTCCTGTAAAAAAATGTCTGGATTATTATCATCTACATCTGAATTCATCAATAAATTTATTCTTTCAATTAATTTATCTAAATCAAAAGGTTTCATAATATAATAATGAACCCCCAAATCAAAAACATTCTTCATTATTTTATCATGACCCATTGCTGACAGAGCAATTATTTTCATATCTTTAATCATATTTTTTGAATTTAATTCTTCTAAAACACCAACACCATCAAGATGAGGCATAATTAAATCTAGAATCATTAGATCAGGATTTTCGTTTTTCTCTAAATATTCAATTACCTGCTCTCCATTATGCAGTATCTCTACTACATTCAAATTACTATTTAAATCAAAAAATTCAGCCAGCAGCTGACAAAATTCCTTATTATCATCAACAATTACAATATCAACAGACTTATCCATTTTATTTCCCCCATTTTTAAAATTTATTAAGTTTCATATTTCTCTAGTCCTCCAGCTTACTATTTAATCTTTGGCCAACAGCACCATTTCTTCTGCATGGGCCAAAGTTTTATCTGTAATTGTAGCACCACCAATCATTCTTGCTATTTCAGCAACTCTTTCCTCTTTATTTAAAGTATGAATTTTGGTGAAAGTTCTATTTTCTCCTTTTTCTTTTTTTATTAAAAAATGATGATTGGCTGCACTTGCAAGCTGGGGCAGATGAGTAATACATATAATCTGTCTTTCAGCTGCAATTTGACTTAATTTAGCTGCCATCTTAGCTGCTGTTTTGCCGCCTACACCGCTGTCAACCTCATCAAAAATTAAAGTGTCTACCTGATCAATAGCAGCAGTAATGGTTTTTAAAGAAAGCATTATTCTTGAAATTTCTCCTCCAGAAGCTATTTTGGCAAGTGATTTTAAATCTTCACCTCGATTAGGAGAAATTAAAAATTCAATTTGATCAGTTCCATCAGCTGCAATTTCTTTTTGCTTAAAATCAACTTCAAATCTAACATCTTCCATTGCTAAGTCTTTAAGTTCAGCTTTTAATCTAACTTCTAATTTTTGAGCATGCTTTTTTCTAATCTGAGAGAGTTCTTCAGATTTTTTTAGAATTTCTTGCTTAAATTTTTCATTTTTCTTAGTTAAAGATGAAATTTTCTCTTCGATATTTTCTAATTTATCTCGTTTTTGATAGAGCTCTTCTAAATATGAAAGTACAGTTTCTATATCTTCTCCATATTTTCTGAGTAAAGTATTTATTAAATCAAGTCGATTACTAATAACTGCTATTCTTTCTTCATCATAATCAAAAGCACTTTCAAAATCTCCCAGATCGAAGACAAATTCCTCTAAGCTATAATAAATATCAGCAAATTTTTTATTTAAATCTTTTAATTGTTGACTGTAGTCTTCTAGCTCAATAAATTTATTTTTTAAAACAGCAAGGCGGTCCATTATCCCCTTCTCACTGTAATCATCACCGCTTAAAGCACTCATTAGCTCAGCAACAACGCGATAAATCTCCTCTCCATGGGAAAGCGATTTGTATTCCTCTTTTAAATCCTCATATTCACCTTCTATTAAAGCTGCTTCCTCAATCTCATCAATTTGAAAATTAATTATATCTAATTCTCTTACTCTTTGAGAATCATCTATTTCAATTTCTGCTAAATCTTTTTGAACTTTCTTTAATTTTTGATAGAGTGATTTAATTTCTTTTTTTAAGGGCTTAATTTCCTGACCAATAAAAGCATCAAGGATCATTAAATGCGAACCCTGATCTAAAAGAAGCTGATGTTCGTGTTGACCATGAATATCAATTAAATAACGGCTGATTTTTTTTACTATTTTTAGGGTGGCCAGCTGACCATTGATTAGAGTTCGGTTGCGCCCATTCTCTCTAATTTCACGGGCAATTAAAATCCCGGTTTCTTCTTTTTCAATCCCGGCCTCAGCTAAAATTTCATTGATAATTGTCAGTTCTTCTGGCTGAAAAAAGGCTGAGATATAAGCGGCATCCTTACCGCTTCGAATCACATCTGTGTTTGCTCGAGCTCCCAATAACAAATCTAGAGCACCAATTATAATTGATTTTCCGGCTCCAGTTTCTCCACTTAAAATGTTTAAACCCTTTTTAAAAGTAATATTAACCTTATTTATCAGTGCAAAATTTTTAACCTGTAAATCACTGAGCATAAGTTCTCCTCCTGTAATTAGGCAAGATTCATCTTTTCTTTGATTGTAGTATAAAATGTACGGTCAGGTAATTTAATGATTGAAAGCTCCTGATCAGCACCACTGATTAATATTTCATCACCGGGTACAATTTCATTTTGCTGCCTACCATCAGCACATCCCTTAACTGTCATTCCATCACTATCAATTTTAATTCTAATTTCTTCCTGGTCAGAAATAACCATAGGCCGCAGATGTAAGTTGTGAGGGCAGATAGGTGTGATCAGTATAGCTTTAATTAAATGTGGGTTAATTATTGGACCACCAGCAGATAAAGAATAGGCGGTTGAGCCGGTTGGAGTCGATATAATTAGGCCATCACCCCTGAAATTATTTACAAGCTCATTATTGATAAATAATTCTATTTTCAACATATGAGATTCAGGAGCTCGGTTGATCACATAATCATTTAGGGCATAGCTGCTTGCTATTTTTTGATCAGAACGGTAATGCTCTATCTGGATCATCATTCTTTTTTCAATATTATAATTATCCTGATCAATCATTTCTAAAGCCTTGCTTAACTCTTCAGTTTCAACATCAGTTAAAAATCCAAGATGCCCCACATTGATTCCAAGAAGTGGAATATCACTGCCGATGAAATGATGAGAACTATGTAAAAAAGTACCATCACCACCAATTATAATAATATAATCAGCTTCTCTTTTTATTTTTTCATAATCAGCTTCTCTATCACTTTTATCAAGTTGAAAAGCCGCTCTCTTTTCTATCAAATAATCTTTATCACGAGCTTCAAACCATTCTATAGCTTTTTCCGCTACAGTAAAAGCCTCTTTTTTATCAATATTTACTATTAAAGCAGCTTTATCCATCTTTATCCTCCCAACTCTGAATGTGCAGACTCTATTACCTCTAAAATCTTATTATTCCATTTTTTATGATCAAAATCTTCAAGTTGATCTGTATATTTTAGGCGTATCAAAAATTCTATGTTCTTGCTGGAAGCTCCTGTTATTGGCGAATAATTAAGATCAAGCGGTTTCATTCCTTCTTTAAGAAAAAAATCACTTAAGCCAATTAGTACATCCTGGTGAACAGCAGGATCTTTAACAACACCATTTTTACCAACCCGCTCTCGCCCCGCTTCAAATTGAGGTTTAATTAAAGCAATAAACTCTCCATTTTTTTCTAAAAATTTCTTGACACCTGGTACAATTAACCTCAAAGAAATAAAAGATACATCTGTTACAATCAGAGGAACTTCAACATCTAAGCGATCTTTTTCCAGATGACGAAAATTACAGCGTTCTAAAATTACAACTCGCTCGTCCTGCCTTAATTTCCAGGCCAGCTGACCATAACCAACATCTATGGCGTATATTTTTTTTGCTCCCTGCTGAAGCAAGCAGTCAGTAAAGCCACCGGTTGAAGCTCCTATATCAATCGCCTCTTTACCTGCAGGATCAACATTAAAGACTTTTAAAGCCTTCTCAAGCTTATAACCGCCACGGCTGACATAAGGATTTTTATCACCTTTGAACTCTATTTCAGCCTCAGGATCAATTTGAGTCCCTGCCTTATCTTCCCGCTGACCATTTACAAAAACTAAACCAGCCATAATAGCTCTTTTAGCGCGAGAACGGCTTTTAAAAATCCCCCGCTCAGTTACTACAATATCTAATCTTTCTTTTCTGGCCATAATTCATTTACCTCCTCTGCTTTAGAAAGCAAAGAAAGTGCCTTTTCTAAAATTCCGCGGGCATCAAGTTGATATTCTTTTTTCATTTCTTCCATTCCACCATGGGTTACAAATTCATCTCCAACCCCAATTCGTCTAATATTTTGAACTGTAATTCCCCTATCAGCTGCTAATTCTAAAACAGCTGAAGAAAAACCTCCTGCCAAAACTTGTTCTTCAGCAGTTACAATATTTTTAGAGTTTTTAAGCGCTTTTAAAATAACTTTTTCATCCAGTGGTTTAATAAAACGGGCATCAACTACAGCAGTTTTGTAACCATTATTATTTAATATTTCAGCAGCTTTTTGGGCTGAAATGACAGTTGAACCAACAGCCAAAATTGTAAGGTCCATATCTTCTTTGATCTCAATTAATTCTTCAGCTGTTCCAATATCTATCTGCTGCAGCTCTTCAACTTTCCGAGGAATATATTCACCAGCAGCTGTTCCTCTTGGATAACGAAGTACTGCAGGGCCTTCATAATTAACTGCAGTATAAAGCATCTGCTGCAGCTGTTCTGCATCTTTGACAGCCATCATCACCAAATTAGGAATGGGACGTAAAAATGAATAATCAAATAATCCCTGATGTGTTTCACCATCATTACCAACAATACCGGCCCTATCTACTGCTATTGTCAGATCAATATTCTGCAGAGCAGCATCATGGATCACCTGATCATAGCCCCTCTGTAAAAAAGTAGAATAAATAGCAGCTACTGGTTTCATACCTCCACGAGCCAGACCTGTGCTCATTGTTATCGCGTGCTGTTCCGCAATCCCAACATCATAATAACGCTCAGGATATGACTCAGCAAAAATATCCATCCCGGTTCCAGCGGGCATTGCAGCAGTTATTCCTGCAATTTTTTTGTCTGCAGCAGCCATTCTGCTCAGGGTCTCACCAAAAATCTGGCTGTAGCTTGGTCTGGATTTAGACTTCTTAGAACTACCATCTTTAATATTAAAAGCTCCAACTCCATGAAATTTATCTGGATTATTTTCTGCAGGTGGATAACCCTTTCCCTTTTTAGTTACTACATGTAAAAGCACAGGCCCTTTTATCTCTTCTGCCTGTTTAAAATGCTTCATTAACTCTATAATATTATGTCCATCAATAGGACCTAAATATTTAAAACCAAATTCTTCAAATAGCACTCCCTGAATAAAACTATATTTCACGGCATTTTTAACTCGATCAACTGTATTAGAAACCGTTTTTCCTATGCGAGGAATCTTATTAATTAAAAACTCTATATCCTCCTGAACTTTTTTTACTGTTGGGTCATTTCTTAAAGTTGAAAGATAATTAGAAATAGCACCAACATTATTGGCAATAGACATTTCATTATCATTTAAAACAACGTTAATATCTGCCCCAATATGTCCAGCATGATTAAGTGCCTCAAAAGCCATACCACCTGTCAATGCTCCATCACCGATCACTGCGTAAATATCTCCCATCTGATTTAAATTTTCGCGAGCTAAAGATAATCCCACTGCAGCCGAAATTGATGTACTGCTGTGTCCAGCTCCAATTATATCATGAGGAGATTCCGCACATTTAGGATAACCACTAATTCCATCTTTCTGTCTTAAACTTGAAAAGCAGTCCTTACGGCCTGTTAAAATTTTATGGGTATAAGCCTGATGTCCAACATCCCAGATTATTTTATCTGTAGGTGAGTTCAAATAATGATGAAGGGCAATTGTTAATTCAACCGTCCCCAAATTGGAAGCAAGATGCCCCCCAGTTTTCGATATATTTTCTAGTAAAAATTCTCTAATTTCAGCAGCTAAATCTTTAAGCTGTGAAGCTTTTAATCGTTTTAAATCATCAATTCCATTAATACCCGATAAATAATTTTCCATTAATTCCACCTCTTTTTTAAAAAAGCATAAATTTTGTCATAGATAAGATGAAAAAATGCTAAAAATTTTCCAACTATAAATATAATCTCTGTTGATTTTTTCATTCCATAATACTTAAAAAAGGCTTTACCTCCAACAGTCAGGGACGAAGCCAGTCCAATAATTACCAGATTAGTCCAAAAGTTTGAGAAGTTATAATAATTTATTAAATCAATTGCAATTACCGCTCCAATTGCTCCACTTATTGTTCCACAAATATCCCCAACAATATCACACATTAAACTTGCTACCTTATCTCCATTTTTAGCAAGATAAAGCGAGGTTTTTGCCCCAAAAATTTTTTTAGCAGCCTTCGCATTAAAAGGCTCAGTCCTGGCAACAGTTGCTGCCACTCCAACCATATCAGATAAAACTCCTATTATTATAATAATTAACAGTATTATTACTGCCATCGGTAAAGGTACAAAACGCACCTGTGTTTGAGAAACTGAAGAAACACTTACCGCAATAAAAAAAGTCATTATAGCAATAATAATACTGCTCTTTAAATTAACCAAAAATATTCACCTCTATTTATAAAAATAACAGATGGTAATATAATAGATAAATGCTGTGTCATAGGTCCAGCAGGTTTTCCCCGAGAATTCCCGTCTGTCACCATCCGGGTGATTTCTCTTTAAATTCCCGCTGTAGGGTCTCCCTCTACAGAGCTGGATTGCCACTAAGAACACACTTTAATCCCTATTATATCCCCTCTGGACAGTCTAGAAGTTTTCCTTTGCAGCATTTAAACTATCTTCTAGCTTCTTTTGCAGTACAGGTTTCCAGCAGGTTCAACATAGAGCTGGATCCAAGCATCTATGTTTTGCTACTGTCTCCAGTACCACTTCAAAGCAGGCTACACTGCTTAACCTTGCGGTCAAAGCAGGTGAACCTAGCCTTGCTATGTATTATATAACTCGACCAGGCCTCCGCGGGAAAGGGGTCAACGCCCACATGCCATTGTGGATCGCCCCAAACCCTTATCTCCCTGCAATGGCCCCCGACTGGGCGTCAGCAGCCATTACAAAGAACTTCATCGATGTGCCCGTTGACGGATTTTTAGGCCCGCCTTCAAAGATAGTATGCTGACTAGAATACTGCACCATCTGCATTTTAACTAATTATAACATATTTATTTAGACCCTTCAATTAATGCTGTCTCTTTAAAATATAATCAACTAAATCCTTTAATGCTGCTGCTTTATCTCCAAAGATCTCAAGTTCAGCTTTAGCCCGTTCAGCATGTTCCTCAGCTGCTTTTTTTGCAGCTTTAAGGCCTAATAACTTAGGGTAGGTTGATTTATTTAATTCCTCGTCTCGACCAACAACCTTTCCCATTTTTTCTGTATCACCTGTTTGGTCAAGTAGATCATCAACAATTTGGAATAAGACCCCTATATTTTCCGCATAGGCTAAAAGTGCCTTTTCAGCTTGAGCATTATATTCAGAACAGTAAACACCATTTAATACAGCTGCTTTAATTAATGCACCTGTTTTGGCACGGTGAACTTTCTGCATCTCAGCCAGTGTTAGTTCCTTGTTTTCCGCTTCCAAATCTAAAACCTGACCTCCAACCATCCCCTGCTGCCCTGAATATTTTGCAGTATTGGCAATGATCTTTACTTTAGCTGCAGGGTCTAAATCCAGCTCAGCCAGCACTTCAAAAGCATATGTTAAAAGTGCATCTCCAGCTAAAATTGCTGCTGCTTCTCCAAAGACAAGATGATTAGTCTTTTTTCCACGCCGGAGCTGATCATCATCCATTGCCGGCAGATCATCATGGATTAAAGAATAACTGTGAATCATTTCTAAAGCTGAACCAGCCTTTAAAGCAGCCTCATAATTTCCAGCTAATAATTCTGCAGTTAATAATGTTAATACAGGTCTGATCCTTTTTCCACCAGAAAGCAAAGTGTATTTCATTGCTTCTGTTAATTGAGGAGCTGTTTCCTCTTCTAAAGTCATTAAATTTTCCAAATCTTTTTCTACTTCATCAGCCTTTTCTTTTAATATCTTTTTTATCTGCTGCAAAATTAATCCTCCTCAATCTCAGTTTCAAAGGGAACCTCTTTTTTGAATTCATCATTTTCTTTGATCATTAACTCTATTTTCTTTTCAGCCTTGTCTAATTTTTGATTACAAAACTTAAGCAGCTGCATTCCCTGATTAAACTCTTTTAGTGTTTGATCAAGGGAAAGACCTCCTTTTTCTAGTTCTTCTACAATTTTTTGTAATTTTTCTAAGGCTGTTTCAAAATCTAAATTTTCAAGATCAAGTATATTATCTTTTTTATTTTGATTAGTCATTAATATCACCAACTTTTCTAGTAGCTTTTACTTCTAATTCTGCCAGTCCATCACTCAAGCGGGCATTTAAAATTTCTCCAGTTTTAATTTCATCTATAGATCTGATGGTATTTTCGTTCTTATCCTGAAGAATTGCATAACCACGATCCAGAGTCTGAAGCGGACTCAAATTATTTAATTTCTGATATAACAATTGATATTTGTTTTCCCAGTTATTATAATCTTTTTCAATCTGATGAATTAATCCAGTTTCCAGACGGTCAAGTTCCTGTTCATAACTCCGGAAAATTTCCTCCGGAGAGCTAAAAATTCTCCTCTCAGAAATACTCTCAACTTTATTTTTATATTCCTTGATTTTTGCAGAACTGCTGTTTAAGAGTCGCTGAGTTAAATTTTCAAGTCTATTTAAAATTTCTTCCCGATTTGCGGTGGCCAGCTCAGCAGCTGCGGAAGGAGTAGGCGCTCTTAAATCAGCAACAAAATCGGAAATAGTAAAATCAGTTTCATGACCAACCCCACTAATTACCGGTAATTTTGAATTATAGATGGCTCGAACCACTTTTTCCTCATTAAAAGGCCAGAGGTCTTCAATTGACCCTCCACCACGACTGATAATAATCAAATCTATGTCATCCCGACTGTTTAAATACTCAATACCAGCAGTTATTTCTCCTTCAGCTAAATCACCCTGGACATGAGCTGGTACAATTAAGACAGAGAAATTTCCACTTCTCCTTTTCATAACTGAAAGTATGTCTCTAATTGCAGCCCCAGTTGGAGAGGTGACTATTCCAATTTTCTTAGCCAACAGAGGTATTTCTTTTTTCTTAGACGCAGCAAATAAGCCTTCTTTTTCTAGTTTTGCCTTTAGTTTTTCAAAGGCCTCATATAATTTACCCTTACCAGCCTGAACCATCTCCCGGGCATAAAACTGATATTCTCCCCGCTGTGCATAGATATCCAAACTACCTCTGGCTTCAACCTGCATCCCTTCTTCCGGTTTAAAATCCAGAGAAGAATTATAGCCTTTAAACATTACTGTTTTCAGCTGTGAGTTTTTGTCCTTTAGAGTAAAATACATATGACCGGAACTGTGGTGATAAAAGTTTGAAATCTCACCACTTATCCAAAAGTCAGAAAGAAGAGTATCTTCTTTAATTAAAGCCTGAAGATACTCTGTAATTTCTGCTACTGTATATATCTTTTTTTCTTTTTTTGAAAATAAATTATCCTGATATAAATCTGACATAAAATCAACCACTCTATTTTTTAGATTTGTCTAACAGATAGTTTTTGATGTTTTCTGCTGCTGTTTTTCCAGCCCCCATCGCTTTAATAACTGTTGCGGCACCAGTCACAACATCTCCTCCAGCATAAACCCCTTCTCTACTGGTCTGTTGGTTATCATCCACTTTAATTCCACCCCAACTTTTTGTTTCAATGTCTTTTGTGTTAGAAGTTAACATTGGGTTTGGATTTTGACCAATAGCAATAATAACTGTGTCTAAATCCAGCATCCAGTTAGATCCTTCAATTGGAATTGGGCGTCTTCTGCCTGAATCATCTTTTTCGCCAAGCTTCATTCTTAAACATTCCATCTTATCAACTCGGCCATCTTTACCGTGAATTGCAACCGGGTTATTTAGCAGTTTAAACTCAATCCCTTCTTCCTGAGCATGATGTATTTCCTCACTTCGAGCCGGCATCTGTTCGGCGGCTCTTCGGTATACTATGTATACATTTTCGGCCCCAAGTCTTTTAGCTGTTCTAGCTGAGTCCATTGCCACATTACCAGCCCCAACAACAGCCACGCGATCACCGACAACAACTGGGGTTCTATATTCCGGATATTTAAAAGCTTTCATCAGGTTAACACGGGTTAAAAATTCGTTAGCGGAATAAACTCCATTTAAGTTTTCACCGGGAATGTTTAAAAATCTAGGTAAACCAGCACCTACACCAATAAACATTGATTCATAACCCTGATCAAAAAGCTCCTCAACTGTAATTGACTTACCAACTACTACGTTTAATTTTATTTCAACCCCAAGCTCTTTGATAGCTTCAACTTCCTGATCAACTATACTTTTGGGAAGTCTAAATTCCGGAATTCCGTAACGCAAAACACCTCCAGTATCATGAAGAGCCTCAAAGATAGTTACATCTAGACCATATTTTGCTAGATCAGCCGCTGCAGTTAAACCAGCTGGGCCAGCACCAATGACAGCTACTTTTCTACCTTCTAATTCCGGTATTTTCATCTTTTCTATTTCCTCAGCAGTAGTTCTATCTGTACCTCTTTCCATATTGTAATCTGCTACATACCTCTCCAAACGACCAATTGCTACAGGTTCATTTTTAATACCCATCACACAGACATCTTCACACTGTTCTTCCTGAGGACAGACCCGACCACAAACAGCCGGTAAATTATTTTTGCTTTTGATAATCTGATTTGCTTCAACAACATCTCCATCTAAAATTGATTGGATAAACTGAGGAATTGGCACATGAACCGGACAACCTTCAACACAGGGCTGATGTTTACACTGCAGACATCTTTCTGCTTCAACTATGGCTTCCTCATCACTATACCCAAATGGAACTTCATCAAAGTTTTTAATCCGTTCTTCCGGTTTTTGCTCCTTCATTGGAGTTTTTTTCTTTTGTAAAGCCATTAATTATCCTCCTCGACTTCGTGATCATGAATTAAATCATCTTCATTTTGATAAAAACTCAATCTATTCATTAGTTCTTTAAAATCAACCTGATGAGCATCAAATGCGGGACCATCAACACAGGTGAACTTTCTTTCTCCGCCAACAGTCACCCGGCAGGCTCCACACATTCCAGTTCCATCAACCATAATTGCATTTAAACTAACTATAGTTTCTATTCCATACTCTTTTGTCATATCTGCAACCGCTTTCATCATCGGAACCGGCCCAATTGCTACTACTAAATCAATATCATCCTCATCTTCCAATAAATCTTTTAAAATATCTGTCACAAAACCATGGTGCCCATAACTACCATCATCAGTAGCAATATATACTCGATCACTATATTGATTTAACTCATCTTCTAAAATAATTAAATTTTTGGTTCTAGCCCCTGTGATACTTATTACTTCAGCTCCCTGTTCATAAAAGCCTTTGACCTTAGGATATAAGAGAGCTGTTCCAGTTCCTCCACCTAATAAAACAACTTTTTCATAACCTTCCATGTCTATATGATGTCCTAAAGGACCGACTATATCCTTAATATAATCACCTTTATCCATCTTTCCTAATAATTTTGTTGAATATCCAACTTCCTGAAAGATTATGGTAATCACACCTTCTTCTCGATCATAATCTGCCACAGTAAGAGGAATTCGCTCTCCCTTCTCATCTACTCTTAATATTATGAAGTTACCCGGCTGTGTTTTTTCAGCAATCAAAGGTGCTTTAACCTTCAATTTTTTAATAGTTGGAGCCAGAACTTCTTTTTCTAAAATTTCATACATAATTTACCTCCTCGTGTTTTAAAAAAAAGCAAAATAAATTCTGCTGCTTCTATAATTAATTCTTTGCCAGGACCCCTAATTCCTCCTTGATTTGAAAAATAATCAATTTAAAACTAAGTTATTTATTTCATTTAGTCAGATGTAATAATTTTGAAAATTAAGCAATATCTAAAAATCATCTTGACAAATTTAATAATTTAAGTTAGAATATTATTTGTCAATGCGAAAGTGGCGGAACTGGCAGACGCGCTAGGTTCAGGGTCTAGTAGCCGCAAGGCTGTGAGGGTTCGAATCCCTCCTTTCGCACCAGTTTTAAATTAGAATAACACTTAAAAGAGCAGAGTCTTCTGCTCTTTTTTTATTTGTTCAAATATTTTTAAATTAATTAAAGAAAAATCCTGGCTGATTAAACGTTTTTCTAATTTTCTTAAGCCTCAAGCTCAGCTGCAAAAGCGGCAATTCTACTTATACCTTCTTTAATTCTCTCTTCACTTAAAGCAAAAGAAATTCGAATAAAATTATCCATTCCAAAAGCTATCCCTGGCACTACTGCTACCTTACTGTGTTCTAATAATAAATCAGTAAAAGAAAGGGAATCCTTAATTTCCTGTCCCGCAATTTTTTTTGAAATCAAACCGGAAATATCAATTAAAAAATAAAAGGCTCCGGCTGGAGTTATTGCTTTAATCCCTTCAATATCTGCCAGTAATTTTGCAGTTAAATCTCTTCTCTTTTGATAAGTTTGGCAGCGATTTTTGACTATTTTTTTTAGTTTGGGATTCGCTAATGCTTTAGCACTTGCATACTGAGCAATTGTGTTGACATTAGAAGTTGTATGGCTTTGGATTTTTGTCATCTTACTTATCCATTTGCTGCTGGCAAAACCAAATCCTACCCTCCAACCAGTCATTGAATATGATTTAGACATTCCATTAACAATTAAAATTCTATCTTTTAACTCTGGAAATAATTCAATCATTGATACAAATTCCTGACCATCATAAAGTAATTTATCATATATTTCATCACTAATAATAAAAATATCCTCATCAGCAATGACCTCAATCAACTGTTTGAGTTCTGATTTTGAATAAAAGTGGCCATCTGGATTTGAAGGAGAATTAATAATAATTGCCTTTGTCTGATCTGTAAGACTTGCTTTCAATTCAGATGCAGTTAATTTATATTTATTTTCTGCTTTAGTTTCAATAAAACGCGGCTTCCCCCCTGCCAGTTTAACTATTTCAGGATAAGAGACCCAATAAGGTTTGGGAATTAAAATTTCATCCTCTGGCTCTGTAATTGCAGATAAAGCATTAAAAAGAACCTGTTTTCCTCCATTACATACAATAACCTCATCAGTCGAATACTGATAGGAATAGTTATCTGCAAAATAATTGACAACAGCTTCTTTTAATTCCGGCAGTCCTGAAACAGAGGTATAGCCGGTATAACCTTTATTCATCGCTTCCACAGCAGCTTTTTTTATGAATTCAGGTGTTGGAAAATCGGGTTCTCCTGCTCCAAAGCTTACTATATCTTCTCCATCTGCGGTTAGTTTATCTGCTTTTTTACTCACCGCAAGTGTTTTTGATTCTTCAATTTTTGCTATTCTTGCTGAATATTCCATCTTCACACCCCATTAAATAAATTCTTTTTCCGGTTGCTGATACCTAAATAGTTTTATAGTATCTACTTCCAAAATTTATTAAGCTAATATTACTAAATAAAATATACCATAAAAATAGCTAAAAAACAAAAAAAGAAGGCCTTAAGCCCTCTTTTTTAAGCAAATTTTGATAGTATTCCATTAATAAAGGAAGGTGAACTATCATCTGCATATTTTTTTGCAATTTTTACCGCTTCATTAATAGCAACTTTAACTGGAATCTCATGCTGAATTTCATAAGCAGCAATCCTCAAAATATTCCTATCAATTGCCGGCATTCTATCAATGTCCCAGTTAATAGCATATTTATTAATTTGAGCATCCAGAAGCTCAAGTTCCATTATAATTCCTTCCAGCAGCTCTTCAGCATATAATTCTTTTTCTATAATACCTTTTTCAGCCATAAAATTATCATAACTTTTTTTGTAATTTTCTAGATCAAGTTTTTTTCTGATGTCCAGACCATAAAGAATCTGTAAAACCCAGATTCTCTGTTTGTGTCTCGAAACTTTTTGCATACAGCAAATACCTCATTTCTAACTCTATTTAAATCTTTCCGGAATAATTCTTAGAATCAAGTCCTTTAAATCTTCTTCAAAACGCCAGCGCATCCCAAGATAGTAACCAAGAAGAGTAGTTAAACAGAGCAGCAGTGTTTTAAAAAAACCAATAGTTAAAATCAAAATACCAATAATTAAACCTACTAATGCTCCTATAACCTTTCTACGGTTCTGATATATAAATTGGGATAATTCTTCTTTTAATTCTTTTTTGTCCATTTTATAGACCACCTCATTCTACATTTTTAGGCAGTTTATTATCTTTTTTTACATCATCAATACGAATCTGTACTTTTTCTACCTCTATTCCTGTAGTTTTGGTAATGTAACTTTTTAAATCCTGCTGTATATTTTCACTAATAGCAGGTAAATCCCCAGGAACAGTTAGATCTCCACTCAAAATAATTTTTAAACCAGCTTCCATTTCTTCCAGTTTAACTTTAATATTATCAAATTTCTCTTTTTCATTAACTCGATCTTTAATTAAATTTGATAGAGCGGAAATTGTAATTGTAATATCTCCAGACTCAGAGCTCAATAATCTGGTTGATTTAAACTTCCTATCAGTAAAATAAGGGTAGATCACAAGTAAAGACATAAAAAGGAAGATTAAATATACAACTGCAATCTGCCAATTATTATAGCTTGTGGAAATCAAATCAGGTATGAAATTTGCTGATAAAAGCCCAAAACTATATAGAGAAAGAGTAATAGTTAAAACGATAAGAACTAAAGCAATTAAAAAAGAAAATATGTTTTGTATAATTTTCATTTGGCTTAACCCCCAATCATTTTCAAAGAATATTATTCTTTGTCTTCTGCTTCCTCTACTTCTTTATTTTTAACTTCTTCCTGCTCATCTTCAGGAAAATTAACTCCCTGTACGTGAACATTAACAGCCTTAACATCCAAACCTGTCATGCCTTCGATTGCCTGTTTTACATTATCTTGAATTTTCCAGGCTACATCTGGAATTGAATTCCCATAATTAATAATCACATAAACATCTACTAATGCAGTTTCATCATTAACCTCAACTTTTACACCCTTGCTTAGATTCTTTCTACCAAGCATATCTGCCAGGCCGCCAGCAAGACCGCCGCTCATTCCTGCAACTCCCTCAATTTCTGTAGCTGCCAGACCGGTAATGATCCCTACAACCTCATCCGCAATTTTGATACTTCCTTCATCAATATTTTCAGCTTCTAAATTTTCTGCTTTTAAATCTTTATTTTTTTTCTCACTCATTTTTTAACCTCCTCTGTTTACTAAATTTATCTTTTAATATCAGCCAAAATCTGATTTTGATCAGAATATTGACCAACAATTATAACTCCAATTTTTTCCTCATTATCTTTAATCAATTTCACATAAGTGTCATTATCCTCAATAATTTCTTCTTCATATTCTCCTTCTTTGTTTAACTCACCCAAAGAAACCACATTGATGCCCGCAACTTTCAATTTGTGAGAAGGCACATACATATTATACTCATCTTCGCCTCCACTCATTATTGTACCAGCTATTTTTCCTTGAGCCAGAGCAGGAGGCCAAATACCACAAATTTCACCCTTATATTCTGCTACATCACCAGCAGCATAAATATCAGGATTTGAAGTCTGCATTTTACTATTTACTTTAACACCTATATTAGTTTCAAGATCAAGATTTTCAATTAAAGACGTATTTGATCTAATTCCAGTTGAAATTAGAACAAGATCTGTCTCAATTTTCCTATCCTTTAAAATAACTTTTTCTACCTGCTGCTTACCTTCAAAACCTTCTGTTTTGGCATTAGTTATTACTTTTACATTATTAGCCTTAAGTTTTTGTTCAAGGAGATCTCCTCCTTTTTCGTCAAGCTGCATTGGCAGCAAATGAGACTCGATTTCTAAAACAGTAGTATCCAGACCTGCTTTAGCAAAATTATATGCAATCTCCAAACCTAAAAGACCACCACCTACTACAACTACTTTTTTAGCTTTTTCAGCTGCCTTATTAATAACCTTTACATCTTTTGCTGTTCTTAAAGTGAAAATATTTCCCAGCTCCCGGCCAGAAAATGGAGGGACAAAACAGTGAGAACCATTTGCTAAAAGTAATTTATCAAACTTATATTTACCTGTACCACTTTTAATAAATTTATTTTCCGCATCTACCTCAATAATTCTTTCATTAAGATGAAGATTGATATTATTGTCTTCAAACCACTGCTGATTATTAATAATAATATCTTCTACATCAACCTCTCCTGATAAACATTCAATCAGTCGGGGTCGATAATAAAAAGAATAATTTTCATCAGTGAAAATAGAAATTTTATCATCTTCTTTTCTGTTTTTCAAAATTTCTTTTGCTGCAGAAACTCCAGCCGCACAGGCTCCAATAATTAAATAATTCATATATCACTGTCCCCCTTTTTTAGATTAAAATTTTACTGGTAATATTTTAATTGTTAACTCTTTCTATATATTCGTTACTTCTTGTATCTATTTTAAGAGTATCTCCTTCTTCAATAAACAGAGGAACCTGAACCACTAAACCAGTTTCCATAGTAGCTGGTTTATTACCCCCAGACACTGTATTACCTCTAATATTAGGCTGAGTATCCTCTACTTTTAATTCAACAAAAGTAGGTAGATCAATATCAATTGGACGCCCCTGATATACAGATATCTCTAGTTCCATATTTTCTTTTAAATATTTAACCTTGTCTCCAAGCTGTTCCTCGCTGAGATGAAATTGATCATATGTATCATTATCCATAAAAATATAGTCGCTACCATCCCAGTACAGATACTGCATTTTCTTTTTATCAACATGAGCAGTTTCTACCTTTTCTCCAGCTTTAAAGGTTTTGTTAATAGTATATCCTTCTTCTACATTACGTAATTTTGTTCTAACAAATGCACTTCCTCTGCCAGATTTTGAGTGTTGAAACTCTATCACCTGATAAACCTCTCCATCCAGCTCTATTGTTAATCCAGTATTAAAATCATTTGTTGAAATCATTTAAAGCACCTCCACTATTTTTTACTGCAGTTCAATTATAGCAGAAATTAGCTTTTTAAACAAATTATTGCCTCTAAATAATACTGCCTCTGCTTATATTTAATTTAAAGTACTCAAAATAAAACTATTTTATATAATAACTAGCATTTTAAAGTATAATTAGCTCTTTCGGAGCAGAATTTAAAACCTCACATCCGTCTTCTGTAATTAAAAGATCATCTTCTATTCTAACTCCACCAAGACCAGAAATATAAATTCCCGGTTCATCTGTCACAACCATACCAGTTTTTAAATCAGCTTCTGAAGTATAGGAAAGTCTTGGTCCTTCATGAATTTCAAGTCCTAAACCATGACCCAAACCATGGCCAAAGTTATCCTTATAACCTGCTTCAGCTATGAAATCTCTGGCAATTTTATCAGCATCAAAACAACTCATCCCGGCTTTTATCTCAGCAATTACTTTTTCCTGTGCTGTTAAAACTAGTTCGTAGATATCTCTTAGTTTATCATCTGGTTCTCCAACAGCAATTGTCCTCGTAATATCAGAATGGTAGCCCTGAACCACTGTTCCAAAATCAATTGTGACTAGATCTCCCATCTCAATTTTTTTATCAGAAGCAACTCCATGGGGAAGTGCTCCTCTTTTTCCGGAGGCTACAATAAAATCAAATGCATTTGCCTCTCCTCCCTGCCTTTTCATGAAAAACTCTAGCTCTAAAGCTACTTCTTTTTCAGTTTTTCCTGGCTGAATAAAGTCAACTAAAAACTGAAATCCCCGGTCGGCAATTTCCACTGCTTTTTTAATTTTATCTATCTCTGATTTATCTTTGATCATCCTCAATTCTTCCACGATAGATTCCTGAGGATTTAATGAGTCAAGCTCTAATTTCTCCTTTAAGTTTTGATAGGTTTTAAAGTTCAAATCCTGACTTTCAAAACTTAAATTTTTAATTTTTTTTCTTTTAAGAAGTTCCGAAAAACCCTCAACAAATTTACTGCTGATTTCCTCTATTACACAGCCATCAGTCTGATCAGCAGCCTGATCTAAGTAGCGAAAATCAGTAATAAATATACTATCATTTTGAGTTATTAGTAGTTTACCAGCAGTACCTGTAAACTGACTTAAATAACGAACATTTTCTCTTTTAGTAACTAAAAAAGCCTCTATGTTCTTTTCTTTTAATTTTTCTTTAAGTTTATTTATTCTTTTTTCCATTAATATTTCTCCTTTCTTAAAACTTCTTTTAAACCCCAAAGACCTAAAATATAGCCATATGTACCCATTCCACTAATTTGACCAACTGCCGCTTCTGCAGTTATTGATTTTTTTCTAAAATCTTCCCGACGGTGAATATTGCTGATATGTACTTCAATTACCGGCAGGCGAACTGAAGCAATAGCATCTCGTAAAACAACACTGGTATGAGTTAGGCCACCTGGATTAATTATAACTCCAGCTAGTTCTTTGTAGTTTTGATGTAAATAATCAACAATTTCCCCTTCATGATTGCTCTGCATAATTTCTAATTTCAGATCTAATTTTACAGCTTCTGCTTCCAGTTCTTTATTTAACATTTCTAAATTTTTTGTTCCATATACTTCAGGTTCTCTCAAGCCCAACATATTCAAATTTGGTCCGTGTATTACAGCCACTTTTTGCATAAGTATTCCTCCATATATTCTTGAATATTATTATGATCAAATCTATCACTTAGATAAGTATCACCTATATCATTAATTAAAACCCACCACATTTTATTATCTGAGATTTTTTTATCATGGGCAATATAAGAAGCCAGTTCTGCTGCTTTTATTTTATCAGATGGAAAAAGCTGATAATCATAGCTATTAATTAGTTCTATTATTTTCTGGAAAGATTCACTACTTAATTTGCCTATTTTATTTGATAAAAATGCTGTAAATGCAATTCCCTTCACAACAGCTTCTCCGTGTTTGTATTTAAATTTTTCAGCTCCTTCAACTGCATGACCAAAACTGTGCCCTAAATTAAGCTTTTTGCGCAAACCTTGATCTTTAACATCTTCGCTAACATAATAATCTTTCATCTGTAGAGAAATTTTAGATATTTTAAGCATCAGCTCCGGATCAAGGTTTAAAATTTCATCTTTATTCTCTTTAAGAATTTCAAAAAGCGGATTACCACCTAAAATTGCGTATTTTATAACCTCACCCAAACCTGACTTAAGCTCATCTAAAGCCAAGGTTTTTAACCACTCTAACTGATAATAAACAAGATCAGCCTGGTAAAAGCTTCCGATTAAATTTTTTGTACTTTTAAAATTCACCGCAGTTTTACCACCAACACTGCTGTCCAGCTGTGAAATTAAAGTTGTCGGCATCTGAATTAGCTTAATACCTCTTAAAAAAGTAGCAGCAGCTAACCCACCAAGATCTCCAATTGTTCCACCACCAAAAGCAATTAAATAATCAGAACGACTAAAATTATTTTGATATAAAAGATTATATATTTTTTCTAATACCTTTAGATCCTTAATTTTTTCTCCGGCTTCCAGCTCAAGTTTAATTAGTTCAGCTGCATTATTTTTTAACAGCCTGAGAATTGGTTTAGAATGTTCTGCAATAACCTTTTGATCAGCAAGAAGCATTACTTTTCTACCCTTAATTTTAGCTGTTATTTTATCAAAACTTTTTTCTTTAAATCCCTGATCAATGATTACCGGATAACTTTGATTCTGATTTTTTATTGCAATTGTTAATTTTTGATCAGGCAGTTCAGCCATAATTAAATCCACTATTTCTTCAGCAGAATAATTTTCGCTATCTATATGAAATGGAATTTCCTCATAATAAGGTTTTCTTTCCTTTAAAAGCGACTTAACTGCAGCTAAAGGCTGATCTACTTCTAAAAGCGGCCTAACTACATTACTTTTTTTATTTCTTTCCAATACAGATTCTGCAGTTATATCAAGGCAAAAAACCTCTGATTTATCAATAATCATCTTTCTTGTCTCCTGATTTAAAACCGCACCTCCTCCTGGTGACAGGACAAGGTCTTCTTCAGAATTTAAAAGTTCAGCAATTGTATCTTTTTCAAGTTTTCTAAAATATTCTTCTCCTTTTAGATCAAATATTTGTTCAATACTCATTCCTTCTCGTTCAGTTATTAAATCATCACTGTCATAAAATTTGAAATCTTTGCGGGCAGCCAATTTCTCCCCAACTGTAGTCTTCCCTGCTGCCATAAAGCCCGTTAAAACAATTTTCATCTACTTCTCTCCTCCTCAAAATTTTCTTTAAAATTTATAATATAAGCTCCTGAAAAACCTAAAATAGTCCAAAAAACAGGAGCTACAGTTACCACACTAATATTAAATGCAGCCTGCAGTGAATATGCCAGCACAGCAAAAAATAAAGTTGACTGGATAAATTTATTTTTCCCACTTTGACTTTCTAAATCAATAGCTTTCAAAGCCTTAGGTCTTAAATTATATAGAATATATAATAACAGAAATAGGTAAATAACTAAAGCAGGAATTCCAGCTTAAAATCTTTAAACGAGGATAATAAATATTGTCAAAGCGTAAAAGTTGATAATTGTCACCAGTATTTTTAAAAAGCTGAAACTCCTGATAGAAAGGAAGATAAGCAAATAAGATCAAAAAGTTGCTAAAAATAATTAAATAAATCATTATTTTTTTTAATTTTATTTTAGTTTTAAATTCAGACAGCAATATAATAACCTTCCTCTCCCAACTGCTTTAAACTAATTTAGATTTTAACCAGCTCTATCTAGAGAAAAATTCAGGGTTTCCCCTGAATTAAATTTCTCTAAAAACTCTAAATATCCTTTTATTTATCTAAAATTTCTTCTATTTCTTGAGCAGTTAATGTTTTAAATTCTCTATTATCTATATTCTTCTTTTCCCCTTTAATCTCCTGCTTTTTATCTGGATTATTTGCTGCTTCCATTTTATAATTTTTATCTATCTTATGATGTTCATCTACCCCATCTGGACTTTCAAATAAAGCTTTCTCATCATTTTTTCCAGCTATTTCTTCAGTAATAATTTTGGGTGTAATAAAAATTATTAACTCTGTCTCAATATCATTTTTTTCTTCAGCTGAAAAGAGCTTTCCCAAAAGAGGAATCTCAGCTAAAATTGGAACTTCTCTAACCGTATGCAGCTCATCTTTTTTTATTAGCCCCCCAATAGCAAGAGTTTCTCCATTAGCAAGTATTACTGTTGTTTCAGCACTGCGGGAATTAACAGCTGGCAGGCCATCTGCTAGAACCTGTCCAATACTATTTACTGAAGGTTTTATTTCTAATAAAACCTGATTATCGTTTAAAATCTTAGGCAAAAACTCTAAAACAATACCCGCTTCAATATAACTAATGGTAGAAACAGTCTGTTCATCCTCTACCCTCTCTAATTTAACAGGTATCTGATCTCCAATAATTAACTTAGCCTTTTTTCTATCAACAGTCATTAAACTGGGATTGGCCAAAATATTTGATAACCCTTCTTCATTTAAGGCTCTTAAAGTTTCCGGCCAGCTGACTTTTAACTCATCTATATCTCCTTTTTTGTTTTTTATTATTTTTAATTCTGAAAGCTGATTTGGGTTAATACCTAGTTCTTTAATTTTACTTCTGCTAATTTCTTCAACTCTAGCTTTTATCATAATTTGCTTTTGTGGCTTGTCAATCTGCCTAATTATAGACTCAATTTCTTTGATTTCATTTTCCTCACAGCTGACTATTAAACCCTCACTATTTAAATCGATTATTTTAACTTTGTCAAAATTAGCTAATAAAATATCAGCTGCAGCTTCTGTACTCAGATTTTTTAACTTAAAATTCCTGCTTATAATTTTTTTGTTTTTTGCAGCTAATTTCTCTGCTGTACTGATATAAATTATCTCATCTTGATAGCTATAATCGAGGTCAAAACTATCTGTTATTAAATTCAAAGCTTTTTTAAAGGGGATCTCATTAAAAATAACTGTTATTTTACCGGAAACTGCACTATCACAAATCAAATTTTTATTAGCTGTATTTGCCAGCATAATTAGAGCAGTTTCTAGTTCAACATCTCTTAAATTTATAGAAATCATTTCAGCTGTACTTCCGCTTTCTGTCTTTATGAAAGCAGATAATAGTATAAAAACAATAACTAAAACTAATACCTGGAACATCTGTTTCTTTTTAGTTCTCATTTGTTTCCCCTTTCCAGAGATAAATTTTAATTGTTTCATTTTGATAACTAATATTAATCTCCTGGTTTTTTATAGTTTCTATTTTGAAAATATCAATTTTCTCCTTTTCTTTCTTTAAAATCTTTTGTCCCTGGTAAAGAAAAAGTGCGGCAGCATTAGTCTCATTTTTTATTATTCCAAGCAGCTCAAAGGGTAAATTTATTTTTGGAATAAGCTGTCTATCTTTTTTGCGCTTTTTCTTTTCAGACTCGATTTTTTGATTTTCAGTCAGCTCAGCTTCATTTTTATTTTTAATTTTAAGTTTTTCTGAAATGATATTGTTTTCTAAATATATCAGTTCTTCACTTTTATTACCCTTAGAAATCAGAGATAGCTGTTCTGAAGTTGGTTTTCCCTGATCTTTAGCTGCAAATGGATCTTTAATCTCACTAATTAAAATAATATTTTCTCCTTTTTCTTTTTCATTTTTTACATCAATATTTGATTTTATAATTTTTTCTGTTTTTTTGGGCACTGTTTTTTGTTCATCATTTACTGCTTCAATTTTATCTTCTACTCTATTTTCATTAAAAAACAACTCATCTGACGGACTTTCATCTTCATTAAATAATTTTAAAAAAGGAATTTCTGTTGTTTTGATATAATTAGAGAGAATAATTAAAAACAGGATGGCTGTCAGTATTATTAAAATCTTTTTTTTATTAAAATCTATCTTTTTCATTTTTGATCAGCTCATTTTTTAATTTTAAAAAGAAAAATAAATTAATACCATTATTCTTTATTTTAAATTCAGCTATTTTAAGTTGATTCTGCTGTGTCTCTAAGTATTGAATAAACTTAAGTATAGAATAAAAGTCACCCTCAAGATTCAAATTAATTTCAGTTTGAGCACTACTAAAATCAAGTAAAGTTAATTTTATTTTTTTAAGCTTATCTAAAATTTCAGCAGTGCTTTTTTTAATTGCCTCAGTTTTTATTTCCTGATCTGATTGTAAACTAATGCTTTCTTTATATTCTATTTTCAATTTATCATTCTGAAGCTGTTGTTTTTCTAACTGACTCTGCAGCATCTCTTTTTTATTAAAAAAATCTCTGCTGGCTGCTGCTTGAACTATCAAAAAAATTAAGAGCAGAACAATTAGCAGCAGTCTTATTAATTTCTCATTTTTAAATTTCATTAATTCCACCCTCTATTCTGCAGTAATTCAATTAATTAGTTATAAATTCAATCAATACTTTTCATCTCAAGCTCAAAATAAAACTTATCTTTTTGGTTGATTTTAAGCAGCTTTAAGTCGGTAAATTTTTTATCTGCTTTCAAATTTTCTATTAATTTAAAAATCATTTTTTGTTCCAAACTCACTGCATTCAACTTAATTTTACTATCCTTAAAATGAATCGAATTAAAAATTATATTTTCAGCAGCTCGGGCCAACTTAACTAATAAAATTGACCTTTTTTTTAGGCTGCTCTTATAATTTTTGTTAACTGAATTATCAATTAACTGCTGATATTTTAATTCTTCCTTATTTAAAATATCCAGCCTATTTTTTAGCAGTTCCAATTTTTTGTTTGAGATGAAGTTAAAGCTGCTTATCAAAACTATAAGAAGTAAAATTACTGCTGTAAAATTTTTAATAAATATTAAAAGTTGATCATAATGTCTTTCTTTAAAAATTACTGACATTTTTCAATACTCCAGAGCATTGAAGTTAGAAAAACAAAATCATCATCTTCTAAATCCATAAATTCTTCTAAATTTAAGAGATCACTCTTTCCTTCTAATACTTCCAGTCTCAAATTTTTATTGTTCAGATAATATTTTTGAGTTTTATCAATTTCACTCTGAAGATCAGATGGAGAAATTGAAGCCTGCAATAGATCAAGTTTCTTATCAACTGATGTCAGCATAGTATAGCTGCCGTTAATTTTATAATATAAAAGATAATTTGAATGAGCTACAACTTTATTAACAGTGTTAAAAACTGCAACAGGCAGAGCTGATATGAAATAGTTGTTTTTATATTTATCCAAATTCTCTGTTATACTGTCCAGCATAGTTTTTTCTGCTGCAAAAAATTTAATTTCTCTTGCTTTTGTTTTTTTTGAAACTATTTCTAGATAATCATAGTAAAATTCTTCTTCAAGATCTTCTTTTACCTCAGCAAACTTACTTAATATATTGTCCTCACTAATACGATAAGGGTTTTTCTCAGCTAAAGGAGCAGAGTGATAAAACAAAGATGCTGCGGGCAGTAAAACTACATAATGACAGTTGTAATTAAATTTTTTTATTTTTCCTATTGCTGATATTTCATTTATTCCATCAATAAAATGGATCTGATCATTTTTGGCTTTTACAACAAGATTTTTGAGAGTATTTTCTGCTGGGATTGTTACAGAATAATAATTATTTAGCATAGTTATTCACTCCTATATATTTTTTTATCTATTATTTCTAAATCTTCTTTCCTGAGCCTCATTTCAGCTTTATAGGGAATCAAATCATCCAAATAAGTGTAAAGATAAATAAATTCGCTGTCCTCCTCTCCTTTTAAACTGAGTTCTATTTCATGATTTAAATAGATTTTTTGATCACAGAGTTTTGACTTGTTTTTAAGAAAATATAACTGGTACTGCAGTCCTGATTCAACTGCTTCTTTATTTTGAGAAGCCCTGACTCTGCTGCTTAAAATTCTATAATTGATTTTTTGCTGCTGAATAAGTAAAGGTATAAACAGTGCAATTAATATAATTAAAACCACATTTAGAAATAAAACATAACCATCTTGATTCTTTAATTTCATTTTAATACCTACTTTTTAGCTAGATTTTAACCAATCTGCTGACAGTCAATTCTTCTGTACCACTTTTTAATTTTTCATTAACCGTTAAGCTTATTTTCAATAAACCGGGTTTAACAATTTTAAAACTCAGGTCTTCAATATCATCAAATAAAGATAAATTCCTTCCAAAATCTTTATAACTCAATTCACTGCTGCCTATACTTCTACCCAAATTATTAATTCCTTTACTTTGATAGAGATTGAATTGTAACCACTGATATTCTTCGTTATAAAAAGTGAAAATATCTAATTGATTTTCAGCTATAATTTCTAATTTTTTATTGTTTTTGATCTGCTCTGCAATGAAATCAACAGCCAAATAAGCATCAAGCTGCCAGGAATTATTTAAAATAAAAAAGTTATTTTGCTGATAAACATCTACCAGCAGCTGCAAAAAAACTGCTGCTAGTAGAGAAGAAATACAAATAACCAACATCATTTCTAAGAGACTGAAACCTGCTTCTTTTTTTAAAACAGCTGACTTAGCGTTGAAGCAAGCCAAAAATTTCATTTTGATGCACCTCATCCTGACAGCTAAATTTTACTTCAATTTTTAATTTATATAAACCTTCATATCTAATTCCATCTTCTAGATAGGGAATAATTTCGACCCTTGTCATCTCATAATTCTTAGGCAGTGATTCAGCTTCTAAAATTTCTAGATCTCTGATAAAGTCACTGCTGCTGTCTTCAATCCCCTCTTCAATTTGAGCTCTATTTTTATAAGCCTCCAATACTGATTCAGTCCAATTGACTGCTGAATTTTTATCTGCTAAAAACCCTTGAACTTCCAAACCTGTTTTAATTGTCCTGCTCATTACTGCAAGTACAACACCTGCCAGTGAGATAGTAATTATAACCTCCAGCATTGAAAAACCATCATTATTTTTCAACTCTAACCCTCCCCAGTTGATTTACTGTAACTTTATACTTCTCGGCATTAGGATGAGCTTTAGCCAAACCTACTGTTCCTCCACGGGCAGTTGCAGTATTATTAAATCTAATCCATTCATAATATTCTGCTTCTACGACTTTTAAACTTAATGTTTTATACAAAATTAGATCAGAGGAATAATAGCCTTTTTTCTTAATAACTTTATTGTTATTTTCTTTAGTATAAAAATAATAGGGGATTTTATTAGAATTAATATTTTCTTTGACCGTATATATTCTGAAAATATATGTCTGGTTATCTAAGATTGCTTTATTTCTTGCCCATCTGAAATCTGATGCCAGGCAATTTATCTGCTGTTTAATTTCAAAATCATTTTTTAGCTGTGGCTTAAAACTAATAGTTAATAAAATCCCCATAATTGTAATCACTAATAATAACTCAATTAGGCTAAAGCCTGCTTCATACTTCTTCATCTAATTAAAGTGAAGGTGCTGTTGACTCAGGTCCAATTAAAGATGAATTATCGGTTGAAATATAATAATATTCATCATCGGCAGCCTGGTAGGAAATTAGATATTTTTCTGCATCTGTATCTGTAACATAGTTATAAGACGAAGCAGCATTTTTAATATTAATCTCATCTAAACTTTCGGCTGCAGTAGTAAAATCACCTTCTGTACTTTGAGCCGGGTATTTGCCAAAATCTAAATAGTACATTTCCAGACTCTGCATTATATTATGCAGATCAGCTTTTGCTACTGCAGTATCTGCTTTATTCTTGACTCCACTTAGAGCTGGAACTGCCATTGACATTAAAATTCCAAGTACCACGATTACAATCAAAAGTTCAATTAAAGTAAAGCCCGCCTCATAATTTTCCTTATCAACTTGAGCAGCTTTAAAAATCTTAAACATTAATATTACCCTTTCTATTTTTGTTTTCCTTAATTTATGTCTAAACTTTTATTTCTTTATTAAATTGAATTAATGTAAATATAACTCGATTCAATTTAATAATTTTAAGGTGCTTTAACCTCTAAATTATTAAATAGATTTGAAACATAGGCATTATTACTGCTGCAGCAAGTAAAGCAACAAAAATTGCAGTTAATGTTATTAAAAAAGGCTCTAAATACTGCAGCATTTTTGCAATTTCTTCTTTTAACTTTTGATAATAATAATCACCTGCTCTTTCCAACATAATTTCCATTTGAGCTGTTTCTTCACCTGTCATTATCAGATAATAAAAAAGATCAGGGATATATTTACTATCTGAAAAACAATCTGTTAAAGAAGCACCTTTTGAAATATTTAAAGCTGTATTTTGGATAAATTTTTGATAATGATAGTCGCTAATAATATTTTTTACCAACTCTAAAGCTGAAATTAATTTTAAACCGCTTTGCAGAAGCAGTGATAAATAGATTGCTATCTGAGTTAAAATAAAATCACGATACACTATAGAAAAAAGAGGAATTTTTAACAAAATTTTGCTTTTTAAATCTTTCCTCATTTTACTTTTATATAAAAATATTAAAGTAATTGTTAGAATTATTAAAATGCTTAAAATTAGAAAAAAATAATTATTGAAAATGCTGCTTATCATTAAAAAAATTCTGGTTATTAAAGGTAGCTGTCCACTGAATTCCGTAAATAAATCAACAAAAACCGGCAGTATAAATCTAAAGATTAAAGCCGCTGCTAAAAAAACTGTAATAAGCACAGTGAGGGGATAAAAAGAAGCCTTTTTTATTTCTTTTTTCAAATCATCTCTACTGCTGTAATAATTTTCTAGACTGGATAATACTTCAACCAGATTGCCGCTTTCTTCACCTGCCTGAACAACAGAAGTAAAAAGTTCACTAAAAGCTTTTTCTTCTTTTAAAGCTTCAGCCAGGCTCAGACCTGATTCTATATTTTTTAAAATATCATTATAGATCTCTGCTTCATTTTTAGATTTAGTTTGTTCTGAGATAATTAACAGCGATCTATTCAAACTCAAACCAGACTTAAGCATTATTTTAAGCTGTGAGGCAAAAAATTTAAGATCAAAATCTTTATTTTTAAAGATAATTAACGCCTCCTTTAAAACAGCACAATATTAAAAGATAGATAATAGTGATTAACTAAATTTTAATGATTTAAATCAATAACCCTCATTAATTCTGCTGGGGAACTCTCACCTGCTTTAATTTTGTATAAAGCTGAATCATATAAGTTGATCATTCCACTGTCAGCTGCTTCTGACTTTAACTCTGAATAATTAGCATTTTGATTGATTATCTTTTTCATTTTGTCATTGATCAGTAGGATTTCTGCAGCAGCAGTACGACCAAGATAACCATCTCTACAGTGGGGACAGCCTGCTGGTTGATAAATATATTCTGGAGGATTATCTTTAAAAATATTATTTTTTATCTCGGTTTTCTTAACTTTTTTTCTGCAGTGTATACATAATCTGCGGAGTAATCTTTGTGAGACAACCGCATTAACAGTACTGCTGATTAGATATGGTGGAATTCCAATATCTATTAAACGAATAATAGCAGAAATACTGTCAATTGTATGGATAGTACTTAAGACTAAATGTCCAGTAACAGCTGCTCTAACAGCTATTTCAGCTGTTTCTTTGTCTCGAATTTCTCCAATCATAATAATATCCGGATCCTGCCGTAAAATTGATCTTAAAATTATAGGGAAGCTTAAATTTTGGGCCTCATTAATTTCAATTTGATTCAAAAGCTCAAGCTTGTATTCAACAGGATTTTCAACGGTTATAATATTATTAGACTCATCTGCCAGTTGGTTTAAGATTGAAAAAAGTGTTGTTGTTTTACCACTTCCAGTTGGTCCACAGAGGAGAATTATACCTGATTTAAATTTAAATATCTCTTGAAATCTTTCCAAGTTTGTTGAGTTAAAATTTAATTCTTTTAAGTCTAATAATTGCTCATTTCTTAAAAGCAGTCTTAAAACAGCCTTTTCTCCATAAATTGTTGGGATAACAGAACTCCTGATGTCATAATTTTCTTGCTGAAACTCAAAATCAAGTTTTCCATCCTGAGGTAAATGTCTGATAGTAATATCCATTCCTGAAATAATTTTAATTCTAGAAATTACAGCTGCAGCTATTTCTGCAGGTAAACTATAATAATCCTTTAGAATTCCATCAATTCGATACCTAATTTTAAAATAATCTTCTTTATTTTCAAGGTGAATGTCGCTTGCTTTTAAAGAAATTGCTTCAATTAAAATTTTATTTAAAAGCTTAACTACTGGTGCATCTTCAACAATATTTTTTAAGCTGTCAATATCTCTGCTATCGATTTTTCTGAAATCACCAAATTCCTTTAAAATCTCTTTTTGATCAACTTTAAAATAACTGCTGTAAATAAATTTTTCTGCAGCTGTGAATTCAGCTTCTGACATTAGAAAAAACTTCGTCTTTCTTTTAAAGATAAATTTTAACTTTTCCTGCAGAAATAAATCAGGTGGATAAAGACTGCCGAAAAAAACATATTCCTCATTTTGATCAATTAAAACAATCTTATGTTTTTTTGACTCAGCTAATTCTAATTTTCGAGCTCTATTCTTTTTAATCTCAAAATCAGTATCACTATAAATTTTTATTTCAAAATAAACTGATATCGCTTCTAATAAATCAGCTTCGTCCAATATGTTTTCTGATTTTAAATAATCAATTACTTCTTTTATCTCTTTATTTTCAGCAAAAAACTTTAACTTTAAGCGGTCACCACCAGTATTAATGTAATCTTTGTATAAAAATTCACAAAAATTTTGAATAATTTTTCACCTCCCCTTGAGTTCTGGACCTAGATTATTTACTATTTTTGTTATTTTAATAAAAAAATGTAATTAAAATGCTTAATTAGTTACTTAATTCACTACTCATTGAAATTCTCCTGCAAAAAATTGTAATTATTTTTAATTTTTTGAAAGTAATAACTATATTATTGTTAATTTTTGTAAATGATAACTATTTAATTAGTGAAAATATGCACAGCTAATATTATAATTATCATTTTTAAAATAAAAGATCGAAAATGTTTGTTTATGTTTGCGCACCCGGAAGGTGCACATAAATGAACATAGATTACATAAAAAAACTGTGGATTTTACTCCACAGTTTTTAAAAAGATTATTTTTTTAGATTATCCTTGCTCCCTCTTTAATTAAGAGTAAATACTCGATACTATCTACTAGAGCATCCCAGGATGCCTGAATAATATTTGTTGAAACTCCGACAGTTGTCCATGATTTTTCTAAGTCTGCTGTTTCAATTAATACTCTTACTTTGGCAGCAGTTCCATCATTTCCATTTAGAACCCGCACCTTATAATCGATCAGCTTACTCTCAGATATTTCAGGATAAAAAGAAAGTAAAGCCTTGCGGAAGCAATTATCAAGGGCGTTAACTGGACCATCACCATCAGCAGCAACATGAACCTTCTGTTTGTTAACAGCCATTTTTACAACTGCCTCTGAATAAGTATGGTCTTCCTTACTGATGCTGTTAGTTTTAAAATCTTCTATTTCAAAAAATGATTGGTAATCTTTAAATTCTCTAAAGGCCATTAAAATTAATGAGGCCTCTGCTCCCTCAAACTGATAACCCTGATTTTCCAGAACTTTAACTTTCTTAACTAACTTTTTAATCATTGCATCAGAAAAATCATTGAGGTCAAATCCAACTTCTTTCAACTTATATAAAAGATTGGACTTACCAGCAAGCTCTGAAACTAGAACCCGGCGCTCATTACCAACTAACTCCGGCTCAATATGCTCATAAGTATGAGGATTTTTCCTAACTGCACTAACGTGGATTCCGCCTTTATGGGTAAAAGCGCTTTTACCGACATAAGGCTTATTATTTTTAGGAATTAAATTAGCTGTTTCAGTCACAAAATAGTAAAGCGGTTTCAACATTTTTAGCTGTTCTGATGTCACCAGTTCTTCTCCATATTTTAACTGCAGAGCTGGAATCACACTGCATAAATCGGCATTACCACAGCGCTCACCCAGTCCACCAACTGTTCCCTGAAACTGAACAGCTCCCTCTTCGTAAGCTGCCAGAGAGTTAGCAACAGCAAGATTACCATCATTATGGGCATGGATTCCAATTGGTACCTCAAATTTACCGCTGATTTGCTGCATAACTTTTGTTACCTGTGAAGGCAGCATACCACCATTGGTATCACATAAAACAAGCATTTCAGCTCCAGCCTCAGCTGCTGTTTTAAGTACTTCCAGCGCGTATTCGGAATTACTTTGATAGCCGTCAAAAAAGTGTTCTGCATCAAAGAAGACATGTAAATCATTTTCTTTTAAGAAAGAAATAGTATCTTTGATCATTGCCAGATTTTCTGCCAGCGGAATTTGTAGTGCCTCCTGTACATGGAGGTCCCAGCTTTTAGCAAAAATAGTGACATACTCTACTCCTGCATCCACCAGTTTCAAGATATTTGGATCTTCCTCCACCTTCATATTAGGCCTTCTGCTGGAACTAAAAGCTGTTATTTTAGCATGGTCTAAATCCATATTCTGGACTTCTTTAAAATATGCCTCATCTTTGGGATTTGAACCCGGCCAGCCACCTTCGATAAAATCAATGCCAAAACGATCAAGCTGTCTTGTGATTTTTAATTTGTCATCTAAGGAAAGAGCAATCCCTTCTCCCTGTGAACCGTCTCTTAAAGTTGTATCATAAAGTGTTAATCCCATTTTGCATCACTACTCACCTTCTTCATTGCTTTTGAGAGTTTTAACCAAATAGTCTCCAACCTCGTCTGTGTTTAAGTCTCCTCCTTGATCTGCTGTCACCATGTTATTTTCTAAAGCACTTTTAACTGCTGCTTCTACCTTAGGAGTTAAATTACCATATCCAAGTTCTCTCAGCATCATTCCTGCTGCTAAAACTGCTGCCAGAGGGTTAGCAATATTCTGTCCTGCAATGTCCGGAGCACTCCCATGGACGGGTTCAAACATTGAAATACTGTCTGGATTAATATTACCGGAGACAGCCATTCCCATTCCTCCCTGCAGCTCAGCACCTAGATCAGTTATAATATCACCAAAAATATTGCAGGTCACAACTACATCAAATATCTCAGGGTTGCGGACCATCTTCATCGTCATTGCATCAACTAAAAAGTGATTCTGTTCTACCTCAGGGTAATTTTTACCCATCTCTTTAAAAGAACGCTGCCAGAGGTTGTGGGCGTAAGTCAAAACATTACTCTTATCGCAGACTGTTAATTTAGGTTCTCTACCAAATTCCTGAGCATATTCAAAGGCATATTTAATAACTCGATCAACACCTTTACGGGTAGAAATCATCTCCTGAGTTGCTACCTCATCCGGCGTATCTTTTTTAAGAAAACCTCCGATTCCTGCGTAAATACCTTCTGTGTTTTCGCGGACTACAGTAAAGTCAATATCCTCCAGCCCCTTACCCTTAAGTGGAGAAAATTCCTCTTTATATAATTTGATTGGTCTTAAGTTAACGTACTGGTCAAAATAAAAGCGGAGCTTGAGTAAAATCCCTTTTTCCAAAACTCCTGGTTCAACTCTGGGGTCACCAACTGCTCCCAGATAAATTGAATCAAAAGTCTCTAACTTGTTTAAAACATCAGCCGGCAGAATATCTCCAGTTTTTAAATATCTTTCTGCACCTAGATCAAATTTTTCAAACTTAAGACCTAATTTATAGGCACCATCTAAATATTCTAAAACCTTAATTCCCTGGCGGGTAACTTCTTCGCCAATTCCATCTCCCGGTATATATGCTATATTTGCCATTTATACCAGCTCCTTTTTAACATGTTCAATCAGGCCGCCATCTTTAATAATCTCCTGCATAAATGGTGGAAATGGTGCTGCCTGATAGCTTTCACCTGTCCGCATATTCTTGATTTCACCATTATCGATATCTACTTCCAGCTTATCTCCGGCTTTTGTGGCCTTGACAGCCTCCGGGCATTCTAAAATAGGTAGACCAATATTGATTGAATTGCGGTAGAAAATGCGGGCAAAACTTTCCGCTACTACACAGGAAACTCCTGCATATTTAATTGCCAGCGGTGCATGCTCACGGGATGAACCAGAACCAAAGTTTTTACCGCCAACAATAATATCTCCTTCACTTACCTGATCAGCAAAGTTCTCATCTATATCTTCCATACAGTGGGCCGCTAAATTCTCAGGTGTTGAAGAATTTAAATAACGGGCCGGAATTATTACATCTGTATCTACATTATCTCCATACTTAAATACTTTTCCTTTTAATTTCATTATTTAACCTCCTCTGGACCAGCAATATAGCCTTTAACTGCTGAGGCTGCTGCTACAGCTGGACTTGCTAGATATACTTCACTGCTGGTTGAACCCATTCGACCAACAAAATTACGGTTGGTGGTTGAAATAGCTCTTTCACCATCAGCTAAAATACCCATATGTCCACCTAAACAGGGTCCACAGGTTGGGGTTGAAACTGCCACTCCAGCATCTATGAAAATATCAAAGAGTCCTTCGTGCATTGCCTGCTTATAAATTGCCTGAGTTCCTGGGAAAACAAGACAGCGCACATTTTTATGAACCTTCTGACCTTTGAAAATTTCTGCGGCTGCTCTCAAATCTTCAATACGGCCGTTGGTACAGGATCCAATTACAGACTGATGAATCTCTATCTTTTCTGTAATTTCATCAAGACCTTTTGTATTTTCAGGTAGACTTGGGAAAGCAACCTGAGGTTCAATCTGGCTGACATCAATTTCTATAATCTGCTCGTACTCAGCATCTGGATCAGGCTTAACTACAGTGTATTCTCTCTGAGCTCGATCTTTTAAATATGCCTCAGTTTTTTCATCTGCTGCAATTAATCCAGCTTTACCTCCGGCTTCAATTGCCATATTGGACATTGTCATTCTACCATCCATTGAAAGATTTTCTATCGCCTCACCAGTAAATTCCATCGCCTTGTATAAAGCTCCATCTACACCGATTTTGCCAATTGTATAAAGGATTAAATCCTTACCACTGACATGAGGTTTAAGTTCTCCACTGTAGACAATTTTAATTGTCGGCGGCACCTTAAACCAGGCCTTACCAGTCGCCATTGCAGCTGCCATATCGGTACTTCCCACTCCAGTTCCCAGAGCACCAAGGGCGCCATATGTACAGGTATGGGAGTCAGCACCAATTATAATCTCTCCGGGAAGGGTTAGACCTTTTTCCGGTAAAAGCACATGTTCAATTCCCATCTGACCTACTTCAAAATAGTTTGTAATATCATGTTTTTGGGCAAACTCTCTCACTACTTTAACCTGCTCAGCTGCCTTAATATCCTTATTTGGAGCAAAATGATCAGGGACAAGTGCAATTCTCTCCTTATCAAATACTCTATCAACACCAATTTTATTAAATTCCTTAACTGCTACCGGAGCTGTAATATCATTACCTAATACCATATCGACTCTGGCATTGACTATCTCTCCCGGTTTGACCTGATCACGGTCAGAATGAGCAGCAAGAATTTTTTCGATCATCGTCATTCCCATTTTCTTAAATCACTCCTTAAAATCTTATAATGTTATATTTTAAATATTTTTTTAGCAGCCCGCTACTTTAAACAGGCTGCTTTAATTTACTTATCTTTGTTATAAACCAAATACTTATTGATTGCTTCAATATAAGCTGAGGCACTGGCTTCGGTGATATCTGTCTGAGAAGAATGACCGGTATAAATTTTACCGTCAATTTCTGCAGCAATAAATGCCTCACCAAGAGCATCCTTTCCTTCTGTTACTGCATCAATCTTATAGGACATCAGCTTAATATTTTCCATTCCAGTCAGCTCATTAATAGTCTGGAATATTGCATCTACCGGGCCATCTCCATTGCAGGCTGCTGATTGAATAACTTTACCTTTCTTTTTCAATCTAACAGTTGCTGTCGGCAGTAGGCCCCTTCCGGTTAGAACAGAAATATATTCAAGTTCAAAAGTTTTTTCATAGTCATAAAGCTCATTGTCCAGCAGTGCTATAATATCAGCATTGCTCACATTTTTCTTCTTATCTGCTAAATCCTTAAAGCGCTTGAAGAAGCTTTCAAAGCTTGCCTGATCGAGCTCATAATCATATTTTTCAAGAAAATCCTTTAAAGCATGGCGGCCTGAATGTTTACCAAGCACCAGTTTATTATGATCTAAACCAATAGTTTTGGCGTCCATAATCTCATAAGTAGTTCTTTCCTTAATCACACCATCCTGGTGGATTCCAGCTTCATGAGCAAAAGCATTAGCACCGACAATTGCCTTATTAGCCTGGATTGAAACTCCAGTAGAATTTGCAACCAGCTTCGATAAACGGGCAATCTGAGTTGTGTCCTGGGTCACATCAAGTCCGTAATAATCTTTGCGGGTATAAAGAGCCATCACAATTTCTTCTAAGGCTGCATTACCAGCCCGCTCTCCAATTCCGTTGACTGAAACTTCGACCTGAGTTGCTCCATTTTCAATGGCAGCCAGTGAATTTGCGACTGCCAGCCCTAAATCATTATGACAGTGGACACTGATATCTACATGATCTATATTAGGAGTTTTTTCCCTGACACCTTTAATTAAGGCCCCAAATTCAGAAGGTACTGAATAACCAACAGTATCTGGAATATTGATCACCTTAGCTCCGGCATCAATTGCTGCTTCAAATAAGCGTGCCAGAAAATCAACATCACTGCGGGAAGCATCTTCAGCTGAAAACTCAATGTTTTCCGTATACTGAGCTGCATATTTTACCCCTTCAACTGCATTTTTAATGACCTCTTCTTCGCTCATCTGCAGCTTGTATTCCATATGAATTGGTGAAGAAGCAATAAAGACATGTATTCTCGGATTTTCTGCGTCTTTTAAAGCCTCCCAGGCCCGGTCAATATCACCTTTGCGGCATCTTGCCAGACCTGCCACTTCGATTCCTTTTACATTTTCAGCAACCATTTTGACTGCGTTAAAATCTCCTTCAGAAGAAATCGGGAAACCAGCCTCAATCACATTAACCTTCATCTTGGCCAGCTGTTTAGCAATTGCCAGCTTTTCCTCCGGGATTAAAGTCACTCCCGGGGACTGCTCCCCATCTCTTAAAGTTGTATCAAATATTTTGACATTAGCCATTAATTTTCACCACCTTTTCTAGACTCCTGAATAATTAGTCAATCCAGGACATCATCTCTCTTAATCTGCGTCCGACTGCTTCTATTTGTGATTTTTCGTCTTTTTCGGTTAAAGAGTTAAATACAGGACGGTTTGCCTGGTTTTCTAAAATCCACTCTCTGGCGAATTTACCGCTCTGAATATCTTTTAATACTTCCTGCATATTTTCTTTGACATGCTCATCAATTACTCTAGGACCTGAAACTAAATCTCCGTACTGAGCTGTATCAGAAATAGAATCTCTCATTGTGGAAATTCCACCTTCAAACATTAAATCTACAATTAATTTCAGCTCATTTAGACATTCAAAATATGCAATTTCGGGCTGATAACCTGCTTCAACTAGAGTTTCAAATCCAGCCTTTACAAGTGCTGTTGTTCCTCCACATAAAACTGCCTGTTCACCAAAGAGGTCTGTTTCTGTTTCTTCCTGGAATGTTGTTTCGATAACTCCAGCGTGGGTACAGCCAATTCCCTTACCATAGGCTAAAGCTGTATCATAAGCCTTACCTGTATAGTCCTGATAAACTGCTAATAATCCGGGAACACCTTTACCATCTACATACAATCTGCGGACTAAATGGCCCGGTGATTTAGGTGCAATCATAAATACATCAACATTTTTTGGTGGTACAATCTGATCATAGTGGATATTAAGGCCGTGAGAAAAGACAAGTGAGTTGCCTTCTTCTAAATTAGGTTCGATATCATTTTTAAAGACTGAAGCCTGCTTGATATCTGGAATTAAAATCTGAATCACATCTGCTTTAGCTGCTGCCTCTGGAGTGGTTAAGACTTCAAAGCCATCTTCTTCTGCAACAGGCCAGCTTGAACTTTCTTTTCTGAGACCAACCACTACTTCAATTCCACTATCTTTAAGGTTTTGAGCCTGGGCATGTCCCTGACTACCATAACCTATAACTGCTACTACCTTATCTTCTAAGTACTTTAGATCTGCATCGTTGTCATAATAAATTTTCATTTCTATCTTCTCCTTTTATGTTCTGATTTAAGATTTATCTTTTTATGAAAAATTGTTTATAAAATTAACAGGAAATAATTTGAAATAGGAGTCCTGATTACACTCTTAGCAACTACTTCTGACTTCCTATTTCTTACTTCTTTACTTAACTGCCTGACCTCTGCTCAGAGCAACTCTTCCTGTCCTTACAAATTCTGCAATACCGAAATCCCTCAATAGTTCTGTTAAAGCCTCTAATTTATCTTCAGTTCCTGTAGCTTCAATCATTAAAGTGTCAGGAGCTACATCAACAATTTGTGCTCTAAATGTATCAGCAATTTGAATAATTTCTGAGCGCTGTTTGCGGGTGCATTTAACTCTGATTAAAATTAAATCTCTTTCTACAATTGCATTTTTATCGAGTTCTGTGATTTTTAAGACATTTATTAATTTATGCAGCTGTTTGGTTACCTGCTCTAATACTTTATCATCACCATTAACTACAATTGTCATTCTAGAAATCTCTGGATTTTCAGTTTTACCAACATTTAAACTTTCAATATTAAAATTGCGCCTGCTGAAAAGTCCTGCCACTCTGGTTAAAACACCAGGTTTATTTAAAACTGACACTGACAATATATGCTTCATAAATTATCCCCCTATCATATCTTTTAAGCCTGCTCCTGCCGGTACCATTGGATAAACATTTTCTTCTTCTGGAATATGAACATCTAAGATTGCTGGTCCTTTAAGCTCCATAGCTTCTTTGATTGCAACACCAAGTTCAGATTTATTATCTACTCTTTTAGACCAGATTCCATAAGCTTCCCCCATTTTAACAAAATCAGGTGCCGGAATTTTAGTGGAAGAATATCGCTTTTCAAAAAACATTTCCTGCCACTGTCTGACCATTCCCAGATATTTGTTGTTAAAAATAATTATTTTAACTGGAACATTATAAGCCTGGATAGTGCCTAATTCCTGAATATTCATCTGAATACTGCCGTCACCAGCAATTAAAATAACCTGCTCTTTAGGTAGTCCAATTTGAGCTCCAATTGCGGCCGGGAGACCAAAGCCCATGGTTCCCAAACCACCGGAACTGATAAACTGTCTCGGCTTTTTATATTTGTGATACTGAGCTGCCCACATCTGATGCTGACCAACTTCAGTTACAATTGTTGAGTCACCATTTGTGTACTTATCAATTTCTTCCATCAAATACTGCGGCTTTATCACTTCTGAGCCGTCATCTTCATATTTTAGAGGATATTTGGCTTTAAGCTCGCTAATCCGATCCTGCCAGGGACCATTTTCTTTTTCCTCTATAAAGGGAAGTATCTCCTGAAGTACATCTTTAACATCACCGACTACCGGTATTTCTACTTCAATGTTTTTACCTATTTCTGCCGGGTCGATATCTATCTGAATAATGTCGGCCTGAGCTACAAACTCATCTAATTTACCTGTGACTCGATCGTCAAAGCGAGCCCCAACTGCAATAACCAGGTCGGTTTCTAAGGTCGCCCGGTTAGCGTATTGAGTTCCATGCATCCCCAGCATCTCCAGTGCTAAATCTTTGTCTTCGGGATAGATTCCCAGAGCCATCAAAGTTGTTGTTATCGGTATTTTAGCCTTTTCAACAAGTTCTTTAATCTCCTTTTCAGCTCCGGAGATTACTGCTCCACCACCAACATAAAGCAGCGGCCTTTTAGCTTCATTAATCGCCTTAGCAGCTTTGTTAACCTGAAGTCGATGGCCTTCAAAAGTCGGCCTGTAGCCTGGCAAATTGATTTTAGCCGGGTAATTAAATTCGGCTTCTTTTTGGGTGACATCCTTAGCCAGATCAATCAGTACTGGGCCCGGTCTGCCTGTTTTAGCAATAAAGAAAGCCTCCTTGATTGTTTTTGCCAGGTCTTCGACATCAGTGACTAAAAAGTTATGTTTGGTAATTGGTAAAGAAATTCCTGTGATATCTGCCTCCTGAAAAGAATCTTTCCCCAGCATTGAGGTTGAAACCTGACCTGTAAAAGCAACTAAGGGCACTGAATCCATAAAGGCATTTGCCAGTCCTGTGACCATATTTGTTCCACCTGGACCTGAAGTTGCAATACAAACCCCTACTTTCCCGCTGCTTCTGGCATAACCATCTGCTGCATGTACTACTCCCTGCTCGTGTCTTCCTAAATAGTGTTTTAAATCTGAGTTATACAAGGCATCATAAAGGTTAATAACAGCACCACCCGGATATCCAAATATAACGTCAACATTTTCTTTTTTGAGGGATTCAACTATTATTTCCCCACCATTTAATTTTGGCATAAATTCACCTCCGCTGTAATTTTGAAAAATAAGTAGATATAAAAATAGCCCTGAACACAATTATTCAGGGCAGAAAAATATCTAAGAATTTAAACTTGAGAATTGACTGAAAATTAAATAAACTTCTCCTGCTAATCAGATGTAGTTTACTTCAGTCTGGAAGCAGTTTCCCGGCTAAAAGCCAATTGGATAGACTACTCCCTATTTCTCAGTTGATAAAATTCTTAAATGAAGCCAACCCTTCTCGACTACTTGCTATTCTATAACTTCATTTAATATTCTATTTATATTGTACACTATACTAAATTTATATCTTTTTATCAATCATTTTTTGAAAATATCTTTAATTTTTTGGATATTTTTTAATTATTAAAGTATTTTTAGGCTTTAATCAAGGACTGCTCCTTTAGAAGCTGATCCAACTAATTTTGCATAACGCTTTAAATAACCGCTGACATCAGGTACAAAAGGTTCTACTTTATCCATTCTGGCAGCTAATTCCTCTTCTGATAATTCTACTTCCAGAATAAATTTATCCATATCGATATGAATTATATCTCCCTCTTCTAAAGCTGCGATTGGTCCTCCAGCAGCTGCTTCGGGGGAAACATGGCCAATTGCTGCACCTCTTGTTGCTCCAGAAAAACGTCCATCGGTAATTAAAGCTACACTGTCATCTAAGCCCATTCCTGCTAAGGCAGAGGTTGGAGAAAGCATTTCTCTCATTCCTGGACCGCCTTTTGGACCTTCGTTTTTGATTACAACAACATCACCCGGCTTAATTTCGCCGTTATTGATAGCTGCAATTGATTCTTCTTCACTATTGTAGATTCTTGCAGGTCCTCTATGTTCCATCATCTGAGGTGCTACTGCAGCTCTTTTTACTACTGAACCCTCAGGTGCCAGGTTACCTTTTAGAATTGCAAGGCCTCCCCGTTCATGATAAGGATTATCTAGAGAACGAATAATCTCATGGTCAACAAAATTAATTGCTTTTAAATTTTCTTTAAGTGACTGACCGGTAACTGTAACTGTATCTAAATTAATCAAATCACCTTTAACAAGTTCATTGATTACTGCATGAATACCTCCGGCTGCATTTAGATTTTCCATATGATTTTTACCAGCCGGGGTTAGAGAACAGATATGTGGTACCTGATCACTGATCTCATTAAACTTATCTAATGGTAGGTCAATCCCAGCCTCATGGGCTATTGCCGGTAAATGTAAAGCTGTATTTGTTGAACACCCAAGTGACATATCAACAGTTATTGCATTCTCAAATGACTTTTCAGTTAAAATATCAGAAGGACGGATATCTTTTTCAACGAGCTTCATTACTGCCTTACCTGCTGCTTTGGCCAGTCTAATGCGGTCTGCTTTAACCGCTGGGATTGTTCCATTACCTGGTAGTGCCAGGCCTAATACTTCTGCTAGAGAATTCATGGAGTTAGCTGTAAACATTCCGGCACAGGATCCGACTCCCGGACAGGCTGAGCGTGCAATCTGGTCTAATTCCTCTTCTTCCATCTCACCGGAAACTACTGAACCTACTGCCTCAAATACATTGTGGAGGTCAATTGGCTCTCCACAGTGGCTGCCGTGCTCCATTGGTCCACCACTGATTACAACTGCCGGAATATCTAGTCTGGCAGCTGCCATCATCATTCCCGGAACAATTTTGTCACAATTGGGGATTAAAACCAGTCCATCAAGTTGGTGACCGTTAACCACCGCCTCAACTGAATCTGCAATAATTTCTCTACTAGCCAGAGAATAATGCATCCCGCTGTGGCCCATCGCAATTCCATCACAGACACCGATAGTTGAAAAAGTCAAAGCTGTACCGCCAGCTGCTGTGATTCCGTGTTCAACAGCATCTTTAATTCTATCTAAGAGTTTGTGGCCTGGGATAATATCATTTGCCGAATTGGCAATCCCAATCATTGGCTTATTTATATCATCATCGTCAAGCCCCAGTGCATAAAGCAGAGATCTGTGTGGAGCTCTTTCTATACCTTTTTTAATCTTGTCACTTCTCATTGTATTCCTCCTATTGCTGCTCACTTCTTTTTGAAAAGCATCATTATATTTAATTAATCATTATAAATTTCTGTACCTGATGTCTGGGCAATTTCTCTAAATCTGGCAATAATAGCTTTCGTTTTTTCGCCTACACTACCATCTGCTATTACCCTGCCGTCAACTTCAACAACCGGGATAGCCTCGGCTGCAGTTCCGCTTAAGAAACACTCATCTGCATTAAAAAGATCATGTCTTGTAAATAGCTCTTCTTTAACTTCTAATCCCATTTCTGCTGCCACTTCAAGCACAATTTCTCTTTTGGTCCCTTTTAGGATACCTGCATACCTTGGTGGAGTTGTTATTGTATCTTCTTCTATAATAAAGATATTATCTCCTGTACACTCTGCTACATAACCGTCAGTATTTAAAATAATGGCCTCAGGTGCTCCCTGCATATTGGCTTCTAGTCTGGCCATAATATTGTTTAAATAATTTAAAGATTTAATTCTGGGATTAACCATCTCCGGCCCATTTCTGCGGGTTGGAACTGTTACTAATTTCAAACCGGTTTTATATAATTCTTCCGGATAAAGCTGAATAGCACTGGCTATAATTACAACTGTAGGCTTCGGACACTTACGAGGGTCTAAACCCAGGTCTCCTTTACCTCTAGAAACTACTACTCTAATGTAAGCATCTTTTAAATCATTGGCCCTAATTGTTTTTAAAATTGCTGCTTCCATTTCTTTTTTACTCAAAGGAATATCCAGCATAATTGTTTTAGCAGACTGATATAAGCGCTTGATATGCTGATCAAGCATAAACACCCTGCCGTTATAGGCTCTAATCCCCTCAAAAATTCCGTCACCATAGAGAAAACCATGGTCAAAAACTGAAATTTTCGCCTGATCTTCAGGGACAATTTCTCCGTTAAGATAAATATTTCTACTCACTACTTTTGTCCTCCTTAAAATGTTATAATTCTACTTTTACTACTCATAATTATTGTTTTAATTATAGAGATAGCATTTTATTTAAGATATGTATTGGTTATAAATTATATAGTTTAATATTTAAAAAGTCAAGTTCTCTCAAAGAAAAAAACTCCCAATTAAGGGAGTCTTTTAATTAAGTAATTTTATTCATTTCCACCCGTGAATGATCCACGGATTTCAAAGCCTAAGTAATAGATATTGTTAGTATCTTCATCCACATATCTCAGTTCATCTAGACTATCATACTCTTTTTCTTTTGACAAAATCCTATTATAGCCAAAAAACATTTTTTTATCCTCTTTTAACTCATAATTAATAAACAAATCAAATAAAGTAGATCTGCTTTCTTCCTGATTGCTATTATCATAAGTATATTTTTCCCATGGTTGATAGGCAAACTTACTGTGTAAAGTTAAATTATCAGATAAGCCTGTATCAAAAACTAAAATATAAGCTGTTGTACTATTGGAATTATCAAACTCAGAATAGGAACCAGAAAAAACATTCCTTTCCCCATTTGTATTTATACGCCCAATAATAGGAGTCAACCGATAATCTCCTTTTTCTAATTCCCCAGGTTCTAATGGTCTAATATAATCTAACTGCCAGTCTGACATCATTATATCAGCACCTAAAATCATTGATTCTATTCCCATTTCAGCAAATACTCCACTACTTAAACTGAAAATAAAAAATAATGCTATCCCCACTACAATAAATTTTTTTGACATAAAGACTCCCCCTTTATATTTTTGCAGGATTTTTGTCGATTATCCTGAATTATATATTTATCATAGCATTTCTAAATTTAACTTCATATTACCCATAAGTATAATATTTTAATTAATTATTCGGGAGGAGAACTTTAATAGTGTTAGAAATAAGATGGAAAATTATTCTAGATTTCATTTATGAGACTGGTAAAATTATGGACTTACATAATTATTCGTATACATTTTTGCAAAATTTAAATAAAATGATACCTTTTTATGCAGCTAATTTTTTTCTTTTTGATGAAAATAAAGAGCTGCTTGATGATCCGATCTGCTATAATATTAATGATAGTGTTTTAAAAGCATATAATGATTATTACTGGCAGCTTGACGATATTAGAAACCTGGCTTTTGACCAAAAGGAACCTATTATTAGCACCCAATTAATGGACTATAAAACCTGGGTGAATACCGAATATTTCAATGATTTTCTGGCTAAAAATAGGCTCTATTATTCCTGTGGAATCGATATCCACGCTGAGCAGAGGCTGTTAGGCACAATCAGCCTTTTTAGAACTAATAAAGATAATAATTTTACAACTAATGATCTAATTTATTTGAAAATTTTGGCCAAACACAGCAGCAATCACTTGAAAAAATTATTTGAAATTGAAAGGTTAAAAAATATTAATAATAAAAGGAAAGAAAATCTTTTAATCAATAAAGCTAATAATTTTAATTTAAGCAAAAGAGAAAGAGATGTTTTAAAATTAATTTTAACTGGTAAAACTAATGAAGAAATTGCATCAGAATTATTTATTTCAGTTAATACAGTAAAAAAACACCTCAGCCATATTTTTAATAAGACCAAGGTGCATAATAGAACTGAATTGGTAGCAATAGTATATAAGTAATAAAGATAGATTAAATAAATTTTAGACCATCTCATTTTTATAATTTATTATTAATTATTATTTTTAAAAGCATTAATTATATCTTTAGTCTTTCGCAAAGCAGTAGAATAACTATCAAAAACCACTCTATAGTCAATTGAATATTTTTTTATATATTTTTCCACTTCTTTTAAATTAAATTCTTCAAAAGCTTCAATTAGCAATAATAAATCTCCCAGCTGGCCTTCTCGTTTAATTAATGCTTCTTTTAAATTACTTGAAAGTGATATCTCAGCTAAAATGTCTTCTAATTTTCTATCTAAATAGGCATCAAGTACAGATAATAAACCTAAAACAAAAAGATTATCTCCTCTATTATCCCCAAAATAATCAGTTAAAGATTCTGCAAAATTTGCTCTTAAAACTGCAGTTTTAAATAAAATATCAGGTTTATTATTATCAAGGCCTTTTAGAAAATATAAAAGGCTCCACTTTTTCAGCTTTTCTACACCTAACAAAACTATAGCTTGACGAATAGATTTAACATCATAACCATAATGGGCAGAATTTATGATTCGCAAAAGACTGTATGACATTGACAAATCTGATTTGATTATTTCTTCTATTCTTTTTGTTTTTGGTTCATCTTTATTTAGTTCTTTTATCATTTTAAAAAATGTAAAAGCATAAGAATTTGTTTTTTTAGCTTCTAAAATTTTTGGTTTAGTAAAGAAATAACCTTGAAAATAATCGAAACCAATATCTTTTGCTGCAAAAAATTCTTCGTACTTCTCGATTTTTTCTGCAATATATTGAATATCTGAATTATATTGATTACATTTATTTATTAATTTTTTTCGTTCAGCACCTTTTGTAATTAAAAAGTCTATTTTAATGTAGTCAGCCAATTTTACTAGAGGGATTAAGTTTTCAGTAAAAACAAAATCATCAAGTACTATATTAAATCCCATTTCTTTATAAATTTCTAATGCATAAAGCAGCTGTTGATCTAACTTAACCGTTTCCAAAACCTCAATATAGACCATTTCAGGAGCTAAAAGATCCGGTATTCCCTGTTTCAATAACTCATCTGTGAAATTTATAAAAGCTGGTCGGCCTTCAGTTAGATTATTAAATCCTATAGATTCCAAGGTGTTCATAATAACTTGAGCAGTTGCTTTTTCCCCATCGATAATTTTGGATTCTCCACCTCTAAATAGAAGTTCATATGAAAAAATATTTAAATTTTTATCCAGTATAGGTTGTCTAGCCACTACTGCTGACATTTGATCACCTCGATGATAAAAGCCCAGCTTAAAAAGCCAGGCTTCAGTTTTATTAATCTTTTTTTAACCTTAATTTCCTATTATCGCTTCTAATTCTTCTGGAGTTAAACTCTCAAATTCTTTTTCTTCTTTTTCTTTATTTTTGTTTATGCTGTCTAATAACTCTTTTCTTTCTTTTCTGCTTTCTTCGAGATATTCATTTATTATTTCTTCTTTAGTTTGTTCGGCTGAAGAATTATCATTATCTGAACCTATTTCTACATTATCATCTTTGATATAATCTTGATTCTCGACCTCTTCTCCATATTTAATAATTCTTGGAGTCACAAAAATTAATAATTCATTAGTAGATTCACTCTTTGAACGAGATTTAAAAAGCTCACCAAAGATAGGCAAGTCACCCAAAAGTGGTATTTTAGTAATTGTTCCTTCTCCATCAGTCTGAATCAAACCACCTATTACAAATGTTTCATTATTATTTAACCTTAGAGTAGTTTCTACACTTCTTGTTTTAGTAGCGGGAGGGGGAGTAGTATTTATGTTGGAATATCTATCCGGATTAATTTCATAAAAACTACTTACCTCTGGAGCAATTTTAAGCTCAATTTCATCATTTTCTGTAATCCAGGGGGTAAAAGTTAATTTCACTCCTGCTTCGACATATTCCCAGGTAGTTGTAATTTCTCCATCTTCTTCTTCTTGAATTGCATAAGGTTCTTCTTCAGTTATTGATAAATTAGCCTCTTCACCATTTAAAGTCATTAAACTAGGTCTGGCTAAAGTTTTAGAGTCAGTAGATGTATCTAAAAGTCTAAAAATTTCAGGCCACTTATAAGTTAAACTTTCTATTTTATCAAGGTCTGTATTTCTTTCAATTATAATATCACCAATTCCAACCCCCATGGAATCAGAATAATTCATTCCAATTTCTCTTGTTAAGTTAGAAGATATCTCTTCTACTCTTGTTTCTATGACAACCTGATACTGAGGCCTATTTATTTCTTTAATCAGTCCCTCTACTCCGTCCAGCTTATTTTTTGCCCCATTAATAATGATCTCTTTTCTTTTTGCATTAACATGGAGTTGAATGTCAGGATAAAATTTGGTTATTATTTCAGTTATTTGTGCAGTATCTATATAGTCAACTCTAATTTTTCGCGTTTCAGGCTCTAAACTCTGATCATAAGTTTTAGCCATTGATAAAGCATCTTTAACTGAATTTTCTTCACCCGTAATTGTAAGAGTTTCTGTTAAAGGATTAACCTGAAAATCTAAGTTTGAATTAACTATACGTAATTTTGATTCTAAATCAGCTAAATCTGCATTTAAAACATTGTAGCTCTCACTATATAATTCAACTTCTTCGCCTTCCATATTTTCGAAATCTGTTCCACTACTTTTTGTTACAACTTTAGAGGAATCAAGCCTATTAATCATTTCCTTTATTTCTTCTACTCGATCACTCTCACCTTTTATAATAAACTGTCTTCTTGAAGTATCCATTGAAATTAATGTTTCAGGAAATATTTCTTTTACAATAGTTCCTATATTTTCAAAGTCACTTGAATTTACCCTAACAAATTCTGTGACTAAATTGGAATAAACTAGATCAATTTTTTCAGGTGGAGCAACTACAACAGTGTTATTATCCCATTTATAATCAAGCCCTCTTGTTTTTGTTATCAAATCTAACGATTTTTCAAAAGTGATATCTGTTAAATGAACTGTTATATTACCAGTTATTTCACTATCAGTAATTAAATTAACATCTGCTACTTCAGCAATAGCTCTTAATACATCTACAATATCGGCATTTCTGAAATTCATGTCTTCTATTTTATCCTGTGGCCCAGCTAATGCTGCTCCTGTTAAAGATATAACAAGTACTAAAATCATAATAGAAATTTTTTTTATTTTTATCATTTGCTTCGCCTCCAATCAATATGAGCCCAATTTTTAATATTCAACTCTAACTGTGCTGCCATTTTTTATAAATACTGCCTCTCCATTTTGATAAGAAGATAATCTATAGCCATTCATTGTATCTCCTATTTTAAGAAGATGTTTATTCTGATTATAATCCACAATTAAAGCTATTCTAGAGTTAGCAGCTTTTATTATGCCATCGATTACTATATCTGGTTCTGAAACTACCACTTGTTCTTCTTGACTAGTATCTTCAGAAACAGCAAGCTCTTCTGGAAAATCCACTTCATCTGTCTCAACTGCTTCTGTAATTTCAGCACTTTCTATTTCTACAAAAAATGGATTTTTCAAGTTTTGCATTTGATTACTGCTTAGTTTGTTTACAACTGCAAAATCGTTTAAATCATCTTCCACATCAAGGTCTAAAGCAGACACTGAACTATTAATAATTAGCATTAAAATGAATATTAATAATAATTTAAAAATCTTCATAAGATCACCCCGCTGAACTTTCTATAAATTCTCTTAACTCATCTGATTGATGATAAAATAGATTAAGATTTAAAGACATCAAATTACCCTGCTGCTGAACATTACCTGCAGTTAAATTTTCTACAACTAATCTATAATCCCAGTTATCTAACATTTGAAGAAAAGATAATAATTCAAAATATTCACCCTGGATTTCAAAAGTAAAGGGATAACCATTATCTGTATTTCCTTTTTGATAGCTTCTAATATCAACATTACTTTCTCTGGCAAAATAATCAATGGCAGCTAAAATCTCTTCAGCTTCTCTAACTACTGTTTCTAACCTTTCTTCTCTTTCTTCTTTTAATTCAGCTAGTTCCTTTTCTAAACTATTAATTTGATTTACTTTGTTTAGCACAGTCGTATATTCACTTTGAACATCTGTTATCTGATTTTCTAAACTCTGCTGATGGGATTTTATAGGTTGGTAGAGTAAATAATAATAAGCAACCATTACTACTGTTACAAATAAAATAAAAAGTAGTATTTTTTCTCTTTTAGATAAATTACTCATTATAAATCACCCCTCTATCTTTATTATCTAATTTTACAATTAAATTGAATTCTAATCGATCATTTTTTCTAAACCTCTCTAATGAAATAATAGAAAAAATATCTGAATCAAAAATCCGCGAACTAAAATCTAATAATGATCTAATAGATTCAGCATTACCATTGATTTGAATTTGTCCACTACTGTATTCTAAACGATTGAAAGTAATATTATCATCAATTATTTTAGCAAACTCTATAAAAAAAGGTGCAGTAGTATATTTTTCTAGTTCAACTTTTTCTGGAAGTCTAAAATTAGCAATTTCATCTTCTAATTGATAATAATATTCTTCTTCTGGCCTTAGAGCTTCTAATCTTGTTTCCCAATTTTCCCTACGCGCTTCAAGCTTTTGAACTTCTAAATAATTAAAATAATAATTAAAGGCAGGTACTGCAATGATTGAAAATATCAATAATGCAATTACAATTTCCATCCATTCAATTTTTAAACCATCATCTTTTTCAAGGAGGTTAACTCTCATTATGCATCACCTCACTAATAATAGTACCAGCTGCAGCTGCCATAAAATGTTTATTGCTTTGTTTGGCATCATTCTTGATATTAAATTCTTTTAAAGGATCAATAATTGATATTTTAGAGTCTATCTGCCCTTTAAAATAGCTAGTTAAACCATTTAATAATAAGCCTCCACCTGTTAAATAGATATTCTCAACAGGATTATCTTTATTCCGTTCATTATGATATTCTAAAGAGCGATTTATCTCAAAAATTATCTCATCTGCCAACTCTTTTACTTGTTTCTGTGTTGTTTCAGCAGCGTCAATATCTGTAAGCATTAAATCAAATTTTTTTTCTTCAATTTCTGCCTGCTCAGGAAAAAATTCGAATTTTTTCTTTTCAATTTCTGCTTCATCATGGTTTTTTTCTTCATTCAAAAACAAATTACTAAAGTTGTTACCTGAGGTATCTACCTCTCGACTTAGATAAAAATTATTTTCAGCAGCAATTAAAATTTTAGAACTCCTTGCACCGACATCTAAAATCAAAGCTGGTTTTTCTAATCTTTTATCTTTACTTAGTAAAGATATTAGTGCCATATCTTCCAGATTAAATACTTTAACTTTCAACATATTATTATCGAATATCTCTAAATAGCCATTAAGAATATCCTTTGATATCCCAGTAACTAGAAGTTCATATTGATCATCTTTTTCGTTGATAATAATATAATCTAAAGCAATTTTTTCCGCCTCAATATCCATAAAATCTTGAACTTCCCAAACCAAAGCTTCTTTTAATTCATCTTTAGGCATTTTAGGCATTTTAAGATTTCTAACAAATTCCTGTCCAGAAGCTGGTGTAACCAATAAAACACCTGGTTTCATATCTTTTTCATCAAAAATCTCGGCGATGATTTTTGTTAAAAGATGGGTATCGATAATCTTTCCATCTTTAATTGTTCCAGGAGGCAACTCTCTCCTACCAGATGCAAGCAGCTTAAGCTTACCATTTTTTGCTCTACTACTTAGATATTTAACACTATTGTGCCCAAAATCAAGACTAACATACTTTATTCCTTTGATTAAAGATAATGGACTTAATGACATATAATTCATCCCCCTTCCATTTTATTTATCTAATTACACTCCAGTCTAATCTGATGGGCTTAGTTTTATCACTATTATAACTATAATCACCACCATGAACTCTTGTTAAATCTGCTATACCAGGATCTATACTTCCCCTTAAAGGATTATCTTCAGAATAAGTTTTAACACTTGAAATATTTTGGTCTGTATAATTTATTTCATTGAATATCATTGAAGAAGCATAACCACCACTAAAATCATTACTTGTATAAGTTGCAAAAGGAGCAAAATATGCTAAATTGATATCAGAACCCCAGGGCATAGTTATATGACCATTTTCAAATGATACTGTCCCAGCAGTTGTATAGAAAATTATATTTGCATCTCCATCAAGAGAAAGATTTGCATAAGGACTTATTTCTCCATCCACTAAAATATGAAGTACATCATCTGCTTTTGAAAAGTCCATACTTGCTGCCATATTAGGTGTTAAATCTCCATCAATATAAATATAATTTCCATCATTGTAAAATTGGTTATTATCATCTATAAAAGCCTGTCCTGCATTCATCTCGACCCAGTAATCTCTCCAATTATTATCTGTCTCTGGTTCAGGCTGTGGAATTGTAAACCACCAAAATCTATTTATTCTCTCAGCTCTATAAACTTTTCCATTATAATTTATTTTTGTCCCAACTGAATACGACTGATCACTCCAGTTATTATAACTTCCCTGATCATCTTCATAAGTGTATCCACCTTCTTCATCTAATCTTCTTTTAAATTCTTCTACAATTTTTTCTTGATAATCATAATCATCAGGACTAGGAAGTGATGTTTGATTATATTCAACCTTTCCATTAGCAAGTCCTACTTTCGATATGTCTGGCTCATTTATTTCCCAATAATCATTATTAGGATTATCAGGGTCTGGTTGTGTTGAATTATCATTAACTTTACTTGTATAAATTTCGTTATTATAAATTACTTTTTCTCTTGTTCTATAAATCTTATCATTATTCCACTCTTTAAAAGAATCATCAATCATCCAATTATCCTGCCAGTTATCTTCACCTGGTTCTACTGCTTCACCGGCCGAATAGTCACCTTTACTGACGTAAACTTTATTATCATGGACTACTAATTCTCCTTCAAAATAAGAAGAACTGTTTGACCATTTACTATATAAAACTTCAGCTGTTCCAAATGAATGGTCATCAACATTATTAAATTGATTATTACCATTTAAATTAATCTTATTTGCAAATCTAGAATATTTAAAATAATCAATTAAATGCTCAATTAAATATTCAACTGTAATAGTCTCACTTTCATTACCATTATCAGCTGTAACTTCATAAATATAGCTATTCGTTTCTTCATAATTAGGATGTGGATTAAATGCAATAGTAATATCATAACCTGCAATATTTAGATCATCATCTTCAAATTGACTTTCTAATTCCTGCAGCTCTTCATATATTTTTTCAGCTGAGAAAAAACTTCTACCAGCAATATTATTTTGATAAAATTCATTCAACTTTAAATCAAGATAATTCACGCCACCTTCAGCTGCATAAAACGCCTGGCTGCGTGCAGTTGCGTCCTGTACTAAATCTATATTAGAAGAATACATAAGCATCATAGCAGTGGCTAAACTTCCAACCAGTGCTAATAATAAAATAACCATTACTAAGGCTATTCCATCATTATTTTTAAAAATTTTTTTCATAATGATCACCTCCAGAAACTAAGGTTACGAGGATATACAGTTTTTAATTCTTCAATAATATTACCATTTCCTAAATCTACTCTTATTTCAAATTCAAATGGATTGTTATTAAAATCAATTTCAGTACCATCAACTATAATTTTCCTAACATTATCTCGATTTATTTTTGTGTTATCTTCCAATCTTATCTCATTACCTTCAATAAGCCTTATTTCAGTTCCACCAGCAATATTTTTTTCTTGATTATTACCACTACTATCTATATATTCTATTTTAATATCATCAGTGAATTTTATCTTGTCATCTTCAAATTCTATTGTTAGTCCATTGCTAAATTCAATTTTTGTTCTATCATAAAAAACAACCTGATCACTTGCATAATTATTTAATTGAAACTCTACAACACCTGATAAAGTTCTAAATTCCTCACCTGATGGCTTTTCTAATATTAATTCATCTGCATTATCATCATATTCTATAAAAAATTCATCATCATTATCTGAACTAAATTTCCATGTATCATTTGTTTTAAAATCAAAGAATGTATATTCTCTAATATTTTGACTAATATCTTCTATCATAATCTGGGTTAAACGATTGTTACTAACCCGCTCTGTACTATCTCTAAAAATATCAAATGACTGGACTAAAATAGTGCCCATCAAAGTCAGAACTATTAGTAAAATTGTAAAGGTTATTAAAACTTCAACTAAAGTAAATCCTTTATTATTTTTCATTTTAATCAGCACCCATCATTGTTTCGATTTCATATGTCCCTTCTCCCTGCTCTTCCTGCCAAAAAATAGTTAATTTAATATTATATAAATCATCTATAACTCCCGAATCAGAAATTTCTATTTCTGACTTTTCTAAATAATTAAATCTATTATTATCTAAATGGTCATCAAAAATATCTGATAGTTGATCTTTAATTATAATTGGTGAAACAGTATCTAAATCATCTTCTATAAAATCTCTTATATCACTTGAATAACTTCCACTACTTAGATCAACCCCATCTGAGTTTATAACACTTTTTAGATTATTAGAGTTAGCTAAATAATCAAGTATACTTGCAGACATTGAAGAAGCCAGATCTATATTTCTTGTAGTTCTTTCACTTCTAAATCCAACAAGAACAGCTCCAGTAAAGGTTGTAATTATAATAATTATGATTGTAAAAGCTAAAATAACTTCAACTAGAGTAACTCCTTCATCATTTTTTAAATTTTTCATTTAGGCTTCTCCTTTCTTTAAAGAATAAATGATAAGTATAAATCAAATAATTCCTCTGAATAAAACCAGAGTAGTAAAGAAGCCGCTGCTAAAAACGGACCAAAAGGTAATTTAGTTTTCATTCCCATTTTCCCGGAAATGATACCAGGTAGATGAGCAACCAAGGCAATTAAAGCACCTAAAAATATTGCACTAACAGCAATTATAGGCCCGGTAAAACTACCAACCATTGCCATCATTTTAATATCGCCACCACCCATTCCACCTTTACTTAAAAACGCAATTAAAAATAATAAGCCTCCAGCTGCTAAAATTCCCAATAAAGAATAAATAAAAGTTATGTCAGTTCTAAAAAGACTAAAACTTAATCCTACTACAAGACCTCCAAGGGTTAATTTATCTGGAAGTATTTGGTGATCAAAATCAATCATTGTCAGTGATATCATTAAAGAAGAAAATACTAAACCAGCAATTAAGATGGTTAAATCAGATATATAAATATAATTTATAATAAATATAATTCCGGTTAATAACTCGATAATAGGATATCTGATTGAAATATCTGCTTTACAGTTTTTGCATTTCCCTCCTAAAAAAATATAGCTGAAAATTGGAATCAATTCCAGTGAAGTTAATCTATGACCACAATTAGGACAGTGAGATGCTGGATAAATAATTGATTCACCTGCAGGTAGTCTGTAGATAACTACATTTAAAAAACTACCAATTATCAATCCTGTTATAAACAATAAAAATATCATAGAATCCTTCCATTCATTTTATATATTTAAATACTCACTCTAAACTTAAATGACTGTTTAAACCTTCTTCTAAATCACCATTAGATCTAATACCTACATATTCATTTTCTCCAGGAAGTTTAACTGAAAAAACAAAATTATCACCATCACTATTATAATGATATGGTTCATAACTTTCCAATCCTATTTCCTGAACTATGCTGTCTAAGGCATTAAATTCATCTCTAAAATTTGTTATAAAAGTTGATGTATTGGCAGCAGTAGGATATTCCCCCTCTTTAAATCTATATACCTCTATTTCTGTTAATAAGGTTCTGGTATTAAAAGTTAGAGCTTCTCTGCGGGCTTCTTCTCTAATACCCATTAGATTAGGCATAACAACTGCTGCTAATACACCGATGATTACTATTACAATTAATAATTCGATTAAGGTAAATCCTTTTTGACTTAAATTGTTTTTAGCCAATATAAATATCCTCCCAATAATTTTGCTTTTGTTTGAAAATTGAGGCAGTTAAAAATTAGTTGTTAGTATAAACCAAATTCAAACTGCCTCATATTTAATCAATAATTATTATATATTAAAAACCACTTGTTGTTATAGAACCATCATTAATAGTCACTGTCCATGTAGTATCACCGTCAGCCGGTTGTGCTTGAATATTATAATCTTCACCAGTAGCTGTATTATCAACAAAAAATACTGTTTGTTGATTCAAAGTTGGTATAGCACTACTATCAAATGCATCAGCACCAGTATTATTATCATCACTTATTGATAGTGTACCCCCACCAGTTATAGAAAAACTAACATTGCTTTTCTCTGCTTTATGAGCCTCTAATTCAACCATTAATGTTCTCATATTAGCTCTTATAGCTTCTCTATCTGCACTATCACCTAAACCAGCAATATTAGGAATAGCTATTGCGGCCAGTACACCAATAATAACAATAACAATTAATAATTCAATTAAAGTAAAACCTTCATTTCCACTAAAAATATCTCTTATTTTTTCCATTTTTTATTCCTCCTCATTTTGTTTAAAAAATAACTAAAATTTCAACTACAAGCTCTTGTTTTTAGTCCTTCACCCCCTTTTTTAAAGCTTAGAAATTACTGTAAATACTAAAGAGTGGTAAAATAATTGAAGCTACAATACCACCAACAACTACAGCTAAAATAATAATCATCACTGGCTCAATTAAAGAAATACTTCCTTCAATTGCATTCTCTACTTCCAGATCATAATAGTCGGATATTTTATTTAACATATCCTCTATATTACCACTTTCTTCTCCAACCCGAAGCATCTGAATTACCATTGGTGGAAATTCTCCACTCTGTCGAATTGGTTCTGAAAGTGTAGATCCCTCTCTAACTCTCATTCTGGTTTCTAATAAAACATCTGCAAAAACTTCATTGTCTACAACCTCTTCAATAACAGGCAGTGCATTAATAATATTAACTCCACTTTTAATTAAAAGTGCTAAAGTACTGGCAAATCTTGCTATTACAACTTTTCTAATTAAATCTCCTATAACAGGAATTTTTAATAATAACTTATCCTTATTTAATTTTCCTTTAGGAGTTTTAATATAAGTGCTCAGTAAAAATAACCCTGCTAATAAGATAATTAAAATTGCCCACCAGTAATTAGAGATAATATTACTAACAAAAATTAATATTTTTGTTGGAAGTGGAATCTCTCCTCCAAAATTAACCAGCATCTCTAAAATATTTGGCAGTACAAAACCCATCAAGATAAATACAGCTATAATAGCAACAATCACTATAACAACTGGATAATAAAGAGCAGATTTAACCTGTTTATTAATTTTATCCCGCTTCCGATAATACTCAACTAATTCAGATAAAACCTCATCTAAAACACCACCGGTTTCCCCGGCTTTTATTAGATGAATAAATAATTTAGGAAAATATTTAGGATGTTCTTTTAAAGCAGAAGATAATGTCTCTCCGGCCTCAACTCTTGCTAAAAGTTTTGCTAACATGTTTTTTTCCTGTTTAGAATTTGACTGCCTTTTAATTATAGTAATTGATCTAACAAGAGGTATTCCAGCTGCAACTAAAACAGAAAGTCTCTGAGCAAAATTTGCAAGCTCTGAAATTTTATATCCACCACCAAAAATATTAAACTCAGATAGATTTATATCCTTAGTTAGTCTTGATTCTTTTTGCTCTCCAGCACTTTCAACTGCTTTAATTGATACAGCATGTAAATTTTTTTCTCTTAATTGTTTAGCAGCATCTTCTCTGCTTACTGCTTCTAAATTCCCATTCAAAACCTGTCCTGACTGTCCACGAGCCTTATAACTATAAAGTTGAGCCATTTTGCACCTCCCTTAACTTAGAAGATTAAAACTAACGAAGTTTTTCATTAACATATTTAATATCATTACAGTAATGTAAAACTGATTCTCTTGATATTTTTCCCCGCTGATATAGTTTTAGAAGAGAATTATCCATAGTCATCATATTATAACGGCCGCCAGTTTGAATTGCCGAATAAATCTGATTAGTTTTACCTTCACGAATAATATTTCTGATAGCCGATGTCGCCATCATTATTTCAAAAGCTGCAACTCTTTCGCCCTGATCCCTGGTTGGAACTAACTGCTGGGCTATTACAGCACTGATCACTGAAGCAAGCTGTATTTTTATTTGATCCTGCTGAGCAGCTGGAAAAACATCAATAATCCTATCAATAGTTGCTGGTGCACTATTTGTATGCAATGTAGCCAGTACTAAATGTCCAGTTTCTGCAGCTTCTAGTGCAATCTGAATTGTCTCTAAATCTCTCATTTCTCCTACTAAAATCACATCAGGATCCTGTCTAAGACAGGCTCTTAATCCTTTTTTAAAATTATTAGTATCACTACCGACTTCTCGCTGATGAACAAGGCTTTTATTATGTTTATGAAGATATTCTATTGGATCTTCTAAAGTCATTATATGAGCCTGACGGTTTTGATTTATCTCATTAATTATCGCTGCTTGTGTTGTGGATTTACCACTCCCAGTTGGGCCAGTGCTTAAAACAAGCCCCATTCTTTGATAAGCAAATTTTTTAAAAATTTCAGGTAAATTCATTGAATCAATTGTTGGAACTTTGTTTGGAATAATTCTTAGTGCAATTCCAACACTTCCTCTTTGATGATAGGCGTTAACTCTAAATCTAGATGTACCAGGAATTCTATATGAAAAATCTAGTTCTCCTTTTTCTTTAAATTCTTTATACTGTTTATCATTCATCATTTTTTTTGCTAAATTTTCAGTATCTTCAACACTTACTTCTCCATTATACTTAGTATAGGGTTTAAGTTTTCCATTTTTTCTAATGTACGGAGGAGAAAATACTGTTAAATGAAGATCAGAAATCTGATCTTCTTGGGATACTATTTTTAATAGCTCTTCAAACTCCAATAACATCACTCCCCAATCCTACGTTAATATATAATCCTTTCAACTTCAGAAACATCTGTTTCTCCTGCTTTAATTTTTGCAATTCCATCTTCTTTTAAAGTTATCATTCCATTCTCTTTGGCATATTCACTAATCTTTTCTTTAGAAATATTATCACTTATCATTTCCTTAACCTTATTATCTATTTCAAAAATTTCTTGAATTGCTAAACGTCCATCATATCCAGTATTATTACATTTTTTGCAACCAACTGAAAAATATGCTTCTTCAATTTCTGGATCTCCTAAGTATTTTAAATCCGGTCTGTCCAGTTTTCTTTTTTCTTTACAGTGAGGACAGAGCCTCCTTACAAGTCTCTGAGCCACGACACCATTTAAAGAAGCAGCTACAAGATAGGGTGCTAGTCCCATATCAATCAATCGTGTAATTGAACTAACTGCATCATTTGTGTGTAAAGTACTAAAAACCAGATGCCCAGTCAAAGCAGAGCGAACTGCTATTTCTGCAGTTTCTTCATCTCTCATTTCTCCAATCATAATTATATCTGGATCCTGTCTTAAAATTGATCTCAGTGTTTTAGCAAAAGTTAATCCTGCTTTTACCTTAGCCTGAACCTGATTAATACCAGGAATTTGATATTCAACCGGATCTTCAATTGTAACCATATTAATTTTAGGACTATTAAGTTCATTTAAAGCTGCAAAAAGAGTTGTTGACTTTCCACTCCCAGTTGGTCCAGTTAATAACAGAACCCCATTTGGCTTTTTAATTAAATTTCCAAATTTAACTCTATTATAATCTGATAATCCTAAATTATCTAAATCTAAAAGATTCGTATTTCTCGCTAAAAGACGAATAACCACTTTTTCTCCTCTAACAGTAGGTAAGGTAGAAACACGCATATCTAAATTTTCCCCTTTGAAAATCATCTTGATTCGGCCATCCTGAGGAACACGATGTTCAGTAATATCTAGATTAGCAATAATTTTAATTCTTGAAACTAATGCTCTATGCGAAGATTTAGGTGCAGTCATTTCTTTTTTTAAAACACCATCTATTCTAAATCTAACTCTAATATTATTTTCTTCAGGCTCGATATGAATATCACTTGCACCTTTTTGATAGGCCTTAGAAATAATATAATTTGCCAATTTAATTATTGGTGCTTCATCAACCATCTCTCTTAGTTCAGCTTCTTCATATATTTCTTCGTTTTGGTTATCAGATACCTCTTCTACGTCATCTAAATTGAAATCTTCAAAAATATTAGAAATATCTATATCTTGATTACCATAAAGTCTGTCTATAGCTGAACGAATTTGATTAGGTGCTCCATAAAGTGGCTCAATTGTTAAATTGCTTAACATTTCTAAATCATCAATTGCTACTAAATCTGTTGGGTCTGCCATAACAACTTTTAGTTTACTCTCACCCTTTTTTTCAATCGGAACTGCTAAATATCTTCTAGCAATATTTTCAGGTATTAAATTTGAAAGCGAAGGATCAAAAAAGTATTTATCTAAATCTGCATGAGGAATTCCTCTTTGAAATTCTAAAACCTCAATTAGAGATTCTTCTCTAACATATCCAAGTTCAACTAAAACTTCACCAATTTTTTTGTCAGTATCCTTTAGCTTTTCTAAAGCCGAATCCAACTGTTCTCTAGTTATATATTCATGATCTAATAAAAGTTCTCCTAATTTTTTTCGATTCTTAAAAGCCAAATTATCACCTCACAATAAAAATTTTGTCGACTTTTGAAATATTTTGTAAATCTTTTTGCTGTTATAGTAAAATTCGACAGAGTTTTAATTTTTCCTGCAAAATTTTAATTAAATTTTAATCTTTTTGATAATTTAAGTTTATAAAGCAAAAAATTGCCATAAGTTGATTCACTTTGGCAATTTTACACCTGAGGCAAACATAACTATCATAGGTTTCCCCTTAGACTTATGTCTTTGCGTCACAGCCTTTAGACTGCTTTGCTTTTAATATTTAATTTATATTTTTTTTGTCTTAATTAAATTATAAAATAATTTTTTTTGAAAAACATTACCTAAAAGTATTATTTTTCGGTATCAGCTTCAATTTTAGTTACTGCTTCCTCTGCTATCTGATACCACTTTTTCTTGGGCGGCATTTCCTGGGTCCAGAGCTTAAATGAAGCCTCTGCCTGATAAATCAGAGTCGGCAGCCCGTTTCCAATCTGGGCTCCTCTTTTTTCTGCTTCTTTTAAAATTTCGGTCTTTAAAGGATTATAGACCAGATCGATTACCAGCTGTTCCTCGTGTAAATAATCTGGATTAATAACCAATTTATTCTTAATATTATTACTATACATCCCGACAGGGGTAGTATCAACTACCAAATCAGCCGCTTTTAGAGGTTCTGCATATTCCTGCTCTTCCAAACTGCAGAAATCAATATTTTGCTTAGGATTATCTTCTCTGAAAAGTCCTGCTAATTCTTCCGCATTTTCTACAGTCCGGTTAATTATAGTAATATCTGCTAAGTCAAGCTGAATCAGTGCTGCAATTACTGCTCTAGCTGCTCCGCCAGCTCCAATTACAACGGCTCTTTTATCTTTAGCTACAAAACCTGATTCTTCTACCTGACGCTGAAACCCAATCACATCAGTATTATAACCTGTTAAGCGCCCTCTTCTATTTAAAACAGTATTAACCGCTCCTGAGGCTCTTGCCAGAGAAGAAAATCCATTTAAGTAGGGAATTATGCTTTCCTTATAAGGAATTGTAACATTCCAGCCCGAGAAACCTAAGGTTTTTAAAGAATTAATATATTCCTCCAGGTTCTTTTCTTTTGTTTCCAGCATTAAATAAATTGCATTCAATCCTAAATCTCTAAATCCATTATTATGCAGGGATGGAGAAATTGAATGGCTTAAAGTTTTACCTAATAAACCATATAACTTTGTTTCACTATCTGGTATAAAAATACTCATCTTCTGCCTCCTAAAATCTTATAAATATTAGAATCTTATTAATTAAAAAGTTAAAACACGCTGGACTTAAATACCAGCGTGTCTGTTATGTATTTTCTCAGACCACTGGAATATTTAACTCCAGTTTTCAATTAAAATATTGTTTGAAGTCTTTCTCCCAGTGATTCGAAATCCTTAATTATAATTTTTCTTTTTTTAATGGTGATCATGCCGTCATCTATGAATTTATTCATCAGTTTGGTTACAGTCACCCGAGAGGAACCAATTAAATTGGCAATTTCCTGGTGAGTTAGAACCAGATCAATGACAGTTCCTTCATCAATTTCACGGCCAAAATCTTCTGCCAGGCGGGAAAGCAAACTGGCTAATCTGCCTGCAGCATCCTGAAACACCAATTCTCTCACCTGACTTGTTAAGAGGCGTGTTTTTTTGGATAGAGCCTCAATGATTTTAATTGCCAGAGAAGGTCTTTCGGTAATCAGCTTTTCCATCTCATTCCAGGGAATAATTAAAAGACGGGCATCATCCATTACCTCTGCTGTTAAAGGGTGAGGATCTTCGTCAAATAGTGATAACTCGCCAAAAATATCTCCCTCCTGCAGAATAGTTAAAACTTTTTCCTTACCTTCTGCTGAAAGCATGGAAAGTTTAACTTTACCATTAACTAAGAAATATAATTTTTTTACACTGTCATTTTCAAAAAAGATGACTTCATCTTTTTCGTAAAGTTTAGCATAAGAATTTTTGCATAATAATTCTAATTCTTCTGGATCAAGGTTTTGAAAAACAATTAAATCTTTTAAGCACTGTTTTGTTTCTTCCATATCTAAACCTACCTCTCTTTGGTTCTATATTATTATTATTCTCTATTAATGAATAAATTCCTTTTTTCTTAATAAATTTCTTTACTTACAATCTTTGCAATAACCATAAAATCTTAATTTATGTTCTGTAACCTTAAAATCATACTTGGCTTCCAGCTCTGATTCTAAATAATCTATATCTTCATCACTAAATTCTACCAGCCTGCCGCAGTTTTTACAGATCATATGGTGGTGATGTGATTCTTCTAAATATAATTCATAGATACGGGAATCTTCATTAAAATCATGGATATTTACTATTTCTAATTTATGCATTAATTCCAGGCTTCTATAAATAGTAGCCATTCCAATATCCTTATCTTTTTTCTTAACAGCTTCAAACAGATCCTCAGCTGTAAAGTGCCAGTTCTTGTTTTCCAGAATAGTTTCTAAAATAATTTCTCGCTGTCTGGTCAATTTATAATTATTTTCGGCTAATTTTCGCTTAAACTTTTCTTTTAAATTCTCCATAATTAACACCTCTTTTAAATGACTATTTACATTCTATCATAAATTTCCACAGATATTAATAATTTTTTTGAATTTTTCCGCTTGAATATCCATTTTTTACTTAAGAAAATAACTTTTGGCTATTGACTACGGGTCTATTTAATTATATAATGTAATAAATAGAAATATTTTGTCGAAATATGTTAAGAAAGGAGAATTAACATGAAATCTACTGGTATCGTCCGTAAAATTGATGATTTGGGTAGAATGGTAATTCCAATTGAGCTCAGAAAAACTATGAATATCAATAAAAAAGATCCTATGGAAATTTTTGTTGATGAAGAAAAAATTATTCTAAAAAAATATGAGCCAGCCTGCATATTCTGTGGTAGTGCAGATGACACTATAGAATATAAGGGTAGAACTATCTGTGGTGAGTGTATGGAGAATATGAAAGAACTACAGGCAGAAAAATAAAATTTTACCCAAATAACAAAAATTGGATAACAATCTCTTAAAAAAATAGCACCCTAACAGGTGCTATTCTTTTATTTAACTGTCATTTTTATTTTAAATATAATCTTTTTATATTCTTATCTTAAAAATACATGTCCACCAATTCTGGTTACAAAGTTTCTCTGGGATATCCAGGCTGTATTTGTAGCCACATCCGGATTATAGAAATAGATTGAACCCATTGTTGGATCATAACCTAATAAAGCTGCTCTAGCTGCCTGCAGTTCTTCTTCTCCAGGATAATAATTAGCCTGTCCGTCCATTAAACTACTGAACTGTCCTTTTTGCAAAATAACATCTCTAATCGTATTGGGAAAGTGGCTGCTCTTAATTCTATTTAAGATTACCGAACCAACTGCTACTTTACCCTTGAAATCCTCACCTCTGGCCTCTCCATGAATTATTCTGGCCAGTAATATTATGTCATCTCTTGATATGTTGTAATTTAATTCTGCCTCTAATTGCGGCATTTTTTTAAATGAACTCTGACCAAAAACTCCATCAATCTGAAGCTTATTGTCTCTCTGGAATTTTTTTACGGCTGCAACTGTGCCACCACCGTAGATACCATCTATGCTTCCCTGATAATAATTTAACTGACTTAATTTCTGCTGTAAAACTGCTACATCTATTCCTTCGTCGCCTCTGCTCAACGCCCTGCTTCCAAATTCAGCTAAATCCAGAGCCTCTACTTCCTTGAGATTGACAAAAGACACCATTATGAGGAGTAACATGACCGAGATCAAAACTTTATTCCTGCTCAGCATGATATATTACCTCCCTTTTGTAAACTGATAGTAAAATGTATAATATAATCTTCCTCCTTTAATCTGCTTCCAACTTAAACTTATTTGCTTATAAGCTTATTAATAATTATATGTGATTATCAACTTAATAATAAACAATTAACTGCAGCTTGTCAAATGTTCTTATTTTACAATTTTGATAGTCAATTATTATTAGCTTAAGATGCTTGTTAAGTCGGGAACCAAAATTAAAATTCAGACTTTTATGAACTTAATTTATTCTTCAGAAATTAATTCAACTTTAAATTGCTGCCCTAAATCAGCCATTACTTCTTTAACTTCTTTTTTGGTACCTTCAGTGACATCAATCCAGATTTGACCTGGATTATCATGGTCGACATTAACCGTCCCAATTCCTTCATAGGCCTTAATTATCATATCAATATAATTAATTTCTGTAGGGTCAACCTCATATCTTAGTTTTAGAGTATCCTTCATTCTAATTCTCCTTCTGACGTCGGAGTAGAGAACCAGCTGGAACTTCCTCAGCTAGTGGTATTTTAATCAGCTGTTTTGGATGAGGAGCCGCCGCAATTTCTGCTCCCTCTTCATCTAAAAGATAATCAGCTTTAACAGTAAATGTTTTTTGACCAGGAACTATAAATTCCAGTTCATCACCTTTAAAAATCTTATTTCTTACCTCAATAACCGCCTCATGTGACTCATGATCATAAGCTTTAACTACACCCATAAAATCGTAAGTTCTTAAATAGGAAGAGCTTTGATATCTTTGCCCTTCTGAACCTGGTTTGCCGTAATAAAAGCCCTTGGTATAATCCCGGTGACTGATCTTTCTGAGCTCAGCTAAAAGTTTAGTATCCACCTGATAGTTTTCTGGATCAGCATAGTACTGATCAATCAGCATCCTGTAGGTATTGACAACTGTAGCTGCATAGTGAACACTCTTCATTCTACCCTCTATTTTGAGGCTGCTTAGACCTATTTCTATTAGTTCAGGTATTTCCTCTGCCAGGTTTAAATCACGGGAATTCATGATAAATGTTCCCTGATCATTTTCCTCAACTGGATAATACTCTCCCGGCCTTTTTTCTTCTACCAGGTGATATTTCCAGCGGCAGGACTGAGCACAATCGCCCTTATTTGCATCTCGTCCGACAAAATAGTTGCTCAAAAGGCAGCGGCCAGAATAAGAAATACACATTGCTCCGTGGACAAAATATTCCAGTTCTACTTTACCCTCTGTTTTAGCAGCAATCTCTTTAATTTCGTCTCTACCCAACTCACGGGCCAGAATAATTCTTTCTGCTCCCTGTTCAGCCCAAAATAAAGCTGAAGCCCAGTTAACATTATTAGCCTGGGTGCTGATGTGGATTTCCATCTCGGGCATTTCTTTTTTGACAAAAGCAAAAACACCGGGGTCAGAAATAATTAACGCATCTAAATTGAGTTCTCTAATTTTTTCTATATACTCTGGAAGTTGAGCCAGTTCCTCATTGTGGGGAATCATATTCAGGGTCATATAAACCTTTTTACTGCGATTGTGAGCAAATTCTATTCCCTCTTTTAATTCCTCAACACTAAAGTTATCTGCTCCGGCTCTTAAGCCAAAGTTTAAACCTCCACAATATACAGCATCTGCACCAAATAAAATGGCGGTTTTCAACTTTTCTAAATTTCCCGCTGGTGCCAGTAATTCTATTTTATTCATTTATATCTTTCCTCCTGCTAATCGCCATCCCATCACCTGCAGTTACAATTGTAGAGTCAAGTTCCGGGTGGTTCATTATTAATTTTAAATATTTTTTCAAATTTTTTACCATTGTTCTAATTTTGGGTCGCTGTTTCTCAACTTCTAAAACCTTTCCTTTATATAAAACATTATCTGCAATCAAAATTCCTCCAGGAGCCAAAAGCTCCATTATATACTCAAAAAGATAAAAATACTGCCCTTTGGCAGCATCAAGAAAAATAAAGTCATAATCATTTTTTAGATACATTAAAATATCAAACGCATCTCCAACCTTTAAGTCTATTTTTTCCTGATAATTATATTCAGCAAAATTTTTTCGGGCCTTTAAAGCCCGCTGTGGATCTAATTCGACTGCCGTAATTCTAGCAGTCTTTGGGCTTGACTCAGCTAAGAGTAAAGTCGAAAAACCGTGCGCTGTACCGATCTCTAAGATTCTTTGAGGTTTTTTTAACTTAAGCTGCAGCTTAAGTAAGGCAGCTGCATCACGATCAATAATTGGAATATGATTGTTTCTGCACTCATTTTCTACCTTTTTAAATTGAGGCATAATATATTCATTTTTTGAAAATTTGCTGTTAATGTCAGTTAGTTTCATAATTTACTTCCTTTATACTTTAAAAATAGACTTTTTAAGATCTAGATCAAAACTCAGTTTAAATTTAATTTGAAAACTCCCTCTGTTTTTTAAGATGTTCTTCATATGTCTTTGTGAAAACATGACTGCCGTCTTCTCTGGCAAAATAAAAGAAATAGTCAGTTTCAGCCGGATTAATCGCAGCTTCTAAAGCTAGATCACCAGGGCTGGCAATTGGAGTTGGAGGCAGCTTATTCATCTGATAAGTATTATAAGGAGAATCAACCTCTAAATCAGAATATAATACACGGTCAGTCCGCTCAATTAAAGCATACTGAACAGTTGCATCCAGCTGTAGAGCCATTCCTTCTGCTAAGCGATTGTAGATTACAGAAGCAATAGTTTTCTTTTCCTCTGCAATTTTTCCTTCTTCTTCAATTAAAGAAGCAATAATTAAAATTTGATAAGCTGAATATTCACTTTCAGCTGCTGCCTCTTTTAATAAGGGCAGCCGTTTATTTTTAAAGTGGTTAATTAAAGAGACAGCTATATCTTTTTCCTGATAGCTCATCGGAAAATTATAAGTTGTCGGTATAATAATTCCTTCTGCCGGATAAATTAATTCTGGATCGGCTTCTATTGAATCCAGATTTTTTTCTAAATCCAGTTTTGAAATTTCCTGATTAATTTTTTTCCGCAAAAGATCTTTTTCGTATTCAGGAATCATTAGCCCTTCAAAACGGTTTAAAATTTCTGCTAAAGTAAAACCCTCTGGTATTGTAAGATTAAAATCTTCCTCTTCCCCCCGGCGCAGCTTGTCTATAATTTCCAGAGAAGAATCTGAAGTTGAAAAACGATAGTACCCTGCCTGTAAATCATTAAGATTCTGCAGGCGCAGCAGCAGATAAAAAACTGTCGAAGATTTAATAACTCCTTCTTCTTTCAGCAGATTTGCGATTGCCCGGCCGCTCATTCCAGATTCAATTTCCACCATGATATCCATCGGCTCTACTTCATTTATAGGCTCAATTAAAGAGTAAGCCCTCAGCGAAAAGCTGAGTATAATAATAAAGATTAAAAACAAAAATGCTGCTTTTTTCAACTTCAAAATCTTCCTCTCATCAAATTTGAATTAAAAATTTTACTAAGTTTATACTGCTCCACTAAAATCTTAAATCTACTCCATGCCCTCTAAATAGGCAGCCTGTACTTTTTCAAACTCTTCTTTTTCTTCAACCGGAACTATAATTTCTTCCTCACCTTCATTTAAAATTTTGATAACTGTAGCATCAGCATTTTCTCCAGCTCTAGCATCAACAATTATTAAATATTTAACTCCATCAATCACTAAATCCTCTTCTATAATAAACCGGCTTTCACCTGTGCCATCTGATAAAACTAATTCTTTCTGATCTTCATCAATCCAAAACTTACCATTACTCATTTTAAATACCCCTTTCATTTTGTTTGTTTAGTTCTTGATATCAAAAATATAGAAAATATTGGTTGCGCACCCGGTACTGCAGTTTACTTCCGATCAAGATAAGACTGTAGAATCAAAGAAGCTGCAATCTTATCTATTACTTTTTTTCTACCCTTACGGCTGACATCTGCCTCTAGCAAAATGTTTTTTGCCTGACTTGTTGTCAATCTTTCATCCTGAATTATAATTGGAAGCTCCAAATTATTTTCCAAAAAATTAATAAAAGCCTGAGTTATTTCTGCTCTTTTACCACGGCTGCCGTCCATATTATAAGGCATCCCAACAACTATTTTTTCTACATCATATTTTTCTAAATAAGCCTTAATTTCTGTTAATAACTCCTGATGACCATGCATTGCAATAGTATCCAGTGGTTGAGCAGTCCAGCCCATAGTGTCACTAACAGCAATCCCCACTCTTTTATTTCCATAATCTATCCCTAAAATTCTCAAATTAGATGCCTCCAATTTCATACTTCAATAAATTATTATATAATCATTTTCAGCAATAAGCAAATTTATCGGGTTAAAATTTTCTCCTATTTTCGGAATATATACTATGACAAAAAAATTGGCAGCTGAAAATTCCAGCTGCCTTTAATCTTTCTGCTACTCGTTATTTAAATAACTGCGCAGTAGTTCTTCAATTAATTCGTCTCTATCAATAGTTCTAATCATTGTTCGGGCATCCTTATAGCTTGTTATATAAGCTGGGTCTCCAGAAAGTAAATATCCGACAATTTGATTAATAGGATTATATCCTTTTTCTTCGAGGGCCTTTGATACCTTATTCAAGACAAATGCTGCTTCACTTAATTCCTCTTTATTGATCTTAAATCGCATTGTTTTATCGCTAAAATCTTCTGCGGCCATTTATATCACATCCCGTATTTTGATTTGTCTTATATTAATATTTCTGCAGTCAGCTTAAAAATCCTTGTTTTTTCGAGTTTTATTTTTAAAAAATGACTCCAATTTAAATGATTAGCCAGCAATTTCTTTAACAATTTTTTCTACTTCTGCAAGTGCTTCGGCTGTTTTTTCAGGTTTTGAACCTCCTGCCTGGGCCATATCAGGACGTCCACCACCACCACCACCAGCAACTCTGGCAACTTTGGCAATAATATCTCCTGCTTTAAATCCTTTTTCGATTAAATCCTTAGTAACTGAGGCAACAAAAATAACCTTATTCTCAGCTTTGCTGGCAAGTACAATTACTGCAGAATCAATTTTATCTTTCAGCTGATCGTTTAAATTTCGCAAGGCAGAATTATCAAGATTTTCAAGTTCTGCTGTCAGCACATTAATTCCTTCAATCTGCTGCAGCTGATCAATTAACTCGTCCTTTTTTGAGCCTGCTAACTTTTGTTTTAAAGCTTCGAGTTCTTTTTCTAAATCTTTCTGGTTTTGCTGCAGTTGTTTGACTCTATTTAACAGATTATCAGGATCTGTTTTTAATTCAGCTGCTGTCTGGTCCAGAATTTCAAGTTTAGAATTAAAGTAGTCGAGGGCATATTCTCCTGTTAAAGCCTCAATTCTTCTGACACCTGCTGCAATACCACTTTCAGAAACTATTTTAAAGGCTCCGATATCTCCAGTTGCATTAACATGGGTTCCTCCACATAATTCCAGACTGAAATCTCCCATTTTAACAACTCTAACTTCTTTACCATATTTTTCACCAAAGAGTGCGGTTGCTCCCATTTCTTTAGCTTCATCCAGGTCCTTATATTCAGTTTCTACCGGATAGTTTTCCAGTACAGCCTGATTTACCTTTCGTTCTATCTCATCAATTTCAGCTTCTGTTAGAGCTGAGAAATGAGTGAAGTCAAAACGAAGTCTGTCAGGAGCTACCAGAGAACCTGACTGGTTAACATGGTCTCCTAAAACTTCCTTTAAAGCTTTATGCAGCAGGTGTGTTGCAGAGTGATGTCTGGCTGTTGCCTGGCGTCGATCATTATAAACTACTGCTTCTACCTCATCTTTGAGCTCCACCTGCCCAGATTTGACTTCAACTTGATGCACAAAAACTTCTGCTTTTTTAACTGTATCTTTAACTTCAGCTTTAAATTTATCGGTCTGAATTACACCTTTATCACCAATCTGACCTCCACTTTCTGCATAAAATGGGGTTTTAGTGAGTATAATTTCTCCCTGATCTCCCTCTGTCAGTTTACTTACTTTTTGATTATCCTTAAGCAGACCTACGACTTCAGTTTTTTCCTTTAATGAATGATAACCGGTAAAAGTATCTTCCTTAATTTGATCTTTAAATTCAGCGTATAATTTTTCTACTTCACCACTACTGAAAGAAGTTTCGGCTCTGGCTTCTCTAGCTCGCTTGCGCTGAGCTGCCATTTCTTTTTCAAAACCTTCCTGGTCAACCTTAATTCCAGCTTCAGCTGCAATATCTTCTGTTAAATCAAGTGGAAAACCATAGGTATCATATAATTTAAAGGCATTTTTTCCACCTAAAACTTCTTTAGCTTCTGCTTTAAGTTCATTCAGCATATCTTCTAAGATATTTAAACCCTGTTCTAAGGTTTTGAGAAAACTTTCTTCTTCAGATTTTAAAACATTTTTAACGTGTGCCAGCTGTTTTTTGAGATCTGGTGCAACTCCTTTAACAACTTCAGCAGTTTTTTCTACTAATTTATATAAAAATGGTTCTGTAAAGCCTAATTTTCTTCCATAACGGGCTGCTCTTCTGATTAAACGGCGGATTACATAGCCGCGCCCTTCATTTGAAGGCAGTGCTCCATCAGAAATAGCCACAGAAGCTGAACGGATATGGTCAGCAATAACTCTGTAAGCTGTAAGGCTTTCCTCATTTTTTTGATAAGGAATACCTGTCATTTCTACTACCTCATCAATTATCGGTTTAATTAAATCTGTTTCAAAGTTAGTTTCTGTCTCCTGCAGAATAGAAGCAACTCTTTCTAAACCCATCCCGGTATCAATATTTTTATTGGGCAGTTCCTTGTATTCTCCTTCCTCAGTGTAGTTATACTGAGTAAAAACCAGATTCCAGATTTCTAAATATCTGTCTCCTTCACCACCAAGTACATCTTCCTCACTATCACCAGCTTCTACTCCACGGTCATAATGGATTTCTGAACAGGGACCACAGGGGCCAGTTCCAATCTGCCAGAAATTTTCTTTTTTACCCATTCTAACTATTCTTTCTTTGGGTAGGCCAACTTTATCGTGCCAGATTGCAAAAGCTTCGTCATCTTCCTCGTAAATAGTGATCCATAGTTTATCTGGATCAAGCTCCAGCACTTCAGTTACAAACTCCCAGCCCCAGGTGATAGCCTCTTCTTTAAAGTAATCACCAAAAGAGAAATTTCCAAGCATCTCAAAGTAGGTATGGTGGCGTGCTGTTTTACCTACATTTTCTATATCATTTGTACGGATACACTTTTGACTTGTAGCAATACGTTTTTTAGGTGGCTCAAGACTGCCGTCAAAATAAGGCTTAAAGGGAGCCATCCCCGCATTTATCCACAACAGGCTCGGGTCATTTTTAGGAACCAGAGGAGCACTATCTAAAATTAGATGTCCCTTTGATTTGAAAAAATCAAGATAAGCCTGTCTTATTTCATCTCCAGTTTTTATCATTTAAACCTTCCTTTCAAATTTATTTCTGTCTCTCAGATATTAATCTACACGACGCTTTTCATTGAGAATTAATTATGGATTGTTCTAATAACGGCTACATCTAAAATTCAATTAGTTACATTAAAGTTATATTTATTTTCTGCATTTAAAAATATAAATTTAAAATCTAAAAATCAAATTTAATGACTTTAGCAATTTTTATAAATAAACTTGATGAATATAAAGCTAAATCAGTTCGAAGAGCACGGATGCTCTGAGCTGACCGAGGAACAGGACGTTCCTTTGGGTAGGTAAACTGATTTAGCTGTAAATATGAATCTTAGTTTATTAAAAATTGATTTGGAGTTCAATTTGATTTTTTGATTCTTAAAATATTTATTCTTAGTTTAAGCAGAAAATTAAATCATGTCCCATTTAAACTAATTTAATTTTAGCAAAGCGGCGCTTTCCAATCTGAATAATCATTCCATCTTTAACTTCAAGGTCCAGATTAATTTTTTCATACTTCTCGTCATCTATTGTTACAGCACCCTGTTTGATCATCCGGCGGGCCTGACTGTTAGAATCAACTAATCCGGTAGCAGCTACCAGCTTAACTATCCAGAGTTCACCATCTTCTAAGTCAAATTCTGCAATTTCAATCACAGGAATATCCTCCGGTAAATTACCCTTAGAAAAGACGCTTTCAAACTCCTGACGAGCCTCAACTGCAGCTTCTTCGTCATGGTATTCTTCTACTATCTGGGCTGCCAGTTCTTTTTTAAGCTCCATTGGATTAAAGTCTTCCCGTTTAAGAGTTGCTTTAATTTCATCAAGACGCTCGATTGATATGTCGGTTAAAAGTTCAAAGTAACGGACAATCATATCATCCGGTATTGACATTACCTTGCCAAACATGTCAGCCGGTTCATCGTAAACTCCGATATAATTGTCTAAACTCTTACTCATTTTATTGACACCATCTAAACCTTCTAAAAGAGGCATCATTAATACAACCTGAGGCTCCTGTCCGTATTCCTGCTGCAGCTTACGCCCAACTAAGAGGTTAAAACGCTGGTCAGTACCACCGAGCTCCACATCTGCCTCAATTGCAACCGAATCATAACCCTGCATTAAAGGGTAGAAAAATTCGTGAATACCGATTGGCTTACCTGCATTATAGCGCTTGGAAAAATCATCACGCTCTAACATTCTGGCTACTGTATAATGAGCTGAAAGTTCTAAAACATCGGCAAAATCCATTTCACCTAACCATTTACCATTAAAAACTACATTGGTTTTTTCTGGATCTAAAACTTTAGAAAACTGTTCCTGATATGTACGCGCATTTTCTAAAACTTCTTCTTTGGTCAGCTGGTTTCTGGTTTCAGATTTTCCAGTAGGGTCACCAATCATTCCCGTAAAATCTCCAATAATTAGATAAACCTCGTGACCTAAATCCTGAAACTGCTTTAACTTGCGCAAAACCACTGTATGACCTAGGTGGATATCTGGTGCAGATGGATCAAGTCCGAGTTTAACTCTTAAAGGTCTTTCTTCTTTTTTCGCTTTTTTTAATTTTTTTTCCAATTCTTCCTCAGAGATAAGATCACTTACCCCTCTTTTTAGTATCTTTAGCTGTTCATTAATTTCCATAAAAAACACCTGTTCCATGTTCTGGGCAACAGGTACTTCACCTCCTGTATCCTTTGTCTTTACATTATAACAGATAGATTAATTAACAACAAGGGGTACCATAAACAGCTGTTTTATGTTATAATATTTTAGTGACGGGAGGTTAATTAATGAAGAAAAAAACAAAGGCAATATTTTTAATAACTTTTTTAATTATTTTTGCCCTGGGAGCAGGCGCTATCTTAGGTGCTGTCACCTGGATTATTCAGGATTCTCCTGATATAACAGATTATAAGGGTTCAAGTGAGGCAACTATGATTTATGATGCTGAGGGTGAGCTTTTAACAAAATTATTTAAAGAAAATAGAGTTTATGTTCCCTTAGAAAGAATTCCGGAAGATTTAAAAAATGCAATTATAGCAATCGAAGATACTAAATTTTATGTTCACCACGGTATTGACTTCTGGGGAATTGGAAGAGCAATGGTTAATAATATAATGAAGGGAGATCTTACCGACCAGGGTGCAAGTACAATTACTCAGCAGCTGGCAAGAAATGCTTTTTTAAGTCTTGATAAAACATACCTGCGTAAAATTCAGGAAGCATATCTAGCAATTCAGTTCGAGAGAATGTACACCAAATCCGAAATTTTAGAGATGTATCTAAATGAAATCTTTTTAGGCCACAGTGCCTATGGAGTTGAAACTGCTTCTCTGCAGTATTTCGGGAAAAGTGTTGAAAATTTAACTCTGGCTGAATCAGCTTTAATTGCTGGTCTGCCACAGTCACCGAATAATTATTCCCCGCTGCGCAATCCAGAATTAGCCATCAAAAGAAGAAATGTCGTTCTGGATAGAATGTACGAGCTGGATTATATTACAGCAGCTGAAAGGGATCAGGCCAAAAATGCAGAATTAAACTTAGATACTGTAGAAGAGGAAGAAATGGAAAATACAGCTCATTATTTTATTCTTTATGTTAGAGATCAGCTAATTGACCGTTTTGGTGCCTCTTTAGTCTATAATGGTGGTTTAAAAGTACATACTACTTTAGACCCTAAGATGCAGAAATTAGCTGAAACTACAATTAAAAATAAGATTGAAAATGGCTTTATTCCTTCTTTTCAAAGCAGCGGCAGTCAAAATTTACAGCCCCAGCTTTCACTTGTCAGTTTAGATGTTAATTCTGGAGCAATTAAAGCAATGGTTGGAGGTCGTGGTACTGATCAATTTAATAGAGCTTATCAGGCAGTAAGACAGCCTGGATCAGCTTTTAAACCTTTTGTCTATTCCACAGCTCTAATTGAAGGTGGTTATACAACTGGAACTATAATTAATGATCTACCAATGCTCGCTTCTGACAGCAATAAAGGTGATAGCTTAAGCATCTGGCCCCGAAACTATGGTGACAGATACCGCGGTCTGATTAACGTAAACACAGCTCTCACTAATTCTGTTAATGTGGCTGCAGTTAAGTTAATTAAAGATGTTGGAGTGAAAAATGTCATTGATTTCACTGAAAAACTTGGAATTTCTACCTTTACAGATTCTGATGGTCATAGTGACCATTATTCACTGGCACTGGGTGGTTTAAATCGTGGAGTTACTCCAATTGAGATGGCTTCTGCCTACAGTGTATTTGCAAATGATGGTATTTATACTGAAGCCCATGCAATTACTGAAGTTTATGATAAACATCAAAATTTAATTTATGAAGCCCAGCCTAAAAGCAAAATGGTCATGTCACAGGCTGACAGTTATTTAATTAAGTCGATGTTAAAAAGTGTAGTTGACAATGGTACAGGACGTAGAGCCCAAATGGATCGTGATGTTGGTGGTAAAACAGGTACAACCAATGATTACACTGATGCCTGGTTTGTTGGCTTTACCTCTCAAATTGCAACAAGTGTCTGGATTGGCGAGGACACAAGACGTTCAATGGAATATGATGTTAAAACAGTTGGTAGTGGTGAAGCGGCACAAATCTGGGGAGATTATATGAGGGCAGCTGTTAAAGATATGCCTATTATTAATTTCCAGATGCCAGACAATGTAATCGAAGTCGATGTTGACCCATATACCGGTTTACTTTCAAATGAATATTCACCTCGAATCGATGTTTTACCATATAAAAAAGGAACTGAACCAACTGAAAGAGAAAGCCTGCATGGTCCTGTAGAAACAGTAAGAGTTGACCGTCAAAGCGGACTCTTAGCTACAAATGACTGTCCTGCAGATCAGATTGAGGAAAGACATTATATCAGTAAGTCTGGAATCAGAATTGGACCAGCTCAAAAATCATTTAGAGAAGTCAATTCTGCCAAAGATAGTGAAGATTTGGTAAAGGGTACTTATACTATAAATACAGGAGAACCGGTACAGCAGATAGATCAGGAATACGGAATTCCAAAAATACAGAGGAACGGTAATCCACGTTATGAAACTAAACCAACTCGGAGCTGTAATATACATTCTGGTAGTGGATCATCAATTCCTTTCTTAAATGATGATAGTCAATCGGAGTCAGAATCTGAACCAGATTCTGGTGGTGGCTCTGAATCAGAAAGTGAAGAGGAAGAAGATGACAGTCCATTCAGCAGCATCTTTGATATTTTCGGCAATGATTAATTTTGCTTAATTATCTAAGCTCATAACTGCTGAAATAGTTTAAAATAAAAAAAATTAAGGGATTTCACAGTTTAAAAACTGTTGAAATCCCTTTTTTAATGGCTCTTTAAAATCTTTGCTGATCTTTAAGATTATTAAGCCAGTTATTGAATTTTAACTATGGTAACTCCCATTCCGCCCTCTTTTTGCCTTCCCAGACGGTAATCTTTAACATGAGAGTTTTTCTCTAAGACTTCTTCAACTGCATTTCTTAAAGCCCCTGTTCCCTTACCATGAACAATTTCAACTTCATTTAAGCCGGCTAAAAATGCATCATCTAAGTATTTATCAACCTTATACTGAGCTGCTTCATATCTTTCTCCTCTTAAATCAAGTTTGGGCGATACATGCTGAGATTTTTGAACCCGGTAATTCTTGAGCTGTTTTTCCTCATTATCATCAGGTATATCAACTTTAACCAGATCAGCCAGCGAGGCAGTTACCTGCATAATTCCCGCCTGAATCTGGGCTTCCTTTTTGTCACGGTCAATAGCTGTTATCTCACCTTTGCGTCCAATACTTCGAACCCTGACCTGATCTCCTTCATTAAATTGATCTGCATCAATTTTTTCTTTTTCTTTCTCATTTTCAGCTTCTAAAATTTGACTAAGCTCCTTTAAGTTCTGGTTGGCAGAAGTTTGAGCTCTATCAACCTCAGATCGCTGAGTAAAATCTTTTGACTTTAAATTAGAAATTATCCTCTTAGCTTCTTTTTTTGTCTCTTCTACAATTGCCTCTGCTTCTTCTCTGGCAGCCTTCATTTCTTTTTCATGTTTCTTTTGCTGGTCTTCAATCATTTTTTTATATTTTTCTTTTAATTTTTTCTCATGATCACGCAGTTCTTCCATTTCTTCTCTAAGTTTGTGATAGCGATTTCTTTCCTGGTTTAACTCATTAATTATATCTTCTACTTTGATTGACTCATCACTTAAAAAAGTTCGGGCCCGATCAATTATCTCCTGTGGAATACCCAATCTAAGTGCAATTTCAAAAGCATTTGAGCCTCCAGGAACTCCCATAATCAACTTATAGGTTGGTTTTAAAGTCTCAATATCAAATTCAACTGATGCATTTTCAACCTTGTCAGTTGTGTAGGCATAACTTTTCAGCTGACTGTAGTGAGTAGTCGCAATAGTAATCGCATTTTGCTGCTGTAGTTTTTCTAAAATTGAAATACCTAAAGCAGCGCCTTCTTCCGGGTCAGTTCCTACCCCCAGCTCATCCATTAAAACTAGAGTAGAATTATCAGACTCAGCTAAAAATTCTCTGATTCGGTGCATATGAGAAGAAAATGTACTCAAGCTCTGTTCAATGCTCTGTTCATCACCAATATCAGCAAATATCTTCTTAAAGACTGCTACTGTCGAATTAGCAGCTGCCGGAATATGCAGCCCAGTCTGAGTCATTAGAGTCAGCAGTCCAACTGTTTTTAAAGCAACTGTTTTACCACCTGTATTGGGCCCAGTTATAACTAAAGTTGCAATATCATCACCAACTTTTAAATCTATCGGTACTGGATCTTCTTTGAGCAGTGGGTGGCGAGCTTGATTTAACTCAATCACACCCTTTTCGTTTATTTCAGGTGCATTACATTCGAAATCAAGACTGAATTTAGCCGCTGCTGCAATACTGTCCAATCTGGTGATAATCATTAAATCTCTTTTGATTATTTCTTCATCCTGAGCTATTTTAGAGCTGAGCATCTGTAAAATACGCTGAATTTCAGCACTTTCTTTGGCTCTAACTTCCCGCAGCTCATTATTTAAACGGACAACTGCCATCGGCTCCATAAAAAGTGTTAACCCACTTGCAGACTGACCGTGAACTATGCCGTCAAAATTATTTCGCTGTTCCTGTTTAACTGGAACCACATAGCGATTTTCTCTTCTGGTCACAATATTTTCCTGCAGCATATCTTGATAGTGCTTACTTTTAATAATAGAATCCAGCTTATCGCGTATCGAATTTTCTATAGAATCCATTTTTGAACGCAGTGATTTTAATTTAGCACTGGCATCATCTGCAACCTCACCATATTCGTTAATACAGCGGTCGATTTCTCGGGCCAGCCCCGGCCGGCTCTGCAGATCTGAACATAAATCATAAATCAGCTGGTACTCTCTTTCAATAATCCTTGGATCTAAATCAGCTTTGATGCTCTCAAGATACCGCTGCATTTCTGAAACGCCCCTGAGCGTGCTTCTAACCCTACTTATTGCATCTGTAGAAAGCACTGAACCCTTAGCCGCTTTCTTTAAGTCATCTCTAATATCACGCACTCCACCAAAAGGCGGTGTAGAAAACTCTGAAATCATTGATTTCATTGCTGTAACTTCAGCTAATCTTTCCTGAATATAATTTGCATTATTTACAGGCTTTAAATTATTAACAATTTCCTGACCGATATTTGTAGCTGCTCGATCGGCTGTCATCCTTATTATTTTTTTGTACTCTAAAACTTCCAGACTGTGTTCTTTCAACTTAAATACCTCCGGAATAACTTACTTTTATTTTTTTGAATTTAAAAATTTCATTAATTCTGTCAAAGAATAAGTATTGATTACATCTTCTTTTTCCAGCCAGCCGCGGCGGGCTGTTGCAATTCCAAGCTCCATATCAGCATACTCCTTGTAGTGGTGAGCATCTGTATTAATTGATATTTTTCCACCTGCTTTTTTCACTTTGCGCGCCCACTCAGCATTAAGGTCCAGCCTCTGTGGTGAGGCGTTGATCTCTAAAGCAGTATTATATTCAGCTGCAGCTTCAATAACTTTTTCTAAGTCAACCGCATAAGGCTCTCTGCCGCCGAGCATTCTACCGCTGGGGTGGCCTATTAATTTTACATGCGGGTTTTTAACCGCTTTAATTATTCTGGCAGTCATTTCTTCTTCATCCAGATTAAAATAGCTGTGGATAGAAGCAATCACAAAGTCAAGCTGGTCTAAAAGTTCGTCCTCAAAATCAAGCTCGCCATTTTTTAGAATATCAACTTCTACCCCTTTTAAAACTCTAAAATCTTTCAGTTCAGCATTCAACTTGTCAATTTCCTGCAGCTGTTCTTTTAACTCATCAATACTCATCCCGCTGGCTACAGTTAAAGATTGGGAGTGATCGGTTACTGCAATATATTGGTAGCCCCTCTGATCTCTGGCGGCTTCTGCCATTTCTTTAATCGAAAAGGCACCATCACTGTAGCGAGAATGCAGGTGCAGATCACCTTTAATATCTTCGAGCTCAATACTTTTTGGCAGTTCTCCCTTTTGGGCAGCTTCTATTTCTCCCTGATCCTCTCTTAGCTCAGGAATAATATAGTCCAGGCCCAATCTATTAAAAATATCAGCCTCAGTCTCAATTTTTTCTTTTGTCCCATCTTGCTGAAAAAGGCCGTATTCACTTAATTTTAAACTGTGGTCTTTAGCAAGCTGACGCATCCGTACATTGTGGGCTTGAGAACCGGTAAAATAATGGAGAGCTGAAGGAAATTCTTCCTGACTGACAAGACGAAAGTCAGTCTGTACACCTTTATCGGTTCTGATGCTGACTTTGGTATCACCAGCTCCAATTACTTCAGCTGTAAAATTTAAGTTTTTAAGTTTTTTAGAAAGTTTTTGCGGCTGATCAGTAGCAATTAAAATATCTAAATCACCTGTTAGCTCTTTGGCTCGACGACTGCTGCCGCAGATTTCAATATCTGAAAAAAGTTCTGAGTCTAATTCAGACTTTATAGTGTCAATAATTTCTCGGGCTGTTTTTAAGGCCTGGGCCAGCATTATTTTATCAACATATTTCTCATGGTTTTTTAAAGCTTGTAAAAGTTTTGCTTCTGATTTTTTACCAAAACCCTTCAGCTCCTGCACTTTCCCCTCAGTCAGAGCTTTTTCTAAACTGATTAAGTCCTCTATTTCCAGTTCATAATAAAAGCGGTGAGCGGTTTTGGGTCCCAACCCCTGAATATCTGTCATCTCAATTACTCCTGGAGGCAGTTCAGATTTAATTGCTTCCATCTCTTCAATGATCCCGTCCTGCAGCAGTTCCTGGATTGACTCTGCAATTCCACTACCGATCCCCTTGATTTCTTTTAACTGATCTGCTGCCGCCAGCTCAGCAATTGCTTCCGAATAAGACTCAATTTTACGAGCAGCATTTGTATAGGCTCTTATCTTAAAATCATTTTCTCCTTTGATCGCCATTAAATCAGCAAATTTAGAAAGAACTTTAGCAATTTCTTTGTTGCTAATTTCCTGCATAATTACACCTCTATTTCTTTAAAAATATAGATTCAGTTAAGACGGCAAAAGGCCATGAATAAATCATGGCCGAAAAATTTCTTCAATTTTTGATTGTATTAGTGGTGATGCCTCAATTATCCTTTCAGCAAAAAATGATTGGTTTAAGACATCGTTTACCTTTTGATGTGGTATCTGAGCCAGAATTAAAATCAACAGATAGACAATTATTCCAGCTTTAAATATCCCCAGCAAAAAACCAGCAACCCTATCTACCGGCTGCAGAAAAATAGCATCAACAATTTTTTTGAGAGTAATCCCTAGAACATGGATCACAATATTGACCACAATAAAGATTACTGCAAAAGAAATAAACTGCAGCAGTGAAGTAGATAAATCTAAATATGGTTCTAAAAACTGGGTAAAATAGACATACTGTCTGACTGCAACAAACAGGGCAGCCAGCAGTCCTAGTATTGTACTTGTTTGATCTATAAAACCTCTTCTAAAGCCATTATAAGCAAAAAAGAGTAAGAGAACTAAAATAATGATATCGAGGAAGTTAATGATATCCAATTAGTCTACCTCCTCAAGTAGATTAGTAAGCTCCTCATTTTCCTGACGCAGCTTTTTCAGCTCCTGATGAAGGCTCTGATTGGCTTCTTTAAGCCTTTCTTTTTCTTTGCTCAGATCAATACACTGTCCTCTAAGCTTAAAATATTCATCAGCCAGATTAATCATCATCAGATTTGAGAGGCGTCTAAAAGGAAGTTTGGGATAGGCGTTTCTAATCTCACGGCCAGTTTTTTCCACATGATCAGCCAGTTTTTGAATATAATCTTCACTGAAATCTCCTGTTACAGTAAAACTGTCTCCCAAAATATTCAGTTTGAACTTCTTTTTATTTTGATTTTTTTCTTCTATCATTAGCAACATCTCCAACTATAATAGTAGTCTACTTTATTATATTCATTACAAAAGTCGAAATTCCTGCCTAAAATTTTAATTTCCTCTAATTTCTGCGGAATATTCTTCTTTGAGATGTTTTACTATCTGATTAAAACGCTCATTTACCTCCTGATCGGTTAAAGTTCTATCCTCTGCCTGGAACTTTAATCCAAAAGCTGCACTCTTATAGCCCTCTTTAATCTGGTCTCCCTGATAAATATCAAACAGTTCTAAGTTTTTCAGCACAGCCCCACCAATCTCTTTGATTGCCTGATGGATTTCTCCAACCGCAATTTCTTCTTTAAGAACAACAGCTAAATCGCGTGCAAGCACCGGGTACTTAACCAATTTTTGGTAGCTGTAATTTTTGCCTGCAGTTACTTTAAATAAAAAGTCTAAATCTAATTCAAAGATGGTTGTACCTGCAGGAAGATCATTCTGATCTGCCAGCTCTGGATGAATTTCACCAATAAAGCCAAAAGTCTTTGTCTGATCGTATTTGATTTCAGCTCTGCGTCCCGGATGTAGAAAATCTCGGTTATCATTATCTGGCATAAACTGATAATTATCAAGTTGAATTCTTTCAAATAGCATCTCTAAAACTCCCTTGAGAGCAAAGAAGTTAGGAGCCCCCTGCTGCCAGATGTCATTATCTACTCCAAAAATTCCACCTCCGAGCATATTTAATTCTTGCGGTCTATTATTCCCACCTTTATTTCTAAAAACTGTACCTGTTTCAAAAATAGACATCTCTGATCCCTGACGACGAGCGTTGGAAGATAAAACATCAATTAGTCCAGGTACCAGACTGGTTCTTAAAATAGCAAAGGCTTCACTTAAAGGATTTTTAATGCTTACAAACTCAGCATAATCTTCAAACTGACAAAGATTTAAATCCTGATAACTTTTCTTAGCCTGCAGACTGTAGGTAATAACTTCATCTAAGCCACCTGCCTGCAGAAGTTCTTCTACTCTTTTTTCGAATTTCTGCTGGGGAGTTCTTTTTCCTCGCTGCTTGGAAATAGGTCTGGTCGAAGGTATTTTATTGTAACCGTAAACTCGAGCAATTTCTTCAACCAGGTCAGCTCCCTGTTCAACATCAGTTCTGTAAGAAGGTACAGTTACTTCAAACGTATCAGCTTTTTGAACAGCCTCTACTTCAAAGCCAAGGCGTTCCAGACTTTCTCTGACTTCTGCAGCTTCTAATTCAATACCTAAAAGTTCATTGACTCTTGTAGTCTCCAGCTCAATTACAGCTGGCTCATATTTTAGCGGATATTGATCAATAACTCCCGGCACAACTTTAGCTCCATCACACTTTGCCAGCATCTGGCAGGCGCGATTGTTTGCTTCAATTGCTTTTTCGATGTCTACACCTCTTTCAAAGCGGTGAGATGAATCAGAATGCATTCCCAGTTTTTTAGCAGTTTTACGAATACTAACCGGGTTAAAATAAGCTGACTCAATTAAAACATCTGTAGTCTCTTCAGTTACTTCAGTATTCGCTCCACCCATAACTCCACCAACTGCAACTGCTTTTTCTGGATCGGAAATCACCAGCATTTCATCGTCGAGAGCTCTTTCTTCCTCATCTAAAGTCATTATTGTTTCTCCAGCTTCAGCCCGGCGGACAATAATTTTCCCGTCCTTGATTTTATTATAATCAAATGTATGCAGAGGCTGGTTGTATTCCATTAAAACAAAGTTAGAAATATCAACCACATTATTAATTGGTCTGATTCCAGCTGCTTTAAGTCGGCGTTGAATCCACTCCGGTGATTCTTTAATTTCAACATTTTTAACCAGGCGAGCTGTATAACGAGGACATAAATCAGGGTCCTCTATTTCTACCTCAACATAATTATTAATATCTCCAAGCTCTTCTGCTTCCTCAAAAGAAATTGGAGGAGTATTTAAAGTTTTTTCCTGAGCATATAATGATTTAATCTCTCTTGCCACACCAATCATCCCTAAACAGCGAGCATAGTTTGGGGTTAAATCCAGCTTAAATACATAATCATCCAGCCTTTTATACTTAAGAAAACTTGCTCCCAGTGGTGCAGATTCGTCTAAAACCATAATCCCGGCTGCTCTTTCCTCCTGCAGTCCAAGTTCATCTCTGGAGCAGATCATGCCCTGAGAAAGCTGACCTCTAAGTTCCACTTCTTCAATTTTCATTCCGTTTGGTAGAGCTGCACCTACTTCTGCAAAAGGAACCATCTGACCTGCTTCAACATTTGGCGCTCCTGTGACAACAGGAATTGGCTCTTGATCTGCTGCAGTTTTCACCATACAGATTACAAGTTTATCTGCATCTGGATGAGCTTTTATTTCTTCAATCTCTGCAACTATAATATCTTCTAAACCTTCTCCTAAATACTCTACTCCTTCAACTTCCAGCCCTGCCATTGTTAGCTTCTCTGAAAGATCTGCTGGAGTAAAATTTATATCAATATATTTTTTTAACCAGTTATATGATATCTGCAAATTTATCATCCTTTCTCATTTCAATTTTTATCAGTTATATTTAGATAATTTAGCCCTTTTTTAATATTTATCTATTTTAGCTATTTACTTTTTATACCGCAATTAAAATTGATGTAAAAAGCGTTTATCATTTTCGTATAAAACTCTAATATCGTCGATTCCATATTTTAATAAAGCCAGGCGATCAAGTCCAACTCCAAAAGCAAAACCGCTGTAAACATCCTTATCATAACCAGACATTTCAAGCACATTTGGATGAACCATACCAGCTCCCATAATCTCTAACCATCCCGTATGTGAACAAAGTGGACAGCCTTCTCCTCCACAAACAATACAGGAAACATCTACTTCTGCACTTGGTTCTGTAAAAGGAAAATAGCTGGGGCGGAATCTAACATCTCGCTCTTTGCCAAAAAGAGCTTCTACAATTAGCTCAATTGTTCCTTTTAAGTCACTGAAAGCAATATCCTTGTCAATGACTAAGCCCTCTGTCTGATGAAAAATTGGCGAATGAGATGCATCCAGTTCATCAGAACGGTAAACTCTACCGGGAGCAATGATTCTAACAGGCGGCTCCTCTGCTTCCATAGTTCTAATCTGAACTGGTGAAGTATGGGTTCTTAGTAAATAATGGTCATCAATATAGAGTGTGTCCTGCAGATCGCGCGCCGGATGATGTGCCGGAATATTTAGAGCTTCAAAGTTATAATACTCGCTTTCCACCTCAGGCCCCTCTGCTATATCAAAACCCAAACCAATAAAAATATCTTCTATTTCTTTAGTTACTAAAGATAAAGGATGACTCCTACCTGCTTCTACCACAGCACCTGGTAAAGTAACATCAATTTTCTCTGCTTCAAAACGTTTTTGAGCAGCCTTTTTTTCCAGGCGTTCTTTATGCTCACCCAGCCAGCTCTGAATTTTACCTTTTAAAATATTAGCTTCTTTTCCAACTACCGGACGTTGATCAGCCTCAATTTTTCCCATCTTTGAAAAAACGGACTGGATTGCTCCTTTTTTCCCTAGGTACTTAATACGCATTTCTTCTAGTTGGTCAAGATCAGCAACCTCTTTTAATTCTGCTTCTGCTTCTTTTTCAATCTTCTTTAGATCATCTAATAGATCCAAAACTAACACCTCCATGTTATATGTATGTTATTAATATTTTTATATCCTAAACACAAAAAATCCCGCCCTAAAGGGACGAGATACCGTGTTACCACCCTGATTATCCCACAAAGATGTGGAATCACTTTTATTTGTTAACGAAAGCATTTGCTTCCGGAAAAACCTACTAATTTCAGTTCTCAGCTCTGGAGTGAACTTCACTAAGTTTAATAATTTAACTGCTTTCAGCTGCTGCAGTTAATCTCTGCTAAAATCTTGCTTAGCTACTTTCCCCTTCTCTGCCTTTAAATATTCGATTCTTAAACGATTATACCATAGAAAAAAATCTCAAACAAGCCTAAAATATAAAATTACTTATCCTGCTGCAGCTTTTGTGAAAGTATCTCAAAAGAAATTACTGATGCTGCAACTGCTGCATTAAGGGATTCTATTTCTCCTGCCAACGGAATCTTTATTTTAGCAGTAGCAGAATCCATTAATTTAGAATCCAGACCATTTGCTTCATTGCCGATCATTAAAATTAATTTATCCTGATAATGGTGTTCAAAATGATATTCTTCAGCCTTGATGTCAGCTGCCAGCAGCTCATAATCGGCTGCTTCTGCTGAAATTTCTGCCAGAAACTCTTTTTGACTCAGTTTCTGCCTGATAGCTATTGAAAAAATTCCACCCATAGTTGACCGGATAACTTTTTGATTATAGATATCTACAGAACCTTTAAGGGCAATTATACCATCAAAACCTGCCGCAACAGCTGTCCGAATCATGGTCCCCATATTACCAGGATCCTGGATTCTATCCAGAAGCAGTATTTTATCTGCCCGTCTGTAAAAATCATTACCTTTAAAAACAGATTCTTCAACAACAGCTAAAATCCCCTGGGGATTAACTGTGGAAGCTGTTGCTTTTAAAAGATCTGATTCCAAATAGACAAAATCTGCCTTTGATTTTAAATCAGCCAGCAGCTTATCATTTTCAGCTGATTTAAAAAAAGCAGGAGTGAGAAAGACCTGCTTAAAATCTGCTCCTCCTGCTAACGCAGCCTCAATAAGTCTTTTACCTTCTAGAATAAAGACACCTTCCTTACGTCTATTTCTACTCCGGTAAAGCTTATTTAGATATTTAACTTTATCATTTTGAGAACTGCTGATTATATTCATTTAATTAATTTCCTAACTGCTCTTTTGCTAGATCTACTAAGTCAGCAAAGCCGTCAGAATCATTAACTGCTAAATCAGCAAGCATTTTACGGTCAATTTCTACATCAGCCTGTCTTAAACCATTAATGAAACGGCTGTAAGAAAGACCTTCATTTCTTGCTGCTGCATTAATTCTAGTAATCCATAATCTTCTAAAATCTCTCTTTTTATTTCTTCTATCTCTATAAGCATAATGTAGAGACTTCATTACCGCCTGGTTTGCAGGACGATATAATTTACTGCGGGATCCAAAATATCCCTTAGCCATCTTTAAAACTTTTTTTCTACGCTTACGCGCCTTATTTCCTCTTTTTACACGTGGCATCTTAAATGACACTCCTTCCAAAAATTTAACATTTATTATTTTTTATCTTATTTTATTATTTATAGCTTTTAAAACTGCAATTTATCCATGTAATAACTGCTTGTAACGCTTTTGATATGATTTGCTTAATAATTTAGCTTTACGTAATTGTCTTTTTCTATTACCGGATTTCTTGGTTAAAATATGACTGTGAAATCCTTTGTGGTGCTTAAGCTTACCATTAGCTGTAGTCTTTACTCTTTTAGCAATACCCTTGTGTGTTTTTTGCTTTGGCATGATTTAACCTCCTAATACTGTAATAATTATAAAGATAAATAGCTGTAATTAATTAAAAATTTAGCTATCTAATTATTTACTGTTTGTCACTTTCTGGAGTTAGAAACATCATCATATTTCTACCTTCCATTTTAGGCTTACTCTCGACTTTACCAATATCTTTAGTCTGTTCAATTAAACGATCCATAAGATCATATCCCAATTCCTTATGCATCATTTCTCTTCCTCTAAAGCGGATTCTTACCTTAACTTTATCTTTATTGTTGAGGAATCTACGGGCCTGCTTTAATTTAACATTAAAGTCATGATCTTCAATTTTAACACCCATCTGAACTTCTTTAACGTTCATTACATTCTGGTTCTTTTTGGCTTCTTTTTCTTTCTTAGCCTGTTCGTACTTGTACTTACCGTAATCCATGATTCTACATACAGGTGGATTAGCCTGTGGAGCAACTTCTACTAAGTCCAAACCCTTTTCTGCTGCACTATCCAATGCTTCATTCAATGACTTGATCCCAATTTGCTCACCTTCTTGATCGATCAGACGAACCTCTTTTGCTCTAATACGATCATTAACTCTTAAATCATTAACGATATTTATGCACCTCCTGAGTGATATAAAAACGACAAATATACAAAAAACGAGTGGTAGAAACCACCCGTTAAATTCAATAATCAGCTAAAGATAGGCCATCTCTTAAGATAAGCCTACTATTCCCGCAGAAAGCCCAAAGCTTGCGAAAATACTGATATTAACCAGTTCTGACTGGTGAGAAACAGGTGTTTCTACTTTCTTTTCCTTAATTAGTATAGCACAGGGGCCTGACTCTGTCAAGAAAAAAATATTTGATTCCCGATTCTTTATCAGACTGCTGTAATTAAACTTTAAACTTATATTTGTTTTAAAAGCATATCCAAAATTTCATCAGCTGGATCTATAATTTTTTTAAAATCAGAATTGATTTCGGATTTTAAATATGGGAGATGGGTACAACCAAGCAAAAGCTGGTCTGCTCCCATTTTTTGAAAAGAGTCGATTAATTCTTTCAATCCATATTTATTATATATTTCTTGTGGCTCTATTTCTGCTTCAATTGCATTAATGATCGGCATTATTCCAGCAGTTATAAATTCTAGTTCAGGATTTTTTGCTCTAATTATTTTTTCTATATTTGTAGCACTCTGTGAATTTGCTGCTAAAACCCCAATTTTATTTACTTGAGAAATTTCAATTTTTTTATAAACATCTAAAGGTGTTAAAATAGGAAGTTTTGATTCCTGTATTAGTTTATTTGTTTCTAAAACACCACTCAATGAATTACAATAAATTATTACTGCATCAGCACCAAGAGATTTAAGCTTCAAAATTTTTTCTAAAGTTACAGTCTGAAGTTTCTTGGGATTTATATACTGCAATTTATTTTGCTCCTCTGAGCTTGCTGAAGTAGAAGCTGATAAAACCTCATATCCTTGAAGACTGTAATATTTATGACCCAGCATTGTATCATAGGGAGTACCTGCAATTACTGCTAATTTAATATCTTTCAAAAACTCAACCCCTTTCAAAAAATCAATTATACCCCGACCTAAAAACCGAGGTATAACTGAAAAACATCACTTAATAACTATAATCAATGAGCTGTTTATTTAAGCTGCAGATTAATATATAAGACGAGCATACTATTCTTGAATATCATCCTGACTGATTGTTTTAGCTTCAATTTCCTGTAAAATCTTACCCTTAAATTCGGAAAGTTTACTTGTTCCTAAATCACCTTCACGTCTATCACGCACAGAAACTGTTCCGTTTTCTTCTTCTCTACCACCTACAATTAACATGTAAGGAATCTGCTTCACCTGGGCATCTCTAATCTTATAACCAACCTGCTCAGAGCGGCTGTCAACTTCAACTCTAATCTCTTCATCACTTAAAGCTTCTTTAACTTTTAGTGCATAATCTATCTGATCATCAGAAACTGGAATAATTTCGACCTGTACCGGCGCAATCCAGGTTGGGAAGGCACCCGCAAAATGCTCAATTAAAATTCCAATAAAACGCTCAATACTACCATAGATTGCTCTATGAATCATTGCTGGACGGTGTTCTTCTCCATCCTGACCAATATAGCTGAGGTCAAATCTTTCTGGCATCTGGAAATCAAGCTGAATAGTTCCACACTGCCAGGTTCTGCCGATACTATCCTCTAAATGGAAATCAATTTTAGGACCATAAAAAGCTCCATCACCTTCGTTAATCTCATAATCTAAACTATTTCTTTCAATTGAGTTTTTAAGAGCTTTGATCGCTCTATCCCACTGCTCATCAGATCCCATAGCCTTTTCGGGCTTGGTGCTCAATTCAACCTTGTAGTTAAAACCAAAAGCGCTATATAATCTATCTACAAGTTTAATAACCCCACTAAGCTCATCTTCAATCTGATCCGGCAGACAGTAAATATGAGCATCATCCTGGGTAAAACTGCGGACTCTCATTAAACCATGAAGGGCACCTGACATTTCATGGCGGTGCACCAATCCTAATTCGGCCATCCTAATTGGAAGCTCACGGTAGCTGTGCATTGAATCTTTATAAACTAAAATTCCACCAGGACAGTTCATAGGCTTCACAGCATGTGCTTCTCCATCAATTTCGGTAAAGTACATATTGTCTTTGTAGTGATCCCAGTGACCTGACTGATGCCAGAGTGATTCATCCAGAATAATTGGTGTTTTAATTTCTTCATAACCAGCCTTGCGGTGCTCTTCTTTCCAAAAATCAACCAATTCGTTTCTTAAAGCCATTCCCTTTGGATGGAAGAATGGAAATCCCTTACCTTCGTCCTGAATACTGAAAAGATCTAATTCTTTACCTAATTTTCGGTGATCTCTTTTTTTAGCCTCTTCCATTCTATTAATATATTTTTCTAAATCTTTTTCGCTGGCAAATGCTGTTCCATAAATCCGCTGCAGCATCTCATTGTTTTCATCTCCCCGCCAGTAAGCCCCGGCTACATTCATCAGTTTAAATGCTTTAACATAGCCTGTTGATGGAAGGTGAGGTCCGCGGCATAAATCAACATAATCACCCTGGAAATAGAGGCTGATCATCTGATCATCTAACTCATTAATTAACTCCAACTTATATTTTTCATTTCTTTCTTCCATTAAAGCTATCGCTTCAGCTCTTGGCAGAACCTTTCTTTCAATTTCAATGTCTTCGTCAATAATTTTCTGCATTTCTGCTTCAATTTTCTCTAATGATTCCTCGTTAATTGTTTCATCTAAATTAAAATCATAATAAAAACCATCATCAATAGCAGGTCCAATTGCTACCTGAACATTATCATATAACCTCTTAACAGCCTGAGCCATTACATGAGAAGCAGTGTGTCTAAGAATTTCTAATGCTTCATCACTATCAATTGTAATGATTGAAAGCTCAATATCTTCTTCGATCGGATAATTAGCGTCTACCTCTTCCCCATCTACTACACCTGCAACTGCATCTCTACCTAAACCACTACCAATTGAATAAGCAACATCTTCAACTGTTGTTCCAGACTCATATTCTTTAACTGATCCATCTGGTAGTGTTACTTTTACTTTTTCCATTTAATTTCCTCCTCAAATTTTACTAATCCTTAATTCTAATGTAATAATCTTATATAAAATAAAAAAATCCCTCATCTCAGATTAGAGACGACGGATTCGCGGTTCCACTCTAGTTAATAATAATTAGAAGCATCATAAATATTATAACAGCTAAAATTATTATTCACTCAATAAGATAACGGTTTAACCGAATAGAAATACTTGATTCTTCCTATCAGCTCCAGGGTGGTTTTCAATTTAATGATCAGTTATGTGCTCTCAGCCGCCGGCACAATTCTCTTTTAACTGCCAAGTAAATCTACTCTTCCCTATCAAGGCTTTTATGATCTTTATTTTTTATCATTATATTCTTAATTACTCTAAAAGTCAAATATTTTTTACTTAAGTTTAGTAAGTTTTTTGACATAAAAAAAATCCAGAGCAGAAAACTACTCTGAAATATAATTTCTAATTAAACTGTATAACTTTTCAGTTCAGCATTAATTAACCAAAAAGTGGTGCCGGGGGTCGGGCTCGAACCGACACGGGAATAAATTCCCACCGGATTTTAAGTCCGATGCGTCTGCCAATTCCGCCACCCCGGCCTGTTATTAAAATGGTGTTGGTAAGTGGATTCGAACCACTGGCCTCTACGATGTCAACGTAGCGCTCTGACCAACTGAGCTATACCAACTTAAAAGATTAAGTCAGCATTTCCAAGTCTTACATTACAACTATTTATTTTCAGCAATATCTGATAATAAATAATAAAAGTTAAATATGTATAAAAGTGGTGCCGGGGGTCGGGCTCGAACCGACACGGGAATAAATTCCCACCGGATTTTAAGTCCGATGCGTCTGCCAATTCCGCCACCCCGGCCTGTAAAATATTTAACTTAGAACATTATGTATTATATCAATGAAAATTTAATTTGTAAAGTAAAATTGGAGGCGGCAGACGGATTTGAACCGACGAATAAAGGATTTGCAGTCCTAATTACCGTTTCCGCTTCGCTTTTTTCACTTGCGACATTTTGTATTATATCAACGGTTCATAGGGTTGTCAAGAAAAAATTAAAAAAAGTTTTATTGCGTATATATACCCTTTCCGAAAGAAAATGGCACTTTCCCGGCACTTAGCTTACCGGGAGTGCTTTTTTTGATTAGTTATACATAAAAAGAATTTTATAGATTAAATGTAATTATTTTAATCATCAATACTATTTTCAACAATCTGGATTTCTTCTTCAGTTAAATTAGATAATTTATAAACTATCTGATCTATTTCATTGTCAATTTTTTTAATCTCATTTTCTAAATTGATAATTTCATGCTGCAGGTTTTCCCATTCTTTAACCACTTTTTTAAATACATGGTATTTACTATAACCAGGAATTTAAATATGTAAGGTGTTCTTAATAATGTTACTACTATTTTTATTATCTATCTCCTTTAACTGATCAGAGCTTAGATTTTCTAGATAGTATTTTATATGCCGCCTTTTGTATTTATTATTTTAAAATTAATTTTTATATAATTATTTTTTCAATTTCTTCTTTTGACATAGGCTTATAAAAATAATAACCCTGAATATAATCACAATTTAAACTTTTTAATATTTCTAGATCTTCTTTAGTTTCTATACCTTCACCAACAACTTTTACATTAAAGCTATGTGATAAATTTATTACTGTTTCAACAAGAGTTTTTGTTTTCCAATTCGTAATATCAGAAAGAAATGATTTATCTAATTTTAAAATATCTACTGGGAATTTTCCGAAATAACTTAAAGAAGAATAACCAGTACCAAAATCATCTAACACCACTAAAAACCCTAAGTCTTTTAATTTATTCAAAGCTTTTTCACGGATATTAATAACTGCCCTTTCGGTTACCTCTATTTCAACTAAATTATTAGGTACATCATAAAGCTTTGATACCTCTTCAATTTGTTTTATTATATCTGGATCATTAAGTTCACATGAAGATAGATTAATGCAAATTTTAATTTCATCATTACCCATAGAAATCCATTCTTTCAAAGTTTCAAATGCTTTTTCTAGAACCCACACCCCTATTTTTTTGATATATCTACTATTTATTGCCATTGGAATGAATTCATTTGGAGATATCAAACCTTTTTTAGGGTGATACCATCTAAGAAGTGCTTCTACAGCAACAATTTTTTCATTAACACTATCTACTTTTGGTTGAAATTCAAGAAAAAATTCATTATTTGATATCGCTTTTTCTAAATCTTTTTTTAATGACTCATAATATAATTTTTTTAAAAATATATCTTCATTATAAATCTTATAATCATCATTATTCGAATCAACTAAAGACATTGCGTGATGAGCCTTAGATAATAAATCCTCAGCATTCTCAGCTTGTTCAGGATATATTGAAGCTCCAATATTTATCTTTAATAAATAATTATACCCAGAATTAGCAACAAATTTCTTGAGCTCATTTAAAAATTCATTTATTTTTTCTTCAATGCTTAGATAATTATTTATATTGTTTGCATCTATTGAAAATAATACTAAAAATTGGTTTCCTCTATATAATGAAACAATATCTATATCAAGAAAAGAATTATTTATTTTATCTGCTATTTCTCTTATAAAATTATTACTATTACTATATCCTAGTATATTTATTATTTCACTTAAATTTCTAATTCTTGCATATATAACAACTAATTTTTCATTTTCATTAATATTTTTTATTTTTTCTATTAGATGTTGATGAAAGTAATTTTCATTTGTTAATCCTGTCAAATAATCATAATAAGCAAGATAATAGAGTTTCTCTTCAGTTTCATTATCAATTTTAAATCTTTTATTCATTTAAATCACTTCCTAAAAATAATAAAATACTAGTCATGACTAAAATTAATTTCACGTATTAAGAGATCAACACATTTCAATAAAACTATCAGCTAACTCTGAATCAAATAACTACTAAACTATTTTTTTATTCCGGATAATCCTTCTTTTTTGAACTTATTATATTATAGCACCTATCTTTAATCATAATATCATAAAAAGATAAAATAGTAATAATGCATACCAAATATTACATAAAAAATAAATGTTTATGGCTGCTTATAAAAGTATTCAAAACTATAGGTATGTTACGATTAATAAAAAATATTATAGAGTTACTACTTTTATTTATCTATACTTTATTTAGTCCTTTTGAGAACAAAACATCTAATCGTTTTTGCTATATTATCTTTTGGATTAAGTATTTTAAAATTTCCCCAAAAGATTTTGAATTTGTTTCTACAACAATAATTGTAATATATTATCATCTTTTCTCAAAACTTTTTCATTAATTTAATAATTCAATAAAAATAAAAAAAGTCCTTTATTAATTAAAAAGATCAACTAAATTAATAAAGTTGATCTTAAAAATAATTTATTCCTCTTAATTATTTAATAAATAATTTCAATTGCTTTTTTAAAGAAATAATTTTTAATAGGGTTTTGAAAATATAAAGCTGATAGAATTGGAATAGAGGATATTATAATTATTATAATTTTAAATATTTTTTTCTTCAGACTAGAATATCCATCTTTTTTAGAAATGTCCTGAATAATTTTTACAATATAACTTAAATAAGTTATAGAAATCATCATTAAAAAATTATAATAAATAAATCTTAAAACAAAATCTAAAAAAGATTTTTGTACAGGTAAAAACATAATTATAAAGTAAATTATATAATAGTAACTTCCCTCAAAGATAATATTTTTCCATATATTGTTTTCTCTAAATTTAGCATATTTCTCTTCTAGTTTAACTTCTTCAACACTCTTTTTTAATTCTAAAACAATTAATTTTTGATTAAAAAAATCTCTAGTTATTTTCTTTGGGTCTTTTAAAAAATTTTCATTTAATTCTTCTAAACTTAAATCACTCTTTTCTATTTTATTATAAGTCTCATTCAATTCTTCAAGATATCTTAATTTTATTTTTTCTTTATTAATTTCTTTGAAATTTTTTTCCTTTTCCTTATCTATACTATTATATAAATCTACAATTGTTTTTTTAGTGAAATAATATAAAACTAAAGTAAAAAAATACATTGAAACAGAAAATATAGTCACTATTAAAAAAGACTTTGCTAATATTAATTCAAAAAATAAATCTTTAAAATAAGTTAGGTAAACTATAAAACCTAATACAAATACAGCGATAAATATTGTACCAAAGAAATAAAAATTCTTAACCTGTTTCTTATGTACATTCATTTCAAAAATTTTATAATCCATTAAATCTCATCTCCATCAAAACTAATAACTTAATATTACTTAAATTTATTTTTATATAAAAACAAAAAAATCATTCATTATTAAAAAATATAATATATTATTTTATTGTTTCATCATATAAATTTGTAATTTTAGTATCTCCATTTAATACTATTTGTTTTTGATTATTAAATTCATTTACCTGTACTTTGTCAAATCTATACCACACGTCTTCTTTAACAATTGGAGAATTAGAGTTTTCCCACGATACAAATAACAAAGTGTTTTGGTAATTATCTTCTAAAACTCCAGCCTGTCTTTGGCTTTCATGATTATTTTTAAAAAGTTTTCTAACCTTAGCAGTAAAACTTATAGAAGAACCTACTTCACTAATGTTATTAAAAGTTTTTTCAATTTCAAGAAAATCTCTAATCTCTTCAATAAAAGGAGACTCATTATCTTTTTGAGTAAGAATATGAAGATCATTTTCGGCCCTTGTTATCGCTACATAAAAAAGTCTTCTTTCTTCCTCTATACTACCTATATCAACTTTTTGAACAGGCTCTATAAGTTCATCTACTCTATTTTGCACCGGGAAACTATAGCAATCATTGCTTGTAACATGTAAAACTATTATATGTTTTGCTTCTCTCCCTTTTGACTGATGAACAGAATAGACTGATACAGCGTTCTCAGGTTCCGAATTAGAATCTTCAGGGTTAAAATAATTATTCTTGCCACGATAAGCAATATTATTACTTTTTAGTTTTTTCTTTACATTTCTTATATATGGAGAACCATCATCATATCTACATAAAACCATAATGTCATCTGGAGCATTATCATTATCAATAATATTTTTTATAAGCTTTACTGTGTAGTTAGCTATATATTTATCATAAGATCCACTATTTGGGTCCAATATATGTAAATAAGGGGTTGTATCCCTTCCACTTTTCGCTTCCACTTTTTTAGATATTTGATGCTCATTATTATTAATTAGTTGGTTTCCAGCATCAAGAACTGTTTTAGGACATCTGAAATTTTCTGTTAAATAAGTTTTTGCTGACTCATCAAAATAATTATTAAAATCAATAAAAAATTTAGGTTCTGACCCTTGGAAAGAATAAATACTCTGCCAATCATCTCCTACACAAAATAATTTCACCTTAGAATCCTTTTCAAAAAATTGTTTTATAATATTAATGTGACTCTCAGCTACATCCTGAAATTCATCAACTAACATATGATCATACATTGAATAATACTTTTCAGGATCTTCTTTTAATATTTCATATGCCTTATATATCATATCATTAAAATCAATTTGATTATTTTCTTCTAATTTTTGATTATAATTTTTATAAATGACTGCTGCAGACATACCAAAATAATATTGACGTTTGTTATTTTTATTTAATCTAGGCTTAATATTATTAGGCGCAATATTAAATGTTTTTGCATTACTAATAAAATCCATAAAACTATCTATGATATTTGACTTAGAATGCTCAAAAACTTCATCTATATAGTCATTAAATTTCATTTTATTTAAATTCACTTTATTGAGAGTAAGTTTTGTATATAATTTTTTTTCAAGTATACCATCATGATAATTATAATCAAATGTCTCAATAAGATTCTTATCATGTTTTTTAAATTGTTCTCTAGCCCATTTTATCTTATCTTGATATTGTTCAGTTGTCCATTCAAACCAAGCTGGAACTTCACCTTCCTTATTTACTCCAAGGTGTTCTATATAAATATCATAATCTGGAATATAAAAATCTGGCTGATATACTCTTTTTTCTTCATGCTTATCTGCCCAACTAGCGGTTTTTTCATACTGATAATCTATGTCATGAAGCAAAAGAAAGTCTGCTATAGCTTTTTCCGCTCTTGACTTGACTTCTTCTCCTTTAAGTGTATGGTACTTTTTGTTTTTCATTTCGGCAACATATTCTGATTTATCTTCAAAATCTTCTTCTGTAATATAATCTACTTCATCATATTTTAAAAATTGATAATAATTATATAAAAAAGGATTATCATCTTCTTTAAGAAATCTTTTTAATATATTTTCAATAATATTCTTAATCTCATTATCTCCAACAACTGATAATTTCTGCTTAGAATTATTTTGAACAATTTTATAAGCAAATGAATGTATTGTACTCACTTTTACATCAGTAATATTAAAATTTTCTTTAAGCCTTATTTTCATTTCTTTAGAGGCCTCTTTTGTATAAGTAAGCGCAACTATTCTATTTGGAGCAACACCTTTATCTACTAAATATTTAATCCTATATGTAAGAACTAGTGTCTTACCGGTACCAGCTGCAGCAATAACTTGATTATAATTATCATTTTTTATAATGGCTTCGCATTGTCTACGATTTAAATCTAGTCCAGACCCTCCAACATCAGTAAATAAATAGCTAAATTCCTCTATTTCTTTATCTATGAATTTTTTATTATAATTATTTAATAGATCCATTAATTCATTAATTTTTTCTGAATATTTATCTATTGTAGACTCGTTATTTTTAATAGAATTCTTTATTTTTTCAAAACTTGTCTTAATTTTATCTAATTCACTTTTTAAATTTTTTTCTTTTGATTTAGTTAGGTAATCATTATAATTATGTAAATGCTTTACTGAAGAATAAAAATTATTATATTCTTCAATAAAATTATTTAGATTTATAAGATAACTAATTTTTTCTTCCAATAATCTCTCATAATCATCAAGATTATTTTTAAAAGAATTAATTTTGCTTATTTCATCTTCTTTTAAATACTCATTTGACTCTTCTTTTTTAAATGAGTCAAATAAATCATTTCGTTCTTTAATTAATTTATCAACATTCTTTTTATACTTACTAGGACTTTTTATTTGTACATCTAAAATTTTATTTATTTTGTTTTTGACTTTATTATCTATTGATTCCATACTAGAAATAAATTCTTCAAATGTTTCTTTAGTTTCTTTTCGTTTTTTCTGGTGTTGACTAACGCGAGAATCTATAAAATTAGTAATAATATTATTTTTTGATATATGTTTAATTGTACTATTGATTTTTTTAGCATAGTTAATCTTCTTTTCAATATCTTCAAATGACATATTTCAATTCCCCTAATTTAAATATATATTTTTTTAATGAAAATAATTTTATATATCCCAGTATTACCTAATATCTCTACAAACAAGTAAGTAATACTCGGATATATCGATTATTTATCTGAAATTTTCCCCTGACAAATACTACAAATAGTTCTACCCTCGAATTCAAATGTTTCATCCATACTTCCGCAAAAAATACAGGCAGGCTCATATTTACTTAAAATAATTTCATCACCATCAACAAAAATCTCCATCGGATCTTTTTTGTTAATATTCATTGTTTTACGCAGCTCAATTGGAATAACCATCCTACCCAAGTCGTCGATTTTTCGGACAATACCTGTTGATTTCATTAATAATCGTCTCCTTTTTTGTATTATTGTGAATATTTTACCATAATTTTTCTTTAAAAGCAAAAAGAAAACCAGCGCTAAGGCTGGTTGTTAACTTAATTATTTTGACTTTTAAAAAAAGAATTAATATTCATTGGTGGCATTTGAACAGGGCCGACCTGCATTTCTAAAGTAATATGACTTATAATGCTTCTTATATAAGGAAATAAAATAGATAACGTATTTCTTGTTATTATCTCCCTATGTTTTTCATTATCTTCATCAAAATTAGATAAACTAAACATTCCATTAATTCTCAATTTTATAAAGAATGGCTTATTATTTTCAATATAATCTTCATCAAATATATAACAAGTTACTATCCTTTTAAAATTATCGTCTTTTCTCTCAATTCCAAATTCAAAATCAAAATTCACTTCTATTTGTTCATCATTTTTTTTAGTAAAATCTTCATTCTTTTTATAAATAAACTCATCAATATAGTAGTTTTTAAATTCTAATATACTTCTATTTTTTTTCATGCTGCTAATAACTCCACTTCATATTCTTCATCAATATCATTTATTGTTAAACTAAAATTGTTCAGATCTGAATCAAAGGTAAATTCTTTGTCAATAAATTCGCTAAGATCAATTTCAGAGCTACAATAATCTAATTCATGGCTTGAGACATCTTCAACTGTAATCCCTACTTTTTCTAAATCCTTTTTTAATTCATCTCTCGTTACATTTTTTAAATAACTATCCATTTTTTCTTTCAATTCTTCAAGATTGACCATCAAATCATCTCTTCTATCTAAATCTTCAAGTCGCATCTTCGACCCTCCCTTTTTTTACTTCCTCTAAAGAATCTTTATTTATTAATTCTTTAGCAGATACAGAAATTATTGTACAGTTAGGTATACGAGAATTTAATCTTGTAATTCTTTCTTCTGTAAATTTTATATATACATCTGCTATTACTATATCTATATCATATTTTTCTTTTAAATGCTCAATAACTTTAAAATCATTTAATTCACTTCTGTACTCCTTCATTTCTATTTCTTTCTTTAAATCTTCTTTATATTTATTTAAAAGTTCTATAGTTTCAGGATTTCTTAAATTTAATACACTGTTTTTATAGATTAAAATATCATTTTTTAATATAGAATAAAAAGAGTATGTATATCTTTTATTATCATTATCCCAACTTTCTGCTATAGCCCATTTTTCAGCTAAATCAATACATGATTGACCATAACCATTAATAAAGAAATATACTCCATTGCCAATCCAATGACCTTTATCTTCTCTTATCCTATAATTATTTATTTTTATGCTTTCAACATTCTGGCTAGCAGTTCCATGATAACCGGTTATTGCATCTGGCATATCTACACCCTTCTATTTTCTTAATTAATAAAGTATGTAATAAGAACTTAATTCTATATAAAAATTTTTAAAACTATTATTTTTTATTAATAATAAGATTATTTGCTGGATATTTTTTATATCTCTTTATATTTCATTAATACCTATTATAACTAAATTTCGCTATTGAGTCAAAAAATCCTTTTTTCTAGAGATAATTTTTTTAATAAATAAAATTTAACATTATCATAACATTAAATTACTAATTAATTCTTTTGACACAGCACCTAACTTAGCAATATTTTTTATAGCAATAAGTGTTTCATTTTCATTAAAATTTTTTACTATTTGTTTCCATAAACTATCATTTTTTATTTCTTCTAGAAAATCATATCCTAAATTTGTGAGTGGACCAACCGAAAAATAATATATCTTATTATCTGCCCGCATTGGTTTATAATATTGAATTAAACTTGCTTCTTCCAATAATCGACAATGTTCAGCAATCACTTGAGAATCATAACCGTTTATTTTTATTTCTCCAATTGATCCAGCTCCTGGTTTATAATCCCCTTCAATTTTAAATAATATTTTTCTAAATAATTGTATTTCTCTTTTCATTATATCACCTTTATTTTATTATTCCGTATATAGTTAACACTATTAACCTAAATCTGTTGATATTATAATTCTTCTTAATTCATTAGTAAATTTCTGTAATTCTCCTATCTTAAATTTTATACTAAATTTATCCAGATCATTAAAAATTATATCCATATTATTATTAATAACAAAATCACCATGACTTAATGAGTTTCTCAGTTTTCTTATAATGAATTTTAAATTTATTTCACTTGAATCTTTTTCATCTCGATATTCTAATATATCAAAGTTTCCCCATTTATCATTATTAATATTACTTATTTTAATTTTAGGTATATCTTCCCAGAAAATTTCTTTTGGATAAATTAAAATTCCATATAAATGAGTAATAATAACCCCTTGATTAAAAAGAGAATAATTATCTTTTTGATCCCATCCAACTGATTTTTGCCAATCCTCAAAAAAATCCTTAATTGTCTTTTCTGGATTTTGATCAATTTCAACAATAAAACTTCCTAAAAAGTTAAGATTTAATGACACTTGTTTAATGATAGTTTTTTCATTTTTCTTTTTCATTAAAAATCATCCTTTTATTTATAAATAGAATTTTGTATATTATATCTATTTAAACAAAAAAAATTGAATTCCTCCATAAATAACAAAAAACCTCCAGAGCTTTCGCCCCAGAGGTTAAATAATAGTCTATTTATCTGTCCTCAATGGTTTCTGTAGCTCCTTTCCTATCCCTTCCAGCATCTTCCCTGCAATTGGCTCAATATCATGTCCTGGTATTTCTTTTTTAGCCTGGTCAGCTAAATATTTATAAAGCTGATCATCAAGTTCTGTTTCATCCATAATAAAATTAGCAGCTTCAAATCCTAAATTCTTAAGATCCATTTTGCCACCTCCTTTCTCAAAGAGGATTAACCCCCACTTAATAGCTTCATTAAGCAACAGTTCTTTCATATTATCTGGCATGCCTAACTCTTTGTATTTCCAGATTAAAAACTTCCAGTACCGATTTTCATTGATATATTCTTTATCCAACTCTTTTTCATAATCTTTTAAGATTTCATTAGCTGCAGCAATATTTTCATCAATTGAAGGTTGCTCAGGGATTAGATCACTATTATCTCTACTTATTGATAACTTCATTTTCTTATCTCCACTATCATAATTAAGAACTTTCTTTGAGATAATCTTCAACACCTTTTGCAACTGCTTCCATAAGCAAATAAAGATATTCTCTTTCATTAAGAAGTTTTTCCTCTCTCAAATTAGTTATAAAACCCATTTCTACAAAGATTGCTGGCATATCTGTCTTACGCAACACCCAGAGCTTTTCTCTTCCTTTAATACCTCTATTAGGAGTATCAGTAACATCAATCAATCTTGTTTGTACTAGCCCAGCCAGCCTTTTACCTTTTCTGCTTGTAAACCTCATAGAACTATAATAGAGAGTTTCTATACCAGCTGCAGTGGAGTTAGAAGCTGCGTTAGCATGTAGAGAAATCACTAAATCAACATCATTTTCATTGGCCATATCAACACGGTCATATAGACTCACATAAATATCTTCAGTTCTGGCCATTAGAACTTCATGCCCTTTTTGCTCTAACATCGGCTGCAAAATTAATGCTGCAGCTAAATTAATATCACTTTCTTCAGAATAAATATCATCTTGATATATTCCATCGTTTTCTTCTAATTCAATTGGATCAACTGCACCTGGATCACTTCCACCATGTCCAGCAAACACTGCAATTTTCATTATTTTAGCTCCTCTCCAAACTTTTTTTCCTTAGTTTGCAACAATTTATTCCTTAAAAAATCAGGTATAGTTATACCAAGCTCATCACAGTTTTCTAAAATAGAGATAGCCTCTGTAGCTCCAGCCCATAACAATACAAAATCTCTCATTCCTGTCATCCCAAGTTGAGTAACTAAATTACCTAATAAAATAACAATCACATAAGTAGATATTTTACCCCAACCTTTTCTAGACATCCAACTAGATAATTCTCCCTTTCTGCCAGCCTTTATAAGTCCTGTAATATAATCTGCAGCAATAAGTATTAAAAAGCTCTGCATAGAAACGTTCATATCGCCGAATAGCATTGTTATTACAGTTCCCCCAGATGCAAGAAAGCCTTTTGTAGTTGGATGCTCAATCAGTCTTTGAATATAATGGTGTACTTCTGTAATAAATAATCTCCATTTACCTCTCAAATTTACCACCTCAAATAAAAAAAACCACCTGTTAAGGTGGCTGAATAGTATATTTTATTTATAATCTTCCGCTTATTGAATCTTTATCTGATTTTAGCTTTCCTATTAATGTTTCAAATTCTTTACCTAAAGTTAAAGTGTATTTTTTACCTTCATTAACTGTGTGTTCTTCTTTAACCTCTATTATTCTAGTCATAGCTCTAAAAACACCTGGGTATTCAACAACTACAATATCACCTAAATTAAAATCAATCATATAATTATAAGGACCGTATTGGTTATATTCAACCTCAATAGAAGCGTTATTATTCACAGTTAACTCTAATCTTGACTTCATTAAACTTTCCCACTTATCAAATGGAAAGTTGTTTTCAAAATTCTCAAAATTAAAGTCATTTGTCAGCAACATTATCAGTAAATCTTTAACTTCTCTTTCGGCCCAATCTTCATAAGCTCTAAAAGGTTCACCAGTTAATAATCTCGCAACTAGTTTGGCGACATCAAAGTCCCAAGAATTTATTTCATCAACAGTTACTATATCAAGCTTATCTTGAATAATCTGTTCAATTTCTTCTCTGCTGTAATTGTTTATTAAATCAATTTCAGTATAACTAGTTATATGTGAAGCTATTTTAATTAATTCTTCTAAAGTCATGGTTCCAAACTGAAGAGTGCTAGGTTTTTTAAACTCATCCCATATAAACTCTTTAAACTCTTCGCTGTTCCACTCTTCCAGCTCCATTTCATCAAACTTTAATTCAGCTCTATCAAATAATTCTTGCTCTGTCTCTAAATCGCGTGCATCAATAAACAATTCTCCTAAGTCTAAATCTGACATTGGTTGTGACTCGTCTTTTCCAACAAGCTGTTCTCCGCCGTAAAAAGTAAATATTTCACTTTTACCTGTAGTACTTAATTCAGTATTTACCTCAATCGCTGCTCTAACCTTATATTCAGTTCTCTTTCCTAAAGGAATAATTTCATCATCCCAAGTCAGTGACAGCATTAAACTAGAAGTATAAAGTACAGTTTCATTAGCAACAGTAAAATTTTTAGCAGTAGAACCAAGTACACCGCGTGTTACTTCTTTTAGAGTAGTACCCTCTATTAAAGAATAACTAATTTTCTCTACCTTTTCACCATCAGTAATTTCTAAATACTTTACTTCTTCACTTCCTAACTGCCATTCTGCAGGAATACTTTCTACAAAAATTTCAGTATCTTCTGGAGCAATATCCTGTGTGGTTTTCACAGAAGTAACCTCCGTAGTTTTCACAGGTAATCTAACTGGAAATGTGTCCTTTGCCCCAAAATCATCAAATGTACTAGAAGTTGGTATATATTCAAAAAATCCTTTTATACCATAATTCCAAAGAGCTTCTTCATAAGGTCCAGTCCTTAACAATGTTCCAGAGACAAAAGCTCCATTATCAATTCTTGAAACCATATTAGTTCTAATGATAGGAAACCATGGGTCTAAAGATTGAGCGAAAGCAGAAATACTTTCCAGATTAACTTCAAGAGAAGTAGCCATTGGCATAACATTTAGCTCTAGTACACCTTCAAAACTAATAAACATTGGTGTTATAACATTTAAAAATGGATAACCATTATTAAATGATTGTAAAATTGACCAGTGATTATAAGCTGTATCATCAAAAATCCAATCCTCATAAGTTGTTTCAAAATCAGCTGGATAAGTCATTTCTTCAGTGGTTCTACCTTTTTGCCATTCTTTGATATCAGTAAGTTCGTGTTCAGCAAGTAACTCAATATTATAATAACAATTATCACCCGTATTAAGATAACTTCCAAAAAAGGGTTTATATTCTACAACTATAGGACTTATAACAATATCTGAAAAAATGTTTTCTAGATTAAGCACAGAATAACTTTTGTTAATATGATAACCTGTACCAATAGCTAAGCCAGCTATTGCTTCGGTATCTTGAATATTATTAATTGTCCCTATAAAATAGCTATTATCTATTAGTACATCTGCATCATGAAAACTACCTCCTACTAACCCTCCAGCAACAGAGTTAGTATTAATCTCTCCTATGAAAGAGCAATTTACAACACTTACTCCATAAGACATAATATATCATCTCCAATAACATTATTAAAAGTTTTTCCATTGAGCATTGTTTACTTTTCCTATTAACCCACCTATGCCTATGAAATCAGTAATCATCTCGCTCCAGTCGTGATTGCCTTGTCCTATTATTTCACAATTTACAGCCTTAATATTAATAAGGTTAGTAGGATAAATTGGTATATAATTCCCACCTTCTCGATAAATTACACTATTAATAAACACGCCTATATCGCTAAAACCAATAATACGGCCATTTTCAATAGTTAAATCTCTAATAGTTCCTCCGCGGTAATTGTTAACTAAACCACTATAACTATAATCTCCAGTAACGGTAATTTTATGTCCATTCCCATATAAATTAAATGATATTGCGTTTTCATAACCGGAAACAAAGTCATATACAAGAGAAGGTCTAATAACTGAATTCCACTTCTCACTAATACCTGGCAACTGTTCTATTTCTAAATTGTTTGCTATTTTAAAGGTTCCTGCATTACCATATGAAATATTACTTAAATCTTTTTCGGTTCTAATTATGGTATTAATAGGATTACCTACTTTCGAAGAAAAATTTAAAAGTCCTAAATCATTAACACCCCACCAAAGCTGTGTTCGAGAAAAATGTATAACTGGTTCATCTATATATTCATATCCTGGAAAAGCTCCTCTCATGCCACTTATAATAGTAGGATAAGGTAAATGTGTTAAATAACCTTCGTCCCAATCTTCTAAAAATGTAATATTTGGAATATCTAAACCATACTCATGTACAATAAAGTCAAAATCAGCTACGTTATTCCTGGTAGTATTGCCAACTATATGATTTTCTATAGTATTATTATATCCTATAATTCCACCACCAGATTGATCAATCTTATCACCACTAAACTCTTCATCACTTCCAGGTGTTATGTCTCTAATACTACTTTCCATTAAGCCTTGTAATAAACTTCTATTAAAACCACGTCTACTACAAGGATAAACTCTAGCTTTTAAACTCATAGGAGGTGTATCAGTTAAAGCTACTACAAAAACATAATTAAATTCTACGCCTTCTATGGAAGGTTCTGGTTCATCACTCCACCAATCAACCACAAAGCTACCACCATGGAATGAGATAGCAGAAGAAAATTCATAGGGTAAATCTCTAAACACTAACCAATTTTCAAGAATTTCATACTTTGTTTCTGCTCCATCTTCTTCAGATGCATCAATCCATTCCTGAAGTGTTTTTGATTCACCATTACAGTCGAAGGTTTCATAAGAAGCGACAAAACTATATTGTCGTGTATATCTCGTTCTTGATATAACTTCTTCTCCAGCTTCATTTTCAGTAGTATCATGATACCAAACTTCTTTGTCATGAACTTCAGCTATTTCGTTCCTTTCTATAACTATTTCTGGTTCGTACTGATTAATAAAATCTTCATAACCATACTCCCAATTTGGATATTTCACTACTACACCTCATTTCTTGAAACTGTTCTAATCATTCTATCAGCACCAGATCCTTGACCAGCTATTAAAATCTGATTTTCATTTGAGCTTTTATTCTCTTTGAAATTTATCATTTGCACCGAGTCATAGGTCGGGTCTAATCTGACACCCTTTCTAATTTTAGCTGTCAATACCTCAAATATAAAATTTTTAGTTTCTAAGTCTAAAACTATATCCCACCCTAAACCAGAAGCCTTTGAAATTTCATAAAGTATGTCTGATATTTTTTGGAATCTAGCTCTATAATTAATCTGTTTTCCAAAATTATTATTATTACCATTCAAAAGTCTAGAAACCTGTCTGTTTGTGTCAGTAGGATTTATTAAATTCTGATCAATATAATATCTCATAGCACTCTCAGCGTTACCTGAGAATGTGTCATAACCATCTCCTGTGTTTACATCATTAATTGCTATTCTATTCTCAAATATTTCTCCTAGACCTTTCCCTGAAACAGTTAGAAATTCTCCATTTACATCTTTCTTTAAATTCCTTGTAGCAATTCTGCCAGCACGAACGACGTCACCTTTTTTCGCAGCAACATAATTATCAAGCTGTAAATAGTTAGAAACTTTAACTTTTCTGTTTAAACTCAATTCATAATCATCTACTTTTCTCCAGCGTCTATTCCACACAAAATCCTTGTATTCTTCAAGTATAGCTAATAACTCAAATTCCGGAGATAAAATCATTATTACTTCATTATCAGTTATAGATTTAAAATATAGACTAAAGTTAGTCTGTATTTGATTTTCTATTATAGGAAGTAGTTCTTTTAATTTTACAAACTTTATATCTAAGCTCGATACTGTTTCAATTTTAATTTCTCTTATTGTGCTGCTTAATTTTATATTTAAATTAGTTTCTGATTGATTTTCTAATAAAATAGCAGAACTAAGCTTAATGGTAAAAGTAGAAATGCTTTTAAAATTGGCTTCTATTGCTGAAATTTCTAATAATTCATATTTTATAATTAAAGTATTTCTAAATATATCAGAGTCAACATTATAAAAATTAATATCTAAACTGTTTTGAAATTCATAATCAGTATATTTTAAATTTAAACTATTATCTGCTAATTTATGATCTACGTCTAACACATTTGTATTATCGCCATTATATACTAAATTTAACCCATTCGTCATTCCATTGTAATAGTTCACTTTTAATTGATTATCGCTCTTAGAAAAAAGAAGGCTCACGCTATTAGTATGATTTCCGTTATAATATATTTTTAAAGAGTTGTGAGCCTTTGTATAATCAATAATTAAACTATTTACAGGAGGATTGAAATATTTTATTTTCATAATTTATTCCTCCTCTTATAGTTTATGCTGTGGAATCCACATTACCTATAACAAGTAATTCTAAGGTTGCGTTTCCGACTGTCTGCACTTCATTGGTTGCGAGTTTTAAATATACTGTTATTACATCAGCATTGGTAAAAGGTATTGTAATTTCTTCTAGATTTTCAAATGGATCTTCAGTTGCTGACATTAAGCAATTAACGTTGTTTTGAGTAGTTCCTAACGTTATACTTTCAAAAGTATTTGAGGTAACATTAGTTGCAATCTGTACCGAATAAATAGCAGTATCTTTTATTGGTGATAACTGCCCTACATCAAGCTCAGTAATTAATTCATTATTAGCATTAAAGAAATAAATATTCTCTTCAACAGGAAAGTTTAAACTAGGCTCAGATGCTGCGATAATACCTTCATAAACTTTGAGGTCAGAAATTTGCTCATCTTGTGTTTGATAACCAGTTATTTCTAATATCAGAAATACCTCGCTATTATTAGAAACTACAAATTTTGGAATATTAGTAACAGTTGTAATTACAGTATTTAAGTCTTGTATTTCAACAATATCAGTAGCATTTTTATTAGCTATAACTGTATCTTTGTCCAATATAGCTGTATTTATTACTTGTCCATCGGTGTTATAAGCAGTTTCTGTAATTGTAAAACTATTCAGCATAGTTTTAGACTCTATATTAAAATCTATGATTTCTGAATATTTATCTTGACCTCCACCAGACTCATCAAAACCATATAACAATAATTTAGCAATTTTATCTTCAGTAGCAGAATCTTTATATAGTTTTATTTGTTTAAATGTACTCATATTAGTAATAACACTGCTAATTAGATCAGCATTCTGTATTTCAATTTGAGCAGGAATTGCTTCATTCTCAACTATCAATTGCAAAAAATAAGTAGAAGTACTCACATTATGAGCAGGATAAATTAAGGTTGTTTTAGATACATTTTCATCATATAACAAATCAAAATCTTCTATCATAGACACATCTGCAGAAGCGTAACTAACGCTATTAACGATACTAAAGTTAGAAGGGTTGAGCAGCATTATGTCAGAGTTATCTTGAGATGTATAAAACACTCCAAGTCTAAAATCTGGGTTATTAAAATCTAAACCATTATCTTTTATTTTTAATGGTATTTTACCAGCAGCTACACCAAATGTATCTGTAACAACATTTGTTGCTTCTGTTATCATATTTGACAACTCCATAAAATGAATGTTTCCAGTGGAATCACCTATAATAACTTTTTCGTTTCCTTCACTACCAGCAATAGTTATACTTAATCCGGTTATTGAAGGTAAAGTTGTGTTAACTTCTAGAGCATCTGTTTCTAAATTATATATATAATAATTGGTAGCTCCCATCATATCTCCACCATGCAAAGCAACTACATATTTCCCACTATTTGAAATTGTTACAGAAGCAGGCATTGGTAATGAGTTTAAATCTTTTTTTAAGTCTCCTAAAGCCATTTTTTATCACACTCCTAAAAATCTATTATAAAAATTAATTTCACAAAAAGTATTCTCGTTTATTCCTGCTCCTTCAAACCTTAAAGCATTTTGCTCTCTTTCTAAATAAAATAACTCCGAATCTAAGTCAAGAATATTCATAGCTCTTTTAAATTTTCCATTTTCATCAATAAATTCAACAGTCTTCTCGCCAAACTTGGTATTAATATTAATTTTTTGATTTTCCAATAACTCAATATTTAAAGCTATTTTTTTACCTGTGGTCAGATTAATAATATTTGGATTTATAACCGGTCCAGATATCTCAAACATACAGTCAGTTTTAGTGTGTCCCTCATTAAAAACAGTAAAATCTGAATTAGCTGGTAGAATAAAGTTATTGGAATCAATATCAAACCAGCGTGGATCAGCACAAAGAAAACTAACCTGCACAGTCTGAAAAGCTTGTCCCTGTGCATCTCCTCCCGGCATTTCTAAATTTTCAAGTTCAGCATTAATCTGATATGCTTTACCATCATTTTGCTGCCAGATTAATTTACCTTCTTTTAAATCCGGATTTAGTTTTGAAATCAGTTCTTTTCTCAAATCAAAAACTACCTGTCTATTATTACCTTTTAACAAAAACTGTATATTTATTGCTCTTGGTTGATATATTTTATTAATAACTGTTGAGCCTATTTGACCTGGCGCTTTATTTTCTCTTAAAGAATGAGCTGTATTTGCAAAACCATCCCACTGTTGTAAAATAATATTCTCCTGCTCCAAAAAAGTCATTATTTGATTTTCAGAATTTATAAAGCTAATTATCATAAAATTCACCTTCTTTAATCAAGACTAAATATACAACTTCCTTGGGTTACAATTTGTGCTTCTCCAGCAAATGGATTTTTAGCACTTGCGAAAGGATAAAGAGCTAACAATGTACCTGTAGTACCTGTCTGCGAATCAGTTAAAAAAGCATAAGTTATTCCAGCATCTTCATCTTCAGCCCAAGGACCAAACTCAATTTGAGTACTATTTTTTACAGCCTGTGCGTTGTTAAAAATCTCTGGAGTATCAAAAATAACTTCTTTTCTTTCGTAACCAGCATCATCAACTTCTATTAAATCTGTAAATAAAGCAGTTTCATCTAAACTTCCAGATGTGTTTGTAGCCAATCCAATATAAATATTAGTAGGAAGTGTTCCTGTGTTTCTAAATAAGGCATTTAAAACTAATTTTTTCCCTGCATCAGTTAAACCTGTCATTTATAATCACCCTCTTATTATTATTCTACAACTGTTCCTAAAAACTCAACATCGGAATATATTTGAAAAAAATATGTCCTTGCATATCTATTCTTACAATCTCAAGCCAGCCATTTAAATATCATCCAACATGTTGTGGGTAGTATTCTTCCAGCCATCTAATAAACATAACTTTATAAATTACCATACATAGCTCCCAACTTTCTCATTAATTGCTCTTGTTTTCTTCGCTGTTCTGAAGCTGTTTCAATATTATTCCCATCCATATTTACAGTTGGTTGGAAGTTATTATAGACTCTAGAATTAAAGCTGCTTTGAGCTGCTGTTCGAGCTTGCGGTGTTACTTGAGCTTGTGAAACATTGATTTGAGTAGTCAACTTATCTTTAATAGAAGTCATAGTATTTTTCAAACTATCTTCTTTACTTTCAATTCCTTTCTCTAAGCCTTCACTAATATTAGTACCTATTCCAGCAAAAACTTTAGAAGGCGAGTTAATTCCTAAAACTTTTTTTGCTGCATCGGTCAATCCTGAAGCAACATTTTTCACAGAGTTTACAACTTTATTCATAGCTGATTTTATACCGTCAGCTAAACTAGTTATTATATTCCTACCTATAGAGTATAAATCTTGATTTGATAAATACTCATAAACATCTGTCCAGAATACTTTAATTCCATCTACTATTTGACCAATTTTACCTGGAATCCAATCTACAACTTCATTAAACATTTCTTTCATATCTTCAGCAACTATTTTAAATGCATTTACTGTGAAATCAATGACATCATTCCATACATCATTGATAGTTTGCGCTATTTTACTAAAAATACTTATAAAACTATTAACAAAATTTTGGAATGTATTAATTGCAGTATTCCAGATAGAAGAATCAGTTACATAACCTTTTATTGTATCCCATGCATTACTAACGTTATCTATCATAGCTTTAAAAACATTAATAATCGTATCCTTTATGCTCCCAAAAACTTCTTTAATAGCATTTACTAAAGCTGAATCTGAAATAGTTTCAATTATGCTGGTCCATATTTTAGAGATAAAACTTTTAATATTGTTCCATATTTGTTGAGTATATACTAAAATTTGATCCCAGTATTTGATTATCTGTCCCACTGGTGTCCAGTTTAAGAATAGAGTTAAGATCACATCAAGAATATTACTTATAGTGTTTTTAATTGCATTCCAGCTATTTTTAGTAATTGATTTAACACTATTCCAAAGACCTTTCATTATAGATGAAACACTTGTAGCCATACTATTAATTAAATTTTTTAGACCTGTCAAAGCATTTGAAGTTATAGTTTTAATATCATTCCAAATTTGTGGAAAGTACTCCGGTAACTTTAAAAAAGTTCCAATAAATACATCAACTAGGTATTTTAAAAAGTATGCAATCTCCTTATGCCATTTTGAAAATATAGCAATAGCCCCAGCAACAGCTGCAACAATTGCAACTAATGGGCCAGCTCCTAGAGCCATGATTGCTGAACCAACTGCTGTAATTGTAGGTATTAAAGGTGCTATGGTTGTCATAATAGTTCCGACTACTACAAGAACAGGACCAATGGCCGCTACCAACATTCCAATTACACCAATAACAGCTTGTATTGGCTCAGGTAAATTACCTAACCAACCCGCTACTTTTCTAATACCACCAACTAAAGACTGGAAAATAGGAAGCAGCACATTTGATATAGCAGGCTCTAACATATCATAAATAGATAAAGCTGCATCAATTAAGCCATCTTTTAATAATCCTAGCCTTTTCTGCATAGATTTCATCTGTTTATTTGCAATATCTTCTGTTGCTCCACCTGCATTTCTTAATTCAGTTTCATACTGTCTAACTTGTTCAGAAGTGCCCATTAATAAGTTAATGGTTCTTTGAGTTTCAGCATTAAAACCTAGCTGTTTTAAAGTTGTTGCTTTTTGTTGATCGGACATTCCTGATAATTTATTCTCTAGCATTTCTATAATGTCAGCTATATGCTTCATATTGCCTTCAGAATCATAAATACTCACATTATGTTCTTCCCACATACCTTTATTTTTATTTTGAGCATCAGTTAAATAAGTGAGTGTTCTAGAAAGCATATTACCAGCTTCAGAACCTTTTATACCCATATCAGCAAAAACTGCTAATAAAGCCGTACCTTCTTCTATATCCTTACCCGTAGCTTTTAAAGCTGCACCTGCTTGGTTAGTCATTGCTTCAGAAAACTGCTGCGTGCTGGCATTAGCCATATTTTGAGCCTGAGTTAATACATCAGATACACGCTGCATATTTTCCATATGTTCAGCAGTATCTTCTGCTGCTAAACCTAAAGCACTTTGAGCATCAGTTAAAAGATCAGTAGCTGTGGCCATATCAAAATTACCAGCTGTAGCAAACTCAGCAACTTTCGGTAAAGCTTCCATCGCTTCAGCTGCATCCATACCAGCAGATGCCAGGTAATAATATGAATCTGCAGCCTCTTTGGCCGATTTATCAGTTGATAGAGCAACCCCTCTAGCTGTATTTTCCATTTGGGTTCTCATTTTGTTTGAAACATCACCCATAATAGAAAGAGATTGAGTCATAGAATTTTCAAACTCAATCCCAAACTTACCAGCTGCTGCTCCGATTGCTACAAGCGGTGCTGTTATATTCTTAGTCATTGTAGAACCAGCCGATTTTAGCTTATTTCCTGTTTTTGATACTGACTTTGCCAATCCAGACAACTCTTCTTTAGCAGTTTTAATACCTGCTTTAAAATCTTTTACTCCAGCTGTAAAGTTTGTAACTATAGCACCTGCATTATAAGCCATAAGCTCACCTCCTGATCTTCAAATTAGGATTATAGTTTTTCAACTCTTCATCTGAGCCAACCCCAGTGTCTTGGGCATCATTACTAATTTTTTTAGATTTACCGGTTTCTAAAAAGGTTTCTGGTGGGTTTTGTATTCTAGTAGCTCTAATCATCTTATATTCAAGATTAATTTCTTTAGTCTCCCGTTTTTGAATTTGTATATATATTTCTTCAATTTGTTTTTTGGTATATTTCCAGATCACTTCATCAGGAGGCATTGAATAAGTGCTAGCTATTTTTTCTACTGCTTCGAACTCTGTAACTTTGTCTTTGCTCTCTGAATCATTGCTTTCCACTGCAGCACTTTTGTAAAATTTTCAACGATCATCTCAATATCATTAACTTCTAAAATAACACCAAATAATTTTATCTCCTGAGAAATTAATAAATTATTATTTACCCATTCCTCATCTTTATCTAGCACTGCTGAATATAGTTTTAATAAAGCATCTTCACTTATTACGCTTATCAAATCAGGTATATTCTCTTCAGCATTTTCTAAAATTTCTTGATCTAAATTTAAAACTAGTTCTGCAAAAATATTTATCAGTTTCCCATATTTAGCTCTAACAAGCGGACCTACTTCAAGTTTTTCTTTGCCAACATAAACATCTTTAGTTTCCGGTATTAAAACTTCATCTACTTTTGTAGCCAAATTAATCTCCTCCAATATTGAAAAGCAGGGTTTCCCTGCTTTAAATAATTTTTATACTATTGTGGTAAAACTAGTACGGTAGTTATCTCCCATTGAATTGCCTGCCATATCTCTTATTTCTCCAGAAACAAAAGCAAGATACAATGTATCACTTGCTAAATTTGATTCTGGAATAAACGTAACAGTAAAATCATTCGGATTATAAGCTAAATCTCCAGCTATCTCACTTCCTGTAGCATCAACAATATTGAAATTACCTTTAGTAATATCTCTTTGCTGTATTGCTTCTGAAAAAGTCCATTCAACTTCCATATCTACTGCAACATCAATATCACTATCAACAGGAGATACAGCATTAATAACAGGAGGTTCGGTGTCATCATAAGTATCAACCCTTTTACCATATCTAGTTTTTTCATCTTTTGTAATATCTTCAATGATTAACATTGTTACCTCATAAACCGCATTATCATCTTTTGTCTGTTCAACTTCTGATGCCGAAATGGGAAAAGCCTTCCAAAACTCATAATTTGCAGTTCCCCCACCTGGAGCTGGTCCATCAACAAATAAAGATTTATATTCAACTTTTGGCGAACCTCCAAAATAAAGTGTGTTATTTTGAGCATCAAGTGCTTCACCGACTAAACCCCATGCAAGTTTCATGTTTTCTAAAGTATTTTCTTTCATAGTGAAAGTAACTTCTAGCCTTTCACCAATTTTGGCTATACCGATTACTCCTAAATACTGATCAGCATCATCAAATTCTTTGAATTCAGTTTCTTTACTATAGCTAACTCCACCCTGGGTTATACCAATATCTCTGGCATCTTCTTTATTAGAACCGTACGCTCCAACAAAAATATCTGATGGACCTACGGTAAAATTACCAGGGTTTCTAACAGCCTTAGTAACTGTCATTGAAATCACCTCTCTTTAATTATTCTTTTATCCAAATATTATAATTTGCACTAAATAAATGGTTTCCGTTTTCATCTCTACCAATATGGCCCGGTTCATTTTGGGCTTCTAACTTAATTACCCAGGTATCACCAAGCCAAAACTGATATAATTCTTTTAAAACTTTTTGTACTTCTCCAGCTTTACCTATTCCCAGAGGATAGCTTTTATTCCGAGTAATAACCTGGAATGTTCTATCAGCTGTCTTATCTTTTCTAGGAGCTCTACCAGGTGTATCGTAAAAAGTAATGCAGTCAATCGGCTTAGATGGCCTCTGACCAATAAAAATATCTTCACTAAAAGTTCCCACTTCATGAGCTTCCACAAAATCAACAACTTTTTTTAATAAAATACTCAATTATTATCACCTTCTTTATCTAAAGCAGCTTCGATTGCTGCAGCTAGACCCTGAATATAGTGCGGCGACTTTTCTTTTAAAGGGTTTTCTAAATATTTAGCCTCTCCACCGCTTATGCGACCTGGATGATTATGATTAAGATCCTGTTCTTCATGTTGATAAGTAGCATAAGGAGTGTTAAAAGCAACCTCTCCAATTAATTCATCAATCATTTTTTGTAGAGATATATTCCCTGCCTTAAAATCTTTAATTAAATTAGCTTTCCCATTACCAGAACTTTCAGTATGAGCTACCTGGTCATCATTAACTTTTGCAATACCTGCCCCTCTTAAATATCCAGTTTTTATAGGTGCTCTATTCATAGCCTCTCCAAGCAAATCAAATACAATAGCTACCACTTCTCGTTTAGCAGCTTTTAAAGCAATATCTTCTGCTTTATCCAAAGCCTTTTGAACCCTCTTAATATCCTCTTCCATTTTTTCAACATCTAAATCAAATAAAGGCTCTTCTTTCATTTTAAATACACCTTTAAATATTGATTAGCAACTATACCAGGTACATGGCCAGAATTTATAACCACTTTCTTTTCACCATTAAAAACAATTACACTTTCTGGTGGAAGATTCTCAAATCCTGGCGGAAGCCAAACTTCAATTGAAGATACAACTTCATTTCCTTTTGAGTTTCTTACAAGTTTAGTTCTTTCAAATTTTCTACATTCGACATTTTCTGCTATTTCTTCTAATTCAGGGTTACCATAACCATCTGATTTAATAAATTTATTTATTTTTTCTGCAACAGCATTAAAATAACTTCTTATCATATAAGATCACCAACCTGATACTTATATTTCTTTACAAGCTGCTGCACTGTTGGAGCATATGCAATACCGTTTATTACATAAGTTTCACTAACTGATTGAGAAACATTGATACTCTGAACACCCTGAGCCTGTAGATTAAGCCTTTTTCTATCTTCGGGACCTAGATTAAGCAAAAATATTGCCTGCTCAAATACGGCTTTATTATAGTCCTCTCTCGACATTTTAGAACTGAAATTCAAGCTGTCAATTTCTCTTTGAGCATGAGATAAAGCAGCCTTTTTCTTTTCATCATTAGAGTCATCCCATTCTGAAGTCCAGAGTCGCTTTGAAAAATAAGTATTAGCTGCAGCTATTGTAGGCATTTTTATCACTCTCTCAGTTCTTCTAAGCGATCAGTTAAATATTCAAGTGTAGTTTTTCGGTTTTTATTTTCTTTTTCTTCTAGCAACCAACTTTCTAGCTTTTTAATATCCTTACAATTATCAATAATTTCATCTGCTTCATTGACAGTTAGTTCAGTAATTTTGACAACTGGCTTTTTCTCTTCAACTTTTTTTAAAATAATAATCTTACCTTGAGCAGCTTTCATCTGCCCCCATTTATCATCACAATTAAATACATCACCTTCTAAATAAATCTTTTTATCCGGGCCAGCTGGATAGCCAACCTTCCAATCAGCTTGAACTTTCAACATAATTTCCACCACCTTAAAATAAGAAAGAGCACCAATTAAGGTGCTCGCATTATTTATGCAGACAATACGTCCATATAGAAAACATATTCAGGATTATATACTGCTGGCCACATTTCAGTCTTCATAAAGTGCCAGTATTTCTTTGGATCATTTTCTTCATAAATTGTAGTAAAGATGCCTGGCTGGAAATCATTCTCTGCAACAGGCCCCATTACTAGGCGGCCAGTATCTTCAATAGCCTGTCCAGCAGACTGTTTAACTAAAACAACTCTACCTTTAGGTACAAAGTATTCAGTAACAGTAGGTCTTCCTTTTTTATCTTCATGTTTTACAAATTCATCATAAGTTATAATCTCTGGATATCCTAAACTAACCAGATAATCATTAATTACACTTAGAGAAATACGAGTAGCATTATCGGAAAATTCACTTGCTACTTCAGTAGAACCTGTTAATTTTCTTAATTCAGCTCTTCTCATGACTATATTAGAAGGCATCTCATCATTTGTGCTGAAATAAGTCTCACAAGCTGCTATTAAATCACTTAATGGCTTAGGAGAAGCTCCATCCCATGGACCCCCTTCTAAAGCAGAACTATCAATTTTATGTTTAGATGGTACACCAAAATCAATAGCTAGTCTCTCATTTTCATCTTTATCATTAAATATGATAGCCCCTTTAGCCATTACCTGCCATCTTAACCACTCTCGTCTTGCTTGAGCTGAGCGTACGTTTCGTGCAGATTCATCTAAAATCTGACGCAAGTTTCTTTTTAGCTCATTATCGTTGCGAGGGTTAAAGATTTTATTTAAAATGGCTTTATTCACTTCAAATTTCTGTCCAAAGGGCACAACAGATCCAGCAACTTTTTTAATAGCCGGGCCACCAACTATTGGTGCTTCTGCATCTCCTCTGGACATTATTTTTGCCATAGCTGTGGTATTATCAAAAATATGATAAACCCAGTCATAATCAAATTCTTCCTGGACAGGTAAATAAGCAGAACCTATATAATTTTCAGGTTCATCAATTTCCTGTAAAAATCCTAAATAATCTATTCCAAATTCATTTTCAATTGTGTCAACCAATTTTTCTTTAGGCATTTATTCTCACTCCCTAGTTTTTAAATTTTAAAGTATTATTCAAAAGATATCATTGGCAAGTCTGCAGCAACCTGCTCATCATAATTAGGCATTCTTAAAGCATAAACTGCCCCATGAACTATACCTCCAACTAAAGCGTCTTCATCAGACACATCAATCAGTTCAGTACAAACAAATTCTGCTGCCGCAGCCCCATCATTCTTTTGAATTACAATATCTTCAGCATGAGCTGTAGTAATTCCATCTACAGTCAAAGTTCCTGCTGCTTCATCGATAGCAGTAATAATGGCTGTTTCTTCATTACTTCCACCTGGATCACAAATTATTTCATCACCATTCTGCCAATTATGCCAATCTTCCTCATTTAGATTTTTTAGAGGAATAGTGTTTTCAGCTGCATCAGCTCCACCAATTGCTACCTTATCTCTAGTAACAGGTGCATATTTACCAGAACTGGTTAATTTACCAATAGCAGCTCCTGGAGGTACATAGTCACCGTTAACAGCTTCTTTACTTACAACTCTTGCTCCGTCAATATAACGGGCATGTCTAGACTTTAAGATATTTATAAATTCAAGTTCTTCAGTAACACTGGGCTTTAAAGTCATTATTATTCACTCTCCTTTTTAGATTTGTATCCTAATTCCATGGCCAGACTTTCAGTATTCTTTTTCTTATCTTTTGGACCATTTCCACCTGGGTTACCACCTCCGCCACCGATATCTTTACCTGCTTCTTGTTCACCAAAAATATCTGGCTTTTCTTCTTTAATCTCGTTAATTAAGGCCGATGGTCCAAGTTTTGCTCCATCTTCAGTTAAAATATTACCTTCTTTATCAGTAGCAACTACTTTTCCTTCTTCATCAAGTTTCAGTCTGTTTTTAATACCCTTCTTTTCAACTAAAAACTCGAAATAATCCGGATCTTTAACTCCAGCATCTTTGGCTGCTAACTGCAGCTCATATTCAGTTTTTAATTCTTTTTCACGTTCCTCAGCTTTACCTTCAAGCTCCTTAACTTTTTCTTTATACTCTTCCAACTTTTCAGGATCAACTAAACCTTTCATTGCTTCTTTTAATTCATTAATTTCAGTCTCATAAGAACTTTCGGCCCGGGCCAGCCTCTTTTTGACAATCTCATCGACATCATCCTGAGTAAATAAATCATCTTCATCAGGCAAATTACTATTCCAGATATTTTTTATTTCCTCTTTGAGATCATCTGTAATCTCAACATCATTTTCTTTCAAAAATTTAATTAATTCATCCATTTTATACAACTCCTTTTATAATTCCTGTTTTAGGTCTGTCGACCACCGTTTTAAGCTCGTCAGCTATATACCAGGAGCTTTTAATGTCTTCCCCAGTCTGGACATAAAAAAAGCACCCCAGCAATGGAGTGCAGCAAAAATATTAAATTTAGGCATAAAAAAAGACACCCTCTCAGGTGTTTAATTATTTTAATTTAGTTGTAAACTTTCTTAGCAGCCAGTTAATTCCTTCTAAAGCCATAACAATCGGCTGCACATAAATTCTATGATACCAGGGCAGGTCATGATAAGGTGTATCCCAGATAGACATTATTCTTCAACTCCCGGCGGAGCTTCTCCATACACTTTTTTATATCTCTCAATATAATCTTTTTTATTCTCTTCTTCAGATTTATTATAATCTGGTTTATCATCAACTAAATCTAATCCGATTGGTTTTTTATTATTTTCAGACATAATATCATTCCCCCTCAGGAAGAATTCTTCTATAAACCCATCCTAACTCATCTGCTAAACTAGTCATAAGCTCATGACTATGTTCCTGCCACGCTTCTTCGCTTGATAGCTCTCCATTTAATACTTTATCTCTAAACTTTTCATGATGTTTATATTTATGCTGACTATATAATCGATTAACCTTACTATCAGAATTAACTTTTTTGCCATCACTCATCATACAAGAATATTTTCTGCCATTATGTCCTTCTACAGTCATACTGTAAATTGAATCAAAATTATTCAGTACTTTTAAATCATCTGAAGAAAATGAAGAACTTCCCGGATGATTATGTACCATAATTATACTATTTTTAGGTGACTTTTTCAATTTATCTACCAGTTCTGGAGTAAACTCAACTGAACTCTTACCTCCAGATAAGTCTTTAAAAGCAGGCAAACCATCAGATTTATTAATTAAAGAAAGATGCTCAGTTCCTGTTTCTTTTCCTCTTTCTAAAACCTTAAGATGTGTTTTTTCTAGTTTTTCGATTACATCATCATTAAGTTCAGGATGTAGCTTTTTATATTCCTTGCTAACCTTTAAATCACTTTTATCCGAGCTTATATTCTCTTTTACTTTATTTTGATATTTTTCAATCCATGGAGTCATCACATGGGCACAATTAGGATGAAATGGTGGCCTTGCATCAAGTTTTGGATAGTCCGGATGATCACCTGATAAAGAATAAACATTACCTTCATATATATTACAAATATCCATACCATCAACATCTACATGCTCACTTATTTGCACTAAATCAAAGCCAAAATCATTCATTCTATTTTCAATACCCTGAGTCTGTAGCTCTCTGGTCCTGGTGCGGGCAAACATTCTTATATATCTGTCAGGCTCCCACTTGCGGCCAATGCTATCAATTAATTTCAAGCCACTGTTTCTAATTTCCTGATACAATCTGCTGCCTATTTCCTTACCGGTAGTTGTACCACCTCTAATACCTGGCCTTTTGATAAGATTAATGCCTCTGACTTCATTAATACCACTCCTAACAACACCATCAAATCTTTTTCTCCAGGAGTCATTAATCATTCTGACATCTCTTAACATATCAGCAGTAACTTTTTCTGTAATCTTTTTGATTTTTTCTCTGTCTTTAGGAATTAAATCAAAAATCTGTGTAACTTCACCTTCATCATCATCAACATACTTACTCTGGTTTTTAATATAATTATTTGCCAGCTCTCTACCTGATAGATTACTTTTAGGTGCAGCAATACGAGCAAAGTTTTCAGCACTTTTAGCAAGTTCTGTTAAATCTTGATCAGCTCTCTGCCTTAATTTATCCAACTGGGCCAGCATATCCTTTTTATTTCCTATCTGTCTTAATTTTAAAGCTTCCCTATCAATAGAATCAGTTATCTTCTTATACTTATCCAAAATTTGCAGTATCTCTTCTTCAGCGGGGTTCTTTTCTAAATTGTTAGGCTCTAGCTCATCATACATATCAGCCATTTATATCACCAGCCTTAAATCGTATAAGGGGAACTTGACTGCTGCTGTTCTAATTCTGATTCTATTCTAGCTACTTCTTTTTGTATCCATTTTTCAGTTTTATCAGGATTATTTTTCCTAACTTTTTCGTCTAAACTAATAGCACCTGCTCTATCAAGTATCTCAGTTTCTTCTGCTTCTTCTTTTGGATCATCCGGTATTCCATCTCTCCAACTAGCTGAAGGTCGCTCAGCATCATATTTTTTATTATTATGATAAATATCCATTAACTGAGCTTTATAAAGAATATCTTTTATTCCATCATCATAATATCTTTTCTTTCTTGCAATTTTAGAAAGCAGTCGCATCAACCTATACTTTAGAGCTCTACCAGAATCAGCAACATTACCTTCACTTAAACCAAAAGCATCAGGTGAAGTTTCAGTGACTAAAAACATCATCTTTAAAATATAATCAATCTGTTTAAAAGCTGAATCAAGTTTAGCCTCCCAGGTTATATAATTAGGTTCAGCACCATCTTTTTCATAAGGGAAATATCTGCCGCCAGACACATCAATGTTACCATCATCATCCATTGCTTCTGCAGGACCCTTCATTTTGGGATCAGCATGTTTGTCTAAAACTCTTGATATCTGACTTATTCTATTATTTGCCTCATCCTGCAGACTCTTCATATCTAAATAGTCACTATAGCCCCAGAAAACCTCATCATCACGCCAGTTAGGTATATGAGTTATGATAAAGTCATCTACGCCAGTTTGCTGCATTTTATCAAGCTCAGGGTATAAAGTATCAAGTGCAACCTCTTCCTGGACTGTATATCCACTTATTTTATATAGAAAGTTAAATATTTTGCCTGGCTCATGGACTTCTAGTTTTAAAAACCTGGTGTCTTCTATATCATCGCCATTCATATCCTTCATGAAATCCCAGCCAATGATCTGTCTATTAACTTGTCTAATATTATCGTCTGCCTGCTCTACAAAAAAGTAATTAGGATTTTGAGACTCGATTATTATGCTGCGCTCATCAGAAAACTTGTTTTTTCTTGCATATCTAACTTTATAGCAGGAGTCTCCACGATAAGAATTACCTAAAGCTGACTCATATAAACCAGTATAAAGTTTGTTTTTTGTTATTAATTCCTGCAGTCTTTCATCAGTATCCTCATTATTTACTTTAAATTTTGGCTGCTCACCAAAAAGCATATCTGCTGATAACTTAGAAAGCAGGCCACAATAATTGGCTACAAGATAAGTCATTGCTTTCTGATCAGCATTTTCTAATCTACGCTGCACATCTTTAAATATTTCATCATGTTTACCTCTAAAAAGCTTTTTGTTTTCTTTATACTTTTCTATTCTTTTACGATCATCATCTGTTGGAGGCCAGCTATCTCCTTTGGTTAAATAACTCATAACTAAATCAACTCCTAATATCCTGCAGGCTTGTTTTTTCTTGGGGTAAGATTTGCTTTGTTTCCTAGCTCTTCAGTAGCATATCGAATACTATCAATAATATGATTATTCTTATCTACTGGCACCGGTAATATTTCTCCATCTTTACTCTCTTTATATTTATAAAGTGAAAACTCGTTTTTAGTATTAATACAATCTTTATGAATGATAATTTCATAATCTTTAAGCCGCTTAATCCCATATTCAATACTGCCGGGACCTTTATCTGCTCCATTTATTCTGACACCATTATTCTTAAAGTATTTAATACTTTTGGGCTCAGCGCTATCTGCAACAATTCTCCGGCCACCGTCATATTTTTCTTTAACTTTTTCAATTAAAGTATCATTGGTTCGCTGATATAAATAAAGCTCATCAAAGATATAAATTATTTTTTTCCTCTCGTCAATATGCATCTTAGAAAATGCAAAAGGATCGGGATAAAAACCCCAATCCAGTCCATAAAAAATATTGTCGAATGATGGTATAAATTTAGATAAGTCTTTAGTTTTCCAGTTGTTAAAGATAAGATTACCAAGAACTCCCCAGTTACCTAAAGTATAAACTTCATAATAATATTTATCAGATTCATTTTCTAAATTAGCGATATCCTGAGCTGTTAAATACTCATTATCTTTATAAGTAGTTTTTAGAATACTGCAGGGTAAACCATCAATCTTATCTTTAACAAACTGTTTATCATCCTGCCAGATACCAAAGAAATATTTATAAATCCAGTGTGATTTATGAATCGGATTAAAAGACAAAGTCAATCTCTTTTTATGGTTTGATTGGCCCCTGAGCCTTTTCTTAAGCTGCTTAAAATCTTTTTCTATTATTTCGGTAGCCTCTTCTACCCATATATCAGTAACTACTCCACTAATAGGTGTAATAGATTTAATCTTTTCTACATCATCAAGGCCACCAAACATAATCTGCTTATTATTTATTAAGCAGGTAATAGTCATTTCAGATTTATTAATATTAAAATATTTACTTAAGCCAAAAGCTATTATTGACTTTTTTATCTCATTAAAGACAGATCCTCTAACAGTATTTTTAACTTTTCTTACAACAAGATAATTTCTGCCTTTCATTACATCCAGAACAGCTCTCTGGGCCAGAAAATAACTTTTACCTGAGGAAGAACCACCAAAATATATCTGAAAGTAACTCTCATTCTTTAAACCTTTTTTGAAATATATAGGATTAAACTCGGACTTTTTAGGCTTTATTTTCATTCTCATTCCTAATCATCCTCAATAAATTCAATTTCTACTCCTGTAATATTATTGATATTATGCTCTATTCGGTCTTTCCACATACCAAGATGCCTTCCTATATCTTCAAGAGCACTTGGTTTGTCATAGAGCTTTAAACTAATACCATTTGCTCCTTGCTTTATCTCAGATACAGCTTTAATAGCTTCTGGATCCATTTCTTTAGTTTCCTTAATTTCTACAACCTTTTTGGTTCTAATAATAGGTTGCTCATAGTCATGCTGACCTTTATCATCCTTTTTATAGCCTACAACAACGTCTTTTTCAACTACTTCCAGATAGTCAGTTATCTTGCTATAGCCTATAGTTGCAAGCTCCTCTAAAACTCTGTCAGCTGTTATTTGAGTTCTTTTTGATCTGGCTCTCTTTAACCTTTCAATTTCTTCAGCAACTCTAACATTTCCTAACAACCTGGGCCCCTGAACATCAGCTGTTTTTTTACTATATCCAGCTCTAATTGCTGCCTGAGTTGCATTAAGATCTACAATGTATTCTTCACAAAAAGCTTTCTGTTTGTCAGTTAGTGAATCATCTTTAATAACTTTATCTTTAGGATGCTGCCAGCAATACCAGTTACCTTCATAATCAGAAGAAACTTCTTTTTTTCTCGAGCACATGCTTCCATCTTTATTAATACCACTACACTTAATTAGTTTTGTTTTACTCATTTGCTGACCTCACCTCCTTAAATTTGCGCATAAAAAAAGCACCCGATTGGGTGCTGAAAGTTATAATGCTTTAAAAATCATCTTCAATCTCATTAAAATCAATAGTATAAATTTTCTTAGATTTTTCCTTACCTCTTCGATTCTCATAATTCAAATGTAAATCTAGAAATTTTTTAGAATCCTTAATTTTAGCAACTTCATCGTCAGGATAATATCCTTTAATTACAAGTTGGACAACTTCTTTAGGAGGTATCTTAAAAATATTCAGTGTAGTATTTTTCCTCTCATTAAATATAAATTTCTTATTATGTAAATGTTCATCTCCAAGAAACAGCTCTATATTCTTAATAGTTTTATAACTATCACTGCTATTATATATGTGGAGAGTTATTTCAGTAAGCATAATACTTACCATAACAAATTCAGGTTCGCCTGTATCAAAATTAAAATTCATTTTTTCATCTAGAGTAAACCTAAATTTAGTTTCATCTACATTAAATTTTATTTTACCAATATATTTAATCCCATGGGAAAGAAGCACACCGAACAAAGTGGCAAAAACTGGTATTGACTTAATTAAAAAATCCCAGACATTAGTTTTTTCACTCATTTTATCACTCCTAATAATATCTCTATTAGAAGTATTTCAAGCAAATCTACAAAATTCCTTTGTTTTTAATACTTTTCTGTTCTTTATTAATCTTTCGCTTATTATATCTAATTTTATCCATCAAACTATCAAACTTAGCTTTGGTAATATCACGCTTCAACTTATTCTGTAATTTCTTATTTTCATCCATCAAATTTCTAACTTTCTCATTCTCATAATAAGAGTGAAATTTTTCTCCACAATTAGGACATTCAAAATATATTTCTGAAACCTGATCAGTTAGTTTTCTTTTCTTAGGATTCTCAAATTCAAATCTTACATTACATGAGTCACATTTTACAAACATATTCCCCTCCTATCTCTTTCATGAAAATAAATACCTTAGCAGCATACCCCACACCCTCTATAATCTCCCTCTCCCCTCAAAATATTAAAAGCCCTGGAGGTGCAAGGCCAGGGCTCCAATAAAGGAGGAAAATAAACATAACAAAGTTTATATTTATTTCCACAATACTAGAATATCACACCTTCTAGGGAAATGTTGCCCGAAAGTTGCCCGTTTCTTGCCCGATTGTTGCCCATTTTCCTCATAGCCCTACTTTTTGTAGCTTTTTTAGCACCTTTTATTATAATATTGAAGGAAATAAAAAGTATTTAATGAATATAATAACTAACACTACTTTTTTAGAAGGAGATTTGATATATGATTAATTCCGTTGCATTAGCTGCAGAAACTATTCCTGTTGAATATTTAGATATAGTTTCAAAAGTAGATTCATTTTATAATTCAGCTTGGACAAAGCTTATTTTAATCCTAGGTGGCTTTTTTTCAGTATTAACAGTCTTGGGCCCTCTCTATATTAATTGGTATCAAAAAAAGCACGCTAGTTATGAACAAGAAAAAATAGAAAAAAACTTAGAAAATTATATTGACAATAAATTTGAAGAAAAACAAAGTGAATTTGATAAAAAGTTCCATCGTAACATTGCTATGACAATGCATGTTCAAGGAAATGCAATTATGGATAAAGATCCACATGCCGCAATAAACTGCTATTTTGATGCTGTAGATGATTATTTAAAAGCAAATGATTCTCAAAACTTACATAGAGTTTTAAACATAATAAATAATTATATTACTGATAAAAATACTGAACCAAAAGATATCAATAAGATAGAAAGCTTTTTTAACATATCAGTAATAGATTTAGTTAATAATGTTTCTGAGGAAACAGATAATCACTCTGTAATTTTAAATAAATTAAGATATAATTATAAACAAAAAATGGAATAAATATGGGGCTATAATTAATTATAGCCCTACTCTATTTAGCTTTTTTAGCACTTTTTTCTTCATTCGCTGAATTGTAGTGCTTGAATAATCTCTGATAGTTGAGTCATTTCTGATACTAAATGTCTTTAATTCTAGCTCCCGCATTTTATCACTAACTTCATTATCAGTCATATCTTCAAAATATTTATATCTTACCAATCGTTTTTCTTTGTATGTTAGACACTCTAATGCAGCATCTATTCTTTCTTTTTCCATGATTAACTCTATTAACTCAGGATGTTTATCTAATTTATTCTGAACAAATTCTTCAACATCAGAATAAACACTATTAGTTTTGCCGCCGGGTATTTTAGAGTAGTCAATTGCCTGAGCTACATAATCTTCCTGGTATGCTATTTTGTTTGTTGTTATTTTTATTTTTGATTTTAAAAAAGGATAATTTTTTAGCTGCTCTTCTATCCTGTCTTTAACTTTAGTTTCCATTACAATTTCACTCCCCTCGGCTTTTCCATCATCTCCTTGAAATAATTAAAAAGAGGATCATCTTCTTCAAAATTTACTGGCTCTACCCTCTTAGTTTTTCTAATATCTAAACTAAAACAATCAATGAGGAAATTATATATTTGAGGTTGCTTTTTCTCAAGTTGTTCTCCCACTGTCATATTGATCAACTCCTGAGTTAATTAATTTCATTCGTTAATTACAAGTTTTGTTTCTACTTCATATTCAGCAACTATTTTAATCACTCTGTAATTTTCAGGTTTCTCCTGCATTTCTATGTAATCTAGTGCATTTTCTAGATTATCAAATTCAGCATCTTCTACCTCATACCAACCAGTAAACAAACCATTAGTTTCAACAATATACATTTCTACTTCACCTCTTCAATTTTTATTTCAGCTCTAGGATTATCATCAAAAAATATTCCAGAATCACCATATCTTTTTATTTGTTTGTCGTTTTCAAATGCATTACCATACTGCAATCCGTCTTCTACTGCTTTAACTAAATTACTCAGATCACCGTGCCGTTTATCATTAAAATAAAAGCTGCAGCTCAGTTTAAGCGGACCTTGAAGTTTTAATCCTCTGGCCTTTGCTTTCCATTCCCATGCCACTTTCTCTTGATAATCTAAACTCTTCTTTGCTCTTTTTGTCCACTTGCTTTTTTGAGTCATTCTTTGAGCTGGAACTGGTCTTCCTGGTATCACTAATTTCACTTTCCTCATCTCCTGCTGTATATAATATTTTAAATTCACCCGGTCTATCTGAATCTATAGTCACCGGTGAGTGCATTACTATTCCATCGATAACTAAAACTCCGAAACTTTTTCTAATTACATTCACCACCAAAATCCCTCCTTTGCACCTTAACCACCTTAATATAAATACTCTAAAATCAGTAATTTGACGTTTTCTGTTGACTTTGGTTTCCCTCTTGACCATTTGCTCCTTTTTGATTGCTGCTACCCCAGTCTAAGAACCTGACGTTGTCTGCGTTAACTTCCGGATTAATGAATGTCCTGTTATTATTCTCTGATTTTTTTATTTCCAGACTACCGTCTACTCCAACCAATCTTCCCTTACCAAGATGGCGGGCACAATTCTCAGCTAGACCTCTCCAGGTTACAATAGCGATAAAATCAACATCCCTATCACCATTTCTGTTGGTATAATTCCTCTCAACAGCCAGAGTGAAGTTGCAAACTGGAATTCCTGAACTTGTATAACGGAGTTCTGGATCATCGGTTAATCTCCCAATTAAAACAATTCTATTGAGCATTACTATTATTCTCCTTCTCCTCATATTCTGCAGCTATTTTTTGAAGATTATCAAAAACAACTTGGATTACTCGATTTGCTTTCCCACTACTTATCCCAAGCATTCGTTGCAACTTGATATTAAGCATTTCTAGATTTGTCATTAAGTTCTGGCACCTCTCTTTCAAAATATTTTTCAACAGCAATTTCTATTTCTTTTCGGATAAAATTTTTAACCTCTGGCCTGATCATACTTAAACGCCCTCTATTTCCTCCAAAATATTCAAAATCTATCTCCTCAGGCACTATTCCCTTAGAAATTTTTATTTTTAGGTAATCTTTACTGGATGTTGGATTTTTTCTGAGTAAAATTTCTCCTTTAATTTTTGAGTGCTCGATATCTTTCTCATTCTCAAAAATCTTTAGAGCAGAATTGTAACTTCTTGCTGCAACAAAACTATGATTTTCTTTTTCTCCATCTTCCCATAATTTATATATTTTCATCTTCTAGCACCTTGCTTTCTGACTCTCTTATAATTTTTTTGATTTCTTCTTCAGACAACTGAGGACAATCTTTTTTTATTTTCTCCAGCAGGTCCATTGTGTACCTCCAATCGAATATAATTATTGCTTTCACTCAAATTAAAACTTTTATCGGTATAACCGGCAGTTTCTAGCCCGTATTTAATTATAAAACTAGCTTTTCTAATATCTTTTTCTTCGTTTTCGGCTTTAAAATTCATGAGTAAATATGCAAGGTCCTTTTTTGTCTCATCTGTAATATCACCGGTAACAATTATTTTTTCTGCAATATCCATCTAGATCACTCCTTAAATCTATCAAAGTCAATGAAGAAATCTTTCCACTTGTAATCAAGCTTTGGGCTATCTTTATTTTTGGCAGCATTCTTTAAATCATTAATGCTTCCAATGCCTTTCTGACTCCAATCTTTTAAAACAGCCTGACAATAGGCCATGGGTTTATCTTTTTCAACTGAAATTTTACAGGCATTGAGAATAACCCCTTTTGACATTTGCTGAAGATATGTTTCAAAGTTATCCACATTTTCTTCGAAAAATTTTTCGTAATTCAATTCTTCTTTCTCTTTTAATTCTTTTGATTTACTTTCTTTTACTTTACTTTTATTTACTTTACTTTCCTTTACTTTACTTTGTGTACTTTTACTATCATTTACTGAGTTTTTGTTATCATTAATTGGTTTATTGTTCTCATTAACCATATTAGAGTTAATTTCATCCTCTGTTAACAATAAATATTCTTCTTTCATCTCAACTTTTTTGCGTCTGTAGGTAGCTTCTTTATATCTTATTTGTATCCCGTGACTTGTCAAAATACTATACTTTTCAAACATTTTTTGATTGAATATACCCCAGTTTACGCAATCATTAATTACTTCATTGAGTAGGTTTATGCCAACATTAATTTCACTACTGAATAGTAATTGTATCTCTTCTGTCCAGTCAATGTAGTATTTTTGACTGTAAATTTTCTGCCATAACTTGATTAAAAGACCGAATCCTTCTAGTCCATATTTAGCCTCTACTAATTTAATTTTATCCTCCATATGAGTATCAACTGTAAAATAATCAATACCCTTTTTTTGTGGTCTAGCCATTTAATCACCGCCCCCAGCTATCTTTACTAATTTACCTGTCAATTTTTGAATCTCTTTTTTAAATAATTTTTTATTACTATTTGTATCTGAAAGGTGTAATAACCAGATTTCTTTTGTATTTCTTAGATCATTAGAATTAAGAAAATCCTTAACATTTTCTAAGCTAAAATGACTTCTTTTAAGTCTTTTTTCAAGTACTGGATGGATCTTTCCAGCTTCAACATTTTTCTTTAATATTTCTTCAGAATAGTTACACTCAACCATAATATAATCAGGTTTATTAAAAATATATTTTGAATAGAAGGAATCAGTTATATAAATAAGTTTATCTCCAGTATTTCTAGACCATAATATGAATCCTATAGGGTCATTTGCATCATGCTGGACCTCAAAAGGCTTAACTACCCAGCTACCAACTTGAAGCGGTTTTTTAGCCGATATTGCATGAATGCGATGGTGATTTGAGTCAATACTATCTAGCACATCAATAGTACCTGGACTTAAATAACAATCAACTCCTGCAGCTATAACATCACTAATAGATTTACTATGATCACCATGCTCATGACTAATTAAGCAGCCAGCAATCTCTGTTAAATTAAAATTTAACCCTTCTTTAATTTTTTGAATTGGGATACCAGCCTCAATTAAGAGACTGGTCTTCCCGTCACTTACTCTGTAACAATTCCCAGAACTGCCACTTGCCAAAGCTTTAATATCTAACATTATTCTTCGTCCTCAATTTCAAATTCTAGTTTTCCTTGAGAACTTTTTTCTTTTTTAGTTTTTGTATTTTCTTTAATTTTTTCAGGTTCTTTAGCTTCTTTTTCTTCATCACTGTTATCATCAGGATTAAGCTCTGATGGATCAATATCTAATTTTTCTGTATTAGCATTTTCTGATATTTCCTGCTCTACATTTATGTCATGAGCACTCTCTTTTTGATCAGGAGTTACATCTATAATTTCGTCTTCAGTGTACATACCCATTGCAATTTCTGGCGCGTAAGTTCTAATAAACCATGCTGCAGCTCTGTACATCAACATCTGCTCAGGCATTGTCTGCCACTTACTGATTTCATTTCCGTACTTATCTGTTTTAGAATACCAACCTTCATCTTTTGCTAGTTTTATTGTTACTGTTGCACCCTCTAATTTATCTCCAGTTTCTTTTTCAATAGCCCAGGCCTGACACCCCCAGGAATCCTCGCCTTTTTCTCCTACCCAGTTATAGCGAATTGCTGAAAATCTACCACTGGTATTAAAAGTACTAATTAAAAACTGGGCAGACCAGCCTGGTTTACCATGAACAATGTATAAGTTCTGCATAACCATCAATGGATCAGCCTGCATTCGTTGGGCCATATTAATAGCAATTACACAGTTTGGGATATTACCTTGATAATTTTTTGGTACAAGAGATGATTTAGATAATAAATTAGCTGTTTTTAAGGCTAAATTAAAATTGTCTAAACTATCAAAACCGGGTGTCACCTGAATATTATTATTTTCCTTTTCTGTAACTTCATTTTTATTTTTGCTCATTACTTTTTTCCTCCTCATTTATTTTTAAACTTTCTCTAACTGGAAAATGATTTATACCTTCAAAAAATTCTCTCTTATCAATCCAGCTACTTAACCAAAAACCATCATTATGGTATTGCCGGATATTAATTTTTTCGTCACCAAAAACAATTATTAAACCATAACCAAACTCAAACCAATTATCGTTACTATATTCTTCTAAAAACTTTTTGAATTCATCATAAGGACTAATTATTTCAGGCATTTTTATCTGCTCCTTTTAACTTATTTATTTTTTCCTTGTAATAGTAAATAAACAAAGGCTTAAAATTATTGGTATGAGAGAAATCTTTACAAAACTTCATGTTTCTCTCAAGCTTTTTTATTTTTTCATCTTTACTCATTTAACTAGCTTCCTTCATGCCACAAATCTCTTTAGCTTTTTCTTTACCAAAAACTTTAGAGAGTTTCTCTAAATCCTTATCACCTTCAGTTAAAATAACCAGGTCTTCCACATTCTCTTTAGCAGTTAGTTTAATTAACTGGCTTTTAGAATCTATTTTTTGCGTAACTGATTCCATATTATCTACAAAGATTGGTGCTCTAAATTCATAGTGATCTGATAATGTGTTTATAATATCTATTCCAACAATTATTTTATGGCCGTTATTCAAGTTCGTATTGTATGGGACCCCTTTATATATAGTTCGACATGTAGGCTCTATAGTACCGTTTATATTCTTCTCAAAGAGTTTAAACTTAGCCAACTTAAATTTATTATTTACCTTTCCTTCTAACAGCTCTGCCCTAGTTTTTTCAAATTGTTCACAAAGGTATTTCTCTTTTTCTAATTCTTGATACTTTTCAGCGAGTTTTTCTTCTTCCTGTTTTAGCTCATCTATTCTTTCTTGGCCAGAATTATATTGATCAATTTTACTTAATTCAGACTGCAATTTTTCAATCTTATTTTCAATTTCAGCGATTTTGGTATTAACTTTATTAACAGCATCCTGATTATCATCTCTAATTTTTTGGATAGTTTCTTTAATATTTTCCTTTTCCTTAAGCTTTTTCTGGTACTGAAAATTATCTTGATAAGCTTCAGCTTTTTTCTTTAGTTCAAATAACTCATTATAAATATCATCTTTAACTTTTTCTAAACCACTCAACTCTTCTTTTAGATTATTGATTTCAGTAATTAATGAATTATTCTTTTCCTTTAGTTCCATGTACTTTGATTTATTGCTATTACCCTGTTCTTTAATATTTTCTAATCTCTCTGACTTATCTAATTTAGATTTCTTTTCAGCAGCTTTAAGTTGATCCTCAGGTAATATCTGGCCGCATGTTGGACATTTATCTTCAACTTCTATTTCTTCAGCATTAATTTTTCTGAAAGCTGCAGCCAATTCATTAATTTGTCTTTTAAACTCTTGCATTTTATTTTTATTTTCTTTAAGATCTAACTTTTTATTTCTGATTTTTCGCTTTAAGGTTGAAATATTATCTTTAATTTCTTCACCATCATTTTTTAATTCAGTAATTTTTTCATCATAATCAGACCGATGTTTAATTTTAATTTGTTGCAGTTCAGCTTCTAGTTCAGCTAACTCCTTTTCTTTATTAGTAATTTCGCTACCATTTTCAGTTGCAGAAAGCTCTTTTTCCAGTCGCTTTTTATTCTGTTTCAAATTTTCTATTTCCGATTTAACTTCTTCTTTTGATATTTCTGAAACCTCAGGTAAATTATTATTAACCTCATCTATCCTTATAGGAATTTTCTTTATTTCATCATTTAATTTATTAAGTTTGTCTTTAAGCGAATCTTTATACTTTTCAATAGTAGTATCTTCAAGAACTTCAGCTAGACTACTTAATTTATCTTCGGCTTTAAATATTTCTTCAGAACTAATTCCACCGACATAATCTGTTAGTATTTTACGTCTTTCTTTCCAGTGCAGCTGCTCATTATAATATTTAGGATCAGTAAGCAGTCTAAATATTTTCTCTGGAGCTATCTTTTTAACTTCTTCTTCAAATTCAGTTTTACTAACTCCAACTCCATTCACATAACAATCAGTAGTATGACCAGTAAATACTTCATCTATACTTCCTTTTTTCTTTTCCCATTTTTCATAATATTTCTTCTCAAAAGTCTTTTGACTACCATTAACTTCAATAGTTGCTTTAACAGCTGTAATTAAACCGTGTATTGGTTCATTATTCTCATCGAGAGGTTTAATATCAAATTTCTGTGGGCTCTGATCCATTGTGTCTTTATCAAAGAACAACCAGGACCAGGCATCAGCTATAGTAGTTTTTTTAGTTTCATTCTGGCCATATATATCAATATTTTTACCTTTAGGCTCAATTTTTAATTTTCTAGCTCCTTTGAAATTCTTTAATTCTAGCAATAATAATTTAATTTCTTTCATCACTTGCCCACCTTTCTATGTCCTGAGAGTAGAAATCTTTACAACTATTTGTTATACTATATTTAGATTGGTTTTTCTTACGGTCAGCTGTTCTAGCAGCTGGCTTTTTTATTTGTTCTATAACATATCTTGTATTCTCCATGACTTCTTTCAAAAACCTCGGGCCAAATCCGAAAATTATCAGCCCCATCAATAATCCCTGTATAAATATTTGCCATTCTCTTGCAGTTCCCATTTTGGCCTCCTTTAAATTCTGTTAAACCCGGATATAGGCTTATCATAAAGTTCAAAATACAATTCTGCTTCTTTTTCTTTCCGACATTTTAATGGATCCTTACCACAACAATCTGGATTTTTAATACAGTCATTACAATAATGAAACTTTTTTTCTTGGTCAGATATTGACTGCTTCATTTTGAATTCCCTCACTTAAATAACCACGACTTAAATATTTTTGATAGCAGCGTCTATTTCTTTCTTCTAAATCAGCTCCTAAATCTGAAGCTGCAATATCCAACATGTCACATACATGATTTGCATCTTCAATTTCATCTAACATACGTTGAAATTTTTCTTTTTGTTCATCAGTCATTTCATCTTCCGATTTAATATTGTAAGCAAATTTTAAAACATCTCTAATGCTTTGAATCGCTTCTTCAAATTCTTCAATTGCTTTAATACTGGTCTTATAAAACTCAATTTGTGCTTTATCAAAAACAATATTTGATGATGTCGTCCCATAAACTTTAATTCTTAAAATTGGACTTTGTAAATAAGCTACTGATTTTCGCTTTATGTCCTCGGGCATATTTAAATGGCCATTAATATATTTTGACAAAGTAGTCCTATCAATATTCAATATTCTTGCAAACTGACTTTGCTTAAGTCCTTTAGCCTTCATTCCATCTCTGATAGCTTCCCCTAAAGTTCTAGATTGAATCATTTTATTTTCCTCCCTTTTGATTTAATGGCACTTATTTTCGTTGTTTGTGCACTAAACGTGCCATATAATTAAATTAAGATATAAAACCTCACTTCAAATATCTCTCCCTGACTAATACCGCACCTGAGACTTTTTTAGTTTTTTCTTCTTTTTATGAACCACCTCTTTCCCATACCACCAGGCTAAAAAGGTCTCTCTTGGTATTCTCCATCCTAAACTAGGTAACTTTTTAGCACCTGGTATATCATAATTATTTAAAAACTCATAAACTTGAGATTGAGAACAACTCATTATCTCTTCTAAATGATAAGGCTTCATACCAGTAGGATATTTTTGTATTGCCTCGTCTATTTTCTTTTCTAATATTTCTCTTGCATCAGCTGTAATTGATTGCTGCTGTTTTCTTAATTCAAAGTTTATTGCCATTATTTTTGCACCTCCAATATTTTAGGACCTTCAATTGTTAAATTCCATTGTTTTTCTGCATCTAATATAATAATTCCATTCTCAAAAGTTGCTTGGTTTACTTCTTCAATAGCACAAATCTTCTCACACTCACTATTAAGTTTCGAAAACTTAACTTCTCCAGCTACCAGATCAACAAAATATATTACTTTACTCTTTCTATTAAACTCTTTGAACATATCAATTAAAATATTCTGCATATATTTACCTCCTAATTTCATTTAATTAACATAATATGGTATAATTTTATAGATACCTGCATTACTTCTAAATAACTAAAGAGGTGAAACATTGGCACGAAAAAAAGTATCTGTTACCAAGCAAACAAAGAGTGGTCGCAACACTCATTTTAAAGATAACTATAGTGGGCAAACAATGAATAAACAGCAATTTGTTAGTAAAATTAAATCTGGTGAATATGATAATTACCATATAAGAAAAATTAATGGAATTGAAACTCCTGTATCTAATCCAGATAAAAGTAAAAATAATAATTTAGACTAGCTTATTCTTCAAGTGCTGCAGGTATCAGTTTCACTTTATTGCCCTTTTTCTCTATAACCTCATCATCTGAAACTATTGCCAGTACTTCATCTTCGTCATTGGTAAAAATAACTTCCTCATAGTTCTTATCACCAATAATCATCTTAAACCAACTCCTAAATAAAGGTTTTTACTCACCTACATATAATTATTTACATTGAGGGAGAGATAAATAATAATAATGAGGTGGTAATTTGAAATCAGAAGAAATCGCTAAAGAAATAACTTTAAAAGCATTAAATCATGATAGTAAAAAGTCATTAATAACAAATGATTCAGAAACGAACAAATCACTTGCTAACGAAGTCTCTAAATTTTATAAAAAAATCTATAAAACTGCTGAAGAATGCATAAACACTCCAGCTAAAGATATAAAAATAGACTAATTTTGTTAGACAAATCAAAATATAATCTCTCCCTCTTTACCACCTATGATTTGTTTCATTTACTAGTGAAGCCAGATTATGAATTGATTCATTTACAACTTTTAAAGCTTCTATATCTTCTCTTCTTGGATGTAATTCTTCACTTTTTATTCTGCTAAGCAACAATGAATTGGTTTCACATAATTCTTCCAACTGCTCATCAACTAATTTAAAAAACCCCTTTTTATCTAACATTGAATCTCAACTCCCTAAGCTGAATATTTAATAACCAATTTTTCAACAACCGATGTATAAATCTCTTTAAGCCTGGTATCCTCTTCAATTACATCTAGCTTAGTAACTTTATTAACTTTAGATTTTTTAGCTCCAGCCTGTTCTAGACGTTCTCTTAAATTATTCAATCTTACATTTAGTCTGCAGCGGGCCCTATTTTCTAATATGTCATAACTTTGTTTTCTGACCTCTCTATAATTCTTATTTCTAAACCCGATAGTATTTAGCTGTTGGTTAACCCAATTTCTCCAATCCTGATCAGTGTGAATAACCGCACCTTTAATAGATTTAATTTGTTCTTCCTGGTGATCAACTTTCTGTTTTAACTCTTTAACTGACTCAGCTTGTAAAATAATTAAATCTTCAACTGAAGATGGTTTATTAACATACTGGCCAGTTTTCCTGATTTGAGGTAAAACCTCATCAAAAATCCAGGCTTCAAATCCCTCTGCAATTTCTTTTATTTTTTCATTATGGCTTTGATCCGCAGCTTTAATAATTAATCTATAAATATCACCCTCAGGTATAACTTTCATTTCTTGAATGCCACCTGATGTAGGGAGTGAATGATTCATACACCCCTTGCAATGTCTTTTTACTGCATGTACTGGAGAACTATATCCCAAAGCTGAAGCAACATCATTCCCAACTGCATAAGGCTTATTATTAATCTTTACCATTCTTACTTTTCCAAACTGATCATTTTTAAAGATTTGCAGGTTGTTCATTAATTTTCTCCTTTCCTAAAGGTATCTTCTCCTTTCTGTATAAATATGTTTATAGAAAGGAGGTGCCAATTATGGATATACAACAAAAAACTGAATTTATAAAAAGTGGAAATACAAAACAGGACATAATAGAAGAAAATGAAGCTTTGACTCAGAGATATTTTGAAAATGTTCAAGAATCATTAACCAAAGAATTTGATAAATTCATTGAACAAGCTGATAACTTGACCAAAAATGATATTGAGTTAATTATTGAAATTTCTTCTAAAGCAGCGGCTAAAACAATAAACGAATATGGTAAAACTTTAGCAGCTAAAGGTATCAGACTTAAACGTTAATAATGATATCGTGATTAGTAGTTCTCAATATTATTTGTTCTAAAGCTATTCCTACTTTTTCTAGATCTTCATCAGGAATAAAATTGCTCCGTTCAATAATCTGACTAATATTCATTTTTTTACGCTTATCTGAAAGTCCATTATCAACTTCTTCCAATTTAGATAATTGGCTTTTAAATTCATTCTCAAGATAATTAATAAATTGAGAATTTAATTTATCTTTCTGAACTGGAGACCTTATCTCCAGTTCAGTATTTACATTTTCAGTTTGTTTACTACCTCTTTTTCCTATCAACAATTCACTTATTCCAACAATAGAATCATTAACAGTATCATGAACTTGAACTAATGAATCACAAATCTCATTTTTAGAAGCAAATTTAGTAATCGTTTCATTTGACTCACAAAGCATTTTAAGCTGTTCTTCTAATAACTCTTCTACACTTTTTTTCACTTCTCTCACCTCCCACCAAAATTTTAAGAAAGGATGATAACTATGACTTCCCAAGAAATTGCTAAAGAAATTACTTTAAAGGCTATGGATAATAATTTGATAAAAGCTGCAAATACTGGTTCAGCTGAAGTAACAAATAAATCATTTGCTAATGAAACATGTAAGTTTTACAAAAAGATATTTAAGACCCTTCAAAAAACCAAAAATAATTATGCAGAATGATTATTATGATACGAGTTGTTTCTTTTGTTATCAAAAAAAATATCATCAATTTTCATATCAAAAAAATCTGCAATTTTTTTAGCTAATTTTAAAGTAGGATTCCTTGTACCTGTCTCTATATGACTATAAAAAGCCCTTGTTATATCAAGTTTTTCAGCAACTTCAACTTGAGTTAAATCTAGCTCTTTTCTTTTTCTTATCAATAAATCACGCATTTAAAACACCTCCTTTAGAAACAATTTGTATCAATTTAATTATATTATAACGAAACATTATGTATCTGTCAAGAGATTTAAGAAACTTTTTGTATCTTTTCTTTAATAACGATACAGAATGTATTATAATAAATGAAAGATGATTCAGGAGGCTTATTATGAGTATATCGAAAAGATTGCGCAAATTAAGAAAAGAAAATAATATGACCCAAGAAGATGTTGCTAAAAAATTAGGAATAACTAGAGCAGCTGTGGGATTATATGAGCAAGGTAAAAGAAATGTGGATAATGAAACATTAATGAAGCTTTCTGATATTTTTGGAGTATCTGTTGATTATTTATTAGGAGGCACCAATGAACGCTCTTCAGCAGATAAAATAAAAAAAGCTCTTACAGACGATCCAGAGCTTTCAGATGCCTGGGAAAAAATATCACAGCGTGAAGATTTACAACTTTTATTCAAACAAACTAAAGATATGGATGAGTCAAGCATTAGACAGGTTATAAGAATAATCAAAGCAATTGAAGATGAAGAATCTAATAACAGCTAAATTTAAGGAGTGGTCTGTATGAGAGAGAAAAAACACCGTACAGCTCTCCAGCGAACATACATAAATTATCAAGAGTGGGCCAGAGAAAATAATATATACCAAAAATTTATACCACTAAATCCAGGAATATATGGCTTTGTATACCTCTCTTCTTCTCAAAACTACTACGTGATAATTAATCAAAACCTCACTCTAGAACTTCAAAAGGAGGTGTACCTACACGAGGTAGAGCATATAATGTATGATATGCCGGAAGCTGGTTATGTAATTGGCATGGACATGCAGTACAGTCAGATGGAAAAGGCAGCGGATAATTTTGTTAAGGAGAATATCGAAAATTTTTTTGGTTAATAAACGAACATATATTCGACAAATAGTCTGAAAATTCGACATAAAGGAGGATTATGAAAACTAAAAATAAATTAATAGTAATCCTATTAAATTGTTTTTTTCCAGTCTTTATTGGTGGTTTAATTTATATTGGATACAGAACTAGTTCTCTCTTAATGTTCAAATGGTTTGAAATTATTGGGTTAGAAAAAACAGTTGAATTGATAAGATTTTTGACATTTAAAAATTTACCAGACATAATTATATTTTCATTGCCAAATGCACTCTGGATGTATTCATTTATTTTTTCTATATTATATGTATGGAAGGATAGCCAATCTAATAATAAGTATTTTTGGATATCTATAGTTATTTTTATCGGGATAGGAAGTGAAATAGGTCAATTTTTCAAATTAATACCTGGAATTTTTGATTATTATGATTTTGTAACAATATTGATTAGTATACTTTTAGCTTTTTATTTTGAAAGGAGATTAATAAAATGAAAAAAATAAGAAAATTAAATGTTCTATCAATAATAATTATTTTGATTTTTATTACTCTAGCAGCTGGTAGTACAGACGAAGATAGTTCATCTTCATCTGACACAATATCACTAAATGCTAAAGTAAGTTTTGATGGTTCTCAATTTATAATTACTAATCAAGATTCCAATGACTGGAAAGATGTTGAATTACAAATTAATCCTAAGATTTTAACTAGTGGTTATACTTACAATACATCAATAATGAAATCAGGTTCTACTTATACTGTAGGGGCAATGAATTTTAGTAATTCTGATGGAAAAAGATTTAATCCATTTGAATATAAACCTCAAGAAATTTGGATCAGTGCAACTATAAATGGTGAAGATGGTTTTTATAGTGGCGCTTGGAAATAAAATAATTCAGGGGGTAAGTTAAATGAAAAAGAAATTAACTGTAAGTTTATTAATTATAATTATTTTATTTACTGGTTTTATGACACATCAAACTAATATTGCTGCTCAATCAGAAAAAGGTACTTATGTTGGAAGTGTTGAGTCTGATAAATATCATTATCCTGGTTGTAGATGGGCTAAAAACATTAATCCTGAAAACGAAATATGGTTTAAAACTATTGAAGAAGCTCAAAACAAAGGATATAAACCTTGTGGCACATGTTTTTAATATAATAAATAAAGTACATGGTCTTCAGTAACTTTGTAAATTATATAAGAATACAGCTGTAGTACAATTAAATAACTTTATATTTTGTATAATAAAGGAGTGAGATTATTGGGTTTATTTTTAAGAAAAAGTTTTAAGGCTGGTCCAGTTAGAATTAATCTTTCAAAAAGTGGTGTAGGTGTTTCAGCTGGACCAAAAGGATTAAAAGCTGGTATTGGCCCAAAAGGTGCATATGTTTCTGGAGGAAAGGGTCCTGTTCGTTATAGAAAATATATTAATACTAAAAATAAAAGTTCTTCAAACCAAACTAATAAATCTAAAACATATTATATTGATGATCAAAACCCCTTACCAAAAGAAATATTTATAGACACGGGAATTACATTTCCAAAAACTTTAAAAGAATCAAATTTATTACTTGGTGATATTCCCAAATCACCGTCGAAAATAGATAAAATTAATAGATATTATTATATTGGTGGTTTTTCATTATTACTCTCAATTAGTTCTCCTTTATTTATTCTCCCTGGAGTAGCTTCATTAGTTTATGGATACTTAAAAAATAAAAAAATAGATGAATTAAATAACTTAATTTTAATTGCACAAAAAAACCATAAAAATTTATCTGAAGCAATAGAAAGTAACGAATTAGAAATTTATAAGCACTTGAACCCTAAAATTTCAGATTCTGATAATAAAGAGCTTGCTAAATTTTATAATTTTGTTAGTATGCACAGTTTATTTTTAGGATTCTTTGACGATTTGGTTACAAAAGATCAAATAATTAAAGCTAGTAAAGCTCTGAATATAGATAATAATTTATTTAATAATACAAAAGAAAAAGTTTTTAAAGATGTTTTTGACTTTTATGTTTCAGATTTTAAATTAGAAAAAAATGAAGAAATTAAATTAAAATCATTTATTGATACTTTTAATTTAGACAAAGATTTATTAAAGGAAGATTTAAATACTATTGAAAAAATGAGTAATTTCAGAAAAGAAATTGACTCTGAATTAGAACCAATTGAAGTTAATATAAATTTAAAAAACGAAGATTGCTTTTACAAAACAAGAGCCAAAATAATTAAAGAAAAAATTCTAAAAAGAAGAACTGTAAACGGGAAAAAAATTAAAGAAATTGGTTATGTTGAGAACCGTTCTGGAACTAGTTATATTACAAATAAAAGAATACTTACAGTAGGCTCAGGCAGTTATTCAGTTAAATTAGATAAAATACTTGATATTATAGTCACTCCTAAAGATAATGTCTTAGAAATAACAGTAGATAATAGAAAGAATCCAATTATTTTTACTACTCCTGAAATTGAATTATTTGCAACTAAAATTCAAAAATCAATAGATAAACTTCAAACAGAATTTTTATCATAAAAATGAAAGGATTGATATTTTGATTTTAAGAACAGATAAAGAAAAATGGGAAATAGAAAACTTAGATGAAAAAGCTAAAAAATCAAAAAATGCTAGTAGATGGAAGCCAGAAAAAAAAGATAAATATAGAACAGCCTATGAAAAAGATAAAGAAAAAATCATATTTTCTGATCCATTTCGTAGACTTCGTATGAAAACTCAGATATATACTGCTAGAGGAGTTAATCAACATTCTAGAACTAGATTAACTCATACACTAGAGGTTGCTCATACCGCAGAAATAATAGCCAGATCTCTAAATGTAAATACCGACCTTGCAGAAGCTATTGCTTACGCTCATGATTTGGGTCATACACCTTTTGGCCATGCGGGTGAATCAGCTCTTAATGAAATCTTAAAATCTAAAGACAAAAAGTTTTCTCACAATATTCAAAGTGTGTGGCTTTTAAGAAGATATAATATGAACAGTAGAGATAAATACAATAATTATGTTAAAGGATTCAATCTTACACATGATGTAGTTAAAGGAGTTTTAAAACATACTGATTATGAAAATAATCTTGATGAAATTGATCATCTTGAAGATTATAATTTAGATGAAGCAGATAGTATAGAATCTCAGATTGTAAAAATTGCAGATAGTCTCTCATATCGAAGGCATGATTTAGAAGATGGAATTAAACATTGGAAAACAAATTTCGGGACAAAAGAAGCAGAAGAACTTTTTAATGATTTATCTGATAAATATTCAGTAGAAATTGATTTAAATAATTGGTATCATTATTTAATTGATGATCTAATCAAAAATAGTGCCAACAAAAAAATGATTTCTTTTAGTAAATCTGGTCAAAAAATATACGATGAAATATATAAAACAATATTAAAAAAAATTATTAAATCTGAAACTGTGGATAAGGGAGATACAATTGGAAAAGAAATTATTAAAACAATATATGATCATTATGATAATAACTTCAATATATTATTAGAAAGAAATGAATATAATAAAATAAAATTGGAAAATACGAATAAAGAAAGAGTTATAATAGATTATATTCAATGGCTTGGAGATGAGAATGCTATAAATGAATATAAGGATATTAAACCTCAAAATAAATTTTTTTAATAAACATATTTAAATCAAATTGAAGAAAGGAATCTTTATGAAGATAATCGAAACTCTTTTATGTATTCTTCACCCTTCAAAATTAAAAGAAAATCACCTTAAAGAAAATCAATACCAATCAATTAAAGCAATTAGAAAGAATCTATTTAGATCATTTATTATTGTTATAGGCACTTTAATAATTAGTTTATTTTTTGTTCATTTGCTTAATATTTATATTACAAATTTAAATTTAAAGCTAAAAATAAAAGTTTGGTTACAACTAATTAGTGCATTTATTTTACTTTGGTCAACTTATGCAAAATTGATTAGTCCGGAAATTATGACTTTTTCTATGAGTACTTTACCTGAAAAAATTAATAATACAATTTTCAATATATTATATTTAACAGGATCACTTCTGCTGATAATTTCAATTATACTTTAATTTGGCCCTTCGGGGCTTCTCTTTTTACACACTAAGCGAACATATGTATATAAACTAGCACATTGTAACCATAAATTGTGCTAATTTAATCAAAATAAAGGAGGAATTGTGATGGCACACATTGAGAAAGTTAATGATGGTAAATATAAGGCAGTCGTAGAAATTGGTGTTCAGGGTAAAAGAAAAAGAAGAACTAGGACTTTAGACACATATAAAGAAGCAGAAAATTGGATGGCTAACATGATTAGAGATAAAGAGGAAGGCCAAATAACGGATCCAAATAATATTACTGTTTCTGAGTATTTTGAGCGTTATTTAAGAATTCATAAAAAACCTACTGTAGCTACTACAACATATGATAATTATAAAAGACGATATGAAGCTCATATTAAGCCAGATATAGGCCATATCAAATTAAAGGACTTACATCCTGTCCATTTAGAAGAATACTTCCAGATTAAGCGTTCTAGGGGCAAAATTAATGGTTCAGGGGGGCTATCTGAGAATACTTTAAAGAAAATCTATGTATTAATGAATCAATGCTTCAAAAAAGCTGTTAAATTTAATTTGATTAGACATAACCCTCTTGATCCAATTGAATCACCTTCCCCAAAAAAGAAAGAAGTTTCAGTAATGAAAGAAAAAGAAATAGCTGAAATTATAAAAACTGCAAAAGAAAATGATTTTTTTATGTTCGTATTCATCAGTACTATGCTTTATACAGGATTAAGAAAAAGTGAAGCTCTTGCTCTTTCATGGAATGTTATTGATTTAGATAGCGGTATATTGGAAGTTAAAAGGCGTTTAGTTGGCAAAAAGGGTGTTGGTGCTGTAATTGAGGAAGAAACTAAAAACAACTCAAGCAGACGCAAAATAAAGCTTTCTGAGAGACTTGTGGGGCTATTAAAGAAATATAAGACCTGGCAGCTAGAATTTAGAATTTTATTAGGATCAGATTACAAAGGTGATGATTTAGACCTGGTCTTCTGTAAACCAGATGGCGAAAGATATTATCCAACCAGTTTAAATAAAAAAATGAAAAAGATAACTGAAAAAGCTAATCTTCCTCATAAATCAAAAATCCATATTATGCGACATACATTTGCGACAATAAATGTAAATAATAAAGTTGGGCCAGAAATCGTTCAAAAAATGTTAGGTCATTCAACCATTTCTACTACAATGGATATTTATTATCATCATGACACAGATCAGCAAAAAGAAGCTGTAAAACACCTTGATAATGCCCTCAAAATATAAAATGGCACGTTTTTCGGCACGAATTAGCTAAAAAATTATTCTCCATAAATACAAAAAACAGCCACAATGGCTGTTGTATCAATAAAAAGTATTGGAGGCGGCAGACGGATTTGAACCGACGAATAAAGGATTTGCAGTCCTCTGCCTTACCACTTGGCTATGCCGCCCAAAACTGCAAATAAAATGGAGCGGGAAACGAGATTTGAACTCGCGACCCTCACGTTGGCAACGTGATGCTCTACCACTGAGCTATTCCCGCAAAAAATGGTGGTGGAAGACAGAATCGAACTGTCGACACGTGGATTTTCAATCCACTGCTCTACCGACTGAGCTATTCCACCAAAAATGGCGGAGGAGACGGGATTTGAACCCGCGATCTCCGGCTTGACAGGCCGGCGCGTTAAACCGCTACGCTACACCTCCGTGTGTTTTAGAAGTAAGATGTAGGAAGTCAATAAAACTGAAGACTTCAAACACAACTTCGAAATATTATATTTAAAAATAAAAATGGTGGGCGAAACAGGGCTCGAACCTGTGACCCCCTGCTTGTAAGGCAGGTGCTCTCCCAACTGAGCTATTCGCCCATCTGCAGTAATCAAAAGTATAATTACCGCGTCAGCAATAACTAGTATATATAAAATGCTAGTTCAAGTCAAAATCTGATATCAGCTATTATCAGCAATTAAATTATTTTATGTTAAATATACTACTAAATACTTGTAAAATCGACTACAGATATTTTTTTCTTAAAAGCTTAATTTTTCTAATTTAATCAATAAACTCTAACTCTAATTTATCATTAGATCTTATATAATTAAAGATTTCTACTGCAAGAACTGTATTAATATCTGTTTCAACAGAATTATAACTTTCAACTATAGTATTATAAAGTTCTTTAACATTGAACATAATATTATTTGTTTTTAATTTAGTTACTACAGCCTGAATCAGCATTTTCTGCCTTTCAGACCTTGGTAAATAAGATGAACTGCTCCAGCGAACAAAATTTAGAGCCTCCCGGCCAGATAAAAGGTTATTGCCGGCTTTCAAATCCAAACCTAAGCCTGGAACTCTGACATCTTCTTTTAGCTCAAGCTGGATTCCTCCTAACTCATCAATAACTTTTTCAAAGCCCTGATAGTTTACATAAACATAATTATCAAATTCAGTTTCAGTTAGCTCTCTCACAGCCTGTTGAATCGTTTCTTTACTATATGCTTTTAACTGCTTTCCTTCATAAGTTGAATTTTCATTTATGTAATTTAACTGTAATTTATTGTTTTCTGGCCTCAATTTTGTTAAAACTATCGAATCGGCTTCCACAGATCCCAGTGCAACACTTTCTTCATCGTCTAAACCCACAAATAGTATATTTAAGTTTTGATTGAAATTACTTTCTCCCATACCTAAAACAGATAACAGTTGATCAAATAAAGATTGTTCTGTTTCGGGTTGAGAAAGATCTCCATTTCCATTTGCTAATGGTTTTAAAGAACTTTCTAGATAATACCCTGTAAGGCCAATAAATAATACTATTAGGGCGATAATTAGAATCCCTAACCACTTATGCTTTTTCATTGATTTTTCATTTTTGTCTGTATTTTTGTCTGTATTTTTTTCTACCAATGTTATTGCCTCCCTATTCCCTTATATTCATAATATTCGTGATTATAGGCTCAATTCCTGCATAACATCAGCTTCTTTATTATTTTTAAAATGAATAATTTGTTTTTTGAAAAATATCAGCATTAATTTTGAAAAATTTATTGACAAAGTAAAATTTTATGTTATAATTTATATTTGTAATGCCGAAGTGGCGGAACTGGCAGACGCGCAGCGTTGAGGGCGCTGTGGGCCTTGGCCTGTGTGGGTTCGAGTCCCACCTTCGGCACCATTTTTTTATAATCAGATAATTTACCCCCAAGTTTATCCTGGTAATTCAGGTTTCTTGGGGGTTTTTTTGATTACTTATATTTTACTATTACTTCTTCAACGTCCCAGCGTGGTTCAAGCTTCTCTTTAATATCTTCTTTAAGAACCGGGGCAAATTGATGGTCTTCAGCTAAATCAACAGTAATTGTAATTACTTTATCTTCTAATTCTATATTTTCTATAAGATTAGTTTTTAATACATCAAGCCCATGGATAGGATTCATAACATGTTTTAACCTTTCCTTTACTACTTCTATGGTAGTCTCTACCCTTTCTTTTACTAAACCATGTTTTTCCTCATAATCTCTAATTGCTTCTTTTAGTGCATCTACAGCTAAGACTGAACAATGATTTTTAACAGCTGGTAATCCACCCAGTTCATCAGCAGCCTGCTGCCAGGTAATTTCTTTAGCTTCATCAATTGTTCTGCCTTTGGCCATTTCTGTAATAATTGAACCAGTAGCTATATTGGAAGCACATCCATATGATCGGAATTTTATATCCGTTATTCTTTGGTTTTCTTCATCTACTTTAAGATGAAGTTGAACCATATCACCACAAGCAGGTGACCCCTCTTTTGCTATACCATCTGGATCTTCAAGTTCACCAACATTTTTAGGATTTTGAAAATATTCAATAACTTTATCACTGTAAGGAGAACTCATCTTACTCACTTCCTTTCCTACCTAGGGGGCTGATTTCCCTTAAGCTTTCTACTACATCTTTTACAGCTGCAGCAACTTTATCCACATCTTCTTCAGTATTGTACCTGCTGAAAGTAAATCTAATTGAGCCGTGTGCTCTTTCATGGTCTCCACCAATTCCCAGGATTACATGACTAGCCTCTAGCGATTTACTGAAACAGGCTGAACCTGTACTAACTGCAAATCCTCTCATATCTAAATGTAAGGTGATTGATTCACCTTCTACATAGTGAAATGTTATATTAGCATTCTGAGGAGTTCTGTCTTCTCTAGAACCATTTAATGTAACATCTTCTATTTCTTTTTCAACTTTATCGATTAATTTATCTCTTAAATTTTTTATTCTTTCATTTTCTTCTTCGGTTATTAATTCAACTGCTTTTGCAAATCCTACTGCAGCTGGTATATTTTCTATTCCTGCTCTCAGATTATTTTCCTGAAAGCCACCGTCCATGATTTTCTCTAATTTAATTCCTTCTTTTTTATAAAGGGCACCTATACCCCGAGGGCCATGAATAGTATGAGCTGAAATAGTTACTAAATCAACCGGTAATTCCTTAGTATCAATCGGAATTCGTTTAAACGTATGTGTAGCATCAGTATGAAATAGAATATCTTTATCAGCAAGATATTCACCTATTGTTTTTATATCCTGCACAGTTCCAATTTCCTGATTGGCATGCTGGATTGAAACTAAAACAGTATCTTTCCTTATACTATTTTTTAATTCTTCAATATTAACCCTTCCTTTGCTATCTACACTTATATAACTCACATCATAGCCCTGTTTTTCTAACTTCTTGGCAGTATTTAAAACAGAAAAATCTTCAATATCAGAAACTACTAGATGTCCTTTTTCTTTTTGATTGTACATAATACCTTTTAAAGCCAGATTATTAGATTCGGTTGCTCCAGAAGTGAAAATTAATTCATTCGCATCTGCATTTAAAGAATCTGCAATTTTTTCTCTGGCTTCTTCTAACGCCTCTTTTGCTTCTATACCCATTGTATAAGCAAACTCTGAAGTTGCTACAGCATAAGTCTCAAAAAAGAATGGTTTCATAGCTTCCAGTACCTTCTCGTCAATTCTAGTCACAGCAGAATTATCGAGATAAACTACATCCTTATTCATTAAATCACCCCATTTTATTATATATATAAAGTTATTTCTGATTCTTTAGCTTCTTTAATATAAGTTCCTACAGCACAATATTCAGTAATAACTTCTTCCCTTAAATCATCTTTATCTATTCCCATGATATCTATTGTCATATCACAGGCAAATATTTTCCCTCCTAATTCAACATAGTCCTGAAGCATATCTTCTAAAGACCTAACATTTGCTTTTTTCATTTTCCATTTCATATATAATTTGCCTAAACCTAAAAAATTCATTTTAGAAAGTGGACCTTTATCCAGCTGTCCTTTTTTGAGCCGCTCTAAGCCCCAAAAGGTAAAATACATAGAAACATCCATTCCCATTGATAATGCTCCATTGCCAATTATAAATGCACTGTATAGTTTATCATAATCTCCACTTTCAACAATCAATGTGGTCTTGTCTTCCATAATATCCACCTCTATACTTTAATTTTGATTTTCCAGTGATTGTTAATCTCCTCAACTGATACTAACTCTAACCCCATTGCTTCAACAGCCATTGGAATTTCTTTTTTAGAAGCAGAGTGATCTCCTGTTACTATTATTATATCGCCTTTTTCTGCTTTCCTTACAGCTTTTCTTGTTTCTACCAAAGGTACTGGACAATTTTCACCTAAACAATCTACTTTTATTTCATCAGCCATAATTATCCTCCTTATTTAAAGATTGAAACTTACCTCTTTTCGATATAAAAAACTGCTGTCATTTAAAATTTTAATATTATATTCTGAATATTTTTTATTTTTAAAATAAAAATTATTTATTAATCTTTACTGTTAACATTATATAATATCCGAGTTTTTTGGTCAAGTTTATAATTTACAATCTATTTTTGACTGCAGATTTTAATGGTTTTAATTTATTAGTCAAATTAATTTTATTGTTATACAATTTAGTTGCTTTATAATTTATAAACTCTCCTGCTTTAGTTTATTCAGCATAAGCAGGAGAGTCTTATTAAAAAAATATTCTTTATTTAGTTTTTAAATTTATCTTTAATATCTTTCAATTTAAATTCTCTGCTGTAAAGCCAGGCAGCAAAAATAGTAGTAATTGGTGCTACTATTACTAAACCTATACTACCAACAAGAGTTCTTAGTATTTCCGAAACAATAATTCTCAAATTGAAAATTCTTCTTAAAGTTGCTGTTCTAGTCATAAAGGCCATCATTAATGTTAAATATCCACCTGCATAGGCCAAAAGAAGAGTAGTTGTCATAGTACCGATTACATCACTACCGACGTTAAAACCTGATTTAATCAAATCTTTCATTTCCAGGTCAGGTCTCTGTTCTTTCAACTCTTTGATAGTTGTAGCCATATCCATAGCAATATCCATTGCTGCTCCAGAAGCTCCTATAACTACCGCTGCATAAAATATTTCTCTAATATTTAAATTAAAATAGCCAGCAGCCATCATTTCCCCTACATAGGGAGAAGACATTCCATCAAGTGCAAGTTTATTTCCAAAAAAGATAGTTAAGATTATTGTTATTAAAAGACTCAAACTCGTGCCAAAAAATGAAGCAAACCCCTTTTTAGTAAAGCCAGCAATTGAAAATAATATTAACGCAGATAAAATCAAAAGCACAAAAGATGTAAAAAAAAAATTAATGGATCTAGGCCTGCTAATAACCCAGGGATTAATATCTTCCAGATAATAAAAATACTCCCGATAAAAGAAAATAGAGCTTTTAATCCTATATAACGAGCATAAAGTATTAATAATGTAATAAAAAGTGCAATTAATATTAAAATCCAACCCTGTCTATATACATCTAAAGCAACTGCTGCTCTAATTTCATTGTTTTCTGTTTCTGAAATTGCAACTAAAATTTCCTCCCCGTCCTTAAAACGATAATCCCAGCCAAAATTCCCAACTAAATGATTGGAAGCATTAACTATTGAACCTTTGTATTTCCCCTCTTTAATTTCTACTCTGACTATTTGCCGACCAAATTTCTGAACACCTGAACCACTAATTTCACTATTATCAACTTTTTTAACCACAGCTTTAAGCTCTCTAGTATCATCTTTGAAACTTAAATTATAAAATAAAAATAAAAGAGATAGGCTAATAATAACTATTAGAATAATTGCTTTGATCTTTTTGCTTTTCATTTCTATTCCTCCACACTAAAATTTAAAGAAAGGTGAGGAATTACTCCTCACCTAATAGTTAAAGATTTACTTTTAATTATTTACTCTAATTTAGCTCTACATCTAATAATTCTGCAGTAATTTTAGCTACATCAGTATTATCCATTGAATCAGAGTATTCAGCTGCACCAGCACCATGAGTTCTAATTGGGATAATTTGTCCTGTGTGAGCAGAAGAAGTCCATCCAATTCTAGATCTTCTTGAAGTAATGTGAGCTATAGTTGACTGTACTGGACTGATCCAGGTTGCCTGAGGCCAATACCCGTTAAATTCATCAACATCTGCTCCTCTACCTTTTGCATCCTGAAGATCCATAGCGCTTTCTAAAAGCTCTTTTTCTCTATCGCTTAATTCTTCTATTCCAAAATCTTCTTTTAAGTCAGCATATACCTGTTCTCTATCACCTGTATATTCAAAACCTTCCTCAATAGAAGCCTTAATCTCACGAATAGGTGCTAAATCCATAAAGTAATCATATTCCATACCTTCACTGCTGTTTAAACCAAGACCACCAGTTTCATGGTCACCAGCAACAATTATTAAAGTCTCATTTGGATGTTCCAGATAAAACTTATATGCAGTTTTAACAGCATTATCAAAAGCTAAAGTATCATGAATGGTAGCAGCAACATCATTATCATGAGCTGCATGGTCAATACGTCCACCTTCAACCATCATAAAGAATCCATCTTCATCTTGACTTAATAATTCTATACCTTTAGTAGTCATTTCAGCAATACTTGGTACAAACTCATTATCTCTATCAATCTCGTAAGAAACATGGCTCATAGTCGGTGTATAAATCACCTGATCTCCAGCCTGAGGTTTATAATCTCTAAATTCTGCTGTTTGCGCACTGGATTCAAATACTTTGTAACCTTTGTTTGAAAATTCTTCAAATAGGTTTCTGTTATCTTCACGCTTAGAGTTTTCATTACTGCCGGGCAAGAAGTGTCTTGCTCCACCACCAACAAGGTAATCAACTTCATTTTCTAAATACTGTGCTGCTATCTCATTTTCCATTCCTCTGTCTGGTACATTGGAACCAAAAGCAGCTGGAGTAGCGTGAGTAATTCTGGCAGTTGACACTAAACCTGTAGCCATTCCCTTTTCTTTAGCTGCCATTAGAACAGATTTAAGCGGCTTATCATTAAGGTCTAAAGCAATAGTATCTCTATCAGTTTTAGAACCAGTTGCTAATGCTGTCGCAGTTTGAGCAGAACCAGGTACTAAAGTGAATGACCCTGTAGTTCTTGTTGAACCTTCGTGATCTAATCTATGCATCATTAATCTATCACTATGTTCTTCTGCTTTAAGATCAATATAACTTTCGCCATATTCTTCATAATCATGATTAACTTCTTCTAAATTTTCAAACTGATTATAGTATTCTGCCAGTGTTGCCTGAGAACTGGACATACCATCACCAATAAGAAAGAATATATATTTGGGATTATCTGTTTCTGTTCCAGCGGCTAAGACACTACCAGCTAAAAGCATTGTAATTAAAGCAGTCATAAGTATTCTAGAATAAACTTTTCTTCCATTAATTTTATTAAACATTTAATATCCCCCTAATATGATTTAATATTTTTTTGAAAAGCCAAAAAACTAAAAACCAATAATTTGTAACCAAGTATTACTTTACTATTCACCCCCAAAGCTAAAATATTTAATAATTCGGCATGCCACTTATATTAAATGCAATTTCCATACCAGAAGCATGATATTTATTAAATTAAAATAGAAAGTTTTATTTTTTGAAAATTATTAATAATTAATCTTATTAAGAGGTGGTCGATTAAAATTTAATTTAAATTATCTAAAATAACTGCTATATTTTCATTTTTTAAATAAAAAAATCAGTAAAAACTATTCTCAAAAAGAGAGTCTTTACTGGTCTAAATATTATAATATTCTTTATTGTGTGTATTTTTAGTTAACTTCACAGTTTAGGTGTGTAAATTACTCAACTAAATCAGCTACTTCCTGATCATCTTTATATTTATTAATCCAATTATACAAAGTTTTTCTAGAAATACCTAAGTTTTTAGCAGCTTTGGTTTTATTTCCACTGCTCCTTTTTAAAGATTTTATAATTTTTTCTTTTTCACTTAATTTTTCTTGCTCACTATTAACTTTTTCTATAATCTCTTGAGGTAAATCCCGGACATCAATCTCATTGTTTTTAGAAATAATGATTAATCGTTCGGTTAAATTCTCTAACTCTCTTATATTCCCGGGCCAGTCATATTTTTTTAATAACTCCACAGCTTCATCAGAAATACGTTTCTGACTAACCCCTTCTCTGCTTGATATTTTTTTGATAAAATGATTCATTAAAATTTTTATATCTGATTTTCTTTCTCTAAGTGGAGGAACATTGATCGGAATAACATTTAAGCGATAAAATAAATCACTTCTAAATTTATTTTCTCTGACCATTTTTTTAATATCTCGGTTAGTAGTTGCAATAATTCTCACATCAACATCTATGCTTATATTTTCTCCAACTCTTTCAAACTTTTTTTCCTGTAACACCCGCAGCAGTTTAGACTGTGTATCAAGACTAATTTCAGTAATTTCATCTAACATTAAAGTCCCCTTATCTGCCAGCTCAAACTTCCCTTTTTTATCTTTTACAGCACCTGTAAATGCACCTTTTTTATGTCCAAATAATTCTGATTCTATAATATTATGATTTAGTGCCGCACAATTTACTGCAATAAAATTATTCTCTCGACGCTGACTGTGGTAATGTAAAGCTCTTGCAACTAATTCTTTTCCAGAGCCACTTTCACCCTGAATTAAAACTGTAGAACTGTAATCAGCAGCCATATCAATTGTCTCTATTAAATTATACACTTTTTTACTTTCTCCAACTATTTTATTATACTTTTTCCTTATCTCATCTTTTTTATCAATTTTACTTTGGCCAATTAAATTACGAATTTTTATTTTAAGCTCATCATAGTCTAATGGTTTAGTTAAAAATTCTGACGCCCCCAATTTCATTGCTTTTACAGCCATTGGAATACTTCCATATGCAGTCATAAAAATAAATTTGCTTTTTACATCTTTTTTTAACATAGTTTCATAAAATTCAATCCCATTCATTTTTGGCATTCTTATGTCAGATATAATTAAATTTGCTTTAAAAGTTTCAGCCTTTTTAACTGCATCATCTACATCATTTGCGTAATCAACTATATAATTCTCGGATTCTAATATTGCTTTTAAAACTTTTGATATATTTTCTTTGTCATCAACTATTAATATTTTTTTCATTACTGCTATCATCCTTATAAATTGGTAATTTAATTTCAAAAACTGTATTTTTATCAATATCTGCTTTTATTTTTCCATTATGTTTTTCAATAATCTCTTTTGACATACTTAAACCTATTCCACTACCACTTTTTTTAGTTGTAAAAAATGGGTTAAAAATTTTATCAAGATCTTCATTTTTAATTCCGCTGCCATTATCTTCAATACTAACAAAAATATAATCATTATTATTTTTAACTCTTATTCTGATAAAACCAGATTTTTTAATCGCTTCAATTGAATTCAAAATTATATTGGTAAAAACACTTTTAATTTTATTAATATCCCCTTTTATATATAGATCTTCAGTGTCAAATTCTTTAATTAAAGTTATGTTATTATTGTCAATCATTGCTTCTAATAACTTGAAAATATCATTTAGAAGGTTAATTATATCAATCTTTTTAAACTCATATGATTTGATTCTGGCAAAATTCAAAAATTCATCTAAAAAATTATTAAGTGTGTCAATTTCTTCATTTATTATTTCAAAAAAACCATTTTTTGAATTTAACTCTTCTTTTAATTTTATTACTTCAACAGCACCTGAAATAGCTTCTAAGGGGTTTCTTATTTCATGGGCCAAATAAGCTGACATTTTTCCAAGAGTAGCCATCTGTGTTTTTTCAATTAGACTTTTTCTAATAATCAGCATTTCTTCGTACATCCAAATTACAGAATTATAAAGTTCTTTTAATTCTGAAGGAGGATTTTTAGATTTAAGTTTTGAAATATCAAAATCACTTTCTGGGATTTTACGAACTATTTTAGCAAGATTAGTGATTGGTTCTAAGATATAATCTGCTGTAATATGAATAATAAATGTCAGCAGCAAAAAAGCTGCAGTTAAAATAATGATCATCATTCTAATGGAATAGTTTATCTTATTCTTTAGAGTTTGTTGAGAAAGTATGATTATAGTCCTACCAATAATCTCCCCATCTATAATTATATCTCTGCTGGTAATTAATTTATCATTATCTAAATAACTCTGTTTCTGTGTAAAATCACTCTCAATAAACTTTCCTTCCAGGCTTCTATCCAGGGCTGCTAAAATTCTACCGTTATTATTAATTATTTTTGCACCTACAACATCTCGTTCACTATTGAAGGATCTAACATTTTTAGAAAGTGTACTAAACTCATGCACCAGCAGTGCTTCTTTGCTGATTTCTGCTAAAGTTCTTGCTAAAAGTACTCCCCTTCTCTCAATTTCTTCCTGAAATATATCTTTCTGCTGAACAATTAATACATAGCCTACTAAAAGCATTATTATCAAAAATATTAACATTGTGTAAGTAATCAGTCTCTTTTTTAATGACAAAATTAATCATCCTTATTTTTTAGCTTTCTTCGATTTTAATTCTATTTCTATTAAAATTAATCTTTATAATCAGATAAATATTTTCGAACAATATCATACATTTGATCACTGCTTACAGCAAAACCATCAAAACCAGATTTTTGCATAGACTTTAAACCTTCCTGATCAGTATCTAGGCTTAAAAAGGCTTTTCTCAGCTTATTTATTATTTCATTTTTTATATCTTTTCTAGCAGCTATAGAAGATGTCGGCAGATAAGAGGATTTAGATATAACTCTAATTTCTGAACTATATTTTCTATTGTCTTCATCTTCTAAAATAAATAGTTTTATTGCTCCTGCATCAACTAAACCGTAACTTACACTTTTCAGGGCATTAATATGTTTGCCTGTATAGATGACATTTAAGTCATTTTTATAATTTATACCATTTCTATTTAAAATAGCTATTGGTAGGTAATATCCTGAAGTAGAATCTTTTTCAGCTGTAAAAGCTATTTTTTTATCCTTTAAATCATCTAAATTTTTAATCTCAGAATCTTTATGTACAATAAACCCTCCCTGATAATAAGAACTGCCTAACCTTTTTTCTAAGACTATTGGCTTACAGTCTAATTTTTTACGTGCTTTCACATAAAAAACAGGAGAAAAATAGCCCAAATCAATCTTTTTATTTTCCATCAAATCAATTAATGCCTGATGATCTTTGGCAATTATTAATTCAATATCTACTCCACTTCTTTTAGAAACCTCCTCCAGTATAGACTGCCAACTTTCTAGTTTTGATAAAGCAATTTTTTTAGAAGTAACTCCTAAAGTTATAAATTCTTCTGCCTGTACTGAAACTGTAGAGATCATAAGAAATAAAATTAGCAGAACTAAATAAAGATATTTTTTTAAATATTTCATTGCCATCTCCCTAACTTAATTTTGCCCAAATTTAATTTAATATTTAAAATTAATTAAATAATCTGAAATTTGCTCACTTACTTTATTATATACAATTAAGAAAGAAAAAACAAAATTATTTAAAAAGCTGACAGAATTAACTGCCAGCCTTTAAAAGTTATTTGATTATTATTTCTTACAGCTTTTCTGGAGCCTCATATTCTACCCCAAAAGTTTCTACCTCTACAGTTTTCATTACCTGATCTTCTTTTGGCACATCTCTGGCACCTGTTTCTACCTCAGCAATTTGATCAACAGTTTCCATACCCTCAATAACCTCTCCAAAAGCCGCATACTGACCATCTAAATGGGGAGAATCTTTGTGCATAATAAAAAACTGTGATCCAGCAGAATTAGGGCTCTGACTACGGGCCATTGAAATTACTCCTCGGCTGTGTTTTAGATCATTATCATAACCATTAGCAGAAAACTCACCTTTAATTGAATATCCTGGATTACCCATTCCTGTACCATCAGGACAACCCCCCTGAATCATAAAACCTTTAATTACCCGATGAAAAATCAGGCCATCATAATATCCATCCTCAGCTAGCTGAATAAAATTTTTAACCGTATTTTCAGCTGTTTCTGGATAAAGTTCTAACTTAATCTGGTTTCCACTTTCCATTGTTATTGTTACTTCTGGATTTTTCGACATATATAACACCTCAATTTAATTTTTAATCTTTCTTTCATTATTATATATAATTTAAACCGAGAATTAAAGCTGATATTCTAAAATTTATTAATCAATTTGGGCTGTTCTTCCTATCTTATCAAAAAGTTAAAAATTGACAAGCTAAAGATATTAATTATATAATTGATTTAAATAATTAAATTTTTCAAAAAGAAGGGAGTAGTTAAAAGTATGAAAAATATTTTAAAGAAAAGCTATTTATTAATCTTAATTGTTTTACTGGTATCATTATTTTCAATGAATTTAGCAGCGCAGGAATATGAGATAGGAATTTCACAGTTTGTTGAGCATCCATCTTTAGATTTGGCCAGAGAGGGTTTTATTGATCAGCTGGCAGAAGAAGGATTTATTGATGGTGAAAATATTGAAATAGATTTACAGAATGCTCAGGCTGATTTTGCAACCGCTCAAACAATTGCCCAGAGATTTAAGCAAAACAATATTGACTTAGTTCTGGCAATTGCAACACCATCTGCTCAAACAGCTGCAAATGTTTTAAATAATACGCCAGTGTTAATTACAGCCGTTACTGATCCAGTAGAGGCGGGTGTGGTTGAAAGTATGGAAAAACCTGGAGCAAACATTACAGGAACAACAGATATGAACCCGGTAGCAAAACAGCTAGAATTAATAAAAGATTTTTTGCCTGAAGTAAAAAATATAGGAATTTTATACAATCCAGGTGAGGTAAATTCTACAGTTCAGGTTGAACTGGCTAAAGAAAAAGCAAAAGAAATGGGAGTTAAACTGGAAGAGGCAACAGTTAGCAACAGTAGTGAAGTAAGCCTTGCAGTTTCCTCTCTAGTAGATAGTGTAGATGCAATTTATGTACCAACTGATAATATCATTGTTTCTGCTATGCCTACTGTACTGCAGATAGCTCATAATAGAAAGGTGCCTGTATTTGCTTCTGAAAACAATTCAGTTAAGCAGGGGGCAATAGCTACCTTAGGAATAGATTACTATCAACTTGGCAGACAGACAGGATCTATGGCAGCCAGGATTCTTAAAGGGAGTAAACCAGCAGAAATGCCGGTTGAATCTTCAGATGAATTAAAGCTCTATATTAACCAAAAGTCTGCTGAACAAATCAATCTTAAAATACCAGAAGATCTTTTAGAATCTGCAGATACTATTTTTTAAAATCTGATAAATTTTAAATAGAAATTTATTTAGTAGAAACTTATTTAAATAAAAAGCTTATTTGAAATAAAATTACAAAATTTAAAATTAAACTAGATATGCAAAATTTAATTTGCAAAAAAAGAAGCCAGGCAAAATGCCTGGCTTTAATATTCTAAAAAGTGGTGGTGGAAGACAGAATCGAACTGTCGACACGTGGATTTTCAATCCACTGCTCTACCGACTGAGCTATTCCACCTAATATGTAATTAAATAAAAATGGTTGCGGGGACCGGATTCGAACCGATGACCTCCAGGTTATGAGCCTGACGAGCTACCAGACTGCTCTACCCCGCGCTATAAATGGTGAGCCATGGAGGATTCGAACCTCCGACAACCTGATTAAAAGTCAGGTGCTCTGCCAACTGAGCTAATGGCCCATTTCTCTTGCGACGCTTTTTATAATATCAATAATCCAGGTGCTTGTCAAGAAAAAATCATAAAAAAGTTTAAAAATCTTTATAAATAGTAAATTTTATTGAAAATAAAAGGCAGACAACAACCAGCTGCCCACCTTCAAATTTAAAATTATTAAACTAAGGTAAGTAATTTTTAGGATTTAGCGGTTTTTCATTTTGTAAAACTCCAAAATGAAGATGAGGCCCAGTACTTAAACCTGTATTTCCAGATAAAGCAACCTGCTGACCCTTATTAACCATTGATCCTTTTGCTACACTTACTCTAGAGTTATGGGCATAAAGAGTTTCTACCCCTCGTCCATGATCAATAATAACTGTATAACCAAAACCATTCATCCAACCACTATGTACAACTTCTCCTGCAGCTGCTGCTTTCACAGGAGTGCCTGATCGCACAGCAATATCTAAACCATTATGAAATAATCTTGTTTTCTTAATGGGATGATTTCTCCAGCCAAAATTAGAAGTAATTCTTCCATTAACAGGCCAGATCAAAGAACCACGACTTAATGTAAAGGGTCCTCTTTGATAATCAGTAATTATTAGCTCATCACCAGCAAAAATTCTATCTCCACTCAAATTATTTGCACTTCTAATCGAATCCACATTAGTACCATACATCCTGGCAATACTGCTTAAAGCATCTCCTCGTTGAACTTTATGAACAATAGGATCATTAGGCGTTGATTTACTTGAAGTAGTTTTAGCTGCTGTTTTAGTACTTCCACCAGCCGCCTTCGAATTCAGTAAAGGCAGTACCAGTTCCTGGCCGGCTTTAATAAAATCTGAATTAAGACTATTTGCAGCCATAATCTCTTCGACAGGTAAATTTCTGCGTGCTGCTATTGCTGATAAAGTGTCTCCCGGACGAACTGTATAATATATTTTAGCTTCAGCTGCTTTTTCTTGATTGGTATTAGTTTTAGCTGCATCATCTCTTGGAATTTTTAAATCCTGTCCCGGTCTAATAGTGACAGATGTCATATTATTAAACTCCATAATCTCTTCCACACTAAGATCTTTTGACTTAGCAATTCCTGACAGAGTATCTCCATTATCTACCACATATAGTTCATAAGATACTTTCTCAGAAATCATTTTTTTCAATAACTGACGAGTATTGTCACCGGCTATTCCATCAACCGATAAATTTTGACTACTCTGAAAATCTTTTACTGCTTCTTCAGTGCTGCGTCCAAAAATACCGTCGGGTGCTGTATTATATCCAAGAGTTTTTAAATACTTCTGAATTTCCATTACATCTCTTCCACGATCATTCAGCTTAACCTGGAACGCAGAAACTGTAATAGTTATTGACAAAAGAAAAACTAATAAAATTATTAGCGTAGTTAAAAAGTTATTTTTTTCCATATCTCCCCTCCTTTCTCCAATTTCTTCTACTATATATATTTCTAGATAAAAGTTAAATTTCCTCTTTATATTTTCCTTTTTTGTTTAAATTTTTAAAATTATTCTGTCTTAAGGCTTCATAAATAATAATAGACACTGAATTAGAAAGATTTAGAGACCTTAAATTGTCCAGCATCGGAATCCTAATGCAGTTTTCTAAGTTTGCTTCTAATAGATCTTCTGGTAAACCCGCTGTTTCTTTGCCAAATAAAAAATAATCATCTTCCTGATATTTAAGATCAGAATAAGCTGCTGGGGCTTTTGTAGTTGCATAAAAAAAGCGCCCTCCCTTATTCTCTTCAAAAAAATGATCTAAATTATCATAATAACTGATATCTAATTTATCCCAGTAATCAAGACCCGCTCTTTTTAAATATTTATCTGAAGTTGAAAAGCCTAATGGTCTAACTAAGTGCAGCTTTGAATTTGTTACTGCACAGGTTCTAGCTATATTACCGGTATTTTGTGGTATTTCTGGTTCAACAAGTACTATGTTCAATTCTATCACCTTATTTTAATTGATTTATGTTGCTTTTTATGAAAGATCCTTACTAAATCTAAATATCAATAACAAGGCCATCATAAGCAGGACTTACATGGTCTGGCAGATAATCATCTAATTTTTCATGGTCTAACCTGTGTGACATATGAGTTAAATATCCGTTTTTTAAAGATAATTTATCAACTAATTCAACAGCCTGGTCAACAGACATATGTGTTGGGTGCTCTTCAAATCTAAGAGCATCTACAGCAGCATATTCAATTCCATCCAGAAGCTTTAATGAACTTTCAGGAATATAACTGCAGTCTGTTAAATAAGCAAAATTATTAATTCGATAAGCTAAAATTTGATTATCTCCATGGTAGATTGGAACAGCTATAACTTGAAGATCTCTAAATGTGAATTTCCTCTCTACTTCTTTTAGAATAACCTGTGGTATTCCTCCACCTGGATTATTATCTGAAAAAATATAAGGAAAAATCCTTTTGATGTGATTCAATGTTTTCAAATCACCGTAAACCGGCATTTCTTTACCCTGATACCAGTTTAGAGCCCTTATATCATCAAAACCCATAATATGATCTGCATGAGCATGAGTCATTAAAACTGAATCAACATTCTTTATCTTATTATTTATCAATTCCAGCCTCATCTCAGGTGGAGTATCTATTAATAAATTATATTCATCACTTTTAACATGAATGGAAGTTCTCATTCTTTTATTTTTTGGATTGTCAGACTGACAAACCTCACAATCACAGGCTATCACAGGTACCCCATGAGAGGTTCCTGTTCCTAAAAATGTTATCTGCAAAAAAACATCTCCTCTCATGAAAATTTTATCTTAAAATTGGGGTATTTGTCAAACTTATTCGGCCAGTTCTTCCCGTTTAATTAGGGATTTGCTCCGCATAAAGTTAGCAAGTTTTTTATAAATCAAAACTGTTATCACAGAATTAATAACAGCTTTAGCCAAATTAAAAGGTATAATACCCGGCAGCATCATCTGTAAAACCTGTTCTCTTGGAATTCCATAAAATATTGGGTTTAAGAGCAGGTTAGCTCCTGCCATAACAACTGTCATTGCAATAGAACCAATAGCCAGTCCTTTGACAGCACCAAGTTTATTATGATGCTGCTGATAAAAATATCCCGCAACTCCTGCAAATACACCTGTTGCTAAAAAATGCATAAAGGCTCCAAAAGAACCTCCAAGACCCGTGAAAACAGCCATTAAAATCGATAAAATAAAAGTTGCTCCTAAAGCTGCACCCGGGCCAAATAAAAAGGCAATAATCAATATTGGAATATCTCCTGGTTCGTAAATTAAAAATGGTAAAAACATTGGAAAACGAATTAACAGCATTAAAACTAAAGAAAAGGCTGCTAAAACTGAGGTTGTAGTAATTTTTTTTGTATCCATTCTCTATCTCCTTCTATATTTATTTATTATCTCCATTTTGGGCAAAAAAATTAGCCCTGCTTAGAAAACAGGGCTTCTTAATAATTTAATCTTCTTTATTCCGGACTTTACCGTCGGTACTGGAATTTCACCAGTTCAGCTGCAGCTCGTGGACTATACCACCGGTTAGGATTTGCTCAAAAGCGCACCATACCCTGAAGATAATATTTTCTTATTATTTTAATTATAAGCAATAACTGCTGTAAAAGCAAATTATTCTTGTGAATTATAGTTAATTATTTCAACTCCGGGATAAAAATGCTTGATAATCTCCTGGTAATTCCAATTAGCTGCAGCCATGCCTGCAGAAGCAGATTGATCAAGTCCTAAATTGTGGCCCCAGCCTGATCCATAAACAAATATTTCTTTTAAATAGCCATTTTGATCAAAATGACTGTTAAAGTAAAAGCGGCTGCTTTTTAAACCACCAAGAACTCTTCTGATTTGAGAAACACTGTAATTTTTCTCAGACTGTTCTCCAAAAATTGTTAAAGAAGTTATCGTTCCACCCCGGGCACGCTTATCAACTTTGATCCTTTTAATTTTATCCAAACCACTGCGGTACTCAATAATTTCTGCAGGAACTTTTAACTGCCAGCGGTAGTTACTGCTGCCATAATCTTTAGAATATGATTCTGGAGCAGACAAAAGCCACTGCTGCAGTTCTAAAGGATTTAAAGGAAAATCATAGCGATCAACCTTCATCTGATTTGATCCCCTAAGATAGGGTAAATCTGCAGACCAAATTTGATCACTGCGCTCAGTATAGCCACCACTATTACTGCTGAAAACAGCTTCAATAATTTGGCCTTCAAAAACTGCAGTTTCTCCCTGAGTTTCCAGTACTGACTCAGTAGTACGCTGATGTTCGCTCATTATACCGTTATAAGCGGCACAGTGGACACTGGAACAGAGATCATAACCATCACTGCTGTGGCGTCCCAAATTGTTTAAAGTATAACTTCTGGCTGCTACAGCCTGGGCTTTCAGAGCTTCTTTAGGCCAGCTGGCATATATTTCAGAAGGAACTACAGAAATTAAATAGGGTGTTAATTCTACCTGATTTATTAAAGTAAAGTTGTCTCCCTCCCCTTTAATTATCATCTCACCCCTATACTGCCTATTTCCACTTCCCTGCCAGAAATAACCCTGACCATAGCTGATATTATAAACATAAAAAGAAGAATTCTCCTGACTGCTGTAAAGCTGATATTCTAATTGAGAATTTCCAAGTCTAACTCTTCGTTCTTTACTGCTGATATAAATTGAATCAGCTTCAAGCTCTAACAAATAATTTTTTCTGGCCTTACCTTTAAATATAATTTTCCCCTGATAAATAATAGAAAAGGGATCTGAATACTGAAAAAGTAAGTGTTCATTGTTTTCCTGCAGTCCAATTCTCAACATCTGTATCTTCTTCTGATCTAAAATTTTTTGCGGCCTCTCCCAGGAAGCCTCCAGGTTAAAGGGATTAATTTCTTCAGGCTGCTTCTGATCTTCTTTTGCTGGTTTTAAGCTGGGGTATTTTTCCTGATAATAGTTAATTTTCTGGTAGGCCAGCTCTTTAAACCATCCGTAACCCAGTGCGCGCTGCCAGTGATTATAGGCTTTTATTTCCTCCCCGGCTTTTTCCAGCATTTGAGCCATATCTTTGTATAAATAACTCTGTGACCTGTTAGCCTGATATGCATTTTCATAATCATTAAAAGCTGCTAAATATTTTTGCTGGAGTTTATTTAGTTCAGCCCTGAGTAGGTAAAATTCTGAATCAGTACCCTTTAAATCATCTAGCTCCAATAAATATTTTTTAGCATTTTTATAATTTTTTAAATCTAAATTATTTTTTACTAAATAATAATATTTTTGAAAGAGAAAATGATGCGATTCAGTTTCTGAATTTAGCTCCTTATTTTCGGGGTTAAATTTTATTTTGTTTTCTAAAATATAATTTGAAGCTAAATTATTATTTAATTCATAAAAATTAACAGCTAAACTTAAATAATCTTGACTCTGTTGACTTAAAATAGAAGTCTCAAGCAGAATCCTATTTTCCTCTTTTAATTTATTTTGCTCACTGTAAACTACAGCCAAATTTCTTCTGCTTTCTAAATTATAAGGATCCAGATCAATTATTTGCTGATAATAATATTCTGCCGATTGATAATTAGCCTCATAAAAAGCTTCTTTTGCCATTTCAAAAAATTCTTCAATGTTTCTATTTCTGCTCTCCTGAGCCAGCATTACACTCTTTTTTGATTCTTCCTCATAAAAATAATCAAAAACTGGAATTAAGATCCCCAAAAGGAGAGCAGAAATAATAATCAATCTAAAAACTTTTTTCATTAAATACAACTCCTAGTTTAAAGAAGATCACTAGCAATTTCAGCCAGTTCTGATCTTTCACCTTCTTTTAACATAATATGACCGGCAATTTTTTGGTCATGAAATTTATGAGCCAGATAGTTCAAACCATTTTTATGAAAATTTAAATAAGGATTATCTATCTGGAAAGGGTCTCCAGTGAAAATCAATTTTGAACCCTCTCCGGCTCTAGTTACAATAGTTTTTACTTCATGCAGAGATAAGTTTTGAGCCTCATCAATAATGATAAACTGATCTGGAACTGAACGTCCCCTGATATAAGTAAGAGCTTCAATTTGAATTAGATCTTTATCTAATAATTTTTGATAAGCAAACCTTGCATCTTTATTGCGGTGGACTATAAAGTCCAAATTATCAAAAATAGGCTTCATCCAGGGGCCCATCTTCTCTTCTACATCTCCCGGCAGGAACCCGAGCTCTTTTCCCATTGGTTGAATTGGTCTGGCTACCAGAAGTTTTGAGAAAACCTGCTCATCAACTACTTTTGCCAGTCCAGCAGCAAGTGCCAGCAAAGTTTTACCTGTACCCGCTTTACCGGACATTGTTACTAATTTAATTTCATCGTCAAGCAGAAGCTCCATAGCCATCTGCTGCTCTCTATTTCTGGCCCTAATCTTAGCAGGTTGACTCTTATTATAGCGCAGCGGAACTAAATTATCGCCATCAAAACGAGCCAGAGCAGTATTTTTATTACGATCATCTGCTGTCAACTGCACAAATTCATTTGGATATAAAGAATCATCAAGCTGATTTAACTCTGATAAAGAAAGTTTTTCCTCTTCATAAAATTTATTAATTAAATCTGACCCACACATTATTTCTTTAAAACCTGAATAAACCTCTTCTTCTTTTAAGCGGGAAGAACTGTGCTCTTCAGCCTCTAAACCATATGCATCACAGATTAAACGCATATTAATATCATCAGAAATCATTATAACTTTACGGTCTGTATTCTCCTTTTGTAGATGAATAGCGGTAGAAATTATCCGATTATCCATCTTGCTGGAGCTCAAACCGCGGGGAAGCTCTAATTCGCCGTTAATTATAATTTTGACTATACCACCTGATTCTAATTCAACACCATCATGAAGATTACCGCTTTCTCTGATTTCTTCTAAAATTCTAGAACTTTCACGAGCATTGTAACCTAAATCAGAACTTTTGGTTTTTAAATCATCAATTTCTTCTAATACAGCGAGCGGGATCACAACATCATTGTCCTCAAAACTATAAATAGCGCGAGGGTCATTCAGAAGTACATTTGTGTCTAAGACAAATATCTTTTTCATTTTGCTTCCTCCCTCAAATTAATTATTTTGATAATATCTACATAAATGACTGGCAAAGCAATTTTCACAATCTGGATTTTGGGCCTTACATATAGCACGACCATGATCAATTAACCAGTGATGAAAATCTATCCAGTACTTTTTTGGAATTAATTTAGTTAATTCTTTTTCAGTTTTATCAACATTTTTACCGCTGCTTAAACCAAGACGCTCTGAAACTCTAAATACATGCGTATCTACCGGAAAAGCAGCTTTATAGAAAGCATTAGCTAAGACTACATTGGCTGTCTTACGGCCAACTCCTGCTAGTTTCAGCAGTTCTTTTCTGGTTGAAGGTACTTCTCCCTCAAACTGGTCGATAAGTATCTGACAGGTCTTTAAAATATATTTAGCTTTATTTCTATAAAGACCAATACTATTAATTTTTTCTTCCAACTCTTTTTGGTCAAGTTTTAACATAGCTTCAGGAGTATTGTATTTTTTAAAAAGTTCTTTTGTAACTTTATTAACCTGAATATCAGTCGTTTGAGCTGATAAAATAGTTGCAATCAAAAGCTCAAATGATGAAGTATGCTCTAAAGCTGTGCCGGGCTCGGGATAATGTTTAGAAAATAGTTCAACTAATTCTTCTACTTTTTCTTTTTTATTTATCTTTTTAGTCAATATACTGCCTCCTCTAAGCATCATTCTTAATACTATTTTACTCTAAATTTTAATAAAAATAAAGCTAGATTATTAATTGATTTAAATGTTCATATTATCTAGACATCACAATTAATAAATGATAGTATAATAAAAAGTGTAGCTTGAAGTTTAGATTATATAGTCTTAATTTTTATTAAAAGTATAAAGATTTTAATTTATAAATGAGGTGTTGATTATGAAATATAATTTTGGTATTGATATTGATGGAGTATTAACTGATGAAGGACCTGATAACAATAGTATCTGGCAGCAAAAAATGAATGAGTTTTTTGATCGAAAAATTACTCTAACAGAGTATACTTATGATCTGGCAGAAGCCTTTGCAATTAATAATCAGGAACTAAATGAGTTTATTCAGGCAAAAATAGAAGAGGTCTACAGCAGTGTTAAACCAGTTGTTAAAGCCAAAGAAATACTGACCGAACTATATCAGGAAGGGCACCGCTTGATTTTAATCACAGCCCGCCATGAGGAACATCGCTCTTTAACTGAAAAATGGTTAGCCGAACATGGGATTCCTTATCATGAGCTGCATCACGAGCATAATAAGGCACCCTTAGCTGCTGAAAAAAATATTGCTTTGTTTATTGATGACAAAAAAGAAAATGCTTTAGAAATCGCAGCTAAGGATATTCCGGTTTTTCTGGTCAGTAAGTACCACAACTATGATTTTGATGGTAACAGTAAAATCACAAAAGTTAATAACTGGGATGAAATCAGAGAAAACCTAAGACTATTCCTCTCTAAAAACGCTCATGCCGGTAAACTCTCTTAAAATTGAGGTGAATGGGACTTCATTATCAGGTATAGCTTTAAAATTGCTTAGAATTTCAAGCAGACGCTGTGCCTGATAATAATTTTGGTTTGTTTTATCTATCTGTTTTAATAAAGGTTCAACATAATTTTTTAGAACAGAAAGTTCATAAATCAGGGCAGAATTAAACATTACATCTGCATTTTCCTGATAAGGGAAAATATTTTTCTCCTCACCCCTGCGTACACTCTGCCATAAATTTAAAGTATCAGCAGCTGACAAACCGCGATATTGATTATCCCTTACAATTCTTCTGATTAATCTGGTATCAGTTGTCGGAATTCTATTATGACAGTCAATATTCAGCTGAGTTAAAGCACTGATATAAACTTTAAATTTTAAATCCTGTGGAATCACTTCTGTCATTCTGTCATTAAGACCATGAATTCCTTCAATTAAGATCGTCTGGTCATCATCTAATTTTAAAAACTTACCACTTTTTTCTCTAATTCCCTTTTCAAAATTAAATTTTGGTAGTTCTACTTCTTCTCCCTGAATCAGCTGCAGTAGATGATCATTAAACAGCTCTAAGTTTATTGCTTCAATTGACTCAAAATCAGGTTCTCCATTTTCATCAACAGGTGTGTTTTCTCGATGCACAAAATAATCATCACCTGAAATTTGAACCGGTCTTAAACCATTAATTTTCAACTGAGTTGATAAACGATGAGTAAAAGTTGTTTTACCAGACGAGCTTGGTCCAGCAATTAATATAATTTTATTTCTGGGCATTCCACTTTTGATTCGGTCTGCTATTTCTGCTATTTTTTTCTCATGCAGGGCTTCTGCAATTCTAATTAATTCATTGTGTTCTTTAGCTTCTATACATTTATTTAATTCTGCAACATTGTTAACACCTAAAATTTTACCCAGACGTTCATATTCTAAAAATACATTTGCCAGTTTTGGCTGTTCTTTAAATTTAGGAACCTCTTTATCACTAAAGAATTTTGGAAAAAGAAGTACAAAACCTGGAATTCTTAAATGCAGATCAAATTCTTTTAAATATGAAGTTGAAGGAACCATATTATAATAAAAATAATCATAATAACCATCTAGTTCATAGAGAGTATAATAATCTTTATTCTGCTGATCCAGCAGTTCTCGTCTGAAAGTACAGTTTTCTTGTGCAATTATTTCTAAAACTTTTTCTTTTTTTAATTTATGTTTTTTAATTTTATAGTCAGCATCAATTATTTCCTGCATTTTTTCTTTTAACCTGGCTAAATCACTTTTGCTTAAACTGGGCTTATTTTCCAACTCACAATAAATTCCATTACTAATTGAAATTTCTATTTTTAAAATAGTTTCTGGAAACAATTCATAAATAGCCTTTGCCATTACAAAATATAAACTTCTTCTGTAAATTCTATTTCCTAATTCAGAAGAAATATTAACCGTTTTCAGTTCTGCATCTCGATCAAGCTCTTCAGTTAAATCATAAATTTCATTCTCAATAATAACAGCCATAACATCTTTTTTATTCTCAAGGCTGCTCTCAGCTATTATATTTTCAATACTGCATTTTTCTATAATTTTAATTTTTTCACTATCCACTTTAAGATCCATTCTTCTCCTCCTCTAAAGCAAAAATTTCCTGGATTTTATTTTTATATTCGCTGTTTTGTTCTTCTTTTAGATAATCGTCTACAATTTTTCTTGCCTTTTTAAAATCAATTTTGAGCAGAGAATAAGCCGCATAATAACGAATTATGGGTGAACTATCATCTAATTTTTGTTTAATTTTATTAAAAAACTTTTTTTCTTTTAAATCAGCTGCTGCCAGCAGTGAATTCCTAATTAAGATTCTGCTGCCCCTCCAGGTTATAGCTGTATTATCTAATTCAGCAGGAATTTCTTTACGCTTTAGATTAAGAAAATATTCTAAATCTTTATCAAATAATTGAAGTTTTTCTTCTTCTGCTGCTTCAGTTTTTTGATTATGAGGGCAAATATCTTTACAATCATCACAACCCCAGATATGATGGCCAATTTTTTCTATTTCTGATTCTGAAAGCATTCCCTTTTTTTGAGTTAAATAAGCCGTACAGTCCTCAGCAGCCAGCAAATTAGCTTCTTTAAGTGCCCCAACCTGACAGCTTTCAAGACAGAGTCTGCAGCTGCCGCAGCTGAGATCTAGAGGTTGATCTGCTTCAATTTCTAAATCAGTAAAAATTTCTCCCAAAAATAAATTGGAACCTAAATTAGGATTGATTAAAAGAGTATTTTTCCCGATAAACCCAACTCCTGCTTTTTGAGCTAAAGCTTTTTCTAAAAATGGTGCTTGATCAACAAATATTTTATAGTTAAAATCTTCATCTATTTTTTGCCGCAGTTCAACAACCAATTTTTCCAATTTATTTCTCAGATAATTGTGATAATCCTCTACTGTCACGTAATTTGATAAAAAAGGATTGGCTTTATTCTGTTTATAACTAACTGCAGTCACAATTATTGATTTTAAATTGGAAAAGTGTAAAGCTGGTGTCGTCAGTTCTTCAAGATTTTGATTGGCAAAAGGTTGGGGCCAAAATTGACCACGGCTTCTCTCCTCTAAAATTTTAAAATCAGTCTCCAGTTTCTTATTATCAGTAACCCTACAGATATCAATATTTAATTCAGCTGCACACTCTTTAACCAGCTTATTAATCTGCATCAAGTTTTAACTCCTTTTCTTTTTTAAATAAATAGAGGCTGTAAACTATACCTGCAGCTGCAGATACTAAGGCCCAGAAAAAGTACATCTTCTCTCCACCTGATATCTGATAAATCTTACCACCAATTAAACTACCAGAAATAGCACTCAAACCCATAAAGATTCCTGCATAAAGATTCTGGCCTGTAGCCCGGAACTTTTCTCCACTTATCCGATCAACATAATCTACTCCAACTGCAAAAAACAAGCCAAAAGTAATGCTGTGCAGCAGCTGAGAAAATAGAATGACAGGAGTAAATGGGAAAAATGAGAGCAGAAGCCAACGAATAATAAAACCTACACTGATGATAACTATTATTCTGCTGAATTTATTACCTTTAATAATCCTATCAGAAAAGAAAAAAGCTAAAATTTCACTGGCAGAAGAAATCGTTAAAGCCACTCCAACTAAAAATTCTCCTCCACCCTGAGCCACGATATATAAAGGGAAATAACTGTAATTTGCATTCATTGCTGTCTGCAGTATAAAAACAAAGAATAAAAAGTAAAGCAGTCTTCTTTTTTTAAATATCTTTTTAAAATCTCCCGGTTTTAAAACTTCTATCTCTCTTTCAGTTTTTGGAAGAAATTTTAATAAAAACATAGAGATAATTAAAACAACCGCATAGACATAAAATAAATTAACAGAAGAGGTAGCCTCTAAAAAATAACCCATAATGGAAACTGAAATCATATAACCGGCTGAACCCCAAAGTCTAAATTTACCATAATAATTAGAATTATCACCAAGATAATCTAAGAGTAGGCTATCTGACAAAGGTATAATTGGATTTTGGAATAATGTATAAAAAAACATCAGCAGCATTAAAATTTTAAATGAAGTTGTCTGCGGAAATAAAATCACTGTCAAAAAAGTCCCTGTTAAGGTAATAAACAAAACTTTTTTATTTTCATGAAAATAATCTGTTAAAAAGCCCCAAAATGGCATCAAAAGCAGAGCAAAAATCCTGGGAATTGCATTTACCAAGCCAATTTGAAAAGAATCAAGCCCTGCGTCCTGAAAATAAATATTAAAATAACCAAAAGCGGCCATTGTTATATAAAAGATAAAATTATACAGCTTAAAAGCCAAAAAAATCAGTCCTCATTTAAAATTATTGATTCAACCATTAGATCCTTATTAAATATTTTATCTGAATAAGACAGTAATTCAGAAAGGGTAATATTATCGATTATCGAAGCTAAATCAAAAATATCAATACCTAAACGACGATAATTAATAAATTCAGCAGCTAAGTGATTGAAATTATTGAATAAGCGAATATAACTACCCTGATATTTTCTTTTAATCCGCTCAAAGTTATCTCTAATTTCATCATGATCAATTTCAACCAGTTTATCTTTGACTTTCTCCCGCATTAAATCTGGTCTATTGCTTTCTCCATGTAAATGTACATAAGCATAATCAGGCTTTTTATGATAGGTGCTGGAAAAACTGTTATCAATAATCCCCTGCTCTAAAAGTTGGTTGTAATTTTTACTGCTGCGTCCAAAAACTATATCTAAAAGAAGGTTAACAATATACTCTTTTTTTATTATTTCAGCCGGTTCTTCACCTGTAATAGGATCTTTGAAGGCAATCTGAACCATCGGTCTTGAAATATTCATTTTTTCTTCTACCAATTTTTTGGCTACTGCAGACGGTTCTTCTTTAAAAATTCGAACTGGATTTTTAAAATGAGGAAAATGCTTTTTTGCCTGATTTTCTTTAATTAAATTAATTATTCTCTTAGGCTCAAGATCCCCAATTAAAATTAAGTCCATATTAGAGGGTAAATAGAAATTATAGTAGCAGATATATAAATCTTCTGGAGTTATTGACATTACACTTTCTTCAGTTCCAGCTATATCATTTTTAACAGGATGATTAGAATAAAGAGCTGATAAAAGATTAAAATAAGATCTCCAGTAAGGATTATCCTGATACATTTTAATTTCCTGAACAATAATTCCCTTCTCTTTTTTTACATTCTCTTCACTAAAATAAGGATCCTGAACAAATTCAATTAAATTAATTAAAGACTCTTCAAAGTTACTACTGCTTGAAAAAAGATAGTTAGTGCTGTCAAAATTAGTATATGCATTAGCAGAAGCACCAAGATCAGCAAACTTATCGAAAATACTCTTTTCCTTATCTTCAAAAAGCTGGTGTTCTAAAAAGTGAGCAATTCCAAGCGGCATATTTCGCTTACGTCCGTTTTTAACATCAATAAATTCAACATCATTTGAACCAAAATTTACAGAAAGCATTGCATATTGTTTAACATAATCTTTTTTAGGAAAGATATATACATTTAAACCATTATCTAATTTAGTTTTTACTAATCGTTCGTCCATTACCTTATTATAAATATTTTCCAAATTTATCAACCCTCACTTTTCAATAAGAACACAGTGTCCAATTTTAATTTATCAGCAGCAGCAATTATGTCGGCTCTATTAACTTTTTCTACCCCGGCGATAGTCTGCTTAATTGATTCTCTTTTATTATTAACCAGGCTCAAAAGATAATGAGCAGAAAGAGCTCGGTTGCTGTCTAAATCCTGCTTTAAATGATTAATAATACTTTTTTTAGAGCGCATAAAATCTTCTTCAGTAAAGTCACCCTCAGCTGCTGATCTAATTTCCTTTTTAACCAATTCTACAACTTCTGCCTGGTTTTCAGCATTAATACCACTGTTGATTAAAAATAAGCCCTTAGTAGTCTCAATAGAAGAACTAACATAATAAGCTAAACTTCTTTTTTCTCTTATTTCTCTAAATAATTTAGAATGCGTTGAGCCTCCGATTAAGCTATTGAAAACTAAGAGTGAGTAGTAATCCTGATCTTTTCTGGTAATTCCAGTCCGAAACCCCATAGATAATCTTGCCTGATTGACTTTCATCTCTTGTTCATAAAAATCAACTTCTTTATCCTGGTAAATTACTTCAGTATTCTCATCAAAAATATCCGATCCAGCACCAAGTTTAGTTCTAGCCAATGCCTGCTCAACAAAAGCACTTTTGAAATTACCAATTAGAAACAGTGATCTTTTTGCCTGATTAATAATTTTTTGATAATGATTATAAAGTTCCTGATTTGTTATTTCTGCTAAAGCAGAAACTGAACCCATTTTATAAATTCTATATTTTTCATCTCTGCACATTTTCCGCAGGCAGTTTTCAACTGTAAAACTATACTTATCATTGATCAATGATAAAATATCCTGTTTTAAAATTTCTTTTTCCTGTTCAAAATAATTTTGTTTAAACTTCCCAGCTTCGAGCAGTGGATTAAAAATCACGTCATTTAAAAGCTCAAAAGCATTTTCAGTTAAATTGCTCTTATGAGTTAAAAACTTTTCGTTAACCATCTCTAAAGAAAATCTTAGAATTTGATTTTCTCCTCTTTTTAAAATATTAGAGCCCATATTGGATCCATATAAATTCTCCAGCTCAGTTTTTATTAGCCTATTGTCCTTATAATTTTGGGAACCTCTCTCTAAAATTGATGGAATCAAAGCATTCATGGCTGCCTCTTTTTCATTTTCAAGAGGCAGCATAAAATATATTTGAATGAGATTTGTTTTGAATTTATCTGTTGCTAAATGATGTGTATTGAATTTGTTTTCATATACTTTAAACTCTAAGTCATTCATAGACATTTACTCTCCTATTCTACTCAATTGATTTATTACTTCTCCTAAGTCTGTTATTATTTCACCGTAAGCTGCAAAATCACCATTTTGAAGAGCTTCTTCAGCCTGATCATAAAGGTTCTTTGCTTCACTAATCAATTCTTCTCTGCTGGCAGACATTAAATCTGCAGCTTCCTGATCAGCTTGCTGCTGTCCGTCGGTCTGTCCAGCTCTCTCCTGATCTGCAGCGTCAGGAGTTACACCTGTTTCTTCCTCCAGTTCTTCTACATCTTCTTCTGGAACTGCTAAACCGGCATCTTCTTCAAACATTGCCCTTAATGCTTCTTCCAGGTTTTCTCGCATTATTATTTGATTTTTATAAGCCACAATTACTCTTCTTAATTCTGGAATACCGCTTGTATCAGCCTGCAGGAATATTGGTTCAACATATAAAACGCTGTTATTGACAGGAATAACTAATAGGTTTCCTCTAATAACACTTGAACCCTGCTGACTCCAAAGAGTTAAGAGTTGTGAGATTTCTGATTCCTGATCAATTCTAGACTCAATTTGATTAGGTCCATATACCAGCTGATCTTTAGGGAACCTGTAGGCAAATAATTCTCCATAATGTTCTTCATCATTACGGGCAGCCATCCAGGCAATCATATTATTTCTATTAGATGGTGTAAATGGCGTCATTAAAATAAATTCGGCCTCTTCTTCACCAGGTAATTGATTCATTATATAATATGGCTCAACTGGAATTGTGGATCCTCGATAATTTTCCTGAGGAATAGACCAAACATCTTCTCGATTATAATAAACAACCGGATCCTGCATATGATAGGTGCTGTAAATTTGAGACTGAATTTTAAACAGATCCTGAGGATAGCGAATATGTCTTCTAATTGAATCTGGCATCTCTGATGCTGGTTTAAATAAATCATCAAAGATCTTAGAATAAGTTTGAGCAATTGGATCACTTTCATCAACAATATAGTAATCTAAAGTACCGTTATAAGCATCTACAACAACCTTAATTGAATTACGAACATAGTTATCACTATTATTATTAAACGGCTGTGAATATGGATAAAGATTTGTGGTTGTATAAGCATCATAAATCCAGAACAACCTTCCTTCTGCATTTACAATATAGGGATCACTATCGTATCTCAAAAATGGTGCTGCTTTTCTAACTCGCTGGTGAATGTTACGATCATACATAATTTGACTCTGATCATTAATATCACTGGATAATAAAATTTTCATTGTATTAAAACGAAGTGCATAGATTGACTTTCTAATCAGATTAGAAAGTTCTACCCCACCAGTTCCTTCATATTGGGTATAAACATTTTCGGATCCCATTGGATAGTGGAATTCAGTTTCATCAGTGTTAACAATTACATAATTATCTGTTTTTTCTCCATAATAAATTGAACTATTATCTAAATTTAAATTTTGATTAGTAGTTCTAGGAGGAATATCCTGAATTAAAAATTCAGGCTGACCATTTCCACTAACTTTACCCGCAGGACTCATTGTTACTCCCAGTCCATGAGTATACTTTAAAGTTTTATTTACCCAGGTTTGAGCCTGTGAAGCAAGAGCATTTTGGTCTAATTCTCTAGCACCAAGCATTACTTGAGTATAATCATCGCCAATTTGGTAACGGTCTATATCAATATCTTCAAAAGTATAGTACTGTCTTAAAGCCTGCAGCTGATTATAGGTGTCCTGAAGTGGTCTGTGATCCCAGAGTCTAATGTTATTAACCACTGTCTCATATTCCATCAGCTCATCATAGCTTAATTCATCATCTGAGAGTTCAAAGTCTTTAGTCTCAACATCATCTAAATCGTAAGCATTTAAAGTCATTTGAATATTGTTTGCTATATATTCTTCTTCCAAATTAATTTCATTAGGTTCTACTCTATACTGCTGAATAAAAGCAGGGTAAACTCCTGTAAAAATTATTGAAAGTACAACCCAGGCTCCAATTCCATAAACAAGTGGTTTATAATTATTTTTAAATAAACTGTAAAGTACAGCCAGAGCCACAAAAATAACTGTTACAAATAAAATTCTGTAACCTAGTAAGTCAGCATTCACATTTGTATAACCAGCTCCAAAGACTACTCCAGTGGGAGAAAATAAAATATCGTACATCTGAAGTCTGTAGTCCCAGGCTTTAAAAAGCAAAAAGACAAAAATTAAAACTGACATGTGTTTTTTTGCCCTGGAGCTCAACTTATTTGAAATTTCGCTAACTGAATGAATCCCTGTAAAAATAATATAGATAGCTCCAATCAAGATTAGAGAAATAATTACTACTACCGTTCCCATTTCACGTAAAAATGAATAAAAAGGAAGTGTAAAAACATAAAATGAAATATCATTATTGAAAATAGGATCAAAAGTATTGAAATCAGTTTTATTGAAAAACTTTAAAACCATCTTCCAGCTTTCACTGGAAATTGAAGAAAATAAAAATCCAAAGACCAAACTGGAAATCAAGTAGATTAAATTTAAGCGTTTTTTGTTTAACCATTTAAAAATTTGATTACGCTCTTCCCCAAAAAGATTTTCGACTCGGTCATTAGATTTGATATTTATAAATTTGTTTATAGGTTTTTTAGTAAAATGCAAGTTTAAATAAATTACAGATGCAAAAATTGCACCAACCAAAAGTCTTAAAATAAAGTTTGATAAAAACATAATTGTAAATGTTTTTTCAAAATTTAGTTCTTTAAACCAGAGCCAGTCCGTATAAATATTAGCTCCTGTCGATAGAAAAAAGATTAATACAACTGCTGTTATAACAAAAATGGAGAGAAAAAATCTAATTGTTTTACTCATAATTTTCTCCTTTCAAATTTTAAATTTAATTACACTATTTAACTAAAATTCTCTGCAATTTTCAAAGCTCTTTTTTCTGCCTCAAAATATATTCTTTCCTGATCAACTGTTTTGAGTTCTGAACTTTCCATTACTACTTTACCATTTATTATTACTGTGTCAACACTACGGCTGTCTGCTGCATAAAATAAATTCGATAAATTATTATGATGGGGATAGAAAAAACTATCCTTTTTAGTATCAATTAATAGTAAATCAGCTTTATAATTTTCTTCAATCAGCCCAAGTTTTTTAATACCCAGTGCCTCGGCTCCATTAATGGTTAAAAGCTTTAACATTGATTTTGTATCAAGAGCTGTTGGATCATGATACTTTAGCTTCTGAAGATAAGAAGCCATTTTTGCTTCTTTGAGCATGGCTAATGAATTATTACTAGAAACACCATCAGTACCTAAAGCAACATTAATTTTATTACTTAAATATTCTCTAACGGGAGCAATTCCATTTGCAAGTTTAGCATTACTCATTGGATTATGTGCTATATGAATATTATTTCCCTTTAAAATTTCTAAATCACCAGCTTCTAAATGAACACAGTGAGCTGCCAGTACATGATTATCATCAAAAAAACCTAAATCAAACAAATATTTAATCGGAGACTTTTGATACTGCTTTAGAAAATCATTTACTTCTTTTTTGCTCTCAGAAAGGTGAATATGCAGTCCCAAATTATTTTTTTGAGCCAGCTCTTTAATCTGCATCAGATAGTCCTGACCACAGGTATAAGGTGCATGTGGAGCCATCATCGTTTTAATCCTACCCTGAGCACCATCATTATATTTCAAAGCATAATCTAATGCTTTTTCTAAACCTGTCTGGCCATCATTAGCTTCAATCAAACCTTCAGCTAAAACGGCCCTCATTCCACTTTGATCGACAATTTCAGCAATTTTGTCAACTGCAAAATACATATCTGAAAAAGTAGTTGTTCCTGTTTTTATCATTTCAACAACTGCTAAGGCTGTTCCCCAATATATATCATCTGCTTTTATTTTGCTTTCAAAAGGCCAAATTTTATTTTGGAGCCACTGATCAAGAGGCATGTCATCAGCATAAGCCCTCATCAAAGTCATAGCAGCATGAGTGTGAGTGTTGATAAATCCAGGCAGAGCTATCATCCCACGAGCATCAATTATCCGATCACAAGCAGCTATTTCATCTACTTCATCCATTTTAGCTATTTTTTTAATTTTATTATTTTCAATTAAAATAAATTGTCCCTGTCTAACTTTAGTTTCAGGGCTGTATATTTCATCAATATTTTCTATTAAAATTCTCAAATTGTACATCCTTTCAAAATTAATCAAAATTTATTTAAAAATTCTTTTATAAGCTTTAATTGAATAATCTACAGCTGAAAAAATATTAATTGGTATTACAATATAAAATAACAGATTACCAAAATAATTTATATTTAATAATTTTAAAGCTATTGCCAGATATAAAAGAGCAATAGAAGATTTGCCAATAAAACTTGGATTAATAAAGTTAAGACCATAAATATAAGTTATGATTCCAGATAATAATATAAAAATTTCTCTTGCTAATATTATATAAGAAAGTACTCTTGGTATAATATTTAAATAAATTAAAACCAATAAAATACTAACAATTGTCAGCTTATCAGCCAATGGGTCTAACAGTCTTCCTACTTTTGACTCTTGATTATATTTGCGAGCAATAAAACCATCAATAAAGTCTGTAACTGCTGAAATGGCAAAAAAGAGAGCTGCCGCTGCTAAATTCCCCTGAATAAAATAATACAAATAAACTGGAATTAATACTATTCTGGCAAGGGTAATGTAGTTTGGTAGATTATGCAAGAGTATCACTCCAGGAATTAATTATTTTCAAATTCTTTTTTAGTTATAATCTTCCCCTGATCAACTTCCTGATGAATAATATTATAATGCTTGTCAAACTCTAAATGAAGATCAATTTTATTATAACAATTATCACAGACAACAACCTTTTTTACTTCATAAGCAGCTTCCCTATTATCTTCATAAACTTTTTGGATATCATAGCTTTTTCTGAAAATAAGCTTCATCTGCTTCCCACATTTATCATCTTCAATATAAATATCAATTAAATTAGATTGACCGCCTGCATTACCATTAAAAATAGATTTTATTTTATCAAATAAGCTCATTTAAAAACCTCCATCATAATTAATAGATAGAGATATGCCTTGTTTGATAGACATATCTCTATATTATTAATTGCTATATTTAAATATTAATTACTCTGCACTTCCTTCTGCAGTAGCTGCTTTCTTTCTTTCAGAAAGTTTATCATCCATCATAAATAATCCCTGTGTAGAATCTCCGACTAATTTTAGCTTATCTACAATTTCCCCCACAGAGTCTTCTTCTTCAACCTGTTCATCAACAAACCACTGTAAAAAAGAATGTGTTGCATAATCTTTTTCTTCAGCAGCTAAGGAAACTAAATCATTAATCAGAGCAGTAACTTTTTGTTCGTGGGCTAGAGAATCTTCAAAAACTTCTAGATTGGAATTCCACTCATTTTTAGGTTTTTCAATCCCATCTAAGATAACTCTGCCTCCTCTTTCATTTACAAAATCATAAATTTTTCGTGCATGAGCCATCTCTTCTTCAGCCTGTCGATCCATCCACTGCGCAAAACCAGCAAGACTTTTGTCTTCAAAATAAGCTGCCATAGACTGGTATAGATAAGCTGAATATAGTTCTGCATTTATCTGTTCGTTTAATGCTTTCTCAATTTTTTCTTTTAACATAAATAAAACCTCCTAGATTCTTTACACAAAATATACATCTTTACTATTATATTTATTCAACAATGACTACTAATATCCTGCTTTTAAGCAGTATTAAAATTTAATTAAGCTCTCTGTTTAAACATTTTCAAGTTCAAGCTTATTTATTTTTTTTAGATATTTTTCCATCTCAAATTTTCTTTCCAGACCATTTGCATTCATATATCTAACTTTACCAAATATGGATCTCTCCTGCCAGGCTCGATCATGTTTGCCAAATATCCAGGCTACTCCTGCATAGCTGTTTGGATCACGTCCATCAAGGGAATATTTATTATTTAATTTTAAGGCCCATTTATAAGCTGTTTCTGGATCTGAAGTCCATTCTAAAATTTTTTTACCCCAGTACATCCTCATGTAATTGTGCATTTTACCAGTTATCAGCATCTCTTTTTGAGCAGCGTTCCAGTATTTATCATGAGTCTCAGCCTGTTCAAGAACCTCAAAATCATACTCATATTCTCTAGGATCAGATTGATGTTCTTTTAATGTTTTATAGGCCCAATCACTTAAAACGTTTTTTAAAGTTCCGTCATAATTTTGATTATAATAGACAAAGTTAAAAGCAAGTTCTCGTCTAACAACTAACTCTTCTAAAAAATCATCTGAATCATGCTCGGATTTTAGAGCTCTAAGAGCAACTTCCTGGGCTGAAATCTGACCGAAATGTAAATATGGACTTAAATCAGACTGAAAGTTAAGATGTGGCACATTTCTTTTTTCAGCATAAGCTTTCATTTTATGCTGAATAAAGTCATCTAATTTAGCTCTAGCTTTTTCATAACCTCCAATAAAATATTTTTCATAACTAATTTTATTTTTAGATTTAATTTCCTCTAGAAAATGATCCAAGTTATTAATGATTTCCAATTTTGAATTCTCAAGTACAATATTTTTCTTATTTTTTAGTTCTTCTCTTTTATATTCAGTTAAATATTGATCTCTAATCTTATTGATCTTTTTCCGAATAGTATAAGCTGCATATTCTTCTTTTTCACTTACTTCTTCAATAGGACAGATCAAATTACTTTCAACTAAATAAAATGGAATTGAAAGCATCTCGGCTGCTTTTTCTTTCCATTTCTTTAGATGTTTTAAATATACTTTTTCAGTAACAAGTAGTGATGCAGACTCAGTTATCTGCTTTAGATCCTCAATTTGATTGTATTTTAAAACATAAAAGTTAATTTTCTCTGCTGCTGTCTTCTTTTTTAGTTCTTTTAATCCCTGCAGCATAAACTTAAAATGACCATATTCTGCCTCTGGAAACTCAACATTGATTAAGAAAAAAATCAAAAGAGGCTGATTTAGTTGATTTGCCTGCTCAACAGCATATCCCAGAGCCTGATTATATTCCAGGCGCTGAGATGACTGCATCCAATAAGCAACAAAATCTCCGTCTTTTAAATCAGCCTCATTGATTTTTTTTATTCTATTTTTCTTAACTAACAAATTTTTGTTCCTTCATCAAAATGAACATCAAGCTGAGGATAAGGTATACCAATACCTGCTTCATCAAAGGCGTCTTTAACATCTTCATGCATATCAAAGTATACGTCCCAGTAATCAGGTCCCTTGACCCAAACTTTACAGGCAATATTTACTGAACTACCGGCATGTTCTGTAACCCTAATGATTGGCTCAGGTTTATCTAATATAAGCTCGTGTTTGTCAGCCAGATCTTTTAATAATGCAATTGCTTCGTGAAAATCATCATCATAACCAATACCAAATGTTAAATCAACTCTTCTAGTATCCATGGCTGAATAATTTGTAATACTGTCAGTTGCTACCCCACCATTAGGAATGAAGATTTTCTTATTATCAAATGTGGTTAGGATTGTATAAAGAATTTGAATTTCCTGAACCTTGCCTTTATAACCTGAAACTTCAATAGTATCTCCAGCAGAAAAAGGTCTAAAAATTAAAAGCATAACCCCACCGGCAAAGTTAGATAAACTTCCCTGTAAAGCAAAACCTACAGCAAAAGAAGCTGCACCTAAAACCGCAACAAATGAAGCAACCTCAATTCCCATTGTAGAGGCAATAGAAATAAATAATAGGATAAAAAGTACTGCTCTGGTAATTGACATTAAAAAACTGGTCAGTGTCCTGTCAAATTTCCCCTGTACATTTTTTTCAACTAATTTTACTACAAATTTGATCACCCATAAACCTACTAATAATAAAACAATAGCTAACAAAAGTTTCATTCCATAATTAGCAATAATTGATTGTAAACCACCTGTGATTTCACCCATAAATTATTTACCTCCCTGTTTAATTTAATTAAATATTTTTTAAACTTATACTATTTACTAAGCTTATACTGCTTACTATATTAATTTCTAGTTAATTCTTTACATTCCTGCAAATCATTAAAAGTTTTTTTAGCTTTTATCTTTAGATAACAACTTATTTTAGATAAAAGTTGTTTTCTAAAGATAAAAAAAGAAGAACCGGATGTTCCGGTTCCCCAATAAGTAAAAAAATATTAAACGTCAACTGTTTCTTTAAAGGATTTACCACTTCTAAATACAGGCACCTTACGTGCTGGAATCTGAATTTCTTCTCCAGTTTGAGGGTTACGTCCTTTTCTAGCACTTCTATCTTTAACTTCAAAAGTACCAAAACCTATTAATTGAACATTATCACGCTTATCTTCAGCTTTTTTAGCTTCAGACTTCAAGTGATTCATGATTGTATCAATAGCTTCATTAACAACTTCCCCTGTATCCTTTTTTGTGACACCAGTTTTTTCTGCAACGGCATCAATAAGTTCGTTCTTAGTCATAAAATTCACCCCCTTTTATAACTTTAACTTTTACTGTCATTATTTATTATTCTCGCTATAACAGTGATTTCCTGCTTATTCATAGAAAAAATTTATAATTTTTCTAGATATTCCATAAAGAATTATCAACGACTGATTCCATTTCATGCTTTTTGCTTCTTAACATTAATTCTTCCACAGCCTGTTCGGGATCTTTATCCTCAAATAATACCTGGTAAACCTCTCTGGTTATAGGCATTTCTAGCTCTCTGTTTTTGAAATTAAGCCATTTATAAATTGCATTAGCAGTTTTAACTCCTTCTACAACCTGTTTCACTTTGTCTTTAGCTTCAGTTAGAGTTTTACCTTTACCAATTTCAATGCCAAAACGCCTATTTCTGCTGTGCATACTAGTACAGGTAACAACAAGGTCTCCCATTCCTGACAAACCTGACAAAGTCATTGTTTTAGCTCCATGATAATTTATAAAATGACTCATTTCATTTAAAGCCCTTGTTATTAAAGCAGCTCTTGTATTATCACCATAATTCAAGCCATCACAAATGCCGCTTGCTACAGCAATAACATTTTTCAAGGCACCTCCAAGTTCAACCCCTTTAACATCTGGATTCGTATAAACCCTAAAGTATTTAGACATAAATAAATCCTGCACTTTCTCTGCATTTTCTTTACTCTCTGCAGCAGAAACTATAGCAGTTGGTAATTTGTCCATAACTTCTTCAGCATGGGTTGGTCCTGATAAAACTACTACGTTTTTAAAACCTAATCCTCTGATCATTTCAGAATTAGTTTTAAAAGACTTTTCATCTATTCCTTTAGCTGTAGAAACAATAATTGTGTCTTCTTTAATTAAAGATCCTACTTCATTTAAAACTGATTTAAGAGCTGAGGTCGGTACTGAAATAACAATTACTTCAATGTTTTCCAAACAGCTTTTCAAATTATTTGAAGCCTCTAAATTCTTATTCAACTTATGTTCTGGAAAGTATTTGGAATTACAGTGCTGCTTGTTTATTGAATCAACAACTTCAGTATCTCTAGCATATATTTTAACCTGATTACCATTTTCAGCTAATAAATTTGCCAGAGCTGTACCCCAACTACCAGCTCCAATTACTGAAATTTTTGCTGCCATTACTTCTTACCACTCTTTCCTAAATTTTCTGGATCCATTCGATTTTCTTCGCCATTAAGCAGTCTCTGGATATTTGCTCGATGAGTGTACATCACAAATAATGATAATAAGGCGGCAAAAATCACATGCCTGGTAGCAAATGAAGTAAAATAGAGTGTTAAAGGTAATGACATTGAGCCAATGATTGATCCCAAAGAAACATATCGTGTTGTTAAAACAAGTGCCAACCAGATTAAAGCATAAATTAGAAAGGCTAAGGGATAAAGTCTTAAAATAACACCAAAAGTTGTGGCAACTCCTTTACCACCAGAAAAGCCTAAAAAGATAGACCAATCATGACCTGCAATAGCAGCAATAGCCACAAATAAAATAGCCGTACTTAAATTGTCACCCAATATTGCCTGACCAACCATAACACCAAGATAACCCTTCAAAATATCAAATGCGGCGACCAAAACACCTGATTTTAACCCCATTACTCTGGCCACATTAGTGGCTCCAATGTTTCCACTTCCATACTGTCTAACATCTTTTTTCATAACGTACTTGGTTAAAAGAAAACCAGATGGTATTGAACCGATCAAATAACTGATTAGAATAGCAATAAATATCTGCATAATAACCCCCTAATTGCGCTGTTTTAGTTTGAATTTCATAGGATTCCCAACATAACCAAAAGCTTCTCGAAGGACATTTTCTAAATACCTCTGATAAGCAAAGTGCATTAAGTTTGGATCGTTAACGAAAAAGACAAATGTTGGCGCTTTGATTCCTACCTGACTTGCATAATAGATCTTGAGTCTTTTACCTTTTCGACTAGGCGGCTCACGCAGCTGAACAGCTTCTGTGATTACCTCGTTTAAAATACCTGTTTTTATTCTAAGAGTACTTTGGTCAACGACAAATTCTAATAATGATAAAAGTTCATCAATTCTTTCTCCCGTTAACGCTGAAATATAGGTTACAGGAACATAATTTAAAAACTTAAGCTGATAGTATACTTCATCAGTGTATCTTTCCATTGTCTTTGAATCTTTCTCCATTAAATCCCATTTGTTAATGGCAATGACCATAGCCTTACCTTCATCATGAGCATAACCAGCTATTTTTTTATCCTGTTCTGTAACACCATGCTGGGCATCAATCATCATTAAAACAGCATCTGCTCTATCAACTGATCTTAAAGCTCTTAAGTTACTATAATATTCTACATCTTCTTTTACCTTAGACTTCCTTCTTAGACCAGCTGTATCAATAAAATTAAACTTAATGTCTTTCCACTCAATTAATGTATCAACTGCATCTCTAGTTGTACCTGGCATATCACTTACAATAACTCTTTCCTTACCCAATAAGTGATTAATCAAACTTGATTTACCGACATTAGGTTTACCGATTACTGCAATATTAATTTTATCATCGTTTTCCTCAGTTTCTTCCTCTGCCGGAAGTTTTGCTGTAACTTGGTCCAATAACTCTCCTGTGTTTTTACCATGTTCAGCTGAAATAAGAATTGGATCCCCAAAACCAAGTGAATAAAACTCCCAGCCTATTTCTTCCTGATTAGAAAAGTCTTCAACCTTATTTACTACTAAAATTACCTCTTTATTAGTTCGATACAGCAGCTGAGCAATATCCTGATCTACCCCAGTCATTCCAGTCCTTGAATCGACTACAAATAATATTATATCAGCTTCTTCCATTGCTACTTCAGCCTGATACTTTATTTGATTTTTAATCTTATCATTGTCATGAAGAACAATTCCTCCAGTATCAATAACATTGAATTTTCTGTTTAGCCATTCAGTTTCTCCATATATTCTATCTCTTGTTACATTTGGCTCACCTTCGACTATAGCTCTGCGGCCGCCAACCAGCCTATTAAAAAGTGTAGACTTACCTACATTTGGTCTTCCTACAATTGCAACAGTAGATTTAGCCATTTTCTATCACCTCCATTAGTTCTTTTAAATCACATACAAATTTTAGCTTATAATCAGATAAATCAGCAATAAATTCCTCTTTAGTTAGTTCATCTAGAAATTTATTCTGGTCATTTAAGACAATTTCTGGTATAAAAATATGATCATACTTTTTTGGATTTATTTCTTTGATACTCTTTTTCAAATCTTGAGCAGTCAAAAGACCTGTAACTGTAACAGTGTCACCAAAGAATTCATTTTCAACTACCTGGATATCAAGCTTAAGTTTATTAATCTTTTTTATTTTATCTACAAAATCATTTAATGATTTCTCTCCTAAAACTGAAGTCATAACAGCAACACTGTGTTCTTTATTTAAAGATTCAGGAAGCACAAGCTCTGCTAATTGTTGCTTCATTAAAGCTGTAAGTCCAATTCCATTTTCCAGCTGTGGAAAATCATTATACTCTAGATAATCAGGAAGTTTAGAGTCAGTATTTAAATAAAATTCATCAGCAGCATAAATAATATTTTCACCATACTTTTCTTCAGCTTTTTGCTGCCAGTACTTTATTTGTTCTAAAGATTTTTCCATCTCTGCTGGAGTTAAAGTCCTAAGATCTGCCAGTCCATCTCGATATTTAGTAAGTCCAACTGGAACTATACCAATTGACAACAGCTGAGGATAATATGCTAAAAGATCTTTTAAAGTTCTGTCTAGCTCTTTTTGATCATTATATTCCGGACAGAGTACAATTTGAGTATGAAATTGGATATTGTTTTTCTGAAAAAGCTTTAGTAGTCGATTAATGTCTGCTGCCTTGGGATTTTTCATCATTTCAACCCTAAGTTCAGGGTTAGTTGTATGCACAGAAATATTTATTGGACTTAAATTTTTATCAATAATTCTTTGAATTTCTTTGGTTTCAAGATTAGTTAAGGTAACAAAACTTCCCTGTAAAAAAGAAAAACGATAATCATCATCCATTTGATTTAAACTTGCTCTCATATTTTCGGGCTGCTGTTTAACAAAACAAAATATACAGTTATTTTTACACTGTTTAAGCCCATCAAAAACAATTTCTTTAAATTCTATGCCCAATTCTTCTCCAAGTTTTCTTTCTAACTCTATTGTTTTAATTTTATTATCTTTTGTTTTTAATTCTAAACTAATAATTGGTTCTGAAATTTGATATAAATAATCAATATAATCATTAATTTTCTGACCATTAATAGAAATTATTTTATCCTCTGAATTCAAACCAGCTTTTGCAGCGGTAGAATTTGGAATTACATTTTCAATTTTAACCATCTTCCATCTACCTCCTGTAAGCTTGATAATATCATATTTAATAAAACTAAGCAATAATCTCCATTAAGCATAAAAAAACCCGCCGCCCAGATTTTGGACAGCGGGTGCTTTTTTAATTATTCACCCTGGTCAAAAATATCTCCAACAATTTCTCTAATAGTAGCTCCTCCAGATGATGAACTATCATCACTGTCACTGCTGCTCTTAGATTTAGAGCTGCTGCTTTTACTTGAGCTTTTAGAACTAGAGCTGCTGGATTCCTGCTTAGGTTCAGGCTTCTCTTCTAACTCTTTTAAGCTTAAACCTACTCTTTCCTGATCAGCATCAATATTAATGATTTTAGCTTCTTTTACATCACCAACATTAACTACTTCATCAGCAGTTTTAACATGACGATGTGATAATTGAGAAATGTGAATTAGTCCCTCAATACCTTTTTCAACTTCCATAAAGGCACCAAAATCAACTAACTTTGTAATCTTACCTTCAATAACTTCACCTTCATAATGCTTGTCAGCAAATTCTTCCCAAGGATCAGGTAGAAGCTGCTTTAAGCCAAGAGAAATTCTTTCCTCTTCTTTATTAACCCCAAGAACCTTAACTTCGACTTTCTCACCTTCAGAAAGCACTTCAGAAGGGCTCTCAATTCTTCCCCATGACATTTCAGAAATATGAAGCAGGCCTTCAATGCCACCAAGGTCAATAAATGCACCAAAATCAACTAATTTAGTAACTGTACCTTCTACTGTTTGTCCTTCTTCTAAAGCTGCTAAAGTTTCTTCTTTTTTAGCTGCTCTTTCTTTTTCCAGGACTTTTTTAGCAGAAAGAACTACATTGTTGTTATCTCTTTCAACTTCGATAACTTTTAGACGAAGAGTTTCTCCAACATAGTCGCTTAAATTATCAACATAACCAATTGCTACATGAGAAGCAGGAATAAATCCTCTAACTCCTACATCTACAACAAGGCCACCTTTAACTTCTTTTGTAACTTCAGCTTCAAGAATTTCATCATTTTCATATGCTTCAACAATCTTTTCCCAGGCTTGCTCATAATCTGCCTGCTTTTTGGATAAAATCATATTACCTTCATCATCTTCTAAAGTTAAGATAACTACTTCAATTTCATCATCCATACTTACAATATCATGAGCATCCTCAACAGGACGATGACTTAAATGGCGAAGTGGAATAAATCCATCTGTTTTATAATTAACATCTACATAAACACCATTGTCATTAATTTCAACTACAGTACCAGTTACTTTCTGTCCTTTTCTTAAATCAGCAATGTCATTATCGCTATATTTAAATTCAGCTTCTTCTTCAGTTTCTTCAGCTTCTGCTGATTCTTCACTGTCATCAGCTTCTTTTTCCTCTGTAGTTTCTTCAGCAACTTCTTCTTCAGCTACCTCATCTACCTGCTCTTCTACCTCCTCTACTACCTGCTCTTCTTTTTCCTCATTGTTCTCTGTTGACTCAACATTTACTTCTTTGTTTTCTTCGTTCATTAACTGAACAACCTCCCTTATTAACCAGTCTGGAGTCGATGCTCCAGCTGTAATTCCAACTTTATTTTTTCCAGACAACCACTCTTTTTTTATTTCAGCGGCTGTTTCTATATGATAAGTAGGGGTGTTTGTGGCTGCACAAATTTCTGCGAGCCTTGTAGTATTAGCACTATTGTGACCCCCAATTACAAACATTATATCTACATCTTCTGCTAATTTTTTAGCTGAAGATTGACGTACATCTGTAGTATTACAAATAGTGTTAAAAACTTTTAGTTCTTTTACTTTAGTTGCTACTAAATTGATAATTTCCCGAAAAGACTCAGGAGATTTCGTTGTTTGAGCTACAAATCCAATTCTTGATTTTAACTCAACAGACTTTAAATCATCTCTGTCTCTAATTATAATTGCTTTTCTGTCACTTGCCCCATAAATACCCTGAACTTCAGGATGATCTTCATCACCATAAATAAATGTTTGATATCCTTCATCTACCAATTGTTTGGCATATTTTTGAGCATTTTTAACGAACGGACAGGTAGCATCTATAATTTTTAGATTCTTCTCTCTTGCTTCTGCTATAACTTCTGGTGCTACTCCATGAGAACGGATAATAACAATGCCAGAATCAATTTCTGCAAGTGAAGAGGCAACTTTAACATTTTTTTCTTCTAATTTTTCAACAACCTGTGGATTATGGATTAGCGGCCCCAGCGTATAAACTTCAAGATTTTCATTTTCACCAGCGGCTTCCAGAACCATTTCAATGGCCCTTTCAACACCAAAACAAAATCCAGCCTCTTCTGCTGTAATAACCTCCAGAACCTTCACCTCCTTCCAGCACGACACCAACAAGTTCAATCTACCCTAAATAAACCAGGGTACCTCTTAAACTTTTTTCTCTATCAATGTTAAAAATCCTGCTTGAAATCGAAAAAAATTTAAAAAAGATTGATAAATCAATACTATTAGTAACTATTATTTATAATAATAACTCTTTTTGAATTTTACCTTTGATAAATTTAGAGGCCTTTTTTCTTTCTTCTTTGGATAATCTTCTTTTAGAAAACTTCTCCATAGTAAAAGGTTCCCCAATATTAATAGTAATTATTCCATCTTTTTTAACATTTTTTATTCCAACTGGTACAATCGGAGCTCCACTTTTGATGGCCAGCATAACTGAACCTGATTTAGGAGTGCCTAATTTCCCTTCAGGCCTTCTTGTTCCTTCTGGAAAAATTCCTAATACCTCACCCTTTTTGATAACTGACAGGGCATTTTTAACTGCAGTTATATCATTTTTACTGCGGTCAACTGGAAAAGCATCTGCTAAATATAAAACAAATCTCATAATAGGATTTTCAAACAATTCTTTTTTAGCCATAAATCTCACCGGTCTAGAAAATATAGCTGCTAATAGTGGTGGATCATAAGCGCTAATATGATTTGACATCAAAACAACTCCACCTTCAGCAGGCAAATTTTCTTTACCCCGAACTTTGATTCCAAAAAATATTTTAAAAACAGCTAAAAGAAATAACCTAATACATTGATAGATAAATTTTTTCACTGGGATTCACCCTTAATAAGTGATATCATTTTTTTAAGAACCTCATCTATTGTAAGGTTAGTAGTATCAATTAAAACAGCATCTCCAGCCTGCTTTAAAGGAGAATATTCCCGCTCACTATCAAGTTTGTCTCTGCGGGCAATACTTGCTTTAACTTCCTCAAAATTGGCCTTTTTCCCTTTTGACTTCACTTCCTCATAACGCCTTTTTGCTCTCTCGTCTAAAGAAGCAGTTAAAAAGAATTTGTGGTCAGCCTCTGGTAAAACAACAGTTGTGATATCTCGCCCATCCATTACAACCTTATTAGCACGGGCTAACTGCTGCTGTTTTTCTACCAAAACTTCCCGAACACCTTTTACAGCTGCTGTTTGAGAAACATATTTATTAACTTCCTGGCTTCTTATTTCCTCACTAACATTTCTACCATTAAGATAGATTTCACCTTTTTCGTCAAAATCAATGCTGATATCTTCAGCAAGTTTAATTAGATCTTTTTCCTGACTAAAATTAAGATTTCTTTTCAAAGCAGCCAGAGTAACAGCTCTATACATCGCACCTGTATCAAGATGAAGATAATTTAATTTTTTGGCCAAAAGTTTTGCAATAGTACTTTTGCCAGCTCCACCCGGGCCATCAATTGCTACAACATTTTTCATCAACTTTGTCTCACCTTTTAATATATATTTATTCAACTTGTTTAGCTAAATCAGGTCTTAATTTCCTAGCTTTTTTCAAATATTGATGTTTTACATCTGGTTTAGCTTTAGTTCCTTCAACATACACTAATAATCTTATCATTTTTTCACTACTATTTTCAACCTTCATTTCCTGCATACATAAAATTGGAGTTAAATTATAGCCCAGCTCTCGAATAGCCTTACCAGGATAGACCTTATCCAAATCAGAGGTTGCAGTTGTTATAATACTTACTAAATCTTCTTCTATCAGTTTATTTTCCTGCATTAAAGATTTTGTTAATTCTTTCGTAGCCTCTACGATATATTTTTCTTCATTTGCTTTAACACTAATTGCGCCTCTAATTGCATACATTCTCTAAGCCTCCAATTTACTAATCTAATTTATTCAATTTATCTAAAGCAACTTTTGCTGCTTCCTGTTCAGCTTCCTTTTTGCTTGATCCCTGTCCAGAACCAAGACTATCTTTATTTAATTTCACAGCTACTACAAAGGTTTTATTATGATCCGGACCATCTTCGTCTACAACTTCATATTCTGGTCGATCACTACCATTTTCTTGAATTACTTCCTGCAGCATTGTCTTATAATCCTGAATATGATTACCTTCTGCTACATTTATAATATCTACTTTAAGTAAATCCAGAATGAAATCTGCCGCTGCTGTAAAACCCTGATCAAGATATAAAGCACCAAAAATTGCTTCCATCGTATCTGCCAGTATAGAATCTCTTTCTCTACCACCTGTCATTTCTTCTCCCTTACCTAAGAAAACATATTTTCCTAAGTTAATTCTTTTAGCAGCATCTGCTAAAATAGGTGCACTAACAATAACTGCTCTCATTTTTGCTAATTCACCTTCTGGAAAATCTGAAAACTTGTTGAAAATATAGGTGCTGACAGAAAGACTTAGGACAGAATCACCTAAAAACTCTAATCTTTCATTATCCTTTAAATTTAAGTTTCTGTTTTCATTTGGAAATGATTTGTGGGTCAGAGCTCTTTGAACTAAAATTTTATCATTAAAATTCAAGTCTAAAGCATCCTCAAATTCATTGATTATCCTTTGATTAAACAACTTATTCATTTTTTATATCACCATCCATAAAAATAATAAAAAGGGATGAAAACTCCACAGTGGGAGCCTCATCCGTCATTATTTATTAAAGAATATCTTCTAAATAACTTACAGCATCCTCAACTGTGCGAATGTCTTCAGCATCTTCATCAGGAATTTCTACATCAAATTCTTCTTCAAATGCCATAACTAATTCTACAACATCTAATGAATCTGCTCCAAGATCTTCTATAAATGAAGAGTCTTCAGTAACTTCATCTCTGTCAACTGCTAATTCTTCTGCTACAATATCAATAACTTTATCTAAGATATTATCCACTCCATTCACCTCCTTCCCAGGCATCGAGCCCGTCAAGCTGAGCTTTCCTTCATCTTATTAAGAATGGTCGGCTCTGCATTTGCCCTTCGAGGGCATCGCACTCTATATATTTTAAAACATTTATAAACAAAGGGATAGTTCAGCACCTAAAAATCAAATCAGTGCTTAGGCTCCCATACCACCATCAATTTTTATTACTTCTCCGTTTATGTAATTTGCATTATCAGAAGCTAAAAATGCTGTTAAATCAGCAACTTCTTCTGCCTGACCCAGTCGAGCTAATGGCACTTGAGAAATTATATCAGTTTTAACTTTATCACTTAGTTCTTCAGTCATATCAGTATCAATAAATCCTGGTGCAATTGCATTAGAACATACACCTTTAGAAGCAAGCTCTTTAGCCATTGTTTTAGTAAATCCAATTATACCAGCCTTAGCTGCCGAATAATTAGCCTGACCTGCATTACCATTAACACCAACTACAGATGATAAATTAATTAATTTCCCATTTTCAGCTTTAAGTAAATATCTAACTGCATTTTTGCTGCAGTTAAAAACTCCTTTTAAATTGATATCCAAAACTCTATCCCAGTCATCTTCCTTCATTCTCAAAAGAAGCTTATCTCTAGTGATTCCAGCATTGTTAACCAATACATTCAAACCACTCATTTTTTTATATGCAGTTTTTACAAGCTCAGCTGCCTGATCAAAATCACTTACATCAGCTTGAACTAAATGAGCTGTACCCCCTGCTGCTTCAATTTCTTTTTTAACTGCCTCAGCTCGTTCCTTAGAATGAGCATAATTTAAAGTTACTTCAGCACCTAAAGCAGCCATTTTTTTAGCTATTTCTGCTCCAATACCACGAGAACTTCCAGTTATTAAAACTTTCTTATTCTTAAGGTCTATCAAATTAGACACCTCTTTAGTTAATATTAAAATCCAATCTTTAAATCAAATATATAATTTGAAATATAATAATCAAAATCCAGATATTATAATTCTGATTTAAATTAATTTAGTAAATTATAATTGCTTTTAATTGTATTTTCTGTTTCTAATAATATTTCTTCGATTATTTTTTGGACAGATTTAATTTCAGAAATCATGCCCGAAATTTGTCCGGCCATTACACTGCCTTCCTTGACATCTCCATCAATTACAGCATCTCTTAGTTTACCAGATCCAATCTCTTCAATCTTTTTGGGATCTACTCCCTGCCTTTCTAATTTGTCCATTTCCTTAGTCAGTTTATTTTTTAAATTTCTAACTGGATGACCAGTGCTGCGGCCGGTAACGACTGCATCTCTGTCTCTTGAACCAACAATTGCCTTTTTAAATTCTAAAGAAGCAGTACATTCTTCAGAACAAACAAATCTAGTTCCAATCTGAACTCCACTGGCTCCTAAGGCTAAAACAGCTGCTAAACCTCTGCCATCACCAACACCTCCTGCTGCAATAACCGGAATATCCACAGCATCAACTACCTGTGGTACAAGAGCCATGGTTGTCAATTCTCCAATATGACCTCCAGCCTCAGTTCCTTCCGCAATCACTGCATCAACATCCAATCTTGCCATTCTTTTAGCAAGAGCAACTGAAGGAACAACAGGAATCACTTTGGATCCAATTTCCTGAAATCTTTTTACATATTTTCCCGGGTTACCTGCACCTGTAGTAATAACAGGAACCTTTTTTTCAACAGCTAAATCAATTATATCTTCTGCAAAGGGAGAAAGTAACATAATATTTAAACCAAATGGTTTATCAGTCAATTCCCTTACCTTTTCAATCTCTTTTTCAATTACATCAGCTGGTGCACTTCCAGCACCAATTACACCCAGGCCCCCTGCAGTAGATACTGCAGCTGCCAGTTCACCTGTAGCAACCCAGGCCATACCTCCTTGAATAATTGGCTTTTCAATCTCTAATAAATCACAAAGTTCTGTTTTCAATGCCATTTATTCCAACTCCTCATTCTTCTCTAACTCAGCTTTAATCAATTTTACTATATCTTCATTTACAGTCTTTTTAGCAGCCTTGACCGCATTATAAATAGCTGTGCTGTCAGAACTGCCGTGACTAATAATTACAACACCGTTTACTCCCAATAAAGGTGCTCCTCCATACTGTCTATAATCAATTTTTTTCAAAACTTTTTTTAAATATGGTTTTATTAAAAAAGCAGCAATTTTAGAACGTAAATTTGTTTTAAAACTCTCTTTAATTAAATCAAGAAAAAATGAAGCTGCTCCTTCTGTTGTTTTAAGAACTACATTTCCAACAAAGCCATCTGTTACAACAACATCAACTTTGTCACTAAAGATATCTCTACCTTCAACATTACCAATGAAATTTTTTATTCTTTGATCATCACTTAAAACTTGATAACTTTCTTTACTTAAGTTATTACCCTTTGTTTTCTCTTCTCCAATATTTAAAAGAGCTACCTTTGGGTTTTCTATTTTCATTACATTTTCTGCATAAAGCTGTCCCATTAAAGCAAATTGCTGTAAATTTTCAGGACTACAGTCTGTATTAGCACCATTATCTAAAACTAAAGTGCTTCCTTTAGCAGCAGGAAATTGGATTGCAATAGGTGGTCTGGAAACCCCTTTAATCCTTCCAACTCGTAATAAGCCAGCTGCCATTACTGAACCTGTATTACCTGGAGATATAAAAGCATCAACTTCTGCTTTTTTTAAAAGAGCTGACCCAACATTTACTGTGGCATTCTTTTTTTTGCGCAGAGCTTTAATTGGTGATTCGTCCATAGTAATAATCTGATCAGCATTTTCAATTTTAAGCCTTTTCGAATCATAGTCAGTTTTTGCTAACTCTTCGCTTATAATATCATATTCACCAATCAGGGTCAATTCTATTTCTTTATCTTCTTTAAAAGCCTTTAAAGCTCCCTTAATTAATTCGGATGGGGCTTTTTCTCCACTCATTACATCTACAGCTATTCTATACAATATTGCCGCCTCCCAGAGTCCAAAAAAACAAAAATTTATATCTTTATCATTTGCAAAACATTATATCTCAACCGTCGGTCAAATGCAAGTTTATGGCAAGAAAAAAACAGAGAATCTCCAGTTCAGAGATCTCTGTTTATCTAAAATGATTTAATTTCCGCTCACCTTTTTTCCATCATAATGTCCACATTCTGGACATACATGATGAGGTAAAATTTTCTCATGGCAGTTTGAACATTCTACAAGACTAGGAGCACTCAATTTTTTATGAGTACGTCTTTTTCGCTTACGTGTTTTAGAAGTCCGTTTCTTAGGTACAGCCATTCTATACACCTCCTTTAATTATTCTTCATCATTATAAAATTCTTTAAGTTTTGCCAGACGAGGATCTACTGTCTCTATCTCACAATCACATTCTCCCTGATTTAAATCCTGACCACATTGAGGACAAATGCCTTTACAATCTTCAGAACAGAGAGGTTTCATTGGTAAGGATAGAATTATATTATCCACAATTATATCGTCTAAATATAGTTCTTCCTCATCTTCCATTTCACTTTTTATTACATCTTCAGAAATATCCAATTTTATTGGAGAACTATACTTTTGCAAACAACGACTGCAGCTTAAAATTAGTTCAGCTTCTAAAGTTCCCTGAACAAGAAAAGAATCCTCGGTATTATAAATTTCAAGTTCAAGCTGAACCTTATCTTTTATTTCAATTTCACGATCGACAAATTCTAAATTGTGAAATTCAAGCTCCAGTGAGACATTTTTTCTGCCTCCGATTTCTTTTAAATCACTGAGGTTAATATACAATTTATTTGATCACCCCTGTAAATAGCCACGTTTTATTATATAAAAAGTAGCCTGAACTGTCAAGCAAAAATTTACTGATTTATTAATTCCATTGTATCTTTTGCAATTACTAATTCCTCATTTGTTGGAACAACCATCGCTTTAACTTTAGAATCAGCGGTAGAAATAAAGACTTCTTTTCCGCGGCAGTCATTAGCCTCCTGATCGAGCTCAACACCTAAGTATTCTAGCCCTTCTAAAATCCCTGCACGAGTATCGATTGAATTTTCTCCAATACCTGCAGTAAAGACAATTGCATCAACACCACCCATTGCAGCTGAATAAGCGCCGATGTATTTTTTAACTCTATAATTAAATAATTCTATTGCAATTTCTGCCTGATGGTTACCTGCAGCTGCTGCATCTTCTACATCACGTGAGTCACTGCTGACTCCAGAGACTCCCAGCAGACCACTTTTCTTATTTAAAATATCGTCCATCTCAGAAGCAGAAATGTTTTCTTTATCCATAATGAATGGAATAATCGCTGGATCAATATCTCCACAGCGGGTTCCCATAACTAATCCTTCAAGTGGAGTTAGGCCCATACTTGTGTCAACAGATTTTCCATTTTTAACTGCAGCTACACTGGCTCCATTACCAAGGTGACAGGTTATAATTTTTAGTTCAGATAAATCTCGCTCCATCATTTTGGCAGCTCTTTTAGCTACATAACCATGAGATGTTCCATGAAAACCATATCTTCTGACTCCATATTCCTCATAATATTCGTAAGGAAGAGCATAAATATATGCTTTTTCCGGCATACTCTGATGAAAAGCTGTATCAAAAACACCAACCTGTGGTTTGTCAGGCATCAATTCTTTGCAAACCTTAACTCCCATAATATTAGGTGGGTTATGCAGAGGTGCTAAGTCAGAAACAGCCTCCAATTTTTTTATTGTTTCTTCATCAATGATTGTTGATTCTGCAAAAGCTTCTCCACCATGAACAATTCGGTGTCCAATTGCTTCAACTTCGTCCATGTTTTCTAAAACTCCGTGATCTTCTGATAAAAGGGTTTCAATTAACAATTCGATTCCTACTTTATGGTTAGGAATATCTTTTTCAATTACAATTTCATCTCCACTACCATTTTCATATTCTAAATATGAATCAGCAATTCCAATTCTCTGAATAAGTCCTTTTGCCAACACACTTTCCGTTTCCATATTGAATAATTGATACTTTAGAGATGAACTGCCGCTATTAATTACAAGTATTTTCATTCTTTTCCTCCTAGAGTTTATAATATTACTTAATTATTCATTTTGAGCTTGAACTGCTGTAATTGCAGTTAAGTTAATAACATCTTCAACAGAACAACCTCGAGAAAGATCGTTAATCGGTGCTGCAAGGCCCTGCAAAATTGGTCCGACTGCATCTGCACCTGCCAGTCTCTGAACTAATTTATAGCCAATATTACCTGACTGTAAGTCTGGGAAAATTAATACATTTGCTTTACCTGCTATTTCACTACCAGGAGCTTTTCTGGCACCAACACTTTCAACCAGTGCTGCATCAGCCTGCATTTCCCCATCAATTTTCAAGTGGGGAGCATTTTCATGCGCAATTTTAACTGCATTTCGAACATTGTCTACATTCTCATGTTTGGCACTACCCATTGTTGAAAACGAAAGCATAGCCACTCTTGGTTCAAAATCTAACAGTCTTTTTGTTGTATCTGCTGTAGTAATTGCGATTTCTGCCAGCTGTTCTGAATTTGGAGTTGGGTTTACTGCACAATCTGATACAACTAAAACTCCATCTTCACCAAATGATTTATCCTTTAGAACCATTATTATAGCACTTGAAACTGTTGAAATACCTTCAGCAGTTTTAACAATTTGAAAAGCAGGTCTTAATACATTTCCAGTAGCATTGGCTGCTCCAGCAACCATTCCATCTGCTTTATTGGTATAAATCATCATGGTAGCGAAGTATAAAGGATCTTTTACTATATTTTCAGCCTCTTCTTTTGTAATTCCCTTATGTTTTCTTAATTCATAAAACTCATCTGTAAATTCTGCTATGTAATCAGATTTTTCGGGATCAATAATTTCAATCCCACTTAAATCAACTCCGTAATCTGAAGCCTGTTTTTGGATAGAATCCTGCTCAGCTAAAATTATTATTTTAGCAAATTTTTCTGATTCCACCTCGGCTGCAGCTCTAATTATTCTTTCATCATCACCTTCAGCAAAAACAATTGTCTGCAAATTAGAAGCAGCTTTTTCTTTGAAATCTTTTAATACGTCCATTTAAATTTCCTCCCCCGTGGTTTTAAAAATAAGTTATTTGTTCTTTTTTTATATATTTGCTATTATATATATAATACTATATTAAAGTTTCAAACCCTTTTTTATTAAAAGAAGTTCGAAAAGTAAAACTTTTGTCTAAATTTAAACAATACATTTAAAATATTAAATTAATAATTTGGAGTGTTTCTAATGAAAGCAACTGCCTTAATAGTTGAATATAATCCTTTCCATAATGGTCATCAATATCATCTTCAAAAAAGTAGAGAGATTACTCAAAATGATGATTTGATTGTTATCATGAGTGGTAATTTTTCACAGCGTGGCGATGCAGCAATTCTCGACAAATGGGCCAGAACTAAACAAGCTTTAAGCTGTGGTGCTGATCTAGTTTTAGAGTTGCCTTTTATTTATGATATCCGAAGCGCAGAATATTTTGCCCATTACTCTATTTTAAGCCTGGAAAAAACTAATCTTGTTGACTCAATCGTTTTTGGTAGTGAAGCTGGTGAAATTGATCTTCTCTCTGCTGTCGCAGAAGCCTTAACTAAAGAAAGTACTGCCTTCAAAAATTCACTACAATTTTTTTTAAAAAATGGTTTGGATTTTCCAACTGCCAGGGCCAGGGCATTACTTACCAATTATAAGGACTATAATAATCTATCAGAATTTAAAGCAAAAAAAATAAAAGAAGTTTTAGCAGCACCAAATAATATCCTAGCAATAGAATATTTAAAATCATTAATTAAATTAAAATCTAAGATAAGTGCATATACTATCAAAAGAATTGGAACTGATTATCACAGTCAAGAAATAAATAAAAATTATGCCAGTGCCTCTTTAATTAGAAATTTATTTAATAATCGCGAAAAAAAAGAAGCTCTAAAAGCAGTTAAAAAATTAATGCCAGATTCAGCCTGGGCTATCTTAAAAAATGAAGTTGAAATAGGGAGATATGTCAAAAATAATTCTAAAAAACAAATAATATTAAAAACTATAGATCAAATCAGACGTCTCCAGGCTTCAGATTTAAAAAAATACAAAGGTATCAGTAATGGCTTGGAAAACCGCTTTATCGATATAGCTGCAGTAGAATCTAACGCTGAGTCATTTCTAGAAGCTTTAAAATCTAAAAATCTAACAGAAAGCAAAATCAAAAGAAAAATTCTACAAATTTACTTTTCATTAGATGCTTCAAAAATTACAGCAGCAGAGAATAATGCTCCACATTACCTACGAGTTCTGGGTGTAAAAAAAGGTAAAGAATATCTGCTTTCTAAACTGCAGGCTGAAGCAAGGACTGAAGTTATCATCAATCCTGCCGAAAAAATAAATAGAATCAACCTGGGAGCTTCAGATCCTCTCGAGCTTTCATTAAGCTATGATCTAGTAGCAGGTGATCTTTATGCACTTTTATATGAAAATCAGGAACACAGTCAGGCACGCAGAGATTTTTACCAGCGGTTAATCAAAATATGATAAGGTTATAGTTTAAGATCCTCTTCTAAATAATTAATAATATCAGAAATTGTTTTCACCTTTAATAATTCTAAACCATCAGCATATTCAACAGCAGTATCATAGTTATCTTCCGGCACAATAAATAAATCGACACCAACTTCTTTGGCTGCCATAATTTTATATTTAACCCCATCAATTCTACCTATTTCACCATCTAAACTTATTGTTCCGGTTCCGGCTATTTTGCGGCCGCCTGTAATATCTTCTGGAATCAGCTGGTTATAAATTTCCATTGTAAAAACACTACCAGCTGAAGGACCGATTATATTATCTGTCTCAAAGCTAACTTCACCTGGTATATCATATTCTAAACCTCTGGAACTAATTAAAACTCCAATTGAAGGGTTGCCTTCATTACCTTCCAATTCTACAGTTTCTAAATTGAAGACCAACTCTTTCTCATCTCTGATAACTTTAATTTCAACTGTATCACCAATATTTCTATTTTTTATTATATTAACAGCATCTGCAGCCATTTCCACCTTTTTACCATCAACAGCAGTTATTAAATCGTCTTTTTTGAGGTTATTATATGCTGAGCCCTCTTTCATAACTTCTACTACTTCTGCCCCTTCTCCGGATACCTGAACCTCATAGCCAGCCTGCCTAAAAGCAACTGCTTGAGCCTGAAGCTTACTCTCTTCCATAAGTTCAGCCATTAAATTGATATATTCACTCATTTCCATATCTTCAGGCAGCTGATCAGCAATTGAAGTTAACTCTTTATCATCAGGTGAAAAAAGGCTTAGATAAAAATAATCCCAGGCCATTGCCCTTCTGCTGCTAACTGCCGTTAATAAAAACTCTCCCTGATTATCATAACCATCTTTAACTTTTATCATTGGTGATAATTCTGCTGCTATTCCGGGTTCCATAACCTGGTAAGGAACAGGAACAAAATTACTTATTACAAATAATATTAAAATTATTCCAATTAAGCGTGAATAAAACTTATTTATATATTTCTTTTTCATATCTATCTTCCTCTTTAGATAATTTTTTAATGTTAAATTTGCAAAAACCAGCACTACTATTATATATGATAAATACTTCTAAATGCAAAATTTTTTTGTAGATTCCTTGACATCGATTATTTGCTAAGTTATAATCGTTATAAATTGAATATCTGAGATTTGATTAGCAGTTTAACTAATCATAAAATACCTCATTTTTTGATGAGGTAGAGGTGCGGAAAAAATTATTAACTTTTATATTTATCCTGAACCAGGATCATAAATTAAAAGTGAAAGGTTTTTCTGCCGAAGTGGGTTTTTATGGTTCTAAAAATCTACTGGGTCTGTGTATAAGATATACAGAACTGTCATAATAATTTATTTATTATGTTGTGCTATCTCAAGTAACAATCAAGAAAATGAGGCGATTTTTGCTATTAACCCGGCATATCGCTGGGTATTTTTTATGCCTTTAAAATTAATTGCTAATTAAAACAAAAAACAAGGAGGATCTATTATGGAAAGTTATGGAATTATTTCTTTACTGCCGCCACTGCTGGCAATTATTTTAGCCTGGTGGAGTAAGCAGGTTGTATTATCATTATTTTTAGGAGTTTTTGCAGGTGCATTAATTACAAATGCATATAATCCACTTTTTGCTTTTATGCATACTTTGGATAATTATATTTTAGCATCTCTTGCAGATTCCTGGAATGCTGGAATCATATTATTTTTATTAGCTATGGGTGGAATGATTGGAATCATAAACAAATCAGGTGGAATTATTGCAATTGGTGAATACGTTGCTGAAAGAGCAAATTCAGTTGTTAAAACACAGTTTGCCGCCTGGGTAATGGGTGTACTTATCTTCTTTGATGACTATGCAAACACCTTGATTGTAGGAAATACAATGCGTCCAATTACAGATAAAATGAAAATTTCAAGAGAAAAATTAGCTTTTATAGTCGATTTAACTGCTGCTGCAGTTTCTAGTATTGTTCCAATTTCAACCTGGATTGCTTTTGAAGTTGGTGTTATTAGAGATGGCTTTGACTCTTTAGGATTAGAAATGAGTGCTTATGGAACTTTTGTGCAGACAATACCTTATCGCTTTTATAGTATTTTTGCCCTTGGTTTTGCTTTAATTATTATTTTTACAGCCAAAGACTTTGGCCCAATGTTAAAAGCTGAAAAAAGAGCCCGCTCTACAGGAGAAACTTTAAGACCTGGATCAACACCAATGGTTTCACAGGAAATGGAAGAAATCGAACAGCCTGAAGGTGAAAGTTTTACTTTTACAAATTCATTTTTACCTATTATTGGTGTTATTTTAGTTACCCTAATCGGTCTCTGGTATAATGGAGGCGGTTTAGAAGCTGGAACTTCAATCAGAGATGCTTTTGGAAATGCAGATGCCAGTATTGTTCTTTTATGGGCAGCAATTAGTGGTAGTTTTATTGCTGGAATTCTTGCTTTTGCAAAAGGTATTTTGACAATTAGTGAAACTGTTGATGGTTGGATTGATGGTGCAAAATCAATGTTTATTGCCTGTTTAATTCTTGTTTTAGCCTGGTCAATTGGAAGTATTACTGATGACTTAGGTACTGCAAATTTTTTAGTTTCTATTTTAGAAGGTAATATAATACCTGAAATTGTACCTGTAATGATTTTTGTTTTCTCTGCTTTTATTGCCTTTACAATTGGAAGTTCCTGGGGTACAGTTGCAATAGTAATGCCGCTGGCAATTCCTTTAGCTAACTCAATTGGAATTCCAATGCTGCCTACAATTGCAGCAGTTTTAACTGCAAGTGTTATGGGTGACCACTGCTCACCTATTTCAGACACAACTATCATGTCTTCTACTGCTTCTGCTGTAGATCATATGGACCATGTTACTACCCAGATGCCATATGCCTTAACAGTTGGTTTAGTTGCTGCCCTATTTGGTTTCTTACCAGCGGGTTTTGGGATTTCAGCCCTTTATTCATTACCAATAGGTTTAATCGCTTTATATGTTATAGTAAGTGTGATTGGTAAAAAAGCAGATGAACTAGTTTAGTAAGTAGAGATTACAAAACCGCTGTTAATTAACAGCGGTTTTTTTAATGCTATAATTTTTTTCAATTTCAGCTGCTGACATTGGCTTAGCAAAATAATAACCCTGCACATAGTCATTCTCCAATTTGTTAAGTTTATTAAGCTGGGATTCTGTTTCTACACCCTCTGCAATAGTTTTTAAATTAAGCAGATGAGCAATATTAACTATTGATTCCACGATATTCTGGCTGTCTTGGTTTGTGTTCATGTTTCTTATAAAAGAAATATCAATCTTTAAATAATCAATAGGGAATTTTTGCAAATAGCTAAAAGAAGAATAGCCCGTTCCAAAATCATCAATCGCAATTGAATGTCCATTTTCCTTCATCTCATTCATTACTTTTAAACTGTAGTCAACCTCACTCATTGCAATAGATTCGGTAATTTCAAAATTTATCAAAGCAGGATCAATATCAGCTGCATCAATAATTTTATAAATATCTTTAAGATGTTCACTATCTTCCAGCTGTTTAGCGGATAAATTAATTGATACTGGTACAGGATCATATCCCTTTTTTAACCATGCATTGATAGATTCAACAACCTTTGCAACCACAATTAAACCAACTTTTTTTATTAGTTTAGAACTTTCCAGAATTGGAATAAACTCTGATGGATAGATCATTCCCTCCTGTGGATCCTGCCATCTAAGCAGTGCTTCCATCCCAAATAAGCTTTTATCACTGCCCAGATAATAAGGTTGATAATATATTAAAAAATCATCATTTTTTAGAGCATGATCTAATCTTGCTTCCATTTTATTAAATTCTTTTATTTCATGATCCATCTCATGATTAAAAAAAGCATAATCGTTTTTTTCAATATTTACCAGAGCTATTTCTGAATTCGACAGCAGTTTTTTAGCATTTTTAGAGTCATCCGGATAAATCGAAACTCCAACTCGTGCATTTAACATTAAAGTTTCCTGGTTAAATTCAATTGTGTCGGTAAACAATTCCAAAATTTGCTTTACTATCTTATAGATTTGATTGCTGCTTTCAATATCATCGATAATTAAAGCAAAGTTATCTCCACCTAAATAAGCTAAATTATTATTTTGATCAATTTTTACACATCTTTTTTTATCATTGATCTGTTTATTTATTAGAGCTGCAACTAAATTAATTAAAGTCTTGTTATTTTCTGCTTTATTATAAATATCATTTAAATGTTTAATTTTATTAAACTTAATCACTAAAACTGCAATTTTTTGCTCAAGATTAAGATCTATTAAATCACTAATTTTATTTTCAATAAATCTTCTATTTGGGAGACCAAAAATCATATCATAATTAGATATATACTCTATTTGTTCCCTTAGTTTTTCATTTTGTGTAATATCTTTACCAACAGAAATGAAGTTAATTATTTCATCTTCATAATTTCTAATTGGAGTTATTGTTTGTTCAGAATAAAAATAATCACCATTCTTCTTCTTATTGATAATAACATCGTTAAATACTTTTCCGGCTTTAATCGTTTCCCATAAATTTTTATAGTATTTTTGGTCGTGTTTATTAGACTTAAACAAAGATGGGTTTTCTCCAATTACTTCTTCCCGGCTGTATCCAGTTATTTCTTTAACAGTTGTATTTACATACTCTACAATACCACTCTCATCAGTAATTACTACCCAGTTATCAGTTTCATTAATCGCTTTGATCAACTTAAAAATTTCAATCTCATCTTCAAAATTATTGGTTAACTTTTTAGCTATAGAAATGGTTTCTATTTCATCTTTTTCATTTTTAATTTCAATATTATTCCAGCTGCAGTTAATTATTCTTCCACTTTTTGTAATAACTCTGCTTCTAAAATTTTTAGGAAGTGAGTTTATTTCTCCTCGCTTCCACTTTAACCAGAGCTGCTGATCTGCTTCTGCAATCATGGTTGAAATAAACTGCTGATCAATTATTTCTTCCTTTTTCCAGCCTAAAATTTTAACTGCATATTGATTTAAGTCAGTAATTTTTCCGCTTTCATCCCAGGAAATATAAACCAGGGGTGAGTTTTGATATATTTTATTAATTTTTTCAGTACTGTAATTAAGTTTTTGAATTAAAGACTCATTAATATTTTTCACTTCCATTAGTAACACTATCCTTTTTGCCAGTATTTTTTCATTTTTTTAGTTAGGAGCTGATCATCTAACTTTGACGGCCATAGTTCTTTATTATTTTTTTCCCGCATTGCAGAAACTAAATTAGAGAACAGTAAATTATCCTCAAAATATTTTTGGAAATCTTCCCTAATCTCTGCTCTGACTGTAATGCCGTCATAAGGACAGGAACTTTTAGAAATTGAAATTCCTTTATTTCTCACTTCTTCTGCAATAACATCTTCACGTAGATATATCAGAGGTCGAATTATCTCAATTTTATTTTTACTTAAATATCTTTTAGCCTGAAGAGTTTTTAACTGACCGGAATAAAAAATACTCATCAAATATGTTTCTACAGCATCATCTAAATGATGTCCAAAGGCAAGTTTATTAAAATCATTATCTTTCAAATAATTGATCATAGCTCCTTTACGAAAGTGAGCACATTTAGAACAGGGATTATCAGCTTCTTCATTTTCTATGTAATCGGAAATATTGGTTTTTATAATTTCTATTTTAACGTCCAGACCAGCTGCCAATTTTTTCAATTTAAAAGCTGTTGAATCATCAAAACCTGGATCTACATGGACAGCCTCCAAAATAAAATTATTTTTAAAATGCTGATTAAATAGTTTTAGCATTAAAAGTAGAAACGTACTGTCCTTGCCTCCAGAAAGACCAACTGCAATCTTATCTCCATCATTAATCATTTCATATTCTGCTACTGCTTTAACCACTTTGGCAGTAATACTGCTTTCAAAAGATAGGTTCATAATTATTTTTAAATCTCCTTTAGCCAGCTATTTAATGCTTCTGATTGTGATTTTGCTATTTCAAAAGCTGAATCATAGATGCTTTCCAGCTGTTTAGAATCTTTGCTAAAACGGTCAATTTCAATTGACTCAGGTCTGAAAACAAAAAAATCACCGGCCTCTTCTTTTTGTTTAATATAAGCCAAAGTGTCATTATAAACCTGATACCTCTGTTTTAAATCATCAGCTAAATTTGGATATTTATGCAAAAATAAATCTAATAAAAATTTTGCTTTAACTGGTGATTTCTTATACCCTTCTTCCCTGGTTAAAATAACAACCGCCTTTGGCCAGCCATCCTTTACAGCCTTTTTAACTGGGATTGAATCTCTGATCCCACCATCTAAATACAATTTACCATCAATCTCAACTGGATTGGAAACAAGAGGCAGACTGCTTGAAGCCTTAAAAACTTTATCTATCCTGCTGATACTCTCGAATTCCTGCGGAGAAAAATATCTGATTTCTCCGCTTTGACATTCAGTTGCCGCAACCTTTAAAACAGTATTTGAACTTTTAAAGCTTTGATAATCAAATGGCAAAATTTCATGTGGCAGCTGATGAAAGAGAAAATCCATACCAAAATAATTGCCTTCTTTAAGCAGGTTTTTAAAACCCATATATCTATCATCTTCAACTAACTCAGTAAATATTTTTTTATTGCGAAACCTCTGGCGACTTGTGTAATTAGCCCCATTGTTGGCACCAGCTGAAACACCAATGACATATTCAAAATAAATTTCATTTTTTAATAAATAGTCAATGATTCCAGCTGTAAAAGCCCCTCTCATTCCTCCACCTTCAAGAACCAGTGCACATTTTTGAATCTGCAATTTACAAACACCTCTTAACTACATTTTTCTAATATCTTTACCAAAAGGCATTAATGATAAATAAGCAAGTTTTAAACTCTGCTTTGCAAAAGGGATTCCAATAATTGTAACAGCAAATATTAAAGCTGAAATTAAATTAGCTAGTGCTAATTCCCAACCAAAAACAATTATCCAAATAATGTTAGCTATTAAACCTAAAGATGAATTGTTTTTTTCAACTACCTCTTTGCCAAAGGGGGCTATCTGCATTTTAGCCATTTTAAAACACTGTTTACCTATTGGAATTCCAATAATAGTAATTGAAGATAAAATCCCGGCTGCAAACCAAAAGATAGCTTCAATTAAACCTCCAAAAATAAACCAGATAATATTACCGATTAGTGTCATAATAATCCTCCCCTTTATATTAGAATAGCTAAAATAAGAGTAAATGCTGTTGAATAATTAATAAGCATAAAGTTATTGACTGCTAAGATAAATGTATCTTTTTTTTTCTGTTTTCTTTCAAACTTATTAATATTTTGTTGAACTTTAAAAATTGATAATAATGCCAAAAGAGAAATCAATGGTAAAATATTAAAAACCACTGAAATTAAAATACCTATATAAGATAAGTAGTATAAATACTTAAAAAGTTTAAGGCTGTCATTACGGGATAAATAGATTGGAAGTGTATAGCGTTTATTTGCTAAATCATCTTCTATATCACAAATATTATTTGCCAGCATAATATTTGCAATTCCCAAAATTAGAGGGAGTGAGAAAATAAAAATCTTTAAAATTGCTAAATACTGAAATTTTAACAGTAAATTTTTACCCTCTAAAAAAACAGATATTAATTCACGATTATGAATGTAAACTGCTATAAATGTAATAAAAAAACCCATAGTGAATCCCGAAAAAATTTCTCCCAAAGGAGTTCTAGAGATTGGGACAGGACCTGAGGTATACAAAATACCAATAATAAATGATATGAAACCAACCATTAAAACTATAACATCAGTTTCTAGATAAAGCAGTAAACCAGTTACTACTGCTAATGAAAAAAGAATTAAAATAGTTTTCTTAACAGTTTTTTTGCTTAAATTATAATTTACCACTGCATTATGTTGTTCATAATTATAGCCCTCTTTTTTTTCAGCTTTTAAGTAATCCTGATAGTTATTAACTGCTGTAGTTCCCATATCAACTGAAAGTAGTGAAATGAACATTAAAATAAAATTAGTGATTTTAAAATTAGAATAATGATATAATAAATATAAATTCCCCATTAAAAAGGGAGTAAAACTTGCTATTTTAGTTTGAATCTCTACTAGCTTCAAAAAAGCATTTACCGTCAAAACAGTCACCTCTATTTTTTTGTTGAAAGTTTATCTTTTAGTTTATGGTAAACAAAATCAGGAACTAATTCACTAATATTACCATCAAAATAAGCAGCTTCTTTAATCACACTAGAACTTAAAAAAGCATATTTAGTATCTGTCATTAAAAAGATTGTTTCAATACTATCATCCAAATGTTTGTTCATGGAAGCCATTTGAAACTCACCTTCAAAATCAGATACAGCTCTTAATCCCCTTAAGATTGCCTCCCCCCCAATTGACTTAACATATTTAGTAGTTAAACCAGAAAAAGAGTCTACTTTTACATTATCTAAATCTTTAGCAGCTCTTTCTAACATCTCTACTCTTTCATTCATTGAAAAAACAGGTTCCTTATTTGGATTATGAAAAACTGAAACAATAACTTCATCAAAAATATTTGCTGCCCTCTTAACAATATCAAGATGTCCATTTGTAACTGGATCAAAACTTCCCGGATATACTATTTTTTTCGTCATTCTACCTTCCCCTTATTATTTATTTTAGTTGATAAATTGTAATTATCGAATTACCATATTTTTTGTTTTTTATGATATTTAATTCTGCAAATTCTTCAACCTCTTCTGCTTCAGATCTTTCGCTAATAATCAAAGCTTTTTCTTTTAACAGTTTATTTTCAATTATTAATTTAACCGCCTCAGCACTCATGTTTTTTTCATAAGGAGGATCCATAAAAATAATATCATATTTTTGCCTGCAGCTTTTTAAATATGAATAGACATCCCGCTTAAATAGTTCTGCTGATTCATAAAGCCTTGCTTTTTTTAAATTATCTTCAATAACTTTTAGATGTGCTTTGTTAACTTCCACAAAATCTGCTTTTTTTGCACCACGGCTGAGCGCTTCAATACCCAGACTACCAAAACCAGCAAATAGATCTAAAACTTCTGCTCCTGGTAAATCAAAAGCTATAATATTAAACATTGATTCTTTAACCCTATCTAAAGTAGGTCTTACATCTTTTCCTTTCAAACTTTTCAACTTTAAACCACCAGCTCTGCCGGCAATAATTCTCATTAATAAACTCCTCCAAACATGTTTAAATCTTCATTTCAATTTTTGAAATTATTTCAGCTAAATTTTTATATTTTTGCTGCCAATTTATATTTTTAACTATCATACCAGCTTCATCTCTTGCTTTAACTAAAAGTTTTTGATCATCAATTAAGCTGGCTACTTTTAAATCATCAATTCCGTGCTGTTTAGTACCAAAGAATTCTCCCGGCCCTCTCATTTTCAAATCTTCTTCAGCAATTAAAAAACCATTACCGCTTTTACACATTATTTCTAATCTATGAGCTGAATCATCTCCAGGTGGATCAGATATTAAAATACAATATGATTGATGTTTACCTCGACCAACTCGACCTCTTAATTGGTGGAGCTGAGCCAGTCCAAACCTTTCCGCATTTTCTATAATCATAATACTGGCATTACTGACATCCACTCCAACTTCAATTACTGTAGTTGCAATTAAAATATCTACTGCACCATCTCGAAATTTTTCCATTATTTCTTTTTTTTCATCAGCTGCAACAGAACTGTGCAGTAAAGCCAAATTGTAATCTGTAAAAAAACCTGAACTAAGATCTTCATATAATTCTTCAGCTGAAATTAATTTAGGCATTTCTTCAGATTTTTCAATGAGAGGACACACAATATAAGCCTGTCTTCCTGATTCAATTTTTTCTTTTAAAAATTGATAGATTTGTTTTCTCCGATTTTCTCTCCGCCAAAAAGTTGCAATTTTTTTTCTTCCCGGAGGCATTTCATCAATCACAGACAAATCTAAATCACCATAAATTAACATAGCCATTGACCTGGGAATTGGGGTTGCTGTCATGATCAGCAAGTCCGGGTTATCGCCTTTTTCCTTAAGACTGTGCCTTTGTTCAACTCCAAAACGATGCTGCTCATCAATCACTATTAATCCCGGTTTATTATAGCTTAAACTTTCCTGAAAAAGTGCATGAGTTCCAATTATTAAATCACTACTACCATTTTCAATTTTAGCTTCAATATCTTTACGTTCAGATTGTTTAACACTTCCTGTTAAAAGATCAATGCTGTAGTTAAATTCACTTAAAAGCTCGATAAAATTTAAATAATGCTGTTCTGCTAAAATTTCTGTGGGTGCCATAAAAATACCCTGGTAACCATTAGCCATTGTTTCCAGAAGAGCTAATGCTGCCACCACAGTTTTGCCAGATCCAACATCACCCTGTAATAATCTGGACATCGTCTGAGAAGATTCCATATCTTTTCTAATCTCTGACCAAACTCTACTTTGAGCTGAGGTTAAATTAAAATTAAGTTTGTTTAAAAACTTTTTATTTTTTGCTTCAATAAATTGATGTTTAATTCCTTTTAATTCATTATATTTTTTCTTTTCTTCAAGAGCATAGAGCTGCAGATAGAAAAATTCTTCAAAAGCTAAACGTCTTCGCGAATATTTTTGATGTTTTTCGTTTTTAGGAAAGTGCATACCAAGAATAGAGGTTTTTAAATTAGGAAAATCATATTTTTTGAGAATAGATTGAGGCAGCTGATCTTTGAGTAATGGTGCATGACTTTTAAGAGCATTAGCAATAATCCGACGCAGACGCCTCTGGGTTAAACCTTCAGTCAGTGAATAAACTGGAACTATTCGACCGCTATTTAGAACTGAAGCTTCAGAATCTAACTTTTCATAGACTGGATTATTAATTTCTTTTCTATTATATTTTCTCCAATTTTTCTCACTTATTTTACCACTGATTAAATACTTATCACCTTTATTAAATTGTTCACGAAGATATGATTGATTATACCAAATTCCATTTACAACATCACTACCATCTGAAAAAGTAACTCTTAACAGATCAAGATTATTTCGTATTCTCTGGTAATCTGTCTTTAAAACTTCAACTTTAAAATTTGCTTTTTCGCCGACAGAAGTATACTTAATTTGGCTTATCTGACTGCGGTCTTCATATTCACGAGGGAAATAGTATAAAAGGTCTTTTACAGTTTTTATCTCTAATTTGGAAAGGCGCTCGGCCCATCTGGGCCCAACACCTTTAATAAATTGAACTTCATCTGAAAGTTTTAATTTCATTCTCCCAATAATTCTCCTCTATAAATAACTATTCCATAAACAAGTGGTCCAGTATGCGAACTCAGTACAGTTCCAATTTTATTTTCTAAAATATTATATTTATATTGATTCTGCTGCTGAAGTTCAGCTTCAAATAATTTTTTTAACTGTTGGAAATTATCACTTTCTTTACCATAAATATAGGCAAAATTCACCTGTTCACAATTTTGGGCGGCCTCTAAAGCAAGCTCAATCATTTTTTGATTGGTTTTCTTATAGCCTCTAATTTTTTCTTTTGGTGTTATTTCACCTGTTTCAGCAGAAAGTTCTAGAATTGGATTAAAATTAAAAATACTGCCTAAAAAAGCTTGAGCTTTCCCAATTCTACCACCTTTCTCCAAATAAGTTAACTCATTTACTGTAAAATAGATTGTTAGCTTTTCTCTTTCAGCTTTTAGAGTTTCCTTAATTTCTTCAACGCTTTTTCCTGCCTCTATCATTTCTGCAGCAAGCAAAACTAAAAATCCAAGTCCACTGCTTGTAGATTTAGAATCTATTACTTCAACTTCAATGTCTTCTACCTGCTGAGCAGCCAACCTTGCTGACTCAAGAGTTCCACTTAAGGCAGAAGATATATGAATAGAAATAATCTGATCATATTCAGCAGCTAATTTTTGATATTTTTCTATAAAAAGGCCTACAGATGGCTGCGAAGTTGTAGGCAGCACATCAGCGCTCTCCATCATAGAAAAGAATTCATCACTATCAAGATCAACTTTATCGTAATAGGTGTCTTCTTTAAAATGAACAGTTAATGGTACGATCTCTATTTTATATTTCTCCATAAATTCTGCTGGTAAATCACAGGTGCTGTCAGTCACTAAGGCAACCATATTAACACATCCTATTCTAATGAAATTATAAAGGGATATAGGGGCTGTCCACCAGGGTAAATTTCAATTTCATCAAAATCAAAATTTTCCTCCATAATCTGCTTGATTTCCTCTGCTTCAGCCTCTGTTATTCCCTCACCATAATAGATCGTAACTAATTCTTCATCTTCTGCAACCTTTTCTAATAATTTTTTCACTGTTTCTTTTTTGTTATCTGCACTGACTAAAATATCTCCATCTTTTAAACCAATATAATTATCTTTTTGAATTTCCAAGCCATTAACTTTAGAATCTTTAACCGCTTGAGTAATTTCTAAAGTTTTTACATACTCAATTTCAGCTTCCATTTCATCCTTTAATTCAGCTGGTTCAAGCTGGTCATCAAAAACCATAAGAGCACTTATCGCCTGGGGAATTGATTTTGTTTCAATTATAGATATCTCTTTTTCACTCAGCTCTGATACCTGTTTAGCTGCAGAAATTATATTTTTATTATTCGGCAGTATAATAATTTTAGCTGTATCCATCCGTTCCACAATTTCTAGAAAATCATTAGTCGAAGGATTCATAGATTGTCCACCTTTAATCACATAATCAACACCTAATTCTTTTAGGATATTAATTACTCCTTCACCATTGGCAACTGAGATAATGCCAATATTTTTAGCAACATTAATCACTGAATCATCTGCAGAAGCCTCATTATTGTTGTTTGCCTCCTGCTGACTGTTGTCTTCTAAGTTTTTATTATCAACTTCAACCTCAGCTTCTGTTTCTAGGCTTTCAGCAGAAGAATCTTTATGGTTTGGATGGAACTTAGAATGATCAAAGTCATCCCCATTTTCGCGCTTAACTTTTTCTTCGTTCTGCTTCCGCATATTATCAATTTTAATATCAAAAACTTTTCCCTTTTTTAGTCCATATTCCAATAGTACTCCTGGATGATTGCTGTGAATATGAATTTTAATTACATCATCACTACCAACAACCATAATTGAATCACCGTAACTCTGCATATCTTTTCTAATTTTTTCAATTAGCCTATCGATATTAGATTTTCGAGTGTCAATTTCAATCAACATTTGGGTACAATAAGTGAATTTTATATCCTCTGCAACTTCAGATTTTTTAGCTGGCTTCTCTACAGCAGCTGCAGACTGATATTCTACTTCCTCACCTTTTAATCCTTTTAACATTCCTTCCAGAATAGTTAAATAACCCTGTCCACCTGCATCAACAACTTCTGCTTCTTTTAAGGCATCAAGCAGCTCAGGTGTCCTTTCTAAGGATTCTTCTGCTGCTTTAATTGTGATTTCTAATAATTCTAATATATCCTGGGTAGAGTCCACCTCTGCAGCAGCTTTTTCAGCTGCTTCGCGAGAAACAGTTAAAATAGTACCTTCAACAGGTTTTAAAACACCATGATATGCTACCTCAGAAGCTTTTGTTAAAGCATTAGCTAAATCCTTTGCTTTCATTTTTTTCTTGTTTTTTAATGCCTGAGCAAAGCCTCTAACTAACTGAGATAAAATAACACCCGAATTTCCTCTGGCTCCCATTAAAGCACCTTTAGAAAGCTCAGCAGACAAATCTGAGACACTATTAGATTTATTATCTTCAAGATTTGATACTGCTTCTTTAAAGGTTAAATACATATTCGTTCCCGTATCACCATCAGGTACCGGGAAAACATTTAATGAATCAATAAAAGATTTTTGTTCTTTTAACCAGTATAATGATGTAAACATCATTTTTTTAAATTCTTCTGCATTGACTGCAGTTATTTTCTGATTATTAATTGGCATCGCCAACCCTCACTCCCCTTACATTAACATCTATAGTAACAACTTCAATTCCAACTTTTTTTTCGAGGGTATAGCGAACTCTTTCCATAACATTATGAGCTACTTCATGAATATTAGTTCCGTATTCAACAATAATATTTAAATCAAGATGAACTTTATCCTCACTAATATCAACACCAACACCCTTACTAATATTGTCCCAACCTAAAAGATCTGCAAGACCATCCTGCACACTTCTAGAAGACATTCCAACAAGGCCATAACATTCCATAACAGCAATTCCCGCTGTTTTAGCTATCACCTCTTCGTCAATTACAATTCTACCTAGTTCATTTTTTAATTCTTTTTCCATTCTTTACACCTCTTTTCATACATAATTATTCTATCTTATATAAAGCCTCTATGCAAGAATAAAATTGTTATACATCTTAAAATTATTTACTCATTTATTTATTAATTCAAGATAAATTTATACTTTCCTGCAAATAAAAACTTATATTTTTCTCTAAACAGCACTAATAAACTTGCTAAAGGATGTTTATCTATGTTAAAATATAATCTGACAGAGATTTTATTTTTAGATAGGAGGTGTTTTTCTATGTCCAGAGTCTGCGAGATTTGTGGTAAAGGTGGAAATACAGCCAACAGCATACAAAGACGTGGTAAAGCTAAGAAAAAAGGAGGAGTTGGACGTAATGTTACTAGTTCTACAAAAAGAACTCAGCGTCCAAATCTGAAAAAAGTTAAAGCAATTGTTGATGGATCACCAAAAAGAATTAAGGTGTGTACTCAATGTCTTAAATCAGGTAAAGTTGAAAGAGCTTACTAATTTAGATTTAGATATAAAAAGGGAGCAGAACTTATTAGAAAATAAGTTCTGCTCCCTTTAGTACTTTTATCTTATCCTAATCTTTTATCAATTTTATCTCTAATTTCTTTTTCACTCATTTCCAGACCGGCTAAATTATTTTCAACAGCACTTTTAGCAACTGCAAAAGCAACTGCTGGAACTACTCGCTGATCAAAAGGGTCTGGGATAATATAATCTGATTTAAGTTTATCGCCAACTAAAGCTGCTATAGCTTCAGCGGCAGCAATTTTCATATCTTCACTTATTTCTACCGCTCTTAAATCAAGAGCTCCTCTAAAAATGCCGGGAAATGCCAGTACATTATTAATCTGATTTGGATAATCAGAACGGCCAGTCGCAATAACAGCTGCTCCAGCCTCTAATGCTAACTCTGGTTTAATTTCTGGAGTTGGATTTGCCATTGCAAAAATTAAAGGATCCGCTTTCATTTTCTTTACCATCTCAGCTTTTAAAATATTACCAACAGAAAGACCAATAAATAAATCAGCATCCTCAACAGCTTCAGCCAGACCCCCTGTTATATTTTCAGGATTTGTTCTTTTTATTAGTTCTTTTCTAACCGGATCATACTGGACAATATTTTTTTTGTTTAAAATTCCAATTTTATCATTAATAATTAAATTCTCAGCACCTGCGTCTAAAAGCAGTTTTGAAACAGCTGTAGCTGCAGCTCCCGCACCATTAACTACAATTTTTATTTCTTCTAATTTTTTGTCAACTAACTTCAGAGCATTAATTACTGCTGCCAAAACAACTACAGCAGTTCCGTGCTGATCATCATGAAATACAGCCATTTTGGTTTCTTCTTTTAACCTCTTTTCAATCTCAAAACATTTAGGAGCTGAAATATCTTCTAAATTAATTCCAGCAAAAGTAGGTTCTAATAATTTTGCAAATCTCACTATTTCATCTGTATCTTTGGTTCCAATGCAGAGTGGAAAAGCATCAACATTAGCAAATTCTTTAAATAAAACTGCCTTACCCTCCATAACAGGCAGAGCCGCCTCTGGTCCAATATCTCCCAAACCTAAAACTGCTGTACCGGAAGAAAGAACTGCTACCTGATTTCCTCGAGCGGTGTATTCATAAACCTTTTCTCTGTCTTTTTCTATTTCTCGACAGGGTTCTGCAACTCCTGGAGAATAAGCAAGACTTAACTCTTCTTTATTTCTAACCCGAACTTTAGACTTGACCTCAATTTTACCCTGGTTTTCTTTATGTAATTTTAAAGCTTTTTGATAAATATCCATTATAACCTCCAATTAATTACTGCTCTCTACTCTAAGTTTTCTAAAACATAAAACAATAAACCATTTTCTATAATAATTTCAGCCTGATCTTCTTCAATCAAATTACTGATACCCCTGCTCTCAGATCTTTTTATATCCTGATTTTCCAAATTATATTTACAGCCTTTAATAGTTAACCCTTCAACTTTTTGACTCTGAGGAATTAAAGAAAGTCGATAACCTTTTTTATTCTCAAATTGATGTTTGTTTTTAACTAGAGCAATTTCTATTTTTTCAGAAATTATTTTAGCTTCCAAGTTTATTTCATTGATATACTCTAAAAGATTTAAATTTGCCAGCTGTTGATCAATTCTTCCCCCAAGAGCAGCAAATAAATATATCTTATTTATTCCGTGTGTCAGGCAGTAGTCTACTGCAATTTCACTATCAGTCTGATCTTTTTCTACAGGATATTTTAATAAGTCAATATTCTTTTGGCAGTAATAGTCTATATTTTGCTCAGTTATTGAATCAAGATCTCCCAAAATCAGATCTGGCAAAACTTCTAATTTTCGAATATTATTAGCTCCACCATCGACTGCTATAATTTTATCTATCTGATATTCTTTTATTTTTTCTACAAATTCATCTTTGCCTAAATCCAATACACCATTTAAGATTAAAGCTGCTGTTTTATCAGACATCAGCTGCATTACTCCTCATTTCAGCCAGGGCAGCTGCAGGGTTTTCAGCACCAAAAATTGCTGAGCCAGCAACTATAATATCTGCTCCAGCTTTAACAATTTCTTTCAAATTAAAAGTCTTTATACCTCCATCAACTTCAATTTTACAGTCATAATTATTTTCTTCAATAATTTTATTTAATTTAGCAATTTTTTGAGTCATCTGGGGAATATATGATTGTCCACCAAAACCTGGATTAACAGACATAATTAATACCTGATCCAGTTCGGGTAAAAGATATTCCAGACTTTCAATAGGAGTTGCAGGATTAAGTGAAACTCCAGCTTTAATACCCTTAGCCTTTATCAGCTGAATAACACGATGGATATGATCTGTTGCTTCTAAATGAACTGTTAAAATATCGGAACCAGCATCAGCAAAATCTTTGATATATCTTTCCGGTTTAGTAATCATCAAATGAGTGTCAAATGGAAGCTCAGTGTGCTTTTTTATTGCCTTTATTAAACCTGGGCCAAAAGTGATATTAGGTACATAAACTCCGTCCATTACATCCAGGTGCAGGTAATCAGCATCTTTTATTAATTGAATCTGATCTTTTAACTGGCTGAAATCTGCTGCAAGCAGGGAAGGTGCAAATTGTGTTTTCATTAGTATCTTCTCTCCTTTTTTTCTAATTCATTATATATTTGTTTGTAACTTTCATACCTTCTCTCAGAAATATTTCCGTTTTTTACTTTTTCCTGAACTATACATCCAGGTTCATGCAGATGGCTGCATCGATTAAATTTGCAGTCATTATTATACTTTGCTATCTCAGGAAAATACCAGGATAAATCTTCTGGTTCAATCTCAAAATTCAACTTAGTCATTGAAGAGAATCCAGGAGTATCTGCAACCCAGCCCTGATTTGGCAGCGATAATAATTCTACCATTCTGGTTGTATGAACCCCTTTTTTTAATTTTCTACTTACTGCAGCAGTTCTCAAATCTGCATCCTCAATAACCTTATTTAAAAAAGAAGATTTACCAGCTCCAGAAGGTCCTGTTAAAACATTAATTTTATTATTTAATCGATCAAATAACTTATCTAAGTTTAAATTTTCTTTAACACTTATAAAATGCAGCTCATAACCAGCTGCTTTATATTCTTCAAAATCAGCTTCAAAACCGGATTCAGCCTGGTCAATTTTGTTAATTACAATTAACGGTTCAAAACCAGAACTTTCAACAAGCAGTAAAAATCGATCTAATAAAGATGGAGTGAATTCTGGATCCTTAATAGAATGCATTATTACTACCTGGTCAACATTAGCAACTTTTGGTCTTTTAAGCAGATTATTTCTCGGATAATAATCTTCGAGTATTTTATTTTTGGGGTCAATCTCTACATAATCACCTGGATATATTTTTTCCCTGATCTTACCTCTAATCCTACACTGATAAACTTCTTTAGAACGAGTGGCTACAAAGAAAAAACCTCCAATTGACTTAATTAAAATGCCCTTCATCTAAATTATCATCCCCCAAAACTTTCTGATTTAATTAATTGGTCATCAAAATAAATTCTTAGTTCTGTTTCTCCCTGGCTTTGAATGTCCCTGACAATATTATCTCCGGGCTCATGGACTGCTTGATAAACCTGTTCTTCACCATTATCATCTTCAATCACAATTCTTACCTCTCTCCGCTCAGAACCGGTAACATTAATAGAAATTCGATTTGTATGAAAATTTTCTGAAGAAGAATTTGCAGAGCCTTTACTAATTACAAAATCAACTGCAATTCCTCTCGGTAAATATTCTCCTGCTCTTACACTTTGAGATATAACCTGACCATCTGTAAATCGATTAGAATTTTCAACACTAATTTGACCAACATTTAATCCTTTTTCTCTAATTAAGTTAACAGCCTCTGTTTGTTTTAAACCAGTTAAATCAGGCATTCTAACAGAAATATCCCGTTCACCACGGCTGACAAATAATGTAACTTCGCTACCCTTTTCAACCTCAGCTCCAGCAGCAGGTATCTGATTAATTACAGTTCCCGGTTCTTCTGATAATCTAAAAATATATTGGATATCTCCACTATTTAATGAAAGGTTATCAAGTTCGAGTAAAGCTTCTCTTAAAGAACTACCAACAAAATCAGGAATTCCAATTAGTTGTGGACCTTTGCTTACTGTAATGTTTATAGGTCGACTTTGTTTTATTCTTTCCCCAGGTTGTGGCTGCTGACTGACAATATAATTTTTAGCTAATTCTTCACTAAATACTCGTTCTTCGTTTTCTAATAAGTTTAAACCAACTTCAGAAGCCATATTTCTGGCCTCATCTAAACTTTTCCCTTCAATATCTGGCACCTGAACAATTGGCACATTAGTATATTGGTTAAAGAAAAATAAAACTCCTCCAATTGAAATTAGAAAAAACAATAAAACTCCTGCAGTAATAAATAATGGTTTTTTTAATTTGTTCTTTTCTTTATTTTTTTTCTCTACTTTTTTTTCAGAACCTGATTTTTCAGAATAAGGATTGGGGTCTAACTTTTTATTGTTAGAATCCGAATTTTCTTCTGCTTTATTTTTTTCATTTTTATTTTTATTATTCTGCTGCAGATTATTATTTTTATTATTAGCTGCAGTTTGTTTATCAGTATTACTTTGCTTGTTTTTGGAGTTATTCAGAAAAGAAAAATCGGTTTTTTTCATTACTTTGGTTTCATCAGCATTAAATTTTTCTTTTTTTGCATTACCTTTACTTTTATTTTTAAGATTCTTCAGGCAGTATGTTATCTGCTGTCTCATTTCATAGGCATCCTGATAGCGATCTGGCGGGTCTTTAGCAATTGCTTTCATAATCAGCTTATTTACTTCTTCTGGTATATCACTGTTTATCTGTGAAGGCTCAACTGGTTTTTGTTGGATATGTTTTAAAGCAACTGAGATAGGACTTTCTCCATGAAAAGGCAGTTCACCTGTTGTCATTTCATATAATACTACCCCTAAAGAATAAACATCAGAATATGCTTTAATTTCTCCACCTTTAGCCTGTTCTGGTGAAAAATAATGGGCACTTCCGACTACAGTTTCTGTAACTCTAACAGTTGAGTTACTTACTGCTCTTGCAATCCCAAAATCAGTAACCTTAACTTCCATATCGTCATTTAAGATAATATTGTGTGGTTTAATATCACAATGAACAATTTGGTTACCATGAGCAACTGATAAAGCAGCTGCAATTTGTCTTGCAATCTCTAGTGATTCAGCAATAGAAAGCTTATTTCTTTCTTTTATAATATCTTTTAAGGTCTTTCCCTCAACAATTTCCATTACAAGATAAATTCTTTCATCATCTACTACAATATCATAAATACTGACCACATTAGGATGAGATAATCTTGCTACTGCACGTGCTTCCTGCCTGAATTTATCAATAAATTCAGCGTCTGATTTATATTCTGGACGCAGCATCTTTAGAGCAACTGTTCTTTCCAACAGAGTATCTCGGGCTGAATAGACAATTGCCATTCCACCACGGCCAATTTCTTTTATTATCTTATAACGGTTATTTAAAATCTTACCCTGCATAAATTCACCTCAATTATCATCAAAAAATATTTGTTATTCTTCACTGCAACCAACTACTATCAAAGTGATATTATCAAAGCCACCACTATTTAGAGATTCATTCAGCAGCTCATCAGCTATCGCTTCAGCTTTTCTATTTTCAAAAAAGATTTCTTCAATTTTATTTTTCTTAATCATATCTGACAAACCATCAGTACATAATAATAGGTAGTCATTTTTATTTACTGAAAACTCACCCAGATCTAAATCTAAATCATCATCTAATCCTAAGGCCTGGGTAACAATGTTTTTTTGAGGATGATTGAAAGCCTCAGCTTCCGTAATTTTGTTTTCTCTAAGCAGCCTGCCGACTAATGAATGATCTTTTGATATTTTTTTTAACTCATTACTATTTTGATTATAAAGATAAATTCTGCTATCTCCTAAGTTAACATAATAAACTTTATTATCACTAATTAACACAGCCGCAAAGGTTGTCCCCATCCCCATATACTCTGAATTTGAATTGCTTTTTTTTATAATCTCTTGGTTGATTTCAAAAGTTAAAGTACTTAAACTTTTCAGAGGATTAGATAGATCAAAGTCAAAATCAGCGGCAAAGCTTGCTGCAATCTGACTAGCTACTTCTCCAGCAGCATGTCCTCCCATACCATCAGCAACCATGAAAAAATTGATTTCTTCATTTATATAAAAATTATCTTCATTTGTACTGCGTTTATTTCCTTTATCAGTTAAAGCTTTAAACCGCATCTTTTTCCTCCTTTATATTATTCTTTAATTCTTATTTCTTTTTAATTGACCACAGGCTGCATCGATTTGTGTACCCATTTCTTTTCTTAATGTTACCTGTATTCCATTCCGATCCAAAGTTTCATAGAAACTATCTATTACTTTTTGTACAGGCCTCTTGATACCTAATTCTGGAACTGGGTTAGCAGGAATTAAATTAACATGACAATTTATTCCTCTCAAAAGTTCTGCCAGCTGTACAGATAATTCAGGACTATCATTCACACTATCCATTAAAACATATTCAAAAGTAACTCTTCTACCTGTCTTCTCAATGTATTCAATAACAGCTGTTAAAAGTTGATTTAAATTATATTTTTTGTTAATCGGCATAATCTTATTTCTTAAACGGTCATTAGGTGCATGTAAAGACACAGCAAGTCCTATTTGATCATTAACCTGTGCCAGCTTTTTAATTTCTGGTACCAATCCGGATGTTGAAATAGTCATTTTGCGCATTCCGATATTAAGTCCTTGATCAGCATTAATTATTTCTACTGCTTTCATCAGGTTATCAAAATTTGCAAGAGGTTCACCCATTCCCATAAAAACAACATTGCTTAATCTTGGCTCAGCAAAACTTGAGCCGCTGATATCTTTTTGAATCTTTATTACCTGGTCAACTATCTCACCAGCAGTTAGATTTCTCTGCAGTCCGTCAATTCCTGTTGCACAAAATGAGCATCCAAGCCCACAGCCAACCTGAGTTGAAATACAGGCACTGTGACGCCCTGATTCAGGAAATGGTAGATAAACACCCTCGATATTTTCACCGTCATTTAGTTCCCATAAATATTTAACAGTCCCATCAACTGCTGTACTCCTATTTATTTCTTTTAGATCACTTAACTTATAATTTTCATCTATAAATTTACGCATCTTTTTAGGAATGTTTTTCATTTCTTCTGTAGTAGAAACACCATTTTTATAAAGCCAGTTAAACACCTGTTCCCCTCTATATGAAGGGAATCCAGCCTTTTTAAATTCATCTATTAATTCACTTCGATTAAATTCTTTTAAATCCTTCATCTTAAAATTAATCACTCTCCACTTTTTTTAATAAAGCATAGAAAAAGCCTTCAGAGTCTACTTCTCCTGGTAAAAGCTCTAAATAGTTATTATTATTTTTTAAATCTAAATCACTAACTTTTTCTAATTTTTTATTGATATTTACTAATTCAAAATTATTATTTTCGGTTAAAATTCTATTAATTAAACCCTGATTTTCTTCCTGACTTAAAGTACATGTTGAATAAAGAAATTTACCACCTGGCTTCAGTTTAGATAAATTATTGCTGATAATATCATACTGTAGTGAAGCCATTTTTTTAATAATCAATTCGTTCTTCTCCCATTTAATCTCAGGTTTGGAGGCAATAAGTCCCAATCCTGAACAGGGTAGGTCTGCAAGTATTCTATCATATTTTTTGTTATCTTGATATTCAGCTGCATCTTTCTCTTTTAAAACTACATTTTTTACCCCTAATCGTTCTACATTTTCTCTGATTAAATTGAGCCTACTCTGACTGATATCTAAAGCTGTGATCTGACCTGTGTTCTTCATCAAAGCAGCTAAATGAGTTGTTTTACCTCCTGGAGCAGCAGCTAAATCGAGAACGTTCATTCCAGGTTTAGGATCTAATAACAAAGAAGCAAGGCCAGCAGAAGTCCCCTGAATATAAGCAGCTCCTTTTTTAAAAACCTCAGTTTCAGCCGGATTATCTACCTCTTTTAAGCGATAAAAAGAATCCAAAAAACTCTTTTCATATTTTATACCATCCTGGTTTAATGATTTTTCAAATTCATCTTTTTTCATTTTTAAATGATTAAAACGATATATTACCTCTGCTCTTTTATTTCCTGCTTTTAATATTTTTTCTGTTTTCTCAAAACCATATTGACTCAGAAAACGATTTATAATCCAGATTGGATAAGAGTATTTAACTGATAAATATTTTTTTCTAGACTCAGCTTTAGAGGGGAAAGTTAATTGATCACCTTTTCTATTAATATTTCTCAAAACTCCATTTGTAAATGAAACAGCCCCTTTATTACCAGCGGGAAGTAGTAATTTAACCGCTTCTACACTTTCATAAATTGCTGCTCTTGCTGGGACTCTATCAAGAAAAAAGAGCTGATAAACTCCGACTCTCAGCCCCATTAATACTTCCTTATCCATTTTATGCAGTGGAGTTTTAGAAAAGTTATCAATCACATAATCTAAATATAATTTATTCCTTATCACACCATAAAATATTTCGGTAAAAAGATTTTTGTCTCTATGATCATCAATTTTCTTTAGCTCAGAATCTAATAGAAGGTTAGAGTAACTCCCACCTTCAACACGCAGCAATGCTTTTAAAATTTCAGCCCGTAAATTTTTCAATTAATCATCACCCAAACCGGCTAAAAGCAATATCCTCAACATATTTGCCAGAGCAACAAGTGTTGTGGCAACATAAGTAAAAGCAGCAGCTTTTAAAACTTTTTTGGCACCTTTAATTTCTTGATCTGTTAACAGATTATTACTTTTAAGGTTACTTATTGCCCTATTGCTTGCATTAAATTCTACAGGTAAGGTTACCAAATGAAATAAAAACGCAGCAGAGAAAAGTACAAAACCTGTCATAATTAAGAAATCAGCTCTAATAAAAAAACCAAAAATAGCCAGTGGAAGACCAAAACTAGATCCAATGTTAGCTGCTGGAACAAGTGATGCTCTTAAAGAAAGCGGTCTATAATTTTCTTTATCCTGGATTGCATGTCCAACTTCATGAGCGGCAACCCCTACTGCTGAAATTGAGCTGTTATTATATACATCAGATGATAAATTGAGGGTTTTATTTTTTGGATCATAATGGTCACTCAATCTACCATCAGTTTTCTTAATTTCAACACTGTCTAGATTATTATTCAAAAGTATTTTTCTAGCAGCCTCTGCTCCACTTAAATTGTTATTAACCTGTATTTCATCATATTTATTAAAAGTATTTTTTACCTTGTATTGTGCATAAAAAGCAATCATTAAGGCAGGAATGATCACAATCATTGTTGGATCAAAGAAAAACGGATACATAAATATACCTCCTTAATAATTAATTAGTACCTAATTTCTCTTCAGCATTGAGCTGATGACCATTAAGAAAATCTTCAGCTTCAATTCTTTTTGCGCCTGGAAGCTGCAATTTTTCAATCGCTAATATGCCATCACCTGTTTGAACTAAAATACCATCTTTTATATTTGCTTTAACTATAGTTCCAGGTTCAAAATCTGTATTTTCTAAATCACTAACTTTACTTTTCCAGACCTTTAATCGTTTACTATTCAAAAAAGTATAAGCACCAGGCCAGGGATTAACACCTCTAATCAAATTATGAATATCCCAAGCACTCTGCTGCCAATCAATTTCTCCTAAACTTTTATCAATTTTATAGGCAAATGTTGCTTTAGAGTCATCCTGTTCAATGCGTGGTGCCTGACCTGCTTTTATATCTTTCAGCGTCTTAAGCAGAAGGTCAGCACCAGCTTCAGCTAGTTTATCATGCATCAGACCAACTGTATCCTCTTCGCTAATCTCTAACTCCTGCTGATAAATAATATCGCCGTCATCCCAACCTTCATCCATATACATAGTGGTGTTTCCAGTAACTTTTTTACCATCAATAATTGCTTTATGAATAGGACTAGAACCACGGTATTCAGGCAGTAAAGATGCATGAAGATTTATACATCCATACTTAGGTATTTCTAAAAGTTCTGGACTTAATTTCTGACCAAAAGCTACAACCACAATAAAATCAGGTTTAATTTTCCTTAGTCCATCCAAAAAATCTTTTTGATTAACATTTTTACTCTGCATAACTTCTAAATCGTTTTCTAAAGCTTTTTCTTTAATATCTGAATACTGCACTTTCTGGCCCCGTCCACTTTTTCGGTCAGGTTGAGTTACAACTGCCTTAATTTCAATTTCTTGATCATCATTTAATCTTTGTAATGAGGGTACTGCAAATTCTGGTGTTCCCATAAATACTATTTTCATCAAATCACTCCGCAAGTTTTACAATTTTATCAACAAATAATACTCCATCTAAATGATCCATTTCATGCTGAATTGCTCTGGCTTCAAAACCTTCAGCTTCAATTTCAATTTGATTGCCTTCTCTATTTAAACTTCTTACTTTAATTTTCTGTGATCGTATTACATCTCCAGTTTCTCCTGGAATACTCAAGCAGCCCTCTTCCATTATTGCTTTTCCTTCTTCTTCAATAATTTCCGGATTTATTAAAACTACTTTATTTCCTTCTCTAATGTCAACTACTGCAATTCGTTTTAAAATTCCTACCTGCGGTGCTGCCAGACCAACACCATCTTCTTCATACATGGTATCAAACATATTATCTATTAAATCATTTGTTTTTTTGGTTACTTCATCTATTTTTTTGGCCTTACTTCTTAATACCGGATCACCAATTTTTCTTACCTGTAACAAAGCCATAAATATCTACCTCCTAAATTATATTATAACATTCGATAGGGATCCACATCAATACGAATTTCCACTGAATCATCATTATTTGCATCTATAAATTTTTTTTCGATAAGTTGGATAATATATTCCCGATTCCGAGTCGAATTAAACTTTAAAATAATCTGCCTTCTATACTTTTTTCTAATCTTAGTTAAAGGAGCAGGTGATTCCCCAATTTTTTCTAAATATCTTTCCTGATAGCAATCTAGAAAATTGGATAATTTTTTGCTTTCAGAAGCCGCTTTGCTTTCACTTTTACTGGTGATTATTATATTTAATAGGCGACAAAAGGGAGGATAATTTCTTTTTTTCCTAATCTGACTTTCCTGTTGATAAAAAGATTTATCTGTTTGACTGAGAGCAGCTTTGATACTGTAATGTTCTGGTTGAAAACTCTGCACCAAAAACTTGCTCTGATGACTATTTTTTAGAAGCGATTTTAACTCTTTTAAAATAAAATAATTCATCTCAGCAGATCTAAAATTAGAACTATTAAGTGCTGTATCTGCAGAAATCACAGCGATTAGTTTTAATTCTTTGTAAAATTGTTTTTTCATTAAAATAGAAGTTCCAACTAAAATATCGATTTTATTATTTTTAAAGTCATTAAGCCGTTTTTTTACCTCATTTTCTTTTAGATCACCATCAACTCTGCTGATCCTAGCTTCAGAATATATTTTTTTTAGTTCCTCAATTATTTTTTCAGTTCCAACACCAGCCTGGGAAATAAAAGCACTTCCACATTCAGGACAGTTTTGGGGCATTGGCTTTTTTAAACCACAGTAATGGCAGCGCAGTTCCTGTTCCTGCTGATGGTAATTTAAGGAAATATCACAGTTTTCACATTTAAGAACATGTCCGCATTTTCTACAAATTACATAATTAGACATTCCCAAACGATTTAAAAATAACATAATTTTATTACCTGCAGTAAGCTGTTTATTAATTTCAGCTTTTAATTTATTACTTAAATCACCTAGATTACCCTTTTCAACTTCCTTTTTCATATCTATTATCTCGCTGTTGATTTTATTTTTCGCAGCAGTTAAATAAATTTGCTTATATTCACCTTTATCAGCTAAAATTTTGCTTTCTAAAGATGGGACAGGTGATTCTAAAAGCAAAAGTGATTTACTGTTTTTTAATCTTTTAACAGCAATTTGTCTGGCGTGGTATAAAGGATGCTCCTGTTCTTTGTAGTTTTCATTGTTTTCTTCCATTATGATCACAGCATCTAGGCGGGAAAACGGAGCAAAAATTGCTGATCTGGCCCCAACAGCAATCTGAACTCTACCGTTCCTAATCTGCTGCCACTGATCAAAACGCTCAGCTTGAGAAAGCTGACTGTGCAGAAAAGCAATTTGACCAGGGAAATAATGATCGAGCTGTTCTAAAAATATATAGTCTTTCTCTATTTCTGGAATCAACAAAATAACATTCTTCTGCTGGTCTATTAATTTTTCTAATGTCTTTAAAATAAAATTATATCTTTTTGGGCTGTTTTCTGTTGTTAAAAGATAACTATTTCTTTTAGAATTAAAATCTATAATTTTCTCCAATAATTCTGTATCAGTTTGAGAAATTATAATTTCTTTGTTAATCTTGCTTTCCAAATTGCTCTTAATCTCTATAATTCTATTTTCATAATTAGTATATAAAATTATCAAATCTTTGTCTATTAAACGGTAAACAGTTTGCCGAGAAGTTTCTGCAGCTTCTAAGACTGTTTTTAATTTGTTTTCTTGACTACTTTTTTCTAATAAATAATTTAAAATCAAATATTGTTTTGGTGCTCTTTTTTCTAATTTTTCTAATTCTAATTGGAAATCATTTATCTCCATATTCAATTTTAAATATTCAACTTTTTTCTTCTGGATTTTTTCATCTACTATGCCTGGTGGTAAGGCTGATTTAATAACCTGAGCCAGATAAGCATGATAATAAGCAGCAGTCCAATAAAAAACATCCAGCAGATTTTGATCAAAAAAACTTTCCTGATAAAGAATAGAATCAATTTCTTTGAGCTGTGAAATTTTCAGGTCAGACTTAACATCAATTTTAGTTACAAAGGCAGATATTTTCCTTCTGCCAAATGGAACTTTAACAATTTGACCTATTCTGATTAATTCTTTCATCTTATCTGGAAGCAGATAATCAAATTCTTTATTTAATTTTCTTAAAGGTAAATCTACAACTACTTTTACTATTTGCTGCATAAAAATCCCTTCCAAATAATTATTTCATTAACTTGAATTTCATTTAGTATATATCTAAATATCAAAAGCCGAAGGTAAAAACCTTCGGCAGCATATCAAATAATTATAAATATTATTTATTCTAAACCAGCTTCTTTTCTTAAGCTTTCTACTCTATCAGTTTTCTCCCAGGGGAGGTCTAAATCATGACGACCAAAATGACCATAAGCAGCTACCTGTTTATAAATAGGATTTCTTAAATTTAAATTTTTAATTATTTGAGCTGGCCTTAAATCAAATTCATTTTTAATAATCTTTTCTAACTCATTTTCATCAATAACTGAAGTACCAAAAGTATCAATCATAATAGATAAAGGTTTTGCAACTCCAATAGCATAAGCTATCTGAACCTCACATCTTGCTGCAAGGTCTGCTGCAACAATATTTTTTGCAATATAGCGGGCAGCATATGAAGCAGAACGGTCAACCTTTGTCGGATCTTTACCTGAAAAGGCCCCTCCGCCGTGATGTGCTGTTCCACCATAAGTGTCAACTATAATTTTCCTTCCCGTTAAACCTGTGTCTCCATTTGGCCCTCCAATCACAAAACGACCGGTTGGGTTGACTAAGATTTCAGTATCTTCTCTAAGTAACTCATTATCGATTATTTCCTTAATTACATGTTTAGTAATATCTTCTTTAATTTGTTTTTGAGTAACTTTTGGATGATGTTGAGAAGATATTAAAATTTTATCAACATAAACAGGTTTATCATCTTCATAAGCAATTGTAACTTGAGTTTTACCATCAGGACGAAGATATTTTAAAGGACCATTTTTTCTTACTTCAGCCAATCTTCGGGCCAGTTTATGTGATAACATAATTGGAAGCGGCATTAATTCTTCAGTTTCATTAGAAGCATAGCCAAACATTAAACCCTGATCACCAGCTCCCAAATCTGAACTAGATGCTCCCTCTTTTTCCTCTAAAGAATGATCTACTCCTAATGCAATATCTCCAGATTGTTCATCAATTGCTGTTAAAACAGCACAGGTTTCTCCATCAAAACCATATTTAGCTCTGGTATATCCTATTTCTTTGACTGTTTCTCTTGCAATCTTTTTTAAATCAACATAGCAGGAGGTTGTTATTTCTCCAGCAATTAAAATCAATCCAGTTGTCACCATAGTTTCACAGGCAACTCTCGCTTCCGGATCTTTTGCAAGAATTGCATCTAAAACAGCATCAGAAATTTGATCAGCAACTTTATCGGGATGTCCCTCTGTCACTGATTCCGAGCTAAATAAATATTTACGTGTCATAATATCACCTTTCATCTATCGACATCATCTTATTTTAAAATTAAACTTATTTATTAAACAACTTAATAAATTTAGTTTAGCACATTAAGCTTATACTGTCAATTTACTCTACTTTTTAAGATTACTGTATTTTTTAATATAATAAAGTAGTGCAAAACCAACAATTATCATCAGAACACTAATCAGTTTAGCCACCTGTATTTGACCAGCAATGAGTAAACTATCTGTCCTCTGTTCTTCAATGAAAAATCTAAAAATAGAGTAAAATATTAAATAAAAGGAAAAAATTTCTCCATCATTATTATTTTTAGACTTTAAATAAAATACCAGGATAATAAAAAGAATAAAATTAAGAACTGATTCATAGAGAAAAGTAGCTTCCCGGTAAGCACCATCAATCCACATTTGATTTTTTATAAAGTCAGGAAAAAAATTATAATAACTCTCACTTACAATTTGACCATAAGCTTCCTGATTAACAAAGTTACCCCATCTGCCCAAAGATTGAGCAAAAGCTGTGATCGGAGCTAAATAGTCAAGCGCTTTTAAGAATTTTTTCTCTCTTTTTTGGGTCAGAAAAAAAAGAACTGCAGTCCCCATCAGCAGTCCTCCATGGATTGCAAGTCCACCTTGATTAATAGCTAAAATTTTAAGAGGTTCATCTAAATAATAGTCTAAATTAAAAAGAACGTAATATAATCGGGCAGATATAATACCCAGGGGCAGAGCTAAAATAATAAAATCTAGAAAGAATTCAAAATCAAATTCTTCTTCATTCTTTAATAGATATTTCAATATGATCAAAGAAATAATAATTCCAGAAACTATAATAACACCATACCATCTTATAGTTAGGGAAAACACTTCTATGATTACTGGATCAATAATTTTAATCACCCTGCTTTAAACGTTCTTCATTTTTGGATCTAGAGCATCTCTTAAACCATCACCTAAAAGGTTAAATCCTAAAACACCAAATATTATTGCTAAACCAGGGAAAGTTGCTACCCATGGTGCCCTTTGAAGTGATGACCTTGCATCACTCAGCATTGCTCCCCATTCCGGAGAAGGTGGTTGAGCTCCAAGGCCTAAAAAGCTTAATGCTGCAGCTTCTAAAATAGCTGTAGCAATACTTAATGTAGTTTGAACAATTAATGGTGCCATAGCATTTGGTAATAAATGTTTGAAAATTATTCTAAAATCACCAGCACCTAAGGCCTTTGCTGCACTTATATACTCACTTTCTTTAATTGATAAGACTGAAGATCTTACGATTCTAGCAAATCTAGGTACATTAATAATACCAATTGCCAGCATGGCATTTTTTAGTTGTGGTCCTAAAATTGCAACAATCCCAATTGCAAGTAAGATACTTGGAAAAGCAAGCATAATATCCATAAAACGCATAATCAGCATATCAAGTTTCCCGCCATAAAAGCCAGCTAACAGACCAAAACTAACACCAAAAACTAAGGCAAAACCTACCGAAACTAAACCAACCTGAATCGAAATTCTAGAGCCATAAATAATTCTGCTTAAAATATCTCTTCCCATCTCATCTGTTCCTAGCAAATGCTCTGATGAAGGAGCTTTATATCTAGCTAAAATATTTTGTTCAAAAGGGTCATGTGGTGCCAATACTGGTGCCAGTACTGCTACCATTATTAAAAATATAATAATTCCCAAACCAGCCACACCAATTTTACTTTTTAATAATCTTCGCCAGGCTTCAAGCCAGGGATTAGTATTTTTTTTCATGTTTCTTTTATTTTTACTGTCTGACATCTGCTGCACTCCTCTCCTACTCATATTGAATCCTTGGATCTACTAAAGCATATGATAAATCAACAATTAAATTAACTATAACAAAAACTCCTGCAAAAAATAAAATTCCCCCCTGTACAATCGGAAAGTCTCTAGCATAAATTGCATCTACCAGATATTTCCCAAGACCTGGCCAGGAAAATATTGTTTCGGTCATAACTGCTCCACCTAATAAAACTCCAAACTGAAGTCCAACTACTGTGATAATAGGTACCATTGCATTTTTTAATGCATGTTTAAAGATCACGATTTTTCTTTTTAGACCCTTAGCATATGCTGTTCTAATATAATCTTTTTTCAAAACTTCCAGCATTGAAGAACGGGTCATTCTAGCTATAATTGCCATTGGTATTGTACCTAAAGCCACTGCCGGCAGTACTAAATGGTGTAAGACATCCTTTAAAGCAGCAAAGTTAAACTGCAGGATACTGTCAATAACATATAAATTGGTTATTGGACTAAAGTCTAAACCTACACCGATCCTTGATGAAGGTGGAAACCAGCCCAGTTCTACTGCAAAGAGCCAAATAAACATCAGGCCAAGCCAGAAAATAGGCATTGAAACCCCCATTAAAGCAATCAACATACTCAAATTATCAAACCATGAATTTTGATTTATTGAAGCAAATATTCCAGCTGGTACCCCAACAAAAACTGCAAACATTATTGCAAAAAAAGACAATTCTAAAGTTGCTGGAAATCGCTGAGCTAATTCTGTACTAACAGGATTGTTGCTCATAATTGATCTACCTAAATCTCCACGCAGCAGATCTTTTACATAACGCCAAAATTGCACTGGTAAAGGGTCATTTAGTCCCATTTGTTCTCTTAATCTTTCTAAAGCCTGATCAGTTGCTCTTTCTCCCAACATTGTTTGAGCAGGATCACCTGGTATCAAATGAACAATTAAAAATACAATGACAGCAACCCCAATCAAAATTGGGATTAAAGCCAGTAATCTTTTAATAATATAGTTAAACATTTCCTCATTACATCCTCCTATCCAAAGTTAATCTGCGGCCAAAATTGGCCGCAGATTAATATAATTATTATACTATAGTTACTTTATTCTGCTAACCAAACTCTGTGTAACTTTTCGGTTCCAGTTGGGTTAGGAATATAATTTTCTACATTTGACTTTAAGGCAATTGGTGGTGTTGAGTGAACTAAAGGTACCCATGGAGCATCTCTATGGATAATTTCCTGAGCTTCCATGTAAAGTTCAACTCTTCTATCCTGATCCATAGTCTTCTGTGCCTCAACTAATACTTCATGCAGCTCATCACTTTCATAAGCATTATTACTATTAGTTTTATCTAGAAGTACATATAAGAAGTTATCTGGATCACCATTATCACCAGTCCAACCTAACATATATGTTGGAGCTTCTTGATGTTCTGTTTTATCAAGATAGGTACTCCAGTCATAAGTTACCAGGTTAGCTGTTACACCAATTTCACTTAAATAACTTTGAATAGCCTGACCAATAAATTTACCCTGTGGAATATATGGTCTTGGTACAGGTAAATACCAGAGATCAAATTCAAAACCATCTTCATAACCAGCTTCTGCTAACAATTCTTTAGCTCTTTCTGGATTATATTCATAAGGCTCAATGTTATCATTATAACCCCAGATAGATGGTGGCATTGGGTTCTTGGCTGGTTCTGCTAATCCTGCATAGAAAGCATCAATAATAGCCTGCTTGTCAATTGCATGGTTAAATGCTCTTCTAACTCTAACATCATCAAAAGGCTCAAATTTAAAGTTCATAGCAAAGTAACCAACATTCATACTTGGTCTCAAAGAAAGCTTTAGCTGATCAGAACTTTCTACAGCTTCCACATCTTCAGGACTTACTCCATCCATCATATCAATTGTTCCAGACTGCAGTTCCATAAAACGAGCTGAGTTGTCTGGAATTGAACGGAAAACAATTTCGTCAAGATAAGCTCTTTCTCTCCAATAATTTTCATTTGCTTTTAAAATAACTCTGTCTCCCTGACGCCATTCTTCTAAAACATAAGCACCAGTTCCTACAGGATTTTTAAAGTAATCTTCTCCATGTTCTTTTACAGCCTCTGGACTTGCAATTCCAAAAGGAACCATAGCCAGGTTGTTTAAGAATGGAGCTTGTTTTTCAGAAAGAACGAATTCTACTGTATATTCGTCTACTACATTAACTTCCTGAATAATTCCGGGGAATCCCTGGAACATATAACCATAATAGGTGAATTCTCCACCAATATGATAAGGATGATCTTCTAAACGCCAGCGATCAAAGTTCCATTTTACTGCCTCAGCATTAAAAGGATTTCCATCATGAAATTCTACACCTTCACGTAAACTAAAGGTCCATGTTAGACCATCTTCAGATACTTCCCAGTCTGTTGCCAGAGCTGGTTCTACTTCTGTGGTGCCGGGTGTGTAATCAACAAGGGTATCATAAATCTGCTGAGTAACCTTAAATGATTCACCATCAGTAACTTGTATTGGATCTAAACCTACTGTATCTCCTCCACGGCCAAAAACTAAGGTTCCACCCTGCTCCTGTGCCATAACTCCTGTAACAAACACCGACATAATCACTGCTAAAATAATAAAAGTTGTTAAAGTTATTTTTCTCATACTATACTTCTTCCTCCTCTTTTTTTGTTTGGATTATTTAATTTTCTGTTTTTTTCTAAAATCACCTCCCACAAGTTGAATGAATATTATCAAAAATTTGATTAAACTTATTATAATTATAATTTATTTTTTGTACTAAGTCAATAAAAGTAAATTAATTTATATCAAAATTAGAAATTTTTTATAAATTACCCTTATTTTCTTTGACCACTTAGGATATAATTCAATATTTGATGGGCTAATTTTTCTTTTTCTGCAGTTGGTAATTTCACAGTACTTTCTTCACTTAAAATGCTGACCTGGTTCTTATCACTGGCAAAACCAATACTCTGATTACTAATATCATTAGCAATAATATAATCTGCCTGTTTTTTACTCAACTTCTCCTGAGCATTTTCTAATAAATTTTCAGTTTCAGCAGCAAAGCCAACTAAAAGCTGAGAGTCCTTCTTATTCTTACCAAGTTCAGCTAAAATATCAGTTGTTCTTTCTAATTTTAAGACAAACTCATCATCTGATTTTTTTATTTTTTCAGTCATAATTTCCTTTGGCCTGTAGTCTGAAACTGCAGCTGCCATTATAATAATATCTGCATTTTTATATTCTGCAAAAACCGCTTCTTTCATCTCTTCAGCTGTTTCAATATTGATCAGCTCCACCCCTAAAGGTAGATCTAAGTCACTGGGGCCAGAAATTAGTTTTACATCTGCCCCCCTATATGAAGCAGCTTTAGCCAGAGCATAACCCATTTTACCACTGGAATGATTTGATAAAAATCTTACTGGATCAATAGATTCTCTGGTAGGACCAGCTGTGATTAATACTCTTTTGTTTTTTAAATCTTTTTTTGAAAGCTTCCGCTTAACCTCTTCTACTAATCTATCTGGCTCAGGAAGTCTGCCTTTACCAGTATACCCACAGGCTAAGTAACCGGCATCTGGAGTAATAATATTAAAACCCAAATCATCTAAAGTCTTCATATTTCTCTGAACAATAGGATTTTCAAACATATGAACATTCATAGATGGTGCAATCATAATTGGAGCTTGAGTTGCCAGCAAAACTGTTGTTAAAAGGTCATCTGCAATACCGGCTGCTGCTTTAGCAATAAAATTAGCAGTTGCAGGAGCGATCAAAAACAAATCCGCTTTATCTGCTAACTCTATATGTTTAACCTCTTCGCTGCTGGAAGTGAAAAGATCACTTTCTACCGGTAAATGTGTAATAGAATGGAAGGTTAATGGACTGACAAATTCAGCCGCAGAGTCAGTCATGATAGTATAAACATTATGATTCAATTTAGTTAGATTGCTTGCGATTTGAACACTTTTGTAAGCCGCTATTCCACCTGTTACACCTAAAACAATATTTGCAGACATTTTATTAACCCCTTTATATAATTAGTTATTCCAAATTATGATTTAAATTTAATTTCACTTTGTAGTTTCTGCTCTTTTTTCGTAAGATATCTTATCTTTTTCAATCTCTTCTAAACTTCTAGAAACCAGCTTGTGGCTTCGGTAATTTTCTAATAGTTTGGGCCCATTTTCATTAAGATGTCTTGCCCTTTTTGAAGCCAAAATAATTACTGTAAACAAACTATCAGCCTTATCAACTAATTGTTCTGCAGAAGGTTCTGTAATCATTAAGAATCTCTCCTTTTCTGTTCTTTTATAATAATTTTTTTTATTTCTCTAACTGCATCAGCCAGACTATCATTGATCACTTCATAATCATAATTATGTACTTCTTTGAGTTCCTGTCTGGCATTTTTCAGTCTAATATTTTTGCTTTTACTGTTTTCAGATCCTCTTTTATCAAGTCTGTTTTCCAATTCTTCTAAAGATGGCGGCAGCAAGAAGATATAAACGGCTTCCGGATATTTTTTTCTAACCTGCTCTGCTCCCTGTGTATCAATTTCTAATATTATATCTTCTCCATCTTCTAATTTTTGGTCAACAAACTTTTTGGGGGTTCCATAGTGGTGGCCATGAACAACCGCACTCTCAATAAAGCCATCCTTTTCCTTTATTTGCTGAAATTCGGTTTCAGAAATAAAGAAATAATCCTCTCCCTCAACTTCTCCCGCTCTTTTTTCCCTGGTAGTTGCAGAAACAGAATATGAAACTCCATCAAAATTCTTAAATAGCTCATCCAGAACTGTGTTTTTGCCCACACCTGATGGTCCGGATAATACAAATAATAAACCCTTATTCATTATAAATTACCCCCAATTTTATTTATCATCTTCTAATCGGTGTGAAACAGTCTCTGGTTGAATCGCAGATAATACAACATGGTCACTATCTGTGATTATAACCGCTCTAGTACGACGTCCATAAGTAGCATCTATTAACATACCTCTTTCTCTCGCTTCCTGAATAATTCTCTTTATAGGTGCTGATTCTGGACTTACTACTGCAATCACCCTATTTGCTGCAATAATATTACCAAAACCAATATTAATTAAATTAACATCCATTATTTATACCTCCCAAAATCTTATTTATCTAAAACTAAGTTCGCTCCTTATCTTTATTAATGATACCACAGCAGCACTTTTTTGACAAGGGAAGTAAGCCTTCTTTATCTTAAACAATTATTTAATTAATTGACTCAAAGCCTCGTTTCTTTTATACTTAATTTAGATGAAAAATCCCACAAATAGAGAATGGAGTGATAATTATGGCCTTTGATGGAATAATGTTGGCCGCACTTAAAGATAATTTAAAAAATAAAATTTTGGGTGCCAGAATTGAAAAGGCTTATCAAATAGAAAAAAAACAATTAATAATTCGTTTAAGAAATAATAATCAAAATTTAGAACTTTTAATCTCAACTGACCCTCAGGGAGCTAGAATTAATTTGACAGAACTAGATTTTGAATTCCCTACTTTTCCACCTGATTTTTGTATGATGCTCAGAAAATATTTAAAAAACTCATACATTCAGGAAATAATCCAACCTGATTTTGAAAGAATGGTTAAGATTAATATTGAAAAACGCGGAAAAAAATATAGTCTAATTGCAGAATTAATGGGCAAATACAGTAATGTAATTCTTGTAGATGATAATGAAATTGTTTTAGATGCGATGAAAAGAATCACTGAAAAACAAAATTCTGAAAGGCAGCTATATCCTGGAATTAAATATCAAAAGCCACCGGGACAGGATAAATTAAATCCACTTGATCTTCAGAGTAAAGAAGAATTTAGACAGATTATAGATGAAGAATTTTCACAGGCAGCTTTTAGAGCCGTAATGTATAATTTTAGAGGAATTGGTCCCTATTCAGCTCGTGAAATTGTTTACCGAGCTGGAATTGATCCTGCTGAAAATTATAATAATCTGACTGATTCTGATAAAGACTCAATAGCTGAATCAATTCTTAAACTATTTTCTCAATTCAAAGCCGGAAATTATAGTCCTGTACTTGCGGTAGACAATGGAGAAGTTGATTATATTTCGGCCTTTATCTTAAACCACAGAAGTCCCGAAGATTTAAAAGAATTTTCTGATCTTGACCAAATGATGGATTATTATTTTAAAGAATTTCTGAAAGACAAAGAATTAAAGCGTTCTATTAGAGAATTAAATAAAGTTGTTAATACCTATTTAGATAAAAACATTAAAAAACAGGGGAAGTTAAAAAAACAGTTAGAAGAAAGTAAAGATGCAGATAAATATAAGAAAAAGGGTGAATTAATTACTGCAAACATTTATCAAATCAACCGTGGTGATAAAAAAGCTTTAGTAAGAGATTATTATAGTGATGATCAGCAGAATATTGAAATCAAACTTGATCCTTCAAAGTCACCATCAGAAAATGCCCAAAAATATTTCAAAAAATATAATAAATTGAAGAAAAGTGTAAAACATTTGAAAAGAGAAATTGCCAAGCTCAGACATGAAGAAAAATATTTAAAACAGGTTAGTATGAATATTGAACAGGCTGAAACACTTGCTGATTTAGAAGAAATAAAGGAAGAGTTAAAAGAAGAAAATTATATTAAGAAGCAAAAACAGAACAAGAGAAATAAAAACGGAAAAAAATTACCTCCACGTAAATTTATTTCAAGTGATGGTTATCAAATTTTGGTTGGAAGAAATAATAAACAAAACGATCGTTTAACCAAAAAAATAGCTAATGATGGTGATATCTGGCTGCATACTAAGGTAATAGCAGGTTCACATGTGATTATCAAAAGAGATACAGATGCTGAAATTCCTGAGCAAACTCTAATTGAAGCAGCTGCTGTTGCTGCTTATTTTAGCAAAGCCAGAGAATCAACAAATGTGCCAGTAGACTATACTCCTGTTGAAAATGTAAATAAACCTAAGGGAGCAAAGCCTGGTCTTGTCTACTACGACAAGTATCAAACAATCTATATTGATCCTGCCAAAAAAGAATTATTAAAAAAAATAGCAGCAGATTAATTTCTGCTGCTTAGTTCTTTTCTCAGCTTAATCATAATTTTTATAAAAACAATTATAACGAAGAAAATTAAAATTATATTTATTATTTTAGTTGGATTTTTTTGATAATAACTCTGTCCCTGGTAAAGATTTAAATTAAAGGACTTTAGGTCATTTTCTAATTTCTCTTTTACTATGATTTTACCCTGATAATCAACTGCAGCACTATAGCCTCCACTCACAGCCCTAATTAAGGCGGTGCTGCTCTCAGCTGCTCTATAGACTGCTGCTGCAAGAGTTAAATTATTATACACTTTAGAATCAATTTCCCCTTCTGCAGCTGCATTAATTATTAGGTTTGCATTATCTGGATAATTATTACTTCTGCTGACTGTTGGAATAAATATTTCTTCTTCAGTTAGATTCACAAATCTCAGCTCATCTACCTCAATAACTTTAGTACTTCCAGCTTTTGTAAGCATATCCTGGTTAAAATTTAAATAAGAAGCAAAGAAATCAACTATTTTTGCCTTGTTTTTTAAATTAACTCCAGCTAAATAATTGAGCTGCTGATTACTGCGATTAATTATTTCTAGATTCTCAGACAGTAAAAATAAAGAGTTCAAAATTTTGGAATTATAATTAGCAGAAGCTGCTGCTTTACTCCCCAGCTGTAAATATGAGCCATTAAGCTCAGACTCTATATTTGAAAAAAATTTTTCTCGATAGTAACTATTGCGAACTAAATCAAAATTTAAACTATCTTCAGCTGTAAAAATATATTTACTCTGTTTTTTAGATAATAAAGAGGTAAAATTTTCAATTTCATTTTCAATATTTTCAAAAACACTGCTTTTAACTTGAGTCTTATTAATTAATAAATCAAAACCAATTTGCTTAAATGCTATCTCTGACTGTGAAACAGTAACGAGAGGGGTAATAGTCAAAATAATCAAAATAATTGCTAAGGGTACTGCCTTTTTCCAGTTGGGTTCAAAAAATAATTTTACCAAATATGAAGCAATCAACACTGAAATAAAAGAAACCAGGAATATTCCTCCATAAGCAGCATAACGAGCAATAAAATTAAACGAACTCTGTGTATAGGCAAAATAATTAAATGGGTTTAAATTTAAAAACTCAAAACGCAGATATTCCAAAACACACCAACTTAAAGCAGCTATTAAAGGACTATATGACTCTTCAGGCTGCAGAAACTTATTTATAAGCACCCAAAGTCCTAAGGGAAAAGCTGAAAATAAAAAATAAAGAAATAAAATAAATATATTAAATGAAAATGGCATTTTAAGAGCAGAATTCAATGGATGATAGAGCCAGTAAAGTGAAAAAGTAGAATTTAAAAACCCAACTAAAACTGCAATTATAAATGAATGACTGTAATCATAATCTCTAATTAAATAGATTAAAGGTATAAAAGCAAACCAGCTCAAGAAAAATAAAGCTGGAAAATAAGTGGGTAATGTAAATAATAATGATGATAAAATTATAAAAATAAATTCCATATTCCTGCCTCCAGAATTTATTATATAATATAAACTGGAAAAAGGCCAGCTTTAGCTGGCCCTTTTACTTACTCAATCATCTTAACTTTGAGATTAATAATTTTAGCTTAAGCACTTTCATTATTAACTCTTTCTATTATTTTTTCGCTAATATCAGATGGGACTTTATCATAGTGTGAGAATTCCATATCAAATGAACCGTAACCACCTGTAATTGATTTCAGTTCAACAGCATAATTAAACATTTCTGCCTGTGGAACTTTAGCTTTAATTATTTGTTTTCCGTTTGTCGGATCCATACCTTCTATTCTTCCACGTCTGGAGTTAAAATCTCCCATGATATCCCCCATGAAATCTTGAGGAACTGTAACCTTAACAGACATAATTGGTTCAAGTAAAACAGATTTAGCCTGAGTTAAAGCCCTTCTAAAAGCTTTAGAAGCTGCAATTTTAAATGCCATTTCTGATGAATCAACATCATGATAAGATCCATCATAAAGAACAACTTTAAAATCAACAACAGGATAACCAGCAAGTGCGCCTGCTTCTTTTGCTTCAACTATTCCTTTCTCAACTGCAGGTATATACTGACCTGGAATTGCTCCACCAAAGATTTCTTCTTCAAATTCAAAACCTTTTCCTCTAGGAAGTGGTTCTACTTTCATCAGCACGTGACCATACTGACCTCGCCCTCCAGATTGTTTTTTATATTTTTCTTCAACATCTGTTTTCCGCTGAATTGTTTCTCTATAAGCAACTTTTGGTTCTTGAGTTGTAAAATCAACATCATACTTGCGCTGACATTCTTCTTTAATCATTATAAAGTGAATTGTACCCATTCCATCACAAATTAATTCCTTTGTCACCTTATTGTAGTTAACTTTAAATGTTGGATCTGAATCACTGTAGCGCTGTAAAGCTGATGCCATTTTTTCTTCATCGATGCCGTCAGCAGGATAGGCAGCTCTGCTGTACATTGGTTTTGGGAACTCCAATTCATGGTAATAAATATCTGTTTCTGGATCCCTCATAGTAAATGAGGTTTCTAACTCATCTAATTTTGCAACTGCTCCAATTTCGCCAGCTGTTAAATTATCAACATTTTTCTGATCTTTACCATTTAACTTATATAACTTTGTGACCTTTATTTCTTCTTCTATATTTGGAATATAAACTAAATCATCTCTTTCTAATTTACCGGAAAAAACTCTAAAAATAGATAATTTACCGATATAAGGGTCAACCATTGTTTTACAAACCTGAGCGCTAAATCTGCTTTCTGGTTCAGGTTTTAAAACGCCGCCTGACTCAACCAAATGATTAGAATGTACTTCTGCCGCAGAAGGAAAAATCTTAGTTAAGTCATCTAAAAACTTACCTACTCCACAGTTCTCTAAAGCTGAACCTGCAAAAACAGGCACTAATTCTTCTCCAGCAACCTCTTCTTCAAAAGCTTTTGTAAGCTCTTTGATAGTTATCTTTTCTCCATCAAGATATTTTATCATTAAATCTTCTTTTAATTCAACGATTTCTTCAGTCAGTTTTAATTCGTAATCTTCTACTCTTTCTTTTTCTGAGTCAGGAATAGGATATGCTTCCGGTTTTCCATCAGCAGATTTATAAAGCTTTTCATCAAGTAGATCGATAATTCCGACAAATTTACCATCTTCATAATAAGGAATAGTTACAATTGCAAAGCTATCATCATATGTAGCTCGAAGTTCATCTACAACTTTATCAAAATCAGCTTCTTCTTTATCAATTTTATTAATAAATACTGCCTTAGCCAGGTCATTTTTCTTTGCTAATTCCCAGACATAGCCAGTATTAACCTCTATACCAGCTGTTGCATCAACCAGCAGCACTGCACTTTCTACCATTCTTAATGCACTAATTACTTCACTGCGGAAATCTGCATAGCCAGGTGTATCAATAAAATGAAATAATTTATTATGCCATTCAAAGTTAAAATAACTATTGTGAACTGAATGTTTATGTTCTTTTTCTACAGCACTGAAATCAGACTGAGAATTTCCTTTATCAACACTGCCCGGTTGCTCTATAACACCTGCATTATAAAGCAGCATCTCAGTCAGTGTTGATTTACCCGCACCTCCATGTGATATAAAGCAAAAATTTCTAATGTCTTTACTAGTAATTTTACTCAATTTTTCCACCAGCCTTTCATTTTATTAATGTTTATTTTTTTATGTCAGCATAAATCAAATTACTGACATTATTCTTAAAATTTTCTGTATATTATTACTTCTACAATAGTTATTTAAATTCCTTTAATTTTTTGAATATTATTTAAAAAAATTAATCTACTCACTTTAACTTTCTAGTTAACTATTATAAATCAAGCAAAAGTGAGTAGATATTTTTATCAGCAAATAATTTATTATTAATTATTTACAATTTTCTTTAACCTGTTCCGCAACATTTTTTCCTAATTTATAACATTTCTCTAAAATATCGCCACCAGGAGCAAACTGTGATTCAATCTTTGGCTCAACAAGGCTGCAGCTAACTGTTTCACTAAATTCTTCTAATCTATCTAAAGCTCCGCCACTCCAGCTATAAGAACCAAAAATACCGAGTACTCTATCTCTTAAGTTTCTACTTTCTAAACTTTTTAATAAATATTCCATTGGTGGGAAAATCTCAGTATTATAAGTACAGCTTCCTAAAACAATTCCTTTATATTTCCAAATATCATTAATAATAAATGATATATCTTTACGAGAAACATCAAATAATTTAATCTGCTCAATTCCATTTTCAGATAAGGAACGAGCTACTGCTTCAGCCATAACCTTAGTGTTTCCATACATCGAACCATAAACAACAACTACACCCTCTTCTGTCTGCTGCTGGCTCCACTTATCATATTCCTGAACAATATGAGCTGGATCCTGACGCCAGACTAAACCATGAGTTGCTGCAATCATTTCTATTTCCTCAATCTGATCATTCAATTTAGAAATTGTACGGTGAACTACAGGTCCATACTTACCTATAATATTAGAAAAATACCTTCTTATTTCATCTTCAAAATGATCAATATTAACTTCATCATCAAATAGATAACCATTTAAAGAACCAAAACCACCGAAAGCATCTCCAGCAAATAATATCTTTTCTTTTTGATCAAAAGTCATCATAGTCTCTGGCCAGTGAACCATTGGGGTTAAATAAAATTTTAAAGTTCTAGAACCCAAATCCAGTTCATCTCCATCTTTGACAACTCTTGTTCCCTCAGTAATACCATAGAAACCTTCTAAAAAGTTCATAGTTTTTGCATTACCCACAATTTCCATTTCTGGAAAAGCCTCGCGCATTGATTTAATTGAACCAGAGTGATCAGGTTCCATATGATTAATAATTAAATAATCAACTTTTTTATTACCTATGACATCTTTTACTTTTTCTAAATATGTATCTGTATAATTGATTTTAACTGTATCAATCAGGGCAACTTTCTCATCATTAATGACATAAGAGTTGTAGGCTATTCCTTCCGGTAAAGGCCATAATGACTCAAATAAATCTGTTTCTTTATCATTTACTCCTACCCAATGAACATCTTCAGTTAATTTGATTGAATTATACAAAATAATCTCCTCCTAATAATTTTTTATTATTTTAGATTTTTTGTTCTCTGAGTTTATTTAAAATTTCTTTAAAATCATTTTTTAGTTCTGCTTCAAAGATCATTTTTTTTCCTGTGATCGGATGTTTAACAATTAGTTTCTTTGCATGTAAAAGCTGTCTTTGAGCATCCAGATAATTTTTAGATCCATATTTTTGATCTCCTACTACAGGATGACCTAAATAAGAAAAATGAACTCTAATTTGATGAGTCCTACCGGTTTCAATTTTAACTTGAACTAAGGTATGGTTTTTAAACTCTTCAATTATTTTAAACCGGCTAACAGCTCTTTTGCTTCTGCGCTTTCTAACTGCCATTTTCTTGCGGTTATTAGGATCTCTTCCAATTGGAGCATCTATTTTACCCTTTTCATAAGCTAGTTTCCCTTCAACTAAAGCATAATAATATTTTTCTACAGATCGATTTTTAAACTGCTGTGCCAGATTCTTATGGCTTTTATCATTTTTAGCAGCAATTAATAAGCCAGAAGTATCCTTGTCTAATCTGTGAACAATGCCTGGTCTTTTAACACCATTAATTGCAGACAAATTGTCAACATGAGACAGCAGTGCATTAACAATAGTATCATTTTGATGTCCCGGTGCTGGGTGAACAACTCGATCAGCTTCCTTATTAATCACAATTATATCCTGATCTTCATAAACAATATCTAAGTCCATTGCAACAGCTTTAATTTCACTTTCTCTTTCTTCAATAATAATTTTTATAAAATCATTCTCTGATATTTTATAACTCTTATCAACTATTTTGCTATTAACTGTAATTTTATTTTCCTCAATTAAAGTTTGGATAAAAGAACGGGATAAATCATGATATTCAGAAGCTAAAAATTTATCAATTCTAATTCCCTCATCTTTTGCTTTCACTTTAAGACTATGCTCTTCCATTTAAACACCTCTATCTGATAAAAAAAGTAATTGATAAATCAAAATCACAACACCAAAAAATATAAATATATCTGCAATGTTGATTACCGGCAATTTATAAAAATCTAGTAAATCAAAAGCAATAAAATCTGTAACATAATGAAATATTACCCTGTCAATAAGGTTTGCAATACTTCCTCCAAGTAAAAAAATTATTGAAATTTTTGTTCTGACAGTTTGAGGAAGTTCTTTTTGATAAAGATAAATTATAAAAATCAAAAAAATAATAGTAATAATAATGAAAAAACTGCGCTGGCCTTTTAAAATTCCAAATGCAGCACCCCTATTTTTAACAAAACTTAAGTACAAGTAATCACCAAAGATTGATATCTTTTCAAATTGAGCTAAACTGTTTCTAATTAAATATTTACTCAGCTGATCAATTAAAATAATTATTATTGTAAATAAAGCTATATACATTGTCTCAACTCCATATATAATTCTAACATATTGAAATAACTTAGACAATTAATAATTGAGCTTTTATATTATTTTATTTTATGCTAATATAGGAAGAGATGATTAATTAAATTGTCTTTCAAATCCCAATATAAAGATAAAGGATGAAAATTATGGAATTAGAATTAACTAAAAATACTTACCAAAGAACAAAAAATATTTTTCTGCTTGCTCTACCAGCAATGCTCGAAATGTCATTAAATACATTAGTTGGAATGGCCGATACTATTATGATCAGCCGCTTTATTGGAAAAGAAGCGCTGGCTGCAGTAGGTTTTGCCAATCAGATAATATTCACCTTAATTTTTGTATTCTCGGCTTTTAATGCTGGTGCCACCGCTATGGTATCCAGAAGTTATGGTGAGGGTAATAAAAAGAGAATGAATAAAATAATGAATGAAAATCTAACTTTAAACTTTATTTTAGGAATAATAATTACTCTTTTTACTTTCTTTTTTGCAGATAAGGTACTAAATGTTTATGATATTACAGCAGTTGTCAGAAATTATGGAACTACTTACTTAAAATATATTGCTGTTGGTCAGCTTTTCATGTTTATTTCCTTTGCCTCTGCTGCTTCACTTAGAGGAGCTGGTGATACTAAAACTCCAATGTACATTACAGGGCTGGCAAATATCTTAAATATAATCGGAAACTATGTCTTAATAACCGGCTTCTGGTTTTTTCCAGAGTTGGGAATTGCCGGTGCTGCAATTTCAACAGCCTTTGCTCGTTTTATTGCCGCTGCTTTATATTTAAGTCTTTTTATCAGCCGCCGAGGTATGCTTAGATTAGATCCAAGCTGGTTAAAGATAACATCTAAAATCTTTAACCCCCTTATAAAATTAAGCTATGCTGCTGGCTTAGAACAATTTTTTATGCAGCTTGCCTTTTTTGTCAATGGTATCTTTATTTCACAGCTAGATACGACAGCAGAAGCTTCTTTTAGAATTCTACTGAATATAGAATCGCTTTCTTTTATGCCTGCAATAGGAATTGCTATTGCTGCCACAACTTTAGTTGGCAAACATTTAGGAGAAGATAATGCAGAAGAATCCCTCAAAAGTGGACTAACAGCTGCAGTAATGGGAACATTAATTGGTGTTCTTTTATCTTTGTTATACTTTTTCTTCCCTGTTTTTGCCTTAAGAATATTTACAAATGAAACACAGGTAATTAATTATTCTGTTTCTATTTTAAAAATTGTTGCTTTAAATCAGGCGTTTTTAGCTTTTGTCGTAATTATGACAGGTGCCTTAAGAGGAGCAGGAGACACTAAAGGAGCATTGTACATCACTATCATCAGGCTCTGGCTGCTTTTTGTACCGTTATCTTACTACTTTATTGTAGTTTCTAATTATGGTGTTACTGGTGTTTGGATGGCTGAAATCACGTCATTGTTTGTAGTTGCCTTAATTACTACCAGAAGATTCTTGAAAATGAAGTGGGCAGAAATTGAGTTTTTTTAAAATATCTTTTGTTAAACAACTAATATTAATAATCTTATGACCAAAAAAGGCAGCCAATTATTGGCTGCCTTTTTTATATTAAATCAATTTTATTTTTCGGATTCTATTACATCTGCACAGCGTTCACAAATATCTTCATGTGCATCAATTTCACCAACTGTTTCATCATACTTCCAACAGCGGTCACATTTATCTCCTTTAGCTTCTCTAACTCTAACTAAAACAGAACTTTCTTCACCCTGGTGAACATTCTTTGGATTTAAGTCACTGTTTAATTCAGCTTGAGAAACAATAAATAAGTCAGCTAACTGTGCTATTTCAGATTCTAATAACTGCTGCTGATCAGCATCAGCACCTTTTAGCTCGACCATTGCCTCTAAAGAATTACCGATTTTTTTATCCGCTCTTGCTAATTCCAGTGCTTTAGAAACATCTTTTCTAACAGCCAGCAGTTTATCCCACTTAGCTGTTAATTCCTGGTCATAATAATTTTCTTTTACCTCAGGCCAGTCTGTTAGGAAAACACTCTCTTCAGCTTTCATTTTTTCTGGTAAGAACTGCCATACTTCTTCAGAAGTGTGTGGAGTTATAGGAGCCAGAGTTACTACTAAAGCCATCATAATATCATATAAAGTACTTTGAGCTGCTCGGCGGCTTAAAGAATCTGTTCCATCTGTATATAAACGATCTTTAGTTATATCCATATATAAGGAACTCATCTCAACAGTACAGAAATTATGAACATCATGATAAACACGGTGATATTCATATTTTTCAAAAGCAGAAGTCACTTTTTCAATCAATTCCTGGAGTCTAATCATAATCCAGCGATCTAATTCTTTGCGGTCCTGATATTCAACATAATTTTCTTCACTATCAAAGTCACTAATATTACCCAAGATGAAGCGATAAGTATTTCTAATTCTTCTATATGCTTCCGAGCTCTGCTTGAGAATATCGTCTGAGACTCTAACATCATTTTTAAAGTCAGAAGAAGCAACCCACAATCTTAAAATATCAGCTCCATACTGATCTATTACTTTATGAGGAGAGACTACATTACCTTTTGACTTAGACATCTTATTCCCTTTTTTATCAACAGTAAAGCCATTTGTAATGACTTCTTTATAAGGAGCTCTGCCTTCAGTTGCAACTGCAGTTAAAAGAGAAGAATTAAACCAACCGCGGTACTGGTCTGTACCCTCAAGATAAACCTGAGCTGGCCAGCTTAGATAGTCACGTGCTTCTAAAACAGCTTTATGACTTGAACCAGAATCAAACCAAACATCCATTATATCCTCTTCTTTTGTAAAGTGTTTTCCACCACAGTGAGGACAGCTGTAATTTTCTGGCAACAATTCTTCCGCAGATTTCTCATACCAGGAAGCCGATCCTTCTTCTGCAAAAATAGTCTTGACTGAATCTAAGGTATCATCATTGATAACTGCTTCTCCACAATCATCACAGAAGAAAATAGGAATTGGAACCCCCCATTTTTTCTGACGAGAAATACACCAGTCTGAACGTTCAGAAATCATGTTGCTCATTCTTTCTTCTCCCCAGGCTGGGTACCAATCCACATCTGCAATTGCAGCTAGAGTTTCTTCTTTAATTGCGTCAATAGAGGCAAACCACTGATCAGTAGCTCTAAAAATAAGGTTGCTTTTACAGCGCCAGCAGTGAGGATAACGGTGATCAATAAAGCTTAGATCCATCAGCAGATTTTTTTCCTTTAATTTATCAGTAACCATAATATTTGCTTCGTCATAATGTTTCCCTGCAAAGTCGCCAGCTTCTTCAGTAAAGTAACCTTTGTTATCCATTGGAGCGTACACTTCTAAATCATATTCCTGGCCAACAACAAAGTCATCATGACCATGACCTGGTGCAGTGTGAACACAACCAGACCCCTGATCTAAAGTTGCATGATCTCCAAGTATTAAAAGGGATTCTCTATCAAAAAATGGATGTTGTGCCCGTTTATTTTCAAGTTCTTTTGCACTAAACTCTTCACTAATAATCTCATAATGTTCAATCCCAGTCTGATCCATTACTGAATCAACTAGTTCCGCAGCCATTACCAATTTTTCTCCTTCTACCTCTACAACAACATAGGGGTGATCCGGGTGAAAGGTTATAGCCATATTTGAAGGAATAGTCCAGGGGGTTGTTGTCCAAATAACTATAAAGCTGTCTTCACTGCTTAGAGTAACTCCTCCAACTTCAACTTCATCCAGCATTGGAAATTTAACAAAAATAGATGGAGCACGGTCATCAGCATACTCTACTTCTGCTTCTGCTAGTGCAGTTTCGCAGTGCGGACACCAATGAACTGGTTTTTTACCTCTATAAAATAAATCTTTTTTAGCCATTTCACCAAATACTTCAATCTGCTTTACTTCATAATTGGTGTTTAAAGTTAAATAAGGGTTATCCCATTCTCCCCAAACTCCAAGTCTCTTAAATTGATCACGCTGACGATCAATATATTTTAAAGCATAATTAGTACATTTTTCTCTTAACTCACTAACTGTAAGTTCAGCTCTTTCTTCATCACTCATCTGACTTGTAACCTGATGTTCGATTGGTAAACCATGTGTATCCCAACCTGGTACATAAGGGGAATAATAACCTTTAAGTGTTGAAAAACGAGTAATAAAATCTTTTAAAACTTTATTTAGTGCATGACCAATATGAATATCACCATTAGCATATGGTGGTCCATCATGCAAAATAAATGCTTCATTTCCTTCTCTATTTTCAACTGCTTTTTCATAGATTTCATTTTCTTCCCAAAATTTTTCAAAATCAACTTCTCTTTCACTTAAATTTGCCCTCATTGGAAAATCTGTATTAGGCAAATTGATTGTCTCTTTATAGCTCATTTACTTTTATAACCTCCTAAAAATATATTAAAAATAAAAAAAGCCTCCTGTCCTGAAAGGGACGAGAGACCGCGGTACCACCCTAATTAAAATTAGCAAAATAAAACTAATCTTATCTTAGCATCTTTAACGCAGAAATACGGGTATACTAATTAATTCATATACCAACTCCAGGGTGATTTTTTCAATTTCTTGTTTGCCGGCTTCCACCAGACCCGGTTCGCTATAAACTATTAAAAATTGATACTGTCCCCTTCAACATCATTTTTTCATATAACATTTTTCTCAATTATAAACCATCATTTAATATAAGTCAAGTTTTATCCTGACCTACTAAACTATATCCATTTTGACTTTAATTATTTTTGATCATCTTCATTTTTTTTAGAAAATTCACTTTCAAATTCATAATCACCTTCTGTTTTCTCATTTAAATCAAAATCAGAAGTATCATTAAAATCATCTAAATCAGTATCTAAATACTGCTGCTCATTTTCTTTTAACATTTCTAAGTGGCTTTCTAAAAGAGTTTGAAAACGAATTTTGAAGAAGTTTCTTTGTTCTCTCAGCTGTTCTACTTTCCTTTTTTCTGAAAGAACTTCATCCTGAGCATTCTTTTTTATTTTTTCCGCTTTCATTCTTGCTTCTTTAACAATCATTCTTGCTTCATTTTCAGCCTGATCAACTCTATCAGATATAGTATTCTGCATCGAATTCAAAGTGTTCTGCAGTTGATCTTCCATTGCTTCAAAATCATCAATTTTTTCTTTTAAGGCTCTATTTTCCTCCTGCAGGTTATTTAGGTCTTTAAGCAGTCTTTCATAAGCAACACCAACATCATCTAGGAATTCGTCTACCTGAGTTGTATTATAACCAAAAGTAGATTTTTTGAACTCTTTATTATAAATATCTAATGGGTTTAATTTCAAAGTATCCCTCCTTTTAGCTTAGGTTAATCTCTTTAGGGTTAACTTGATCCTACCTTTATTTGAAATACCTCGCTGTGATTCAACTTTGACTCGGCCTCGACCTCTAACAGAAATTAAATCACCAATTTCTATTTCTGCTGCAGGATTAGATTCTATTTTCCAGTTTAACTTAACTTTTTCACTCTCAATATCTCTTGTCATTTTACTGCGAGAATCACCAAAACCAGAACTTGCTACTGAATCCAATCTCATCGATGCCACAGTTGTTAATATTTCTTTTTCATGCTGAACAGGTTTTACCAAATCAGATTCCTCAATTTCTTTAACTTCAACTGGAACCTGATGTACCTGGTCCAGCTTTAATTCAATAATATCCTTAATTTCAGCTGCTGTAATTATTTGAGCAAAATCTGAGTGAACAATAATGTCACCAATCATTTTCCTCTGCAGACCTAGTCCCATTAAAGCCCCCAAAAAATCTCTGTGGGTTAATTTCTGAAAAGCAAAGTTACCATCGAGCTGATAGATTTTAATTTGCTTTTCTACCAAATCAGGAAAAAGATATTCTGGAAAAATGACCAATCTTTTTCTTTCTGCTCCTGGATAACCACCTTCTTTTTTAAAATTGATTTCTGCAATTTGTTTAATCAAAGGAACAGCAATTTCAATCTGGTAGGGATTTAAAAAATCTGTAGCTTGAGTTTTATGATATTTTAATACCTGTTCACATTTATCTAAAACATGTGAACCCAGGATCCTATCCTCTTCTCGATGCAAATGGTTTAATAATTTTTCTTCATCAAACATAAATTCCCACCTTAAATTACAATATTAATTAAAAAGTTTCTAATAATTGATAAAGCAAACAGGGCAATTAACGGTGAAAGATCCAATCCCAAAATTCCACCACTTGGTAAAAGCTCTCTGATTGGCCCTAAAATTGGTTCTGTTACATCATATATAAACTTTATTACCTTCCGCCAACGCATATCTCCCGGATTAGGTCTAACCCATGAAATTATAACTCTGGCAATGATTAATAAATTTAAAATTTCAAAAATAGCGCTAATCGTTCTTGCTAAAATAAACATTAAATTTCCTCCAAATAATTAGTATTCTCTCTCTCCAAAAATTGCTGTTCCAACCCGTACAATAGTTGCACCTTCTTCTACAGCTATTTGATAGTCATTTGTCATTCCCATAGAAAGCTCATTTAACGAAATCACTGTCGTTGAAATTTTATCATACAATTTTTTCATATCTTTGAAATAAGAACGAAGTTTTTCTGAATCATCTAAATATGGCAAGATTGTCATTAATCCTTCTATCTGTAGAAAATCCAGGTTAATAATTTTCTTAATAAATTCTTCGGCTTTAGCTGGTTTTATACCAAATTTATTTTCATCTCCTGAAATATTAATTTCCACTAAAATTGGTATTTTTCTATTATTCTTTTTTGCTCTTTTATTAACTTCCTTTGCCAACCTTAAACTATCAATAGACTGGATCATCCGACAATTTTCCATTCTCATTAAATATTTTACTTTATTTCTCTGTAAATGTCCAATAAAATGCCAGTCAAGCTCTATCCCTTCGGAAAGTAATTTTTCATTCTTATCTTCCAGTTCTTGAACTCGATTTTCCCCAAAAAATTTAACACCAGCTTGATTAAGAATTTTTATTTCATCAATGCTATGTTTTTTACTAACAGCAAGTAGTTTTACCTTTTGGTAATCTCTATCTGCTTTTGCTGCAGCCTCTTTTATGTTCTTTTGTACTTCTTTTAAATTAGAAATAAGTTTTTCTTTTTGCATTAAAACTATGCCTCCCTGCCATAATCAAAGTCTTCTGGGTTTGTAATAATTTCTTCACCAATTTCTAAACCACTGACTATTACATAATCTTCATTCCCATTTAAAATTAAAACTTCTTGAAATTCATACTTATTATATCCAGTTACCTTAAGCACTCCCTGACCTGAAAGCTGATTAAATACTGCTTTACGAGGGATTTTAATTCCACGATAAATATTTTTTATAATATTTAATTCAATTCTTCTTCTGTTAATCCACTGAGGAATAAACTGTTCAACCTCTATTTGAAAAAATGTTTTCACTAAATTATGTCTAATATTTGTAATTCTTGCTTCATATAATTTTTCTGTATTCTTTTCCTCTAAAAATATCAGCTCACCAATATTAAATCTATCAGATTGAGAATTTGGAACTTCTACCATCAAATATAACTTAAAATTATTAATAATTCGGTATAAAGCATCCCCTTTTTTTATTCTATCACCAGAAAGAAGGTGTCTATAATCACCCTGCAGCTCAGAAAAATTATTTAAATTAATTTGATCTAAGTTATTAGGATTAAGCTTAGATTCTAAACCATCAACAGCAAAGCTTACTATTCCTGCCTTTTTATTATATATTTTTTGTTCTTGAGCAGCAGATTTGATTACTGCTAATTTTTTACCTGAAGCAAGTCGGTCACCTTCACCTGCTAATAATTCAACCCTTCCCTTTAAGGGAGATCTTATCACCGTTTCATCTCTAATAATCAATACATCTGACCAAAACCCATCTACCACTTCTCCTTGAGCAGCCAAAATGCTTTCAAACCTCGCCGCTCCAAAAATCTGAATTCCTATAATCAGAGCAATCAAAAAAATAAAAATTATTACAAAAGGCTTAAAACTGATGTTTTTCTTTTTTGACATTCAAATCACCTTCAAAAGAAAAGGATAATTTAAATCCTGATGTAATTACATCAGGATTTAATTATTATTATCCTTTTTTATTTCTTAAAAAAGCTGGTATATCAAGATCATCACCAGAAAAACTTTCCATTTCAAATTCTTCTTCCGGCATTTCATTTTCTGTATTTTTAGCTGCAGCTTTCTTCTTCGGGGTAGAATCAAAACCTGTAGCTATAACTGTAACTTTAACTTCCTTCTCTAAACTCTCATCAATTACAGCACCAAGGATAATATTTGCATCCGGATCAGCAACTTCTTGAATTACTCGAGCAGCTTCATTTGCTTCATGAATTCCCAAATCCATTCCACCGGTAATATTTAATAAAACACCCCGAGCACCATCAATAGAAGCTTCTAACAATGGTGAGGCAATTGCAAATTTAGCAGCTTCAGTTGCTCTATTTTCACCATCAGCAGTACCGATTCCCATTAAAGCTGAACCTGCATCGGTCATAATAGTTTTAACATCAGCAAAGTCAAGATTAATAATACCAGTTATAGTAATTAAATCAGATATCCCCTGTACTCCCTGCCTTAAAACATTATCTGCAATTTTAAAAGCATCCATTAAGCTAGTCTGCTTTTCAGCAACCTCTAATAAACGATCATTTGGAATTACAATTAGGGTATCCACTTTATTTTTTAACTCTTCAATACCATTTATGGCATTGTTCATTCTTTTCTTACCTTCCACCGTTAAGGGTTTAGTTACAACTCCAACGGTTAAAGCACCCTGCTTTTTTGCCGCTTCCGCTACTACTGGAGCTGCACCAGTTCCAGTGCCTCCACCCATTCCAGCGGTAATAAACACCATATCAGCACCATCAATTGCCTGAGCAATTTCTTCTTTATTCTCATCTGCTGCCTGATAACCAATTTCTGGATCAGAACCAGCACCAAGACCTCTGGTTATTTTTTCACCAATTCTAATTGTTACTCCAGCATTTGAAGCCATTAAAGCCTGAGCATCAGTATTAATAGCAACAAACTCAACTCCATCAAGGCCTTCCTCAATCATTCTATTGACGGCGTTATTACCACCACCACCAACACCAACTACTTTTATATTTGCAAATTGTTCAATTTCTGTTCCAATATCAAACACTAATTTTCCCTCCCCGTTAAGGATATTATGTAAGCATCAATTTTTTAGAAAAATTCACTAAACCAATTCTTTAATTTATTAAAAAATCCACTTACAATTTCTTTACTATTATTACTGCTGTTACTACTAACATTACTATTTTTGGCATCTCCATTTTCTATAGCAAATTCGATTAAACCAACTGCTGTAGAAAAGATTGCCCTTGGTATAGTATCACCCTTTTTTATATATACGGGATTATCTATAACATTTGACAGTCCACTGACATAATCCGGTTCTCCAATTCTTACTGGTAATTCAGTTATATCAGAAGCAAGTTTTTCTGACCCCTCTAACAATGAGGCTCCACCAGTTAATATTAAACCAGCAGGAGTTAAATCCAATGAGCCAGTACTATCAAGTTCTTTTTTAACGAGATTAAACATTTCATTCATTCTTGGTTCAATTACCTGACATAACATTTTACGAGAGAGCTTTTTTCTTTCTTTCCCACTCGCAGCTAATACCTCAATCTTTTCAGATTCATCAATTTCAGCCGGAAGAACAGAACCATGCATGATTTTAATTTTTTCAGCTTCAGAAACAGGTGTTCTTAAACCTACAGCAATATCATTACTTACATGATTACCTCCAACAGGTAAAACTGAAGTATGAGCTATACTTCCCTCATGAAAAACTATTACATCTGTTGTTCCTCCACCAATATCAACTAAAACAGCTCCTAGCTCTTTTTCATCCTCAGATAAAACTGCCTGACTGGAAGCAAGTGGCTCCAAAACAACCTCATCTACACTTAAACCAGCTCTCAATACACTCTTAACTAAATTTTGAATTGATGTTGATGCACCTTTAATTATATGAGTTTCAACTTCAAGCCTAACTCCTGACATACCAAGTGGATCTTGAATTCCTGGACTACCGTCAACAATAAATTCTCTTGGAAGAACATGTAAAATATCCTCCTCAGCTGATACAGGAATAATTCTTGCTGCATCAATAACTCTTTTTATATCACTTTCCTTAATTTCCTTCTCATCTCCAGTAACTGCAACAACTCCATGACTGTTGATAGACTTAATATGCGATCCAGCAATACCAACATAAGCAGAATCAACCTTTTGGCCGGCCATTCTTTCTGCTTTTTGAATAGCGCTTTTTATTGCATGACTGGTTTTATCTATATCAACAACAATACCTTTGCGGAGGCCGTTAGATGGGGCTAAACCAATACCAATAATTTCAATATTGTTTTCTCCACCTATCTCTGCTATTAAAGCGCAAATCTTGGTAGTACCAATATCAAGTCCAGTAACTATCTTTCTTTTTTTCACAACAGTCTACCTCCTTTCTAATCAAATATTTATTAATTTCATTTAAATAATCAATACTTTAGGCTTACATAAATTAATTCAATATAAATACTTATTTCCCTTCATCTCTGTGAAAATAATTTTATTTAAACTTAACTACAGGATGTTTTACAACCTGCAGATTAATATAGTCAATTTCTGTATCCTGATTATTATCTAAAATTGAATTCAAAATAGCAAATTTATCTGCCAGCTGCTCATTTCTGCCAAAATTCACTCCAATACCTGATTTTAAATATAATTTATAAATATTATTTTGAAATAATATTTTATTGATTTCAGCTAGAAATTCAGCTTCCAAATTATTTAAAACCTTTAACATTTCATCACTCACTGCTGGCAAAACAATTTTATCCTGGTTGAAATAATATGGAAAACCTTCAATTTGTGGTGATTTAAGCTCAGTCTCTAAACTTTTTTCGTTTAAAATAATTCCATCAGCTGAAAAAATAAGTTTTTGATTATTATTTTTTAGCCAGGCTACCGCTCTTCTTTCCTCAATAACTACATGAACCGTTGAAGGAAAAGCTTTTTCAATTTTAACTGAAGATATTAGATTGTGTTCTAACAAATTGTTCCTTAAATCATCTTCATTTAAAAACAACAAATTATCTCCATAAAATTGATTAATATTTTTTCTTAGCTCATTCTTGTTAATTTCATTTCTAGAATGAAAAACAAAGTCTCTAATGTGAAAAAAAGGAGAAAAGAGGAATGATAAAAAAGTTAAAAATATAAAAAACAAAATCATTAATACAATTTGATATTTTTTCTCCATTAATTATCCCTCACATATCTGAGCTTGTAAATAATCACCTGGGCTCTAATAAAAGTTTAGAAAACTCAGTAATATTTCCAGCACCTACAGTTAAGATTATATCCCCTGCTTCTACCTCAGATAATAATTTTTCTGCTATTTTATTGAAATCTGAAATATAATCACATTTCACTGCAGAATTTTTTGCAATCTTTTCTGCAAAATTGCTAACAGAAATATTATAATTATTTTTTTCAGAAGCAGAAAAGATATCTGTTAAATAAACTTGATCTGCGTTAACAAAAGAATAACTAAAGTCTTCTAAAAATGTTTTAGTTCTACTGTATCTATGTGGCTGAAATACAACTCTGATTTTATTATAATCCATATTTTTTACAGTTTTTAAGAGTTCTTTAATCTCAGTTGGATGATGAGCATAGTCATCAACAATATCTACTTTTGAATTTAAAATTTTACCTTTAAAATCAAATCTGCGTCCAACTCCACTAAATTTTTTTAAAGCGGTTTTAATATATTTTGTTTCAATATTTAATTTATAGGCCGCTGCAGAAGCAGCTAATGCATTGTATAAATTATATTCTCCTGGAACAGAAAGTTTAATTTGAGCCTCAGATTTTTCCTGATGATAAAAATCAAAACTACTTTCAAAATTGTTATATTTTATGTTTCTAGCTGTATACTCTCCCTTATTTAGAGAAAATATACTAGTTTTAACCCTGTTTTCAAACAAAGAATTTAGGTTCACATTGTCTTTATTATATAATAGAATAGCTTCTTTGTCATTCTTATCTGCAAATCTTTTAAAAATATTCATAAATTCATTCAAATCCTGGTAAAAATCAGGATGATCTAACTCTAAATTGTTTAATAAAAGTAAATAAGGATCAAAATATAAAAAAGAGCCATCACTTTCATCTGCTTCAGTTATGAAATATTCACCAGCTCCATCTGCTATATTTCCGTTCAATTCTTTTAAATACCCACCAACCATAACTGCAGGATCTTTTTTAGCTTCTTTAAATATTGCTGCTAACATAGCTGTTACTGTTGTTTTGCCATGAGTTCCTGCAACAGCAATAGTTTTTTTATCTCTCATTAAATATGAAAGCATTTCTGCTCTTTTTAAAATTTTAATATTTTTTTGTCTGGCTGCTTTAAGCTCTGGATTATCATCAGGAATAGCACTGGTCTTAACTACTATATCAGCCCCACTAATATTATCAGCATCATGACCAATAAAAACTTTTATCTTATATTTTTTTAATAAATCAAGATACTTACTTTTATTTAAGTCAGAACCACTTACTTTGTATCCTCTTTCAGCAAGTATTTCTGCTATCCCACTCATTGAAACTCCACCAATACCAATTAAGTGTATATGAGAATTTTTCTTTAACAATCTGATCACCCTAAATTTTTAATATTTATCACATAATTTAATTATTTTTTATTTAATCTTTCCACAACTTCAATAATGTTTTTAAGAGCATTTTTTTGTGACATTGACTCTGCCGCTGCGGCCATTGACTTCAATTTTTGCTCATCCTCAATAATATCTATAACTCTTTTTAACAAAAGACCTGCATTTAGTTCTGATTCTTTAATTACCACTGCTGCTCCTCTTTTAGCAAGTGTTTCAGCATTTACTGCCTGATGGTTTTCAGCAGCCGCAGCAAAAGGAATTAAAATAGAAGGTTTGGCACAGGTAGTTATTTCAGCTAAAGCAGTTGCTCCTGCCCTGGAAATTATTAAATCAGCTGCAGCAAGCGCGAATTCCATTTCATCTAAATAATCAATTACTTTAATTAATGGATCTTCTAGATTCAAATTATTACTTTTCAAATTATTTTTCAATTCTTTATAATTTTTTCTACCAGTTAAATGTAGAATCTGAACTTTATTTTTTAAGGCATATTTATAAAGCTCTAATATATTCTGATTTATTACTTCGGCTCCTAAACTTCCCCCTGTAATTAATATTGTTTTTAATTTGGGATTTAGATCAAGATTTTGATAAGCTTTTTGACGATTTGTATTGATAATTTTAGGCCGTACTGGATTACCAGTTATTTCAATTTTTTGATTATCAACTTTTAAATAACCAGCAGATTCAGCAAAATTTAAACAAATTTTATCAACAAAACGAGACAGCAATTTATTGGTTATTCCGGGATATGCATTTTGCTCATGAATTAATGTTTTCTTTCCCAGAACTACTCCAGCTAAAACAACAGGGCCAGCAACAAAGCCTCCTGTCCCAATAACAAAGTCAGCCTTAAACTCCTTTATTATTCTCAATGAATTCAAAAAAGATTTTAGATTATAAAATAAAGAAGTAATTAATTTAAAAGAAATGCTGCGAGGTAAGGGTCTAACAGAAAGCCCCTTAAAATCAAAGCCTGTTTTAGGTACAATATCAGCTTCCATTCGCTGTTTAGATCCTAAATATAAAATTTCCCAACCTCTTTTTTTTAATTCTTCTGCTATGGCTAAAGCTGGATAAATATGTCCTCCAGTTCCTCCACCTGTAATTACTGCTCTCATAAATTTATCATCCTTCAACATAACAAGAAATATTAAGTAATAAAGCTAATGCTGTTAAATTAATAACCAAGGAAGATCCTCCATAACTAATTAACGGTAAAGTGATTCCTGTTACTGGCATTAATGAAGTAACTACAGCCATATTAATTAAAGCCTGGATAACAATCATTGAAGTTATTCCAACTGCCAGCATTGAAGCAAATGGATCATCAACTCGAGCTGCAATTCGCAACCCCCTCCAACTGAGCAAGAAATAAAGACTAATTATAAAAAGAGTACCAATCAGCCCAAACTCTTCTCCCAGGACAGCAAAGATAAAGTCTGTACCTGGTTCTGGTAAATACAAAAATTTCTGATGACTGTTTCCAGCTCCAACTCCAAAAAGCCCTCCCGAACCAAGTGCAAGTAGTGATTGAATAATATGGTAACCGCTATCTAAAGGGTCCTGCCATGGATTTAAAAAAGTTAATAACCGCTCCCGACGATATGGTTCAGAAATTATTGCTCCAAAAGACAGCAGAATAGCTGCAGAACCTAAAACAAAGAATAATGATATCTTAATCCCTCCAACAAAAATCATAGCTGCTGCAACTGTAGATAAAGTAACAGCTGTCCCTAAATCAGGTTCCATTAAAATTAAAAATGCCATTAGTCCAATCACAGTTATTGGAGGTAAGATTCCTTCTTTGAATTTTTTCATTTTTTCTTTATTTCTATCAATATATGCAGCCAGATAAATAACCAGAGTGAATTTGGCCAGCTCAGACGGTTGAAAACTAACCGGCCCCAGAGGAAGCCACCTCCTTGATCCACCAGCCATTCTTCCAATCCCAGGTATTAAAACTAAGATTAAAAAGCCTAGAGCAATTAAGAGAAAATACGGTGCCAAAATTTTTAGCTTTTCATATTTAAGTTTGTAGATAACTAATGAAATAACAACAGCAACAACTAAATATTTAAGCTGATTATTAAAAAAATAATAGCTGTTAGAAAAGAGCTGTTCCGCTTTAATAGAACTGGCAGATAAAATCATAATTAAGCCGCTCAAAACTAAAGCTAATATTGTAAATAACAAGATAAAATCAGGCCGCTTTTTGCGCATAATTACTCCTTAATCAATATATTTTAAAACTGTTTTTCTGAAAATTTCTCCACGTTCCTTGTAACTACTGAACATATCCCAGCTAGGACAGGCTGGAGACAATAACAATGCTCTATCCTGCTCTAATTTGTTAGATCCTAACTCAGCAGCAGCTTCCATACTTTCTACTTTAAATATTTCTAGATCACTGTTTTTAAACAAAGAAGCAATTTTGTCAGCTGTTTCACCAAGCAAAATTAGAATTTTTACCTTTTTGTTAATAATATCTTTCAATTTAGTAAAATCAGCATTTCTATCCTGGCCACCTGCAATCAGGATAATATCTTTATCAATACTGGCCAGTGCTTTCAAAGTTGAATCTGGATTGGTGGCTTTAGAATCATCAATAATTAAATAATTATAGCTGTTATTTATAATTTCCATTCGATGTGACTGAAGCTCATAATTCTCAGCTGCCTGCTGAATTTTTTGAACACTTTGTCCCAAAAGGTAAGCAGCAAGTGCAGCAAAAGCAGCATTTTTTTGATTATGTTCTCCTGGTAAGCTAATTTTATCAAAATCTAGTAAATTTATTTTATCTTTTTTATAATAAGCCTGATTATTTTTAATAATTAAATCTGCATCCTGATGTTTAAAACTCAGTCCGATGACATTTGCCTGCAGCTGCCCTTTTAATTGCTTAAGATAAGTATCATCAAAATTCAGTAGAGCATAATCAGTTGTGTTTTGGTTGCTAAAAATCTTTCTTTTAGCTTTTTTATAATTCAACTCAGTCTGATGCCGATCCAGATGATCTGGACTGTAATTTAAATAAATTGCAATTTTTGCTTTAAATTCTCTAACTGCTTCTAATTGAAATGAACTTAGTTCAAGAATAACTTTTTCGCCCTCTTTTAAATCTTTGATGATAGATATAAAAGGCAAACCAATATTCCCAGCAGCCTTAATTTTTTTGCCATTTAAGTCAGATAACATAGCTGCCAGCAGTTCAGTTGTTGTTGTTTTTCCATTTGTTCCAGTTACTGCAATTATTTCTGCCTTAGATTGTCTGAAAGCAAATTCAATTTCACTAATAGTTTCGATGCCCTGCTGCCTTGCTTTTTTTAGAATATCTAAGTCATAAGGAACTCCTGGACTCAGAATTATTAGCTCACTATCCAAAATTTTGCTGCCTTTTGAACCGAGATCATATATAATATTTTCATCATCCAATTGAGCTATTAAATTTTCTAACTCCGCTTTAGGCTTTGCATCAGAAACTATAATATTTAAGTCAAAGTTTAGCAAATATTTTACAACTTCTAAACCAGTTCTTGGGCTAAAACCCAAAACTGCTATCGTTTTATAATCTAAAGTCAATTAAATCTAACTCCTTTAATTTAGTTGTTAATATACAGAACAGTTAGACAAGAGAAATTAAGGCAAATAAAGATAACAAAATAGTTATTATTGAAAATCTAAATACAATTTTGTTTTCTGCCAGACCACTCAATTCAAAATGATGATGAATTGGAGTCATCTTAAAAACTCTTTTACCTCCTGTAATTTTATAATAAGGAACCTGTATCATAACCGATAAAGTTTCTAAAACATATATTCCTCCAATGATCAATAAATAAATTTCAGTAGCAGTTAAAACTGATGCTGCTCCCAGAAAAGCTCCTATTGCAAGTGAACCAACATCACCCATGAAAACTGAAGCTGGATTTGCATTAAACCACAAAAAAGCAGTGCTGCTGCCTGCCATAATTAGCATCAGTAGGGAGTATTCTGGAACTGAAAGCAGATAAAATAGAGCTGCAAATGCCAGGGTAACAACAGCAGTTATTCCAGCAGCTAAACCATCTAAACCATCAGTTAGATTAACAGCATTAGAACTTCCAATTACAACAATAAAAGCTAAAATGAATTTAGCTATAAATCCTATTTGATATTCTCCCCAAAACGGAATTATTAAACTCTGCTGTTCTAAAATATAAACCGCAATTACAGCAGTAACTCCAGCTGCAGCTATCTGCATAACAATTTTCTGCCAGGCTTTTAAACCTAATGATCTTTTTAATTTAATCTTTAAATAATCATCTAAAAAACCGGTTAACGCCATTATTATTGTGGTAAATAAAATTGTAATAATTTCAATCTCTAATGGCAGCATTATTAAAGATACAATTATAAAAACTGAAATTATCAATAAACCACCCATAGTTGGGATACCAGCTTTTTCTAGATGACTTTCTGGTCCATAATCTCTAACCTGCTGGCCAAAATTTAACCTTTTTATGTAATTAATGAAATAATTTCCACTTAAAATAATAATTATTAAAGGGAAAGTATAAGCCATAATATACTGCATTATAATGCTCCTCAATTATTCTCCACCTTTAGTTCAGCAGCTATTTCTTCTAATCTATTTGCACGCGAACCTTTTATCAGTATTAAATCTCCTTTTTTCATTTCCTGTCTCAAAAATCTTATGCATTCAGTATTATCATCAAAACCAAAAATTTTATTACTGTCCATGATAGTTTCCGCTCCAGCAGAAATTGCTGCTGCTTTTTGCCCAATTGTTATTAAAATATCCAAACCTTTTGCTGCAGCATACTCACCAATCTCACGATGTTTTTCTACACTACTTGAACCTAACTCCAGCATTGAAGATAAAACAGCTATTTTTCTTTCTGCCCTTTTTTCAATTAGAACATCAACTGCTGCTCTAACCGCTAAAGGATTTGCATTATAGCTATCATTAATTATTTCCACACCATTATCAAGTTTTATAAATTCCATCCTTAATGATGAAATTTCAGCTTTTAATAAGCCTGCTTGTATTTCAGAGATTTTAAGACCTAAATTAAAAGCAATTAAAATAGCAGCCATGGCATTATAAACATTATGCTTACCTGCTTTATTTAATTTAAAATTATATTTATTTTTTTGATAAGTTAAACTAAAACTTGTTACTTCAGAATCCTCATCATAAGAATATGATAATGCCTGCAGATCAGAACCTCTTTCAAAGCCAAAATAAAGTTGTTCTGCCAAACTCTCTTTTCCCATTTTTCGGGTATATAAATTATCATAATTTAAAATCGCTGTATCAGATTCAGTTAGGTTATCTATTAATTCTTTTTTGGCCTCTGCAATATTTTCCAAACTACCCAACTGTTTTAAATGAGCAGCAGCAACATTTGTTACAACTCCAAAATCAGGTGCTGCAATCTTACTCAATAAATCAATTTCACCAAAGCCACTCATTCCCATCTCTACAACCGCAATTTCTTCAGAATCAGTTAATCTCAATAAAGTAAGTGGCAGACCAATATGATTATTATAGTTACCCTCAGTTTTTAAACAGTTATATTTTTGTGATAAAACAGAATAAATTAAATCTTTAGTAGTAGTTTTACCAGCACTACCAGTAACTGCTATTAACTTCAGATCTTTAAAACTCATTCGATAATTATGAGCGATAAGCTGCAGTGCTTCTGTAGTATCTTTTACTTTTAAGACAGCAGCATTGCTTTTAGCAATAAAATTATTTTTTAGCTCACGATCTACTATTAAAGCTGATGCTCCATTTTTAACAGCATCCTCAAGATATTGATGGCCATCCTGATTTTCACCAATTATTGCAATAAATAAGTAATTATCTTTTACCTTTCTACTGTCAATTACTATTTCTTCGATAATTAAATTTTCACTCCCCTGAACAATTTCAGCTTCTGAAAAGTTAATTATCTCTTTTAATTTTAAATTTTGCATTTATTTTCCCTTCATTTTTTCAGCTGCTTGAAAAGCAACCTTTCTATCATCAAGTTCAATTTTTCCATCTTTTAAAACCTGATACTTTTCATGTCCTCTTCCAAGCAGCATAACCAGGTCATCTTTTTCAGCAATCTGAACAGCCTTTTCAATAGCTTTTTTGCGATCAGCTATAATTTCATAATCACTAAAACTTTCAGAAAAACCTTTCTTTATTTCAGAAAATATTTGTTCTGGATCCTCACTTCTGGGGTTATCATTACTCACAATTGTATAATCCGCATATTTTTCAGCCAGTTCAGCCATTGCAGGTCTCTTGCTGCGGTCTCTATCTCCACCACAACCAAATAAAACAATTAACTTATTTTTTTCCATAGCTGCAGCAGTTTCCAAAACATTTTTCATTCCATCTGGTGTATGTGCATAATCAACTACTATTTGGAAATCCTGACCAGCATTAATGATCTCAAACCTTCCAGGTACAGAATTAATTTTAGTTAATGCTTTTTTGATAACTTTTTCGTTAATACCTAATAGATTAGCTGTTAAAATAGCTGCGAGTGAATTATAGATATTAAAAATACCACCTAAATTCAGCTCAAATTTAGATTTTAGTTTGCCACCAGTCCTATATTCCATTCCTTGCGAATGAAGTTTAAATTGGGTTGTATAAAGATCTGCTGTTTCGGAGTCCAGACTATAGGTATAATTATCCCCTTGAGATTTAGATTTTATATAATCACTGTTTTGATCATCATTATTTATGACAGCATAATTATTACTTTTTAACTGTGAGAATAATTTTGATTTTACTTCTCTATAATTTTCTAGATTTTTATGATAATCGAGATGCTCTGGGCTAATATTAGTAAAAACTGCAGCTTTAAAATTCATACCATAAACACGATATAGATCTAAAGCATGAGAAGAAACTTCCATTACCCCATATTTAATGTTTTGCTCTCTCATTTGAGCAAAATATCTATAAAGATCAACCGACTCAGATGTAGTCCTTTTTGAACTCAGCTCCTGCTCTCCTATTATATTTTTAATAGTCCCAAATAAAGCCGCCTTATTTTTATATTCTTTTAAAATATTATATAAAAGATAGGAAGTTGTTGTTTTACCATTAGTCCCGGTAATTCCAATCAAATTTATATCTTTAAGTGGATCACTAAAAAAATTTTTAGCAGCTTCAGCCATTATTTTGCGGCTGTTTTTCACTTTTATATAAGTTACACCATCTTTATATTTTGCTATTTCTTTGTCAAAAATTACTGCTGATGCACCTTTTGCTGCAGCCTGAGATATATATTGATGTCCATCAGTTTCAAAACCACTAATTGCTATAAATAAATTACCTTTTTCAATCTCTCTCGAATCATACTTTATTTCTGTAATGTTTTTAGCTAAATTTCCTGACTTCAGTTCATAATTTATATTATTTAATATTTTATTTAACTTCACTTTTAATTAACCTCCAGCATCTTAAAAAATGATTAATTTTAATAATTTAACGAAGTTTTAAATTGATTTTCTTAGAACTTCTTATTCTTTTTCCAGGGTAAACAGATTGTCCAATAACCTTACCGGATCCATCTAAAATTAAGTCCAGACCTTTTTGTTTGGCTAATTTTAAAGCCTCTGCAGCTTCCATCCCTCTAAAGTCTGGAACTACTAACAATAATTCTTCTTTATAATTCTCATCACTAAATAACCAAACTGTTGAATTATAGTTTGTTACTGTTCCAGAGTCTGGAAGTTGTGCTTCAATTAATTCTCCGTCTCCAATTAGTTTAACATTAAATCCCTGATCTCTCAAATTACTTTCAGCCTCTAAAAAATTTTTCCCAATTAAATTTGGGACTACAGCCTCATTCTCATTTGTATTATAACCTTTTTCTAAACTAGTATCTGGTTTAACATTTAAATAATTTAAAATGTTCGAAGTTAAATTTCTAAAAACAGGTGCTGCAGTTTGACTTCCATAATAGGTTTCACCTTTGATATCATATAAAATTGTTAAAACTACTAAATTTCTCTCATCAGCTTCCACAATCCCAATAAATGAAGAATCATATATATCCTCATTGTAATGTTTTGCAGTCCCTGTTTTACCACCTATTTTATATCCCTCAATTGCTGCTTGTGTCCCTGTTCCTGTTTCAACAACCTGTTTTAATAATTCTTTTGTTTTATCTGCTGTACTTTTTGATATCACCTGTCTTACCATTTCTGGGTCATTAATGATATTCTCAGAGCTATTTCCGGTATCAACTTTTTTAACAAGCCTGGGGCGCATCAGTTTGCCACCATTAGCAACCGCAGAAATAGCAGTCGCCAACTGAATAGGAGTTACAGATAAACCATGACCAAAAGAAAAAGTTGCTAATTCAACTGGGCCAATTCGATCATATTCTGGAATAATCCCCCTGGCTTCAGCAGGTAACCTGATTCCCGTTTGTTCTCCAAAACCAAAGGCTTTAATATATGAATAAAAAGTTTCTTTACTCATTTTAAGTCCAACCTCAACAAAACCCGGATTACAGGAATTTTTTATAACCTCAGCAAAGCTCTGTTTACCGTGACCATACCTGCTCCAACAGTTTATTTCTTCTCCTGCTACATAGATATGAGCAGGATCAGTTAAAATATCATTTTCAGTAATAACCCCTTCTTCTAAAGCAGAAGCAGCAGTTATTATTTTAAAGGTAGAACCAGGCTCAAAAACATCATTAATTGCTCTATTTCTCCAATTTTGATCTGGATATTCTCCAAATTCATTTGGGTTAAATGTTGGAGTATTAGCCATCGCTAAAATATCGCCATTTGAAGAATCCATAACAATAATTGACCCACCAGAAAAATCAAATTCCTCTTCCGCATTTTCCAGCTCTTTTTCAGCCATATACTGGATAACTTCATCTATTGTTAAATGAACATTATATCCATCTCTCCCTGGTACAGTCTCTCTGATTCCGTTTGGAATTGTTTTGCCCTCTGCATCTCTTTCTACAATCATCTTACCTGACTTGCCGCTCAAATGATTATTGTATGAAAGTTCAAGACCATTTAAACCATTATTATCTATTCCAGTAAAACCAATGATATGAGAAGCTAGCTCTCCTTCTGGATAATATCTTTTACTTTCTTCTGTAAAGGTAATTCCTTTTAAATTCTTTGCCTCAATTTTTTGATACAATTCATCTTCAATTTTACGCTGCAGGAATATTGCAGCAGCATCAGAGGTTATCCTGCGATAAATTGTATTATAACTAATACTTAATAAAGGAGCCAGTTCAGATGCTGTTTTTTGGGGATTAATAACATTATCCGGCAGAGCAACTACAGTCTTAGCCGGTAAGCTGACTGCAAGTTTCCTGCCGGTATTGTCATAAATCATTCCTCTTTCTGAATCAATTACAAATTCTTTTACACGCTGGCTTAGTGCTTTATGTTCGTATTCTGCACTATTAATAACTTGAATCCAAACAAGTCTTAGTGCTAGTATTATAAATAAAAAAAATAAAACTGCAAAATAAAACATTACTCTATTTTTTACATGTTCATTAAAGTCCCGCAAATTTAATCCTCCTATTCAAGTGATTCCGCCTGAACAGTAACTACTTCTTTAATTATTTTATCATAAATTTGCGCTAAGAAAAACTTTTCTTTTGGAATATCCGCCATATATATTTCTTCTTTTCTAAATTGATTATTATAAACCAATGTTTCTTTTGATTTAGCTTCAATCATATTTAATTCTTCTTTTGCAATTTTTTCTATTTCTGCCAGAGAAGTTTTACTTGCCAACTTAACTTCCAATCTTTCATTTTTTGCCTGAATAGTCTCCAATTTTTTTTCTAAATTTAATAACTTTGCACTTTGTTTGTTAATATTTAAAACTTGAGAAACATATAATAAAATTGAAATACTAATAAAAACCAACATAAATATATATATAATGGTAAATGCCTGTTTTTTTACATTAGTAAAATTATAAGATGATTCATTTAAAAAATTACTTTGCGTATCTAGATTAGCATAATTTTGACTATGATGCATCTCTGTCCCCCCTTAAGAAATCAGATCTTCTCGGCTACTCTCATTTTGGCACTTTTAGATCGTGGATTAAATTTTTTTTCCGAATCAGAAGCCTGAATTGGACTTCTGGTTATTACTTTAACTTCTGCCTTTTTGTCACATACACAAATAGGAAAGTCAGGTGGGCAGGTACAATCTTTAGCTAAATCCCTAAATTTATGTTTTACAATCCGATCCTCTAATGAATGAAAAGTAATTATTACAAGTCTGCCACCTGGATTTAAAAAAGAAACTGCTTTATCTATTAAATTCTTTAACTGCTCTAATTCATTATTCGTTTCAATTCTCAACGCTTGAAAAGTTCGTCTAGCTGGATGACCACCACTTCTTCTGACAGCTTTTGGAATAGCTGCCTTAATAACTTCCACCAGTTCACCTGTTGTCTCAATTTCTTTTTCTTTTCTCATCTTCACAATAAATTCTGCAATTCGAGCTGACCAATTTTCCTCTCCATACTCACTAATAATTCTTTCCAGTTCAGCTTGAGAATAATTATTTACTATATCCTTTGCTGTTAATTTTTGTGCTGGATTCATTCTCATATCTAATGGACCATCATTTTGATAGCTAAAACCTCTTTCAGGATTATCCAATTGGGGCGAAGAAACCCCTAAATCAAAGAGCATTCCATCAACCTTTTCAATACCCAACTTTGCCAGAACCAGATCAATTTCCTGAAAATTTGCATGCTCTAAAATTAAAGACTCATTATCTGGGAATTTATTCCTCACTGCTTTTATTGCAGCAGTGTCACGATCAACTGCAATTAATTTGCCTGCAGCTGACAATTTATTTAAAATCTCTGAACTATGCCCTGCTCTACCTAAAGTACCATCTAAATATATGCCGTCTTCTTTAATGTTTAAATATTCTATTGCTTCTTTTAACAAAACTGATTGATGTTTGTATTCCATTATAATCCTTTCTAGATTCCTAATTCTTCCATTGCATCCGCAAAATCTTCATAGGAATCTTCTACATTATCCATGTAGGTGTCCCAATTTTCTTTGGCCCACAATTCAATTCTATTTGCTAGACCAATTATTACAATTTCATGTTCAAAATCTGCATAATCTCTCAAATTTATTGGTAAGGAAACTCTTCCCTGTTTATCTAATTCACATTCATTAGCACCTGAGAAAAAAAAGCGGACAAAATTACGGGCATTTTTACTTGTCATTGGTAAGGAAGTTAATTTTTTTTCTAACTCTTTCCACTCATCCATTGGATATAAAAACAAGCAGTTATCAAGACCTCGAGTAATCACAAACTCTTCGCTAAGTTCTTCTCGAAGCTTTGAAGGTATGATTAAACGGCCTTTTTTATCCATATTATGAGTATATTCTCCCATAAACATAATATCACTTCCCACTTTCCACCCTTTTTCTCCACTTTCCACCACTTAATAATTTTATTCTACATATAATGGAAAAGTCCTTTATATTTTAGAAAAAAATTATTATTTTTTAAAAATAAATTCTAAAGATCAAAAAAATAAAAGCCCACCTCTAAAGGTGGGCACAATTTCAATCATCATCTAAATATAATTTTCTAGCTCTTGAAATTTTATTAAATCCATATTTTCTTTTCAATTTGTCAATAGTTTGATCAAGTTGATCATCTGACTCTGCAAATAAGTTTAACTGCTCTTTCCCTTCTTGACAAAGATTAGAAACTCCAACTCCCAGCAAGCGTAGAGGCCTTTTTAATAAATTATCATCAGCTAAAAGTTTTTTTGCGATTTGATAAATTTCTTCACTGCTGTTAACTGCAGTTTTTAAAGATTTTTGCCTGCTGTAAGTACTAAAGTCTGCATAACGAACTTTAATAAAAATTGTCATCCCTTTTAAAGAATTGCTGTGAAGACGAAAAGAAACTTTTTCACTCATTTTAAATAGGTAAGCATATAATTTATCCTGATCACTAATATTATCAATAAAAGTTTCTTCGTGGCTTACGGATTTTATTTCATTCTGGCTTTTTACTTTCCGATTATCCATTCCACGAGAAAGAAAAAACAATTTCACTCCGGCCTTTCCAAACTTATCTTTAAGTTCTTCTAGAGAATAAGACCAGACATCTCCAGCTTTATAAACTCCTTCTTCTGCTAACTTAGCAGCAAAGACTTCTCCCACACCCCAGATTTTATTAATATCTAAGTTGTACATGAATGATTTAATTTTATCTTCCCTAATGACTGTTAAGCCATCTGGTTTTTCAAAGTCAGAAGCTAATTTAGCCAGAAATTTATTGACTGAAACTCCAACAGAGATTGTTAGTTTTGTTTTAATTTTAACTTCATTTTTTATTTGATTAGCAATTTCAACTGCATCTCCATATAATTTTTCACAACCATTGACATCTAAAAAAGCTTCATCAATTGACAATTTTTCTACCAAAGGTGTATATTTATTTAAGATCTTAAAAACTTCTTTTGAAGCTTCTTTATATAAATTATGTCTGGCAGGTAAATAAATACCCTTGGGACACAGTTTTTTCGCTTGAGCAATTGGCATTGCAGAGTGAACTCCAAATTTTCTTGCTTCATAAGAAGCAGTTGAAACAACACCTCTATTGCTCAGGCTAACCCCACCAACAATTACAGCTTTCCCCTTCAATTGAGGATTTTCCCGCTGTTCAACTGCTGAAAAAAAGGCATCCATATCTGCATGTAAAATATGAAGTTTAGCCATTATTAATTACACTCTGCTAAAGCAATTTCAACTAATTTATCCAGGAGTTCCATATAAGAAATCCCGACTTCTTTAAATAAAAGTGGATACATACTAAACTTTGTAAATCCCGGCATAGTATTAATTTCATTAATTAATATAATATTTTCTTTTTCATTAACAAAAAAATCTAACCTTGAAATACCAGCTGCTCCTATTGCTCTAAAAGCTCTGACCGATAAATCTCTGATTTTTTTTCTGCTTGCTTCAGAAATTTCTGCAGGAATTATTAACTCTGTATTCTGATCCTCATATTTGGCCTGGTAATCATAGAAGTCGTGGGTAGATATAATTTCGCCAGCTGCAGAAACCTCAATTTGATCTCCAGAGCCAAGAACTGCAGACTCAATTTCTCTAGCCTCAACATTGCTTTCGATAATTAACTTATTATCATATTTAAATGCCTCATCTAAAGCCTTTTTAAAAGAATTTAATTCTTTAACTTTACTGATTCCAATACTGGAACCCATATTAGCAGGCTTAATGAAAAAAGGAGTTTCTAAATCATCAGCTAATTTTTGAAAAAGATTTGGAAGCTCCTGCTTATATAAATCCTCTTTTTTTAATATTTTAAACTTGCTTTGAGGAATATTATTGTAAGCAAATATCTCTTTCATTAATGCTTTATCCATACCAACTGCAGAAGAAATTAGATCACAACCAATATATTTAATATTTAAGGTATCTAAAAAACCCTGTATTTTACCGTCTTCTCCGTAAGGACCATGTAAAACTGGAAAAACTAAATCTATTTTATTTTCTAGGATGTTTAATACTTCATGGTCTAAAATATTTTCTCTATTTACATCAGGAACTTTTTTCTGTTCTCCAAACAAAATAACTTCTGACTCTACAGGAGAAAGAAAAAATCCCTGTTTAGAAATTGCAATTGGATAAATTCTATATTTTTCTTTACTAAAAGCATTGTAGATAGAGCGTGCTGATAAGATAGACACCTCATGTTCTGCTGAACGACCACCAAAAAACAGGGCAATATTAATCTTTGAATTAGACAATAGAATCCCTCTTTCCAATCTTAATTATTAAAATAATTTATTTTCATTACTTTTCTAACTTTTTTCATTGTTTCTGCTGCTTCTTCTCTTGCCTTAGCAGTACCTTCCATTAATATTTGATCAACCAATTCTGGATTTTCAAGATATTTTTTTCTTCTCTCACGCATTGGATCTAAAAATGAATTTAATTTTTCGGTAAGACACTTTTTACAAGCAACACAGCCAATTGTACCCGCTCTACATTTTTCTGCAATCTCAGCTGACTCTTCTGAATTAAATGCTTTATGGTAATGAAATACCGTGCATACTTCAGGGTGACCCGGGTCATCTTTATGAATTCTGGCTGGATCAGTTTTTGCCTGCATTATCTTTTTAGCAACCTCATCTCTGCTGTCACTTAAATAAATAGCATTTTTTAAACTTTTACTCATCTTATTTTTACCATCAAGCCCCATTAACCTAGGGAAATCACTAATCAAGGCTTCTGGCTCTGGGAAAATCTCTCCGTACATATTATTGAATTTACGCACAATTTTTCTTGTCTGTTCTATATGTGGAATTTGATCTTCCCCAACTGGAACTAGATTTGCTCGACAAAAAGTAATATCCGCTGCCTGACTAACTGGATAACCAAGAAACCCATATGACATCTCTTTATATCCGTACTGTTCAGCCTCTGATTTAATAGTAGGGTTATGGCGCAGCTGATTAACTGTAACAATCATTGAATAGAAAATTGTTAATTCTGCTATTTCTGGTACAAGTGATTGCACAAAAATTGTAGTTTTTTCTGGATCTATACCAGCAGCAAGATAATCTCTGGCAACCTGTCTAACATCTTCACTTAGCTTTTCTGGTTTTTCAAAATTAGTTGTTAAAGCCTGAACATCAGCAATTATTAAAAAAGTATCATATTCATCCTGAAGTTCAACTCTGTTTTGTAAACTACCAACATAATGTCCAAGATGTAGTTTACCAGTTGGCCTATCACCTGTTAAAATTCTTTTTTCTTTTTTCTTTGACAAAATCATCACCCTTTTTCTTATATAATAGATTATACTTGAATATCTAAATAATTTCTGCTAAAATTAAATTAGAAACAATAATGATTATTAATTAGTTAGGAGGATTAAAATGGCTAAAAAGACTAGAATGACTAAACAGCGCAAGGCAATTTTAAGAGTTTTAAGGAGTACTAAATCTCATCCGACCGCTGATTGGATATATGAAAGAGTTAGAGAAGAAATACCAAATATTAGTCTTGGAACTGTTTACCGCAACTTAAATGTTTTAGCCGAACATGGTAAAATTAATGTTTTAGATTATGGAAGCAACCACAGCCGATATGATGGTGATCCAGATCATCATTACCATTTTCGCTGTGTAAAATGTGGTGGGGTTTTTGATTTAAATATTGACTTAACCGCAGATTTAAATACAAAAATAAATAATGAGACTGAATTTATTGTTCACTCACACCGATTAGAATTCAGTGGTGTTTGTCCAAATTGCCAGCAGAAAAATTAAATTTTTTCTGCTTCTTTTTTTGCTAAATTATCTACTTCTTCATTATAAAAATCCCCACTATGACCTCTTACTTTTTGATAGCTTAAATCAAAATCAGAGGTTAAATCGTCTAGTTCCTGCCATAAATCCTGGTTAGCTACTTCTTTTTTGGAAGAAGTTTTCCAACCATTCCTTTTCCACCCTTCTATCCAACTAGAAAGTCCATTTAGAACATAGCTGGAATCACTGTACAGCTCTATCTTACTATTTTGAGGAATAATTTTCAAAGCCTCAATTACAGCTTTTAATTCCATTCTATTGTTTGTTGAGTTTTTTTCGGATCCTACAACTGTTTTTAATTTTTCAGAAGCAGAATTTAAAATTACAGCTGCATAACCACCTGGACCAGGATTACCAAGACAGGCTCCATCAGTATAAATTTTAAATTCAGTATATTCTTCAATATTCTTTTCTGATTCTTTAAAACATTTATCAGTATCTTCCTGCTCTAACTCTTCTAAAATTTCAGCTGCTCTTCTCATATGTGGAATTACTATTGAACCGCCAACAATTAAAGCTACATTCATTGCTTCATAAATTTCTTCTTTAGTCCACCCAGACTTATGAGCTTCTAAGATATGATATGTAATACAGTCATCACATCTTAGTACCATAGAAGAAACAAGACCTAACAGTTCTTTAGTTTTAGCTGGCAGTTTGCCATCTTTATATATATTAGTATCTAAATTAAAAAACCTTTTTGTATTTAGATTTCCTTCTTCCAAAATTATGTCATTCATTTTTTGACGAAATTTATTAAATTCTTCTTTTTTTTCGCTCATAAAAACACTCCCATTCAAAATCTTTTCCTGGTCTCAAAATTCAAAAGAAACCGGACAGCAAAAAGCCGTCCGGATATCTTTTAGTATTTATATTTTTATAAATTATCTATTTTTTGATTTTATTTAAATACCCTTTTACTTCAGCAGCTGTTCCTAATTCTAAGACTTTTTTGCTTTCTGCCTGAGCTTCAGCTAAAGTCCATTTAGTCAGCGCTTCTTTAATTTTTAAGATTGAAACAGCACTCATGCTGAATTCATTTAAGCCAGCACCTAATAAGAATGGAAGCAGTAGTTCTTCTCCGGCTGCTTCTCCACACATACCAACCCAAATATCTGCTGCATGACCTGCATCGATGGTCTTTTTAATCAGTCTTAATACTGCTGGATGATATGGTGTATGCATTTCTGCAATTGTTTCGTTCATCCTATCTACAGCAACTGTATATTGAATCAGGTCATTAGTACCTATGCTAAAGAAGTCTACTTCCTCTGCCAATTGATCTGCTATCATTACTGCAGAAGGAACTTCGATCATCATTCCAACATCGATATCTTCATTATATTCTACTCCCTCTTCTTTAAGCTCAGCTTTTACTTCTTCTATCTTAGCTTTAGCCGCTAATAATTCATCTAAAGAAGAAATCATAGGGAACATGATTTTTATATTACCATAAACACCGGCTCTTAATAGGGCTCGAAGCTGTGGTTTGAAAATGTCATCTCTTTCTAGACAGACTCTAATAGCCCTGTAGCCTAAAAATGGATTCATTTCTTCTGGAAAGTCTAAATAAGGAAGTTCTTTATCTCCTCCAACATCCAGAGTTCTAATAACTAAAGGTTTTTCGCCCATTTTTTCAGTAGCCTTTTTATATACTTCAAATTGCTCTTCTTCTGTTGGTAATTCACTGCGATCCATATACAAAAATTCGCTGCGGAAAAGACCAACACCTTCACCACCATTAGCTAATATTGGGTCAACATCTTTTAAGTTACCCATATTACCTGCAACTTCTACCTGGTGGCCGTCTTTGGTTTGAGCTTTTTTATCTTTAAAAGCTAGTAATCTTTCTTGTTCAGCTTTATATTCTTTCAGTTTCTCTTCATATTCTTTTAAAGTAGCTTGGTCTGGGTCAAAAAACACTTTACCCTGGTTACCATCTACAATAATAGTTGAGTTATTTTCTGCCTTTTCAATTAATTCACTACCTAAACCAACTACAGATGGGATACCCAGCGAACGAGCCATAATGGCTGAATGAGAAGTTCTGGAACCATCTCTGGTTACAAAGGCAAGCACTTTATCAGTATCAAGTTGAGCAGTATCTGATGGAGTCAAGTCCTCTGCTACAATTATTACATCATTTTCCATCTTGTCTGAAATATCTTCGATACCAAGTAAATTTTTGATAACTCTCATACCAACATCTTTAATATCTGAACCGCGTTCTCTTAAATATTCATCATCCATAGCAGCAAACATAGCTGCAAATTCATCAATTACTTCTTTTACTGCAGCAGCTGCATTCAGCTTATTATCTTTTATCTTATTTTCGAATGCAGGGATAACTTCAGGATCATCTAAAATCATTAGATGAGCAGCAAAGATTTCTGCTTTTTCCTCCCCAAGTTTTTCAGCAGTTTCTTCTTTTAATTCCTCTAAAGATTTTTTTGATTCTTCTAAAGCAGAATGTAATTTTTCAATTTCCTCATCTACTTCAGCTTCTGAAATATTTTTTTTATCAATTTCAATTTCTTTTTCTTTTTTCAATAATGATTTACCAATAGCAATACCAGGAGAAGCAGCGATTCCCTCAATAAAAACCACTATTCATCCTCCTTTTTCATTTCAACCTCAATGAAGTCAACAAGTTCTTCTACTGCTGAGTCTGCATCATCACCATCTGCTCTTATAATAATTTCATTTCCTCTTCCTACTCCCAGGCTCATGACACCCATAATGCTTTTGGCATTAACTTCTTTTTCTTCAAAAAGTATCTCAATTTTTGAATCATATTTACCTGCTTTCTGAACGAATTGGGCTGCAGGGCGGGCGTGCAGACCGGTCTTATTAGTGATCATAACCTTCTTTTCTTTTACCAATCTGATCATCCTTTCAAATATTTTTTTATATCATTACTCATCTATATATTTTAACATAAATGTTACACTAATTTCATCCTTTTTCAGAAATTTTTTTATTATTTTTTTATATTTTAGTTTAAATAGCCTTCAATAAAGCTTTTAATCATTAAATAAGAAGAAGTAGCGCCTGGATCCTGATGGCCAATACTTCTATCACCTAAGTAACTTGCTCTGCCTTTAGTAGCTTTCATTTCCACAGTATTTTCCATACCATTTTCAGCTGCTTGCAAACAATTTTTTAGGGCTTCCTCCAAAGCAGTTTCGCTTAACTTACTTTTCTTTAGTGATTCAATAGCCGGAATAATAGTGTCCAATATAGTTTTTTCTCCTGCTTCAGCCTTTCCCCGCTTCTGAATTCCTGCAGCCGCTTCTTCTGCAATTTCAATTAAATCATCCAGTTCCAGCTTTTTATCTGGGATCACATTAGAAATATTTAAAAATGCTGTTCCATAAAGTGGACCGGAAGCTCCACCAACATTTGATATTAAAGTCATTGCAGCAGCTTTAAAAACTTCTTTTCTACTTTTATAACTTTTTTCTTCCAATTTCTCCTGTAATACTTTAAATCCTCTACTTAAATTAATGCCGTGATCTCCATCCCCAATGGCGGCATCTAGTTCAGTTAAATACTTTTTATTTGCAATTATAACTTCTGCAGCATCTAAAAAAAGTTGTTTGGTATCCTTACTCATATTTTATCCCCCAATGCTTATTTAGAATCATTAAAAATCTAATTATATTTCCATAACTGATGATCACTTGTTGAAACAGCAAAAACATTTTGAGCTTTTAAATTATCAACTTGATTTTTGCTCTTAATTAGCCCTCCAGCGATTACTGGGTATTTATGTTTACTGTTATTCTGCCTATTAATAAAATAAGGTGCTGCCAAACCAGGTAAGATTTCTACAGCATCAACACTGTTTGAATTAAATGATTTTTCAGCACTGATTAAAGAAGCAGAATCAAGTAAAAACACCCGCTGAATTGTCATTAAATCATTATTTGATGCTTCTTTTATCAAATAACCCTTAGTCGAAATAATTCCATCACATAGATCTTTTTCAGCCAAATATCTAATTCCTTCTTTATCATGAGCAATTCCTTTAACTAGATCAATATTAACCATTAATATTTTATCATATTTATGTGCTAATTCCATAGCTTCTTCTAAATCAAAAATAGATCCAGTTAACATAAAAATTAAAACTGCTTGCTCAATCTTCATAGCCTTTTCTAAATTCCTAATATCTCTAACAGCAGGAATGATTGGATAACTGTTAAAGTAACCTGCTAAATGTTTCAAATTTCCTCCCCCTTTTTTATTAAACTATCAGCCAGTAATGACTGGCATTTAATAAAATATTTGTTCTGATTATTATATCATAATTTAATATAATATTTTGCCCTTATTAATATATACTTTTATTTAGATAGTTAAAATCCTGCATATATCTTAAAAAATTATTATAAAGCAGAAAAATACCAGAAGATTGTGCAACCTCCTGGTATTTGTAAATTAATGTGATTTTGTAGTTGTGTTAAAATTATTGTTCCTTTTTTAGTATTTCTCGAGTTGTTACAATATTAACACCTGTGTCTAAGATATTTTCTATTACAATATCACCTAATTTTATAGGTGCCTCTAATTCGACTTTTGCTATCTCTGTCATAGCCTCTTTTAATAATCCTTTAGGAAGTGGATCTTTACTCTTCACTGGTACTAAAGGTAGAACACCATTCTTAACTCTAGCTGTAGTTGGTAATATTCTTGTCGGATTATAATACTCATTTTTTACATATTTTTCTCCTGCTTTACAATTGTTGCCTTCCATACATTCAATTTGGTTATTATCATCTATCTCTAACTCTACATCACAACCCATTGGACAGCTTATACAGGTTATTTCTACTTTTTTTCCCATTATTCTTCCTCCTTAACAATATCAACTTTTAAACTGCTTATATCATTTGAAGAGATCATCTTTTCTGGCACAGGGAAAGTTATCATTTCTCCCGGTTCAACTCGACGAGCTTTCTTATCCAATAACTTTTTATCTCCTGCATATAAATTAATTTTAACATCTGCCATTGGCTGCTTAGCTCTCATATATAAATTAACTAATTTTCGATCATCTACTTTATTTGTAATTTTATGAGGTACTATATAACCCACATTTTCCCCTGGATTTACATCTATTGCTTTTGATCTCTTAGTTATACCTCCCTGTAAATAATCTGCTGCTGTCTTTCCTGCAATTAAACTTTCTTCAGTAACCCAATCTACAAGATCATGAACATGGAGTACATTACCACAGGCAAAAATTCCTTCTATATTTGTTTCTCTGCCTTCATTTACAATAGCTCCTCCTGTAACACCACTCATCTCTACTCCTGCTTCTTCTGATAATTCATTTTCTGGAATCAAACCTACTGATAATAATAAGGTATCACACTCAATTTCATATTCTGTACCCTCTATTGGTTTGAAATTATCATCAACTTCAGCTACTACCACACTTTCAAGTCTATCCTGGCCTTTGATCTCAACTACTGTCTGCTGCATTCTCAGTGGTATATCAAAATCTTCTAAGCACTGAACAATATTTCTTGTCAGTCCACCAGAAAAAGGAAGTAATTCTAAAACTGCTTCTACTTCCGCACCTTCTAAATGCATTCTTCTAGCCATAATTAAACCAATGTCTCCTGAACCTAAAATAACTACTTTTTCTCCAGGGATCCACTGCTCCATGTTAATATATCTTTGGGCAGTCCCAGCACTATAAACACCAGCAGGTCTTGAACCAGGAATATCAATTGCCTCTCTTGTTCTTTCGCGGCAGCCCATAGCTAAAATAACTGCCCCTGCATCAATTTCTATCATTCCTTCATCAGAGTTAATTGCATATACCTTTTTTTCGGGTGTTACTTCTAAAACCATTGTATCTAACTTGATATCTATACCGCGTTCTCTAATATTTTCGATAAACTGATGTGCATATTCAGGACCGGTTAATTCTTCTCCAAAATAATGAAGTCCAAAACCATTATGAATACACTGCTGTAAAATACCGCCTAACTCAAAATCTCTTTCTATAATTAAAATATCTCTAATTCCTTGATCATAAGCCTCTTGTGCTGCTGCTAATCCAGCTGGACCTCCACCAACTACAACTAATTCATATTTTTGTTTATTCATTATTTTCCCACCTCTTCCAATAATGGTGCTTTAGTCTTTTCAGTTAAAAGTTTAGATTTGGCACTCTCTAAACAGACTTCGTTTTCCTCAATTCCCAATTCTTCTGCTAAGATGCTCACCACTTTAGGTTCACAAAATCCACCCTGGCATCTTCCAGCACCCGGTCTGGCTCTTCTCTTAACCGCATTAACTGTTTTAGCACCTACTGGTTCACGAATTACATCTAAAATTTCACCCTTAGTTACCGTTTCACAGCGACATATAATCTGACCATAATCCGGATTTTCTTCAACTAATTTAGCCTGTTCTTCATGAGTCATGTGTCTAAACTTTGGTGGGCCCTGGTAATTAGGGTCAAAATCAGACTTTTCTTTTAGATCTCCTAATTCTTCTTTTACTATACCTACAACCATTTCTGCAATTGCTGGTGATGATGCTAAACCTGGAGATTGAATACCTGCAACATTGATAAATCCTGGAACTTGATCACTAGCTTCTATTAAAAAATCACCTGTTTCTTTTATAGCAGGTCTTAAGCCTACAAATTGCCTAATGATCCCTTTTTTGCTTAAACCAGGTACTGTCTTGTTTGCCCCTTCCATTACTTCATCTAAACCGTCTCGAGTAGTTGATTTATTTTCTACATTATCTATTTCTTCTGCATTTGGCCCGATCAATACATTTCTTTCATCTGTTGGAGTTACTACAATTCCCTTACTTACCTCTGTAGGCACAGGGAAGATTGTTTTTTGTAAATTTAATTCCATTTTTTTATCATATAAATAATATTCTCCACGTCTTGGAGTGATTTTAAATTTATCAATACCTACCATATTTGCAATTTTATCAGCATATAAGCCGGCAGCATTAATAACTAATCCAGCTTCCATTTCTCCTTTAGCTGTTGTAACTAATTTGTGGTCACCTTTGTCTTCTATATCTTCTACTCCAGCCTCTAAAAATACGTCTACTCCGTTTTTGGCAGCATTATTAGCCAAAGCTACAGTTAATTCAAAAGGATTTACTATTCCAGCTGTAGGAGCATATAAAGCTGCAACCGCATCTTCACTTAAATGAGGCTCTAATTCATATAATCTTTCCCCTTTTACAATTTCTAAATCAGGCACTTCATTTTTTTGTCCATTTTCTAAAATAGATTCCAATTTCGGAATATCAGCTTCATCCTCTGCTACTACCATTGCTCCCAGCCATTCGATTGGAACATCTAATTCATGCTGTACTTTTTCATGATATAATTTGTTGCCCCTTACATTTAATCTACCTTTTAGCTTATTAGAATCGGCATTAAAACCAGCATGGATTAAAGCAGTATTAGCTTTACTGGTACCTGTACAGACATCAGGTTCTTTTTCTAATAAAGCAATATCTAAATCATAACGTGATAATTCACGAGCAATGAAACATCCTGTTACTCCGCCACCAATTATAATTACATCATATTTTTTGTTCAATTATTTTTCCTCCTATGAGTATTCAAGATATATAATTTTTGAATGATAAAAAACCAATATTATTAGATAATTCTTCAAGATAACCCCATAAAATAAAAGTCTGCCCACTTAATGCATAGTAATTTAAATTTAAAAATTCCCCCTTTTTTTTTTACTTAAATAGTATTAATTTTAATTAAATAAAAATTAATTTTAAGTTTTAAAATACAAAAAAACCTTATTGTGATTTAGAAATTGGACATAGTAGTCCCTCTAAATTACAATAAGGTTTTCTCTTCAGCTCAACCTAATATTTTATTATTTAAATAGAGTATAGCATTGATAATTTGAATTGTCAACTAGTTAACAAAAAAAATTAAGCTAATTTGTAATAGTTTAAATTTAGATTTTTTTCTGATAATTTATATTTTAAAAAAAGGACCGGCAGCGACCTACTCTCCCACATCGTTACCAATGCAGTACCATAGGCGCTGGAGGACTTAACTTTTGTGTTCGAGATGGGAACAAGTGTTGCCCCTCCGCTATTACCACCGGAAATCTATAAAATTTTCATTTAATCTGCTCTATTCATTTGATCTTTAAGAAAACAGTTCACAGATTTATGTTGTCTAAATTTCAGAACCTTGATTAATTTAGCTTTTCATTGCTTTTTTGAAGGTTTAAAAAGAAAGCTGTTTGAGCACAGCGAGTTCTTTCTTTTACTGAAAAAAAGTAATTAAAAGCGTTAATAATTAATCGGTGATTGAAATTTAGATAACTATACAATCAAAGATACATATAGGAAATAATGATTAAGCCCTCGATCTATTAGTACCAGTTAGCTTAATGTATTACTACACTTACACCTCTGGCCTATCTACCTTATCATCTTTAAGGGATCTTACCTTCTTAACAAAGTGAGATACCTAATCTTGAAGTCTGTTTCACGCTTAGATGCTTTCAGCGCTTATCTTTTCCACACTTAGCTACTCAGCTATGCTCCTGGTGGAACAACTGATTCACCATCGGTGTGTCCATCCCGGTCCTCTCGTACTGGGGACAGCTCTTCTCAAGTATCTTTCGCCTGCGACGGATAGGGACCGAACTGTCTCACGACGTTCTGAACCCAGCTCGCGTACCGCTTTAATTGGCGAACAGCCAAACCCTTGGAACCTGCTTCAGCTCCAGGATGCGATGAGCCGACATCGAGGTGCCAAACCTCCCCGTCGATGTGAACTCTTGGGGGAGATAAGCCTGTTATCCCCGGGGTAACTTTTATCCGTTGAGCGACGGCAATTCCACACTATACCGCCGGATCACTAAGTCCTACTTTCGTACCTGCTCGACTTGTCTGTCTTGCAGTTAAGCTCCCTTCTGCCTTTACACTCTTCGTGCGATTTCCATCCGCACTGAGGGAACCTTTGAGCGCCTCCGTTACTGTTTGGGAGGCGACCGCCCCAGTCAAACTGCCCGCCTGACAATGTCCTGTGACCAGTTTATGGCCTCCAGTTAGAATTCCGCTGTAGAAAGGGTGGTATCCCACCAGCGACTCCACTGACATTGGCATGCCAGTTTCAAAGTCTCCCACCTATCCTGTACATTCTACATCAAAACCCAATATCAGGCTGCAGTAAAGCTCCACGGGGTCTTTCCGTCCTGTCGCAGGTAGCCTGCATCTTCACAGGCAATTTAATTTCACCGAGTCCCTTGTTGAGACAGCATCCAAGTCGTTACGCCATTCGTGCAGGTCGGAACTTACCCGACAAGGAATTTCGCTACCTTAGGACCGTTATAGTTACGGCCGCCGTTTACTGGGGCTTAGGTTCAGACCTTCGTGCTAATGCACTAAGCCTTCTCCTTGACCTTCCAGCACCGGGCAGGCGTCAGCCCCTATACTTCGTCTTACGACTTAGCAGAGACCTGTGTTTTTGATAAACAGTCGCTTGGATCTTTTCACTGCGACCCACTAGCTAACACTAATGGGTACCCCTTCTCCCGAAGTTACGGGGTCATTTTGCCGAGTTCCTTAACAAGGGTTCTCTCGCGCGCCTTAGAATTCTCTTCCCGTCTACCTGTGTCGGTTTGCGGTACGGGCACTATAAATCTCGTTAGTGGTTTTTCTTGGCGACTCATTAAGTGGCTTCACCTCTTTTGGCTCCACATCACTAAAAGTTATTAGCGGGTAAAGGGATTTGCCTCCTTACCCTAACTCCTTAGCTTATACGTGCTCTTCCAGTCACACGCTCCACTCTCTTTGCCGCGTCCCCACTTCACTCAATCAATTTACAGTGGTATCTGAATCTTTACAGATTTTCCATCACCTACGCCTTTCGGCCTCAGCTTAGGTCCCGACTAACCCTGAGAGGACGAGCCTTCCTCAGGAATCCTTAGACTTTCGGCGAAGGAGATTCTCACTCCTTTTTTCGTTACTCATACCGGCATTCTCTCTTCTGTACAGTCCACTGCTCCTTACGGTACAGCTTCTCTCCGTACACAATGCTCCTCTACCACTTACAATCATATAAATATAACCATAAATCCACAGCTTCGGTGATATGCTTTAGCCCCGTTACATTTTCGGCGCAAAACCGCTTAACCAGTGAGCTATTACGCACTCTTTAAATGAGTGGCTGCTTCTAAGCCAACATCCTGGTTGTCTGTGCGATCTCACTTCCTTTTCCACTTAGCATATACTTTGGGACCTTATCTGGTGGTCTGGGCTCTTTCCCTTTCGACTATGAAGCTTATCCCACATAGTCTGACTCCCGATGAACACTAAACGGCATTCGGAGTTTGAATGGATTTGGTAACCTTGTTGGGCCCCTTGTCCAATCAGTGCTCTACAACCATTTAACTTTTACATCGAGGCTAGCCCTAAAGCTATTTCGAGGAGAACCAGCTATCTCCGAGTTCGATTGGCCTTTCACCCCTATCCACAACTCATCCCCTCATTTTTCAACATAAGTGGGTTCGGGCCTCCACAAGCTCTTACACTCGCTTCACCCTGGTCATGGATAGATCACTCGGTTTCGGGTCTACTAATCATAACTTCCGCCCTTATCAGACTCGCTTTCGCTCTGGCTTCATCTCTATGACTTAACCTTTCGCTACGATTAGTAACTCGCCGGTCCGTGATACAAAAAGTACGCAGTCAGGCTTTCTAATAGCCCTCCTACTTATTGTAAGCTTATGGTTTCAGTTTCTATTTCACTCCCCTCCCGGGGTTCTTTTCACCTTTCCCTCACGGTACTTGTTCACTATCGGTCATTCAGGAGTATTTAGTCTTGGAAGGTGGTCCTCCCTTATTCTCACAGGGTTTCTCGTGGCCCGTGATACTCTGGATAAATCTCTGACTTCTTCTACCTTTCGTCTACAGGACTATTACCTCCTACGGTTGAGCTTTCCAGCTCATTTGACTGGGTAAAAAATTTAAGTCAGCTAAAGGCTGTAGCCTTTAGTAAAGTCTATCCCACACCCACATTAAGCAACGTCTACAGACTTACACTTAATGTGTTTGGACTCTTCCCCTTTCGCTCGCCGCTACTAAGGGAATCTCGTTTTGATTTCTTTTCCTCAGGGTACTAAGATGTTTCAGTTCTCCTGCTTGTTCTTACATGGCTACTTCTTTCACCACATAATACCAGTGCTCCACACTGGTGGGTTGCCCCATTCGGATACCCGCGGATCTACGCTTATTTAGCAGCTCCCCACGGCTTTTCGCAGCCGGTCGCGTCCTTCTTCAACTCTGAATGCCAAGGCATCCACCATAAGCTCTTTCTAGCTTAATCAATTTATTTCCTATATGCATTTTTCAATGTACAGTTTTGACGGCCTCAATGGCCTAATATTAATAAAATCTTGAATGGTGGAGGTAAGCGGATTCGAACCGCTGACCTCCTGCTTGCAAGGCAGGCGCTCTCCCAGCTGAGCTATACCCCCATATCTCCCAATTGCTATCCATGCATGTGTTAAAAGGATAGAAAATGGTGGGCCTAAGTAGATTTGAACTACTGACCTCACGCTTATCAGGCGTGCGCTCTGACCAACTGAGCTATAGGCCCATTCGCTTTTTAAATAAATATAAACCCCAACTGTTCAGGATTTATTTTATTTTCATATTATTTTATTAAGTATATTATTTATAGAAGGTATGATGACGGGCTCAATGCCCGAATGCTAAATTATCCTTTTTGTATATTAAAGAAAATTTAGTGAAAAACCTTCAAAATTAAACAGCAAGCTCACGTTCTCTCCTTAGAAAGGAGGTGATCCAGCCGCACCTTCCGGTACGGCTACCTTGTTACGACTTCACCCCTCTTACCGGACACACCTTTGGCATCCGCAGATGACTTCTGGTGCATCCAACTCGATTGGTGTGACGGGCGGTGTGTACAAGGCCCGGGAACGTATTCACCGCAGTATGCTGACCTGCGATTACTAGCGATTCCAACTTCATACAGGCGAGTTGCAGCCTGCAATCCGAACTGGGACTGATTTTAAAGGATTTGCTCCACTTCGCAGCTTTGCTCCCCTCTGTATCAGCCATTGTAGCACGTGTGTAGCCCGAGATATAAAGGGCATGAGGACTTGACGTCATCCCCACCTTCCTCCGACTTTCACCGGCAGTCTTCTTAGAGTCCCCGACATTACTCGCTGGCAACTAAGAACAGGGGTTGCGCTCGTTGCGGGACTTAACCCAACATCTCACGACACGAGCTGACGACAGCCATGCACCACCTGTCTCCGTGTAGCACAAAGTGCTATACTCTACTCTCATAGATGGTCACGGGATGTCAATTCTCGGTAAGGTTCTTCGCGTTGCTTCGAATTAAACCACATGCTCCACCGCTTGTGCGGGCCCCCGTCAATTCCTTTGAGTTTCAATCTTGCGATCGTAATCCCCAGGCGGGATACTTAATGCGTTAACTCCGGCACTGAAGGATTCGAACCTCCAACACCTAGTATCCATCGTTTACGGCTGGGACTACCGGGGTATCTAATCCCGTTCGCTCCCCCAGCTTTCGTACCTCAGCGTCAGTGTTAACCCAGAGAGTCGCCTTCGCCACTGGTGTTCTTCCTAATATCTACGTATTTCACCACTACACTAGGAATTCCACTCTCCTCTGTTACACTCAAGATAATCAGTTTCAAACGCAGTCTGTCGGTTAAGCCGACACCTTTCACGCTTGACTTGATTATCCGCCTGCGTACCCTTTACGCCCAATAATTCCGGACAACGCTTGCACTCTACGTATTACCGCGGCTGCTGGCACGTAGTTAGCCAGTGCTTCCTCCAAAGGTACCGTCAGGTGGATGTCATTAACTACATCCACGGTTCTTCCCTAAGGACAGAGCTTTACAATCCTAAGACCTTCTTCACTCACGCGGCGTTGCTCCATCAGGCTTTCGCCCATTGTGGAAGATTCCCCACTGCTGCCTCCCGTAGGAGTCTGGACCGTGTCTCAGTTCCAGTGTGACTGATCGTCCTCTCAGACCAGCTATAGATTGTTGCCCTGGTGAGCCGTTACCTCACCAGCTAGCTAATCTACCGCGAACTCCTCCTCAAACGATGCCAAAGCACCTTTTCTGATTGTGTGATGCCACACTCTCAGCTTACCTCGGATTAGCCCGACTTTCGCCAGGTTATCCCAGACTTGAGGACAGATTATTCACGTGTTACTCACCCGTCCGCCACTATCTAGATCTCGTCTTCAACCCGAAGGTTTCTGTCGAGGTAGACCGTTCGACTTGCATGTGTTAAGCACGCCGCCAGCGTTCGTCCTGAGCCAGGATCAAACTCTCCGTATAAAGAATTTGAATTTGGCTCATATTATTTAATATAAGCTTTAAACTAATAATTACTTTTAAGTTTTAACACTCAAAGTATATTAACGTTGGCTTGCTGTTTAATTTTCAAGGTTCACAAAATCTTCTTTCCATAACGCATTGTCGATTTTGCGTTAGCAGATCGACTGCGTCACCTGCACCTTCTTCCATAAACAAAATGGATGGTGCCTTGCTCGGGGATTGACCCCTTCGCACAAAATCTCTTTTATAGAACAAATTGATATTTTCGGACTTGCCCATTGAGGGCGGCGCCGATATTATATTTATTCTTATTTAGAGATAATGTTTTCTTCTATATTTCCTGCCGCGTTTTTTATCAGCGACATTTAATATCTTATCAACTGTGCCTCACTTTGTCAAGAACTTTTTAGAAAAAATTTTGAAAGCCTTGATTTTTTCAGCTCTAGAAAAGAACTTACTTTCTGTGCGACGTTTATTATCTTATCAAGGCTTTTTAACTTTGTCAAGAGATTTTAAAACTTTTTTTGATAATTCCTCCACCAAGAACCAGATCCCCAAGATAAAAAACAACTGACTGTCCTGGTGTAACAGCTCTTTGGGACTCTTCAAATTTAACTTTCAAATTATTTTCATCTATTTTTTCAATATAAGCTTTGACTGGATAGCTATTATATCTGATCTGGGCTTCCACTTCCATACGACCATCAATATCTTCAAAAGGAATAAAATTAATATCTTCAGCAATCAAACCATCACTAAATACGGCATCATCTTTGCCTACTATTACAGCATTATTTTCATAATCCAGTTCTGTAACATAGATGGGATAACCCATTGAAATACCCAAACCTCTTCTCTGCCCAATTGTATAATGAGATAAACCATCATGAGTTCCTACCTGATTACCATCACTATCTAGAATAGGTCCTTCTTTTGAAATTTCAGGATAATTAGTATCTAAAAACCTTACATAATCATCATCTGGTACAAAGCAGATTTCCTGGCTTTCTGCCTTATCGTGAATTTCAAATCCTAATTCCTTTGCCTTTGCTCTAATCTCATCTTTTGTATATTCACTTAAAGGAAAAAGAGTCTGACTTAGCTGTTCTTGATTTAAAACATAAAGCATATAGCTTTGATCTTTATTCTCATCTAAACCTTTTTCAAGAATATAACGACCGTTTTTCTTTTTGATCTTTGCATAATGACCACTGGCAATATAATCACAACCAATTTCTATTGCTTTCCTATGCAGAGCTTCAAATTTTATTTCTTTATTACACATCACACAAGGATTTGGTGTTCTACCTCTACTGTATTCATCAACAAAGTAGTCAATAACCTTGTCCTGAAACTCTTCCTGCAAATTAAACACAAAATGAGGAATATCTAGCTTTTGGGCTACTCTTTTTGCATCTCTAACCGCAGAATAAGAACAGCAGTGATCTTCACGATCAGTAGCCTCTTCATAGTCAGGAAAAATATGCATAGTTCCACCTATTACTTCATAACCTTCTTCTTTTAATAATGCAGCGGCAACAGAACTATCAACACCACCACTCATTGCAATCATTACTTTTTTCATTAATTTACACCCTTATAAAATTTATTCTTATTGTAGTGACTTCAATCTTTCAATAATTTCTTTTAATTTTTGGACAACATAATCAATCTCTTCTTTGCTATTGGAAATCCCGAATGAAAATCTAATAGCACTTTTAGCATATTCTTTTTTTAATCCAATCGCCTTTAATACATGTGAAACACTTAAAGAACCAGATGCACAGGCTGAACCTGTTGCTGCAGCAATATTATTTAAACTTAAATTAAACAATATTGATTCTGCATCTAAGTTTTTAAAAGATATATTTACATTTGACGGCAGGCGCTGCTTACGAGGACCATTTAATTTTATATCATTGAAATTAGAAAATAGCTCTTTAATAAAATAATCTTGGAGTGAAGATAGTTTAGCTATTTTTTTATCTAAATTACTAGAAACAATCTCAGCTGCCTTACCCATACCAACAGCAGCAGTTAAATTAGCTGTCCCAGCGCGTCTTTTTCTTTCCTGGCTCCCCCCAGAAATTTGAGGTACTAATTCTATTCCTTTACGTACAAAAAGAGCCCCAATACCTTTTGGCCCATTAAATTTATGTGCTGAAAGAGAGAGCAAATCCACACCCAAATCATTTACCTCTATATTTAACTGACCAGGTACTTGTACAGCATCTGTATGAAAAATAATATTATTTTCTTTAGCAACAGCAGCTAATTCCTTTATCGGCTGTATTGTACCTATCTCATTATTAGCTGACATCACAGAAATTAAAATTGTATCATCTCTAATATTATCCTTTAATTTCTGTGGGGCGACAAAACCTTCCTGATCAACATCAAGATAAGTTATTTCAAATCCTAAATGCTTTTCTAAATATTCACAGCTTTTTAAAACAGCATGATGTTCGACTGCAGAAGTTATAATATGCTTTCCTTTTTCAAGATTAGCCATTGCTATACCTTTTAAAGCAAGATTATCTGCCTCTGTCCCTCCAGCAGTAAAAACAATTTCCTCAGCTTTTTTAGCTCCGATTAACTCAGCAACTGATTCTCTAGCATCCTCTAGGGCTGCAGCTGCCTTTTGTCCAGAAAGATGTGAACTTGCAGGATTTGCATAAATTTGATTATAAAAGGGCTTCATTACTTCAATAACTTCTTCAGCTGCCGGAGTTGTTGCAGCATGATCAAAATAAATGTCCTTCATCTATTTTGCCTCTAACTTTTCTTTATTAAATTTCTCTTCTCTCTGCTTTTCCTGAATAGCTTTATCTCTTAAATCAGCAAGAGTCATATTTTCAATAACACCATTGATTGCATCTGCTAATTCTGACCATAAACCATGGATAACACATTTATCAACATAATTACAAAAATCGTCTTCTATAACACAATCAACTGGAGCAATAGGTCCTTCCAAGGTTGTAATAATTTGAGCAACCGTAATATCTTCTGGATCATGATTTAACATATAACCACCATGAGCTCCTCGTACACTTTTAACTAATTTTGCTTTCCTTAATGTAGCAAATAATTGTTCTAAATACTGCTCTGAAATATTTTGTCTTTCAGAAATTTCGCGAATAGGTATTGCCTTGCCTTCATCATGTTCGGCTAAATCTACTAATGCTCTTAAACCATATCTACCTTTCGTTGATACTCTCATATTTTCACCTCATATAAACTTGACATCAATAATCAACTTTCAATTAATTTTAACATATGATAAAAACACTGTCAATGTGGATTCCCAATAATATCAAGATTATTTGAATATACTCTTAATTATATTAAAACTGCAATCGGCTGCTGTCTTTTCTTTTATTATATTTTTTAGTCTCTCTTTAATAGCTGTCGGAATAACTGCTTTCACAACAGCACCTTGATTATTATATTCTGTATTTTTTATATCAGCTTTTAATGCTTCTAACTGACCTAAAACAATGCCAATTTTATCAAAAGAAGTTCCAACCTCTATCTGATAAAATTCATTTAATCTTTCTATTCCTGCTTCTGAAATTGCTAATCTTGCTGTATCACCATAGGCTCTGATTAGACCACCAATTCCAAGTTTTGTACCACCAAAATATCTTGTTACTATAATTACAGTGTTTATAAGTTCTGCCCCTTTGATAGCTTCCAAAATCGGAGGACCTGAAGATCCAGATGGTTCTCCATCATCATCAAAATATTCAATTGGATCCTGCTCAATTTTATCATTTTCAACTCTAAAGGCAGAAACATTGTGGGTAGCATCTGGATATTTACCCTTTATTTCTGAAATTCTTTGCTCTGCTTCTTCTCTATTTTCTACAGCAAAAATACTCCCATAAAATTTGCTGTCTTTAACCTGATTTCTGACTTCCATATTCTTAGCAGGTTTATTTTTAGAATTGGGCATTAATGATCACCTTCGCTACCATTTTCATTTCTTAAATATTTTAAAAACTTAGCTGTCTTTTTTTCTCTACCCATTTTACCTGGTTCGTAAAAAGAGACTGACTTCATATCTTCTGGTAAATAATTTTGTTCAACATAATTTTTTGAATAACTATGAGGATATTTATAGTCAATTCCATGTCCTAAATCTGAAGCACCAGCATAATGGCTGTCTTTAAGGTGAGGAGGCACACTACCAGCTTTATTATTTTCTACATAATCTACAGCACTATTAATTGCTTTAACTACAGAGTTGCTTTTAGGAGCAGAGGCAATATATATAACAGCTTCTGCCAAAGGAATTCTAGCTTCCGGAAAACCAATTTGTTCGACAGCTCTGGCAGCAGACTCCGCAATTATTAAGGCTGTAGGATCAGCCATCCCAACATCTTCTGCTGCATGAATAACCACTCGACGAGCAATAAATTTTGGATCTTCTCCACTAACTATCATCCGGGCTAACCAATAAATAGCTGCATCAGGATCTGAACCTCTCATACTCTTAATAAAAGCAGAAATAATATCATAATGATTATCACCAGATCGGTCATAATTCAAAATTTTCTTCTGCATCGAATCTTCAATAATTTCCTTATTTAAGTTTATTATTCCATCAACATCCGCTGGAGTTGTTAAAACTGCTAATTCCAACGTATTTAAAGCTACCCGAGCATCTCCATCAGCCAATTCAGCAATGAACTGGAGATCTTTGTCTGAAATATTAACATTTAGTTTGCCCAAACCTCGTTCTGCATCTTCTAACGATTTTTCCAAAATAGAAAAAATCTGTTCTGAATTGAGTTTTTCTAAGCGAAAAATTCTAGAGCGTGATAAAAGAGGGGAGTTGACTTCAAAATAAGGATTTTCAGTAGTTGCTCCAATCATAATTACAGTTCCATTTTCAACTGAAGGAAGTAACGCATCCTGCTGTGATTTATTAAAACGATGAATTTCATCAATAAAAAGTATTGTTTTTTTATTATATAAATTTCTATTAGATTTAGCTTTCTTTATAACCTCTCTAATATCCTTAACTCCAGATGTAACTGCATTTAATTTAACAAACTCAGCTTCAGTCTGATTAGCAATTACCTGGGCTAAACTTGTTTTTCCAGTACCCGGTGGACCATAAAAAATTAAAGATTGTAGTCGATCAGCTTTAATAGCTCTGCTTAATAACTTATTTTCTCCAACAATTTCTTCCTGTCCATAAAATTCAGCTAAAGCTCGAGGGCGCATTCGATAAGCTAAAGGTCGATCACTATTATCTTTTTTAGCATTAGTATTTTCAAAAAGATTCACATTTTCACCTCGATTATTTTGTATTAATAATCCTTTTTTCAGTAATAATTATATCAACAGGTACATCATGTGATTCCACTGGTATAGAATCAACTATAAAACAGTCATAAGAAAATCCTACTTTTAGAGAATTATTAGCATGTTTAGATAAAAAACTATCATAATAACCTCCACCATAACCTATCCGATAGCCTTCATAAGTAAAACAAGCTCCTGGGACAATTACTATATCCAAATCAGGCGGAATTTCTTCATCTCGAATTCTCTTTATTGGTTCTTGAACACCAAAAACCCCTTCTTTTAAATCTTGATTTAAATCATTTATTTTTGCAGTTCCAAGATCAATAACTTCTTTGCGGGTATAAGGTAAATATAATAAAAAACCTTGATCCAATAAGTCTTCTAAAAGTTCAAAAGTTTTGATTTCCTTCCTCATAGAAGCATAAGCCATTACTTTTTTAGCAGTTTTTAGCTGAGGTAGTTCCCAAAATTTTGCTATAATTTTTTTACTCCACTTGCTGACTTTTACAGAAGAAATTTTTGATCTTTCATTTAAATACTTTTTTCGTAATTGTTCTTTTTTGTTCATAAAAACACCCCGGATAAAAGTAATTTTACTTATTAATTCTAAATCTATAATAGCAGAAAAAATAGCTTACTGCAAAACTAAAATAACCGCTAAACCAAAATTTAAATCAAGCTGCTTTTTAAATATCATAAGCTAACAAAAAAGCTAACCTTATTTAGGTTAGCTAAAAGTTCATCCGCCGTGCCGGTTGATTTGGAATTTTGATCCCTGTCTGCCAAGTGGGTGCCCTCCTACCTGGTTTGTAGGTCCATCTAAGGCTTCTACGCCGCAGGTAGAGCTCAAGCTCCCTATGTCTAAGTGTTGGTCAAAATGTTTAATCATTGTCGAACACGGCAGATGATATTTACTTTTCTATAAATAATATTAACATATTTTTGTTAATGCTGCAAGCAGAAAAGCCTGCAGTTTCACTAAGAACGGATAGAAATTCCTAACTCCTGAAGCTGCTTTTTATCAACAACTGAAGGTGCATTTGTTAAAGGTGATGTTGCCTTTTGTGTTTTAGGAAAAGCAATTACATCTCTAATTGAATCTGTTCTACCAACAATCATCATTAAACGGTCAAGTCCAAAGGCAATTCCTCCGTGAGGTGGAGTTCCATAATCAAAAGCCTCCAGCAAATAACCAAATTTTTCCTGCTGCTGTTCTTTAGTTATTGATAATGCTGAAAAAACTTTTTCCTGCAGCTCATGGTTATTAATTCTGATACTTCCTCCGCCTAACTCTTCTCCATTTAATACTAAATCATAAGCCTTAGACCTAACAGCGGCAGGATCTTTTTCTAACTTCTCTATATCAGCCTCTTTTGGAGCAGTAAATGGATGATGAATTGCAGCTAAACGATCTTCTTCCTCATCATATTCAAATAATGGGAAGTCTACAATCCAGACAAATTCATATACTTCTTCTGGAATCAAATTATTTTCCTTGGCAATTTTTAAGCGCAAATTACCTAAAGCAGAAGCTACAATAGATTTGTTATCTGCAACAATTAAAAGAAGATCTCCTGCTTCAGCATTCATCTGCTCTTTTATCGCTTCAATTTCAGCTTCAGTTAAGAATTTAGCAATCGGAGATTTCAAACCGTCATCCCTTAAAGCAATCCAGGCTAAGCCTTTAGCTTTAAACATTTTTACATAATCTTCAAAATCATCAATTGTACTGCGCGGAGAATCAGCTCCACCTTTAAAATTAATACCTTTAACCTGACCTCCACTGGCTACAGTACCACTAAATATGTTAAATTCACTATCTTTTACTACTTCAGATAAGTCTTTAAGTTCCATTCCAAAACGCAAATCAGGTTTATCAGAACCAAAACGATTCATAGCTTCCTGATAAGACATTCTTTTGATCTTGGCTGGAACATCAATATTACCTATAGCAAATAAGTCTTTCATCAACCCTTCAGTAATTTCCATTACATCTTCCTGATTTACAAAAGACATTTCCATATCAATTTGAGTAAATTCTGGCTGCCTGTTAGCTCTTAAATCTTCATCTCTAAAACAGCGTGCTATTTGAAAATATTTTTCCATACCTGAGACCATTAAAAGCTGTTTGAAAATTTGAGGAGATTGTGGCAGTGCAAAAAATTGACCTGGGTTAACTCTGCTTGGAACTAAATAATCTCTTGCACCTTCAGGAGAACTTTTAGTTAAAATTGGTGTTTCAATTTCCCAAAAGCCCTGCTGATCAAGATAATCTCTACAAGCTTTGGTGATTTTATGCCTCAAGCCAATCATCTTAGTCATTTTTGGCCTTCTTAAATCCAAATATCTATACTTTAATCTAATATCTTCCCCAGTATCTATATTATCTTCAATTTGAATTGGTGGAGTCTTAGCTGCATCTAAAACTCTTAATTCTTCAGCTTTAATTTCAACTTCACCAGTTGGTAACTCATGGTTAACATTACCAGTAGGACGAGGTTCAACCTCACCAGAAATTGCAACAACATATTCTGAACGAAGGGTATCTGCTTTTTGAAACAATTTTTCTCCTGAATCTGGATTAAACACAACCTGAACAATACCACTTCTATCTCTGATATCGGTAAAAATAACACCACCGTGATCTCTTCTTTTTTGAACCCAACCCATGATAGTCACTTTTTTTTCGTTATCTTCTTTTCTTACTTCTCCACAAAGGTGGGTTCTCTTCAAATCTTTTATTGTTTCCCCCATTTTATAATTCCTCCTTATCTACTAGCTGCTTCATTTCCTCTAATAAATTGCTTAATTGAATTTCTTTTTCATTACCGGTTTTCATATTACGAATTGTAGCAGAGTTATTATTTAATTCATCTTCTCCAATGATTATTGTATATTCAGCATTCATTCTATCGGCTGATTTCATTTGGGAACCAACACTTCTATCTAAATAATCAATTTCAGTTTTAAAGCCCTGATTTCTTAGTTTATCGAGCAGCTTAAAAGATTCGACTTTTGCTTTTTTACCAATTACTGTTATGTATAGATCAACACCAGATTCTAAAGGCAGTTCAATTCCTTTAGCTTCCAGTGAAAGCAGTAATCGTTCAATACCTAAAGCAAAACCGATACCTGGAAGATCTCTATTTCCTATTTCTTCAGCCAGGCCGTTATAGCGACCGCCACCAAAAACAGTATCCTGAGCACCTAAAGCATTATCTTTAATTTCAAAAGCTGTATTAGTGTAATAATCTAAACCTCTCACCAGAAGTGGATTAATTATATAATCAAGATCTAAAACATCTAAATAATTCTGGACCTCATCAAAATGATCAGAACAACTTTCACAAAGATTATCAGTTATTTTTGGAGCTTCTTCAATTACTTTTTTACAGCTATCATTTTTGCAATCTAAAACTCTTAAAGGATTTCTTTCAATCCTACTCTGACAATTATCACATAATTGATCTTTGTTTTTAATAAGATAATTTTTTAACTTTTCAACATATGCAGGTCTACAATCTCCACATCCTACACTATTTAAATGGAGTTCTAAATTATCCAGACCAAATCCTGCAGCAGCCTAATACCTAAAGAGATAATTTCAGCGTCAAGTGCAGGATCATTAGAAGCTATTGCTTCTACACCCAGCTGATGAAACTGTCTAAATCTCCCTGACTGTGGCCTTTCATACCTGAACATAGGCCCAATATAATAATACTTTGTTGGTTGAGCCTGTCCGTAAATCTTATTTTCTAGAAATGACCTAATCACAGAAGCAGTTCCTTCAGGTCTTAAAGTAATACTTCTGCCTCCCTTATCTTCAAAAGTATACATTTCTTTTTCCACAATATCAGTTACTTCGCCGATACCTCTCTGAAAAAGCTCTGTATATTCAAAGATAGGTGTTCTAATTTCCTGATAATTATAGTTTGAAAATATTTCATGTGTCTTTTTCTCAACATACTGCCATTTTAAAGTATCTGGTGGAAGTATATCATTAGTTCCTCTTGGAGCATTAAACTTCATTTTTTAATTCACCTACTATTTATTCATTTGTTTTTTACTTTTATTTTTAGAAAATCTATCAGCTCAAACTCATTTAAAGAGTGAACTGATAGATTAATGGTTCTTAATAACAACTCATATAAATAAAATTTAATTATTATTTTCTGTTTCTAAAGGAGTTTCAACTTCGATATTTTCTTCCAATTCTGCCGCTTCTTCTTGAATTTCTTCAGCATTTTCAGTATCAATTTCAACATCTTCCTGGTTTTGCTGCATATTTTGACTTATTCTTTGTACTTCTTCGATAGCAGATTGAGCTTTTTCTTCAGCTCCGAGCTGGCTGTAAAGCATAAAAAGCTGATAATAAGTCATAAAATCATCTTCAGCACCAGCAGCTACTTCATCTAATAATGCAATTGCTTCATCATTTTTTTCTTGTTCAGCTAAAAATTGAGCAAAATTAAATTTTAAATCATTATTTTCAGGGAATGATTCAACTGCTGTTTCGTAAGTTTGCTCGGCTTTATCGTAATCATTCTGACCCTCATAGGCCTGTGCTAAATAACTATAGAAAATAGCATCAGTTTCTTCCTGTTCAACAAAAGTTTTAAACTCTTCTACAGCTTGATCATAATTTTCATTTTCTAAAGCATGATAAGCACTTAAAACCGGCTCATTAATAGTTATTTCTGCAGCTGCTTTTAATTCTTCTAACCAGCTGTTAACAGCCTGATTACGCTTTTGATTTCTAATTTCAGCTTCTAAATCAGCTTTAACATCTGCTAATTCTGGTCTTTCAGTTTCAGTTCTATCAGCTTCTACTGTTGATTCTTCCGAATCAGTGTCACGCTGAGGATATCTTTGATCATAAAGTTCCTGAATTTCTTGATCATTAACAGTAACTTCTGGAATGCTCTGATTAATAGTCTCAGTTATAGTCTTACTCTCTTCTAGATTGGCTTTAATATCTTCTCTTAACTGACCAATTGTATAACCCTGCTCAGCTAATGCATCAGCCAAATCCTGATCAGTCATTTCATTTTGATCTAAAATATTCTGATAATTTTCGTCTACTTCAGACTCTGAGACCTCTACATTAACTTCCATTTTTTCTGCCTGATCCATAATCAGTTTTCTTTCAATAAGAGCATCCAAAATATTATATCTAAATGGAATGATTTGAGTGCTGCTTAGATTAGATTGGGGCGCCTGCTGCTGTAAAAGTGTAAAATATTCCTGCTGTGAAATTTCAATCCCATTTACTTCAGCAATCACTGAAGGGTTCTGATTTGGAGACTGTCCGCCTCCACCTCTATTATTTAAATAAGCACCATAACCCATAAATCCTCCGGAAACTACAAAAGCAATTACTACTACATAAACAATAATTCTACTATTGTCGCGTAAAGTATCAAACAAACCTTACACTCTCCTCTCTTGTGTCATAAATTTTATAAAAAATATATAATAATTAAAATAATCCGATTTAATTTTAACCTATTAAAAATTAGATGTCAAACCTATTTAATTGCAGGCCATACTCTATTTTTAAAAGAACCAATATTACTCTTAGGACCATGACCTGGATAAAATACTGTATCCTCAGGTAATGAAAACAATTTCTTTTCTATCGAATTAATAAGCTGCTTAAAACTGCTGTCACTAAGATCAGTTCTTCCAACTCCTGTGGCAAAAATACAGTCACCAGAAAAAAGAATTTTATTGGTTTTCAAATAGATAGAAATACCGTCGTTACTATGTCCTGGTGTATAAAATATCTTTAGTTTCAAATTTTCAAAATCTATTATATCACCATCATTTAAAGCTCTGTCTAAAACTGGTGATTTAATTTTTTGCTGCATAAAAATTTCAGATAAGTTTAGCTTTGGATCTTTGAGTTTAAGATTGAGCTTTGGATGCCCCAATATTTCAGCACTAGTTTTCTCCTTTAGAAACTGATTTGCAGCTATGTGATCAAAGTGCCCATGAGTATTGATAACATATTTAAGCACCAAATTATTTTCCTGAAGATAATTATATAATCTTTCGCCTTCAGCTCCAGGATCAATTATAATTGCTTTTCCATTTTCAGAAACTAAATAGCATTTTGACATCAATTCTCCAACAGTAAATTCTTTTAATTCCATATACTCACCTATTCTAAAATTTAAAATTTCTTTTTACTATCAACTAAAATTGTTACAGGGCCATCATTTACTAATTTGACATCCATCATAGCCTGGAATTCACCAGTTTCAATCTTAAGTTCTGACTTTTTAGCCACTTCTACAAAATAATTATATAACTTTTCTGCCTCAGCTGGTGGTGCAGCCTCAAAAAAACTTGGTCTTCTCCCTTTACGGCAGTCACCAAAAAGAGTAAATTGTGAAACCAGCATTAAATCCTTATTTAAATCTAAAGCTGATAAGTTTAATTTATCATCTTCATCTTCAAATATTCTTAAATTAATTATTTTTTCTAAAAGATAATCTGCATCTTCCTGACTATCCTCTTTACCAATTCCTAAAAACACTAATAAACCGGAGTCAATTTCTCCGGTTATTTCAGCATCAACTTCAACTTTTGCATTTTTTACACGCTGAACTACTGCTCGCATTTATTTCCACTCCTTGTTTAAGCCGGTTTTGCTCGACTTACATTCAGAACTCCCGATATTGATTCAATTTTTTTCATAATATCATACATATGCTCTGTTGAACTTAATTCTAAAGATAAGTTGACTACAGCCCGATTTTGATCACTAGTTCTGGCCATTACTGATAATAAGTTTATTTTTTCTTCTTTAATAATATGTGTTATATCATTGAGCAGAGCACTTTTATTTACTGCATCAATCCTTAGATCAACCTGATAAGATTCAGTCCGTCCTCTTTCCCAGCTAACCTCTATAATTCTTTCTGGTTCACTATCAGCAAGGTTTTTTAAATTTTTACAGTCTGATCTATGAACTGAAACCCCTCTACCTCTAGTAATATAACCAACAATATCATCACCAGGTACAGGATTACAGCATTTTGCCATTCTGACCAGCATATCTTCCATACCCTTAACCGATACACCTTTATCAACTGAAGTTGATTTTTGCTGACTGGATGTTTGTTTCTTTTCTAAATCTTTTTCAGGTTCATAATCTTTAAATTTACTAACAACCTGTTTCGGACTAATATTGCTGTAACCAAGCTCTTCTAATAAATCATCAACATCTTTTCTACCTAATTCTTTTGTTATTTCTTTTAATTCTTTCTCTTTTTCTTTTTCACTTATATTAATATTATATTTATCAAGATGTTCATCTAGAATTCTATGACCTTTATCTATTATTTCATCTCGGCGCTGTTTTTTAAACCAGTGCTTTATTTTACTTCTAGCTTTAGATGTTTTAACAAATTTCAACCAGTCTCTAGATGGGCCATTACTTTTTTTAGAGGTCAATATTTCTACTATATCACTATTTTTAAGCTTGTATTCTAAAGGAACAATTTTACCATTAACCTTGGCTCCTACACAGCGATGCCCAACTTCAGTGTGAATATGATAGGCAAAATCAACAGGGGTACCACCTCTGGGAAGGGAGACAACATCTCCTTCTGGTGTGAACACAAAAACTTCATCTTCAAAAAGATCAATTTTCAGCGTCTCCATAAATTCCTGGGGTTCCTGAAGATCTTTCTGCCACTCTAAAAGTCTTCTTAACCAGGATAATTTTTCTTCAAATTTTTCATCGCCAACTTTACCCTCTTTATATCTCCAGTGAGCAGCAATTCCATATTCTGCAGTTTTATGCATTTCATAAGTTCTAATCTGAACCTCTAATGGATCCCCGTTAGGTGCAATAACTGTTGTGTGAAGTGATTGATACATATTAGATTTAGGCATTGCAATATAATCCTTAAATCTACCTGGCATAGGCTTCCATATTTCATGGATTATACCCAGAACTTCATAACATTCTTTTACATTTTCAACCAAAACTCTGACAGCTGTTAAATCATAAATTTCATCAAATTCAACTTCTTTACGGCTCATTTTGTTGTAAATACTGTAAAGATGCTTTGGACGACCATAAATTTCAGCCTCAATATCATGGTTTTTTAAAGTTGTTTTTAAAGTTTCTATAGCCTCTTGAATATCTTTTTCTCGCTGTTTACGATTAGCCTGAACTTTATGTGAAACTTCATAATACATTTCAGGTTTTAAATATCTAAAAGCTAAATCCTCTAATTCCCACTTGAGTTTAGACATCCCTAAACGGTGGGCAAGTGGAGCATAAATTTCTAGAGTTTCTTTAGATTTTTCTTTTCTTTTTTCCTTTTTTAGATAATTAAGAGTTCTCATATTATGCAGTCTATCAGCAAGTTTTATTAATACAACCCTAATATCTTCTGCCATAGCTACAAACATTTTTCGCAGACTCTCAGCCTGCTGATCTGCTTTAGTCTTAAACTGCATTCTAGTTAGTTTTGTGACTCCATCTACAATATGAGCCACCTCTTCTCCAAATTCTCTTTCAATTTCTTCACTGGTAATACCGGTATCTTCAACAACATCATGCAGTAATGATGAAACTATTGATACAATATCAAGTTCTAAATCAGCAAGAATTATAGCCACACCTAGTGGGTGTTCAACAAAAGGCTCACCTGAGACACGATACTGTTCATTATGTGCTCTCTCAGCATATTCATAAGCCTTTCTAACCATATCTAAATCTGGGTCATCCATATATAATTTTATTTTATCTAATAAGGTATCTAATTCCATCTATATTTATACTCCTTTAATTATCTGAAAGCAAAAAATTATTCAATTAAGAGTGACTTAACCTCATAATCTTTTAAAACTTCCCTACCGTCAAGTGCATCAAGTTCTAATAAAAATGCACAACCAACAACTTCTCCACCTAGTTCTTCTATCATTTCTGTTGCAGCAAGTGTAGTTCCTCCTGTAGCAAGCAAATCATCTACAATTAAAATCTTATCACCTTGATTAACTGCATCTTTATGTATTTCAATTTCATTCTTTCCATATTCCAGTTCATATGATTTTTTTAATACTTCATGTGGTAATTTACCCGGTTTTCTAATTGGAATAAACCCCTTGTCAAGTTCTATTGCCAGAGGTGTACCAACCAAAAATCCTCGAGCTTCAATTCCTACCACATAATCAATCTCATAATCTCTAAACATATCCGCCATTTTTTCTATGGCTTCTTTAAGTGCCTCCTTATCCCTCAATAGAGGTGTAATATCTTTAAATAAAATTCCTTCCTTGGGGAAATCGGGGATGCTTCTTATTTTGTCACTAAGATTCATTTTTATCCTCCTTAAAATTAGATACATTTGCAATCAGGTCAAAAAGATTTTTTTGGAAAGCTAAATCTTTAAATTCCATAAAATTATCCATTCGCCTGGATAATTTATTATATCGTACTGAGCCTTTAAAGTCCAATTCATTTTTGGGACTTGCTGACTGCTCCTGCTGCTTAAGAAATTCTATTACTTTCGAATTGTACTTAATATCTGAATTTCCAAAAACAAATATAACTTTAGTCATTTTTTTGCTGCATTTAAGCTGATAGTTATTGATTATTTCAGTAAATTGTTTAAAAGAAAAAGGAAGCGAATAAAAAATCAAATGGGAAAAAGTATTATTGAAATTATAGCTGCTGCCAAAAAAGTAATGGTTTTTAAATTTTTTCTTAAAATATACCTTCTTTTTTTTATGATTAATATAAACGGCAGCCTTTCTAACAGCTTTATTAGAAAGAAGTTTGTTCAAATTTAGCTTCTTATCACCACTGTTTCTGAAATCATAAAAATAATAGTCATTTTTTTTAAATACTAAGGCTGCGTTAGGATTGTCTGTTAGCCGATAATCATCAACTTTCACCTGAATACTTTCTTTACCACGCCAGCGATTAATTTCAGGTTGAGCTATTAAATCAAAGCTACCAGAAGCAATCTGGTCTACTTGATCACCTAAATTAAATCCTACAGCCTCCACTCCATTTTTTAAATAGATTTTAAGATGTTTATTATCTTTTCCCATTTGGTAACACTTTTTACTTTCTAGATTTTGAAAAAGAAATTTAGGAGCTGGATTTGCCACTCCAAAAGGCTTAAATTGATCTAAAGTTGATATAATATCCTGGTCAAGCTTTGAAACGTCATAATTTAGATCAATTCTTTTTCTTTTTAGAAATTCTTCTTCAGCTAAATTTGTCAAGAGATATTCTTTAAACTTATTTTTAAAGTTATTAATCTGCTCAAGCTTAACACTAAGTCCTGCCGCTGCTTTGTGCCCCCCAAAATCAATTATTTCAGACTGGCAGTGTTTTAATGCTTGATAAATATTTAAAGACGAAATACTTCGTGCTGATCCCTTTGCAGTTGATTTTTTTTCATCGACTGCAAATAAAATAACAGGTAAGTTATACTTCTCTAATAACCTTGAAGCTACTATCCCAATTATTCCCGAGTGCCAGTTTGCATCAGCTAATATTATTGACTTTTCTCTTTCTAAATCAATATTTTCGATCTTTCTTTCTGCTGCCTGATAAATTTTTTCCTCCTGCTGCTGTCGTTTCTTATTAGTTTTTATTAACTTTTCAGCAATCCTTTTTACTTCTCCCAGGTCTTCACTAATTAAAAGTTTTAATGCTTCTTGTGCATCATCAATCCTACCAGCAGCATTCAGAGGCGGGGCAATAATAAAGCCTATTTGTCCTGCACTTAGATTTTGTTTTTTTAGCTTTAATTTTTCAATTAAAATTTTTAAACCAAGAACTTTATCTTCTATGATCATTTCCAGACCATTTTTAACAAGTATTCTGTTTTCATTTTTTAAGGGAGCAATATCAGCAACTGTTCCTAAGGCAGTAATTGGCAGCAATTCCTCATTGATTTCTTTGACTGCTGCTGGATTTAGAGCTTGAACTAACTTATAAGCAGTTCCTACCCCTGCAATTTCTGAGGCAAAATATTCTTCTTCATCAACAAGATGGTGGTTAATTACCGCTTCAGCTTTAGGTAACTTTTTTGAAGGCGTATGGTGATCAGTAATTATTAAATCCACCCCTGCTTCTGAAAGATATTCAGCCTCTTTAAAAGCTGTAATTCCGCAATCAACAGTTATAATTAAATCAATATTTTCTTTGACTATTTTTTCTAAAGCTTTAATATTTAATCCATATCCATCCTTTATCCTATCCGGTAGATAATAATTTAGCTCAAGATTATACTCCTTTTTGAAAAATCTAAATAAAACTGCTGTCGAAGTTATTCCATCAACATCATAATCTCCATAGACTAAAACTTTTTCCTTATTTTCTACTGCTTTTTTTATTCTTTTAACTGCCTTTTTCATTCCAGGTAATAAAAAAGGGTCACTTAAATATTTTAAACTAGAGCTTAAATATATTTCTTTTTCTTTTTTTGTTTTAATACCTCTGTCAGCCAAAAGTTGATCTATATTTAGTTTTTCATCTTCCAAATAAGAATTCAATTCCCAAATTTTCTCCATTAAATATCACCAATATTATATTAATTTAGTATTTTCCTGATCTAAAAATTGAAATAACAAGTAATAATCCTAAAACACCTGCAAATGAATAACCAATAAAGCCAAGCAGGGGAATATTAAAAATACGCGGCTCCATATTTGTCTGAATTAATAAGGTTGATCCAATTATCAAAGAAGCAATTATTAAACTCATTGATAAACGATTTGAGATAATATCAAGTCTTGAAATTAAGTTTTCTAAATTAGTATGCCTAAAATTGATTGTAAAATCATCTTCAACTAATTTACTTAAAACTGATTTAAGCTGTTTATTTAATTCATATTTTTTGCGACCAAATTTCCAAATTTCAGATCCAAATCTAGAAACTATTTTATCCAGCTGTAGCCGATCATCTAAAATTTCATCAATGAACTCTTTTCCAACTTCTACAACATTGAAATCAGGATCCAAATCCTGCCCAACTCCTTCGCTAACAGCTATTGCTCTAAAAAGAAGAAAGAAGTCTTGAGGCATTCTGATCTGATGTTCATAAATAAAATATTGTAAATCTTCAAATACAGCTTTAATTTCAATATTTGATAGGTCACTGCCATAATATCTATCAAGTATTTTTTCCATATCAAGTTGAAACCGTCTTCTGTTAAAATTATCCGGCTTTTCACCTAATATTAAAATTACATCCATCAAAACATTTATTTTTTTGTTAACTAAAGCATAAAAAAGTAATGCCATTAAATCTCTATCTTCTTCGGTAATTCGTCCAACCATACCAAAATCGACATACGCTATTGTTTTGTCACCTGTAATAAAAATATTGCCCGGATGCGGATCAGCATGAAAAAACCCATTAATTAAAACCTGCCTCATTAGAGCCTTTGCTCCAAGTTCTGCAATAAACTTGTTGTGAGGGTGACTCTGATCAATATCCCGCAATTTAGTCCCTTTGATCTCTTCCATAATTAAAACATTAACAGTAGAAAGTTCAGAAAACACTTTGGGCGCTGTAATGTAAGGATTATCAGCAAAATCACTGCGAAAGCGAATGATATTTGCCATTTCTCCTTTAAAATTTAACTCATCTTTAATCGTTCTTTTAAATTCTTTAATAATTTCTACCGGTCTAATAATGGAGTTAAATAAATTTCTTTCAGCCGCCTGTTTAGCAAGACTTTCCATTATTTCAACATCTACATTAATCTTTTTGTCAATCCCAGGTCTTTTTACTTTCATAATAGCAGACCTATTATTTTTAAGCGTTATCTTATGAGTCTGTCCAATTGAAGCAGCAGCTTCGGCTTCTTTTTCAATTTTTATTATTTCTTCTTCATATTTGGAACCCAACTCATTTTTTAAAAATTCTTCTATAATCTCAAAATCTTCAGCAGGGACTTTATCCTGAAGTTTTCTCATCTCTGCAATAAAAGTTGGTGGGAAAACGTCTGCTCTTGTACTCAGCAGCTGTCCCAATTTTATATAAGCAGGACCTAATTCCTGCAGAACTTCTCTTATTTTAACAGCAAGCATTTTTCCTGTAGGTCTTTCTACCGTGTTTATTCTCTTTCTAAATGGTAAGTATTTATTCAATTCTAGCTGAGAAATTATAAAACCAAGCCCATTTTTAACAAGAATTTGTGCAATCTCACTGTAACGCTGAAAGTGCCTATAATGTTTGGGTAAGTTCATATCCATTTTATCACAGCCTTTTTTAAAGATAGAAACCCCTCCAAGCTTAAGGAGGGGTTTTATAGTCTAAATAAATTTCTAATTATTATCTACTGATTTTCTTCTGCCAGGTAACTAATAAAGGGCTGGCAACAAAAATTGAAGAATAGGTACCAGCAAACATACCAATAAAGAGAGCTAACATAAATGTTTGAATTGAAGCTCCTCCAAAGAAATAAATAGCTAAGATAGTAATTAATGTAGTTATCGAAGTGTTAATTGATCTTGGTAGTGTATCAACAACTGCAGTGTTTGCCTGTTCTATAAATGGAGCCTTATGCTTTAGTTTCATATTTTCTCTAATTCTATCAAAAATAACAATAGTATCATTAATAGAATAACCCACTATAGTTAATAATGCTGCTACAAAAGGTGTGTTAACTTCTCGACCTAAAATAGCGAAAATACCTAGAGTTATTAAAACATCATGCATTAAAGTAATAATAGAAACAACCGCAAATCTAAATTCAAAACGGAAACTGATATAAGCAACTATGGCGATTGAAGCTGCAATCATTGCCAGCAAAGCATTAATTCTTAATTCTCTACCAATAGTTGGCCCAACCATTTCTGTTCTCAACATTTCTGCGGATTCAAATTCATCTCTAATTGCATTATCTAAAGCAACAATCTCTTCAGATTCTAAAGTCTTAGCTCTAATAATTACTCCATGTTCGCCAGCAGCCTCAGACTGCTGAATTTTGCTGTCTTCTGCTATTTCTATTCTTTCCAAAACAGCTCTTACATCCTCTGAGCTAACATTCTCAGCAAAACTAAATTCCATTAATGTTCCACCATTAAAGTCAATTCCTAAATTTAAACCATTTATCATTAAAAATGCTAAACCGATTACAATAACTGTTATAGAAATTGTATACCACAATTTTCTTTTTCCTAAAATATCCACTTTATTACCCCTTTCTGACCCCGAAAGATTTATTTTCACGTAATAATTTACTGCCTGCAAAAATATCAATTACATTTCTTGTAACAAAGAAAGCAGTAAACATACTGACAATAATACCTATACCAAGTGTCACAGCAAAACCTCTAACTGTACCACTAGTAAAATAGGCCAGAATAAGAGCAGTCATAATAGTAGTTACATTAGCATCAATGATAGTTGTATAAGCTCTCTTAAAACCTGCGTCAATTGAAGCTCTAAGTGTCTTTCCAGATTTTAGCTCATCTTTTATTCTTTCAAAAATAATGATATTCGCATCAACTGCCATACCTATAGAAAGAATCAAACCAGCAATACCTGGTAAAGTTAAAGTAGCCTGCAGACCAGCCATCGTTCCCATTAATATCAAACCATAGATTGCTAGAATTACAGCCGCTAAAACACCAGGAAATCTATAATAGATAACCATATAAATTGCAACTAAGAGCAGACCAATTAGTCCAGCTCTAATACTTTTTTGAATAGAAATCGAACCTAAAGTAGGCCCTACTGTTCTAGTCTCAATTACATCAACAGGTACAGGTAATGCACCTTCTCTAATCAAAATTGCATCTTCTTCTGCAGCCTGTATTGTTTCATAACCGGTAATTTGACCTCTTTCTTCAATTACAGCTTGAACAGTTGGATTAGTCAGCTGTTCATTATCAAGGTAAATACCAATCTTTTTACCTATGTAGCGGCTTGTAATATCAGCAAACTCATCAGACCCCTCGTCTGTCAAAGTAAAAGCAATTACAGGCCTACCATACTGATCATGATCAGCTCGGGCATCTTTGACAGCTTCTCCGGTCATCAAAACCTCTCCAGCAGAGTTTTTAAAGGTTAACATTGCAGTTCTACCTATTGTTTCAATCGCCTCATTAGGGCTATCTACTGCAGGCAGTTCAACAATAATCCTGTCACTACCCTGCCTCTGGATTAAAGGCTCACTTAATCCTAACTGATTAACTCTGCGTTCAATAACACTTTGAATACCTGTCATAACTGTATCGTTAATTTCTCTTTCTTCTGTTGGCTGAGCCTGTAAAACTATATGGGCTCCCCCCTGTAAATCAAGTCCTAAATTAATACCATGCTGAAAGTATAAAAATGCAGCAAAGGCCATTATTGCTAAAATAATAATTAACTTAATTCTTCTTTTTTGTTTATACCTCATTAAATAAATGTCCTCCTAACAATAAACAATTAATTTTCAAATGATAAACTGTATTCCTGATGATCTATCACCCGCATTTCAGTTAAAGGCCAGTAAACCCAGAAAGCCTTCCCTGAAATATCATCATATTCTACAAAGCCAACAATACTACCAAATCTACTGTCAGCACTGTGATTTCGATTATCACCTAATACAAAAACTCTTTCTTCTGGCACCTCATAAGGACCAAAATCTCCAATCATTCTTTCCGGTAAATATTCTTCTTCTAAAGCCTCACCATTCACATAGGTAGTACCATCTTTAATATAGACAGTGTCACCTGGTTTACCAATCACTCTTTTAATATATTTTTGGTCTGGTGATCCTTTAGGAGCAAAAACTATAATATCCCCTCTTTCAGGTGGATGAAATCTATAAATAAACTTATTAACAAATAACCTTTCACCATCCTGAAGAGTGTTAGCCATTGACCTTCCATCTACTACAAATGACTGGGCAACAAATGTAATAATAAAGAAGGCCAGTATTCCAGCTATTACTAAAGATTGCAAAAATTCTTTGACTGCATTTTTCACATTATTTTCCCCCAGTTCTCAGCTAATCAGTTATTATTTGTCATTCTCATTTTTTTCTGTAATCTCTTCTTTTTTGCTGCTGCTTTTTTCTTCTACTCTAGAAATAGCATTCTTTATAAAATCAATATCAACATTAGAAGAAACCCTAATTCTAACATTGTTATCATTGATTTTAATAATCTTACCTTTAATACCACCAATAGTAACTATCTTATCACCAATTGCTAAATTATCTAACATGTTCTGATGTTCTTTTTTCTGTTTCTGTTGAGGTCTAATTAAAAAGAACCAAAAAATACCGAAAATTAAGACCCATGGTAAAATTGCGTATAAATATTCCATTTACTATCCTCTCCTAATTAATTTTTTTCTCTCATAACTATTTCAACAATAAATATGATATTCCTGCTAAAAGCTAAATATTATTTTAAAAAAATGTAAATAATATTTATTTTAGTTCATATTTACTATAAAACTCTTCTCTAAAATCAATGAAACTATCATTACTAATTGCATCTCTTATTTCTTCTGAAAATTTTAGCATGAAATATAAATTATGATAAGTAGTTAGCCTTACTCCTAAAATCTCATTTCTTTTAAGTAAATGCCTCACATAACCACGGCTGTAGTTTTGACAAACATGACAGTCACATTCTGAATCTAAAGGGGTGAAATCTTCTTTATAAGTTGCGTTTCTAATTGTTTTTCTGCCAGCATGGGTAAATATTTGTCCATGCCTGGCAATTCTAGTCGGCATAACACAGTCGAACATATCTATACCGTGGTAAATCCCTTCAAGTAAATCTTCTGGAGTTCCCACTCCCATTAAGTAACGCGGTTTATTTTTAGGCATTAAAGGGGTTGTGTGATCTAACATCTTATACATTTCTGATTTAGGTTCTCCCACACTTAAACCGCCAATTGAATAACCTGGAAAATCAAACTTTGTTGTTTCTTCAACACTCTGTTTTCTCAGTTCTGGATAAACACCGCCCTGGATTATACCAAATAATGCCTGTCCTTCTGCATCTTCCATTTCTTTTTTGCATCTTTCTGCCCAACGAAGAGTTCTATTTAAAGAGTTTTCTACATATTCTTTTTCAGCTGGGTAAGGCGGACATTCGTCAAAAGCCATTACAATATCAGATCCCAAATTCTGCTGAATCTGCATTGATTTTTCAGGAGAAATAAAATGTTTTGAACCATCTAGATGTGATTGGAAATAAACACCTTCTTCTTCAATTTCTCTTAGGTTTGCCAGTGAAAAAACCTGAAACCCTCCACTATCAGTTAGAATTGGACGGTCCCAATTCATAAATTTATGCAGACCACCAGCCTTAGCAATTAAATCATCACCTGGTCTTAAATAAAGATGATATGTGTTACCAAGTATAATCTGTGAACCAATTTCTTTTAATTCTCTGGAAGACATTGCTTTTACTGTCGCCTGAGTTCCAACTGGCATAAAAATTGGTGTTTCAATTTTTCCATGGTCTGTTGTGATTTCACCCAATCTCGCCTCTGATTTCTTATTTTCTTTAATTAACTTAAAATCAAACAAACTAATCTTCCTTCCTGTTTAAGATCAACATTGCATCTCCAAGACTAAAAAATCTATATTTATCTTCAACAGCTTTTTTATAAGCTGACAAGATAAAATCTTTACCTGCTAAAGCTGAAACAAGCATCAATAAAGTTGATTTGGGTAAATGAAAATTAGTAATTAAAGAATCAATTACCTTAAACTCATAACCTGGATAGATAAAAATATCTGTCCAACCTTTATATTCACTTAAATCTCCAGTTTGAGCAGCTGATTCTAAAGTTCTGGTAACTGTAGTACCGACTGCAATTATCTTATTACCTCTAGCCTTAACCTCTTTTATTTTAGCAGCCGTTTCAGCAGATATTTCCGCATATTCTTCATGCATTTCATGATCTTCTATTTCTTCACTTTTTACAGGTCTAAATGTTCCCAAACCTACATGAAGTGTTATATAATCTAAAATAACACCATACTCCTGCAGTTCTTTCAATAAATTTTTGGTAAAATGCAGACCTGCTGTAGGAGCAGCAGCTGATCCTTTCTTTTGACTGTAAACAGTTTGATAACGCTCAGGATCATCTAATTTCTCATTAATATATGGGGGGAGAGGCATTTCGCCAAGCTGGTTTAAAACTTCTTCAAAATCATAATTATCCTGATCCCAGCTGAATTCAACAATTCTACCACCAAAATCAGTATATTCAACAACCTCAGCTTTCAAAATGTCATTGAAATTTATTTTAACACCTTTTTTAGCTCTACGACCAGGTCTGACTAAAACCTCCCATCGGCCTTCGGCTAATTCGTTTAATAATAAAAGTTCAATTTCTGTACCTGTTGGAACTTTAGCCCCATATAATCTTGCTGGAATAACCCGGCTGTTGTTCATAATAATCATATCACCCGGTTCTAAATATTCCTTTAAATTCTTAAAAATGTTTTCTTTTATTTTATTCTGCCTGGGATTTAAAACCATCAATCTCGATTCATCTCTTTTCGGAAGAGGATTTTGTGCTATTAATTCTTCCGGAAGATGATAATCAAATTCCTCTACTTTCATTTGAAAATAACCTCCAAAAACATTAACTTTTTCTTGATTTTTATTCTGAGTTTTGCTTAATATCTAAATGTTGATAAGCCTTTGTAGTTGCTACTCTACCTCTTGGAGTTCTTTCTAAAAATCCAAGCTGCAGAAGGTATGGTTCATAAACATCTTCTATTGTTTCTGTTTCTTCACTAATAGCAGCAGCTAAAGTATTTAAACCTACAGGACCGCCCCTGAATTTCAACATTATAGTCTTTAATAATTTGTGATCAATTCTATCCAGTCCCAGCTCATCAATTTCTAGTAGTTTTAAAGCTGAATCAACAACTTCCCTATTAATTATACCATCTGCTTTAACTTCTGCAAAGTCCCTGACTCTCTTTAAGAGCCGATTAGCGATTCTAGGGGTACCACGTGAGCGGCGGGCAATTTCTAAAGCCCCATGTGATACAATATCAACATTTAAAATATCAGCAGATCTAGTGACTATTTCCTGCAGCTCTTCCTGTTTATAAAATTCCAAACGATTTATAACTCCAAACCTATCTCTAAGTGGTGAGCTAAGTCTACCGGCTTTAGTTGTAGCTCCAACCAGGGTGAAGGGAGCCAGGTCAAGCCTTACTGAACGAGCACTTGGACCCTTTCCAATTATTATATCCAAACAGTAATCTTCCATTGCTGGATATAAAACCTCTTCTACCATTTTATTTAATCTGTGGATTTCATCTATAAATAACACATCGCTTGGCTGTAAATTAGTTAATATCGAAGCTAAATCTCCAGGCCTTTCAATTGCCGGGCCAGAAGTTTGATGAATATTAACATTTAACTCATTTGCTATTATATTTGCAAGAGTGGTCTTACCAAGCCCTGGAGGACCGTAAAGCATGACATGGTCAAGAGCCTCTTTTCTGCCTCGAGCAGCCTGAATAAAAATCTTTAATTTTTCTTTTGTTTTATTCTGGCCAATATATTCACCTAAACTTAATGGTCTTAAACCTTTATCAACAGAATTATCATCTTTTTTCTTTTTTGGAGAAACAACTCGTCTTTCATTTTCCATTATTATCTCTCCTTACCAAGTTGGCTTAAAACTAATTTTATCTTTTCAGAAACATTTATATTATCTTCAAAGCTAAGTTCTCTTAAAGCTTTATTAATTTCAGAAATTTTATAACCTAAAGCTGTAAGAGCATCTACTACATCCTGCCTATCTCCATCAGCTCCACCAGTAAATTTGTTAGAATCATTTTGAAGATAAGCAAATTCTTCTAATTTGCTCTGCAGTTCCAGAATAAGTCTCTGAGCAGTTTTTGGACCAATACCTGAAATCTCTTTTAGCACTGCCTCGTTTTTTTGCATAATTGCACTTACAAATCTAGAAGCAGGCATTGTATTTAATATATTCAAACCAGCACTTGGACCAATACCGTTGACTGTTATTAATATTTCAAATAGTTCTTTACCTACCTTTTCCGGAAAAGCAAATAACTTTAGCGCATCTTCTCTAACATAAGTATATGTATAGACTTCTAACTCTTCTCCGACTAAAGGTTGTTTTTTAAAACCTGCCAGCTCTAATTCATAGCCAACTCCATTAATCTCTAGAATAATTTTATTAAGTTCAGAATTTATGACTTCTCCTTCTAAATAGCCAATCATAATCTTTCCTCCCATCCAGAATGAGCACTGTAAACATGTCCGTGACAGATTGAAATTGCCAGTGCATCAGCCGCATCATCCGGTCTTGGAAGTTCGGATAAATTCAGCAGCGATTTTACCATCTGCTGCACCTGCATTTTATCAGCCCTACCATAGCCAACTACTGCCTGTTTTATCTGCAGCGGAGTATATTCTGCCACTTTTAAACCAGCCTGAGAACCAGCTAATAGAATTACTCCTCTAGCCTGCCCAACAGCGATTGCAGTTTTCACATTTTTATTAAAAAATAATTCTTCAACTGCCATCTGCTCCGGTTTGAATTCTTTGATCAATGCTTCAATATTTCTATGAATAATTTCCAGTCTTTCTATATCCTCTTTATCTGCTGAAGTTTTAATGACTCCATATTCTAAAACTTCAAAATGATTTGTTTCTTTATCTACTAAGGCATAACCAATCGTGGCAAGCCCTGGATCAATACCTAAAATTCGCAAATCCCACACCCCATTCAAACTAATGTTTGAAATAATTATATCATATAAAGCTTAATTATAAAAACAAAAAAATAAAGACACTGTTATCCAGTGCCCTTATTAAAATCTAAATTTATTTTATAACAAAATCATTAAAATTAAATTAAAATATTAATTAATTTTCTTCTGCTTCTATTTCAGCTCTAACATCTTCTGGAATATTAAAATTAGAATAAACATCTTGAATATCATCATGATCTTCCAACTGTTCCATTAATCTTAACATTTTTTTGGCATCGCTTTTATCCAGAGTAACTTCATTATCTGGAACCATGGCTAAATCAGCAGACTCAAATTCATAGCCAGCTTCTTCTAAAGCTTCACGAGCAGTTTCATAATTGGAAGGATCAGTGTAAATCACTGCTTCTTCTTCACCATATTCTAAATCTTCTGCTCCTGCTTCGAGTGCTTCTAATAAAAGATCTTCTTCGCCAACTTCAAATTCATTTAGGTCAATTACTAATTCTCCTTTTCGCTGAAACATCCAGGCTACACAACCATTAGAACCCAGATTACCACCATTTTTATCAAGGATGTGGCGCACCTCTGAAGCAGTTCTATTTCGGTTGTCAGTCATTATATCTAAATATAATGCAACTCCACCAGGGCCATATCCCTCATAAACAAAGGACTCATAACTCATGCCTTCTAAATTACCAGTTCCTCGTTTAATCGCCCTCTCAATATTGTCATTTGGCATATTGTTATCTTTAGCCTTTTGAATAGCCATTCTGAGATCAGAATTCATCTCAGGGTCTCCGCCACCCTCTCTGGCAGCAACTGCAATTTTACGACTCAATTTTGAAAAAAGCTTACCTCTTCTCTTGTCTTCCTTTTGTTTTTTATGCTTTATATTAGCCCACTTAGAATGTCCGGCCATATAATAACCCTCCTTAAATCAAATTACAATCTTAAAATCAGTTTGCAGTTTATTGTACCATAATTATTCCTTTTTTTCAATATCAGGCTGATTGTCAATAATCTCGATTAGATTTTTAAGCAAAGTGTATATCATTTCTAACTCTTTTTGATTACGATTTAAAAGTAAATCTGTTATATTTGAGATTTGAATCTTAACATCTGAACTCAGATCGTAATTTATGAGCAGTTTATCTATACCTACTTCTAAAGCTTCAGCTATTTTATTCAAAGCTTTAAAAGATGGTTCTTTTTCTCCCCTTTCTACCTGTCCTATGTAAGTATAATGCAGCCCCGCCTTTTCCCCAAGATCTTCCTGAGTTAATTCCTGAACTCTTCGATATTCCTTAATTTTTTTACCTAAATCTTCTGTTTGCATTTACTTCACCTCTAACTATATATTAGAGTTTAAACCAGGATTTTTAAAGAGACTATAAATATTATAAAAAATAATATAAGTATTATTAATGTATTTAAGTATTTTTTTTAGTCTAACCAGCCATAAATAATAATTATAGTATAAATTAAAATTTTAAAGATCTTAAAATAATAAAAACCACAGCTGGTAGCTATGGTTTCTAAATCTTACTGCTGGGCTCTTAAATCATTTATCAAAGAAATTATTTTATCTCTGCCGCCATTATTCCAGCTATTTAAAAAGTTATTAATTTTTTCCTGATCATAACTGTTCAAATCTTTTCCTAAAATATCAAGTTCTAAATCATCTAATTCTTTCATAACATCTATTGCTTTTTTTAACGGGTACTGTACCTTATAGTATATCTGGTCAACCATTATTAGCCTCCTCAAGTATTTCTAAAAGATTTTCAAGAACGGGTATCGTTTCCCGTTCAATGTACCTTATGTAGGCTTCGAGTGTTATTATCCGATTATCTAATACTTTACTACTAATTTCAGGAGAGTAATTATTTAATTGCTCTGATTTGTTTACTGCCTCATCAATATAGTCTATTGCATCTATTACTGCCTTCTCCATCTCAACACCCCTTTTTTTGAGTTTTATAAAAATTAAAAAAATAATAGACAAAAAAATAAGTCAACCTATAAGCCGAGTTCTGTATTAAATGATCATCTGTCTAGGGGAACAGTTACCTGAACCCTCAAGCGTCCTTACCCGGAGAAAAGCGGATCACTCTTTCATCTCCCTATTTGGACTTACTCCAGATGGGGTTTACCTGGCATTCCAGTTACCTGAAATCCGGTAAGCTCTTACCTTACCTTTTCACCCTTACCTTAATTTAATAAGGCGGTATATTTCTGTGGCACTAGCCTGGGAGTTACCTCCACCGGGCGTTACCCGGCATCCTATCCTGTGGAGCTCGGACTTTCCTCATCAATTAATGATGCGATCATCTGGTTAACTTATTTTTTTACCATATAAAGTATACCACCAGTTTTACAATATGTCAAGCAAGCTGCTCAAGTTAAAACCCTTGAAATCATAGTAATCACTGATAATCCCAGGGTCTAGTTTTAAGCTCAGACTTATAAAAATTAAGCTCTTTTAATAACTTAGCAGATGCTTCTTTCTTTAACCTTTCAGTCAATAACTCTCTCACAAATTTTTCGCTTCCATAATGGCCAAAATCGATCAGATTAATTCCTAATTCTTCTGCCAACTGTGCTTCATGATACTTAACATCTCCTGTCAAATATAAATCTGCCCCCTGGTAATAAGCATCCTTAATAAAATCAGCCCCGCTACCACTGCAGAGAGCAACTTTTTTAAGCTTATTTTTAGCCCTTACTACTTTTATTACATCTAAATCATATATATCTTTTATTTGATCTAAAAAAGGCTGCAGTTCTATTTCAAATTTAAAATCGGCGATCCTTCCTATTCCGTGTTCAGTTTTTAAATTTTCCATTTCATATAAGTCCCAAGCCGGTTCTTCATAAGGGTGAACTTTTATAAGTTCTTTAACCACCTTATCTAATTTGTCATCTTCGACAATTACCTCAAAACGATACTCTCTTACTTCATTTAAGACATTTTTTTTACCCAAATGAGGATTAGAGTCTTCTAAGGGTTTGAAATTTCCGGTCCCCTGCTGGTAAAAACCGCTGTGGCTGTAATTTTTATATTCCCCGGCTCCCTTTGCATAAACTGCATCCCTTACTTTTGGAAAATCATTCTCAGGAATAAATGTTACCAGTTTATGATAGTTTTTGCTTTTGGTGGTTTTTAACAGAGAAATATTTTCTACATCTAATTTGTTAATTAGATAATCATTTAAGCCACCTTCAGCAATATCTAAGTTGGTGTGGGCAGAAAATAAAACAATATTATTTTTTATCAGTTCAAAAATTAGTCTTCCACTTTCATTTTGAGTATTAATTGATTTAATGCCTTTAAATATAAAAGGGTGGTGGGTAATAATTAATTGACAATTTTTTTCTAATGCCTCATTTAAAACTTCCTGATTGAAATCAAGTGCTATTAAAATATTTTCAACTTCTTGGTTGACATCTCCTACTTGTAAGCCAACATTATCCCAGTCTTCTGCCAATTCTTTTGGAGCAATTTTGCCCATTAACTGTATGACTTCCGCTGCTTTAATCATGGATAAAGCCCCCTTATTTATCAATACTTTTCATTATTATAAATCAAAAAAACCCTGCTCCGATTGAGAACAGGGTGTTAGTATCTGGTGGGCCCACCAGGATTCGAACCTGGGACCAACCGGTTATGAGCCGGTTGCTCTGACCAACTGAGCTATGGGCCCGCTACAAATTAAATTAATTTGTGACGACAAGAATAATTATATGATATAAATCAGACCAGGTCAAGAGCTTTTTGTATTTTTTTTGAGTTAATAGTATTAATAATCTTGAAATAACTCTCTTTTTCTAAAAAATACAAAGTTTTTCTTTATTATTCTAGATAATCCTTTAATTTTTTGCTCCGGCTTGGGTGTCTTAACTTTCGCAGTGCCTTAGCCTCAATCTGTCTGATTCTTTCTCTGGTAACTCCAAATTCTTTACCAACTTCTTCTAGAGTTCTTGGACGTCCATCTTCTATTCCAAATCGAAGTTCAAGCACCCTTTTTTCCCTGTCAGTAAGAGTATCTAAAACTCCATCAAGCTGTTCTTTAAGCAGAATATAAGAAGCTGCCGAAGCAGGAGCAGGAGAATCCACATCTTCAATAAAATCACCAAGGTGACTGTCTTCTTCCTCACCAATTGGTGTTTCTAGAGAAACGGGCTCCTGAGCAATTTTCATAATCTCTCTTACCTTTTCAGCAGAAATATCCATTTCTTCACCAATTTCTTCAGCTTTTGGTTCTCTACCTTTTTCCTGAAGTAATTGTCTGGAAACTCTAATTAGTTTATTGATAGTCTCTACCATATGAACAGGTACTCTAATTGTTCTAGCCTGATCAGCAATAGAACGGGTTATAGCCTGTCTAATCCACCAGGTAGCATAGGTGCTAAACTTGTACCCCTTAGTATAATCAAACTTTTCTACTGCCTTCATTAGCCCCATATTACCTTCTTGAATCAAATCAAGAAAAAGCATTCCGCGACCAACATATTTTTTAGCAATACTCACTACAAGCCTTAAGTTAGCTTCTACCAACTGCTGTTTAGCCCACTCATCACCCTGTTCCATTCGTTTTGCAAGCTCAACTTCCTCTTCGGCAGTTAATAGATCTACTTTTCCAATTTCTTTTAGGTACATCCTTACTGGGTCATCAATTCCTACACCTTTAGGAACACTAAGATCAAGACCACTATCATCTTCATCATCTTCATCTTCACTATCATCTTCTAATTTTGAACTTACAACTTCTATATTCATTTCACTGAAAATATCATATATTTTTTCAATATCTTCAGAATCTAAATCAATATCTTCAAGAGCATCCATAATTTCTTCATAAGTTAGTTCGCCCTCTTTTTTACCACGACTAACAAGATCCTTAACTTCATCTATTTTAGCAGGACTTATTTCTTTTTCAGCCACTTTAGTCCCTCCTTTCAATATTATAATTCAGACTATAAAAGGTCAATAAGATTCGATTCAATTTATCTAAACTTAATTCCTTTTTGCTGAGTAATCTACATAACTTCTCTTTGTTATTAGCAACCCTTTTCGAACTTAAATAATCAGCAAGTTCTAAAATTCTATCTCTATTTAAAGAATTATCCTGTTTAACTAAAATCTCAGACCAGTAAGATATAAGCTCTCCTTCCAGTTCTTCTTTAACCTTTTCTAAACGGATAGAGTTACTGATAACTGGGCCTTTAAATAAATGTTCAGCCAACTGAGCAGTTCTGCCGCTAAAATCATTCTTAGAGATTCTGTTAGACAATTCCTCTCTTAAAGTTGGGCTGCTGATAAAATGGGCAAGTATTTCTTCCTCAACTTTTTGATAATATGATAATTGTGAGTATAAGTCAAATTTTTTTTCTTTTTGTTGCTTATTTTCATTTTCTCTATTACTTTTATTATTCCTGCTTTTATTTTTTTTAAATTCTTTTTTTACTTCTTCTGCAAGAACATTTTCTTTAAAATTAGTTTTAAGAGCAGCCCTTTCAATATATATTTCCCTCTCCAAATTATCTTCAACTTCACTTAAAAGCTCGACAATTGCTCTTAAAGTCTTTTTTCTAGTTCCTGGATCTGATAGATTTTTATTTTTCACAATCATATTTATTTTAAAATCTATTAGATTAACTGCTTTTCCCAGATAATCGTTAAATATATCCGCACCTTCATCTTTTAAAAGCTGGTCTGGATCACTGCCTTCTTCAAGCTCTATTACCTTGACATTAATTCCGGCCGCATTTAAAATATCTAAACCTCTCAAGGTAGCTTTATTTCCAGCTGTATCAGCATCATAAGCAATAAATGCATTTTCTGCATATCTTTTGATCAGCTTTGCCTGTTCTTCTGTGAAAGCAGTTCCCAAAGAAGCTATAGAATTTTCAAACCCCTTTTTATGTGCCTGAATCACATCAGTATAACCTTCCATTATAATACAGCTATTTTCTTTTCTAATTGAATCCTTAGCTAAATGCAAACCATATAAATTTTTCTTTTTACTAAAAATTTGAGTTTCCGGAGAATTTAAGTATTTAGGACCATAACTATCTTCACTTTCTAATATTCTCCCGCCAAATGCTATTACCTCACCTCTATTATTAAAAATAGGAAACATAACTCTATTTCTAAATTTATCATAATAGGAGTCATTTTTTCCTTCGCTGATTAAACCTGCCTTTTTTATTAAATGAAGGCTGAAGCCTTTTTTCTTTAAAAAATTTAATAACAGCTGCCATTCGTCAGCTGCATAACCGAGCTTAAATTTATTAATGTCTTCTTTAGTAAATCCCCTAGCATTTAAGTATTTTAATGCCACCTCACCAATATTAGTCTCAGTTAAAAGATAATTGTAAAAACGAGCAGCTAGTTTATTTAAAGAAAAAAGTTCCTCACGTTCTTTATAAACCTGACGCTGCTGATTAGTCATATCTGGTAGTTCTATACCTGACCGTTCAGCAAGCATTTTAACTGATTCAACAAAGGTTAAGTTCTCTATTTCCATTACAAAATTTATGGAATCTCCACCCGCTCCACAACCAAAACAGTGATAAAAATTATTATCTGGATTAACAAAAAATGATGGTGTTTTTTCACTGTGGAAAGGGCACAGACCTTTATATCTATTCCCAGTTTTTTTTAACTCCAGATAATCTGAAATCAAATCGACTATATCAACATTTTCTTTTAATTCATCTATAAATTCATCTGAATATCTGGTCAATTTATCCACCCTGACCTTAATTGTATTTCAAAATATCATTTTAGAGAAAACAATAATAAAAGAAAATACTGCTGTAATTATATTTCTCTAAAAAAAAGTTTTATCCTGCATTTATTTAATAAAGTAAAATTATAAGTCCATTTCAAATTATTTTAGTTATTATCTAACCAGGGAGTTGGTATAAAAAATTCCCTACCTAGATTAATTGCATAGCGATCAGTCATCCCTGCAATATAATCAATTACAGCCTGCTTATGATTTTTCTCGAACTCCAGGTATTCATCTGGAATATTACCTATATTCTCCATAAAAAATTCATATAAGAGTTTTAATAGCCTCTTAGCTTTTCCTTCTTCACTTTTGCCTTCTGAACCAATGTAGACATTTTCAAAGAGAAAGTTTCTCAATTTTTCTGTTGCATATTCAACTTCGGCTGAACGTTTTATCTCACGCTGCTCCCAGCTTGTATTAATTAAATCTCTAACCATAACATCTATTCTTTTAGAATGAGTTTCGCCCAGAATAGAGATTGTATCAGTCGGCAGGTCTGACTGTTTTATTATACCAGCTCTTAGTGCATCATCAATATCATGATTAATATAGGCTACTCGATCTGCTATTCTTACAATTTGCCCTTCTAAAGTAAATGGTTTATCAGGGCCTGTATGATTTAAAATACCATCTCTAACTTCTAGGCTTAGATTTAAGCCTCTGCTGCCGCTGCTTCGTTTTTCAATAAGATCTACAACTCTTAAACTCTGAATATTATGGTTAAACTCTTTTCCAGTGATTTCAGTTAAAGCAGCCTCACCGGCATGACCAAAAGGGGTATGTCCCAGATCATGCCCCAAGGCAATAGCTTCAACTAAATCTTCATTTAATTTAAGAGCCCGAGCAATAGTACGCGCAATTTGTGATACTTCCAGAGTGTGAGTTAATCTAGTTCGATAATGGTCTCCCTCAGGTGCAATAAAAACCTGCGTTTTGTGTTTTAACCTTCTAAAAGCTTTCGAGTGAATAATCCTATCTCGATCATGCTGAAAAATAGTTCTAATGTCACAATTTTCTTCTTCTTTTAATCGACCTCTAGTTTCAGAACTCAAACAAGCAGCAGCTGAAAGTTTTTCTTTTTCCCATTCCAGCTGCTCTACTCTGGAAAACATGATATCAACTCCTAATCTTCAAAATATGAAAGTACCTCTACAGCGGTTTCTTCAATATTTTTATCGGTTACATCTATCACCGGACAACCAATTTCTTTCATGATTGAATCAGCATATTCAAACTCTTTATCAATTCTTTCTTTAGCTGCATAAGTAGCATCATCCCCAAGTCCCATTTTTTTTAATCTCTCAATCCGAATATCATTTAATAACTTAGGGTCAATTGTTAAGCCAACTACTTTATTATCTTTGTTTTCTAATACTGCTGGATGAACATCAACCTCAGGCACCAGTGGAACATTCGCAGTTTTATAACCAAGATAAGATAAGTGAACAGAAAGAGGAGTTTTAGATGTTCTTGAAACCCCTACTAAAACTATATCAGCTTCCTCATACCCTTTGGATTCATTTAGATCATCAAATTGGAGAGTAAATTCCATTGCTTCAATTCTTTTAAAATAGGCGTCGTCTAACTGATATTTAAGTGCAAATTCTTGTTTTGGGGCAGTATCTAATCTTTCAGAAACAATTTTTAAGGGCTTTTCCATCATATCAACATATTCCAAACCATAGCTTTCAGCTAATTGATTTAAATGTTTTCTCATTTTACTTTTAACAAAAGTATAGGCAATAACTGCATTTTCTTCTTTGGCCTGTTTTAATACTTCTTCAATTTTCTCAATTGAGCGCACAAAAGCAAATGTTTTCATTTTCATTTCATAATTTGGAAATTGTCCAGCAGTAGATTCCATTAAATTTTTAGCTGTTTTTCCCGTACAATCTGAAATAATATAAGCAACTATCTGCTCCTTACTCACAATACTCACCCCGTTTAATTATTTTAGTCTAAGGCTATTTCTTCAATATCCACAACTTCTGCCATTAAACCGGCTATCCAGCCTAATAGTGCCAGACGATTATTTTTTAATTTTTGATCATCAACCATAACCATTACACTATCTAAAAAGGCATCAATATATTCTTTTAAATCAACTAAAAGATAAAAACCCTGCTGATACTGACCAGAAGCAAAAAACTCATTAATCTTACCAGCTCTTTCATTTACAGCCTTATATAATTCTTTTTCTTCATCTTCTACTAATAATCCTGCATCAACCTCTAATTTATTTTCTGCTTTTTCACTGATGTTTTTAGCACGAACCAGACCTCTTATTAAATCAACAAACAGCTCTGAATTTTCGGATCTAAAATCCATTAATTTATGTGCTCTCTGATAAATGTCAAGCAGGTTTTGATCATTAACATTAATAACAGCATTTATTATATCATAACGGACATCTTCTTCTGTAAGTAAATTTTCAAGACGCTGTTTAATAAATTCTTTTAATTCAAAAGCTGCAGCATCTAAATTTTCCAGGTTAATATCTACAATTTTCATTGCAGATTCAATAACCTGCTCAATGTTAATCTTTAATTTATTATCTAAAATAATTCTCAGCAGACCAGTCGCCTGTCTTCTAAGCGCAAATGGATCCTGTGAACCGCTTGGGATATTACCCAGTAAAAAATGACTGCTTAAATTAAATAATTTTTCTGCCATAGACAGTGCAGTTCCACTCTTTGTTTTCGGTAATTTGTCACCGGCAAAACGTGGTAAATAATGCTCAAAAATTGCCTCAGCACATTCTTCAGCTTCACCTTCTAAAAGTGCATATTCTCTTCCCATTAAACCCTGCAGATTAGCAAATTCATTTACCATTTCCGTAGCTAAATCATTTTTACATAATTCAGCTGCTCTAACCGCTATCGCTTTTCTTGATGAATCAAAATCTAAAGTTTCAGCCAACTCAGCAGTCATTTGCTGTAATTTTTCAACCTTTTGATAAACACTACCTATATCTTTCTGGAAAACTATGTCTTTAATATCTTTGGCTCTATTTAAAAAACCATATTTTTGATCTTCAGCAAAGAAAAACTGCGCATCATCAAGTCTTCCTTTTAAAACCATCTCGTTCCCAGAAATTACTTCATCAAGATAATCACTGCCTCCATCACGAACACCGATAAACTCGGCTTTTAAAGTGTTATCTGAACTCATAACCGGGAAATAACGCTGATGTTTTTCCATAGCAGTAATTAAAACTTCTGGCGGGAGCTCCAGATATTCTTCTGAGAAAGTTCCCTTAAAAGCAGTGGGAAATTCTATTAAATCAATTACTTCTGTCATTAATGAATCTTTAATAACAGCTTCACCAGCCAAATTCAATTCAGAAATCTGCTTTTCAATTAGTTCTTTTCTTTTTCCCTGTTGAACAATTATTGCAGCTTCTTTTAAAGCATCAAAATAGTTATCAGCAGAATCAATTTCTATTTTACCATCACTTAAAAATCGGTGACCAATGCTGTAATTAGAACTATCTACACCAGCTATTTCAAGGTCAAGCTCTTGTTCACCAAATAAAAGCAGCAGCCACTTTATTGGTCTTATAAACTCCATCTTTACACTACCCCAGCGCATAGCTTTTGGTAGTGGAACCTGGGCTACAATTTTCTTTAAAACATCTGATAAGATATCTATAGTTTTCTGACCTTTTTCGATTTTTTCAGCATAGAGATAACCATCTTTTTTTACCAAGTCTGACACAGCTAATCCCTGACCCCGAGCAAAACCTTCTCCAGCTTTTGTTGGCTCGCCATCATCATTAAAGGCTATATTTACAGCCGGACCTCTAACAATCTCTTTATTATCTTCCTGCTTTTCAGCTAAAGAATCAACAGCTAGGACCAATCTTCTGGGAGTAGAGTATACATTCATCATTTGATAATCTAAATTATTATTTTCAAAAACCGCCTCTGCTGTTTTTAAATAATCCTGTCTAAATCTCTGCATTGAAGCAGCAGGCATTTCTTCAGTTCCAATTTCAAAAATTAAATTTTTTGCCATCATTATCACTCCTGATCTCCTGAGTTTAAGTAGCTGGCAGCACATTCATGAGCCAGTTTCCTAACTCTTTTGATAAATCTTGTTCTTTCAGTTACACTAATTGCTCCTCTTGCATCTAAAAGATTAAATGTATGTGAACATTTTAAAGTATAATCGTAAGCAGCCAGTGATAATCCTGCCTGCAGTGAATTTTCAGCTTCTGCTTCATAAATATCAAACATCTGAAATAAGCGGTCAATATCTGCTACTTCAAAATTGTATTTAGACTGTTCAACTTCATTTTGATGATAAATATCATGATATTTAACCCCTTCAACCCAGCATAGATCATATACATTTTCCACTTCTTGTAAATACATGGCTATTCTTTCTAATCCATAAGTGATTTCTACTGTCACCGGGTCTGCCTTAAAACCACCTACCTGCTGAAAGTATGTAAACTGGGTAATTTCCATACCATCAAGCCAAACTTCCCAGCCTAAACCCCAGGCACCAAGTGTTGGTGATTCCCAGTTATCTTCAACAAAACGAATATCATGTTTTTCTGGATTAATACCTAGTGCTCTTAAGCTGTCTAAATATATTTCCTGTATATCATCTGGTGATGGTTTCATAATTACCTGATATTGAAAATAACGCTGTAATCTATATGGATTATCTCCATAACGACCATCTGTAGGGCGTCGGCAGGGCTGAACATAAGCGGTGTTCCATGGTTCCCCTCCTAATGAACGCAAAAATGTAGAAGGACTCATTGTTCCTGCTCCTACCTCAATGTCATATGGCTGTTCGATGACACACCCCTGATCACTCCAAAATTTATCCAACGAAAATATAATCTCCTGGAAATTCATAAATACACTTCCTCTCGTACTCTTTTTAAATATTTTTACTAAAATAAAACCTTATCCCAGGGACAAGGCTAAAACTTATTAATTATTCATTTTCCTTATTGTATAAAGAAAAGATAAAGATTTAGGCTTTAAATCAAGATGATAAATCAAAAATTTCTCAGTTACTTCATTGATTTTTTCCAGTATCTGCTCTCCAAATTGTTCAGCTTTTAATTGAGATATTTCAGCAAATGTTATTTTATATAATGCCCTCATTTCATTTAATGAAAATAGAGTATATTTATAGGAATTATTATTAAAACAATTCTTACAAATTGAGCCCCCTTCTTCTACACTAAGAGGAGTTGATTTATTTAGATTTACCGGTTCTCCACAAACAGTACAATTCTCAATTTCTGGCTTGACTCCTAAAAGAAGTAACAACTTTGCCTTAAAAACAGTAAAATAAAATAATAACTCTTTTTTTTGAGCCTGAGCCATTTTTTCTAAAATAACAGCTAAAAGCGAAAAAAGAGCCTGATCAGCTTCTTCTTCCAGCCCGGCCCGTTCTATATATTCGGAAACAACACTGGCATAAGCCATATAGTCTAAGTCTTCTCTTAATTTAGAGTTCATTGCAATAGACTCAATATGATTTATTTTGGCCAGTGATTTTCCCTGATATAAAATAAAATTATGGTAACTAAAAGGCAGCACAAGTCCTGAACGAGATTTGTTTCCCTTCCGTGCCCCCTTAGCTACCGCCTTTAGTTTACCCTTTTCTCTGGTATATAAAGTAATCAGACGATCTGACTCACCTAAATCAAATTGTTTTAAGACTAATGCTTCTGTCTCAAAAGTTGCCACTTAATTCAACTCCTAATTATTCCTCATCGTCTGTTACAATTGTAACACCAGAACTTGCTCCAATTCGATTTGCACCTGCATCAAGCATTTCTAAAGCCTGTTCAAAGTTTTTAATGCCCCCAGATGCCTTAACCCCAACATCTCTACCAACTGTTTTACGCATAATACTAACATCTTCAACTCTAGCTCCATAATCACCAAACCCTGTCGAAGTTTTAACAAAATCCACCCCAGCATCTTTAGCAATTTCGCAGGCTTTAACGATTTCTTCTTCATCTAAAAAACAGGTTTCTAAAATAACCTTTACTATAATATCAGAACTAACTCCTGCTTTCTTGGTAGCATCTACAACAGATTTAATATCGGCCTTAAAAATTTCATAGGCTCCTGATTTAAAAGCACCAATGTTCATTACCATGTCAATTTCCTGAGCTCCATTTTTAATAGCATTTCTGGTCTCATAAGATTTAACTTCTGTTGTGTTTGCTCCTAAAGGAAAGCCAACTACTGTACACACCTTAACTGAACTTTCTTCTAATAATTTTGCAGCTAAAGGAACATATATTGGATTTACACAAACTGAAGCAAATTCATGTTCTTTTGCTTCCTCACATAACTTTTTAATATCGTCCACAGTTGAAGTCGGACTTAAATTTGTATGGTCAATCATTTTAGCCATATCACGAGGTTTGATCGCCATTTTAAAAACCACTCCTTAAATTCTTATATTTTTGCTTTATCAATATTATTATTCTACAAAGTTTGTCATTGTCCTGCAATAAATTTATTTATAACCCATTCTTTTGAGCAGATTATCCTTTTCTCGCCAGTCTTTTAAAACCTTTACCCATAGATCTAGATAGACTTTTGTCTGCATCAGATCTTCTATTTCTTTTCTGGCAGCACTGCCAATTTTCTTAAGCATCTTACCATTCTTACCAATAATAATACCCTTATGTGATTTTTTCTCTACATAAATATTAGCCCTAATATAGTAATCATCATTTTCTCTTTCTTTAACTTCTTCAACTAATACCGCCACCCCATAAGGAACCTCTTCTCTAGTTAAATAAAAAATCTTTTCCCTAATCATTTCTGCAAAAACAAATCTTTCAATTTGGTCTGTAATCATATCTTCCGGATAATACTGTGGTCCTTCCGGCAGTTTTGAAAAAATTTCTTTTAATAAATTATCTGTATTTTTACTATTCAATGCAGAAATTGGAACAACTTCTTTACCAACTTTTTGAGTGTAGCTTTTTTGTTTTTTTATTAACTCTTTATTAGAAATTTTATCTATTTTATTCATTACATATATAATTTCCTGATCACTATTTTTAATCTGATCATAAATTAACTGATCATTTTTACCCCAGTAAGTACTTCCATCCAGTATAAAGATAATTACATCAATCCCATCAAGGCTGCTGTATGCTTCATCCTGCATATATTTATCCAGCTGATTTCGGGGCTGATGAATTCCTGGTGTGTCAATAAAGATTATCTGGCCTTTATCTTCAGTATAAATTGCTTTGATGCTGTTTCTTGTTGTCTGCGGTCGGGGAGATATTATATTGATTTTCTCTCCAATCAAATTATTAACAAGAGTTGATTTTCCAACATTTGGTCTACCAATAACTGTAACAAAGCCTGATTTATAACTCATTATTTTTCTCCATATCATCATCAGTAAAAGCACCAGGTAGTAATTCTGTACTGGTCATTGTCATTTCTTTACCTGATTCAGTCATCATAATTACTTCTATATCGCCATCAGCAAATTCTTTAATAACCTGACGGCAGGCACCACATGGAGAAACTGGTTTATTAGTAGAACTAACTATTAAAAGCGCCTTAATTTTTCTCTTACCCTCCGAAACTGCTGTGAAAATAGCAGATCTTTCAGCACAATTTGTTAAACTAAAAGAAGCATTTTCAATATTTACTCCAGTGTAAATTGAGCCATCTTCTGTCAAAACTGCTGCCCCTAAAGGAAAGTCAGAGTAGGGTACATAAGCATTTTTTTGTGCTGCTAAAGCCTTTTTAAACATCTTTTTTTTAATTTCTTTATCCATTAAAAACACCTCACATAATTACTTAAATGTATTTTAATACTTAATCTCAGTTCCATTAGGAACCACTTGAATCCAGGTCTGCCCTGGATTAATTTCTACTTTTTCACCATCATTATTTAAATAAACAATTTTTCCATTATTTCTTTCCCAACTGCCGTTAATAACCATACCATCTCTGAAAAGCTGCATCTTGCCACCAGAATTAAGATCAATATCCTGTCTTCCAACATCATCTATGGTTGATGTCTTTACATGCTGAACTATAATGTTTTTGGCTTTTAATTGTTCACCATTTTCAACCTGATGTGGAGTATATCTATTATTTAAAAATCTCAAATAATTATTAGCCAGACTGTCATACTCATATAAAACAGAATAAGATCCCCAATAATCTACTGTTATATTTTCAGCTTTATCAAAATCACTGATTATCGAAGCAGTAAGAAAATTGAACTGTTCTGGATATTCTTTTTCAGAAAGATCGTTTAAATAGTCTTCCAGAGGATCTTTACCAGAATATAAGTTATGAGGAGCTGATTTTTTACTACTCCGCCAAAAATAACGGCTTTTATATAGCTGATCTAAATGTAAAATATCATTTACTGCAAATAGAGCAAATCCACGAGGGCTGGCCCCAGCATGCAGAAATAGCGCATCATAAAACTGAGAGGTATCAATTAAAGCAGGTCTAGCACTACGAATAGGACCCATTTTTTCTGGCACTTCAGGCCAAAAAATTGCTAAAAACCTTGTTATTCCTCCCTCCAGCATAAACTCATAAACAACTGCAGCTTTATCTAAACCACTCTGGGGCCTTGCAGCGGGAGAGTTTTCGATCGAAACAGCAACAGCCCTCCTGTAATAGTTTTTCTCAATTCCAAGCCCTGTAAAGGGGGAGACTGATTTATATTGACTTTGGTAAGCCTCTTCTTCAGGTGTTTCTGTCTCATATTCTTCCTCTAGATCTTTAATTTCTTCTGCAAGTTCTTGCTCAGTTAACTCTTCTTGAGCTGGTCTTTCAGCTTCTTCTGCTGGTTCATCCCCACCAAAACTGCAGGCGGTTAAAAGCATTAATGCTGCCAGCAGCAGGGCTAACAATATAGATAGCTTTGATTTCATCTTTTCACCTCTAAAAAATATTAATCTTCTTCAAACTTTATTGCCTCATCGCTAATTAGCTTGATTTTTCTAATTCTATTGTCAATAATACTTTCAATAACAAAAGTCATATCTTCTAATTCAAGTTTTTCACCCTTAACCGGAAGTCGATTTAAATAATATAATATTAAACCACTTACAGTTTCATAATTGTCACTTTCAAGTAAAGGATCCTGCAAATATTCATTTAATTCTTCAATATCAACCCGTCCATCCAGCATTAGGGTTTTCTCATCAATTACCTCTATATAGCTTTTTTCTAAATCAAATTCATCCTGAATATCTCCCACAATTTCCTCTAATAAATCTTCAATGGTTATTAATCCGGCTGTACCACCATATTCATCAACTACAACCGCCATATGTTCTTTTCTATCTTTCATCTCAGATAAAAGCTGATTAATTGGCTTTCCTTCAGGAATGAAATAAATTGGTTTAACAAATTCTTCAATATTAATATCTGTTCTTTCTGCCAATAATAATTCCAAAAGATCTTTAATATAAATCAAACCAATAATATTATCAATTGATTCTTCAAAAACAGGAATTCTGGAATGACCTTTTTCAACTCCCATTTTTATCAATTCATTTAAAGACGCATTTTTTTCAATACAAACCATATCAATTCTAGGTATCATAATTTCTTTAACTAAAGTATCATCAAATTCAAAAACACTCTGTATCATTTCCTGCTCAGTTTCTTTAATAACCCCTTCTCTCTGACTAACATCAACAAAACGTCTAATTTCTTCTTCACTTAAAAAAGCAGAAGAAATTAAGTTTTTATCTTTCACAAACAGATTAACAATTTTTGTAAAAATATAAATAAAGGGTGATAAAATTATTTCTAAATAATAAAGTGGAGTTGAAGCTGCTTTAGCATATTCAATAGAATGATTATTTCCTAAAGATTTTGGTGTTATTTCTCCAAAAATTAATATAAGTAAAGTTACAACTCCTGTTGCAATTCCTACCCCTTTACTTCCAAATAATTCTATAGATAACGCTGTTGCTATGGAGGAAGCAGCTATATTTACTAGATTATTACCAATCAATATTGTAGTTAATAACTTAGTCTGATCATGCAGCAGCTTATCAACCTTGGCTGCCCTTTCATCACCTCTTTGAACTTTTTCCTTAATTTTAACTCTGTTGACAGACATAAAGGCAGTCTCAGAGCCGGAAAAAAAAGAAGATAAAAATATTAATATAAATAATGATATTAACTCTAAATACATTTCAAATCTCCCCCACAGTCAACTAAATTATCAAATTCTAAAAAAATAAAATATAATTACCGTAATAACCCCACCAAGTAAAATACCCAAAAATATTTCTTTTAAAGAATGAGTGCCAGCTTCTAATCTGCTTTGAGCAGTTAAAAAAGCAAGTATTAAAGCCAACGAAAATGCTAATAAACTTTTTGTTAAAAACCAAATAATCAAAACAACAGAAGTGGCAAGTGCTGTGTGGCCGCTAATAATCCCACCTTTTAAAGGTGTACCACTGCTGAATATCGATTTCAATGTAACAACGGCAATGAATATCAAAAATAAATTTATAAAAATCAAATGAAGGGGCTCATGTCTTATATTAAAAATCAGATTCAAAGATAATTCCTGTGCTTTTTTAAAAAAGACAAGATATGCAATGAAAATCGCATTACCGGCTGCAATAACTACTGCAGCAGCTCCAATATTTTTGGCAATCCTTGCTTTAAAACTATAGTCCTGGGTTAGAATATCAATAATAACTTCTACAGCAGTATTAATTAGTTCAGCAAAAATAACAAATGAAATAGCAATAATCACAAGTGCCAGTTCAATTCTACTTAAATCGAAAAAAAGGCTAAATGTCAAGACAAAAATTGCTGCTGCAAGATGAATCTGCATATTCCGCTGAGTTCTAATTGCATGAATCAGGCCTGCTATTGCATGATTAAAGCTGTTAATTGTTTTCAAAATCCACATTATAACACCTAATCTCTACTTATGCCCAGTTGGGTTAAAACTCTTTCCTCTTTTTGGCGCATTTCATTTTTTTCTTCTTTACTGTGGTGATCATAACCAAATAAATGGAACATTCCATGCACAGTAAGATAAGCTAATTCCCTTTTTAATGAATGACCATATTCAGCAGCCTGCTCAGCAGCCCTCGAAGCTGATATTATAATGTCTCCCAGCATTTCCTCATCAATTGGGAATGATAAAACATCTGTAACTTCATTTTTTTCCCTATAATTATTATTAAGTTCTTTTATCTGGTGGTTACTAACAAAAGCAATACTAACCTCACCACCACTATATCCCTCTAATTCAGCAGCAGTTGCAGCTACTTTTTCCAAAAGTTCCATCATTTCCTGTTGGATTTCAACTTCATTTTGTTGATTATTAAATTTGACATTAACCACTTTTATTACCACCTTTCATTTCTTTCAGCAGCTTGTCTGGATACTCTACTCTTTGATGATAGATACCGGTTAAAACTTTAACAAAACTTTTAACTATTGTATCCAAATCAGTTAAGGTTAAATTAGATTGATCTAATTGATTTTCTATTAGTTTGTCTTTAACCAGACCTCTAACAAAACCCTCTATCCGATCATGATTGTTTTTATTGAAATTTTTAGAACGAATGGCAGCCTCAGTTATATCAGCCAGCATAATAATTGCAGCTTCTCTACTTTGAGGTTTAGGACCATCATAACGGAAATCTTTTTTTTCAATATCATCATGTTTATTGTCCTGAAGAGCCTGCTGATAAAAATATGAAATTAAATTGGTTCCATGATGCTGTTTTATTATATCAATTATCTTAGATGGCAAACCATTTTCTTCTGCTAATTCAACCCCATCTTTAACATGTGACTTAATAATTAGAGCACTTAAGTTGGGAGATGTTTTATCATGAGGATTTTCTCCTCCAAATTGATTATCAGAGAAAAAATATGGTCTTTTTAATTTCCCAATATCATGATAGTAAGCAGCAGCTCTAGCCAGTAAAGAGTCAGCTCCAACATCTTCCGCTGCAGTTTCAGCTAAATTCCCCACAATAATGCTGTGGTGATAAGTTCCCGGTGCCTCAACCAACATTCTTTTTAAAATAGGTTGACTGGGATTTGATAATTCTAATAATTTTACAGAACTTGTCATATCAAATAAATCTTCCAGATATGGAAGTAAACCATTTGCCAAAACACCTACTAATAAACCATTGATAATACCACCACCAACAGACCAAATTAAGTTACTCCAATCCTGATTCTGCTGAAGTAATGATAGGCCTCCAATTAAAAAAACCAAAATAAAACTCACATTTAATCCAGCTCTTATGATATCTCCTCTCTCTTTGACTTTTGATACACTAAAAATACCGATTAATCCGGCGAGAAAAGAGGTCAAAACTATATTAAAATTCATATCATAAATTGGCGCTATCAATAAACTAATAAACAAAGTTGTTATCAGAGCTGTATCACTACTAATTAAAATAGTCAATAAGATCGAGGCCATTGCAGTTGGCACCATATAGTTTACAAAAGGATTTTGAAATAAAGTTAAAATTTTAGCTAAAACTACTACAGAGAAAATAAGAAGTTCGATCAGCAGCAGCTTGCTGTTATCACTCCAAATAGCTGGTTGATATTTATAAAAGTAAAAGCCCAACAGCAGCACTAAAATTAAACTAATTAATATCCTGCCGCTTATATTGTAGTAATTAATCCCACCTTTTTGCAAACCCAGTCTTTCTAATATTTCAATATCAGCTTCAGTAACAACATCACCCTTGCGAACAATAATTTCTCCCTGACGTACAGTTTTTTCTACTGCTTCAACCTCAGAAATAGCTTCTTGACGTCTATTTGCAGTAGCTTCCTGATTTAAAAACATATTGGCTGCAATAACACTTTCACCCAAATCTGCCAGTATTAATCTCTTGTCTCTTGAAATATCTAATTCCATCGCACTCTGTCTTAAATCTTCACGGGCAGAATTCAAGTCAGATGGTAAAATTCTGTTCTGCAGTTTACTCTGAATAAGACTTTCTGCCTGCTGACGGAGCTCAGATAACTCGGAATCAGTTAATGTAATCAACGCTGATAAATTTTGATTGCTAACTTCAAGATTTATTTCGTTATTAATTAATCTAACAATCTCATTTATTTCTCCTTCAGTTAAATTATCAATTTGACTCTGAGAAAAAACATTTTTTTCATTATTGTTTTGCTGCTGTTCTGCAGCTTCTTCTGGTTCAATTTGTTCATCTGCTCTATTTTCTGACAGAGTAATTTTATTGTAATAGAAGAATTCTCTTTCATTTTGAACAGTATCAAACAAAAAACCAAGTTCATTTAACACTTCTTCTTCAACTGTAGAATCTTCTTCGTAAACTCTAGGGGCCGCATCTGCAGCTCTTTGCCTCAATTCAGATGTTCTGCTTTCATCAATAAAAGTAATTGTTCTTGGAGCAGTGATATCATTTTGGCTTACCTGGCCTGCTCTTAAGTCAACCTGATTAGGAATTAAATCAAGACTTAAAGTCAAAGCAATCAGGATAAAGAAAATCACAGCCCAAATCACTTTATAACTGTTAGATGAAAAATCAAGATATTCTTTTCTCCATTTTCGGAGTCTAACTCTTAATTTTTTCATAAATTTCATTTTTATTTCCCACTTTCATAACTTTCATATGCCTTAATAATTTCTTTAACCAGATCATGCCTTACTACATCATGTCGGCTTAGATAGACAAAATCGATACCTTTTATATCTTTCAGTATTTTTTGAACAGTTGCTAAACCTGAACGTTTTTTACTAGGTAAATCAATTTGAGTAATATCACCAGTTATTACAGCTTTTGAATTAAAACCAATTCTTGTTAAAAACATCTTCATCTGTTCTAAAGTAGTATTTTGAGCTTCATCTAAAATTACAAATGAATCATCAAGAGTTCGCCCTCTCATGTAAGCAAGAGGTGCAACTTCTATAATATCTTTTTCTTGATAGAGTTTTGATTTTTCGGGGCCTAAAATATCATATAAAGCATCATATAAAGGTCTTAAGTAAGGATCTACCTTTTCCTGCATATCTCCTGGTAAAAATCCTAAATTTTCTCCAGCTTCAATAGCTGGTCTGGTTAAAACAATTCTATTAATTTCATTATTCAAAAGACTTTTTACTGCCATTACCATTGCTAGATAGGTTTTACCAGTTCCAGCTGGTCCAATTGCAAAGACAATATCTCTATTTTTAATTGATTCCAGATAAAGTTTTTGCCCCATAGTTTTGGCTTTTATTTTCCGCCCTTTGTAATTTTCAAGAACTACCTCATCATAAATTCTATTTAAATCAACAGCTGGATTTCTTTTTAAAAGTTCAGCTGCATATTTTAATTTTCTCGGTGAAAGTTCCTCTTTTGTATCTGTTAGAGAAATTAATTTTTTAATTATTTTATCAATATTTTTATTTTGATTATAATTATTTATTTTTATTTGATTACCACGACCGCTTAATTTTACTGATAATAAGTCTTCCAGTAATTTTAAATTACGATCATTATGACCAAAGAAATTTTGGGCAAGCTGATAATCATTGATTTCAATTATTTTTTCTTTTTGACTCAAATTATAACTCCTCCTTAATACTTTTACTTTTTTATTATATCATATTTATTTCTTTAAACAAATTTAACGAAAAACTGCAGCCGAAATTGGCCACAGTTTTTGGTTGCTCTCTTCTCTATTAATAAGGTCTATTCCTTTTAGCTTGTGGTGGAGAAATAATCTCAGAATAAATCACAGCCTTTTCCGCTTCATTAAAATTGCTAAACTGTGAAAACATATCATTATTTGAAGTGAAATTATCGTTAGAAAAATCATTTGAAGAAGAAAAATCACTACTGCTATCAAAATTACTAGAGGAACTACTATGATCATGAATATTCGAGTCAGTATCTATAATTGTTTGTATGTTTTTATCCCAGTTAGCTGTATTATTTTCAGCACTATTTTCATTAAAATCATTATTTCCAGTAAACCTCTCGTTTTTTTTGCTTTCTTTTATTACAAATTCAAATACTTTTTTAAAAAGAGAAAGTATTTTCAAAAAGATAAATAAAAATAGTAAAAGAAAGGCTAAATTAATTATAAAATACATAATTTTACACCTCACATTAATGGATTACTTAACTCATAACTGATTCCTGCTAAACATAATTTTCTGTTTAGCAGTTAAAATCTATTCTTTTTCATTATTTTTATCTGCAGACTCAGAAATACTGCTTCTCATCTTAGTATCAGATTCAACATTTTTAAGATTAATATAATCCATTACTCCCATGTTTCCTTTTTTTAGAGCTTCAGACATTGCAAGAGGTACTTCAGCTTCTGCCTCAACAACTTTTGCTCTCATTTCCTGAACTCTAGCCTTCATTTCCTGCTCCTCAGCAACAGCCATCGCTCTTCTTTCTTCAGCTTTAGCCTGTGCAATTTCCTTATCAGCTTCGGCTTGATCAGTCTGAAGTTGAGCTCCAATATTTTTACCAACATCAACATCAGCAATATCTATAGACAAAATTTCAAAGGCAGTTCCTGAATCCAAACCTTTATCCAAAACCGTCTTAGATATAGAATCAGGATTTTCCAGCACTTTCTTATGTGATTCAGCAGAACCTACAGTTGTAACTATTCCCTCACCAACTCTTGCGAGTACAGTCTCTTCCCCAGCTCCACCAACAAGACGGTCAATATTTGCTCTAACAGTAACTCTAGCAGTTGCCATAACCTGAATACCATCCATAGCTACAGCAGTAACAACTGGAGTCTGAATAACCTTAGGATTCACACTCATTTTAACAGCTTCTAATACATCTCTTCCTGCTAAATCAATTGCAGCTGCTCTCTCAAAAGTTAAATCAATTTCTGCCCTTTGAGCAGCGATTAAAGCATCCACTACCCGATCAACATTTCCTCCTGCAAGATAATGAGCTTCCAGTTGATCACTACTTAAGCCCTTACCAGCTTTGTGTGATTTTATCATTGGAGCAACTATTGAAGACGGCACCACTCGTCTCAAACGCATTCCAATTAAATTAAAAAATCCTACCTTTACTCCGGCTGCTGTTGCCGAAATCCATAAACCCAGCGGTATAAAATAAAAAAATAAGACAAAAAATAAAATTAAAGCAGCTAAAATTAAAATTGAAAATAATTCCATAATTTATTCCTCCTCTGATATTTTGCGAACAACAACTCGAGATCCAGACACTGAAACCACTTTAACTTTTTTACCTTTTTCGATAAAACTTCCTTCACTAACTGCATCTATCCTCTGGCCCTCAATTTTTATAGTTCCTGCTGGTCTTAACTTGGAAAGGGTTACAGCTTCTTGATCAAGATAATCTTTTTTAGAAGTTGAAGAAAAATAATTTTCAGAACTGCTGTCTAAAGATATTTTTTTCCAAAAACGACTGGTTCCAAATTTTTTAACCATAAAAATTCCTATAACAAGGGTAAATAGGACAACTGCTAATAAAACGTTGATTGCAATTGAGCTATTAGGGAAAATAAAGAATAAACTTGTTAAAACAGCTGCTATTCCACTGATTCCTGCAATTCCAAAACCTGGAATAATAAAAATCTCTGCTAAAATTAATATGATGCCAACTATAAATAAAATGACAATTCCCGTTCCAATTGCACCAGTAAAAATATGACCGGCAAAAAAGATTAACAATGTAATTATCCCAACTGTTCCTCCCAAAGCAAAACCAGGAGTTAATGCTTCAAATATTAGGGCAGAAAAAGCAATAATTAAAAGAAGTGAGCTGGCATATGGATTACTAATTATGCCCATTATCTTTTCTAAATTAGTTTTTTCTATTGTAGTAATCTCATTTAAAGATATATTTTCTACTGCTGCTAAATCTGACAATGTCGAAACATTATAATCAGCAATACCTAATTCTAAAGCTTCTGCTGCAGTAAGCGTTAAAAGTTTATCTTTTTCGATTACACCTTCAATTTCGATTGAAGCATCAACCATCGCTTCAGCAATTTTAGGGTTTTTATTTCTTCTTTCAGCAGTAGCTGCAAATTCTTTTCTTAAAGCAGAAATGTATTTTTCTTCATTAGGCCTTGTTTCAGCAGCTCCAATACTGGAAGCTGGTGAAATATATAATTCTTCACCCGCTAAAGCAATCAAAGCTGCAGCTGACCAGGCCCTGCCGTTTACAAAACTAACAACTCTTATTTCTGATTCTAAAATTCTATCTCTAATTTTGAGAGCAGAATCTACAAAACCACCAAGTGAATTTATTTCTAAAATTATAAAATCTAGATTCAGGTTTTCAGCCTCAGTTACATTTTTATCAATAAAACTAAATTCAGCATTATTAATTTCACTATTTAAGATTAGATGCATAACTTCTGCCTTGGAATCTGAACTATAAAAACTAAAAATTAAAATAAATATTAAAAAAATTAAAATTATTTTTCTCATTATAATACCTCCAATAAAGAGGAATAAAGAAAGAGGAGCTCCCCTTTCTTTAAAAAGATTATTTAACTACTTAATTTTTCTTTTACTTTTGAGCTTACCATAGAGCCATCAGCTCTACCTTTAATTTTAGGCATAATTGCCCCCATAACCTGACCCATATCTGACATATTTTCTGCACCTGTCTCTTCGATCACCTGATCTACAAGTTCATCGACTTCTGCTTCTGACATCTGTTCAGGTAAATATTCCTGTAAAATTTCAATTTCTTTGTGCAGCTTTTCCATAACATCTTTTTTGCCAGATTTTTCAAAGTCAGCCAGTGAATCTTTTATCTGTTTTACCTGTTTAGCAATTACTGCTGTTACTCCCTGATCATCTAGTTCCTCACCAGTTTCTATTTCCTTGTTTTTTATTTCTGACCTGGTCATTCTAATTACAGAAAGTCTTTCTTTATCTTTAGCCTTCATTGCTTTTTTCATGTCTTCAATTAACTTTTCTTTAAGTTTGCTCATTTTTACAACTCCAATCTATAATTAAGTTAAGCTATTTGTTTATCTCTAATAATTTTATATTATCCAGGGGGCCACTGCAGCTGTCTCCCTCCTAAAAGATGAAAATGAATATGATAAACACTTTGACCTCCATCGTCACCACAGTTGCTTACAAGCCTATATCCTGACTCTGCTATTTCAAATTTAGCGGCCAATTTTTTTGCAGTCTGATAAATATGTCCGATCAATTCACCTGCTTCAGGTTTTAAATTATTTAAATCTGGAATGTGCCTTTTAGGAACTATTAATAAATGTACAGGTGCCTGAGGATTTATATCTTCAAAAACGACTACTTTTTCGTCTTCATAAACAAAATCAGTATCCATCTCACCTGAAGCAATTTTACAAAATAAACAATCTTTCAAAAAAACCCCTCCTCGTGTAATATACTTAGTGATATTTAAATATGACTCAAAATCCATATTTATACTTCAACTATTAATTATATTCTCTTAAAAGAAGAAAATTCCTGCTATTTTATAATTTCACCTTTTAAATGATAGGGATCAATTGATCCACTTAGTTTTACTTTAACTAACTCATTTTTTAAATCGTCTGAACCATCAACTAAAATTTTAAGATAATTATCAGTATAACCTGTTAATAAACCAGTAGTGTGATCCCTAACTTCTTCAATTAAAACTTCTTTTTTTCGACCAATAAATTCTTTTTGATAATCCAGCATTAAAGCTTCATTGACCAAACGCAGTTTTTTGCTGTATTCTTTTACTAAATTTCCATTTAACTGCTCCATTTCTGCCGCTGGTGTTCCTTCTCTAGCAGAATAAGGAAAAACATGTACTTTAGAAAAACCTATATCTTTAACGGCTTCTAATGTCTCAGCAAAGGTAACTTCTGTTTCACCTGGGAAACCAACAATAATATCTGTTGTAACAGCTAAATCTGGTATTCTACTTCTTAATTCTGCTACAGTTTTCTTAAACTCCTCTAAAGTATAGGGCCTGTTCATCGCTTCTAAAATCTTGTTGCTTCCACTCTGAAGGGGTAGGTGTAAATGAGGACAGAAAATATCTTCTTCAGCAATTAAATCCATCATTCCTTTATCAATTTCAGTTCCCTCAATTGAGCTTAAACGAACACGATTTAAATTTTCAATTTCAGTTAAAGTTTCCATTAATTGAGTTAATCCTTTTTTATTTCCTTTTTCACTACCATAAGCACCAAGGTGAGTTCCAGTTAAAATAATTTCTTTGACACCCTGGTCAGCTAATCTTTTAATCTCTGCTGCAACCTCTTCTCTTTTACGGCTTCTTACAGGACCCCGAGCATAAGGAATTATACAGTAACTACAGAACTGATTACAGCCGTCTTCAATTTTGACATTGGCTCTAGTTGTATTTGTCAGTCTCTTCAGTTCCAATTCTTCATATTCTTTTAATTCTTTATATTCTTTGACATCATTTTTAATTGATTTTCCAGCCAGCATTTCTTCGGCTTTATCCAAAATATCAGCTTTGTTGTTGCTGCCCATTACAAAATCAATTTCTTCTATATCTCTTACTTCATCCGGAAAAGCCTGAGTATAACAGCCAACTATTGCAACAATACTTTCTTCAGAACGACGCTTTGCTCTCCGAGCTATCTGTCTTGTTTTCCTAGCTGCTTCATTTGTTACAGTACAGCTGTTAACTATATAAACATCAGCTTTTTCGGAAAAATCTACTATTTGATAGCCGTTATCTATAAAAATGTCTATTACAGCTTCAGTTTCATATTGATTTACTTTACAACCTAAGGTATAAAAAGCTGCTCTTTTTATCATACTAATCACCAAGTTCACCTTTCTCATATAAAATAGCTGTTAAGGCAGTTATCCCAGCAGTCTCGGTTCTTAAAATGCGGGGGCCAAGTGTAATTACCTGAGCTTCAAGTTCAGACTTGAATTGCTGTACTTCCGCCTCTGAAAATCCTCCTTCAGGACCAATGATTACCAAGATATCAGCTGCTGCATCAACATTATTTTCTCTAAAAAAATTTTTAAGTGAAAGATTTTCTTCATCTTCCCACAATAATAATACATAATCAAATTTTTGCTTTAAATTTTTAAGCCGACTGCTGCTGTGAAAGTCTTCAATCTTTGGAATAACAGCTCGACCTGATTGTTTTGCTGCAGCTTCAGCAACTCTCTGCCAGCGGCTTCTCTTTTTTTCTTTTTTCTTATGGTTATATTTAACAATAGTTCTTTTGCTTTCTAGCGGGATTAGTCCAGAAAAACCAATTTCAGTTGCCTTTTCAACTATTAAATCCATTTTACTCTTTTTAGGTAGGCCTTGAGCCAGCCAAACTTTTATCCCAGCCTCAACTCCTGATTTTTCCTTTTTTAAAACTTTCAAAATAACTTCATCATCATTAAAATTAGTTATTTCAGCTTCCATATCAAAACCATTACCATCAGAAAGAATAACCCTGTCACCTATATTTAGGCGCAGGGAATTTTTAAGATGGTTATAGTCATTTCCAGAAATAATTACGCTTTCATTAACTTCAGTACTCTGATCTATAAAAAATCTATGCATTTTTTTCACTCCAAAGTTTAGAGTTGAATTCATAATAATCTATCTTAAATCTCAATTTAAATATTAATTGCGTCTTTTATCTTTTTTAAAAAACTTTTGTGCTCCGGGTTGATTTCTTCACCACTTATTTCAGCAAATTCTGCCAGAAGTTCTTTCTGTTTATCATCTAAGTCTTTAGGAATCATAACTTTGACCTTAATATACTGATCTCCTCTTCCATAACCATTTAGATGGCTTATACCTTTATTTTTCAATCTAAAGGTTGTTCCAGGCTGAGTCCCTTCAGGAATATCGAATTGTACCTTACCTTCTAAAGTAGGTACTTTAATTTTATCGCCTAATGTTGCCTGGACAAAACTTATTGGAACTTCACAGTAGAGATCATCGCCTTTGCGGTCAAATATTTTATGATCCTGTACATCCATTATAATATATAAGTCACCTGCTGGTCCACCTTTTTCACCAGCCTGACCTTCTCCAGACATTCGAAGTCTGGTTCCAGTATCTACTCCGGCAGGTATATTAACAGTTAATTTTCGCTGTTTGCGAACTTTACCTGATCCACTACACTTGTGACAGGCTTCTTCCACAATTTTACCATCTCCACCACAGCGGCTGCAAACTCTGCTTTGCGTAAATTGGCCAAATGGTGTCTGTTGACTGGTGCGAACCTGACCCTGACCATTACATTCAGGACAGGTCTTTACATCTGTACCTGGTTCAGCACCACTGCCACCACAGCGGTCACATTCTTCTTCTCTGGGTATTCTAATTTCTTTTTTACCACCAAAAGCAGCTTCTTCAAAAGAAATTTCCATTCTATACTGCAAATCAGCTCCACGGCGGGGTCCATTTTGTCTACGACCACCCATTCCACCGCCAAAGCCAAACATATTAAATAAGTCATCAAGACCACCAAAACCACCCTGAGCGAAATCGTCAAAGTTAAAGTCCTGGTCATTAATACCTGAATGTCCATACTGATCATAACGTGCTCTTTTATCCGGATCACTTAAAATCTCATAAGCCTCAGAAATTTCCTTAAACTTTTCTGAGGTGTCTTTATCCTGATTCATATCAGGGTGATATTTTTTGGCCAGCTTACGATAAGCTCGCTTAATTTCTTTTTGATCGGCATCCCGGTCAACACCGAGCAGTTCGTAATAATCATTTTTTGCCATCTTAAAATCACCTCTCTAAAAAAAGAAAGAGAAAACAGTTATAGGGAGAGGAATACTCTCCCTAAACTGAACTATTCTTCCCTTAATTTATTTCTCTTCATCATCTACTTCTTCAAAGTCTACATCAACTGTATTATCGTCTGCCTGAGAAGCTGCTCCAGCTCCAGGTTGTGGACCCGCTTGACCGGCTCCTTGCTGTGCTCCTGCCGCGCCAGCACCTGCTTGTGCTCCTTCAGCTTGAGAATACAGCTCAGAACTTAGCTCTGTTAATTCATCAGTTAGAGCTTCCATTTTTTCTTTTATTGCTTCAATTTCAGCATCTTCATTTTCTAAAACTTCTTTTAATTCATCTTTAGCAGCTTCAACTTTATCTTTAATTGCTGAATCCACCTTATCTCCAGCATCTTCCAGAGTCTTTTCTGTTTGATGAACTAGAGCATCAGCTTCATTACGAGTCTCAATCTTTTCTACCCGCTTTTTATCTTCTTCAGCATGCTCTTCAGCATCTTTTACCATTTCTTCTATTTCTTCATCAGAAAGACCGCTTGTAGATTTAATGGTAATCTTTTGTTCATTGCCTGTCCCCTTATCTTTGGCAGATACATGAACAATACCATTTTTATCAATATCAAATTCTACTTCAATCTGAGGCACTCCACGTGGTGCAGGTGGAATATCAGTTAATTGGAAACGTCCTAAGGTTTTGTTGTCCTTTGCCATCTTTCTCTCACCCTGCAGAACATGGATATCTACACTTGACTGATTATCAGTTGCTGTAGAGAAAATCTTAGATTTTGAAGTAGGAATTGTGGTATTTCTATCAATTAATTTGGTAAATACTCCTCCAAGAGTTTCAATACCAAGAGATAGAGGTGTAACATCTAATAATACTACATCATCTACATCCCCTGCTAAAATACCACCTTGAATTGCAGCACCAACAGCTACAACTTCATCTGGGTTGATTCCTTTATGTGCATCTTTACCAATTAGATTCTTAACTGCTTCCTGAACAGCTGGAATTCTAGTTGAACCACCAACTAAAATTACTTCATCAATATCTGATTTATCCATACCAGCATCTTTTAAAGCTTTACGAGCTGGCTCCATAGACTGCTCAATTAAATCACTGATTAGGCTCTCAAACTTAGCTCTTGTTAGATCAATATCTAGGTGTTCAGGACCTTCATCAGTTTGAGTAATAAATGGTAGATTAATATTTGTCTGCTTAACACTTGATAACTCAATTTTAGCTTTTTCAGCTGCATCTTTTAAACGCTGAAGTGCCATTTTATCCTTCTTTAAGTCAATTCCAGTTCTATTTTTAAATTCTTCGGCAAGATAATCAATAATTCTCTGGTCAAAATCATCTCCACCAAGGTGATTATTACCATTAGTTGCTATAACTTCGAAAACTCCATCTCCAATATCTAAGATGGAAACATCAAAAGTACCTCCCCCAAGGTCATAAACTAAAATAGTTTCTTCACCTTTATCATCAAGGCCATAAGCTAAAGAAGCAGCTGTAGGCTCATTGATAATTCTTTCTACTTTTAAACCAGCAATTTTACCAGCATCTTTTGTTGCCTGACGCTGGGCATCACTGAAGTATGCAGGAACTGTAATTACAGCTTCCTCAACTTCTTCACCTAAATATTCTTCTGCATCTCTTTTTAATTTCTGTAAAATCATAGCAGAAATCTGCTGTGGATTATAATTTTCTCCATTAAGTGTCACACTATAATCTGTTCCCATATGTCTTTTAATTGAGGCAATTGTCTGCTCAGGGTTTGTTACAGCCTGACGTTTAGCATGTTCACCGACAATTCTCTCTCCCTTTTTAGAATATGCTACTACAGAAGGAGTAGTTCTAGCACCTTCTTTATTTGGAATAACGGTTGGTTCTCCACCTTCCATTACAGCCACACAGGAATTAGTTGTACCTAAGTCAATACCAATTACTTTACCCATTTTATATTCCTCCTTATAAAATTGTTTGCAAGTTTTTCTTTATTTTATAAAAGTTTGTAAAACCCAAAAAAGTTTAATAAATTTATTAGATTGAAATATTATTATCCAGCTACTTTAACCATAGCAGGTCTAATAACTCTATCTTCTAAAATAAATCCTTTTTGTACCACTTCTATCACAGTATCTTCTTCATATTCAGGTGTTTCAACTCTCATAATTGCCTCATGATATTCTGGATTAAATTCTTCTCCTTCAGCAATTATTTCTTCAATCCCTTCCTCAGCAAAACTCTTTAGAAGTTGATTATAGATCATTTCTACACCTTTGTAAAAATCATTTTCTTTATCTTCTGCTTTTAGAGCACGTTCAAAGTTATCTAACACCGGTAGTAAACTCCCACAAAGCTGAACTTTACCTCTGGTGGTCATTTCTGCCTTTTCTTTTTCACTTCTTTTTCTGTAATTAACAAAATCAGCCTGTAATCTCTGTAACCTACTCAAAAGATCATCAATTTCGGCATCCATCGCTTTTATTTTTTCATTTTTTTCTCTTACTTCTTCAATCAATTCTTCTCGCGAAAGCTCCAGTCGGACTCCCTTTTTTTCTGTTTTTTCTGTCTCAGAATCATTATCTGCTGCAGCTTCGTCTTTTTGATTTTCATTTAATTCAGCATCTTCTTTATTTTCTGCCTCTGCATTTTCTTTTAAATCAATATTTTCTTTTTCTTCTTTATTCATTATTATCACCCACTAGCCTTAGAAATTAATTTACCTAAAATATCTGAAATAACATCAACCGATGAAATAACTCGTGGATATTCCATACGGGTGGGACCAATAACTCCAATTTTCCCAACTGCTCGATTCGAAATATAGTAGGTTGCAACAACCAGCGAGCAGTTTTTAATATCCTCTACTTCATTTTCCTGACCAATCTTTATTTCAAGATCAGAACCAGAAATACTGTTAATAATTTTATTCAACATTTCCTCCTGATCAAGTAATTTGAGCATTTTTTTTACTTTTTCCAGATCATTAAACTCCGGCTGCTCTAAAATATAGGAGGTACCTCCTAAATAAACTTTAACTCCACCAGGTTCAAATGCACCTTCAAATTCATTATAAAATTGTTTAAATAAGTCAACAGAAAGATCAAGTCTTGCCATAAGTTCTTTCTCAACTTCATTTAAATAGTTTGAATCTAGATTAGCTAATAATTTATTTTCTAATTTATCACTTAAAAATTTATTAATATATGAAATCTTTTCAGATGATAAATTCTGATCTAAATTGATAATTTTATTATTAACCATCCCAGCATCAGTAACTAAGACTAAAAGCAGCGAATTATTCGCTAACTGCATAATCTCAACTTTCTTTAATTTACTGATCTGACTTTTAGGCTCACTAACCATGGCCGTATAATGAGTCATATTTGAAAGCATTTTAGCCATACCAGAAATTATATCCTGTACATCCTGAAGATCTTGATATAAATTCTCAATATTTTCTATTACACCAGGTTCTTGATTTTTCTCCCGGCTGACAAGCTGATCGACATAATAACGATAACCCTTGTCAGATGGTATTCTACCGGCAGATGTATGAGGCTGTTCTAAATAACCAAGTTCTTCCAGATCAGCCATTTCATTTCTGATAGTTGCAGGACTTACATCCAGATTATATTTTTTCGCAAGTGTCCTTGAACCAATTGGAGATGCGGAAATTATGTGTTCCTGAATGATGGCCTGCAGTATTCGTTTTTTTCTTGAATCCAGTTCGTCAACCATCATTTCTCACCTCTCTTTTTAGCACTCAACAACAGAGAGTGCTAACAGCTAATAATAAAATAACATATTGTTTTTTTTTTGTCAAATAATATTAAGAGTTAATCCCTTAAAAATTTAAGAAAAACTTCATTTGCCAGCTCCCTGCCTCTGGTTGTTAGATAAATTCTCTCATTTGCTTCTATTATCAATTTATTCTTTACTAAATATTTAATTTCTTCTTTATATACAGTTTTAAAATTAAGTTCAAATTTTCGATAAAATTCATGATAAAATAAACCCTTATCTGTTCTCAAAGCTAAAAATGAATACTCTGCCATCTTTTCTTCTTTTGACAAACAATTTATCTTTCTTATTTTATCTTTACTTATATTTTCTGAATTATAATGTTTAATATATTTCTCCAGATCTCTAATATTTTGATATCTGCAGTTACCATCAAAACCTGATGCACCCGGACCTAGAGCCAGATAAGGTTGATACAACCAATATATATAATTATGGCGCGCCCTATATCCAGACCTGCAAAAATTTGAGATTTCATAATGCTGATAGCCCGCAGAATTTAGTTTTTCTAAAGCCAACTCATACATATCTGCGTCTAGCTCTTCTGCAGGAAGTTTTAAATCACCTTTTTTATACCTCTCATAAAAAGGAGTGTCTTCATGCAGCTCAAGATTATATAAAGAAATATGTGGTGGCAAAAAATTAAGCATCTCTTCTAAATCATCTTCAAATTGATCTAAACTTTGATTTGGTAAAGCAAAAATTAAATCAGCACTATAATTATCAAAATATTTATCAATCAACCTTAATTTATTTTTATTGTTTTCTGAATCACTTCTGCGACCAAGAAAAGAAAGATGCTTGTCATTAAAACTTTGAATGCCAACACTTAAACGATTAATTCCAGCCTGTTTTAATTTAATAATTTTCTCTTCATCAATTGAAGTTGGATTAACTTCCATTGTTATTTCAGCAGCTGGAGAAACTTTAAATTTTTCTTTTATTTTCTTAATTAACTCAGCAGCAGTTAAGGGGTCTATTAGAGATGGTGTCCCCCCACCAATATAAATAGTTTGAACTAAATTATTATTTACTTTTTTTGATAATTCTTCTAATTCCAAAAAAAGAGCGGCCCAAAACTGGCCCACCCCTTTTTTAGTATATTTAGTTGAATAAAAATCACAATAAGGACATTTGCTGCTGCAATATGGAAAATGAATATAAATAGCATTAGCAGTTTCAAAGTTTAAATTATACATTTTCATCTCTTTCTAATACTGTCATAAATGCTTCCTGAGGAATTTCTACACTACCAACCTGTTTCATCCTCTTTTTTCCTTCCTTCTGCTTTTCTAACAACTTTCTTTTACGACTAACATCCCCACCATAACATTTCTGCAGCACATTTTTACGCATTGCAGGAATATTAACTCGAGCAATAATTTTACCACCAACAGCAGCCTGGATTGGAACTTTAAACATATGACGAGGAATTACTTCTTTTAATCTTCTAACTAAAGCATTACCCTGCTGATAAGAGTTTTCATCATGCACAATTGTCGATAGAGCATCTACAACTTCTTTATTTACTAAAATATCAAGTTTAACAAGTTTAGATACCTTATAGCCTTCTAATTCATAATCTAAAGTTGCGTAACCTCTAGTTTTAGATTTAAGCTGGTTAAAAAAGTCTGTAATAATTTCGCTTAAAGGCATTTCATATTTTAAAGTAACTCGATCTTGATCAATATACTGCATATCTTTAAATTCTCCACGATTATCCTGACAAAGTTCCATTGCCTGACCTACATACTCCTCCGGAAGGTGGATTTCTGCTGTCACAAAAGGTTCTTTTATTTTATCAATTTCACTTGGGTCCGGAAACGCAGCTGGATTTTCAATTTTTAATTCCTCACCATTTTTTTTGATGATTTGATATTCTACACTTGGAGCTGTTATTACAAGATCTAAGTCATATTCTCTTTCTAATCTTTCCTGGATAACCTCCATATGTAATAGTCCTAAAAAGCCACAGCGAAAGCCAAATCCTAATGCTTCCGAAGTTTCTGGTTCAAATGTAAAAGATGCATCATTTAACTGCAGTTTTTCTAAGGCCTCTTTTAAAATTTCATAATCAGCATTATCAGTCGGATAAAGCCCACTAAAAACCATAGGCTGAACTTTTTGATAACCTGGTAGTGCCTTTTGGGCTGGATTATTTTTCAGAGTAATTGTGTCACCTACACGGCAATTTCTGACATCTTTAATTCCTGAGATAATATAACCAACTTCTCCGGCAGTTAATTCATCTTTTTTCTGCATAGCAGGACTAAAAAATCCAACCTCATCTACCTCATAACTTTTTTGGTTAGACATTAATAAAATTTTATCTCCTTTTTTTACTGACCCTTCCATAACTCGAACATAAGCTATTACACCCTGGTAAGAATCATATAATGTATCAAAAACCAAAGCTCTTAATGGCTGATTAATTCCATTATTGGGAGCGGGAACTCTTTCAATTATTGCATCAAGAATTTGATCAATATTAGTTCCAGTTTTCGCACTGGCCAAAATTGCCTCATCTGGGTCAATTCCAATATCTAAGAGCTGCTCTTTAACCCGCTGAGGGTTTGCAGAAGGCAGATCTATTTTATTGATCACTGGAATAATTTCCAAATCATGTTCTAAAGCAAGGTAAATATTAGCCATAGTTTGAGCTTCAACACCCTGAGCAGCATCAATTACCAAAACAGCACCTTCGCAGGCTGCAAGGCTTCTAGATACTTCATACGCAAAATCAACATGACCGGGAGTGTCAATTAAATTTAATTCATAGCCCTGATATTCAATGCTCACAGCTTGAGCTTTTATTGTAATACCTCTTTCTCTTTCTAAATCCATCTTGTCTAAAACCTGTTCCTGCATTTTTCGATCTGTAATGGTCCCTGTATATTCTAACATACGATCAGCAAGAGTAGATTTCCCGTGATCTATATGAGCTATTATGCAAAAATTTCTTATTTTATCAGTTTGCAACAAAACTTCCTCCTTTTTACTTTTTCATTTAGCTCCAGCAAGTAATTTGCTCGAGACAGCACTTTAATTATATTATACTTAGAGCTATTAATCAATTGTCAGAAAGCAATAATATTTTTCTTTAAAATATTGATAACACAGAATAAATCTAGAATTAGATAGCTTATTTTTTAATTTTGCTCTTGCATTTTGGATTATGACATGTTAAAATTGAAATGTTGCAAATTAAGTCTGAGAGTATAAATATTTACTTTTAAGAGGGGGTGAAGTTAGATGCCTATTATTAAATCTGCTAAGAAAAGAGTTAAAACAACAGAAAAGAAAACTGCTCAAAATCGCATGTGGAAAGATAGATTAAAAAACACGATTAAAGATATGGAAAAGGCAGTTGAAGCAGGGGAAAAAGAAGCTGCTGCAGAACAGTTAAAAGAGACTAAAAAGGTCATCGATAAGGCTGTAACAAGAAATATTATTCATAAAAACAATGCAGCCCGCAAAAAATCCCGCCTCACAAAGATGTATAATAATATGTAATTTAAAGTTACAAATTATCTAAAAGATAGCTATCTTTTAAATTATAAACTCATCCAAATGGATGAGTTTTTTTATTTTTTAAGAAATCAAAAATTCAATATTATTTAAATATTAAATAGCCAACTTTGCTTATTTAATAGGCGATAGATTTGATAATTATCATTTCCAGTGCAGTAGTTTGATCTGGATAATAGCCAGTTAAAAAATGATAATTAGCCCTCAAAATTTCTTCTAATATTTTTTCCAGCTCTTTTTGAGTAAAATTCCTACTACGCTGAAGGGCTTTTTTTACTGGATAAGGATGTTTTCCCAATTTTTTAGCTATTTTTCTATTATCACGTGTATATTGACTATAAAATTTTACCTGCATTAAAAGTTCAATTTGATTTTTTAACATTGTTAATAAATATAAGGGATAAACACCTCTATTTAGCATCTCTTTTAAAGTAAGCAGTGCCTGATCTGTTCGTTTATCTCCTATTAAATCTAGAAATTTAAATATTTCTTCATCTTCAATAAACTTTTCTCTACTAATTATTTTTTGAATGTCATGATATGAAATTTTTTCTTTATCTGGATAGCGGGTTACTATCTTTTCAATTTCACTATTTAAAATTTCTAATTTATTACTAAACATATTTTCAAGTATTTTAAGACTCTGCTTATCAATTCTTTTGTTGTATTCTTTAAAACGCGAAACAATCCACTGATCTAAATCACCATAACGTGGTGTTTCAAATTCCTGATATAAGACATGATTTTTTAAAGTTCTGTAAAACTTTTTCCTTTTATCAATTTTATTGGCAGTTAAAAAAAGCAGAGTGGTACTTTGATTAATATTTTTAAAAATATCTAATAGTTTTTCTTTTTCATCTTTATTTAAAGAATCACCTTCCTCAAAGTGAGAAATCACAAATCTTTTTTCCGCTCCCATCGGAGGTGTCTGAACAGTATTTTTTAATTTTTTTAGATATCCCTCACCTGGATTTACATACGAAAGATTGAAATCTCTAACTGCTTCTGGAATAAACTCACTAATAAAATCTTCTTTAAATTTATTTCTTAAATAGGAATTTTCAGCATAAATATAATATGCTTTTTTAATCTTTTTTTGTTTATTTATAAAAGCTTCAACATCCAATTTATTACACCTCACAATCTGCCACGATTTTACTTCTAATTTATTTTAACATATTTAGGGTAAGCTCTCCAGTTTTTCAATATTATTTCTAGATTCTGAATAACTACTTATAAGTATTAACTAAAATTTCATTCCCATCAGATATAAATTTTATCATTCCCTGTTGATCAGTTCTTAAATAATCAATTGATTTTTGATCATATCTTGCTGTAACTTCAGCTGCTGGGTGGCCAAAATTATTTTCACCTACAGAAATAACAATAATTTTTGGATTGATTTCATTTAAAAATTTATCTCCACTCGAGGTTTTACTGCCGTGATGTCCCGCTTTTAAAACATCAATTTCTGGCAGATTAAAGTTTTCAACTATTTTATTTTCTCCTTCTTTTGACAAATCACCTGTGAATAAAAAACTATTATTCTCATATGTTAATAAAAAAACTATTGAATTTTCATTCCGGTCCTCTTTTAATTCATTTGGCTCTGGATTTAAAATATTAATTCTACAATCATCAACTTTGAACATCAAATTAGAATTTAAAAAGTTTAAACTAATGTTTTTCTTAACAATTTCTGCTTCCAAAATATTATGAAGTTCTGTTTTCTTTTTAAATGGAGGAATCAAAACATGCTCAACTTTCTTTCTTTTAAGTAGATGAGGCATTCCACCTGCATGATCTGCATCAAAATGGCTGAGCATTAAATAATCAATTTTTTTAATTCCCTGATTATTTAAAAATGAAATTATACTATACTCAATGTTTCTTCCATCATTTCCAGGTGGTCCAGTATCAACTAACATATTTTTCCCATTGGGGAAATTAATAAATATTCCATCTCCCTGACCAACTGCTAAAAAATTAACCTCTAATTTGCCTGAGTTGTAATTTACAAAAAATGAAAGAATAATAAATAGTAAAAGTATTGGAATGATTTTCTGCCAAATTAAATATTTCTTTGCTTTAAGATAAATATATCTCTTCTGATAAAAATATGGTAAAGAAAACAACAGCAGATAATACACAATAATTACCAGTAATTTAGGTTCTGCAATAACTAAAGGCCTCTGCTGAAATACAGTCATCAATTCTAAGCCTTTAAATAAAAAACCGAGACCAGTTTCTACAAAAAAAGCAAGAGGTTTAAAAAAACTAAAACTAATCAGAGATAAAATGACTAAAACAAAAATAAGTGGTAATAAAATTGTGATATATGGAATCAACCATAAATTAGTAATTAATGCTATATAAGAATACTCATTAAAATAATATGCTATTACTGCAATCGAAGCAATTTGTGCTGAAAATGAAACTGCTAAAATAGGTGTTAATATTTGACTAAAAAGTGGTGTGAGATAAAACAAAGCTAAAACTAATAGATATGAAAGCTGGAGCGAAACTGTAAATAAAGCTGAAGGATTTAAAATTAAATTGATGATTAAAGTCAAAGCGATTATATTTAGAAAATCACCTTCACGATTAAATTCTGATGAAAAAAGAAATAAAAGAGCCAGCAGTGATGCTCGAATAATAGAAACAGATGCCCCGACTAATATAATATAAATTAACGATAAAAAGCTGAGCAAATAAAGAGCCGTTATTTTTTTCGAGAAAATTCTAAATAAGATTAAAGAGAAACATAAAATAATTATTCCCATATGCAGACCAGAAATAGCAAGCAAATGGCTTGCTCCAGCTGTTTGCAGTAGATTTTCCTGTCTATAACTCAAATATTCTTTTTCTCCCAACAAAATTGATTTTATAAAAGCGGAATCATCCTTATTAAATAAATTATTAATATTATTTAATAATAATAATTTGAATTTGATTAAGAGATTTTTAATTGATTTTTTTCTTTGAATTAATTTAATGTTATTTAAATTCCACCCCTGTAAATAAACACCTTTGTTTTTTAAATATTGGAGATAGTTAAATGCTCCTGGATTTAAAGGTGCTGCAGGTAGAACTGTATCTAATTCTAAATTTATTAAGTCACCATTATTATAAGTTTTTAATAATTGAGAGTTAACTAGAATTTTCCCATATTTAACCTTTCTGCCATTTATATAATATGGTTTTAAATAAAGCTTATTACTTTCTAAATCACCTAAATCAAAGACAATTTCAGCTAAAATTTTAGCAGAATTTAAATCTGAAAAATTTTTAATTGAAAATTTATTTTGGTATTGATATTCTAAATTGGCACATAGAAAAGTTCCTAAAATAAGAAATAGAATTATTAGTAAAATGTAAATTGATTTTTTAGATTTTTCAAGTCTAAAAAATAGATAAAAAAGAAAATATATTATCTCAACTACTGCTATTATTTTTAAAATTAAAAACCACTTATTTTTAATAAATAAATTACTGCTAATTATTCCTGCTGTTAAAGAAATAGCCATTAAAAATGCTGGTCTTCTTGTAATTTTCATTGTAAGGTTATCTCATTTTCTAACTTTTCCAAAGTTTTTTCACCTATTCCACTTATATTTAACAGATCTTCTTTTTTATTAAATAATTTTTGCTGTCTATACTTTATTATTGCTTTAGCTTTAGCAGGTCCAATTCCACTTAAAGATTCAAGAGACCTTTGGTCTGCCTTATTAATATTTACTAACTCATTTTGAACAGGATTTGAAAAATTAGCAAAAACTTTTTTATTCGAATTTGAATTAACCGCTTCAATAAGCTCCGAGCCATTAGTTTTATTTAGCTTTCTATTTAAAATACTTGGAATTACTATTTTTTGACCATCTGCTATTTTTTCTGCAAGGTTAATTTGATCTAAATCAGCTTTAGCTCCCAATCCTCCGGCCGCCTTAATTAAATCTATCAGTCTTTCTTTGTTTTTTAATTTATAAACACCAGGATTTTTAACTTCTCCACTTAAATGAACAATTATTTGCCTATTTTCATTTTGTTCTAGGGTTTTATCTGCTGCTGTACTATTTACCTCTAAGGTTAAACTTGAAGCCTTATTTAATACTTCTTTTTGTGAAGCAATCTGGTTATAATAAGCTAAACCCAAAACAAAAAAAATTGTGACCAAAATTAGAATCTGTTTAGTAGAAATTTTTGACATAAAAACACCTCCTATGTCACTATTCGAGATAAATTTTATAATTCCTGTAATTTTTTAACATTTAATGCAAAAAAATATAGCAGCCTGGGCTGCTATTATTTAAATCTGGCGTAAATGATCTTTTATTTTCTTGATTATTAAATCATTTGCTATCTCATTTAAGCCACCATGAGGAATAATTATATCTGCCTGATATTTACTCGGCTCAACAAATTTTTGATGCATCGGTTTTACTGTTCTTAAATATTGACTTTTAACTGATTCAAATGTTCTATCCCTCTCTTTAATGTCTCTACTAATTCTCCGCAATAATCTGATATCTGCATCAGTATCAACATAAATCTTTAAATCAAAAAGCTCCTTTAACTTCTCATAATGAAAGATTAAAATTCCTTCAACTATAATTATTGGCGCCGGTTTTACTTCTTTAGTTTCTGCTAAACGTTCATTAGTTTTATAGGAATAGACAGGTCTTGCTATTGCTCTACCAGCCTTTAATTCCTGAAGCTGTTTTACTAATAAATCAGTTTCAAAAGAATCCGGATGATCAAAATTAATTTTATGATCTGCTACTTTAAAATGACTTCTGTCATAATAATAATAATCATGTTTTAAAATTGTAACCTTATCTTGAAAAGAATCCTTTAGAATTCTGGCAAGTGTTGTTTTACCAGATGCTGTTCCTCCTGCTATTCCTATTAAAAGTGCACTCATATCTTTAACCCCTTTTATAAATATTTATCAACTTATAAATTAAATATCTGAATTATCTTTTCTTAAATCTGAAAGACAGGTATCACAGATATACTCATTTTTATATGTATGTAAATCATTATCTGAACCACAAAAAACACATTGATTATTAGAATATGAATTTTTAGAACTAGTTTCATCATCACCATAAACTCTTTTTCTCAAATCTTTAATCATTTCCATTTCAGCATTTACATTTTCACCCTTGTTTTTCATAAAAAAATTATATCCTCCCATTTAAATAAATAATTTTTCAGCAATATCTAAGATCAAATCTTCTTTTAGCTGTTTAGGAAGCAAACTACTTGTTTTGATAAACGCTGGCAGCTTCCGGCTTATTTTTTTATCCTTTTTCTTATAATTTTCCCGAACTATTTTTAATAATTCTTCAAAAGTATAGATTTTATATCTGTCAATTTTTAAATAAGCTGCTAGTTCTTCTAATAAACGAATAACAATCACTGTATAATCAGCCTGATAATTTATTTCTAATAGACTAACTAATTTAGGAATTAGATTTTCAAAAAAAGAACGAAAATATGGCTCTTCTGCTAAAGATAGCTGCTTTAATAATCTTTTAATTATCTGCTCATCTAACTCTAATAAATAATTAATGAAAAAGTTCTCATCTCTTTTTATATTTAAATAATATTTATTTCCAGCTAAATTTTTGAAATATCTCATTGTATCAAAATAACCCATTTTAATATTTTTCCGTGCATTTTCTTGATCAAAATTAAGCATTCTTCCTAATTCTTCACTTGGATTAATAAATATTAACTCTTTTTTATCATCAACTTTTTTCTCAATTTTACCTAAACCATAAGTTCTAATGGCAATAATTTTTTTATACCCTTTATTTAAAAGAGTATTTAGAGGTAAATTTTCATAAAAACCACCATCAATCAATATTTTCCCATCTATTCGCTGCATTTTAAAAGCTGGCAGATAAGAACTGGCCATTATATATTCTACAACTTTGCCCTGTGGAATATCATCAATAAATAGCTCTAAAGGTTTTAAGTCACTTAAAGATAAAGTAACTATAGCAAAGTCTATTTCAGAATTTCTTAAACTTTCCTCATCAATATTGTTTTTTAAAATTTCTTTTAGAAAAGAATTATCTAAACCTCTATTTTGTAATACCTCTTTTGCTTTTTTAATAAAATAAGATATATTATTTTGATTAATGCTTAAATTTAAAAGCTCTGACAAATATTGATCTTCAATATCTAAAACTTTAGAAGTAGAAATATTATACCAGTAATCGTAAGCAAGATCGAGTTTGTTTTGAACAAACATTGCTCCATTCATTGCCCCAATAGAAGTGCCTGCAACTGCTTCGATCTCAATATTTAATTCCTCAAGGGCTTTAAGAGCTCCAATATGATAAGCTCCTTTAGCTCCCCCACCTTCTAATACTAATCCATACATAAATACTCACCTCAGCAAAAGTCAGAACAATATTTATAAGCTTCAAAACCAAAAAATAAACTACAGTCCACTGACTGCAGTCAAAAAGCTTTCTTTTGTTTACTATAATAATTCTAACATTATTATTATTTTTCATCAAGTAAATTTATGGGAGTTTTTAGTTTTTTAAAATATTAAATATTTAACTAAAAAAAAGAGAAATGCAGTTTAAAATGCATTTCTCTAAATTAATTAACTAAATTGATTCAAAATGAAATTCAGTTGTTGTTCTATAAACTTTACCTGGTCTTAAAATAGTTGTCGGAAATTTATTCTGATTTGGAGAATTGGGATAATGCTGTGTTTCCAAACAAAAAGCACCTCTTTTTTTATATGCTTTATTATCTTTAGCATTCCCTTTAACAGAAACAGCATTACCTGTATAGAATTGTAGCCCCGGCTCTGTTGTCCATACTTCCATCTGTCTTCCGGTCTGAGTTTCTATTACACGTGCAGCAAGCTCTAAACAATTATCTTTTTTATTTAAAATCCAGTTATGATCATAGCCACCAGTGATTTTTAGCTGTTCATTATTTTGATTAATATCCTTAGAAATTTCTTTAATCACACTAAAGTCAAAGGGAGTATTTTCCACATCTTTAATTTCACCAGTTGGAATCATCGAATTATTTACCGGAGTAAATTTGTTTGAATTAATATAAACCAGGTGATCCTCTATTGTTCCCCTTCCATGGCCCTTTAAATTAAAATAGCTGTGTTGGGTTAAATTTACAACTGTTGCTTTATCTGTTTCTGCTTCATATTCTACTCGTAATTTGTTATCTTCAGTTAGAGAATAACAAACGGTAGTCTCCAGATTACCGGGGAATCCACCCTCACCATCTTTACTTAAGTATGTTAATTTAAGAGCATTTCTATTATTGATTTTTATCTCTTCTGCTGTCCATAGTTTAGAATTAAAACCGCTTTTTCCTCCATGTAAAGTACAGCAACCAGAATCAAATTTTTCGTTTATCTCTAATTGATATTTCTGATCATCTAGTTCAAATGTACCTTCAGCAATTCTATTAGCATAAGGACCTATTATTGCACCAAAGTAATTTGGATCATCAAAATAGTGCTCTAATTTATCATAGCCTAAAACTACATCATCAAAATTACCATCTCGATCTGGAAGCAAAAGGCGAACTATTATACCGCCATAATTAGTGATTTCTACTTTAACCCCATTATCATTTTCTAAAGTATATAAGTCTGCAGTCTTTCCATCAGGCAGTTCAGAAAATTCTCTTTTAGTAATAGTAATTTCTCCCATCAAATTCCCCTCTCGTAGAAGTTATAAATTATTTTCAACAATAATCGAAACTCCTTCCACAACATTTAATTTTTTAAACTCTGAAGTGGTGCTGGAATTCTCCCACCTCTAGCAATAAAATCACTGCTAGAAAATTCACTAACTTTCATAATTGGAGCTCTGCCAAATAAACCTCCATAAACAACCTCTTCTCCCACATCTTTACCTGGAACAGGAATAACCCTAACAGCGGTTGTTTTATGATTGACCATCCCAATAGCAGCCTCATCAGCAATAATTGCCGAAATAGTGGCTGGAGTTGTTTTACCGGGTAGAGCTATCATATCAAGGCCAACTGAACAGACTGCAGTCATTGCTTCTAATTTTTCCAAACTTAAAGCTCCTTTTTCTACAGCTTCTATCATACCTGCATCTTCACTGACGGGAATAAAAGCTCCACTTAGCCCCCCAACATGGGAAGAAGCCATTACTCCTCCTTTTTTTACTGCATCATTCAATAGAGCAAGGGCAGCTGTAGTACCATGAGCCCCAGCAACTTCTACTCCCATTTCTTCTAAAATACGAGCCACACTATCACCAACAGCAGGAGTAGGTGCTAAAGATAAATCTACAATACCAGAAGTTACACCTAATTTTTCTGAAGCTTCTTTAGCAACCAACTGCCCCATCCTTGTGATTTTAAAAGCAGTCTTCTTGATTGTTTCAGCAACCTGATCAAAAGGCTCACCTTTAACTTTTGTTAAAGCAGCTTTAACCGCCCCCGGACCAGAAATACCAACATTTATCATACATTCTCCTTCACCAACTCCGTGAAAAGCCCCTGCCATAAATGGATTATCTTCAGGCGCATTAGCAAAAACAACTAACTTACTTGCAGCTACTCCACCACTGTCTGCAGTAAGTTCAGCACATTTTTTAACAATCTGCCCCATTTTTGCGACAGCATCCATATTAAGCCCAGCTCTGGTAGTTCCAATATTGACTGAAGAACATACTCTCTCAGTTTGGGCCAGAGCCTCAGGTATTGAATCAATCAATTTTTTATCAGCAGCAGTCATCCCTTTATGCACTAGAGCTGAAAATCCACCAATAAAATCAACACCAACTTTTTTAGCTGCTTGATCAAGTGTTTTAGCAAATTCTATGTAATCTTCATCATCACTGGCTGCAGCTATAAGAGAAATTGGGGTAACAGATATTCTTTTATTAATAATTGGAATATCATATTTAATTTCAATTTCTTCAGCAACTTTAACTAAATCACCAGCATAACTAATTATTTTATCATATATTTTTTCTCGTGCTTTTTCTCCATTACTGTCTGCACAATCACTTAATGAAATTCCCATAGTTACAGTTCTTATATCTAATTTTTCTTCTTCCAGCATCCGAATAGTTTCCATTATTTCATATGTATTTAACATTAATCCACTTCCCTTCTAAATCAAAATTTAGTATCTAATTAACTTTTAAAATAACAAACTCTAGATTCTGTGCATTGAACGGAATATATCCTCATGCTGTAAGCGAATAGAAACTCCTAATTTTTCTCCACTTTCTGCCAGCTCTTTTTTTAATTCTTCCAAAGAAATCTCAAGTGCTTCCAGACTAACAAGCATAGTCATAGTAAAGTAATCATCAAGCACTGTTTGATTAATATCTAAAATATTAACATTTTCAGCAGCTAAAAGTGTACTAACTTCAGCAATTATTCCAATTCGATCAACACCAATAACAGTAATTATAGCTCTCACATAAATCTTCCTTTCCATATTATATAATTATTGTAAAACTCTATCACTTTACCACAGTAAATTATAATTCTTATCATTTATCTTATCACTTATTTTATTTCTTTACAACAAAAGTGCTTAAATATAGTTAATAATTAAAATCATAAATTCATTAAAGGTTTAGATTTTAAAGGAATAATCTAAATTACAGTGAATATATTATATAAGACATAAACTAATTTTAATAGATATAAGGAGTGAAAAACAATGAAAGTATTATTTATTGGAGGAACAGGAACTATTAGCCAGGCTGTATCAGAACTTGCAGTAAAAAATGGGATAGAATTATATTTATTTAATCGAGGAAATAATAATCACCTGGCTCCTAAAAAAGCAAAGATAATTGAAGGAAATATTCGCGACCCTAAAGAAACAGCGAAAAAATTAGAGGGCCATAAATTTGATGCTGTTGTAGATTGGGTAGCCTTTAACCCAGAACATGTTAAAAATGATATAGAAATTTTCAGAAATAAAACTGATCAGTATATTTTTATAAGCTCTGCCTCAGCTTATCAGAAACCGCAAACCAGCTATTTAATTGATGAATCAACCCCCCTTTCTAATCCTTATTGGGAGTATTCACAGAAGAAAATAGCCTGTGAAAATATTTTGATGGCTGAATATAGAAAAAATAATTTTCCTATTACCATCGTAAGACCATCACATACTTATGGTAAAACTTCAATTCCAGCTGCTATAAATAGTTCTAAAGCTCCCTGGACTTTAATTGATAGAATGCGTAGAGGTAAAAAGATACTGGTCCATGGTGACGGCAGCTCTCTCTGGACAATGACTCATAATAGTGATTTTGCTCAGGCATTTTTAGGCTTAATTGGCAGCATACAGACAGTGGGGCATGCTTTTCAAATTACTTCTGATGAAAGTTTAAACTGGAATCAAATTTATAAAGCTTTAGCTTCAGCTGCAGGAGTAGAAAATCCAAAACTGGTTCATGTTGCCTCAAGAAAAATTGCTGAATATGATGACATATATATCGGAAAATTACTTGGTGATAAAGCAGCAAGTGTTGTTTTTGATAATTCTAAAATCAAGCGTTTTGTACCCGGGTTTAAAGCAGTTGTTCCCTTTGCTAAAGGTGTTAAAGAATCTATAAATTGGTTTGACTCGCATCCTAAACTACAAAATATTGATCAGGACTGGAATAATTTGATGGATAAAATAATTGAAGAAAATGAGAGTAAATATTTATCTTTGTAAAAAATTTAAAATTATATTTATATTATTGAAAATAACTATAAAAAAAGCGGACCCGGGGAAGGGACCGCTTTTTTTGCAAATATTAATATAATAAGGAGATATTTGCTTCAATATCATCTAATTTTTAATTTAATCCCTGATAAACTAAATTTATTCTTAACCCATCAAGAAAGTAGGTAACCATAGTGTTAAGCCTGGAACAAAAGTTAAAAGTAATACCATAATTACAAGCACTACATAAAATGGCATTAGTGATTTTGCAATATCTTCTATTGGAGCATTACCAATTGAACAACCAACAAATAAGGTTGAACCAACTGGAGGAGTTAATAATCCAACCCCAAGGTTAAGCATCATTACAACACCAAAAGTAATTGGATTCATTCCCACACTTTTAACAACCGGCAGTAAAATCGGAGTTGCAATCAAAATGAGTGGTGCCATATCCATAATAGTTCCTAAAAATAATAAAATTAGATTAACAATTAATAAGATAACAATTGGATTATCAGATAAATGAAGTAACGAATCAGTTATCATCTGAGGCACCTGCAGATATGACATCATCCAGGCAAAAGCACTGGAAGTTGCAATAATAGCCACAACCATTGCTAAAGTGCTTAATGAACTTCGCAGAATATCAACAAATCTGCTAATTGGAATATCTTTATAAACAAAGAATGTTATTATAAATGCATATACTGCTGCAATCGCAGCTGACTCGGTAGCTGTAAATACCCCTGTTGTAACACCACCAATAATAATAACTGCTGTTAGGAGCCCAAGCATACTATCTCTAGTAATTTTTAAAGCTTCTTTAAAAGATACTTTTTCTTCTCTAGGGTAATCTCTCTTAACTGCTATAGCATAACTTAAGATCATCAAAGCTATACCTAAAAGAACTCCTGGCACAATTCCACCCAGGAATAGTTTAGCAACTGAAATACCTCCACCTGCTGCTAGTGAATAAATAATCATATTATGACTTGGAGGAATAATAATGCCCTGTACAGAAGAAGTAATGGTTACATTAATTGAATAATCTTTATCAAATCCCTTTTTCTCCATCATAGGAATCATGATAGATCCAATTGATGAAACATCAGCTACAGAAGAACCAGAAATCCCACCAAAGAACATACTGGCTAAAATATTAACCATAGCCAAGCCACCACGCATCCAGCCAATAATTACATTAGAAAATTTTATTAAACGGTCAGAAATTCCACCCTGACCCATAATTTCACCAGCGATGATAAAAAATGGAATTGCCATTAAAGAAAAAGAATTTATCCCTTTTACCATCTGCTGCATGACCACCATTGGGGGTAACCCTACATAAAAAGCCGTAAACATTGTTGAAAGACCCAAACTAAAAGCAATGGGGATTCTGATAAATAACATAAATAAAAATGAGCCTAATAATATGAAAACTGCTGGATCCATTTAATTTTCCCCCTTTGCTTCTTTTTGTTTCATAGATTCAGATTGTATAGTAAGATGTTCTTCACGTAAAATACCAAAAAACTTTGCTATAGAATAAATTATAATTAAAATACCTGCCAGTGGAAACATAATAAATAAAAGCCCACGGGTCCATTGTGTCGCTGGCAAAACTGTAGCTTTTGTTGCATTGTACAGATCCCAGCCGTACTTTAACATGAAGCCTCCGAATATTCCTACTAAAATATCTTCAAGTTTATAAATATACTTCTGCTGTTTTTTTGGAAAAAGACTCATAAAAAATTCAATACTTAAATGTACTGAATTTTTAACTCCCAAAGCCATTCCTAAAAAACCAAACCAGATCATCATCAATAATGCTACTTCATCTGACCAGCGAAATGTAAAATTAAATAAATATCTGGTAAAAACTGTTGTACTAACAATTATAATCATTGCCACTAAAAAAATCATTGCCAGATAACTAATTAGCTTTTCTGATAGATCAAGAGTTGATAAAATGATCCCCTTTTTTTCATTTTTTTCTTCCATATAATTCACCCTTTATTAAGAGGTGGAGGACAAAATCCTCCACCATCCTTAATTATTATATTTATCAAATTAAATTGATAAATTATTTTTTAAGTTATTCCATTTCAAATTCTAAAATGCTGTTTAGAAGATCTTCATAACCTTCACTGTACTTAGGATATAAACCTTTAACTTTATCCTGGAAAGCTTGTTTCTGATCAGCATTTAAAGTGGTAATTGTAGCGCCTTCTTCTACAGCTAATTTCTTAGCTTCTTCAGTACGCTTATCCCATGCTTCACGCTGTACTTCAGTTGAATCTACAGCAGCCTGCTTAATAATCTCTTGATCTTCAGAACTTAACTTATTCCAGGTGATTTCACTCATGATTATTAATTCTGGAATACGGTTATGTGCATCTTCAACAAAATATGGAGCAACTTCGTGGTGACTGTTGTAATACCAACCAGGATAGTTATTCTCACCAGCATCTACTACACCAGTCTGAAGTGCACTGTAAACTTCACCCCAGGCGATAGGAGTCGGTGAAGCACCTAATGCTTCAACCATATCCATCATAAGCTGACTTTCCTGAACTCTAATTCTTAATCCTTCTAAATCTTCAGGACTTGTAACTTTTGTATCAGCAGTATAGAAACTACGGGCACCTGAGTCATACCAGGTTAAACCAACAATACCAGCATCTCTTAAGCCATCTAATACTCCCTCTCCAACTTCGCTAAATAAAACTTGGAACATATATTCTTCACTTGGATATAAATATGGAAGAGATAAAACATTCATAGCTGGCTCAAAATTAGCCATTGGAGTGATTGAAGTTCTTACAAAATCAATTGCACCAAATTGAACCTGTTCGATTGTAGAACTTTCATCACCTAAAACTCCACCAGGATAAACCTCAATCTTAATTCTACCATCTGTTCTTTCTTCAACAAGACGTGCAAATTCTTTAGCACCTACAACTGTTGGATAACCTTCAGGCTGATTGTCTGCCAGACGTAATGTCATTTCCTGAGCTGAGACTGCAAAAGAAAAAATCAAAAGACCTGCTAAAACCAAAACTAAAACTTTTTTCATTGTTTTTCTTCCCCCTTATATTATTTTCTAAATTCATTGTATCAGGAGAAACAAGCAAAAACTATAGACTAATTTGTTATCTTATTCATTTTTTTGGTTGTTTTCAGAAAATTTAAGCTTAAGCTAAATTACTGGAATTTACCGGGAGAAATTCCAGTATACTTTTTAAATGCTCTACTAAAATAGTTTCTATCAGAATAACCAACTTCTGAGGCAACAACTTTTATTTTATCGCCGTTTTTAAGTCTTGTTTTAGCCTCTTCCATCCTAACTTTTATTAAATAATCTTTATAATTAATACCCTCAACTTCTTTAAATAATTTACTGAGATAATATTTGCTAAACGAAATATAATCAGCTATGTCATCTAAATTAATATCTTCACTATAATTTTCATTAATATAATCTTTTACTGTTTCAATTATTTCTACTTTTTGTTCTTTAGCATTATCACAAAGCTCATCAATCAAATCTTCAAGTATACGTTCAAAATATATTTTTAATCCTTTCAAATTATTTATTAAATCAATTTCGTTCTCTAATTTTTGCATTTCTAGAAATGGCTGCCCTTCATTATAATATTCCATTAATCTGCGGTTAAGAAAAATTAAAAATCGATGCAGGAAAGACTTAATTCTATTTAGATTCCCTTTTTCTTCATTTATTAAATAACTATATATTTTATTAAATTCTAATTTAGCCAGTTTTTTGTTTTTATCAATTATTTTAGAAAAAACTTTTTTCTCACTTTGATAGGGATAATTATTAATTGAGAATTGTTCATCCTTATCAGATTTTTTGGTTTGATTATAAATTTTACTAACCTGCTTAAAATCATCTGCGATATCACTTTTTATTAAATTAATTTCTTTTCTATTTGCTGCACCTTCATTTTCTATCAAATACTTTATAGCTTTAAAATCATCAGAATCCAACTTTAATTCTAAGTCATCATCAATAACCATAAATATGCTGTTAATTAAACCATTATATGAAATAACTCCAGCAAAAAGTTTCTTGAATTCAAATCTTAATTTCTGATAAAAAGCATCTTCTATTTTGCTGTGATCCTGAAAATTAACAGTAATAAATATATATTTATCTCCTTCTAAACCAAGCATTTTTTTGTGTTCTAAGAAATTCGTTAACGAGGATTGAGTGTTATAAATTATATTTAAAATAATTTCTTTTTCTAAAACAGGTGTTATATTTTTTATTTTTGCCAGAAGTCTGCTTTCTTTTTCCTTTATCTTCTTGCTGACTTTGATCTTTTCTAAAGCTTTATCTATTACATCTTTAAAATCAGTTTCAACATATGGTTTAACTAAATAATCACTAACTCCAATTTGAATTGATTTTCTTGCATAATCAAACTCACTATGAGCAGTTAAAATAATAATCTCAACTGCTGGAGATTTTTCTTTCAATATTTCTGCAGCTTTTAAACCGCTCATCTTAGGCATCTGAATATCCATTAAAACTAAGTCAACATCATTTTCTAAGGCCTGAAAAACTGCTTCTTCCCCATTACTAACTTCAGCTCTTATTTCTATCTCCTGATCATAGAGTTTGTTGAGAAAGAATTTTATTGCTTTTCTTTCTAAATGTTCATCTTCAGCTATTAAGATATTTACCATTATATCCTCCTTCAAAAACATTTATTTATCAATAGGAATTTTAATTATTACTTCTGTGCCTTTATTAACTTTTGAATTAATATTTAATAAATTTTCACCATACTGTAGTTTCAACCTCTTGATTACATTTAAAAGACCAAGACTTTCTCTTTTACTATTTTTATTTTTTTTATCCTGCTTTAGAATATCTACTAATTTTTCCTCTTTAATTCCAACTCCATTATCTATAATCCTAATTATTAAATCATGCTTTTCTTTATTAATATCTATTAAAACCTTACCTTCTGAGTCGATATCAGCCAGGCCATGAATTATAGAGTTTTCAACAATAGGCTGAATAATCATTGGCGGGATTTTAATGTTGGATAAATCGCCTGCAGTTATAATTTCAAAATTCATCTGTTCTTTAAATCTAGTTTCCTGAATTGTTAGATAAGCTTTTAAAACTTCTATCTCTTTAATTAATTCAACCATTTTACCTTTATGATCCAAGTTATACCTCATTATTTTAGAAATTGCAATAATAAGTTCCTGGGTTTTCACTGCATTTTCAAACATAGCAGTCCTCGAAACTGTGTTTAGAGTATTAAATAAAAAATGGGGATCCATCTGCATCTGCAGATTTAAAAGTTGAGATTCTTTCAGCAGTCTTTCTTTTTCTATATTCTGCATTTTTTCCTGGTTAAGTTTATTTTCAAGCTCTGATTTTTCTTTTAACTCTTTGATATATTTTCTAATATTGTTTTTCATTAAATTAAAAGTTTGTCCTAAAATATTTAATTCTCTATAATTTATTTCTTCTATATTATCAATCTCCCAGTGTCCCAAAGAAAGATATCGAGCAAATGAAGATAATTTTTCAATAGTTTCTAAAATATTATTTGCCATTAACACAGCAAAAATAAAAACAGCTATGCTTATTATAACAACAAAGAAATAAATATTTTTAGTTCTATTTTGAGTATCCAGAAGTAAGTCAACATAATTATTACTGTGATAAGCAAGATAAGAGTTAATTAGATTCTGGGTATGGCTGTTCAAATAGGAGTAAAGAATATCAATATCAGTTAAAGTCTGATAAGTACTCTGATTCAAAACATTAGAGTTAAATAAATTTGATGCCAGCTGATCATGATATTCTAACATATTACTAAGATTTCTATAAAATGTTCGGCTCTTTTGATCTCGACTAACTTCGTCCTCAATTTCAGTCATCAATTTTGCTATCTCAGTTCGTGAAACCTGATAAAGTTCACGATTTTCATCACTTCTTTCTTGAAAATATTGATCAAAATGGCGTGAGTTTTCAGTTATTTTCAAAGATAACTGGTTAAGTTTAAAATTTACATCTACATTTTTTTGGTAAATTTCTATCTCTCTATCTCGTCGAACAAATGATAGAAAAAAAACTACATTTAATATTATAATTATTATTATAAAAATACTTATTATTCTACTTCGAATTGACCTCTTGGGCTCTTTTATAAAGTCGATAATTCTGGAAAATATAACTAACACCTCCAAAAGCATACTAACAAATTATTTAAAGACTACTATTATGATACTACTTTAATTACTAAAGTGTCAAAATATAATTTGATTAAATCACAAAAAGAGCCCGACCTTTTAGGACTAGGCTCTTGGAATCACAAATATTTACAATAAAATTCAAAGTTAAAGATTTAGCTTTTTTTAAGCTGCCACTTTTTAAGATTTCTTATTATTACCTCACCATTTTTAGCAAAGAACTTAATTTTTGTACTTTCCGGTTTAGGATAAATTCTACTTGTAAAAACTTCTTCTCCCTGATTTACAAAGATTTCTATTGAAGAAATATCAATGAAAAAATGCAGTTTTAAATTTTTACTATTTTTTATAAAGCAGCTGCGCTGTCCTCTGCCCACTTTATCTAAATTACTCATATCTAAGGTTAATTTTTCTTTTTTTTGATTATAAGAGATTATTGATGCTTCTCTGCCAGAATATGAACTTCTAACTTTTAGACCAAAATTATCTGCATTAACATTTTCAAAACCTACAATTAATTCAAGACTTTGGCCTGAAATCCCTTGTAATTCAATCTCTTTATTTTTAAGTTTAATATTTTGATGACTTATTTTATCTGTTCTAAGTTTTTTTAATTCTGGCACAGGTTTCTGAATTAATTTATTTTCTTGATTAAGTTTTAAAACTCTCGGTATAGTCAATGCATGAATCCAATCATTGTTTTTTTCAAGATAATTTTCCGCCTGATCTGGAACTCCCATCCAGGCAATTAAAATTCTTCTCCCCTTATTATCCAGTGTTGTCTGAGGCGCATAAAAATCAAATCCACGATCTAATTCTATAAATTCTTGATGCTCAAATTCAGCTTTTTCATAGTCAAGTTTTCCTACAAAATAACCACTTTGATAAATATTATTATATAAATCTCCTTCAGGATTAATTCCCTGAGGTGAACCAATTAAAATTTCTTTCTCAGCTAAACTAAACAAATCTGGACATTCCCACATATAAATAGAATCATTCAAATTTTGTATCTTATTATTTACGATCTCTCCCAATAGAATCCAGTCTTTTAAATTTTTTGATCTATATAAGAGAACTCTCCCTTTTTCATCTTTATTTTGAGCTCCTATAACCATATACCAGCTACCATTTTTATTCCAGACCTTTGGATCTCTAAAATGAGCAGTATAACCAGGAGGCTGCTCATTGATTACAGGACCTAATTTATTAAAATTAATACCATCTTCTGTGACTGCCAAACACTGATAACTTTGACGGTTATCAGCCTGATCTTTTACATTTCCAGTGTACATCAGTGTCAGCTCACCTTGATTATTAACTGCACTGCCAGAATAACAGCCATGGCTTTCATATGCTTGAGCAGGAGCAAGAGCTAGAGGAAGCTCCTGCCACTCTACAAGATCCTTACTTTTTAGATGTGCCCAAAATTTTGCTCCATGAACTGTATCAAAGGGATAAAACTGATAAAAAAGATGGTAATCATCCTCAAATTGAATAAACCCATTTGGATCATTCAACAAGCCAGCTGGCGGCATAATATGATAATTTAAACGATAATAGTCATTTTCCACTATTTCTTTCTTTTGAGCTATAGCTTGTTCTGCTTTTTCTATTAATTCTATTTCATTTTTCATCTTAACCACCTAAAATTTGATTTCTAATACTTTGTTTTCAAAACTTACGCTCCCAGCTGCTAAATTGTTTATCTCAGTAAAATCAGCTGTATTTGTAATTACCATTGGAGTTATAATTGATTCTGCTTTTTCTTCTACTAAATCTAAATTAACTTCAATTAATTTATCCCCTGCCTTTACACTATCTCCTTGTTCAACAAAGGCTTCAAAACCCTCTCCACCCATCTGAACTGTATCTAAACCGATATGAATTAGGATTTCTACACCAGATTCAGTCTTTAAACCAACAGCATGTTTAGTATCAAATAAATTTACTATTTCTGCATCAGCTGGAGCTAAAATTTTTCCTTTTTCCGGTCTGAACGCTATCCCATCTCCCAGCATTTTTTGAGCAAAGGTTGGATCCGGAACTTCTGATAGTTTTAATATTTCACCGTTAATGGGTGAAAAAAGTTCTTCTACTTTAGCATCAGCTTTATTTTTATCTGATTTTATTTTACTATTAACCACAGATTTTTCCAATGCTTGAGACTGTGTTTTATTATCTTCCTCAATTATATCTTCGGCAGCTGGTTCTTCTTCAAAACCAATTATCCAGGTAAATATAAAAGCGCCACCAAAAGCCAAGAGCATTCCAATAATATAATTAACTAAAGAACCAGATTCTACTATACTTATTCCTGGCAAGGCTGTTAAACCCAAAGCTGTCATTCCAACATTAGTTAAAACTACATAAGCTCCCCCTATTAAACCACCTATTGCTGCAGCAATAAAAGGCTTAACCAACCTTAAATTAACACCAAAAATAGCTGCTTCGGTAATTCCTAACAAACAGGAGGTGGCTGCTGGTAAAGCAATTGCCTTCATTTTGGTTCTGTTAGTTTTAAAATAAACTGCCAGGGCTGCACCACCTTGAGCTGTATTAGCCATTGCCCAGATTGGCAAAAATAAATTAACACCAACTTCAGATAATAATCCTGCTTCAATAGCATGAAAACTGTGATGAACACCACTAATAACTATCGTTGAATAAAGACCTCCAAATATCATACCTGCAATTATACCTGTTGTATCATAAATCCCCTGCAGGCTTGTTGAAATACCTTCACCAATTAAACGCATAACCGGGCCAACCACCATTAAAGAAACAAAGCCCGAAGTCAAAATTGTTAAAAATGGTGTCAGGATAATATCTAAAGCATCAGGAACAATTTTTCTAAAGCTTCGCTCTACATAACCTAAAAACCACACTGCCACCAGTATTGGTAGTACTGTCCCCTGATAACCAACCATCCCTACTTTGATTCCAAAAACATCAATTGACTGTTCAATTCCGCCACCTAAGGTCCATGCATTCTGCAGAGCTGGATGAATCATAATTGCACCTAAGACCGATGCCAGATAAGGGTTCGCATTAAATTCTTTGGCAGCACTAAAGGCTACAATAACTGGTAAAAAGACAAAGGCAGCATTAGAGAACATATCCAGCAGAGTTATAAAGCCACTATCTGAATTAACCCAGCCATAAGTCTGCATCATTCCCAAGAGCCCCATCAGCAAACCACTTGCTACAATTGCAGGAATAATTGGAACAAAAATATTGGACAAAGTTCTTGCAAAACGCTGAGCAGGATTTAAATTTTTCATTGCAGCTCTTTTAACTTCACCCTTACTTGCTTCAGATATGTTTGCAATCTTTATAAATTCAGCGTAAACTTTATTTACTGATCCCTGACCAATTATAATCTGAAATTGTCCTGAATTAACAAAAGCTCCTTTAACACCGTCAATATTTTCGACTAACCTTTGATCACTTTTAGCTTCATCTTTTAAAACAAGTCTTAATCTGGTCGCACAATGGGCAGCACTATCAACATTATCCTTACCACCTATTGCTTCAATTACTTCTTCAGCAACTTTTTTATAATTCATTATAATCCTCCTTGAATTTTATATTATCTAATTTTATTTTTTGGGAACGATCCCAAATTAGACAAAAATATATAAACACAAAATTTAATTGATATTCTAATTTATTTTTTTTACACTATTTCTAACTATCATCTGAAAGTCCATTACTTCTTTGCCTTTCTTAACTTCTCCCTTAATAGATTCTAGTAAAATTCGTGAAGCTTTTTCACCAGTTTTGAGATGATCATAATTAATTGTTGTAATCTCAGGCACTACCCAGGAACTTATATCAGAATTACCTAAACCAACAATTGAAATTTCTTCCGGGACATTATATCCCTTGTCTTTTAAACATTTAATTGCACCTAATGCCAGCCTGTCTGTTACTGCAAAAACTGCCGTTGGCAGTTCTTTTGAGTTTTCTAAAATTTTCTTCATACCTCTGTAACCAGATTTGATACTAAAATTCCCTTTATAAAGATAGTTATTATTAATTTTCAAACTATTTTCTCTTAAAACCTTTAAATAAGCTTCTTTTCTTAATTGACCGACAGCAATATCTGTTTCTTTTACTCCTATGTAGGCAATTTTTTTGTGACCCTGTTTGACTAAATAACTCACTATAGTTTCAGCAGCATTGAAATCATCCTGGATTACACAGGGATAGTCAAGCACTTTACTGCTGTCCTGCCCGACAATAACTATTGGAATATCTATTTTAGCAAATACAGCCAAATGTTCTTCCGTAATTTCAGTTGCAAAAAATATAATTCCTCGCACTCTTTTTTCTTTCAAAAGTCTTAAATATGTAATTTCATCTTCAATATTCATCTTAGTATTAGTAAGTAGTAGATTATATCCCTTTTGATACATAATATTACTGATACCCTCAACAGCAGAAGAAAAGGTACTGGTATTAATCTTTGGTAAAACAACTCCTATTGTATCTGTTTGATTTCTTTTTAGATTCTTTGCTAAAGAATTTGGAACATAACCAGTCTCGTCTATTACTTCTTTAACTTTTTCTCGTACTTGATCACTAACATGCTCTGAGTTATTTAGTACTCTAGAAACTGTAGATTTAGATACACCTGATAATTTAGCTATTTCTTTAATAGTCAAATCCATTATCTTGCCTCCCTCCTTTGTATTCTTTGGGAAGGATCCCACAAAACTATAAAATAATTATACATAAGTTAATAATTACTGTCAACTTATAAGTTTTAAAATCAACATAATTTTTTTGTCTTATTTGGATAACATATATTTCTCTCCATCCCAGCGGAAAATATCCTCTTCAAGTTTATATATCTGTTTGTTTGCATATTTTTCATTTTCAAACTTAACATTAACCATATATCCATTTTTTATTATTTCATAATCCTGGTTGCCAGAAATATTTTCAAAATTTATTTCATAAAAATACTCTTTTGGGTTATATGAGCCCATATGATAATCTGATATAAAAATTGATTCCCTAAATATTTCAGATAAAAGTTTATTATGGTATCTAAAAATAATCAGATCTTTACCATACATTCCTGTCCCAAAAGAGCCAGCGGTATTTATTATTATTTCTTTTGTCTCGTCAGCTACAAGGTCCATAAATCTACAATTATAGATAACCTGTCCTATATTTTTTTGGTAGGTAATTAAATTATTATATTTATCATAGATCAATAACGATCCCATTTCAGGCCCATAATGATATATATAAACAACGATTTCTTCTTTACCATCGTTTTCCAAGTCAGTTACAAATATTTCTTTGTATAACTCATTAACATTCTCATAGCCTAATAGAATTAGCGTTCTCTCGGCCACCTCAAAATCAAAAGCTGAAACATTAAAATTTATTATTGTCAAAAATATAACTAAAAAAATAATTATTTTCATTAAATCATCTCCCTAATTTTTTTCTTTTATAATATCTGTGTTTCATTATTTTATTTCGACACTAATGAAAATAACCCTTTTTATAATAAAAATATGCACTTTACAAAACTGAAAAAAGCCCTACCGATTAACCGGTGGGCTTTGAGTGTCTTTACTGTTATATCAAGCATTATAAGTGGTGGGGTTAGGCGGATTTGAACCGCCGGCCTACAGATTAGGAATCTGTTGCTCTATCCAGCTGAGCTATAACCCCAAAAGCTATTTATATTCTATAATTAATGATCTTAAATATCAAGTAAATTTATTAAAATTTACGATCAATCTGCAGCTCAATTAGTTTTTCTAGCTTTCTTTTAGCTTTATTTTTAGGAAGCTGATCCATATATTTTTTTACTCTGTTAATAAAAACAAGCAAAATTTCTCGGCTTTCTTTTAAAACACCACTTCTTCTTACATCCTCTATTATACTATTTACTACACCTTGGTCTAAAACATTTTTATTATAAATCTGATACTTATCATTATACTTGGGTTTTTCCATCAATAATATTACTGGTAGAGTAACGATTCCTTCTTTTAAATCTCTTGCCAGTACTTTTCCTGTATTATTTTCATCACCCTCAAAGTCCAAAAGATCATCCTGTATTTGAAAAGCCATTCCAATTTCTAGACCTAATTTATATAATATATTTAGTTTTTTCCCTCTAATACCACTTACATAAGCCCCCAAATAACTGCTTAAAGCAAATAGCAGAGCTGTTTTATGCCTTATTCGCCTATAATAATCACGAATTCCAATCTGGAGGTCATAGCGTTTTTCTGACTGTTCAATTTCTCCTTCACAAAGTAATCTTACATGTTTATTCATTTTTTTCAATACATCTCTATCAAGATAATCAAAAAATATATCAAAAGTCTTTGATAAAAGAAAATCGCCAATAAAAACCGCCTCTTTTTTCCCAAACTTTTTTTGTGCACTTTCTTTACCTCGACGCAGATCAGCATTATCAATTATATCATCATGAACTAAAGATGCCATATGAAGTAATTCAATTCCACTTCCTAACTGAAGTAATTTATCCTTATCATAATCATCTCCAAAAGAAGCTGCAAGAAACATCAAAAATGGCCTTAATTTTTTACCCCCACCATCAACTAAATCGTTAACGGCCTCATTGACAATGTGCCTTTTTGAATTAGTAATTTCAATAATATTTTTATTCAATTTAGAATATATTTTTTGATAAAGTTTATCTTCAATTAACAATATTTTCACCTTCAATTAAATTAAAATCTGAATTATTGATATCAACAATATCTTCTAGACCTGAAGAAAGATAAACATCTAGTTCTTTTGTGATAAACATAACATTAACATCATCAATATTTTCAATAAATTCCATTCCTCTTTCAAGGCCCATTACATAAACAGCTGTGGAAAGTGCATCTGCATCAAATGAGTTGCGGCTAATAATACTGACACTTAAAAGATTATTTTCAGCTGGATAACCTGTTTTAGGATCTATAATATGATGATATAGTTTATCATCTTCTTCAAAATATCTCTCATAATTACCTGATGTGACTATAGTTAGATCAACCGCATTAATAATTGCCATCACATTTCCTCTTCCAGCTCTAGGATCCTGAATTCCAATTTTCCAGGGAGAGCCGTCAACTTTATTTCCAATCACCAAAACATTTCCACCTAGGTTAACAAATGCATGCTCAACCTCATGTTTTTCTACAATTTTTTTCACTTCTTCTGCTGCATAACCTTTAGCTATACCTCCAAGATCAAGTCTTACTCCAGCTTTTGTAATTTCAGCAGAATTATCATCTAAGTTTAAATATTTATAACCAGTATTTGCTAGAGCCTCTTTTATTTTACTTTTTGGTGGTACTGAAGCATTTTCAGTTCCTATCCCCCATAATTCAACTAAAGCACCTATTGTTGGATCAAAATCACCTTCAGTCATTTCAGCATAATTTTGGGCTTTTTTTAAAACTTCTAAACTTTGATCACTTATTTCTATTTTTTGATTTGGATTATTATTTAATTGATAAATATCACTTGTTTCTACTGTTTTACTCATTAAATTTTCAATCTCTTCAATTATTTCCATACTTTCCTCAACAGCTGCATCTGCATTTTCACCATGTGCCCTCATTTGAACCAAGGTATCCATTAAAAAGGCATTATCTTCAGCTGTTTTAACTTCTACTGTATCACTACTGCAGGCTGTTAAAATCAATGGAAATATAAGCAATATAGTTAAAGTAATTATAGTCTTCTTATTTAACAAACTATCACATCCTAAATTATTTATTTATAGTCAAGTTAATTCTTACACAAAAACTATTACAAATTATTAATTCCGGGTAAATCACTTACATTTTATCATAAAATTATTCTTTTGCAAAATTAATTCCGAGGAAATTACTTGCAATTTAATTTTGGTGTGCTATAATTAAAGTGTGAAAAAAATAACTCATAATTTTTTAATTAAAGTATGTGAAATCACATATTTGATTTTAAGTCCTGATTATGAGATATATTTTTATAAAATATCAAAAAAATACATATTTAAAGGAGGAAAAAAATTGAGTAATAACATTATAGTACTTGGAGCAGGATATGGTGGAGTAGCTGCTGCTCAAACTCTCCATAAAAAATTAAAAAAACATCCTGATTCTACAATTACTCTTATTGATAGGAATTCTTATCATACCCTATTAACAGAATTGCACGAGGTTGCAGGAAAGAGGATTGAAGAAGATGCTCTTGAAATTGATTTAGAGCGAATTTTCTCATCAACAAGGGTAAATGTAATTCAAGATGAAATCAATGATATCGATTTCGAAAATCAGATTTTAAGTTCTGATGACCATCAATACAGCTATGATTATTTAATTATGGGAGCCGGAAGCAAGCCAAGCTCCTGTGGAGTAGAAGGTGTAGAAGAACATGCCTTTACTCTCTGGTCAATGGATGACTCTAAGTCTATCAGAAAACATGTAGAAAAGTGTCTTCAGGAAGCAAGAATGACAGATGATCAGGCTGAAAGAAAGGAACTGCTTTCCTTTGCAGTTGCTGGTGGAGGTTTTACTGGTGTCGAGATGGTTGGTGAGTTGATTGAATGGCTTGATGAGTACAGTAAAGAATATAATATTCCACGGGATGAAATAGAAATTTATAACTTTGAAGGTCTTGATCAAATACTTCCCAATCTCAGTGATGAACTGGTTAAAAAAGCAAGTAATTATATGAGAAAGAAGGGAGTTAATGTTAAGACTGGTGAGTTTGTTGATAGAATTGAAGAAAATAAATTAATTTTAAATGATGGCTTAGAAGTCAAAGCTAGGACCATCATCTGGACCTGTGGTGTAGAGGCAGCTGACTTTGCTGCAAATTCTGGTCTAGCTACCAGTCAGGCAAATAGAATCAAGGTAAATAAATATCTACAGACTGAAGATTATTCCAATGTCTATGCTATTGGTGATAATGCTGCAGCTCCCTGGAATGACGATCAGATTTTACCTGCTTTAGTGGAATCTGCTCAGCAGACAGGTAAATGTGCAGCTAAAAATATTATTGCTGAAATTAAAGGTGGCGCTAAAGAAGAACTTGAGCCTAATTTGCATGGTGTAATGGTTTCAGTTGGCAGCAGCTTTGCTGTAGCTGAAGTTATGGGTTTATCTTTAACAGGAGTCCCAGCTATGTTTATGAAGCATTCTGTTAATATGTTCTACCGTTTTGAAATTGGTGGTTTAAAAGAAACATACAGTATGATTACTGATTATATGAAAGAACAGGCCTCTCATAAAGGCTTACTACCAAGTCTTTTTGGTTTTGTTAGTGAGACTTCTAGATCACTCTGGCTGGTTTTATTACGTGTTTTTGTTGGAATTATGTGGCTCTATGAAGGTTATACTAAAGTAAGAGATGGCTGGTTACAGAGTGGAGATTATCTGGTTTCAGGAGCTTCGTCATCACCAATTGGTGATTATGCTGTTGGCTGGTATGTCTGGTTAAATGAAGCAATAATCTTTAAGTTTCCTCTTTTCTTCCAGACTGTAGTGACTTTAAGTATGATCGGAATTGGTCTTTCCTTAATCTTTGGTTTATTTGCAAGCCTGGGTGCCTTAGGTTCAGCCGGATTTTCAGTTAACTTTTTACTGGCAGGTCAGTATGCACACTGGTCCAGTGACTGGCCCGGACACTTTAGTCCATTATTCTGGTTCTTCTTTGCTTCAATAGCCCTAATTGGATCGGGACGTTCCTTTGGCCTTGACTATTATGTTCTTCCCTGGCTGAAGAGTAAAATCTGGAGCAGACCCAAAAATAAAGATGCTGATCTAAAAAAAGTAGTTAAGAAATAGATTTCTGATAAAATATTAACCTATGAATACTTTAAAAAATTCAATAGAAAAAAGCAGGAGCTCTGATCAGAGCTCCTGCTTTTTTAATTTAAATTTACATTCATTTTTTGCTGTAAACTATCTTCATAGTAATACTAAAAAATATATTTTAAACTAACTAAAAAATAATCTATTCTATTCTTTATGCTGTAATATATTTTTTTTAGTTTCCCCTGATTATTTTGCAGTCTATTTTCATCTAAAGATGCTACAAAATATAATCTGTCCGAATTATTTTTTCCTCGAGCAAAGCTAAAAGCATTATAGACATTAACTGCTTTAAAACCACTATTTTTTAACAATCTCAATATAGTATTTATCTTATATCCTCTTTCACTGTGAATCTCTTCAAAACAGGGTAGTTGTTCATTTTGGGGACAAATTTTTAATTTAACCTGCCATAAATTTTCTTTCTTATTTACAATGTCTTCCCAGAAGCATTCATAGCTGTCGCCTTCAATTACAAATGACTTCTCTTCTATTGTCTTAATTCTTCCAAGTGAATTCATATCGAAAATAAATAAACCGGATTTAGATAAAGAATCAGCAGCACTTTCAAAACAACCCTGCAGCTGATCAATATCGGTTAAATAATTAAGACTGTCAAAAAAAGAAAGAATTAAATCAAACTCTTCTGCAAAAGAAAAATCAATCATATTTTGAGCAGAAAATTTAATCTTTAAACTTCTACTGGGACTCTGTAGTTGATAATTATCGTCATTTTTAATCAGATTAAATTTTTTAAGATTTTTTTGATTTAATGTTCTATACTCTAACTTTTCAGCCGCTTTCGAAATCATAGCTTCTGACAAGTCTAAAGCAGTGATGGTATTGACAGATTCTAATTTAATTAAATTAAAAGTCATATTAGAAGTTCCAGAAGCTAATTCCAGAATTTTATCTGGTTTAAATTTATAATAGTTTAAAAGATCTTTTAAATAGCGAAACCAATATTTATAGGGAACATTTTGCATCACTTCATCATAAATTTCAGCAAAATATGTGGTATAATTGTGATCCATTTTTAGCCCCTATCTTTAGCCAGCTGCAGTAAAAATTCAAGATATTCATAAACTTCTCTGCTTCCTTCTCCAGTTTGAGCGGAAAAGAAAGTAAAATTATCCTCTTCTATTAAATTTAATTCTTTATAAATCAGCTTTTTTTGTTTAGCTTTTTTATTATTAGAAATTTTATCTACTTTAGTAGCTGCAATTAAATAACTCAAACCACTTGCCTGCAGCCATTCGACCATCATTTTATCATCTTTAGTTGGTTTATGACGAGAATCAATGATTTGAACTACTCCAATTAAATTATCTCGATAATTTAAATAGGTGTCTATTAATTCAGCCCAATCATCTTTTACTTTTTGAGGTACATTTGCAAATCCATAACCAGGTAAATCAACTAAATAAAATTTATCGTCTATATTAAAATAATTTAGACACTGAGTTCTACCCGGGGTATTACTAGTTCTTGCTAATTTTTTCTGTCTGGTTATACGATTAATTAAAGATGATTTACCTACATTAGAACGACCACTAAAGGCTACCTCAGGCTGCTGGAGCCTGGGGCAGTCTTCATATTTATATACACTTTTATAAAATTCAGCATTAGTGATCTGCATGATTCTCATCCTCTAATAGTAAAATATCCATTACCTGATCCATATGAGAAACAAAAGTTACATCTAAACCTCTAGTAATTTCTTTTTCGATTTCTTTAAAGTTATTTTCATTTTTCTTTGGTAAAATAAACTTTTCGATTCCAGCTCTACGACCAGCTAGAATTTTTGTTTTTAAACCACCAATTGGAAGGACTCTTCCCCTCAGTGAAATTTCTCCAGTCATTGCATAATCTCCTCTAACCCTTCGCCCTGTTAAAGCAGAAGCTAAAGCAATAGCAATTGTAATCCCAGCTGACGGACCATCTTTAGGAACCGCTCCCTGAGGAACATGGATATGGATATCAAACTTCTTATAAAATCCATCACTTAAATTTAAATCATTTTGTTTAGAACGAACATAGCTTAAAGCAGCTTGAGCAGATTCTTTCATGACATCACCCAAAGAACCAGTCAAAGTAAGTTCGCCTTTGCCTGGAACAACTGCAACCTCAATATCTAAGATATCTCCACCTGCCTGATTGTAAGCAAGTCCAGTTGCAACACCAATTCTATCTTCAAGATCACTTTCCTGATATTCATAGTCAGCTAGTCCTAAGTATTTCTCTACACTATTAACAGCTACAAGAGCTTTATTTTCCCTGCCTTCAACAAATTCTTTAGCAACTTTTCTTGTAACAGCAGCTAATTTGCGCTCCAGATTTCTAACTCCTGCCTCTCTAGTATATTCTCTAATAACCTTTAAAATTGCATTTGAAGATATATTAATCTGCTCATCTTTAAGTCCGTGATCTTCATAAATTTTAGGAAGCAGATGTCCTTCTGCAATTTTAAGTTTTTCATCTTCAGTATAACCTGGAATTTCTATTAACTCCATTCTATCTAATAAAGGAGCAGGTATTGTATGAGCAACATTGGCAGTTGTTACAAATAAAACCTGTGAAAGATCAAAAGGAACTTCTAAATAATGATCTCCAAATTCTTTGTTCTGTTCAGGGTCTAAAACTTCAAGTAGCGCAGAAGCAGGATCTCCTCTAAAATCGGAACTCATTTTATCTACTTCATCCAAAAGGAATACAGGGTTTTTACTGCCCGCATCACGCATGGCATTGATTATTCTACCTGGTCTAGAACCAATATAAGTTCTGCGGTGACCTCTTATCTCAGCTTCATCTCTGACACCACCTAAGGAAAGACGAACAAAATCTCGATCTAAGGCCCTTGCAATTGATCTTCCTAATGAAGTTTTACCAACACCTGGAGCACCAACTAAACATAAAATTGGACTCTTTTTAGCTGGAGCCATCTTTCTGACAGCTAAATATTCCAGGATCCTTTCTTTAACATCTTTTAATCCATAATGATCAGCTTCTAAAATTTCCTCAGAATTTTTAATGTTAATTTCTTCTTCCTTTAACTTATTCCAGGGTAGATCTAAGACGCAGTCAAGATAATTTCTAATTACTGTAGCTTCAGGTGACATATTAGGAGTGCGATCAAGCTTTTCTATCTCCTCTTCCACTTTTTCAGCAACATTTTCAGGTAGTTCAGCTTGCTCTAGTTTTTTATAGTACTCTTCAATCTCATCAGATGAACTCTTATCTTCATCTAATTCATCCTGGATAACTTTCATTTTTTCTCTTAAATAATATTCTTTCTGGTTCTTTTCTACTTTCTTTTTTACCCGGTTATTGATATCCTGTTCAATTTTTAAAACTTCTATTTCGTCCTGCAGCAAACTCAACATTTTTTCTAAACGTTCAATAATATCAGTTGCTTCTAATAATTCCTGCAACTGCTTATATTTTAACTCAACTTGAGAAGAAATGACATCTGCTAAACGGCCCGGTTCTTCAATATTACTTGCTGACATAATAGTTTCAGCCGGTAAATTTCTATTATATTTTATATATTCTTCAAACTCTTTAACTACTGTTCTCATTAAAGCCTTGATATCTGTATTGACTTCTACTTCCTCTTCAGGGCGACTTTCAACCTCAGCTAAAAAATATTCTTCTGTATCAAGATATTCAATAACCTCAGCTCTTTCTATTCCTTCAACAACAACTTTTATCATTCCATTAGGAAGTTTAACCAGCTGTTTAACCTCAGCTATTGTACCAAATTGATAAATTTCGTCTATTTCAGGTTCCTCAACTGTTTCATCTTTTTGGGCTGCAATTATAATCTTCTTTTCTTCCATCATTGCCTCTTCTAGAGCAGCAATTGATTTATCCCGACCTACTAAAAGCGGGATAACCATATGGGGAAAGACAATCACACCACGAGAAGCTAACAAAGGTAGTTCCATAACTTCTTTTATTTCATTCTTATCGGCCATTTACTTTCACCTCAATCGATTATATTTAAGTAATTTAATCACATATAATTAATTCTATTTTTATAGTTCTAGATAACAAAAATTATTCCTTTGAATATATTAAAAAACGAAAGAGATAATACCACTCACTCTTTAGGAGTAATATTATCTCTAAATCTACTACAGCTTAATTTAAATTAAACAGTTACACTATTTTATCATTCAGCTGTTAGGCGCTTTCTTCCTCTTCTAGATGTTGATCTTCAATCTCTAGAATTGGATCAGCGTTATCGTCTATAACTTCCTTAGTAATAATACACTTTCTAATTTCAGGTCTTGATGGTAAATCATACATTATTTCTAAAACAGCATTTTCTACAACTGATCTCAGACCACGTGCACCTGTATCGCGCTCTAAGGCTTTAACTGCTATTGCTTTTAAAGCTTCATCAGTGAATTCTAACTCGATATTATCCATAGCAAAGAATTTTTCATATTGTTTTACTAAAGCATTACGTGGTTCTTTCATAATCCGAACCATATCTTCTTCCTCTAACTGATCTAGAGTTACCTGAACAGGCATTCTGCCAATAAATTCAGGAATCAAACCATAATGTAATAGGTCCTGAGGTTGAATGTGCTTTAAAGTATCTCCAATATTTTTGTTCTCTTCTTTGGTTTTAATATCAGCACCAAAACCCATAACTTTTTCGCTAATGCGGGAGTCTATCAATTTCTCTAAGCCATCAAAAGCTCCACCAGCTATAAACAGAATGTTTGTAGTATCAATCTGAATAAATTCTTGGTGAGGATGTTTACGTCCACCCTGTGGTGGAACACTTGCAACAGTACCTTCAATTATTTTAAGTAGTGCCTGCTGAACTCCTTCACCAGAAACATCTCTTGTTATAGAAGTGTTTTCAGATTTTCTAGCTATTTTATCAATTTCATCTACATAGATTATACCTTTTTCTGCTTTTTCTACATCATAATCAGCTGCTTGGATTAGTTTGAGTAGGATGTTTTCTACATCTTCTCCAACATAACCAGCTTCTGTTAAGGAAGTAGCATCAGTTATTGCAATTGGTACATCTATTATCTTGGCCAGAGTTTGAGCCATCAATGTTTTACCACAGCCAGTAGGTCCAACCATCATAATATTACTTTTTTGTAATTCTACATCATCTACCACCATGTTAGAATTAACTCGTTTATAATGGTTATAAACAGCTACAGACAATGACTTCTTAGCTCTATCCTGACCAATTACATACTGGTCTAAATATTCTTTGATTTCTTTAGGTTTAGGAACACTTTCAAATTCGAGTTCCAATTCTTCATCTAACTCTTCTTCTACAATTTCATTACAGAGTTCTATACATTCATCACAAATATAGACTCCTGGACCAGCAACTAATTTTTTTACCTGATCCTGGCTTTTACCACAAAAGGAACATTTAAGATCCCCATTTTCGTGATCGTGATCGCCAAATTTAAACATTATATCACCTCTTGGGCTAAATTACTTTTCACTTAATTCATTTCTTGTAATTACTTCATCAATTAATCCATAATCTACAGCTTCATCTGCAGTCATGAAATAATCTTTTTCTACATCTTGAGCAATTTTTTCAGTGCTTTGTCCAGTGTGTTTACTGAGAATATTGTTTAATAGCTCTCTAATCCTCATTAATTCTTTAATATGAATTTCAGCTTCAGTTGCCTTACCCTGTGCTCCACCTGCTGGTTGATGAATCATAACTCTAGCATAAGGAAGAGCATATCGCTTTCCTTCTGCACCTGCTGCCAACAATAAAGCTCCAGCGCTTGCAGCCTGCCCCATGCCAATTGTAACTACATCAGGTTTTATATACTGCATTGTATCATACATGGCCAGAGCAGCAGTTACTGAACCACCTGGACTATTAATATATAAATAAATATCTTTATCAGGATTATCTGCTTCTAAGAAAAGCAGCTGTGCAATAACAGTATTTGCTACATCATCTGTTACTGGTGATCCCAAAAATACAATTCTATCTTTTAAAAGCCGTGAATAAATATCATATGATCTTTCTCCACGATTTGTTTGTTCAACTACCATTGGAATTAAACTCATTGATTAAAACCTCCTCTGATTTATTGCCAGCAGCTGTATAAAATAATATCTGCTGCATAACTATTATATCTAAGTTTATACTGAAAAACAGTTATTGTTTAACAATATAATCAAATTCTAGTTGTTTTCGATTAAAAACTCAATGGTTTTTTGTCTTCTAATATCTTCTTTCAGCTGTGCTAACTGACCCTGCATCTGAAGAATAGCTTTAATTTTTTCTGGTTCTTGATCATGCATTTCAGCAATTTCATTTACCTCTTCATCTATTTCTTCATCAGTAACCTCAATTTCTTCAATGTCAGCAATAGCTTCAAGGACAAGCAGTTCTTTAGCTCGATCAGAAGCAGTTTCTCGATTATCTTCTCTCCAGCTCTCTTCATCCATACCCATATATCCAAGGTAATCTTCGACATCTAAGCCCTGCTGTGAGATAGATTGTGATAATCTCTCAAACATTTGATCTAACTGCTCATCAACCAAAGTATCAGTAACATTAACTTCAGCATTTTCACTAGCTTTTTTAATTAATTTTTCTCTGAAGTTATTTTCAGCAGATGTTTCTTTTTGTTCAGCTATTTCTTCTTCAATACTAACTCTAAGTTTATCTATAGTTTCATAATCACTTGCTTCAACAGCAAAGTCATCATCTAGTTCAGGTCTCTGCTTAACTTTAATTTCTTTTAACACTACATCAAAAGAAGCATCAGCACCAGCTAAGTCTTCAGCATGGTAGTCTTCTGGAAAAGTAACTTCTACTGTTTTTTCTTTTCCGACTTCCATTCCAATAAGCTGTTCTTCAAACCCAGGAATAAAACTTCCGGATCCAATTTCTAAACTGTACTCTTCCGCAGATCCACCAGGAAATTCTTCACCATCAACATAACCGGTGAAATCTATAATTGCAAAATCCCCTTCCTGAAGTTCTTCACGCTCTGCAGTCATTAACTGACTGTGTTCATCCTGCATCTTTTCCAGACGCTGAGAAACTTCCTCTTCTTTCACTTCGGTATCTTCTTTTTCTATACCCAGACCTTTATATTCACCAAGTTCAACCTCTGGTTTTACTTCTACAATTGCAGTAAATGTAGCAGCTTCTCCCTTAGAAATATAAAAATCTTCTATATCAGGCTGTGCTATTGGTTCAATATCAGCTTCTTCAACTGCCTCACTATATCCTTGTGGAATTAAAATATCAAGTGCATCTTTGTGCAGAACTTCTTCACCAAATCTTTGTTCGATAATTTTTCTTGGTGCTTTCCCTTTTCTAAAACCAGGAATTTCTACATCTTTAACTACCTGACGATAAGCCTGTTCTAAAGCTTCATCTACACGATCACTTTCTATTTCAATTTCCAATTTAACTTTGTTACCTTCTAGAACTTCTTTTTTTACTTCCATTAATATTCCTCCTAACTGATATTTAAATAAAACTTTTAAAAAACTCTCTATATGTTAATAATCCCCGATCTGGCACCGGGCCAATATCGGGGGTCAATGACAGAATTATTAAATGGTGCGAAAGGTGGGACTCGAACCCACACGGGGATTGCCCACTAGATCCTAAATCTAGCGCGTCTGCCAATTCCGCCACTTTCGCATAGTAAATAATGCTGTGAGTGAAAATTCTTTTTTTCTTTTTCACAAAAAGCACATATAATGTTAGCATAGCTTTTTGCTATTGTCAAGGATTTTTTAAAAAATTATCAAATAAAATTAATTTTCCTAAAAAATCCCCGAATTAAAATTTCCATCTTTTCAATTATATAATAAAACTAATAAAATATCCAGTGATTTTATAAATTAATTTACTCTTTTTCAATTTCTATAGTTTTAGATTCCAATTCTTTCCATCTGCGAAAATTCTCAATTTCTTTTGCAAGCTGTCTAAAAGCAAGTATAAATGCTGCAGCATCATCTGTTAGACCAATACCAGGTAAAAAATCTGGAATTAAATCTGTTGGTAAAATCAAATAAGCTAATGCTGCCACTATCCATCCTACGGCTGCATCATCTAGTTGAAAGTTCCCCTTAGAATATTCACTTAACATTTCCAAAAACTCACTTACCTTATCAATAAAAGGAATCTTATATTTTTTAGAATCAATGAAATCTCTTGTTTTATCTAAGATTTTATTTACACTTTCATGTCCTGTTCCCCATTTGTTTGTTAAACGACCTAAAAAAGCCAGCAGCTCATTATCATTAAAATCTTTTTTCATTTTCTCACCACCAATTTTTTAGACTCATTTTTCAGGCTTCATTAATGATAAGTCTACTTTTCTTGACTTAACGTTTAAAGCCCTATTCAATAATTCTTCTACAGCAGCAAATTTATCTATATACATTTCTTCGGTTGTAAATTTCGCATAATGTCGGTGAAGAAAATTATCGATACCCATAAATAATATCTCAGTGACTTCTTCTGGATAATCAGTTTCAAATTCTCCTCTCTCTACTCCTTCTTTTACAATCGAAGTGAATATTGGCATAAATTTATTCCAAAATTCTTTATTTCTTTCTTTCATAAATTTCGCATTTTCATCAATCTTAAAAAATTCATAAACTTTAAAATTTCCTCTTCTGCTAAAAATTAATCTCAAAATTATCTTTTCTAGTTTTTCCAAAGAAGTCATATTTTTATTTTCCAGAACATGTTTCGCTTTTTTTTCAGTTTTTCTATATCTTTTTTCTAATAAAGAAGAAATTATATCCTCTTTTGTATCAAAATAATAATAAAAAGTCCCCTTAGCTACACCAGCTCGTGCTGCAATGTCCTTTACAGTAGTTTTTTCAAACCCTTCTTCTATAAATAACTTTTCTGCTTCATTTAAAATTGTGTTACGCCTTTTAAGCGATTTTTTTGTTTGCTTTGCCACTCTTTTTACCTCCACTTATATTTTTGACCGACAGTCAGCATAGAGTGAATTCATTATAGCACAACTTATTAGCAAATTAAAGAGAAATATATCTAAGCTTAATTTTTTCTCACCTTAATTATATAAAGTTGAAACTTTATTAGTCAAGATTTTAGAATTTTAACTTAAATTTAAATATGTTATTATTTTAAATACAAAAAATCACCTTCTCAGGTGATTAACATTTAAATGGGGTGGATGATGGGGCTTGAACCCACGGCCTCGGGAGCCACAATCCCGCGCTCTAGCCAACTGAGCTACATCCACCATATCAGGCTTATTAAATTTAAAATGGCGCGCCCGACAGGATTCGAACCTGTGGCCTACGGATTAGAAGTCCGTTGCTCTATCCGGGCTGAGCTACGGGCGCATAAAATGGAGCGGGAAACGAGACTCGAACTCGCGACCCTCAGCTTGGAAGGCTGATGCTCTAGCCAACTGAGCTACTCCCGCTTAAAAAATGTACTATAATTTAAAATGGTCGGAGCGAAAGGATTTGAACCTTCGACCCCCTGCTCCCAAAGCAGGTGCGCTACCAAACTGCGCCACGCTCCGACGTGTTTTGTGCCGCTAAAATTAATAACTTTTTTCGCGACGACAATTAATAGTATATAGTAAATGCCGCTTTCGGTCAAAAAAGAAAACGGCATATATTGACTCTTAGAGTTAATTAGATATTTATTACTCTTTTTTTCTACTTATATCTCTGTTTTATTTCTCTTTTCATTTTCTTCAAAGCTCTTCCACGATGACTAATTTTATTCTTTTCTTCCTGGCTTATTTGAGCCATAGTTTTATCATATTCCGGCAGATAAAATATTGGATCATAGCCAAATCCATTCTCACCAGCAGGCTCTTCAGCAATAATTCCAGAACATTTACCTTCTACTATTATTTCTATATCATTAAATGGGTCAACAAGTACAATTACAGATATAAATGCAGCCTTCCTTTTTTCAGCAGGTAAACCCTTTAATAATTTTAAGACTTTTAAGTATTTTTCTTGATCATTCAAATCATCGCCACCAAACCTTGCAGAGTAAATACCCGGGGCACCATCTAAATAGTCTACTGATAGCCCTGAATCATCTGCAAGCACTATTTCATTTAATTCTTGAGATCGCTGTCTTGCTTTTTTTAAAGCATTTTCTTGATAACTTTCTCCATCTTCAATAACTTCAGGCAGATCTAAATTAGGATCAAGACCAACAAATTCAAATTTCAAATCAGAAAAATAAGCCTGAATTTCCTCTATCTTATGCTGATTACCACTACCGATAATAATTTTTTCCATCTTAATCACCAATTAAAGCTAATTTTTGTTCTTCTATCAGCTCTAAAATACCCTTTTCTGCCAGATCATAAAGCTGATCTAATTCATCCCTTGTAAATGGATGTTCCTCTGCAGTTCCCTGAATTTCTATTATTTCTCCTGCTTCTGTCATCGCAATATTCATATCCACTTGAGCTTTAAAATCTTCTTCATAACATAAATCTAGCATTGGAGTTCCATCAACAATACCTACACTCGTGGCAGCCATAAAACCTTTAAGAGGATTTTCTTCTAATTTTTCTTCTTTGATCATAAAATTAACTGCATCAACTAAAGCAACATAAGCCCCAGTAATTGAGGCTGTTCTGGTTCCACCATCAGCCTGTAGAACATCACAGTCAATCCAGATTGTTTTTTCCCCGATTTTATCAAGGTCAATAATTGCTCTCAGACTTCTACCTATTAAACGCTGAATTTCTTGAGTTCTGCCGCTTAATTTTCTTTTAGCTGCTTCTCTTATATTTCGATCCTGAGTCGCTCTCGGCAATAAAGAATATTCCGCAGTTAACCAACCTCTATTTTGTCCTCTTAAAAAATATGGAACACTATCTTCAATTGATACATTACATAAAACCATTGTATCACCAGTTTCTACAAGCACAGATCCTTCCGCATATTTTGTGTAATTTCGCGTTATTTCAACATCCCTTAATTGATCTAATTTTCTTCCGTCAGTTCGCATTATATATTTCCTCCCAGTTTATTCATTAATTAAAAATATTTTTTTCTTCAAACTTTAGTTCATCCAACTTCAAAAATTGTTTTCCGTGTTCTAAAAATCTTTTAGATATTCTCTCCTTATCACTGACAATAAATTTATTATTTGGTTCTAAATTTTTTTTGTTCAACAGAGCTAAACTGCTCAAGTTAGACCGAACTTCTAATGCCATTTCATGAGCTGGATTAATCAACCTGACCTTCTCTCCCATTATTCTACTTAAAACAGGAGTTAAATATGGGAAATGAGTACAACCAAGAATTAAAGAATCAACTTCAGCTTCTATTAACGAATCAAGATAATCATGGGCAGTTTTTTCTACCTCAGCTCCGTCAAATTTCCCTTTTTCAACTAAATTAACAAATCTGGGACATGCTTTAGCAAATAATTTAACTTCTGAATTAATATCTAAAATTGCATTCTGATAGGCTCTGCTTTCAACAGTGCCTTCAGTACCTATAATAGCTATTTTTTTATCTTTACTCAATTCTACAGCTCTAGCAGCTGCACTTTGGATCATTCCAAAAATAGGTACTTCAAATCGCTGTTTTACATAATCTAAAGCAGCAGAAGTTGCTGTATTACAAGCTATAACAACCGATTTAACATTTTCTTCTTCAATCAGATAATTGATTATCTCCTCCACATATTCTCTAACGATATTTAAGTCTTTAGGTCCATAGGGAAGATGTAATGTATCTCCGTAATAAAATATATCTTCTTCCGGCATAAATTTAAAAATTTCTCGAGCAACAGTAAGGCCGCCAACCCCTGAATCTAACAACCCTATTGCTCTATTTGAAGCTTCCAAAAAAAACCAACTCCTATCTAAAAAATTAATTATCTTCAGTCAGTTTTTGATTGTACATCAAGGGCTCGGTTAAGTCAAGATGACCAACAAGTGTTTCAACCTGTTCCCCTTCAATTAAAATTTTAACACTGTCAACCTCAGGCAAAGAGGTATAGGTGTTCACAATCGAGTATACTGTCATAATCTCACCAGTGCTGCCTCCCCAATGATTATCTCTTAATTCAAGACTAAAATTCAAAGTTAATAATTTCCCTTCTAGTTTATAATCTAATAATCTGCTGGCTTCTGGTATTGTTATTCCCAATTCACTGCTTTTAGGGCCAGCTTTTAGCTCCTCAAACAGCTGAATAAACAAATCACTTTCTTCGTTTAAGCTTCTTTTTTCAACTCTCAAATAATTTGCATCAGCTGAAGCAAAATATAGTTCAGCCTTATTTTGAATAAAATAATTATTGTAAAGAAAAAATAAAAGATATAATACAGCTGCAGTTAAAAGTAAAATTCTTAATATAAGAAGTATTTTGCGATTTTGATCAGCTTTAAAAATTTTATTTTCAGCAGCCATTTTATTCTCCTCCATTCTCTTCCAGATAGTCTAGAATTCCATCCACTATTAATGAAGCAGCTTTATTTTGAAATTCTTTGTTTTTCAATAATCTTTCCTCACGTGGATTACTTAAAAATGCAACTTCTATTAAAGCAGAAGGCATTTTAGTATATTTAATCACATAAAAATTACTGTCTTTAATTCCACGATCAATCAGACCTAAATTTCTACCCAGCTTATCATGTATTTTTTCAGCTAAAAAGCGGTTTTGATTGCTGATGCTCTGATTATAATATGTTTCTACCCCTCCAGTACCTGAGTTATTAAAAGAGTTAGCATGGATACTAACAAAAATATCTGCTCCTCTCAAGTTAGCAAATTTAACTCTGTTTTGTAAAGAATGAAATTTATCGGAATCTCTAGTTAAAAGCACACTTTGATCTTCTTTTTTTAATAATAAAGCCACCTGTTTTGCAATAGCAAGATTTGGCACTTTCTCTTCCAAACCATTACTACCTATAGCTCCTGGATCAAATCCTCCATGACCAGCATCAATTACAATTAAATGTCTATCAAGTTCTTTCCTTTTTTCTCCTTCATCTTTCAAGTACTCTTTAGCCAGAGCAATTTTAATTCCATGACCATTTTGATAATTATTTACCTTATGACTATAATACTCGTTAAGTTCAAAAACTAATCTGGTAACTTCTTTCTCATCAAGCTGATAATTACTACTTCTAATATCTTTAATTAAAGAAGTTTTTTCAACCTCTGCAAATTCATCTAAATTATTTAAAGTATTTTTAAAGTCAATAACTATACGATGAGGGTAATTAAATTTCTTAACTTCATAAATTGCTTTTGAATCCATCAAAATATTTAGATACTGATAATCCTTATTATCTTCAGTTGTAATTTCAGAAAATTTATTTTCTAAATTAACCGTATAGTGATAAAGTCCATTTTTTTCTTCTTCAACCCAACTGTAGCCTGTTAGCTCCTCTAGATCAGCAACAATTCTTACTGTTTGTTCATCAAATCTTGCTGTCCTTATTCTTTTAATTAAAGTATTGTTAACATTGATTTTATCAAGTATTCCCTTTCCCCTATTTACATGAAAGAGATTCATAACTAATCTTGGCGGAGATTCCAGCAGAAATAGTTCCGGATTTAAAGCTGAAGAAGAAGTGAAAGTAAAACTTCCCTCTGCATACTGCAAATCTGAAATTTCTGATCGCTGTCCCGGTTTAAAAGTTAATAAATTATTCTTTTGCCGCTGAAGCTGTTTAAAAATATCCCCATTAGCCATTACTGCCTCAATTCTTAAAACTACTGGATCCAAATCATGCTGACTAACTTCAATATCTTTAATAAGTGGATTTTCTTCAATATCTAAATTAAAATTACCAATTACAACTGATGGAATATCAATAACCATCCTCTTAGAATCCGAAAAATATTCAGTTTTAGCATTAGGAATTTCTCCAGTTGCTTCAATAGTCAAAAGATTATCTTTGTTAATTCTAATATCTTTTAATTGTGGTAAGAAACTTAAAACCAAAGAGTCATCATGCTCATAAATACCTCCGTCAATTTGAAAAGGGATGGGAGTTCTACTTTTAATAATTAATCTTAATAAAGCTCTATCTGGTACATTTACAACTTTAAGATAGTAATTATTGTTAGAAATATTGTCAGTAAACTCCTGATCGATCTCAGCCTTATCTATTTCAATAGTTATTTCAGTTCCATCTTCACTATGTAAAACTCGATAAGGAGTAATTTCATCCATTCTTATCTGGAGCTGATTGCCATCTTCCTGCCAGGATACACCATTTATAGTTGTTTCTGGTTGGAAAATATATAATTCTTCATTATCTCGCTGGTATTCCAATAAATAGCCAAAAGCTTCTATTGATTTTACCAGTGGAATATATGCCTGATTGTCAACGAGCTGTAATCCAGCTTTCGTTCTAAGCGCATTATTCCCAATCTGGATATAACGGCTGTTAGCCATCATTTTTATTGTCACAGATTCTGATTTCATTTCTAAAGACTTTAGAGCTGCTCTCCATGTTAGCTCTGCATTAAGCAGCTCTGCTAAATCCCTTGCCTTAATTAAAAGCTCACCATTTCGACTAACAGTTTTTATTTCTGAAGTTATATCTTTACTATTAAAATAGATTGTATTTTGAGCAGAAACACTGCTCAAAGTCAAAAATAAAAATAAAATTATTAATAATAATACAAGTTTTTTGTTTTTAGAAACTGACAAGGGAAACCCTCCTTAACTCTATATATGGTTTAGATCACTAAATTCTAATTCAACTTTATTTAATAAGCTATCTGCAGAATGATTTTCTAATTCAGCATCATCTTCATCTAATTTTACTATCGGTAAATATACATTAAATCTACTATAAATACCATATATGCTGTCTAAAGTTATCTGACCTCCATGCATTTCAACAATAGATTTTACCAGTGATAGCCCAATCCCGCTGCCTTCTCTTTTTTTGTTGAAATTTTGATCAACCTGTCTAAATTGTTCAAATATTATGTTCTGATTTTCTTTTTTTATTCCAATACCAGTGTCTCTAAGAGAAATTATAATGTTTCCATTTTTCTTCTCAATTCTTAATAAGATTTCATCTCCAGCTGAAGTGAATTTTACAGCATTAGAAATTAAATTTAGAATCACTCTTTCTATATTAAAAGGATCACAGGCAATAATTTGAGAATCCAACTCGCTTTCAAAACGAAAGTCTCTATTTTTTGTTTCTAAATAATCTTTCGTGCTCTCAGACACGGCCTCCACCAGGCTAATAATATCAAAATTACCTCGATGTAATTTAAAGGTATTTACATCAATTTTGGTTATATCGATTAAATTATTTACCAGTCTTAAAAGTCTAAAACCATTATTTCTAATAGAAGCTAAATACTTATTAAATTGATTTTGATCCGCAGAAAGATTATTTTTAAGTTTATATTCTAATAACTGCAGACTAGAAAAAATTAAATTTAATGGAGTTTTTAATTCATGGGAGATGTTAGCAAAAAATTGAGTCCTTAATTCACTATATCTAAGCTCTTCTTTTTGGATTTTCATTCTTTTTTGGGTGTCAATTTTTTCTGTAATATCCTGTGCAATAGAAATGATTTCTAGTATTTTATTATTTCTATCTTTAATTAGAGCTGTATTCCATTCACAAAAAATTTCATTTCCATCTTTATCAATGTTTTTATTAATATTATAACTTTCTTTGCCTTCAAAAACATTTTCCACCAGCTCAGTAATTTCTGAATAAGAATCCTCTTCTACAATAATATTGAAATTTTCATTTATTACTTCTTCTTTTTTCCAGCCAAAAATTTCTTCCGCTTTGTCATTCCAGTCTATTATATTAGTTTCTCTATCAGAAACAACAAAAGCTAAAGGAGCCTTTTTAAAAATACTGCTGTATCTCTTCTTATTTCTATAAAATTTCTTTTCTTTTTCAATCTCAGCTGTAATATCTTCTGCCAAGCAGAGTAAATAATCTACTTTAGAATCTGAATTATGATGAGGAATTGTATCAACTTCCACTATTTTTTGCTCATTATCAATTTCAATTTCCATTCTCGCTGTTTTTTGCTGACCTTTTTTAAATATTTCTTGATTAAACTTTTTAATATCTGAAATTTTTTCCTGATCTAAAATAACTGAAATTGGTTTTTCTTCAAGTTCTGAAATACTTAAACCACAAAATTCGGCCATTTTTTTATTTACAGAACCAAAATGGGTAGGGTCTTTCAAAATATATGAAATTTTATTTAAATTATTAAAAAGAAATTTAAAATCAGTTAAATTTTTTTCCATTTTAACCCTCCCAAATTGAGTTAAGCTTTAATTTGAATTTAATTATTAATATTATTAAAAACCTTCTGCAAATCGGCTTCAATTTTATCTAAATCAACAAAATTAAACCTTTTTGATACTTCAGCTGCCTTCTTGAGTACAGTTGGAGAAACCTTTAATTCTAAAATTAAATTACCTGATTCAAAAAAATAATTATCAGCTTCAGACAAATGATCCGATAAATAATTTCTTATCTCAATTTCAGTTAGCTGTTGATTATTTACTAGCTTTATTTTTAAATATTTTTTGCTGAACTGCTCCTTAAATACACTCGGTTGGTCAAAGGCTATTACTTTACCTTTATTAATAAATGCTACTTTGTCACACAAACGATCAGCCTCTTCCAAATAATGAGTGCTTAAAATAACTGTTTTTGATTTTTTTTTAAAACTCAAAACTTTTTTTCTTATTATTTCAGCTGAAATTGGATCTAAACCACCAGTGGCTTCATCTAAAATTAAAATTTCTGGGTCTGAAAGTAAAGCTCTACAAATCATCAAACGTTTTTTCATACCTTTAGAAAATGTCTTGACTTCTTTATTAGCTGAATCCTGAAGTTGGAATTCCGAAAGCAGCATATCAATTTTTTCTCTATCAATATTATTAATGCCAGCAAATAAACTCAAATTATCAACAGCATTTAACCTTGAATATAGGTTGCTTTCTTCAAAAACAACAGCAATTTTTTCTTTAATCCAGACAGGGAGCTCTCTTTTTATTTTCTCTCCCATAATTTTCACATTACCAGAATCCGCTTTTAAAAGTCCAGTCAATACTTTAATTGTTGTACTCTTCCCAGCCCCATTTGGTCCTAAAAGCCCTATGATTTCTCCTTTTTCAACCTTTAAATTTATGCCCTGGAGAGCTTTAAAATTAGAAAATGATTTTTTTAAGTTAGTAATTTCAATTATTGTTTCATTCATTTTCAGCACCTGATCCAGCTGCCTTTTCATCATCTATAGCACTTTGATAATCCCAAAAAATCTGGAATTCATCATTAATCTTCCGAAGATATACCATTTTTTCTGACCTTTCTTCTCTACTGCCAAAGCGGTTAAATTTTATTAAATAACTTACCTGAAGTTGATAGTAGCTGCCAAAATCCATCGCATAATCAAAATCATTTTTGATTTTAGAAAAATCAACTTCTTTAGCTGTACCAACTTTTATCTCTGTATACTCCAAATCATATTTTTTAAAATTTTGCTTTTGAAAGTCTATATATTTTTCCTCTGCCAGAACTCTCTTTAATTCAGCTGCAAAATTATTATAAACCTCAGCAAAGTTTTTTTCAGCATAATTATAATAAATATATTCTGTAAATGTTTTTGGACTTTCAAAATCTTCTGCCTGTATTACTAAGGAAGGAATTAAAATGAAAAGCATCATTAAAAAAATAATTGTTTTATTCAACAAGAGAATCAGCCTTTCTTATATAAATAAAGATTATTAAGTAAAAAATAATAGCAAATAAAATTAATGCTGATAATTCTACAAATAAATTGCTGTGCCTCCCCTGATAAACTAAAACTTTATCTAAGGCCTGATAAAGATAGTGGGTTGGAAAAAACAAAGCAAGTTTTTGGGTTAAAGAAGAAACATCTGCTACCAAAGCAGGGAAAATAATCGGGAAATAAATAACTGTTGAAATTGATCTTGCTGATGACTGACTTTTTGTAAAAAGACTAATGATTAGACCCAAACCACTAAAAACAAGGGAAGCAGTACTAACTATTAGCAATGATAAAAACAACCGCTTCATTCCAATTCCCAGAACTCCATTCAGTGATCCCATTAAAAAAGAAGTAATTATAGTTAAAATCCAGGCAAACAAAGTTTTAGCTGCTATAACTTGATAAATATTAACCCTGGTTACTAAGAGAGCTGCAAGTGTTTTATTATCCTTTTCTTCAGATAAAGATGCAGAAATTAACATCAAACCAATCATTGTAATTGTTACAGTTAACCAAACTGGTAAAATTGAGCTGCTAACCTTAAAATCTGCAGCAGGTTTAAAATTAAAATCAGGACCCTGATCAAGCCCATGATAAGCCACTAACAAATCAGCTATGTTTTCCTTTAATATAAAGAAATTAACAGTATCTCTGCTGTCTAAAAATATCTGATAACTATTTTCTAATTGTTCTATTTCTGCATCATAATAAATTGCAGCATCAATACTTCCGGATGCAGTTGCTGATTTACCTGTTTCTAAGTTTTTAAATTCCTGGACAGAAAAATTACGAAAATTTTGATTGATAAAATCTACTAATTCTTCTGTATCCTTTCCGCTAATTCCTAATTCAAAGTTTCTAACAAGCTGCTCAGAACTAACTAAAGAAAACATCAAAGAAGCAAAAAGTGGTAGTAATATTATCATTACTGCTGTTCTATTTTTAAGTGATTCTTTTAAATCTTTTTTTATTAATAAGAATATAATTTTTATACTTCTTTTAAGATTAAACATTATTATTCTCCCTTGACAAATCTATTTCTCTAATTTTATGGAAAAGAAGGGAGAAATTAGTTAATTTCTCCCTAGTTTTTTCTTATGGAGCCATTCTATCAAAAAAGTAAACAAGGGCCCAAACTATCACAATAATTCCTACTATTTCTGCCATAAGAAAAACCCCCTTTCAGTTTCTTAAATAATTAATTAAAGGTTATATATATTTATTCTCTAAAAAAATTTATTATCCTCTTTATTATCAAGGTTAAATAGGATTTGTTAACTATTTTACTAAACTTTTTAGCTTTAGCTTTTTTTATATGTTATAATATTAGCCGGAGGTTGATCAAGCAGTGACAAAAACACTTAAGATTTTCTTAATCTTTTTTAAAATCGGATCCTTCACTTTTGGAGGTGGTTATGCCATGCTGCCAATCATAAAAAGAGAGCTAGTTGATAATTTAGGCTGGATTAAAGAAAAAGATATTTATAATTATTATGCAATTGGACAGAGTACACCGGGAATCATAGCTGTTAATACCGCGACAATGACCGGCTACAGCCTAATGGGAATCAAAGGAGCTCTTGCAGCGACAGCTGGTTTTATTTTCCCCTCTCTATTTATTATAACCCTTATCGCTTCATTTTTTAAGCGTTTTCAGGAAATTAATACTTTTCAACATGCCTTTGCAGCCGTTCAAATTGCTGTAGTAGCCTTAATTATTGATATTGTTATTAAAATGTGGCAGAAATCTGATAAAAGCAAATTTAGTCTTTTCTTATTTTTGCTGGCTTTTTTACTACTTGTAATTTTTAATATTTCACCGGTTTTTGTAGTTTTGGGAGCTGCTGGATCTGGTATTTTAATTCAATATTTACGTGGCAATCTGCGGAAAGCTTATCAAATCTATAAAACTGAAAGTAAGGATAGTGATTAATTATGATATATTTGACCTTATTTTTTGAGTTTTTTAAAGTTGGTTTATTTGCACTTGGAGGAGGGTTAGCTGCTCTACCCTTTTTGCAGGATTTAATAGTTAAATATGGCTGGATGACAGCGGAAGAGCTGCTGAATATGATAGCAATTTCGGAATCAACTCCAGGTGCAATTGGAATTAATACCGCTACTTTTATAGGGTATAATACTACTGGTGTTTCTGGCGGTATTACTGCAACATTAGGTTTGGCTGCACCTTCTATTATTATAATTATTATAATTGCCCACTATTTTCAAAAGTTTAATGAGCATCCACTTGTTGAATCAGCCTTTAGTGGTATCAGACCAGCCGTAGCTGGTTTAATTGCTTCAGCAGCTTTTGAATTAGCTCAGGGAGGGCTCTTTGAGTTAAGTAAACTACAGCTGAATCATAATATAGTAGATTTTTTTGACTATAAGTCTTTATTCTTATTGATTCTTATTTTTGCTGCAGTTAGGAAATTCAAGCAGCATCCAATAGTTTATATTATTTGTGCAGCAGTAATTGGTATTATTTTTAAATTTTAAGTTAAAATTAAATTATTATCTGAATTTCAGCTTGCAGATAATAATTTTTTATAATATAATTGGTATAGACCACATGTTGTATATTCCTAAATAGGAGGATTATATGAAAGAAATTAATAAAAACAGCCCTTTACCACTCTATTATCAGTTAAAAGAAAGTATTTTAACAGCAATTAAAAATGAAGAATTTATGGTTGACGAAAAGCTTCCTTCAGAAAGAGAATTGGCAGAATATCATAATATTAGCAGAATGACAGTTAAAAAAGCTGTCGATATTTTAGTTGACAATGGTTATCTGATTCGAAAGCAGGGTAGCGGAACATTTGTTTCTAATTATAAAGAAAGCTATAGTATATCACCTCTTCTGAGCTTTACTAAAGAGATGGAAAAAAAGGGATTGGATTATAATAGCAAAATTTTAGATTTTTCTAAGGTTAGAGATAAAAATATTGCCTTAAAACTCGAACTTCTAGAAAACCATGATATTTTTAAAATAGAGAGGTTGAGGCTAATAGAAAATCAGCCGTTTTTATTAGAAAACACCTATCTTTCTGCTAAAAAATTTAATGATTTAAAAAAAGAGGACCTTGAAAATAATTCTCTTTTTAAAATGATTAAAAATAAATACAACATTCGACTCAGTACAGCAGAAGCAGAAATAGAATCTGTAATACTAAATAATAAAATCGCAGAAAAAATGCAGGTTAAAGAAGGACTATTAGGACTCTATTTTGAGCAAATAAGCAAAGATATAAATAATGAAATAATAGAGTATACTTCTGCTTATTATAGAAATGATAATTATAAATTCAAATTTAAATTTGATTTAGAATAGCTCCAAATAGTGAAAGTATATTAAAAAGGGATGTGTAAAAATGAGAATTATTGTAGAAAAAAATTATCAGTCAATGAGTAAAAAAGCTGCTTTAATGGTGGCCAGTCAAATAACTCTTAAACCAAATAGTAACTTGGGTTTAGCTACTGGAGGGACTCCTCTGGCAATGTATGATAAATTAATTAAAATGTATAAAAAAGATGAAGTTGATTTTAGTGAGGTTCAGAGTTTTAATCTGGATGAATATTGTGGTTTAGAAGATGATCATCCAAATAGTTACCACTATTATATGTATAATAATTTTTTTAATGAAGTTAATATAAAAAATGAAAATATTCATATTCCTAATGGAGGAGCTGAAGATTTCGAAGAGGAGTGCAGAAATTACGAAAAGTCTATAAAAAAAGCACGGGGTATTGACCTTCAGATTTTAGGAATTGGCTCTAATGGACATATAGGTTTTAACGAGCCAGCTGAAAGTTTGAATGTAGCAACAGAAGTTGTAGACTTAACTGATGAAACAATTGAGGCCAACAGCAGATATTTTGACAGCATAGATGAAGTCCCCAAAAAAGCAATCTCAATGGGAATGGCAACAATCTTAAAAGCTGATAGAATAATTTTACTGGCTAGCGGTAAAAATAAAGCTGAGGCTATCCAAAAAACTGTTAGTGGAAAAATTTCAACTCAAATTCCAGCCTCACTGCTCCAAACCCACCCGGAAATAACTATCTTACTTGATCAGGAAGCTGCTTCTTTAATTAATCAAGATCAACTATCAGCTGATTGTCACTTCGAAATCTGTGACTAAAAATTCAGGAAATGATTCAATAAAATCAAGATATTTATCCATTTTACTCTGAAGATAATTATAATCATTACCCACTGCTGCCACACCAAGAACTGCAGTTTGGATATAATCCTGAGCATCTGCTTCTGCTGCAGAGAACTCAAATTTGTTTTTACTTTTCTGCAGCAAACTTTTTACTATCTTTCTCTTGTCTTTTAATGTTGAAGCACCAGGTATATATAATTTAAATTCACAGCTGGCAATTAACATCTAATCAGCACCTCTTTTTAGTCTTATTTTTAAGATTTAATCATTTTCTTTAACTGCTGATTTTTCACTATTTACAATTCTACTTTCAAGTCTTTTATCTTCATTTAAATGAATAGTATGAGTTGGAAAGGCAAAACTAACCTCTAGTTCATCCATTTTCTCTCTTAATTTAAAATTAATCTGCTGCTGAATATCCATATACGTTTTATAATCACTATCTTTGACAAAATACACTACATCAAAAAGAAGTGATGATTCAGCATACTGAGCAAAATGGGCTCGGTCAAACTCAGTCTTTTCTATTGACTTGATAATCTCCTCTATAATCCCTGGGATCTCTTTGATTTTCCAAAGTGGTGTATCATAAGTTAAACCAAAATTAAAATTTATTCTCCTTCTCTGCATTCTCTTATAATTATTGATTCTAGAATTAACCAAATCAGTATTTGAAATTATTAACTGCTCACCACTTAAACTCCTGAGCCTGGTTGTTTTAATCCCTATATGTTCTATTGTACCTTTATAATTTCCAGTAATAATAAAATCTCCTATATCAAAAGGTTTATCAAAAAATATAGTGAAATAATTAAAAAGATCTGTTAACACACTCTGCGCTGCAAAAGCAATAGCAATACCACCAATACCAAGTCCGGTAACCAGACCTGTTATTTGAATATTTAAATTATCAAGAACAAATATTAAAGCAATGGTCCAAATTAAAATTTTAATTAAAAACAAAGTAACATTTAAGACTTTTAACTGCTCTTCACTTCTATCTTTTTTAGCCCAATATTTTTTCAAACTATAGCTTATAATATCCAGCAGTGTTAAAACAATAAAAATAACAGTTAATATCATTAAAATCAAGTTAACAAAATTGTCAAGCTGAGGAACTGTTTCTAACTGCCTAAAAGCAAGAAAAAAGGCTAATAAATATAAAAGAGGATAAATTCTTCTCTTAATAATTTTTTTCAAAAGCTTCGAAAAGGACTGAGAAAATCTTTTAATTAATAGATCCATTTTTTTTAAGATAAATCTGTCAAATATTTTAACAGAAAAATAAACTGCTGCTAAAAAAATAACAGCTAAAATATAATTTTCGATGCTGTTGTTTAAAATTATTGTTGTTAAATCAATTTGTCTCATTCTAAAAGCCTCCTCAACAGTATTTAATCAGTTCTTTCAGATTTTATTTTTTTCTTTTCCTCATACATCAATTTATCTGCTTTTTTTATTAATTGATCTAAACTTTTTTTATAATCAGGACTGTACTCTACTGCACCATGACTTACTGAGATCTTATAGTTCTTTTCATTTTCAACTGAAACTTTTTCAAATTCTTTCTGAATTCTCTCCCAAATCTTTTCAGCTGCTGCTTTATTACTCTGAGGTAAAATTAAAAGAAATTCATCTCCACCAAGCCGTACAACCTTATCATTTCTTCTTATAGACTGCTGTAAAATATCGCTTACCTGCTGCAGCAATTTATCCCCCTCCTGATGGCCAAAATTATCATTAACTAATTTTAAATCATTGACATCAATAAAAATTATTGCCAAAGTATAATTATTTAACTCAACAAAATTCATTTCTTTCTGCAAATATTTCAAGCCAGCTCTTCGATTTAAAACTTCAGTCAGTAAATCAGTTGAGGCATATTTTTTCAAGCGTCTTTCAGTATCTTTTCGCTCACTAATATCTCTAAATATAATTACTTTTCCCTTACTTTCTTCTATTTTTGCTGCAGAAAATTCTATTGGAAAAGATTGATCATTTCTAGGAGTCAAAAGAGCTTCCTGATTATTAATTTCACTCTTTTCTTTTAATAAAGAAGATAAAAAAACCTCTGAAACTGCTGCTTCTGAATCAGATTCAGAAATCATTTCTAAGTTATAACCATTGTTATTTTTTATAAATAATTTAAAAACACTACTGCATTTTTTTCCTTTTGCCTTTTCTAATGACCAATCTAACATTTCTTCTGCTTTAGAATTTAAATAAACAATTTTATTCTCATTATCAGCTGTTATTACACCTTCAGCAATACTTTCTAAAGTTATTCTGTACTTTTCTTTTTCTGCTTTTAAGAGAGAATTTTGTTTATTTAATTGACGCTGCAGATTAACTAATTCGTTATTTAATCTGCTCATCTCATTATATATTTCTTCATCACTAGTTGGTCGACTGTTATCAATTTTTTCTTTGGTATTGGATCTTAACGTATTTACATATTCATTATTGATCTTCATTAACTCTTCGTAATACTTAATTAAATCTTCTGATTGATTAGCTGCTATAACAATATTTTCCTCATCAAGATTATTTAAGATAGTAAAAACATATGATTCTCTTTTACCCCTGATTTTAAGATCAATTTCTCTTCCAAAAATAACTTCATTTTCTTTCGCTTCATTTAATAAATCGAAATATTTCTTTAAGCTTCCTTTTTCAATAAATTTAGTTAGATTTTCTCTGTTGAAATTTATATCTGCTGCTAAAGAATTAAAAATAACTTCTTGAATTTGACTGTCAGCATCCATCTTAATAATAAAGCCATTTTTTAATTTATTATTTTTTATCATAAGAGTGAATCAGCCATCTTTACTGCTTCTTTTGCATCGACTGCAAATCCATCGGCACCAATTTTTTGCCAGAGCCTGTCATTCTGTATGAAAATTCTTCCGCCAACCAAAACTTTTAACTGCTTCAGATTATCATCCTGACGAATTGCTTTAATTAAATTTCTTGTTTTCTCTAACTGCTTAGGCAAAGTTGCAGAAAGAGCTAATAGATCAATTTCTTTTTTTACAATTATATCTAAAATTTCTGAGGTGGGAGTATTTGAACCCAGGTGAATTGTATCCCATCCATTTAACTCCAATAAATCAGCAACCATTCTAATCCCCAGTTCATGCAGTTCATCACCAATACAAGTTGTTAATGCTTTCTTCCCCTTGGCAAAAGAATTAAATATCTTAGGATAAAGCTGTGACATCGCAAGTTGAGTTACAGAAGTTGCATAATGCTCCTGAGCAACACTTATTTTATTAAGCTGCCAGTACCGCCCAATCTCATACTGAGTCGGCTGAAATATTTTAAGATAAATATCTTCTACAGCTGTTCCACTCTCAACTAAATTCAAAATAAAACTTACAGCCTTTTCTCTTTCCATATCTAATAAAAATGAGAAATATTCTTTTGCTTCGTCAGCGAAGTCATTAGCTTCTGTTATAAAAGATTGATAATGATTTTTAGGTTTTTCTATGCTTTCTGCTGCAGCAGTTAGATAACTCTCTATTATTTTCAAATTCTCTTCTGATAACTCTTCTTTCAATACCTGTCTAACTGCTTCTAGATGAGTTTTTAAAACTTCAGCTCTAACCCCTCTTTCTTTCAAGACTGTATAAAGCCAGTTATAATAATTAGAAAAGATATTAACTTCATTTGCTAATACTGCCTGGGCCAGGTAATTTAAATTATAAGAAATATCACTTTTACTTTTTTCAAGATCCTTTTTATCATATTTCTCTTTCAATTCTGGCATCAAATTAAACTGTTCATCCATTATTTTATCAATCAGATCTTCCCTATTATTTAAAATATAATCTTTTATCTCTTTTTTGGACATAAGAATCTCCTCATTTCTTCTAGCTTCTACTTATATATATTAAAGATTTCAATGATATTTCCTGCTTTTATGTAAATAAACAAAAAAAGAACCCTAAGTACAGGTTCTTTGTTTAAAAAATTAATTATATTGTGGATATTAATGGTGGAGGTGGTGGGAGTCGAACCCACGTACTGAATAGCTCACCCAGTAGTTTCTACGAGTTTAGTTCAGCTTCTAATCTCACAGTAAACACTCCGCTGAACTGGATTATTTACTGCCAGCCTGTTAAATGTCCCTTCTTCCTACAGACATCAGAAGAAGGTTAGTCTGCTTTTTATGACACCTGAAACGACTCCACAGACAGGACCCGCTCAGGCGTTAACTGCCTACGCGGCAGCTAAAGCGTAATTATTATCGTTTGCAGATAATTTTATATTTCCCAGTGTTTAACGAGTGAAAGGAACTCCTCGACCCGCTTCTAAAAGGTTCACTATCCAGGCGAAGCCAGAACACCCCCTGAATAGATATTTCTTTTCAGCATAATTATTATAACGTAAAGGTCAGAAAATGTCAAACATTATTTTGACTGCCTCAATCCAGGATCAATAATAATCAAATAAACCTTAGTTAAAATTAATAATCTCCTTTTTGACTGCGTCTAAATGCCTTTTCCATTTCTCTTTTGGCAGTTTTCTTAGCAATATCTCTTCTTTTATCATGCTGTTGTTTACCTTTTGCAACTGCAAGTTCAACTTTGCAGAGGTTTTTCTTTAAATAAAGAGTCAGAGGAACCAGTGTATACCCTTTTTGGGTTGTATAACCAATTAACTTTCTGATCTCATTTTTATGCAGCAGGAGCTTTCTTTTTCTTTCTGGTTCATGGTTATAACGGTTACCCTCTTTATAAGGGCTTATATGCATATTATGAAGATAAACTTCTCCATTTTCTACCAGAGCGAAACTATCCTTTAAATTAACTCTATGATTTCTAATAGATTTAATTTCTGTCCCTTTGAGTATAATTCCAGCTTCATAAGTCTCTTCTATATAAAAATCATGTCTGGCCTTTTTATTTCTAGAAATAATCTCTATCTCATTATCTTTGTTTTTAGCCATGACTATCACTTCCTTAATCTCTTTTTCTAAAGTTTCTACCAGTCTATTTTAGTCTATTTTCTCTAATAACTCAAAATCGAGTTCTCTCTCATCTTGATTGACCTTAGCAACTTTAATTCGAACTTCATCGCCAATTCTATAAATCTTTTTAGTTCTTTCTCCAATTAAATGATATTTTTCCTGATCATAATGATAGTAATCATCGCGAAGATTTTTAATATGAACCAAACCTTCTACAGTATTTTCCAACTCAACAAATATTCCAAAACCAGTTATTCCACTGATAATTCCTTCAAATTCTTCACCAATTTTATCTTCCATAAACTCAATCTTCTTTAAATCAACGGAATCTCTTTCTGCATCCATTGCTCGCCTTTCCTGAAGTGAACAGTGGTCAGCAATTTTAGGAAGCTCACTATCCAACTCATCCTGGCGTTCTTCACTTAAATATCCTTCAGTTATAGTTTCTTTAATAATCCGATGTGCTGTCAGATCTGGATAACGTCTGATTGGAGAAGTAAAATGACTATAGTGAGTTATTCCAAGTCCGAAATGACCTATATTTTTCTCAGAATAAACTGCTTTTTTCAATGAGCGCAGCATTACTGTTTCAATAATTTTTTCTTCCTTAGTATCTCTTACATCTTCTAAAATTTCCTGCAGAGCCCGAGGGTGAACTCCATTTTTTACCCCTTTTAAACGATAACCAAAGTTATGAATAAACTCATTAAACTGCTGCATCCGATCTAAATCTGGTTCTTCATGAACTCGATAAATAAAAGGCATCTCTCGCCATGACATTTCAGCAGCAACCACTCTATTAGCTGCAATCATAAATTCCTCAATTAATTGTTCTGCCTCTCGATGGCGCCTTTTCTTTAAATTAATAGGATGTCCTTCTTCATCAAGTTCAACCTTAACTTCAGTAAAGTTAAAGTCCATACTCCCCTCTTCAAAACGATTTTGACGGAGTCTAGATCGCAACTCATTCATCATTTCCAGCTCTTCGACAAAATCACTGTATTTATTTCTTTCAGGACTCTGTTCATTTTCTAAAATATTCTGTACTTCATCATAAGTTAAGCGATGATTGGAATTAATTACTGATTTAGTAATCTGGTGGTCAATAATTTCTATTCCATGTTTTCCCCTTAGCTTATATTCAATGAAAACAGACATAGTTAATCTATCTACTTGAGGATTTAAGCTGCAGATTCCATTTGAAAGTTTTCTAGGCAGCATTGGAATGACTCGATCAACTAAATAAATGCTGGTTGCTCGAGAATAAGCTTCATCATCAAGCGGGCTGTCCTTTGTCACATAATGACTAACATCAGCAATATGAACCCCCAATTTATATACATCAGAACTTAATTTTTCTATAGAAACAGCATCATCTAAATCTTTGGCATCCGCACCATCAATAGTTACCAGCTTAAGATTTCTTAAATCGATTCGCTCAGCATCTTTTTCAACTGTTTCTTGACTAACCTGATCAGGAATATTTTCGATCTGTTTCAAAACCTTTTTGGGAAACTCTCCTGGCAAGTCGAGCTGTCTAATTATCGCTTCAATATCTACTCCTGCATCATCTTTATCACCCAGGATTTCTATTATTTCTCCCTCTGGATTTCTGTTTTTTTCCGGCCAGCGGGTTATTTTAGCAACAACTTTCTGCCCATTTTGCGCATTATTTAAAGCTTCCGGTGGGATAAAAATATCATTGCAAATTCTTTTATTATCTGGTATTAAAAAACCATAATTTTTATATTTTTCTAAATTACCCACTACTTGTTTATTAACTCTTTCAATTATTTCTGCAACTTCTCCCGCCTGACTCTTACCTCGATCAGAACGAACAGGACGCACAAATACCTTATCATTATGCATAGCTCCATTCATATTTGCTGAAGAAATATAAATATCATCTTTCGCTGGATCATCTGGAATTAAAAAAGCATTACCTGAGGCAATTTTTTCAATTCTACCCCCAATTAAATTAAACTTTTCCGGCACTCCATATAAACCCTGGGAGTTTTTAAAAATTTGACCTGATTTAATTAAATCATCCAGTAAATCAGAAAAGATCTGCTGCTGTTCTTTAGCAATCTCAAACTTTTGAAAAATTTCTTCTTTACTCAGTGGACGATGAACATCTTCCCTCAATCTTTTTAACAATTGACTCCTTGCACTCATTAATAATCATCCCCAATCTTTTTGGTGATTCTGAGCCTAATTCTATCCTAATTTGCAGCTGCTAATTTGTAGTTAAAACTTGAAAAACTATTATTTAAAGCCCCAAATCATCAGAAATAGCTTTCATTGCTGATAAAGAAAGACCAATAAATTCTTTCAGTTCTAAGTCCATTTCTTTACAAGAAGCAATTACCTCTCTGTCTGCACCTTTGGCAAAAGAGCTGTCTCCATAACGATTTAAAACAAATTCTGTATCAAGTGATTCAAGTTTTTTATCAGGATGGATTAAAGCTGAAGCAACAATTAATCCTGTTAAGGGATCGGCTGCATACAAAGCTTTAGCCATCATTGTCTTTCTGGGCAGCTCATGCATTCCATTATGTGCTCTAACAGCATCAACTATTTTAGCCTCCATTCCCATTTCAGCCAGCATATCTGCTCCAACTTGACTATGTTTTTCTGGCTGATCAGCAGTATCTTCATAATCAATGTCGTGTAACAATCCGGCTAATCTCCAGTTATGTTCATCTTTATCAAAATAATTTGCTAAATCGGCCATTACTGCTTCTACTGCCAAACAGTGTTTACGTAAATTCTTTTGTTTAATATTTTCCTGCATCAGCTCCAGCGCTTCATCTCTCTGCATAATAATTCCTCCTCGTAATATATTTAGTGATCTTATATAATTTAAAAAATATCGAAATCTACTTTAAGCCTCCATAAATTTTGCTTTTGCTTTTGCCTTTAAATTACCTTCCTCATCATAAATTTCTGCCTCAGTATAATAAACATTGGCAATAGAACTTTTTTTAGACCCTTTAAATTTTCCAATTATCTCTAATTGTTTTCCGATCTCAACTGCAGTTCTGAACCTAACATTTAGCTCTGCAGTAAATGCTTTAATTTCTTTAAAACCAATTACATAGGCCATTGCTTCATCCAGCAGTGTTGCAATCAGTCCTCCATGCATTATACCATCATATCCCTGATGATTTTTACCTGGAGTAAATTCTCCGCGAACACTATCTGAGTCAATTTCTTCAAATTTAAGCCCCAGTGATATTGGGTTTTCTTGGCCGCAGGCAAAACACATTTTATCATCGACTTCAGTCATTAAATCACTACCTTTCTATAGAAAAACCCTCCCAGCAGCATCAACTACAAGGAGGGTGGTTAATCCTTTACTACTATATTAATTTTACATGAATAAAGGAGCAAATACAAGTGAAACAATAGTCATTAATTTGATCAAAATATTTAAAGAAGGACCAGAGGTATCTTTAAATGGATCTCCTACTGTATCACCAACAACAGAAGCCGCATGGGTTTCTGTACCCTTGCCTCCAAATGCTCCTGATTCAATATATTTTTTAGCATTATCCCAGGCACCACCGGAGTTAGCCATCATAATAGCTAAAAGCACACCAGAAGAAAGAGCTCCACCTAAAAGACCACCAAGTGCCTGAACATCCCAAAGTCCTACTATAACTGGAACAACTACTGCCAAAAGACCTGGTAAGATCATTTCTTTTAAAGCAGCTGTTGTTGAGATATCAACACATTTTCTGTGATCAGGTTTCTGAGTTCCTTCCATAATACCCGGCATTTCTTTAAACTGTCTTCTCACCTCTTCGATCATTTCTCCTGCAGCCTTACCAACAGCTTCCATAGTAATTGCGGAAAATAGGAAAGGAAGCATAGCTCCCAGGAAGAGTCCAATAATTACCTGTGGATTAGTCAGTGAGATAGACTCTAAACCAACTGCCTGTGAGAAAGCTGCGAATAGTGATAATGCTGTTAAAGCAGCAGAACCAATTGCAAAACCTTTACCCATAGCAGCTGTTGTATTACCAACAGAGTCTAGTTTATCAGTAATATCTCTGACTGATGAATCAAGTTCTGCCATTTCAGCAATTCCTCCAGCATTATCAGCAATAGGGCCATATGCATCTACTGATAAAGTGATACCAGTTGTAGAGAGCATTCCTACAGCAGCCATTGCAATACCATAAAGACCGGCAAAATTATAAGCCAGATAAATAGCAATTGCAATAACTAAAATTGGAAGTGCTGTACTTCTCATACCAACAGATAATCCACTAATTATGTTAGTTGCTGTACCGGTCTGTGACTGACGAGCTATATGTTTTACCGGTCCATAGTGTTCAGAAGTATAGTATTCAGTAATTCTACCAATTAAGGTTCCTGCAATTAGACCAGCTATGATTGCTATAAAAATACCAATTTCTCCAGTTAATGCAGTAACTAAAAAGTAAGCTCCAACAATAGTAATTCCAGCTGCACTCATTGTTCCTCTTTCTAAAGCTTTTGCAGGATTTCCACCCTCTTTAGCTCTAACAAAACGAGTACCTATTATAGCAGCAATGATTCCTAAAGCAGCAATTAACATTGGTAGTAAAACATGATCCACACTTAAAGCAGCTCCTAAAGTCATAGCAGCTACAATTGAACCAACATATGATTCAAATAAATCAGCTCCCATACCTGCAACATCACCAACATTATCACCAACATTATCAGCAATAACAGCAGGGTTACGGGGATCATCTTCCGGAATTCCAGCCTCTACTTTACCAACTAAGTCAGCACCAACATCAGCAGCTTTGGTATAAATACCGCCACCAACACGGGCAAATAAAGCAATAGAACTGGCTCCAAAAGCAAAACCTCTAATAAATTCTACATTATGAGAAAAAAACATATATAAGATTCCAAGACCTAAAGTTCCTAAACCAACAACAGACATTCCCATTACAGTACCACCAGAAAACGCAACTTTTAAAGCAGCATTCAAACCAGACTGAGCTGCATTAGTTGTTCTAGCATTTGACTGAGTTGCAATCTGCATTCCAATAAATCCAGCTAAAGCAGAAAAAAGTGCACCTAAAATAAATGATGCAGCATACTGCCAACCTAGATTAGGAACAACTGCCATAATTACAGCTACTGCGGCTACAAATACAGTTAACATCTTGTATTCGCGTCCTAAAAAAGCCATAGCCCCCTCATTGATTGCATCTGATAACTCGGCCATTCTATCTGTTCCCATACTTTCTTTTTTTACTTTTCCAGCAAGTATAAAAGCAAAAATTAACGCAATTATTCCTGCTAGTGGTGTATAAAAATTCATGCACCAACCTCCTTATTAATTAATATTTTTAATTTCTTATAAATGCTGGCATTTGCCAGCATCATATTTTGGTTTACTAAATAAAATTTAAAAAATCCCCTATTATTATAATTAGATGATTTATTTTTTAATAAATCTTTAAGCTTATAAAGTAACTTTTTATTAATTATTACTTAAGTATGAAGTTTAAAATATAGCTAAGATTAAAGAATTAATCATAAATAAAATTGCAGCAACAGTTGTAGCCTTACTGATTTTATCCTCCATCTTTTTTCCTGATTTACCAAAAAAGGTTGTAGCACCACCATCTATGGCTCCAGATAAACCAGCACTTTTACCTGACTGCAGCAGAACACCTACAATTACTCCAATCGCTATAATAAAATGTAAAATTTTGAGTACAAACATTTTAATCTCACCTCCAAATAGTTAAGTAAAATATTGCTAAATATACATAATTCAACACAACTTTAATTTTAACACATAAACTACAAAAATACAATATTATATAGCCAAAAATCAGAATCAAAAGCTTTATCCTGCCTAAGATTTTAATAATTGAACAATTATATTTTTCTAGAAAACTATTTCCTGTTTGTTTTATTAATTTTTTCAATAATTATTTCTTTTAAATCTGTAATCAAAGAATAAAATATTGGAATAATAAACAAAGTTAAAAAAGTAGCAAAAGATAAACCACTAACAATTACCATTCCTATTGGCTGTGAGAGCTCTGAACCCTCTCCAATTCCTATAGTAATTGGAAGTAGAGCAAGAATTGTTGTTAAAGCGGTCATCATAATCGGTCTAAATCTGACAGTACCCGAACTAATAATTGCCTCTAGTTTACTGCTTCCCTCTCTTCTAAGGTGGTTAATATAATCAACCATTACAATCGCATTATTAACAACAATTCCGGCCAAAGTAATTAATCCGATTAAAGAAGCCACTGAAATAACATTAGAAGTTATATACATTGCGAATATCACACCAATAACTGCCAGTGGAATAGTAAACATAATAATAAACGGATGAATCAAAGATTCAAATTGTGAGGCCATCACCATATAAATCAAAATAACTGAAAGCAAAAAGGCATAGCCTAGAGCAGTAAATGATTCGTTTAAATCTTCGAATTGACCTTCATAGCTAATTTCATATCCCGCTGGAAGTTCAAAGTCTGATAGATTAGTTCTTATATCGGTCATCACACTACCTAAGTCTCTATTAAATAAATCTGCTGTAATTTCTGCATATCGCTGCTGGTTGATTCTTAAAATTTCAGCTGGGCCCTCTATCAACTCAAATTCTGCTAGACGCTGAAGTGGTATTTTTATACCCTGATTATTTATTATATTAAGATTAATCAGCTGATTTAATGAATTAAAATCTTTTTCATCAACTCTAACCCTAATATCATATTCTTCTCCTTCAACTTCATATTTGCTAACTGTGGTTCCACTAATTGCATTTCGCACAGTCGAAGCCAGCTGTCTCAAATTAACAGAAAACTCAGAAGCAATTGCCCGGTTGATTTTGACCTGCAGTTCTGGCCTTCCTGCTTCAAAACTATCTTCAATCTCCCTTAAACCCCTAACATCTTCAATTTCTTTAACAACTAAAGCACTATATTCTTTTAAAATTTCCAGATCATTTCCTTTAATTTTAATGTTCACAGGTTTTTCCTGACCGCCCATTCCACTTTGACTGGCTACAGTTAGTTGAAGATCTGGAATGTTAACTTTTTCTCTAATTTCTTCCATAACCTGGTCTATAGATCTATCGCGTTCAGATAAATCAATTAAATCAACATTAATTGAACCGCTATTACTGCTGCTTATTCCCTGCATCATATCTGGAGTACCTACAGTCGTCATAATAATACCAACTTCAGGAATTTCAGCTAATAAACTTTCTATTTCAACTGCTGCTTTATTAGATTCCGAAAGTGAAGTTCCAACTGGTAAAGTATAAGAAATAGCAAAAGACCCCTGATCAGCAGCTGGCATAAATTCAAAACCAATCTGCGGCAGCAGCAGGAAACTCCCGATTAAAGAAATAATTAAAATTAGAACTACTATCCAGCGGTGTTTTAAAGCCTTTCTTAAAAAAAATCTATATAAACTTATAATCCTGCCCTCTTTTTGCTGTCTTTTAAACTCTTTCTCGCTTATTTTTAAAATTTTTGAAGCAAGCATTGGGATCAAAGTTAAAGCAACAAGTAATGAAGCTAAAAGTGAAAAGGCAACTGTAAAAGCTAAATCTTTAAATAACCTGGCGGCAAGTCCTTCTACAAATAAAACTGGCATAAAAACTACTACTGTAGTCATCGTTGAAGCTGTTATTGCCATCCCAACTTCTGAACTTCCTTCTTTAGCAGATTCAATTCTGCCTTCTCCCATAGTTCTATAGCGGTAAATATTTTCTAAAACAACAATTGCATTATCTACAAGCATTCCAACCCCAAGAGCAAGCCCCCCCAGAGAAATAATATTCAAATTAATCTCTGCAAAATACATCAAAACAAAGGTAGCTATTATTGAAACTGGAATTGCTGTTGCTATTATAATTGTACTTCGAATATTCCTTAAAAATAGAAATAGAATAATTACAGCCAATAATCCACCTAATAAAGCATTTTGGCTTACGTTATCAATGGCATTTTGAATAAATTCAGATTGGTCCATACCAAGAAAAAAATTTAAACCAGGATAATCATTTCGAATATTTTCCATCTGATTTCTAACACTATTTGCAACTTCAACTGTGTTTGCATCAGCTTGTTTTTGAATATATAAGATAACACTGTCCTTTTGGTTAGAGCGAGAAATAGTTACTGGATCAGCAAAACCATCTCTAACTTCTCCAATTTCCCCTAACTTTAACTTACCACTGTTTCCAACCGGAATATTTATATTTCTAATATCTTCTAAACTCTCAAATTTACCAACAGCTCTTACCAATAAATCTTTATTTCCCTGTTTAATCTCTCCAGCAGAAATATTTAAATTCTCATTTAATAAAATATTATTAACTGTATTCAAATCTAAATTATAAAAATTAAGTTTTTCTCGACTGAGAGAAACAATAATTTCTCTTTCCAAACCTCCCTGAACATTAACCTGAGCAACTCCTGGAAGACGCTCTAATTCAGGTGCAATAGTATCTTCAACTTCTTTTTTGAGCTGATATAACTCCAGATTATCTGAACTTAAACCATAGATCATAATTGGAAACATTGCAGGATCAAATTTAAAAATAAGTGGACTGTCAGCAGCATCTGGTAAAACTGCACTATTTATTAAATCAGTTTGCTCTCTTAGATTTTGAACAGCAAAATCCATGTCAGTACCCCAATTAAATTCCGCAACAATTGTTGACTGCCCCATTGAGGAAACAGAATTAATGCTTTTTACACCTTCAACTGTAGCAATTGCACTTTCTAAAGGTCTTGTTAATAAATTCTCAATTTCTTCCGAACCTACTCCTTCATAAGTTGTTACAACAGCTGCTCCCGGAAATGTTATGTCTGGATAAAGATCAATTTTTAAATTTGAAAAAGCAACAAGCCCAATAATAACAATTAATAAAATTAACATTGTTGTGGTAACAGCACGTGAAATAGCAAAATTTGAAATTTTCATTTTTTTACCCTTTCAAATGACTTTACATTCCAGTATCTAAATTATAGTCCACAATTTAAATATATTCAAGCAAATATTTCAAATAATAGGTATAAAAAGTTTTTTTATCATTTAAAAAAAGACCAGGCAGAAATAAATCCACCCGGTCTTTCTATCTTTATTTAAAATTTAATCTACTTAATACTAAAGAATGCCTCTTTACCAGCATACTGTGCTGCATCGCCCAGGCTTTCTTCAATTCTAAGAAGCTGATTATACTTAGCAACACGCTCAGAACGAGCAGGTGCACCAGTTTTAATCTGACCAGTATTCATTGCCACTACAAGATCAGCAATTGTTACATCTTCTGTTTCACCAGAACGGTGAGATACAACAGAAGTAAACCCTGCTCTTGTGGCCATCTGAATTGTATCTAAAGTCTCAGTTAAAGAACCAATTTGATTAACTTTAATTAAGATTGAGTTAGCACTACCTTCTTCAATACCTCTGCTTAGTCTCTCTACATTAGTAACAAAGAGGTCATCTCCAACAATCTGCAGACGGTCACCTAAACGTTCTGTTAACTGAGCCCAACCTTCCCAGTCATCTTCATCAAGACCATCTTCAAGTGAAATAATTGGATACTTGTCAATTAACTCTGCATAGAAATCTACCATTTCTTCTGAAGTCTTTTTGACACCTTCTCCAGCTAGATCGTATTTACCATCTTTATAAATTTCAGATGCTGCTGCATCAATAGCAAGATAGAAGTCTTCTCCAGCTTCATAACCTGCTGCTTCGATAGCTTCTACAATAACCTGCAGTGCTTCTTCGTTAGAACCTAAGTCAGGTGCAAATCCACCTTCATCACCAACACCCGTTCCTAAACCCTTTTCCTGCAGTACTTTCTTTAAGTTGTGATAAACTTCTGCACCCATCTGCAGAGCTTCGCGGAAGCTTACTGCACCAACAGGCATAATCATAAACTCCTGTAAGTCAACATTGTTGTCAGCATGTTCTCCACCATTTAAAATATTCATCATTGGTACTGGAAGAGTTTTAGCATTCATTCCCCCAATATAATTATATAACTGGGTTCCTGTAGCATTAGCCGCTGCTTTAGCAACTGCCATTGATACACCTAAAATAGCATTGGCACCTAATTTACCTTTGTTAGGAGTACCATCTAATTCGCGCATTAAGTTGTCAATATCTACTTGATCGCGAACATCTAAACCAACTAACTCAGGTGCAATTACTTCATTTACATTATCAATAGCATCTAAAACACCCTTACCCATATAGCGGTCGCCACCATCTCTTAATTCTACAGCTTCGTATTCACCAGTTGAAGCTCCAGAAGGTACAGCTGCTCTACCATAAGTACCATCTTCTAATACTACTTCTACTTCTACAGTTGGGTTACCTCGTGAATCTAAAATTTCTCTTGCATAAACTTCTACTATTGTTGTGTTTAACATTATTAATTGACCTCCTTATAATTTTACAATAAAACTAATTTAGGTTTATTTTAGCAGGAACAGTAAGACTGTCCCCGCTGATTAATATTTAATATCTAGATAGATTAAACCGAAGTAATTTTATTATAAATTACTGGTTATCTATAATTAATGATTCTCCAGTCATTAATTCTGGTTTTTCAATTCCAAGAATTTCTAACATTGTTGGAGCAAGATCAGCTAATTTACCTGATGCAATACCCTTATCCCCTGGTCCACCTACATAATATAGTGGAACAATGTTTGCTGTATGGGCTGTAAATGGAGAACCATCTTTTTCCTGCATTTGTTCACCATTACCGTGATCAGAAGTTATTAAAGCCTGGCCGCCTTTTTCTAGAATAGCTGGTACCAATCTAGAAAGACATTCATCTACAGTTTCTACAGCTTTTATAGCTGCATCCATATAACCAGTATGTCCAACCATATCGATATTAGCATAGTTTAGGATTATCACATCATACTCTTCGGCTTCAATTTTTTCTAAGAGTTTATCTGTTACTTCATAAGCACTCATCTCCGGCTGCAGATCATAAGTTGCAACCTGTGGTGAAGGAATTAAAATTCTATCTTCACCTTCATTAGGCTCCTCAACTCCTCCATTAAAGAAGAAAGTTACATGAGCATATTTTTCTGTTTCAGCAATTCTGAGCTGTTTTAAACCTTCCCGACTTAAAACCTCACCCAGACCGTCTTCAATTTCTACCGGCTCAAAAGCAACTGGTAAATCAAATTCTTCATCATATTCTGTCATGGTAACATAATAAAGATCTTTTGGATGTTCTGGAGCTCGTTCAAAGCCATCAAAACCGTCAATAGTTAAGGCTTTAGTAATTTGACGCGCTCTATCAGCTCTAAAGTTAAAGAAGATTACAGAATCATGGTCCTCCATTGGACCAACTGGTTCACCATTTTCTGTGATTACTGTCGGCACAACAAACTCATCTTCTACATCTTCTGCATAAGATGCCTCTACTGCTTCTACAGCATCTTCAGCTTTATTTCCTTCACCCAGAACTAACATATCATATGATTTTTTAGTTCGCTCCCAGCGATTATCACGATCCATTGTATAATAACGGCCGCTGACAGTAGCTATCTTACCAATTCCAACTTCATCCAATTCTTCCTGAAGTTCCTTTAGATAACCGGTTCCACTGGCAGGTGGAGTATCTCTTCCATCCAGAATAGGATGAATATATACTTTTTCTAAACCAGCCCGATCAGCCATCTCAATTAAACCAAAAAGATGTTTGATATGGCTGTGCACACCTCCATCAGATAAAAGTCCGATTAAATGCAGAGCACCATCATTTTCTTTAGCATGGTCTACGGCTTTTTTCAGCACTTCATTTTCCAGTAAGTGTTTTTCTTCTACAGCTTTATTAATCCTTGTAAAATCCTGATAAACTATGCGGCCGGCACCAATATTTAGGTGTCCAACCTCAGAGTTACCCATCTGACCTTCCGGAAGGCCAACAGCCTCTCCGGATGGCTTTAAAATTGAGTGTGGATAATCTTTATCTAGTTTATCTAAGAAAGGAGTATCTGCCTGGTAGACAGCATTCCCTTCTGCATTTTCATTTATTCCCAGCCCATCAGCAATAATCAGGGCCAGTGGTTTAGGTCTTGCCATAATAATCCTCCTTATAATCTTACTTATTTACTTATTTACTTATAGATTTCGGCAGTTTTTAAGATAATCTCAGAAAAAGAGTCTGCTTCTAAGCTGGCTCCACCAACTAAAGCTCCATCAATCTCATCCTGAGCCATAATTTCTTCTACATTATGGGGCTTAACACTACCACCATACTGAATTCTAATCTTATCAGCAGCTTCAGGATATTCTTTTCTGATATTTTCTCTGATAATTCCAATTACACGGTTAGCTTCTTCAGCAGAAGCGGTCTCACCTGTACCAATTGCCCAGATTGGTTCATAAGCAATTACCACATCTTCAACTTCTTCTTCACTTAATCCTGCCAGAGCAGAATCTACCTGAAAATTAACCTTTGCTTCAATTTGATCAGCTTTTCTTTCTTCTAAAGTTTCTCCAACACAGACAATAGGCTTCACACCATGTGAAAGTGCAGATAAAACTTTTTTATTTACCTCATAGTCACTTTCACCAAAGATTTCTCGTCTTTCAGAGTGACCAACAATAGTATATTCGATATTACTGTCAGCCAGCATCTTAGCAGAGATTTCTCCGGTATAAGCTCCGGAATCTTTCCAGTAAATATTTTCAGCACCCGTAACAAGAGCACTACCCTCAGCAGCTTTTTTAACTGTAGTTAAACATAGAGCTGTAGGGCAAATACCCATTTCAACATTATCTACAGCTTTAACTTTATCTTTTAAAGCAGTTATCATTGCTTCTGCTTCTTCAACATTTTTATTCATTTTCCAATTTCCACAAATAAATGGTTTACGCATTTTAATATTCCTCCTCAAATTTTGCTTAAAAAGCAATTATCTTGATTCGACTATATTTACTCAACATCATCTAATGCAGCAACACCAGGAAGTTCTTTACCTTCAAAGAACATTAGTGAAGCTCCACCACCAGTAGAAATATGGCTCATTTTATCAGCTACACCAGCCTGATTAATAGCAGCAGCAGAATCTCCACCGCCAATTACTGAATGTGCGTTTGATTCAGCTAAAGCTTTTGCCAATTCTACAGTACCATGGGCAAACTTCTCCATCTCAAACACACCTAATGGTCCGTTCCAGATAACTGTTTTAGCATCTTTAATAATTTTCTTGTAATTTTCTAAACTCTTAGGGCCACCACAGTCAAGAACCTGCCAACCTGCAGGAATTTCGTCTGCATTTACAATCTGAGTATTTGCATCATTTGAGAAATCATCAGCAATTACGACATCAATCGGAAGTACAATTTCTACTCCTTTTTCTTCAGCTTCTTTCATTAATTCTTTAGCAAGATCAGCTTTATCAGCTTCAACTAAAGAATCTCCAACTTCATAACCTTTTGCCAGTAGGAATGTATTTGCAATTCCACCAGCAACAATTAATTTATCTACTTTGTTGATTAAGTTTTTAATTACATCAATTTTATCAGAAACCTTAGCTCCACCCATAATTGCCACAAAAGGACTTTCGGGATTTTCCATAACTTCTCCTAAGGCATTTAACTCTCTCTGCATTAAGAAACCTGCAGCAGCTGGCAAGTACTCAGTCACACCAACTGTTGTTGCATGTGCTCTATGAGCAGCACCAAAAGCATCATTTACATAAAGATCTGCAAGTGAAGCCAGTGCTTTTGCAAATTCTGGATCATTTTTCTTTTCACCAGCATGAAAACGGCTGTTTTCTAATAATAGAACTTCACCATTTTCTAAACTATCTGCTGCTTTTTTAACTTCTTCACCGATACAGTCATCAGCTTTTTTAACTTCTTTGTTTAATAAATTAGCCAGTTCTTTAGCAACTGGATCCATTCTTAAGTCATCTTTAGGCTCTCCACCTGGACGACCTAAGTGAGAAATAAGTAATACTTTTGCCTCTTCTTTAATTAGATACTCTATAGTAGGTAGGGCAGCTTTAATTCTAGTTTTATCTCCAACAACCCCATCTTTTAAAGGAACATTAAAATCCACTCTAACTAAAACTTTCTTTCCCTTAAAATTCATATCTTTCAATGTTTTTTTCATTTTTTATACCTCCGTTATGATTAGCAAAGACTAATTGAAGTTAATAAATATTGAAAAATTTAGCAAAAAAATTTATAAAGTTAAAAGTTCAGGGGCAGGCATAAGCCCGTCCCTGAATTTATTTTTTCTATTAATTATAGCTTTAATGTTAGGTCTACAACTCTATTTGTGTAACTTAACTCATTATCATACCAGGAGATAACTTTAACCATGTTGCCATTAACAACCATAGTTGACTGAGCATCAATTTTAGAAGATTCGAACTGTCCCATAATGTCTCTGGAAACTAATTCTTCTTCAGTGTATCCTAATACACCTTTCATTTCGCCTTCTGCTTTTTCTTTAAACATTGCATTTACTTCTTCAACAGTAACATCTTGACTTAAAGTGAATACTCCATCTACACATGAACCATTAGGTACTGGAACACGAATAGCCATACCATCAATCTTACCATCTAACTCAGGTAATACTTTAGTTGTTGCAATAGCAGCACCTGTAGTTGTAGGGATAATATTTTCAGCAGCTGTTCTACCTCTTCTTGTTTTGCTAGCTGGCATATCTAAGATTGCCTGACTTGTTGTATAACCGTGTACAGTTGTAATCAGACCTTTTTCGATTCCAAACTCGTCATTTAATGCTTTAGCTAAAGGAGCTAAACAGTTTGTTGTACAGGAAGCATTTGATACAATTAAGTCATCATCACTTAAGTCGTCATCATTAACACCTAATACAATAGTGTTATCAATTTCATCTTTAGCAGGTACTGTTAAAATAACTTTTTTAGCACCAGCTTCGATATGGTTCATTAACTGAGCTTTTTTACGGAATACACCTGTTGATTCGATTACAACATCGATATTGTTTTCTCCCCATGGTAATTCTGCAGGATCTTTAACAGCAGATACTTTGATCTTCTTGCCATTAACTACTAAGTCACCATCTTTAACTTCTACTGTACCATCAAAACGACCGTGTACAGAGTCATATTTAAGTAAGTAAGCTAAGTTTTCAACATTTACTAAATCATTAATTGCAACGATTTCGATTTCTTCTGTATCTCTACCTTCTACCAGTCTTAAGTATCCTCTACCAATACGTCCAAATCCATTAATTGCTACTCTTTTTGTCATTATTTTATTCCTCCTTATAATTATGTGAATCACTTACAAATTAATTTACTAAACAAAGATTTAAAAAGCTTTTGAAAGTTTAAACCTAAACTGCTGAATACTAACTTTAATCTTTCAGCCTATCTTCGGCCTCACCCCCCTTAAGAGAGATAATTTTTCGGGCTGTAATTTCATCAGTAATTAAAATATCCTGGTATTTAGAAGAAACTGCAGAAATAATAGCTTCTGCTTTGTTTTCTCCTCCTGCAACAACAATTACTTTGTTAATTGCTTCCAGATCATCTAAGTTTAAGCCAACACTTGTTGTAGAGTAGATTATCTCACCTTTTGAATTAAAATAAAAACCAAAGGCTTCTCCTACTGCACCAGCCTGAAGAAGATCTTTAATTTCTTTTTCTTCCATTCCTCTTCTAGCTGCCATATCAGCAGCTGTTCCTACTCCATGAATTAAAATATTAGCTTTTTTTAAAATTTCTAGAGTTCTTTTAATAGTTGGTTCCTTTGTAATATGATAAATATTTTCTTCAGCCACATTATCAGGAATATGCAGCAGGTGATAACTGCCTCCAAGTTTTTTAGCAATTTTAGCAGCAATAGTATTGGCCTGAATTTCAACATCTTCACTTAGACCACCTCTACCAGGGACTACAGTTACCTCTTTTGGTTCAGAACTGTATTTCATTTCAGAAGCCACCTGGGCCAGTGTAGTTCCTCCGGTTACAGCTAAAATATCACCATCTCTAATTTCCTGCTGTAAAAGCTGAGAAGCCATTCGACCAATTTCTGACCTTAAATCCCCTACTGGTACAGCTCCATTAACCAGTTTTACCGTTTCAATTCCCAGAATTTTTTCTAATTTATTTTCTAAATAACTAATGTTCCTTAGTTCCTTAATGTACTCATCTAATTCTACCAGAAATTCTTCTCCAATTCTAGTAATCTGAGTGCCGGCAGGACTGATAGTTATAAAGGATTTTTTTTCAAAAAATTCTAGATCATTACGAATTGTTCTTTCGCTTAATCCTAATATCCTGGCTAGAGCTCTTCTGCCAATCGGTTGATTATAATAAATACCACGTAAAATATTGTAACGCTGTTGAGCTGTCTTTACAATTTCAGGTACAATTTTTTGCTGAATTTTAAACAATTTATTCATGTTTAACCTCCGCGCTGGAACGTTTTTGTCCAAATGGAACAAAATTGTCCCGATGCAGCCAAAAACAAAGCTGATATTTAGTCAGCAGCAAGTTTATATTTGTTTTTTAACTTCCAAATATATTATATCATCTTTTTAGATAATTTCAAGTTAAATTTTGGGCAATTTTTTTGATTCTGCGTAAACGGTGATTAACCCCTGATTTGCTGAGATCAATTATTTCTCCCAATTCTTTTAAAGAAGCATAAGGATTTTCTCTTCTAAGTTGAGCCATTTCCCTCAATCCAGGACTTAATGAATCAAGACCTGCTTCTCGTTCAATAATATCTATATATTCAAGCTGGTCCATAGCAGCAGAGACAGATTTTTCTAGATTTGCTGTTTCAAAATTAACTCTGCGGTTGACATCATTTTTCAATTCCTTAACTATATGATCATTCTCCATTTTTAGCATTGCCTGATGAGCACCAATAATATTTAAAACTTTAACTACTTCAGCATAACTTTTAAAATAAATGACTTTATAGCCTTTATGCTCTGTTTGATGTGCTTCAAGATCAAATTTAGACAGTAATATCTTAAGATCATCAGCCAAACTTTCTCTTTCACAGCGAAATTCTAAATGATATTCACTCTGTGGACTATTAACAGATCCGCCACCTAAAAAGATACCACGAAGATATGCCTGGGCAAGTTTTCTGGAACTCAAATACTCTTGCTTAATATGAAAAACCAAGTTGTTTTCAGGAGTTAAAAAACCCAATTCTAATAAAAATTCTCGTACTCCAGGTTGAGGTGTAACAATAATATCATAGCTGTGGCTTAAATTAAATTTTCTATCCTGTCTAACTCTAATTTCCATACTGAAACCAAAGCGATCTTTTATTAAAGAGTAAATTCTTCTGGCTAAATTACCATGGTACAAAGTAACTTTAACCGCTAAATGTTTATTCGAAATTTGAATTGAGCCATCTATTCTAATTAAAGCAGATAACTCTGATAACTGTTCAGAATAACTATATTTATCTTTATGAGTTAATTCTTCTTTAACTTTATCTGTAAAAGACATTTAATCTCCTTTCAAAATAATTTTCTAATTTATAATATATTTTTGTAGTTTTTATTTAATCTTAGCTATATTTTCGATTCAGTTTATAAATAAGCTTAGCTAACTCATCGGGATCATGCCGCAAATAACTGTTCTTTTTTAAAAGATCAGCCTCAATAATTTTAATTCCCAAGTCTTTTAGACGCTGATAATCAATTTTTACTGGGTAAGCACCTTCAGCTTCATATTTTTTTTGTAATTCTTTTGTTCCCTGATTATTATTCACAATAATATAATCAAAAATTCCAGGACCACAGTGATCAACAATAGCCTTGGCATGATCTGCTGCAGTATAATTATCTGTCTCACCTGGCTGAGTCATCACATTACAGACATATAATTTTAAAGCATCTGTATTTTTAATTTCTTCAGCAATCCCTTTAACTAATAAATTAGGAAGAATGCTGGTATAAAGACTACCAGGGCCAATTATAATAACATCAGCTTTACGAATTGATTCTCTAACTTCAGGAGTTGTACTCGCATGTTCTGGGTATAAAAAGACTTTGTTGATTTCTTTATCGTAAACAGGAATAGCTGACTCTCCCATCCGTTTTTCCTGATCATGATAAACAGCTCCTAATTTAATATCTTCATTTGTTGCGGGAAGAACCTTACCTCTTATTGCCAAGATTTTACTAGAGGCTCTAACAGCTTCTTCAAAATCACCAAGAACTTCAGTCATAGCGGCAATATACAAATTACCAAAACTATGTCCTTCAAGTCCCCCTTCAGATTCAAAGCGATGTTGAAATAATTTTTCCATTAAAGGTTCTCTATCAGCCAGTGCTACCAGACAGTTTCGAATATCACCAGGAGGTAAAATCCCCATTTCATCTCTTAATCTACCGGAACTGCCTCCATCATCAGCAACTGTGACCACTGCTGTCAAATTATCACTATCTTTTTTGAGTCCTCGCAGAAGATTTGAAAGGCCTGTACCTCCTCCAAAAGCAACAATTTCAGGACCTTTATTAGACCTTCGTTTTTCATATAATAAATCTAAAATTTCAGCATGAGGTGTAATATGAGTATTTAGTTCTAACCTGATTTTCACAAGAGAATAATAAGTTAAAGAAATCCCACTTAAAATCATTAACAAAGCTGTTAATTTCAAAATCAGATCAGCCTGTTCACCAAAAAATATATTTAACATTGAAATTAGTTCATTTGTTATATAAACACTGAGATCAAAGCCAAACAAAGGGGTTATTCCTACACTAATTAATACAAAAGAAAAAATAATAACTAAAAACCATCTTTTAACTCCTAAGCCAGGGAAAAACCACTTTGGTAAATTCATAATTACACTTCCTCTATTTTTCAATATCCCTATGTTCTACATTGATACTAAAATCTTGATCAGCTAAAAATTCTGCCAGTTTAATTACAGTAGTTACTGAACGATGTTTTCCACCAGTGCAACCAATTGCTATCGAAAGATGACTTTTTCCTTCTCTTTTGTATTCTGGTAATAAAAAATTAATTAAGTCAAAAAATTTATTATAAAATTTTTCTGTAGAAGACCATTTCATTACATAATCTCTAACTTCCTTATCTTCACCTGTTTTTTCCTTTAGAGGTTCTACATAATAGGGGTTTGGCAGGAATCTAACATCCATAACTAAGTCAGCATCTCTTGGTATTCCATATTTAAATCCAAAAGAAATCAAGCTGAGATGAAGTGAATTTTTATCGCTTCCACTTAGAAAAAGCTTATTTAACTCTTCCTGCAGCTCAGAAATTTCCAATTCACCTGTATCAATAATTTTAGTGGCTCTACCTCTTAATTCTTCTAATAATGTTCTTTCCCTTTCAATTGCATCTATAATTCTACCTTCTTCATCCAGAGGATGACGCCTCCTAGTTTCCTTGTATCTTCTAATTAATACATCATCAGATGCTTCTAAAAACAAAATATTATAGTCTAGATTCATTTCTTCTATTTGTGATAATTCGTAATATAGCTCATTAAAAAATTCTCTTCCCCTTATGTCACTTACAAGAGCAATTTTTTCTAAATCAGATTGAAGACACAGTTCCGCAAATTTTGAAATTAATGCAGGGGGTAAGTTATCAACACAAAAGAAGCCTCTGTCTTCAAAATAATTTAAGGCTAAAGACTTACCTGCCCCTGACATACCTGTAATAAGTAAAAATTCCATCTAAATATTTGTCCCCTTTCAAAATGTATCTTAAAATTAAAGACTTATTTTTGGCTGCAGTAATCTAAAAATTTCTTCTCCGGTGCTCTCATAATATTTAAAAACTTTAATTTAGAAACCTTTACCGCCTTATTCCCGTAAAAAACATCTGAATTACCCTCTAATTTATCTATTGTTGCCAAACCTAAAGCATTATTAACCGCAAAAAATTTTCTGTAACCTTTAAGTTCCTGGGGCAAAGCCTGGTAATATTTCTTTAGCGCAGGAATATGGCTTTTTAAATCATTGATCATTTCTGACAAAGCTGTAAGTGCTTTTTCTTCTTTTTGAGGGTCAGCTAACTCTGTCTCACTTATTCTAAGATCTTTTAAAGGCCAAAAATGTTTGTCTCTGTTTTCTAAATCTTCCCTAATATCTCTAATTAAATTTACTTTTTGTAAGAATAAGCCTGCCTGATTAAAATTATCTAATAATATCTGTTGTTTTTTTGGGTCAATATCAAATTTATAAATAATAGTTTCAGTTAAAAAACCACCAACAGTTCCTGCTACATAATAGCAATATTCATCAAGGTCTGCAAAAGTTTTAACTTCTTTTCTTAAATATTTTTGCATCCCCTGGTTCATTTCCTGAAGCCACTTATGTGATATATTCTGAATTTCTAAATCTAGATCTTGATAACACTGGTATATCAAATCAATATTTTTAGTAAGTTCCTGCAGAGAATCAGTTTCAATCAATTCTGCCTTATCTTTAATAATCCTAAAGTCTAAACTGCGGTCATATTCATCAGTAGAAAAAATTCTGCTGACCTTGTCCATCAACTCCTGCTGCAGCTTCAGATCTGGAGGGTGAATCTCATCTTCAAAATTATCTAATATTCGGTCCTGCAGGTAAGCTAAAAGAACTTCTTCTTTTATTTCTTTGTCTAACATAGGAATTGTTAAAGCAAAACTTCTAGAGACCCTGCTTAAAATATCTTTAGCAAATTTTATGGGCTCTGTTTTCATTTTTCCACCTCATCACAATACAATTTATTTCTCATACTTAAACTTTAAAAAAACAAAAATTAATAATAACAAATATAACGTCAATATAGATAATGAAATTTTATTGATAGGCATCAAATAGTCCACAAGTGATGGTTCTATTTTAGGTTTTTCAAAATCAATCTCTAAGTAAGGAAGCTGCGGCAGCTCACCCTTTAAAATATTTTTTTGACTTGATCCACCGGGAACTAGTATATCGAGTACTCTGGTGCTCTTTAAATTAGAAGTCTTATTTTCTGAATATATCTGCCAATAACTTTTGCGGTTTGATAATGAACGAAAATGATCATAACCAAATGGATCAAAACTTCCAATTAAAATAATCAATTTGCTATTTTGAGTTAAATTTATCTTTGTTTTTGAAATTTTTAAAAAAATAGAATTACCCTCTCTATTTACTGATATGCCATCAGTTGAGCTGGGGATCATAAGAGATAGATCATTAATATTAAGTATAGTTTCTTTATGGCTGTCTGGATTAAATAATTTGACCCAGAAGCCGCTAACTTTCAAAAACTTATCCCAATAAAAATCATTATTAAAACTAACATTAGCACCATCATAAAAAAGCTGATTACTTCCTCCAGATTTAGTATCAAAATAAAGTTCTATCAAAGGCAAAGAAAAACCAAATTCTGCTCCCCAGGGATCAGTTAAGTTTGAAAAAGAAAGCCTAAACTTATAATCAGCTTTACCTTCAAAAATTGTAAGAGCTTTCAAATCAAATAAATGACCCCTGTTTTGAAAAATATGATTTTGAGGATACTGATAGTCACCCGGACCATAATCATCCCCAACTCCATCAATCTGATTAAAAATAACTTTATAGTCATCTGCATTTACAGCTGATGTTAAATAAAGAAGACACATAATTAAAATTATAATTAATTTAAAACTTTTATTTTTCATAATTTCAAGAGACATTTTTACACCTCGACTATAAATACAGAGTTTTATTTATTCATAATATTTTCTGTAAAATCAACTGCTGCATTATAACCCATGGTTTTCATTCTATAATTCATAGCAGCAACTTCCAGCACTAAAGCCAGATTCCTACCTGGTTTAACCGGAATTACAATTTCATCAATCTCTAATTCCATTATTTCCGTTGTGCGGCTGTCAATACCAAGTCTTTCATACTCTTCCCCTTCTTTCCATCTTTCTAATTTAATAGCAAGATTTATAGGAGAATCATGTTTCACAGCACCAGCTCCAAACAATGTTTTAACATTGATTATTCCAATTCCCCGCATCTCTAAAAAATAACGAGAATTATTTGGAGCAGATCCACTTAAGCGTAATTCACCAATTTTTTTAATTTCTATAATATCATCGGCAACTAACCGATGCCCTCTTTTCACAAGTTCAATAGCAGTTTCACTTTTTCCGATACCACTCTGCCCCTTGATTAAAACACCAATACCATAAATGTCAACTAATACTCCATGTATTACTTTAACCGGAGCAAGTTTTTCCTCTAGATAATTTAAAAGCATACTGCTAAATCTAGTCGTTGAGATTTTTGTTGAAAGAACTGGGATACCATTTTCATTTGCTTTATCAATTAAATAATTAGGTATAGTTTCTCCCCGAGCAACTATAATACAAACTGGATCATAACTTACATATTCATCAATTCTTTCTTTTAGAATTTCATTACCGAGACCTTTCAAAAAAGAAATTTCAGTTCTACCAATTAAATTCACTCTTTCAGGTACAAAATGTTTCCAAAAACCAGCCAGCTCTATTCCAGGTCTTTTAATATCACTAACCTGTACCTCACGTTTTATGCCAGAACGCCCGGCCTGAATTTCTAAATCAAAGCGATTAAATATATCAAGAACTAAAACCTTATCATCTTCATTCATTTTTTATCAACCTATCTTCCATTGCTACAGCAATAGCACCCATTAAACCAATATCTGATCCAAGCTCTGCTTCTGTAACAGTTACTATCTCTAAAGGGCCTGGTAAGGCTACTTCCTTCATTGTAGCTAAAGCCTGATCTAAAAAGAGATCAGAAGCCTTCATTACTCCCCCACCTAAAATTATCATTTCTGTATTAAAAATATTTACAACATTCCCCAGGCCAATTCCCAAATAATAAGCAGCCTTTTCAAAAATTTCACGAGCTGTTTGATCTCCCTGATAAGCTGCCTGAGCACATACAACTGCATCAATATCTTCAATAATATTATCTGCTAATTCAAGCATTTTTTTGCTTTTCCCAGCTGCTGCAGCTTCTCTTGCTTCTCTGCCAATTGCTGTTCCGGAAGCAAAAGATTCTAAACAACCATGATTTCCACAACCACAGAGTGGACCTTCTGGATCAATAACGGTATGTCCTATCTCACAGGCATTATCATTAACTCCCGTAAAAAGCTCTTTATTAATAACAGCACCACCACCAATACCAGTTGAAATAGTAAGATAAACCATATTATCTACTTTTCTTCCAGCTCCAAACCACTTTTCTCCCAAAGCAGCAGCATTAGCATCATTTTTTAAAATAGTTTTAATTCCCAGTGCAGACTCCAGCTTTTCCACAAGCGGTACATTTTTCCAGGGTAAATTAGAATTTTCAATAATAATACCTTTTTGAGCATCAAGAGGGCCTGGACTTCCAACCCCTAAAGTTTTAACCTGATCTTTTTTGATTCCTGCCTTCTGAATTACTGTTTCTATGGTCTCTATCATATTTGAAATTATTTTATCTTCACCAAGGTCAGCCTCTGTTTCTTTACGAGACCTTGTAATAATATTACCTTGAGCATCAGCAAGACCTGTTAAAATTTTGGTCCCACCCAGATCCAAACCTAAATAATATTCTTTCATTAATTATTCCCCTCTCAAATTACTAAATTCACTTTAATACTTAGCAAGCATTTCTCTAGTGCTCTGTATAACTAATAGTCCAATTATCCCAATGAAACCTGCCGGAAGTCCTATACCAATAACTGCTAAAATAGCGGTTAAAACAAATACTGCTAGAAATAATAGTAAAGAGAAAATTATGTTATCTAGACTTAAAAATAAAGCATTTTTTAGAATATCTTTAAATGATTTTTCTTTTTGAATAACCAGAAGACCCCAAAAATAAATTTGGTAAATAGTAAAATAAATTAAAAGGTAGGCAAACAAAAAAGCAAAGGCTAAAAACCAAATATTATCCTGACCTTTAATCAAGAAAAATCTTAAATCAACCACAAAAATTATATACAAAATCAATGAAAATAAAAAGGCGGAACAGGCACGCCAAAATTCACCTTTAAAGTAACTAAAAATTGATTTAAAAGCAATTTTTCCTTCTTCTATAATTTGATCAGCACTATAAAGTGAAGTTAAAAAAACTGGCCCTAAAAAACACAAAGGTATTAATATTAATAAATACCATCCACTATTTAGAGCAATTAAAACAAAAAATAGTAAAAAGAAACTGCTGATAAACCAGGCTGTGCTTAATAAAACAAACTTAAATAAATCTTCATAAAAACTTTTAAAAGTTGATTTTAATATTGAAAAAATTTCCAAGATTACCCCTCCAAGTTTAATCAGCACAAATCTTTGACCTACCTTTAATTATAACATAAATAGCTTAAAATTGCATAATTCTGAACGGTCAGTTTTGCTATTTCTCAGCTGGAATTTCCAAATCTAAATCAAAATGCTGTTTCAAATATCTTGCTATACCTAAATCATTATGATTAGGCGCAGTATCATCAGAGTGTTCATGCAGTTCTTCATGAGCATTCTGCATAGCAATACCTTTTCCAGCCCATTCAATCATTTTAAGGTCATTAAGCCCATCCCCAAAAGCCATAACTTCTTCCCTTTTAATATTATATTTTGCTGCAATTTCTTTTAAAGGAACTGCTTTAGAAATATCTTTTTTAGTAATTTCAATAAAAGAAGGATAGGAAGAAGAAATCTCTATTCTACCATCAAAGTTTTTTTCTAAAAAATTTCTGATTTCAACCTGGCGATCCTCGTCTTCTTCAATTATTAGCATCTTAGTTGGCTCAGCATTTAGAAACTTATCTAATCTCCCTACACAATTAGCTTCTATTCCTGAAATTTCATAATACCTATCTGTGAATTCGTTTTCTTCTGCAACATAAAGCTTATCATCAATATATAACTGTAAATGGTAATCATTTTGAACCACCATTTTTGTGATCTCATCAGCTATTTCAAAAGGGATTGGTGCATGGAAAAGTTGTTCTTCATTTTCGGGGTTTACAACTAAAGCTCCATTATATGTTATAATTGGATCAACCATTTCCAAACGGCTTGTATGTGGTTTAGCTGAACAGTACATTCTACCGGTGGCAACCATCGTTCTAATTCCTTTTTCTCTAACCTTTTTTACCGCTTCTACAGTTTTATCATGTAGTTGATGCTCAATATCTAATAAAGTTCCATCTAAATCAAACACTATTAATTTAATACTCATTTATTATCACCTTTTCTAAAATTGTTATTTTATTATTTCCTTATTCTTCTTAAAAAAATGGCCGGGTTTCCCCAGCCTATAAGTAATTAAATTGAAAAATACTACTTTATGAATTTAGCAGAAAATGCATGTACATCCTTTTTCATGTTTTTAAGTTTTTCTTCATCTTTAATATTTTTTAAAGCTTCAAAAATAAATTCTGCTATTTTCTTCATTTCTTTCTTTTTCATGCCTCTGGTTGTAACTGCAGGAGTTCCGATTCTAATTCCACTTGTAACAAAAGGACTTCTTGTTTCAAAAGGTATTGTATTTTTATTAACTGTAATCCCAACTTTATCCAAAGCTTCTTCTGCTTCTTTACCAGTTATTTTCATATTTGTTAGATCAACAAGCATCATATGATTTTCTGTTCCACCAGAAACAAGTCTCATTCCATAACTTTTTAGAGATTCTGCTAGAGTATTGGCATTATCAATAATCTGCTGTTGGTAATCCATAAATTCATCTGTTAAAGCTTCTTTGAAGCCAACTGCTTTAGCTGCAATTATATGCATCAGAGGCCCACCCTGTAAACCTGGAAAAATAGCCTTATCAATTTCTTTGGCATATTTTTCTTTACAAAGAATCATTCCACCTCTGGTTCCTCTTAAAGTTTTATGGGTTGTTGTTGTAACAAAATCAGCTGTTTCGACAGGATTAGGATGCAAGCCAGCTGCTACCAGTCCAGCTATATGAGCCATATCAACCATAAAAAGAGCTCCTACTGAATCAGCAATTTTCTTGAATGTTTTAAAATTAATTACTCTTGGATATGCACTGGCACCTGCCACAATTAAATCTGGTTTATGTTCTTCAGCTAAAGATCTAACCTGATCATAATCTATGATTTCTCTATCTCTTGTTACTCCATAATGAATAAAATTATAATACTTTCCGGACATATTGACCGGGCTGCCGTGGGTCAAGTGACCACCATGAGTTAAGTCCATTGCTAATATTGTTCCACCCTTTGGCACCTGAGAAAAATATACTGCTTGATTAGCCTGTGAACCAGAATGTGGTTGGACATTAGCATGTTCGGCTCCAAATAATTTTTTTGCTCTTGCTATTGCCAATTCTTCTGCTTTATCAATAACCTCACAACCCCCGTAATACCTTTTGCGGGGATAACCTTCAGCATATTTATTTGTCAGCACTGAACCAGCAGCCTCCATTACCGCAGAACTAACAAAGTTTTCTGATGCAATTAATTCTATATTTTGAGCCTGTCTTTTTTCTTCTTCTGCAATCACAGCTGCTATTTCCGGATCAATTTTTTTAAGTTCCTGCATTAAAAAGCTCATCTCCTTAATAATTTTTTAAGTTAAATTTTTTATTCAATTATTTTTTATTATTTCCTTGTATAAACTACTTCTCTAAAAGAGAAGTAAATCCTGCTTAAACTTCTGGCTGCTTATTTAAAATAAAATTCAAAAAATTGGATTAAAAATGAAAAAGACCGGAGTTAGCCCCCGGTTTTTTCAAAAATTTATAAATTTATAAATTTATGCCTGTTTATGCTTGACTGATAGCATCTACTGGACAAACTGCAACACAAGCTGCACAATCGATACATTCATCAGCATCAATTTCGTATTGTGTATCACCTTCACTGATACAGTCTACAGGACATTCTGGTGCACATGCACCGCACAAAATACAATCATCTGAAATTACATGAGCCATTTGTTGTTCACCTCCTGCTATTCAGCTTTATTAAATTATTTGTAAAAAGTTCACAAAACTATTATAACCATCCAGAACTAGATTGTCAACTACTTTACAAAATTAAAAGCTGTATTTTAAAGAAAAGGATGAAAAGTCATTATCTTCAAACTGACCAAAATCCGTATCTTGCTCCCCACTAAAGATTTTATGAGAAAATCCCAGTACTAAATTCTGCTTTAGCTCATATTCTACCGCTGCTTCTAAAGAATAGTCATGCTCTGTCAAATTATAAATCCAGGTTAGCTGTGGTATTATTTTCTTATTTTGATAACTATCTTCTAATTTAACTACTGCTCTATGTGTTGTATAATCGTTATCTGAATTATACTGCAGATCTAAATTACCATTGGCGTCAATCTGATCATCATCCAAAGTCTTTTCACCTGTAAATTGAATATTTAAATTTAAATTACTGATCGGTAAATCACGGTCTCCACCAATAATCCAGGCGATTTTATTATTTCTAACTGTTGGATCATCACCAGAGCTATCATCAGTATTATAATAAGCTAATTCAAAACGACTATTAATATCTGCAATCACTCGAGCCATCTCAAAACCGAAAACATCTACCTGATCATAATGTAAATCTGCAGCATCAAGCAATTCCTTAAATTCCTGCCTGTTTTCAGCAGTATTACCTGCAAAGAAATTTGATTTGGAACTAAAGACTGAGCGATCATAGCTGGGTTCTCTTAAATAACCATGGTAATAGCTGAAGCCGTAATCTGTTCCAGATCTAGTGTCAGTAAAGCGTAGACCAAACTGCTGCTCTTCTTCTTTGACTGCAGCTTCTACCTGATTAATGATTTCGGTTTCACTATAATTGGTGGCCGACTTAAGCTCAGACATTGAGATTTTATCAGCAAAGGGATTAATTATCCAGTTGCCGAGCGGGCTATCAGGATCTTCTGCCATGCGGTGCCCTTCAAAATCTGGGGTGTAGATAAACTCAAGGTTGGCATTTCCATTCCTAAAATACCTGTCTATTTTTATCATCTCTTCCCCGATTTGACGGTCCTTATAATCAGGATTATAAAAATCACTTAAATCTTCGGGATTTATATTATCTAATACATGGAGCTGATCGCCCTTACCCCAGATAACTCTGTGTTTTCCAATTAAGAAGTTATAATTTTCTCCAAAATATTGATAATTTAGTTCATTAAACTCAATTTCTTCAGCTGCACCAATCTGAAAATCAGTTATCAGCTGGAAACTGTGTCTGCTGCCTGGATAGCTGATATCCAGCTGACCACTTAAATTTTCTTCTATGTCACCATCATCAAAAACCCTAATTTCAGGCTTCGTTTCACCAATTACTGTTGCTGCTGTTTCCTCCTCTTCACCATAAAAACTGCCGCCATCAAAAGCTGCTGCTGCAGCTGTAAAAGTAAATATCATTATAAAACAGATTAATGTAATTTTTTTGATATTTTTTAGCATAATTCCACCTCTTCATTATTAAAATTGCTGTTAAAATTATTACTCATTTAGAAGCTTTTCCTCACTTCCCTCCCCCGGGATAAATTAATATATCAAATCAAAGATGAGGAAAAGCTAAAATATAAAAGGCATAGGCCTTCTTTTTATCTTCCTGTTTTTAAGAACTGCTGGGTAAACATATTGTCAGAAATATCTTTATTGTATTCTAAGAGATAATTGTTATCTCTGCTTTTTATATATAATTTTGTGCTGTGTCCGCTTTCTAAATTTTTCATTGTTGTTGAAAAAATTGTCCAGATTCCATTTACCTTTTCTATATTCTGTTCAACAGTCATTCTTTTATAAAGCTTACCAGTTTTTTTATCATACATTTCTACTTTAACTGGTATAAAATGTTCTTTGGTCACCCAAGAAACTGACTTTTGATACTGTTCATCTTCTGGATTTTTAGGTGTAGCTTCTACAACATAAGTCTCATATTTACCCAATTTTTCTTCTCTTAAGACTTGATAAGTGAAATCATCAATCTCTCTTGATTTCATATCATCATAACTGAAATCTGACCCCATAAAAGAGTCCCCACCCTGAGAGGCAGAAATACGTCTTACTCTGCCCAGTGCAGGTAGATAAATCCACTGGTCATCATCAGCTTCAGCATTCTGCACCTGTAGAAAACGGGTATTTTTTACAGATGAGGGTTCGTGAAAAACCATTACAGTTTTATCAAGATCATCAGCAGGATCACCGTATTTTTCTGACCAGACCTCAATCACTCTTGGACTGACTTCACCATTTTTATCGATTAAGTCCATTCCCATTAGTGCGTGTCTGCTCTGACCAGTATTTCTCTGATCTACCTTTTCCATTACCTCTTTACCACTCATCGCCATCACACTGACACTCAGTATAAATACAAGTATGAGAACGGTTATTAATATTTTGCTTTTAAACTTTCTCATTTTAAATTCCTCCTTTAAATTTCAGTTAAATTATAATTCTTTTGCTATAAATTTAGGCTTAAATATTTTTAACATTAGCGGTAAAATTGTCATTGCTGCAAGTGAAGATGTAAACATTGTCACAGCAATTAACAAGCCTAAATATACTAGCGGATAGAAATTTGAAAAAAGTAACACTAAAAATCCAGCAGCAACTGATAAAGCATTAAAAATTATTGCTTTACCGGTACTGATTAAAGTGTTTCTTGTTACAAGATGCAAATCATCAGTCTTTAATCTATTTTCATGATATTTATCTAGAAAATGAATTGTATAATCGACTCCAATACCTATTGCCACTGAAGCCACCATTGCTGTTCCAATATCAAGCTTAATACCTGTATATCCCATTAAAGCAAAGTTGATCAAAAGTGAAAATGCCAAAGGAATAACTCCATAAACCCCAGCAATTATTGATTTATAAGCTACAGCAACAATAATAAAGACAATTATAAAAGAAACTATAATACTGTTTATCTGACTCCCGATAATTAATTCATTGGCTGCCAGAGACATATTAGCATGACCTGCAATTGAAAGATCATATTCTTCTGGAAAGTTTTTACTGCCGTAATCCAAAATATCTTCCTTAATTCTGGCAGTTACTATATTGCTTGGATTATTTAACTGGACCAGCATTCTTGCTTTATCAGGCTCTAACTGATCATTGATCATATCATCTAAACTACCTGAATATAAGAGCAGATACTGAGAAACAAGATTTCTTAAACCCTGCCTGTCCTGAGCCGGATATTTGCTTAAGTCGTAGGGGATCTCATTATATCTGGCTCCTTTATAATTTAATTTTTTGTTTATCAATTCAACAAATTCTTCTGAACTTAAATCTAAACTTTCAGCTTCTGCTAGAGCACTGTTCAAGAGTGCCACCAGCTGATATTCACTTAATTTTTCTTCTGTATCAGGACCTTTATTTTCAATCAAAATCTGATTTTCACTTTTTGCAGACTGATTATCCTGATCCTGGCTGTAAAAACTGGAACTGGAGTTTTCAGAAGCGCTTTCTGAGCTGCTGTAAAAACTGGATGTGCCGTCTGAATTATCAGCTTCTGAATCGCTGTAAAAGCTTGAGCTGGCAGTTTCCGAATTATTATCAGTTTCATTATAAAAACTGGAGTTTGCTTCTTCTGAATCCTGACTGTTCTCTTTTTTTGATTCTACAGCTTCCTGTTTGTTTTCTTCTGTTTCAGGATAATGCATAACTCTATTCATTCTTTTGATAAATGTACTGATTGAAGAAGCCTTACCAACTTCCTGATTATTATCGACTAAATAATTCTGCATTTCTTCCATTGACTTTAAAATTTCCGGATCAGTAAGGCTCCCTTTCTCATTTCCTTCTATAAGTAATGTTAAAATTGAGGAACCAGCAAAATTGTTATTTATAAAATTATCTGCCTGACGAATTTCTGTATCCTCTTTAAACATATTTATCAAAGGACTGTCAATTATTATTCTATCCATTCCTACTAGTGAAATAATTACTACCAAAAAAATCACTAAAATAAGACTGATACTTTTTTGAGAGTAAAAATTATGAAGTTTTACAATCAGTTTTTCAAAATGATTGACTCCAGAAAAGTTCTGATCATCAAAACTTTTTCTTTTTCTATTAATTATTAATAATAACGAGGGAATCATTAAAATTGCTATCATAAAAGCCACAAATATTCCAAGAGCAGTAAATAGACCAAAATTTTTGATTGGGACTATTTTGCTTGTAGCAAGAGATCCAAAACCAGCAACAGTTGTTAAACCTGCCAGAAAGACGGGTTTACCCATACTTTCTACAGTTTTATAAACCAGTTCCTGCTTTCTTTTTAGATCAGGTTTTTCTTCTGCTGATAGATAATCATAATAGTGGCTTAAAATATGAATACCATAAGCACTACCAACTGCAAGCAGTAAAACTGGTATTACAGTAGAAACAAGTGTCATTTTAATTCCCAGCATCGCCATAAGTCCAACTGACCAGATAGTACTGATACTAACCGTCAGCATTATCAAAATAACCGGCAGTATTTTTCTAAAAAATAAAAATAAAGCAAGAAACAAAATTAGTATGATAAAAGGAATTAAATATTTAACATCTTCAATCATCTTATCTCCCAGGAGTACATTAATTGCAGTTGTACCAGCTGTATGGATTTCTAAATTATCCTTTTCATATCTTTCTGTAATCTCCTTTATATTATAATAAAGTTCAGACTCCTGCTCTGCAGAAACATCATCTTCTAAACTGACTAAAAGCTGTGTTGCCTTAAAATCCTCTGAATACAGATTTTTTTTATAAAAATTCCAGGATAACAGTTTAGATTTAAGATTTTTTATTTCAGATTCTGTTTCTGGAACTTTTTTAACCAGTTCTTCTACAATCATCCCCTCAGAAGTTCCCTCAATATAGTCAGAATTGGTAAAAGAAGTTACTTCATCTACATTTTCTACTGCCTCTAATTCTTCCGTCATTCGAGCAATTAATTTAATATTTTCTGATCTGAAAATATTGCCCTTCTTAGCTTTAACAGCTACTATCATATTATCACTTGAGCCAAAAATAGATTCCATTTTATTATTGACGACAACTGACTTATTATCATCAGGTAAAAAAGTCATTATATCATTGTCAATCTCTATTTTAGGCATTTGAAAAGCAAAAAATAAGGTTATGATTGCAATTATTATAATTATTACTCTGTCATATTTTAATATTTTTTTCATTCTCTAACCTCCTGTACAGATAGTAGAAATAATTTTTTATTAATTATTTCTACTTTTAATAATTTGGTACATTTTTTTTATAGTCTTCAAAACTCGATTAGCCTCCTCTTCTCCGATTTCTTTAATAAATATCTGAAACCACTGCTGATAAATATCAGTTATTTCTTTCTGAATATTTTTAGCTTTATCAGTTAAATAGATTAAATTAACTCGACCATCTCTAGGAGATTTTCTCTTCGTTAAATAGTCTTTATCAATTAAAGAATATATTGCTCTAGAAATTGTTGCTTTGTCTACTGCCAAATTTTCTTTAAGCTTATTTTGACTGATTCCATCTCCATCCTTGTATAAATAAACGAGCAAATTCGCTTCACTGTGATTTAGGTTGTAATCTTCTAGTAAATTATCAACAAATTGATCATGATCTTTATATAACTTTGCTATCCATTTCCCTATTGGAGCATCTACTCTCATATCTTCACCTCTTTTAAATTTAGTTGCAATCTCAACTATCTTTAAAATGTATTATATCAGAATTTAGTTGCAGGTGCAACTTTTATGCAAAAAAATAACCTCTCAAATAAATGAGAGGTTTAATAAAAATTAAATTTTTAAACTTTAAAGCTATAAGGCTTCTTTTTTGGCACCCTCTACTTCTACATCCATTGCAAAATCAACTACACTGAATACTATTACTGCAGTAATAGTATTAACAACTGCTGCTGGAATTACTACTGTAGAAAATAAAACAGCAAATGGACCTGGTAAACCAACTAATAAAGCAGCTGTACCAAGGAAAATCCCCCCACTTAGCATTGTTCCAAATGCAGTTATAATTCCTGTAGATAATTTTCTCGACGGCAGTTTAACTATAATTGGAATTAAAGGATAAACTACTAAAAAAGTTAATAATTTATCTACCATATTTGCCACCTGTCCTCCAGGGAAGCCTGTAGTTAAGGCTGTAAAAATCCCAGTAGATACTGCAACTAAAAAGCCTAGTTTAAAATCCTGCTTGATAATCAATAAAATAAACATCATTGCTAAAGCAAAATCAGGTTTCATCCCCATTACAATTGGAGGAAAAAATGCATGTAAAATAAATCCTATCGCTACCAACAAAGCCGCCTGTGCTAAATCTTTTGTTCTCATCTCAACTCATCTCTCCTTTTTTGTTTTTACTAATCTCAACTAAATTTAAGCTAATCTCTATTAGCTTTCTAATTGTTTAATATTATACATCAGATATTATAAATTGTCAAAATATTGTTTTTGAAAAAAGGTTTTAAATAAATTATATAGAATTATTGATAAAGGAATCAATTAATGAAAGAGGTGGATTTAATGAAACGAAAAATTAAATATCTAGTTCTATTATTGCTCGTCTTTTTAATAACTCCTAAACTTTATGCTTTTAACTTTGAAAAAATAACAAGTTTAGAATATGATATTTTAGCAGAATATCCACATGACACAAAAGCTTTTACCCAGGGATTAGAAATTTATAATAATTATCTATTTGAAGGAACAGGTCTTTATGGAAAATCCTCTTTGAGAAAAGTTGAGATTCAGAGTGGTAAAGTGTTAAGAAAAATAAATTTAAATAAAAAGTATTTTGGGGAAGGAATTACTATTTTAGATGATAAAATCTATCAGTTAAGCTGGAAAGAAAACACAGCTTTTGTTTATGATCTTAATTTCAACCTGTTAAATACATTTAAATATCAAGGTGAAGGCTGGGGCCTGACAAATGATGGCCAACAGCTAATTATGAGTAATGGAAGTGAGTATATTTATTTTAGAGATCCTGCAACATTTCAGATCAACAAAAAAATAAAGGTTGAAATTAATGATCAAAACTTAAAAAACATAAATGAATTAGAATATTTAAATGGCTTTATCTATGCTAATATCTGGCAGAATGATCATATTATTAAAATTGATGCTGAAAATGGAGTAGTTAAAGCCTATTTAGATTTAAGCAATATCTTAGACCAAAAATATAAAAACAATGTTGATGTTCTTAATGGTATTGCTTATGACCCAAAAACTGAAAGTTTTTTAGTCACCGGAAAATTATGGCCAAAAATTTACAGAATAAAATTAAAAAATAATATGTAGCTTAAAAAGACAGCTGATATCAGCTGTCTTTTTAACTTATTTGTTTAACTTTTTATATTAAGCTGTATCTCTTCTATTTAATACATCAATCATCACAGCAAGAATAATAATAAATCCTTTAACTATCATCTGGTAAAAGGAATTAATCCCCAGCAGACTCATTCCATTATTAATTACACCAATGATAATCGCACCTATAACAGTACCTGTTATAGTTCCTACACCACCCATAAAACTTGTTCCACCGATAATTACTGAAGCAATTGCATCAAGCTCAAAACCGTCTCCCAGATTAGGAGAGGCTCCATTTAACCGTGATGCCAGTAAAATACCAGAGGCTGCACTTAAAACTCCAGTAATCACAAATACCATAGTTTTAGATTTTAAAATATTAATACCGGATAACCAGGCAACCTTTTCATTACCACCAATAGCATATAATTTTCGTCCAAAACGTGTCTTACGCAATGTATATATTCCAATCATTACGATTACCGCAAAAATTGCTACAGGAATGGGAATTCCTTGATAACCAATAAAAATTAAAAACCCGGCCAAAAATCCTGCAACTGTTAAAATTATTCCCCCTGTTAATTTAGCCTTATTTCTAACCTTTTCTCCATTTTTAATTTCCATACTTGTTCTAAATACGGCAATTAAACCTAAAATTAAAGCAATAACTAAAATTATTAAAGAAGGGATTTTTGGAATATAGCCACTTCCAATTTCAGCAAAGGTTCTATTAGTTACAGGCACTGAAACTCCCTGAGTTAAAACTAAACTCAAACCTCTTGCAATTGTCATAACACCCAAAGTAATAATAAAAGGATGGATATCAAATTTAGCACTCATAAATCCATTGAAAAACCCTAAAACTCCTCCAACTCCAACTAAAGTAATTAAGATTGCAAGCCACATACCAATTCCTGCCTGCATCAGTAAGGTTACAACTACAGCAGAGAGTCCAACTACAGAACCAACCGAAAGATCAATACCGGCCAGTAAAATTACCATTGTCATTCCAACAGCAATAATCCCATTGATTGTTACCTGTCTAACTAAGTTTGTTAAGTTTCTTGAACTTAAGAATGATGGTGATAAAAAACTCAAAATAATTATTAAGAAAATTAATGCTATAAATGTTCCATTATTTTTGATAAATTTCTTCAAATTTATTCAGCTCCTTTATTACCAGTAGCATATTTCATTATTGTTTCCTGATCAGCCTCAGATTTTTCTAATTCAGCTGTTTTTTTACCTTCAGACATTACAATTATTCGATCACTCATCCCCATTATTTCAGGTAACTCTGAAGAGATCATGATAACTGTAACTCCACTCTCAACCAACTGGTTCATTAATCTATAAACTTCAGTTTTGGCGCCAACATCTATACCTCGGGTAGGCTCATCTAAAATTAAGACATCTGAATCAGTAATTAACCATTTACCAATTACTACTTTTTGCTGATTTCCTCCACTTAGTTTTTCTACAAAAACATCTAAACTTGGAGTTTTTATATTTAATTCATTAACATATTTTTCGGCAATAGTTTTTTCTTTGTGAGTATCCATGGCAAGTTTAGAACTAAAAGTCTTAATTGATGGAAGAGTCATATTCATAACCAGATCCTTATCTAAAAGCAGTCCTAATTCTTTTCTATCCTCAGTTACTAAAGCAATTCCACTGTCAATTGCATCAGCTGGTGATTTAATATCTAATTTTTTACCGTTAAGAAATATCTCACCTTCGCGCTTTTTACCATAGACACCAAAAATTGCATTAACCAGTTCAGTCCGGCCGGCCCCCATCAAACCTGATATCCCGAGAATTTCTCCTTTATAAGCTGTAAAAGAAACATCATCAACTAGCTTCTTATCCGAATTAAAGGGGTCAGGAACTGAAATATTTTTGACTTCCAGGGTTTTTTCCTGACGTTCAAAGTCAACAGTCGGAAATAAATCTTCTATGTCTCTTCCAACCATCCGGTTAATAATTTCATCTAAAGTAACTTCTGAAATGTTAATTTTCTCTCCTATTGTAGCTCCATCTCTTAAAACAACTACCGAATTTGCTAATTCTTCAATTTCTTCCATCTTATGAGAAATATAGATAATTGAAACACCACTTGCCCTTAATTCATTGATTACTGTAAATAATTCCTTAATTTCAGATTCAGTTAAGGCAGAAGTTGGCTCATCAAAAACTAAGATTCTAGTATCTAAGGAAAGAGCCTTTGCAATCTCAACCATCTGCTGTTTACCAACAGTTAAATCACCAAGATCTGTTCTTGGATCAATATCCATATTTAACCGTGACAAAACTTTTTCGGCATTATGATATAATTCTTCCCATTTTATTCCACCAAATTTATTTAACGGTTGTCTATCCAAAAATATATTTTCAGCAACAGATAGGTCAGGCAGCAAATTTAACTCCTGATGAATAATTCCAATTCCAGCCTCTTCTGCTTCTCTTGTATTTTCGAAGCGGACTAATTCATCATCAAGATAGATATCACCTTCATAAGTAGGATAGGGCCAAACACCACTCAGAACTTTCATCAAAGTTGATTTTCCTGCACCATTTTCTCCAACCAGGGCTAAAATTTCTCCTTTTTCAAGAGTGAAATTAACATGGTCTAAGGCTCTCACCCCGGGGAAATCTTTAATAATATTTTTCATTTCTAGAATTTCTTCACCCATAATTTTACCTCCAGAATTGATTGTTTATAAAGCAGTCCCACCTACTGTAGATGGGACTGCATAAGTTATCTAATTCTTATTAGCTTATATTTATTCTTGATCAAAAATTTCTTCAGCTTCATGATATCCATCTGCAACAACAGTATCCATAATATTATCTTCATTAACAACTACAATTTCTGTAACTACTGTTGGAACTTCAATTTGACCATTATCTACATAGCGATCAATTTCTATAATTTCATCAATTGGTCTATCTGGATTTTTGGCGAGAGCCACAGCAGTTTCAGCAGCTGCATAAGCCAAAGGTTTAACTTTTTTGAAAATCTCAATAGACTGTTTTCCTTGTGCAATATATCTAATATTCAATAGATCTGCATCAGATCCAGCAACAAAAACTTTGTCTGTATCTGCCATGTTTTGTGCTTCTAAAGCTCTAACAGCACCAGAGGCAAGTCCACTATTATTTGCTACTACTGCGTCAATTTCGTTATCATAACTGGTTAAGGCATTTTCAGTTGTTTCCATTGCCAGATTTGGAGACCAGCCTTCATGGCTCTGGTCTACAACTAAGTTTAGACCCTCATATTCAGCAACTGTATCTAAAACTCCCTGAGAAAATGCATTAGCATTTGAATCTCCAGGCTGTCCTCTTAAAAGAACTACATTACCTTTTACTTCTCCGCGATTTTCTTTAAACCACTCAACCATAGCTTCACCCTGTAATTCTCCAACTGCCCAGCTATCCTGAGTTAAAAATACGTCTACATTACTGTTCATAATTAGAGAATCATAGTTAATTACAGCAACTCCAGATTCGTGTGCCATTCTTACCATATTGCTTGCTGTACCAGTATTTACAGGCTGTAATACAATTACATCTGCTCCTTGAGTCAGCATATTTTCGAATTTAGAAAGCTGTTCATTTTCATCGTTATTTGCAGAGTCAAAAATTACTTCATCAGCACCTTCTGCTTCAGCTTTTTCTATAAAAGCATCTCTATCTTTAATATATCTTTCTTCCTGCATTGTTTTTAAAAGAAATCCAACTTTGATTTCTCCATCATCTTCTCTTGCACCATCATTATCGCCTAACAGATTGCTCAACCAACCTCCATCATCCTGAGCAAAAGCTGCCATTGAGATTGAGGAAACTAATAAAATTACTACCAACAAAATACTTAATTTTTTCATGATTTACCCCCTAATAGTTTTCTCAATGTGAATCATTATCAACTTATAATCACTTATAATTCTCAAAGAGTTGTTTGATTTGTCTTAATTGTATATAATTATCTGGATATTAACCATGGAATATTTTTTTAAACCCTTGAATATTTTTGCAAGAAAAAAGCCTCAGCTCTAATTTTTAAGCTGAGGCATCTAAATTTATTTAATTTTTATTTAATAGCAATTGGTTTTTAAAGCAGATTAATATTATCACGATATGTTGTTGGTGAAGCACCAACTAATTTTTTAAACCAGGAACTAAAGTAATAGGCATCATTAAAACCAAGCTGATCTGCAATCTGGTATATTTTATCATCGGTAGTTTTTAAAAGTTCTTTAGCTTTATTTAGTCTAATCATATTTAGATAATCACTAAAGCTTTCACCTGTTTCTTCGTGGAAAAGATTGCTTAAATGACCGCTGCTTAAATTAAATTTTCTGGCCAACTCACTTAAAGTTATACCATCCTGATAATTATCAGCTATATATTCTTTCATTTCTTTAATTATTTTCTGATTTTTATCATTAGGATTAAAAGAAATTAGATCATGTAATCTAAGCAAAAACTCTTTTAAAATAATTTCTATCTCCTTTAAGTTATTAGAATCAATTTTTTCAATTCTATCTTTATTTATAATTTCGAGCAAATCTTCAACCCTATAATCTAGATCTTTAATAATTTTAAAACTCTCCAGGATCAAATTATTTAGAACTACATAGAGTTTCTCCCGATTTAAATCAGCATTATTTAATTCATCAATTATCTTATTAACAGTTTTTAGAACATCCTCTCTGCTGCCTCTTTTTAAAACAGCATTTAAATCAATTCTGTCCATAATCAAAGATTGATGCTGAAAAAATTGATCATCAATTAACCAGTTGTAGATTGAGCTTAGCTTGTTCTCATTAATATAACTTGACATTTCAGCCCGTAATGAAGCCAAACGCTGTTCATTATTTTTTTCTTTGATTAATTCATCCCTGGCCTTATTTACAACTTCCAACAGTTTTTTAGATCTAAAGGGTTTTAATAAATACTCATTAACTCCAAAACGAATTGATTTCTGTGCATATTCAAACTCTGCAAAGCCTGAAATAACGATCACCTTAAGCTGACTACTGCTTTCTCTAGCCTTTTCAATCAAATTCATTCCACTCAATTTGGGCATCTGAATATCAGTAACTAGAATATCTATTCCTTTGGTTTTTATAATTTTTAAAGCCTCTGCTCCATCTGCAGCAGCAAATACTTGATAATCATTTCCAGTCCAATCCGTGTTATTTATTAGTTTTTCTCTGATTGGTTTTTCATCATCTACCAGCAGTAAATTATAGACCAAATCATTTACCTCCTCGTTGATCAATTCTTATTGTTACCATAGTTTTTTCGTTTTCGGTACTTTCAACTTGAAGCCCGGAGCTTCCACCATACATTAACTTCAATCTCTGATTTACATTCCGAAGTCCAAAATACTTCTGCTGATCATCTATTTTGAGTTCTCCTGTTAATATTTTATTTATTTCTTCAACTTTTTTAGGAGCAATTCCTACTCCATTATCTACAATTTTAAAATAAATATTTTTATTCTCCCTTAAACCTTTTATGATAACTAAGCCTTTTTTATCAGCTGGAAGCAGCCCGTGATAAATTGAATTCTCAACTATTGGCTGTAATATCAGTTTAGGAATATGTTTGTCCATAATCTCTGGATCCTCTATATCAATAATATATTCATATTCTTCACCATGCCTAAACTGCTGAATAAAGAGATAGTTTTTGACATGTTTAATTTCATTTCTAATTAAAACCATTTCTTTCCCGTGGCTTAAACTGAGTCGGAAAAATTTACCTAAAGCCTCAACCATATGTGTTGCTCGATCAAAATCTTTATTTTCTAATAGCCCAATAATCAAATCAAGAGTGTTATAAATAAAATGTGGTTTTATTTGATTATCTAGACTCTCCATCTCTAACTGTCGTAAAAGTTTTTGTTCCCGCACGTTTTGTTCCATTAACTTATTAATTCTCCGAATCATCTTGTTAAAACTTTGTCCTAACTCTGCAATTTCATCATCTCCACTGATTTCAATCTTTACTGAAAGATCATTTTCTGAAGCACGATGTGTCAGCTCCTGCAGCTTTTGAATAGGTTTAGATAATGATGAAGATAAATAAAGAGTCAGCAAAATAATTAAAATCAAAACAATAATTGTCATGTAAACTGTAAGATTAGTGATGTAATTTAATTCAGCCTCAACTTCATCAGCGGAAGCCATACTGATAATATACCAGCCGGTTACTTCAGAATAAGTAGAAGTTAATAAGTACTGTTCGCCCTCCAAAGTTACTTTTCTATCTGGAAAACCATCACTATAATAAAAGCTTCTTTCCCCAATTCTAGCTTTTTCTGGATGATAAATAATATCCCCATTTTGATCAGCAATTAAAAAATAACTCTTTTCACCAAGGTTAAAATCTGTAAGATCTGCCAGCACATCTAAATCAATATCTGCAGAAATTAAAACATTTTCTTCTGCAATTTCAGGATAATAATACCGAGCTACAGTCACTACTTCCTCTTGAAAATAGTTTATATAGGGCTGAGTAAAAAATGTCTCATCACTTTCGGCAGCATAAAGAGCTTCTTTAAAAGTATCAATTTCAATATTATAAGTTCCATAGCTGCTGATTCTTCTACCATCCTGGAAAGTTATAGCTACATCTTCTAACCCAGGTCGAAGCTGTTTGACATTATTGAAATCCTCCCAAATTCTAAAAGCATACTTTCTACTGTTGCGAAAATCATTAGCCTGAGTTAATTTTATAAATTGATTAATATAAAAATCCTTTTCTTTGCTTAAAAATCTTTCAACCTCAGTAATATAATCTTCTAAATCTCTTTCCATTCTATTTACCATTTCTTGAGAATAATTATTAATCCGATCATTAATGGCGCCACTGTATACATTAAAAGATAAAAAACCAAATAATAAAATCGGCAAAAGCCCAATTATTAAAAATGAGATAATCAATTTAGTTCTAATCGTATGAATTTCTATTCCATTTGCAATTTTTTTAATAAAGTTAAACATCGAATTACCGCCTTATTTAACACGCCATGGTTGATGAATTTTTAGTAATCTGTCTAAGTTTTCCTGATTTGAAATTTCGAGACCAGTTTTAATATATTCGGGAGGTTTAACTCCATATTTTATATAATTATATAAAGTGGATAAACCTTTAGAACCCATAGTAGCCATATCCTGTCCAACTAAATAATGAATTAATCCCCTGTCCTGCAGTACAAGAGCATCATAAAAAATGTCAATCCCCACAGCTACTCCACCATTTTGAGCCCAATGTTGAAAATTTGGTAAAGCCTCTGCCGGAACATAAAAAGGCCAGCCACCCACGAAAAAAATTATATCTATATCTGGATTCTTCTGCACATACTGCTCCAATAATTCTACTGCTAAATTGACATTATCCTGATTTTCTACAATATCTTCAATCACAATATTGGTATCTGAGACAGTGTCCAAAAAAGCATTGATTCGTTTTTCTAAATTCAAGGCACCTTTAACACCAGTCATAATCATTGTTCTCAGTTCTTGATTAGGATCATTATAGTCAATATTTTTCTGATCCAAAACCTGAAGCAGACCTTCCGCCGTTACTTTTCCTGCCTCATAATTATCAATACCAATATTAAAAATACGGTTACTGTTAGGAGCATCTGCATCAAAAGTAGCAACAGCAATCCCAGCTTCCATAGCTCTATTAATTATTCTGTCATATTTAGGAGTGTCATTAACACTGATAATCATCCCATCTACTTTTCGTTCAATTAAACTATCAATAATTTTAATTTGATCTTCAGAATCAAAGCTAAATGACCCCAACCATTCTAAATTAATACCCAAATCTACGGCCTTTTTTTGGGAGTGTTCAAAGGCATCTAAAAAAATTGGGTTTTCTAAAGAACGGGGAACAAAAGCAATTGTCATTTTATCAGAATCTGCTGTTTTTTTGGAGCTGATCTCAGCGCCAGCAGCAGCAGAAAAAATAATGATCATCATAAACAATAACGCAAATACAAGAAATTTATTTGCCTTATTTTTGCGACTATAAAGGTTGAACAACTTTAATCACCTCAGATTAATATTTTATCTAAAAAATCTAAAAATTAAATCAGCAGTTAAACAAAACCTGAGCAATCTTCTCAGCTCTAACTTAACACGCTTTTAATGATAGCAGATTTCACAGTTTTTTTCCACTTTTTTAATTATTTATTTGTTCAAGGCAGGTAATCACAGTACTTTTGTCCAATAATTATTAATAACAGAAAAAAATTTGAAAGGGGAATTCTAATGACAGATAAAAAAGAGTTTTACAAAGTAAAGGCAGAAAATGTAATTAAGTATTTTAAGAAGAGAAATATTGACGGCTACTATGTTGAAAACAAAGAACAAGCTCGAGAAAAAGTACTGGAATTAATTGAAGAAAATGCTTCTGTTTCCTGGGGTGGTTCCATGACCTTAAAAGAGATTGGAATATTTGATGATTTGAAATCAGGCAGCTATAAATTATTAGACAGATCTAAGGCCAGGAATTCTGAAGAAAAAGAAGAAATTTATCATCAGGCACTCAGCGCTGACTACTATCTTATGAGTTCTAATGCAATTACTCAAACCGGAAAACTAATAAATATCGATGGAACAGGCAATCGAATTGCTGCTCTTATCTATGGACCTAAACATGTAATTATTGTTGCTGGAATGAATAAAATAGCAAGTGATGAAGAAAGTGCCCTCAAACGTGTTAATGACACAGCTGGACCAGCAAATGCAATTCGATTAAACAAGGATACTCCTTGTACAAGAGTTGGTTACTGTACCAGCTGCCATGTTGATGATACAATCTGCTGTCATACTGTAACTACTAGATATTCTCATCCAGATGGAAGACTAAAAGTTATTTTAGTTGGTGAAGAGCTTGGTTATTAATGTTAATCCATTTACAGTAATACCTGAGTAATTGTGTTAACTTTAATGTAGTTATGGAGGTGTTTTAAGTGAATGAAACAATAGATGAACTATATAATAATCCTGATAATAAAAGCATTGAAGAAAATTTTCAGTTTATTTTATTTGGAGGAACTGGAGATTTGGCTCACAACAAAATTATCCCTGCTTTTTACAATTTAGCAGCCAAGGATATTTTACCTGATCAATATACAATAATAGCTACCGGAAGGCGCTATGATAATGAAAAAGATTATCTGGATGCTTTATATAATTCACTTATAAGTAAAAAAGGGAAAGTTGATAATCGTATTTGGCAGCTGCTGGCTGATCATATTGATTATTTTCAACTCTCTTTTAAAGATGATAATGATTTTAAACGTCTAAAAAAGACTTTAGAAATTAAAGCAAAAAAAGAAAAAGTCTCTGATCGAATTTTTTATCTGGCTACAGCACCTAATTTTTTTGCTGAAATTGCTGAAAAATTAAAGAGCTTTGGCCTGCTGAATCTAGCTTTAGAAAAAGATAAAGCTCGTTTAGTAATTGAAAAACCATTTGGGCACGATTTTAAATCAGCAAAAAGATTAAATGACACTTTAAACAATATTTTTTCTGAAAAAAATATTTTTAGAATAGATCATTATTTAGGTAAAGAAATGATCCAAAATATAATGGTAATTCGATTAAGCAACCCGATTTTCAGAGCTCTCTGGAATAAAGACCACATTGATAATATACAGATTTATTTAAATGAATCTGAAGGAGTTAAAGATCGAGGAAAATATTATGATGATGCAGGAGTAATTAAAGATATGTTTCAGAACCATATTCTTCAAGTCTTATCTCTAATTGCTATGGAAGAACCTGAAAATTTAACAGCTAAAGAAATTTCTAATAAAAAGGTAGAGGTTTTTAAGGAATTGGCTGATAATGATTTAAGTAATATTGACCGCCATATTGTTAGAGGTCAGTATGATTCCAGTTTTGTGAATGGAGAAAAAATTAATTCTTATCGAGAAGAAAAAGGAATTGATCCTCAATCAGAAACTGCTACCTTCCTTGCCCTTAAACTATTTTTAAATAATGAGCGCTGGCAGGGAGTTCCAATTTATCTCAAATCGGGAAAGAGATTAAATAAAAAAGAAGCTGCAATTGCAGTTGAATTTAAAGATGATTTTCATTCAGCTTATTTAGATCAAAAAAATATAGACAATAATTTATTATTAATAAAAATTCAGCCTGAAGAAGGAGTTTCTCTTAGATTTAATACCCGTAAACCCGCCAGCAGCAATAAAATTATTCCAGTGGAGATGGAATTCTGTCAGAGCTGTCAGCAGTTCTTTAACTCACCGGAAAATTATGAAGTCCTAATTTATGATATGATTGCTGGCGACAAAACTTTATTTACCAGCTGGGAGGAAGTTTCTTATTCCTGGAAATTCATTGATAAAATACAGGCTAAGTGTGCAGATGAAAATATAGAGCTGCATAAATATCCAGCTCTATCACAGGGGCCAACAGCAGCTGATGAACTTTTAGAGACTGATGACAGAAGTTGGTTAGATAACAATTAAAAACTAGTTCTTTGATTAATCCTACTAGAGTAATAATACTCAGCTCATTTTGTGTCCAAGGAGGGGAATTTATGTTTGATATTTCAATGACAATTAGAAAAGAGATGTTAGTTTATAAAGGTAAAGATGAGATCAGACCGCGATTAACAACCGTCAGAGATTTCAGCCAGGGTGATGCTCATGAATCAGAACTTCAGATGAATGTTCATACAGGTACTCATGTTGATGCACCACTGCATATGCTCGAAGACGGTGAAAACGCTAATTTATTTTTTGCAGAAAATCCATTTTACAAGTCCAAATTACTGGATCTAACTGGGCTTGAAGAAAAAATAACTGCAGCTGATTTAAAAGAATTTGATATTGAAAAAAATTCTTTTATAATTTTAAAAACAAAAAACTCTAAGCCTGGATTTTTAGAAAAAACTCCGGAAAAATTTATTTATTTAGCAGAAAGTGGTGCAGATTATTTAATTGGTAAAAGTATTAAGGGTGTAGGAATAGATACAAATGGAATTGAAAGATCTCAGTCAGAACATCCGACTCACAAAAAGCTGCTGTCTGAAAAAATCATGATTCTTGAGGGCCTAAGATTAAATAAGGTCCCAGCTGGAGATTATATAATGCTGCTTTCTCTGCTTAAAATTGCAGATAGCGATGGTCTACCTGGTAGAGCTTATCTATTTGAAAACGGAGAAATCGAAACCATGCTTAAATTATTTAAATAATGTGGTTAAATTTTCATTGGATTCTTTGCTGAATTGTTTTTAGGAGGTAATTAAAAATGGGAAATTATGAAATTGGTTTAGTCGGACTTTCCGTAATGGGACAAAATCTGGCTCTTAATATTGCTAGGAATCATTCGATTGCTGTTTATAACCGAACTACCAGTAAAACAAAAGATTTTATAAATAAGAAAGTTGAAAACCAGCAAATTAAAGGGGCCTATGATTTAGAGGAATTTATCTCTTCTCTGACTAAACCTCGTAAAATTATGCTGATGATCAAAGCAGGTAAACCAGTTGATTTAGTTATTGACAGTCTTTTACCCTATTTAGATGAGGGCGATATTATTATTGATGGTGGAAACTCTCATTTTGGAGACACCAATAGAAGGCAAAAAAATCTTGCAGTAAAAGGGATTCGCTATCTTGGAGTCGGTATCAGTGGGGGAGAATATGGTGCTTTACACGGGCCTTCAATTATGCCAGGCGGAACTAAAGATGCATATGCTGAAGTTTCTGAGATTTTAGAGGATGCGGCTGCTAAAACTGAAAAAGGCGCCTGTGTCAGCTATTTAGGTCCAAAGTCTGCAGGTCACTATGTAAAAATGATCCACAATGGAATTGAATATGGGATTATGGAAGTTCTGGCAGAAATTTACGACTTTATGAGAAAGATTTTAAAACTAGAGGCTGAAGAAATTGGAAATATTTTCGCTGACTGGAACAATGATTTTGATTCTTATCTGTTAGAAATCTCTGCTAAAATTATGAAAAAAGAAGACCCTAAGAGTAATCAGAAATTAATAAATATGATTCTTGATAAAGCCAAGCATAAAGGTACAGGTAAATGGAGTGTGCAGAGTGCTCTGGACCTTGGTACCGCTATTCCAACAATCAATGCTGGAGTCAACGCTCGACTAATGTCAGCAATCAAAACAGAAAGAGTTAAAAATTCTGCTCAGTTTGAAAAAAATGAACATCCAGAACTAAACAAAGAAAAAATGATAGCAAAACTCAAATCAGCTCTGTATTTTGCCTCAGTTATTGCCTATGCAGAAGGGTTTAAGCTCTTAAAAACTGCTTCTGAAGAATATAATTATAATTTAAATTATAAAGAAATTGCCCGTATTTGGGAAGATGGATGCATTATTCGTTCTGGATTATTAGAACCTATTCAAAAAGCATTTGCATCTGAAATGCAGCTTGATACATTAATTACCACAGATCAATTTAAAACTAAACTGACTAGTTCTGCAGCAGACCTGAAAGAAATTATAAATAAAGCTGCTGATTCAGAACTTCCGTTAACCGCTATTCATGCTGCAGTAGATTACTTTAACAGCCTTAAATCAGAAAAAATGCCAGCTAATTTAATCCAGGCGCAAAGAGATTTCTTTGGGGCACATACCTATCAACGCCTCGATGAAGAAGGTACTTTTCACACTGAATGGGAATAAAAATTTAAAACTAAGAAATATAAATAATGTAAGTTTAAGAAAGCTGCGGTAATTACCGCAGCTTTAATTTTTTCAGTTCAACTACAATCTACCATTACCAGAATCACTTAGATCAATTAATCCTTCAGGGTATGGTTTGAAAATTGTTTGAGAAATTAAATAATCGACATTAAATCTAATTACCCATGACCTCAATAAAGCCAACGGCAGTGAAAAAGGAACTTTATCATTTCTAAAATCAGTTAGGGTTTCCAAAAAATATTCTCTTTCATCTTTACTAATTTCAGAAGACACATAACCAAATATATGCTGCAGCATATTAATCCGCCTGCCGGTATCAGGAATTACATTTAATGTTTTAGCAAGCTGCTCTCGATAAGAAGCTGCTGTCTCTTCAAACTTTCCCTTTTTATATGCTGCAATTATTCTTCCCAGTTTATTTAAACCATCCTGATTGTAGGACATTATTAAATATTTATTGTTGCTGTGAAAATCGATTAATTCCTTTATTTTTCCACCTTCAATTACATTTCTTAAATCTGCCAGCATAAAAATTTTAATTAAAAAATTTTCTCTTAATTTAAAGTTTTTAAGTCTTCCCTCATTTTCAATGACTAATGATGGGAACTTCTCAGATAAATTCTTAGTAAAATATCCCGCTCTTTTTTCTCCTAAAGCAGGTACTTTACCTGCTTTAGCATAGACTTTAGAATCATGGCTGGCACAGGATGGAGAACGATTTTTCGCAATAAAACCTTCTACCTCTTCTTCTTTTAATTTATAACTTAGCTCTTCAATATACTCATCCATTTCAGCAGTGTGATCTTCTCCTGTCATCGAATCCACTAAATGATAATCACCATCTCGTTTTATCAGGCGAATTGAGTTTCGAGGAACCCCCAATCCTATTTCTACTTCCGGACAAATTTTTATATAATTTACATGCTCTTCTAATTTACGGACAAACTTATCAGGAATCTTATCCCCATTGTAACGACAATTACAGTATTCCAAACATTTACTTAAGATTAAATTTGGCTGCTTAAATTCTCTCAAATTAAAATCCTCCTGTCTTAAAGTTTATTTTTTAGGAAACCAGGGAAAAAATATATTAGTTTTTTTAGCATATTTTTGATATTCTTCATCATCTGCATATCTTTTCTCAAGTAGAGGTACTCCAGAAACAAAACGCAGCAAATAGGTCATTAAAATAGGACTAAATATAAATTTCCAGCCACCACTTACTGCTAAAGCTATTGTATAAAAGCCCCACCAGACTAAAGCGTCTCCAAAATAATTAGGGTGTCTGGTATACCTCCAGACTCCTTTTTTCATTACATGACCATCTTTTTTAGAATCAGGTAGAGATTTAAACTCACGCAGTTGTTTATCTCCCAAAGCTTCAAAAGCAAAACCAATTCCCCAAATGAAAAGGCCAATAAAATCAATAATTTTTAAATTCTGGTAAGGAGAAGCAATAATCTTAATTATTGGAGTTGATATTATAAATAATAAAACGCCCTGAAGCATAAAGATTCTGAAAAAAGATTTCAAGTAAAAGTTATCCCAGCTTTCTCTCCATTTAGCATAACGATAATCTTCACCTTTGCCTAAATTTCTTTTGAAAATATGATAACTTAATCTTAATCCCCAGATAGTTACGATAAAAGTGATAATAAATGATCTTAAATTATAATTATTTGTTAAATATAGTGCCATATTTGCCGTATAGACATAACCCAATCCCCAACCAATATCCACAATAGAATTATCTTTTTTTAAAACAGCTATCAAAAAAAACAAAGAAAAATAAAGCAGAACTAATAAAAATAGTTGAAAGTAGATTGAAGCAAACATTTTAACAACCCCTTAATTTTCTTCCATTAATGCAACAGCTGTACTACCTCTGCCAGCATTCATTGCAACTATTGGTGAAATAGATTCTAGAAAATCAGCCTCTATATTTAATAATTCGCTAAAAGAATTTTTATACCTTTTTGCTCTTATTAAATCATCACCATGGACAACTGCAAAACGTTTTACCCCACCTGTCTGCTGATGCTTCTTTAAAATTGAATTTATTTTTTTATAATTTCCTTTTTTGCTAAAAGCTGTTGCAAAAGCTATTCCTTTACCTTCTCCGTCAATTGAAATAATTGGCTTTAAATTAAAAAACCCAGCTAATTTCCCTTTTAAGGGACTAACTCGTCCCCCTCGAACCATATATTTAAAGTCACTGACACTAACATAGATATATAAATTTTTTCTAATTGATTTTAAATATTCAACAATCTCTGAAAAACTTTTATCAGTTTCCAGCTGTTCAGCAGCTTCCATGACCAGCAAACCTTCAGCTCCCGAATTTGTTTTAGAATCAATAACTTCTATTTTTAAATCTTTATTATCCGCCAAAATATTTTCAGCTGCCTTTTTTAAATTATCATAAGTGCCACTCATTCTTGAAGAAACAGTAATTGCAATAATCGAATCATAATTTTCTGCAAGGTAATTAAGTTTATCTTCAATTTTTTTTACTGAAGGCTGAGCTGAAGTTGGAAATTCCTCCGCTTGGTCAAGAATTTCGAAAAAATTTTGACTATCAATAGTTAATTTATCTAAATAATTTACACCATCAACTAAAATATTTAGAGGCAGTAGATGAATTTGATGTTGATCTCTAAATTCAGCCGGGAAATCAGCAATCGAATCACATAAAATAGCAGTTTTTGATTTTCTGCGATATTTAACTGCCTGCTGCAGCAGCATATCATCAGCTTTTTGATCAATTAGCTCTGCATACTTATTTAATCTAATAAATAATTCAGGCGGATTATTAGTATGGATATGAACCCTCAGTTTATTTTTGTCACCAGCAGCAATAATTGAATCCCCTAAATCAGAAATTTTTCCTTTTAATTCTGACATATCTATTTTTAAATTTCCAAGATAGGCCTCAGTACAGTAGCGAAATTCTATTTTTTCTTCTTTACCTATATTTTCTTCAGCCAAACTTTCAATTTTAACTGTCTCTTTGATTTTTAGATCTTTAAGATTGCCTTTTTTTATAAATTTAACAATTCCTTCTAAAAAAATCACAAAAGCTTGAGCACCAGAGTCAACCACATCTGCTTCCCTCAGTACTTCAATTTGGTCTTTTGTTCTTTTAAGTGAATTAAAGGCACTTTCAAGCGATTTCTCCATTATTTCTGCAAAATCATTGCTCTTTCTCGTCAAGTTTTTGATAGCTGATGCCCAATCTTTCATTACAGTTAAGATTGTACCTTCTACCGGATTATTTATACCCTGATAAGTGTACTCAACTGCATTTTCTACTACCTGAGCGAATTTATTAACATTAATGCTTTCGTAATGTTCAACATTAATTTTCAAACCATTGATGAACTGAGCAAAAATTATTCCTGAATTTCCAATTGCTCCTTTAAGAGCCGCTTCCCCCATTGAATTAAGAGTAATAGTTAATGAATTATCTTTAACTGCTTCATTTTTTACTATACTCAAAGTCCTTGTAAGATTACTTCCAGTGTCTCCATCAGCAACTGGAAAAAGATTGATTCTATTCAATTCTTTTTTATTAGCTATAACTTCTTTTGCTCCTGATAAAAAAGCATAATAAAGTCTTTTGCCATCAAGGTAAGTTATTTTCATTATTTCTCCTCCTGCCTGAATAAATAATGAGAATCTTTATTAATAACTTTATTATACCTTTTATAGTAGAAAATTAAAAGTTTTTCAAAAATTTATTTAATTTTATTTGACTTTAGATGATTATCTAACTATAATAAATTTAGAAGTTTATAAAAAAGGAGATGTTTTTATGACCGACAAAAATTATCAGTTAGACAGTTCTTTAATATATGAGTTTCTTTTAAGCATTTTTAGATTAGAAAATAATGATATTATTAAAGCTGAATGTTCAGAATTTGAAAAAGATATAAAGATTAATAAAGAAATTAATAACTGGGCAAAAAAAACACTTAAAACTATCCCCAAAAACCAAAAATTAATTATGAATAAATATTTTAATCAGGATAGTTATTTTGCTCTCTGCTTAATTTCAGAAATACCTTATCTTAAGTTAGAAAGTATCCAAGAATATTTAAATTACTTAAAAGAAAAAGAAGAAGCTTCTTTTTTAAAAAAATTTACTGAATCAGGTTATGGAGTTAATCTGTCAGAAAGATTAAAATTAGAAAATGTTAAAGGTTTAATTGCAAATGAGAAGAATGCGGCAAATTTTGTTGATGAAAAAATAAATTTAGCCGCGGAACAAAAATGGAATTTACTGCAGTTTTATTTTAATCCAAAAAAAATGAAGTTAGAATTCTTAGAATTTCTTGAATGGTATTACGAAAATATTTTTAAAAAAAATTCAAATTGGATCAATGAAAAACTGACAAAAATAAATGAAAATTATGCAGAAAATCTTAAACGTTATGGTAAAAAATATATTGAAAGTATTTTAGGAAAAGTAATAGATAATCCTTTAGATGCTGAAAATAATTATTTGGTTTTTTCCTATTTTTATGAAATTTCTTTTTTGAATAGTATTTCTGAGAATGGAGATAATTTTTATCTGATTGGATTTCGTTTCCCAGAAGTTTTTGCAGGCAGTAAGGAAGGACTCTTAGGCAGCTTAGAAATATTTAAGGTTTTAGCAGATGAAACAAGACTAAATATTATTTCACTTTTAGCAGATAAAACTATGTATGGTAATGAGCTAGCGGAAAAATTAAATTTAACTAATGCTACTATTTCACATCATATGAGCAAATTATTGATGTATGATATTATTAAAGCTAATAAAGAGAATAACAAGCTGTATTTTAAACTTAATAAAAAATCTTTTAAAAAAATAATCTCAAATTCAGTTGAAAATTTATTGTAATTTTTTTAAGTCTTATTTAGATAGCTATCTAAAATTGATATTTTATAAGATTATTTAAAAACGGGAGGGTCAAAATGTTAAGCAAAAAAATTAAATTGTCCTTAAATTATTATGGTTTTGTTCTATTAAATATTTCTCTCTATATTTTTTTGAGTGCTGTTATTTATTATTTACTTAACCTTAATCTCCATCTGCTTAAATTATCAATAATCATAACTAGCTTTATACTTTGTTATTATCTAAGTGCTAAAAATCTTGATTGGGTTCTCAATAAGTTCAAACTAAAAAACATACTTATTAGCACTAAATTTCTGCTGGCTTTAAACTCTGCTTTAACATCTATTTTAATCTTTAATAAAATTGGCTTAAATATTCCAATATTATATTCACTAATTTTAGTATCTGCTTTCTTGTCCGGAATTTTAGCAAAAGCATACAGCAGTTGTTGTAAGAAAAGACAGGAAAAACAGGAAGTGATTTATCACCAAAATTTAGAAAAAATAGTTATTTCTATTATTATATTCACAACAGCACTAATTATAAATGTCGAGCTAATTCCTTTAATCCTGTTTAGTACCTCAATTTATTATTTGATATCTGCATATTTAAGTACATTTTAATATTTACAGATTTATTACAAAAAATGACATCCTTTTGAAGGATGTCATTTTATCTCTTTAAAAATTTTTAGGTATTTTTAACAGCAGCTAATTCATCGCTAATTCTTGATAAATTTTTTCCGTAACGCAGATCTTCTCGTAGATCAGTCATTACTTTATCCAAAACCTTGAGTTCCTGCATTAATTCTTTTTCTTCTGCGGTGGTCTTAATTATATCTTTTATTCCACCATTATTAATGATAATTCTCTTATCTCCCATTAATGCTAAAATCGGATCGTGAGTAGCCATTAAAACTACTTTTTCCTCTCCAACTAGAAGCTCTAAAGCTTTTTCACGGTTGATTCCGGCATTTTCTATTTCATCAATTAAGATAATTGGAGAAGAACTTAAAATAGCTGTGTCTGCAATCATTAAAGCTCGGGACTGTCCACCACTCAAACTGGTAATCTGAGCATCACGGCTGAACTGCTCACCTGCCAGCTGATTTGCTTCTGCAAAGATTCTTTCTACAACTTCTTCCTGGTTATCTATCAAACGACTTTCAGCATGTAAATTTAAAAATTCAATTACTGAAAGATCCATAACAAAGTTCATATTTTGAGAAAGCTGGGCTACTAACTTTTTTCCTCCAGTAAAGCGCCACTTTTTATCAGGGACTTCATCATTAATCAAAATTTGTCTTTCAGTTGGAGTATCTCCCTGAGCTGTCCATTCTATATCTGCCAGCAGTCTACTTTTACCAGAACCAGTTGGGCCAACTATAGAGATAATTTCTCCACTTTTAATGTCCAGTTTATCATAATTTTCTCGTTCTCCATCTTTATCCTTACCTGCAAGAATAGAAAGAGTTCCAACAACCGAATCATTTTCACCAAGAAATTCCTGCATATTTCTAATATGAGAAATCAAACTGTCTGCAAATTGATCTACATCAAAAACTACATCTTCCATTTCTTCCACTGTTAAGTCTGCAAAAATTTCTCTTAAGCTTTTATCTCCATCATCAACGGCTAATTTTTGACCATCGAAAAAGCTTTCAGTATATGGATATTTTTCTATAATTTCATTTACTGTTGAATTTTTTAATTCTTCTTTTTTTATCATTACTCATCACCCAGTTCTATTTTTCTAACATTACCTAATTGGTGTTCTTCTCCAATTCTTGTTTCACCAAGACAGTAGGAGCACATAGCTGAAGGCATAGAAAATCTAAGTTTCTTACCAGTAACTGTATCAATATGGTCTTCTTCATCATAGAGCAGAGTTGAAAACTCAAATGCACCCTGACCTGTTAATCCATTAACATTCATTACCATTGCATCTGGGTTAACAGTGCTAACTCTAGAGGCAAAAACTTCTCTTTCAGCCTGAGAAACAATGTCGCCTTTGGTAATAACTACAATATCTGCAGTTTTCAGCATTGGTCCAATTTTTTTCGGAGTATTAATTCCACTTAAATTATCAATTACACAAATTGCTTTGATGTCTTTGATATAGGGAGAACAGCGATTACATAAACCCGCACTTTCAGTGATTAAAAGGTCTAACTCCCTTTCTCTTCCCCACTGTACAACCTCTTCAATATTGCTAACAAAATAATGGTCAGGGCAGAGTGAACCAGATAAACCTTTTTTGACAGGCACTCCAGCTTTTGCATAGAGTTCATCATCATCTGTATATAAACAGTCAAATTTTACTACTCCAACTTTAAGCCCCCGCTGCTGAATTGCTTCAATAGTTTTCAAAATTACAGCAGTTTTACCTGAAGAAGGAGGTCCGGAAAAAGTTACTAAATTCATACTGCAGCCACCTCCACTGCTTTATTAAATTCTGCTTCTAAGTCTCTTAAAAGTTCGCCAGGGTTTTCTCCTCTTAAGAAATCCCAACCCGGCCACATAAACTTTGCGTTTTCTGGCAGCCCATTGTCAACTTCTGGCAGCACACTTGGAAACAAACCTTGTTCGGCTAGAATTTTACCCATTTTTTCAGATGCCATTAAATCAATTAAAGGCTGCATCTTTTCATTTTTAGACTTTTTAGTTAACATAAAGATTGGAGAAACAATTGCTCCATCTTCAGGCCAAACAAATTCCATATGAGGAAAACGCTTTGCCATTCTAGTAAAGAAGTAAGGCATAATTGTAATTGCTGGCTGATCATCAGCTTTACGGCCTCCATCTTTAACCATTTGAGATGGGTGAAGAGCTTTTTTCATGGAACGCCCAAGTTTTTGGACTCCTTCTCTACCATAACTCTTATAAATATTTAACAAGATTGCATTAAAAAGATCAAAATCACTAACAGGTAAACTTACACTGTTTTCAAATTTTTGACTCAAAATCTCTTCCCAACTTCTGGGTACTTCGCGGCCATCTAACTCTTCCTTATTAACTAGGAATACTGCTGGAACTATACTGAGAACTGAATAGTCATCTTCCGGATCTAAAAGATCAACACCTGCTTCAGAAAAGTCCTTGTTTAATTTCTTAATTCCTGTCGCATCTTTAAAAACATCCTGGCGGCGGAATCTATCCATCAAATCCTTATCAAAGAAAAGATCAAAACCTGCAGAAATAAAGATATCAGATAATTCATCTTCACTTTGAATCTCATCAAATCCATCCTGCAGCCATTCAAGACCCTGAGATGCTGATTTAAGATCAAGTTCTACCTCATATTCCATTTCAGCAGATTTTTTTTCTAATTCCTCAGTCATTGGTATTTTCACTGGACAGGGTAAAGAACCTGAAATTTTAATTTTTTCTCCACTGCTATTTTTGACAGATTTTTTAACTATCTCTGTTTCCATTAATTCAATTAATTTTTCTAAATCTAAATTTTTGAGTCCTGCTGCCTGCTTTAATGTCACCTGCTTACCAAAACTCTTTCTCTTAGCTTCATCATCTAACTGACTAAATCCTTTATTAACAAGTACAGAAATAACTGCCGGATATTCTTCAGTTATTTTAAATAAATTTTTATTAACATCAATTTTTCTTTCCATTTTATATGCACTCCTTTTCTTTAGCTTAATTTTTTTATTGATTTGAATCAGGCACAAATGAAATAATCACCGAGCATTATTTTTATTAAAATATTTATTGACTATTTAAAGTTTAGCATTTTACTCAAGTTTATTCTGTGACATAACTCACTCAAAGATATTTTATTTAAAATTTTATTAAATAATTATTCAGAACATCTTCAGAACATCTAAAGTATAACATCAGCAAAAATTTTGTTCTGCGTATTACGTCACATAATAAATTGTCCATCTATTATTAAAAGCTAATTTTTATTTCAAAGTTGAGTAATCAACTTGATTTTTTAGCTTTTATTGCTTATTATAGAATTAGAAAATAAATATGAGGTGGATATTAATGAGTGTAGTTAAAGAAATTCCTTTTTTCAGTTTACTGACTGAGGCTGAACTAAAATTAATTGATGATATTGCCACAAATAAGAGATTCAAAAAAGGTGAATACATATTTTTTGAAGGTGAAGCTGGAGAAAAGTTTTATATTATAAAAGATGGCCAGGTTAAATTAACTAAAATGATTAAAAACGGTGATGAACAAATACTAAATATTTTCAGTGATCATGATATAATTGCTGAAATTGTTGCCTTTGATAAAGGTAATTATCCAGCATCAGCCATTACTATGACAGATACTGATGTTATTGTTTTTGATCAGTCTGAACTGGAAAATTTAATTTTAAAGTACCCTTCAATTGGACTAAAACTGCTGCGTGAAATGAGTAATAGACTGAGGAGAGCTCAGCAAAATGTTAGGGATTTAGCCTTAAAAGATAGCTCTGCCAGAGTTGCAGGTTTATTAATCTTTTTAGCTGAAAAATACGGAAAAAAGAAAAAAGATAAAGTGATCCTAGATATTTCTCTTACTCAACAGGAACTGGCAAGTATGATCGGAAGCAGTCGTGAAACTGTCTCCAGAGTCTTAGGGCAGTTTGAAACTGAGGATTTAATTAAAACTTCTCGAAAAAAAATAATAATTTATAAAAAGGACAAAATAAAAGCTTATACTTAAAAAATGTTAAATATTTAACTTTATTATATATAATAATACCATATAATAGCATAACCTTATATAAGATAATAAGGAAATAATTAGGAGGTTAAATAATGATCAAAGGATTAGTTTTATTATTTATTTTAGGAATAGTAGCATCTCCACAAATAATTGAATTCTATCGTTTAATAAGGAAATAACTCAAAAGTCTTGAGCATAGAAATTGCTCAAGACTTTTTTTGTTTTATTTTATTTTAAAACCTATTAAGTTTCTTTAACCTAAGTCATATCTAACAATAAACCCTGCCTCTTTTTAACTCCAAAGTTTCACTCATCAGCACTTAAGCTAAATAAATTTTCATTGAAATAAAAAGCATCCGTATTATTTTTTAATTATTTTCTTGATATGCTTTTTTGGATTCTTCAATAACTTCGAAAGCTTCTTCAATTCCAGCCCAACCAATTATATCGACCTTTTTCTCCTCTAAATTTTTATAGACAGAGAAAAAGTGTTCATATTCTTTTAAAAGATGCTCTTCCAAATCATAAAGAGTATTTGTATTTCTAAACCTGGGATCATGTTCAGGTACAGAAAATATTTTTTCATCTCTTCCTTTTTCATCTTCCATGATAAACATTCCAATCACTTTAGCTGTAATAATACAGCCTGGAAAAGTGGGGAAAGTTGTTAAAACCATTGCATCAAGAGGGTCACCGTCATCAGCTAAAGTTTCTTCTAAATATCCATAATCTGCTGGATAATAAACAGGAGAATACATTACTCTATCAAGTCTAAACTTTCCTTTTTCTTTATCATATTCGTATTTGTTATTACTGCCCTTAGGAATTTCTACAAAAACGTCAATTAAATTATTACTCATTTTTATCCCTCCAGTTTATAAGTTTTATTTTACAAAAAATATATTAGGACTTCAGAAACATTACATTTATTAGCATCTCAATTAGTTATTCATAATTATAGTTGCTTTGCTAATAATTATTTCTTGATAAATAGTCCTTTTCCTGCAATTATCTTCAGCAATTATAAATTCTTTTGAAAAGTAAAATCTACAATATTTATAATTAATAATATTTATCAACATTACTTTTAATTTAAAACTATTATGATATAATTAGCTAAAGATTTACTTTTTTCAACAATTTTCGCACTATTAATCAAAAGCTGGAGGTAGTTATATGTTTTTTAAAAATTTAAATATTGCTAAAAAAATATTTTTAGTAATTGGGCTAAGTTTTTTAGTTTTAGTATTGATTATGGGATTTTTTTTCAATCATCAGTTTAATAATTTACGTGAGGAAAACTCTGAAACAGTCAGCAGATATCTGCTTGAGTTAGAAAAAGAAAGGATAAAAAATGCTACAGAAACAGCTTCACAGTTCTTAGGAGAATTGAGTCTTTCAAACAGTGATTTAAGTGAAGAAGAATTAAAACAAATCATCAAAGAGTATAATAAAAATATAGGTTTTGGTGAAATTGGTTATTTCTTCATCTATAACAATAATGGAAACACTGTTTCACTACCTCCTTCTCCAGAAGTAGAAGGTACTGACAGATGGGATCTTCAGGATTCTAATGGTAAATATATAGTTCGCTCACTAGCAGAAGTGGCTGCTGATGGGGGTGGATTTGTCGAATATATTTATCCCAATCCAGATACCGGTGAACCAGAAAATAAGATCAGTTATGCCGCTGCAATCGAAGGAACAGATTATTTTATTGGTGCCGGAACTTATGAAGGAATAATTAACGGTCAGGTAAGTGCTGTCCGCTCTGAACTGGAAACAATAATTGGTGAAATTTCTACAGCCTTAATTATTTTCTTATTTGCTGCTGCAGTTATTTTTACCCTGATAATTATCTTTATCTCTCGTTACATATCAAAAAATATAAATAAAGTTTTAATTGGTATGAATAAAATGGCAGACGGAGACCTAACTTACAGAATGGACATGGAAAGTGAAGATGAAATTGGGAAGCTGGCTCAAGCATATAATAAAACTGCTAAATCACAAAAAGAAATGATTGCTGAGATTCAAATCGAAATTAGTGAGTTAAGTGCCCAAAGTGAGGAGCTAGCCGCCTCTGGCCAGGAAGTAGAAAGAGCTGCAGAACAGGTTGGAGGAGCAATTGAAAATGTTGCCTCTGGAGCAGAAGAGCAGTCAGCCCAAATATCTGAGACCAGCCGAAACTTAAATCAGTTGATTTCTCAAATTGATACAACAAGAAAGAAATCAAAAGATATGGATCAGTCTTCAAATCAAGTTATTAAAAATGTTAAAACTGGTACTGAATCAATGGAGAGCTCAATTAAACAGGTTAATAAAGTTAAAGACAATTCAGCAGAAATAGGAGTCACTATTAATAATCTGGGAGATCTATCAGAAGAAATTGGAAACATCGTTCAATTAATCAATAATATATCACAGCAGACAAACTTACTGGCACTAAATGCAGCCATTGAAGCTGCTAGAGCCGGTGAAGCGGGACGAGGATTTTCTGTTGTTGCTGATGAAATTAGACAGCTGGCTGAAGAATCTGCTGAAGCTACAGATAATATTTCTAAGTTGATTGATAAAATACAGGCCGGAGTAAATAATGCAGTTCAGAAGATGGATGGAACTGAATCTGCTGTCAACAGCAGTGTAGAAGTAATTGAAAATACTGGTGAGGTGTTTAATAATATTGAAAAAGCTGTTGCTAATTTAAGCAGTTTAATTACTGAAATTGACACTGAAACTCGTCAAATGGCTGCTGTCAGTGATGATGTAAATAATATGATTAATAATGTAGCTGCAGTAAGTGATGAAGCAGCCAGCAATGCAGAAGAAGTCGCTGCCTCCAGTGAAGAACAGATCGCTTCTACTGAAGAAATTGTCTCCGCTGCCCATAGACTATCTAAAATGTCAGATAACCTGAAAAATATGATTGCTAACTTTAAAATAGAATAAAGGCTTAGTTACTCTAATTTAATAATTAAATCAATTATCCCCCTGCACTGGAGCAATTCTCCAGACAGGGGGATAATATTAAGTTCTACTATTTTGATTAAATTTTAATTTTTATTTTTTTCCAGACGGGCAAATAAAATATTGTTCTCCAGATGGATATGCTGAAAAAGATCAGATTCTAAATCCTCAAACAAACTGTAGCATAGTTTAAAAGAGTTACAGGCATTTTCGGGTAGACTATAATCTGCTGTAACTTCTCTCAATTCTTTGATTATCTCACCTGCTGTATCATGTTCAGTTTCTAATTCAAGAATTCCTTTTAAGGTCTCCTCATTTTCATCACCATTTTCAGACTGTGAATACTTTATAATTAGAGGAAAAATATCCTCTTCTTCTTTGATTAAATGTTCTTCTAACTCCATTCTTAAAGTATTAAATAGATTGTGAACCTTTTTCAAAGTTTGACCATGTTTTTCTCGATGTGCACGCAGAATCTTTTTTGTCAGCTCTGAAAGCCGAGGCAGCGTCTGCTGTAAAAATCCGTGATGTTTATCTATTATATAATCTATCAGCTGTGATTGAGACAAATTTTTCGGATCTTCAATTTCCTGATAATAATCATTTTTTTCAGAGTAATTTTGATTTATGGTCTTAAGTATTTCTTCCGCCTTAAAATCATCATTTAAATCTTCTTTAACAGCCAGCATTAATTCTCGATCTCCACCACAGCAAAAATCAATCTTATTTTCCTTTAATATTTCTGCAGCACCCGGAAATTCTGTTACAATATTTCCGACTTTATCATTTAATTTAAACATTTTTTCACCTCTTTTTTTAAAATTATGTGCTTTTAATTTATCAGCCTAAAAAGTTTAGTTAGCTGCAAGTTCCTCTTCCGGTGTAAAGCTGCAGTAACCAATCTGATCACTCTGAGACTTTATTTCTTCCCATTTTTCTTCTGCAATTATATCTTTAGCTGTTGGATATAGAATATTATTTTCTTTAAAAATATGGTCTCTTAAAGTAATTACAACATATTCTGAATGCATCTTTAATTCTTCTTTAAACCTATCAAAATTCATCTCGGCAGCATTTTCTGCCAGCTTCATTATTTCTTCCTTGTGGGGCCAAAGATCATCGTGCTCCATCCGCATAATTCTGGTTGGACCTGTTACTCCACTTTTATCCACCTCAGGGAAAAGAGTTTCTTCTTCTCTTGTATGGTGTTTTTCTGTATCCAGCAATTTAGTTCCGATGTCTTTTAATTCTTCAAATAGAGGGTTTTCTGCCTCAAATTCATTCAGCTTTTGAATTTCAGCATTTACTTCATCCAGACGATCTAATATTTTAAGAATTTCTTCATGTTCAGAGATTAAAGTACTTAATGGGTGGCCAACTGGAACATTAGCCTTCAATGCCTTTAATTCCTCTGCCATCGCTTCAATATGAGCAGTACAGAGGTGTCTTAATTCAGTTTCTTCTAAACCATCATTAATTAATTCCTGTTCAGCTTCAGATAATTCTTTAGCACTGATGCTATTTATTAACTCCTGTGCCTCTTTTTTTACTTTTTCAGTTTCCTCACCACTATTTAATCTTTCTAAAAGATTCTTAAGTTCTTCTTTTCTTGTTTCTGCAGTCATTGTACTGCCTCCTTATATTAATTATATTTTAATCTTGAGTAATTTACTATGTTTTAATTATGACATTAATTTTTTTACATTACTATGACATATATCACATAAGTTAGATTATTTAAAAATAAAAAAAAGACCTGCCCGCATCTGCAGACAGATCTTAATTTAAATATATATCACAACTTTAAGTTATTTATACTACTCAAAGCATTTATTTATTTTCCAAATATCTAATACTATCTAGAAATTTTACTCTCCAGCCATAATAGCTGCAACATCTTCTTTAACATCACCAGTTGGCTTAATATCAAACTTATCAACTAATACATTAAGCACATTTTCGGAAACAAATGCTGGTAGTGTGGGTCCAAGACGGATTCCTTTGACTCCTAAGGATAGAAGAGCAAGCAATACTGCTACAGCTTTTTGCTCATACCAGGCGATATCATAAGAAATTGGTAGATCATTAATATCATCTACACCCATAGCTTCTTTTAACTGTAGAGCAATATAAGCTAAGGAATAAGAGTCATTACACTGACCTGCATCCAGTACTCTTGGGATTCCACCGATATCTCCCAGATCAAGCTTGTTGTAGCGGTATTTAGCACATCCAGCTGTCAGGATTACTGCATCTTCTGGTAATTCTTTAGCTACATCTGTAAAATACTCTCTATTCTTAAAGCGGCCATCACAACCACCCATTACTACAAAACGGCCGATATCTCCATTTTCTACAGCTTCAATGACCTTATCAGCAACACTCATAACTGTGTTACGAGCATAACCACCAGGGATTGTTCCTTCTTCTAACTGTACTGGAGAATCACAGGTTTTAGCTAATTCGATCAGTTCAGAGAAATCTTTGCTTGCTCCTTCTTTACGGTCAGGAATATGAGTAACCTCAGGATATCCTGCCATACCTGTTGTAAAGATACGATCTTTATATGAATCTTTAACAGGTGTGATACAGTTAGTAGTCATTAGAATTGGACCATTGAATGATTCAAATTCCTTATCCTGATGCCACCATGAGTTACCATAGTTACCAACAAAATGGTCATACTTTTTGAATGCTGGGTATGAGTTAGCAGGTAACATTTCACTGTGAGTATAAACATCTACTCCAGTACCTTCTGTCTGCTCTAATAATTCTTCCATATCTTTTAGGTCATGACCACTAATTAGAATACCAGGGTTATTACGAACACCAATATTTACATCAGTTGGTTCTGGGTGACCATAAGTAGAAGTATTGGCTTCATCTAAAAGAGCCATTGTTTCTACAGCCATTTCACCAGTTTCCATAACAAGACCTACAAGCTCATCAACACTCATATTATCATCTGTTGTAGCAGCAAGACATTTTTGAGTAAATCTATCAATTTCTTCTTTGTGTTTTCCTAAAACTCTAGCATGGTCACCATAAGCTGCAATACCTTTAAGACCATATGTAGCAAGCTCACGTAAAGATCTTACATCAACATCTTCTGTTTCTAGAACACCCACATCAGTACCTTTATCATAATAATCGCTTACATCGTCGCTATACCAGGTAGCATGTTCAGGAAGATCTCCATCAAATTCTTCACCATGATTTTCTTTATATGCTTTTTCAAATTCAGCCTTAACTTCATCTCTTAAAGCAAAAGCATCGTCAATTAAATCTTCAAATCTGTCAGCATCAAAGTTAGCATTAGTAATTGTTGCAAAAAGACCTTCCATAATAAATGGTGCAGTCTTATCCGACAGGTCAACACCCTCAGCCTTAGCTTTTTCTGCATAAACAGAAATACCTTTGAGAACAAACACTAGTAAATCCTGTAGATTGGCAACATCTGCATCTTTTCCACAGACACCTTTAATTGTACAACCTTCATTTTTCGCTGTTTCCTGACACTGATAACAAAACATAGACATAATTTATTCCTCCTTTTGAAATAAGTAAAGTACTGCAGTCAATTTAATATGTAACTACAGTTTAAATTTTCAATCACAAGTTCTTAACTCAAGTATAATTATATACTTTCTATTATTTTCTTCTATGATTTATATCACATAAGAAATTATATTGAGTAATAATCATGAAAGATATAATTATTTCCGCTTATTTCTTCTAATATATCCACCTCTAGTAAAGCGAGAATCTAGGATGTTGACAAAAGAATCAGGCTCATATTGATCAACAACCTCAAAAAGATGCTTTAAACATTTTCTTTCCATAGTCACAAATAGTATTTTCTTTTTGCCTTTGCGTCCTTCACCGTCAAGAACTGTGACTCCATATCCTTCACTTCTTAAATGCTTAATTAATTCAGTGCTATCATTAGAGCTAATTATATTGACAGTTACCTGACCAATTGCTACTTTCTCTTCCACAAAAGAACCAACATAATTTCCTGCAGCAAAACCACAGGCATAGAAAATCAAATAAAATGGATTTTCCAACGTATTAACAACTCTGGAAAGAGCCAAAACATAAATTGATACTTCAAAAAAACCAATTAAGGCAGCATATAATCTACGCCCTTTGAAAATCATCAAAACTCGGATTGTTCCCATTGATACATCTGTAACTCGGGCTAAGAATATAAAGAGCCCTCCTAAAACAACATCTAACATAAAATTTCCTCCTATGAATAACTATTTAATATCATATCCATAGTAGTTTAGCAGAAAATAATAGTTAAAGCAATAGACATTTAAAAACATCTGCAGTCGAAGATTAATTGATTTTACGCTTACAAACTCTATATCTTTTAGAAATCATTAGAGTCCTTCAACTTTACACATTCAATTAACAAATATATAGTTCAGTAAACTAAACTCATATTTATAATAAATTTCGACTGCAGATGTTGTTGATATTATTTTACTTAATTATAAGATTCATATTCAATTTACTTTATTGGATTTAATAATCTTCTAGATGGTACCATTCAGCATCTTCAAGCCAGGTGTTTGGACGATTTACCAGTTCAATTATATTACCTATAATTCTCTCGTGCTTTTTCTCTTCTTCTGCCAAACGTTTAAAGGCTTTTTTAACTTCTTCAGAATCACTTGCTTCGGCTTTTTCTTCATAAAACTCATAACTTTTCGCTTCAATATCTATAGCCTTTTTGTAAACATCAACCTGCTCATCTACAAAAACACCTTCAGAACCTTCTGGTAAATCATTAGCTATTTTTTCTAGTACTTTTTTTGCTTTTGGAAGAATACCAGCTTCTACATTATCAGCTTTTTTATTTTCTTTTAGCTGCCGCACAATATTTTCATGCTTTTTTTCTTCCTCAGCCAATTCTAGAAATACGCCTTTTAAATCTTCATTACCTGTTTTTTCAGCAAATTCTTCATATAATTTGCGGTTTTCAATCTCAAAATCAATGGCAAAATCAAAAATGTTCATTATTATAAGCCTCCTTAGATTAAATTCGTTTTTTAAAATATTGCAAATTAGAATATTAACTAAATACTATCCTTTTATTTAAATTCTTTAATTAAATATTCCATGTCCTCTACTTTTACATCACGATCAACCAGAGCTTTATCCTTCAGATAAGGAATTCTATCTCTAAAGGTTGGTTTATCTTGCCTATAAATAATTCCAATTGGAATCTCATCTCCAAATTCATCTGCAACTTTCATTGCTGCAGCATGATCAGTTGGATCATGATCTTCTAATTTATAAACCCGCTTATTATACCACTGATAAGTATTAATTTTGTTAAAAGAAACACAGGGCTGGAAAATATCAATCAAAGCATAACCTTTGTGCTTTTTAGCTTCTTTAATCATTTCTTTAAGGTGTTCACGATCACCAACAGTACTTCTAGCAACAAAACTGGCCTTCATGCCAACAGCAAAACGAACTGGGTTAAAGGGTTCAGCATTAACTCCATGAGTTTGAACAGGAGTAATTAATTCTTCCATACTTGTCGGAGAAGCCTGTCCTTTAGTTAAACCATAAATTTGGTTATCATGAACAAGGTGAATAATATCTAGATTACGTCTTATATTGTGCAGAATATGGTTTCCACCTTCACCATAAGTACAGCCATCACCTGACTCGACAATAACTGTCATTTTAGGATTAGCAACTCTCATTGCTATTGCAGGTGGGATTGAGCGTCCATGTAGACCATTAAAACCATTTACTTTAATATAATGCGGCATTTTTGCTGCCTGTCCAATTCCAGTAAACATAGTTACTTCTTCTGGTTTCAAATCCATTTCAGATAAAGCTTCTGCAAGAGCAGTTCTTAAAGGAAAATTACCACACCCTGGACACCAGGCAGTTTCTCGATCAGCCTGATAAACACTTTTATCTACCATTATTTGCTCACCTCTTCTTTAAATCTTCTATAGATTTCTCGGCCAGAGAACGGACGGCCATCATCTTTTAAGATATTGTAGTCTGCTTTAATACCAGTCTCACTTCTGACTAATCTGTCAAATTGTGCTCCAGCATTGTTTTCTACATAAACTAACTTTGCTCCAGATGCTGCTTTTGCCTCAATTGTTTTTGTTGGCAGCGGCCAGACATCATTAAATGCTAAATGACCAACTTCATATTCATCAGCAAGAAGTTTTCTGGCTTCTGTTAATGGACCAGCAGTAGAACCCCAGCCAACTAAAATATAATCTGGATCCTCCGGGCCATAGTAATCAGGCTCAAGTAGATCTTCTTTTTGTAATTTGGCCATTTTTTTGCTTCTTTTTGCAACCATTTTATTTCTAGTTTCTGCATCTTCAACAATGTGAGCGAATTCATCATGTTCATCACTGTCTGATAAAACAATGTTACCTTCCAGTTGGCCTGGATAAGCACGAGGAGAAATTCCATCTTCAGTGTATTTATATCTTTTATATTCTCCTTCTACTTCATTAGGATCAATTAAATGTCTTTCAATTTTCATATCAGTTGTATCTATTTCTTTGATAGTCTTAGAACCATCACCGATGAATTGATCAGATAAAATTATAACCGGCAGCTGATACTTATCAGCCAGGTTAAATGCCCTAAATGTTTGGTAAACAGCATCTTCCTGATCTTTTGGAGCTAAAACCATTAATGGGAATTCATCCTGAGCAATATTAACTGCAAATAACAAATCTCCCTGTCCTGTTCTAGTAGGTAAACCTGTAGCCGGACCTGGACGCTGTACATCTGCAATAACAATTGGTGTTTCAGCAACTCCAGCCAGGCCAATGCCTTCTGCCATTAATGCTAATCCACCACCTGAGGTACCTGTCATTGAACGGAGACCGCTGTATGTACCACCAAGTGCCATGTTAATAGCAGCAATTTCGTCCTCTGCCTGCTCAACAACAATTCCTAACTCTTCTTGCTTGGAAGCTACATAATGTAAAATACCTGTGGAAGGTGACATTGGATAAGCAGCATAATAACTTAAACCAGATAATAATGCTCCTAAACCTACAGCACTATTTCCATCAATCACCATTCTGTCATCTTTTTTACCGAGGTCTTTAAGATTATAAAGCTGTTCAACAGCCTCATATCCTTCTTTTAATAAGGTTAAATTATCTTCAATCACTGATTCTTTTTCTGCAAAATGTTCTTTGACCGCCTCTTCAGCTTCCTTAGTTGGTAGGCCCATAATTTTAAAGGCAGCTCCAACAAAGACAGTGTTTACTGCTCGGGGGTTGACATCCTTAGCTAATCCCTTAGCATCAATGTATACCATATCATCTTCCTCTGATTCTACTTCAGATAACATTGTACCATCTTCATTCATTTCTGAGCGGTGTATCTCTACACTTTCTTCATTTAAAGCTAGTAATAAATCTATCCCCTCATCTGGCCCTTCAAGCTTTTGATCACTTATCCGAATCTGCATAAAATTATGTCCACCTCTAACTCGTGACATATAATCTTTTGTGCTGAATAAGTAATAACCATGACGAGAAAAAGTTTTAGTCAGCATTGCTTCTACTGTTTTTAAGCCCTGACCTGCTTCTCCAGCAATTACAATATTAAAATCCAATCTTATTACCTCCTTTTTCAAAATGAAAACTTATTTGTCTCTTAAATTTGAGTAATTATCTTACTCTACTATATATTATTCAATATAGAGCTGGTAAATCCTGCTTCAGATTGGAAAAATTTTGACCCGGTTATTAAAAGATTTCGATTAATCTAATACTAAGATTGATTATTATTAACAAAAAAACAGCTCTCAGAGATAATTATATGAACTGAAAGCTATCTGTAATTTCATTATTTAATTTGATTAAATTATTTAATTAAAATCTAATGGTCTATCCTGACTCAAATCAAAGTGATAATCCAGAGCTCCAATAATTCTCATCACAGCCTGGCCATCACCATATGGATTTACAGCTTCAGCATATTTGCTGTACTCTTTTTTATCAGTTAACAATTTAAGTGACTGCTGATAAATCTTATCGGCTTCAGTCCCAACTCTAATCACTGTGCCAGCTTCAACTGCTTCCGGTCTCTCAGTGGTATCTCTAAGAACCAAAACTGGTTTCCCTAGCGAAGGCGCTTCCTCCTGAATTCCACCCGAATCAGTCAGCACTAAATCAACCTCTGCCATTAAATTGGCAAAGGGTAGATAATCTAGAGGCTCTATTAAATGAACCTTTTTATTATCCGCCAGCATTTTTTGGCTCAGCTCTCTAATAACCGGATTCAAATGGACTGGAAAAATAACTTCTAAATCATCCAGTTCAGCAGTTAAGCGGCTAACTGCTTTAAATATATTTTCCATTGGCTTTCCCAAATTTTCTCTACGGTGAGCTGTCAATAAAATAACTTTTCTATTTTTAAAATCCAAACTCTGCAGCAGCTGATTTTTGAATTGATAATCAGACTTTACTACAGAAAGTAGAGCATCAATAACCGTATTACCTGTTACAAATATTTTGCTTTCTGGAGTATTTTCCAGAATTAAATTATCTTTTGCCTTCTTAGTTGGAGCAAAATTAAGGTCTGACAACACTCCTGTCAGCTGTCTATTCATCTCCTCCGGAAAGGGAGAATATTTATTATGTGTTCTTAAACCTGCTTCAACGTGAGCAATATCAATTTGATTATAAAATGCAGTTAGTGCCCCAATAAAGGTAGAAGATGTGTCTCCATGAACGAGCAAAAGATCTGGTTTTTCTGCAGCTATTATTCCGTCCAATTTTTTAATTATCCTGGCCGAAAGTTCACTTAAGGTCTGCCTATCCTGCATAATATCTAGATCATAATCAGCTTCAAGCTGAAATAGTTCCATTACCTGATCAAGCATTTCCCGATGTTGAGCTGTTACAGTAATTATCAAATTATAATTCTCATTCTGACGTAGAGCTTTTAAAAGTGGGGCCATCTTTATTGCTTCCGGTCTGGTTCCAAAAACAGCCATTATTCTTTTCTGCATCTTTTACCTCCTAATAACCCATTTCTTTTAATATCCGTGCCAATACTGCGAGTCTTTCTCCTATAAGTTCACCATCATTTTTTAGTGCATCATCAAAAAGTTTAATATCTTCTTTGAGGTTTTCATTATCTTCGGCGACTGCAAGAGTCATTGCATCACCCTGCAGTCCAACTCTGTCCAGCTGAGGATTTTCTTGATCATATAGATTATCATAACGATAAGCTTCTCTAAAATGCTTGGAAGTCCTAGCAACTAAAATTGCCAGGTCAAGCACCCTGTGCAGAGGCAGCTCTTCTGACTGTCTTGACCACTTATTTCCCGTATGCCTCCAAACTTTAGCTGAGATATCTACTTTGCCCCGGTCATTCCACTGGGCTAAACCTAAGGATAGGCCTTTGGCATCAGAATCATAGGCCTTTCTGCCGTCAACATTTTCATAATTTTCACATACTATTACAGGTTTGTGTTTTAATTTTGTCGGTATTTTCATTTTAACCTCCATTTTTATTTACTAGTTTAGTAAATTACTAAATTGCTAATTAATTGTACTCCTTGATTATATTTTTGTCAATAATTTTTTAAAATAAAAAGCAGCCTTGCAACTGCAGAGAATCAAAATTATTCGATTTTAAATTTTCTGCTGCTTCCTGGATTTTCTATCAGATGCTTCCAGTATTTTTTGGGCATAAACTGCTGTTGAAGTTTATAGTTTTTTCTATTTTGAATACTCACTGAACTAAAAAATGAACACCAAAGATCCTGAATCTGCTTTTCTTTTTTAGAAAAACTGGGTTTAAAGTCTTTTTTTAAATCAATTAACAGCCACTCTTTAGCGGAGGCTGAAAATATAATTGCTTCTTCTCTTTTTAGGTCATGAATTATCCAATCCATTATTGGAAATCTACTTTTAAAATGAGAAGCCAGTAATATTAATACTCGATAGTCTGGTTCTACAGCCGCATAATATTTACCCTCAGCAGTTTCCTGCAGTCTTATTAAACCTTTAAGGCGGTGGCTTTCCCTTCCAACTTTTTTACACATTTCCTGCACTTTTAAAACATAGTCTTTTGTTAAAAATCCATCAATACTTTTTCCAACTTTAAATCCTGTGAATAAATATCTAAAAATATAAAGTTCAATTTTCTCAACTTCAGAAAGATAGGCCCTAAAAATATTGTACAATGCTTTTTTAGAAATATGATTTTTAATCTGTTCACTTAAAAACTCTGCCTTTTCACTGTCTGTTTTTATCTTCCGTTTTTGATAAAAAAGATCATCTTTAAATTTTGGCTCTGCAACTATATTAATTGGAATCTCTTTCAGCTTAAAACTCCAATATAAAGCAGTTAATAGCCCCTGATAACTTCCATCATAAACATATATTTTTTTTGAGTCTCGATTTAGCTTTGAATTCATAATCATTTACCTCTTTAATTTCTCAATTTTACTGCTTCTAAATCCCATTCCTGTTCAGAACCTGCAGAATCTTTAAATAATGATAACTGCTGACTTTCTTTTTCTGCCAGTCTTCTGTAAATTATTTCGCTCTCAAAAGGAACTGCTGCAGCATATTTCCCACTACAGGTAATAAAAAAATTGGCTCTTTTTAAACTAATTCTCATTTTTTTCAGATTATAATGGTTTAAGTTTTTTTCTTTTCTTGCCTTAACTATTTTAGCTGCCGAAACCGGTCCAATTCCAGGAACCCGGAGCAGCATCTCATAATCTGCAGTATTAATTTCTACTGGAAACTTATCTAAGTTATTAAGAGCCCAATCGGCTTTGGGATCAATTTTTAAATCAAAATTTTCCCTGCCGGGAGTTAACAACTCTCCTGCTTTAAACCCATAAAATCGGAGCAACCAGTCTGCTTGATAAAGACGATGTTCGCGTTTTAAGGGTGGACCGGGTACAGCAGGCAATAGGGCAGAATTACCTACAGGCAAATAAGCCGAATAATAGACTCTTTTCAAGTTAAAATGATCATATAACCCTTCTGAAAGTGATAGTATCTGACGATCTGATTCAGGACTGGCCCCAATAATCAACTGAGTTGACTGTCCTGCAGGAACAAATTTCTCTTTCTGCTTATATTTTTTCCTTTCAATCAAATTATTTTCTATCCCTTTCCCAATTCCCTTCATTGGAGCTAAAATTCCTGCTTTTTTCTTCTGGGGAGCCAGCTTTTCCAGACTGCTTTCACTGGGGAGCTCAATATTGATACTCATTCTATCTACCAGTAAGCCCGCCTGATAAATCAACTTGAAATCTGAACCTGGAATTGCTTTTAGGTGAATATATCCCTGATAATTATGCTTATTTCTCAGCAGCTGGGCAGTTTTCAGCAGCTGTTCCATTGTCCAGTCAGGATCTCGATTAACTGCAGAGCTCAGGAACAAACCTTCTATGTAATTTCTTTTATAAAAATCAACAGTGAGCTGGGCCACTTCTTCTGGTGTGAAAGTAGCTCGCGGACGGTCATTACTGATCCTATTGACACAATACTGACAGTCATAAATACAGTAATTTGTAAAAAGAATTTTAAGCAGAGACACACAGCGTCCATCATCAGTCCAACTGTGACAAATTCCGCTGTTTTTTGTATTCCCTAAACTGCTGCTGTTACCACGACCACTGCTTCCGCTCGAGGAACAGGAAACATCATATTTAGCTGCATCACTTAAAATTTCAAGTTTTTTCTGGAGATCCATCTTTTTTCCTTTCTAAGTCTGATTCATTTCTCAATTTAATATCCTGTCAAAAAAATATATCAATTATCAGTATGTTTACTCCTGTTTTAGATCTCTTAACCCAATAATTAATTACTTCGATAGAAACGATTCAATCGAAATAGTATTAAATTAAATTTTGAGGTTTAAAGCTTTCCCCTGTTTGACTGAAAGGAGTTAGGAAAGCTGCTCATAAATTTAATTTAATACGTTTAATGAAGATTGTGTTTCTATCGAAGTGATTAATTACATTATACTACAGAAAAAAATTTATTTCAAACAAATGTTTGTTAGGTGGGTAAAAAAAGACCGCCTGCTCAAATAATATTCTCAGCAGACGGTATTTATAATTCAATTTATTTATAGTCTTATTTCAAAACAACAGCAGCTTCTGGTCCATTTACTCTAAAAGTAAATGTCTCTAAGAAGAATAATTTTACTTCATCACCATTTCTCTCTTCAAAACCAAGAGAAATATCCTGACCAATAGTTAATTCAAAATCTCCACCGCGCTCGGAAATTAAAAGGCCTCTATTCCCAAGATCAGGTACTAACATAGTACCACTATCAACCATTTCTTCAACCTTACGCTTTAATGGATAACCCTTATCATCTAATTCGTAGAGTAGAGAATAAAGCTCAGGACCTAAAAGTAAACGCTTAGTACCACCAACACTATTTTCTTCAAATAAATTAAGTGCTTTTAGAAGCCCAGAAATTAATTCTTTTTCTCCAGCAGAAACACTAACTTCTTCATATTCTGAAGCCTCAACAATACCTTCAATATTAACTTCGTCAAGGCCATAAAATACGGCTTTATTTTCAGCTTTCGCTAACTTAGAAGCAGCTTCAATTAATTCATCTGTATCAACATCTTCTGCTCCCCTAGCTAAAGCTTCTATTTCACTTAACTTCATTGTAAAAGGTACTTTAATCTCTACTAAAGGAAGTACCTCTCTAGTAGAATAAGTTACACCTTCAACATCCTCTATCCCTACAGGGCTAAAACGACCTGTATTAATTGAAGATAACTCTAAACCTTTAGGGCCTAAAAAATCTACCTCTTTACGTGCTTTTAATTTTTGACTTAAAACATCAGTTGCCTCTTCATCTAGGAAATTCCAAGCCTCTTCAGAAAATGGTGCTAAAGAACGTTTTAAAATATCCATTTATTCTCCTCCTCTCATATTACCCAAACCAAGAGATCCTGTGGAAGCTGGCGCCTCTTCTGCCTCGCCTTCTCCACCTTCACCCTCTTCTTCAACTTCAGTGATTTTTGCTGTTGTAAAAAGGAAAGTTCTTAACATTTCATCCCAGACAGGATTATTACGGCGCAGCCATTCTAGCCCCATACAGGCATGCTCAATCTCTTCGTCACGATTATGTTCTACAATTGCCTTAATATCAGGATCATTTGTAGCAGCTGCTCTTTGATTGTACCAATCAACTGCCTCTAACTCCTCCATTACACTCTTAATAATTCGATGGTACTCCATTGCTTCTTCCGTTAATTTTTCTTCTGGTTCATGATATTCGCTCATAAATCTGACCTCCCTTTAATTTTGAATTCCTTATATTTAATCAAAATCTTTTATCACTCTCATTTAATATTATATAATTGTTCTTTCACAAAGTCAAATTTTTACTTTTAAAATCAATACTCTATAAAGCCTGTCATGATAGGGATTTTAAAATGATATTAAAGATCTGCTCCTTTAGTTTCAAGCAGTAAAATCAAGTGTGAAACAGGCCTATTTCAAGCTTAAAGAAGCTTCATATATAACTTCTACAGTAATAAAATACATACAAGCTTAGATTTCTATGTCTAGATTTTTACAGTAATTATAACCAAGCTCAAAAAGTTCCTGACTATATTTAGTGTTTAAAATATTATACTTTTCAATACCTGGGGGTTCAATAAAAATATCAGCCTTTGCTTTTAATTCTTCAGCATTCACAATTGTTTTTAGCTGAAAAGTCCTGACAGCAATATCGGTGATACTTTCCAATTTTTCAGTTAGATTAACGGGCATAACATTAACAGCAATTAAGACATCACATTTATCAAGAAGTGGATTTACAGGCAGATTTTCAAATAAACCTCCATCAACATAAAGCTCGCCTTTAATTTTAACCGGTGAAAACAAAACCGGAATAGATGATGAAGCCTGAATAATTTTAATTAAGTCTCCCTGACAAAAATATTCCATTTTAGCTTTTTCTATATTAGCTGCTCCAACATAAAAAGGAATCTTTAATTGCTCAAAACTTTTAATCCCCAGTGATTTTTCAAGATTCTTAGTCATATTATCTAATGTAAAAATACCTCGATCAGGCAAACTCAGTTTAGCAAAATCGAAGAAATCACTTTCGTTAATTAAATCCATTACTTCTTCCGGCTTTTTTCCAGCGGCAATAAAAGAACCAACAATTGCACCTGCACTGACTCCAGCAAGTATATCTGCTTCAATACCTTTTTCCTCTAAAGCTTTCAATACTCCTAAATGAGCAAACCCTTTAACTCCTCCCCCGGAAAGAGCAATACCTATCTTTGAGCCCATATAATCATCCTTTCATCTCAATCCAATCAGCTTATATATATTGGAAGATAAAATTTTAATTTAAAAATTAAAATAATCTTTTTATCTCTTCTCCAGCATCTTCTAAATCAGAAACCAAATCACTAAAAATATCCATTATATTTTCTAAATGCTGATAAAGTTCTGGATCAGAAATTTTTCTTTTTTCTCTGAACTTTTCAATTTTGATTTCCTTAATAATCCCCTTCTTTTCTGCTGCCATAATGTAGATTCTATCAGCTAATAAAAGCGCTTCTTCCGGATCATGAGTTATTAAAAACAATGTAATACCAGTCTCAGCCTGAATAAGGGTAATTAGTTTTCGTAAATTCATCCTCGTTTTCATATCAAGCGACTTAAAAGGTTCATCTAAAAATACTAAATCAGGTTTGACTGCAAAAGCCCTTATTAATTCCAATCTCTGCTGCATACCACCTGACAGTTCATCTGGATATGCTTTTTTGAAATTTTCTAACTTTGCCAGTCGGAAAAGTAGATTTCTCAAATCCCTCTCAGCTTCTAAACCATAATTCTTTTGCACAAAAATCAAATTTTCTTCAGCATTTTTCCAGGGGAGAAGTCTTGGAGATTGAAAAACATAAGCAAAACGGGGTTCATTATTTTTAATTACTTCACCAGAATCAGCCTTTTCTAAGCCGGCTGCTATTCTAAAAAGTGTTGTTTTACCACTACCAGATGGTCCAAGCAGACAGCATATTTCTCCATGGTTGATTTCTAAATCTAAATTCTGCAGTACTGTTAAGTCCTGAAATGACTTATTAATATTTTTAAGTCTTAATATTTTTTTCTCTTCAATCATTTTTCCACCTGCTGACATGCTTTTTTAATTTTTCTAGTAAATAATATTCAACAAACAGCATGAAAATTATTAAAACTATAGTCCAGGCAAAAAGTCGATCAGTTGCCATCATTGAGTTAGCTCGACTCAACTGGTAGCCAATACCGCTCGAGGAAGCAATGAATTCTGCGAAAACTGATGATTTCCAGGCAAAGGCAAAGGCTATACTTAGAGCAGAAACCAAGGCTGGTAATAATGATGGGAAATATATTTCTTTTAATATTCTATGTTTTGGTGTAGAATAGGCCCGGGCCATCTCTACTAATTCTAGATTCATATCTTCTAACCCCTGAAAAATATTAACAAAAATCACAGGTAAAGACACTATAAAAATCAAAAATATTGGTGTCAAATCATCTGCAACACCAAACCAGACAACTGCCAAAGAAACCCAAACTACTGGCGGAGTAGCCTGAATCACAGTAATCAAAGGTCTAAATGTTCTCTGCAGCAGCTTGAACCGATAAAGAAGCAGTGCAATAATAATCCCTAAAATCACAGCAAGTCCATAAGCAATTAGAGTTCTTCTTAAAGTTATTATAAAACTTTCAAATAAAATCCCTGAAAGAGCAATTGCTTTTAAAGCCTGATAACTTTCTCCAATTGAGGGCAGAATGAGGCTATTTAAACCAGCCGCACTCCTCTCCCAGATTAGAAAAATAAAGAATAGTAAAATCCAAAATGGTTTAATAATAAAATTCTTCATCAGGTAAAGATCCACCTAAAAGTTCTGGATACATTTTTAACATTTCTCCAAAATAAAATTCAGTTAATTTCCTGCTCTCCTGCTTAGAATAAATGTTCAAATTAACCCTATTTAGAGATTTTTTAAAAATAGGAGCCGGCATTTCAAAATGTTCAGCAGCAAGTTCAGCTGCTGCAGCTGGATTATTATTTACCCAATCAACACCTTTAGCATAATAAGCATTTATAATATCTGTAAACTGAGGGTGGCTGCTGCTGAATTCTCCGTTAACAAAAAGAGCTACAAATGGAATTCTATTGTCTCCATTCAGCTTGGCCCATTCTTCCTGTAAATCCATTGACAATAAAGCTTCTTTACGATTGGCAAGGCTGATTGTAACTAATGGCTCAGGTAAAATAATAGCATCTAATTTACCTGCCATAAATAATTGAGCTCCACCAGGTAAAGCTCTATATACTAAATTTAAATCTTCTTCTGGATCAAGACCGTTTTTCTGAGCTAAATACCTTGCCAAAAAGTCCAGTGGTCCACCCTGCAGTGGTAAAGCTAAATCTTTTCCTTTAAGGTCAGACCAAGATTCTGCTTTAAAATCATTTGTCAGCAAATAATCAATTCCCCATGTATTAACATTTAGCAGCTTGAGATTGACACCACGATTATATGCATTAGCACCAACATTAGAACCAGTAATTAAAAAGTCAATATCTTTTTGGGCAAGTAAAGACATTCCTCGCTGATGATCTGAAGATAATCTAAGATTAATATCAAGTGCAGCTGGCAGCTCAATTTTTTCCTGCATCCACAAAAATGGTAATGCCCCCGGCACAGTTGGTGCCTGAACATTAATTTCAATTGCTAAAACAGGTGCAGCTGCTGTAATCAAAAAAACAGCTAGAAAAATTAATATAAAAAATTTATTTTTATTAAACATAAAAATTCCTCCTTTATTTACAGCTACCGTTTACCGAACTAATTTTATCCAATGCTTACTTTTTGTTTGGTAATTATTGGTTCGGTAAACGGTAGCTGCAGTTTAAAAATTAATCGTTAAGCAGACCCTGAATAATTACTTCTGAAGCTTCTTCTTCATCAAGACCGCGGGCCATCAAAGTCTGCAGCTGGGTGCTGTCAACACTACCAATTGCTGCCTCGTGAGTTACTTTGGCCTCTGGATGACGAACATCTACAATCGGAATTGCACGCGCTATAGCCTGATCTTTAATGATTTCAGTACAATCAACATGCCCCATTGCTTCAGCAGCATCTGCAGTTAATTCATTATAAATTTCTGCCTCGGCCTGATCTTTTAAAGCAATTTTAGAATCTAATATCCCTCTAGCTGATTTACCATTTAAATGTGCAGCCTCTCTGATTTTAATTAAATCACTCTTTTGACCACTGATTCGAGCCAGCATTTCTACTGTACCATGTTCAGCAATATTAGCTTCGTAATCAAAATCAATTTTACCAACTCGACCCTTCAAAAGATCAAATTTAGTTACTAATTTACCATTTGCTTCTACATTAATATCTGATTTAGCAATTACCTCTACCCCACCATTATCGCCATGAAAGTGGTGTTCTTTATATGTATAACTGCCTCCGTCAGCAATATTAATTACAGCATCCATGATATGCTCTACTTTAACTGCATTAGGAAAAACACAATCGGCAATAACTTCAACTTTGGCATTTTTTTGCACTTCAACATTCATATCAATTTTTTGGCGGCCTTCTTTTGGCAAAACTCCAAAACACATATGAACTGGATTTTTAATTTGATAACCCTCTTTAATCAGTACCTTAACTTTAACCGTATCTTCACTAATTTTATCAGCTTCAACTTCTAAACCTTCAACAGCATGCATACCCAAAATTTTATCTCTTTCTAAAACTAGATGAGCTACTTCACTATCAGCAAAAATATCATCCCCACCAGCATCTTTATAGGCATCAACCATCATTTCATAATCATTCATTAACTGGCCACCTCCGTCTCACATTCTTCTTCCTTTGCACATGGATAGCAGAAAGATTTAAAGTATTCACTAATATCTGCTGGATTACCCTGACGTATAATTTCTCCTTCACAAACCAGAGCCGCCTGATCAGCATATTTAAGCATTTCTTCTGAATGAGTAATCAATAAAATACCACTGCCGGATTCTTTAAAATAATTAATCATATCTGCAATATTGTTTAGGGCAACTACATCTACTCCAGAGTCTGGTTCATCTAAAATTATTAATTCTGGGTGCATCAAGATTAGAGATGCAAGCTCAATTCTTTTTCTTTCACCACCACTTAAACTTTTATCTACAAAACGATTAAGATATTGGTAAGGATTAATAGCCACCTTATTTAAAGCATCTCTCAACTTTTCTTCAGTCACTTCTTCGCCTTTGCTTTTAAGACCTAAAGCTAAAAATTCTCTAACAGTTATCCCTTGATAACGAGCAGGTTCCTGCCAGGCTAAGGTTATACCCTTTTTAGCCCTTTCATTGATTTTCAGATCATTAATTTTTTCACCTTTAAAATTCATCTCACCTTTTTGAGGATGGTAATTATTAATTCCCATTAAAGTATAGGCTAAAGTTGATTTTCCACAACCATTTGGCCCAATTAATGCAAAAACCTCCCCTTTTTCTAAGGAAAATTCCATCCCTTTTAAAATTTCTGCATCTTCTATTTTTAGATGCAGATCTTTAACTTCTAATAATTTTGACATTATATTCCTCCTGTGATTTTTTGATCTATTCCATACCTAGAAATTCATTAATTATATCTGCATGATAACCAGGTATAATTATGTGATGATTACCAATACTATCATTTAAAAAGTAGTCTGAACTCTGTGGCAAAGAGATCTTAAGCTGAGTTCGACAGGCATTAGGAGAATCCAAATTCTCGATAATTTCACCTTCAGCCACAAAATACTGTTCTAAACCAGCACCCCCAATTTTAAAAACAGTTACCGGTCCTGCTTCTAATATACCCTGAATTCCAACACCTATACCTGTTTCAAAATGTGAACGAATAATATAATCTTCACTGATATCTGTTGCAACTGTACAGTGGGCAAATAATATTTCATCATTCTTTTTATCTATAGCAGCAGGATTTGCCATAAAAGGCATAACTCCTGTAAGCTGATAGGCCAAGAACATTGTGAAAGCAGCTGGAACATCACCTTCACAACCTGCAATCAGACCTTCATTATTTAAAAGTGAAAGAGCCAGACAGCCAGTAGTATTTAATTTCTTAACAATATCAAAGCAGCGAATTGTGATCACATCTAAATTATTTTTAGCAATAACATCTTTTAATGCAAAATAAATTTTTGCTGCTTCAACCAGATCAGCTTTGCTGCTTTCTACTATATTAGAAGCATTTTCTAAAAAATCAACTGCTATTCTTTTAGCTTTTGCAGTATCAACATGCTCAAGCGCCTGATACACCTGATCAAGCTCAACATCTACAAATTCACTGCCCCAGTGATGAGCTGCGTGTTCATAATCAATCTTACTTCCAATAAGCCAATCTGATGGTTGGCCAATAATTCCAAATTTAGCAGCTGCTATTTTATCTCGCACTCTTTTGTAAGCTGCCAGTTCTTCAATCTCTGATACAACTTCTTTCATATCTCCATGCAGTATTTTCCCAGAAAGATCTTCAGCATTTAAAAAACTCAAAATTTCTAAAGCTGCTGGTAAAGAATTATTAAGTTCTGTTGCCAGAAGATATACTGGTTGAGGCAAATATTCTACATTCTCAGCAAAAGTAGCCTCTGAACCCCCTGTCTTAATGAAATTAATTGTTAAATCATATTCATTAAAATCGGTAAAAGGAATCTCATCTGCCGAAATTTTTTCGACTTCAAAATTTTCCTCTAAAATTTTGATTTTAGCTTTTAAATTTTGATTAACCTTTTTCTCGTCATGCACTTCAGATACAATAGAAACTAACGCTATTTTCATTATCTAACCTCCATTTTTTCTTTCTATTTCTATTATATTTAATCTACCTCATATTAGCAAACAAAAGTGTATTTTATTTTTTTGTGATATTTTTATCAATAATAACAAGTAAAAGACCGCCAATTAAGACGGTCTAAAACTCAATTATAAAATAGACATATTTATTATAGTGTAAGCAGTTTTGAAATTTTTTGGTATTTCTTCTTACCGATACCTTTAACTTTAGTTAAATCTGATTTTTTAGTAAAATCACCATTCTGCTCTCTATAACTTACTATTCTTTCTGCATATGCATTTCCAATACCAGGTAATTCAGCTAATTTAGAAACTGATGCCTTGTTAATACTAATTTTTTTAGATAATTTAGCTTTCTTCTGTTTGGCAGCAGACTTTTGTTTTGGATCAGGTTGATAAACCTTAATTTTAACTTCTGATTCATCACCTTTTTGTAAAAGCTGCTGTTTGGCACCTTCAGTTAGCTGATGATAGAGTGCTGAATATTTTTTAGCCGAATTATGCCAACTGTAATCAAGATTCATAACTCTATTAACCAGTTTATTCCAGATTCCTTTTTGATTATAGAATGAAACAGCTCTTTCAATTGTATGCAGCATGTCATGGGCATTATAATCAGCAAAACTAAAGCCAGTACCCTCACCTGTTTCTTCATTATAAGCAACAACAGTATCGTTTAAGCCACCGGTTTCTCTAACTACCGGAATAGTTCCATAGCGGAAACTGATCAGCTGACTTAAACCACAGGGTTCAAAACGAGAAGGCATTAAAAACATGTCACTTCCAGCATAAATCTGGTCAGCCAGCTGAGCATCATATTTAATATTAACTGACAGATTATCTGGATATTCATGCTGTTTTGACTTAAAGAATTCTTCATATTCTCTTTGACCAGTACCTAAAATTAAAAACTGAGCTCCGGTTGCCATAATTTCATCAAAAACAGCTTTTACCAGATCCAAACCTTTCTGTTCAACCATCCTAGAGATAAAACCAATCAATGGTTTATCTCCATTTACTTCCAGACCCATTTTTTGCTGAATATGAACCTTATTTGCAATTTTTTTATCAATTTCTCCTTTTGAGAAGCGGACAGCAAGATTTTTATTAGTTTCTGGATCAAATTTTTCATAACTTATACCATTTAAAATACCACTTAAATCATCAGCCCTTAATCTGAGAGCATAATCCAGCCCCTCGCCAAAATAGGAAGTCTGAATTTCATTTGCATAACTTTCGCTTACAGTAGTTATATGATCAGCATACATAATTCCTGTTTTCATATAATTAAGTAAGCCATTGTGCCTGATATTACCACTTGCCCAGTGATGAGGAGCTACACCTAAAACATCTCCAGCAGAATGTCCAGCAAACTGTCCCTGATATTTAAGATTATGAATGGTGAAAACAGTTTTTATGTCCTGGTAATAACTCTGCTGACGATACCGGTCTGCAAAAAGCAGAGGTAAAGGTCCTGTCTGCCAATCATTTGCATGAATAACATCTGGTTTAAATCCGATCACAGGCAGCATATCTAATACAGCCTGAGAAAAGAAAGCAAACTGTTCGTGCTTATCTTTATTTTCATAAATTGAGTCACGATCAAAATAATATTGGTTGTCTATAAAATAAACTGGAACTCCGTCTTCCACTAATTTATTTACACCTAAATATGTATCTCGCCAGGCTAGTTTTGTTCTAAAATGGCAAACCGCTTCCATTCTTTCCTTATATTTTTCTGGAATCTGTCTGTACTGTGGAATCACCAATCTTACATCATGACCTTCTTCAATTAGAGCCTGTGGTAATGAACCAGCTACATCAGCTAATCCTCCCGTTTTAATAAATGGATCCGCCTCTGAAGCTACAAATAAAATTTTCTTTTTCCCTTTTTCCATGGAGCCACCTCCTATAATTATACGCTCAATCTTTATCTACTACCTACTAATTTACAAAATCAACTAAATTTTTATGATCTATATGTTTAGTTTATTAAAATTGCCGTTCAATGTCAACTAATTCTACTTTTTAGACAGCTACTGCAGAAATCTTATCTTAACTGATTAATTAAAGGAAAATTAAAGTAAATAGAGAATATATAATACAACATCAGATTTTCTGTTAATTCTGTTCATTCTTTTCATTTAAATAAATTTTGAATCAAGATTTAGGAGGGAGTTTAATGACAAATAAAAATTATCCTGGTGACTATGACCGTTATCTTTTTCATCAAGGAAGACACTATGAAAGTTATAACTTTCTAGGAGCACATCTTACTGAAGAAAATGAAGAAAACGGGGTTCGCTTTACCGTCTGGGCTCCAAACGCTGAAGAAATTAGTGTGATTGGTGACTTTAATGACTGGAATAAGAGTAAAAATCCAATGCATAAAATTAAAGAATCCGGAATTTGGACCACCTTTGTTGAAGGTGCAGAAAATAAAATGCATTACAAATATTGGATCAGAGGCTATAGAGGTGTAATTAGAGTTAAAACAGATCCCTATGCCCGCAGACAGGAAAAAGCCCCAAAAACTGCCTCGCAAATTTATGAAGCAAAAGAATACAGCTGGGGTGATAAAAAATGGCTTAAAAAAAGAAAAAAATCTAATCATCTCAGAGAACCCTTAAGTATTTATGAAATGCATCTTGGTTCTTGGAAACAGAATGATGGAGAATTAATGAATTTTAAGGAAATCGCAGATGAACTTGTACCATATATAAATAAGATGGGCTTTACACACGTTGAGTTAATGCCTTTAACAGAATATCCGTTCCCTGGTTCCTGGGGTTACCAAACTACAGGTTATTTTGCCCTAACTTCTCGTTACGGCACTCCAGAAGATTTTATGTATTTTGTGGATCAGCTCCATCAGAATAATATAGGAGTTATTATGGACTGGGTGCCAAGTCATTTCTGTAAAGATGACCATGGTTTAAGATTATTTGACGGTTCTCAACTTTATGAAAGTTCTGATCCCAGACGGGCAGAAAACATTCAGTGGGATACTTTGAATTTTGATTTTGCCCAAAACGAAGTTTGGAGTTTTTTAATTTCAAGTGCTAATTACTGGATTGAGAAGTTTCACATAGATGGTTTAAGAGTTGATGCAGTCAGTAATATGCTTTATTTAAATTATGAAAAAGAAGATGGGCAGTGGGCTGCAAATGAATACGGAGGTTTTGAAAATCTAGAAGCAATTGAGTTTATTAAGGAATTAAATACTGAGATGTTTGACCGCTATCCCGGAATTCTCATGATAGCAGAAGAGTCAAGTGCCTGGCCGCTGGTAACTGCACCTGCTCATGAAGGAGGGTTGGGCTTTAACTTTAAGTGGAATATGGGCTGGATGAATGATACTCTTGATTACATGGAAAAAGACCCAGTTTATAGAAAGTGGGAACATAACAAACTAACATTTTCTAGTATGTACAGTCAAAGTGAAAATTATGTGCTGCCTCTTTCTCATGATGAGGTTGTTCACGGTAAAAAATCTCTTGTTGATAAGATGCCGGGAGATTACTGGCGCAAATTCGCCAATTTAAGACTTCTTTTCAGCTATATGTATGCTCATCCAGGCAAGAAACTACTTTTTATGGGCGGAGAGTTTGGTCAATTTATCGAGTGGAATTATAAACAGAGTCTGGACTGGCTGTTACTTGACTATGATAAACATCAGCTCACCCAAGACTTCGTGCAGGAATTAAATCAGGTTTATCTAAAAGAAAAGGCTCTTTGGGAATTGGATCATGAAAATGAAGGTTTTCGCTGGATTGAAGCTGATGATAATGAACAAAGTGTGATCAGTTTTATTAGAAGTTCTGAAAATGGGTCGCAAAAACTAATTATCCTGCTAAATTTTACTCCTATCCCGAGAGATAATTATCGAGTTGGAGTTCCAGGGCCAGGAAACTATGAGTTGATTTTAAATACTGATCAAAAGGTATTTGGAGGATCTAACTATGAAACTGCTGCTAGAGTAAAAGCAGAAGCAAAAGCTTTCCATGGCTTTGATTATTCTATCAGCATTAATCTCCCGCCACTTGCCGGGATTTATCTTAAATATAAGCCGGCTAAAAAAGAAAAAAACCCTGCTGAGACTGAAGAAAAGAAAAAAAACAAGGCAGACAAAAACAAAAAATAGTAATTTAAATTTAATCTTATATTGTCTATCTGACTTTAAAGGAGGTATTAAAATGCCGAAAGAAGAAATGTTAGCCATGCTGCTTGCTGGTGGTAAAGGTACCAGACTTGGAGTCTTAACCAGAGATATTGCTAAACCAGCAGTTCCATTTGGAGCTGAATATCGTTTAATTGATTTTCCATTAAGCAACTGTTCAAACTCAGGTATTACTACTGTGGGAGTTTTAACCCAGTATAAACCTTTAATTCTAAACAGCTACATTGGCAGCGGAAGCTCCTGGGACCTAGACCGACACAATGGGGGTGTCACTGTACTTCCTCCTTATGTTAAGGAAGGAGGAGGTTCCTGGTATAAAGGAACTGCTGATGCAATTTATCAAAATATAGAATTTATTGATATCCATGACCCAGAATATGTGCTGGTTCTATCAGGTGATCACATCTATAAAATGGATTACTCAGAAATGTTAAATTACCATAAAGCTAAAAATGCAGATGTTACAATTGGAGTTTTGGAAGTTCCCTGGGAAGAAACACACCGCTTTGGAATAATGAACACCAATAAGGATCAAAAAATTATTGAGTTTCAGGAAAAACCAGAAAATGCAAAAAACAATCTAGCTTCAATGGGAATTTATATCTTCAACTGGGAATATCTTAAAAAATATTTAAAAGCTGAAGCTGAAGCAAATGATGATTCAGCAGGTGATTTTGGCCACGATATTATTCCACAAATGATGTCCGATCAACTTAATTTTTATGCTTATACTTTTAAAGATTACTGGAAGGATGTTGGTACAGTTGAAAGTTACTGGCAGGCCCATATGGATCTTTTAGGAGAAAAGCCTGAATTAGATCTGCAGGATAGGAATTGGATTATTTATAGTGTTAATCCAAACCGACCACCTCAATATCTTTCGGAAGATGCGGTAGTAGATAATTCAATGATTAATAAAGGAACTCAAATTATGGGTACTGTTAAGAATTCTGTCCTCTTCTTTGGGGTCAAAGTTGCCCGTAATGCTGTTATTGAAGATTCAGTTATCCTGCCAAACACCCGTATTAGCAGTGGTGCAAAAATTAAAAATTCAATTGTCGGCAGAAATGTAATTATTGAAAAAGACTCACATATTGGAGTAGACAATGAAGATCAAGATTTAAAAATAACCGTAATCGGTGATGATGAAGTAATACCAGAATCTTCAAATATTAAAGCAGGAATGGTGGTGGGATAAAATGATGACACCTATCTATAAAAAGGGTGGAGCAAGTATGAACAATGTAATGGCTATCATAAATAATGCTCTTGATGAATCATTTTTAGATAAGCTGACTGGACATCGTTCTTTGGCCTCTGTTCCCTTTGGAGCTCGTTATCGCTTGATTGATTTTCCGTTATCTAATCTTGTTAACTCAGGTATCACAAATGTTGGTCTCTTACTTCAAACCAAGTATAGATCACTAATGGATCATATTGGTTTTGGTAAAGCATGGGATTTAGACCGAAAGCGAAATGGACTTTTTATTCTACCTCCCGCCCATATTTATCAGGCAAATAGAGCCTATAAAGGCGATCTACAGAACTTTGCCAGTAATATAGACTATATTAAAAGAAGCACCCAGGAATACGTAATCATCTGCAGCCCAAATGTGGTAGCAAATATTGATTACAGAGATGCCTTTAAGTACCATTTAGAAAATAAAAATGACATTACAATAATCTATCGAGAGCTTGATGTCTTCCGTCGAGATACAACTTACACATTAATGAATACTGATGATAATGATCGTATTATTGATATGAAAGTTAATCCAAAAAAGAATTATTATAAAAAGATTTCTATGCAGAAGTATATAATGAAAAAAGAACTACTTTTAGATATAATTGATGACTGTATTTCAAAAGGCGAATGGGATTTTGTTAAAAATGCAATTATTGGTAATCTGGATAATTTAAAAATTTATGGTTACCCCTTCCGATCTTATGCAGCAGTAATTAACTCAATCAACGGTTATTATAAAAGCAATCTTGAGCTCTTAAAACCAAATGTCTGGCAGGATCTATTTTTAAAGAATGGTCCTATCTATACTAAACCAAAAGATGAGGCACCCACAGCTTATAAAAATGGAGTCAATGCTAAAAATATTCTAGCTGCTAATGGATGTTCAATTAAAGGTGAGGTAAAAAATAGTGTACTTTTTAGAGGTGTAAAAGTTCATCCAGGGGCAACAATCAAAAATTCTATTATTATGCAGAAATCAGTAATTGGAGAAAATGCCTATCTAGAAAATGTAATTTTAGATAAGGGAGTTCAAATTACTGCTGACAAATCTTTAAAAGGAGATACTAATCTGCCAATGATTATTGCCAAAAATACAATAGTATAATAAATTCTAAAAAAGGCATGCAGATTTTCTAAATCTGCATGCCTTTATTAATTAGATAAGATAATCAAATTACCATTTATAGAAAATTAAAAAACTAAATTATAATAACTAAGCACTTTTATCATCTTTTAATTCTAATAAATATTTGTCTTTTTCTTTAACAGCTGCTCCAGCCAGTACAACTAAAGCAATCAAGTTTGGAGCTGCCATTAAGCCATTTAAAGTATCAGCCAAAAGCCAGATTGGTTCTAAAGCACCAATTGCCCCTACAAAGAGTAAAATCACAAAAACAACCCGATATGGTTTTACAATTTTTTTACCAAATAAATATTTCCAGCTCTCTTCTCCATAAAAACTCCAGGTCAACATAGTTGTATATGCAAAAATAATTATACTAATATTAATAATATAACCACCAGGGCCAGGTAAACCTCTAGTAAAGCCTTCAGCTGCCAGAACCGCTCCAGTTTCTCCAGTTCCTAAAGCTCCGGTTAAAAGAACAACTAAAGCCGTAATAGTACCAACAACTATTGTATCAATAAAAACTTCCCAAATTCCCCACATACCTTGACGGGTTGGCTTGTTTCTTGCCTGAGCATGAACTATAGAAGCTGCTCCTAAACCTGCCTCATTTGAGAAAACTCCACGAGCAATACCAAAACGAACTGCCATTCTTACAGAAGCACCTGCAAAACCACCAAAAGCTGCAGCTGGATTAAAGGCACTGCTAAATATTGTGGCCATAACAGCTGGTATTTCAGAGTAATGAGAAACTATTATTACTGCCCCACCAATAAAATAAAAGGCTGCCATTAAAGGAACTAATTTTTCTGCTACCTTACCAATTCTTTTAATTCCTCCTAAAACAACCAAACCGACTAATAACGAAACTACTATTCCTGTAATCCAGCTGGGCACTGCAAAACCATCTTCCGCAGCATGAGCCAGAGTATTTGACTGCACCATATTTCCAATACCAAAGGCTGCAATTCCAGCAAAAAATGCATATAAAGAAGCAAGCCACTTCCAATTGCCTCCCATACCATTTTCAATATAATACATTACTCCTCCACTATACTCGTCTTCTCCGGTTTTTTCTCTAAACTTTACTCCTAACTGTGCTTCGGCAAATTTTGTTGCCATCCCAACCAGAGCAGAAACCCACATCCAGAAAACAGCTCCCGGACCACCAAGTGATAAAGCTGTACTAACTCCGGCAATATTACCCACTCCTAGAGTAGCTGCCATTGCCGAACTTATAGCCTGAAAAGATGACAAAACTCCTTCTTCATTCTCAGCATCTCGTTTAAAATAACGTCCAAAACTTTTATCCCAGGATAACTTAAAATATTTAAACTGTAAAAAATCTAGTCTAATAGTAAGATAAAGTCCGGTTCCAACCAGCAAAAATAAAAATGGTGGTCCCCAGACAACTGAGTTTACTGCACTATTTACTGTTAAAAATAAGTCTAGCATTGATCTCCTCCTTGTGTTAATTTATTTTTGTTATGAAAAAAATTATATCATAAATAAAATAAAATTAAATGATTATCCATGTATACATTAACTTTTAAAATAAAATTCTTATTTCTTATATTAGATTATCTTTTAAAAAGGAGAAGGACATTAATGCCCTTCTCCAAGTTCTTAAATATAGTTATATATTATTCAAAGAATAATTTTATCATTTTGATAAAATCAACCTAATTCAATTCTGCTTATATCTCTCTAATTATTGGCTCACCTTCAATTAAATCACTATAATCGTCTACATTTCCATCATTAAGAGCTGTTTCAATAATTTTACGTCCCACAGGATGCAGCCCTGGTTCTAAATAGTCTCTTAAACATTTTTTAAAGAAGTCAGAAAGAATCTTTCCACCAATATCATAGGCTTTTTCTCCTACTTCTGCCTGACGGTGAACCTGTAAAAATTCTCTTTCAATATTTTGTCCTTCCACCAGCAATTCCTGAAGAGAATATCCAAGCAGAGGCATCCGAGCAGGTCGAAGCTGATTTTCTGTAAACCAGGCTCCACCTCGACGGGCCAAATACTCTCTTGTTATCCATTCTGGCATAAAACCTACCTTCCAGGCACCAATATGCTGATTTGGAATTAAAATATATTTCACTTTGGGAGTTTCCATTATTTGTTCTAATAACAAGTTAGCTTGATCAACCTTTTTTCCTGTTGCAAAAGGCCAGTAAGAGCCAACTCCTTCAGAACTCATTCCATCACCTGTAATAATACTTGGATTTCCATGTCCACGTGGTGCAACTAAACGCCAGAGCCAGGCCAGCGCAGGTGGTAAAACATGAAATAATCCTAAAATTCCATAAGTCGGATTTTCTTTAGTACAGGGGGGAACTCTCACACCAAAACTGCGAACATCAATTGACAACGGATCTTTTAAAACATCCGGTATTATATCTCTAGGAATAGTGACTCTGGGGTTAGGACATGGTTTGCCCGGTTCATCTTCGATATGCTCCCAGATTAAAGCAGTACTATTTGGGGCAGCATCAATATTTAAAAATAATAATGGTTTCTCTGGGTCAGCTGTTATAGACTCAAGATTTGGCTCAGTACCATATTTATTGATGTGATCAACCCTTACAAACCAAGAATTCTCAGCATCCATTAAAGTTAGTTTACCATTGTTTTTCTGAAGTGAATTATGACAAATTGCCATATCATCAGTCATTGGACGTAAACCACAACCCTGTGGTAAGGTTATATGAAACTTTTCATCTGTCATTAAATTTCTTCCAAAAAGCAGACGACCACTTCGTTCACGATGCATATCCTCTAACATCTCACTTTTACCACCACCACTGGCTCCTTCATGTGAGATATTAACCGTATTCCCGTAAGGAGTTACAACCTGAACAGCTGAGCAGTGCAAAGTTACCCATTCTTCTTTTTCTCCTTGATTAATCAGCATCCCATAAACTCCCTTTTTCGCACTAGGACCAGGATATAAATTATAAGCAAACATTTCATATTTATTATCCAGCCGACGGTGAACTACAACCTGCTTACCATTAAAATGAGTATGGCGAAAAGGGGGTGCAATATAAATGTGAGATGTAGGTTTAAATACTTCTTCCATTTCACGAGTATCAATAATACCCTGCAGTAATGAAAGACCAAAAGCAAAAAATGCTGCATTTGCTGGTACAACAGCCAGTGCTTTAACACCTAAACCCTTTGGTCCAGTTTCAAAAAAGAAAAGTGCAAGTTCCTGATCTTTTAGCCACTCAAAGGTTTCTCCCCTAACTCTATCTTCAAATCTTTCACCAAAACGATTTTCATATCTTTCCTTATCAGTAGCCTTCTCATCTGCAATCAACATACAGTTGGGATCTCTTCGCCTCATATATGCTTCAGGATAATTGGCAGAAATTCCATTTCTCACTTTACAGACGACTGCCTCAACTACATCTCCTCGTCCAGTTATATTATATTTTACTTCCTGACACCCATTTTTAGCATCTCTTACAGATAGGTCTACCAGCTGCTGTTCATTATGAGCAACAGTATATTTAGGACAGGCATCAAGTAATTCTTCAACCTCTTCCGGCAGTTCAACATTTTTTAAATCTTTATCTTTTTCTAAACTTTTAACTTTAACCATAAGCTGCTATCTTCTCCCTTCTTAATCTTATCTCAAAAATAAATGAAAATTTTCAAAATTAAAAATAAATAAAAATACTCACTGCTCAGATACTTGTTATTTATTTTATCATAAGCGCAGAAAAGCTACAAGCTTTTAATAGCCTGTAACTAAATCTGCTGCATAAATTACCATGCCGGTAATTGGAGGAACTAAAACTTCATTTGAATGAAAAAATCGAATTGGCTCAGTTCCAGCCTCCTGATCATCAACCACTATAGCCCAGGTCCTATTTTCTGGAAGATAAAACTGTTTCCACTCTTTAGAAGGATTTAACAAAACTAAGATTGTGCTCCAGGAATCTTCATTTGCATTATTAAAAATACCATAGCCTACAGTCCCAAATGGAGAATTTATAAAATGTAAATTTTCTTTAATATCTGCTCTTTTTCTCATTCTAAAAGCTGGATGATGACTGCGGAGATTGATTAAACCCTTGACATAATTAAAATGATCTCGATAAGTGGTTTTCCGTTCCCATTTTAACTCATTAACAGAAATATCGGAGGAAAAACTATTTTTATCCCCAAATTTAGTTCTTAAAAATTCTGTTCCAGCCAGCATAAAAGGAACCCCCTGAGAGGTAAATAAAATTGTCTGGGCCAGCTTATGCATCTTCTTCCGCTGCTCTTCATCAGCTCCAGGACAGGAACGCGCCAGCTTATCCCAAAGCGTTAAATTGTCATGTGCTTCAAAATAATTAATACTCTCTCCAGGATGAAGGGTAAAACCATATAGACGTCTTTCTTCAAGTCCAATAGAGCCAATTACACCTTCATCAATTTCTCTTTCTAAACCAATTTTCCCCTGAATAAATCCTTTTTCGGTTCCATCACTGTTTCCTTTAAGGGCATTTCGAAAATTATCATTAAAAACAGAAATCCCGGTTCCTTTCTGATCACTTTTTTTAATCTGCTGATAGCGGTGCAGCTGTGGCTCAATTGCTGTCCAGGGCTCACCATAAACTAAAACTGAAGGATTTTCTTTGCGCAGCTTATGTTCAGCTAACAGCATGGTTTCTCTATCAATAGCTGACATTAAGTCAAATCTAAAACCATCAATATGATATTCTCTACTCCAATACAGCAGAGAATCAACAATATATTTACGCATCATCTCCCGCTCAGTTGCAATCTCATTTCCACAGCCCGATGCATTAGCAAATTTTCCATCTTCAGTAAAGCGATAAAAATAATTGGGGAAAATCTTCTGAAAGGGTGAATTCTGAGTATGATAAGTATGATTATAGACTACATCCATAATCACTCCAATTCCATAAGAGTGAAGAATTTTTACCATTTTTTTAAACTCATAAATTCTACTTTCATTAGCCGGATTGGAGGCATAAGAACCTTCTGGAACCATATAGTATAAAGGGTCATATCCCCAGTTATAATCATCAGGATTGGTGTCATCAACAGAGGCAAAATCATAAACAGGAAGTAAATGAACATGAGTTATCCCCAATTCTTTAAGGTGGGCAATTCCAGTCAACATCCCCTCTTTATTTACACTATGCCTTTCAGTAAAGGCACTATATTTACCTTTATGTCTTATTCCACTTTCTTTTGAAGCAGAAAAATCTTTAACATGTAGTTCATAAATCACAGCGTCAACAGGATCATTAAGTTCTACTTTCTGGTCATGAGTCCAGGTTGGTGGATACACTCGAGCTGGATCAATAATCAAACCACAGCTGCTATTTGTACCAACAGCCTTTGCCCAGGGATCAACGAATACATACTCTTTTCGAGGCAGCTTTAATCTTAGTCGATAATACTCTCCATAATATTCTTTTGAAAACTCAACCTGCCAGGTATCACTTATTGAAGAATCCAACTCGAATTCATTCAATTTTTTATAACCCTGATCATCAGCAAAAATTTCAATAACTGCTGCCTGTGCAGGAGGTGACCAAATTTTATACTGTATTTTATCTTCAGAAAATGTTAAGCCTAAATCATCACCTGCATAATATAATTTTGCCGGGTTGGTATTTAGCTTTGTTTCGAACATAAAATCATCTCCACAACTAATGCAATTTTATTAAAATTAGTATTGTTTTTTAGAAATTTCTAATTGTAATTTACTGTCTATATTATTATTTATTCTTTATCCTATCAACTATTCCTGCCAGTTTTTTAGATTAATTATTTTAAAAAACAGGTTATTTAAAATTTATGTAGAAATAATATATTTAAGAGCAGCTAAAAAAATTAAAATGTGAGGTGAGGCTATTGTTAACAATTCATGACAGTTTGACTTTCGAAAAAAATGATTTCGATATAACTGCTTATGGAGAAGTTTTGCTAGATATGATTTCTAGGGAAGAATCTCCACTTAAAGAATGTGCTAATTTCACCCGCTATTTTGGTGGTTCTCCAGCCAATGTTTTAGTCAATATGCAGCGCTTAGAAAATAAAACAGCCTTTATTAGTCGAGTAGGCAAAGATGAATTTGGGGAGTATTTGACAGAAACTTTAGAAAAAGAAGGTGTAAACCTCGACTGTCTGCAGCAGGACCTGGAAGAAGGGACACCAATTATTTTTGTTAACAAAAGTAAGAAAACCCCTTCCTGGCTTGCTTACCGAGGAGCAGATATTAATATAAAAATAACCGATGAAATATACAATAAAATAGATAATTCTTCAGTTTTTTTCACCGGAAGTTTCATACTTTCCAAAAACCCTGCAAGAGCCACTGCTATCAAAGCTATAGATTATGCAGTTAAAAAAAATAAAATTTTTGCTTTTGATCCAAGCTTTAGAGCTATTCTCTGGCCGGAAGGCAATAAAGGGAGTAAAATAATACGAGAACTTTTAGCTCAGGCAGATTTTATTAAACCCTCTTTAGATGATGCCTATCACCTCTATGGCCAGGATCATCCAGAAAATTACCTAAAAAAATATCATAATGATGGTGCTAAGATTGTGATTTTAACCCTGGGTAAAGATGGAGTTTTGCTTTCAGATGGGAAAAATGATCCAGTTCACATTCCTGTTTTTTCAGAAAAAGTTGTTGATGTAACTGGTGCTGGTGACTCTTTTTGGTCCGGATTTTTGACTGGAATCTTGAAAGGACTGCCAATTATTGAAGCTGCAAAGTTAGGAAACGCAGTTGCAGCTTTTAAAATTCAAGGTGTTGGAGCCCTATCTTCTGTTCCACCGTTAATGGAAATTATATCTTATTATGATATTCAGCCAATTAAGGGAGGTAATTTTAATGAGTGAAATTAAACATGTAGCATTTTTAAATCCACAGGGAAACTTTGATCCTAAAGACAGCTATTGGACTGAACATCCAGATTTTGGAGGCCAGCTGGTTTATGTTAAAGAAGTCAGTAAGGCTCTAGCTGAAATGGGAATTAAAGTTGACATAATTACAAGGCAGATAAATGATCCTGAATGGCCTGAATTCAGCAGCCTATATGACAGCTATCCAAATTGTGATAATTTAAGAATAATTCGTTTACCTTTTGGTGGAGATCAATTTTTAGCTAAAGAAAAATTGTGGCCTCACCTGAAAGAATATGTTGATGCAATAGCAGAATTTTATGATGAGGAAGGTGCTTTTCCAGATTTCTTTACCACTCATTATGGTGACGGAGGTCTAGCAGGTGTACTATTAAAAGAAAAGATGGAAACTCCCTTTTCTTTTACAGGTCATTCACTTGGAGCCCAGAAAATGGATAAATTAAATTTTTCTAAAACTAATTTTGATCAGTTGATAGAGAGATTTAAATTTCACAGCCGCATCATAGCAGAAAGATTAACAATGAAGTTTTCTAATCAGATTATTGTCAGTACTACTCAGGAAAGAATGGAGCAATATTCACATCCATATTATGAAGAAGCCGTGGATGTAGACAATGATAAAAAGTTCTCTGTTATCCCACCTGGAGTAAACACTGATGTCTTTGACGGAAATTATTCTAAGGCAACTGCGAAAATGATTGAGCAATATTTAAATAGAGATTTAAGTACAGAACGGATAGAAAAACCAGCTATTATCTGTGCCAGCCGCCTTGACCAAAAGAAAAATCACTTAGCATTAGTTAAAGCTTTTGCTGAAGATTCAGAGCTGCAGCAAAAAGCAAATTTAGTAATCACTCTCCGAGGTATTGAAAATCCGTTTGAAGATTACAGTTCAGCTGCCGGGGAAGAAAAAGAAATTTTAGATCAAATAATGGAAGTTATTGATGAATATGATTTAAAAGGCAAAGTTTCTATGTTCCCCTTAAGCAGTCAAAAAGAACTGGCTGAATGCTATGGTTATCTGGCTAATCGAGAATCAGTCTTTTCATTAACTTCATTTTATGAACCATTTGGACTGGCACCTGTAGAAGCAATGGCAGCTGGTTTACCGGCAGTTGTGACTAAAAATGGTGGTCAAAGTGAGATTATGGCTGATGATGAATTTGGAATTTTAATTGACCCCGAAGATCCTGCTGATATAGCAAGAGGACTCAAAAAAATTGTAGGTAAAAGTTCAATTTGGAGGGATTATCAATTAAAAGCTAAAGAACGAGTAGAAAGTAAATATACATGGGAGCAGACTGCCAGGCGCTATCTTAAAGCTATGGCAAAAGGCTTGAGTTTTGAAATACCAGTGATTCACAGCGAAATTCCAGCCTATTATTTCCTGCCTGATAGCGATAATGAGCATAAATTGTTAGAAAGATTTAAAGAAAATGTTTTTAAAAAATAGACATTTGCTAATAATTTGATATAATAAATAGATAGGAATAACTATTATTAGAAAAAACAGAAAATTTTTAGTTAGTTAATATTATAGGGAGTGATTTGTAAATGAACAATAATAAGCCACATACAGCTTATTTCTGCATGGAATATGGATTAGATGAAGATATGCGTATCTATGCAGGTGGATTAGGTATTTTAGCAGGAGATATTCTTAAAGCGGCAAAAGAATTTTCGTATCCTGTAACAGGAATTGGACTTTTATGGCGCAAAGGTTACTCAAAACAGGTGATTAATGCTGAAGGTCGACCTGAAGACCAGCATCCTGTCAATAAAGAAATTTATGAGCATGCAGTAGACACTGGAGAAACAGTATCTGTCACAATTAGGGAGCAGGAAGTTACACTTAAAATTTGGAAGTTAGATAAATTTAATAATGCTACCTTATATCTTTTAGATGCTAACCTTCCAGAAAACAGAAAGTATCAAACTATAACTGACGGTCTTTATGACGGGTTTAATGAAAAAAGAATTGCTCAGGAAATTGCTTTAGGAATCGGGGGAGTTAAGGCTATACGCAAACTAGGACTCAACATCGATATCTATCATTTCAATGAAGGACATGCTGCTCTAGCGGGAACTGAATTGATCAGAGAAAAAATGGAAACTGGCATGGACTTCCATACAGCCTGGGATGATGTTAAAGATGATATTGTATTTACTACTCATACACCTGTTAAAGAAGGAAATGAATCTCACAGTTTAGATAGCCTCAAAAAAATGAGTGCTTTTAATACTTTAACCAGACAGCAAATGAAAGAGATTGGTGACAGTCCTTTCAGTATGACTGTTGCAGGCTTACGTCTTTCCAGAATATCTAATGGTGTTGCTAAATTACACGGACAAACTTCACGCGAAATGTGGAAAAATGTTGCCGGTAAATCTCCAATTATCTCAATTACCAATGGTGTTCATAGAGGCACCTGGGTTGATGATAGAATTGTAGAAAATATGGGTAACACTGAAGCTATTTATAAAACACATCAGACAATGAAAAAAGAGTTAGTCGATTTTATTAAAGAAAGAAACGGAGCTGAGCTCAATCCAGATAAGTTAATTATTGGTTTTGCTAGAAGAGCTACTGCTTACAAACGTCCTAATTTAATCTTTAAAAAATCAGATCTAATTGATCCTTATTTAGAATCTGGTGATATTCAGCTAGTCTTTTCAGGTAAAGCCCATCCAACAGATGATAATGGAAAACAAATAGTAGCAAACCTTGTCAAAAAAGCGAAAGAATTTCCAAACAGTGTAGTTTTCTTAGAAGATTACAATATGGAAATTGCCCGCTACATGACCCGCGGTGTTGATATTTGGTTAAACAATCCCCGCAAACCACTTGAAGCCAGTGGTACTTCAGGTATGAAAGCAGCTATGAACGGCGGCCTGAACTTGAGTATTCTTGATGGCTGGTGGGTTGAAGGCTGTGAGCACGGAATTAATGGCTGGCAGTTTGGCGATGGTTATGTAGGTGAAGGTCAGGATGAAAGTGATCTTTACGCACTCTACAGAGTCTTATTAAATGAAGTTGTTCCTACTTTCTACGGCAATAAAGATCGCTGGAAAGATATGATGACCGAAAGTATTGCTACAACTTACGAAAGATTCTCTGCTAAAAAAATGCTAGAAAGATATTATGCGGAAATGTATAATAAATAAAAGAATAAAGATATTTAGCATAGTCTCCACGACGACTACAGCTAAATAAAATTAAGGCCTACCCGAATCTGTCTGACGGACTCGATTTCCTAATGCTGAGCTGACTATTCGTTATAAAATGAAAGCTCAGTGAGTCAGACAACGGGTAGGCTTTTCTTGATTTTATTAGTTTTTCACTAGCATCGATTTCTGCAATTCTATTCTTGTTTCTTCATCAATTAAATATTCTACTATAGTCATTGCAAATTCCATGGCAACTCCTGGTCCTCTTCCGGTAATCAAATTACCATCAATTACTACTCTCTCTTCCTGATAATTACAGGAAGGCATATCTTTATCAAAACCAGGATAACTGGTTGCCTTTTTGCCGTCTAAGATTCCTGCTGCCTCTAAAACAATTGGAGCAGCACAGACTGCTGCACATAATTTATTTTCTTCGTTTAATTGTTTTATAATATTACGCAGTTCATTGCTGTCACGCAAATTAGCAGCTCCGGGCATGCCACCAGGTAAAACAACTGCTTCTAAATCAGCAGCATCAATTTCATTTATTTCAGTATCAGTTTCAATCTTTATACCGTGGTCACCCTCTATCTTTTTACTGCCTATACCTGCAGTTATAACATCAAGTCCAGCTCGTCTTAGAACATCAATGTTGGTAACTGCCTCAATTTCTTCAAAACCTTCAGCCAACGGAATTAAAATCTTCGCCATAAATTAGCCTCCTTTAATTCTCCTGCAAATCTTCTTTTTCTTTTTTACTTTCTTTATTTTGTTTAGTTTGTTTAGTTTGTTTAGTTTGACTTAAATAATTATTCAAATCATCTGGTAAAGATTTTAAATGGTAATCTCTTTGAGGAAATGGTATTTCAATCTCATTTTCTTTAAAATGATCCCAAATAGACAATAAAACCTGACTTCTAATATTTTGTATACCATTCCTAGGATCACTAATCCAAAAACGAACCTCAAAATTAACTGAATTATCACCAAAACCCATTAAAAGCACATTAGGTTCGGGTTTTGTTAAGATTCTATCTTTTTCTTCAATAGCTTTCATCATTAATTCCTGGACCAGCCTTAAATCACTATTATAAGAAACACCAACCTCAGCATCTACTCTTACTAATTCATCACTGTAAGACCAATTTATTACCTCTTTAGTAATAAAATCTTCATTTGGAATTAAAAATTCTTTACCAGAACGGGTAACAACTGAAACAAAACGGGTATCTAATTTTTTTACCCAGCCATAAACATTTCCAATTTCAACCACATCACCAGGTTTGATTGATTTATCAGCTAAAATTATAATTCCACTGATGAAATTTGAAACTATTTTCTGCAGACCAAAACCTAAGCCAACACCAATAGCTCCACCAAGGAATGCAAAGGCACTGAGATCAATTCCAACTGCACTAAGGGTAAATAAAATTGCTGAAGTAAAGATTAAAAACTTAGCTATTTTATTTAATAATACCTTAATTGATGGAGTTAAATCATCACTTTTATCTATCCTTCCAGTTACCAAACGGCTTATCTTACCTGCCAGCCAGAATAGAATACTAAAAATGATGACTGCCTTCATAATTAATAATAAAGAAATACGCAGATTGCCGCTGTTAAACGCTAAACTATCTAAGAAATTTATTGTTTCCTGATAAATATTTAAAATTCTTAGAGCAGCAATTATCCAAATTAAAGCTGATAAAAACCTGAACATCTTGTTTCTTGGAAAAAACAAAGTAATAGTTTTTACTATCAGCCAGGCTGAAACTAAGTTGCCAAAAATACTTATAACCACTGCAGGCAGCCCAAAAGCTGCTGCAGTAACATAATAAACTCCAATTAAAATTATCAAAATCAATGGAAACAATAATCTATCAATAATTCTAATCTTTTTTCTTTCTCTTAAAGCTTTAATTTTCCCCAATAGCTCATCAACATGTTTATATAAAATTTTGGAAAGAAAATATGAAGCAGCAACAAGTACAGCAAAAATAATCAGCTCAATTAAATTACTCCAGACAAAAAGATTATTTTCGATTCTTTCAATAATTAACTGTAAATATTCTGCTATTTGTATATCTTCGAGCATTAAATCACCTCATTAGATTCTAATATCACCATTATATTTATATTTAAATCTTTAGCATTTAAATAAAAGTTGTCGTTTCTGATTTTTTAAATAACTGAACGAATAAAAACATTTTGCATGAAAAAAAGCAAAATAAATGAAATCAAAGCTGCTGTGATTGGTGTCAGCACCCAACCAACTCCAATTTTACCCAACAATCTAAAATTAATATTCCTACCACCTTTGGCAAGCCCCAAACCTAAAACTGCCCCCACGACTGCTTGAGAACTAGAAACTGGAACCAAAGGTAATGACGGTAGATTGAGCATTACTAAAAAATCCTTTAAAGTCGAAGAAGCAAAAACAAAAAGTGTTGTTGAACTTGCTAGAACAACAATAAAAGCTCCAATTGGTGAAATATCCATTATGCTTGATCCAACTGTCAGCATAACCTTCTTTGAATAAGTTACAACTCCAACCGAAATAGCGATTCCACCCAATAAAAATAGCTGCTGAGCTCCTGTAAAAGTAAATAAACCTAAATTATAATTTGGCACCTCCATGATTCCCGTGAAAACTCCCATTACATTTGCAATATTATTAGCTCCTAATGAATAAGCACCAAATGCACCAACAATTAAAAGTCCCCAGCGTGTATAAAAATCAAGATGAAGTAAATGTATCTTAGCTTTATTTAATCTTTGCTTAAAAATAAAATATAAGATTACTGCAAAAAAGCCTGATAAAACTGGCGAAAATATCCAGGCACCAACAATCTCTCTTAAAACCGCTAAATCTGTTGCAAAACCTGAATAAAGATTCCAGCCAATAATACCTCCGACAATTGAATGTGATGTAGAAACTGGCAGGCTTAATTTAGTCATCCAGGAAACAGCAACTGCTGCTGAAAATGCAACCACAAAGGCAGCTGGAAGAGTTCCTACTCGACCTAAAGCTCCAAGAGTATGTGAGGCTCCAGCTCCACTGACTACGGCTCCTAAAATCACAAAAATAGTCATAATCAATGCTGCAGTAGAAAATTTAACCATCCTGCTTCCAACAGCTGTACCAAATATATTTGCTGCATCATTTGCTCCCAGTGACCAGCCCAAAAAAAGACCGCTGGAGAGATAAATCATTATCTCAATCATTTCCCACATCACCATCCAATCTTAGTTTAAATTCTTCTTTTAATCGCTGCTACAGAAACGTCTTCACTAACACTTTCAGCCTGATCAGATAAAGCTGCAATCTCTTCAATAAAATATCGCAGCTGTATTTTGCGGGCTATCTCAATTTCTTCATACTTTTCAGAAAATATTTTCCTTTTTAATCTTTCTTCATTTTTATCTGCCTGATGTTCAAAAAAATGAACTTTATTTACATAATCATTGACCTGAGAAATTTCTTCAAAAAAAGCTCTAACCGCTTTAACTAACATATCTACAGCTTCAGTACTGTTTTCAACTAATTCTAAAAAATCACTTTCTAATTCTTCTGGAATCAGCGGCTTTTCTATTGAAATTTCATAAATAACCTCTTTTGCTAAATCAGTAATGGTATCAATTTCTTCAATTATTCCCAAAACATCAGCTCTGGATTCAGGTATCAGCATATATTTATAGAGCTTATATTTTATATCCTTTTGATGTTCATCAGCATTATTTTCTATTTCTTTAATATCTGTCAATGATTCTTCAAAAAGCTGAAAGTTCTTCTTGATATATCTGTTTAAATCTCGTTTAAAAGTTAAAGAACCCCGATTAACAAGATCCAGATATTCTGTAATCTCTATTTCCAATTCTTTTGAACGACCAAATAATATATGTGGCATCAAAATCACTTCCCTAGATATAGTTTTAACTCTTCTGCTAAAGATTCAGCATCTTTAAAATGAATAACTCTTATTCCTTTTGCTAAGGCTGCCTCAATATTTTTTTTAGAATCATCAATAAATACTGATTCTTCAGCTTTTAAATTAAACTTTTCAAGTAAGTAATCATAAATTTCTGTTTCTGGTTTGATCATTTTTACATCAGCAGAAATAACTCGTCCATCAAAATAATCAAAAAAATCATAGCTGCTGTTGACATAATTAAAAGCTTTTTTATGAAAATTAGATAGAATGTACAAATTATAGTCTTTGGCAGCAAGAGATTTTAAAATTTCAAGGCTTTCATTTTTTACTTTCAATATTTTTTCCCATTCAGCCATTACATCTGAAATCTCAGCTTTTAAATCAGGATTCCTCTGCTGCCAGATCTTAACTGCTTTTTCCTGGCTAATAGTTCCACGGTCCAGCATTAACCATTCTTCAGTTTCAAAAATTTCAGATTTTAATCTTTCTTTTATTTCTCCCTGATAGTTTAAATCAATTAAATATTGGTCAGGATCAAAATCTAAAAGTACATTTCCCAGATCAAATATTATATTTCTAATCATTATTATCCTCCATCCTAATGACACCAAATATTTATAAGTTTTTTACAGCTAAATTTATTTGAAACATGATGATTGTTTACAATTGTTCATAACCATACAGTATCTATTATATACTATTCTCGCTTAATCAAATTTTTCCTTTTTATTTTGCTTGTTAAAGCAAAAAATCCGACACAAAATGGTCGGATTTAAATCTTAAAATCATAAATATTATTTTTTGTTTTCTAAAATAATGTGTACTATATTAATTTGAATAATTATTGCTTATTCAATTTCAGCTTTCATTTTCTCTATTAGTTGATTAAATCGCTTATTATAGCCTTCCTGAAACTCTGATACTTTCTGGGCCAGCTGCTGCCTCATTTGAGCATTCATTCCATTTTGACCGTCAGCATTTCCATTTTGAGCAGCAGCTAAAGGATTCTGGCCCTGTGCCTGAGACTGTGCCTGTTCTAAATGCTGCTGCACCTGTTGATCAAGCTGTTTCTTCTGAGTTTGATACTGCTGCTGCAGGCTCTGTGCCTGAGTAAATTGTTTTTCAAAAAAGGTGCTGTTTCCACTTTCCTTAAGTGATTCAACAGCCACAACTGCTTCTTTTCGTCTTTTAATTTGTTCCGAAGAATTGCGAAGTCCAATTGATTCAATTAACATCAGCTGAGCTTCTTTTAAATAAGCTTCATCTTTATCTTCTAATTCATGCCACAAAGCCTCAGCGTCCATCTCTTCTTTAAAAAATGGTGCCATAATTTCCTTTAAATTTTCTCTAATCTCTAAAGAATTGACATTATCAGCCTTAGCTCCATAAACTTTGTCTGCTCTTTCCATTGCCTTTTCATAAGCACTTTTCATAATTATCAGTCCTCCCTAAACAGATCAAAAAATCTATCTTGATATGCATTAAAAACTCCCCAGCGATCAAGCTCCTTTTTTAACTTTGAAGGATCTTCATCACCATTTTTAACCATTTCAAACATTTTTTCGATCTCTTCACTGGCTGCAATTGGCAGCCCTTCGAGATTTCTGGTAACCACTGAATATCCCTGATCATCAGTACTTAGAAATCCTTTTTCCTCGTAATCAGGAAGCTGTGATTTATAGGCACTTTTTAAAACCAGTTTCTGAATAAACTTCATTAAAGAAACATCCCAAAGTTCATCTACACCCTTAATAATCACAGTCAAATTTTCATTATTTTCATCATTTTCATCAATTTCATCTCTTATTTCAGCTTCTGCATTCTCAATTTCTCGGCTGATTGTAAAAGTTCTGATCGACTCTTTGCGATAATTCATTTTATAAAGTAATCCAGCAAGATCAGGATTTTCACGTGCAATCATCTGCATTGCTTTTTTTGCTTCACCACTAAATCCACTCATGTTTATCATATAATCCGGAGTTAATAATTTAGGCTTTTCCCAGGTTATTTTACCTTCTCTAATCTTAGTTTCGGGCCCCTCATCCGGAAATTCCTCTAAATAATATGGCTTGCTGAGTACATAATAGTGGAGAGTTGTATCATGTTCAGTAGAAATTAAATCATCTGGTTCAAGCAAAATTTCTGTATTTTCCAGCACTTCTTTAATTCTCTGCTTATCTTTCATTTTAACTCCTCCTCTCAAGCCCAAATGGAGTTTATCAATTTTATCTATATATTATATTATACATTAAAAATAGAGGCTAAGTCAAAAGCCTATATGAAGCAACTAATTCGTTGATCTTGTTTGAAATAAATGCTCGAGAATCTGAAAAAAACACTGAAATTAAAATTAATTAACTCCAGTGTTTATAGGCTAATTATTCTGTTGGAATTTAATTAAAGCTTTACCGATAATTAAAGAAAATACTGCAGCGACAATTATTTCTGGAATACCATTTGTTGCTGCTACTGCAAGAGCTGCACTTAAAGGAAGATATCCTCTTAAAACAGCTAAAGTTAAAACTCCTGCTGTATTAACTATAGTTCCTACTGCTCCTGCTAAAACTAGAGAAGTACTCTGATTAATATTTTTAGTAGATCGGTAAACATAATAAGCAGCTACACCAATAAAAAGTCTCGGCAAAATCGCTATAATTGGGTCAGCAAAAATTGGGTTTGTTGCCCTCAAAAAACTAAAAACCCCAAATATTAATCCAATTAATAGACCAACTATTGGTCCTTCAATAATTCCCCCTAAAATAGCTGGAAGATGCATTATTGTTGCATGTCCAGCTGCACTCGGCCAGGGTATTAACCCTAAACCAGTAGCACCTAAAATGATAGATATAGCCCCCAACATACCAGCAATTACAATCTGTCTTGTTTTGAGTTTTATTTTCTTTTCCTCCCATCCCAGTCCATTGATCCAGGTGGACTAAACTTATTGTATTTAACAGTTTTAATAATGGGTACAGCTCTCAAAAAAAGTTTCTGTCCCAACTGTTATAGCTATATTATAATAATTATCAGCTTCAATGACAAGGAATTTAGGAAAATTTTCTTAAATTATTTTTTTAATCAGTAAAAATTAAACTATCTTCTTTCAGACAGTTTCTTTAAATAGTTAATTATTACCTCATCTACCTCCATCGCTCTAAAGTGCTCAATTAAACTCTCCTGCTTGAAGTAACGCAGCAGTCTAACTAAATAACTCATAACCTTATTTTTTTTACTTTCCTTTAAAAGCTGACGGTGGAAAAGCTCAGTTCCCATTTCGTAATAATTTAATTTTAAAGCTGCCACCAATCTGTAAAAATCTAAATACTCATCATCTAAAAACTTTCCATGCGGAATTTCTGTTAAAATAGGTGCTGGATCATCAAATCTTAGAATGGTTTCATAATAGGCAACCGTATCAAAATAACTCTCAACAGCTGATTCTTTAACATCATCTAGTAATTTTTCTTTTTGATCTACTTCCAGGTTAGATTGATATTTTAAAAGTCTTAACTTAGCATAACTTAGAGCTGGACTGTTAACAGCTGCAGCTTCTACTTCAGCAATAACTTCTTTTAATTCCTGAGTTGTAATATCTCTTCCTTTGTCATAGATTGTTTCTTCTCCATCAAGGGCAGATAAACTAATAAATAGTCGATTATTATAAATATCTTTTTTCTTGATCTTATCAATTAAATTAGCTTCAACCAGCTCCAGCAGTCGTTCTAAAAGTTTTTTCTGGTGATTTCGTGCTTCTTCATTTTCTATTAACATCATTAAACTAGCGAGGAGGTTATCATCTTCTCCCAACAGATTTGCAAAATCTTCAACAAACTTTGCTAATTCCTGATTCTCTCCATATTCTACTAAAAACCTCAAGTAATCAGAAGCTACCTGCCAGTTATGAAAATGTCCATCTTTTCTATTTTTTTCAATAGTAAAAGCAGTTTTAATTTTTTCTTCAGCTTTATTTAAATTACCCTGCTGATAATCTGCTAAAAATAAGAGCCTCAAGAAATCTGGATTTCTTAGATGCTTTGCTTCCAGTTCTTCGGCAAAATTACTGAAATCTTCATATAATTCAGCTGCTAAATAGCGGGCAAGAATATCAAGAGCAATCTGAGAGTTTCTAGGAGGTAAATCTTTTATTTCATTCAATAATTTTCTACCTTCAACCTCAGCGGAACTCATTTTAAGGTTATCAAGCCGCTGAAAAACATTGAATATTTCTGCAGCCTGAGCTAAAGCCTCTTTTTGCTTGAGTTCCTTATTTTCTTTTAGGTTAAACCTTTCTTTTATAAAATCATCTAAAAATGAAATTACCCGCATTTGCTTATATTCTTTTAGCTGCTCATAATATTTTTTAAATAGGCTGAGCGCACTTACAACATCATCTAAATCCATTAAAGTTTCCAGACGGAAAATAATTAGCTGTAAATTGTCAGCGTTAATCTGCATTGCCCGGTCAATTATATCATTAACACGCTGAAAGTTCTGGCCTTTTTTATAAACTTCAGCTAAAGCAATTAAGAGAGCTATATTTTCTCCTTTAGCTTCCAAAGCTTCCCTGACAATTGCCTCAGCTTCATCAATTTCTTCCTGTTCCAGCATGATATTAACTAGGGGAGAAATAAAGGCCTCATCTAAGTCAGTTCCCATCAACTGCCAGGCATGTTTTAAGTATTTTCCAGCCTGCTGATAATCATTACTCTGCAGAGTATAAACTATTAAAGGTAATAGGAATCTATGTTCCAGAGGATAATTTTTAACCGCTTCTTCTAATAAATCAACTACTTCCTCTTCTCTCTCTGCTTTTTTAACTGCCTCAAAATATTCTTCAATACTTTTATCTGGATTATTGCGGGCACAGCATTTTTTGAATTTTTTGCCACTGCCGCAGGGACAGGATTCGTTCCTGCCTATACTGTAAGAACGAACTGTATCTTTTTCTCTTCTTTTTGCTACACTATCTTTTAAACCTTTTAATCTCTTATTCATCTTTTTACCCAACCTTTCTTTATTAAACTAGAAATATGCAATAATAAAGCTCCATTAAGCTAAAAAGCTTCTGGAGCTCAATCATTTTCTATTTAAATTTAGTTTTATCTCTTTTTAATTATAGCAGAATAAACAAGTTATTTAAAGTTAATTTAAAGCTACTCAACTGTGATTATTTCTTTAATATTTTCAATCAAAAGATCCATGTCTTCCTTTTCTACTACTAAAGGTGGTAAAAACCTTAAGGTGTGTTCCTTAACAGCATTAACTAAAAAACCTCTTTCGAAAAGTTCATCAGTTATTTCCTTTGCAGATAAATCACTACTTAGCTCTAAGGCCAGCATTAAACCCATTCCTCTTGTTTCTATTATATTATCATTTTCAGCCACAAGTTTATCAAGTTCAGTTCTTAAATAAGCTCCCTTTTTCTTTACAGAATCCAAAAAGGATGGTTCCAGCATAATATCAATTACTTCCGAAGCAGCTCTGGTTGCCAGAGGGTTGCCACCAAAGGTTGTCCCATGATCTCCAGGCTCAAAAGCAGAAGCGACCTCTTCCTTAGCCATAAAAGCCCCAATGGGAACTCCGCCACCTAAAGCTTTTGCTAGAGTAATTATATCTGCTTCAATTCCATAGTTTTGGTAGGCAAAAAGTTCACCTGTTCTACCCATCCCACATTGAACCTCATCAAAAATTAAAAGAATATCTTTTTGATCACAGAGCTCGCGCACCCCTTCTAAATAATCCTGGTCAGCCGGATAGATTCCACCTTCTCCCTGGATAGGCTCCAGCATAATAGCTGCTGTGTTATCAGTCACCGCCTCTTTTAAAGCTTTCAGATCATTAAAAGGTACTGTAGAAAAACCTTCTGGCAAAGGAGTAAATGGTTCCTTGTATTTATTTTGACCTGTTGCAGTTACAGTTGTCATTGTCCGTCCGTGAAAAGACTTATCAGCTGTTATAGTTTCAAACTTATTGCTTCCCCTTTTCTTGAAATACTTGCGGGCCAACTTTAAAGCACCTTCATTTGCTTCTGAACCGCTGTTGGCAAAAAATATGCGGTCATAACATGAATTTTGACATAATTTTTTTTCAAGCTCAGCCTGTGGTTCTATGTAATAAAGATTTGAACAATGAATAATCTTATCGATCTGATCTTTTAAAGCCTCCTTAAAACGCTGATTGCTGTAACCTAATGAGTTAACTCCAATTCCGGCTAAAAAATCTCGATATATTTTACCATCTTTGCTGTATATTTTAATTCCTTCAGCTTTTTCCACATAAAGAGGGTATCTACCGCTGTAAACATTCATAAAATGTTTTTTATCCATTTCTACAATTTCATTTATTTCCATCTTCTATCTGCTCCCTTCTACTTTTTGATTTATTAAATAGTCAATATTTAATTAAATTTAACTTGGATTAATTTATAAATTAATCTTTTAAAATCATTGTTCCTACACCCTGATCAGTAAAAATCTCTAAGAGCAGAGGGTGAGCAACCAACCCATTTAAAATATGAGTTCTAATAACACCACTTTCTACTGCCTGCATACAGCCTTCAACCTTAGGCAGCATACCTCCTTTAATTTTGCCATCTTTGATCCACTTTTTGATTTCACTGAAAGTCAGCTGAGAAACTCTGGTGCTTTCATCTTCTGCATCATAACGGATTCCATCTACATCAGTTAGATAAATTAATTTTTCTGCTTTTAATGCTGCTGCTAATTCGCCGGCAACACTATCAGCATTAATGTTTAAAGTTTCTCCTTCTTCATTAACTCCCACCGGAGCAATTACAGGAATATAACCATCTTCAATTAATTTTTCTACTAATTCAGGATTAATCTGATCAACTTCCCCTACAAAACCTAAATCCTTTGCTGGGTCACTAAATTCTTTCTTTTTGGCTCTAATCAAACTGCCATCCTTGCCCGAAATACCAACTGCCTTAGCCTGCATTTTATTCATCAGAGCAACAATTTCTTTGTTAATCTGGGCTGAAAGTACCATCTCAACAATTTCCATCGTATCTTTATCTGTAACTCTGAGTCCATCAATAAAGTTAGCCTCAATATTTAAACGGTCCAGCGTTTTATTAATTGCCGGGCCACCACCATGGACAACCACCGGATTGATTCCTACATATTTAAGCAGGGTAATATCTTCAATTAATTTTTCTTTCAATTCAGCATCAGCCATAATACTGCCGCCGTATTTGATCACAAAAGTCTTACCAAAAAAGTCTTTAAAATAGGGTAAAGCTTCAATTAAAACATTTGCTTTTTCAATTAATTTCTCTATTTTACTCTCCTCCTCACTACTTAGAAAATAATATTTATTTTAGGGAAATAAAGCTGTTGCTTTAAGGCCTGTGTTTTCTGGATAACCAAAAATCAGGTTCATATTCTGTACCGCCTGACCTGCTGCTCCCTTGAGCATATTATCAATAACAGAAACAATAATTAGCCTTTCGGTACGCTGATCATATTTAAAACCAATTTGAGCAAAGTTTGAACCGGCAACATTTTTAATTTCTGGCAGCTGATCTGCCAGCACCTGGACAAATTCTTCTTTATTATAAGTCTTCTGGAAAAGACCTAAGATCTCTGCCTCAGAACTTGTCTCTTTCAAATTAAGATAAATAGTTGCTAAAATACCTCTTTTAATCGGCACTAAATGAGGTGTAAATAAAATTTGAGCTTTGTCTGCATCGACTGAAGAGCTAAAATCAGCTGACTTAAAAGGCTTTAAATCAGAATCATACTCTCCCTTTAAAATCTGATTTGCTATATATTCGATCTCTGAGCTGTGTCGATGTACAGCAGGACTATAAGCCTTCATACTGTTATGGGTTTCTGTAAACAGCAAATTTTCTTTTAAACTTCGGCCAGCACCACTGACACCTGATTTAGCATCAATAATTACCGAGCTTAAATCTGCTTTAGCAAAACTCAGCATTGGTAAAATCCCCAGCAGTGATGCAGTTACATAACAGCCAGGATTGGCCACTAGATCTGCCGTCTTAATCTTTTCACGGTTTAATTCTACCAGACCATAAGCAGCTTTTGCTGCCAGTTCAGGGTGTTTGTGCTCAACTCCATACCACTTTTCATAAATATCTAAATCATGGTAGCGAAAATCTCCACTCAAATCAATTATTTTTGTGCCTTTACCATAAAGCTCTCCTACAATGTTCTGTGAAACTCCATGGGGCAGAGCTGTGAAAATCAAATCACTCTCTTCAACTTTAAACTCTTCCATCGCCTTTAGCTGATAACTTTTTAGTTTTGAACCTCTAAACTGTGGGTAAATATCTGTTAATCTCTGACCTGCACTGCTTTTAGAAACTAAATCCTTAATTTCTACTTCCGGGTGCTCGTGCAGCAGCCGCATCAATTCTATCCCCACATACCCTGTAGCTCCTATTATACTTACCTTTTTCATCTGCTCACTCCTCTAATTCTCATAATTCTCATTTAAGCTTAGAAAACCCCTATTTTCAAACTCACTTATAAGTTATGTACAAATTATATCTTTGGCTTATTTTATCGCATTAAAGTATTTGAATCAAGCTATTTACTAAATTTAATTGGTTAAAGCAAATAATAATTGTTAAACAATTTATATTAATCCTGATCTAGATGTTTTAGAATTACTAACAGATAAGATCGGAAAATTAAAAAGAATTAATGAATACCTTTAGGAGGCGAAATTATGCTTAAAAAGCTTAGCTATTTAATTTTGATCAGTCTTCTTATATTTTCAAGTTCGCCTATAATTTTAGCCCAAAATGATCAGGTCGTTAATAAATCTGCAGAAGAGCTTTTTTCTACAGCACTGGAAGAGTACAATAATCAAAATTATAAATCAGCAGCTGAAACACTAGATAACTTACTGAATAGAAATGATTTAAATGATGATCTTAAGTTTAACGTTTTATATTATTCTACTATGACTGCAATTAAGAGATATCAGACCACTAAAGCAATTAACCTTTTAGAGCAATTTAATCAGGCTGGATTTCAAAATGCAACTTTAAACTGGAGAATAGGAGAATTATTTTTAAACAAAGATGGTCAATTTGGTAGTGCTAATTTTGATAAAGCCCTTAACTACCTTAGAGAAGCTGAATCAATGGGGCTTGAAAAAATTCAATTCAAAAGAGATCTTGCCTATACACATCTAGAATCCCAGAATCTTGAAAAAGCTGAAAAATTGTATAATGAAGTGATCAATCAGAATGCAGTAAGTTCTGATTATATGAATTTAGCAAGAATCAAAGAAAAACATAATCAGTTGCAGGAAGCTGTAAAATATTACGAATCTGCTAGGGATACAGCAGGAAATAAATCCGGTCTTTATTTGAACCTTGGTAATATATATCAAAAACTAGATAATCATGATTCTGCAGTCGCTATTTATGAAGAAGGAATTGAAATGAGAAATAACTTTGCACCTTTATACATTGGTCTTGGTGAAAGTTATATTAAACTTGAAGAATATTTAGAAGCTGAAAATGCTTTAGAAAAAGCTGTTGAAATCAATGATAATTCTTATTATGGTTACTATCTGCTTGGAAACCTAGAAAAGCAAAAAGGAAATAACAGTCAGGCTTTCAACTATTATGATAAATCACTTAAATATAACTCTAATTATGTTAATGCATATATAGCAAAAGGTCAGCTTTATATAGAAATAGAAGAATATCAAAATGCTATTTCTAGTCTTTCGCTGGCTGTGGAAAAAAATCCAGATTACGCAGAAAGTCGCTATTATTTAGGAAAAGCATATTATAATGCTGGAATGCTGGAGGCAGCAGCAGCCGAATTTAGACAAACTGTGCATATTAATGATAGATTTCCAGAAGCTAAAGAATTATTAGAAAAAATCGAAAATGAGTTAAGCAATAATTAAAATATAGAGTTCAGAGGAAAGGAGATATAATATGAGAGTACTAATGACAGTTATCATTGTGCTTGCAATTTTATTGACTGCAACAGTTACCAATCCAAGCCGCGAAGAATTTATTAACTGGGGAATTGCAGAAATTCGAGGCCAGGCTGATAATGACATAGAGCGAATATTTGGTGGTGCAGTAGCAGCCCCAATGCTTGAAGTTCAAACTGCAATGAAAGATTATGTATTCTTTACAGTCTTCACTGTTCAAAAAGCTGAAGAAGAATATAGATATCTGGGTGTATTCAATACTTTCTTTAATATAAATTAATATTTTCAATTCATTAAGGTCTTCTATCATCAGGTTAGTCAAAGCAATTAATTTTAATTGTAATAATAAATAGCTCCTTAATCATTAGAAAGGGTGAGATTTATGAAAGAATTTGAGCTCAAAAATGGTAATTATATTCCCGCTCTGGGACTAGGAACTTCTGGACTGCGCGGTGAGCAGTGTACTGAAGTAGTTAAAAAAGCTGTGGAACTTGGCTACAGACATATTGATACTGCTGATATGTATCAAAATCACCTTGCTATTGCAGCGGCTCTAAAACAGACAGAGATAAAAAGAGATAAGCTATTTATAACTTCCAAAATCCAGAGTGAAGATTTAGAATATAAACAGCTGAAAAAAACTGCAGATAGACTGCTTTCTGAACTGGAGCTTGAATATTTCGATTTGCTTTTAATTCACTGGCCCAGTCCAAAGATACCAGTTGAAGAGTCTTTAAAAGCAATGAAGGAACTAAAGGAAGCTGGTAAGACAAAGAATGTTGGAGTCAGCAATTTTACGGTCCCTCTTCTGAAAGAGGCTCTGGAATCTTATCCAGATTTGATTACAGTCAATCAGGTAGAATTTCATCCAACACTTTATCAGAAAGAACTATTAGATTTTGCCTTTAAAAATGATATTATACTTACAGCCTACAGTCCACTGGCCCAGGGGGAAGTATTTAAAAACAGTGTTTTAGAGTCACTTGGAGAAAAATATGATAAGACACCTGCTCAGCTGGCTTTAAGATGGTTGATTGAAAAAAATATTGTTGCTATACCCAAGGCAAGTTCTGAAGCCCATCTTAAAAATAATCTGGATGTCTTTGACTGGGATTTCCCTGTCGATGCAGCCCGTGAGATGGAACTTTTAGATCAGAATAATCGTCTAATTGATCCTGGTTATCCTGATTTTGATTAAACTTGCTTTTACTAAAGTTTAAACCCAGCTCTATTTATAGGGCTGGGCTTAAATAATTAATATTAAATTAATTCTGCTGGGCAATAAAATTTTTAACTGCTCCAATCATACCAGCATCATTCGACAGCTTAGCTGTTTTAAGCACAAAATTTTCCGTATAAGCAGGCATCGCTTTGGCTCTCACAATTTTCTCCAGAGGTTTAAGCAGCAGCTCTTTTTGTGCAGATACTCCTCCACCAATAATTACTGCTTCTGGATTAAAAATATGTAATAAAGAAATTATAGCTGTAGCATGGTAATCCAAAAATTGATCTACAACTTTTTTGAGCTCCTGATTTCCTGCTTTAAGCTCTCTAAAAATGTATCTACCATCAATTTCCTGGTCGAGCTTTAGCTCTTTTTTTACATCTCTAACTAAAGCTGTCATGGAGGCATACTGTTCAAAACAGCCTCGATTACCGCAGCTGCATTTTCGACCTTGATGTTCAATGATCATATGGCCAATTTCACCGCCGATTCCCCGACTGCCGTTGAAAATTTGATTGTCAATAATTATTCCAGCACCAATTCCAGTACCGATGGTATAAATAATACTATCATTATAATCTCTGGCATTACCAATCCACTTTTCTGCAATCGCAGCACAGTTGGCATCATTTTCAACTTCAGTTTTAAGATTAGTAACTTCTTCAATTTCTGTCTTAAGATTTGTACCTTTCCAGTCAGGTATATGACCATTATCACCAATAATCATTCCCTTACTGCTGTCTATCTGACCAGCTGCAGAAACTCCAACTCCTTGAATTTCAAATTCTTTTTTTTGGGCAGCTGTTTTGATCTCTGAGACTGCCTTTTTTACCCTATCTAAAAGTGGTAACTGATAATTATTTATATTAGCAGATAAAGATCTTTTTTCAATGACCTCTCCATTTTCTGTTATAATCCCCGCTTTAACAGCGGTACCTCCAATATCAATTCCTAAATAATATTTCATAAGCTATAACCTCTCCTGCTGCTGAAATTGTTTTAGCACTTTAAGATTTCTAACTGTCTTTGATCCCTGAAACAAAGCTGGCAATTATCTGCTGAGGTCTGGTAATAGCTCCACCAACAACTACTGCAAAAGCTCCCAATTCTAGAGCTTTTTTAGCTTCTGCAGGAGTATGGATTCTGCCCTCTGCGATAACTGGTTTTTCCAATTCTGCTGCCAATTTTTTAATTAATTCAAAATCAGCTCCATCTGTTTTTTCAGTATAATCTGTGTAACCACTCATCGTTGTGCCGACAAAATCAACTCCAGCTTCAGCTGCATTAACTCCTTCTTCAAAATTTGAAATGTCAGCCATCAGAAGCTGTTCCGGATATTTCTCTTTGATTTGGGCAACAAATTCCTTAACAGTTAAGCCATCCGGTCGTTCTCTTAAAGTACAGTCTAAAGCAATAATATCTGTCCCAATTTCAACTAAAGCCTCAATTTCCTTCATAGAAACTGTTATATGCTGCTTAAAACCAGGGTACTGTTTCTTGATAATTCCGATAATCGGCAGCTCAACTTCTGCTTTAATTTCCTTAATGTCTCGAACACTATTGGCTCTGATTCCAACAGCTCCATTTTCTTCAGCAGCTGCAGCCATCCTGGGCATTATTCCACCTTCTTCTGCATAAAGCGGTTCTCCAGGCAGTGCCTGACAGGAAACAATTAAACCACCCTTTAGCTGACCCATAATTTTATCTTTCTTAGACATCATTGAACCTCCTTCTAAAAATCATTTAATTATTTATTAAGTTTATTAATTGAATTTAAGTTTATTTATTTTTAGATTAAATTTAAAAAGAGCTATTTCCCAGCGTTTAAAGCAGTCCATTCAGTCTTTAACTGATCATTCTCTCTGCTGAGCACAATATTTTTCTTATATTTTTCCTTTGCTGATGGATAATCTTCTCTATAATGAGAACCACGACTTTCCTTTCTTAAAAGCATCGCTCTAATTAAAGCTTCAGCTAAACTTAGATAATTTTTAAGCTTAATTTTAGTTCTTAAATCAGCCGCTGTAATTCCCAGATTAAAACCTGAGCTTTTCTTTGTTTTATACTCTGCATTTAGATTTTCTATTTTAGTTAAAATTTCATTTAAGGATTTTTCTGATCTAAGTATTGAAGCATTTTCCCAGATTATTTTTCTGAGTTCAGAAATTTTCTTTTTCGAAGCTTTTATATCAAAATTAAACTGTTTTAAATATGCTTCTATTTCAACTTCAAATTCTGACTCTGTAATTTCCTCTGCATCAGAACTTGATTCAGCTGCATAAGCTGCTGCACTTTCTCCAGCTATTTTACCAAAAACTAGTGAATTTGCTGTAGCTAGACCACCTATTCTGTCAGCCCCATGCATCCCACCAGTTACCTCTCCAGCAGCAAATATTCCACCAACTCCAGTTTGTGCTTGCTGGTCAATCAAAATCCCACCATTAGATGCGTGTTCAAAAGGAACAATGCTGATTGGATCAGCTGCAGTTATTCCTTTATCTTTTTCCAGCCAGTCAAAATATTCTTTAATCATTAAGGAGTCACTTTCTTTGATTTCTTCTTTATAGCTTAGATTATAAAAATCTTCCTGTTTGTTTTTTAAGTATTCCTTAAAAAGGGCCAGATCAACATATTTAGTCTTCAGACGGCTGCTGAAAGGTCCATGTGCTGCCCGTTTTTCCAGTATTTTATCTTTATCCAATTCGACCGGCAGATATTTATCTAAAATATCATTACCTTCTTGATCAGTTAGCTCAGCATAGGCAAAAGTTCTTTCATTAAAAATTGTCTTATAGTTAGGCTTTAAATAACCTGGTATAAACTGAATAAATTCTATATTTGCCAGCTTACAGCCTGCCTCTAAGGCCATTACCTGTCCATAACCATTTAGGTCAGAAGTATTTAAACTGTGCTGATAAAGACCTCCAATTCCACCGCTCGCCAAAATTACTGCCTCAGCTTTAATTAAGATTAGATTATTATCCCCATCAAGAGCCAGAGCAGCTTCAAATTTATTATTTTTTACAATTAGCTTAATGACTTCTGTTTTTTCTAAAACATCAATTCCCAGCTCTTTAATTTTTTGCTTAAATGCCGGGCGGGCGCTTTTAAAAGTATAGCCAAACCATTTACGGTGCTTATTATCAAAACAGGGGATAAGGCTGTTATCTGCTTCTAAATTATTTGGCTTTTTAAACTCAACCCCCAGCTCTTCCAGTTCAGCTATTCTAGCCCCAATCTTATCAACTAAAACTTCTGCGAGACTTAAATCTGCTATCCCAGAACCAACTCGATCTATACTATGCAGCAGATCAGTTTTATCATTCTGATCAAGGGGAGCAATCATTCCCAGGCCCCAGGTGCCGGGATAAAAACTTGAGCCAGAACAAAAATGAGCTGCAGTAGAAATTGTTACCTCACTTCCCTGTTCTGCAGCTTCAATCCCTGCTGAAATACCGGCCAGACCTGCTCCAACAACCAGTATTTGAGTTTTATATTCTTTAAATTGCATCTAAGAAATCAATTCCTTCAATCTTATATTTATCTCTTAATTTTTTGAATTCAGATTTGAATTCTGCTTCTTTTTCAGGTCCATAATTTTTGAATGGTCTTCTGGAATAGCCTGCATTTACATCTAACCAACCTAGCGCGATTCTCATTAAAGAATAAAAATCATACTGGACTGAATATTTAATAATTCTAACTGCATTCTGCTGTTTTATTCTGGCAGTTTTTAAATCATTATTCTCAACCGCTTCATAAATATCCATAAATAGTTCCGGCATTAGATTATAAAAAGAACCAATAAGTCCATCTGCACCGTTGAAGAGGCCAGAACTTGCCATCTCATCTGCACCAGAATAAACTAAAAAGTCCTCTCCCACTTCATCTTTGATTGAAGCTATTTCAAAATGAGAGGTAGCTGTATATTTAACTCCTTTAACATTTTCAATAGAAGCTAACTTTTTAATACTGTCATAAGCAATAGTTCCTGCCAGTTTGATATTATAAACAATCATCGGCAGTGGAGTTGCTTCGGCAATATCTTTGTAATAATTGTAAATATGTTCTTCGTCAAAATTCCAGTAAAAAGGAGGAACCGAAGATACAGCATCTGCCCCTGTTTGATATGCATGCTCAGCCAGTTTAATAGAATTTTTAGTGCCAATAGTACCTACATGAACCATTATTGGTACCCTGCCTGCAGCCTCATCAATTACAATTTCTACTACCCTTTTTCTTTCTTCCATTGACATCAGAAATCCTTCACCAGTACTACCTGTTAAATAAAGTCCATTCACCTCTTTTTTTATTAAGTAGTCAACTAATTCTCTCATTCCAGCTTCATCGATTGTTTCATCCTCTGCGAAAACGGTCATTAAAGCTGGAATTACACCCTTCATCTCTTGTACATCAAATTTAGACATTATATTTCCTCCAATTAATATATTTTATTATAAGCTTACATTTTTTATTAAAAACAATTTACTTTAAAAACAAGATTAATCCAGCAGATGACAGGCTGCATAATGTTCCCTACCATCTATTTCATATTTTTTTAATTCAGGTACTACCCTGCTGCATTTGTCTATCTTTTTCGGACAGCGTGGGTGGAATGGACAACCTGGTGGTGGATCAACAGGAGATGGTACATTACCTTCCAAAACTATTCTATCTGATTTATGATCAAGGTCAGCCACTGGGATAGCAGATAGAAGTGCCTCTGTATATGGATGTAATGTATTATTATATAGATCATCAGAATCAGCAAGTTCAACAATTTTACCTAAATACATAACAGCGATTCGGTCACTAATATATTCTACTACACTTAGATCGTGGGTAATAAAAAGATAAGTTAAGTCTCTTTCATCTTTTAAATCCTGCAGAAGCTTTAAAACCTGAGCCTGAATTGAAACATCCAAAGCACTAACTGCCTCATCACAGACAATTAATTCTGGTTCTACACTTAAGGCTCTAGCAATACCAATCCTCTGCCGCTGGCCTCCAGAAAATTCATGGGGATAGCGGTTCATATATTCTCTTCTTAGATTAACTGCCTCCAGCAGATCGCCAATTATTTTTTTTCGCTCTGCTTTAGATTTAACTCCAAACTGTTTTAAAGGATCCTGAAGAGAGCCAAAAATTGTAAAAGCAGGATTTAAAGAAGAATGCGGATCCTGAAAAACAATCTGCAGCTGTTTTCTAGCCTTCATCATTTCTTTATCTGATAATTTATTTAAGTCCTTTTTCTCACCGCTGAAATCATAGATAACTTCACCAGAGGTAGCTTTTACAAGCTGCAAGATTGTTTTACCAAGAGTTGTCTTTCCACAGCCGCTTTCTCCAACTAAACCTAAGGTTTCACCCTTATAAATCTTAATACTTACTCCATCAACAGCTTTAACATGGGCTACTGTTCGCTTAAATACCCCCTTCTGTACAGGGAAATATGTTTTTAAATCTTTCAACTCTAATAATACTTCTTTATTCTTCATCACTTAACACCTTCTCATAATGCCAGCATTTAGTATAATGTTCTCCTTCAACAGTAAAGACTTCCGGATCTTTATAACATTTTTCTGTCATATAATCACAGCGGGGATTAAACTGACAGCCCTGAGGTCGATCAAAGGGATCAGGAGTATTACCACGAATTGGCTCAAGTTCCTGATTACGTCCCTTACCTAGAACAGGTATTGATTTTAAAAGTGCCTTTGTGTAGGGATGGGCAGGATTTCTTAAAACATCCTCAACTGTACCACTTTCTACAATATTTCCCATATACATTACCGCTACATCATCAGCCAGCTCAGCCACAACTCCCATATCATGAGTAATCATCATAATTGCTGTGTTGTAATCTTCTTTCAATTCATTCATCAGGTCAAAAATTTGAGCCTGAATTGTAACATCAAGCGCAGTTGTTGGCTCATCAGCAAGCAGTACCTTTGGATTACAGGCCATCGCCATTGCAATCATAGCTCTCTGCCTCATTCCTCCAGAAAATTGATGGATATACTCATTAACCCTCTGCTCTGGCAGTGGAATCCCCATATTGTCCAGGAGCTCAACAGCTTTTTTGTGAGCCTCTTCCTTAGTCAGCTCAGTGTGATATTTCAAGTTTTCCTTAATCTGAAAACCAACAGTATAAACCGGATTTAATGCTGTCATTGGATCCTGAAAAATCATTGCAATATCATGACCCCTTAAAGCTCTCATTTTAGATCCATTAGGGTTTAACTGGTCAATTCTAATTGGACCCTGATCACTGTAATAGGTTATTTCTCCTTCTTCAATCCGTGATAATTTTGGTAAAAGCCTCATTATAGAAGTAGCAGTTACTGTTTTACCACAGCCGCTTTCTCCAACCACACAAAGGGTCCTACCTTTGCGAATTTTAAAAGAAACTCCATTTACAGCCTTATTACATCTTTCATTTGTATAAAAATAAGTTTTTAAATTATCAACTGAAATAATTGTATCATTATTATTCATCTATATCACCCTAACCCTGCTGTGATGGATCAGTTGAATCTCTTAATCCATCTCCAATAAAGTTTATACTCAATACAAAAATAGAAATCACTAAACCAACCGGCAGCCAGATCCACCAGTTTTCTTTTAAGATGCTTAAATCCTGGGCCACATTTAATATATTACCCCAGGTTGCAATATTTAGTGGTACACCTAAACCAAGGAAACTTAAAGATGTTTCCTGTAAAATAAACATAGCTGTACTTAAAGTAATATTAACTAAAATAGGAGCAATGGCATTCGGCAGCATATGTTTATATGAAATTATAAAATCATTAAGACCAAAAGCTCTCAAAGCCTGGACATACTCTTCTTCTCGAATAGAAAGCATCTGTGATCTAACCATTCTGTAAACAGATCCCCAGCCTGTAAGAATAAAGATCACAATCAAATTCCACAAACTCTGGCCTAATATTGAGACCAGCATCAGGACTAAAATCATTCGAGGGAAAGCCATAAAAATTTCTGAGATTCTCATAAATATCTTATCAATCCAGCCACCTTTATAACCGGCATAACAACCAACCAGAACTCCAATAAACGCTGCACCCAGAGCACTTCCTAAACCAACTAAAATTGAGATTCGGCCACCATATAAAATTCTGGTGAAAACATCCCTTCCCAGCTGATCTGTACCAAAAATATGTGATAAAGTAGGTGCTTCTAATCTATTTAAAACATCAATACTTCCCGGCTGATAGGGAGAAATAATTGGAGCAAAAATACTTGCCAGCATAATTATCGTAAATAAAACTGCACCTAAAACAGCAAGTTTGTTATTTGTAAATTTATTTAGAGCACGATTTTTATCCTTATTTTTTAATAAACCTGCTTCTTCTTTTCTTTTTATCTCATCCATTTTTCTATCTAATTTGCTTTTTCTAATACTTGCCATATTATCACCTTAATCCAATTTTATTCTTGGGTCTAGAAGAGCAGTAAAAATATCGACTAAAAAACTTGCGATAAGTACTGCTAAAACAGTAAAGAGCGCAATCATCATAATTAACGGCAGGTTTTGACCTTTAACGGCAGACACAAATTCTTTACCCACACCAGGCCACTGAAATACCTGTTCGATAACAACTGAACCACCAATTAACATCGGTAATCTAAAGCCTATTAACACTATAACCGGAGTCAAGGCAACACGAAATCCATGCAGCAAATTAACCCGCCATTCTGGTATCCCTTTACTTCTGGCAGTTTTAATATATTCTTTATTTAAAGCATCAAGCATACTTGAACGCGCATACCTCATAACTCCTGCAGTCATTGTACTTCCTAAAACAATTGCTGGTAAAATCAAATGCGGCAGTCTATCCCAAAAAGAATCATAACCTGGGAATATTCTTCCACCAGCAGGCAGCCAATCAAGAGTAAGAGAAAATATTAAGATAGAGACAAGTGCAAAAAAGAACCTTGGTATAGAAACTCCAACCATTCCAATTACTGTTACAATATGATCAAAAATCGAGCCTCGTTTTAAAGCACTTAAAGCTCCTAAAATACTGCCAAAAAATGTGGAAAATAACAAAGCAGCTATTGATAATTCCAGAGTGGCTCCCAGGCGGTCAAAAACTATTTTAGAAATTGGAACCCCACTGGTCAAACTATAGCCAAAATCACCAGTAAAAACACCTTTTAGCCAATTAAAATAACGGACAATAAAAGGATCATTTAAACCAAGCGACTCCCTCAACTCGTTTAATCTCTCAGCAGAAATATTTGCTAAAACATCAGGGCTGACCATATATGATACTGCGTCACCAGGAGTTAGTTCCAAGCCTCCATAAATTAAAAAAGTAATCACTAAAAGCATTGGAATTAAAATCAACATTCTTCTAATAATAAAAGAAAACAAAATATCACATCCTTAATAAAACTAATATGAGTTCAGATATCAGACAAGTCCTAAAAAAATAAAAAAATTTGAAAAATAGAGCCTGCTTTTTTAGACAAACTACAGGCTCTATTACATTTTAATTTTTAATGTTAATTAATTTTCAGCATGTGGAAACTTGTTAACATAGAATAAACGAGTATATCTAATATCAACAGGATGTACTTCCATAAAGTCCATCTTTTCTACTGACTTAGCATCTGTAACACTTTTACTATATGCATAATCTACGCGACCTGATTCAGCATTTAAAACTATACTTGGATCACTTTCTCCACTTGGATAAAGCTGAATCTTTTCAATATTACCAGTTCCTTCATCCCAATAATCTGCAAAAGGAACAAATGTTGCATAGTCATTCATACTAACTTCTTCAATTCTAAATGGACCAGAACCAACAGGTGCCTGCCAGTATTCAGCTCTCTGAGCTTGAATTGGATCACTATCTTCTAATAAATGTTTAGGTAATGGAGGCCACTGAGAGAAAGTTAATAATGCATTTGGGTCCAACTCTGCAAATTCGAAGTTAATTGTATTTCCATCAATTTTGATTCCAGAAATATGGTCTGCTTCTCCATCAATATATTCCTGATATCCTTTTAATGAACTGTATGTTTTAGAAGCTACAGCATTTAACTGAGGTACCTTTGCAGAATATTCTACAGTAAATCTTACATCTTCTGCAGTAATTGGTTCTCCATCATGCCACTTAATTCCATCTCTTAAAACAAATTCAATTTCCATTCCATCTTCACTTACAGTATATTCAGAAGCTAGCTGACCCTTTTTAGGTGTTAAGTTTTTATCTGCTACAATTAAACGGTCAAATAAGAATTTCTGAGGCATATAAGCACCGGGGTTAACAAAAGTAGTTTCAAAGAATTCAACCGGACCTGAATTAGAATAGAGAACTCTTTCACCTTCATCATTTGCTTCAACATCCCAGTCAATAATTCTCCAATCATAAGTAAACTGCTCATTACCATAAGGAATACCTTTGCGGTCTACACGATCACTCTCATAAACAAATACCTGCTGGTAATAGAGTGGAATAGCAAATAAGTTTTCATTAAAGTACTCCTGCAGATCATAAAAGGCTTCTTTTTGAAGGTCAATATCTGCAGTTGCATTTGTATCAGCAATTAATTCTGCTAATTTTTCATCTGTTGGAGTATGTGAGTTACTGGAAGCACCAGGTGCAAATCGGTTGTAGTACTCGTGCATTGTTAAAGCTGCTATACCAGCATAAGCCATATCCCATTCAACTTCAGATGGACCCATCTTTGGATCTTCTGGAGTCACCCATAACTGAGCAGACAAATCTCCTTCTAATTTTCTGAAATTCATTTTAATTCCAACCTGGCTTAAATAGGCCTGTACTGCTGTCATTAAGTCAACTGTTAATTGATCTCCATAATAATAAACAACATCTAACTCATAATCAGAATCCCAACCAGCTTCAGCAAGTAATTCTTTAGCTTTTTCCGGGTTATAGTCATAGTTGTTTAAGCCATCAACTTTCCAGTCACCATTAGGTGTTAAACTGTTTGCCTTAACTGCCTTTCCTTCCAATAAACCTTCAACTAATGTTTCCATATCTACTGCATAAGCAATAGCCTGTCTAACTCTTTTATCCTGTAGAGGATTTTCATGTTCAGCCGCTGCTGTACTTCCTATAATTGTAAACATTAAAACAGTTAGTAATAAAAAAACAAATAATTTTTTCATTATTTACTCCCTCTCTTTTTTTGATTTTAATGAAATAATCTTAAGTCAAAATTAATTATTCCCTCTAAAATCACCACCTCTTTAATTTAATATTTATTTGATTTTGTTAATTAAACACCTACTTTTAATTGATTAGCAGCTATATTCTTTTTTGAAACTTCATAATGCTTCTCCAGAAGCTTATATAGTTTATCATGATCTTTTTCAGCCAGTGCTTGATAAATTGCCTTATGTTTTTTATAGCCCGCCTGTAAATTTGGATCAGCTAGTTTGGAGAAATCTTTAGCATTTTCTAATAATGTCCAGAAAATACCCAGCAGCTTTTTAAGTAGTTCATTATTAACCGGCTGAAAAAGTAGTTTATGAAATCTTTCATCTGCCTCCACAAAAGCAACAATATCATTGCTTTCCCTGGATTTTTTCATTTTTTCCACTACTAATTCAATTTTTTTCAAATGCTCAGCATCTATATTATCAATTACTTTTTTTAAATTTGATAATTCTAAAGTTATTCTAATTTCTAAAACCTCTGAAAGGTCATCTCTATCAAACATCATACTGTAAGGCAAATTTTCTAAAATAGGTAAAAAATTAAAAGATCTAACAAACATCCCTTCTCCTGCTTTTGTTTCAATAACCCCCAAAACCTCTAAGCTTTTTACCGCTTCTCTAACTGAAGATCTACCAACCTGTAATTTTTCTGCTAATTCGTTTTCCGTTGGTAATCTGTCTCCAGCTTCAAGATTATTATCAATAATATAATTTTGTATTGCCCGAATCACTAACTTATAGCGCTTACTTGTCTTTATTGCTTTCATAAAACCACTCCCAATTTGTCTTTTATCTGCTTGTCTGATGAGTTGATTACTATACATCATATAATAATATAAATAATTCTAATTGTCAAACAATTTTTATTATTTTTTTATTAATTTTTATTTTTTGACATTAAAAACTCCAGCTCTGACTTAAATATCAGAGTTGGAGTTAGTTTAATCTTTATTATTTAATTGATTTTCCTTTTCAAATCTTCAAATAAACTATAGACTACAGGAACAAAGATTAAAAGCAGCATTGTGGAAGAAAACAAACCTCCCATTACTACTTTAGCTAGTGGTGAGTACTGCTCTGTTCCAACTGCCAGCTCTAAAGCCAGTGGTGTCATACCGGCAAGGGTAGAGAATGTTGTCATTAAAATAGGCCTAAATCTCAATCTGGCTCCTTCTAAAATTGCTGCTTTGCTTTCTTTTCCTTCTTTTTCGGCCTCAATAACAAAGTCAATTAAATGAATAGCATCATTAACAGCAATCCCGGAAAGTAAAATTAGTCCCATCATTGCTGGCATTGAAAGATAGGTATTTGTCAATAGAAGTGCTGCAACTACACCCACAAGTTCCAGCGGTAGTGAAATCATAATTGTAATAGGATGAATTAAAGACTTAAACTGAGAAACTAAAAGTAAATAGATAAATGCTACTGCAAAAACTAAAGCTGCTGCCAACCTAGTTAGAGCATCATTCATATCATCCTGCTGTCCTGTAATCTGAGCATTATAACCATCAGGTAATGGAAAGTCTTCTATAACTTTCTTAATATCCTGATTAATTTTGCTTAAAGGTCTGTCTTTACTAAATCCTAAGATATCTAATGTATACTGCATATTTTCTCTGCTGATTAAATTTGGCCCTTCACTGACTTTAATCTCGGCCAGCTCTCTTAAAGGCAAACTATCTCCTTTAGGGCTAACAATTATCAAATTCTCTAAATCATTTTTATGAAACATCTGCTCATCTTTATATTTAACTAAGATATTCAGATCATCCTGACTGGCAAGATTAAAATCCTCTTTTGCGTCCAGACCACCAACTGAAGCCGATATCTGCTGAGATATTTCTTTAGTGCTCAAACCCAGCTCAGCAGCTCTTTGGCGATTAATTTTAAGATGGTACTCAGGACTGTCAAGTGACCAACGCAAGTTAATATTTACAGCTCCTGGTACCTTTTTAATTTGCTCTGCCAGACCTTCTGCAAAGTCATATAGGATTTTCGGATCTTTTCCGCTTAACCTGATTACTAAGGGAGCCTGAGTTGTAGACACAGATGTTGCTCCTGCCTCTTCTACTACATAGGCTTTAATACCTGGAACTTTAGCTATTTCATTTCGCAGCTCAGCCTGTATTTCCCAAATTGATCGCTTTCTGCTGTTTCGATCCTCGTAAGTTAGAGACATAAATGCCTGCTGAACCCCATTAGCACCTGTTGTTGCCTGTGTACTTGCTCCCGGCTCAAAACCAAGCTGAGTTGAATAGATTAATAATTCTGGTATTTTTTCCACTATTTTTTCAACCTTTTTAGCTACTTCTTCCGTTTTAGCAAGTGATGACCCGGCCTCTGTTTCTATGGAAATATAACTCTGACCACTATCCATAACCGGTGTCATCTCAGATCCAATTAAAGGAATCAAACTTAAGGTCACTATTAAAATCACCACAGCAGTTGTAATTACAATTGCTCTGTTATTTAAAGATCTTTCCAGCAGCTTAAGATAATATTCTCTAGAACTATTTAATAATTTAGTAAATAGAGCCGCTATCTTTTTAAAAACAGCAAATATTTTAAGAGATCTTTTTTCCTCTTCCGCCTTTAAAACAAGGGATAAAACAAGCGGTACAATTGTAAATGAACTAATGACCGAACCAGTCCAGGCAAACAATAGGGTCATCGAAAGTGGTCTAAACATCTGCTGCACAAAACCCCCAATAAACATAACCGGAACCAAAACTATCATGGAAGTTGTTGTTCCAGCTATTACAGCTAGTATCATCTCATTTGTTCCCTCAACTGCTGCCTTAAAAGCTGGTTTGCCAAGCTCTTCAAAGTGACGGGTTACATTTTCGATAACAACTATTGAATTATCCACCAGCATTCCAATTGAAAGAATCAGGCCAGTCATTGTAACAGTATTTAAGCTTAAACCAAAGGCTTTCATTAAAGCCAGAGTTAAGACAAATGTTGTTGGAATAGAAATTGAAACTGCCAGTGTACTACGCCAGTTTTCTAGGAATAAAAAGATTACTATAATTGTTAAGATAATTCCAATAAAGAGTGTGCTCGCCATATTATTAATAGCCAGCTTAACAAATTCTGACTGATCTTCTGTAATTTGAAAATTTAAATCCTGATACTCAGCTTCCAGTTCAGCTATAGTTTCTTTGGCATTATCAACAACCTGAACAGTATTTGCGTCCTGCTGTTTTAAAATGTTTAAGGCTACAGTTTCCTGGCCTTCAACTCTAAATTTACTTCTTATTTCAGCAAAACTGTCTCTAACTTCTGCCAAATTTTTTAAATAAATTTTACCCTGAGGAGTTGAACTTATAATCAAATTTTTAATTTCTTCTAAATTCTCATATTCTCCAACTGTCCGCAGCAGATATTCCTGTTCATTTGTTGTTAATCTACCACCGGGAAAGTTAATATTCTCCTCATCTAATCTTTTAGTCAGCAGCGAAATTGGTATATTATAGGCTGCCAGCGCATCGCGATCAACATTTATCTGAATTTCTCTTTGCTTACCACCATAGACATCTACACCTGCTGCTCCACTAACCAGCTGCAGTCTATTTTTAAGCTGATTATCTGCTACAGTTCTCAGTTCAGTATCACTACGGGGTCCGGTTACTGCCAGAGTCAAGATAGGGCGGTCAGATTTTGAAAATTTCTGCACCTGGGGTTCTTCTATATCCTGCGGCAGTTCGTTTCTGATTTTACTAACTACATTCTGGACATCTACTGCTGCAGTATTAATATCTTTATCATAGTCAAACTCGACACTAACTAAAGATACTCCCTCCATTGCATCAGAACTGATACTTTCGACCCCCTCTATACTTCCCAGTTCTTCTTCTAAGGGTTCATTTATCTGTTCAGCAATATCAGAAGCACTTACTCCGCTATACTGGGTCTGAATACTGACTACAACCGGCTCTGTATCAGGATTCAGCTGAACATTTAGAGTTAAAAGTGCTGCTAAACCCAGGAGGACAACTGCCATAACTGCAGCAATTGTTGTATATTTTTTTTCAACTGCAAAATCTACTAGTGTCATAATTAATCATCTCCATTTTTCTGCTCAGATAAATAGACCTTGGTCTTATCCTGCAGATCATTAAGATTAGTCACTGCTATCTGATCTCCTTCAGAGAGGGAAGAGGTGACAACAGTCCAATAACCATTAGTAGCTCCTGTTTTAATTTTTTGTCTCACTGCCCTGCCGTCTTTTATTAAATAAACATGGGGAGCTGCTTGATAGTTAAATATTGCTTTTTCCGGAACAATTAAGGCTTCATTTATTTTTTCAGCTATTAGAGAAACAGAAACAAAGGCCCCATCTTTCAGATTAGTCCCATCTTTTAGTTGTAAAGTTACTTCGGTAGTTCTGCTTTTAGAGTCTGCTGTCGAGCCGATCTCAGAAATCACTGATTTTATTTCTTTCTGTTCAAGAGCAGGAGAAGAAATTAAAGCCTCAGTCCCAACTTTTAATTTTCTGAGATCATTCATTCCAACCTGTACTTTTATTTCAACCCTGTCACTTTCTGCTATTTCAAAAAGAGGCTGACCCGCTGCTTTAAATTCTCCTATTTCTGCAAATTCATTGATAATTTCAGCACTAATTGGAGATCTAATTTCTGTATCCTTAAGTTTTAATTGAGCATTTTCGAGCTCTTTTTTTGCTTTTTTAAGCTTTTCTGCTGTAGTTTCAACATCTAAACCAGCAATTTCTACTGACTTTTCCGCGCTGGCTAGAGCAGCCTTTACCCTTTCCAGCTGAGCTGCAGCTTTTTGAAACTGAGTTTTAGTCTGCTCAAATTTAGCTTCTGCAATGGCATTTTTTTGATAAAGTTTTTTATCCCGCTCATAATCACTCTGCCACTGAGAATAATTGCTCTCTGCTTCTTTTAAAGCTGCTTTAGTCTCGGCTAAATTGTTTTTTGATATTTCTTTAGCTAGTTTAGCTTTCTTTAAAGCAATTTCTGCTTCACTAACAGCAGTCTCTGCCGAAGCAAAATTATTTTTTAGCTCCTGATCATCAATTTTAGCCAGAAGATCTCCTTTTTCTACTTTTTGACCTTCTCCAACAAAAATATTAGTTATCTCGCCCCCAATTGAGGCAGAAATTTTCCTTTTACCTGCATATTCTGCAGTACCACTGTAGTTATATATTATTTCAAAATCTTCTTTCTGAACTTTGGCTGTTTCTACTGCTGTTCCCAGATCATGCTCTTCAGCTACCTGAGGCTCTCTATTTTTGAGCTGTCTGATAAAAATTAAAGCCCCGACACCAATAACTATAATCAGTAGAATAGTTAATCCCATTTTAATTTCTTTATTCATTACTCTCTCCTCCCAGCATTCCGGCTTGAAAGCTTCTATATATATTCTCTACTGCAGCCAGAATTTCTGTTTTCTGCAGCTGAACCTCGTATTTTGCGGTAGTTAAATCTCTTTCAGCATCACTTAAGAGTTTCTGAGTTGAAATCAGCTCACTTTCAATTACTGCCCCTTTTTGATATCTACTTTTGGTGCTCTGATATTCTAACTCAGCTCGTTTAAAATTTTTAGCAGCTGTTTCAAGACTATTTTTAGTTAATTCTAACTCTCTTAATAGGCTTGAAATCTCAATAGCTATTTCAGACTCAAGCTTATCTAAGTTAATTTCACTCTCTCTGATTTCGGCTTCTGCAGCCTTAATTTCTGTTTTAGTTTGGCCACCGTCGGAAAATTCATAGCTTAAAGCAGCAGTAACTTTCCATTCGCTTTCATCCAGCAGCTGCAGCTCTTTTAAAGAAATATATTTCTCATTCTTGTCTCTTGTATCAGCACTGCCGCTTAAATTAAATTGGTATTTACTGTTAAGAGAAGTTGTTATTTTGCCGTCCTCAAAAACATATTCTCCCCCCAGTGAAAAAACAGGTTCAGCTTCAGCTTTAAGATACTGAATATCTTTCTTTATTAGATCTGAATTTAGCTGCTGAATCTGATAGTCAGTTCTATTTTGATAGGCCAGTTTTAAAAGTTCATCTTTTTTAAACTGAAGATTAGCCTGAGCCTTAATTAAATTTTTATCTTTTAAAATCTGCTGAGCTAAATCGATACCTGTTAGTAAGGCAAATTGATCTCTAGCCTTCATTCTATCATTTTCTATAATCTGCATTTTTTCTTTGTTTTTAGCTAAATTTATTTCCATTCTTAAAAGTTTTGCTTTGGTTATTAAATTATCAGCAAATCTTTTTTCAGAATCCTGATAAAGAGCCTCTGCTTCTTTTACTGCCTGCTTCTGGTTACTTACTAAAGATTCTATTTTCAAAAGATTATAATATTGTTTAATCACATTTTCTAAAACTTCTTCTCGTTTTTTATTGAATTCTAATTCTGCAATATAATATTTAAGCTCTGCCTTATCTAATTGAGCTTCTGTACCCGAAGATTGAGCTAGAAATTTACTGTACTCAATTGTTGTGAAAATATCTCCGTCATCTGTCAACTCTTCCTCCTGCCAGGCAAGCTCCCCCTTCAATTTTGAATTCATAATTGTCTCAGCAGATTCTTTCTGCATTTCAGCTGCTTTTAATTTTTCTCTAGCCGCCTGGAGGGTATTATTATTTTTTAGAGCAGATTCTAAAGCTGTGTTTAAATCGACTTCTGCTGCCGAAACAGTTAAAGATAGAAGGAGGCTGGCTGTTAATAATAAGCTAATAATAACTTTATTTGTTTTCATAATTTAGCCCCTCCTTAAAATCACCTGTGCTCAAATATAATTCAGCCAGACTGAGATAATAATCTATCTGAGCCTGAGCATAATTTATTTCGCTCTGGTAAAGATCAACCTGAGTTTCCAAAAGCTCTGTCCCAGTGATGTAGTCTTCTTCAAAGTATAACTTTTTAACTCTTAGAGCTTCTTCAAAACTTTCTATTAATTTCTGATAACGCTCAAGCTCTGCAATGCTGTCTTGATAATCAAGATACTTGTCATTAACATCAAGTTTTATTTTATCCTTAACTAACTCCAGCTTATTTTCAGCATTTTCAAGTTCATTTTTTGCTTCTTTTTCATCTAAGTCAGATCTGTAATCTTTAGCAGCAAGACTGTAATTTATTTTTTGAAGTTCTTTATTTGCCGCTGCCTCTTTAATCTCAATTCTCTTACTTAAAGCAGTTTTAAAAAGTTCTTTTAAATCTTTTTCTAAATGCCAATTTTTTAATTCATCTTCTTTAAAATTAAGCTGCAGCTGATCTTCAAACTCCATCTTTAAGTTCTGTTTTACTTTAAATTCAGCTCTCTTTTTATTATTAACAGCTGCTTTTAGGTTGCTTGCTGCAGTTTTTAATTCAACTTCGGCCTGCATTAGATCACTTTTAATTAAAATACCCTGTTCATATTTTTCCTTAATATTTTCTAATTCCTCTTCTAAAATATTTTGATATTTCTGATGAATAACTAGAGAGTTTTTTGCTTTATAATAGTTAAAATAATCGTCAATTAAATTTGCAGTTACCTGATCTTTAGTAATTTCTAAGTTTCTTGCAGCTATTTCAAGTTCTATTTCAGCTTTTTCTAAAAGAAGTGGTGAAGGACGTACTTCCTGTTCTGCTTTTTCTTTTGCTAAAGCAATTTCTTTAGCTTCTAAATTCATCTCAGCTTCTTTAACTTCTTCATTTTTAGTTAGAGACTGTGCTAAGTATCCCTGTAAATTCAAAGCTGACTCAGCAGCTGAAACAGTTAGAGTAATTAATAGAGCCCCGGTTAATATCAAAAATATGAATAAAATCTTCTTGAGCATTTTAATCTCTCCTTTAATGAATGAATATTCATTCATATAATGTGAATAAGATACCAGCTGCTCTCACAGCCGGCTTTATTTGCTATTTTGATTCTAATTAAAAAATCTTATTACAGTGATGGTGTTTTAACATTTAATACTTCAAATTTTTCTCCCTGATCAGCTTTTAATTCCATTTCAGTATTTGGCGGACAGCTTACAATTGTTCCTGCTTCAACAATATTTGATTCATCTCCGATTCTTAAAGTACCTTTTCCTTCTTTAATATAAAAGAATACATCAACTGGAACCTGATGAGCTGGTACATGATCTCCTTCAGACAAAATAAGGTTCATAACCTGAGCATTATCATGTTTGAGTACTGCCTTAGCAATAACACCTCTTTTGTTTTTCTTTCCTTTTAACTCACTTAATTTAATAATTTCCACAAAAATCATCCCTTTCAAATTAATAATTCTTTGTTATATTCAATATTTGCGATATGAATGATTGCTCATTCACTAATAATATTATAATACTTTATTTGAATTAATACTGTGATGAAGCTCACACAACTTAATTTAAATAAAGATATCATCAATTCTTTCAACAATAAACTCTGGCCCCTGTTTCAGCATCTCTATTTCAGGTTCAGTTAAAGAATATTCTATAATCCCCTGCATCGAGCCAAAAAAATAGACAGCCATCAGATGAGTATCAATTTCTTTGATTTCTCCTCTTTTTATGCCAGTTTCAAATAATCTTTCCAACATCTTGATCATAGAATTCATATGCTTTTTGATTTCACCACTTTTTTCACCTTTAGAAAAATCTTTTTCCCTGACAAGAACACGACCCAGATGTGGATTTTTGATCAAAACTGAAAAATGCTGCTTTAAAAATTTGCTTAAAAACTCTTTAATTGATAAATCCTGCTCTTTTAATTCTGACATAAATTCCATTCTTTTTTTCATCTCTGACTCAAATATATATGACAAAACTTCATCTTTGCTGGAAAAATAATTATATATTGTACCAACAGCAAGACCTGCTTCATCAGCTATATCCTGCATTCTTGTATTAAAAAAACCGCTTTTTGATATTACTTCTACTGCAGCTGAGCAAATTCTATCTTTAGTTTCCTGTGCCACTATAACCATCTCCTTGAATGAATATTCATTCATATTATAGCAGTCTTAACATAGATTGTCAAATTTAATGAATTAATTCCTACCTTATCTTTTCTGATAATTTGTATTCTATTATTTAAAAACATTCTCCAAAACAAGAAAAACACTCCCTGATTTTAAAACAGGGAGTGCCTTTAATCTTAAGCTAAAAATTCTGCCAGATCTTTTTCTACATCACCAATTGTTGTTAAATCAAACTTATTAATTATAGTTTCTGCAATATTTTCAGAAAGAAATGCTGGTAAGCTTGGTCCTAATTTAATATTTTTTATTCCCAGATTGAGCAGTGATAGGAATATAATAACTGCTTTCTGCTCATACCAGGCAATATTGTATGAGATTGGGAGTTGATTGATATCTTCAGCCTCAAATATTTCCTTCAATTTTTTAGCAATCATGACTAGTGAGTAGGAGTCATTACACTGACCTGCATCCAGTACTCTTGGAATTCCATCAATATCTCCCAAATCAAGTTTATTATAGCGATACTTAGCACAGCCTGCTGTTAAGATAACCGTGTCTTCTGGCAGTTTTTTTGCAAATTCGGTATAATATCTTCTTTCTTTAAAACGACCATCACAACCTGCCATTACAAAAAACTGCTTAATTTTACCATTTTTAACTGCATCTACAATTTTATTAGCCAGCTCGATTACCTGATTATGAGCAAATCCTCCAGTGATATGTCCACTTTCAATTTCTGCTGGGGGAATAGATTTTTGAGCTGCTTCAATTACTGGACTAAAATCTTTATTTCCATTCTCATCTGCTTCAATATGCAGTGAGCCTGGATAACCGGTAGAATTTGTAGTAAATATCTTATCCTGATAACTCGCGGCTGGCCAGGGTGGTACTATACAATTTGTAGTAAATAATATTGGTCCGTGAAATGCCTCAAAATCTTCTCGCTGCTCCCACCAGGAACTACCGTAATTACCGATAAAGTGATCGTACTTTTTGAAAGCAGGATAATAATTAGCCGGCAGCATCTCACTGTGTGTATAAACATCAACTCCAGTGCCTTCGGTCTGTTTTAATAAGGTTTCCATATCTTTCAAATCATGACCGCTTATCAAAATACCAGGACGTTCTGAAACGCCAATATTTACTTCCGTTATTTCTGGGTTCCCATAACTTTCTGTATTTGCTTGGTCAAGCAGAGCCATTGCTTTTAGGCCATATTCTCCAGTTTCCATTGTTAAATCAAAGAGCTCATCTATACCTAAACTGTCATCAGTAAGTTTGGCCAGTGTTTCAGTGATGAATTTAAAAATATCTGGATTTTGATAGCCCAAATTATGAGCATGTTCAGTGTAAGCAGCCATTCCTTTTAAACCATAAGTGATCATTTCTCTTAGAGATCTAATATCTTTATTCTTGGTGGCAAGCACTCCCACTTTCTTAGCTTTTTGTTTTAACTCTTCTTCATCAGCGGGCTTCCAGATAGCAGCATCATCAATATCACTGCTGAAAACTGCACCTGCTCTTTCTGCTTTTTTACGAATATCTTTTCTAATCGACAGTGCTTTTTCGATTTTGTTTTTAAATGATTGATTATCAAAATTAGCATTACTAATAGTTGAGAATAAAGAATCAATTATAAAATAATCTGCTTCCTCTGTGGCAGCTCCTCTTTCTTTTGCCTGTTTTAAGTAAATAGCTATTCCTTTGAGCAGGTAAATTAGTAAATCCTGCAGGTTAGCAGTGCTTTCTTCTTTTCCACAAACACCTTTGGCAACACAGCCTGTTCCACCGCCTGCTTCCTGACACTGGAAACAGAACATCGGCATCTGTCTGATCTCATTTACGTCCAATCTCTGTGGTACATGGTCTTCATCCCGATTTTTTACTTTTTCAAGCGGAATATTTAATTCTCTGCTTAAAATTTCTTTAATTCTACTTTCACAGAAATTTGCCTGACATTCACCGGTCTTAGCTCTGGTTCTTCTTTTGACTGCATCCGTAGTTTTAATTGGAATAGAACGGCTTAAAGCATCTAAAATTTCAGCTTCAGTCACATTTTCACAGCGGCAGATAATATTTTTTTGAGGATTTTGATGGTCAATTTCTCCACTGAAATCTTTACCCTTTTCTTGGGCAATCGCAGGTCGATATGGGTTAAAATCTGCTTTAGCTTTTAATTCTAAACCGGTCTTTGACAGAATATTTACAACTTTTTTGGCAATTGCTGGTGATGATGTAAGTCCCGGAGAGTCAATACCTGCTGCCTGAATAAATCTTTCGACTTTACTCTCTTCAACAATGAAATCGCCTCTGGTGCTTTTTGGTCGTAAGCCGGCAAAAGTCTTTATCATTTTTTCTGTATCAAAATTTGGAATTGATTTTCTGGACTGCTCTATAATATAATGAAATTCTTTTAGAGTTGTTCCGACATCCTCTTTTTTATCTATTTCTTCTGCATTAGGGCCAATCATAAAATTACCATGAGTTGTGGTGGTAGCTACTACTCCTTTAGTTTTTGGTTTTGGGGCCTGAAAAATTACTGTATTAACTAAATGGCCCTGTTCTTTGCTAAAGACTACATATTCTCCCCGCATTGGATAAATTTCAAAGTCTGCAGCATCTACCATAGCAGCTATTTTATCGGCATAAATACCAGCGGCATTGATAACATATTTACTCTTAAATTTTTCTTTTACAGTTTCAATTTCAAAATAATCACTCTGCTGTTCAATATTTATTACCTCTGATTCTAGCTTTAATTCTACTCCATTATCAACTGCGTTTTCAGCTAGTGCGATTGTCATTTCAAATGGTGAAGTTACACCAATACTCTTACAATAAAAAGCCGCCTGGGCTTCATCACTTACATGTGGTTCAATTTCTTTAATCTGCTCCCCATAAATTATTTCAATATCTGTCTCTTTTTGACCTACTTTTAAAGCATTCTCATATATTTTTTCTAAGGCTTTTTCATCTTCATCATCAAAAGCGAGCACCACACCGCCAGTTTTTTTATAACCGAAATGTAATTTTTCGTTTAAATCCTGATAGAGTTCATTTCCCTTTATACATAGTTCTCCCTTTAAGGTTCCTGCTTTACCAACATAACCACCATGAACAATACCTGTATTTGCCTTTGACGCACCTGTGGAGACATCTGACTCTTTTTCAACCAAGGTCACCTTAAGATCATACTTTGAAAGCTCTCTAGCAATTGCTGAACCAACAACCCCAGCTCCGATTATACTTACATCATACATCAAATTAACCTCCCTCTTTAAATCTTGAGTAGTTTAATTATATTAAAAATTCTGACATTTAACCGTGATAAACATCACACTTATCCTATAATACCGCTGCAAATAAAAATAACTCCTGCTTTTAAACAGAAGTTATTTGAAATATCCATCCATATTTTATTTTGGACTATAGATCTTTGTATATTCTTTTTGTCCGCTTTTACTGCTGCTACTATAAATAGCTTCAACTAAAATATTATTCTCATCAAATAATGATTTTAAAGCCTTTAGTTCCATTTTAGCAGCAATTGCTGAACCACAATCACTTGAAATCACTGGTGGAACAGCCTGCATTCTAAATTCAATTCCATGTTTAGAAAGTATATTTTTTGCTTTAATTGAATGATGTGTAGACTGAAATAAAATTAATTTATTTTTTTCCTGATTTTTTAGTTCCATTCTATTTTTACTCCTTTTTCACCCTTAACAGCTTTAGCAATGACAGCAACATCCAGAGCTTCAGCGTAGAGATCAATTAATAAATCTGCTGCATCTTTTTCGGAAACTGAAATTAAAAGTCCTCCTGAAGTTTGAGGATCATACATTAAATCATAAAGTGTCTGATCTCTTTTTCCAGTTTCACTAACAAATTCCTGATAATTATCCCTATTTTTATAAGCCCCTGCAGGTAAAAGACCTGATTCTGCAAAGTCCCTAACGCCTTCAAAAACAGGAATCTCAGAAGCATCAATTTCAAGCTGCAGACTGCTGTTCTCAGACATCTCAAGCAGATGTCCAATCAAACCAAAACCGGTTACATCTGTACAGGCATTGATTTGATACTGATCAAAATATGTTAAAGCAGTATTATTTAAAGTCAGCATCGATTTTACAGCTTGATTTTTTTCATCACTTTTGGTAAATCCTCCCTTAATTGCTGAAACCATAACTCCTGTTCCCAGGGGCTTGGTTAGAAGAATAAGGTCACCCTCTTTGATCCCAGAGTTGCTGAGTAATTTATCAGGGTGAACAGTTCCTGTTACAGATAAACCATATTTAGGCTCTTCATCTACTACTGTATGTCCTCCACATAAGCTGGCACCGGCTTCTTTTACTTTATCAGCACCTCCCTGCAGAATCTGAGCCAAAATTTCTGCTTCCAAACAGGAGGGAAAGCCAACTATATTCATCGCTAAAATAGGCTGTCCACCCATTGCATAGACATCACTTAAAGCATTGGCAGCAGCAATTTGACCAAACAAATAAGGATCATCTACTACAGGTGTGAAAAAATCCAAAGTCTGAATTAGAGCTATATCATCTGTTAAACTGTATACAGCAGCATCATCTGCCTTATCAAGACCAATCAACAATTTTTCTGGATCAGCAGGAAAATTAACGCGACGCAGAACCTGCGCCAGAGCCTTAGGGCCCATCTTAGCTGCTCAACCAGAAGTTTTGCTGTAATCAGTTAATCTAATTTGAGACATAATATCACCAACTTTCTTATTAATTAACTATAAATTTTTTATATCATCTGTCCTTGTCTATAAAGATATAATCTAAAAATCAAAATCACATTATATCCTTATATAGTCACTACTATTTATACTGTCTACAATTTCATACATATTGCTAACTTCTCCAACCTCAACCTGATCACTTAATTCATAATAATCAAGACAGGTACCACAGAGTAAGATCTTAACTCCTGCTGCTTCTAAGTCTTCCAAAACTTTTTTTAGATCTGCTTCTAAAACAGCCAGCTTAACTCAGAGTTCAGAAAAATAACTTTTTTGGGTAGAGGTTTAATATCAAGCAGAGTTGAGAGAAAACCTTTGATCAAGATTTCTCCTAACTCCGGTTCTCCTTCACCTAATTTGTCAGAAGCTATTAAATAAACCTTGCCATTTGCAGAACTTTTAGCAGCCGAAGATTTATTGGTACTATTCTCTATTTCATTTTGCCCATTGTTCTTTATTAAAATTTTAAAATAATCTGCAGCTTCCTCTACTACACTAACTTCTGCCTTTAATTTTCTAGCTAGTTTTGCAACATTTTCAGAAGCAGTTTTATTATCAACAATTGTTAAAATTTCATCATGTTCAGCCATCGCTTTTTTGGTCAGCACTACCGGTTTTGGGCAGGCCAACCCTCTTGCATCAATTTCTTTCAATATTATTTCCTCCAATTGTAACTATTATATTTTATTTGACTTTATGAATAATTGACTCCATTATATTTAAAAATCTATCTACTTCAGCTTCAGTGTTAAAATAACCAAGACTGAGGCGCAGCATTCCCTGCTTATCTGTTCCTAAAAATTTATGTAATAAAGGTGCACAATGCAGTCCACCCCGCAGGTGAATATTATACTCCTCCTGCAGTTTAAAAGAGAGCTGATTAGAACTTAAAGCACCTAAATTAAATGCTGTAACAGAAGTTCTATTTACAAGATCTTTTTTTCCGTAAATTTTTATCTCAGGCAAAACTGTCAAACCATCAATAATCTTTTTTAACAATTTCATTTCCTGCTGGTGAATTGATTTTAAGCCCTCAGTTTGAATAAATTTCACTCCTGCTCCCAATCCAACAATACCGATAGTATTAAGTGTGCCTGCCTCCAGATAATCAGGCATTATTCGAGGCTGCAGAACACTTAAAGAATTGTTACCTGTCCCTCCTTCTTTTAAAGGTTTGAGCAGCTCATAATTTCTAACATATAAAGCGCCAATACCAGGAGGGCCAAAAAGAGATTTATGTCCGGGAACTGCTAAAAAATCTATATTCATTTTATCTACATCGATTGGAATAATGCCTGCTGTTTGAGCTGCATCAACCAAAAATAGTATATCTTCTGCTGCCGCAATTTTTCCTATCTTTTCCAGATTATTAACTGTCCCTAATACATTAGAAGCATGAGAAACTATAATCATTTTCGTATTATTTTTAACAGCATTCTTTAAACTCTGATATTCGATTTCTGCAGTTTCTGGGTTAAATTCAATATAATCAACTGCTATCTCTCTCTCGTTTCTTAAACGCTCAAGCGGCCTAAGCACCGAATTATGTTCCAGTTTAGAAGTTATTACATGATCTCCTTTTTTTAAAACACCTTTAATTACCGTATTTAACGATTCTGTAGCACCAGAATTAAAGACCAGTTGAGCAGAATTTTTGATAGAAAAAAAATCAGCAATCTTTTCCCTAGTATCAAAAATTATCTGGGCAGCATCATAGTCTGCAGCAGAACCAGTGCGTCCAGGGTTAATACTTGAAGCGCGGAAAAAATCATCTGCCGCCTTGTAAACAATTTCTGGTTTGGGCCAGCTAGTAGCAGCATTATTAAAATATATCATTAATTAAACCTCCATCTGAATAAATCTCTACTTATATAATTAATTCTTTTTCACAGGCTAAAAACCTTTATTTTTCACTAAAAATGTTCATTTATGTTCACGTACCCGGAACGTGAACATAAATGAAAAACTCCTGCTTTTACACAGGAGTTCATAAAGGAGATCATTCTATTAAATTTTATTTTTAAAGATTTTCTAAATCTGTTTTAATTTCAGCTACAAGCCTGTCAATTTCTTGATAATCTTCATCAGCACCATGACCTTTAGCAACAACAGGATCATAAAGTTCCACCTTCAGATTTGGCATCAAGTCAAGCAGCTTATCAGTCATTCGACCCGCCCAACCATATGAACCAATAATTGAAGCATATCTTGTCTTAGGCTTTAATACATTGGCTAAATAGGCTGCATATACTGCTGCTGGATGTGGACCTGTTAAAACAGTTGGTGAACCAAAGACTACAGTTGAAGCATCAACTAAGGAAATCGCTAAGTCACCAAGATCTACATCGGCCAAATTAAATGGTTTAACCTTTATGCCTTCATCAATTAGTGAATCAATAAAGTAATTTACTAAATCATCAGTACTGCCGTGCATTGAAACATAGGGAACTATAACTTCTGGTTTAACATCATCACTCACCCAATCATGATAGGCATCCAAAATAATTTCAGGATTATCATAAATTGGACCATGACTTGGGGCAATCATATCTATCTCATAATCCTCTAATTTAGCTAAATTATTTTTAATGATCTTTCTAAAAGGCATCATAATCTCCGCATAATATCTCTTAGCAGCTTTAAATACTTCCTCTTCATCTTCTACATATAAATCACTTGTTGCTAAGTGAGAACCGAAGAAATCACAGGGGAATAAGATATTCTCTTCCTGCAGATAGGTTGACATAGTTTCTGGCCAGTGAACCCATGGAGTATCAATAAATTCAAGTGTTTTACCACCTAAGTCTAATGTTTCTCCATCTTCGACTACTCTAATTTGATCTTCTTTAAGCTCTAATAAGTCTAAAAGCATTGATTTTGCCTTAGCAGAACATAAAACTTCTGCCTCTGGATATTTTTCTAATAAAACAGGAATTGTTCCGGAATGGTCCTGTTCAGCATGATTAGAAATAATATAATCTACTTTTTCTACCCCAGCCTGTTCCAAGTTATTTAAAAAATCATTGTCAAAATCAGGCTCAACAGTATCAATTATCGCATTTTTTTCCTGACCACGAATAAAATAAGAGTTATAACTTGTACCATCAGGGAGAGGAATTAGCTCATCAAACAATTTGCGGTGCCAATCAATAACACCAACACTATAGATATCATCTTTAATCTTTCTAAACATTTAAAACTCCTCCTTTGGGAATTTATAAGATTTAATAAATTTAGATTTATATTTTCTAACAAAATTATTTTAAAATGTTTCTACCATTAATCATTATATTAATCCTGATTACTTTTGTCAAGTTTATTATATGTCTTATTTTTTCTTTTTTCCGTGACATAGCTCACACAAAAAAATGCCCTCTGCTAAATTTCATCAGAGGACATTAAAATTTATTTATTGATTTTTACTGGTAATTTATATTGTCAAGCTGAGCTTCATATAAAGTGTATTCATCAAAGTTGTTTTCTATTTTAACAACAATAGAGTTAGGAATCATAAAACCATTAAAATTAATGTAGTTGTCATAAATACCAGTCAAGGCAACTCTGTCACTGCCAAATAAAAATTGAGAACTGCTGATAGAATACAAAGAATTATCTTCATTAAATTCAAAAATAAAGTCAATATTGCCAGAGCTGCTAAGAAATTCAACTAAAGTCCTATTACCGGAAGCTGCATCAAGTCTTATCTTGCTGCTTCCCAGATAATAATAGGGAAAATAAACAGCGTCAATCATCATTTTAGTCTGTAAAAATAATTTAGCTTTTTCTCCTTCGACAATTTTTTCAGTTCTAACTCCTAATTTTTTATACTGGTAAATAATTTTATCATCGACCAGCACCTCTTTTATTTTATTAAAAATAACTCGATTTTCTTGAATTGTCGATTCACTTACTAACTCTCCAGTTTTTAAGTTATAGACTGATTTAACATTAAAATCATACATTTTCCCATATTTATCTGGACGATATTTACCAGAATATTTAACTCTAACATAAGTTGATAAATCCCTATTTGATGGAGTACTGTACTGAATATATCTTCTTAAAGGTGCGGGAATAGAAATACTATTGGGATTGGTAATTGAAAAATTATCATTTAAAGAATAATCACTTTGTAGGGAATTGACATCTTGCTCATATTGATAATCTGAATATACATTAACAAAAACTGCATAAATTGAAAAAGATACCACAGCAAAAATAAATAAATAAATTATTTTTTTAAGCAAGATAACCACTCACCTCTCTATTTTAAATAAAATAACCAACCCTTCTGTTAACAGCCTTCAAGCAGGCCTTTGCAATTGCTAAAGCAATATTATTATTTACATAGACAGCCCCTACTAATTTTTCCTGCATTAAATTATTATCTAAATTATACATCGATATTTGAGCTATTACAAGTTCTTCCTTACCTTTAATTGTGAAAATATCATCAATTACAAGTTTAGCCTCAAAATCTAGATACTTGTTTAAAATACTAATTACTGATCTTGCAATTAGTTTTTCAATACTTTCTCCTATTTGGGATTCATAACTTTCTCCAACAAGCTCCTCATTTATTTTCATTTCTACTTTACAGCAGGATCTATTATTTTCGGTATAGACTGAAATTAACTCAATTCTATTTTCAGAGGCTTCATTTATACTTTCTTTAAAAGAATTAGCCACCTGAGCAATACTTATTTTTTTGTGATCTATCTTATGATCATTATGAACCAAACATACCGTTTCTACATCCCTGACAATCCTTTTGGGATCTCTTTTTTTATCTGCAATAATATGTATTTCTTCTATCCGATCTGAGCCAATTAAATTACAGGAAAAAACGCCATCCAGTTCTTGAATAATTTTTTTTATTTCTTTATTCATCAATCTCTCCCCTTCTAATTTATTCTGATGTTAATTATATGATAATTGGATTTCTCTTATTTTTTCCTTGCTTTTGAAACCATCATCAAAAAAACCTTTTTTAATTAATTTAATTATTTTTTTTGTAAGTTCTGGATCAAACTGCTTTCCAGAACATTCTTTAAATTCTTCAATAATTTCCTCTTTGGTCATTGGTGGTTTATAACTTCTGCCGGTAATCATAACATCTAAAGAATCACAAATAGCCAAAACTCTGGCTCCCACCGGTATATCATCACCTTCTATACCCTCAGGATAACCCATACCATCCCATCTTTCATGATGATAAAGTATAATATCTAAATCATTATTTAAAATATCAATATCCTTCAGCAGTTCATATCCATACCTAGTATGTTCTTTAATATCCGAATATTCCTGATTTGTTAGCTTTTTTGAACTTCTTAAAATATCATCATCAACGTAAATTTTACCAATGTCATGAATTTTAGCAATGCTGATAATTCTTTCCGATTTGGCTCGAGATAAATTCATTTCGTTACAGAGATGATAAGTATAGTTAGCTACCCTCTCACAGTGACCTTCAGTATAATGATCTTTGGAGTCAATTACCTTTAGAAAACTTTCAATGATTTGAGTATAAGAATTCATCTGCTGTAAGCGGGAATAAAAGAAATCTTTAAAAATAAAAAGTAGTACTATAATTAAGAGAAAGAAAACCTCGCCAAAATTAATATATGAAGAAAGTAAAATAAGTCCAATAAAATAAGAAGTAATTAAGTTTTTTGAAAGTTCCCTAAAATAATTTAGTAAAGAAAATTTATTAACATCTTCTTTAGAAATATTAATTACTATATAAACTAATGTATTGTTTATTAAAAAATAAACTAATATTGCAGCTAAAATTGATAAAATTGGAAAACCTTGTCCATCAAAAATAGGACGCGTTAATTTAAAGATTAAGCCTGCGCTGGAAGCTGCAAGGAAAAACACTGAACGATTAAATAAAAATTTATACCAAATAAAACAATTTTTTCTTAAATTTATTTCTGTAGTTCCCAAAGCAGCTATTACCCCTACCCAAAAAGGATTCAAAACTATAAAAGAAGTAATTAAAACAGGTAAATTCATAGAAGTAGTAATTTCAGTCATTGAATTAAAAAACAAACTAAAATTACTAACAAAAAGCAGGGTTGAAAAAAGAAAAAAAACATTAAATAAGTTAAATTCAAAGGCATAATTATATCCCAAAATAGTAAACCAAATTAAAAAAATACTATATATTATTGCTAAATAACTTTTAAGTTTCCTGCTCAAACTCCTCACTCCTTTATATTAAAAGCAATCTGACAGCAGACTCTAAAATAAAAAATTTACCATCTACTTGAGTCTGCTAATACAGAAATAGCAGTACCGAAAGTTATTAAAGCTGTTGTAATAGCTATATAGAACTTTTTCATTAAAATTCAGCTCCCTTCGCACTTTGTCTTTCTAAGCTCGTTTACGAAGGTAAGCTAGGCTCATTTTTTTTAAGCTAATCTCTCTACTGCTGTCAGATTACTCTTTTTATTTAATTCAATATAATTAGCAAATCTCCTTTTTTTTAACCAAAAAAAGCTTTATTATCCTTTTATTCGTAGGTTTTCCGAATAATTTATAGAATAATTTGACAAATTAGGCAAAGAAAAAAAGCCCTAAGAAAAATTTCTTAGGACATCAGATATTTAATCAATATTTGCTTTAGTCATTTTCTGGGGATCTACATGTTTTTCAAATTCTGATTCAGTTAAATAACCAAGAGCAAGAGCTGCTTTTTTTAAACTGATCTTTTCTTTAAAAGCTTTTTGAGCAATCTCAGCTGATTTATCATAACCAATTACAGGATTTAAAGCTGTAACCAGCATTAATGAATTCTCTAAATAATAAGCAATCTGTTCCTGATCAGCCTCAATAGCTCTTAAACATCTCTCATTATAAGAAGCAGAAGAATCAGCAAGGAGTCTAATTGACTGCAGTATATTATAAATAATCAGTGGCTTAGCAACATTCAATTGAAAATTACCGCTACCTCCACCAATATTAACCGCTGTATCATTAGCCATAACCTGTGCTGCTGCCTGGAACAATGCCTCAGCTTGAGTTGGATTCACTTTCCCCGGCATAATTGAGCTGCCAGGCTCATTTTTGGGGATTCTAATTTCTCCAATTCCACACCTTGGTCCAGAGGCAAGCCAGCGTGTGTCATTAGCTAATTTCATTAAAAATGAAGCTGCTGTCTTTAAAACTCCACTTAAATTAACAAAACTATCATGTGCTGCTATACCAGCAGATTTATCTGCAGCTGCTCTAAAATCTTTATCAGTTTCTAAATTTATGTATTTAATTGCCTTTTCTGAAAAACCGGCTTTAGTATTCAATCCCGTACCAACAGCTGTTCCTCCCAGTGGCAGTTTTTTTAAATATTTTAAGCTGTCTCTAAGCATTTCAATAATATCAGTTAGCTGTGCTGCAAAAGCTGAAAATTCCTGGCCCAAAGTTATTGGTGTAGCATCCATCAGGTGAGTTCTTCCCACTTTAACAAGATCCTGATATTTTTCTGATTTTTTATCCAACTCCTTTTTTAAATCATCAAATACCGGCAGTAAAAAATCCTCAACTTTAATAACAGCCGCCAGGGCCATCACTGTCGGAAAAGTGTCATTAGAAGACTGAGACATATTAACATCATCATTTGGATGAACAGGTTTTTTGCTGCCTAATTCCTTACCAGCCATTTGAGAAATCCTATTTGCCAGAACCTCATTAACATTCATATTTGTTTGGGTTCCAGAGCCTGTCTGCCAAAGAGAAATAGGAAAATGCGCGTCAAGTTCTCCTGAAATTAATTCTCCAGCAGCTTTGGCAATATAATCCTTTTTTTCAGAACTGATTAAGTCCTGCTCAAAGTTTGCCAGCACAGCTGCTTTTTTGACAATGCCATAAGCCCTAATTATTTCCACAGGCATCTTTTCAGTTCCAATAGGAAAATTTTCAACCGCTCTAGCTGTCTGAGCTCCATAAAGCTTATCAGATGGAACCTTAACCTCACCTAAGCTATCATTTTCAATACGATAATTCATCTAAAACCTCTTTTCTGCTGTTAGTTTATTTGATATTTCTAATTATATTTTTAAACATAAATGTTATCTTCTTTTTCACCTTTATCTGATTCATCCAGCTTTTCTTCATTCTTTTTTTTCTGTTCTTCTAATTCTTTTAATTCTTTCATTACCTTTTTTTCTTTTTCGGGAGCAACTTTATAAAGTTCAACTTCTACATCTTTAGACTCATTAAGAAGATTCTCAGTTAAATCGGAATTCTTTACATTTCTGCTGCTGGAATTTAATTTTGAAGAACTATCACTAATTAAAGAAGCCGCCCATTTACCGCATCGGTCACCAGTCACTGCAATTACTGTTCCATCAGCAATCACTTTAATAACCTCACAATTATTAGCACAATCTCCACATTCAAAACTTGTGGTCTCAAACTCTTCTTTAGTTAAATCAAAGCCTCTAAAATTGCTCTCCTGATTTTTTCTTTTTATATCCCGCTTAGCCAGCATCGCAATTCCGATAGCACCCATCACATCATGATGTTTGGGTACAATTACTGTAGAATCAATTTCTTCCTCAAAAGCAGCCTTTATGCCAATATTGGCAGCTACTCCCCCCTGAAAAATATATTCACCCTCTAAAACCCGATTGCGAACAAGGTTATTCATATAGTTTCTAACCAGAGCTTCTGATAATCCCTTAATAATTTCAGCTTTAGTAAATCCATACTGCTGTTTAGATATCATATCAGATTCAGCAAAAACAGTACAGCGTCCGGCAATCCTAACATCTCTATTTGCTTCCAGGGCTAATCCACCAAAATCTTCAATTGGAATTCCCAATCTTTCTGCCTGATGGTCAAGAAAAGAACCTGTACCAGCTGCACAAACAGTATTCATTGCAAAATCAACCGCAATTCCATCTTCTACAATAATTAACTTAGAATCCTGGCCCCCAATTTCAAAAATAGTGCCTGCCTCAGGATGATAATAGGTTGAAGCTCTTGCATGAGCAGTAATTTCATTTTTGACAGTATCTGCACCAAGAACATAGGCAATCAGCTGTCTGCCGCTACCTGTCACTCCAACTCCCGTGATTTTATATTCTTTTTGATTCATTTCATTTTTAAATTTGGTCAATCCCTTCTTAACTAATTCAATGGGATTACCTGAGTTACGAGTATAGAGTTTAAACTGCAGATCATTTTCTTCATCAATTGCTACAATATTGATGCTGACTGATCCAATATCCACACCCAGATATAGATTTTTCATCTACATTACCTCCCTTAAATCCTTCTCTTTTATCATGTCTAAAAATGCTTCAACTCTGGTTAATACATTTGCATCAGCTGTTTGTTCATCTATAGAAATAGTTAAAACAGGGATTTCATATTTTTCAGATAAATCATCTATAACACTCTGAGATACCAATTCTGGTAAACAGCCAAATGGTTTAAGGTGAATAATTCCATCAAAACCTCTTTCTTTAAAATCAATTGCATGTCCAATATTTCCCTGAGCATGACCACCTATTTCAATTTCTATAAATTCTTCTCCCTTAGCTTTAATTTCTTCTAACTCTTTACCTGCAAAAGGAAAAGCATTTTCTCGAATCCAGTCTGTCAAATACTGTGAACGCTCAACTTCAAAGCCGAAATAATTTACCTTTTCTTCAATCTGATTGTTAATCGACTGCTCTAAAACAACATAAATCTCTCCAATAATTCCTATTTTATAGCGCTGTTCTGCCTCCGGTATTGTCTCTTTAAACTGAGCCAGTTTATTTAAATATTTATCTTTAATCTTTTTTATATCTTCTATTGTCTTGATCTGATAAAATTCTTGCTGAGCTTCTATCCAGATCTTGTTAATAGTTCCATTATCATTATATGCTCTTAAAATCTCGATCCTTTTTTCTACCTGATCCATAGCTTTGGTTAGTTCATAGATAGTCTTAATAACTCTAAAAACTTTAAACCAGGAGCTATTACCTTTTAGTTTTTTAATAACATCATAAAAATATTTATAATCATCGTGAGGTGAATCTATAACTATTATTTCCACATCATAACCTAAATCTTTAAGGATTTTTTTATGTACTTCACCATAATAACCAGCTCTACAGGGGCCGTGACCACCACTAGTGACCAAAGTCTCAACATTTTTTTTCATCAAATTTAGATAAATACCTGTAATCACTTTAAAAGGGAAACAGGCAAATTCAGGACTATATTTGACCCCTAAATCAATAATTTCTTTATTAGGCCTGGGCGGCATAACAACATCATGCCCCAATAATTCAAAAAGTTTTTTATACACTATTGTTGGTCCCATATAAGGAAATGATAATCTCATCTTATTTTTTCTCCTCTTTTAATCTAAGCAAATCTATAAAGGCTTCAATTCTTGTAATAATATGGCTTTCACCAGTCTGTTCATCAATTCTTAAAGTCATAAATGGCTTCTTATAGTCTTTGGCATCAAGCTCTAAAATCTGGCCCAGCATTGAATCAGGACCACATCCAAAAGCAGTTAAATGAATTACTCCATCAATTTTATCATTTTTAAAATAATTTTCAGCAGCTCCATATAATTTATTTGTAAACTCCCAAAACATAGGCTTTCTAAGCTTTGACAGCTCTTTTTCTATTATTTCTTCAGCCACCATTGAAAAAGTATGGACTCTAACTCCCATTTCTTTAAGTGTATTTATGATATCCATATTTATGTACTGATCAAAAACATTATAGACATAACCAATTAAAGCAATATCTAAAACTGGTTCATTTCGGAGATTTTTCAGCTCTTTATTTCTGCTCTGAGGCAGCTTAGAGCTATCTTCAAATTTAGAAATTAAACTTTCTAGTATTTCAATTTTTCCTGTTTTAGCAAAATCATCAATTAAATATCCCTCCAAAAGCAGATTTCGGTATCGCTGCCATAAAACAGATGCTTTATTTAAAGCTTGCTTCATCTCTTTTTTGGAAATATTTAATTTTTTTGCTAATTTTTTATGATTAGAATAATGGGCAATATTATCACTGGTGTCATCTATTTGGTCAATAATCAATTCTGTTTTAAGGGATGGTAAAGAATGACTGACCATATCCGGCAGCCCTAAAAATTTAGGACATAAAACAACATCTTTCCTCAGTGAACGAAACCGGGGAAGAAAAATATAGTCAACATCTTTTTGGTCTAAATTTAAGATATGACCAATAATAACTTTAATTGGAACACAGATCTCGGATAATGATTTTTTTACTCCCTGATCTAGCAGTTCACGGGAAGTATTATCAGAAATTACTGTTTCCAGATTAAGTTCAGAGAAAAGCTTCAGCCAGAAAGGAAAGTAATAATAATACAGCAGGGCCTTTGGGATACCTATTCTCTTTTTTCTCATATATCAGTGCCTCCACAACTTTTATATTTATTACTAATTTATAAATATTTTATAGTATAATTAACAAAATTGCAAAGAAATTAGATACTGTAACCAAGTGAACGGGACATTTTTTCAGAATATTGAACTACCAGCTCAGCTAAATCTTCCATTCTTTTTTTGTTCATCCTGCTGATTGGAGCAGAAATACTAAAGGAAGCTACAACCTCACCTCGGTGATTAAAAATAGGACCAGCTATACAGCGAATATCTTTTTCCTGTTCTTCATCATCAATAGCATAACCCTGCTTTTTAACCTCTTTTAAATGTTCTAAAAATTTATCAGGATCAGTAATCGTATTTTTGGTTTTAGCTACCATTCCTTTTTCTTCTAATATTTTACGGACCTCAGCTTCTGGAAGCTGAGCTACAATTGTTTTACCAAGACTGGTAGAATGAACAGGAGCTCGTTTACCAACCTGAGAATACATCCGAATAGTAGCTGTACTTTCAACTTTATCAAGATAAATTATTTCCCCATCGTCTAAAATACCTAAATGTACAGTCTCTTTTGTTTTTTCCATTAACTCCTCTAAATATGGACGCACTCGAATTCGGCTGTCAATATCATTTAATACTTTTGAGCTGAGTTCAAATAATTTAATCCCTGCAAGATATTTATGGTTATCTTCATTTTTTTCCAAATAACCTCTATATTTTAAGGTGTCAAGCAGACGGTAAACAGTGCTTTTGTGAACATCAAGTTCTCTACTAATCTCTGTAACACCCATTCCATTTTCGCTATCAACAATTACTTCAAGTATATTTAAAGCTCTATCTAAAGATTTTATTAACTGATTTGGTTTCTTAGCTGCCATTATAAATTCCTTCCTCATAATATCAATTTTATTTTTTAAAAAACTTACTATTTTTTTCTAATACCTCATTTAAGTGTCTTTGAAAGCGTGAAGGTCTTTTATTCTTTATATAAAAATAGCCAATTACTGAGGTGATAAAAGCCCCAACACAGTCTTCCATTAGATCAAACATTGTATCTACTAAGCCTGATTTCTGCATATTAAGCCCAAAAATATTATCCATCCAGAACTCAAATATTTCCCAGAAAACTCCAATAGTTACTGCAAAAGAAAATGCAAAAACTGCAACAAATATGGGACTTAAAACTACATCAATATTTTCATTCTTATTAAGTACATAGACCATTACAAAACCAATAAAACCCATACCCATGCCATAAATCATATGCAGCATGCTGTCCCACCACCAAAAACGATAGTAAAACTCTCTCTGCTCCCCCAAATACATAGAGGCAAAGATAAAAACTATAATAAAAAACTGCAGTCCATTGGGAATGTGAAGATAATTCTTATCAGTCAAATAAGCGGGCAAATAGATTAAAATTATGGCCAGTATCGATGTAAATAAGTTGAGCCAATTTTGAGCTATAAAATTTCCTATCACTGCAGCAAACAATAAAAATAGAAAAAATCTCGTTATGTAAAGCTGTATTTTTTCTTGATCCATAAAAAACCCTTTCGTATTCCATTAATTATTTTCTTTTAACTCAACTTAAATATTTTAGCCAATATGAATTATCCAATATAATTTTATTCAACAATTGATAAAATTTCTTTTCTGCTTTTTTCTAAATCAGGAACATAACTTTTCATTAATTTTAAATCACCTTCGATTTTAAAACTCTCACAATAGGCTGGAATTAAAATACTTTCTGTTTCCTTTAATTCTAGTTCTTCCTTATCCCAGGTTATTTTACCCTGGCCTTCAACAGCAGTTAAGATATAGAAGCGATCTTCTTCTCCCACAGCTTCGAATTTTTTCTTGATTTTTATAATATCAACTGCAAATTTATCATTCAAACAATAGTAGCTGTAATCATAATCTTCACCACAAACCTTAAGGCCCTTTCTTTTCCCGGACTGCAGCTGAAAATCAATAACATCTAATGCCTTCGATAAATGAAGCTCCCTGTTTCGTCCATAATCATATACCCGGTAAGTTGTATCACTGCTCTGCTGTACTTCTGCCAATAAAATCCCGGCCCCAATAGCATGAAGAAGTCCAGCCTTAATAAAAAAGATATCTCCTTTTTCTACCTTAACTTTATGAATATATTGATTAATTTCATCATTTTGTACGGCTTTTTTAAATTCACTTTCTGTACAATCTTCAGTTCCAATAATCAAATGAGAATCTTCATCTGCATCTATTACATACCAGGCCTCAGTTTTGCCTGCTTCACCTGGATATTTTTTCGCATAATTATCATCTGGGTGGACCTGGATTGAAAGCTGTGTTTGAGCATCGATAATTTTAAGTAATAATGGGAATTCATCAGCTTCAACTGCTTCCCCAAGAATTTGTTGAGGATACATTTCAGTTAATTCTTTTAGACTCTTGCCTGCTAACTTACCATTTACAGCAATACTCGTTTCAGCATCTTGTGCTGATATATCCCAGCTTTCACCAATATTTCCCTGGGGAACTTCTTCTCTATAATTTTCTAATTTGCGTCCTCCCCAAATTTTTTCAATATATTTATGATCAAATTTTAATGGATAAAACATTATTTTCCTCCTAAGATCTTATTATTAAACTAACTTTACTTTTAAGTTATCGTCATTTTTTATTTCTGCTGATAAGTCGACCTGATTTCCATTTAAAATTAATTTCATTCTCTTTTCCATTTTTTCAGTAATTTCATAATTAATATGTTTAAATAAATGCTTTATAGTTAAAGGATGAGAGGCAGCCTTTATTTGATCTTCAGCTTGAATTTTATAATTAGCTTCCACACTCTCTCCATTCACTTCAATTTCCCAATACTGAGATGGAACAGTTAATTCACTGTTATTGAAATAAATATTTATGTCTTTACTTCCTTTTTTCTGAAGCAGCTCTTTAATTGTAAAAGAAATATTTTCTCTTTCTTCAATATTTAGACTCATTCCGTCCTCTAATCTGCTCTCTAAATTCACTTCCTTTTGTTCTGAACTTATAAAATAATTTGATTTGACAAGCCTTTCTTGCTGGCCATTAAAAGTAAATGATATACTTTCATTTTTGATTTTTTCAGGGGGCATCTCCAGAATTTGAGCTAAACCATCTCTAACTGTTCTAGGAACTGTATATTCTATTTCAGCACCATCAACTAAATCCTGATCATAATTTACAAGTTTTCCATTTTGAAAAACCTTTGTACTAACTTTAGTTTTTGTCCCATTTAAGTAAATATCATACTCACAAATATCTGCTTCCGGGATTAAATCTATGATTTTAGCTTCTGCGTCTGTTCCAGCTTTCCCTGGGGTGAATTTAATCTTATCACCGTTATTTAACTTAGTTTCTAGTCCTGCTTCTTCCTCGTTAAGCAAAATTTTTGCAGAACTCCCCATTTCTCCTTTAACAATTTTTAACTCATCATTGACCACAGCCGTAATGCCTCTTCCAGGGTGCGGTCTGAAGCTTTCTATTTCAATATCAGCAGCGAGTAAAGCATCTGCACAGGTTGGCTTAGACAATGTAAGCAGATTTATAGAGCTACCATTAACTTCAACTTCTATAAATACAGCCTTACTTTTAGTCTCTCTTGTTGTAACTGCTATTCCAATCGGGGTTAAGGTCTGAGTAGTATTTATCCCACTAATTTCTCCAACAACATTATCTAAATCTTCTCTTTTTCTAATTCCAATTCTGCTTGCTATTATATCTATTTTTTCTGAAAATTTCTCTTTTAAACCAGGAATTAAACTTCCTCCTCCAATAAATATAACTGCCTGAGGAGGTGTAGAGTTAATTTCTAAGATCTTTTCAGCAATATTAGAACACAAATTTTCAATTTCTTTTTCAGCTGCTTTTAATACTTCATCACTTTTTAGTGTTAATTCCTCACCTAAAATTGTTTTTACTGCCAAGCTTTCATTTTCTTTTATATCACATTTTAACTTCTCGGCACAATTATAATCAACTAAAAACTTTTCAGATATAATTTCAGTTATTTCATCACCAGCAATTGGAACCATAGCATAACCGGAAATCGATCCATTTTTTGTAATAGCAATATCAGAAGTTCCTGCCCCAATATCTACTAGGGCTAAATTAAAGCTGCTCATAGCTTCAGGAATTACAACATGAGAAGCAGCAATCGGCTCTAATGTTAAATGCTCTACCTCAAGTCCAACTCTATTGATTACAGAAAATAGTGAGTCTATAACAATTCGAGGCAGAAAAGTAGCCACCAGCTCAACTTCCATATTTTTGCCTCTTTGACCAAGCAAATGTCCAATTTCCATACCATCTAATTTGTATTTCCGTACTGTATAACCCACAAAATGATAATCTACTATATTTTTTTCAGAAAAATTATCTTCATAAGCCTGCTGCTTTATATTTTGTTTACCTTTTACACTTTTTAGCTGTTTTTGAGCCTGCTGTATTGCCTCTAATTCTAGAGTTTTTAAATCATCTTCTTCAATATATCTATTTTTATCTAATTCTATCTCATAACTTTGATTTACCGTTTTTAATGCTCTACCTGCAGCTGCAATCGCTGTAGTTTTTAGAGTTAAGCCTGATTTTTCTTCTAACTCTTCTTTTACTTCTGCTACAGCTTCTGCAACTCTTGCAACATTATGTATTTGACCATCAAGCATTGCTCTGGTTTGATGTTCACGCACTGCGGAATGAATTACCTTATAATTATCCTTGTTTTTCTGTACTAATATCCCAACTATTGTTCTTGTACCAATATCCAGAGCAAAAGTAACCTCATCGGTCATAATTGATGCCTCCTATAAATGTCTATAAACACAAATTTTTGTTTTTTCTTATTTTCTTTCCTGCTAATAATATTCTATATTGAAAGCAATATCCCTTTAAAATTCTTAATTATACTGCTATTAAAAAAGCTATCCTTCACTTTTAAAAAAGAAGAATAGCTTAATAATTAAATATTATTTTTTGATTTTACCATATTTTTTAATTTTACCATTTTAAAATATTGGATATTTAATTTAAGCTATTACCTTAATTATTGTTATATTTAGGTGTTTTAAAAGATCCAGTGTTTTATCAATCTCTTCTCCGTCATCATCTTCAATGAGTTTAATTACAGGTCGGGTAGGAAATCCAATATTTTGTTGTTTTATAATACCTCGGTAGCCAATACTTAAAATAACTTCTGTCCCATTAGGATAAAATGAAACCCTGGGCAGAATTTTTTTAACTAAATGATAATCAAATAATGTTTCTGAACTATTTGTAATATACTCTGCAGCTTTATATGTCGGCCATTTATCTCTATAAACTCTGTCACTGGTCAACGCATCGAAAACATCTGCAATAGCTGCTACTCTAGCAAATTCATGAATTTCGTTACCTTTAAGACCACGTGGATATCCTGAACCGTCCACTCGCTCATGGTGAGAATAAACAACAATTCTAGAGAGTGGACTAATAGAATTAATTTCCTGCAAATAATTAAATCCCAATTGGGGATGATTTTTAACTACTTCATATTCATATTCGGTTAAACTGCCCGGTTTATTGATAATTTCTTCAGGAATTAGAGTTTTACCTATATCATGCAGCATTGCGCCCATCCCTAGCTTAAACAACTCATCTTTGTTATAACCAAGCATCTTTCCTAAGGCAATACAAATCACACTAACATTAACAGAATGTTCGTAAGTGTAACTACTTGTGCTTTTTAAACTGACTAAATTTAACAATACATCTTCATTAAAAACTAAATCATCTGTTATATCCTGAATAACATCCTTTAAATCTTTAGTATCAAGATCAAAAAAACCTTTTTTTATTTTAGCAAAAGTTTTTTTAATAATCTTTTTACCTTTGCGCCTTGTACTAGCTTTTATTGTCTCATTAACTTCAATATCATATGAATATTTATCTTTTACATACAGATGCTTTATTCCTAATTCAAGCAATTTATCTTTATATTTATAAAGATCTTTTACACCCTTATTTAATAATATATTTTCATTTTCATAGATTGCTCTAGCTAATTCCATATCTTCACTAATGTTTTTTGTTAAAATTAAGCGCATATTTTTCTGAACCCTTCCCTCGACTAATTTAAAAAGTTAACTGTGTACATTATTATATATTTTAGGGGCGTTATCCCTTTTTTCAAAAATACCAAGTCCTCCTTTAACTTTACAGTATTTTGCAGAAGATTTCAAACCCTCATCTAAAGCTAAATTATAATTTTCATCATTTTTAATTAAACTATACAAAAATGCTGCGATAAAAGCATCACCAGCACCCAAAGTATCAATGAGATCTGTAGGATGGGCTTCTTTTTTTATTATTTGGTCTCCAACTGTCATTAAAACTCCATCTGCTCCCAGAGTCAAAACAGCGATCTCAACCCCTAATTTAGAAACCCAGTTTAAAAACTCTTGTGGATCCTCTGTTTTTTTACTTTTAGAAAAGAAAGCTATATCTACCTTAGGAATAATATCTTTGATATATTCTTTATTTCTTAAATATGAAAAATCAAAAGACAATCGTGTTTTATAATGAAGTTTGGGTAAATAATCTTCAAAGTAGGCATAAATATTGCTGTGCACAATTTTAGAGTTCCTGATTATTTCAAGCACATTTTTGTTGATACTTAGATTCTTATATACACCCTTATCTACTGCCTCTACAATAGCTTTCGCCCCATCTTTCATAATTATAGAAACAGCATTTCTGCCTTTTCGAATGTCATTAACAGGATAAGCAACACCTTCTTTTTTTAAGGTATCATATAAAAATTTGGCATTTTCATCAGTCCCAAAAACACCATAATAGGCTGATTTGGCCCCCAATCTTTTAGCGATTACAGCTGTGTTATAAGCACCACCACCGGCGTAAATTTTCTTTTCTGATGGGTAATAATCAGCTATATTATCTCCTACAACAAATATATCATAATTCATAATTATCCCTCCTTAAAACTTATTTTGTATTTGAAATTTTACAACTTAAGCTAACCAGCATAAAGTTTAATCTAACTTTCTATTAAAATCAGAAAACTTTTTAACTGGTTTAATTTTCTTTATGATCGGTGGAATTATCAATAATTGAATTACCATCCCCGGAATTCCAGTAACAAATGCTCCCTGCATAAATGGAATAAATGGAGGATTAAAGTTAAAGATAGGCCCAACTGTAATTAAAGCTATACCATAGATAAAACGACCCACAATCATTGCTGCAATCAAACTTAAATATATGTTTTTGGCCTTATTTGAATATAAATAGCCAACTGTTAGGCCAAAAGCAGCAAGTTCAAAGGCCATTAAAATAGTAATCGGCGGCATCAAAGGTGGTAGAGCAAAAATTAAGGTGCTGAGTAAAGGAGTAACAACCCCTACTAATCCACCATAAAATGGACCAAGAATCAGACCAGTTAAAAAGACGGGAATATGCATTGGTGAAATTAAATTACCTAAAGTAGGACTACCAGCAAAATTAACTATTCTTGGCAAAATTATGCCCAAAATCAACAAAAAGCTTGCCCACACTAATTTTCTAGTTTCATTTTTCAAAATACTCACTCCAATTATATAATTATATTTTTTATTCTTCTAAAAATTTAATTGTTTTGAGAAGCTGATTAATTAAACTCCTTGACTCAGCCTGATCCTTATTATCTAGTTTAAAATTAAAATGCAGCAGCTTTTGTTCATCTTTCTGACTGATAAAATATTCAAGCCTGAACTGACCATTTTTAATAACTTCTAATTTGTAAATATCAAGTTTATTGTCTTCAATTGTATTTTCTTTAACTTCTGCTCCTGCTTCTTCTGCTGAAATTGATGCATATATAAATTGTTTCCTCGCTGTCTCCATGAAAGTTTTTTTGCTTAAATCTTCCAGAGAAAATCCTCCTTTAAGCTCTGCAGACTGAATCTGATAGTTTAGCTTAATGTCTTTACTAGCTGCTGCAGCTTTCTGGAGTGTCCAGCTTTCAGGATAAGAAAAACTAACTATTTCCCCCTGGAAATTTTGTTTTAAAGCAGCATCTCCTCCAACTTTAACATCTTCAGCAGGCGTATTTTGACTCAGTTCACTTTTTTGATTGGTTTCTGTATCTGCAGTATTTTGAGCAGCTTCTTGATTTTTCTTTTTCGCTATATAATCCTGCAGATATTCAATCCTGCTCTCAGGTATTGGATGAGTTTGAGTAAATTCTAATAGTTTAAGATTGTGACTATTCTCTTTGAAAATTTTCATTAACTCGATTAATCCCTCTGGATTATAACCACTTCTCATCATTAAATCTACAGCGTAAATATCCGATTCCTGTTCCTGTTCTCTGGAATAGCCATTTGCAATTAAATTTTGGGCAATATTAGACATTAGCTGATAATCATTTTCTGTAAAGTGATTAAATAATAGGTTTATAATCGAAAGGCTCATATTTCTCTGCAGATCTTCAGTTAGATGTTCTCTAACTGCATGCCCCATTTCATGAGCAATTAAAGCAGCTAATTGATCTTCCGTTTTCAATTCCTGCAGCAGACCTTCAAATATCATAATATTGCCATTACCAATATAATAAGCATTAATTAGCTTATCATCAATATGATGAAGTTTGAATTTTACATTTTTGAAATTTTTATTTACAATATTAGCTTCCAGTCTTTTTAGTGTTTGATATTCTAATGTTTCGGGCTTAAACTCTGTAATTTCATATTTCTGATCTAAATCATTATATAATTGTTCTGCAACATCTTTTTCATAATCGGAAAAAGCTAAAACTGATGTAGAGCTTATAGCTAGAAGCATAATTAAGATAATAGTTACTCTAAATATATTCTTTGAAATAATGTTTATTTTTTTCAAATCTATTCCTCCAATCTTAAGTATTTTGCTATATATTTATTGTATTACTTTTTTGATAAAAATAAAACCCCTAATTTAGAATTATTGTAAACTAAAAAAGGGGTTGCTAATTGTTTTAATATTTTTCATTGATATTTTCGAACTTCAAATTATTGTTCTGCTAAAAAATTTTTTTCTTTTTCTACAACTTTTTTGCTTTCAGAAAATGCAGGACCACCTTTGGTTGAATGAGAGTTAACAGCTGCTTCAACCGAAAGTTTTGCTTTCAATTCTTCAGCCTCAACATCTAGATATTCACCTAAAATTTGATCCCAGTCTGACTGCTGCAGCTGATCAAGTTCTTTCTCTTTTTTGGCAGCAAATAAAACTGCCTCTCCTACAATTTGGTGGGCCTGACGGAAAGGTATATTATTAGCTGCTAGATAATCTGCTAATTCAGTTGCATTAAGAAAACCTGTAGAAGCAGCCTGCCTCATCTTATCTTTTTTAACAGTCATAGTTTTCAACATTTCCGGGTATAATTCTAAAATCACTTTGACAGTGCTAACACTATCAAAAAGGCCTTCTTTGTCCTCCTGCAGGTCTTTATTATATGCAAGCGGCAGACCTTTAATTGTGATCATTAACTGATTTAAACTACCGATAACTCTACCGGTTTTCCCACGAACCAACTCTGCTAAATCAGGATTTTTCTTCTGCGGCATAATTGAACTACCAGTTGTATACTGATCTGCTAATTCAATAAATGAATATTCTTTGGAGTTCCATAGAATTATTTCCTCACTTAAACGACTTAAATGCAGCATTAAGTTTGAAGCCACAGCAAGGAATTCTAGAACAAAATCTCGGTCGCTGACACCATCCATAGAATTTTCACAGGCTCTAGCAAAACCCAGTTCTTCAGCAGTAAAGTCCCGATCCAAAGCAAAAGAACTACCGGCAAGAGCCCCTGAACCTAAGGGAGAAACGTTGATCCTTTTTAAAGAATCTGCAAAACGCTCATAATCACGTTTAAATTTAAAATAATAAGCCAGAAGATGATGGCCAAATGTTAAGGCCTGAGCCCGCTGGAGATGAGTATAACCAGGCATTATCGTTTCTATATGTTCTTCAGCCAGATCCAAAACAACCTGCATAAAGCTCAGAATCAGATCCATAATCTGCTCTGTTTGGTCTCTAAGATATAATCTTAAATCAAGAGCAACCTGATCATTACGGCTTCGCCCTGTATGCAGTTTACCACCAACTTCTCCAATTTTAGCAGTTAATCTAGCTTCAACCAGGCTGTGAATATCTTCAGCTTCATTAAAATCAAAACTTCCTGCCTCTAATTCAGTTTCTAATTCTTTTTTAACAGATTTTAAACCTTCAGTAATCTTTTCAACTTCAGATTTGCTCAAAATTTCCTGTCTACCAAGCATCTTAACATGGGCCAAACTGCCTTTAATATCATACTGCATTAGATTAATATCAAAAGGAAGGGAAGCATTAAACTGGTCCATTAATTCAGAAGTGCTGGCTTCAAATCTTCCTCCCCATAGTTTGCTTTTTGCCATAATTTACTCTTCTCTCTTTTTCTGATTTGCTACCTGTACTGGTAAGGCCCAGAGATTAATAAAACCAGGTGCTGCTTTATGATCAAAATTATCACTTTCATCATAAGTAGCAAGCCCATGATCATATAATGAGTACTCAGATTTTCTACCTGCTAAAGTACACTTTGCTTTATACAATTTAATTTTTACAGTTCCCGTTACAGTTTGCTGTGATTTATCAACAAAAGCATCCAGGGCATCTCTTAAAGGTGAGAACCAGAGACCATTATATGTTAATTCTGCATATTTAGCTGACATTGCTGCCTTATAGTTTTTAGTATCTCGGTCAAGTGTTAAATCTTCTAAAGCCTTATGAGCAGTTATTAAAATTTCACCAGCTGGCGCTTCGTATATTTCTCTGGATTTGATTCCAACAAGTCTATCTTCTAACATGTCAATTCTACCAACTCCATATTCAGATCCTATCTCATTTAATTTTTCAACCATTGTAATTGGATCCATTTTTTCACCATCAATAGCTGTTGGAATACCTTCTTCAAAATCTATTGTTAAATATTTAGGCTTATCTGGAGTATCATCTACATCTTTTGTCCACTGGTAAGCATCTGCAGGTGGCTCAGCCCAGGGATCTTCTAAAATTCCACATTCAATACTAATCCCCCAGAGATTTTGATCAATACTATAAGGGCTGTCCTTTGTCGCTTTAACCGGAATGTCATTTGCTTCTGCATACTCGATTTCTGCATCTCTAGAAACAAATTCCCAATCTCTTAAAGGTGCAATTATTTCCATTTCAGGAGCCAGAGCTTTAAATGACACCTCAAAACGAACCTGATCATTTCCCTTACCTGTACAGCCGTGAGCTAAAGCATCTACTCCTTCTTTTTTTGCAATCTCAACCATTCTTTTAGAAATTAACGGTCTTGCCAGTGCTGTTGCTAAAGGATATTTTTCCTGATACATAGCGTTAACTTTTAAAGCAGGGTATACATATTCTGTAATAAATTCTTCTCTAATATCATCAATATAGGCTTTACTTGCTCCTGTTGCCAGAGCCTTTTCTTCTACAGCATCCCAATCCTGAGGCTGACCTAAATGAGCTGTATAAGTAATAATTTCTGCATCATACTTATCCTGCAGCCATTTAATAGCTACCGAAGTATCTAAACCACCTGAATACGCCAACAAAATCTTCTTAATTTCTTTTTCTGCCATTTTAAAATTTCCTCCTTAGATTTCTACTCTCTGATTGACAATAATAACTTAATCCTAATAGTTTAAAAGCATTTAGTTTAGCAAAAAAGCTGCTAAAAATAACAAAAACCCACCTCTATATTATAGAGACAGGTTAATATCCGTGGTACCACTCTGATTGATAAAAATTTTATCCACTTTCAGTTAATTTAACGCAATTCTACGTTTTTTCCTAATTAATTTCAGAAAAAAACCTCCCAGATGCGCTTCAGAAATATAGCTTGCTCGAGCTTCCACCATCCTCGATTCGCTAACTCCACTATAATTCTTACTCTTCTGTTCACAGGTTAATATATTTGTTTATTTTTTAGTATTATATAGTATTATAAAGATTTTTGCAAGTGTTTTGAAATATATTTTATAATTATGCTGTGATAGTATCATTTTTAATTTTTTTGATAAATTGAGCTACATTAAAATTTACTGCAAAAAAATGATCAGAAATTTCTCTAACTGTTTTTCCATCTGCAAAATCTTTTAAAAAGCTTCTGAAATCATAAATATAATCTAAATTATCAAGCAATATATCTAAAATTTCTCCCTGAAAATGTTTATTTCTTTCGCTGCTGACTATTTTCACACATTTTTCTCTAGAAAAGGTTTCTTTATAAACCCTTTTAGAAGATAGAGCATCAAAAACATCAGCAATAGCTACAATCCTAGCTTCAACTGGTATTTCTTTTCCTTTTAAACCCTGAGGGTAGCCACTGCCATCCCATTTTTCGTGATGAGAATAGGCGATCTTATAAGCCATATTTAGAACTTCGGAGCGTGAATCAGACAGAATTTTAGCGCCAATTCGGGAATGATTCTGCATTGTTTCATATTCTTTATCAGTTAACTTTCCTGGTTTTTGTAATATTGAATCAGGTATACCAATTTTACCAATATCATGTAGAAGTGAAGCATAAAAAATATTTTCCATAACTTTTTTTCCTGCCCCCATCTCTCTAAAAATCAGGGCAGAAGTAAAAGCTATTCTTAAAATATGAAATAGACTGTCTTCATCCTTAAACTCTGCTGCTTCACACAATTTTTGCATTGTTTCCCGACTCAATTCTTTATTATCATTAAGCAGCTTTTTCAGCTTCATCTCTTTTTCCTCTAGAGTTCGGAGTTTATTTTCTAATTCAAAGAGAGAATCATTTACAAAAAGTGAAATAATTTTTTCTAATTTTGGCTTTTGATTCTTTAAATCTGAAGACTTCCATTCCTCTTTAGAATAAAAAACATTTTTTTTATCTAATAAATTATGATAATATTCAGCTGAATGTTGGGCAGTCTGATTGTCTAAACTCAAAAAACCATTGAAAACTCTATAGTCTTCTTTATTGATTCTCTGAAGTCCAGGTTCTTCCTTTGTAGACAAAACTGCTGAATAATCAGGATGAATTACAGTCACCGCCCACTCATCCAGTAAAGAAGATTTTTCATCAAGTTCTATAAACGTAGTATTAACGAAATCATTATCAGCATTTTCAGGAATGTTATGAGCAAAAACAAAGATCTGACGACAAATTTGATCAAATTCTAAATATCTTTTTCTTTCATATAAAAAATACTTATAATCCTGAAATAAAACATAAATATCTGCAAATAATTGATATTCTTTAATAATTTTTTCAACAGCATGAGACATTGCCACCATTGAAGCTTTTGTATAAATATTTGTCTCTAAAGAAGAACTTTCCCCCTCTAAAAATTTATATAAACCCTGCAAAATAACCACATCCTATTTTACTTTTCTAATTCCTGAACTTCTGCTAATGTTGGTAAAGCAGCCATTGCACCACTTACAGATGCGGCCAGCGACCCAGAATAGTTAGCAAATTTAAGTGTTTTTTCTAAAAAGTCATTGTCAATTTCGGTCAGTGTTAGATCAGTCTGATTAAAATTATATAAGACTCCAGACATAAAAGCATCTCCAGCTCCTGTAGTGTCAACTGCCTCAACTTTAAATGCTTCTACAAAGCCTAAATCTTCTAAATAATAATATGAACCCTGACTCCCACAGGTAATAAATAAAATAGGAATATTATATTCTGTTTTTAAAATTTTAGCACCCTTTTTGATATCCTTTTCTCCAGTTAGAAATTCCAGTTCTTTCTCAGAAACTTTTACTATATCAACTTGATCCATTACCGAAAGAATCATTTCTTTCGCTTCTTCTAGAGAGTCCCAGAGCATTTCTCTCAAATTAGGATCATAAGAAATTAGCATTTTATTTTTTTGAGCCAATTCTATACCTTTTCGAGTAGCAGATCTAGCAGGCTCATCAATTAAAGAAATAGACCCAAAATGATATATTTTATTCTTTTCAAAAATATCTGTATCTATTTCATCTTCTCGCAAGAATCTATCAGCACTTGGATCAATGTAAAAATCAAAGCTTCTTTCTCCATCTTCATCTAATGTTACAAAGGTAATTGCTGTTTTTGCCTCATCTGTTAAAACAAGATTATCTATATTAACTTTTTCTGACTTCAGTTTTTTGGCTAAAAAATTACCTAAAACATCATCTCCAACCTTTCCGATAAAACTTACATCTACTCCCAGTCTGCTTAGAGCAACAGCAACATTGGCAGGTGCTCCACCCGGATTTTTACGAAAATCCATATTCTGATCGTCAAGTGGGGTAAAATCAATTAAAGCTTCTCCTAAAGTTATTATTCCCTGCATTAAAATCCTCCTTATTAAGTTGAAAATACTTATTCCATTTTATTATAACATATAAAATCTACATAGAAAATTAGATAAATATACATCTTTTATCAACTTTGGTTCCAGATAGAATTAAGTTTAAAAACTTCTAAATAATTTATATTGCTCTTACCCCCGGCAACTCTGATTTCTATCTCTTTGGAGTTCAGTTCAGGAAAAAGAAGATTAGTTATAGAAATTTCTCCACCATCTAAAAAGACTTCCATCGAAGAGCAATCAACAAAAATATCAACTTCCAACTTTTCTTTAAAATCATATTCAATTTCTTTTTCAAGAAGAAAAGTTTCATCAAAATCAGTATTACCTGAATTATTTAGATCAATTATAATTTTACCCTGCTTTTTATTGAACTTAATTAAGGACTCCTGCTTCTCATTTTTATGGAGGGCAAAAATAATCTCTTCAGCTTGATTAAAATCAAGCTCTGCTCTAATCTCATAACTGTTTTCCTTAAACTCAATCTTTTTAAAACCATCAAGCTCAATATTTTTTTCTGAATAAAATTCTTCCCTCAAATTTTTTAATTCTCTAATTGGCTTTTGAATTAGCTTAATGTTTTCCCCATCATCTTTTAGATAAAGCTCTCTTGGGATAGACATCATTCCCCGCCAGCCTGTAGTTGGTATTTTTGACATGTAGCCGATATTATTCATCCAGCCCAGCCAGATATTTCTCTCATCCGGCAGGTTAGACCAGCTCTGTAGTGCATAAATATCCTGACCGTGGTCTACAAAAAAGCTCCTGTCATAGTCACTTTTAAATTCTCTGCCGTCAAATTCGCCGATAAAATACTGAACAGCGACTCCAGACTGTCCACCCTGAATATCACCAACTTCTAAAAGCCATTTTTCTTTCCTGGCTGCTCCAGAAGCATTTAGATCTGAATTTTCTACCGGCAGTTTTATTAAATCAGGACACTCCCAGGTATCAGCGTGAATACCTATATCATGACCAAATTCACTTAAATACTTCCAGTCTTTTAAATTGGGAGAATTATAAAATCTAACCCTGTCATCACAGGCAACAATCATCACCCATTTTTCTGTCTCCTGGTGCCAGAAAACTTTAGGATCTCTGAAATCTGCTACTCCATAGTTTTTAATTACTGGATTACCTTCATATTTAGTCCAGCTGCGGCCATTATCCTTACTGTAAGCTATTGCCTGCTGCTGCAGTGGACCTTCTTCTTTCCGATCAAGGTGGGTTGTATAAATAGCTACCATCCCTTCTCCCCCAGCAAAAAATCCAGTGGTATCATTTTTATCTAAAACTGCCGAGCCAGAAAAAATCATTCCCAGGTCATCATCTGGCTCCAGAGCTATCGGCAGGTGTTCCCAGTGGATTAAATCCTCGCTGACAGCATGGCCCCAGTGCATTGGTCCCCAGACAACATCATTAGGGTTATATTGATAAAAAAGATGATATTCTCCCTGATAATAAACGAGACCATTTGGATCATTTGACCAGTTTTTAGCCGGTGAAAAATGATACTGTGGTCTATATTTTTCCTTATATAAATTATTAGTCATATTACCCTTCCTTTATTATTTTTGACTTTTTAAATTAATTCTTTTATTTAATTCCACTTCTGGCTACAGTATTAACATAGGTATCCTGTAGATAGAGGAATAATAATAAGACTGGAATTGTAATCATTGCTGCAAAGGCCATTATATCTCCCCAGTTACGAGGATACTGACCAAAGAATACTTCCATCGCAACAGTAAGTGGTCTGTATTCAGGTCCTCTTGTCACCATTAAAGGCCAGAGAAATGATCCCCACTGCATTAGAAAGTGCAAAATTGCTACACTGGATAAAATAGGTTTTGATAATGGTAGAGCAATTCTCCAGTAAATTCCAAACCAGTTTGCTCCATCAATAATTGCCGCTTCTTCTAATTCAGATGGAAAATTCTTAAAAAACTGAAACAAGAGGAAAATATAAAGTGGGTTAGCTATAAATGGTATAATCTGAACATGGTAGCTGTCCAGCCAGCCAAGTCTATTAGTAATCAGCAGTAATGGTACCGCAATTGCTTCAAAGGGGATGATCATTAAAGCTACAACACCAGAAACTATTAAAGCTCTACCCTTCCAGCGCAGACGTGCCAGAGCAAAAGCCATCATACTATTTGTCAGCAGTCCAATTAGAATAGTAGTACTGACTATAAAAGTTGAGTTAAATAAAAATCTGGCAAAGGGCATTCTATCAAAAACATCAAAAAAGTTCTGCAGACTTATTTCCCCTGGTACAAAAGCTCTAACTGAAGCCATATTTCTTAAGATTGAAGTTTCATCAGGATTTAAAGATACTGAAATCATATAAAACAATGGAAAAATAAAGAAAACACTTAAAATAATCATTGCCAAATAAGCGAAAATTTTTCGATTCTGTTTATATTTCATTATTATTACACCTCCTCTTCTGTATCATTAAGAGCAATTCTTTGAAAGATTGAAATAACTAAAATTATTAAAAAGAAAACAACAGTTAAAGCCGATGAATAACCAATGTTTAACCGCTTAAAGGCCATATTATAGATATGAAGCATTGCAGTATAAGTAGAATTTTGTGGTCCTCCACTTGTCATTACATAAACCTGAGTAAATAATCTAAAAGCCAAAATTGTTGTTGAAATAATAACAAAAGTTGTAGTGTTTTTTAGTTGTGGTAAGGTGATATACAAAAACTGCTGCCAGGTATTGGCACCATCAATATCAGCTGCCTCATAAAATGAATCAGGGATTTCCTGGAGAGCTGCTAAAAAAATCAGCATCTGAAAACCTACCCCCTGCCACATCGACATCAGCATAATTGAAGGAAAAGCTGTAGTTGTATTATTTAGAAAATCAATTCCATCCCAAAGACCAAAAGTTATAAAAGTTAAAAACCCATTGATTAATCCATCTGGGTGGTATAAAAAACTCCAAATTACAGAAACTACTACCATAGTGGTTACGGTTGGAATAAAAAATATTGCTCTAAAAAATTTATTTCCCTTGACTTTGATATTAACTAAAATTGCTAAAGCCAGTGCTAGAGCTGTCTGTAGAGGTACAACCACCAGTACAAAAATAGCGTTATTGGTGAGTCCTTTTTGAAATAAATTATCTCCCAGCAATCTGATATAATTTGCCATACCAACAAATTGAGTTCCCCTGGGACTCTGAATTAGACGCTGGTTGGTAAAAGAAAGACCAAAGGCCATTAAAAATGGCAAAACCATAAAAACTAATAATAAAATTGAAGCCGGCAGCATAAAAGTAGCAATAGATTTTTTATCATTCCTAAGCATAAAATCCTCCTTTCATTTTTAGTCCATTTTTCAATAAGTCGTCTTTATCTAAAATTGAGCCGGGAGAATAATTCTCCCGGCAGTTAATGAGAATATTTATTCTAGTTAATTCCTAGATACTGGAATTCCTGATCGATTTCTGCTGCTGCATTATCTAATTCTTCTTCTACATCTCCACCACTAACAAAGTTGTCAACAGCAGTAGTAAATGCATCAGTAATTACTGGATAAGCAGGAGTAACAGGTCTGGGAACTGCAATAGTTTCCAGCTGCTCAACAAATAGATTCAGGTCTCCACCTTCTTTATATGGTTCAGATAAGGCAACTGCAGAAGACCTAGAGGGTACTGCACCATTAGCATCTGTCATCTGCACAATGTTTTCTGGCTGCAGTACAAATTCTAAGAACTTCCAGGCTGCTTCTGGATTTTCAGAGTTATTTGTAATACTCCAGGCCCAGGAGCCCATACCTGTTGCCTGTCTTTCAAACTTAGGTGCAGGTAATAATACTAAATCCTCACCTAAAGCCTCTGTATAAGGATTATAGTTCCAGTGTCCGGTCCAGGATAAAGCTGCTACTTCATTGATGAATTCAGTATCTCCTGGAGGATTTGGATTTGCATAACCATCTTCGAATAGTGATTTGAACCATTCACCGGCTTCAATTGCTGCTTCACCATTTAAAGTTCCTTCAGCCTGATTGGCCTCACGATCAATTAGATCAGCACCAAAGGCCTGGAAAAATGGAGAAAAACCATAGGTATACCATTCACCTACATCAAACATTTTAAAATCAAGTGCATATTCTACTTCTTCTAGCGCCTGTAAATCTTCTACAATCTGCATGAACTCATCATAGGTCCAGGCATCTTCTACAGATGTTGGAATTCTTGCTCCAACTGCTTCTAGATACTTTCTATTTCCCCAAAAAGAAAGACCAGAGTCAAAAGCACCAAGTGCATAAACATGATCATTATAAGTTCCCTGAGACATAATTGAAGGTAAGAAATCCTCTTTCATCTCTTCACTCATATAACCTTCTAGCGGATGTAAATATCCTGACCAGGCATAGTTGGCAACATAAGGTCCATCAAGGTCTAACACATCTGGCAGATCATTAGCAACTGCTGCTGCCTGAACCTGCTCATTGTAACTACCTTCTGGAAGCTCAACTAAATTGACATAAACTTCATCCTGCATTTCATTAAATCTTTCAACCTGATCCTGAGTCACTGCTCTTTCAGCACCTCTACCCGAATGGTACCAGACTTCAATTTCTGTCTGAGCCATTACACCTGCAGATACCATTAAAACTAAAACAAGTGTTAAAACTAAAACTAATTTTCTTCTCATTATTGTGGGCTATTTAGCCCATCCCCCCTTTAATTTTATAAATACTAATACCACACCAGAAACAAACTCCTGCCTTTTAAAATTCACCTCCCCTAAATAACCTGCTAATACTTAACGAACATGTTTATATTTTAAATATTGGCAATATTAAATCTTTATATAAGCTTATATTTTAATATAAGCTTAAGCACTTCTCAGATTAAAACAATTTTTTTACTGTTTCTCTTTCCACTATTTCAAAATCTGCTTCATAAAATGATTCATTTTCTTTTTCATTTCTGATTTTATTGAGCAGTAATTCTACGGATTTTTCTCCAAGTTTGCTGTGGTCAATCCTCACTGTAGATAATTTTGGTCTGACAACAGTTGCAAGTTCGATGTCATCAAAACCGATAATTGAAATATCTTCAGGGACTTTAAGCCCCTTATCCAGACAGCAGTCTAGAACACCAATTGCCATCCTATCTGAAGCTGCAAAAACTGCTGTTGGAAGTTCCTCATTCTCAGCTATTAGTTTTTCCATCGCCTGATATCCACTTTTTATTGTAAAATTACCCTCTGCAACAAATTTAGAATTAGATGTGATACCTGAATCCTTTAAAGCTTCAAAATAACCATTATATCTATCCTGACCAGCTGATTTATCATATAAAGGACCGTGTACTAATGCAATTTGACTATGATTATTGTCGATTAAATATCTTACTGCCTGATAGGCAGCCTGAAAATTATCTATATCAACATAGGGCAAACCTGAGCCCGGAAATTTCTGAGAAACAATGACTGTCGGCACCTTATACCTATCAAAATATTCTTTATGCTTTTTTGTGAATTTAACTCCGGAAAATAAAATTCCATCCAGCTGCTGTTCTTTAAATATATGTAGTTCTTTTAACTCTCTCTCGATCTCACCTTTTGAATTTGAAACAATTAAGTTCATAGAATTTTTTTCAATAACACTTTCTATCCCTTTAACCAGCTCAGCAAAAGTACCATTTTCCATATCAGGAGTAATCAAACCAATCAGGCCTGATTCATTTTTCTTTAAACCTCGGGCCATCGCATTCGGCTTGTATCCTGTTTCCTCTATAACTTTAAGTATTTTTTCTTTTGTTTCTGGAGCAACCGGCTTGCTGTCATTAATCACTCTGGATACAGAAGCAATTGAAACTCCAGCTTTTTTTGCAACATCTTTAATTGTAACTCCCATAATCAGCACCTCCATATCTTTGAAATGTAAACGGGTAAACGTTTACATTCATCTTAAAAAAATTGCTTTTCCCACCACAAGTAAGTTAATAAGTGACCTTTTTTGTAGAATCAAAAGCAAGGGTAAACCTTTACATTTTTCTTTATCTAAACTTAGTATAATATTTTGAAAATTCTTTGTCAAGTAAATTTCTGAAATTTTGGTCAATTAAATTAAACCTGGATTATTTTTTGGTGTAAAGTATTTTTTCTCCAGGCCCTGTAACTTCAGCAACTCTTGTCTGATTGGAATTAAATCTATCTCTAAAAAATTTAGTCATATCATAATTATCAGCAAAATGAATAGGCACAAAAAGAGCCGGCTTTATTTCATCAATAAAGTATTTTCCAGCCAGATAAAAATGTTCTTCCAATCTTGGGTCAACCGGGACAAAGGCAATATCAATCTGTTTTCCTTTGAGCTTGTCGACTTCTCTTTTATATTCTCTCTCTTCTCTTTTTTGAACTTTCTCACTAAATTTCTTCCACTTCCACCAGTTTAAATCTCCAGCATGAAAAATTACCAGATCATCAAGCTCAACTAAAAAAGAAACCCCTTTATCTGTACTGCCATAACTTGAAATATTTATTTGATCAAGCTTAAGTTCTTTATCTTTTTCCATTAAGTAAAGATTATCCTTGTTTTCCAGTTCTGATTCCTCTTCTACCTCAGCTGCCAGTATATAATTAATCTGATCACAATACTGCTCCCATTCAAAAATAACCTGATTAAAGTGATCATGATGACTGTGAGAAACAAAAATATAAGCCTCATTTATATTTTTAAAACTATCTTTTCTGATAATTCCTTTTTCTAAAGAACTGGCCAGTGCTTTTTCCTGCTGCGGCTGATCCTTATAGTAATCAAAGACAAACAATTTATCTTCTACCCTAACTGCTGTTCCGCTGTGAAATAAATGGTATACTTCTGTCTGCATATTATCAACTCCTGAAACTAAGGCTAACAGAGAAATCAATTTTTTTCAAGTATTGAAATTACAATCAGCTTTTTCTCTCCTACTTTTAGCACTTCCAGCTGTTGAAAATTAATTGAACAGTTATTTCAAGTCAATAATTTCCATCTGTTTGCTCAGCAGGTCAATGTGCAGCAGCTCATCTTTTAGATATTCATCAAATCGAAGCAGGTATTTTAAAGCCTCCACCACTTGAATCGAAGCCGTTACAGTGACAGCAGGAGAAAATACTGCCGGAGTTTCATTTTTAGCAGAACCGGCAAAGACATCTTTTAAGCGCAGTTTGCTCTCTGGAAGCACCAGCATAATCTGAGCAAAAAATTCTTCAATACCTGCATGAATAAAAGGCAGCTCATTTTCTAAAGCCAGCTGATCTAAAATAAAGCGGGACTCAAAATTGTCCATCCCATCAAAAATAATATCAATTTCAGCTGGGATTTCAGTTGCCATAGTTATTTTTTCATTCCTTGCAATAATTTCAGTTTCTAAATTGAAATTTTCTAAAAAATCAGATGCTGCCTCCACCTTAAGCCGACCAAGATCATCTTTTCCGTAACAGAGCTGGCGATTCAAGTTAGAAATCTCCACCCTATCATAGTCATAAAGATAGATTTTATCGATTCCAATCCGCTGCAGCTGCAGAGCCTGATTGGTGCCTAGACCGCCAGTTCCAGCAATCATCACCTTTAATTTTTCCAGCTTCTGCTGCTGTTTTTCAGAAAATAACTTCTGCTGTCTTTTTAAATATTCTCTCATAATCAACCTCCTGCAGATGGCGGGAATAGAGTTACCGTGTCCTGATTAGTAACCGGAGTATCTAGCTTATCTAAGTGAAGAACGTTTTTACCGTTGACCAGAATAATTGCACCAGGGGAAATACTACGGTCCTCATCCAGCAGTTTTTTAGTAAAATAGCCATCAAAATCCTGATCTAATTTTTTAATCAGTTCAGCTATTGTGATTTCCTTTTCCAGCTCATATTCAGTTCCTGGACTTTTCAAATTAATTCTAAATAAAGAATAAAACTTAACTTTTAATGCCAAGCTAACCACCCCTTATATTAAAATTCCATCCAGCTCCCGGCAGAGAACTGGATGGATTTACAAGGCTAAATTTATCATTTAGACCCTAATTTATCTTTAAAAGTTTATTATTTAATCTTCATGTCTTTTAGTTTCTGGTCACTGATCCAGCCATCTTCCTGCCAGCCTCTAATCTCATAATACTCAGGTAAGATTTCTCTATACTTAGTACTGATACCTTTTTGAGGTCCGTCAGGTAGAGGCTCGTCAAAACGAGCTGGCAGCTTATCTTCTTCAGGTAAAATACCCGCTTCTAAGTTAAACTGACGCTCCAAGTTATAAATCCGTTCACCGGTTTCAAGAAGAGACTCGGATGTATAATCAAACTGAGTCCCAGCATTAACTATTTCTCTGTAGTCATCAAGACCTAAAGCAAAGGAAGTAAAGAGACACATTCCTATAGAATCAATAACTGCTGTTAAGTCCTGGAAAATCATAACCCATTTTGGCTTACCTTCTAATTCCTGGGGATCAAGTTTTTCGGGAACTCCTAAAACCTCAGGTGAAATCATATAACCTCTAACATGACAGCCACCACGGTTGGAAGTAACATAGTTAAGACCATGTCCCTGCACCCCGCGTGGATCGTAAGCAGGAAGTTCCTGTTTTTTAACACTCATTGAAAGTTCTGGATGTCCCTTAGAATCCGCCAGGCGGTATGAACCTTCAGCCAGCTGATCGCCAAAACCTTCCCGGTAGGCCATCTTCTGAGTATAATAAATTATTGATTCAGAAGAACCAAATTTTAATTCCGGACCATTTTCAAGTTCATCTTTATCTATATAGCCTTTTTCATATAATTCCATGGCACAGGCAATAGTTGCACCAGCAGTAATTGTGTCTAGACCAAGCTCATTACAGATAAAATTGGCTTCTGAGATAGCATTTAAGTCATTAACTCCACAGTCTGCACCATAAGCCCAGCCAGTTTCATATTCCGGACCCTCTCCAATGCGGCCATTAGGAAGTTTTGTTTTTCTGGCACAGCGAATCGGACAGCCATAACAGCCGGTATTTGACTCAAGATAACCCTTTTCTACCAGTGCTTCTCCAGAAACCTCATCTACATCATCAAAAGTTGCAAACTGGAAGTTTTTGGTTGGATAAGAACCATGGGAGTTGATTATATTATCCAGCACTTTAGTACCTAGGGCAGGTAAACCTTCCCCTGTTACTCCATCTTCTTTCAGCATCTTTGTCTGCTTTCTAACTACCTTAAGCATCTCATCCTTATAATATTCAACCTGTTTTTCATCTGCCTTAACCACAATCGCTTTTAAATTTTTAGAACCCATTACTGCTCCGACTCCAGTTCTACCTGCAGCCCTGTCCTTATCATTCATAATAGAAGCAAATTTAACTAAATTTTCTCCTGCAGGCCCAATACAGCTTACTCTGGCATCTTTGGCACCAACAGCATCTACCAGATAATCTGTGGTCTCATAAACAGTTTTGCCCCAGATATCAGAAGCATCTTTGAGTTCAACTTCTTCACCCTTAATTGAAAGATATAGTGGACGCTCTGCCTTACCTTCAAAAATAATAATATCATTTCCACTAAATCTCAGCTCAGCGCCAAAAAAGCCACCTGAATTACTGCTGGCAATAGTCCCTGTAAGAGGCCCTTTGGTAACAACCATGTAGCGGCCGCCGGTAGAAGCTGCTGTTCCAGTTAAAAGTCCAGTCGCATAAATCAGCTTGTTCTCAGGACTCAATGGATCAACTTTTGGATCAATTTCATCATAAAGAATCTTTGATGCCAGGCCTCTACCACCAAGATAGTCCTTAACCATTTCACCAGCAATTTTCTCTCGCTTGATTTCTTCATTTGTTAAATCTACTCTTAAAACTTGATACTCATAAATTTTTCCCATAATCAATTATACCTCCTTTAAAATTACTCTTCTTTCCAAGCACGGGAGGCTGAGTCATTTCTTCCTCAACCCAGCGGTCTGATCCCCTTAGACATTTCCTTAGGCAAAAAGACTCGAAGGTATATTATCAATATTAAATATAAATAGCCAAATTCCTGCTTAATTTTTAGAAAATTATTTATTTTTTGATTAAAGTTTCATCACTTAGGGACACTGGATAACTCCTCTGGCCCAGAGACAGTCTCCACAAACAGGGAATTCATTGCCATGACAGTCTTCTTCATTTTCTTTTGACATTTCACAGCCAGAACACTGAGTACATTCTGAAAAAGGAAATTCTTTAACTTTTTTGCGAAAATCCTTAAACTCTTTCCGATTCCAAATTTGAGTTAGTGATTCTTCTTCAATATTTCCAAGTGAATATTGTTTGATATGTTTTTTACGATCTCTAATAAATAGATCATAACTGTGCATTAGAGCAATACAGGGGCTGATTTCCCCCTCCCAATTAACCGCAATTGAACCATCTTCTACGAATTTACAGTAGCCGCGATGGGGATTAAATGGAATCTGGGTTGTGCTGATCGAACTTGATTTTCCTCCCACTGCAGCCAGATCGCGAATAATGTCTTCCCTGAGGTCAGTTGGCGGCAGGTAAATTTCTGGTCTGTGTTCGGTCCGAATTTCGGGCTGAGAGCGGCTGATAGAAAATGAATAAAGAATTTCAGCTGACATATCCTCTGTGTAAGGCAGCAGATTGGTCAGGAAAATAAATGAAGCTCCCACTTTAAAGGCCAGCCGGCGCAAATCCTTAAGCTCATCAACATTAGACTTCATTATTACATATTCAATACCGATTTCACATTCTTTTTTCTTTTTATCCCTGAGCCTGCGAAAATTCTGCACATTGTCGATTACAGTCTGCAAATCAGCTCCAGAGCGAATATCAGCCATGGTTTCAGGTGAAGTCCCATCCACTGAAACTACCAGGCTGTCCAGGCCAGCTTCCAGCAGAGCATCAGCTTTTTGCTGATCTAAGAGCAGTCCATTTGTAATAATTTGAGTTTTCACTCCCAGTTTAGAAGCAAGATTTAGCATCTCAGCAATTTGAGGATGAAAAAGCGGTTCTCCAATTCCCCAGAATGAAACTCTCTCCAAACCTTTAAATTTTTTTAGCTCATTGACCAGTTTTTTATAATCCTGCATCTCCATAAATCCCATTTCCTCTTCCCAGGAGTGGCGTACACAGGTTTTGCAGTTTAAATTACAGTCACTGGTAGGCTCAATATAAACCTTTGTCAATCGGGGATCAGCTCTTTCAATATAAATTCCCTGCTGATTAAATTTGATTTTAACTTCTGTATCTGACTTAAGTCCCAGCCTCGTTTTGACTTCTGCTGGCAGCTCAAGCTTTCCATCATTTAATTTCAGTTCCAGTTCCTCCGGCAGGTCTTCGTTAATCCCATCACTGCGCCAGAACTGGGGGTTGTTGATTAAAAACTGCATAACTGTTATTCTCCTTCCCACTAATATTAACTTTACACTAAAACTAAAATATAATTAACTCCTATTTAAGCAATTTCTTCTTTTAAAAAATTATTTGATTATTTTTAATTATTAGTTAATTACATTTTATCTTTTTTGTCAATCTTTTTCAACAAACTATTTTTATAGATATAAAAAATCCCCTTTCTAGATAGAACAAATTTTTATTTGCTCTGTCTACCAGAAGGGGATCATATCAAATCACAATATTATTTAAATTTATTATAATGAACTTTATTCTCATCGTATCTATCAATAATTTCTTTTTCCTCAGCAGGATAACCAAAGGGAATTATAGAAAAAGGAATCAAATTTTCAGGCAGTTTCAGTAATTTTTTCAATCCATTAACTCTTTCCTGAACTGGATAGACTCCCAGCCAGACTGCACCAAGATTATTTGCAGTAGCTTCAAGCAAAATGTTTTGAGTAGCAGCTGAACAATCTTGAACCCAAAAATCTTCATATTTCTCAAGCTCTTTATTACCACAAACTAAGATAACTTTAGATGCATCTTTTACCATCTTTGAATATGGGTGAATCTCAGGTATTTTTTCAATAATTTCTTCTTCATCAATCAGAATAAATTCCCAGGTCTGTGCATTACCAGCAGATGGAGCTGCCATACCAGCCTTAAGCACTTTCTTTATAATACTATCGGATACTTCTTTGTCAGTATACTTTCTGATACTTCTTCTTTCAAATATAGTTTTCATAAAAAACACTCCCTTTAATTTTTTAAATTTAAAAGATATTTAATTTCTTTTATTTTACTTTTCTCCCCCTTGAACTCTGGAGAATCTCAAACCACTGCTCTCTTGATATTTCAACAGCTAATGAACTCACACCTTCTTCAATTCTATTAATTTTTCCACTTCCAACTATTGGAATTATATTAGCAGGATGCTTTAAAATCCAGGCATACATCAGCTGGGCAATTGATTCTGCATTGGTCTCTTCTTTTATTTTAACTAAAGTTTTTCTAACACGAGCTTCTCTTTCCTGATTAGAACTAAATACTCTTCCACCAGCAAGTGGGGACCAGGCCATTGGCGATATATCTTTTTCTAAACATTTATCCAGACTGCCGTTTTCAAAATTTTCTAAAGCCATCACAGAAACTTCAATTTGATTTGTAACTAAGGGGAAATCAAGGCTTGAACTCAACATTTCAAACTGTGCTGGCTCAAAATTGGAGACTCCAAAATTTAAAACCTTTCCCTGTTTTTTTAATGACTTAAAGGCTTCAGCTACCTGATCTGGATCCATCAGAGGATCTGGTCGGTGAATTAATAGTAAATCTAAATAGTCAGTCTTGAGATTTTCTAAAGAATTTTCTACAGAAGAAATTATGTGTTCTTTACTTGTATCATAATATTTTATTTTATGTTCGGGCCTATTTTTTGATATTAATTTGATTCCGCATTTTGTTATCAGCTGAATATCTTTTCTTGTTTCAGGTTTTAGGGCTAGTGCCTCTCCAAAAAGCTTTTCACAGCTGTAATCTCCATAAATATCAGCATGATCAAATGTTGTAATACCTAAGTCAATGATATTTTCAATAAAATTTAATCTCTCTTTTTTAGAAAACCCCCACTCAGATAACCTCATCTGACCGTGAACAATTCTTGAAAGCTCTAAATCATCAGTTAATTTAATTTTTTGCATTTTAAGCTCCTCCATTTTCAAATATTTTTTGCTAATTTAATTAATATTATCTTCTATTAAAAATGCAGGAATTTGGTGAAGTCTCCCAGCATTTATTGCATGATACACATTTTGGCCTATATTTTCTATCTTCTAACCACCTATTTATTAAATCAGGCTCAGCTAAAAGAGGTCTTCCTAAAGAAAAATATTTTATTTTTGTATGATTTAAAATCTCTTCCATTAGTTCTGGAGTTCTGTTTCCACCCATTAAAATCACTGGAGCTTTAACTATCTCTGCTATTTCAGCCGTTGGGTCTCTAAAATATGACTCTTTATCTTTTGAATTTAATTTAGTTTTAGCTGGTGCAAGACCTTTACCAGAACTTTCATTAACAGCACTAACTTCAAAGGCATCTACACCAAGTTGATCTAATCTTTTAAACACAGTCTTTGCTTCTTTAAAACTCAGACCTTCTCCTTGATCCATAAAATCATCAAAGTTTAATTTAATTAAAACAGGAAAATCTTTACCCACCTGAACTCTTATTTCTTGATAAACTTCATATATAATTCTGGCTCGATTTTCGATACTTCCTCCATACTCATCTTTTCGTCTATTATAATATGGGGTCAAAAATTGGCTTAAAAGATATCCATGAGCCCCATGAATTTCTACAGCATCAAAACCTGATTTTTTTGCTCTTAAAGCTGCTGCAGCAAAGGCCTTTGACAAATTGCTAATATCAGTTTTTGTCATTTTTTTAGGAGTTATCCCGGTCACTCTATTTTCCACTGCAGAAGGACCCCAAATTTCTTTGCTTTCAACTTCTTCAGCATAAGTTTGTGAACCTCCATAAGCTATCTGCAGGGCAATCTTAGAATTATTTTCATGAACAATATCAGTGAGCTTTTTATATTCATTGATAAAGCTATCGTCATAAATCCCCAGCATTCCTGGGTTAGCTTTTCCAGATTCCATGATATATGCATAACCTGTAAAAATCATTCCGACTCCACCCTCTGCAAGAGCCTGATAAGTTTTATAAATATCATCTGTTATATGCCCATCCTGATCTGCCATCTCCATCCAGACTGATGCTCTAATTAAACGATTCTTAAGTTTAATATCATTTAAATTACTTTGATCAAATAATTTATTCATTTATAATCTTCCCTTCAAACAATTTTATTTGTTATTGTAAAATAATTTTTATAATAACAAATTTATTTTACAAGTAATTATTCAGATTGTCAAACTTTTATTAGAATAAAATATAATTTTATTTTAAAAAATTATTGCCCGCGAATCATAAATAAGTTATACTTATCCCGTTAAAAAATATTCTAAAAACTACTAAAAGGGTGATAAATTTGATAAAAGTAATTGCAAAATGTGAGATTAAGAAAGGTGCTTTAGAGGATTTTAAAGAAACAGCAGCTGAGTTAGTCAAAGAGACCAGGAAAGAAAGTGGTAATATTTCTTACTCCCTCTATCAGGATATAAATAAATCGAATGTTATTAGTTTTATTGAAGAGTGGGAGAGCGAAAAAGATTTAGAACTACATATGGAAACTGAACACTTTAAAAGAATCGTACCCAAATTAGACAAATTGCAGACCTCAGAATCAAAGGTAAATGTTTATAAACAAATATTATAATTATTAAAAGCTGTGTAAGTATTAAAAAAATACCTACACAGCTTTAATCTATTCTTTATCTAATAAAATTCATTAATTTCTTTCTCTCCACCTCAGGTGCTTCAACTTCACCTTCGGCATTTTTCATAACTTCCAGCAGGTAAGCCATATTCTTACCTAAGATCCTCATAATCTGTTTTCCTTCTTCATCCTTTTCTGCCTCACCTGGGGTCATACCGTGAATTACACTCCAGTAATTAGAAGTTGGCAGCATCATTTCTGAGTAATTGAGATAATTGCTCAGCTGATTAAAAGTTGGCATCCCACCTGATCTTCTAACTGCAACAACAGGGGCACCTACCTTATGTCTGAGCATCATGCCGTTAACACTTGTTACATAAAATGCTCTATCTAAAAAAGACTTCATTGTTCCTGCAATTGCTGAATAATGAACAGGTGAGCCAATAATAATTCCATCTGCCTCTTTCATCTTCTGAATCCAGCCATTTACCTCATCGTCAATAATGCATTTTTCATCCTGATTTTTAACACACTTATTACAGCCGAGACAGCCTCTAATTTCTTTATTTCCAACCTGGATAATTTCTGTTTCAATATCCTTATTTTCAAGTTCTTTGGCCACCATTTTAATTGCATGATATGTATTCCCCTCACTGTGGGGGCTACCGTTAAAAGCTACTACTTTCATATTATCCAACCTTTCTCAAATTAATTTGTTATTATAAAATAGATTTGTCAATGTAAAAATATTGTATCTAAATAAGCTGTTTATGTCAAATTAATTTTTAGGATAGTAGATCTGATAAATCAGAAGCTTCTTTTATCAGGCTATCTTTAATTTCCATTAACTTTTTTTCTGAAACTCTACTTGTCGGAGTACTAATACCGATTGCTGCTATTACTTTTCCGGAGCTGTCTTTAAGTGGTGCAGCTACACAATTCAGTCCAATTTCTGACTCTTCTTTATCTAAAGCAAATCCCTGCTTTTCAATTTTTTTAAGTTCTTTTTTTAACTTTTCAGGCTCGGTTATAGTATTTTCAGTATATTCTTCTAATTTATTATCTAATAATTGATCTGCTTCCTTTTCTTCCAAATAAGCCAGTAATAATTTACCGGTAGCACTAGAATGAAGTTCATCTTTACTTCCCATCTGACAGGTCATCCTCAAATTGTGTTTAGATTCTACCTTATCGATATACAGCACCTTGTCAGCCGATAGGACCCCCAGCTGAACAGTCTCGTCAAATTCTTTAGCTAACTTTTCCAAAAAAGGTCTGGCAAGATCTGTAAAAGACATCTTTCCCTCATACTTTTTTCCAAGTTCAAACAGTTTTTCCCCCAAAGAATATTTATGATTATTTATATTTTGACTTATATAACCTGCTTTTTCTAAAGTTGCAATAATACTGTGTAAGGTACTCATATTTATTTCGAGATCATTACTAATCTCTGTTAATCTTACTTCATTTTCATTATCGCCAATATAATCTAAAATTTTAGTTGCTCTCAAAACCGATTTAATTACTCTTTTACCCATAACAATAATCTCCTTTCCAAATTATCTTTCTAAAATATATTATATTAGTTTGAACAGGAAATTTCAATAATTTATTTGATATTATAAAATTAGTTTGCGAAAATAAAGAAATATTATTTTTGAGAAAGCAATTAAAATTAAAGCTCTAATTGATAAATCGAATCCATAAATTCTCTTTTAAATTTAGCAGGAGTTTCTTCTAATTCTGCTGCCTTTTCTCCGGCCAGAGAATAATAGTAAACTGCTGTTTTAGCTGCTTCGAATAAAGATAGATTAACATCTCTGGCTGCTGCAGCAAATACTCCTAAAGTTGATCCCAGCATACAGCCTGTACCCACAACTTTGCTCATTAGAGAATGACCTCTTTTAATTTCTGCAAGCCTAGCACCATCAGTAATTAAATCAACTTTGGAGCTGACAACCACAACTGCTCCCAATTTAGAAGCCAATTTTTTAGCATTTTTACTAATTTCATCATATTCTCCTATAGACTCTACCCCTTTTAACACAGCTTTCTGATCGGCTAAAAATGAAATTTCTCCTTGATTACCTTTTATTATAGACAGGTCAATATCAGAAATTATTTTTTTAGCAGCCTCAGTTCTAAATTCTGTCGCTCCAACTCCAACAGGATCTAAAATTACAGGTATACCAAGCTGATTGGCCTTTTTTCCTGCTCGTAGCATTGAATCCAGTTGAGCAGTCGAAATAGTTCCCAGATTTAAAACCAGAACTGAAGCTGATTCTACCATCTGGGCTGACTCCTCTGGGGCAGGGGCCATCACCGGCAGAGCGCCCCAGTTAAGCGTTATATTGGCACAGTCATTAACAGTTACATTATTAGTTATGTGGTGAATCAGTGGTTTGTGAGTTTTAATTACCTTTTTTAATTCTTTGAATTCAGAAGTGAATCTTTTTTGATTTTCATCAATTTCTACTGACATTTTTTGACCTCCTTTTGCTTTTAGCAGCTCGAATAATTTTCTTGAATTCGGCTGTTTCAGCAGCTATTTTTTTTGCTTTTGTAATCGCAGTAATCACTGAAATTGTGTCTGCTCCCTTTTCAATTACCTGAGCAGAATTATTTTGATTCAGACCCCCGATAGCAATTATAGGCAGATCTGTCTGACTTCTAATTTCTTCAAGCTTTCTTATACCAATTCCATTCTTTTTAGAATTCAGTTTTTTGGAAGCTGTTTTAAAAATTGCTCCTACTCCAAGATAGTCAGCACCATCTCTTTTGGCCTGAGCAATCTCCTCATCCTGCCAGGCAGTAAGGCCAATAATCTTATCAGGACCTAAAATCTTCCGGGCAGATCGCAGAGGCAGGTCGCTCTGCCCCAAATGAACCCCATCTGCATTAAGGGCCAGCGCCAGATCTACCCGATCATTGATGATAAAATCAATTTTATATTTTTGACAGATTTTTTTAATTCTTTTTCCAAGCTGGAATTTTTCTCTTAAAGACAACTTTTTTTCCCGCAGCTGTATTACATCAACACCTGCTCTGGCAGCCTCAGTTACAACTTCTAAAGTTTTTCTGCCACCTGAAAGGCTTTCTTCAGTGATTAAGTATAAGTCCCAGTTTAGCATTTTTTACCTCCAAATATCTTTTTCGACTAGATAAACTTAAGAGAACTGCTGATTTTACTATCCTGCTGCTTTTTTTGTAGCTGCCAGAGATGATTAACCGGACTATTACCCTTCCCTACAAAAAAATGGTTTTTGATGGCCCCTGTGATAAATTTTTTCGCTTTTTCGACCGCTTTTTCCAGCCTCATTCCTTGAGCTAAATTAGATGCAATTGCTGCTGAAAGAGTGCACCCTGTTCCATGAGTATTATTTGTAGGAATATGTTCTGCTTCAAATTCTGTGAACTGATTACCGTCATAAAGCAGATCAACTGCTTTTTCTTCTGACAGATTTTTATCAGTATGCCCTCCTTTGATCAAGACCCAGCTGCTGCCATAAGTTATTAGTTTTTCTGCCAGAATTCGTGAATCAATACTTTTCTCGACTTCTACACCTGCCAATATTTTGGCTTCATATAAGTTAGGTGTTATGATTTCTGCCAGCGGAAAAAGTTTTTCTTTGTATGTTTCAACTGCCTCTTCAGTTAGTAACAGATCACCACTTGTAGCTACCATTACAGGATCAACAACCAAATTTAGCATAGAATATTCTTCAATTTTTGCAGCTACTTCAGTAATAATTTGACTATTAGCCAGCATACCTGTTTTTAAAGCAGAAAATTCTATGTCTCTTAAAACTGAATCCAGCTGAGATCTTACTGCCTGAACAGTAAGAGTTTTTACTCCCTGTACTCCCATCGTATTTTGTGCTGTTACTGCTGTTATTACTGACGCTCCATAAACCTGATGAACAGTCATTGTTTTTAAATCAGCCTGGATACCTGCTCCACCACCGGAGTCAGAACCAGCTATTGTTAAGACCTTCTTCAATATAATCAGCTCCTTAAATATTTTTATCTAAAACACTCCGATAACCCCAAAGGCTTTCTGCTGGACTGCTATAAATTAATTATTTATAATTAAATTGATATTTGTAAATTAATTCAACTGATCAATAAAGTTAACCACTTCCGTATTTTCTACTGCCTTTAAAAAAAGAGCAGCAATTACAGCTCCAGCTGCTGAGCTTAAAACAAAGGGAATAACAAAGAAAAATATGGCTGTTGCACTTCCCATTAAAAAACGCGCAATAGGATAAGCAGCTATTGCTCCTAATAATCCAGTTCCAATTATCTCTCCAGCCAGAGCCCAGTTTTTAGATTTGAATTTATGATAAAGTATTCCAGCCATTAAGGCTCCAATCATACTGCCGGGAAAAGCAAGTAATGATCCGGTACCCAGCATATTTCTAAAAAGAGAAATGACAAAGGCATTCCAAACAGCATAGACTGGCCCGAGTAGGACAGCTGATAAAATATTTATTAAGTGTTGCACCGGAAAAGCTTTTGCCACTCCAACTGGAATATAAATTAAATGTCCTGTTATAGTTCCAAGAGCAATTAACAGTGCTGAAAAAGTAATTTTTTTATTATCCATTTTCATCATCCCCTCAATTTTATTTCTAATATCTCTATTTTTAACTAATCATTACCTTAAACATCTTTAATTATTTTTATTAATTTAGCTTTTCCTCCACAACCTTCATTGCACAAAACGAGCCACACATTGTACAGGCATTTTCTTCTTTTAAATTTTCATTATGAGCTGCTCTTGATTCTCTTAATTTTTCTGGCACCAGTGATAATTCAATCTGCTTTTCCCAATCTAATTTTTTTCTGGCAGCAGCCATTTTATTATCTCTCTCTTTTGCCCCTTTAACTCCTTTTGCAATATCTGCAGCATGAGCAGCAATTTTACTTGCTATTACCCCTTCTTTTACATCTTCTATATCAGGCAAACCAATATGTTCAGCTGGAGTTACATAACAGAGGAAATCTGCTCCTGCTGCAGCAGCAGCAGTTCCACCAATGGCTGCTGTAATATGGTCATAACCAGCAGCAATATCTGTAACTAGAGGTCCCAACACATAAAACGGAGCTTCTTTACAGAGTTCTTTCTGCAGTTTTATATTTGTCTCAATCTGATCATATGGAACATGTCCAGGACCTTCTACCATTACCTGGACTTCAGTCTCTCTCGCTCTATCTACAAGCTCTCCTAAAACCAACAGCTCATGGATTTGCGCTCTATCTGTAGCATCAGCTAGTGAACCAGGTCTTAAAGCATCACCAAGGCTAAGAGTTACATCATTTTTATAACAAATTTTCAGCAGACGATCATAATATTCATAAAGCGGATTTTCCTGCTGATTATGCAGCATCCAGGCTGCCATAAATGAACCTCCACGGCTTACAATATCGGTTATTCTGCCTTCAGTTTCTAAATGGCTTAAAGTTTCTAAAGTTAAACCACAGTGGACTGTAATGAAATCTACTCCCTCCTCAACCTGATTTTTAATTACTCCAAATAACTTGTCAACTTCCATTTCAATTATTCCCCGTCCTGACTTAACTGTTTCTACAGCTGCCTGGTAAATAGGGACTGTTCCTACTGGTACTTCAGCCTTTTTTAGTATTGCTGTTCTAGTTTCTTTTATCTTATCTCCTGTAGAAAGATCCATAACCGCATCTGCACCAGCTTCAACTGCCACCTTTAATTTTCTTAATTCATTTTCAATAGAATCATAATCCTCTGAAGTACCAAAGTTAGCATTTACCTTAGTTTTTAAACCTCTACCAAATGCTTTTGCTTTCAAATTTTTATGATTAATATTTGTCGGTATGACTATAGTTCCCTCAGCAATTCCCTTTCGAATAAATTCTGCAGCTACTCCCTCCTCAGCTGCTGCTGTTTTCATTTCTTCACTTATTTCACCATTAATTGCCTTTGTCATTTGGGTCATTTTACTCAGCTCCTTTTAATTTTAGATTATTTAATAGAAATCAGTTTTAAAACCATAAAACAAAAAAACACAGCTCCTAAATAAGGAAACTGTGTTTAAAAAATAAAGTAATCATATTACTCATTACTCCACACAACTCCCTTCGCTGGTATTATCCAGATCAGGTTCTAAGGGTTAAAACATCTGCTTTATCTCAGCCCAAAGGCTCCCCTGTTATATTTATTAAATTGCACTGAGCCTTCTTTTATTAACGCATAGTTGGCTCAGCATTAGGACATCGAGTCCGTCATACTAGCTTTTTTAACTTTTTTCCAGTGCTTTCATTATAATTAACAGCACTATATAAGTAATTATAGTAGTTGGAATCAAAAAACTTGCATTATAAATAGTAGAATAGGCCCAAACATTTTGACCTTCCGGAGCATAACTACCAAAGAAAATTACCCCTGACAAAATATGAACTATCAATCTTAAAAGAGAAGCAATCAAAACTGCCCAAAACATTCTTAGCGGCTGAATTATCTCATTTTTCCTAATTTTAAACACACCTGCTGCACCTAGAACCATATAAGGCAGTGGATAATCCATGATTAACTGAACTGGATGTATTATATAAGCTCCAAACATCAGCTGAAGTAATCCATATGCCAGACCACTAAACATTCCTGCTCCCATTCCCCAGCGAAAAGCAATTACTAAAATTGGCAGCATTTCTAGACTAATTGAACCACCCTGCGGCATCCGCCAGAGCTTAAGAAAATTTAAAACAACTGCCAGAGCAACAGCCACTCCAATTTCAGCCAGCATTCTTGTTGAAAATTTATTTTGCATAATAAAAACCCTCCTGATTTGTGAGGAACAAACCGGAGGGTTTAAAGTCTTTTTATTTTACCTACGCCTGCATTACCAGGATCAGGTCAGTGGGTCGATGATTTCTCATCCTCTCAGCCTCCAGTTTGGCTCCCCGTTCTTTAATTTTTAAATATAGTCATTTAGAGATCTCTATCTAGATGTATTATACAATAGAAATTTAAATTAATCAAATAAATCAAGTCTAAAATCCCCAAAACAGCCTAACAAGCATTGGCACAACTGCCGCCAGCAAAAGCTGCAGCGGTGCTCCAACAACTATAAAATCTTTGAATTTAAAACCACCTGAACTGTAAACCATCAGGTTAGTCTGATAACCAACCGGACTTGCAAAAGCGGCACTGGCAGCGAAAGTAGTAATTAAAACAAAAGCAAAAGGATTAACAGTAAGCTGCTGGGCAGTGCCAATCGCAACCGGCAGCATCAAAAGGGCACTGGCATTGTTGCCGACTATATTTGCCATTATTGAAGTTACAAGATAAATAATCATCGCAATTGCAATTGGTGGCAAAATTTCTGAGAGGTTCATAATTTTGGCAGCCAAATAAGAAGCCGTACCAGATTTTTCGATTGCCATTCCCATTGGAATTAAGCCAGAAAGCAAAAAGTAGACTTCCCAGTCAATAGAGCTGAAAAAATCACTCTTATTGATAACTCCACTCAAAACCATTAAAAAAGCTCCACTTAAAGCGGCAATTGCCACCGGCAAAATATTTAAGGCAACTGATAAAATAAAAAAGGCAAGAATCCCTGCCGAAATATACATTTTCTTGCGGTCAAATAAGTTTGGATCATATTCATGATCAATAATAAAGTTATTATTTTTACTTAACCGATCTAAAGTTTTTTCAGTTGCTAAAAGCAAAATTAAATCCCCAGGTTGAAAACGATAGTCTCTCATTTTTTGGTGTGTTATTTCTTCACCACGGCGCAGAGCCAGCACATTACAGTCATAGCGCTCCAGAAAATTAATTTCATCTAATGTTTTATTAACCAGAAATGAATGAGCAGGAACAACAACTTCAATTAAACTCTCCCCCTGCAGCGGCTGTTCAATTGAATTGTCATCAATAACCATTTCGGGCAGAGTTTTCATTCCCTTGCTTTTAACCAGCTCAAGCAGGGTTTCTTCTCTGGCTCTAATTATCAGGTGGTCACCAACTCGAACTGTTTTAGCATTTAACGGCTCCATAAACTGCTTGCCATTACGGATAATCCTGATAATATCATAATCGAGCTCTTTCCCTTCAGCAATTTCATTAAAACTCTTACCGACAAAACTACATTCTTCTCCAACTAAAACTTCGCTTAAATAATTTTTCATCTCATATTCATCAGTCAAATCTTCTTCTACCTCAAGTCGGGCAGGAATAAGCTTATAACCAATTGTCAGCAAGTAAAAAATACCAATAAATAATACAATAAGTCCCAGACCTGTAAACTCAAACATTGAAAATGGGTGACCTAAAATTCTATCCGAAACCTGACTTGCCAGTAGGTTGGTCGAAGTACCGATTAAAGTAACAGTACCTCCTAACATTGCCGTATAGGAAAGTGGTATCAGGAGTTTAGAAGGTGAAACCTGAGTTTTCCTTCCCAATTCCCTAACCATTGGAATCAGAGCTGCAACTACAGGGGTATTATTGATAATTCCAGAAGTAGAGCCTGTTAGAGCTGAAATCAAAGCTATCTGTCGGCGTGGATTTTTACCAGTTAGATGCGATATTTTGTCACCTAAAAGCTGTACAGCTCCACTGCGCTGGATTCCTGCACTGAAAACAAACATCGCCATAACAGTAATTGTAGCTGAGTTCCCAAAACCTGATAGAGCTTCTTCAGCTGTCATTTTAGAAAGATCTCCAAAAACAGCAAGAGCAATTGGGACTAGAACTGCCAGCAGACTAATCGGCATTGGTTCCCAAATAAATAAGATCAGCAGCATTACTATCAATGAAATTATGAATACTATACTGCTGTTAAGCTGATTTTGGTCATTTAAATTTGTAATCTCTTTACTCGTAGCTATCTCTTGAGCTTTTACGTTTGCTGTTAAGTTTAAAGAAAAAAACAGCAGAAATACTAATATAATAATCATCACTTTAAGTTTATTATTTTTTAGAGACATCTAATCACCTCTTCTAATAAAAATTGACTCTATTTTTTAAACCTTTATATTTAATTTTAACAAATTTTAATTGATATTTCTAGTATTTAGAAATTGCTGCAGCAATTTAATTTTAAAATTGTCCCTTTTAAATTAGAGCGAATAAATAAAAGTTAATTTTTTCTGCTTTTCATTGAAAGTTTGCTGCTGGCCTGTTAAACTATAAGCAAAGTAAAAACCAACAACAGAAATAGAGGTGTATCAGTTTGCAGAACCTTCAAAAACTATTCAAAAAATATAAAAGCGATATGCTGAGCGGTTTAACCACTGCTACTATTGCTCTTCCACAAAATATGGCCTATGCTTTAATTTTAGGCATTAACCCGATTTACGGTATTTATGCCTCTATTTTTTCAATGCTTACAGCTTCAATTTTTAATCTTTCTTCTTATATTATAGTTGGTCCCACAAATATGATGGCTGTAGCGCTTTACAGTAGTTTAAATAATTACCAGGGTGAAAGTTATCTTCAGGTTATTTTCTTGACAACTTTTTTAATTGGTTTATTTCAATTTTTGCTTGTTAGTTTTAATTTGAGTGAGCTTATTAAATATGTATCACATCCAGTTATTGTTGCACTTTCACATGGAGCAGCAGTTTTAATACTTTTTTCTCAAATCGAAAACTTTACCGGAGTCAGTGTAGGTGGTTCAAATGTAATTACAAAAAGCTGGCAGTTTATTTTAAATTTTTCTGAAATCAACTATACAAATTTGGCTGTTGGTTTAGTTACCCTGCTTTTGCTCTACACAATTCCTTATTTTAAAAAAGAGCTGCCTGAGTATCTTTTAACTGTTGTTCTGATGACAGTTTTAACAGCTGTTACTGGAATTAGTAATTCTATTCCTTTAGTTGGAGAAATCCCTCAAAAAATTATTGACTTTAATCTGATAAATTTTGACTGGCATTTAATTGGTCAGCTTTACACCAAGGCCTTTTCAATTGCTCTACTGGGTTTGATCCAAACCATGGCTGTCCTACAGGCAATATCTTTAAAAACTGATGAAGAACCTGATTTTAATAGAGAATTTAGAAGCCAGGGAATCAGTAATATGGTAATATCTTTTTTCAGTGCCTTTGCTATTTCAGCTTCTTTTTCAAATACTTTTGCCAATTTAAGTGCTGGAGCTAAACACAGAATTTCTCAATTCTTCTGTGCACTTTCGATTATCATTTTCATCCTCTTTTTTAGACCTCTTTTAGCCTATATTCCGGTTTCTGTTTTAGCAGGTTTAGTTATAGCAGCTGCTTTAGGAATTGCAGATTTCAAAGAAGTAATTAAAAATATGAAAACAACCAAGGGAGATGCCTTGATTTTTTGGTCTACCTTTACTGCTACAATAGTTCTGCCTAATCTTGATCAAGCAATCTATTTTGGAGTCCTAGTTTCTTTAGTTATTGTTTTACAAATTTCAAAAAAGGCAGATATAGAGATGTTGTATTATGATAAAAAAGATGATGATCAGGGTTACCACCTGCATCATGTTCACCATAAAAAAGCTGATGAACCTGATCTCTCACCCCAGCAGGCCAGAGTAGTTGATCTCAAAGGTGCTGTTCATTTCAGTGCTGCAGATGATTTAAAGGAGCAGCTGGAAGATTTTTTTGAACCAAATACAGATTTTATAATCAGGCTGAGAAATGTCAGAAGAATTGACATTACAATTATTGGTGTTTTAGAGGAATTTATTGATAAGGTTCAGGAAAGCGGTGGAGAAATAATGCTGACCGGTGTTAACGAGCGCTTACTCAAAATTTTCCGCAAAATTGGATTAACTGATAAGGTAGGGGAGGATAATATCTATCTGCCTGAAACCGAATATTTCGCAGCCACAAATAAAGCCCTTGATTTCAGTGAACATGAACACGAAAAAAAGGAAAAAGAATCTGATGAAAATAACTAAACTCCCAACTCAAACTTCAGTAATTTTAAAACTGAATTTAAAGTGGGAGTTTTTACTTAAAATTTAACTTTTCTTACTATCTTAAACTGTGACCCTGATCCTGGCTTACATACCGGCCAAGTGAAGATATAATACTGCCTATACACTGGCGGCAGTCTCCTGCTTCTTCATTCACACATATTTTATCAGGATAAATCTGATACTGTTCTCGATAACTGCTATCTGTTACATTAGGCATAACCACATTGGCTCCTGCCTGCAGAGCTTTTTGCCTTCCTTCAGCATCAATAGTTCCCAGAGCAGTAGTTGCCGGAATATGTGCTAAAGGCAGTAAAAGCCGGCTGAGAGCAGTAAATTTTAAAGTCATCTCAACTGTTCCTTTTTTACTGCCTTTTAATGGTGTCTGCTGATGCGGAATAAAGGGGCCTGAACCAATCATATCAAGCTCTAAATCCTGACAGAGCAGCAGATCTTCTGCCAGAATCTCTGGAGTCTGATCCGGCAGACCAATTATTACACCACTCCCAATTTGATAACCCAATATTTTTAAATATCTCAAACTTTCAAGTCTATTTTCAAAACTCATTTCTGGGTGATATTTTTGATAAAGTTTTTTATCCGCTATTTCATGTTTTAAAAGATAGCGATCTGCCCCGGCTTCCAGCCAAAGCTTGTAGGCATCAAAATCTCTTTCTCCCAAACTCAAAGTAACTGCCATAGCTGTAGTCTTTTTTATTTCTTTTATAATTTCAGCTATTTCGGGTGCAGAATAATCATCTTCGCCTGACTGCAGAACCACTGTCTGATAACCTAAATCCGCCGCCATTTGAGCAGTTTCAATAATTTCTTCTGCCTCTAACTGATAGCGCTTGAGCTGCTGGTTGTCTTTTCTCAATCCACAATAATAACAGTTTTGTTTGCAGTAACTGGAAAATTCTATAATAGCTCTTAAATGTACTTCATCACCACAAATTTCATCTCTTTTTCGATCAGCCTGCTGCAGCAAATAATCTAAATCATTTATATCTGCTGCTAAAATCTCTGTAATCTCATCTTTATTTAATTTAGCTTCTTTATATGCCTTATCAACAATTTTTTTTATTTTAAATTGATTCAACTAAACCACTCCTACAATTTCTTCTTGATCATGCTGCCAGAGTTCTAAAGCTTCTGGAAAAGGCTCTAACGCTCGGTCTAAAATCCCGTGCAGCCATGCAATACCTATTCCATAGTTAATCACTGGAACCCCTGCAGCTTCTGCTTCTTTTAATCTTGATAAAACTTCTTTGCGATTTAACATACAGCTGCCGCAGTGTAAAATTACTGTATAATCCTGAATATTAACTGGAAATTCTCTACCTGAAACATGATCAAACTCAATTTCAGGACTTATTTTGTTGTGCACCCAATTAGGGATTTTTACTGTTCCAATGTCATCCTGCTGCCGTTTGTGAGTACAAGCTTCAGCAACCAGCACCTTATCTCCAGCTTTTAATTTCTCCATTGCTTTTGCTCCCCTGACAAAAGTTTTTAAATCACCTTTGTAACGAGCAAATAAAACAGAAAAACCGGTCAACAGTATATCATCTGAAACTTCCTGCGAAACTGTTTCAAAAGCCTGAGAATCAGTAACGACAATTTTGGGCTTCTTTTTTAATTTATCTATTTCGGACCGCACTTTTGTTTTCTTAGTTACAAGAGCTGATGCTTCGTGGTCTAAAATATCTCTAATTGTCTGCACCTGAGGCAGTATTAACCTCCCCTTAGGAGCAGCACTATCAATTGGAGTCACCAAAACAACTGTATCATTTGGCTCAATTAAATCTCCCATAATGGTCTGGCGGCTGCAGTCGTCAGGCATCTTTTCTGCAATCATTTCTCTTATTAAATCTATATTAATTTCTTGATCTGCACTGGCCTTAATAAATTTCAGTTCAAATCTTTTTGAAAATTGATCAAGATCTTTTAAAACATTTTTCTGCTCAGATTCCTCTGCTTCCAAAAGCTCAATTTTATTCAGAACAACAATAAAGGGAATTTCTTTTTCTTTAAATTCTCTAATTAATTCAACTTCAAATTCACCTGCACCCTGAGCAGCAGAAATCACCAGCAGGGCCAGGTCAGTTTTTCGCATAATTTCTTTTGTTTTTTGAATCCGCATTTCTCCCAACTCACCCTGATCATCAATCCCTGCTGTATCGATCATCATTACAGGACCAATCGGCAAAAGCTCCATTGCTTTATACACTGGATCAGTAGTTGTTCCCGGCTGACTTGAAACAAGAGCTAACTTCTGATTTGTAAGCCTGTTTATTAAAGAAGATTTACCAACATTTCGCCTGCCAAAAACTGCAATATGCGGACGATCTCCCTTGGCTGTAGAATTCATCTTTTCACTTCCTTATTTATAATAGTTTCTTAACTTGAAATTAGTTACACTAAAAATCTAAAGGTACAAATCGTGCTCTCCCTCTGCAATTGCATCTAACTTATCAGCAATATTTGCTGCCAATTTAGGGTTATCTGCTTCCAATCTATCCATTAGATCTGACAGGCATTTTTTACCATGTTTGCGGCTTGTTTCAGTTCCATAATCCTGCAAATACTCTTTAAAAGTAAGCATTGCATTTGGCCTACAGAATTCCTGAATTTTACCTGGCTTAGCTAAATCCATAAAATCTTTTCCCGTCCTGCCCAGACGATAACAGGCAGTGCAAAAGCTTGGAATATAGCCGTCTTCAGCAATTCCACTAATAATTTCATCTATAGGTCGCAGATCATGCAGTGAAAATTGAGCCAGCTCTTCTTTATTTTTTTCTTTCTTCTCATAGCCACCTGGAGTTGTTCTGGAGCCAGCAGAAATTTGAGAGACTCCGTGTTCAAATAATTCATTTCTCATTTCTGTGCTTTCTCTGGTTGATAATATCATACCTGTATAAGGAACTGCTAGCCTTAAAACAGCAACTAATTTTCTAAAATCAGCATCTGAAACAGGATAGGGTACTTCATCTAAAGGAGTTCCTAAAGCAGGATTAAGTCTTGGTACCGAAACAGTATGTGGTCCCACACCCCATTTTTTATCTAAATACTCCGCATGAAGCAGCATTCCAATTACATCAAATTTGTAATCATAAAGTCCAAACAATGCTCCAATCCCTACATCATCAATTCCAGCTTCTTGAGCCCTGTCCATTACTGATAATCTCCATTCAAAATTACTTTTAGGACCTGAAGGATGTAATTTAGCATATTGTTTACGATTATATGTTTCCTGAAAACAGGTATAGGTTCCAATCTCAGATTCTTTAAGTTTTTTGAAATCTTCAGTGCTTAAAGGCGCAATTTCTGCATTAATTCTTCTAATTTCCCCTCCATTTTCTGTTTTTACATCATAAGCAGTTTTAATGCTTTCAACTACATAATCCAGATCAGTATTTGGTGCTTCACCTGTTAAAACAAGCAGCCTTTTATGACCCTCTTTTTCTAAAGCTTCAACCTCATTCCTAATTTCCTGCTGGGACAACTTTTTACGGTTAACCTGATGGTTATCTTTACGAAATCCACAGTAAAGACAATCATTGACACACTGATTGGCAAAATATAGAGGGGCAAAAATAACAAGCCTTTTGCCATAAATTTCTTCTTTTATCTTCCTTGCCGCTTTTAAAAATTTGTTAATCAGATCTTCGTCCTCAACCTGGAGTAGAGTTGCTGCTTCTACAGGAGTAATTCCATTAAGCTCCAGTGCCTTATCGATAATTCTCTGCACCTCTTCTTGATCTGTTGCTTCAGCCTCCGCTAAAATATCCTCTATTTTCTCATCAGTTATATAATCACAAACTTCAGTTCTGTAATTTTCTCCAAATTCCTCTTTGAAATAATTAATCTCGCTCATTTTTTTCCTCCTATTTTAGTGCACCTTCCGTTTACGGGACCATTTTTTCTATTTTTTTACTTATATTATACTAAGAGCATTATAAACAGCGATAATTTTTACTCAACTTCAACCGAAGTTAAAGCAGATTTTAAATTAACTCCAGGTAAACTTCCAAGCTGCCCGGTCATTGCTCCAATTTCATCCGGAGTTCCTTCAACTATTAATGAAATCATTGATAATCCATGTTCAGCAGAAGGAATTCCCATCCGACCAATAATACAGTCTGCATGTTTACTTAAAATTTTATTAATCTGATTACTTACTTTTTCTCTCTGTTCTACAACAACCGCAACTGAGCCAATTCTTTTTTTCATTTTTCCGCCTCCATAAATTTATTTTTAACCAGGGACAAAATGCCCATTTTTTCTCTGAGAATTAAATTTAGACATAAAAAGACCCCTCCCCTGATCCTCAGAAATATCCTTAAATTCAGGAAGTAATAAAATATCGTATCCTTTCAGACAGTTAACCCGGCTGATTAGATATTAACTTTTAATCTATTATAACTCATTTAGAGAGCTTGTTCAAGTTTTCACGTTAAAATTATTTTCTAAATTATTATAATATTAAGTATTGTACTTCATAATGCTTTTAATCTCACTACATAAGGTCTAACAAAGTCTGCTTCTAAAATTCTATTCTTGCTTTTTGACATCAAATGTTGTAAAATTGAATAGGAACACTTTATTCTAAAAATATTCGTAGTAAAGTGTTAAAGAATTAAATTAATTTATTACAAGAAGGGAGAAGATATAATTTATGTTAAAAAGTAAAAACACTCTATTCATTTTAAGTGCTGTTCTTGTTTTGAGTCTTTTAGTCAGTGGAATGGTTTCTGCACAGGGAACTACCTTCCTTTCAATTGCAACCGGAGGTACCTCAGGTACTTACTATCCAATAGGAGGAGCGATTGCTAAGGTTTTAAATGAAAATATAGATGGTATGAATGCTTCTGCTCAATCAACAGGTGCATCTGTTACTAACACCCGTCTGATTTATAATCAGGAAGTAGAACTTGCAATCCTGCAGAACGACATTGCTAGTTATGCTGTTAATGGTGAAAGACAGTTTGAAGGAAATCAAGTAAATAACATGTTAGGTATTGCTGCATTATACCCAGAAATAATCCAAATTGTTGTCCGAAGTGATGCAGGTATTGAAAGTATTCAGGATCTAAAAGGTAAAAGTGTAGCTGTTGGTGCTCCTGGAAGTGGTGTAGAGGCAAATGCAAGTCAGATTCTAAATTTCTTTGGCTTAACTTATGATGATATTGAAGAAGATTATTTATCATTTGGTGAAGCTGCCAGCAGACTTAAAGATAGACAAATAGACGCAGCTTTCCTTACAGCTGGTATTCCTACTGCTGCAGTTATGGATGTTGCTGCAACTCAGGATATTACCTTATTAAACTTCACTGATGAGGATATTGCTTCTTTAAATGAATCTTATCCTTATCTAACAGGAACTACTGTTCCAGCTGGAACCTACAATGGCCTAGACAATGATATTCAAACTGTAGCTTTACAGGCTATTTTAGTTGCTGATTCAGATTTAAGTGAAGATGTTGTTTATAATATTACTAAAGCAATTTTTGAAAATAGAGAAACTCTAATTGCTGCTCATGATAGAGCTAGAGATATTACTTTAGATGGTGCTGAATCAGGTATGACAGTTAAATTACATCCTGGTGCTCAAAAGTATTTCGATGAAGTTAAGTAAATTATTAAGACTATAGAAGTAACGTAACGTAAGATTATTAAGAATTAGAAATTAGATTTTAGATTAAGCTTAAAGTTTCATAAATCATTTGTAACTGATTTAATAAACTTTAAAAAATAATATCAAGCCTCTAAAATCTATTTGAAGGAGGATAACCGGGTATTGAAAAATACCCGGCTCTCATTTATTATGATAAAAAACAAAAACTTTAAATTTTTTTTGCTTATCTTATTTTTTTTAATTCTAACTTTTTTACTCTCTATTTTTAAAATTAATACTCTCCAGATTATTGATTACCGAGCAGGAAAAATCATCTGGGAAAAAAAACTGACAAATGGAGATAACTTTAGTATTAAATATTTACATTCTGTTGCTCAAACACCGGTTATTGAATTTTTTCAAATTAAAGACGGTGAAATATTTTTGACAGGAACAGAATATGAGTCTTACGGAGCAGGGCTTCCCACTTCAGCTGAGCAGGGAAATTATATAACAGAAGATGGCAAATTTATAATAGAAAATATAAATCAACAGCTGCCTGAAATAATGCTCAGAGTTAGTGATTATGCCCAACATGAATTTATTTTTGACAATAAAACAATTAAATTATATGAAAAAGTCAAAACTGAAACTCTGCTGCAGATTAAGACTACAAATTTTAGCTATTTAAGTTTTATCTTAAGGAGGTATTAAAATGGCTGAAAAAGAACACTTACAGGAAGATGAATTACTCAAAAAATATGATCCAACTACAGATTATCGGCATTATACAGGCTTAGCAGCAATCTTTGTTTCTGCAATTGCTGTAACTTTATCTTTGTTTCATCTTTATACTGCCGGTTTCGGAGTGCTTCTTGCGCTAAAACAAAGAGCAGTTCATCTTGGTTTTATTTTTACACTAATTTTTCTTTTATATCCAACTTTAAAACATAAAAAAGAAAATAAATTATTATTGACTTTTGATATGATTCTGGCTTTAGGCAGTATTGCTATTTCATCTTATATAATTTTTAACTATGAAGCATTAGTCCATCGAGCAGGAATGTATAACCAGCTTGATCAATTTATGGCTATTTTAGCAATCATTATAGTACTTGAAGGTACCCGCCGGGCTTTAGGACCAGAACTCCCTGTAATTTCAATTCTATTTTTGCTTTATGCTCATTATGGGCAGCAGATGCCTGGAATGTTAGCCCACCGCGGTTATTCCTGGTCTCGAATTGCAAGCCATATGTATTTTACAACTGAAGGTATTTTTGGAATTCCACTTGGAGTATCAGCAACTTACATTTTCTTATTTCTACTTCTGGGGGCTTTTGCTAAACGAACGGGACTTGGAGATTTATTTATCGACCTTGCTTTATCTCTAACTGGTAGAACAACTGGTGGACCAGCAAAAGCAGCTGTTGTTTCCAGTGGTTTAATGGGTTCAATTTCGGGAAGTTCAGTTGCCAATACTGTAACAACTGGATCTTTTACAATTCCACTTATGAAAAAAGTTGGTTACAATTCTCAATTTGCAGCTGCAGTTGAGGCTTCAGCTTCTACGGGGGGACAGATAATGCCTCCAATTATGGGAGCAGCAGCTTTTATCATGGCAGAATTTATTGGAGTTCCTTATGTGACAATCGCCAAAGCAGCTATCTTACCAGCAATTCTCTATTATATTACTGTAGGCTTAATGGTTCATTTTGAAGCTAAAAAGCAGGGTCTAGAAGGAATGAGTGATGATTTAATTCCTAAGTTCTTGACTGTCTTAAAAAGAAGAGGACACATGATAGCTCCTTTAATTATAATTTTCTACTACTTATTTAGAGGTTATACACCTTTAAGAGCAGCATTTTTAGGAATTATTGTTTCTTTTGCCTTAAGTTTTCTTAAGAAAGACACTCGAATGGGAATCCAGGATCTGCTTGATACTTTAAGAGAAGGTGCAATTTCTGCACTGGGAGTTGCTGCAGCTTGTGCTGCTGTAGGTTTTATAGTTGGAGTTACAACTTTAACCGGTCTGGGCCTTAAATTTACCAGTCTAACTGTAGCACTGTCTCAGGGGAACCTCTTTTTAGCTTTATTCTTTACTATGGTTGCCTGTACAATTTTAGGAACTGGACTACCTACAACCGCTACTTATATAGTTTTGGCTACAATGGCAGCTCCAGCTCTTACAGAACTTGGAGTTCCAATTTTAGCAGCTCATTTGTTTGTACTTTACTTTGGAGTGGTTGCGGACTTAACTCCACCAGCAGCTTTAGCAGCTTATGCAGGAGCCGGAATTGCGGGCTCAAATCCACTTAAAACAGGTTTAACAGCTGTCAAATTAGCTATTGCAGGTTTTGTGGTGCCTTTTGTTTTCGCCTATTCTCCCTCTCTGCTGTTAATTAATACTACAGCTGTTCAGGTAATATTAATTACAGGAAGTTCTATTATTGGAGTTTTCTCATTAGCTGCTGCTGTTTTAGGCTATTTAAACAGAAAAACAACTATTATCGAAAGAATCTTACTGCTGGGAAGTTCTTACGGTCTCTTAATTCCAGGCTGGCAGTCAGATATAGTTGGTGTTATACTGCTCGGAATTGCACTATATATGCAGTTTAAAAATAAAGATCTGCCAAAGAATGCTGTCGTTTAAAAGAATGTCAAAACCCTCTAGGCCTAAGGCTTAGAGGGTTTCTAATTTTATCATAATTTAATTAAAATTTAACGATTATTATCTACAATTATTTTTTTGCGAATAGAGTTTACAAAGCTTTCAAATTCCTGATAATATTTAGCAGTATTAAAGTCTACCGCTATTTCTGGATGCTCAGAAGAAGAAGTTATGATTTGGAAATAGCCTTTAAGTAGTGACATATCAAGCTCCATAGCACTTATTTTATCATAATAAATATGCTTCATCTTATAACCTAAATACCTATCACTGATCTCATTGAAGCCCTCTTCTGCATAAACTAAACTGTGAGTTGTTGCAGCCAAAAGCTTAGCCGAGGAAAAAATAGGTGAGGAATCAACCCGTTCATTTAAATGTTCCCTTTCCATAAAAATCAAATCGATTATCTCTTCATCTTCAGTAAAAATAGACTGTTTTTTCACAATTTCTTTAAAAATGTGATGTACATCAAAATCAGCTTCAGTGATATTTTTGATTTTTTCCGTTAGAGTTTTCATTTTTAGCTCCTCTCCTTTAAACTAAAAACTAAACTTTCCTACCTCTAACTTAATTCTATCATAAAAAGATAAGTTTATTCAATAATCAAAATATCATTTGGATTATTGATAATAATTTGAGGGCTTCCCTGGTAGAGTTCTATTTCACCTAAAACTTTAATTTTTTTATTTAAAATATAATCAGCAGGGTGATAGTCAAATTGATTTAAATTATGATTGAAAATAACTAAAGAAAGAGTATCCTGATAATCATCAGAAAAATTTAGGTAATTAATAGATTCTGTAGCTGCTGTATTGAAAATTTTTCCTTCAACAATTACCCTTTGACCTATAAATGAGCCTGCTTCTTGATAAGAAATCACCCGCAGATCTCGCTCAAGCTCCAGCACCTGTGACCAGATTCCTAACCTGGAAGTTCTAGCTTTTTTTACAGCCTGCTTGAATTCAGCCTCATAATAATCATTTGGCTCTACTATCATTAAAGAAGCATAACCATTTTCCAGAAGTTTTTGGTTAAAATTTTCTCCATCATGGATTAAATAAGCTAAAATTCGGCCATAATGATCCTCTTTTTCCCGATCATATTCTAAAAATACATTTTCACCAAGGAGATTTTCTGTTGTGAATTCTCTTGCTGCTTCAGCATAAAATTCAGATTCATTATTTTCCCAATCAATCTCTGGAGTATCTACACCCAGCAGGCGGATTGAATCTCCCGCTGCAGTTTTAACAGTATCACCATCTATAACCCGCTCGATATATACTGTTTCAGCCTGCTGTTGATTGCAGCCAGTGACTGTTAAAATAAATAAAACTGCAATTATTAATAAAATTAATGGCTTCTTCAAGGTTAAATCAATCCTTAATTTATATTTTATCTGCTAAAATTATCTTTAGTTACTGCTGGTAATTGCTTAAAAATTTCTCCAAACGACCGAGTGCAATCCTTAAATCTTCTTCTGAAGGTAAAAATACCATTCTAAAATGGTCAGGCTCTGGCCAGTTAAAACCACTACCCTGTACCAGAAGCACCTTTTCCTGGATCAGAAAATCCAAAATGAAACGCTCATCATTTGTAATATTAAATCTCTCAGTATCAACTTTTGGGAATAAATAGAGTCCAGCTTCTGGTTTGACACAGCTAATTCCGGGAATATCTGTTAAAAGCTTATAGGCCAAATCTCGCTGCTCCTTAAGTCTTCCACCTGGCAGTACCAGATCATCAATACTCTGATAACCGCCTAACGATGTCTGAATTGCATATTGTGAAGGAACATTACTGCAGAGACGCATTGAAGATAAAATTTTCAATCCCTCAATATAGCTTTCAGCATGATATTTTTGACCGCTGAGCATCATCCAGCCAGCTCTAAAACCAGGAACTCGGTGAGACTTAGATAATCCACTAAATGTAACAACTAAAACATCATCAGTTAAAGTTGCAATTGAAGTGTGCTCAGCTCCATTATATGTTATTTTCTCGTAAATCTCATCACTGTAAATAATTAGTTCGTTTTCCTTAGCAATCTCTATAATGCCTTCTAAAATTTCATTGGGATAATTAGCACCAGTTGGATTGTTAGGATTAATAATTACAATTGCCTTGGTCTTTTCGTTAACCTTAGCTCTAATATCATCCAGATCTGGATACCATTTAGACTGCTCGTCACAAATGTAGTGAACAGCTTTACCTCCAGCTAAATTTACCGAAGCTGTCCAAAGAGGATAATCAGGCATTGGTATTAAAACTTCATCTCCATTATTTAAAAGCCCCTGCATTGCCAGAGTAATTAACTCACTTACCCCATTTCCAATATAAATATCATCAATTTCTACGTCCATAATTCCTTTTTTCTGATAGTACTGCATTACTGCTTTTCGGGCCGGGAAAATCCCCTGGGAGTCACAATAGCCCTGAGAATTTTTTAAATTATACATTACATCATGAATAATTTCATCAGGTGCATTTAAACCAAAAGGGGCTGTATTTCCAAGATTCAACTTATAAATAGTATAGCCCTCTTCTTCCAACCTGGTAGCTTCTGCAAGTACAGGTCCTCGAATATCATAACAAACATTATCTAGTTTAGTTGATTTTTTTATGTAATCCATCTTTTTTTCCTCCAATTCTACTCAGTACTCAATGCTTATTAATAATATATTATACCAGAATTTAAGTAAAAGAACAAAATCCTCATCAACTATTAAAAAAATCAACTGCAGTTTGAGCCATCACAGCTATTCCATCTTTTAAGACCGAATCATTGAACTTAAAATCTGCCTGGTGATGATTTATGATCTCTCCTTCAGGAGCAATACCTAAAAAACAAAAAACTGCTGGTACCTCTTCTCCAAAATAGGAAAAATCTTCGCCCCCCATTTCAGCCTTTTCTCTTTCATGAACTCGATCTTCACCTAATACTTTGACTGCTGATTTAGCCAAAAGTTCTGTCATCTCAGAATCATTAATTACCGGTGGATAACCAAAAACATAATCAAGTTCATAATCTGCACCATAAATCTCACAGATATTTTTAACAACTTTTTCAATATCTGCAGCCAGCTGTTCTCTAATTTCTGGTTTTAAAGAGCGAACAGTTGCTTTTAATAAAGCAGTATCTGGAATAACATTATGAGTACTGCCTGATTCAAAATTGCAGACAGAAATCACGGCTGATTCGAGAGGGTCAACTCGACGGCTGATAATTTTTTGGAGGTTAGAAATAATTTCAGCTCCAATTGGAATTGGATCAATAGTATTATGAGGTCTTGCTGCATGGCCTCCACGGCCGATTATTTTTAGATCAAAATGGTCAGGTGAAGCCATAAAAGAACCACTCTTATATTCCACTACTCCTTCGGCAGTACTACCCCAGAGATGAAGTCCCAAAGCTGCATCGACCTTAGGATTTTCGAGTACTCCCTCTTTAATCATACCTGCAGCTCCACCTGATGTCTCTTCTCCAGGCTGAAAAAGAAATTTAAGGTTGCCTTTAAACTCCTGAGACAGCTCTTTTAAAACTAGAGCCGTACCAATCAAAATTGCAGTATGCCCGTCATGCCCACAGGCATGCATTACCCCTTCATTTTTAGAAATATAGTCAAGTTCATTCTTTTCAGACACAGGTAGAGCATCCATATCTGCTCTAATCAACAGAGTTTTACTATCTTCAGATTCAGAATTTTTAAAATCAGCAGTCACTCCTGTTCCAAAAATATTTTCTCTAACCTCAAATCCTAATTTTCGCATTTCAGCTGCCGCCAGAGCTGCTGTTTTCGTCTCCTGAAAGGAAAGTTCTGGATTCTGATGAATCTGATGTCTGATTTCAATAATTCTCGGCTCAATTTCTGCTGCTTTATTTAGTATTTTCTGACTTATATTTATATCATTCATTTATTAATTCTCCTCCAATCAGGTCCCGATTAAAGTATTCTTTAAGCAAGAATATCATTATCAAATTAAAACTGTCAAGTTTAAAAATTTCAAACAGCATCTAATATTTGATTTAATTGTTTTTATCATCATACATCATTTGATCAGCTCTTTTGAATAGTGTAGTAATATCTTCTTCAACTTCTGTTTTAACTGCATAACCAATAGATATTTCTAAATTTGCTGCTAGATTATTTTTCTTATTATAATTTTCTATATTTTTTTTGATTCTACTTTTAATTGCTTTTGCTGCTTCACACCCACTACCAGATAAAATAACTGCAAACTCATCTCCGCCGATTCTAGCAGCAATATCTTCAGCTCTAATCGAATTTTCCAAAATAGATGCTGCAGCCTTAATATAAGTGTCACCCAAGTCATGTCCATAGTTATCATTAATCTTTTTAAGATTGTCCAAATCAGAAATTAAAATTGTTATTGGCAGTTCTCTTGAACCTGCCAGCCTGCTCATCTCATTTTCAAAATATCTTCTATTATATAAGCCGGTCATCTCATCATGAAAAGAAAGATACTTCACTTCTTTTAACAAGTTTTTTAACTCATCATTTGTCTTTTTAAGTTTGTTTTGTGTTTCATTCAATTTCAAATGAGTATTTACCCTTGCTAAAACTACTTCTTTTTGAAATGGCTTTACAATATAATCAACCGCACCAACCTGAAAACCTTTTACAATATCACTACTTTTATCTAATCCACTGATAAAAATAATAGGAATAGAAGCAGTTTGCTCATTCTGTTTAAGTCTTCGACAAACTTTAAAACCATCTATTTCCGGCATCATAATATCAAGCAAAATTAAATCAGGTTTATTTACTTCAACGATCTCAAGCGCTTCTTCTCCACTTTCAGCTATAACAATATTATATAACTTATCCTTCAAAATATCACTCAACATTTTAATATTAAATCGGCTGTCATCAACTATTAAAATTGTCTTTTTGTTATTCATTTTAATCTACTCCCTGTAATACTATAAAAAATAACCGCCTGCTATTGTCAACAGACGGATTTATAATTTAAACTAATACTGCTAATTTTTATACCTTAAATTCTTCAATCAATGATTGCAAATGTTTTGCCATATTTTCCAATTCGTCTGCAGATGCAGAAATTTCTTCCACAGTTGCACTCTGTTCTTCTGCTAAAGCAGAAACCTCTTCAGCACTAGCTGCATTATTTTCAATAGCACTACCAACTGAATCTACCGAATGGTTGATTGTGTCAATTATCTGATCAAGATGATCTGCAAATTGATCTATTTCTTTGACTTTTTTATTTGTCTTTTCAGATGCATCAACCATTTTATCTAGAGACTTTCCTGCCTGATTAATTATCTGAATCTGTTTATTTACTTCTTCAATATTAGTGTCCATTGAATTGATTGTAGCAGTTGTTTCTGACTGAATATCTTCGATTAAAGAATTAATCTTTGTAGTAACATCAGATGATTCTTCAGCAAGTTCCCTAACCTCTTCAGCAACAACTGAAAAACCGCGTCCTTTTTCTCCGGCTCGAGCAGCTTCAATTGCAGCATTTAAAGCCAAAAGATTTGTCTGGGAAGAAATCCCTTCAATCATAACAACCATTTCACCGATTTCCTTAGATCTTTTACCTAGCTTTTCAATTGCTTCGGTTGCAAAATTCACAGTTTCACTAACTACGTCTAACTGACTTATTGCCTGCTGAATAGCTTTCTGACCTTTTTCTGCAGAATCCGCTGATTCATCAGCTAGTTTAAGACTTTCACTTGTATTGTTTTTAAGGGTGTCTCCCTCATTATCAAGTTGAGAGGCAACATTTTTCACTTTCGAAATTTCTACTCCAATATTTTCACTGCCCTCTGCAACCTCTGTTATACTGCGGGCAATATCTTCAGAACCCTGACCTGTATGTTCAGATACTGCATTTAGATCTTTAACAGATGTTACAACAGCACCTGAATTATCTTCAATACTTTTAACAACGTTTCTTAGAGTTTCTATCATATTATTAAAAGCACTGACCAAAGTTCCTATCTCATCTGTTTTCTTTGTTTCAACAGTATTTCTTAAGTCACCATCAGCTGCCTTATCTGCAAGATCAACCAGTTTATTAATTGGTCCCACAGTTGTTTTAGTCAGCAGCCAGGCAATAAAAGCAGATAACAGCAGGGTAATAATGGCAGCGGAATAGAATACTGTATCTGAAAAAGCCATCATTTCATCTTTTTCAATTATCATCTCTTCAATTTCTGCTTCAGTTAAGGCTATCATCTCTCCTAAATTTTCTCTAACCAGATTTAGATCAGGCTTAATATCCTGGTTAAAAACTCTTTCGGCAGCTTCTTCCTCTCCTGAAGTAAATAATGATACTACTTCTTGACCATGTCTATGTAAATGAGTATGAGGCTCCTCCATTTCCTCATAAGGCTCCCTAAAATAATCTTCTGGAGTTATATTATAATACCACTGACCTAAATTACACTCTGTATGGTCTCCAAGTGCTGGTGCTTCTCCACCAATCATCATATCATAAAGACTGATCATCCATAAGTGGTGATCGATCTCTAGATTAGCCAGCTGAAGCTGAAAATCCTGCATTTCCATTATCTCTTCTTCCATTTCAATTACTCGGTGTGTATAGTAATATTCCACATAACTTGCTGCAGCAAATAGTATTATTATCAACAAAAAAGACAGAACGAATTTGGCAAACATTGACCCCTTAATTTTTTTTAACACTATATTCCCCCCAAAATTTAAATATCTTAGTTTATAATTCAATTAAAGTTCAAAAACAGCAGTAATTTTATTACCGGAACTATTGAAAATTATTTGATCTGAAACAGCTTTAATCATCGTTAAACCTCTACCTTTTTCTTCCATCAAAGGGATTTTACTTAGGTTACGCTCTTTCCAATTAAAGCCGGTGCCAGGATCTTTGACTGTAAAAAAAATCTTTTTAGCTTTAACTTTTAAACTAATTAATATCCGGAGCTTATCTGTATCGTCAGATCCAGAAGATATTGAAGCAGCACCGTGTTCTACTGCATTTGCAAGCATCTCTCTCGCTGCTAGCTCTAAATTCAGTTTTAATTCAAAATTAAAATCTAAAAACTCACATTCTTTATTAATTTTTTTGATCACAGCTGATACTTCTTCAGCAGTGCAGCCAATTTGATAATGACTTTCGAATTTCAAATTGTCTAAGTCATCCATAACTCAAACACCTCAATTTATTGTAGTAAATACTTACAATTTTTCTACTGCCGCTTCTAAAGTCTCATAAACAGGTATGATTTCTCCCATTTTTGTTACTTCAAAAACTCTTTTTATCTTTTCGTTTGGCTCTGCTACCGCTAATGAACCTTCTCTTTCCCTCATGAATTTAAATAATGATAATAATACACCAACTCCCGAGCTGTCGAGATAATCCACTCGTGAAAGATCAAGAATTAAACTGTCAACTTCAGTTTTCTGAGCAAGTCTATTTTTTGATTCCTCTTTTAGTACATTTGAGTTCTCAAAAATTATCTCCCCATCGAATTTTAAAATAGCCTGATTATTTTCTACAATCAAATCTAATGATTTTTCTAGCAATTAAAACCCCCCCTTTTTTTAAATTAAAATGATTCATTACAGATATTCTATTTTTTATCATAATTTTTATAAAGCATTAAATAAAGATAATTTTTTGAATGATTTAAACTATAATAAATTTTTTCTGAATAAAGTTTGTAGTTTTGACGGCTAAAATGATCAAAGGCAATATTATCTTCTTTGACTGAAACAAATTTAGAATTATTTTTTAAAATCTGCTCCAAATCTTTATAATCCATTTCTTTTTTCAAACTAAAGATAATTGAGTTTTCTTGGTCGGATATTTTTAAGTCAAACTTTGAATTATTAGCCTCAATAAAACTATTTATTATAGATTTTATTTCATTAAGCAAACTATTATTTAGATTTCTTCTTTGCTTTAAATACTCATCAAGCTTTGTTTTGTTTTGAGAAAAGTTGTTCTTTTCAAAATCAAAGTCAAAAACCTCAGTCTCAGCTCTTTCGATAAATAGAAAGGTGATATCATCCTCAGCTTTTCTATTACCAGTAAAGTTATAGAAATCTCTACAGATTAGATCCTTTAAAAATGGAGAAGGCAGTTGTTTGTTTTTTACCAGCAACTTTTTTAACTGTTCAAAATAAGGCTTTTCTCCATCAGATTGCTCAAACAGGCCATCTGTAGATAAAAACAAAGTTGAATTTTTGTTAAAGTCCATAATTTTTTCTGGACGCGATTCTGGTAATGCACCGAGAGCTGAAGATATTGGTAAACCTCCAATATTTATTTCTTCAAAATTATTTTTTCTGTCAAATTTAAAAATTGGAAATTGGAATCCACCACTGCTGTAACTTAATGTTTCTTTTTTAACATCTAATACAGCCATAAATAAACAAACGAGATAATCATCAGGAAAACTTTCCTTCTGGTAGTTCTGATCTATATAACTGACCAATTCTGCTGTCGACAATTTTTCCCCTGGATTATGACGAAGCTTAAAATAATTTTCTATACTCTCATTTATAAAAATTGATAGAAGTGTACTGTCAATACCATGACCTGAAACATCGAAAAAATAAATTAAATACTGTTCAAAAAAAGGATCGAGTGACTCATGATCAATTTTAAAAATATTATAATAGTCTCCACCAATATATTCAGCTGGTTGATAATAATCACTTATAAGATATTGATTTGGTTCAGCTAATTTGTCAGGTAACATTCTTTGATGAATTTTCCGTGCATTTTTTAGCTTTCCTTTAATACTTGCTTTTAACTCTTCAATTATCTTTTTCTGTTCTTTTAACTTTTGATTTTTAAGCTCTTCTTTAATTTTAAACTCTTTCAATAATTTTTTATAGTATGAATGTTTATAAACAAAAAAAGCTGTGATTAACAAAAAAAGAAAAGCAAATGAAAATATAATTTCTTCAGTCATAAAGTCCATCCTTTAAAAATATTATATAAATCAAAACCTAATAAAATTAAATTTCTTCTTTAATTTCTATTAGTTTATGAAAATGTATCATTTCAAACATATCTTTAATATAATCATTTTCAATGTTTGTAATAATTAGTCCCCCATCTCTTTCTCTTAATCGTTTGTGAAAGAGCAATAGCTTACCTAAAGCAGAGCTATCAATTTCGGTTATTTCAGAAAAATCAACAACAACTTTCTTATAACTTTTTTCAAAAAGATTTTCTAATATCTCTTTTAATTTTTTTGAATTAGAAAAATCAATATTTCCAACAGGTCTTAATATTACTTCTCTCTCATTAATTTCTGTTATTTTTTTCTCCATCTTATCCTCCACTAAATAAATAATTTAAATAGATTTTTTTAAAATCTTTATTACCTCTGAATCTAATTTAAATTCATTTTCCATGTCTTCAATAATCTCTATAGATTTAGAAATAGAAAAAGCAGGTCTATAAGGCCTATCTTCTGTTAAGGCTTGAAAAATATCACTAACTGCCATAATTCTACTTCCTAAATTTAGATTTTCTGCTTTAATTCGAAAAGGATAACCAGTGCCATCTAACCTCTCATGATGATAAGCAGCCCATTCAGGAATACTTCCTAAACCTTTTATTTTACTCAATAATCTGTAAGTATAGAAACTGTGCTGTTTAATTATTTTAAATTCTAAATCATTAAGCTTTGATTTTTTTTCAATTATCTCATTTGGAATAACAAGTTTGCCCAAATCATGAAAAAGCCCGGCAATCCTTATAGCACTTTGCTCTTCGCTTCCATACCCCATCTCATTAGTTATCATTGCTGCAATTGTAGCTACTCCGGTGCTGTGTCTTGAAGTAAAAGGACTAACTCTATCAATCAAATGAGCTGCGGTGCTGGCTATAGCCCCTAAATCTGATAAATTAATATTTGAATTTGTTTTTTTGCCCCAGCTACCTAAAATACTCTTATATTCTTTTGTCTTTAAATTCAACCAAAATGATTCACTTTTTGCAAGATCGCTAAAAATATTTACTAATTTAGGTTCAAACCAGACAGCTGACTTATTATAAATATTATCTAAAATATTATCGACTTGATTTAAAATAAAAGTATTTGGATCAATTGAAGCTTCTATTCTATCAGAAAGATGAATGATGCGACTGGCAAGAGGTATTTTAACTCCTTTTACATTATCAAAATTATCTCCTGCCCACTTATGATGATGATAGTATATTATATCTGCTAACTCAGGAAAAAAACTCAGCTTGCTGCTGAGTTCAGCTCCTCTTTTACAGTGATACTGTATTAAATCAAGCTCTACATCAAAAAAGTTTTGAGCTTTTTCTTTAATTTTTTGATCATTAATCCCTAAATCATGAATTAAAGCTGCCAGTACTATTTTATTAATTTCCGATTCTTCTAAGCCAACTGCTTCAGCAATTTCAAGCGAAATATAAGCGACTTTACGCGAGTGATCTAAGATATCTAAATGGCCCATATCCAAAGCACTTGAAAGAGTAATAAATAGATCACTTAACCTCAGTTTAGAATCAGGTAATTTACCCAAGCTTTTTTTATTTAAATTGTTTTCTAGCAAAATATCAGTCCCCAATATAATTACAAATAGTAATAATTATTACTATTTGTAATTATAGCTAATTTTTATGTTTTTTTCAAATAATAAAAACTAATAAACTTAATTTAGAATATACAGCAATTAAAACTTATTGATCATTTAAATGATCTTTTAACGCTTCATAGCGAGATCGCAAAAGTTTTTCATGTCCTTTTTCATCTTTAATTAGTTGTTCAAATAAAGCTTTAGCTTTTTTGTCATCAGTCTGTTCTTTTAAAAATTCATACTTTTTTTGAGCAGCAATTTCATCATCAATTGCCTCTAATAATCCATTTAATACTATGTCCATAATATCAACTCCTATAAATTTTAGAAATATGCATAAATCTGCTGCCAGAGTAAAAGCACAGTCATAAAAATTGGAATCCAGAGCAGCTGCATGGTAAAGTCCTGATAAACAAAATCATGTAATTTTTTCGAAGCATTAAATATTGCGTTATAAAAAAATGTTTCAAAAATCTTTTCTGTATCAAATTTAACACTTTTACGGCTTAAACCATAAACAAAATTTAAAAAAACCTGTAGATAATTTTCTAAAGATAAATTACCTCTTGCCTCAATCTTAAAGCCGTTATTATTAACAAATAGATAAGCAGCCAGGGCCAGATAAATCGCACTATCTCTCAAACCACTGAGCAGATGAAAATCTTTATCTGCCAGGCCGGCTAAAACATTAGCCGGCATTTCAGGCCAGAATCCGACAGCTAGAATTCCAATCATTCCAGTAATTAATGCCAGAATATCTGCAGTGTAAATCTGATAGTGATTAAATCCATGTTTTAAATCACTGAAAAAATTACTATAATCCTGATCCTTGATAAAAATCCAATAAAGGACTCGAGCAGCATATAAAAAGCTTAAAAGACCCAGCAAAAAGAAAACTACAGCAGCTAAAATACCAGGGGTTTGGGCAGATTTTATTAAATATTTACTATTATACCCAGCTGTAAAAACTAAAGCACCCAGTGAAGCATAACTAATAATTGTAGCCAGGGCTGTAATCGGTCTTCTAACCAGAGCGTCTTTAAAATCATAAATAATTCTAGTCCCAAACTCTTTCTGCCAGATACCACTGCTGATAAATAAAGTTGTTTTTGCAAATCCATGCGCAATAATATGTAAGACTGCTCCATAAAAAGCATATTTGCCACCAGTACCAATAGCCAGTGCTATAAAGCCTAGCTGACTGACTGTTGAATAAGCAAGCATAATTTTCAGATCAGCAGATCGCAGTGCCTGCCAGCCGGCATAAACTATCATTGCCAGCCCAACTAAAAATAGAAAAGTATTTCCAGTTTCCATTGGTATTATTTTTAGCAAAAATATGTAGCCAAGTTTAACAACCCAGCCGGATAAAATAGCGCTTACCGGAGCTGGAGCCTCTGAATGAATTGGGGGCAGCCAGAAATGAAATAAAAATAGACCACTTTTCATTCCAATACCCAAAATTAGAATAAACTGCAGCGGAACAGAATCAATTACACCAATTTGAGAATAACCAAAAGCATTAGCAGCCAGCGCTCCAAAGAGCAAAAGACTGCTGCCGCTAAACTGAATCACAAAATATTGACGAACAAGTTTCCAGTCACTCCAGGCAAGCATAAAGGTTGTTGTTAAGGTTACCAGTTCCCAGGCAAAGAGAAAGAAAAACCAGTCTGTAGTTAAAATTGCAATTAAAGCACTAAATAGATAAAGTACTGTCAAACTGTAATACCAAAACTTATTTTCTTTAATATAATTCCAGGCCGCTAAAGCTGTCATCAGAGTCAAAATAACTCCTACTTCAGCCAGCAGGGGAAAATAACTATCAAATTGAAAACTTGCAAGAAACTGCTGCCAGATAACAGCCATAGTTTAGCCTCCTAATACAAATTCTATATATCGTTCAACATTCATAATACTATTAATTGACATTTTTAAGGGTAAATCAAAAAATCTAAAACCCAGCCCAAAACCAATAATTATAGCTGTGTAGGCATAAGTAATAAAACTGACAATTTTTTCTCTGTATAAAACCGAAAGTAAGGGACGGCTAAATACTTCTTCTTTTAAATCATCTTCTGTTAACTTTACCTCTTCAAAACCTTTAGCTATATATCGTAAATAATAAATAACAGCCGTTAGACTACCAAAGATCACTATAAAAGCACCAAAATAACTGCGCGCTTCCAGAAAAGCCATTAAAACATACCATTTGCTTGCAAAACCCAAAAGTGGAGGCATACCAATCATACTTAATAATAAAGCAATAAAGGCAATAAAAACTGACTTATTCCTAAGGCCTACCCCTTTAAAATCTCGATAGGCATGTGACCTTGTATACTGGAGCAGATAACCACAGGCTACAAATAAACCTGCTTTCATAAACATGTGGCTTATAATGTGAAGAATTCCACCATAAAATCCGGCTTCGGTGTTTAATAAAATAACCGCCGTAATCATTCCAATATGGCCAATACTTGAATAACCCAAAAGACGTTTAATGTTATTTGACTGCAGGGCAAACACATGGCCTAAAAAAGATGAAAATAAAGCTAAATCAATTAAAAGTATATTTAAATTTAGAGAAACAATTGTATCAAAGCCAATAACTGTCCAGAAAAGCCTGATAAAAATATATAAATAAACTTTAGAGAGAATACCTGATAAAACAGCTGTAACTGGTGATGGTGCGGTGTCATAACTTTTAGGCAGCCAAAATAAAAATGGAAAAATGCCCATTTTAATCAAAATAGAAGTTAAAAAGATAGCAGAAATAAAGAGCTGGATTCCACTTTCTAAGTCAGCAAAATTGGCTGCTACAGCGGCCATATTTAAAGTTCCTAAATTGAAGTAAACCATTAATACTCCCAGGAAAAATAATAAACCAGCTAAAACATTGTAAATTAAATATTTAATTGCAGCAGCACTGGCTTCTTCACTTCTTTTAAAACCAATTAAGGCACCTGAGGTAATGGTCAGCATTTCAATAAAGACATAAATATTAAATAAATCAGCAGTTAATAATGCTCCCATCGAAGCAGCTGCAATAAGAAAGTAAAGTACATAGTATTTACCTTCGTGGTGGCCAATATAACCTATAGAATAAACAACTACCAGGAAAAGGCTAACAGCAGTTATCACAACAAACAATAAACTTAAGCCATCCATAGCCAGTGAAATTCCCAAAGGTGGTCTCCATCCCCCAAGAAAATACTGCAGGAAGAAATCTCCTCTGCTAAAGCTATCTAAATTACTAATTATGATATTTATAATTAAATATGATTCCAGTAAAATTCCAAGCAGTACGAAAAAACGCCTTAATTTTGCATTAATTAAATCTATTAATGGTATTAAAAAGGCCGTACCCAGAGGAACTAAAATCAAAAATAAAATTTTAATATCCATCAATCAACCTCCCAGAACAAGCTCAATATATTTCTCGGGATTTAAAAGTTCAAAAATAGCTGTATTAATCGGCATCTCTAAAATTTTAAAACCCAGACCAAAAACAACAATTAAAATTGTAAAAATGTAAATTATACTTTTCATTTTATTAGTAGAGCTGAAAAACCCTTTTAAAGAGAGAAACTCTTCCCGGATTGATTTACCATCTTCCTTTACTGTCTCATAAGCATGAGAAATATAGCGGAGATAATAAATTAAAGCAATTAGACTGCCGGCAGCAACAACAAAAGCGCCAAAAAAATGTCTGGCCTCTAAAAAGGCTAAAAGTACATACCATTTGCTGACAAAACCAATTAACGGCGGCATTCCAATAGTTCCAAGACAAATAATAATAAAAGCGACAAAAACAAGACGATTTTTATGGCCGATACCTCTTAGATCCTTGATGTGGTGTGACAGGGTTGTCTGCAGCAGATAACCACTGCTTAAAAAGAGGCCTGATTTCATCATTAAATGAGCTGCAATATGCAGCAGCCCACCATAAAAAGCTGCTTCTGTATTTAATAGCAATACAGCCAGAATCATTCCAATATGACCAATACTCGAATAAGCAAGCATTTTCTTCAAATCATCAGCCTGTAGGGCAAAAACGTGACCAATTAGACTGGAAACCAGAGCTAAATCAAGAACAAAAGCACTTAAGTGCAGCTCAACTAAAAAATCAAAAGCTATCATTGTCCAAAATAATCTCATGAAGATATAAAGGTAAACTTTCAACAAGACCCCTGATAAGAGAGCACTGATTGGTGCAGGACAGGCACTGTGAGCCCGAGGCAGCCAAAAATGAATTGGAAAAATACCAAGCTTAATTATTAAAGCAAGTAAAAAGAAAATAATAATTGTCAGCTGCATTGGGGTTGAGATTAAAGCAAATGACTCTGCAACTTCAGCCATTTTTAAAGTTCCCAGATTGAAATAGATTAGAATTAGACTAATAAAGAAAAATACTCCACCTGTGATTCCATAAAACAAATACTGCATAGCAGCTCTTGTTGTGGCTTTGGTTTTTTCAAAAGAAATCAATGGAGTAGTAAAAATTGTGATTGCCTCAATAAACAAATATAAAGTAAAAAGATCAGCAGTTAAAATACTCCCTTGAATTGAAGCAAGAACTAAAAAAAATAGAGCAAAATATGTATTTTCCTTATCAGTTATGTACTGGGTTGAAAAAATTACTATCAAAAAAACTGCTGCAGTCACGATTAAAGAAAATAGTAAACTTAAATTATCCATCGCTAAGTTGATTACAAAAGGAGTATCCGTATAACCTAAGGTGTACTGCAGAAAAAAATTAGAGTTTTTAACAGCCTCAAAATTTAAGCTGAATAGTGAAATAACTAAAGCCAGCTCCATTCCAGCTCCGCTAACTGCTATGAAATTCCTGGAATGACGATTAAAATTAGTACTGAAGTACATAAAAACTGCTATTATGGCAGGTAGAGCGGTCAAAAGAATTAATTCGATATTCATTAAACTCATCAGTCATTCAACCCCTCTATTTGATCACGATCAATAGTTCCACTAAATTTATTTAATTCAATAATCAGAGTTAAAAGTAAAGCAGCAGTACTGGCCCCAATTACAATTCCTGTCAAAGTTAAAGCCTGTGGTACTGGATCATTAAATTTACCCATAGTTTCACCAAATTTATGAATAGAAACTTCACCGCCGATATCTGAAAAAGAAATAACCCAGAAAAAAACGGCTGCTTCCATTAAGTTAAGTCCGATCACATTTTTGATCAAATTTGTTTTCATTATCAAAGCATAAAAGCCCAGAATAAAGAGGATAATAAAGATTAAATTTGTTAGCATTAAAAATCCTCCTCAAAAGTTTTTTGAATCATACTATAAAAAATAATAGCCAATCCAGCTCCAACTTTAAACCCAACTCCAATATTGATATAAGGAATACTTCCAGCAGAAATTAAAGTCCCTCGTTCTGCAGTTAAAAAACCCAGATTTTTGAGGAATGCACCTTCCATGATAATCCCGGCTAGTCCAAGCGCTAAAAATGTTAGGGCACCTCCTGTTTCTAAAACAGTTTTAGTTTGAGGACTATAACGCCTATAATCAAAAGCACTACCATAAACAATACTAAAAATTATTGAAATAGCTGCTAAAATTACACCACCTTGAAATCCTCCTCCAGGACTTAAGTGACCGTGAGTAATTACATAAAACCCAAATAAAGCAATAAAAGGAGTCATAATCCCCAGGGTTCGTTTAACAATAAAAGAAAGACCTTTTGAAGATACAGGCAGCATCTTGCGGGATAAAATCAAAACAATTCCACTTACAGCTCCAAAAATAACTGTACTCTCTCCCAGGGAATCAAAAGCTCGATAATCATATAGAACTGCTGTGATCAAATTAAGTGAGCCAGTATCATGCAGACCATAGGTAATAATATAATCTGAAATCCCTTCTTCTAAACCTTGGTATTCAGGCAGCAGAGAAAAGTTGTGATAAAGAGCAAAGGTAACAGCAATTAAAACTGCTGAGATTAAAGTTTTTTTCATTAATTTGTTCATTATTTACACCTCCGGCTGAACTTTCAGTCGGAATCACCATGTCTGATCTGACTGATAGCACTCATAAAAATTGCTGTATTTAAACCAGCACCAATTACTGCTTCTGCTAAAGCAACATCTGCTGCTTTATGCAGTAAGTATAATGCAGTTAAAATTAAAGAAAATATAGATAAAAAAATAATTGATATCAGTTCTTCATCAAAACGAACTGCCATTACAGCTGAAAAAACTAAAAAAATCAATAAAATAATCTCAAGAAGGGCCATCGGCATCTCTCCCCAGGTATTCAGAGTAGGCATCGATTTCGTATTCTTTTGGCAGAGCTATTTTCCGCTTATATGATGCACGGGCGATAGCATGAGTTGCCATCGGATTTGAAAATAGGAAAAAGAGTCCAATCATCATAATTTTGACACTTAAGAAAAACTCCCAAACATAAATTGCAGTTCCAATAGACATTAAAACAGCAGACATTGTTAAAACCACTGCTGCTGCATGCATTCTGGTATAAACATCCGGAAAGCGCAAAAGTCCCAGGACAGTTACCACAGCAAAAGCTGCACTAGATGCCATAAAAAAATAGGCTGCTATTAATCTGATTGTCATTATCTATACAGCTCCCCGTGTTCAAAATATTTAGCATAAATTAACATGTCAATAAAGAGCAGTACTGCATATGCCAGTACAATATCTACCAATAAAAATATGTCATACTCCAGTGCAATCATCAGCATCACCATTGACATGAAAATTCCTATTGTATCAGCACCAATTAATCTATCTGTGATTGTTGGACCGACTACAACTCGGTAAGATACAATAAAAGACAAAACAGCAAAAAATACAGCAAGGCCCATTATCATCTAAAAATCACCCCAACCCAGCGCTCAAAACGAGCAATTATTTTCTTTTTCAGCTCAGCCTCTTCCACTGTTTCTACGTCAATCCAGTGGATATAGTAAGACTTTTCGTTTCTATCATAATCGAGAGTTAATGTACCTGGAGTTAGTGTAATTAGATTGGCCAAAAGACTTAAACCAGTGATGTCTGTAAGTTCAGTCTTAACTTTGACAATTCCAGGATTAAAGGAAGGATTCTTTTCAAAAACATGTTTGGAAACTTTTAAAGCAGCCGATATTGCTTCATAAAAAAATACAGGAACAAATAATAATAAAAGACCCAGCTTTCTTAAATAATGATACCAGGGAAGCCTTCGGTGAACTTCCCTGAATAACATATCACTAAAAAAGAATGTAACTAAAAGCGAAGCTGCACTGCCTATTATTAAAATATCTACCGTTATTTTTCCTGCAAAGATAAACCAAACAATTAATAAAAAACTAAAGGCAGATAATTTCTGCAGCATTTAAGCACCTCCGACATTATTTTAATGAACTCTTATAAATTTTTAGTACATCTTCCGTATCTAATTCAACAAAACTACCTATTGGACCATTTTCTGTAGCTTTTTCAGCCATTTCTTCCAGGCGATCTGCTGGAATATCAAGTTCTGATAAAGTTACAGGCATCCCAATATCACTAAAGAATTCCTTTGTCTTTTTAATTCCCTGTTCAGCAGTCCACTCCAGGTCTTTAAGATCAGGATCAACATCCCAAACTCGATGGGCAAATTGAGCAAAACGTTCTAAATCATGCTGATAAACATAGTTCATCCAGGCTGGAAAAACAACCGCTAAACCAGCACCATGAGCAACATCATAAATTCCGCTGAGTTCATGTTCCATTCCATGTGATGACCAGTCTTCTTCTCTTCCGGTTCCTAAAAGACCATTGTGAGCATTGCTTCCAACCCACATAATCTCAGCTCGAGCTGCATAATCTTCATTATTTTCTAGAACCTTAGGCGTATTGTTAATGATTGTTTTTAAAGAAGCTTCAGACAAACGATCTGTATATTCTACATTATCTGTATTGGTGAAATATCTTTCCATAATATGAGCCATAATATCAACTGCTCCACAGGCTGTTTGGTAATCCGGAAGTGTAAATGTAATTTCAGGATTCATAATGGCAAATTCAGGTCTGATTAACTCAGTCCCGATACTTCTTTTATACATTCCATCCATCTTAGTTATTACTGAACTGGTACTTGACTCACTTCCTGCAGCTGGAATTGTTAATACTACCCCAACTGGTAATGCTTCTGTTATTTCAACATTGTTATAATAAAAATCCCAAACATCACCATCATAAAAATAACCGACAGCAATCGCCTTTGCAGAGTCAATAACACTTCCACCACCAACAGCTAAAATGAAATCAACACTTTCTTCTTTAGCCAGTTCAATACCTTCATGAACAAGTGATAATTTAGGATTGGGCTCAACCCCTCCTAATTCAACATATTCGACACCAGCTTCTTCCAGAGATTTTATAACTTTATCATAGGTTCCATATTTTTTGATACTGCCCCCACCATAATGGAGCAGCACCTTAGAACCATGTTTGGCTGTATATTCTCCTACCTCTTCTTCTGTTCCTTTACCGAAAACTATCTTTGTTGTATTCTGATAAGTAAAATTCTGCATTTAAAAAAACCCTCCTATTAGATTAAAGTTTCTAATTGTAAAGCTCTGCTAAATTTAAATTTTAAAAATTAATAATTTGAAAATGTTTTCACTTAATAAATGACTAACATCTAAATTATATCATAAACTTTTTACATAATTCCATTAAATATTAAAATTAATTATTATTTTTTTTATCAGGATTAGCTTCAGATTCAGCTTCCTTTTGCTTTTCAGTTGAATTTTCGGCTTCCTCTTCCAAAATATTATCTCCAAACTCTTCCACACTTTCTCCAAATTCTCGAACTCTGTTGAAGAAATTAGCCAGCATTTCAGCTCGATCAGTAATATAACCATCTGCACTAAACCAGGAAAATATTTTAAGCTGCCAGGAACGATTAATCACATAAGGAAAAACAAATAAGCCTCTTTTATGAGCTGCACCAATATACCAGGGGAAACTCACATGACCTTTAGGACCAATCCCATCTGCAACTTCTTCTGTTAGGTCAAGCCAGCCCTGCCAGCGCCTGGGTGAAACAAAATTTCTTTTCGTTAATAAAATCCTTGGTGAATCAGGCCTTAAATCCGCTAACCTTTTAAGACTTGCTGGTGAAAAAGAGAGAAATAAAATGTGGGGAGCTTCAGCCTCTGCTTCAAAAATTTCTTTTTCTGCTAAAAGTTCTACAATCTCTTTCTCAATTCCTTCATATAAATAAGGACTTTTTAGTTCTAAGGCAAGACCTATCCCTGATTCAACCGGGTTAACAAAGTCTAACACCTGCTCTAAAGTCATAATTGTCAGATGGCTGTATCCATCACTTGCTCTTTCTGGATATTTAACATTAAACCAGGCCCCATAATTTAAAAGTCTTAATTCTTCTAAAGTAAAGTTCTGCAGATCGTAATTATCACGATCTGGAAACATAGATTTTACATTAGTTAAACGTAATAAATTTGTATCATGAAAAATGACCAGTTTACCATCCCTGGTCCTCTGGATATCAAGCTCTATATAGTCAACACCACTTTCAACTGCTTTTTTAACAGCCGGTACAGTTGACTCCGGTGCATTATATGATGCACCTCGGTGGGCAACCAGAACTGGATAATCAAAGTGGTATTTCTCTATTATTTTTTTCCCTAATCTAGAAGGACGAATTAAATAATATAATTCGAAATAAACGAAGGCAAAAATTAAAATTATAACTGTGACAATTATAAATACTTTAATCACTCCACCTCCTTAAAAATTTCCCCCTGATTAATCATAAATATACTGCGCATATAGTTTATTATTTCAGTTAGTTCTTTAACTTTTGCTTGAGGAATTTCAATCTCTCTTTTTTGATTTTTTAAATGACCAACTTTAAGCAGTTCTTCAATTTCTTTAATATATAGCTGACCATCTTTTAATAAGTGGGGGGTTTCATGCAGAAATAGAATTGGATCTTCCTGCTCTAAAAATAAGGATCGCCCTACAAACTGATCAGGTAGTTCCTTAAAACCCAATAAATCAAGTACAGTTGGCGCGATATCAGTTGTAGTTCCCTCCCGCTTAGAAATTTCAGGCTGCAGCTGTGGATGTTTAATAAATAATGGAATATGATAAGGAGTTTTAACATTACGCCAGAGAGTAAAATCTCGACCGGATTCATATTCCAATGTTTTGATCTCTGATTCATGATCAGAATAAATAACCAGAAGTGTGTTTTCCATTATCCCTGCTTCTTCTAACTTATAAACAAAATTCTGAAGTGCTTTATCTAAAAAACTAATAGATTTAAAATAGTTATGGACTAAATTATTATTAACTTCTGCAAAATCTTCCACTGCATTTTCTGGATAAAAATTAAAAGGTGTATGACTGGTTAAAGAAATCAAATAAGCAAAAAAAGGTTTATCCTCTGCTGCAGCCTCTTTAATTAATTCTGTTGAAGCATCAAAAAAATCGTAATCATTTATCCCAAGCCCTCTCTCTTTAGGGACAGGAAAATTTACTTCTCGAAAGGTTCTCTGACTGTAAAAATAATCAAATGCCAAATCTGGATATGCTTCCGCCCGGTTGAAAAAATCACGGTCATTGTTGTGAAAAGCCAGTGTTTTATATCCTCTTTCTTTAAGCAGCTGTGGTAAAGAATGAAAACGACTTAAATCAATATCTCTAAAAACATAGCTTCTATTGACCGGATAAAGCGAAGTTAAAGTTGACAAATCAGCATCAAAGCTGCCGTTAACCTTTTGCGCATAAAAATTTTCAAAATAAAGACTTTCTCCTTTTAAACCATTTAAAAAAGGTGTAACCTGCTTACCCTGCTGTTCATAATCAATTATTTTAGCATCAAGTGATTCAACCTGAATTAAAATAACATTTGTATCCTGCGGCAGAGTTTTAAAAGTGCTTAACTGTTTTTGTTTTTGATAATATGGTACATCTTCTAATTCAGGTCTTGGTTTTTCTTCACTGCGGGTAAAATAACTATAAGCTTCCATTGTATATAAAGGAAGAATTCCATAAACGGTAGCCAGATAAGAGCTGCCAGATTGATAAAGTGCAGCTGGACTTAGATCCCCCATAATCAGACTGCCTGCAAAAACCTGAATCAATAAAAGCATAACAACTACAGCAAAAATTGTTAAATTTTTATTAGATAAACTATTAAAAGAACGATCCCATAATCCCATTTCAGTAATTGATTTTAAGTCAGGTAGTGAATTAAAACCAAACAAACCCAAAAGAGCAAGGTCCAGAATTATAATCAAATCTCTAAATTTAAAAATATGAGTAAACAAAACCTGGTACATCGAGAAAGTTCCAGTTCCCTCTCCTGCCGAAAGGTCGCTAATACTCAAAAAGTTACCGAAATAGCGATTATACCAGTAATTAACGACAAAGAAAAATGAAAAAAGAAAGAGCATGAAAAACAACCTCTGTCTTATCTTTTTTGAAATAAGCAGAGGCTCTATAAATTTCAGGTAAAAAGTTACAAAAAATAAATTTCTAATTGTTAGTGCTGTCAGTGAAGGAGCATAAAAAATCTGCAGCATCAAATAATTGTATTTTATTATAAATGCCAGAAAAAGTATTAGAGATAAATACTGCAGTCTTTTTTCTAATTTATAATTATCAAACACTTATACTCCTCCCAGGTTTTTGGCATAATATCTTTTCGCTATAATCATATCAGATAATTAATTCAATGAAAAGTAATTTTTTAACACATAAAATAAAAGGATTTTAAGTTAAAATCTAGAAGTTGTATAATATATAGAAATGAATTCTTTCAGTTAAAAACACTCTAATTTAATAACAGATACAGAAAGGAAAAATTATGGACAAAAAAAAGATTATATTTTTAGCCTTATCAGCAGTAATTTTACTGCTTTTTTCTCTAAGCTTCAATACAACAGCTCAAAACCTAAAAGTTCATTTTATAGATGTTGGCCAGGGTGATTCGATTTTGATTGAAGAACCAGGGGGGCATAATATTTTAGTTGATGGTGGTGATCGAGCAGATATAGTGGCCGCTCAAATAATTAATTATCTAAAAAATCGAAACATCAAAAAGCTGGATTATATAATTAGCACTCATCCTCATGCTGATCATATCGGAGGACTGGTAGATATTATAGACAGTTTTGAGGTCACTGCTGTCCTTGACAGTGGTAAAGTCCACAGCTCTAAAACTTATGAAGATTATTTAATCAAAATAGATCAGGAAAATATTAATTTTGATACCCCTCGTCAGGGAGATAAATTAAATATTGGAGATATTAAAATTCACTTTCTACACCCAGACCAAAATCTTGATCAGTACGATTTAAATAATTCTTCGCTGGTTTTTCTCTTGAAATATGGTCAGCAAAGCTTCTTATTTACAGGAGATATTGAAAAGGAAGTAGAAAAAGAATTGTTAAGAAAAAATCCAAATCTAAAAGCTGATATAATCAAGGTTCCTCATCACGGTAGTGATACTTCTAGCTCAGCAGCCTGGGTAAAAAGTTTAAAGCCAAAAACTGCAGTAATTCAAGTTGGCTCTGATAACAATTATGATCACCCAAAAGCAAAAATAATTAAACTGTACCAAAGCACAGGAGCCAATCTATTTAGAAATGATTTAAATGGAAACATTGTAATTACAGCTGATGGTAGAAACCATACCGTAAAAACAGAAAGAATTTCAGATAATATAATAGCTGGAGCAGAATTTGATTCAAAAAGTAATAATGCCCCAAAAACAGAAACAGCATTGATCAATATTAATACAGCTGAGGCGGCTGTTTTAGATAAGCTCTGGGGAATTGGACCAGCAACAGCTAAGAAAATTATAAAATATCGAAGTGAACATGGTCCTTTTGAAAAACTTGAAGAAATCAAAAAAATTAATGGTATTGATGATTATAAATTTGATCGCTGGCAGGATAAAATAACTATCAATTAACTTATTTGGATGGTGGGGATAACTAATGTTAAATAATTAGAGAAATTAATCTAGATATCAATAACTACTAAATAGGAGGAATGATCAAATGAAAGTAACAGTTGATAAAATTGAAAATGGAAAAGCAAGACTTTTAATTCGACCTCAGGAAAAAGAAGATTTTTTTCTACCAGTATCAGAACTTCCAGCAGCTGCAGAAGAAGGAAGCATCTTAGAAATCAGTTTCAAATTAAAAGAAGATGAAAAAAAAGCTGCCGAAAAAAGAGTGGGCAGCCTTTTAGATAAGTTAAAAAAGAAACAGAGCTGATATCAGCTCTGTTTTTCTCAGTTATTTTAATATAAAATTGGTTCTATACTAAATCTTAAATCAAAACCTAAATTATTCCTTCCAATTTTCACTTTAGGTCTATGATCTAAAATATATTTCAGATCAAAACTTATTTTTTGAATACCTTGTCTTCCTAGAAATTTAGCAGTAGTTGAATTTAGTTTTTGCCATTCTAGATTACTTTGATCACTCTTTTTGATCATTAATTCGGAATAGATATTTCTATTATTCAATCGTAAATTCCAGTCTGCATTACTAAAAACTTCAATCACCAAAGCATCTTCAACAATTATTTCTCCAGCCTCTTTATAATTATCTATTAAAAATTTATCATTAAAATTCTTAAGCTCAACAATATTAACTTTTTGAAAAGGCGGTATTGCTGCACTTACAGAAGCATTTTTTTCAATTTGTAAATCTTCACCACTAATAGATTCTGCAAAAACGACTATAGAAAAAAGACTTAAAGCCAAAATTAATAAAACAATAATCTTTAAAATGCTTGCTTCTAAATTAAATTTCATTATTTCCTCCTTTTAGCAGCCGGCTATCTCATATTGAGATCCTCAGCTTTGTGTCCTTACCTCACGATAAGTTTACCTTTTATAAAAGAAGCTATTAAATTCTTTTATTAGCTTATATTATATATAATAAAATTCTTATTAGCAATCTTTATTTTGCTAAAATATCACTTAATTCTCTAGCAAATCAAATGAACAAAAATAGGCTGATTAAGGCCTACTAAATTAGATTATTTTTGAATAATAACAGCTTTATTATTACTGCCTCTTTGTTTAATCACAGCATTATCACGATCAGAAAACTGCTTGATCACTGCTCTATTGCTTTCTCCAATTTGAGTTATAGAAGCACTATTCAAATTACCATTCTGTACAATTAAAGCACTATTTCCGCTGCCAATTTGCTTAACAGAAGCTTTATTATCCGCTTCACTATTTATTTCAGTCTGATTTTCCATTTCTGAATCCCAAGAATTTTGAATTGAGTAGCCTAATCCACTAAATTCTTTTTGAAAACTCTTTTCCCAGCTGCTTTTAGGTTGAGCTGCTGCCGCTGTACTAATTCCTAAAAACAATAACAGTGAAATCATTAAAACAAAATATTTTTTCATTATAAACCCCTTAATTAAATTATTCAAATTCTCTTTTCAAGTCAATTTTTAGATAACGAACTAGTTTAATTATAACAGAACGAGTCAGATTAGTGAAGATAAAATTAAAAATTATTGTTTTGAGCAGTTAAATTAATAGTCTCATAAAAAAATGATGGTAAGTTTTTTATAACCTACCACCATTTATTAAATCTATTTAATTATTACTATTTAATTTTTGTTTTTAGCTGTTTATGGGCGCATTGATTCAAATAGCAGTTTAGAGAATTCAGTATTCTGCATCATACCATTAAATGCTTCTGCACCTTCACCATAAGCAAATACTGGGACTGAGTTAAGAGTATGCCCCCCAGTAGAAGAATTAGCTCTAATATAAGTGTTAACTACTCCTGCCTGATACTCATTAGCTATGATTGAACCAATTTCATATCCTACAAGATATGAATACTTAATATTTCCTTCATCATCAAGAATTAGTTCATTGAATCTAGCAACTTCTGCATCAGTTAAAGAGATATCAGCATATTCTTCAAAAACAGACTTAACACTTGCTGCAGTATAACCCTTACCATTTTCTTTTCTAGTCATTTGAGAAGCCATATATTCTGGAGAAACATCGATATTCATTAAAGCTTCTTTATTAATTGGCTCAGTTACAGAAAACCCTAAAGTTTCATGGTCTGCAGTTACAATTACTAAAGTATCTCCATTCTCTTTAGCAAAATCAACTGCTGCTTTTACACCTTTGTCAAAATCAAGAGTTTCTGCTACAACACCAGGAACATCTGCTGCGTGTGCTGCATGATCAATACGAGCTCCCTCTGCCATTAAGAAAAATCCATCTTCATCTTCAGATAGGACTTCAATTGCTTTTCTTGTCATGGCTTCAAATGAAGGTTCTTGTGACCCAAGATCATCACGGTCATTAATATAGTTCATATAAGATTCATTAAAGAGCCCCAGCAGCTTTCCATCCATTGCAATAACTTTTTCTAACTGAGTTTTATCAGAAACATACTGATAACCCTCTTTCTTTGCCTTAGCAATCAAGTCTTCTCCTGCTTCTTCTTCCATGAAATCTTCACGGCCACCACCGAGCATTACATCTACACCATTTGCAATAGCCTGTTTAGCAATTGCTCCACCCATGCCTCTATCTTCAACTGAGGCGATAAAAGCAGCTGGTGTTGCGTCAGTTACCATATTTGTACTGATAACTCCTGTAGCTTTGTTTCTAACCTGAGCAAAGTCTAAGACCGAATCCAGTTCTGCACCATTTTTGTTCATGGCAATTGCACCATTATAAACCTTGCGGCCTGTTGCCATTGCAGTACCAGCTGCAGCTGAATCTGTTACACCTTCTGTAGAGCTGGTCATCATTATACCTGTTTCAGGCAGTTTCATTAATTCCAGTTCATGATCCTTGCCACCGGCGAAATAACGGGCCATATCAATCTGACCAATACCCATACCATCACCAATTAAGAGAATGACGTTTTTTACTTCAGCCTGTGCTGCTCCAGTAAAAGCCAGAGCTAAAACTAAAAACAAAGTCATACCCAGCATTAATTTTCTTGATTTTTTAAACATAAATCTAAATTCCTCCTTTAAATTTTTGTTTGTCAGACGACTGATGTCTGTCTATTTAATACTATTCAATACAAGTTATTGAAGTCCTTCTTTTTTTCTGATTTTTTTGTGAATTGCAAAAAAATAGGTACCCTGCATTTTCACAGGATACCCAGGTTAAACTTAGATTTTCAAATTTAAGAACTAATTCCATAAGTGTCATCATCTAGATTTATCATATATATTCGCTTGTGCTGATCAATATTATCAATTTTTGCTATATCATCTGCTGCAAGTTCCCAGTCAAATAGATCTAAATTCTCTTTGATATGACCTTCACTTTTTGACTTAGGCAGTGGAACAATACCTTTTTGAAGTTCCCACTTTAAAACAACTTGAGCTGGCGATTTATCATATTTATCAGCTAATTCTACAATTGTTTCATCTTTTAAAACTTCTGTTCTGGCCAGTGGAGCTGAGGCCTCTACAACTATATCATTCTGCTGACAGAGTTCCAGTAGTTCTTTTTGCTCTTTTTGATATAACCAGGGATGTATTTCGATTTGGTTTACAGTAATTGGTACCGGAGTGATTTTTAAAGCAAAATTCAACTGATAAGCTGAAAAGTTGCTGACTCCTATGTTTTTTACCAGACCCTGATCACGAAGATATTTCATCGCCTGTAAAGTTTCTCTTAGTGAAATAGCTGGATTAGGCCAGTGAATTAAATATAAATCAAGATAGTCTGTTCCTAATTTTTTTAAAGAACGCTTACAGGCCTTGATAACGCTTTCATAATTTAAGTTAGAAGGCAGCACTTTCGAAGTTATAAATAACTCTTCCCGATCATAATTCTTTAAAAATTCACCAATTCCAGCTTCATTATGGTAGCCTTCAGCTGTGTCAATGTGGTTATAACCTGATTTTACTGCAATTTCTACCTTTTCTCCCACATTCTCTTCAGCAATGTCCCATGTACCATAAGCGATAACTGGAATTTCATCACCTGTTTTTAATTTTCTAGTTGGAATCATATTTTTATTCCTCCTTTGAATTTTATCTCAAATAAAATTGTTAGACTATCCACTTTAATATAATTAAAGATTTAAGAACAAAATCCTTTTTTTAATTTTTTTGCCTGCACTATTCAACTCTTTTTGGTCAACAAAGCTCAACTAAAAAAATATAAAATAATCTTGATTATTATACTTAAAATAAGACTCAGGACAAGCATTGTAGCCATTGGAAAATAAAAAGTAAAATTTTTGTGCTCTACTTTTAGATCACCAGGTAAATTACCAAACCAGGAAAGTGAAGCTCCACCAAAGTAGATTACTGCTCCAATTAAAGCTATTACAACAGCTGCTATTATCAATAATAGACCAATAGTTTTATATTCTTCCATCTACCAGAACTCCCTCCTTTTAACTTTTAAAATGAGATAAAAATATCATATTTTCTCATAAAATTTCCTGTTTTAACATACATTTATTTAAGCTTCTTGATTTCAGCCATTACCCAGTCTCTAAACTCTTTTTGATCAATTTCAACAGCCAGTTTCACATTTTTTTCATCTGTATACCTTGCTGCTAAATCAGCTACCGTAGCACCAGCGGCAGGACCATCTAGAGCAACTTCTAAATGAGTTTCCTGAAATTCAAAAATATCAGGCCGTAATAGATAACAAATAGTGCAGATATCATGCATCATTAAACCAGTCTTTTTTAGATCACCACCCCGATAATGGGTAAATAATGAATAGAGCATTTCACCCGCCTCGCCCAGCTCTTTTATTGCTTCAATATCTTTTTTATTTAAAAGCGCCCTGGAGGTTACTCTAAGTCCAAAAATAGTAACTTTAAGTCCAGAATTAACTACCATTTGAGCAGCATGTGGATCAACCTTTATATTAAATTCAGCTGCAGAATTAGTATTGCCCCCAACTGTTGAGCCACCCATAATTACAACTTCTTCAATTTTTGCTTTGACTTCTGGGTACATTGTTAAAAGTAAAGCTGCATTTGTGAGAGGACCAATAGTAACTAAAGTAATCTTATTTTCAGCAGCTAAAATTCTATTTTTTATCTCTAGAACAGCATGTTCAGGCAGCAGCTTACGGCTGCTTTCTGGAAAATCATAACCACTCATTCCTGTTTCCCCATGAAACTGACTTGCATCCTCATAGTCTCTTAAAAGAGGTATTGAATTCCCAGCTGCCAGCGGAATATCCTTCGCAAAAAAATCAAGGATTTTTTTTGCATTTTCTGTTGTATAATCTAAATTAACATTACCGGCAACTGTGCTCATCATTTCAACTTTCAGATCCGGATTATTCAAAGCAATTGTTAAAGCTGCTGCATCATCTATTCCTGGATCAGTATCTATTATTATGTTTCTTTTCATCTAATCATCTCCCTTACAATTTTACCGTACATAAATAATTATATCCTTCAACTTCAGCCGGACTTTCAGCTAACTTTTCAATTTTAAAATTTTTATTATGATGATCTGCTACGAGCCAGAGGTGAGCCAGAGCTATACCCATATCAAGCTTATTCATTCTTTGGTAGAAAAATTTCTTAATGAAATTGGGATCTTTTTGATAAAGATGAATTTGCGCTTCTTCTGAAATTAAAAACCAGGGTTGACCATTTGTTGCAGAAGGTGCAAGTCTTACTGCTTCCAAAAGATCATAATGATTTTTACCTCTTTTTATTTCAGAGAGTGATTTACGTTCAAAATCTTCAACTGAATCTCGATGATTTTCTTCATCAGGCTTTCCAAAAACTAAAGTAATTACATATTCCAACTCCGATTCTGCTATCTGATCTTTCTTAGGCTTAGCCATACCAAACCAGCAGCTGCCTAAATTATTTGCAGCCAAATATAAATCAAGCTGCTGTAGAATAAAACCTGCATTTAAAAGATAATCTCCCTTAGTTTCTGAAAAAAACTGCAGATAATGAGGTGATTTAATAGGCATCAGACTTTTAACAGCATCTGAGTCTACAATTTTGGTTTCATATTTAATTTCTGAATCTAAAACTGAAACCTGCTTTAAAAATCTATTGATATCTAGAAGCTGCTGGTCACTCAATTTTTCTTTTTTATATTTTCTAATTGATTTTCGTTTGTAAATTGATTGATAAAGGTCTTTTTTTAATTCATCTGTCAAATTTTCTACCATCTTAAATCTCATCTCCCTCTAATTAATCAACATATTTTATTAAATCAAATTTCAAAATTAATATGAAAGTAGTTCCTGGATATCTTCCCAGCTGATAGCTTTAATTGGATTAACATTATTTTCAATAATATTGTTGAATAAGTTTTGTTTTCGCTGCTGCAGTTTTAACATTTTTTCTTCAACTGTACCTCTGGTGATTAGCTTATAGACCATAACTCTATTTTCCTGACCCAGGCGGTGGGCACGATCTGTAGCCTGTCTTTCGACCATCGGATTCCACCAGGGGTCAACATGAACTACCATATCAGCAGCTGTTAAGTTTAGTCCAACTCCTCCGGCCTTTAAACTAATTAGAAAAACTTCAACTTCTGGATTGCTGTTAAATTCCCTTACCTTTTCCATCCGCTTTCTGGTTGAACCATCAAGGTAAAGATAGTTTATTCCCTGCTGCTCAAGTTCAACCCGGATCAGCTTCAGCATTTTAACAAACTGGCTGAAGACTATAATTTTATGTCCCCCACTTAAAGCATCTCCCAGAAGTTCCTTTAAAGCATCAAGCTTACCCGAATTTTGTGCCTTAGCCTCATCTCCTAAAACTAAAGCCGGATGATTACAGATTTGACGAAGTTTTGTTAGAGCAGCAAGAACATTAATCCTTGAACTGTTAAAACCCTGATCTGCAACAGTTTTATAGAGTTCACCCCTAACTTTTTCTAAAACAGTTTGATAGCTGTCTTCCTGAAGTTGAGTCATGCTAACTGGATGGACATTAACTATTTTTTCCGGCAGATCTTTTAAAACCTCTCCTTTACGGCGCCTTAAAATAAAGGGGGCAACTCTTTCTTTAAGCTCCCTCATTTTTTCCTGCTCATTATTTTTGCTAATTGGATTCAAAAACTCCTTCTTAAAATAGCTGTAGTTGCCTAAATAGCCAGGCATCAGAAAATCAAAAATGGACCAAAGCTCTTCCACTGAATTCTCAAGAGGAGTCCCAGTTAAAGCAAGCCGTGATTCAGCCTGAATATTTTTGACTGACTTTGCCCTTTTAGTTCTATGATTTTTGATATGCTGAGCTTCATCCAAAATTGCAAAAGAAAATATTGTATTTTCGTCATTCAATTCTTCTACATCACGAGCAATAGTTGAATAAGAAGAAATTATCAGGTCATAATTATTAAAATTCTGACGCATCTCTTCCCGTTCAGCTGGTGTTCCATAATAAACTAGAGTTTTCAAATCATCGAAAAACTTATCTGCTTCCTCCTGCCAGTTATAAATTAGAGTTCTTGGACATAAAACTAAAGCTGTCTTTTCAGGCTTTAGACTTTTCAGCAGAGTCAGCATCTGAAGTGTTTTTCCAAGTCCCATATCATCAGCTAGAATACCTCCAAATCGATATTTATGCAGAAAGCGCAGCCAGTTATATCCGTTTTTTTGATAATCCCGCAGTTTTCCTTTAACCTCTACCGGAATTTCTCTTTCCTTAACTACATTCAGGCCGCTTATCTCAGCTTCCAGTTCATTAAACACTTTGTTCCCTTTAAAGTTAATTCCACTTTTTTCTACTAAATTTTTATAATATAAAAGATTATGATAGGGTGCTCGATAACCTTCAGCCTGTGTTTCAGCATCCTTTAACATCTGCTCTACTTTTTCTTCTTGAGGACCACTCTCTAAAATATAGTAGTGGTTATCAAGCTTAACATAGGCTTCTCCTTTTTTATTATAGGAGATCAACTGCTGCAGCTCCTGACGGCTGTAAGTTTTCCCACCAAGATTATAGCTGATGCTGAAGTCAAACCAGCTGATTCCCTCACTGTCATCAATTTCGACAATTGGTTCCAGTTTAACTTCTTTAATTTCTATCTGATCAAACTGCTCGCTGCGCTCAACATTCCAGTCTTCAGGAATATGCGTCATCCCATCTGTAATAAATTCCTGAATATCATTATTATCCTTAATGATAAAATGCTCTGGCTTTACTTTAAAATTATAGTCTTCCAGAAAACTGATGACCTCTGCCAGAGCCTTATTATCCCTTCCATACCAGAGTTTTTTATTTTCCGCATCTTTTTTATAAATATTTTGCTCTGTATCCAGTCCCAGCAGCTCAGTATTGCTGTATTTTTCTCCGGCAAATTCCACCTCCAACTGACAGCTTATTTTCTGCTGACTGTAATCAAGTTTCAAATCAATCTTAGGACTTTCCTTAATTAGCTCATAGCCGCTCAACTCTTCCGAACGCTCCAAATTTAAATTTTTCTCCAGAGTTGGCAGAACCTCAAACAAAAAATCACCCTGATGCTTTTCTGGTATCATAAAGGAAGTAGGCAGTTTATCAAAATTATAAAAATCAACTTTATGGACTGTATTTTCAATCACAGTCCAACGGCAGTCTTTTCTATCACCCTGGTAAATAGGATATTCATTTTCTTTTAAATCAATTTCAATTTTTGTTAAATCACCTTTTAGTTTCAACTCTGGCTGCAGAATTTTTCCTTTTTTCATAAAGGCTCCATTTTCTTCAAGCTGCAGTTTAAAAGTCTGACTTAAGTTTAAAAGAAAGTCTAAATTATCTTCATTTTTACTTAAAAGCAGAGAACTACCGCGGCCTTTACTTTTTAGTAAATCTGATAAAGCCTCTAGAAGTTTTAACTCCTGACCATAAAAATACTTATGCAGCATACTTTCCTTATAATAAGTATAACTTTCATCATCATTTATAGAATTAACAATTTCCTCCAGTTCCCTCTGGCTAAGATAGTCCGAATCAAAAATCAACTTAAAATTAACCAGGTTTTGCTTTAAAATACCCTTAACACTGTATTTAAGTTTTGGTATTTCACTTCCATCATAATTTTTAGCAATTTCCTTTAAATTATTAAAACTTCGGTCAGCAAGCCTCTGTTTTACGATATCGGGCACAGCTTTCTTTTTTGAAAGATCTGGCTCTGAAATTCCCAGCTCCTTTTCCGCCTCTGGCTCATATTTAACCTTTGGTGAACGAAAATCCTCTTCCATAAATTTATGGATTACAGCTACCTCGTGTTTGCAGAATTCCTCCCAATCATAAGGGCAGCTACAGCTACTTTCAAGTTCAATACCCTCTCTTTTTAAATTTATTTCTGTATTTACCTGATACTTTTTGCTTCCTGAAACTAGAGCCGAAATCTGGTAATGGTTGGCTTCCTTTTTATTAATTCTATACTGAAGGACACGTCCAATATTGTAATAGTTAATTCCGCGCTGATATATTTTATTTGAAACTAAACTTTTAACAAAATTTTTACTTTCCATCCTTTTAGCTCCTGCACTTTAAATATTTTTAACAATCTTATGATAATTTTCGATAAAAGTTTTTGCTTCTATTTGTAAGCATGCAATTTAATGACTGTATTTAATTATATTATATTTTCAGTGTTAGAACAATGTTAAACGAGAAAAAGAAATAATAAAATCTCCCAGCAAATAATTCTACTGAGAGATTTGGGTAGCTAATTTAATTTTATCTAATTTCATTTTAAACTTCCTAATTGTGCAACCAGTTTTCTGTTTAATTCTGCTAAAAGCCCCTGTTTGCCAGCCATTTGACTGTACTCCTTAGTCAGCATATCAGAGAATATGTCTTCTGCATAACCACCATCAAGCAGCTTATCCTCCGACAGAGTTTTTTTCATTTCAGAAAACATTTTTTCTACAAAAATAGAGGTGAATTTTTCTGCCTCTTTTTCTAGCTTTTCAATTTCTTCACTATTGTTTGATGCTTTATCTATTTTTTTTGCTTCGTTTTTTATCTTATTCTTCATTTTAAGAAGATTAATTTGGCTTTGTTTTTCTTTTTGTAAATCCACCTGATAATTAAATTGATTTGGGTTTAAAGTGTTAAAATTAAATTTAATCACCTCCTGCTTGTCAAAGAAAACTACAACTATCTCAATTCAAGCTCAGCATGTAAAGCACCTGCAGCTTTAATTTTTTGAATTATAGATATAATATCACGAGGAGTGGCTCCAATAGCATTTAAGGCAGTAACAAGGTCCTCAATAGCATTTTCCTGGCGAACAACAACTAAGTTGCTCTCGTCTCCTTCATCTACTTCAATCTGAGTTTGTTCTGTTTCAACAGTTTCTCCACCGCTAAATGGTGGGGGCTGAGAAACTTCCGTACTAGTAGTTATTTTTACTGAAAGATTACCATGAGCAACAGCAACAGTAGAAATTTTTACATTATGAGTAAAAACTACAGTACCTGTCTTTTCATCAATAACAACCCTAGCTTCGATACCAGGTCTTACCCTCAATTTATTAACATCTGCAATAAATTCTACCACTCGATTTGAGTAACTATCAGGTACCGAAATATTAACAGTTGCTGAATCAACTGCTCTTGCAGCTGCAGTAGAATTCAAACTGCTGTTAATACGAGCTGCAATCTGACTTGCAGTTTCAAAATTTGGATTCTGGAGTACGAAGGTTATTTCTTCTTGATTAATCTTCCCCCCCGGCTCCCTTTCAACCAGGGCACCACCAGGAACCCAACCTGCAGTAGGATGATTCTGACGCTGTGTATTTCCACCACCACTAACATTATAGCCACCAATTGAAACTGCTCCCTGAGCTGAAGCATAGATATCACCATTTGGCGCCCGCAGAGGTGTTAATAGAAGAGTTCCCCCCTGCAAACTGTCAGCATCTCCAAGTGAACTTACGGAAACATCAATCTGATCACCATTATGCACAAAAGGTGGCAGAGAGGCTGTAACCATAACTGCAGCAATATTTCCACTGCTCACCTGATTTGCATCTACATTAACCCCAAAATTCTCCAGCATATTTGCAACACTTTGCACTGTTGCCTGACTTCTGGTAGAATCTCCACTGCCATTAAGACCAACAACAATTCCATACCCAATTAACTGGTTTTCTCTTACTCCCTTAAGGCGAGTAATATTTCCGATTTCAACCTCAGTATTCTGTGCAGATACAGCTGCTGAAATTATGAAGACAAATATTAAAGAAAAAAATATAATTTTTTTTAGCAAAACATTCTTTGAATTAAACAAGTTACCCCTTCTTTCAATAACGACTAAAATAAAACATAAACAATTCTTTTTAAAATCAACTCAGTTTATAATTAAAAAACAAAGTTAAAAAATTTAGTTAAAAGCCCACTTTCCTGTTTGTCTCCAACAGGTCCTTCTCCTTCATATTCTACATTTGCAGAAGCAACTCTTTTTGATGAAATTTCATTATCAAAATTAACATCTTCTGCTCTAATAACTCCACTCAACAAAATTGTCTGAGTTTCTCCATTAATCTTAACCTGCTTTCTACCTTCAATTTCTAAATTTCCGTTGTCATCAATTTTTACAACTTTAGTTGTTATATCTGCCTCAAGAGTTCCACTTCTTTGTGTGGAGCCGTCAGCAGATTCGGAGTCAGAATAACTAAAATCAAAAAACGGCAAAAAATCTAAAATATTAGTCCCACCACTGGAGCTGTAATCACTGTCCTGACTGGTACCGGTATTAGCACTCTGAATAGCACTTGCATCTTCTTCTATCACCACTGTAATTATATCTCCTATTTCATATTCTGGATAATCCTGATAAAAATTAGCAGATTCATCACTCCAGAGAGAGTTGGCACTGACAGCTGAAGAAGCTATAATTAAAATTATTAAAAAAATAATTAATATTTTTTTTGAAATCATTTTTATACACCTCAATCTAAATCCAAGATAATCTGATTAGGGAGACAAATACCTCACTTCATTTTCGGAAATAACTTCCGCCTGAAAGCGGTAACCTGAATTTTCATTTTCAACAGTTATTTCATCTCCCAATTTACCGCGCTCGCGAGCAGTAACATAACTGCTCAAAACAACATTGTTTTTAATTATTGTCACTTTCAAACGATCTCCCCACTGAACAAGATAAGGATTCTTAATCTGTTGGTATCTAAGATAATCTCCCTTTTTAAGAGTAGTTTTAAGCTCTTTTGTTCGCATATTTTCCCAGCTGCTAACTATCTGATCAGGATTTTGATAAATTATCTTTTCTGTAACTTCAAAATCACTTTTATTTAATGTCGAATTGTAAGTCAAATCTTTTAAAGCCTTATAAACTTTTTTCTTAATTCCCAGTTTGAATCTATAATATAATCGATTTTGAACCACACTATCTTTCACTACTTCAACTACAAGATTATTACTACCAAACCTAAAGCGCGAATGAGATGCAAGCTGCAGCTCATACTTACCAGCGGCTGTTTGATAGCTATCTGGATTATTTAATTCTTCAATAAATAGTTTTTCTAAATCAATCTGAAAAAAATCAGCTAATTTTTTTTCTACAAAAGCTCTAACTATAGAAAGTTCAATAGAGGCAGCTTTTCTTTCAATAGTTATTTTTTTGGGCATTATCAACCTAAAATCAGCATTATCATAGCCCAAATTTTTAATAGATAGTTCTACTAAAACCCTATTTATATATTTCTGATAACCAGGCTGAGGTGATTTAGATAACTTCAAGTTTTTTAGATTATTTAACTGTTCAGAACTCAGCTCAGCTGCAGTAATTTCTGCAATTTCACCGAGATAAATATCAGCAGACTCTACAATCTCTTTTTGCTGTACAGTCACCTCAAAAGCAGCTGCAGAATTTGTAAGCACTAAAAGTAATAATATAATTAAACAAAGCTTTTTCAAATCTTTTTCACCTCAATCAAGTCAAACAGAGATACCTATTTTAAAGTTAATTACCGTTTAAGCTGATTAGCTGTCTGCAGCATTTCATCAGAAGCCTGAATTGCTTTTGAGTTAGTTTCATATGCTCTCTGTGCAGCTATCATATTAACCATTTCTTCTACTACTTTTACATTAGACATTTCAAGAAAGCCCTGGGTAATTGTTCCAGTTCCATTAGTTCCTGGCGCTGATTGATTGGGCATTCCAGATGCAGTAGTCATTGAATAAAGATTACGACCCTCACTTGCCAAACCTGCAGGGTTAGAAAAATTATAAAGCTGGATCTGACCGGCTTCCTGCATCTGATCTGAGTCTCCAGGCTTATAACTTACTGTACCATCTGAAGTAATAGAAATACTTGTCGCTCCACGTGGAATATTAATTCTCGGATCAAGATAATAGCCATCAGCTGTCACAATATCACCATTACTGTCCATCTTAAAGGATCCATCTCTTGTATAAGCAAAATTACCATTAGGAAGCTGAATTCTAAAAAATCCATCTCCCTCGATAATCATATCTAAAGGGCTATCAGTATTTTGAATGTTACCCTGGGTAAAAATTTTCTGGGTACTATTTACCTTTGAACCATGACCAATCTCTATTCCAGTTGGAACTTCAGCCCCTTGAGCGTTAGGTGTTCCAGCATCTCTCATATTTGTATAAATTAAATCAGCAAAATTAATTTTAGATTTTTTAAATCCACTTGTGTTAACATTTGCCAGGTTATTAGAAATAACATCAATATTTGTCTGCTGAGAATTCATTCCTGTAGCAGATGTCCATAGTGCACTAATCATTTTAATCACTCCATAAAATATTTTTTTCTATAAATATTGATTTAGCTGCCGTATCTGTCAGTCAACAACAGCTTCTCAGCTTCCTTTACAGGTCCGGCTGATTTTTAAATCAAAATCTACAGCTTAATCTAAACCTAAAACTTAAACTTTAAGCTTTCCCAACTTCATTAATTACCTTTGATAAACTCTCATCCATAGTTGTTATTACCTTCTGATTTGATTCATAATGTCTACTTGTTTTTATCATCTGTACCATCTCTTCTACAATTTTAACATTAGATGTTTCAAGATAACCCTGAGCTAAAATTGCTTCTGATTCAACTGGACCATTACTTGTTTCGGCTTCCAGATAAAGATTGTCTCCCTGTTGAATTAGCTCTGCAGGATTTTCAAAGTTAACCAGAGCAATCTGGCTTCCCTGCAGGCCATTATTAAAACGAAGAACACCATTTTGATCAACACTAAAATCTTCACCAGCTATTAACTGGATCCTTTCTCCATTAACATCAAGAACAGGGTTTCCTGACTGAGTTACCAGTTCCGAGTTATTATTAATAGTAAAGTTTCCGTCACGACTGTAGCGAACACCAGCCTCAGTTTCAATTGTAAAAAATCCTTCTCCCTGAATTGCAAAATTCAGCTTATTATTGGTTCGCTGCAGATCACCCTGGCGCATATCTTTAAAACTTCTTTCCAGAAAAGCTCCGGCAGAAATTTCACCAATTTCCTCACTGTTTTTACCGGCTTCAATCCTATCTAATATCATCTCTGGAAAAGAACTTGTTACAGTTCCACTTTTTTTGAAGCCAGTAGTATTCGAATTTGCCAGGTTATTGGCGCGAATATTAGACTTTTTTTCTAAAACTCCCATGCTGGACGCTGCTGTATAAAGCCCCTTAATCATAATCTCACCCCCTTAGTCTGAAATCTGTCTAATTTCTTTATTAACTTCTTTAAATTTGCAGCCTGTTAATCTATTTTGAATTGTTTTTTTATCATGAACAGTTAAAATTTGAACTCCAGAAAAAATACATTTTTTTACCTGAACTAATGCCTTTGTTGAAACATTGATTTCCTCGTTTAATTTAACAAGAGTTTCTTCATTTTCTCTTTTTTCAGCGGTCAACTGATTACCTGCAGTCTCAAGTTTTTCTAAAAGTTGTCTTTTATCAGCTGGAAGTTTAATTCCGCGTTCTTTAATACTTTCCAAAAGTTCAACGCTTTTTTGAATTTTATTTAAATCAGATATTAGCTTCTCATTCTGGGCCTTTGTTTCCTTTAATTTTTCCTTTAATTCTGGCATCATTCCAATTTCAACTAAAGTTTTAGTTGCAAGACTTGATCCAAGTAATTTAGCGGTTATTTGATTACGTGCAGTAATTTTACCTCCTACAATTAATCCCTTACCTTCTGTAATTTCTATACTGTCTCTGGCTTTAATTCTACTGTGCATAACTGCCTCATATACTCGCACATTTTCTGCTTCTACTGAAGCATTTTCAACAAATTTTGCAAAAAAATCACCCTCAGCCCTGGCGCTGCCTTTGTTGCGGCCGATAAACCCCTTTTTTATTAGAATATTACCTCCGCTAATCAGTTCACAGGCTCCAGCTTTACCTGCAATTTCAATATCACCTTCAGCTTTAATTTTAAATCCTTCTTTTACATCACCATTAACTTTAACACTACCGACAAAATCAATGTTTCCTGTCTCTAAATCCACATCTCCATTAACAGTATAAACATCTTTTATCACAATTTTTTGGTATTCTCTCACTATTTGTCCATCTACAGCTGAGTATAGGCTTTTATCTTTTTTGACTGTGTTTTTTGATCTTGGTAATTTAGGATCTGCAAGCGGAGGTGGGCTTATCTCTTTCCCGCTGACAGTGATCCCATTCAATCCTGGTTCTGGATCAATTTTTGTAACTATCTGCTCCCCTACTCGTACATTATTTATTAAATCAAGAGAATGGAAATCCATTGTTCCATCATCCCGCATAGTTCCAGCTTGTTTCTTTTTTTCCTCAAAGTGATAGATTAAGTATCCATCTTCACCGGGAATAGGAGGTTTCCCTTCAGCTATTAATATTTTTTCAGAAAGAATATTATTCTCAACTATTTTATCTACTTTTTCCCAATCTATTCCGTATGTAATTCCTTCACTGCTGAGAATTTTTTCTATATCTTCTCGGGTTATTTTTGATTCATCATTATTTCGATTATCTTCAGTATCAATTTTTTCAGAAACTTCATCTTCTACTACTTCGATTATTAGAAATGCTTTTAATTTATCATCAGAAATTTCGATTCTCAAATTCTCCAAACTACTTACCTCCTAATATAAACTATTTAAAGACATTGTTTCTATTTTATCATGTTTTAAGAAAAATCTCTAAAAATATTCTTTGGAACGGCTTAACATCCCTCTTAACCTGCTTACTGCCTTTCTATGCAGCTGTGAAACCCTAGCTGCTGAAAGTCCCATAACCTCTGCAATCTCAGCCTGAGTCAATTCTTCATAGTAATAAAGAGAGACTATGAGCTTTTCCTTTTCTTTCAATCTATCTATTTTTTCAGCAAGTAATTCTACAGCCTCTTCTTTTTCAATTTTAGCAGCAGCTTCTTCAAGATCAGCTGCAATAATTTCTATCAACTCTACCCCATCAAAATCAGCAGAAAGAGAGATGTTCTCAGAAATATTCTGGTAGTATTCTAAAGTTCTTATCCGGTCAGGATTTAAATCAGTCAGCTGAACTAAATCTTCTTCATTTATATCTTTTCCTTTTTCTGCTCTTAAATCACTCTTCGCCTGAACCAGCTTTTTTAACTGGCTGCGCATCCCACTTGGAAGCCAATCTTTACGGCGCAGATAGTCTATAATCTCACCTTTAATCCTCGGCAGAGCAAAGGTAGAAAAATTATAACCGCGCTGATAGTCAAAATTTTCAACTGCCTCAATTAAACCTATGATTCCATAGCTTTCTAAATCATCTCGCTCAATATTATCAGGCAGCATAACCATAATCCTACCAGCAGCATATCTCACCAGATCAATGTGTGCTAAAATAATTTTTTCTCTGGCCTGCTCATCATCTTCATTTTTGTATTTTGCCCACAAAGATTCATCTAAAAGCATTGTAATCTTCCTTTAGTAAATTTATTATAGATTCAATTACTATTTATTTTGTTCTTCATACTCAATTTCTGGAGGATTAAAGGGAGAAAAATCTTCGCTAAATTCATCTGAATTAAATTCAGTTTCTGATTTGCTATCTGCATCAACTTCAGATTCTTCAGCTTCATTTTTTTGCTGATTTTCAATAACCTCTCCAGCATCTGCTTCCCCTGCATCATGATTTGAGTCAGAACTAAAATGATAAAAAATCATCTGAAAAACTAAAATAAGAAGGGTTACAGTGAATAAAAATTTAATTCCATTTATAAAAACAATCTTCAAACTGCTGCCCTGAAGCAAATTATAAATAACTGCTAATACATAAGCAGCAAAACCGGCTAAAAAAGATTTTAAAATCATTTCCCTAACCCTTTCTTTCTCAGCTGACGCTGCAGACTAAAGATCCACTGAATGATCTTTTCTCTTTCTCCTTGTTTAATATCTATAAATTTTATTCCATACCTATAAGTTTTAAAATCATCTTTGGATTTTCTAACAATCTCACCTTTAATTAATTCGTTCAAATTTATTAAATTTCTAAAAGAAAGTTTTATGATATCTCCCTCAGCAAATTCTTTTCTGGTTTTAATCTGCACACCACCCCCACTGACATCAACAAGCTGAGCTTCTTTTTTCATTACAGAGCCATCTTGTTTCTCTTTATGTAATTTGATAACCCCATCTAAATCAAGTCTAAAATAGTCGCGGCGCTGTATTCTTTTTAATTCTTCAGGTTCTTCTATCAGTATAAAATAGATCGGTTTTTTTATTCTCTGCAAAACAGTACTTTCAAATTCATAAGCAGCTCGCTCAGTTGTAAAATAAACATTAATCTTATCACCTTTTTTTACTGCTATAGGTGTGCCGTGCTGATAAAGACCAGTAATAACTATCCCAGCATCAACAAAGTCTGCCACTTTCGAAAGATAGATATCCGGATATTTATCTGATTTAAATTCTACTTCAATTTTTTGATTTATTTTTAATTTATCCATCATCTCAACTCCAGTAGCTTTTTAAGAATCTCCTTTGAAAAAGCCTATCATCTTATAGAAATAACTTTTTACTCCTTTTGCTGGCTTCTTTTCTCCACTAATTTTTCTGGCAATCTTTTCAAAATCTAAGGCAGCCCTGCGTTCAGGAAAAAGTTCTGAAAAAGGTTTCTGCTGTCTAATTGCATAACCAATTTTTTTATCTGAATTTACTGTTCCTAAAAGTGTTGACTCAATACCTAAATACTTCTCAATTGTTGACATCATTCTTTTGGCAGTTTTTTGAGCATCTTTTTGACTGTCAACCTGATTAACTACCATTTTCAAAGGTCTTTTGTAATTATGTTTAGAAAGAATTTTGATTAAACTATAGCTGTCCATCACTGATGTTGGCTCAGTTGTTAAAACGATAATTAGTTCATCGACAGAACGAATTGTGTTGATTATACTCTTAGATGCACCTGCCCCTAAATCAATCAGAAGATAGTCAAAGTCTTTTTCTAAGCGCGAACCAATATTAATTAATTTATTTATTGAATCTTTATCATAATCAATAAAGCTGTCATCCCCTGTGATTCCACTTAAAAGCTTGATTCCAGCCGGTCCTTCACAGATTGCTTCATCTAAACTGCACTCATCCCGCAGCAGATGACCCAGATCATATTTAGGCTGGACTCCAAGCATAATATCAAGGTTAGCCATCCCAATATCACTATCAATGATCAGCACTTTTTTCCCCAGTTTAGCAAGCTGGTAAGCAAAATTGCTGCTAAAAGTAGATTTTCCTACTCCACCCTTACCACTTGCTACAGCTATTGTTCTAGTAGAGCTAGCATTTTCCTCTGCCCCATTATTTTCAAAACTATTTTTCATTTCTTCTTTCTTTTCTTTCATCATTTCTTTTAGCTTAGCAGCCTGACTACGCATAGTAATCACCAAATAAATATTTTCTAATATTATCAGCCTCAGCAGCTTCAATATCTTCTGGAACATCCTGGCCAAAACTTAAATATGAAAATGGCAGACCATAGTTTTCTTTAAGATTAATTAAATCACCATAGCTTTCAGTTTCATCAAGTTTTGTTAGCAGAAAATGATCGGGATTAAGGACACCAAATTTATTAATTATTCTCTTTAAATCACTACTTTTGGTATTCATACTGATTACCAGATGGGTTTCGTCGATAAAATCAGCTTCAGTGTAAAGTTTAAGCCTCGCAAGCTGCAGCTCATCTTTCCAGCTGCTTCCTGGAGTGTCAATTAGTATTAAGTCACAGTCACTAAAGCGATTAGCAATTAAATCTGCCAGCTTTTCTCCACTGTAGGAGACTGCAAAGGGAAGATCAATAATATCACTGTAGGTCTGCAGCTGTTCAACAGCAGCTATTCTGTATGTATCAGCTGTAATTAAACCTACTTTTTTATTTTCCTCCATCGAAAAGTGGGCTGCGACCTTGGCCATAGTTGTCGTCTTACCAACTCCTGTTGGACCAATAAAGGATACAACTTTCTGCTTTTCAGCAGCTTCTATTCCAGCCTTAAAATTAAAATACTGCTGGCAGAACTCTGTAAGCTTATCTTTAAGTTCCTCGTCCGGTCTTAACTCTGCTTCCAGCTCTTTGATAAATTTTGTGACAAATCTTGATTCAACTCCCTGCCCCAAAAGATAGTTATATAAATTATTGTCAGCAGCAGAAATTGAATTATTAGACTTCTGGACACTTTTAATTTTTTCAGCCAGAACAGCTTTAGCAGATTTTCTATTCTCTACTGAAGATTCATTTTCCTGATTGCGGCTGTCATTTTTAGGCAGCTCTAAATCATTATTTTTTAGATCTGAAGTCTTGATTTCAAAACTTTCATCCTGATTGCGGATATCTAAATTTTTCCCTTTTGTTTTATTTGTTTCATCATTATTTTTTACTTCATTTATAAATTCTTTAATTGGATTTATATTATCAGGATTAGCTGCAGCTGTTTTAGACTCAACTGTAGCTAAAATCTCAACTTTTTTCTTCGCAAAAAAGCCAAAGAAACCTCCTTCTTTGTACTCTCTGCGGTCTATAATAACTGCTTCAGGACCAAGATCTGCTTTAACCTTAAAAATAGCATCCTGTATAGTTTCTCCAGTATATCGTTTAACCTGCATTTAATTTACTACCCCCTGTACCTGTAAGTCAACATCTGATTCTAACTCATTAAAGGATAGAACTATTAAGTCAGAAAAAGTTCGATGAATCATTTCTTTCAACGGGCGCCTAATCATCGGTGAGGTCAACAAAATTGGATCTCTTCCTTGTTCAAGCAGGCCCTTAACCTGTGTAACAACAGCATTAATAATATTCTGTGCCTGAGCTGGTTCTAAGGATAAATATCTTCCCTGGTCAGACTGCTCTACAGAATTTATCAACTGCTCTTCTTTTTGTGGGTCAATTGTTATTGCATAAATAGTATTATCTTCTGCAGTAAACTGGTTGCTTATCTGCCTGGATAATCCCTGCCGCACATATTCTGTTAAAACACTTTGATCTTTGGTTCTTGGTGCATGGTCAGCCAGAGTTTCGAGAATAATAAGCAGATTATTAATCGGGATTTTCTCCCAGAGTAAGTTCTGCAGTATTTTCTGAATCTCACCTAATTTTAATAAATCAGGCATCAGCTCATCAATAACAGCTTCATTATCTTCTTTAAAGTTATCAATTAGCTTTTTCACTTCTTTTCGACCTAAAAGCTCATGAGAATGTTCGCGTATTACCTCTGTTAAATGGGTTGCCATTACAGAACCGGGATCTACTACTGTGTAGTTTGCAAGCTCTGCATTCTCTTTCTGGGATTCTTCAATCCAAAGTGCTTCGGTTCCGAAAGCTGGTTCCTCAGTTTCAATCCCTGGAATATCTTCAAAAGTGTTTCCAGGATCCATAGCTAAAAATTTGTCTGGATACAGCTGATACTTGGTTAATTCCACCCCGTGCAGCTTTATTTTGTATAAATCTGGCTGCAGCTGCAGGTTATCAACAATCCGAATTGGAGGTAGAATAATTCCTAACTCAACTGCAATCTGTTTTCTGATATTACTTACCCTGTCTAAAAAGTCTCCACCCTGTTCGGGAAGTACCAGGGAAATCAAATTATAGCCTACTTCAATCTCCAATTTATCAACTTTAATCAGCTGTTTCAATTCTTCCTGCCGCATTTCCTGTTTTTGTTCTTCGCTCATCTCTTTTCGCTGCGGCTGTTTCTTCTGCTCAAGCTTATCTGTTTCAGCAGTTCTGACTATTAGATAAGCCAGCACAGCAATAAAAGATGCTAAAAAGAGAAAAGGAATGGTCGGCAGTCCAGGTACAAAACCAATAACTAAAAGTACACCTGAGGCGATAAATAAAGCTTTTGGCTGTTTTAAAAGCTGTTCTGTCATCTCATTACCCATATTATTATCAGAAGCGGCTCTGGTAACTACCATACCGGTTGCAGTCGAAATTAAAAGTGCCGGTATCTGAGAAACAAGTCCATCACCAACAGTCAGAAGTATATAGGTCTGGGCAGCCTCGCCGATCCCCATACCCTGCTGTAAGACACCAATTACTAAGCCACCAACAATATTAATAAAGGTAATTATAATCCCAGCAATTGCATCACCTTTAACAAATTTACTGGCACCATCCATGGCTCCATAGAAGTCGGCTTCCTGCCTTATTTTTTCTCTTTCGCGTTTTGCTTCTACTTCATCTATAACACCTGCATTTAAATCTGCATCAATACTCATCTGTTTACCAGGCATCGCATCAAGGGTAAATCTAGCTGCTACCTCAGCAACCCTTTCTGCACCCTTAGTAATTACAACAAACTGGATAATTACGATGATTAAAAAGATTATTAAACCCACCACATAATTACCGCCGACAACAAAATCACCAAAACTCATTATAATTTCTCCAGCATAACCCTGCCCCAGAATTAAACGGGTAGTAGAAATATTCAAACCCAACCTAAACAATGTTGCAAAAAGCAGCAGGGATGGAAAAACTGAGAGATCAAGTGGTTCTGTTGTATAAATACTGACCAGAATAATCACCATGGCAAAGGTAATATTAGCAGCCAGCAGCATATCAAGCAGCATAGTTGGCAGAGGTATAATAAACATTACAATTATACTTACTACCATTAAAGCAAATACTATATCTGTATTTTTAGTTATTTTAGAAAAAACTAAACTGTTATCCACTAATTATTTACCTCCAAAACTTCCTTCAAACTTACAAATAAATTTATAATAAAATTGATATTAATATTTAAAATAAAATTAGTACTTTTCATTTTCCCTAAATATCCTGGCTAAAATTTCAGCAACAGCCTGATAGAGCTCTACTGGAACCTGATCTCCTATCTCGGTCATTGAATTTAAGGAGCGAGCCAGTGGTTTGTTTTCTACAACTTCAATTTCAGCCTCTCTGGCCTTTTTCTTTATCTTCTGAGCAACAAAGCCTTCACCCTTAGCTATAATTTCTGGTGCATCCATCTCGTCTAAATCATATTTTAAGGCTACAGCAATATGAGTCGGGTTGGTGATTACAACATCTGCATCTTTAACAGAAGACATCATTCTGTTCATGCTCATCTCCCGCTGGCGCTGTTTACGCTGCTGGTTAACCATTGGGTCACCTTCCATCTCTTTTCTTTCCTGTTTAACCTCATATTTAGACATCTTTAGATCTTTATTATGCTGCCAGCGCTGATAAAGGAGGTCAATTATTCCTAAAATCACCAGAGCAGCAATAATCGAAAAAGCCATCTTACTGATCAGTGAACTTAAAACAACAATCGACTGAGTTAAATCCTGATGCAGACTTTCTTCGAAGATATCAATATTTTTAGACAAAATATTATAAGCAACAGCTGTGATTACAAACAACTTAAAAAGCGATTTAAACAATTCCATTAATGACCTTAGAGAAAAAATATTTTTGGCACCTTTAATCGGGTCAATTTTCTTAAGATCAGGCACCAATGATTTGGTAGTAAATAAGGGACCAATCTGCAGAAAATTAACTAAGACACCTGCTGCAGCTGAAACAATCATTATCGGTGCAATAGTTCTAATAGTTTTGATAAAAGCTGTCATTAAAATATTATAGGCATTGTTAATACTGAAAGGAGATATAATTAGCTCACTAAAATAAAATCTAATTTCCCCAATAACAGTAAAGATCATCTGCTGCATTAGGAAGTAAAGCAGGATAAAACTTGCGAGTAAGGTAAAGGCCTGGCTTATCTCTTTACCCTTTGCTACATTACCTTCTTCACGGGCTTCTTTTTTCCGCCGGGGAGTAGCTTCTTCCGTTTTTTCTCCAGTTCCACCATCAGGCATGATCTCTCCCCTTTCCCTTTAGGGACTTAACAATCTAAACAAACGAGGTATTTCATTAATAATATCAAAAATAATTTCAGAATAAAAGTTGTTTAAAACTGGTATTAAAACAAATAATAAGAGCAGTCCTGCCAAAATTTTCATCGGTAATCCAACCACAAAAAGGTTCATCTGCGGAACCGATCGGGCTAAAAAGGCAAGTATTACATCAAGCAAAAATATCGCTCCAGCTATAGGCATTGCAACCTGCAGTGCTAAAAGAAACATATCTGCACTTCTGCGAAAAAAGTAAAGCCAAATCTGGGAGCTGAAATTAACCTCACCTGGAGGAATAATTTTAAAAGAATTACTTAAATGTTTGATTAAATAAAGGTGGCCGTCAACTGCCAAAAAAATCAAAGTTAAAAAAATGTTTTTATACTGACCAATAACTGGAGAATTAATACCGCTAAAAGGGTCAACTACGTTCGCAATCCGAAAACCCATCCGCATATCAATTATCTGGCCCCCCAGCTGAACTGCAGAAAAAACCAAAAATACTGCAAGCCCCATAAATAGTCCTACACTTAATTCGCTCATAATCTTAACTAAAACGAGGATGTTATTGGCAGGATAAATTGGCTGAAAAGAATTGATTACTACCGGCATTGTAACCGCAGTTAAACTTAAAGCAACTAAAACTTTAGCCTGAAAGAAAATCACCTGACTGCTGAAAATTGGAGTTAAAAAGAAAATGCCTAAGTAACGGCTAAAAATAAGGGCAAATAAAAATATAACTTCATTAATTAAAATATCTTCTGGCAAAATTTATCACCCACCTAAATAAAGGGGGATATTCCGCAGCAGTTCCTGCACAAACTCAACAACTGTGGTCATTATCCAGGGACCAAAAAAACCGATAGCTGCTAAAACTGCAAATATCTTAGGCACAAAGGCTAAAGTCTGTTCCTGAATCTGAGTTGTGGCCTGGAAAATAGCCACTAAAAGACCAGTAATCAAACCAGCTCCTAGAACAGGCATAATAACTAAGATTACCGTGTATAAAGCTTCTCTGCCTATATCTAAAACTACCGCTTCTCCCATTTTTTCCACTCCCGTAAATTAAAATTAATTAAAAGTTTCAACTAAAGATCCAATCAAAAGATGCCAGCCATCTGCGAGTACAAATAGTAAAATTTTAAAAGGAAGTGAAATAATAACAGGCGGCAGCATCATCATTCCCATTGACATCAAAATACTGGCCACAATCATATCGATCATTAAAAATGGTATATAAAGCAAAAACCCTATTTGAAAAGCAATCTTGATTTCATTAATTAAAAATGCAGGAATCAAAACATATGTAGGCAGATCCTGCCGGTTTTCAGGCCGCTCGATTTCTGAAAGCTCAGCAAAAAGACTCAAAGAACGTTCATCAACCTGGTTAAACATAAACTCTCTTACAGGATTAATTGTATTTTCATAGGCAGTTTCCAGACTAATTTCCTCTTCCAAATATGGCTGAAGGGCATCCTGATTAACCACCTGCAGCACAGGAGCCATTATAAAAATTGTTAAAAAAATTGCTATCCCAATCAAAACCTGATTTGGAGGCATATTATTTAAGGATAAAGCCCTTTTCAAAATAGAAAAGACTATAATAATCCTGGTAAAAGAAGTAAATAAAACTATAATTGCGGGAGCAAGTGAGAGTACTGTTAATAAGAGCAGTATTCTCAGAGATAAAACTAAATCCTCTCCCTCATTGGCTTGATCATCGTTATTTGAAATTTCAAAGGAAATATCAGGTATATTAAAATCCTGAGCAGATACTACTGAAGTAAAAATTGGACTAAAAAGTAATAGTGCTATAACAGCAATTAAAATTAAACGCTTATTCATCCTGATCACTGCCGGAATTCTGATTTCGCTTATTTTTTGAAATATTTTTATTCTGGTCTATAATATTTTTCAACTTTTCTTTGAAATCAACTTTTGCTGTCTCATTTTCTTCCAGCTCTTTTAAATCAAAATCAATTTCTGAGATCGGCCAGCTTTTTAAAAAATTTAATTCTTCCTTACTCCCACCCAGCATTACAATATCATTATAGACTTTAACTAAATAAACTGTTTCACCATTAAAAAGACGCAGGCTGTCGATCAGCTTTAATTCTTTAGTTGTAGTGAAGTTAAAGCGCTTTTTTATAAAATAATAGATGGCAAGGATAAAACCGATCACCAGGATTAAATAAAAGGCCATCTTAAATGTTTCCCACATATAATTCATCTTTACACCACCAGGTTAAAGAGTATTTAAACGTTCAGCTGGACTAACAATATCTTTAACTCTAAAGCCAAAGTTTTCATCAATTACTACTACCTCACCTTTAGCAACTAATTTACCATTAACTAAAAGATCTACCGGTTCACCGGCAAGTTTATCCAGCTCAATAATTGAGCCGTCTCCTAATTCTAAAATATCTCTAATTTTCATTACAGTTTTACCAAGCCTTACAGTTACTTCTAACGGAACATCCTTTATCAATTCCATATTATTTGGTAGAGGTTGGGTTTCATGTTCACTGAATTCAGGGAATTGAGCTGAATGAACATCAACTGTTTCTTCTGAAGAAATATTTCGCGAACTACTGCGCCTCTGCTGACTGCCGCTGTTAGCTGCTGCCGGGGCTTTTGCTGCAGTACTTTTTGAAGCAGCCTCATCTTTAGAAGTTGTTTTTGCTTGAGTCTGCTCTGGCTCTGCTTTTGGAGCAGCTTTCTGAGCAGTTGATTGCTCTTCACTGTCATCAGTGCTGTTGTCCATTAAACCTGTTTGACCTGTAAGTAACGACTCAGCCAAATTTTTAACAAAGTTATAAGACGAGAGCTGTTTGAATGTACTATCAATTAAATCACCAATCTTTAAATTAAATGAAGTTACAACTATTTCTTCTTTAGGGTCAAACCAATCTCTTCCCTCTTCCATTACATCATCTAAATTAATAAATTCTGCTTCAGGAGGAGAAATATTGACCAAACGATCTAAAATATTGGACATCGAGGTAGAAGCTGCCCCCATCATCTGGTTCATTGCTTCTCCAACAGCACTAATTGAAATCTCATTTAACATTTCACTTTCTAGACCCTCCAGGCCGTCTCCCCCCATCATTAAGTCTGCAATTACAGCTGCATCTTCAGTATTTAAAACAAGAATACTTAAACCTTCTATCCCTTCAACATACTCAACCTTTACTAAAACACAGGGACGATCATAATCCTCAATTAATTTCTGGAAAGACATTAATTCAACCTCAGGTGTTGTTATATCTACCTTTTGGTCCAGCAGTTTGGAGAGCGCTGTAGCAGAGGAACCCATTGCAATATTGTTTACTTCTCCTATTACATCAATCTCATCAGGAGTTAATTCGACCGACTTAGCTTCAGTTTCATTATCTTCATCATCCTGATTATTCATTAGTGCATCTATTTCTTCCTGTGATAAAAAATTACCCTCATTCGTCATTGACTTCACTCTCCTCAAATAAATTTTCTGCTACTCCAACAATTTGTATCGCTTTATGACGGTTTTTACTGCCAACAACCGCCTGGTATTTATGATTATTACCAATTTTTAGTTCAGCATTTTCTTCTACTTTTTTATCAAGTCTAATTACATCACCGGGATGGAGATATAAGAAATCTTCTACAGTAAGCTGAGTACTGCCAAGTACTGCATCAACTTCAACCATTGCATCATTTAAGCGCTCTTTAAGTTGGGCAATATGTTCGGCTGTCTGCTTTTCTCTAGTACTGGAAAACCAGTACTGAGCATTTAGGTTTTTTACTATTGGTTCTAAAACAATATATGGTAAGCAAATATTTATTAATCCTTCTGTGTCTCCGATCCTGGCTGCTAAAGTAATAATAATTGTCATATCACTATCTGGTACAACCTGAATGAAATTTGGATTGGACTCCAACTCCAGTAACTCCGGCTCAAGTTCTTCAATGTTGCTCCAGGCCTCTTTAAAATCAACTAAAAGCCAGTTCATAACTCGCCTCAGTACAACTCGCTCAATGTCAGTAAAAGAACGGACATCTGAAATTGGTTTACCAAAACCACCAAATAATCTATCTATAATTCCAAATCCTATTTCCGGGTTGATCTCAAAAATAAACTGGCCGCTTAAAGGTTCAAGCTTATTAATACTAATAATTGTTGGTTCAGGTAGTGAGTTAATAAATTCCGAATAAGCAAGCTGTTCAATTGAAACTACCTCAAAGTTAACCATACTTCTTAATTTTGTAGAAAGAGTTGTAGTAAAGATTCGAGAAAGGTTATCATGAATCATCTCCAAAGTCCTCATCTGCTCTTTTGAGAGCTTATCAGGCCTTTTAAAATCATATTCTTTTATCTCTTTTTCATTTGATTGTTCCTTAGCCTCTTCGACATCAATACTACCACTGCTTATTGCAGAAAGAAGTGAATCAATTTCATTTTGATTTAATACATCAGCCATCTTAATTCCTCCTTACTGCACAACCAGTTCTGTAAACCAAACGTTTGTAACTTCTCCTGATCTCAGAATTTCATTTACCTCAGATTTAATTATTTTCTTTATTGTTTGTGCATTAGCTTCTTTTAAAATACTTTCATTTTGAGAACGTAAAGTTGTAATGATTGCATCTCTAACCTGGGGCTTTCTTTTCTCTAATTCTTCAATTAGCTCGTCCTCTTCTATTTCAAATACCAGGCTTGCTCTAATAAAATTAATCTGGCTGTTATTAGCAATATTGACCACAAAATCCCCTACGGTATAAGTAGAACGGATATCTTCAATATCAAAATCTTCCTGCTCATCATCAGCTACAGAAAAATAGGTAAAAAAAGTGAAGCTTGCTACTCCAGTTATTATAACAACAAGTACGATTATTAATGTAAGCATTTTATAATTTATATTTCGGGTATCTGCCATATCAGCTGCCTCCTTCATCGGAATTTGTTCTGGTTTGGTTATTTGCTGCTGTTTCTGCTTCATTTAAAGTATTATTTATATTATTAGTCATTGTATTATTAGCTCCATTATTTTCGTTGTACTGTGAATTTAAAACTACTACTTCGACCCTTCTATTTTTGGCCCTTCCCTCTACAGTATTATTAGAAGCAACAGGTCGATACTCAGAATAGCCTGCTGCAGAAAGTCTTGCCGGGTCAAAGTCTCTTTCTTCGATTAAAAATTTAATTACATTGACTGCTCTTGCAGTTGATAGTTCCCAATTCGAGGGGAACTCATCTGTTCTAATTGGCAGATCATCGGTATGACCCTCAATCATAATATCATTTGGGATTTCAATTAAAATATCAGAAATCATTGCTAAAACTTCTCTACCCTGTTCTCTAATATCTGCTCTTCCTAACTCATAAAGTATTTCGCCGGTTAAACTAATGACAAGTCCTTTTCTTTTGTTTTCAACATTTACTCGATCACCTAAATTATTACTTTCAATATAATTATCTAATTCCTGCATAATCTGCTGTATATTTTCTGGTGCCTGGGCAAAATCTTCGCCAATATTACCAGCCTCAATATTTGCATCAGGGGTAATAGTCTGACCTCCATCTAAAACTCCAAGCTGATTCTGCAGAGCAGAAATAAAGCCCTGGAACTTTTCTACATCCATCGATGAAAAAGAATATAAAAGGACAAAAAATACTAAAAGCAGAGTCATCATATCACCAAAAGTGGTCATCCAGGCTGGAGATCCACCTCCATCATCACCATTCTTGTTATTTCGATTTTTACGAGGCATTTTCCCTTACACCCACCTCTCCACTTTCATTTATTCTGGCTTCAACCTCTTCTTTCTCCCCTTCAGAGAGGAAAGCATGAAGTTTTTCTTTAACAATTCTTGGGTTTTCACCAGCCTGTATAGAAAGAATTCCTTCAATCATAACTTCTTTAACGTGGATTTCGTGGTTGCTTTGTGTTTCTAAATTTTTAGAAAGGGGTATAAATATCCAGTTTGCTAACAAAGCACCGTATAAAGTTGTAATTAGAGCTACTGCCATTCCGGATCCTAACTGAGTCGGGTCATCAAGCTGACTTAACATCTGAACCAAACCAATTAAAGTACCAATCATACCAAAGGCAGGTGCCAGCTGACCCATTGTAGCAAAGATACCTCTTCCTTTTGTGTGGCGTTCCTGTAAAAAAGTTAATTTTGTTTCTAAGATACTTCTAACCAATTCAGGATCAGTACCATCAACGATTAACTGAATTCCCTTCTGCAGAAACTCATCTTCCATTTCTGCTGCATCATCTTCTAAAGCTAAAAGTCCCTCTCGTCTTGCTTTTTCAGCAAAATTAACAAGGCTTTCAATTATATGTTCTGATTCCATTTTATCATCTTCAAATGATACTCTTAATAAATTTGGAATGTTTTTTAAATCATTGAAAGTATAACTGATCATTACACCGGCCAGGGTACCACCTAGAACTACCAGGGCAGACTGAAGGCTGACAAAGATTATTACATTACCACCCAGTACTGCTACTGCACTAAATATTATTGCTCCTGCTGCTAAACCAATTATTGTTGCTAAATCCATTTAAGATCTCTCCCCTGTTCTAGTAATTCCGGCCATAATTTTTTGTCTATAACTTATTACCTTTTCGACTATATCTGCTGCTGAATCCTTAACAAGCAGTTTTTTTCCATTACTTAAGGTAATTACTGTATCCGGAGTTTCCTGAACTTCTAAAATAAGTTCAGCATTTAATATGAAATTTTGCCCGCTTGTCCTGGTCAATTTAATCATCATACACTTCCTTAATTATAATTATCTCTCAGGCTGAAAAATTTTCATTTCAGCCTGAGAGTTTAATTCCATTTATCTTTTAAGATTAACTAATTCCTGTAACATTTCGTCTGAGGTTGTTATTAATTTTGAACTTGCCTGGAAACCTCTCTGAGCTGTGATCATGTTGGTGAATTCCTGAGAAAGGTTGGCATTTGACATTTCTAAAGTTGAAGGTGCTAAAGAACCAAATCCACCCTGAGCTGCTGCACCTAATTCTGCGTCTCCAGAGTTACTGGAGGTCTGGAAAACTCCTTCTCTTCTTGTTAAACCAGCAGGGTTAGAGAATAAAGCCATTCCTAATTTAGCCTGAATCTGAGTTAAACCATTACTGTAAGAGCCAATAACATCACCTGTTTCAGTAAAGGAAAATGACTCTAAAGAACCTGCTTCATAACCATTGATGTTGGAAAAGTTAGCTGTCATTCCATCACTATTTGTTTCCTGTGAACTACCAACTGCAAACTGAGTCAATTTAGAGAAATCAAGCTCAACTGTTTGTTCTTTCCCTGGACCAGCTGGAGTGAAATTTAGTTCAGCAGTTTCTCCACTTTCAATTTCACCTTCTTCATTAAACTTGATTATATGGTCTGTTCCTCCAAAAATAGATTCTAGATTGTCATCCACCTTAACTTTACTGTCTATTATTGCCCATTCTCTATTTCCAATTTTTTCAATAGGAAGTAAAACAGAATGTTTACCACCAAGGCTGTCAAAAACATTTATAGAAATATCTCTTTTAGCTGTTTGCTTAAAAGAAAAATCGATAGATTCATCATTATTATAGTTAGACTTTATAAAACTTACACCATCTTGATTTAAAGTAGTACCTAAAGTAAAGTCTAGCTGATCAGAATTTGCTGCAACACCATCAATTTCAACAGTTATTGGAGAAGTTACATTTGATCCACTAGCATCAGTAATATTTGTAATTTCACCTTTATTATTTAAAAATATATTACCAGTATATTCATTATCAGAATCAAGTGGAATGTCAAAAGTTGTGTCTTTATCTTCAGCTTCTAAAGTATATTTCCAAACATTATGCTGACCATCAACTGGCTCTATTGAAAAATTAATATTGTCAGATACTGTTCCATCACTAACTTCCATACTACTTTCTACAACCTGCAGGTCATTAATAATATTAGCTTTTAAATTCTTCCCAAAGCTAACCTGATCAGTTGCCTGAGCACTTATTTCCTGCTGTAGTTGAATATCTCCAATATTATCACTAGTGAAACCATCTACATATTCTCCATTTGAATTTGCTGTCCAACCTTGAACTAACATCCCAGTACTAGCAGAATACAGTCTACCTCTCTCATCAAAATTAAAATTACCAGCTCTAGAATAAACCTCTGTATTGCCATCTCTTAAAACAAAAAACCCATCTCCCTGAATTGCAACATCTGAAGTTTTTCCAGTTGACTGCAGGTTACCAGAAGACATATCAGCATCTATACTACCAACTCCTACACCAAGTCCAACCTGCTGTGGGTTAGTACCAGCACGGTTATCCTGTGGTGCAGAAGCCCCTTGAATTGTTTGATTTAACATTTCCTTGAAAGTAACACGGCTGCTTTTAAATCCAATTGTATTTACATTTGAAATATTATTACCTGTTACATCCATCATCTGTTGGTGGGTATTCAAACCTGATACACCAGCATACATCGATCTTAACATATAATTTTTCCTCCTTCATTACTTATCGGAGTCCTACTGTTATCGACAGCAAAACAGAGCTCCCTGAAAAAGGTCCAGCTCATATCCGATTTAAGCTAATTATTTGATTTTTAGCTTAAAATCTTTCTTTTATTTCATAAAAACTGCACTATCTATATTAGTAAAAACATTATCATCCATACTTGCCTCATCTACAGCTGTGACTACAGTATTATTTTCTACACTAACTATATAGGCTACATCATTAACCATTACCAGTGAATCTCTGGCTCCTTTATTTCTAGCCTTTTCCACTCCTGTACTCAACTTAGCAAGTTCAGTTCTGGAAACTGGTATAGCACGAGAATTAATTCTTTTTTGAGCATGTTTGGAAAATGAGAGTTTATTTTCCCCATCCATCTTCTCCCCTAAAATTTCTTTAAAAGAAGGAGAATCTGAGTTTTTATTCTTTTGGACAGCTCTATTCTGATGCTCTCTTCGTTTGAGAGGCTGTATAGGTTGATTTATTTTTAATCTGTTATCCATTTAAAACACCTCTTTTTATGCTTCTTCTGCTCCAAGGTTCTTAACCTGGGTAATATAAGTAATATCAACTTCTGAACCGTTATCAAGTACTGCAAATACCTGCTCTCCTTGTGATTTAACAGCATCAACAACACCTGTTAGCTGGACATCTTCTACATTAGCAGTAATCTCTTTACCAATTAAGTTACTGTTATCAATTACCTGGTTAGAACTTAATTTATCTTCCAGCAGTGAGTAAAGTTTTTCAGTTTTTTCAAGAGAACTAAACTCTGCCATCTGGGCAATAAAATCTCGGTCTTCCATTGGATTTAGAGGATCTTGATTCTGAAGCTGGGTTATTAAAATCTTAAAAAAAGCATCCTGGCCCAGTCCATCATTTGCCTCAAGTGACTCTCTTTGAGTTTCCTGCTGATATTGTGTGCTCTGAGTAGAACTCACACCATACACATCTGACATTTAACTACCTCCTTTAGACAATCAAATTAAGCTTTCCTTTCGAAAAGGCAGCTCTATTGATTATTTCCTGCTGTCTCATGACTAGATTTTCACCATCCAAATTGTCTAAGCCACTCTTGTTTAAAGATCTTTGTACATAATACTGACCCTGGAAAAACTGTCTCTGTTCATATTCCTGATTTTGACCGGTTTCTCCATCACTAAAAGCTGATTTTTGGTCATTTAAGTTAAACTCATTCTGCTGTTCAACCTGTCGGGGTCCTACTTTAGCAGTTTCTATTTTAAACTGCTCAATATTAATCCCTTGTTTAATCAGATCAGATTTTATTTCCTGCATGCTGCTTTCTAATTGAGTCTGAACCAGCTTATTTTCCACCAGCATTTTGGCATCAATTTTACCATCATTTAGATTAAGTTTAACTTCAATTTTGCCGAGTGACTCTGGTTTTAGCTCGATGTTCATTTCGTTTTTAGCAGCTGAAAATTCTCCTTTAAACTGCTGTACAAATTGATCTTTTACAGGCATTTCTCCTTTTAGTTGAGTTTGATCAAGGACAAAGTTATTAGACTTTTCACCAACATTCAGTTTTGTATTTAATGAAGAATCAGTACCTAAAAAGTTAAAATCAACTACTTTTTTGTCAGCAGTATTATCAGCTTTTGCAGTTTCGAAGATCAGTTTAGAATCAAACTCTATGTTCTGCTTTTGATTAGGTGAACTAAACAGTTTAGATAACTGTTCATTTTTAGAATGATTATTTTCAGTATTTTGCGCTGTCTTTTCCTGACCTAGCTTATTTTGGGCAAGAGTTTTCTGCTCAAAATCAACCTTCTGACTTAACTTATTTTGATCAGAATTAATAAAAGCTAAGCTTTGTTTCTCAGCTCCAGCTGTTTGAACCTGCTCATTGCTTTCTATAGAAGATGTTTTATCAGCTTTAGACTCTGCTTGAACTTGAAAATCAAAGTAATCAGCAAACTTTTCTCTGAAAGCCTGGTTTTCAATTGAAATATTTTTTTCTGAATCAACTTCTTTTAACAGATTTAGCAGTGAAGCAAGCTGATCGTTTTCAGCTAAATCAATTTCAGAATTTGATATTAAATTTTCCAAATTAGAAATTAATGCTTTTAAATCAGCAGTGTTTAACTTTGAAAACTCTAATTCAGTTCCAGCAGCTTTAGAAATCAAATCATCTCCACTAGCTTCTAAAAGTCCAGCATCTCTAAGTAGTGAATTTAATTTATTTTCTTCAATACTGCTTAAATCAAGCTGAGCTAACTGAACAGCTGCTTCCTCTGCAGTTTCCTCCAGCATTTTTTTAGTGTCTTTTTCTGAAGGAAGTTGACTTGATTTTGAATTCTCCTTTTTGGAACTATCAACTGCTTTAACTGACTCTTGTTTAGAGGTCTTTGATTTTTCGATTTCTTTAAACTTTTCTTGAGCATCAGATTTATTGTCTTTACTCTGAGCAGCCCTCATTTTTTCAGCAAAAGAACTTTCTGAACTACCTTTATTCCTGTTTCTACTGCTTTTTTTTATTTCTTGCTGAGGCTGAAAGTTGTATTGGTTTAGTGCAATTGCTTCTCTCAATTTCTCACCTCCTTTCAGTGCTTTTTATCTAATTTTTGTTTATCGTTATTTAATTTAAAACTTCTGTTTTGTTTAAATTTAGAATAGTATAAGTTAAGATAGAAATTATTACTGACTCAACATGCTCATAATCTCAGCAGCTCTATCCTGAGATAAAGACTCAATTACTGCTGCTGCCTGATCTTCTTTTAGCCTAGAAATGATTTCTACAGCTAGGCCCTGCTCCATCTGCATAATCACAGCTGCAGCTGCTTCAGGCTCCATCCGGCGGTAAATTTCAGCAACTTTCTCATATTTAGCTTCTTTATCTTCTCTATTAGCCAGAAGTTCATTATAATCGCTTTGAATTTCAGCAATTACTTGATCCCGTTCATCAATTTCTGCTTTCAAATCTTCAACCTGAGCTTCTAACTCAGCAATCTCTGCATCTTTTGTGGTGATTGCCTGCTGGAGTTCCTGGTTTTTATTTTCCAATTGAGTCATTTCAGCTTGACTGATTAAATAGTTATTTAAAAAGGGTATTTTAGAAGCTATATTATAGGCTGCAGTCTTGACGTCAATTACTCCCAATGCATCAAGTGACCAGCTGAGCATTGCGAAAAGAACTAAAAATAATATTAAAAAATAAATGAATTTTTTCATCTTTTTTATCTACCACCTGTACCATAGTGTCTGCCGAGTTCATCCAGTTCCTTTTGTTCGGCTGCTAAAAATTCTTTGAAGAATCTTTTGCTCTCTTTTTCTTTTAGTTTCTCAAGGGTTTTTCTTTCTTTCTTTTTTTCCATCATGTATTCAAACTGTTTTTTTACTGCTTCAGCTTTTTCAGCCTGTTTTTCTTCAATCTTTATTTTAACAGCTCTTAATCTTTTTAAATAATCCCTCATTTCAATATGAGAGTCAATATCATGGTCATCTGTCCTTAGATTATCAAAAACTTCCTCTTTTTCCAGCTCTAATTCTTTAATCTGTTGATTTATTTCTCTTAATTCTTTTTTTAAATGTAAATACTTGTTTTCAGCCTGTTCTTCTTCTTTATTTCGTAAAGATAAAATTTTTTCAAATTTAAATTTATATCCACTCATTTATCTCATCCTAGTTTGAGGCAATTTGCTTTAAGCGTTCAACAGTATCATGATAATTTGCTTTTTCTTCTATACCCTGTCTTAAAAAAGAATTAATTTGTCCAATTTTTTCAATCGCTTTATCCACTTCCGGGTTTGACCCTCGTTCATAAGCTCCAATATTAATTAAATCTTCAGACTGGTTATAAGCAGCAAGCCACTGCTGTACCTTTTCAGCAGCTTTGAGATGATCCTTATCTACTAGATCATTCATTATTCTGCTGACACTGCTTAGAACATCAACTGCTGGGTAATGGCCGGACTCAGCCAGTTCTCTAGACAAAGAAATATGACCATCTAAAATACCGCGGACAGTATCAGATACAGGTTCATTAAAGTCATCACCTTCAACTAAAACTGTATAAAGTGCTGTTATAGAACCTAAGGCATTAGTTCCTGTTCTCTCCAGAAGTTTTGGTAATTCTGCAAAAACAGAAGGTGGATAACCTCTGGTAGCAGGGGGCTCACCTATAGCTAAGCCAACCTCTCTTAAGGCCATGGCAACTCGAGTTACTGAGTCCATCATCAAAAGTACATCTTCACTCTGGTCACGAAAATATTCTGCAATAGCAGTTGCTATACTGGCGGCCTTAACTCTTAAAAGAGCTGGCTGATCAGAAGTCGCAACAACAACAATAGAACGTTTTAATCCTTCTTCACCAAGATCTTTTTCGATAAAGTCCCTGACCTCACGACCTCTCTCTCCAACAAGTGCAATGACATTAATATCAGCATTTGTATTTCGCGCAGCCATTCCAAGCAGGGTTGATTTTCCAACACCACTACCGGCAAATATACCAAGGCGCTGACCCTTACCACATGTTAGAAATCCATCGATACATCTCACACCTAAAGAAAGTGGCTGTTTAATTCTTCGTCTTTTGAGTGGATCTGGTGGTCGGCGGTTAACCTCAACAGCTGTACCCATATTTTTATAGTCGCCATTAAGAATATTTCCGCTTCCATCGATGATTTTCCCAAGCAGATGTTCCCCAACATTTATTTTGAGTTTTTCGCCTGTAGCAACAACTCTTGCTCCGGGTTTTATACCCTCCATCTCACCAATAGGCATCATCAGAATTTTATTATCATCAAAGCCAACAACCTCTGCCTTAACATCACCCTGGTCGCTTTTGATTAAACAAAGCTCTCCAATTGAAGCTTGGGGACCTATAGATTCAATTACCAGTCCAATAACTCTGTTTATATGGCCAAAATTTCTGGTTGTATCAATCTGATTAAGTTTTTCTTCGAGTTTATCCATATCTAAATCAAACACTGGCCTCAACCTCTTTTAAAAGTTCTTCCCTGATTAGCTCAATTTTATGTGAAATACTTCCTTCTTTTCCACCAAGACTGCTTTCTACAATACAATCACCTTTTTCAAGTTCATAATCGCCCTTAAAGTTTAGATTTTTTTCTTGAAGGCGAGCATAAAGATTGTTTTGTTCCAGGTAAGGTAATAAATCTGGATGGATTCTGACCGTTATATTATTGTGGCTCTCATCAATTTTGGAGAGCATATCAGAAACAATATTATTAATAATTTCAGGTTCATCCTCCAGCTTAACATCAATAATTATTTCTGCAATTTTTACTGAAAAATTTATTATATTTTTTTGTGCTTCGACTCTTTTCTTTTTCATTTCATCTTCAAAAGAACTGGCAGTTGAAAGTAATTCGTTTACAACCCTATCAATTTTATCTTGAGCTGATTTTAGTGATTCAGCTTCAGCTTCTTTTTTTATTTTGGAAAAAATTTCCTCTTTTTGTAATTCGATTTCTTTTTTTTCTTTTTGAGCAGCTTCAATTATTCCTGCAGCCTTTGATTTTGCTTCAGCTATAATTTTCTCTGCCTCAACTTCAGCTTCTTTTCTTTTCTGTTTAGATAAATCTTTTTTTGCATTCGTCTGTTGTTCAATATTTTCTTTATTATTTTTCTCATTATTTTTATTAGAATTTTCTTCTGCTTTTGGGTCAAAAGAAAGAGATTTTTTGTGGTTTTTAATTTTATATTTACCTATGATTTGAGAAGCCTTAATAATCTTAGACAACTACTTCACTCTCCCCACCTCTTGCAATCACAATTTCTCCACTTTCTTCTAGTTCTCTAATCACATTAACAATTCTCTGCTGGGCATCTTCTACCTCTCTAATGCGCACAGGTCCCATGAATTCTATATCTTCTTCCAGCATTTCTGCTGCTCGCTGAGACATATTACTCTTAATAATATTTTCAACCTCATCACTGGCTGTTTTCAGAGCCAAAGCAAGGTCATGGGTTTCAACCTGACGCAGCACAAGCTGAACAGCTCTATCAGTAAGCAGTACAATGTCTTCAAAGACAAACATTCTCTTCTTAATTTCTTCTACTAATTCAGGATCGTCTTCTTCTAATTTATCAAGAATATTTTTTTCTGTTCCTCGATCAACCTGATTTAAAACATCAACAATTGACTGAATACCTCCAGCACGAGCATATTCATTACTGGCAACAGCAGAAAGTTTCTTCTCTAAGACATTTTCAACTTCTTTAATAATTTCCGGAGAAGTTCTGTCCATCACAGCAATTCTTTTTGCTACCTCACTCTGCACATCAGTAGACAGCATCGAAATAACCTGAGAAGCCTGAGTTGGATCAATATAGGCTAAAATCAAAGCAATTGTCTGTGGATGTTCACCCTGAATAAAGTTTAATAACTGAGCAGGATCAGATTTGCGAATAGAATCAAATGGTCTTACCTGTAGAGTTGCAGTCAAACGATTAATAATTCTTCTGGTTTTATCAGGACCAAAAGATTTTTCTAGAATTTTTTTGGCATAATTTATACCACCGGAATTAATATAGTTATTCGCCTGCTGCAAATTAATAAATTCCTGCTGGATTTCCTTCTTCAAACCGGGATCAATTTTATTTTGATTAGCAATTTCTAAAGTCAATTTTTCTACTTCTTCATCGTCTAAGTGTTTAAAGATATCAGAAGAAATTTCTGGTCCCAGTGATATTAAAAGTATTGCTGCTTTCTCTTTACCTGTAAGTTCATCTCTCATAATAATTCCCTTTCAATTTTTAACATTTATTATTCGTCTAAAAGCCAGCTACGAATTAGTTTGGCTGCATTTTCTGGGTCTGAATGAATCATTTGTTCTAACTCTCGTTTCATATGAGCATCTTTTTTCTGTTCACGGTCTGGTTTAAATAATGATTCTAATTCATCTTCATCATCTTCAACTGACATGTCTAAATTAGCTCCTGGTTGAGTCTGCATACCATTTCTTCTGACCAGATAAATAATTAGACCTGCACTTATTAATAAGACAAGTGCGATCAAAGCACCATAGATATACATTCTTCGCCTTTCTGCTGCTGCCTGATTTGCTCTTGCGGCTTCTGCTTCTTGCTGTAGTGAGTTATCAAAGTTAACTGCAGCAATATTTAAAACATCTCCCCGGTCCTGGTCATAACCAATAGCAGCAGCTACCGCTGATCTTATTTGATCGAGCCTTTCCTCATCTACTGTTTGGTCAACCATTACTGAGACTGACAGCTTTTTAACATCTCCTGGTGCATAAACATGCTGTTCAATTCTTTCATTTATTTCATAATTTGTTATTCGGTCTTCACTCTCATAACTTGCAGCTCCAGCATCATCCCCTGCCTGATACTGAGGGATGTTTGCATCAGTTCCCGGCACTCCTTGAGCACCCTGAGCTCCCTGCTGACTACTAGTTGAAACTTCTTCACTTCTAACAATTCCATTTTCATCCACTACTGGCGTATATGTTTTACTTTCAGCCTGCCTCTGGTCGAAATTTAAATCAGCATAAACCTCCACCGCAAAATTGTTTGGACCTAAAACTCTGGTCAAAAGTGAGTTTAGGTCATTTTTTAAAGAAGCTTCAAATTCTTTCCTAAGTACAAAATTCTGAGGATCAACACCCTCTCTACCTAAATAATCATTATTTGAAAGCAAATTCCCATTAGTATCAACTATCGTAACCTCTTCTAAAGGTAAGTCCTGCACCCCACTGGCAACTAAATTGCGAACTGCTTCGATTTGCTTCTGGGTCATTCTAAAACCAGGTTCTAGTTCTACTAAAACAGAAGCAGTAGCAGATTTTTCCTCATCTAAAAAAAGACTTTCCTGAGGTGGGGTTATCTGAACTCTGGAATAACTAATACCCGAAATTGACTGAACAGAACGTCCCAGTTCTCCCCCAAGAGCACGGTAGTAATTTACTTTCCTTTCAAACTCGGTTGTCCCAAATTCACTTTGATCAAAGATTTCAAATCCTACTACTCCCTGATCAGGTAAACCGGCAGAAGCTAAATCCAGTCGAAGTCGATAAATATCTTCTTCAGGAACTAAGATTGTATTACCCTGACCCCCTAATTTATAGTCGATGCTGTTTTCATCCAGCCTTTCCACAATTGCTGCCGAATCGGTGGTGCTTAAATCAGCATAAAGTGGCTGGTAATTAACAGCACTACCTCTAAAAATTAAGTAAGCAAAAGCTAAGGACATTAAAACCGTCAGCACTATAATTAAAATTTGAATGCTCTTATTTAATTTTTTCCATAAGGTGCTGAGTTCTTCCTTATATTTTGCAAACATCTCTTCCATCATAAAACCTCTTTCTGAATTATTAATAACTATAAAAAATCATTTAAAAAAACATTATTACAAAGTCAAAAATTAAACCTGGAGACGCATGATTTCTTTATATGCATCAACAGCTTTAGATTGAACTGTAGTAGTTAAATTAACTGCTATTTTTGCTTTTTCAGCTGCGATCATTACCTGATGAATATTATCAGTTTTACCAGCAGCAAAATCAGCTGTTATCCTTTGTGAATCTTTTTGCAAATAATTAACTTCTGTTAGCTTTTCTTGAAAAAAATCGGAAAAATTTTTGTTTTCTGGTGCCTGAGCCTCTTTACTTTGCTCGAGTTTAAAATTATTTGCAATCTGAATTGGATTAATAATATTGTTCACTGTTTTCACCTCTTCTTAACCTTAAGTGCTAATATTTAAGGCACTATTTGCCATGCTTTTATAATTTGAAATCGCCTGAACATTAGCTTCATAACTCCGACTGGCATCAATCATATTTACCATTTCAGTCATCACACTGACATTCGGCAGCTCTAAATATCCATTTTCATCAGCATCAGGATGATCAGGTCTATACTCTACCCTAAAAGGGGAAGGATCTTCCTCGATCGAACTTATTTCAACACCTGCTTGAGAACCGCTGTTGCTGCCCTCAGCAGAATTTAGTCTGCTGAATTCACTATTGATTTTTTCTCTAAATACTGCAACTTTTCTTCTATAAGTATTGCCATCTCCATCACGAGTGGTTTCTGCATTAGCGATATTACTGGAAATAAGATCCATTCTCAATCTCTGAGCTGTTAATCCAGAAGCACTAATATCAATTCCTTTAAACACTTTTATTTACCTCCCTGATTTATTACCTGATTTAAAGTCGAAAAATGACCTGCCGCACGCCGGGTCATTACATTATAATATATACTGTTTTTAGCCATTTCTGCCATTTCGTGGTCAATATCTACATTGTTTTGATCATTTCGGAAACTGCGGTTATTTTTGGAAGTCGTGATCTGGGAAGTGTAATCTCTTCGAAAAGGAATATGTTTTTCATTAGTAGTTTCAATTGAAAGTTTTTTTGAATTTTCACTGTCTATTTTTTCAGCCAACATCGACTTAAAGTTTATATCCTGCCGTTTATAATTAGGTGTGCCGATATTAGCAATATTATTAGAAATCAATTCTCCACGTTTAACGGATCCATCGAGAGCACCTGTAATGATTGATAAATAGTTATTAATTTTCCCCACCCCCTAAATCAAAATATACATAAAATCGGCCTTTAGTTTTTTCTAAAGGCCACAGATAATTTAATTAAAACAAACTTTAAAGTCATAGTAATAAGATAACTATAACTATGATAAAGTAATTTTTCATTCTAATTATTATGCAGCCTGGCAGTCATAACAATAATTATTGTTTTTAGACCCAGAACTTTGCGTCACTGCCTTTCGACAGTTTTGCCAATATTTATTTGAAAGATTTTAATTAAAGTAATTTTTCTAAAGATTCCATTACTCTATCTTTTTTAAATGGTTTTACAATAAAATCTTTGGCTCCCATTTCAATTGCCTGAATAACAATTTTCTGCTGGCCCATTGCACTGCAAACAACTATCTTTGCTGATGGATCAATATCCTGAATTGCTTTTATTGCCTCTAAACCATCCATAACCGGCATTGTAATATCCATAGTTACAATATCAGGCTTTAATTCCTGATAAAGCTCGACAGCTTCTTTGCCATTTTCTGCTTCACCAGCAATTTCAAAATCGTCCTTAAGAATATTTTTTAGATTTAAACGCATAAAAGCAGCATCATCTACTATTAAAACTGAATTCATATAAGGTTTACCTCCTACTAGTTCTTTATACTGCTATTGTTAATAATAACAGATATATTTTTTATTTACAAGAAAAAATTATTAATTAAGTGTTAAATTATGATATTTTCTTTATTAAAGGCGGTTACTCTAACTTTGCCATCATTGAGATGAAAATACATTGAACGTCCATAATCCTTTGCCAGGTCTGAACCAATAATTCTTATATTTTCATTTTTAAGCACTTCTTTTACCGCTTTAATATTTTTCTGGCCTATCTGCATCACAGACTGGCCCCCTTCTGTCTTAAACATCCCTGCTCCCCCAACAATTTTTGCTTTTAACCTTCTTCTTTTAGCCCCTTTTTTAATCATTTTTTCTAATAAAAATGGAACAGCAGTATCAGCATATTTGGCTTCCGTTTTGTTGCTCCCCTTACTTTTTGGCAGCATAACATGAGCAAGCCCACCTATTTTAGTGTAGTCATCATAAAGAGCTACTCCTATGCAGGAACCAAGACCTAAAATAACAAGCTGGGCATCTTCCTGATCTACTGCCCAGTCAGCCATTTTGACTATTGTTTTTTTTTCAACTTTTTGCTCAGTACTAATCAAGGCTATCACCCATCAAATGCTGGAAAAGAATATCAATTGACTCTTCTTCTGGTATGAAAAAATAATATAATTCCAATTTTTCTTCCGAAATAATAAATTCAGTTTCCAGCAAGATTATCTCATCATCACTCTGGTTGTAATCTATGACTGAACTACTAAGCACAGCTCCCGCCATATCATAGGCTACAGCTGGTAAGCCCTGGCTCAAATTTAAGTCACTAAAAATATTTATTGCCTTTAAGTAAGCTCCACTTAAAATATTTCCCAGTTCTCTTAAAGCAGAACTCTGTATTTCAGCTGATGGTAATTCTCCCTCGCCAAACATAAGGTGAAGGATCTTTTCCACAATCTGCATCTCAAGCACCAAAAGTATTTTCCCAGAAATTTCTCCATCAAAATTGATCAGTGTACAGGAAATATAATCCTCCTGATCTCCTGTGATTTCTGGAAGATCTGTTATCGGCATTAGTTCAATTCTCGGAACTGTTATATCGATTTTTTTGTCAACCATTGTCGAAAAAGCCGTTGCTGCATTACCAGCACCTATATTTGCTATTTCTTTTAAGATATCTTTTTTTGCTTTATCTAAATTCATAACCTGCCCCTTTATGAGTTAACAACATTATCTTCTAATTTCTGAATTTGGTCCATTTCTTCTTTAGTTAAGACACTTTCCAAATCAAGAATCATCAGCAATTCTTCACCTTCAGTTCTACCAACACCTGCTATGTATTTACGATCAATCTTTTGCGCAAGTGAAGGCAAATTTGCAATTTCTTCCCCATTCAGCTCTTTGATCTGTTTTACTTCTTCAACCATCATTCCTGCTGTTAGATTTTCTAATTCTACAATGATGATTATCCGATTGGTATCACTTTGAGAACTTTCCTCTTTTTTTATATTTAATCTAAGCTCTAAATCTATAACAGGAACCACCATACCACGCAAATCTATAAGTCCAGCAATATATTCAGGGCTTTCTGGAACTAAAGTTAGCTCTTTACTTGATAAAATTTCTCTGGTTTGTTTGATATTAACCCCAAATTGCTTGCCAGCAAGAGTAAATATGATATATTTTTCCTGTTCTTCTTTTTTGGTATTATTGTTCAACTGCAATATAATTCACCTCCAAATTTTTTATGATCTTTTAAGCAAAAAGTGTTTTTTCTAAATCAAGAAGAATTAATAAAGGCTTGTTATCACGAGCCCAAACACCTCTTAAATAATCTTCTCTAATCCCCTTTTCAAGTTCTGGTGGTGGAGCTATTTTTTCTTCTTCAACCCAGGCGATACCTTCTATATGATCAACCTGAATACCCAGAAGCTGTTCTTCGCTTTCTACAGTTATTATCCTCTGCTCAGAGTCTGCAAAAAGATGCTTATCAATATGGTCTTCAATCCCAAATCTCCGGCTGAGTTCGATTACCGGCACAATTATACCTCTTAAATTAATAACTCCAACAACATAATCAGCTGTATTTGGTACTTCTGTTATCTTAGTCTCTTTAATAATTTCTCTTGTCTTATCTATCTTTATTCCATACTGTTCTGCATCAATATTAAATACTACATACTGATTTAAATCAGACTTGCTGTCCTGAGCAGCCATTGAAATAGATTTTTCTTTATTTAAGGACATTTTTTCACCTCTTTAAGAAATTTTAAATTCATTAACCAACTCTTTTAACTCTACTGTCATTTCGGTCAGACTTCCAACTGCGTGATTGAGATTGTCAACTGCTTCTGATTGTTTCTGTACTGATTCTGAAATCTGATCACTATTTACAGCCTGCTCTTCAGTCACTCTTGAAATATCTTTACTGCCACGGTTGAGTTCATCAACAGCTTCAGCAGTATCTTTAACCTGAGTTACCACATCTTTTATTTTGTCTGTAATATGGTTAAATGACTTTCCAGTACTTGCTACAGAATCTGCTCCAGCCTTAATTTGAGAGTTCGTATTGTTAATTACTTTAACAGCATCTCCAATTTCCTGCTGAAGGTTATTTACAAGACTTTTTATGTCATCAGTTGAACCTTTTGTTTCTTCGGCTAGATCTCGAATCTCGTCAGCAACAACAGCAAAACCTCTGCCTGCATCTCCAGCTCTTGCTGCCTCTATTGCAGCATTTAAAGCAAGCAAATTAGTCTGTTCAGCTATAGCAGAAATCATATTGACAATTCCATTTATTTTACCAGCAGAAGTATTTAGATTATTGATTTTATCAATTGATTCCGCTGAAACATCAAGAACTTTTTCCATTTCTTCTTCTGTCTTCTGCATCTCCAAAAGACCATTTTTGGCGAGTTCATTTACCTCATCAGTGTGTTCAGTTATCCCCTGAACATTATCATTAATACTCGAGCTTGTCGAGGAAAATTCCTGAGCTGAGGCAGCTACTTCTTCGATGGAAGCAGAAAATTCTTCGATGGAAGCTGCTACGTTATCAACTGCAGAACTAGTTTCAGCTGCAGTCGCTTTTAAATCAGTCCCTGTTTTCTCAGTTTTAACTGCAGAACTGCTGATATTGTCAATCAGCTTTTTAATATTATCTACCATTCTATTAAAGTCAGCTGCAAGTTCTCCAATTTCATCATTGTTTTCAACTTCAGCTTTTTCAGTTAGGTCTCCATCAGCAATTACATTGACGGTGTTTCGAAGCTCTATAATTGGTTTAGAAATATATCCTGCAAGGTAATAAGCAACTGCTGTACCAATTAAAACTGCAATTATTCCAATAATTAAACTAATATAGCGAAGCCTGATTAACGGGCTCAAAACATTTTTGTTATTGGCTTTAATCCCAATTGACCAGTCAGCATTATTTAAAGGAGCGTAAGCTACCCCACTGTCAATTCCCATCAAATTATAAAATTCTATCTGACTTAAGTCGTTCTGCATATTATTAAAAAGCTGTTCCATCTCTGCTCCACCATCAGCTAAGAGCTGCTGGTTACCTATGTATTTTTCATCTTCATATGCGAGAAGGTAATTATCCTGATTAATAATAAAACCATTACCGCTGCCATTAATATTTAACGTTGAAGCAAATTCATTCAATTTATTAAGAGTGATGGTTCCTCCAAAAAATGTTATAAGTTTTCCTTCTACAAAATATGGTTCAATTATCATAATAACCTCTTCAGTTCCACCAGGCTGAGTTAAAGGATTACTGATAAAAATTTCTTCACTATTTAAAGCCTGCTGAAAAATCGGATTATCGGAAAAGTCTAAGTCTTCTTCGGTACTGGTTATACTCATCGTTCCTTCACTATCCAAAATAAACATTGAGTTGAGATATTCATTGCTTTCAACTATATTTTTAAAACGCGCATTATTACCCATCTTGTAATAAAGATCTCTTGCTAAAGCTGTCGGTAAATTAACCCTCGTATCAAACCACGCATGGTCAACATTTTCTATTGCGTTTACTCCCTGGTCAATTACCATATCTAATTGGGCAGCACTGCTCTGTATTTTATCTAGGGCAGAATCATAGATGCTTTCTTCTAAAATATTTTTTGTTTGAAAATAAGTAATAATTGTAGAAAGGGTGATTAATATTAAAACCAGGAGACTTATTATTATAATAAGTTTTGTTTTAATACTCTGCCAGTCTATTTCTTTGATATTCATTTTCATTTAAGACGTCCTCCAATATTTATATTTATTTACTAACAACATCCCTAACATCAATAATTAAAGCAACATCCCCATCTCCAATTATAGTAGCACCACTAATATATCTGGTATCCTGCAGGTATTTTCCAAGAGATTTTATTACAATTTCCTGCTGATTTAGAAGCTGGCCTACAACTAATCCTACTTTTCTTTCACCACTTTTTAAAATAACTACAGAAAGATCTTTTTCGGAGTTCCTAAAAGTCTCCTGTTTTTCATTTCCAAAAATGGAGGCTGCTGAAACAATTGGGATTGTTGTTTCTCTTAATACTATTACATCTTTACCTCTAATTTTTTTGATATTTTGAGGCTCAATTGTCAGGGTTTCACTAACAGAATTTAGCGGAATTGCAAAAGTATCTCCAAGAATCTTAACCATTAATGCCTGTGAGATAGCAAGAGTTAGAGGTAGAGTTATCTTAAAAGTGCTTCCTTCTCCTGGTTCTGAATTAATACTTACCTGCCCATCAAGTTTTTTGACAGTACTGCGGACAATATCCATTCCCACACCTCTACCGGAAACATCTGTTATTTCCTGAGCTGTACTGAAGCCGGGATGGAAAACAAAATCCAGGATATCTCTTTTTTCCATCTGCTGGATTTCTTCTTCTTCAACAATCCCTTTGGCAACTGCTTTTTTGGCAATTGCTGCTGCTTCTATACCTGCACCATCGTCTTTAACTTCAATAATGATTTCGCTTCCTTTTTGGTAAGCAGTTAGCTCAATTCGGCCTTCCTCGTCTTTACCATTTGCTTTTCTTTCTGCTGGCTTTTCGATGCCGTGGTCAATAGCGTTTCTAAGTAAATGGGTTAGAGGATCAGCCAGTTCATCAATAATCGAGCGGTCAAGTTCGGTTTCCTGACCTGTCATTACAAAGTCAATTTTTTTATCCATCTTATTGCTCAAATCCCTCATCATTCTGGGAAAGCGGCTGAACATTACCCCGACCGGAACCATTCTAATCTGCATCACTATGTGGTGTAAATCCATGGTTACTCGGTCAAGCTGAGGCATTATTTCTGTAAATTTTGTTTTTCTAATATTAAGTGATTCCAGGCGGCTTTTATTAATTAATAGCTCTCCAACCATATTCATTAAAGTATCGAGCTTAGAAATATCAACTCTAACGGTAGAACTGCTGTTAAAACTGCTTACACCTGTTTTTTTAGAGTCAATTTTTTTGCTTGTACTTTCTTTATTAGTTTCCAGCTGTGAATTTTGGAGTTCCTCTAAGTTAATTAAGTTAACACTTTGCTGGGATTCTAATTCTGTTTTAAACTCCTCTGAGTCAAGCCAGCTTAAAGCAATAATATCTAAATCTTCAATATCTAATTCAGAGTTTTCGATTTCGTCTCTGCTTGGATTAGATTTAAAAAGCTGACCAATTTCGTCTAACTTCTTTAAAAGCATAAAAGCTCTTACAGACTTAAATTCTTCTTCAACAATTTCAGCTTTAAGCTGATAAACTCTTTCTTTGTCTTTTTTTCTATCTAAGAGTTCCTCTTTTTCTGAATCTGTTAAAAAATCCTCTAAACCGTCTGAGCTTTTTTGAATTTTGCTTTTACCTTCTACTACACTATTTTCTGTATAGGCAATAAGTTCAGCTACTAAAGCATCAATGTCAAAATCTTCGGGCTCTTCCCCACCATTATCTTCTACAGCTTTAACTAAATATTGTATATTATCTAAAGCCTGAAATAAAAGATCAATAAATTCAGTTTTGACACTAACTTTCCCTTCTCTAATCTTATCTAAGCTGTTTTCTAGTTTGTGAGTTAATTCTGTCAACTTTTCAAAACCCATTGCTGCTGCCATTCCCTTTAAAGAGTGAGCAGCTCTAAATATAGCATCAATTGTTTCCTTATCTTCTGGATCGTTTTCCAATGTTAAAATTCCATTATTTAGGACTTCTATATATTCCTTTGCTTCGGCAAAAAACATATTTAAATATTCATTGTCCTTCAAAAAAATCCCTCCCCTGACTTTATTAATCATGTGTTAAATAAAAAAATACTCTAAATTTACTTTTTAGCTTTTTTGATCAAAAAATTTAGCTTCCTGATGGCCTCTGTTATGATATCCTTTAATACTCTTTTTCCGACCATACAGTTCTAAAAGCTTTGCCTTAGTTTCTCCCTTTTTTTGATTGAGAATCTCCATGTTTTCCTGCTGAACTTTTACAGCCTCATTTAAAATTTCTTTTAACTTATTGACATCAGATTTTTCAATTTTTTTTGCTTCAGCTGATTTGATTGCCTCTTCTTTTTCCTCAATCTCTTTGATTAGATCATTTTTAGCAGCTATTACTTCTTTTAGTTCTTCATAAGCAGCTTTTTTTATATATTCTTTTTCTTCTGCCAGCTTCTGATTTAGTTCTTGATATAAGTTGAGTAATGAAGCCATTTTAACCTCCAATATTAACCCTCTGCTGAGGCTCAGACTTTGATTGATTTAATATTATCTCTTTATAAGCAGAATAAAGTTCCTCTAAAAGAGGAATGACATTTTCTAAATGTTTGCTATCTTTTTTTAAATTTGCCTGTAGTAGTTCCTGGTAGATAAAATCATATAAGCTCTCTAATTGTACTGCCAGCTGGCCCCCTCTTTCGGTATCTAAAGTTCTCTGAAGTTCTAGGATAATATTCTGGACCTTAACAATATTTTTATGACTTTCTTCGATATTATTAGCTTCTATATTCTGGACTGCCAGTTTAGCAAATTTTAATGAACCCTGATAGAGCATCAATAATAATTTCCCGGGATTGGCTGTATTAATCTGAGTTTTCTTGTACTGTTCTGCGCGATTTTTATTCACAATAATCGCCTCCTTTAATCCTTTGACTCTGAATTGAATTTTAACTGCTGCAGCTTTTCTAAAAGGTTTTTATTTGAAGCTGCTGCTCTGTTTTCCTTTTTCACATCTTCTAACAATTCTTTTCTTAAAATTTCTATTTCTCTGGGAGCAGTTATCCCCAGCTGAACACTGCCGTTGTCAACTCCAACTACAGTTATTTCTATATCGTCTCCAATTAAAATCTTTTCGTTTTCTTTTCTAGTTAAAACCAGCATTATTCTGACACCTCTTCTATTTGATCAGCCTGCTCAACTTTCGCAAAAATTGGATAGCGAACACTGAATTTTTGGTTATCTAGAATAATCTGGCTGCCTAATTTTTCTTTGAGGTTGATAATTATTGGAGCTGATAGATTGGCAGTTATATTCTCTATTTTATCCTTTAAAGTAATTATATTCAACACTAAAATTTCTTCGATTGAGTTTATTTCTAATTCTTTTTCCTTTTTATCACTTATTTCAAATTCATAATCAGAAATTAAGTTTCCGGGCTCAACTGTAATAAATGCCAGTTCCGGATTCACTATCGACTGCATAATTATAAAGGGTGAATCATCAGCAAAGGGTAGTAAAATAAATTCTCTGTATTCTTCAAATCCGGGCAGCCCGTTTTCGAAATTTATTATTTGATCTCTCTCAATTTCTATTTTTCCAAAGTCTCTTGTCATTAACTCCAATTTATCTGCCCCCTTTTATTTTAGGCCTTAAAATCTATATTTGGTCCGGGCTTATAGACAATTCTTAGTTCTCTTTCTTCAGTATACATAATCTCAGAACCCAAATCTGAGATCTTATAGTTTTCAAAATCAGCCAGTTTATCACCTGTCGAAGCATAAAAGACAGCTGCTTCAGAAGCAGTTTCTTTTCCTTTTTGAGCTATGTCTCCTACCCTATCAGCAAGATTATAAAAGCCCATTGCCTTCCGGGAAGGATAACTATCTATTTTTAAATTTAAATTTTCAAGCATAACGTTTAACTCCTAGTTTTCTTTATTTAAAATATCATAGACTTTTGAGTTATTATAAGAGCTGTAGGGCGCATCTTCCCTTAACCGCTGCAGAATCTCCTGTGCCTCTTGAAGCTGGCCCTGTTCATCTAAAAGCAGTCCCAAATTATATAAGGCCTCTTCGTAATAGTTCGTCTCAGGATAATTATTAATATAAAGCTGATAGTAATTCTCTGCAGCCCGATAATTCTCGGCAAGCTGGCTGCTCCTAGCTAAAAGATAAAGGCTTTCTCTTTTTAAATATTCAGCATCAGAAAACTTATATACCTGCTCAAAAATAGCTGCTGCATCCTGATAACGCTGGTTTCTAAGTGCCTGCAGGCCCAGATTAAACAATTCCTGTTCCCGGTCTTCACTAAAATATTCTTCGTAAACCTCTGCCGGAGTTTTTGTAGCTTCATTTTTTTGGATAGTTCTTATCAAATCAAGAGAAATTAGGTTCTCAACAGCTTTAAACTCCATTAAATCAAGTTTGAGATCTAAATTATTCAAAGAATTGGATCCTTCATTTTGGCTTTCCTGTTGACTATCCTGATCTGGATTCTGATTTTTATTATTTTCTGCTGTAGTTGATTGATTCTGAACTTCTTCCTGCTGAACATTGCTGTCTAATTGAATAGGTTGTTCTTCACTATTTATATAAAAAATTAAAGAGACTGCTAGAAGTGCTGTTAAAATCAGAGCAGTTTCCTTTTTATAATTAAAAAACTTAAATTTGTCTAAATTGAAGCGGCTGAAATCAAAGTTATTCAAACCAAAAAATTTATAATCATTTTCTCTATTTTCACATTCCATGATATAATCTTTGATATTTTTGTTGCCGCTATCCAATTCATAAGCCTGATATAAATATTCAAGTGCTTCCTGATATTTTTGGTCTTCTTTGTATAATAAGCCTAAAATTAAGTAAGGCTCAATTAATTCATCATGCTTATTGATTATGTTTTTTAAAAATTCTATCTTTTCACTTTTGGCAGCAGTATCATTAAATAATATTTCTTTATACTCCTGACGCATTTCTAAAAAATCTTTTTTGGTGATCAGTTCCAAATAATCAAGCGCCTGATTATTTTTTCTTTTCACTGCTAAACTCTGCCTCCAGTAATTTTCAGCTTTATCAAAGCGACATTTGAGATAGTAGCCCAAAGCTAATAAATTAAGTGCTAAAACATCTTTAGGGTTAAACTTCAGGCAGAGTTTTAATTCTTTTACTGCTTCAGTTACATTATTTTTTTTGAATAATTCTAAGGCTTTTTGATAGTGAAAATTAGTTCTATTATTTTTATTCATTAAGGTACCCCACAAGTTTTAATAAATTCATATTTAAAGTTCAATTCACAATCAATATGACCATTTAAAAAAATTAAGCTTTCACATTCAAATGGTGACCGCGATTAATCCCGGCTGCCTGCTGGACTGCTTCAGTAGTTTCCTGCATTCCTTCCAAAAGTTTACCAACACTAGCTGCGTCCTGGCCCATTGATTTCTGCATTGATATCATACCTAAGGCCTGCTGTACACTTGCAATTTGACTCTGCATGGCAGAATTTATATTCATTTGCTTCAACTCCTTTTTTTGCTCGCAATTATAATTTATTATAGCATATTATTTGTGAGGATAAAAGAAAATCACTGATTTAAAAGCCTTTCTGGACAATATGAGCTCTTATTATTAGTATCGTTTAGAATGACTCAATTATTAAATGTTATGAGTGTTGATTTAAGTTAATTAAGTCGTTTAAAGACCATTTAAATCCTATTTTCAGGCTTATATAACCTGATTTAAACTCATATTTTATTTTTCTATGCTTTTTATCAAGAATATGCTCTTCTTTCTTATCTCCAGCATATAAAAAGACAGCTTTCTTAGTGAAAACTGTCCTTAAAAATTAACTATTATATTCTGCTAAAGCCTCTAATGCAATCTTAATTTCTCTTCTCTCACCCTCCATCACTACCTCTTCCTGATTGACATAACTATTAATTCCAGCCGAAGAATCCTGAGCATCATTTACCACAACATTTAAAACCGATGCTGCTCTAACTCCTCGCAAATTAGCAAGAGTAAAAAGTGAGGCTGTCTCCATATCAGAGGCCAGAACGTTTTTACTGCTCCAGTAATCGATCACTTCCTGATTATGGTCAATGTAAAACGATTCATGACTGCGGCATATACCGAGCTTATAGGCAAAATCAAACTCTTCAGATTTAACTTTCAGCAGAGAGGTTATTTCAAAATCACTGACTGCTGGGTAAACCTGATCAACATAAGTTTTGCTTAAACCGTCTTCTCTAACTGCAGCTGAAGCAATTACTAAATCACCAAGTTGTAAATCTGGCTGTAAAGCTCCACAACTTCCAATTCGAATAAAATTCCCCCCCCCACAATTGATAAGTTCTTCCAGTGCTATCCCCATTGAACAGCCGCCAATCCCAGTCGAAGTAACGGTAATTGGAACTCCTTTGTAGCTTCCAGTTACTGTTCTAAACTCCCTGTTAAAAGCAACCTCTTTTACATCATCTAAATATTTAGCAACTCTCAAAACTCGCTCATGATCACCAGGAAGCAGTACATTACTGGCAATATCTTCTTTACTACAAAGTAGATGTGCTTCTTTCATATAATCAACTCCTTATTATCACTAAAAATTATTAAATTTCAAAGCAGCTTCTGCTAGAATTTCAGTTCTGCTTGGATGTACATAGATATTCCCGACAAGATCCTCCCAGCTTAAATTGCTGCTATTAATTGATAAGCTCGAAATAATTTCAGATAAATCATCTCCAACCAGATAGATCCCAAGAACAGTATTTTCATTTTTTGATAAAATAACTTTTACAAAACCTTCATTTTCACAATTTAGGCTTCTCCAGCAGTCCTTAAAATAATATTTTTCAACCCGATATTCTATCTTTTTTGTTTTAAGGTCTGTCTCACTCATTCCAAGACCCGCAATTTCAGGCATTGTAAAAATATTTAAAGGAATTAACTGTTCCGAGGCAGCCTTAAGTTTTTTAGAAGCCAGATCTGGTTGAGAATTAACTGACTTAATCTCTTTATTTTTTATATGCTGAATAATCTGCAGAGCATCATTAATTGCGGTACTGGAAATACCATATCTGCCGTTCACATCACCGGCTGCATAAATTCCTTTAATATTTGTTTGCAGATTATAATCAACAGCAATTGCATTTTTCTCTATTTTGATTCCTGTCTTCTCTATCCCAGCTGGATAATTAACCTTTCTTCCCGCTGTAAGCAGAATCTGATCAACATCTGAAATTAAATTTTCAATTTTAGTTAAAGCAGCTGGCTTAAAATTTCCACTCAGATTAATTTTAAGATCTTTAGCAGCTGAGTTTTTAATAACTTGAGCTGATTTAAGTTTTGTTGAGGTTAAGATCTCAACCCCATTTGACTTTAATTTTTCTTTAAGCTGATTACTTAAATCATTATCAATCCCAGGCAAAAAATCAGCCTCCATTTCAACTAAAATAACCTTAACCCCTAAAAAACTATAGATCGAAGCAAATTCTGCTCCTTCAATATTGCTGCCGACAATCATCATTTTTTGCGGCAATTTTTTCTGTGTAACCGCCTGCTGATGAGAGATTATATATTCGCCATCAATTTTTAATTTACTGCTTCCTTTTGCCTGACTTCCGGTAGCAATAATAATATTTTCAGCTTTTATTATTTTATCTTTTAACTGATATTTTTTAGCTGAAATAAATTCCCCATCAGCAAAATAAATGTCAACACCTGCTTCTATAAGATCTTTTTTAATTTTATTTTCTATGTCTTCAAAATCTCTTTCCTGAAGAAGAAAATCTTCTGGCCAGCCTTCAAATCTAATTCCCCTGATATTTTTCACTGCTTTTTGATAGGTTTTAATTCTATCAGAAATCCTCTTGACAGCTAAACTACCCCAGTAAAAGGCTGTTCCCCCGAGTTTTGATTTTTCCACAACAGCAGTTTTTAAACCGCACCTTCCAGCCTGGCGGGCAGCATAAAAGCCAGCTGCCCCGCATCCAATTACTAATAGATCATAACTTGATTCTTTTCTCTTCACTTTAACTCCCCTCCAGCTTTTCTAAAAGCGATCAAATAAATTAATAAAGAAAGCTCCGATAAGTAATTTAGCTGACTGTTTCCATCGAATTATTCTTCTTTTTATTAAGGTGTCTTCTTGCAATAATAAAGAGAGCAATGACTGTAAATAGATAGGGAATAGCTTTACTAAACTGAGATGGCACTCCCACTCCCTGCAGTCTCATTCCGACAGCATCAAAAAATCCGAATAAAAGAGCGGCTCCAAAGGTTTTAACAGGATGAGAGCGGCCAAAAATTATTGCTGCAAGTGCTATAAAACCACGATCAGCACTCATACCTTCAGAAAATAGGGTTAGGTAGCCTAATGAAAGATGGGCCCCTGCCAGTCCACAAAAAACTCCACACATAACTGAACTAAAATGTTTCATCAGCTGAGAACTAACCCCGACTGTATCCAAAGCTTCCGGATATTCTCCTGAAGCTCTAAGCCACATTCCGTAGGGTGTTTTATAAAGAAATATTGTCACTAAAACAACCAAAATCCAGCTTAGATAAACTGTAACCGAGTGGTTATTAAAAATAATATTTAGAAATTCTATATTTTCTAAAAATGGCATCTGGATTCTTGGAATAGCAATAATCTGATCAGAAGAAAAAGCACCTTTAACACCAAAAATACTTCTTAAAAGAAAAACTGTTAAACCTCCGGCAAAAATATTAATTGCAATCCCAACTATAAATTCATCTGCCTTTAACTTAACCACCATAAAGCTAAAGAAAATACCAATTATTATACCTGAAAGAACTGCAAAAACTACTCCCATAAAAGAGCTGGCAAAAAGATAACTACCCAGAACTCCAAAAAAAGCTCCAATTAAAATCATTCCATCCATTCCGATATTTAAGATATCTGCCTGCATGGTTAAAAGTCCACCTAAAGCTGCTAAAATAAGAGGAGTTGAGGTTCGAATAGTATTTTGAATCACAGATAGGTTAAAAATCCTTGCTAAAATTTCTTCCATTTAAGCTTCCTCTCCTCTCTTAAATAATGGTTTGATAATTTTTTTCATACCGGCTTCTCCGGCAATAAAGAAGATAATTACTGACTGAATAATTAAAACAAGTTCAGACGGAATTTCAGTTGCCATCTCCATAGACATTGAACCGGTTTTTAACACTGCAAAAAAGAAGGACATAAAAATAATTCCAAGTGGATTATTCTTAACAATCAGTGCTATCAACATTCCATCAAAATAATAACCGGGAGAAATGGCCTGTAAAAAGCGGAAGTGAGTTCCAAGAACTTCAAAAGCCCCCGCAATTCCAGCAAGTCCTCCAGATATCAGCATTGCTGTAATCATTCTTTTTTTAGAGTTTACTCCACCATAATCAGCAAAGTCCTTGTTCTGACCCACCATTTTAAAGTCATAACCCAGAGTTGTTTTTTCCATCAAATAATAAATCATAATTCCAATAACTGCCACCATAAAAATACTGCTATTTAAATTAGAAAGTCTAACCAGACGGCTTAATTGATATCCCTCAGCTATTACATCTGTACCACCCATTTTCCCCTGGCTGGTTGCAAAAGGATAGTTAACAAGATAACCGGTAAAAAATATAGCAACACTGTTTAGCATAATGGTAGTAATTACCTCATCAATATCATAATATACCTTTAGCAGTGCAGGAATATAAGCGTAAGCCGCTCCAACTGCTGCTGCCAGTAAAACGGCAATTAAAATTCCTAAATAACCTGGTAGAGAGGTAAATGTTATCCCAACATAGGCAGCTGCAAATGCTCCGAGGTAAAGCTGGCCTTCTCCACCAATATTATAAATTCCTGCCCTAAAAGAAACAGCTGTAGCCAGTCCTGTCAAAACAAGGGGTACCATTTTAGAAAGTGTAGTTGCAAAACGATACTGTGAATTAAAAGCTCCCTCAAACATTGCCTTATACCCTAAAATAGGATTCTTCCCATAAAACCACATAATTATTCCACCGAGCAGAAGGGCAGCTGCAATAGATATAAATAATGAGATTAAATATTCAACTTTATATTTATCTTTTTTAATCAATGCCTTTCACCTCTTTTTTCAGTCATGTAGAGACCAATTTCCTGTTTTGATAAGCTGCTGTCATTTTTAAATTCACCTGTGATCTCACCCTCATAAATAGTTAAAATTCTATCTGAAAGGCGTAAAACCTCATCAAGTTCGGCTGAAACCAGTAAAATTGCACAGCCCTCATTTCTTTTCTTCATTATCTCTTCATGTATAAATTCTATTGCACCAATGTCAACCCCTCTGGTTGGCTGTGAGATTAGAAGTATTGGGCTTTCAAAGGAAAACTCTCTGGCAATAACCATTTTCTGCATATTACCACCTGACAGGCTGCCCGCATTTACCTCAGACGAAGGTGTTCTGACATCAAAGTCCTCAATTAATTTCTCTGCTTCTTTTTTTACGCTCTTCTGGTCTAAATGAATTTTGTGATGAGAAAACTGCTGCTGATACTGTTTGCCCATTAATAAGTTTTCTGCAATACTAGCTTCTTTACTCATTCCATTTTTTAATCTATCTTCAGGAATATGAACAACTCCATTTTTTCTTATTTCAGCACTGTCTGCATTTGATAAATCCTGATCGTTAATAAAAATCTTACCTGATTCTAATTTGCGCAGACCTGCAATCACTTCTATTAACTCTGACTGACCATTACCTTCTACTCCGGCAATTCCTAAAATTTCTCCCTGGCGCACTCTAAAGGAAACATTTTTTACAGCTTGTAGATTCCTGCTATCTCTGGCCTCAATATTTTTGACCTCAAGCTGAACAGAACCGTTTTTATCATCACGATCAAGGTCGGATAAAAGAACTTCTCGTCCAACCATAAGCTCAGCTATTTTCTCCTTGGTGGCATCTTTGGTCTGCATGGTTTTTAATTTCTTACCCCGTCTCATTACTGTTACTCGATCAGAAATACTCATAACCTCATTTAATTTATGAGTGATAAAAATTACTGTCTTATTTTTTTCCTTAACTAAGGTTTTAATTACCTCAAAAAGGTCCTCGGTTTCCTGTGGAGTTAAAACAGCTGTCGGCTCATCTAAAATTAAAATATCAGCTCCGTGATAAAGAACTTTTAAAATCTCAATTCGCTGCTGGATTCCAACTGAAACGTCTTCAACCTTTTGTGCGGGATCAACTTCAAGCCCGTATTCTGCTCTCAAATCTTCTGTTATTTTTTCGGCCTTTTTAAAGTCGGTGAATATATTCTTTTTGCGAGGTTCATAACCTAAAACTATGTTTTCAGCAATACTGAAAGAAGGAATTAGCATAAAGTGCTGGTGAACCATTCCGATTCCCATTTCAATCGCTTTAGAGGGATTATCTATTTTAACTTTCTGGCCTTTAATATAGATATTCCCTGAACTTGGTTTATGCATTCCATAAAGTATTTTTAAAAGTGTTGTTTTCCCAGCTCCATTTTCACCAACAATTGCATGTATTTCACCTTTATTAATCCCTAAATTAATATCATCATTGGCAATAACTCCGGGAAAGACTTTCCTTATATTTTCAAAGCGAATTAATTCTTCTGCCATTACTTTCACCTCTATAAAATTAATAAATTTAAAGGAGGAGCAACTTTCGCCCCTCCTAAATGACTGAATCTAATATTCATCTTGATTTTTGGCTCTTTTTAAGACTTAAGCTAAAGAGCTTAAATTAATACGCGTCTGAAACTTCAATTTCACCATTAATAATTTTTTCTTTAATTAACTGAACTTTTTCTTTAACTTCAGCAGGGACAATCTGCTCCATATCCTCTGTTCCATAGCCAATATAAACCCCTTCTTCTTCAAGACCATAGGTATAAAGCCCACCAGAATTAAGCTCATCATTAATAATTCTTTCAATTGATTCGTAAACTGAAACATTAACAGCTTTAACAACACTGGCAATTATTACATCTGGATTTATGTAACGCTGATCAGCATCAACTCCAATTACATAACGATCCTGCTCTTCAGCTGCCTGGAATACACCTTCTCCTGTTTTTCCAGCAGCTGCAAAAATAATATCAGCTCCCTGAGAGAAAAGTGTTAAAGCTGATTCTTTACCCTGAGCTGGATCTTCAAAATCTCCTGCAAAAACAGTTTCCACAGCTGTTTCAGAGTCAGCATAAGCTGCACCTTCCTGATAACCAACCTGGAAGTTTCTGATTACAGGAATATCCATTCCTCCAACCATGCCAATCATTTTTTCAGCTGTAATATTAGCAATATCGCTTCTTTGGGTCATCATTGAAGCTAATGCTCCTGCTAAAAATGAACCTTCATTTTCTTTATAAACAATTGAAGTTATATTAGAGTGTCCTTCAATGTTATTATCAACATAAATATATTCAACTTCCGGGAATTCTGGAGCTATGCTCTGAACTACATCAAAAAATTCAAATCCTACTACCACTACAACATCAGCATACATTGAACCCTGGATTAAACGATCTCTAAAGAGTGATGGATCATTTCTACATTCTAACACTCTTGATTCAACACCAAAGTCTTCTTCTGCCCATTCTACACCCTGAGCAGATGAGTCATAAAAAGATCTGTCTCCTAATCCACCAGCTACTACCAGAGCAACCTTTAAATCAGAGCCCTCCTCAGCAGCTGCTGTCCCAACAAAAATTGAAGTAACGACTAAAAGCAAAGCTAATACTAATAAAATCTTTTTCATTTAAATATCCCCTCTCTTAATAATGTGATTTAATTTAAAACCGCTTTATTTATAGCGGCTTAGTTCCTCTTCTTTGTTTAAAGCTTTAATATCTTTGATTATAATACTGCTATTTTTTAGTTCAATTATCTCTTTTTCGCTAAGATTTTTCAAAACTCGATTAATACTTCTTTTAGTAACAGCAAGCTGATCAGAAAGCTGTTTGCGATCAATCTGTAGCTCAATTCTCTTAGAGCTTGAGCCTTTTTCTTCTACCTTATAGCCAAGATAATTACAGATCCGATAGCGGAGAGAATAAAGCATATCTTCGCCGGCTTTATGTGAAAGTTTATAAAAGCTGTCACAAAGTGTCTTTGTTAAATAAAGTAAGTAATCATGGTCTTTTTTAATCCATTCCATAAAGTATTTTCTTTCCAGGCGGATAATTCTGGCTGCTGTTAAAGTTTCAACTGTACAAACATATGGCTGTTGATTAAAAATTTCTAATTCACCAAAATAGTCACCACTTTTATAAATTGACTGTACATATTTACTGCCATTTTCAGCCATTAAATAAATATTGAGGTATCCTTCTATCAGATAATAAAAATAATCAGAAAGCTCTCCTTGATAACAGATAACCTCTCCTTTATCATAATCTTTAACTTCCCACTTATCTATTATTTCTGCAGGTGAATTAGCAAAAATTTCGGCAAATTTTTCATCATTTTTTATAATTTTTTTTAAATTCATTCTTCTCACCCTAATTTTAAGATATCTAAATCAAAAAATGAAGGACATATGTCCTGCAAAAGAGATGGCTCTATAAGAACCATCTCCATTTTTAAATATGCTATTATCATAGAAACTTTTCTATTTTCTTTTAAATTTCAAATTGGTCTACAGCGGTTTTTAATTCTTCTGCATAGTCGGCCAGTTTCTCTGCTGAAGAAACAATTTCTTCTGTTGCTGCAATCTGTTCCTGACTGGCTGCAGCAACTTCTTCAGAATTGCTAGCTGAAGTTTCACTTACTGCTGCAATGTCATTAACTCCACTTTCTACATAATCACTATTTTCCTTCATCTTATTAGAATCATTGGCGACCTGGTTAATTAAAATCAATAAATCTTCGGCTGATCTTTCTATTTTACTAAAAACTTCGCCCGTTTCTTCTGCCATCTCAACATTTTCTTCTATATTTTTTTGTCCTTTTTCATTATTTGTTATAACATCTGCCACACTATTTTGGATAGCCTGAATCAGTTTATTTATTTTATCAGTTGCTCCTGCTGATTCTTCTGCAAGTTCTCTAATCTCATCTGCAACAACTGAAAATCCTCGCCCTGCTTCACCGGCTCTAGCTGCTTCTATAGCAGCATTTAAAGCAAGTAAATTGGTTTGATCTGCAATTTGATTAATTAAATTAACAATTTCTCCAATCTCTTTTGATTTTTTCCCAGTTCTTTCACATTAGCTGCTACAAGCTGATTTGAATTTTTAACCTGATTATTCTGTTTAATTGAACTATTGATATATTCATTACCCTGGTCAATCTCGTTTTTAACACTTTCAGCCTCTTTGATCATCTGATCAGATTTGGCAGCATTTGCAGCTATAACCTGATTTAGATTTGTAATGCTACTCGATATTTCCTCAATTTGAGCAGACTGTTCTTCAGCTCCTGAGGCTACGTTTTCAATTGAACGACCAACTTCCTCGGCATTTTTTTCTACCTGAGAACCATTGGCACTTAGCTCTTCACTAGAAGCAGCTAGCTCCTGAGCTGTTGCTTTCACCTGATTAATTATCTTCTGTAAATTAATTACCATTGAATTAATGGATTTAAGCAACTGGCCAAGTTCATCTTTTTCATTAACCCTAAATTTATCTAAATCAAGCCTCTGAGTTAAATCACCAGCAGCTACCTTATCGGCTACATTGGCCACACTCCTGATTGGATTAACAATTGAGCGAGCAATTAAATAACTGACTAAAATACCGATTAAAATTGCAATTACTGCTGCAAAAATACTGCTGTTGCTAATAGTGTTCAGGGGAGAAAACATCTCTCTTTCTTTGGCAGTTAAAGCAACCGACCAGTTAACACCCTCAACTGTTGCAAAGGCCAAATTCCACTTTTGATTGGCTTCTAAATAACTTTTATAACCACTATCACTTTCAATAACTGTAGCTGCTGTTTTTTCAAATTCTACTCCTTGCTCTTCCATTAGATCCTGATTACCCAGATATTCATCATTAGGATGTGCCAGCACATTCCCTGCTTGATCTAAAATTATTCCATATCCATTACCATTAATATTCATATCAGCTGTTAGGTTCTGCAAAATATCCAGTGCTACAACTGCACCGACAACTCCTACAAATTTCTCCTCCCTAAAAATAGGGCTGGCAATTATTGTGATTGGACGTCCGGTTTCAAAACTTTCTGTTGGCTCAGAAAAACCTGTTCTTTATCTGCCTTAACCTGCTTAAAATAATTTTGATAAGCCACACTTGTTTCAAACTGATTTGTATCTTTCATCATTCCTTCAGGATCAACAATAAATAATGATTCAATCTGTGGATCATCATCTGAAATAGGCTTTAAATCTTGATACTGCTTCTCCCAATCCATACTCTTTATACTCTCTAAATAACTTAAATTTTGAACTATTTTCCCTTTTTCCTCTGTCCAGAGGCGGATAGTTTCAACAGATTTTTGGGCATTATTTTCTGCCTCAGCCTGTAGAGTATTACTTAAAATGTTTTCCGACTGCTGAAAAGCATAGTAAGAACTGCCAGCAATTAATAAAAATAACATAAGACTGATTAAAATAATCATCTTCGTTTTAATACTTTTAAACATAGAATTTCCCCTTTCTGAAATAAAAATTGTGCAGAGTTTTTCCCTCTAAAATTTTATTTTAAAGAACTTAATCAAATTCTTTAAAGTCATAATTATAATTTTAAAATTAATCTACTTATTTTTGATTAAGTTCATTATTTGCTATAATCTCTAAATTTAGTTAAAATAACCATCTAAAATAAAAACCGCTACCCAAAAAGGTAACGGTATTCTACTCATCATATTCTATTACATTAGAAATTATAAATTTATCATCCCTAATATATTTACGGATCAATTTCTCATCTACACCAGTTTCTTTGTGGATTTTTTGAACTGTTGAATTAGGATGATCCCAAAGAAAATCTTTAATCTTCCGCAGTTTATACTGGTTTTTTTCCTGACATTCATCACAGAGACCAGAATTGTTTTTAGTAAGTGAGCCACAGATATAGCAGTTAGAAACCATGTTTTATCCTCCATATATTATAATAATTATTAGTATATCTATATTTTAACAAATAACTGCTTAAATATCCATGTTTTTTAGAATAAAACACTTAAATAATTAGAATAAGTAGCACTTATTTTAAAACTGAAACTTATTGACTGATTTTGCCAGGCTTTCTGCAATCTGAGCCATATTTTTGGCAGAAGAAATAATTTCTTCTGTAGCTGCCACCTGTTCTTCAGAGGAAGCTGCAACTTCTTCGGCATTTGAAGCGGCTTCTTCACTAACACTTGTAATTTCATTTAAATTATCTTTTACTGTTAGACTTCCTTCTTCAACCTTATCTGTACTGCTGTTAATTTCAGTTATACCTTCAACTAGAACCTTAGAACCACCTTTAATATTCTCAAATACCTCACCGGTATTTTCAATTGTTTTTACACTCTTTTCAACCTTAGTTTGATTTTGATCCATCTTTTCTACAGCAACTTGGACATTATTCTGGACTTTAGAAATCAAATTAGAAATATTATCAGTTGCAGTCTGTGATTCTTCTGCTAGCTGTCTAATCTCATCAGCAACTACTGAAAAACCTCGACCAGATTCTCCTACTCTTGCAGCCTCAATAGCTGCATTTAAGGCCAATAGATTTGTCTGATCAGCAATACCCCTAATTAGTTCTACTATCTCTCCTATTTCCTGTGAGAGCTCGCCTAGGCCATTGATTGTTTGAGCAGCCTCTTCTGTATCAGCTTTAACTTCATTAATTCCCTGTACAGATAGATTTACCTGTTCAGTTCCGGAGTCTATATTCTCCCTAACTTTTTCTGTTTCTTTGCCCATTGTTCTGGCCCGTTTAGAAATTTCTTTTAAATAACTTTCCAGACTTTCAAAAACTTTTTCCGTTTCATCAATTTGGGCTGATTGTTCTTCAGCACCTGAGGCTACATTCTGAATTGATCTTCCAACTTCTTCTGCACTATCTCCAACCTGTTCTCCAGCTGCAGATAATTCTTCACTTGAAGCTGCAACCTGATCAGCCTGCTGAGAAATATCAATTATAATATCTTTTAAACTTGCTTTCATTTTATTTAAAGCTTTCATTAGAAGCTTAAATTCGTCTTTAGAACCAGTTGTCTGAAGCTCTGCCTTTAAATTACCTGCTGCAATTTGATTTGCAAAATCTAAAATAGCATTGATTGGCTTTAAAATATATTTGCGGAAGGCAATTAAAATAATTAAGCTTAAAACAATTAAAATTACTACTGATAGAAAAATAATCCGCTGAATAATTGTATCAGAGGCTGCCTGAACTTCACTTTCTGGAATTTCAGCCAGAATATAACCTGGAATCTCAGCTAGTTTTTTAAAACTAAGCAGCTGAGTCTGACCATCTTTTTGATAACTAAAATACCTTTGATCATTATTTTTTAACTGACTAAAAGCAAATTGAGTTTCAACATTTTCTTTATTTAAAACCTTATCTATATCTGAATGGGCTATGTAATTTCCATTCTGATCAATAATATAGGCCTGACCGTTTTCGCCAACTTCAACATTTGCTATTAAATCACTTAAAAAATTAAGGTTAACATCTACACCTAAAACACCTTCAAAATTACCGTCAATTATTACTGGAGCTGCAATTGTAATTACAAGCTCACCACTTGCTGCATCTAAATAAATCTCAGTCCAAATTGTATCAGATTCTCTGCTTGCTGCCTGATACCAGCTGCGATCTCTTGGATCATAATCAGAGCTTAATGTAACTTCTGGATAGGGGTAATGTTCGCCCTCTGGTGAACTAAAGTATAAATATTTAAAATGAGGATTTTTAGCTGCGATTTTACTAAGTATAGTTTTCTTTTCTTCATAATCTCCATTAACTAAGTTAGAATTAGTGGCAAGGGTCTCAATTACCATTCTGGTCCCCCTGAGCTGATTATCTACTTCACTGTTGATATAATCGGTTGTCTTAAGGTTTCTATCTAATGCCAGTTTAGTCGTTTCTTCTTTCACTTTTGTGCTAATAAAATAAGCTAAAGCTGAAAAAGCTAAGATTAGAATAAGCACTACTGCCACAATTGCTTTGACAGAGAAGCGATTCCAAAATGATACTTTTTCTGCTTTAAAGTTTCCCTTGGATTTTTTCATGTTTTCCTCCTTGGGGTTTGAAATTTCTTATTAACTATGATTAATCCTATTTCTAGTATACAATATTTCTGCTTATTTTGCTAAATTATTAAAATTTATCTTTTTTTGTCGAATTTAAGATATTTTTTTAACAAAGAAGATTTTAAAAAAATTATATAGAAATATGTTAACTGTAACACACTACAGATATTATATAAAAAGAAAACCACCTACTGGTGGCTGAAAGTTTGGAGATTAAATTATATTTTTACTAAAGGTTGGTTTTGTTAATAATAGCTTCACAAGATTTAAACTTTGAAAGTTAATTTTTCTTTAAGCTCTTCTAAAGAATCAGATATTCTTATGGCATTTTTAATTTCCGTTAATTTTTCATAATCATTTATTTTTTTCATATCTTCTGCAAAAACTTTACTTGTTAAACCAAATTTCAATTCCAAAGAAAACCCAATCATTTCTTGCATTGCTTCTATTCTACCTTCTACTTTACCTTCTATTCTACCTTCTGCTTTACCCTCTATTTTACCTTCTGCTTTTCCATCGTGATAGATTTTTTCTGCAATTGTCATAATAACAGCACTCCCTTCAGCTGAAATTTTTTTAGTCTTTTGATCTAGCTCACTTAAGGAAATTTTATCTCCTACATTCAAAATATACTTAACTACAGTTTCTATATATTCAAGTCCAGTCGTTTTTTCCTTTAATTTAGTTAAAAGCGGTAAAATCTTTCGCAATCCCTCATCAAAATCATCATCAAAAATATGTGCTATTAAATTTAAGAACAACTTTAATTTGATTTGTCCCTTTATTTCTGCATCAGAATACCTCGAAAAATCATAAATTAAATATTTGTAATCAGTCATATAATCTGAAATGGCTGCTGGTACAGGTTGAACTAGGTCTGATAATCTGCTGCCATAATTCCATTTTCTCTCCCCATGATAGATGAGGATAGGAATAATAGGAGGAAGCTTTTTATTTTTAGTCTGCTTATGATAAAGTTTCCAAATATCTGTAATATAGCCCAGCATCTGTACAGGTGTCATCTTATCAGAATAGCTTTTGTGTTCGAATAACAAATAAATAAATCCGTCTCTGCCATCTATACTTACATTATACAAAATATCAGAAAAACTTTCATCCAATTTCTTATCAATAAAACTATCTTTAGCTACTTTAATATCTGTTAAATCAATTTTCTTTAAAATATCATCCGGTAAGTAATTTCTTAAAAAATCAACAGCAACTTCTCTATCTTCAAGAGTGCTTTTAAAAAGTGCATCATGCGGATTATTTATAATATCCAATTTATCCCCTCCACTCCATTTTAGATCTAATTATTATATCATTTTGTTTAAATATATTATATCATAATAAAGTGAGTAAATAAAAAAAACCACCTATTGGTGGTTGAATAATTTAAAATTAGAACTTATAATTTCTAAATATTAGTTCTGTTCCCGAAAAACTCACAATTAATTTTTAAGCTAAAAGCTGCAAGATAGTCTGAGGCATTTGATTTGACTGGGCTAAAATTGCAATTCCAACTTGAACCAAAATCTGATGTCTCATTAAATTCATTATTTCTTTGGCCATGTCTACATCTGAAATTCTAGATTCTGCTGCAGTTAAGTTTAATTCTGTAGTCCGTAAATTATTAATTGTATGACCTAAACGACTCTGCACAGCTCCTAATTTAGAGCGCTCTGAAGATACTTTTTTTTAATGCTTCATCTAAGAACTCAATTGACTCAGAGGCTTTCTCGTGGTCAGTGACTTTAATTGCTTTCCCATCATTATCTACAATATCCAGTGCCTCTGCTCTCATATCAGAAATCTGAAGTTGAAGTGTCTGGCCCTGATTAGCTCCAATCTGGAAAACACCATCAAAACTACCGTCTAGAAGTGTTTTAGTGTTAAACTGATTATATTCTGCAATAGAAGTTAATTCTTCAGCTAACTGATCAATTTCTAATTAAATATTGGCTCGGTCTTCACTGCTATTATTATCATTTGCTGCCTGGACTGTAAGCTCTCGCATCCGCTGCAGTATAGAGTGGCTTTCTTTAAGACCACCTTCTGCAGTCTGAATTAAAGAAACAGCATCCTGAGCATTACGCTCAGCCTGGGAGAGACCATTAATTTGAGCTTTCATTTTTTCACTAATAGCTAAACCAGCTGTATCATCTGCAGCACTATTAATTCTTTTACCTGATGAAAGGCGCCTAAAAGATTTAATTACTGAATTATGGTTTTTCATGAAATTATTATAAGCGTTAAGGGCTGCTATATTTGTATTGATAATCAATTCAACACCCTTCCCCTGAGTTACGTTGCATTAAATGTAGATAAATATTCTCTCATTGGTTATATGATTAAGTTTAATTATAATCTACTTAATCCAAAATCTAAAAATTTAATATCCTCTTTTTTTCGATAAGTAATATTATTATTATATTTTCATTTTCGAGTTGAATATTAATATCTTTAATAATTTTTCTAAATATATAATTAAGTTGGATTATCAACAACTCTTTATAAAACATTATATATCTATTGTTAGGCCAACTGAGCCAATTTTACTTATTTTCAAACATTAAAATTTATTATAATTATTTCTTTTACAATTTTTAGGTAAATAAATTAATAATTCTCTTGATTCCTCAATAAAATTTTTATTTTTAAAAACCCGTGTTGTTATTACAATAGATATTAAATTTTCAGAATTAAATTCTGGTTCAGTGTAAGGTTTTTTAACTCCGAACTTTATATTACCTAATATAGCTTTTCCCTCTTGTACAATAGATTTAAAAAATAAATCATTTATTTTATCTTTTTGTAAAGTTATTTTTTCTTTAAATCTTTCTGGATCACTTAAAAAAACAATATCATAATCATTATATGTAAGATTTTTTACTATACAACTAATTTCTTCATCCAATAATTTCGTTTTTTTCTTAATTTTTGACTTTATTCTCTCTTTGCCCATATTATTATTCCCCCTAAGCAAGTTGAATTGTTTCTGGTTCACAAAATTTATTGATTTATATTGAACAGTGAAGCTTGTCTCAAAATATTTGATATATAATATGTTTCCTTAAAATTATCCCTGCTCATCTAAAACATGCTCTTCCTTCTTATCTTCAGCGTAGATAAAGCGATCTGAACCAGAGGCAGTCATTTTAAGTTGAACCTTGCCTATTCCGAATTCTTCATTAGCTTTATGCTGAATGGCAGCCTGAATCTCTGTTAGATTATATTCTCCCGGATCTATTTTTAGAGCTTTATTGCGGTTGTTGTGGTTAATAAAAAATATATTATTGCTGTTGTTGATTTTGATTGGTCTTTTAATTGAATCAAAAGCTGCAAAGTCTTCTAAGTCATAGGTGACTTTTTCTGGCTGCTGTAATTTGATAAATTTGTCACCTTTTTCTGGTTGAGTTTTATTTTTTTTAGGCAGATTTAATTTCTGGACAAGGAGATTTTTGATTTGGGTTAGAACAGAATTAGATTTTTCCACAGCAGACATATTTGGTCACCTCTTTTAGTATTCTTCTAATAATTCTTGATTAAATTCACTTAATTTATCAATGTATTCGACCATTTCTACTTCCATTAGGTCTCCCAGATAATCGTAATCTTCATTCTGCAATGCAATCATAGCTCTGTTCAGTGCCTGGATAAAATCAGTTAATATCTTATTACCTTTATTTTTTAGCTCTTCCTTATCTATTAAGGACATTATACCATTGATAACTTCCAGATACCACTGGATACCTTCTAAAGTCTTATCCAGCAGATCAGAAGCATCTGCTTCCTTCCTATTTTTAAAAAGTTCTGCTGAGTTATTTAAAGAATTTTTTAACTTTGGCAGATAGTTTTCTGCTTCTTTAAGGGTTTCAGTTATTAGCTGCTCAACTTTTTTGCTTTCAAATTTTATCTTATCTATTCTTTCTAGATCAAGTTGACTTTCCTGAAAGAACTCTAAAGAAACCTCAACTTCATCCAAGTGGATTGTATCTATTATTTCATTGTCCAATTTTAATTCTACAAGCTCTAAAACATCATTTTTATCTATTAAAGATTCTACTTCTATTTGATTCTCGTTTATGTATATTTCCATAATTTTATCCTTTCATTCGTCCAATATTTTTTCAATTAAATCATTGATATCCTGTCCCTTTATTTCATTTATAATTGGTTTCTTTTCATGAAGATATGTAACAATCTGAGCTGAATTATTATCAACATCTAATATAATTTTTGCAGTCTCAAAATTTTTTTCAATACCCAATTTATGAATTAAATCTTTATTTTTCTCATTAACTTTCTTAAATAACTTATTATTAACTTTCTCAAAACCAATGTCTAATAACTTCTCTATAATATCATTATCCAAATTGATTACCTCCATAATATAATTAAAGGAGATCGGCCTCTATTAAACTCACCAATCTCCTCCAAAATTATTAATTACTATCATATTTACATCATACTACTAGCAGATGATCCTCCCATATTCTGAAGTTGACTCATCATCCAGCTCTGTTGGCTCTGCATTTCAGAAATAGCAGTCTCCATTGCAGAAAACTGATCCACATAACGTTGATGGGTCATCTCTACTTTTCTCTGTACATCTTCTATATCATCATTTAAACCTTCTATTCTATCATCAAAAAATTCTAGCCTTCTAGGAATAAGACCTGTATTTGATTGAAGAACCTGGTCAAGATAGCTATCCATGCGAACCGCCATTCCATCATAACTGTCACTATCTGATTTTGCGGTAAAGAGATCGATAACTTCTTCTGGATTATTCTCTAAAGCTTCAGTTAATTTTGAGCTATCCAAACTCATTACACCATCTCTATCTATTTCTATACCAATTGAACCTAAAGACTGATAAGTTCCTGTATCTTTAACTTTTGAAGTAACAAGTTCCCTTAACCTCATTTGAAGCCTCATAACAGTTCCATCACCCTGTAGAATACCAGCTTTTTCAGTTTCAGGATCGTAACCACTTTTGCTATCAATAAAACCCATCACACTATTATATTGATCTACAAAACCCTGAACTGCTTTTGTTGTTTTCCCAGTATCTTTAGCTACTGAAACCATGGCACTACTATTTACCGCTGCCTCAGGATTAATATTAAAAGTTACTCCTTCAACTGCCTCAGAAAAAGTATTAGTAGAACTTGTTATATTATCTATACCATTTATTTCTATTTTGGCATCATCAGCTTTTTGTGGTTCATTTATTATTTCACCACTTCCATTTAAAATACCTATTTCACCTAAAATTCCACTATTAGAAGAAATAGTTGGACCTCCAGTATCTGAAGCATCTTTTAGAGCATTATCAATTCCTGTTTCAGAAGTTTCAATAACTAATCTATTATCTACTATTGAAGCTCTAACACCAGCCTCAGCATCATTAATGTTATTACTAATCTCAGTTAAAGTATCCCCTGCAGTTACAGCAATATTTGTACCTTTGATTGTAATAGTATCATCAATAGATGCTGTGTAATCATCTGCCTTCTTAGCACCAAATATTCTTTGATTCTTAGCTGTGCTTTTAATAGTAACATTATAATTGGCTTCTGCAGTAGAATTAGTTGCAGTTGCTGTAACAATATCTTCATTACTTGAATTTGCTGATCTTGAATTATAGGTTGAAGACAGTTTTAGATCTGTTAATTTATTTTCTAAACTATCAAGTCTGCTGTTAACATCACGCCAGGCACCTTTAGTTTGTTCCAGTTCTGATATTTCTTCTTGATAGTTATATATTGGCTGTTGTTCTAACTGAACTAATTGATCAATTATAGAAGCAGTATCCATACCGGTAGCTAAACCACCAAGACTTAAATCACTCATTTATAACACCTTCTTTCTAAACCGTCTCATCTATTAAAATTCCTACCATCTCATGAATTCTAGCTTGCAAATCAAGCATTTCTTCCGGTGGCAGTTCTTTAATTACTTCATCTGTATTTAAATCAACTACCCTAACCATCATCTTTTCTGTATCTTCATGAATCTGAAAGGAAAGACCTTCTTTAACTTTATCTACTATTTCATTTATATCTTTAACTGATTCTCTGACTTCATCTTCAAGTTCTTGCTCGGAATATTGCTCTTTTTCTCTAAGAGATTCAGGCTTGCAATCACTATTATCATTTCTATTAACTCTAGTGTTTTGATTATTACTGTTATTATTATGAATCTGACGGTTGGAAAGAGATTCAACACTATCTACTTTCATAATAGCTTCCACCCTTTCTTTTAAAAAAAGCCAGCCGGAAAACCGGCCGGCTCTATTGTTGGTCTATATCTATATTATTCTCTTCAAGAAATTAACCGAGTAACTGTAGTACTCCCTGTGGTAACTGGTTAGCCTGTGCCATCATAGCTGTGCCAGCCTGACTTAAGATCTGAGACTTAGTAAAGTTCATCATTTCTTTAGCCATGTCTACATCAGAAATTCTAGATTCAGCAGCTGTTAAGTTTTCTTCAGAAGTGTTAAGATTATTGATTGTATGATCTAAACGATTCTGTACAGCACCAAGCTTAGAACGTTCTTTTGATACACTAGAAATTGCATCATCTAGAGCATTTAAAGCTAATTCAGCCCCCCCTTGTGTGGAAACATCAAGATTGTTAATTCCTAATGCTGAACTTCTCATATCATTAATTCCAATACTCATACTTTGTCCTCTATTAGCACCAATCTGGAAGCTCAAAGCGCCATTATCAGAAGCCTCAGTCTGAGCTTCACTCAAACCAAGATCACTTACAGTTGTATCTCCATCCTTTTCGTTAAAAGTAATAGCTCCAGAAGGACTTGAAATATTAAATCTTCCATCTTTCGCATCAACAGTTATATCTTCAATAAATCCTTCATCCCCACTACTTAAACCAGCATTAGTATTATAAGTTCCAATAGCAGAATTAATTTTAGTTTCTATATCTGAAGCTACTGTATCTCCACTAGTAGTTCCTGCAGTAGCAGCAGCCAAGTTTCCTGTTTTTAGAGTAACTTCACCTATATTAAAGCTAAGGGTATCAGTAGCAGCTAATGTAAAATCTGCAACATTATCTCCAGTTGCACTTATATTACCATTTGCTCCATCACCGAAATAAGTATCTAAAACAGAATCTGCAGCTCCAGGCGTAAAGGCAATCTCAGATTCCTCACCTTTAACACCACTTTCTATAGCTAATTCACCAGTTGATGTTTTATATAAATCAACATTAGCTACTTTTGCACCTGCAGCATTATCTGAATTATACTCATCAATTGCTGAATTAATTGCACTTTCTAAACTATTTACAATATCTGAAACTTCACTGTCAGAAGCAGAAGTATTATCACTATCTAATAAAGCTCTTTCTGAATCGGATAAGTGCTTTGTCCAATCTACTTCTATATCATGCCCATCAATTGTAATGTTTTCTTTTTGATGTCCTGCAGTACTTGCAAAGTCTAAAGATGAAGCATCCTGTTTGATAACATTAGTTGAACTTTGAGAAGCACTGGTTTGTTCCATGCTAACTGCACCAGTTGTAGTATTTTCACCAGATACACCAGCAGTTCCAGCTAAATTACCATTCAAAAGTTTTTGAGTGTTAAATTCTGTTGTGTTACCAATTCTATCAAGTTCATTTTTTAATTGTGAAATTTCATCTTGAATATTTTCTCTATCAGCATCGGTATTTGTACCGTTAGCTGACTGGTTAGCCAACTCTCTCATCCTTTGAAGGATAGAATGGGATTCTTTTAGAGCACCCTCAGCAGTCTGAATCATAGAGATACCATCTTGCGCATTTCTTTGAGCCATTGCTAAACCTCTTGTCTGAGCATTCATTTTCTCACTGATTGCCAGACCTGCAGCATCATCAGCAGCACCATTAATTCTTTTACCGGATGACAACCTTGATAAAGACTTACTCAAGTTACTCTGTGTGTTTTTTAGCTGGTTGTATGAATTCAACGCAGCTATGTTTGTGTTAATTCTCATTTGTTATTCCTCCTTGAAATTTTGTGTTGTTCCTGGCATCCTTGCCAGTTCATCTAATTTGTTTTGGTTATATGAGCACCTACCCAGCAGCACTTCGGCCGATAGTGCTGCCAGCAGCGGTGTTTTAGTAACCATTACTAAATTTATTCCATTTTTTGAAGAAATAACCATCTATATAATCCCATGCCACACAAGGGTTCTCGGGGTAGAAGAAATAAATACCATTTGTTGTTCTAAAGATAAAATAAAGATAAATGTTGCTACCATTTGGAAACCTAAGCATAAACTAATGATAGTAAAGCTCTAGTTTTGGAACAGATTTTGTTACTGAAAATAAAAAAGCAACCGCTCTCTCCTGTAAGAAGAGTAACGATTGCAAAAAAATAACTGCTATCTATAATAGAATAGATAACAGTTTCTGAAAACATATTTTTCTGTTGGTCTAAAAACTAAGATAAAAACTTAAAATTTAAATATCAATACTCTTAACTAATTCATCTAAAGAATCATAATTTTTAATAGCTAATTTAATTTCTTTTAATTTTTCATAATCATCTATTTCTTTAATATCTTTTGCGAGAGATTTACTGGTCATTCCAAACTTCAAATCTAAAGCAAACTCAATCATTTCATGCATATTTTCAACTTTTCCTTCTTCTTTACCAACTACTTTTCCTTTTTCTATTCCTTCTTCAATACCTTCTTCTTTTCCATCATGATAGATTTTTTCTGCTATAGTCATAATAACAGCACTCCCTTCAGCTGAAATGGTTTTTGCCTTTTGATCCAACTCATTTAAAGAAATTTCTTCTCCAATATTTAAAATATACTTTACAACAGTTTCAATATACTCCAGCCCGGTTGTTTTTTTGCTTAGTTCAATTAACAAAGGCAGAACTTCCCGCAGTCCTTTATCAAAATCATCATCAAAAATATGAGAGATCAACTTTAAAAATAGCCTCAGCTTAATCTGTCCCTTTATTTCTGCATCAGAATAATTAGAAAAATCATAAAGCAAATAATTATAACCAGGTATATAATCTGAAATAGCCTCTGAAGTAGCTTCAAGTAATTCTGATAAGCTGCTTCCATACTTCCATTTTCTATCTCCATGATAAATAAGAATAGGTATAATTGGTGGTAGTTTCTCGTTTTTATTCTGTTTATTATAAAGCCTCCAGATATCTACTATATAACCAAGCATCTGGACTGGTGTCATTTTATCAAAATAGCTCTTGTGTTCAAATAATAAGTAAACAAATCCCTCTTTACCATCTATACTTACATTATATAAAATATCAGAAAAACTTTCTTCCAACTCTTTATCTATAAAACTATCTTTGGCCACCTTAATATCGGTTAAATCAATTTCTTTTAAAATACTATTGGGCAGATAATTTTCTAAAAAATCTACTGCCACTTCTTTATCACCAAGAGTTCTCTTAAATAAAGAATCATGTGGATTTTTAATAATATCCAATTTAGTCCCTCCATCTCTTTTAACTTCCTGTATAATTATTATATCATACTAATCATCATAGAAAAACATTTCCGTAATAACTAATTCGTTAAAACTTAATTTTTTCCTACTATTAAATCTATTTTATATCACTTGAGAAGAGAATTAACTGCATCTTTGTAACCATACTTCCTTAAATACTCAATAACAGCAGCTTCGAAAATATCTCTCTGAGATACATTCCTAACCTTGCTGAATTCTGTAACTAATTCAGCTAATCTATCAGCCATATAGACACTTTTGGTTTTGGTTGTTCCTGGCACTGCGAAATGTGGAATTTCTCCATCACTTTCTTCTCCATCCTCTGTAGCTGCTAATAGTCCCCTTAAGGAATCCATGTTTTCTTCTAAAAATTCCATCACTGGAGTGAACTTAGCCAGTTTTTCTGCAACATTGACCTGACGTTCAACCTGTTTTCTAATCTCTGCAGCAAGTTCTTTCCCATTAGTTTCTGGAGCTAGTTCTTCACTCTCTACCTCATCTTCCACTTCCATTTCAGATTGATGAATATAATTACGCTCTTCTGATGACCAGATGTAGTTCTGACGTTTCATAAAATCCGCTAAATCTTTATGGTCATTAAACCCTACTTTTTTAGCTAAAGATTTTGGATTACTACCCTCATCAGCAAACAAACTAATAATTAAATCAGCTTTCGATGATATACCAGTTAACTTCCTATTTTCAAATCCAGGGTCATCTACTTTTGGCACATAAGTACCACGATCAGCATCCCAGAGGAAGTTTTTTCTTCTAATATACATATCCATGGACTTATAGCTGGAATAATTAAGATCATCAGCTATCTCCTCTCTGGATTTCCCATTCTTTAAAGCTGTCAAAATATAGTTGACCTTTTCATCATAGATAGGCTGTTCTTTTTCTGTATCAGCCATAAATGTATTACCTCCTTTCATTAGGGTTCCCCTGCCTATAATAGCAGGGGATTTTGGTATTAAAGCACATTAACCGCTTCACTTAAATCATCAATATTACTATGAGCGTACAGGCTAGTTACAGAGATATTGGAGTGGCCTAATAGTTTTTGGATTTTATATATATTAATGTCATTTTTTACTAGTGTAGAGGCAAAGGAGTGCCTTAGCACATGTGCTGTTACCATTTTATTCCAATTAAGCTCTTCAACTGCTTCTTTCAGTTTCCGATTAATATAAGCTCCTGATAACTCTCCAGACCGTTTTGTAGCAAAAATATAATCAGAAGAAATATTGGGCCGTATATTTTTAAGATAATTAGTTAGTATCTCAAGCAGCTCATCACAGATTGGAACATCTCTGTCCCGATTGCCTTTGCCCTGGCGAACGTGTAAAACCTGATTTTTAAGATCCAGATCATCAAAGGTTAAATTAGTACATTCTGAGACGCGCAATCCGGAATAGTACATAGTCTGAACTGCAGTTTTTACAATCTGATGGTCTATTTTATCTACTAATTCTGCTACTTCTTCGGCTGTTAGGTAAACCCTCTCTTTTTTTCTGGTCTTAATTGGCTTTAAATCTTTGGCTAAATGTTCCTCTGTAATATGCTCTTCCTGAGTGAAATTGTAAAAAGAACGAAAGACAAAAAGTACTCTGTTCCGTGAGGATGCTTTGTAGCCATTTTCTCTAATATAATTAAGATAGCCTTTAAGCTCATCTTTCGTAATGTCCTCAACATATACCGGACCATTATATTTTGTCTCCAGATATTTACTAAAATACTCCATCTCATTTAAATAGCCTGTGATTGTCCACTTGCTTTTTTCATTGAACTTCAGATGTTTTTCGAATTTTTCTAAGCATTCATTCATCAGCATAAGCTAACCCCCTCTTTAAATTTAAATATAATACTCTAATCATAAATATAATATATTATCAAACATTTGTTTGAAACAGATAATTAAGTTTTATAATAACAGGAGAGGCAGCAATGTAAAAAAACTAAACCCCACCCCTTTTTCATCATTTTTTTTATAAATCTATTAAATAACTAAGGGCACATCTATAAGTTTCAGATTACTAAAATATTTAACTGAGCTATTTGTATTAGTAGAATTGGGGTTCTAGTAATGTCAGCAATAGCACTAAAGGAATTAACAGTTAAATATTAATTTTAAGTTTTTCTTCCATCTTTTTCTTTTTTAAATATTTCCTACAACCTTTACCTACCGTTTTTTCAATTACTTCATCTGTTTCATCTCCTAAGGGCTTATACTCTGATAACTGTTTGTAGAAATTAATACTAAAATCATTCCCACTTATCTTTTCTTCAATCAATTTTTTAATCTTAGCTTCACTTAAAAAACTTCTTACAAAAAATAAGTTCTTAGCTGATTTATTAATAGCTTCTAATGCAGTTTCTTCTGTTGGGTCCATTAGAAAATCTTCCAATTTCTTTTTTTCTAAATCTGTGAAATTCTTAAACGGATAAATTTTATAAATCAAATTAAAGTAGGGTACTCTGGTTTCATTATCTCTGGGCAGAAAAAACTTGCCCTGACATTCTCTAATAACTAATTTTTTTAACTTTTTCAAATTAGATATTGGTGTAAAATCTTTTACTTTAGAACCATTTAGCTTTAAGTGGGTTAAATTACTTAAGTTTTCAATTACAGTTAAATCTTCTATTCTATCATAAGTCAAATTTAATTTTTTAAGATTTTTAGCATATTCTAACCCGGTTAAATCATTAATATAGTAAAAACTTTTAATCTCTTTCAATTTCAACATATCATCTAAATTAATTTCTTCAGTAATCCCCAAATTTTCTTTAATCTCTTCTTTTAATTTTTTATCTGGTATATTAATCATTATTTTCAGCTCCCTTTTTTGTCAAAAAGAGACCAACTTCTACAAAAAGTATACTATTTTTTAGTTATCTTGGTAGAAGTGGCCTCTAGATTGCTATCCCTTACTCTGCTAATTAAAGTGCATTCCATCATAAAAGTCTGGGTCATCCCCATTTTTAGGTATAGAATCAATTACACTAGCATACCACTCGGCATAATCTTCTAATCTCACCTTTATTTTACCTTTTTTTATTACTGGTGGTAATACCTTATCTTTAATTAGCTTTTTTATATCCTGAACAGTATAGCATTTAATATTATCTACCATCTGCTGGGTATCTAAATAATCCCCTAGGTCTTCTAAATCATCAATGATAATGTCCTTCATTACCTCTTTTTCATTATAATCGCTTTCACCATATTTTTTATTCATTATAATCTCCCTTTCAATTCTGATTTTTAGTAATTCCCTTAGAGCTGATATCTCTAAGGGGATTAAATTATAAGACTGTTTAACAGTTGCCTTCCAACATTTTTTCATCAACTTTTTTAACTTCCCTGACATTTTCCCAAACATTACCTTTACTATCTTCATTGTGCTCAATTTTAATCAGACATTCTTGATTCAATAATTCCTCAGTATTCAAACCAGCATCATAATCTGGTTTTTCATCAGTTAATGCTACTATGAGGCTATATAAATTACTTTTTGAATGAAACGAATAATTATAACGTTGTGTAATATAATTACCGTTAGATAGCTCAAAAGTAATATCCAAAACATCGGTCATCTTTTCAAAATAGATTACATCTTGCAGATAATCTATAGAAGATATACTTGCCTCATGCCAGCCCTCACTATTATTAGCTCTCTTTTTCGGTGGTGAAATAATCAACTAAACCATCTCCTTTTTTAAGATTTTTTCCAGTAATCAGCAATAATCCCATCAACTTTAATAGGTACATCTTTAACAATCCTCTCCATTCCAGCTACCATCCATTTCTTCAGTTTTCTTAAAGCTTTTTTAGCTTCAGACTCCGGAACTTCTAATAAGATCTCATCATGTATCAGAGCAACTAATCTCCAATTATCAGGAAGCTGCTTATTCATTACAATCATCGTTTCTTTTAGTCCTTCAGCTGCTGATCCCTGTACAGGATAATTAAATAACTCCTGGTTATTTAACCTTTTAGTAGACCAGCGTTTACCCCCAAGAGTCTTAATATAATTTTTCTGCAGTAACTTCTCCTGCCATCTTCTAAGCCCCTTATATGAGGATAAGAATTTAGTTCTCAGTCTCCTGGCTTCATGCAGTTTAATATCCATTCCTACCATCTGTTTTAATCTTCTTTTCAGACCATCTGCTCCCATCCCGTAAATAAGCCCAAAGTTACATGTTTTAGCAATTTGTCGCTCTTCATTGGATATATTTTCTTTACCATATATTAGCTGAGCAGTTGTAAGATGCAGATCCTTACCATCTTTAAAGGCATTAATCATTTGTCTGTCCTGAGCTAATGAGGCAACTACTCTTAGCTCAACCTGAGAATAATCACAGCCCACAAATTTATTTTCTGCCTCTGGTTTAATAAATTTTCTAAATTGATAACTCAACTGCTGCAGATTGGGCTTTGAACAGGACATCCTGCCTGTGACTGACCCAAAAAGCTTCCAGTTAGCTCTTACTCTCCCATCTGCATCAGCAAAACCAATAAGTTTTGTATTTGAAGAAGTTAATTTCTGCAGCTTCTTGTAATTTCTGATCTTTTCTATTACTGGAAAGTCTTCTTCATATTTAGCCAGTGTTTCATCTTTAGTATTTGCTACTTTTGCTCCTCTATTATTAAGTGCATACTTGAGCTGCTGATGTGAATTTAAGTTTATAGTTGAATTTAACTCTTCAAGAATACTATTTTCCACCTTATCTTTTTTAAGCTCATACTTTTTTAATTCTGCAGCCCACTGTTTAGCATCAACATAAAGTCCATCTTTTATCAGCCGTATCAGCTGTGGTAAAGCATTTTCGTTTCTTTTAAAGACTTCATAAAGATTTTTATCAGTGATCTTATTAAGCAGATGCACTGCTAATTTAAGAGTCACCTTAGCATCATTTTCAGCATACTGATAATGCTTTTCTGTCAGCTCATCCTGCCAATTTGAAGCCTTTTGCAGCTTTTTTGAGATTTCAAGATTCAACTCTCTTTGAAGCACCGCTTTTAAAGAATGTCGCTGGTACTTCTTTCCCATAATCTGTGACATGAGCATTGTATCTGTATAGTTATTCACTGGAAATCCTTTAGTCTCTAAAAAAGGAACATCAAAAGCAGCATTATGAAACACCTTCTGCAGAGAAGAATCAGCAAGCTTATCTTTAAGGACATCTACATTAGTTGAGGCTCCACTTTCACTAGAGTCTGCCCATGAAATTAATTTAATTGAATTCTCTCGTGGGTTAAGCCCAGTAGTTTCAATATCTACAGCAATTAAATTCATCTTAACCTCATTTTTTAGTTCTGTAATCACCTCCCCCTTATTTTCTTTCAGCAAAGTTAAAAACTTTTTAGTTTCATCAGGATCTGGTACCCCCTCTAAATACTTCCAGTGTATTTTTGTACCATCTGTTTTAATTCTGAACCCTGCCATTCTCAGCTCTCTAATCAATCTTGAAGCATTCATTTAATCATCACCTCAAATTTATTTTAATTGTCGTCGCAGCTGCCTTCTTGTAGCTACAATCACCTTTACGGCGGGTAAGTCAGCAACGACGGCTATATTTATAAATTTAAATCTTCCCACCTGTTTTAACTAATTTCAAGTCCTGATTTTCTGTTTTTTCTTCTTCTTTTTTTAAGACAATATATCTGGAAGCATTTTTACCACTCTCTTTGCCCTTCTTAAAAATTATATTCTGCTCATATAAATTGGACTTTATCTCATTTAATCTTCTTGACAGAACAGAGGGTGAACCAGGCCAGTCATTCTTCCTGGTATTTATATGCAGGTCAATAGCTACATCCTCTAATTCCTGCAATAATTCAGAAGCCTGACCTTTAAATTGCTCATTTTTCTCTAAATATTCTAAAACTGTTAGTGCCAGACTTTGGTTCTCAAGCATTTCTCGGTTGATATCTGCCATGTTTTGTTCATACGCATTTACAAAAGCTTCTTTACCAAACCCTAAAACTTCAGCTATTGCCGCTCCCCAGAGCATAAAATCCGCCATGCGGGGGAGATTGTCTATTTCAATATCATTGACAATTGGTTTAGCCTCAGACAATACTTTAACCATAGCTCCAAAAATTCTAGGTTTTAAAGACTCCATTTTTTCTTTAACTGCAGCTGCTGTCAATCTATGATTGCTTTTAATTCTTTCCATTTTCAAAAGCAACATTCGATCCTGAAAATCTGAGAAATCCATACCCAATCTGTTAATGGCATTGATTATGATCACTCTCTTAAATGAGAAAAATTGGGAACCTTGATCAGTATATAATTTTCTTCTTTCATCATATTCTCCAGTTACAGCTGTGCAGGCTAATCTAATAAACCAATCTTTAACTTGATTTACATTATCATACAGACAGCAGTAATGATGGGCCATCTGTTGGACTGTATTTTTCTCCTTCCTCGGTTCTTTAAGTGATTTCAAGATAGAAGGATCGATTAAACTACGGAGAAATCTAGTAAAATCTGTCTTACCAGCACCTTTCTCACCCTGAATGTATAAAATTGGTTTAGGTGATTCCGGGACTAAAGCAAAGGGAAGATAGCAGCTGAGTAGGATCTGTTGATTTTTATCAAACTGACTAAAGAGTTCAAACATTTCAGCTATTTCTCCTGCTGGATTAGGTTTCACCTGAGGTAGCTGATGATCTTCAGTTAAAAATATTGGCCTTGCTTTATTAATTATCTCCCACTTACCATCTTCAACTTTTATTACCTCCCCTTCATTATTAGCTAAATCATAGTAAAAATTTTCATCAGCTCCAGCAACTCTATTTTTTAAACTAACTTCAATTCCTGAGCTTTCAGCTTCTGAACTTAAATTATCGATGAATCTTTTTACAAAATCCTGAGAAGGCAGCTTCGAAGTTAATTCTCGTAATTTAATAAATGTAAAGCTTTTAAATTTCTCACTTCTTATATTTAAAAGCTGTTGCTTCTCATTATCTTCAAATTGAGCATAATTCCCATTGAGTTGATCATGAAATAATCTAAAATTATTTCTGTAGGCGTTATATATTTCTAGTAAATCACCTGGCTTGCCGTCGTCATTTTTACCAGATTTAAGGCTATCTAATGTTGATCGAATGGCACCAACACTCAAACCAGTTTCAGATTTAATACCACTTAAAATAGAGATGTAATATTCGAGTTCAGCTGGACCATGTTTATTTAGCATAGGTGCTATCTTATTTTTAAAATACCCTACTGACTTAAGTGACTTACCCTGGTGTTTTAACTTATTTATCCTGATATCAACTAGTTTTTGAGCATTTTCAAGCTTACTCTTTACCAGCTCTTTAAATTCATCTTTCGACATTTGTAAGAATAGATCATTTGGGTCAGTCCCAGGCTCATCTTCTAACTCAACTATTTTAGCTGCAGTAGGAAACTCTTCAGCTATCTTCTCTGCAGCTTTTTTGCCAGCCTGATCACTGTCCAGCATTAGATGAAAATTATCTAGTTGCGATAATTTATTCTTCTGGCTTCTTGTTAAGGAAGATCCTAAAATTGGGCTGCTGTCAAATCCTGGCTGGGCTAAGGTGAGGTAATCAAAAATTCCCTCTACTAAAACAACACCATTCTTAACTTCACCAGCCAATGGTTTCTTCCAGCCTTTTGGAAAGCAATATTTAATCTCACTCTTATCTTTATAATCCCAGGCCATAAAATATACTGGAGTGCCTCCCTCATAGAGTGGGATAATGACCTTATCTGCAAAGTTTGAATAAAGCTTTCCATTTTTATTTCTTTGGGCTGCCCCGAGCTCTATCATTTCATCTTCACTTAAGTCAATCTTGTTTGGCTCGTGATACCCCATTTTGAAATTATCTATCATATCATCAGTTAATCCACGATTTTTAAGAGCTTTCCTCTGTTCAGGTTGCAGCATCTTATTACATTGACCCAGATATTTATTTAGTAATTTTACTCTAAACTGCCTTTTTTCTTCTTCAGCAGTTAATGGCTTAACTTCTACATCATATTTTTTAATTAAAATCGACTTAGCTTGATCTTCAGGAATACCTTTTATTTTCGATAACAACTTCACCGGACCCATAATACCACATTTAGACCAGCATTTAACTATATTTTGACCATAGTTAATGCTGGCACTAGGATTTTCATCTTTATGATCATGAGATGGGCAGTTAAACTTTCTATCTTTTTGAATATTTAAATCTGTAAAATCTGATAGTATTTTTTCAACTTCAATCTCATTAACTTTCCCCAATTCTATCACCCTCCAGTTTGAAATTTATGCTGCCGTACCGTCGTTGCTGTCGTTAATTATAACTCCCTGGAGCCACTTGTTTTACTACTTATATTATGGGTCCAGGAAGTGTTTTATTGTACCAGAAAATAAAGCATAATTTTAAACTACTACAATCACTCTTTTAAAAATAACTTCCTAAATGTTGCATCTTTTTTACTTTCAACAGCTGGTGAATCTCCAAACATCCCAAAGTCAATCTTAGCATCTGCAATTTCTATTTGGTCAATGAAATTTTTAAAGTTAACCAAAATTTTAAGATATTCTTCTACTGTATCCAACTCCAATAAGAAATCAGGACAAAAATCTGCAGTTATAATCGGCCCATCTTCATGCTCAAACTGGAACACTTTATATGGAGTTAGCGGCAATGTCTGCAAATGCTGTTCTATTGAATCAGCAGCAGCTGTCACCCCTATTTTAGTTAGATGCTTTAATGGAGTTTTCTGATAGTTGTTAAAAGAACAACAAAGCCTATAAATTGGGCCTCGGTTTATTAGACCTTCAATTTCTTCAAGATCTGAAATAGTTAAATTTAATTCATTATACTCTTCCACCAAATCCTCAAAATTGCTATTCTTTACTTCTGAACCAGATAATCTTCTTTTTTCTTCTCTCATAAATATTACCTCCTTGGGTTTATTTTTTGCTTCTAAAATAATAATAACAAAAATTTTTGAAATCGCTCTATGGTAAATTCCAAAATATTTTTTATCAAAAATTTTCCCTTATTACTACTAAAAACATTAAAAGCCCCATTGATCTCTTATTTAGATCAATGAGACTTAATTAATATTTATTAAAAAGCCCAATTACTCTTTTTGAAAATAACTATCTAAATGTAGCTTCTTTTACTACCAACAACTGGTGAAACTACAATTTTTTTAATGCAATATAATATGAGCTACTGCAATAATAGAGAATTTAATTTTACTTCTAACTACATAATAACAATCATTTTGGAATCTATCACGGGGAAAAATTATAATTGTTTTTTATCATAAATTTTCTCTTATTAGTACTAAAAACTTTAAAAATCCCATTGATCTTTTATTTAGATCAATGGGACTTAATCAATATTATCTAGTTATAAATATTCTTTAAATTTTTCTTCCAACATTTCTTTTTCAACTTTATAAACTGGATCTATTCCGATCTTATTCTCTAATTCAAAAATAATTTTTTCTTTAATGTACTTTAATCTGTTTTTAGATTTATGATATGCTTTAATTTTTAAATTATCAGGTAAAGATAAAAAAGCAATTGCTAATTCTGCTATTTCTCTATCAATTTCTTCAACTTTTTTAGATTTAGAATTGGGGTTTATTATTTTATATATATCACTCATCATATTTAGAGCAAATACTTCCCAGGTAACATTTGAAGTTTTATAAAAGTGACATTTATTACTCTTCCAAACATATCGATATTTTAATATTGAATTTTCTAAACATCTCATTAATAAATCTGCCTTTTCATAAGAACGACTTTTACCTTTGTATATATTATAAAAATATTTATGATCAAAAATCTCAAGTAATAAACACAAAAAAATATAGGTCGATAAATTAAATTGATAAGGTTCATATGGATTTTTAGGCTTGCTTTGGTCTAGATTCAAAAATTCAGATGCAAAATTACTTTCTTTAAGTATTGTAGAGGCATTTAAAAAATCAATCAGATTGTTTAATTTATTTTCAATTGTATCGTCTGTATATTTACTATCAAAAAAATTTTCTGTTTTTGCCATTTCAACTATATCTTTTTTAGAAAAATATATCATTTAAATTTCACCTCGAATATAAGTTATAATTATAAAGTTACTAAATTTTTGAGCTTGTCAGTTAATTAATTTATACTGACAAGCTCATTAAACACTGATTATATTATGCTAAAATAATAAATTTGTATGCAGATACTAAAAATCAGTTAACTATTTGCATAAGCCTATTTTTACCTATTTCTTTCGTAAGAATTTTTAAAATGTGATCTGCTGCTACTTCAAGCTGTTTTAGAACATAAATGTTATTAGACATAATATATCTTTTACCATTATTTAAATTTACGGCATTATAATTATTATTTAATTTATTTATTAATTCAGCTATTAAGATTTGATCATTTAAACTATCAAAATATTGATTTTTTACAACTTTTTTTACTGTTTTTGCATAATAATATAGATTACTTATTTCTACAGGATGATTAATCACCTCTACTAAAGATGAAACAGATTTTTTAATTAGTACAGTATTAATTGAGTTATAACTTTTTACTTGATTCAACATGCTATTTCCTCCTTTATGAAATTATTTTCATTATTATATTTGTATTAATTATATCAGTATATTCTGATATGTCAAGGATTATGCTGATTTTTATGAATCGAATACTTGAAATTTTTATTTCATTATTATATAATAAATTTCAGTTATATTTCAAATATAGTTATTGGATTCTTAGGGTGTTTATATGCACCAGTTTATTTGGTGGTAATTTCTTTGACAATTAACTGAACCAGTCTAATTGCTGTCACATTAGCAATCTAATAAAATATTGGCAAAAAATATTTCATTGAAAAAGGAGGATAAAAATTATGGAATCAATAAAAAAAGAAGAACGCAGAGAAATGGTACAAAAATTTGTGTCTGAGCAAGAATTTTATACAGAGCAAGAATTGACGGATGCAATTAATAATTATTTTAACACTCTAGACAAAAAAACAAGTAAACCAACAATTCACAGAGACCTCGATGCACTCAGTATTGAAAAAAACAAAAAAGGTATCTATAAACCAACTGAAACTACAAAAAAATTAAAATTTAAGAAACGATATGATAAAAGTAAAAATCATATTTTATCAAAAATAACTGAAGATGAATTTGATTTAGAAATTTTAAAAATAGAAGAAGGATATACTGAGGTTGTTGCCTTTGAATTAGTAAAGGCAAAAGAAGAAGTATTTGCTACTTTTGTTAGTGGTAATAATATATTAGTGGTTAAAACAAATAAAAAATAAACATTTTAATCCTGTTCAGTATAAGATCAACTGAACAGGATTTTTATTAATTAAAGATATTTATCTGGAACTAATTTTAATAATTCATCTACACTAACATTATTTTTAGATGCCACTATATTTGAAGCATCAGCTGCAGATAAATGTTTTTCTATTATAAGTTTAATGACTAAATAAAGTAACCAAGCTCAATTTTAGCCTCCTCTCCAGTGTTTAACTTTTCCATCTTTTAAGAAGTGGATATTTTCTTTTACTGCATATATCTCAACTTTTTCTTCCCCTACCTTTTTTTCAGCCCTGTTCAACAAATCTTTCAAACCATCTGCTGCTGAATATAGATAGTGGCCCATTGTCACTGAATCGAATTCAGTATTGTAAAAATAGGTGACAAACTCCTTTTTTCTGGCTAGATAAATTAGCAGGTAGTTATCACCTAACGAGTTTTCTGCTCCCATCAAAACTTTGTGTTCTAGTCCTAAATTGCTAACTTTTTTTATCTCTTTCAATTTATCATTTACCTCCTTTTTTCCATTATTTCCTGCCGTATTTCCGACATTGGTTTGGGCTCAAAATGTAGATCCCTTTCAATCCAGAGTTCAAAAACCCGAATACTTTTCATCTCAGAAAGACAAAAGATTCCAATTTCAAGAAAATCACCATCTACAAGTCCCCAGAAATGATCATCACTGTAGCCTGCTGCATACCATGTCCAACTTGACAACGGGTGGAAATATTTTACATATAATATAGGGTCTTCTTTCTGCTTTGCTTCTTCAATTGATGGCATCTTATTTTCTAATTCCTTTGGTAAAAGTTCCATAAAGCCCACCTCCTTTTAATCTCCTATTATTCAATATACCCTTCACTTTTTAAGCTAATATAATTATCATTTGCATTTCCCAAAATCAAATGGTCAAATACATCTATACCAATTATTTTTCCAGATTTCACCAATTTTTCAGTTATGCTGATGTCATCAGCACTAGGTTCAGGCTCCCCTGAAGGATGATTATGTGCGAAAATTACAGCTTTGCTGTTAGTCAGAAGAGCTCTTTTAAATACTTCCCTCGGAGTTACTAGTGCTCCTGAAATCGACCCAACTGAAACTTCAAATACACCTGTAATTTTAGACTTTACATCTAAAGTTATCATCGCAAAAACTTCTTCTGCCCTCTTATCTAGGTTCAAAACTTCTATGAAAACATCTCTTGCTGCAGCTGCACTTCTTATAGTTCTACTTAAATCATATCTACCACCAGATTCTTTTATCACCTGTAAGTTATACTTCTGAATGTTTATCATTTTTTACTGACCTTCCATTTTTAGTAATGTATCCCTCTTCTAAAATTACATCCTCTTTTTGATCCACATCTGTCATCGGACCGTACTGCAATAAAAAGAGGAGTATCTCCAATCTTGTAAGATCAGGATACTCCTCTCGAATTTTAGCTATTATTCTTTCTTCTATTTCTGGCCTAACAATAACTTTATTATTATCGATTTGACTACCTTCAGGAACTTCTTTGAAATTAATACCACAATTGCCATATATTATATCCATTATCATTTTAATTCAGCCCCTTTACTAATAATTCTTTAATAGTATCCAACATTGATATTTTTATTCCTGATATTATCCAATCCACATCTTTGATTTCATTGTAATATTCAAAGATAGATTCGAACACAATTAAGGCCCAGGCAGGATAATTCTCAGCAATCATCTCGTAAGCAATAATCTTTCCATCATTGCTCAAAAATGCTCTGTGTATTTTACTTCCCTGGTCAATTTCAATATCAACTAATGCCGTCTTCCCGTCGTTATATTCATCTATATCTATGAACATCTATTTTCCTCCTAACTTTTGATTAAGCAATTAATTTTTTCACTTTATTTCTAATTGAAGTTTCGCAAATATATTTTACCGGCATAATCACAGCTTTTATTTTTCATTATTTAATACAAATAATGGGGACTCAGTATTTTTGATTCTATATTCATTGCCTAAGCTCAATAAATATTCATATTCCCTGTCGAAGATGGCCAATTTCTTGCTCTCCAGTTTCATTAACTTAACTTCTTCTTTTTTACCTCTGTTTAAATAAAATGGGGTACTTTCCACCTCTAAATTGGCCTCATCTAATTTATCAGTTATAATTCTAGTGTCTAGACTATCCTCACTAAATTGATCACCATCTTTAGTTATTGAAATTACACCCTCAAATTCCAGCGGAATATCCGTTGTAGTAATATAACTGTTGTACTTATCGAAGAAATTCATGTATTCCTCTCCCTTAAGGTTTATCATTACGTAAGTGTTAGTTATGTTGTAACTTTCGTTATCTAGATTTTCAATTATAACCTTTTTGCTTTTTCTAAAAATGCTAGCCAGTTCTTCAGCTTTAGTCATTATAAATAACCTCCTTCAAAATTCAATGTATTTACTACCCTTAAAACTCAAATGATTATCATATTCTGCTATACTTAAATAGTTTAAAAATCGTATACCCATTAATTCAGCTGCTTCTTTTAAATTTTTGGCAAAACGGATTTCTGCAAGTGATGGTTCCGGTAAATCAAACTTGTTTTGAGCAAAGATCAACCTGCTGTTAGGATCTATATTGATTTTGCTGAATATTTCTCCCGGGGCAGCATTCTTAGCATCAAAACTTTGATCTATAATTTTTAATGCAGTTAGCTTTTTATCTGCACTTATAGCTGCAACTGCCAGCATTTTACTATCTCTTCTATCAAAGTGAATTACAGAGCAGAAAAGATGGACTGCTCTTTCTGTGCTGTTGATTTTTCTGTAAGTTCTCATAATCTTATTTTTGTAATTTTTGACCATAATGTTTGCCTCCTTTTTTTATTCCACAAAAGCCGGCTTTACTGGCAAGCCGGCTTATTAGCATCAATTATTATTGATTTAGCAATTTTATTATTATTCCAATTATAATTTCCAAGATTCCACCTCCTAAAAAGGGACCTCTTCATCTGGCATTTGATCATAGTCATCAATATTAATTGCCTCAGCAGCCAGATAGTCTTCAATTTCATCATCATGAATTCCTACTTCTGAGAAAATTGTTAGCATTGATTCATTATCAAAAAGTATACCTATCCTGTAAAATTCCATTCTATTTAGAGAATATTCTTCGACATATTCTAAGGGGAACCCAAATATTCCATCATCTTCATGATTTAAACCTAATATTGAAAGATCTCTTAAGTTATCTCCTGCTTCTAATACTGCTATAAATCCACCAGGCCAATCTAAGCGGAACTGATCCATAGTTTCATCTCGACCAAGAGCTTCATACAGTTGCACTAAATAATCATCAATCCAGTCTAAATACTCATCTGGCAGTGCATAGGTGTTTCGTAAAAGTTCAATATCTTCTTTAGTTTTAATTATTCTCATTTTTCTCTACCTCCTAAGTTTTTTGAAATCAAAAAAGAGATACCCCCAATTAAGGAAGTACCTCGGATTGAAATTATTACAACAGTGAGACTGCTGCAGCTTTTTCTTCTTTGCTCGTATTCAAATAATATTTATTAGTCGTTTCAATACTGTTATGGCCAGCCAGGGCTGAGATGGTTGATATATCAACTCCCTTGGCAAGCAAAAGAGTAAAAGTTGTGTGGCGAAATTTATGTGGATTCAACTTAAAATCAAGATCTTTTCCTATTTTTCTCAATACATAATTTACTGTATCTCGATGCATTTTTGGACTTCTTTCTGTCAATAGCAAATACTGACTATCTTCAGCATGCTTATTTTCTTTCCTCTCTTTATTAAGATAACTTTTTAATACTTTTTTTAGTTTTTGATTCAGAGGGATTTCTCGATATTTATTACCCTTACCAATAATTTTTAGCTCACCAGTTAGTAAATCAAAATCAGGAATCCTAATATTTACCAGTTCACTAACTCTAACCCCAGTATATAATAGTAAATACACAATCAGCTTATTGCGCAGAGTAACTTCTTCTTTATTAACTGCAGACAATATTTTCTCCAATTCTTCATTGCTGTATACGTCTACATTATTTTCGCTACCACCAGCAATTTTAATCCTATCTTTTCCTGGCTTAATTACTCTTTCAAGATTAATTTCTTTCTCAATCAAAAAATCATTAAAAGACCTTAAAGAATTGATTTTTTTATTTATAGTAACCACAGCAAGCCCAGAATTCATTATTTCTACTTTGTAATTTAAAATATGTTCTCTACTTATTTCACCTAGATTAATATTTCTTTCTGTGATCCAGCTTAGAAATTGACCTATATCCAGTGAGTAGTTTTCAATAGTCTTTTTGCTTTTACCATCCAATCTTAACCACTGCTTAAAATCTTCTAAAACTTTTTCCACATACATCATCTCCTTTTTTCAAAGTAAAATAGAAAAGCTCCCCGAAGGGAGCTGTAAGCTATAATGATAATCTATTATCATTTTTATAATATAGATTTATTTTCTTTTTTATCTCGGTTAGTAGGATTCACTGCATAATATAAATAATGCAGTGAATTAGAGATTACAAAAAACGCTGAATTTGTTGTTATTACAATTAGTTTATGTATACCGTATACATCTACATTTTAATGCAGTGAGTTTACTCGATTTAATGCAGTGAATATATTTATACTTCTAAATTATTTTTTGATCAACTCCGAAAACAACTTTAATATGCACATCTAAAATATTTTATTCTTAGATTACCGTCATTTTCAAACTCAGGATATTAAATATTTCGACTGCAATAGCTGCATTTACCAAGAATTTATCATATAATTATCTGAGCAAAAATTTTTTTTAAGTTGATCAATAACCTTAAAAAGTATCTACTTACATTTATTGATTTTTTTAAAAATTATACTTATAATAATTAAAAAGCAGGAAAATTACTATTTATATTCAAATATATATATAACACTTTATGAATTGGGAGGGGTTATTATAGCTTTTTCTTTAGATTATAACTTTTGTGAAAAATGCCATATCAAATCACCACCATGTTTAATAAATAAAATACCAATAAGCAAAAAAAATATTAAAAATATTTTTTTAGATTCACTTTCAAAAACAGGTGCTAGAAAAGTTTTTGTTTGTCCTACTAAAGCCCAAAAAATAGATCAAAATGAAAAAATGATAATAAACCAAAGTAAATGTTTAAATTGTAATTTATGTTATTATCTCTGTGTTAATAATAAAACCATCTCAAATAATATTATTAATATAACAAAATTAGAAAAATTTATGTTTAATTCATTAGACTATATGTCTTTTATATTAAATACCTATTCTAATAATGAAATTACTTTCTTTTCTGAAGTGAAAACTAAAGGTCATTCTAGAAATAAAAGAATAGATATTGTAGCATTTAACAATAATAAAATTTATTTAATAAAAGTTATTAATGATAAAAAGAATATACCTTATTATGAACGTTCTTACATTAAAATTAAGGGAAATTTGTCCATTAATAATGAAAATATTAATATCTATCTATTAACAAAGTTTAAAACTCTAAGTGAAATAAATCCAAAAAAATCTGAGCGTTTAATAAATTTAAAAGAATTAATAAAAAAAATAAAATGAGGTGAATTTATGGCTCTATTATTAAATAGAAAATATGGAAGTAGATTAGAATGTTTATATTATATTTTAAAATCTAGGTATAATAAATTTGGGAAAAGTAATTTTAGATTGCAAGATTTAAAATTTGATGAAAATGATGAAAATAATGTTCATCAATATTGCAACATGTTAAAAGAAAATTTAGGAATTAAATATTGTCCTTTTTTGAATAGTCCATTAGATGATTCAAAATGTTACGCTACACAATCTAAGAAAAGCGACAGTACTAAATCAAAAGCTGTGAGTGATACTGGAGGTTCTCTTGAAGCTTTAGGTTTTATAGAACGATTAAATAACGATAACTTTAAAATAACAAATATAGGAGAAGAATGGTGCAAAACTGAATTTGGAACGAAACAATGGGAAAAAATTGCTCTTGAAGGTGTTTTATCATATGGAGTTGTTTTAGGATTTTTACACAAGGCAAATCAATTACCAGGAGATACATTTAATTATTTAGATATTTCAATAGGTTATCCTGGAATTGAGGAAACAGCAAAATGGAAAGGAAAAACTGTTACTTTATCTACTGACAGTAAAAGAGATAGTGAAACTAGAGCAAGATCAAGAATTATTAGTTGGTTATTAAGTGTGGGTTTGTTGGATACTGAAAAAAAGGTAGATAATAATAATTTATACCATTTAAAATATAGAGATATTGTTAATGCTCCCAGGTTAAGCATTCGAAAATACAGAAAAAATGATTTATTCAAAAAAATTATGAATAAAAAGATATATGTAAAAAATCCATTAAGTTATCAGCGTTTAAATAAAAATGTTGGCTCTTTAAGAGAGCATGGAAGTAAAATGGTGAGAGAAGCGACATTAAAGTATAATGATAGAATTTTAAATAGAAGATATCTAATAGTTTTTTTATTAAATAAGGCTAGCAAAAAAGAAAAGAATTTGAATATATTAAATGTAATTGAAGAAATGAAAAAATACAGTGAAAAATTTTTTATTTATCCAAATTTAAACAACATTAATGAAATAATCTTATATGAAAGTGATATTGCATTTATAGTAGGATTACCCTATAAAGTAAAAGATAATTCAATACTTATACCACAAACAAAAATAAATGAAGATGTTTTATCTCAAGGAGCACCTATTGAAGTGAAAAATATAGCTAATAAAATATGGAGTAATTTGGAGTGATTTAATGATAAATACTTACATATACAAAAAATATAATGATATATTTAATTTTGTAGATAATGTTCCCAATTCAAAAAAAAATAAAATTTGTATTCCAATTAAATGTCATGGTTTACAAATGAAAAATGAATTAAAATTTAATGATTATTGTTTTGGTTGCTTATCATGTATCTTAAATAATCCAAAACTTAAAAATAAGTTTTTTGAAAAATGGGAATCTGATTTAAATTATTACAAAAAAAATAGTTTTTTTAATGGGGAATTAATAGATCCATTTGAAGGTCCTGTAATCTTAAATAGAAATAAGGGTTATAAAAACCTTAAAGAGTTTACCAAAACAAATGAAACAGAAAATATTCAACCCTGGGCAAGTAGTTTGTTAATCGGATCTGCTTTCAATAATGCCCGAATTAGTCTTGAAATTAATATACCTTATGGAAATGATGACAGAGATAAAAGACTAGATATTGGTGCAATTTCAAATAATTACTTTTTAGGATTAGAAGCAAAAACTAGTTTAGAATCTGCAATTAATGAAAATGAAAGATTTATTGAACAATATCTTAAATACTCTGAAAAAATAAAAAAAGCTTGTATCCAAAACAATATAGATCATAATTTATTAATATTATTTGGAGGTAAGGAAAGCGATCTACTACCTCCAAATAATATTAATTCAACTGGCAAAATTGGAAATTTATCTGAGAGATTTTATGACATAATTAAAAAACATAAGATCAAATTTATATCAGCCAATGCTTTGTGGGGATTAAGTTTATATAATTTAATATTAGGTCCAAATTTTTCCTGGGATATTTTTATTAAGAATATATTTAATAATAATACTTTTGGCCTAATATCAGCTGGTAAAATAATTAATACTGATAACAAATTTGAAGTAGCTTCAATAAATACTAAAGATCTTCAAATAAAGACTTGTTTTTGATTTTATTTTCTATTAAATCTCTATAATCTTCGTTGATTTCATAACCTATGAAATCTCTTCCTAATTCTAAAGCAGCTTGAGCAGTAGTCCCGCTTCCTAAGAAAGGATCTAATACTGTATCGCCCCAAAAACTAAATAATTTTATTAATCTATGTGGTAATTCTTTGGGAAATGGAGCCGGATGATTTTCTGATTTAGCACTTGCAGGTTGCATTTCCCATATCGAATCAATAGCCCAATTTTGCCATTCTTCTTTGGTTATTTTTGACTTTTCTTTTATTTCCTTAGGAACACCATGACGTTTACCTTTTTTTGAGAAAACTATAATCCACTCATATGGATATGTTGAAAATAAATTTGGTGGATATGGATAACTACCAAACGAACTAAACCTTGCAATTTTTCTTTTATCCCAAATAAATAAAGCATGAGTAAACATTTTTTCAGTATCAAACATATAATGTTCAATATCTGTTATAACAGTTCTAGTTACTCTTCTATTAAAATGAGTTTCTTCCCCTGATTGAAGTAAAGGCATAATATTTATACATAACTTACCATCAGGTGCTAAAACTCTTATACATTCATCCCATACTTTGTTTAATTCTTTTATATACCCCTCATATGATTCAGAATTAAACCCGATCTGGTCCTCTGTATCATAATCTTTTAAATTTCCATATGGAGGACTAGTAATAATTAAATTCACACTATTATCTTCAACTTCCTTCATATTTCTACTATCTTTATAAAAAATATCTGGCATATTAAAATCTCCCTTTATAATCCTTTTTTCTTATCCCAAACAACTATTTGCTCTTTTCTTTTTGTATTGTTTAATTCATCGAATACTTGGCTTGAAGAACCAGTATATCCTCTTTCGACTATATAAGATGGTTTTCTTTTGTGTAACTTTGAAAAGAATTCTCCTCCATTAATTTTTTTACTCCTGATTTTTTTATCTCCAACTACAAAAAATATCAATGCATTATCTTTTGTCACTCTTTCAATTTCTACCATAACTTTTTTCATTTGTTCCTCATAATCACTCAAATTTTGAATTAAATCTTCTTTAATATCTTTCCTATCAACCTCATGTATTTCATATATAATTTTTGCATAATATGCTGTGTAGTCCAATGAATTAAAATAAGGTGGGCTAGTAAATACAAAATCAATTGAGTTTTCCTCTATAAAATCAGAAAGATTTAAAGAATTTTTGTTATAAATAAAGGCATTCTTAGAAGATTGATTCATCATAAAATGCTTTTTACATTTATTTCTGAATTTATCATAAAAACAAATATACCTTTTAGGATTTATATCTTTCCCAACTGTGCTAGAAGTCCATTTATATCTATTACACCCTCTAGCAGTCAAAGCTATGGCTCCATAATATGCAGATTTCAAATAATCATTCATTTCATTAAAATGATTTTTAATACTCATTATTTCTTTAGCAGTATCTTCATGAAAGTGAGATAAAGGACTTACAGGCATTTCTTTAATATTACCATTTTCTAAATCACTCTGTGCTTTATTAATTAGTTCTTCACTTTTATTGATAACATATTCTTTATCAACATTTGTATTCACTTTAGCATTTGAAATAGTATATGCTAGTGGATTTAATTCAACACCATAAGTCTCCATACCATGCTTTTGTGCTTCATATAAAATTGTCCCAGAACCACAAAAAGGATCTAATATTTTTTTATTTTTAGGTAATTGAGTAATTATCTGTTCAGCATCAAAAGGCGACATTTTCCCTCTGTAAGGATAAATACCATGAATCGATTTAGGATTATTGACACTTTCTAGTTCTTTAAATCTTATTTTATAATCACTTCTATATATTGCTTCTTTTGATTCACTCAAATCTTTTGTTTTAACCATAAAAATCTCCTTTCATTTGAACTCTTTAATAAACAACGTAAATTATTATAACATAATAAAATAAAAACTCAAAATTAGTTGAGCTTTATAAATGTTAACTTCATCGCTTATTAACAATTCTTAGAAAAAAATATATTCATTTTATTTTTTCTTCTGGTAAATTGATTTCATATTACTTATATTCTTTACCTCTATTATTATATTCTACACAAACTTACGTTCTCCTGTTTAGTTTTATATATTTTTTTAAAAATAATTATTTTTCCACCAGGTAAATAATTTTTTTTAATACTACCTATTAGTAGCTTTATTTATCTGTACCAATAACATCTATTTCATTTATTATTCTTTAATTCATTAAGATCAATATTTTTTTTAGCACCCTTAATCTTTATTATAATTTCTTCAAGATCATTTTCGAAAAAATAATTATTACTCAGCCAATTATAAAAATTTTCATCTTCCAATCCTTCTTCATTAATTTCTAATAAAATTTTATATAATTCATTAATTAATTTCTTTTGATAATCAGTCATTAATATCACCTCTATAAATTATTGAAATTATTAAATAATTTCTTTTATTACTGACTCATAAATTATAATCGCTTTACTTAAACTCCATTTTTAAACCTATTAAATAACTATTTATCTATTAATAAATTCACTAAATTCTGCTCTTAATTTCTCTGCTATTAATTTTTCTCTTTCCTCAAAAAACTCTATAAAATTATCAAAAGATAAATCAACATCAGGAATATAGTGTCTTTTTTTATACATTCTAATTTCTTCTTCACCATCAAAGTTGTCATTTAACCAAACTTCAAATTCTTTATTATTCTTCTCTTGATTTTCTTTACCTTCAAGCAATTGTAAATTACCCAGTAAATTATACTTGTCTCTGTACTTTTCATATTTGCTCACATTATAGTTTCTATCTTTTAAATTACTCTTTTTGAATAATGAACTTGGAAAAATATGATCTTGATGAAATTTATTATTAAAATCCAGAGTAGGATATAATATTGATAAAATAGAAAATGTATAACTTCCATGATAAGGATTATCTAACAATCCATCAATTTCTTCTTCTTCAAATCTAAATACTCTACCTATTCTATTTAATTTTTTAATTATCTTATCAACTGGGAATTCATCTAAATCATCTTCTTGCAATGACTCACGTACATTACGCAATACATTATCTGATCCACTACTAAATGTTCTTTTTAATATTGCTATATTTAACCACTGCTTAATAGTCTTCCTATCTTCTTTATACCTACTGCTATCAATAAAACCTTTTGGAAAATCTTTTTTCAATAAATAATATGCAATAGGTATAATAGAGTTACTGGAAGTTAAGGTTTTTCCGTGAAAACCAAATCTTGAAATTAAATTTATTGTCATTCTGATCGCCCTACTAATATTATCCCATTCTTTTTCTATTTTAATCATATTTTCATGGTTAAAATTTTCCACCTTAAATCTAACATCTTCTATATCAGCTAAAACTAGTGCAGCTTTTAAAACAAATCTCTTCTTAAAGTCAAAGCCTCCACCTATTTTATTAATTTCTTCTACAAAAGAATAAATAACTTCTCTGGCATCTTTTTCTTCCCATTGAGAAGTAGCAATAGATAACAATAAATCAGGATAACTTAATTGTGTGCCACCCCGGTTCACCCTAATAAAAATATCAAGAACTTTTTCTATATCTTGTTCTTTTTCTAAAAAGAAATTAATATATTCTTTTTCATGAACAGTTCTGTAAAGATTGTGCAAAATTTTATATGCAAGATCACGAATTTCTTTATCATATTCCATTATTCCATTTTCACTTAAAAACTGATATGTTTGGTGACCATCTTCAAAGTTTAATATATTTTCAACTTTAAACCAAAATATATTGTCATTTTCTTTTTCACTTTCTAATTCTTTTTCCCTCATAAATTTAAAATCATACTCTAAATCATATTCATCTGATTTTGATAAAACATTTAAATATAATTCTTTTTCTGGGAAAGCATGATCACTTGTCCACTGATAATATTTTAGCTTGGTGGCATAACTTCCCTTTAAACCAATATATATTGAATTTAATCTTTGCTGTCCATCTAAAATAGCAGTAACATCTCCAGATTGACCGGTAAGATTAATCTTTTCATTATGTTTATTATCTCTTTCATGGTATGTTCTCAAAAAACTATAGAATTTAAACTCATCTTTATTTTCTTCTTCTATTTCCCAAAATAGAAATGAGCCTATAGGGTATCCTCTCATCAAAGAATCAAATAGTTTGATAATTTGATTCTCACTCCAAACAAATTCTCTTTGAATAGCTGGCAAGACATAATCATTTGTAGTAATATTACTAACTACTTCTTTAATAGTAATAGGTTTTTCAAAACTCATTAATATCCCTCCTCAAAAACTTCCACTACCACTGACTCAGGAACCCACATATACTCAATACCTTCATCATTAATTGGGAACTCAAAATAGTACCAGTTGCCCTCTAAATCAGTTTTGTATTGATCACTACCTTCTAGCCCCTCCAACCATTGTTCTTCTGCTATAACTAGCTCATCTTCATTATTAACAGGATCTTCCGGCAATCCTTCTCTTATAATTTTTAATTTATATTCTCCCTCAGGAAAGTTAAATCCACTATTCAGATAATTTTTTGCTGTATAATAATTACCAGCTCTATAATTTAAACTCATAATAACACCATCCTTAGAATTTTTATTTTTTATTGTACCAATAATATAATTCTTGAAATACCTACTAAACCCTTTTTATTACAAAGTTATATTGTGAATTATAAACACTAAAAAGCCAGCATAGTTTGTACTGTGGGTGCTGAACATAGTCTAATCAGTAGTTTTGATCATAAATTATTTATAACCAATAATATTTTAATCCTACATAAAGAAGATAACCCAACCAGAGAGTATCCTTTCACTTTAATGATATATATCTGATTTTTGAGTAGAAACCTTTTTGAGTCAGCTTTTTTCTTCTCAGAATCGCAGCACTTGCGAAATCCCAGCTGAACTCCAATTGTGTTTTAGCTTCTTTTTTGACTTAGCTAGCATTTTAGGGCTTCTTTTTCTGAACACAAAAAAACCCATGCCCTCATCAAAAAGGCATAGGTCATTAGTAGTTTTACTTAGTCCAGATGTTTTGCGATGTAGTGCTTGATTGCCAGATTCACAAGCTGAGTGTAGCTTTCGATCACATTTTTATCTTTCAGCAGCTCCATCTTCTCTCTGACTGGCTTTTCCAGGTAGGTTGTAACCCTGGTGTGAACCTCATCAAAGCTTTTCTTTTCTCTTCGCTTTTTTAGTTTCTCCTTCAAATCTAGCTCTTTTTCCTTGGCTTTCGACTTCTTTTTCAACTCTGGTTTATTTACCTTCACTTTTTTAGGCATCAAAAATCCCCCTTAGAATTTTAGTTTCACCTACTGCAGCCACTGGATCATCTCTTCAATCACTCTTTCAAATTGACTCAATGTTCTAGCTCTCCATGGTAGATCTCTCATTGTTTCTTGATTGAATTGTGCATTAGGAATTGCTGTATCTACTCCGATGTATTCTTCAAAGAAGAGATCCGGGTAGGTTCTTCTGTACTCTGCAAGCATTCTTTCAGTCAGATTTCTTCTCATATCCACTTTGTTAGCCACAATCCCCAGAACTTCTAGCTTAGTTTCTGTCTCCAGCTGCAGTTGTTTTATTTCTAGCAGGAAACTGATCAGGTTCTTTAGTGAAAGCTGCTGTGCTTCTGCAATGATTAGCAACTCATCACTGACAATGTAACCAGCTCTGGAAAGCTCAGTCAGACTCGGTGGATGGTCCAAGAGAACAAAATCATAGGTCTCCTTCAGCTTCTCTACTATTTCTGCCAGAATATTGCTGACACCTGTCTGTATTTCATCTACTCTAGCTGAACCAGGTATGATTTTCTTGTCTCCTTTGCCGGGCAGTTCAGTTACTACTTCTTCCAATGCTTTCTGGCCGGTGAGCAGATCGAAAAGATTACTATCTTCATTCTGGCTCAAGTTGATGTCAGTCAAATCAGTCTGTGAATCAAGGTCTAGCATTACTACTGAGTAACCTGCATTGGCTAGTTCCTCTGCCATGACTGTGGTCAGAGTAGTTTTTCCAACTCCACCTTTCCTGTTAGAAATACTTATTATTTTTGGACCGAAATCACTTTCAGCTTTAGTTGTTATTATTCTTTTAGGCACTACTATTCCTCCTCTCCCTACGTAGAAAGTTTACGTATACTGTTTACATCTACGTTTACTTTATTATGTTGTTAGCAGAGAGAATTAGGTTGGTGGAGCGGATTGGAAAGTTAGGTGTTTAGGCGAGGAATTGATTTTTGGATTAGAATCTTTAAGTGTTTAGGGGTGGATCGAAGAAAAAGATTCAGAATTAGATTCTCTAGGCAGTTGAGTGATATTTTTTGTTCCCCGAATGCCAACATTCAAAGCTTTCATGACATAGAAAAAAAACCATTCTCTCAGCAAGCACACTGAAAAAATGGGGTTATCTTTATCTATCAAATATTATAAAATTTTATAATTAGCTCAACTTAAAACTTCACATTTCTTTACCTCAGTTTTAAGATAGTTAAAATACTCCTGCAGTTCTTTTTTCTCTTCAGCTGTTAGTTCTTCATCTCTTATTTTAACTGCTGTAGCTCTCATATTTCTCAGTTTCCACTCTACTTCAGTGAGTTTGCTCTTCCTTCTTTTCACTTCTGATCTTTTATTTTCAGCAATTTTAAGTTTAGCCTTTACTTCTTCTTTTAATTTCTTTATTATCTTTAACAGCTCAACTGCTTTTAATTGCATTTTAACCATTCCTAACTATCATACTTTAACTTTTAATCTATCTACTAAAGAAATTTTCCTGAATAGAATAGAATTATCTTTATCTTTCAAAAAAATTCAAATTTATTTTAGTCCTCATCATACTCTATTACATTGGAAATTATAAATTTATCATCCCTAATGTATTTACGAATTATTTTTTCCTCAACACCAGTCTCTTTATGGATTTTCCTCACTGTGGAATTAGGATGATCCCAGAGAAAATCTTTTATTTTACGCAGTTGTTCCTGGTTTTCTTCCTGGCACTCATCACAGAGGCCAGAACTATTTTTAGTTAATGACCCACAGATATAGCAGTTTGTAACCATCTTTATGTCCTCCATCAATCAATCTATTTTTATTATCATCTATATTATTTCATCTACGTTGAAAAGAGTCTTTCAGAACTAAACCTGCTCATCCAAAACATGCTCTTCTTTTTTATCTTCAGCATAAATAAAACGATCTGAACCGGAGGCAGTCATTTTAACACTAACTTTACCAATTCCAAACTCTTCGTTAACCTGCTGCTGAATCGCAGCCTGAATCTCTGTTAAGTTATATTCTCCCGGATCTATTTTTACAGCTCTATTGCGGTTATTGTGGTTAATAAAAAAAATATTATTGCTGTTGTTGATTTTGATTGGTCTTTTAACCGCATCTTTAGCTGCAAAGTCTTCTAAGTCATAGGTGACTTTTTCTGGCTGCTGTGATTTAATAAATCTGTCACCTTTTTCTGATTGAGCTTCAGTTTCTTTTGGGTGGTTTAGTTTCTGGACAAGGAGATTTTTGATTTGAGTTAGGACAGAGTTTGTTTTTTCTACAGCAGACATTTTTGATCACCTCTTTATTTTATTTTTTGGAATTTAAAATAACTAGATATTAAAATTTATTTTCTTACGGTTTATGGAATTATTTATATAATCATTTTTGTTCATTATTAAATCAATAATGCTTTTTGAAATATTTGCGAGCTTTTCCTCATACCCTAAATTCATAACACTTTCGCCATCCAGTTTTTCAGCAACTCTAACCTGATTCTCTGCTTGCACCAATACTAAAGGCGGCGTCTTAGTTACTGCTAATTCATAAAGCGTACTTCCACCAGAAGAAATAGCAATATCACTTTTTATCATTAACTTACTCATCTTTTTAACATTAAAGTTTAAAGAAATATCTGAATTGCTTTTTTTAACTTCTGCCACTATCTGATCTAGATTATCAAATGAAGGACCAATCACTACATCAATATGCAGATTTTCTTTATCCATGTATTTATCATCTATTCCATCGAAGTTAATAGAATTTAAAGCTTTGATAATTTTTGGTGTTAAATTCCTTAAATCATAACCACCAACAGTAACTAAAATATTTTGTACTTTATTTCTAACTTCAATTTCAGGTAAATTTCTGAACTCTTCTCTTAAAAGTGAGTAATCCATTCCTAGGCGAAATTCAGTGTCTTCATAATAAGATTCATAATCTAAATCTTCAGCATAGGCATTTCCATTAATAACTAAATGAGAAGGAAAAGCAAAAGGTGCATAATCATGGATAGTAACAAGTTTATCAACAACTTTTCTCATTTCAATTAAATAATTCTGATCAATTTCATAAGAGTCAGTAATTAGTTTATTAACTTCTTCTTTGTTTATGATTTCTTTAACTTCCTCTATTTCTTCATCATAAGATAGATCTTTCTCTATAGTTATTACTTCAAAATTATTCTCTTTTAGCTTTCTGACTGCAGATTGATCATTTTTAGTGATATAGAAAATTTTTATTACTTCTTCCTCTTTCTTTAAATCATTAGCTAAAGCCATAGTCCGCATAATATGGCCCATACCGATATCTTTGCCACCATCTACTCTTAAGGCTACAATCATTCTAAATCATCTCTAAATAATGACATAATTAAAACATCTTTGAACTTACCATTTTTAAAAATATCTTCTTTTAGAGTACCTGCTTCTATAAACCCAAGTTTCTCATAAAGATTAATTGCCGCAGTATTTTCTTTTAAAACCTCCAGATATATTTTATTTAAATTGAATTGATTAAAAGAATAGTTTATAAATCTATCCGAGGACTCATAAGCATAACCATTATTCCAGAATGACTCTGCTATTATTATTCCAAATTCTGCTTTCTGGTTTTTATAATCTATATTAGCTAAATTAACTGTTCCTATGCTTTTATTATCATCTTTTTTACAAATCATTAAATCAATTCTATTGTCATTATTAAGATTATTTTTATACCAGTTTAAATGTTCTTGAACTGTTATCATCCTATAGCTAAATAATGAGTTTAATATTTTAGGGTTATTTCTCATCTCAACTATAAACTGAGCATCTTCTTCTAACATTGGTCTTAAGTACAATCTTTCTGTTTTTAGCATAATTTATTCACACCTTATTTTATCATACTCCAACTTAGTGGTGTTCCTTTTTCAATATCTCTAATAGCTTTAGTTTTTAAAGCATTATCCCAGTGTTTTGGTTTTAAACCGTAGCCCGGACGAATAATTTTTATATTCTCTTTAGTTAGTTCTTCTCCTGCTTTTATATCTTCAACTGCAAAAATAGATCTTCTAAAAATTCTGCTATTTTTTTCTTTTTCAGAAATAGAATAATCAATCTTACCGATTGCTCTTTCTGCAGCTCTTATATCATCAACCATTTTTTTGAATTCATCCGGCTCCATTGAAAATGAAGAATCAGGATTTTTTATTTCTCTGCTCATACAGAAATGTTTTTCTATTATCTTAGCTCCCATTGCTACAGAAGTTACAGCTGCAACAGAACCTAATGAATGATCAGATAATCCAACAGGTACAGAAAATGTTTCTTCCAGGTTTTTGATATTCTTCAAATTCATATCATCTGCTATCGAAGGGTAAGCACTGGAGCAGTTTAAAAGTGCTAATTGTTCATTACCGGCTTCTCTGATTGTTCTAATCGCCTCGTCTATTTCTGCTAAAGTAGCCATACCAGTTGACATGATTATAGGCTTACCTTTTTGAGCAAGATATTTTAAAAATGGAAGATTGGTTATACTAAAAGATGCAACCTTATAGAATTCAACTCCTAAATCTTCTAAAAAGTCAACAGCTGTATTCTCATAGGGTGTAGAAAAGAAGTCAATACCTATTCTTTCAGCTTCATTTTTTAGCTCTTCCTGCCATTCCCAGGGAGTATATGCCTTCTGGTAGAGACTGTATAGATTTTCACCTTCCCAGGTTCCCTTATCTATTTTAAACCATTTTTTGTCTGAGTCTAGAGTCATAGTTTCAGGTGTATAAGTCTGAACTTTTACACAATCAGCTCCAGCATCTTTGGCTGCTCTAATAATTTCTAATGCTCTTTCTTTGCTGCCTGCATGATTGGCTGACATTTCTGCTATTATATATGCTGGTTGTTCTTTACCCAACAATCTATCACCAAATTTAATAGTTTCTGACATACAACTACCTCACTTTATTTTAATTCTTTTTGTTTGATCTTCTGATTAATTTTTAGTAATTCTTTGTTTTTATTTAAAACCTCAATAATTTCATTTAAGTAAAAATCATGCTTACCATTATATAATTTATCATATAGAGCTTTAATCAATTCAAAGTCTTCCTTGGTATCTAAAGTTAAACGATAATTAGATAAATCTTCATTGTTTTTATAATAATAAATATCATCATAATTTTCATAAATATAGGGAGTCACATGTTCTCTTTGATATTTTTCTTCTGTTTTTTTATATGATTTTTCTAAAACTTCAAAAGAAAAAACTTCAGTATCTAAGCCACGAGGATAGGTTCTGTTGTTTAAGTCTGAGCCGGCATTAGTTACTAAAGTATAATCATTCCCATTATAATATTCAACTATCTCGTCAATAACATGAGGATCAATTAGAGGACAGTCCGATGTTATTCTAACAACTGTATCTATCTCATACTTATCAGCAGCTTCATAATATCGTGCTAAAACATCTTCCTCACTACCCTGATAGGCTTTAACTCCCCATTCTTTAGCCTTTTCAAAGATGATTTTATCTCTTTTAGCTGTTGTAGTAGCTATTATAATCTGGTCAATATTTTCAGCCTGTTTTACTCTTTCAATTACATGCCACAATACAGGCTTTCCTTTTAAGATTTTCATTACTTTGCCTGGTAAACGGGTTGAACCCATTCTGGCCTGGATAATAGCTGCTGTTTTTTTAGATTTCATATCTATAAACACCTATTTCTGATATTTATTAATTGTGCTTTTAATTCTCTCAATTACTTCATCAACCTGCTGGTCATTCATTTTAGGATATAAGGGGATAGTTATTATTCTCTCATATAACTCCTCTGCCTTAGGACAGATTCCTTTTTGATAGCCTAAGCTTTGATAGTAGGGATGGAAATAAACAGGTATGTAGTGCACATTAACTCCTAAGTTCTTTTCTCTTAAGGCATTAAAAATCTCTTTTCTATCTGCAGTTAGTTTTTCTAATTCCAGCTGTAAGACATAAATATGCCAGGCTGAATTAGTGTTTCTTAACTGTTCAGGGATTATTAGTCCGTCTATATCTTTAAATTCATTATTATATTTATTTACAATCTCTCTTCTTCTTGCTAAAAATTTATCTAGTTTTTTAAGTTGAGTAATACCCAAAGCAGCCTGAATATCTGTAATCCGATAATTATATCCCAGTTCCTGCTGTTCATGGTACCAGGGGCCATGAGAAGAATTTATATATTCTGATTCATCTTTTGTTATACCGTGAGTTCTAAATTTAAGTAATTTATCATATAGCTTTTTGAAATCAGTAGTTATCATTCCACCTTCGCCAGTAGTCATGTTTTTAACCGGATGAAAGCTAAAGGTGGTCATATCTCCAATACTACCAACCTTTTGTTCTTTATAGGTAGCTCCAACTGCATGAGCTCCATCTTCTATGATAATTAAATTATTTTCAGCAGCTATTTCTTTAATTTTATCCATTTCACAGGGCTGGCCTGTATAATGAACAGGTATAATAGCTTTAGTTTTCTCTGTGATTTTTTCTTTAATTGATTCAGGATCAATATTATATGTTTCAGGTTCAACATCTGCAAAAACAGGTGTTGCCTTTTGATAGAGAACAGAATTAGCTGTAGCAGCAAAGGTAAGTGGTGTAGTTATTACTTCATAACCCTTTTTAATGCCTGCCGCATAAGTTGCAGCATGTAGTGCTGCTGTTCCATTAGCAACAGCAACAGCATATTTAGCATCAACATAATCTGCAAATTCATCTTCAAACTCTTTTATCTTGGGGCCTGTAGTTAGATAATCACTCTTTATAGTTTCAGTAATGGCCTCTATATCCTGATTATCTATCCACTGACTTCCATATGGTATAAATTCCTTAGTCATTAGTCTAACTCCTCTATCAGTTTACGCATTTCTTCAACACTGAGCCACTGATCATTGTTGCCACTGTTGTATTCAAATTCTTTTTCTAATTTTTTGCCTCCAGGATGATTTTCCTTTTCCCACCAGTCATAATCGGGCTCAATTATATAGTGATCTTCGAATTCTATCGTATGTCTGGAAGCAGCTCTTGGTATCATAACCTCATGTAATTTTTCGCCGGGTCTGATACCTATTATTTCCTGTTTGCATTCAGGAGCAATAGCAGTAGCAAGATCAGTTACCTTCATACTTGGAATTTTGGGCACAAAAATTTCTCCACCCTGCATTTCTTCTAAAGCTTTTAAAACAAGCTTCACAGCATCTTCTAGAGTAATCCAGAAACGTGTCATTCGAGGATCTGTAATTGGTAATACTCCTGTTTCTTTCATTTTCTTGAAAAAAGGTATTACACTACCTCGGCTGCCCATTACATTACCATAACGAACAACACCAAATTTTGTGTTTTTACCACCTGCATAAGCATTTCCTGCTGTAAAGAGTTTATCTGAACAGAGTTTTGTAGCTCCATAAAGATTAATTGGGTTTGCTGCTTTATCCGTGCTTAAAGCAACAACTTTTTCAATACCTTTATCGATAGCAGCATCAATCACATTCTGAGCACCATTTACGTTAGTTTTAATGGCCTCAAAAGGGTTATATTCACATTCAGGTACTCTTTTTAAAGCTGCAGCATGAATTACTATATCAACACCATCAAAAGCACGATAGACTCTATCTTTATCCCGAACATTACCAATAAAGAATCTTAACTTAGGATGATTATCAAATTTAGCTTTCATTTCAGCCTGTTTTAGTTCTCCACGACTAAATATGATCAGTTTTTTTATATCATATTTATCTAAGATCATCTGAGTAAACTTTTTACCAAAAGAACCTGTTCCACCTGTAACTAAAATTGTTTTATTTTTTAATTGCATAAAATCAACTCACTATTTTAAATTTATCAATTAATGTTATCAATAAAATCCTTAATACAAATAAAAACATTTTTATAAGACTCTATATACTCCTCAAACTCAAATTCTATTAAATCAGCTATCTCAATAAAATCTTTATTTTCCATTCCATTAATAATTTTATCTAAAAATAAATTGAATTCAGTTATTCTCTTATTAATAGCTTTTCCGTTACAATTTTCTTTAAAATCTATTGAATATAATTTTTTAATACTCATCAATAATTGATTTAAAGTATCCAAGCCTTCAGTCATATCCTTAAAATTATTCCAAGCCTCATTATAGTCATCTTGATTTAGATGATTAGAAATGCTATTTTTTAACAAACTTATTTTATCTAAATAATCAATAGCACCATCTAAGGTATTGATTACTTGTGAATGTTTTATACTATCTATTTTAGAGTTGATTTTCATCACCTTCTTTTAACTTTCTCATTTCAGTCAAACCCTCATCTAAAATACTAATTAATTTCTCTGTTGTTTTTTCCATTTGAGTAAGTTTAGTTAAATTGTTATTAAAAAGTTTTTGATATTTCTCTATTAGCAATAATTCAGAATTAGCTATTTTTATTTTTTGTCTATGAAAATTTAATAAAATTGGTTGAATTATAAAAAAAGAAAACATTTCCTTAGTGTATAGATTATTTATTTCATTTTCGTTATTCCTATATAAAGATTCTACTTTCTTATCTACTTTTTTCTTTTTATTTATATATTCAAGAGCATTATTTACCTCTTTCTGTAAATTTATATTTTTTTCATTAATTAAAGAAATTTCCTCCATTAATTTTTCAAGAGATAATATAAGGTTATTTAAATCTTTTTCGAATAAACTATTAGATTCTTTCGATTTCATTTCTTTAAAAAAAGAATTTTTTCCATTGATAAAATATTCATTAGCAACTTCCTGAAATTTCATTATTTTAGTCCCTTCAATATATGCTCCACCTTCAGTAGCATCAATACATTCAATATTATTTTTTGATATTTCTAACTCAAACCATTTTTTGAAAATTTTCCACCATGGTTTTGATTTTAATTTCTCACCATTATATCCAGTTACTTCTACAATATCTTTTTTAGTATTATTTAAATGATCATCTCCAAAATTATCATATCCTGTTTCAATTGTGTGTGCTTTGCCATCTGGAGAATAAGCAAGGTCTTGTCCCATTAAAATGATTGGAGAAAACCCTAACTTACTAGCAATACTAAAATTTAAATTTGCTACAGAATTACCCAAATCCATAGCTGTTGTATTTTCTGTATTATTTGCAAACCATCTTTCTGTTGGAATAGTTTCTCGAAATACAACTAATTTTTCCCCAGGAAATTCATTGAATATCTTTGGATGAACTACACCATCTGCAATTAAAACTATATCTGAAGATATTTTTTTTTCTTTAATTAAATCTTTGAAAAAGTAATCATAAACTTTTTCTCCTCGTTCCAAAACTCCAACTATATCTGGTTCTATATTATTTTTTAATAATTTTTCTAAAACTGTATCACAAGCAATTATTACAGCATTTTCTTGATGCTTTTTTAATAAATCTATATTTTTATCTAAAGAAGGTCCGGCTGCCACACATATAACAGGCTTTTTACTGAAACTATTAATTTTTCCCAAATCAACACTTTTCAAAACATATTTATAGTTTTCTAAAATATTTTTTACCCCAATTAAAGAATCTTCAGAAGAATTCCCTAAAGTCGAAGATACAAATCTTATCGTTGAAAAATAAGTCTCTTTAAATTTATTATAACTCTCTTTTTCTAACTTTTTTAAAATAGGGGTTTTAAAAAAAAGTATGTTACTACTAGTTAATGAAAAAAAATCTACTCTTCGAAATATATCCTTAAGTTTATTATTATAATTTTTATCTGTTCCATCAAATATATATACTTGTCTTTTACCAAAAACATCCGTGAGATCTCTTTTTTTTAAAACCTCTTTCATAATATCTAATCTATTTTCAAAAAGAACTAATCTTGAATTCGCATTGATTTTATTTAATATTTCCTCAACATAATAGCCACAACCTATTCCAGCAACTCCGATTAAATTATAATTTTTGAAATTCAAAAAATTAATAGCTTGATTAGCTTGTTTTCTAGGCCGATACTTACTATGAACTAGTTTTTCAGTTCCATCATTTTTTATAACTTTCAAAGAAACAATATTATTTTTCTTAAAGACTCTAAAATTATCTTTATAATCTGATTCTTTTAAGTTGTTTATTGTATTAACTAAATTATTATTTTTTTTTCTCAATACTTCAATATTTTTTTGGTAAATTGTATTCATTCATATCCTCCAAACATAATACTATAATTTTAAAACCAGGCAAAATAGATTATTGGTAATATATCAAATTATATTCTATTCGCCTGATTTTAAGCTTTAATTACAAATTAATTCATGCTATTTAGTATATTAGTAGATCCTCCCATACCTTGAAGTTGACTCATCATCCAGCTCTGCTGACTCTGCATTTCTGAGATAGCTTCTTCCATAGCAGCAAACTGATTAACATATCGCTGACGAGTCATTTCTACTTTTCGCTGTACATCTTCTATATCATCATTCAATCCATCTATCCGGGTATCATAGAAGTCAAGTCTTCTTGGTATCAAACCAGTATTGGACTGCATCAATTGGTCAAGATAACTATCCATTCTTACAGCCATTCCATCATAACTATCAGTATCACTTTCAGCGTTAAACAGATTAACAACTTTTTCTGGAGAATCTTCAAGAGCTTCAGTAAACTTTGAACTATCAAAGCTCATTACTCCATCTCTGTCAATTTCTATACCAACAGAAGTTAAAGTATTATAGTCTCCACTATCTTTTACTTTAGAAGTTACAAGTTCTCTTAAACGCATCTGTAAGCGCATAGCAGTACTATCACCCTGTAAAACAGCACTTTTTTCTGTTTCTTCATCATAGTCTGTTTTACCATCCAGAAAGCTCATTGCACTGTTATACTGATCTACAAATGCTTGAACCGCTTTGGTAGCGTTACCAGTATCTTTAGCTACAGAAACACTGGAAAAAGCAGTATCTGTTCCATCATTATCAACAGCATCAGGATTAATATTAAAGGTAACACCTTCTACAGCTTCAGAAAAAGTATTAGTAGAACTAGTTATACCAGTAATACCATTAATATCTATTTCTGCATTAAAAGCTTCCTGAACTTCGATATCATTTGTTATTACTCCTCCATCTAATATTCCTAAAGATTCCAATACTCCATTGCTATCAACAAGAGTATCTCCAGCAACTAAAGCATTTTTGGTACCAGTATCATTAGTTTCTAATACCAAATGGTTATCAACTATAGAAGCTTTAACACCTGCATCAGCATCATTAATATTATTACTGATATCTCTCAGGGTATCATTTTCGCCAATTGTAATAACAGTTCCGTTAATCTCAATATTATTTTCAGCAGCAATCCCAGTAAAACCAGTGAGATCTTTAATAGCAGTCTCAGAATCATCTAATTTACTTCCTGCAAGACGTTGAGCTTTAGCAGTACTTTTAACTGTAACAGAGTAAGTAGCTTCATCAGAACTATTACTCGCAGTTGCTGTAACTACATCTTCATTGCTACTATTAGCAGTTCTTGAATTATATGTTGAAGAAAATTTTAACTCTGTTATCCTATCTTCTAATTTATCTAGCCTGCTATTTACATCTCTCCAGGCTCCTTTTGTTGTTTCCAGTTCCGATATTTCCTGCTGGTAATTGTATATTGGACGCTGTTCTAACTGAATTAATTGATCAATTATACCTTGTGTATCCATACCAGTGGCTAATCCACCAAGACTTAAATCACTCATTTATAACACCTTCTTTCTAAACCGTCTCGTCAATTAGGATTCCTACCATTTTATGAATTCTAGCCTGTAAATCAAGCATTTCTTCCGGTGGCAGTTCTTTAATTACTTCATCTGTATTTAAGTCAACTACCTTAACCATCATCTTTTCTGTATCTTCATGAATTTGAAAGGAAAGCCCTTCTTTTACTTTATCTACTATTTCATTTACATCTTTTACTGATTCTCTGACTTCATCTTCAAGGTCTTGCTCGGAGTATTCTTTTTTTTCTCGAAGAGATTCAGGCTTACTATCACTATTATCATTTCTATTAACTCTAGTGTTTTGATTATTGCTTTTATTGTTATGAATCTGACGGTTGGAAAGAGATTCAACACTATCTACTTTCATAATAGCTTCCACCCTTTCTTTTAAAAAAAGCCAGCCAGAAAACCGGCCGGCTTGATTGTTAGTATATATCTATATTATCCTCTTTTAGAAATTAACCGAGTAACTGTAGTACTCCCTGTGGTAACTGATTAGCCTGAGCCATCATAGCTGTACCAGCCTGGCTTAAGATCTGTGACTTAGTAAAGTTCATCATTTCTTTAGCCATGTCTACATCAGAGATTCTGGATTCAGCAGCTGTTAGATTCTCTTCAGAAACACTTAAATTATTAATTGTATGATCTAATCTATTTTGATAAGCACCTAATTTTGATCTTTCTGAAGAAACAACTTCAATTGCATCATTTAGAGTGGTGATAGCTGCATTTGCACCACTTTGAGTTGTAAGATCAATTCCATCTACAGCTAAATCTCCATCTGACTTCATATTACCAATGCTTAATTGAATATTCTGACCTTCATTAGCTCCAATATGGAAAGTAGCCGAACCAGAAGTAACCTGAATATCTGTGCCTGCAGCAGCATCTTTTACATACCCTGAATTAGTATCAATTGTAATTCCAAATTCACTAAAGTTAATTGTTTGTGCACCATCTTGAGTTGTAACTGTTTGTGTTACTGTTCCAGCAGAATTTGAAAGTGTTAAATCACCTGATGCTGAAGAAGTAAGTGAATAAGTACCAGAACTAGCTCCACTGGTTTCTACATCTGCTACACCAGCAGTTCCAAAAATAGTGCTGTTTCCAGTATCAGTATCAACTTTTCCACCCAAATTACCATTTAATAATTTCTGAGTGTTAAACTCTGTAGTTTTCGCAATCCTATCTAATTCTCCATTTAATTGTGTGATTTCTTCGGAAATCTCATTTCTATCAGCTTGAGTATTAGTATCGTTTGCTGATTGAACTGCTAGCTCTCTCATTCTCTGTAAAATTGAGTGCGATTCTTTAAGAGCACCCTCAGCAGTCTGAATCATTGAAATACCATCCTGAGCATTTCTTTGAGCTTGAGCAAGTCCTCTAGTCTGTGCTTTCATTTTTTCACTGATTGCAAGACCGGCAGCATCATCAGAAGCACCATTGATTCTTTTACCTGAAGACAATCTCGATAAAGACTTACTTAACCTATCCTGTGTTTTGTTTAATTGATTATAAGAGTTTAAAGCGGCGACATTCGTATTAATTCTCATTATTTATTCCTCCTTGAAATTTTGTGTTGTTACTGGCATCCTTGCCAGTTAAATCTAATTTGTTTTGGTTATATGAGCACCTCCACAGCAACACTTCGGCCGATAGTGTTGCCAGCAACGGTGTTTTAGTAACCATTACAACTATGGTGATTATAAAACCATAGTTATAAAAGCAACTAAAATTTATCTAATAAAATCTACTAAAGACTGCTGCATAATTCTGGAGCCAGAAGCTAAAGAAGCACGATAAACTGTTTCTTCCATCTTTAGTTCTGTAATTACCTCTGCTAAATCAGCATCTTCATTTTTAGATTTTAAATCTCTTAAATGAACTTCATTTGCTTCCAATCTATCAATAATATTTCCTGTCCGCTGAAGCTTACCACCAATTTCTGATCTTTTTTCAACAAAATCATTTATATGATTACCCAGTTCACCAAGATTATCACCAATATCTTCGCCTTTAAAATCTTCACCAGAAATATTATTTTCTAATTGTCTATAGATTTTATTGAGCTTATCAATTTTGTCCTTAAAAACTTCATCTCCATTCAAGCTAACATCCATCTCAACATTCTCATTTAATCTTCGTTTAACACCATTTTTATCACCCTGATAGTCAACGTAAATATCTGGATCAGTATCGTCACCATTAAGTGTAAATGGCTTTTCTCCAGTTTTCTGTCCAGAAAAAATATAGCTGTCACCAAGTTTAGCATTAGAGATATCGATTAACTCATCTCTTAACTGTTTCATCTCTTTAGCTACCATTTTTCTGTCATCAGTCGTCATCGAATCGTTGGCAGCATAAATTGTTAATTCCCTAGCTCTCTGCATTACTTCAGTTCCACTCTTAAGAGCACTTTCAGTTGTATTCAACCAATTTTCAGCCTGATTTAAGTTGCGCTGGAACTGTGAATTTCTATTTAACTGGGATTTGTAGTTCATGCTATCTGCCACTTTAATTGGCGCATCAGAAGGCATTTGAAATAACTTACCCGAACTCAACTGCTCATTTAAGTCATTTAAATCTCCCATATTCTTTTTCAAATGGTCTAACATGTTTCTAACCATCATCGAATTTGTAACCCGCATTGCTGTCAACTCCTATAATTTATACTATTGTCATCAATGAATCAAGTAATTCTTCTGTTTTATTAATATATTTAGCTGCTGCCGCATAAGACTGCTGATATTTAATTAAATTAGCCATTTCTTCGTCAAGGGACACTCCAGAAATACTTCTATCAAAAGTGTTAAGCTGTTTTAAAACAACTTCCTGGTTATTTACCATCTTTTGAGCTCTTGAAGATTCTGCTCCCACAGATGTAATAATTGTTCTGAAATATCCTTCAATTGAAGTATTTCCTATTATATTACCCTTGTTAAATAAGTCAGCCATTACATTTGCATTTTCGCCATTACCAATTGACTTATCAAGACTGATATCTCTCTTACCTATTTTATTAACTGTTAAAGTAAAATCAGTATCATCTATATCGTCAGAACCAGGAATACTATCATTAGTGATTAAACCATCAGAATCAACACTTAATTCAAGTTTCTGGCCTGCATCAATTCCTTCTTTTTTATAAACTTCTTCTCCATCAGAATTGGTAATTAATATATCGAGCTGATCACTGTTAGCATCATTTTCTGTGACTTGAATTTGATAATTACCTTCTAAATTATTACTAAATGTATCTAACTCAACAAATGTATCAATATTTTTATTCCCAGCTGCAATTTTTTTCAAACCATTTTCTAAATCTTTAATAGCTGGAGCTAAATCTAACTGTTCTATAGCACTGCGCTCTTCATCATCAATTGATTTAAAAAACTCCCCACCCTCATTACCTTCAGCATCGTATCCAGCTTTATGCTTTTCATTAAACTCTTTAACCATTGTTTCTGCTAATTTATTAAGCTTATCTGCATAAAAGTCAAGTTTTTTATCTCTAATATCCATCCAGGCAGCTATCTTCCCGCTGCTGGGATTTATTTCATTTCCAGTTTTTTCATGTATCAACCTATCTTGCATTTCTGGAATGCTTCTATTCTCAGCATGACCTTCAGTTTTTAGTTCATATGAATCTGAACCGTTAACTAACTGCAAGCCCTGAGTTGACACAACCAAATTACCTCTTGAATCTTTTCGCGACTGAACATTTATTATTTCACTAAGATCTTTGTAAAGTGCACCTCTCTCATCTAAAAGATCATTCGGACTCTGTCCACTACCTTTTACAGAAACAATTTGTTTGTTTAAATCCGCAATTTTTTTAGTTATATTATTTATATTATCAGCTGCATTGGATAAGTTATTATTAATACTCTCTTTATAATCTGTCAGTTGATTTTCCACACTCTGAAATGAATCAATCAAATTATAGGCATTTTCTCTTACCATATTTCTTGCTGCGTCGTCACCTGGGTTGTTGCTTAAATCCTGAAGTGAATTCCAGAACTGATTCATTGCTGTATCTATTCCGGAGTCAGAAGGTTCATTAAAAATATACTCTATCTTTTCTAATCCCCGCTGCATTTCAGTCCAGTAACCTGCACTTTGAGTTTCATTGAAAATTTGAGAATTGATAAACTGGTCTTTAACTCTCTCAACAGTTTCAATTTCAACTCCCGTTCCAAACTGGCCAGCTCCACCGTGGTTAGAAAGCCCAGGAGCTGTATATGGATAAGAGGCTTTATGTACTGCCCGCTGTTTATTATAGTTTTCATTATTTGCATTTGCTATATTGTGTCCGGTTACATCGAGTGATTTTCTCTGAGTTTCTAAGGCTCTTAAACCGAGATGTAAACCGCTGAATATGTTATTCATTATATATAACCACCTTTAGACCTTTTTATTTAACAATCGCGGCTGTTCTTTTTGGTCTTTATCTTTTTTACTGTATGTATTTTTATTTTCTTTGATGCTCTTTAAAATACTTTCTATAGAAAAAGTGTTAACTTCCAAGGCCTGGCTGAGCAGCTTCTGATTCTGATCGTTTAAACTGTAAAAATCATCTGTCAGCTCAATTATTTCTTCCCTAATCTTTTTTAAATCTTTTTCCCAGTCAGCTGGAAGTTCTTTGATAAAATCACTATATTTATCATGTTCAAGTTTTAAATCAAACTCTTCTTTTATTTTATTTATAATTTCTTTTCTTTCCTTTTCCTTTGCTTCTATCTTCTCTATTACTTCCCGGTCAGCTGCTAAAGTTTTACTCAAGGCTTCTGTATCATTTTCTAAAAGTGCCTCATTTTTTTCTTCAGCTACCGCAAAAAGTTTTTGGTAAAGTTCTTTTTCTTCTTTCAAAAGCTTGATTAAATTTTCTTTTAGCTCAGCTTGCATTTATTTCACCTACTTGATATTTTTTAACATTTTTGCAGCAATTTTTTTGCTGTCAATCTGATAGTTACCATTTTCTAGCTTCGCTTTTAATTCTTCAACTTTTTCAGTTCTAACCTGAGGTCTGTTTTTTAACTCAGCTTTTGCAGTCAAAATCCCCTTAGCCTGCGAAGAAATTTTTATCTGATCATTTTTTGATCCTTCAACAGTTTTTTTCTGATTCTGTTTTAACTGATTATAATACTGTTCAATTTTACCTGCTTTTATATTATTAATCTTCACAGCTTTCCCCTCCAATTTAGCTTAAGTTTTTTAGCTTCTATTACTATTATCGCAGTTAGCCTTGATTTATTAAGTCTGATTTAGACTCTTTGAACCCTTTCTGAATCAATTAAAGATGATTATCTTTCATTTGCTCTCAAATTAAGACTAAAGTTAATAAATATAAAAAAACCGCCATGTGAGCAGAAGACAATCTCGCAGGCGGCTGAAGCTTAGTCTCTTTTGAAACGATCACTAAGAAACATTTTTTCATTTTTCTTTTCTTTTTTTTCTTCTTTTTCACTGGAATCAGAATTAAAATCACTTACCAGCTTGTTTCGACAGCTGTCACAGTAAATACCTGATTCTATTTCTACACCACAGATTTTGCATTCTAAAGAATAATCAATATCTAGTCCTTCGCTCTGCAGCCTGTCCTCTTTGATAAATTTAATGATTGTCTTTTCTTCAACTCCAGTTGCTTCAGATACAGCCGGCACTGTGGAATTGGGATGATCCCACAAATAATCCTTGACCAGCTTAAATTTTTCTTCCTCACTCTGCCTGCAGTCAGGACAAACTTTTGAACCTGCAGAAGCAAAAACCTTACCACATTCCTGACAGTTAGTTAGATTCATTATTAACCTCCCTGTTATTTTTATTAATAATTTGATAGAATAATGTTTACACAAAATTAGATTTTTAGTTTAATTAATAATATTGTATCATCTTAAAAAGAATTTTGAAACTTTTTTAAAAGGTATTTTATTAGATTCAAAGAATATAGCAATAATAGTACTAAAATAAAATAACGAACTTAAATTTAATTTAGAAGAAATGTTCATTTTTAAAAAAAGAAAAGTAGGAGGCTTTCAAAATGCTAAAAGTAATGATCTGTGATGATTCAGCTTTTATGCGCAAAATATTTTCAGATACAGTTGAGTCAGATTCTGAACTTACAGTAATAGATACAGCCTATAACGGTCAAAACTTACTCGATAAATTAGACAAAAACAAAGCTGATATTTTAATGCTTGATATCGAAATGCCTGTTTTAAACGGCCTTGAAACCTTAAAAATTGTAAAAGAAAAATATTCAGATTTACCTGTGATTATGGTAAGTGCCCTTGACAACAGCAACACTGTTTTTAAGGCTTTAGATATGGGAGCCTTTGATTTTATTCCTAAACCTGGAGGTTCGATTTCTTTAAATATTGACTCAATTAAAGAAGAATTAATCAGCAAGCTTAAGGCTGCTCACCAGTCCAAAAAGGAAAAAGTAACTAAACCGGTTCAAATCAATAAACAGATTAAAGAATTTCCTATAATAGCGATTGGAACCTCTTCTGGTGGTCCCAGAGCACTGACAACACTTTTGAGCGGCATTCCTGATAATTTCCCGGCAGCCTTTGTTATTGTTCAGCATATGCCGGCTGGTTTTACCAAAACTCTGGCTGAACGCTTAAATACTGTATCCGGCCTGAGTATCAAAGAAGCTGAAAAAGGGGATAAACTGGAAAAAGGTAAAGGTCTTTTAGCACCTGGAGATTATCACTTAGAAATCAATCAGAAGGGAAAAGTTGAATTAAATCAAAATGATAAAGAACATGGGGTTAGACCTTCTGTAGATTATATGATGAAAAGTTTAGCCAGAAACTTTAATGCAGAAAGAATTACAGCCTGTATCTTAACAGGAATGGGACGCGATGGAGCAGCAGGTATGGAAGAGCTGACAACAGGTGGTGCCTACGGAATTATAGAAGCTAAAGAAAGTGCCCTTGTTTACGGAATGCCTTCTGCAGCTGCAGCCAAAGGTGCCTACGATGAAATTTTAAATATTAACGATATTGCAGCAAGATTAATAGAAATAGTGGAGGGATAAATTATATGAGTATAACTTTTTCTGAATTTAAAGACCAGGCAAAAGAAATTTTAAATATTGACCTAGACGGCTACAAGTTAGATCGGGTTGAAAGAAGAACTAAAAGTTTAATGCGCAGATATGATGTTGAGGATTTTAGAGAATGTATTAATTTAATTGAAAGTGACAGCAAATTTAAAGAAGCATACCTCAACCACTTTACAATTAACACTTCGGAGTTTTTCCGTAATCCGGAAAGTTTTGACTTTCTAAAAAAAAATGTTCTGCCGGAGTTAATCCAGAAAAAAAACAAGTTAAGAATCTGGAGTGCACCCTGTTCCAACGGCTGTGAGCCTTATACTCTAGCAATCATACTGAAAGAACTTGGGCTGAGTTCAAGCCGCTTTGAAATCTATGCCAGTGACCTGGATCCAGAAATTTTGAGTAAAGCAAAAAAAGGCCTTTACCGCGAAAATGCCCTTAAAAATGTTTCAGATTCTCTGATGAGAAAATATTTTACAGAAGACTCTGCCAAAGATAATTTTTATCAATTAAGTAATGATATTAAAAGGTTGGTCAATTTTGAGCAGAAGGATTTAATCAACGGCAGATTTGATAGAAACTGGGATTTAATTTTAAGCCGTAATTTCTTTATTTATCTCACTAAAGAAATGAAAGACCAGCTGATAAAGAAGTTTCTTTCAGTTTTAAACTCTGATTCCTATTTCTTTTTAGGAAATACAGAATATATCTTTTCAGCTGAGAAATATGATCTAGAAAAGGTATATCAGTCCATTTATAAGTATCATAAAAATTAAACTAAATTATTTGCTTTATTTTAATATCTATCAAGCGGCAGTCTTCCGCGCTGCCCTGATAGATATTTTTTTCTTTCAGCAAAGTTTAGAATTTACTTTAAAACATGCTTCAAGTTTTTCTGAAAAACCTTATTATCAGGTTCTTTTTCAATTGCTTTTTTGAAAAACTGTGCTGCCAGCTCTTTATTGCCCAGGTTATTATTATAAATTGCTCCGATCTGATTATAGACATAACCGGTGCGGTCATAGTGCTCGACTGCTTCTTTTAAAATTTCTACACTCTTTTCCCAATTTTCTTTTTTCTGTTCTTCAATTGCTTCTTTGAGCAGAGCAAAATGCTTTAGATAATCCTCTTTCAACTCATCACTGCCGCAGATAACTTCTTTTTTGATCTCATAAAATGACTTTTCTGGCTCCAGTTCAATTGCCTTATTGATGGCTTTTTCAGCTTCATCCCATTTTCTCTGCAGAACATTTACCTCAGCTAAAGTCGCCCAGATGTAATCCTGCTCAGCTTCGACCTCAATTGCTTTGTGTAGATATTTTTCTCCTTCTTTGAGTTTATCCTGACCAATTAAAGCTCCAGCTAGATTAAAAAAGAGCATTTCTTTTTCAACGTGAGAGCTGTCTTTAAGCTCAAATAATATTTTTTCAGCCTCTTTAAAATAACCCTCATCAATTTTTTTAGAAGCATCTCTAAAACTCTTATTATCCTTAAATTTTTGAATAAAGCTTTTAATTTTACCAAACATCTTAAAAAATCTCTCCTTTGATTTTCTTTAAATATTTAAATTATTTTAACACTTCACTATTAATAATATAATTAATTAGTGCTGATTACAACATTAACTTAGTGAAAAATCAAAAAATTGCCCATATTAATAAGCTGCAGGCAATAATTTGATCTATCTATTTTTTAATTTTTTTGCAGCTATCTTTCAAATAACTTGAATATACTTTAATTAATCTAGTTTACTAAAATCCCCTGTTCATTAAACAGCTTTATCGATTTTGATTCAATACTGATTGCTACCTGATCATCCTGGTCTAGATTCATACCGGAATGTTCGGAAACAGTAATTATTTTGTCTTTCCAGACTACTTTAAAATACCATTCAGAGCCAGCTGGTAAAACCGAATAAATTTCTCCAGTATATTTGGGGTTGGTAACTTCAGCAATTGGTCTGATATCAATATCCTCCGGCCGAATACCAATATTAATTTCTGCCCCTTCATTTAGCTCTGCAAATTTTTTATCAACCAGCTCCAGTTCTAGGTTTTCAGATACCTTTGCTTTTTTAGCATCTGCCTCAGTTTTAAGTTCTGCTTCAAATAAATTAATCGGCGGGTTACCAATAAACTTCGCAGTGAATAAATTAGCAGGTTGATCGTAGACAGCCATCGGGCCAGCATACTGCTGCAGCAGGCCGGAATTCATTACCGCTATATTGCTCGACATTGTCAGAGCCTCCAGCTGGTCATGGGTTACATAAATTATTGTAGAATCTAGTTCATTGTGCAACCGCTTTAATTCAGCCCGCATATCCATTCTTAACTGAGCATCTAAGTTAGATAAAGGTTCATCAAGCAGCAGAATATCATAATCCATTACTAAAACTCTGGCAATAGCTACCCGCTGCTGCTGGCCTCCAGAAAGTTCATTTGGATATCTTTCTAAAAGGTCTGCAATTGCAAGGATCTCGGCAACCTTTTTTGTTTTTTCTTTAATATCCGGCATATTATTTATCTGCAAACCAAAAGCAATATTATCAAAAACTGTTAAATGGGGCCAGAGGGCATAACTCTGGAATACCATCCCCAGTTTTCTTTTGCCAGGCGGAATATAAATATTTTTTTCTTTTGAATAAACACACTCACCTTTGATCCAGATTTCTCCGGCAGTTGGCCTTTCTAAACCGGCTATCATCCTCAGTGTAGTTGATTTACCACAGCCTGAAGGTCCTAAAAGAGTTGTAAATTCCTTAGCATCAATTGATAAATCAAGATCTTTAACTGCAGTTACATCTCCGAATTTTTTTGTTATATTTTTTAGTTCTATTTCTGCCATTATTAGCCTCCTAGTCCTTTAGATAAGTCGGTTCCCATCAGGAAGCGGCTTAAACTAACCAGCATTATTATAATTAAAATTAATAAAGTAGTTACTCCATTGGCAATCGGATACCAGCCGCGCTCGGTATACATTACAGTAATCGAAGTAATTACCTGATTTCCCGGTGATACAAGCAAAACAACAAGACTCAGTTCTCTCATAGCTGAAATAAAGGGGAGCAGCATACCTGAGAAAAATGAATGTTTCTGTAAGGGAAAAATAATTCTTTTCATCCTGGTAAACCAGTTAGCACCAAACAAAATCGCTGATTCCTCAAGTTCTGGCCCAATCTGCCTCATAGCCCCAATTCCGGCTCTGGTTGAATAGGGTAAATATTTAACCACACAGGCTACAACCAAAAGCCAAAAGCTTCCATAAAGGCTGGGAATCGGTCCTCTCCGTACAGCAAACAAAGCTAAAATAATTGAACCAAAAGCAATACTGGGAATCATATATGGTAGAAAAGAAAGCTGGTCTAGAAAATTAGCAAATTTACTTCCTCTTAATCTAACAACAGTATGTCCAACCAGAATACCGATAATTCCAGTTATAATTGCTGTTACAAATCCCAACTGCAGTGTGTTTAGCATCGCACTCTGGAATCTTGAATTGAGTAAAATCCCTTTTTCCCCTGTTGCCAGCCCAAATTCTCGAGTTGCTTCCCCAATCCAGTTGTGCAGCGAAAGATTTGAAAGTTCATAATGGCCAGGAATCAGCATAAATGAGTCAATAGCTAAAATACTGATCGGAATTACTGAACTAGCAATTACAAAAATTAAAGCCAGCACAGCTATCAGCTTCCTGTATTTACCCAGATCGATTTTATTGCTGTCTCCACCCTTTCCAGAAACTGTGACAAAACTTTTACGAGCTCCAATCACTTTTTGGTCCATATATAAAATTAAAATCCCCATCACAATCATGACAAAGGCAACTATATAAGCTGAACCAACTCTCTGACCAACTAAGCTGGATTCCAGTCTGGTTGAAAGCACATAAAAGTTAACCGGTCCGCCCAAAAAATGTGGAGCCCCAAAGGTTCCTAATCCTCTGGTGAAGGTTAAAAGAATTGTGGAAAAAATAACTGGTGTTAAAAGCGGGATAATAATTTTCTTGATAATTGTTGCCCTGCTTGCTCCCAAAAGTTCAGCTGACTCTTCCAGCCTGGTATCAATCCTGTTTAGAGCCCCACCTAAGAGCATAAAACCAAAGGGAAAATAATGCAGTGAAAGACAGATTATTATTGGTAAAATACCAAAAGAAAACCAGTTAGGTAATATGTAACCTGTTAGACTCTGAAAAATACCTGGTGTTCCTCCAACTCTGGGATTTTTAAATACTGTCATCCAGGCTAAAGCAAGTGTCCAGGATGGCATAATATAGGGAATAAGGGCTGCATTTGATATTAACTTTTTAAAAGGCATATTAGTTCTAACAACTAAAAATGCTAAAACACCCCCAATGATCAGGGCCAGCAGAGAAATAGCTGAAGCAATGATTAAAGAATTGAGAAATGGTTTATAAAAAGCAGTTGCTGCCATCTCACTAAAAAAGTTATAAATCCAGTGAAAAAAGGTAAAAGAACCTATTTCTTTTCCAACCCGAAAACGCTCCATTGGATGAACCAAAAATGTTTCATATAACATAATGTATAAGGGATATAAAACAGTATAAATCAAAAATCCGATAATAATCACACTAAAAAAGTTTGTCATATTTAAATTTAATTTAATTTTCCAGAGAAGATCTTTGAGCATCGATTTTAACTTCAAGTTAGCTTCACCTCACAGCAGAATGATTTAGAAAAAGCCCCACTCATTAAAAATGGGGCTATTTGATTAATAATTTAATTAATTTTACTGAATACTTCTCTGCCAGACATCAGTAATAATTGCCCGCTGCTGGGCAGCAAAGTCTGGATCATAGGTCCATAATCTTTCTTCCCAGTAGCCCCATGGTTTATCTAAAGGATGGAATTCTACATTTTTATTCATTGAGTAGACACCAATGTCATCAGCCCAGGGAGAAAATCCTTCTGGACCAACCAGGAAGTTAGCTAAAACCTTAGCTGCATTTGGATGCCGTGCTTCACTGGCAAGCTGGACATAAAGTCCGTAATAATAGCCAAGATTAGGTTCAATGTTGCGCATATAATCTAAAGCTAGATTCTTATTCTCTATATCTCTATGTTTTGAATAAACATAGGTAAAACCTATAGGAGGGTCTTCCTGACCTCTAGTACCTACTGCTTCAGAAATTCTAGTATCACTGTCCATTACCACAGGGTCATTTTCTGCCAGCCTCTTGATAAATTCTAAACCTGCATTATCTTCGGTCATTTCTAAAGGTTCACCATAAAACTCTTCATAACTAGCAGCCATTTCATCAGAGCGCCTTACTATTTCAGAAAAATAGTTTAAATGTTCACCGGTAATTTGCGGGTCACGAATCATAAAACGTCCTGCCCATTCTGGATCGGTAAACTGCCAAATGTTTCCAATTGGTTCTTCATAATAGACCTGGGTATTGTACCCATAAATTCTATTAATATAACCTAAAACTAAAGGCTCATGGTATTTTTCTGGAATATTTGCTTTGGCTTCTGGTGGAATATAATTAACCAGATGACCAGGGCGAATTAAAAGTTCACGCATTGTTGTCAAATCTTCAATAATTACAATATCAATATTTTGCTGGCCTGTCTGAGATTCAGCTCTAACTCTTTCGATTAATTCAACTTCACTTAAACGATGCGCATCTACTTCAATTCCATATTCAGCTTCAAAAAGTTCTGCTGCATCATAAACACGACTTGTAGTTGAATAAATTGTAACTTCCCCTTCTTCTTTAGCAGCAGCCACTATTTCTTCCCAATCTTCCTGTGCCTGAACCGAAAAAGCAATAGTCAAAAGCAAAAAAGCTAAGACAATTAGAGAAACTGAAGCTTTAATAAATTGATTTTTAAGTTTCAAAATAACCCCTCCTGTTTTTTGATAGATCTTAAGCTCAAAAGCTGTGTTTTTTAAATACCACCTCCGCAAATTTAATTAAGTCTCCTGCGCCATTTGTTATAATATTAAAAATATTTTAACATTATACTAGCTAATTCGACATCAGCCCTTAAATTCCTTTATATCAATTATGTTTTTCTTTATTTATATTTCCCTTTGAAAATTTAATCAGACTTATATATCTAAAATCGAGTAGGAGGGAAATAATTAGTTTATTCCCCGTCCTCTCACACCACCACAGCGTAACGTTCGGTACTGGGCGGTTCATTAAGAATTAATTACTTGTGCATATCTTTCCGTAAAACTAAAATATCCCACTTTCTTTAGGAATTGGTTGGTAAAGGTTCTTGCAAGTATAGGGCTATTGGATATTCTCCAGTAGCCTTTTCTTGTGTTAGCATATTCCCACGCTTTAGGCTCTTTAATACCTAATTTTCTGAGCATCCTAAAACGGGTTTTAATTTTCTTCCACCGTTTCCAGTAACACATTCTTATTCGTCGTCTTGCCCACTGGTCAAGCTCTCTCATCTTGCTTTTCATATCAGCTATTTTGTAATAGCTGACCCAGCCTGTGATTGTCTGTTTTAATTTCTTAAAACGATATTTCATCGTCCAAGGCTTGCTTCTTGATGTGAGTTCTTTTATCTTTGCTTTAATTTTCTTGATTGATTTCGGGTGGACTCTAACCCTTACTTCACCTTTCCTACTGTAGAATGAAAACCCCAAGAATTTTCTTCTCCAGGGTCTGTCAACTGCACTTTTCACTGCATTAACTTTAAGTTTTAATTTCTTTTCAATAAATACAGTTAAGCTGTTCATAACTCTTTTAGCCGCTTTTCTACTTTTAACATAGATCTGACTATCGTCAGCATAGCGACAGAATTTATGATTGCGTTTTTCCAGTTCTTTATCCAGTTCATCCAGCATAATGTTACTAAGCAGCGGACTTAAAGGACCGCCCTGCGGGCATCCTTCGTCTGTTTTCTTAATTAAACCATCAATCATTACTCCTGAGTTAAGATAAGCTCTTATTAATTTCAGCACCCTTTTATCCTGCACTTTTCTGGCTACTAAAGACATCAGTTTATCATGTTGAACAGTATCAAAATACTTTTCAAGGTCGATATCGACCACCCATGTGTAACCATCATTGATATATTCTTTAGCTTTATTTACTGCCTGATGTGCATTCCTTCCAGGTCTGAATCCATAGCTGTATTCTGAAAATCTTGGGTCAAATATTGGTGTCAGTTGTTGTGTGATTGCCTGCTGTATCATTCTATCTGTTACTGTTGGAATACCAAGTAGTCTTACTCAACCACCAGGCTTAGGTATTTCTACTCTTCTTACTGCCTGTGGTTTGTAGTTACCTTCCAGTACATCTTTCAGAAGCTGACTGCCATCTTTTTCAAGGTGAGGTAAAAGTTCATCTACACTCATCCCATCAATACCATGGCTACCTTTGTTCTTTACGACTCTTTTATGTGCCTTATTTAGATTAGGAGCCGCTAGAATTTCTTCCATCAGATTACTGGAGTCTGCATTTTCATCGTTTCCTAAATTCGGCAACGCCGCAGAAACACTCTGCACTCTCTCATTACTTCCAGCTTCCAGCCTTCTCTCCTGAGAGCAGCCTTCATATGAAGTTGTCTGCTTTCTATGTGTTTCCGTCGAGTTATTCAAATCTAAGAAACCTCCCAATGTTTCATCCTTCAATTGGTGTATATATCCACCAATCTACTATGACTTCTGCTGCATTCTGACGGTTCAGCTCTTACATTACTGCAGAGTTTATTGCTTAGAAATTCATCGCCACAATTTACTGTCAGACCTTCCCTGGTTAAGAATATTTACTTTCACTTCATCTATCTGCTGTATTTACACTTCCTGTCTTGAATAGTTTTGGGCTTTGTTTTGTTTGGCAAACTCACCCACAGAATTGTGCCTTTTTATACAGTTCGTATTCCTCAGACCGAAGCTTTGCCTCCAACTTCCTTCAGATTCCACCTCACGATGGACACCCTTGTCTTCAGCTAGTGGTTGGCACTATTAACCCCCACATCAGACTTTCACTGATTAGCAAATATTCATGCCAGGCAAACCAAAAAAATAACCAGACTCTAAAAAAGAGTCTGGTCACTGACAATTAATCTTATCCTATTATTTCTTTAACTCTGCCAACTTTTCCACTTTCCAGCATGACTTTAATTCCATGTGGATGAGTCACAGAATTAGTTAAAATTCTTTTAACTATTCCTTCTGTGAGTTCACCACTTTTTTGATCTTTCTTCTGAACTACCTTAACCTTTAAACCTTTTTTGATCTCAGATCTTTTATTACCTGCCATTATTTCACCCTTACTTTATAATATTTTTTAAGATTAACTATTTAATTTATATATTCACATTTCTTAAAGCTTAAATAACCCTTCAAGTTCACTTTTATATTTAGCAAAAACATCTTCTTTTATACAATAACAAACTCTCGGGCCATCAATTCTACCTTCAATCCATCCTGTTTCTTTTAATATTTTCAGATGCTGAGAAACAGTCGACTGTGCAATCGGAAGCTGGTCAACTATACTGCTGACCATACATTTATTTTCCTCAGACAATCCAGCCAAAATTTTTATAATTTTAAGACGATGAGGATGGCTCAAACCCCTGGCGAAATCAGCCAGTTTAGTTAATTTTTGTTCGCTGCTTTTTTTCTTTCGTCCTTCATTTATCATTATATTCACTCCCAATTTTTCAAACAACACACTTAATTGTATACTAAATTAGAAAATTAGTAAACCGACTCCTAGATAATTCAAATCAAAGTGGTTTTTAGATTATTTTTGGGCGCTAATATAGGCTGAATAAATATACTTATTAATATTTATTCCAGAAATCCAATCTTCTACTATTTCATCACTGTGTTCTTTTCTTTCAATATTAATATTTTTAAACTCTAAAGACTCTAAAATTGAATAAAGTTCTTGTCTGGTAATACTTCCGGTAACACAACTGCTGTAATTGTCTAAGTTAGCTTTAACTGCTGCTGGAAACTCTTCTTCCTTTATTATATCAGAAATTGCGAGTCGCCCACCATTTTTTAATACTCTTTTTGCCTCTGAGAAGACTTTTTGCTTAGCCGGTGAGAGGTTAATTACACAATTAGAAATTATCACATCAACACTATTATCTGCGAGTGGAAGCTCTTCGATTTCACCCAAAATAAATTCTACGTTGTCAACTTTATTCTTGCAGGCATTTTCTTTTGCCTTCTCTATCATAGCTTCTGTCATATCAACACCTATAACTTTTCCGTCTTCACCAACTTTTCTGGCAGCTAAAAAGACATCAAAGCCGGCTCCACAGCCTAAATCCAATACAGTTTCTCCTACCTTCAAATTGGCGATAGCTCCTGGATTTCCACAGCCAAGACCATAATTTGCATCTGCAAAAGCCGATCCCAATTCTTCACTGCTGTAGTCCATTTTTGCTGCCAGTTCTTTTGCCTTCACTTTTTCATTTTCTGAATCACCACAACAGGAAGAACCACAGCCACAGCTATTTTCTTCTTTAGTTACTACTTTAGTATAATTTTTCTTAACCTTATCTTTTATTTCTAGTTCCTTATCTGTCATAATTAATCCCTCCTGCTGTTATTATAGCAAAATTATCGTTAATCGTAAATAGACGATTAATATCTGCGAATATTTTTTAGAAGGATATTTTTTGTCTATAGAGAAATAAGATAATAACTAGAATAAATTGAGGAGTGATATTGTGAAACATTCTACAATTATGGCTGTGTTAATTGACAAAAGAACTGATGCTGCACCTGAAGTCCAAAAAGTATTAACTGATTACGGCTGTTTAATTTCTACCCGTTTGGGAATGCACGAAAGCAGCAGCTGTGAAGAAGAAGGAATGATTATCCTGGATCTGGTTGGTTCTCAGGAAGAAGTTGCAGAATTAGAAGCTGCTCTAACTGAGATTGGTGGAGTTAAGGTTAAAAGTATGGAATTGAATTTCAACTAATTGCTAAGAGGCCCCTCAAAATTGAGGGGCACTTTTATTTAATAATAACCATATCAATATATTTAACTAACCAGCTCATGCATCAGAGCTTTGCCAGTTATGGATTTGAATAATCAGCATTGGCACAACCACTGCAGCCGCTGCTGGAAGCCAGAGTGAAGCGTCAATTGAAACCGTGGAAAGTATATTCTGCAGTGGTGCAAAATAGACTGCCGCCAGCTGCAGAACAAAACCAACTGCAACTGCAAGCCAGAGATATTTGTTATTCCAGACAGTCTTATCAAAGGCTATTCCAGAACTGCGGCGGGCATTAAAAATATGAAACAGTTGGATAAAGGCCAGAACCGCGAAACTTAGGGTTCGGCTGACTTCAAGATCATAACCGCTATTTAAAGCCCAGATATAGAGCAGCATAGGGCCAGCTGCGAGAATCAGACTGTGTAAAGCAACCTTCTTTTTAAAAGACCTGTCCATTATGTTTCGCTCAGTTTTTGCTTCCCGTTCCATAATATTATCTTCTTTACCTTCCCAGGCCAGCGATAAAGCTGGAAAAACATCAATCACTACATTAATCCAGAGAATCTGCATCGCCACTAAAGGCAGAGGTAAATTGAAAATTATACCAAGAAAAATATAAATTATTTTACTTAAATTGTTGGAGAAAAGATAATAAATAAACTTTTGAATGTTGTCAAAAATGACTCTTCCCTCTCTTACAGCAGTAACTATTGTGGCAAAATCATCATCTAAAAGAACCATATCTGAAGCCTCTCTGGCAACTGAAGTACCTCTTTTGCCCATTGAAACACCAATATCAGCTTTCTTCAGAGCCGGAGCATCATTTACTCCATCTCCCGTCATTGCTGTAATTTCATTTTCTTCATTTAAGACATTAATGATTTGGAGTTTATTTTCAGGAGTTACCCGTGAAAAAACAGAGTTGTTTTTGATCAGATCTTTCAACTCAGAATTGGAGGCTCTTGAAATCTGCTGACCGCTGACCACATTATCACTATCAGCTATTCCTACCATTTTAGCAATAGCTGCCGCAGTATCCATCTGATCTCCAGTAATCATTTTAGTTTTAATTCCAGCTTTTTTGGTATCTGCAATTGCTTTTTTAACTGATTCTCGCGGTGGATCAATAATAGCTGTCAAAGCCAGAAAAGTTAGTGATTCTTTAATTTCATCCTCTAATTTATCTTCGGAATCAAAACTTTCTCCTTCCTTATAGGCAACTCCAAGAATACGGAGTCCTTCTTCTCCCATTTTTTTATTCTGATTTTGAATATCTTCTATTTTAGACTGAGTTAATTCCTCTTTTTGACCATTTATTAAGATAGAATCACACTTCTCAAGCACCACTTCAGGGGAGCCCTTTAAATAGAGGTGATTTTCCCCCTCAGGTATTGCATAACTGACAGCCATGTACATCTTATCTGAATTGAAGGGAATCTCAGCTAATTTCTGATACCCCTCTTCTTTTAAACTTTTCTTAGAAAACCCAGCTTTTCTGCCGGCTGTTAAAAGAGCTCCTTCTGTTGCTTCACCAAGAACTGTGTAAGTTTCATTTTCCTCTTTTAGTTCAGCTGATGTACAGAGCAGAGCGGCTTTAAGGGTCAGCTTTAAATCAGCTGCCTCATTTAACTCAACTTTACTACCAGCAAGAAAAAATTCCCCCTCGGGCTGATAACCGGTCCCACTAATCTCTATTTCCTGGTCATTAAGGTATATTTTTTTCAAGGTCATCTGGTTTTCAGTAATGGTACCTGTTTTATCAGTACAGATTGTAGTAACTGAACCCAGTGTTTCAACTGCTAAGAGCTCTCTGACCAGAGCCTGATGTTTAACCATCTTCTGCATTCCAATAGCAAGAGTAATCGTAGCAATAATCGGCAGCCCTTCAGGTACAGCCGCGATTGCAAGTGCAATTCCTGTTTTTACAGTTTCATAGGCTGGTCTGCCCATTACTATTCCAAGTCCGGTTAAAATTGCTATCACAACCAGAGTTATTTTGACTAGAGATTTACCTAAACGATCCAGTCTCTTTTCAAGCGGTGTTTTACCCTCTTTCGTTTGATCGAGCATAGCTCCGATTTTACCAATTTCAGTTGCAGCAGCAGTAGCAGTAACAACTGCTTTAGCCTTACCTCGCGCTGCTGTTGTTCCCATATAAACCATATTTTTTCTTTCTGCCAGAGTCTTTTCCTCATTAAATTCTGCTTCAGCATCTTTGCTGACACTCTCAGATTCTCCTGTTAAAGAAGCTTCATTAACAGTTAAATTATTGCTTTCAAAAAGCCTGGCATCAGCAGGAATCTGATCACCTTCTTCGATAAAGATGATATCACCTGGAACCAGCTCCTCAGCTATTATTTCTTCTTTTTGACCGGAGCGAAGGACTACTGCTTTTTTGCTCAAAACATTTTTTAAAGAGGCAACCGCTTTTTGAGCCTGGTATTCTGTGACAAAACCAATAATAGTATTAAAAACAATAACAGCCAAAATAGCAAAGCCTTCTAAATTATCGCCAATTAAGAAGGCCAATCCGCCTGCAATTATTAAAATGATAATTATTAGATCCTGGAGCTGGTTTAATAGAATCTGCCAGAAAGAAACTCCCTTAGCTTCTTTAAGCTTATTTGGACCATATTTTTCTTTCTTAGCAGCTGCAGCATTTTGACTAAGGCCCTGCTGTAAATTCGTTTCAAGATCTTTGACTACCTTGTCTATTTTCTCTCTGTAATATTTTTGAGTCAAGCTGCATCCCCCTCTACTTTTTCCAGCTTCCTCTGCTGAAATCAATAGCATCATTCCACTTTGCGACTAAAGCTGTAACAGCAAGGTCACCGGTAACATTATTGACGGTCCTAAATCTATCCAAGATCGGATCAATACCTGCAACAAAGCCAACAACAGAAAGCGGTAATCCCAATTGGGTTAAAACAAGAGTTAACATAATTAAACCACTACCTGGAACACCTGCAGTTCCAATACTTGCTAAAACTGCTGTAACAACAATTGTTGCCTGCTGGGCAATAGTCAGACTCTGCCCAATTAAATTCGCTGCAAAAACAGCTGCTACCCCCTGGTACATTGCCGTTCCATCCATATTAATTGTGGCACCTAAGGGCAGAGTGAAGCTGTAAATTTCTTCGTCAATACAGAGATTATCTTCTGCATTAGCCATCGAAACTGGAAGAGTACCACTGCTTGACCTGATACTAAGTGCAGTAATCATTGCATCTTTGACACCGGCTAAAAAACTTGTCGGCTTCTGTTTTAATAAAAGCTTAACGATAACTAAAAGGTGGGTAAGAGCAATATGAACAATTACTGCTATAAATAGACTTAAAATTAATTTAGCAAAAGGCATTAAAGCATTAATTCCTGTTTTGGCAAAAACCGAGGCCATCAGAGCAAAAACACCAATAACTCCATACTCCATAACTCCCCAAACTACTTTAAACATTGCTTCTGCACCCGCTTCAACAATATTGAAAATGCTTTCTACTCCATCTTTAACACTGCCCTCGGCTTTTTCCTGCAAAACTGCCAGGGCCAGTCCAAAGACGATAGCAATAAATATTGTCTGCAGCACATTGCCTTCAGCAAAGGCTGAAAACGGATTAGCAGGTACTATATTCATGAAAACTTCTGCTAATGATGGTGCCTCTTTAGTCATTATCTCTGCTTCTAAAGGCAGAGTAAGTCCAATTCCTGGTGCAATAATATTGGCTGTAATTAGACCAATAACAATTGCCACTGCTGTAGTAATTAGATACAGAGCAACTGTTTGACCACCGACTCTACCAAGTTTAGAAGGAGTTAAACTCCTCATACCCGCAACCAAAGTTAAAAAAACAATTGGAATTACAATCATCTTCAATAATTTTATAAAAAGTGTTCCCAGCGGTTCTATAACAAGTACTGATTCTCCTAAAAACAACCCCAAAAGTGATCCTAAAATAAAGGCAATTCCTATTCTCAAAACAAGTGGTTTTGATTTATAGAGCTGCCAAAAAGTCTGCTTTTTTTCCTGCATTTATTACCATTCCCCTCTAATAACTATAATAATAAATTGTTTTAAATTTATCTTAAAAGAGATAATTATCTCTTTATTTTACTTTCCATTTTTTCATGAATAATTGAATAAAGCAAATCCCGATCTCCAAAATTGATTGGCTGTGAGTAAACTTCTACATCTTTATTGATCCCCTGACAGGTTTGATGGACAAAGTTAAAAAACTTCTTCTTTTGTTTTCTGGCTGAATCCATCTCTGCTTTAACTTCGGCTGCAGAAAGTTGATTAATTTCTGAAATATTCATTTTAGTCAATTCATTCCTGCTCCAGCCGTAAAAATCAGCTGCTGCCGGATTGGCATCAATAATTTCTCCACTTTCAGGATCAATAATCAACATTACTATGGTATCATTTTCAAAAAAAGATTCGTAACGGCCTTTATAATTCTTATATTTATTTCTAACAGTTTCCAATTCAGTAATATCCCTATAAATTAAATAATACTCTACTCCTCGTTCTCCCAAATCCAGTGGGAAAGCCTGGATCTCAACATCAATCCTTTTACCATCTTTACGCTTTCTGTAGGTTCTTAAATTAACCTCATTATTATGGCTTACTTTTTTAATGTTAGCTTCTAGCTCATCCATTTTTTCAGCCGGCACCAAAACATTACCAATCTTTTTGCCTAAAACTTCACTTTTATGATAACCAAAAAAGTCAAGAAAATATTGGTTAACCTTTTTTATTCTAAAATCTTCATCTAAAATTACCATTCCTTCTTTAGCCATTCTAAATAAAGCTTCAAAATGATTTCTATTATCAAATTTCAATTTTCCATCTTCTACGGCTTCAAATTCAGCTAAAACTTCCTGCTTGATATCCAGCTCTTTCTTTTCAATCACTCGTAAAAATGCTGCAGCAGCTCTGGGTGAAAATTGACTGTCTTTGTTTTCCCTAATTTCTCTCAGTGCTTCTGTTTGAGAAAGAGAATTTCTATAAGAACGATTTGAGGTCATTGCATCCCAGGCATCAGCAACTGCAATAATCTGTGAGACCAAAGGAATATCTTCGGCTGCCAGGCCCTCAGGATAACCGGAACCATCCCAGCGCTCATGATGATAAAGTACATACTTTGCAATATGCTTTAAAGTTTCGGAACCTGAAAGTGCCTCACTGCTCCAGACTGGATGTTTTTTTATGACCTCATATTCAAATTCTTCCAATCTAGAAGTTTTATTTAAAATTTGAACTGGCACCAGCAATTTGCCAATGTCATGGACCATCCCAGCCCAGTAAGTATCCAGAGCTGTTTCTTCAGACAAGCCCATCTCTTTTGCAATCAGCATTGACAAATTAGCAACATTTTCCGAATGACCTTTAGTATAGACATCATAAATCTCTAAGATTTTAATAATAGAGGAAATTAGTTCTTTGGTAAATTTACCCTGCAGCCTGTCATAGCGCTTATAAGCAAAAAAGGAAGAGGCTAGAGTTGAAAATGATTCTAAAATATTTGTTGTACTCTTGCTGAAACTTTCCTTACTTCCTGCTGCTATATCTAAAGAAATTCTGCCAACAACTCTGTCTTTAATTTTGATATCAATATAGATTGATTCTTTAATTTTCTTTAGCGCAGATTCTAAAATCTTCCTTTTTTCGTCAGCTAAATTTTCAATCTTAACTGAATAATCCTTTGAGAAATTAACACCTTCACTGTCTAAATCAGCCAGATTTCCCTCATTAATTTTTGTCTTATTTAAAGCCTCGATATCATGGCCAACCGCATTTATAATTCTACAGCTTCCATCTTCAATAATATAGATTTTCCCATAATCAGCTTCTGGAACTATTTCAATAATATTATCCAGTAGATCTGCGAGAAAGTCTTCTTCATCGAGATTTGATTTTTCATTTAAACTGGAAACAGAATTAATCATTTTAACAAATCTTCTATTAAGCTCATCTAAAGATTTAAATGAATAATCAAGCTCCTGATTTACAGCTTCAATTTCCTTATTATACTGCAGCAGCTTTTTATTTTTAGCCTCAAGTTTCTGCTTCTGGCGCCGCAAGTTATTAAGATATTTCTTGAATAATAAATAAAATATAACTGCAGTAATTAAAACATAGAAAACCCCTTTATAGGTCTGCAGCTGGCTCAGCTGAAAACCATCATTAACAAGAGCTGCCAGCAGCATATCTGAAAAATAAATCCAGGCCAAACCTAAAATTAAATAGATTAAAACCACTTTAAATTCCTCTTTTAATTTAAACATTTCAGCCCCCCATATCCTGTCTGTATCGTATTACTAACTATTATTTCTACAGACTCTGTTTCTACCATTTTCTTTTGCCTTATATAAAGCCTGATCTGCTCGACTGATTAAATCCTCCTCTTCATCCTTAAAAATCTTAAATTCTGCAACTCCAAAACTGCAGCTTAAATCATTATTCTGCCCACAGTTATAATCATCAATCGCTATATTTAATCTTTGAGCAAGTTTTTCTGCTTCTCCTAAAGTTGTTTCCGGACAGATCAGCATAAATTCGTCTCCACCATAACGGGCTAAAATATCATGTTTTCTAATTTTTTGCTTAATTATTGCCACTATTTTTTTCAAAATTCGATCACCAACCTGATGGCCGTAATTATCATTGAATTCTTTAAAATAATCAATATCAATCATAATTAAGGCTAAATCACTATAATACCTCTGAGCCCTGTCCATTTCTCTTTTTAATTCTTTATTGAACTTAGCTCTATTATAAATCCCAAGCATCTTATCAGTTTCTGACAAGATTGTTTTTTCTTTGAGCTCTTCCTTAAGATTATTAACTACATTTTCAGAAGCATCATGTAAAATTTTTATTACCAAAAATGAAATAATGATTATGGTTGCAAAAATAATCAGCATGATCTTATATGAAATCCTGCTGATAGTATCGTAAATTAGAGAAGCTGAAGTTTCCGCTTTCAAAAAATAACCTGTATTATTCAGCTCCCTCAGTTCAATAACTTGACCAGAATGAATACCACTTTCCAGTTCTGTTTTTCCGCTCAAAATATTATAATTAATTTCTTCTGAATTTAACGCTTTTAACTCTAAAATAATTTCGGTTAAATCATAAATTATATAATCTCTACCGATGATCTTAGCTTCTTGATTTATCACTGGAGCCTGAGCAATAATATAGTTTTGGTCATCAGTAATAATCAAATTATTATTTTCATCCTCCTGCAGATTGATCTCATCCAAAAACCAGCTATGTTTTCTGCCATAACTGGCCAACAGCCTGTTGTCAACAAACCTATATGCAGCCAGTAGGTGTTTATAAACTGCTGCTCCCTGCTCGTATTTAGGCTGAGTATACTGCTGCAGCTCAGCAAAACTAATCTCGCCTGCATTATATCTTTCTATTTCAGCAGCAATCATGGTCCTGCTTGCCAGGCCTTCTGCATCTTCAACCGCTCTGTTTATATGATTTTCTAAGATAATTTCTGAATTAGATATCACTGCCTTAAAACCACTGTGCAGTGAGTCTTCTAATTCTGCTTTTAAAGGAATGTAGACCCCAAAGTAAGAAGCGAGGATGATCAAAATAATGATAATTCCAAAAATATTTTTTAATTTATTAAATAGCCTGTTCATATACCCTTTACTCCAATCTATATTTTATTGATTAATATTTAGCTGCTTTTTAATTTAAGGTGTCTTATTATTAATATTATTCACTATTTTTAATGAATATCCTTTATTTTAATGATTTTACTTGTTTAAATTAACTATAATTTACAAATTTTAAAATTTCAAATATAATATAAGATAGAGAACAAAGGAGGCTTTAAATAATGAAAAGTAAATATTTTAAACTGCTGAAGTTTTTTGATTCCTACACAGCAGAATTTCAGCTTAAAAAAAATGAAGATCAAAAAAATATAAATTTAAAAATAGATCACAGCTATCGAGTTGTTAAAAATATGGAAGAAATAGTTTCCAGAATGAACTTAACTGAAGCTGAAGAATATCTGGCTAAAATAATAGCTCTATTACATGATATCGGTCGTTTTGAGCAGTACAAAAAATATAAAACTTTTTCTGACTATAAATCTGAAGACCACGGCCTGCTTGGAGTCGAACTACTTAAAGAACAGAAATTACTTCAAGATTTAGCCCCATCCGAACAGCAGATTATCTACCAGGCAATTAAAGAACACAATCAGGCAAGTTTAAATGAAAACAATTTCAATAATGAAAAGGAATTGTTTTTTGCAAAATTGATTAGAGATGCTGATAAACTTGATATCTTCAATATTTTTGTGGAAAGATTTAAAAAGGGCAGTCAGAAAGATTATATTAATAAGTTAGCTGAATCTTCTAAAATAAGTGATCAGATCTACAAAAAAGTATTAAATAAAGAAGCCATAAATTATGATAAGCTTCAGACCATTAATGATTTAAAAGCCATGCAGCTCGGCTGGCTTTATGATATAAATTTTAAAGAAAGCATGGATATAATCAAAAAAAGAGGCTATCCTGAAATTATCTATAATTCTATGGATCAAAGCAGAAGATCTGAAGCAATCTATAAGCAGATAAAAAATGATCTGCTCTAAGGAACACGCACCGTGAACCTGTCAGCTTATGTCGAATTAAAAGTTAAGAAAAAGCAGTTAGCAAAAGTCACAGCTAACTGCTTTATAATTAATTCTTATATGTTGTTTCTCCAGTGAATTCTTCCATCAACTCAAGATATTCTTCTTTACTTAATGGGGGCTCAAAGTCCTCGATAATCTTCTTAGCTTCAGCAGCATCATTATATAAAAGGTCAACTACTGTCATTGCCAGAGCTTTAACCGGTAGGATATATGCATCTTCCTTAATTTCAGTTTTGAAATCTCTGGTGTGAAGGTCTCCTTTCACTCCACCAAAGAAGGGATGCAGAGCCGGCATCAAATGTGAGACATCGCCGAAATCAAAGGAACCGGTAAAGTCACCACCAACTGTAATTTCTTCTTTCTCAACTAACTCTAAAAGATTTGACTCCAATATAGAGTCCAGACTCTGATTATTTAAAAGCGGCAGATAACCGGGAATATCCGTGATTTTTACATCTGCTCCTACAGCCAGAGCTGCACCTTTCAGTGAGCGGTCAACTTTTTCGTTAGCCTTTTTAATAGCTTCAATATTTCGGGCCCTTACATAACTTTCCATCCTGACATCAGCTGGAACAATATTAACTATGTCTCCACCCTTGGTGATTATTGGGTGAACTCTAACCCGATCTGCTTCAGCAAATGTTTCCCGCTGAGCATTAATATTGTTGATAGCTAAAACCGCAGCGTTTAAAGCATTAACTCCCTTTTCCGGAGCTGAACCTGCATGGGATTCCTTTCCAATAAATCTGATATTCTTGCCAACAAATCCATTACCCTTTGGTGCAACTAGAGCTTTTTTAGCTCCTAAATTAAGTGAATGCATCATTATCGAAATATCAACATCATCAAAACTGCCTCTTTTTATCAGCTCCTGTTTACCGCCAAAATAATCTATCTTACCAGCATCTCTTAATTGAGATCTGTACTCCAGTTCGATAAACTCTTCTGCCGGTGTAGTTATAAAATTGAGGCAGCCTGCTAATTCAAACTCCACTCCTGCTTTTTTAAAAGCAGCTGCAACACCATACATCACACCAAGCTGAATGTTATGTCCGCAGGCATGAACAGCCTTAGTTTCTTGATCAGCATCTGGATGCTCAGAACAGGTAACAGCATCCAACTCACCCAAAACTGCTATCTTTGGACCAGGATTTTGCATTTCAAGCAGAGCATCAATTCCTGTTAAACCATCATGTTTTTTGAAATCAATTTCTAAATCTGAAAAAGCTGCTGCTAATATTTCAGTAGTCTTTTCTTCTTTATACCCAAGCTCAGGATTTTTATAAATCTCATCCACAAGCTCAATGATTTTAGCACTATTTTCTTCAATAGATTCAATTATTTTTGCTTTAATCTCATCTTTTTGCAAATCCAACACTTCCTCCTCCAGCTAGATTAAATAATTCCCTGCATTTTAAGCACAATGTGGGCAACAATTGCAGAACCAAAATAGGTACCGATAAATACTGCAATAGCCACTATAAATACTTTCCAGCTTAATTTTTTTAATTTCTCAATCTTATTTCCCACAGAAATTCCAGCAAAGGCCAGAATAGGAGTAGTTGTTCCTAAAAAGTTAACTTCATTTGTATATTTTAAAAATAACTCTGCTGTCGGCATAAAGGGCATACTCAAAATCAGCGCAGTTAATGAAGCCCAGGCAAATGCCGGAAACTTTAGATCAGGAAAACTATCTTTAATAGTCAGGGCCAAAAATGAAATTAAAATAACTATTATCATTCCTGGTAAAGCAGGCATAATAGCAATTCCATAGCCAAGTCGCTGTCCGATTAAAATTAAAATCCCAACAATAATCAGCATTTTTAGATATTCTAAACTTCTATCAAAATTAAGACTCATTATTCATCACCTCTGTCATTTTTGGATAAAATCGGACTCAGTTTATCATAGAGAAAGTTTACTAAGGGCAGGCCTAAAAAGATAACAGAATACAATCCGGTAACTCCTGTCAGCATATTACTTGTAGCAGCATAGGCTAAGATTTCATCTTTCATTGCCGGAACTGCTTCAGCCAGAGCACCAGAGGCAGCTGCCATCATTGATCCACTTCCCATTCCACTGGCCATAGCAAGTGCCAAAGGATGAAGACCTGTAGCTGACGCATAACCACCTAGAAGACCAAAAAATATTGTACCAAAAACTGTCCCCATCAGATATGTACCTAAAACACCGGTACCCTCAGGTGATGAAATTCCATATCTTTCTCCAATAACACCCAGAGTAGGCTCACGAGAAATACTGGCAGTTGCACCAACAGCTTCTCTCTTCATACCTAAAAGTAGAGCTAACGGTAAAGCTATGAAAACTGTTCCTAAATTTCCCAGTTCTTGCAGTAAAAAAGCCGGTCCTGCCTTTACTACTTCTACAATGTTAGGTCCAACTAATGTTCCATACTTAACTCCTAAAGGCAGCAGAGCAATCATTACATAAGTACCAGCCTTCTCAACTTCTTGCATTGATATAACTTTCTTCAGTGCCTTAGTTTTGCTACCTAAAAGATCAGGTGTAATTAACATCCCAATAATTACAGCAAACAGCATCGGCAGCAGTACAACCTGGCCGGGACCAATCTTAAACGTTTTGGTACCAAAAATTTCAGTTGCTGCAACAATCAGCAGTACTGTCACAAATAATTTTAAAAAAGAATTAAAATCATTTCCACTGTCTAGCTTCCCTTGATTTTTTTTGTTTTTTGCCATTTTTTTAACACTCCTCAATTCTTCAACTTCTTTGATTTTTAATACTTAAAATAATTGCACAAAAAGTAAAACTGTTTAGTTTAATTTTATTGCTAAAATTAAACTCAGAACCTACAATTTATTTAACACCTCCTTAACTTAATTTTTTGAAAATAATTTAGTCTATATTGATTGTATTTTAGAACTTATTAAGCTGAGTGTCAAGCGGTTATCATTTATAATTAATAAAGTATTCATGTATACAAACCTTTACACGCACCGTGAACCTGTCATGTTATGTCGAAATAACTGTAAGAAAAAACAGTTAGCAAAGTTTCAGCTAACTGCTTTCAGATCCAATTATTTATTTTTAAGAATTGATAACTCACTTCTCCATCGAATCATCAAAGGCCAGATTGGAGGGATCAAAGTCAACATTACGAACAAAGCGGAGGGCTTCTTCTGCTCCATAAAGGCGGTCCATTCCACTGTCCTCCCATTCAACAGAAAGGGGACCTCTATAATTCATCTTGTTTAGCTCTCTGATGATTTCATCAAAATCTATGGCACCATGACCTAAAGACCTAAAATCCCAGCCGCGGCGCCGGTCACCAAAGGGCAGATGTGAACCCAAGATTCCTTCTCTTCCATTTAGGGTAACAGCTGCATCTTTCATATGCACATGGTAAATTCTTTCACTAAAATCTCTTAAAAATAAATGAGGAGTCATTCCCTGCCAGATTAAATGGCTGGGGTCAAAATTAATTCCAAACTCCGGCCGCCACTCAAATTTATCTAAAAGCTTTTCAGTGGTATAAAAATCAAAGGCAATTTCAGTTGGATGGACTTCAAGAGCAAATTTTACTCCATTTTCTTTAAATACATCTAAGATTGGATTCCAGAGCTCGACAATTTGGTCAAAACCTTCTTCTATCATTGCCTCTGTAGTTTTGGGGAAAGAATAGAAAAATTTCCAGATCGGTGAACCGGTAAATCCTGTTACTACCTCAACCCCTAAATTTTTAGCAGCTACGGCTGTCAGCTTCATCTCTTCTACTGCCCATTTTCTAATTTCCTTCGGTTTACCTGCATATTTTTCTGGGGCAAAATTATCAAGCCTCGGATCATAACGGTCTCCAACACACTGACCTGCTAAATGGTTGCCAATCGCCCAGACACCTAAATTATTTTTATCCAGTATTTCAAGCTTTTTTTCAACATAAGAGCTCTCTTCGGCTGCTTTTTGAACATCTAAATGATCTCCCCAGCAGGCAATCTCAAGTCCATCATAGCCTATACCACTCATTGTTTGGGCCAGCTCTGAAAATGATAAATCAGCCCACTGACCGGTAAAAATAGTTACTTTTCGTCCCATTTTCTACACCCCTTTAGATAAAAGTTATCATTTTAGTCTTTAATTTTTAGGCTTTTTTAAACTTCAACCCATTTTTCTTCTTTAGAGCTTTTTAAAATTGCCTCTGTGATTCGAACTTCTAGAGCTCCATCAGCAAAGGTGGCAAAATCATAATCTACCGGATCCCCAGCCTCCAAAATACATTTATAAAATTCTTTGATTGAATTTTTTAATCCTTCTGACCAACCTTCAATATGACCACCAGGGTAATAACAGCGTTCTGCCGCTTCACTGCTTAATAAAGAAGGATCGCGACTTAAAATTTGATTAGCCTGATCGCGGTGACCAATAAATAGCTGGTTGGCGTTTTCCTGAGACCAGCTTAAACTTTTTTTGCTGCCGCTGATCTCTATAAATAGATCATTTTTATGGCCGGCATCAACCTGGGAAACAGTAAAATTACCGGCTGTTCCGTCTTCCATTTCAAAAAGAACTGAGGCATAATCTTCCGTTTCAACCGCAACCTGCTCATATTTTTGCTCATCACTTTTCTCTGCAAAGGTTTTAATCTCAGCAGCTGGTTTTTTCCTTTCTGGATGAACTACTGCAGTTTTAGCAGTTAAACGCTTGATTTTTTTATCAGTTAAATACTGCAGCAGATCACAAAAGTGGGAACCTATATCAGCAACAGCTCTGGATTTTCCACCCTGTTCTGGATCAACCCGCCAGCTGTAATCATCTTCAAAAAGCATCCAATCCTGCAGATAAAAACCCCGCAGATGAAAGAGCCTTCCCAGTTCATTTTTAACTTTCTGCTTCATTTCTTTAACCAGGGGATAATGCCGATAATTATAATTTACCCCGGCGTAAATATCTCTATTTGCTATAATTTCTAAAAGCTCATCTGCTTCTCTGCTGTTTAGCACCAGTGGTTTTTCGGAAAAGACATGCACACCAGCTTCCATAAAAGCTTTGTTAATCGGAAAATGAAGATGATTGGGAGTACAATTGTGAACTACATCTAAGTCTTCTTCTGTCAGCATCTCCTCATAGTCAGCATAATAATTGGGTATATTTAATTTTTCTGCAGCTTCTCTGGAAGATTCGAGGGAGCCAACTGAAACTGCTCTAATCTCTAGATCTATGCTGCTCAATCTTCTTAATGCTTCAATATGGGCCTCACCTACAAAACCAACACCTATAATCCCTACTTTCAATTTAGCCATCAAATCACTCCTTTCTTCTCATACTATCTAAACTGTTTTCTGTTTTTTCTGCATCAGTACAGCTGCAATCAAAATTAAACCCTTAAAAGCTTCTCTTAAGAATGGGGGGACTCCGATCAAATTAAGCAGGTTATTCATCACTGCAATAATTAAAACACCAAGCAGGGTTCCAATAACAGTACCCCGCCCCCCACTCATGCTGGTTCCACCAACTACAGCTGCTGCAATTGCTTCCATTTCATAACCGCTGCCGGCATTTGCATAATCCATCGATCCAATCCTGGAAACCTGAATAATTGCTGCACAGGCCACTAAAAATCCTGTAATAGCATAAACTCTGCGCTTAACTTTCTTAACATTAACCCCGGAAAGATTGGCTGATCTTTCATTTGAACCAACAGCAATTATCTGACGGCCAAAGGTCGTACGTTTTGACATAAAATAAAGGGCTGCTGCTATCAAAAGCCAGTATATTATCGGCATTACACGAAAACTTCCAATCTGAAAATTTGAAATAGGTAAAAACTCCATCGGCACCCTTGGATTATATCCCTGCATAAAATGCTGGGTTACACTGCGATAGAATTTCATGGTTGCCAGGGTTACTACAAAAGGCGGAATCCCACCTCTGGTAATTAATAATCCGTTTAAGTTGCCGAGAAAATAACCGAAAGCTAAAGAAAGGATCACTGCAATTAAGATTGCAGGAATACCTTCGATCCCTAAATTAATCAAAATTCCATTAGGTCCTCTGTCGATTAACATCATCAAAGCTGCACCAACAGCAACCATTGTTGAACCAACAGAGAGATCTATACCAGCTGACATAATAACAAAAGACATTCCCAAAGCTATTAATCCAACTCCAGCATTGTTTCTTAAAATATTGATCCAGTTATTAGTCCAGGTAAAAAACCAGCTGCCAACAGAGTCATAATCAAAGCCCAAACTCCAGGTCTGCAAAATTATCATCACAAGTAAGGCAATACTGGTGCTGAAGATCGGTTTATTTGTCCAGTTATTTAAAAACCACTCTTTGATTCCATTCTCTTGATTTTTATTCTGCATTGTCTGCCCCCTCCTGAACTGTATTTGCTCTGGCACCAGTTGCCAGCCTCATAATTTCATGTTCGGTCATCTGTTCCCGGTTCAATTCTCCCTGGATTACTCCGTGGTACATTACCAGAGCTCGATCACAGATTCTAATTATCTCTTTAGCCTCACTTGATAAGATCACTACAGCAATCCCTTCTGCTGCCAGCTTTAAAATAATATCATAAATATCTTCTTTTGCACCCACATCGACTCCCTGAGTTGGGTTATCTAGAATAAAAATATCAGGATTTGCAGTCAGCCATTTAGCCAGCACAATTTTTTGCTGATTACCACCAGAGAGACTGTTGATTGAATCAGTTTTTTTGCCCATAACAATTCTAAGCTTTTCTATCTGCTCTTTAAATTTTTGCTCCTGTTTTTCCTGATCAATTACACCCCAGTTATCAAATAAGGGCCAGGTAACTATCGAAGCATTATCAAAAATATCCATATCTTTTATAATTCCATTTTCTTTGCGGTTTCTAGGTAGATAACCGATTCCCTTTTTAAGAGCATCAGTTGTATTTTTAATTTTAACCTGCTGTTCATTTAAATATAGTTTGCCTTTTTCAATTTCTCCACTGCCAAAAATTGCCTGGAAAAGTTCTCTTCTGCCATCTCCCAAAAGTCCAGTCACTCCCAGGATTTCTCCTTCATGGACAGCAAATGAAATATCTTTGAAATCGTTATTGTAGGTTAAGTTTTCTGCCCGCAGTACTTCTTTACCCCTTACTTTTTCCCGCTCTAAAGAATTCGTCTCCAGCTCATGGCCCACCATGGCTTTTGCCAGCTGGTCTACATCAACATCTTTGACAAGACCTTCAGCTACTAGAGATCCATTTCTAAGTACAGTATAGCGGTCACAAAACTCTATTACCTCATTTAATTTGTGTGAAATAAAAACTATACCTACATTCTGCTTTTTTAAAGTTTCCATCATCTCAAAAACCCGCTCAATTTCCTGATCAGTTAGAGAAGTTGTCGGCTCATCCATAATAATAATTGAAGCATCCATCATGATTGCCCGGGAAATCTCAACAATCTGCTTATATGAAGTATCAAGATCTCGGACCATTGTTTTTGGATCCAATTCAATCTCCATCTCCTCAAAAACCTTTTTAGTTTTTGCAATCATTTTTTCTAAGTCTAAAACCCCACCCTTTTTCTTTAACTCCCTGCCGATAAACATATTCTCATAAATCGGCAGATCATTGATCAGATTCAATTCCTGATGGATAAATGCAATCCCTGCTTTTAAGGAGTCGGCAGGTCTTTCAAATTTAACCCGCTGGCCGTCAATTAAAATTTCTCCCCGATCAGCCGGCAGCACCCCCCCTAAAATATTCATTAAGGTTGACTTTCCGGCTCCATTTTCTCCAATCAGGGCACAAACTTCTCCCCCCTCAACGTTAAAGGATACATTTTTTACTGCTTCAATGGCCCCAAAGTTTTTTGATATATTTTTCATTTCTATTTTCATCAGACCACATCCTGTCAATTTAAATCAGAGGTTATGGTTACTATAACCTCTGATTTATTTCTATTTAATATCTAAACATTAGTTTGATTCTAATCAGCAGAAGACTATCCTGCTATTAATATGGAGAATCTGGATCTAAAAACTCTTTGTAATTAGTGCGGTCAACTATAGTTGTAGGAATAATTTTTTCTTGAGGTACCTCTTCACCATTTAGAATATCTAGTGCCATATCAACTGCATCTTTAACCATTGCTGGTGAATAGAGTGCAGACTGCAGCCAGATATCTTGATACTCAGGCATCATTTCGAAATATTCCTGCATTCCGCCACCACCGGTAACTACTTTAATATCTTCCCGGCCGGCTTCCTCAATTGCTTTTACTACTCCAATCGAAGTTTCATCGTCCATGGAATATACAGCATCAATTTGGTCATGTCTGACTAAAATATCTGACATATCATTTAAGCCAGCTTCTCTTGTAAACTGAGTTGCATAGGTATGCAGTTCATAATCAGCACCGATTTCATCTAAAGTATCTAAAAATCCTTCTTTACGGAGTTCAGAAACTGAGCCAGCTGTTGGCACTTCAAGAATTACAACTGTTCCCTCTTTACCAATCTTGTCAGCTATATAGTGGGCTCCCTGAACACCCATATCATAGTTATCACCGGCAACACGGTAAACACCATCTACATCAATTTCGATGTCAAAGTTAACTACTTCTATGCCATCCTGAATTGCCATTCTAATTGGAACTTCCATTCCGGTCCACTGTGGAAAGGCAACTATTGCTTCTGCTCCCCAGGTTTTTAAGTCATCAAGCTGTGAAGTCATTTCAGAAGCATTGCTGCTGGTCTGGATTCGATATTCGATTTTGTCAGAAAGTTCTTCCGCCCGGGCTTCAGCATGATAGGCTACTGCTGCCACCCAACCATGGGTAACTGCTGGAGCTAAAATACCAATCTTATGCTTATCCTGGGCACTTACTCCACCGGCAAAAACAAGTGTTAACAACAAAGAAACCATAACTAAGAGTACTAATACTTTTCTCATAAAAAATTTCCTCCTTCATTTTAGTTGACTATCAGCCAGAAAATAGACAGCAAATTAATTAAAATATCATTGAACTAGAAGTTTTAAATCTTTTTATGTCTTTTAATGATCACCCTCTTTTAAACCGGCAATTTCTTCTAAAATACCGGCAGTTGTGATTAGCTGTTCTTTAGTAATTATGTCTGAAGGAACTCCTTTTTCAGCACAGTCTATAAAATGAGAAAGCTCATGGTAGAACATAGCTGTTGGTGGTAAATTAATTCCAGTTTCAATTTTCGGTTCAGCCTCTGTTTCAAAGGCAAAAGCTTCTCCCTCAGCCGGGTAGAAGATCAGCTGATCTTCATTAACCAATAGTCCATCTTCAAAATACACCCGCCAGCGAGCTGTAAAGGGATAGTTAGCATTGTACCAGGCTGCTTCTGCCCCAACACTTAATTCACCAAATTGATAATTAAAGCGGTAATGCTCCCTGAACTTGCTGTCTTTTCTGCCAGCAGCTGTATAACTATAGTTTGTAGGTTCTCCAAAAAGACTGACCATCAGATCAAGGTCATGGATATGCAGGTCAAAGGGCAAAAGACCACTTTTTTTCTTGTCAAAGAGCCAGCCTCCAGCTGACCAGTCAGGTGCAGCAGTTAAACGGGTGAAATAAGCATCAAGCACCTTTCCATATTTACCACTTTGAACAGCTTCTTTTAAAATTTCTACTTCTTTAGTAAAGTGTAGAACCTGACCGACAAAAACTAGAGCATCTTTTTCTGAAGCCAGAGCAAAAACCCGCTCTGCATCCTCCTGATGGAGGGCAATTGGTTTTTCAATAATTACATTTTTACCGGCTGTTAAGGCCTTTAAAGCTAATTCAACATGCAGGAAAGTCGGTGTGCAGATATCTACTAAATCAACATCTTCTTTTTCCAGCAGAGCCTCCAGACTTTTGTAAGCTTTAATTCCCCATTTTTTTGCTTTTTGCTGATCAGATTCTGAAGGCGCTACAACTGCTATAACTTCTGCCTTTTCTATCTGAGCATAGTTATGATAATGGACAGTTCCCATCCCACCAACACCAACAATAGCTATTTTCTGCATCTACTCCCTCCTTTCAAATCAAAAATCTATCCCTATTTCTTTGAGGTAATTGTAGGAATCTTGTACTGCCTGGTTTACTTCCTCTAAATCTGCAGGGCCAGCTTCGGTAAATTCTATCTCAATACTTAAAGGTGCATTGTTTTCTGCTGCCGCCAACACCTCAAATATTTCCTTGAAATTTAAATCTCCCTGACCGACTGCAGGAAAGTTCCATTCATCCTGAGCTCCTGCTTTATCTTTAAGATGAATGTGACCTACTTGATCAACGGCAGTTTTAAGGTCTTTAGCTAAGTCTACATCACCATAAAAAATAGCATTTGCTGTATCATAATTTACTACAACTCGCCTGGAATCGATTAAATCTACAATCTTTTTTAGATGTTTTCCTGTCGCGTGTTTGCCGTGGTTTTCTAAGCCCAAGATAAGGTCATATTCTTCCAGATAGGGAATTAAGTTTTTAATGTTTTGGGCTACCTGTTCATCTGAAGCCTCTGCCTGATCTTCTAGATGGGCCTCTCCAATTGAAGAAATGATATATTTGCTTTCGAAAAAAGCAGCCAGTCTAATATTAGCTATAAAATCGTTAAGCCGCTGGTCATCCATCAAATTTGTGTGGCCGCTTAAAGAAATAGGTGTCAGCCCAACTTCCTGCAGCCGATCTTTAATCTGATATAGTTCTCTAAAAGACATTGTTGGAAAAACATGTTCTGTCCAGCCCTTAGTGGCAGTTAACTCGATATAATCAAAACCAGCCTCTTTAATTCCTTTAATCGCTTCTTCTAGAGAAAATCCATGGTAAGTATTTGAATTAATTGCGATGATTTTTTTCAACCTCTCACCCCCTTTTTAATTCTTTTTCTCTATCTCTAAAATAATCTCTAGTTTGCTTGACTAAGAAATCATATTTTCTCTCATTCCCCTCTTGATTCATCAAACTGTAAGGATTTCCTCCCACACCCAGCGGCTCACCAGTAACAAATTTATCACCCTGGTTATAGCCGATTAAATATAGGGCAGCAATAACTAAATCGATATCGGTCATGCCCATTCCAATTGCACCTCGATTACTGTCTGCCAGATGAAGATTTACCAATTTTTCATCAGCTGCTAAAATAGCCTCACCCAGATGTTTTTCTTCATTCAGCATATGAAAAATATCTCCATTTATATGCTTAATTCCAGGATGATCAATTTTTTCTATATAATCAAGCGCTTTTTCAACAGTATTAATTAAATTAACCTCAGCCGAGCGAATTGGCTCAACTGCAATTTTGACAGGAGAAGATTTTACAGCTTCAGCTGCAATTTTTGCCGATTCAATGCTTCTTAAATATGCATTTTGGTCAAAGGCACCACTGGATCCAACTGCGCTGGGTACTAAAATTAGATATTTACCTCCAAGCTCTTCTAGAAACTCAACTTCATTTTTAACATAATCGACAGCATTTTTTCTAGTATAAGGGCTGTCACTTGAAAGGTCTACTTCAGTTGAATAAAGTCCACAAGCTCCTGAAACTTTTAAATCATACTTTTTTAGAAGCTCTTTAACTTCATTCAGATCGCTGCCAAATTCTTTCAGATAATGATTGCCAGCTAATTCAACATAGTTATAGCCAGCATCCTGCAGCCTTTTAAAAGATTTATCTAATTTTTCCCTACCAAACATCCAGATACTGAATGAAAGTTTGATATCAGCTTTGATTTGTTCAGGCTTATTTGCTTTTAATTCTTTAAATTTCTCTTTGATTTGATCGCTTTTAATTTCATAATTTTGTTTTTTCATAATTAACTCCTTTTAATTCATATAGGCTTTTTCAGCTCTTAATCTTAAAGAAGTAATTGCTACTGCTAAAACTATTAAAAGACCAATTGTTACTTCCTGCAGATAGGGGCTGACCTGCATCATATTTAAAGCATTACCAATTACACCCCAGAGCAGGACCCCGAAAAAAGTCCCAACTATACTACCCTTTCCGCCTGACATTGGTGCTCCTCCAATAACAACAGAACCAATTGCTTTTAATTCTATCCCAGCACCTGTTGTCGGCTGAGCTGCTCCGACTCTTGATAATAAGAGCATTGCTGCTAAACCAACGAAAAATCCATTTAAGATAAAAAATATTATCTTTGTTTTCTTAATTTTAACACCAGCTAAGTAAGCGGCCTGTTCGTTGTCTCCGATTGCGTAAACATAGCGCCCCAGCTGACTGTAGTTTAAAATATAATAAACTATAATATAACCGATAATCGCCACCACAAAAAGCAGTGGAATAAAGCCTAAAATTGAACCCCCACCCAGGGTTTCAAATTCACCGTAGATAGTCTGAATAGTACCCCCTGTTAGAGCAAGTGCCAGGCCCTGAAAGACACTTATTGCTGCTAGAGATATAATAAATGAAGGTGCATGAAAAAGTATGGAAGCCCCACCAACAAATAAAGAATTTAAGATACCAACAACTACCCCAACTGCGGCTGCTGCGGGAACAGGAATTCCTGACCTAATCAGCATAGCCATGACAACAGCAGATAGTCCTATATTTGCTCCAACTGAAATATCAAAGTTGCCTGAAATAATTAAAATTGTTGCCCCACAGGCGACAAGGCTTAAAACTGATATCTGACTTAATAAATTTTCTAAATTTCTGATAGTAAAATAACGGGGATTTACTATACCAGCAGTTATTGATAATAAAGCAATTACTACCAGCAAAAAAATCCATTGATTGCTTATAATTATCTCTTTAATTTTATTATTGGAATTTAGCATTATTATTACCTCCGTTATTTTCTATACCTAAGAAGATTTCTAATAATTGATGTTCATCAGTCTCTGCTGCAGGAATTATATCAACCAGGCTATTTTCTCTCATGACTGCAATCCGGTCACTCATTGAAATTAGTTCAGGCATATCAGAAGAGACCATCAGTATTCCTTTACCTTCTTTAGCTAATTCTGTTATCAAATCATAGATCTGCTCTTTAGCTCCAATATCTACCCCTTTAGTTGGTTCATCAAAAATAAAGATATCTGCCTTGCTTAAAAGCCACCTTGCGATTACAGTTTTCTGCTGATTACCTCCACTCAAATAACCTGCAGCTTTATCAAGCCCCTCTGTTACAATGTTTAAAGTATCTATCATCTGCTGGACCAGTTCTTTTTCTTTTTCATGATTAAGATATAAAAGTGAATCCTGATTACTAATAATCGCTATATTTTCAAGTACCGACCTTAAATTTAATAATCCCTGTTCTACCCGCTCTTCAGGTATCATAGCTATCCCATGATCTAAGGCTTCTCTGGGATTGGAAATATCAACTTCTTCATTATTAATCTTAATCAGGCCTGAATCTTTTTTCGTGACCCCAAAAATTGTATTCATTAATTCAGTTCTACCTGCACCAACTATCCCACCGAAACCTAAAATTTCTCCTTTTTTTAATTCAAAACTGATATCTTTAATCTTATTGCGGAAATTCAAATTCTCAACACTTAAAATAACTTCCCCTTTTTCTGCTTTTTCTCTCTGAAAAAATTTATTCCTTTCCCGGCCAATCATACTGGTTGTAATTTCTTCAAGCTCTACTTTATCCGCCTCAAAGGTCTTAACTTTCTCTCCATCTTTTAAAACTGTGATCCGATCACCAATTTCAAAAACTTCCTCTAAGTAGTGTGAAATATAAATGATTCCAATGCCCTGGGAAGCTAGTTTTCTAATTAATTCTATCAAAGCTTTAGTTTCTTCTATTCCTAAAGAGGCAGTTGGTTCATCCATGATTAAAATCTTAGCATCAATATGAAGTGCTTTCACAATCTGTAGTGTCTGTTTATCTGAGGCAGATAATTCTTCTATTCTTTTAGTTTCAGATATTTTTATATTGATTGAATCCATCAATTCTCTTGCTTTTTTATTCTGGTATTTGAAATCAATTTTAGAGTATTTACCCTTTTTTTCATTTCCCAAAAAAATATTATCCGCTACTGTTAGAGAATCAATTAATTCAATATCCTGATAAATTGTTGCAACTCCCTTTTCAATTGCCTGGTTTGGAGTTAAAGATTCATAACTTTTAGAAAAAAGATTTATTTCTCCATGATCAGGAATTTCTGCCCCCGAAAGTATTTTAATTAAGGTTGATTTTCCGGCTCCATTTTCACCAACCAGACAGTGTATTTCACCCGGATACAAATCAAAATCTACATTATTGAGGGCTTTTGTTTTACCAAAAGTTTTGCTGATAGATTTGAGTTCTAATATCTTTTTATCCATAATTCTCCTCCTCAATCATGGATTAGAAGGCCCCAGAAATTGGGACCTTCCAAATTAGTTTTATTCTGGCAGTTCAGCTTCGTCAGCAGGTGGTAAGTATTGACCCAATTCTGGGAAATATTCTTTAGTTAATTCAATCCAAACTCTATCTGCTTCCCATGGTACAACCTTTGTTTTATCATTAATAGTTTCCTGGGTAACAGGAATAACAGGCAGCATAATCTGTCTATTAATTTCATCAGTATTACCGGTTACTCTGTGGTATAATGCCAGTGCTGATACCATACCTTCCCAACCGGGAGAACTACTGATAGTATAATCAAGCTTACCTTCTTCTACTAAAGGAATTCCTACCGGAGAACCATTTTGAGCTATAACTGTATAATCATCCAGTAAATCCTGACCATCTAAATATCTAATTACAGCTGCAGCCATATCTTCGTTCATAATCCAGAGAATATCAAATTCTACACCTGATTGAATTAAATCCTGGACTTCATTTACAGCTACAGAAGGATCATAAGCTCCTTCTCTCATTGTTACTATTTCATTTTCGCCAAGTTCTTCGACTCTAGTTCTCATTGCTTCATTAATGACCTGAACTGGTCTGTGTGATAATAGACCGGCGATAATCGCAATTTTATCTCCGGGGTAATTTTCTGCCATATATTCAGCATAATTAACGCCCATTCCAGCCCAATCAAAGTCAATTGCAGCAGTGATATCATGTTCCGTTTCAAGAGCCTGACCCACATTATCTACTGTAACAAGAGGAATATTCTCGTCGTTAGCTTTATCAGCTGCAGTTATCGCGCCCTGCTGATTAAAAGAAAAGATCGCCATTCCATCTACTCCCTGTGCCAGCATTGATTCAATATTAGAAACCTCAGTTCCCACATCATACTGGGAGTTCATAACTATTGTTTCAACACCGAGCAGTTCACAGGCCCACTGAAAACCTTCTACATCTCTTTTGTACCAGGTGTCAGGCCCAGGAGTAATATAACCGAATGTAAGTTCTTCATCCTGTGCTAATACTGCTGCACTGGAAAAGACCGTTCCCAGCAAAAACAGAAAGACCAAAAATAATGTAATTTTTTTCATTATTCACCCTCCTAATTTTTTCAGTAACAATTCAAACTGGACTTTTTATTATCAGCAGTTGGCTTCCAAAACAACTTCTAAGCTGGCCCAAATATGGTCTTTTTACACTAAAATCACCTCTCTTATAAATTCTGAAAAAAGTCTAAGATATTAGTCACTACTGCTGTCTAAATAAACCATTTCTGTTACATTATCATGCGAATATATTTCATTAACTGCCATGGCGGCAGCTCCGATAACTGCAACCTGATCATTTTTTTGAGATAACTCTATTTCTAAATCCTGAACTGCCAGTGAAGTTGATCGGCGCAGCACTTCTTCTTTAATCGCAGAAATTAAATAATTCCCGATTTTAGCAACTCCTCCACCAATAATTATTAAAGAAGGATTATAAAAATTAACCAGGCGGGATACTACCTGACCTATTTTTTGACCGCTATTTTTAACGATTTCGACTGCTGCTCTGTCATTTTTTTTAACCGCCTGTCCGACATCTTTAGCTGTCAGTTCACCTTTTTCTTCTAGAATTGACAACAGAAGATCACTTTTATTATTTTTAGCTGCTTGTTCTGCTTTTCTGGCGATTGCAGGTCCAGCTGCTACTACCTCTAAACAGCCTCGATTTCCACATGGACACAATTCTTCCTCTCCTTCTACAGCTATATGACCGATGTCCCCTGCACAACCTTTTGAACCTCGATATAATTCATCTTCACAAATAATGCCGGCACCAATGCCTGTACCAATTTTAATAAATATAAAATTGGGAACAGCTTGAGCCAGACCAGCATGTTTTTCACCAGCTGCCATTACATTAACATCATTATCAATAAAAGCAGGACAGCTGTACTTTTCCTGCAGTACCTTTTTTAAAGGATAAAGATGCCAGCCCGGCATAATAGGTGGTGAAACCGGAAGTCCTTTGGAAAATTCAACTGGCCCGGGAACTCCCATCCCTATACCAAAAATTTTTTTTGCTGCCAGCTGATTTGATTTTAAAAGATCTTCAATAAAAAGATCTATTTCTTCCATGATAATTTTAGGACCATTATTAACTAAAATTTTCTTAGAACGCAGATCAATTATCTCAGCATCTAAATTGCAGAGTCCAACATTTAGACTGGTTGCTCCCAGATCAACAGCAATTATAAAGCCATTATTTTTAGCAAATTTCAGCAGCTGCCTGTTTCTGCCGACACTGCCAACAGACTTATTTTCTATTTCAGCTTCGGTAATTAAGCCCATCTCTAAAAGCTTTTTGGTATGCACACTTACTGTTGATTTTGACAACCCAGTCTTTTTTACAATGTCTGTTCTGGAAAGCGGACCTATATTTTTAATTATTCGAAAGATAGCTGCTCCAGCTGCCGGACCAGACCAACCAAAAATCTTTTTACTATCTATTCTAACCATAATCGTCCCTTCTTTATTAATTATTATTAGAGAGCTGAATTTCTAATATTGTTTATTTTCTGAATATTTTATTTAAAAATAATATTCTATTAATTTTATTATAGTTTATATTAGTTCGGAAGTCAAACAAATTAAATTCAAAAATTAATTTCCAAAAAAATTACTTAGATTTGAATTATCTTAAGGTTTTAAAAACAGCTATTTAATTATCGAATAATTTTTCTATATTTTCTTTAAAAGGAGCTTTAATAATCCCTTTCTCAGTTATTATTGCTGAAATGTACTTAGTTGGGGTAACATCAAAGGCTGGATTATAAGCTTTAACTTCCTTTGGAGCTGTTCGTCGTCCAAAACCATTTTTAATTTCTTCGGGATCTCTTAATTCAATTTCAATATCATCTCCAGTTTCTGTTTCCAGGTCAATTGTAGAAGTAGGTGCTAAAAAGTACACTGGAATCCCATATTCTTTAGCTAAAATTGCAACTCCCAGGGTGCCAATTTTATTTGCCGCATCCCCATTAGCTGCTATCCTATCTGAGCCAACCAAAACTGCATCTATTTTGCCCTCTTTCATTACCTGAGCTGCCATATTATCTGTAATAACTGTAACATCTAGTCCTGCTTGATGTAATTCAAATGCAGTAATTCTGGAACCCTGCAGAAGTGGCCTTGTCTCGTCAGCGTAAATTTTAAAATTATAACCCTGGTCATAACCCAAGTACATTGGTGCTTCAGCTGTCCCATAGCCAGATGTTGCAAGTCCTCCAGCATTACAGTGAGTTAAAAGCCTCATGCCGGGTTCTAAAAGTGTTAAAGCATGTTCTCCTATTGCAATATCCATTTCTTGATCTTCTGCAAATATTTGATTGCTTTCTGCTAATAATGCTTTTTTCATTTCAGCTGCAGTTTTAGAATTTTCTTTTTCAAATTCAAATCTTTTTTCCATTCTTTTTAAGGCCCAAAATAGATTAACAGCTGTTGGTCTGGAAGTAGCTAAATAGTCACTAACATCTTTTAATACTTTTTCAAGTTCTGCGACAGATTCTGTTTCTACTTTGTTTACACAAACATAAAGACCATAAGCGGCGGCGATTCCAATAGCAGGAGCACCCCTTACCCTTAATTTTTTAATTGCTTCCCAGATCTCCTCTTTTGTATCAAGTTCTAAATACTTTTCCTCTTCCGGTAATAAAGTTTGATCTAACAATACTAATTTATCCTTACTCTGATTCAATTTTGCAGGCACAATACTTTTGGTCATTATTATTCCCCCTAATGTTTTATTCTAAATTATATAAATTGATCATAATAAATAATTTTTACTCCATTCTATTTTTTAAAATAATTAATGCTGCCATATTACTTTTTTATTTCTACAAAATTGTCTGCACACCTTCAAAATATATTTTTTATATCCAAAAAACGGCATAGGCCCCTTTTCATTAAGGAGACCTAGCCGTTTTTCATTTGCCATCTCATTTGATTCTTTTTAAATCTCTACTAACTATCTAGCCTGACCATAAGTTTTAAACCGTTCTTTCATTACTTCCATTTCTTGATCAGGAAGAATAACTGGTTCACCTATTGAACGTGCTCTATAGTATGTTTCTGCTACATATTCCAGTTCCTCAGCAGTATTAAATGCATTTTCTATGCAGTCTGCACCTGTAAGTAAACCATGATTTGCTAGCAGAACTCCATATCTGTCTTTCATAGCTTCAAAGGCGTTTAAGGCAAGCTGTTTTGTTCCATAAGTTGCATATTCAGCACACCTAACATTGTTTCCTGCCAGGGCAATCATATAATGAGAAGCAGGTAAATCTTCCCGCAAAATAGAAATAGTCGTGGAATAAATAGAATGACAGTGCACTACTGAAAAAATATCGTCCCTTTTTTCATAAAATATTTTGTGCATCGCATATTCACTAGAAGGTTTTTTATCACCTTCAACAACATTTCCATCAAGATCCATTACCACAATGTCATCTAGCCTTATATCAAAGTAATCGATACCACTGGGACTAATTGCCATCAGTTCTTCTTCAGGATTATAAATACTTAAATTTCCTCCTGTACCCTTTGTCAGTCCACTTTCCACAAGTTTTCTTCCATATTTAATTATCTTTTCTCTCTCTAATTCTAATTTCATTTTATCCTCCTTACAGTCTGCATATACTGGTTAAATTTTGCTTTTTTAAAACTGCCTTAATGATAGTCTGACATATATTATTTTAATTGTCAAAATATTTTAGCAGAACAAAATGGCCTGACGGCCACCCTACTATAGAAGTTAATTAATATTTCTTTAGTAGGGGTTTATTTTTCAAATGTGTATTTAAACTTCATTTCCGCACCACATTCAGGACATGCCACTCCTGGCATTTCTCCTTCTTTCAAATCTTTTCCCATTGCAAACTCATCTATCACATAGCCTGGGACTTCATCTTCTTCCCCACACTTAGGACATTCGTATTTATACCACTCTTTGTCTGTGTCTTCCGGGGTATGGAATGGGATCTCCATATTTTCTTGCCAATTTTTTTCTTTCATATCTTGGATCAACCTCCCAACTATTGCTTTTAATGTATCTTCCACTATCATCGGTATGTTCTATATGATATAGAAAATCATATAATGGATGCCAGATCTCATACAAGACCATCTCTTTACCACACTTTTTACACCTGACTGGATCTTTACCAAAACTTTTTATCATTCTTTCTCTCCAGCTTAGTGATCTAGTAACTTTATACTGCATGATTAATCTCAACTGTCTTCTTTTCATGTACTTCCAGAGAGCTACTATCTTTTTTACTCTTTTTTTATAGCCTCTTCTGTAGAGTCCATATCTTCTGGTCATCTTAAAATATTTTGGGGGTATATGCATTATTATCCTGCCAATAAATTTCATCGCTGATAACTCTAATTCCACTCTCTTTTTTGTTTTATGATCTTCATACCAGAACTTTACCTTTTTCCCATCATACTCTAAAATTCTATATTCTGCAATAGCTGGTCTGGCCAAATATCTTCCTATATATTTTGCTGCTCCTCGAGCACTATTCATTCTGCTTTCTGCATTAACATAAAAGCCTTCTCTGTATCTTCTATAGAAATATTTAATCAGATTTTGTACTTTTTGATTATCTGAAAATCTTTCTTTAAAGATATCTAAAAGCACTTTCTGCCAGGCTTTTCTTAAATATTTGTAGGAAAAATATCCTACTTTACTCCACTGATTATATTTATCTAATGCGCCTTCTGCTATCAATGCATGCACATGTGGATTAAAACTCATGTCACGCCCGAAGGTATGGACTACTGTTATTATTCCAGCTTCATATTCATGAATTTTACCTTTTTCATCTATGTATCTTTGAATTAATTCTGCTACCTTATCACTTAATTCTTTTATGATATCTCTCTGCCAGTAAATATATCCTCTTAACTCTTCAGGAACTGTAAACACCATATGTCTGTGGCTGACATCTAAGATCATGTCAACCTGTTTGTCTACCCATTTATCTACATAGACTTTACCACATCTGGAGCAGAATCTACTTTTGCAGCTGAAGCTGACAATATGTTCTTGACCACAATCTAAGCATTTATACTTAGCATAACCATTTTCTGGGTTACCACATTTCATTGATTTTTCTACCTGATCAATTACATGGTTTAACATATCAGCAGGCACTCTGCCAGGAAGATGTTTAATCTTAAACTCTTCCCAGTGATCATTCAATATTGTTTTAACCTTAATATGATTTCTTCTTTGTTTTGGGCTCATAATATTTTTATCTTTCTACAAGGTTATCCACATTCCTGCAAAAGCATAATTTCCTATATAATAAAAAAACTGCCCTACTTATAAAACAGGGCAGTAATTATTTGTTGGTTTTTTGGTAAAAATTGGTCCCGTAAACGAAAGCTTCACTAATACTTAAAAGTTAACTATTAAGGAAGTGGTAAAAGCTGAACTTTCTCCTTCAACCTCAGCCGCATCACCTAAGATGTATTTTGCTTCATTTTCCCAGCAAACATTTTCCGCCAGTTCCATACCCAGATTTCCTTTAAAATAGTTATAATTAATTACATTTCTACCGTCATTGTTTTCATCTTTGTTAATAAAGGCGGCAGCAGCTGTAGTTTTCTCACTTACAGCATATTCTGTACAAAGCTCAATAACTCTAGTCTCATAGTTATCAGTATAATTATCATTGACTGTATATTCTAAAGCCAGTTTATTTTTAAAAGCTCCACTATTATTATTTAAAGCAAGCTCAAAAATACTCTTATCTTCATCATTATAGGCAGCTACATCAGACTGGATTTGGTCTCCAATCTGAACCATTGAGTAGGCGCCCTGCAGTTCATTATTTTCATTGATCTGATAGTCAGCACCTAACTTAAAGAGGTCAAAATCATAATCCTCTTCCAAATCACCTTTATACGAAGTAAATTCTTCACCTGCACTATCCACAACTGCATAAATGTCTAAATCATCAGCTGCAGCATAATCCCCTCTTAAATTGAAGAAAATATCATCTTTATCTTTAGCTTTAGAACTGTTAAAAACAGCCTGAGCTGCTGCCTTAAAGCTGTCTGTAATTGAATAATCTCTTAGCCCAAGTTCAAAATTAGTAATTTGATTTAAACCACGCATCTGATTAATTTCCCCAAAGATTTTAGCTGAATCAAACTCTTTAGCAGTCCTAATTAAGTACAGCTCATCGTTATTTTCCTGACCAAAACCACCAGTCATAAAAGTCCATTCTAAATCTAAATAGCTGGTTGTAACTTCGAGCAGCTCTGTATCTTCTTCGTCAACAAAGTACCTATTTATATGATAATCGTCAATATCTCCAGCTCTTAATCTGTTAAATAAAGGCTGATTGTTTTCGATAGTTAAAAGACCGGTATCCATTTTGAAAAAGTTCTGATCCGTTTCTGCATAAGCAAAGGCACTCTTCTCATCATTAAAGACATTAGAAACTGTATCTAATTCCAAATCAAAACTTGCAGCTCCTAAGCTGCCTCTGATTAGAAAGTCATATTCCTGCCAGAATCTCTGTTCTGCAGGTAGATCATCAGCATCTTTCCAGTCATCAATTCGATCCAGATAATCACTAATCGTTTCTCCTGCTTGAGGTACTACAGCATCACCGGCAGCATTTACTGGTAAATCCAGGTCCAGCACGTTACTGTCAGCCCAGAGCTTCATTGCAGCAGCTATTTCTTTATTAGTCTCAGCATCATAGTTAGCAATCTCAGCTGAAGTCCTGACCTCTGCCGCAAATTCAATATTGTCTTTGGGTATGTTCATTTCTGCAATCTTAGCTTCTACATCCTTTACATCATGAGCTAAGTTGCCTACCTCCACTCCTAAAGTTCTAAGTTCATCTGCCAACTCATATGTTAAAGCATCGATAATATCTGCAACATCTTCAATCTGCTGATTAGAAAGCTCATCCTGAGTATTTTTTTCCATCAAGGCTCTGACAACGGCAGCTGCATCCTGAGCCTGGGCCATATTTAAACCTGCATCCATAGCTTCCATTTCGCTTTCAATAGTATCTATAGCTCGCCCAACCATTACAGCCATCTCATACCTTGACATCTTCCGCTTCCCCTTATATTCACCGTCTGGATAACCTTCAACAATTCCGGCTTGAACCAATTTGTTTATCGCCTCATAAGACCAGTGACCTGCTGGAACATCCGAAAACGACTGAGCTCCAGCCGGTAAAACAGCCGTTAAGCTGAAAAGTACTATAATTATTAATATTAATTTTTTCACCTTCATAATCCCTCCTCATTTCTTTTATCTATTATACAACTTTAAATTGCAAATGACAAAAGCAAAAAAAATATAAGCGGACTTAAAAATTAAAAAAAGTGTTAGAAATCTCAAAAAAGGGATTAAATAAAAAAGTATCAGAAAACTGGGGAGTAAAAATCCAGTAATCTGATACTTTGTTTTTTTAGTTTAAATTGGTAAAAATTGGTCTTGTGAACGGTAGCTGTACATAATTATAATAATTCAGCTGAACCCTCATCTAAAAAGACAGCTGTTTTTTCATGTCTTTTAAGAATTGAAGATGGGCAATCAGGTGAAATATTATCATCACCCAAACAATTTTTAACAGCTTCAGCCTTTCTAGCTCCTGGTACAGTACAGATAATGTTATCTGACTTCATAATCTGCTTAACTGTCATAGTAATAGCATTTTGGGGTACATCCTCAATTGTTTTAAACCAACCCTCTTTAACCTGCTGCATTCTAGATACATCATCTAGTTCAACAATAATAAAAGGATCTTCTTCTTCAAAATCTGCAGGTGGTTCATTAAAAGCTAAATGACCATTTTCTCCTATTCCTACAAATGCAGCATGAACTTTATCTTCTTCTGCTATTTTTTTATTTAATTTAGCACATTCTTTTGCTGGATCATTCATACCATTAATTAAATTAACTTCTTTTAATTCACCAACATGAGCAATAAAGTTTTCTTTAATATATTTTCTGAAACTCGCTTTATGTGTCTCATCTATGCCAACATATTCATCTAAATGATACAGCTTGGTTTTAGACCAATCAATATCATCAAATTTAACTAACTCTGCTAAAAAATCTAATTGAGAATTACCTGTAGCTATAATAAATACTGCTTCCCCATCTTCTTCAATAGCATTAATTAAAATTTTTCTAGCTTTCTCTGCTGCATGTTTACTTGTGGTTTTTTTGTCTTTATAAGTATTAATTTTCATTTTTATTTCCTCCTCAAAAAATTATTTTTCATTTAAAAAATTAAATCTGGTAAATATAAGGTGAATTCTGGCCAGAAAGTTGTTAATAACAATACTGCGCCCATAACTATGTAAAATGGCACCAAAATCTTCAATGTCTGTTCGATTTTAATATCAGCTATTGCACATCCTATATATAAGGATGTTCCAACAGGCGGAGTATTTAAACCAATTCCCAGATTTAACATCATCATTATACCAAATTGAATCGGATTCATTCCCAGCTGAACAACTATTGGAAGTAGTATTGGTGTTATGACCAAAATAATTATTCCCATATCCATTATCATTCCCAGGAAAAGCAAAAATAAGTTAATTAATAAAAGTAAAATAATCTTATTTTCTGTAATCCCCAAAAGTGTATTAAGTAATAACTGCGGAACACTCAAATATGATAAAAGCCAGGCAAAGGCACTTGAGGTACTTATGATGGCAATGATCATTGAGAGGGTTCCGATTGATTTGTTAAAAATATTAATAATTTCTTTTAATGTTAGAGACTTATATACAAAAATAGATAAAAATAAAACATAAACTACAGCAACTGCAGCTGACTCTGTCGCAGTAAATACTCCTGCAACTATTCCACCAATAATAATTATTATTGTAAAAAGGCCCAACATTGAATCAAAAACTACTTTTGGAACTTCCTTTAAAGCAACACCCTGTCCGGCTGGATAATCTCTTTTTCGTGCAAGGATATAGCACAAACCCATCAAAAATATTCCTAAAGTAATACCTGGAATATAACCAGCAATAAAAAGTCTACCAACAGATAAACCACCTGCTGCTAAGGAATAATATATAATGTTTTGACTGGGAGGTATGATAACCCCTTGAACTGAAGATGTTGTGGTTACTGCTACAGAAAAATCGTCATCATAACCTTCTTCCTGCATCAAAGGAATTAAAAGAGCTCCAATTGAAGATACATCTGCAGAAGAAGAACCAGAGATACCTCCAAAAAGCATACTGGCCAGGACATTAACCATTGCCAGTCCACCTTTTATTCTACCAATAAATATACTTGCAAATTTTATAATTTTTTCAGATATGCCTGAATTCCCCATTATTAAACCAACTAAGATGAAAAAAGGTACAGCCAAAAAAGTAAAAGTTCTTAAACCAGAAATCATACGTTGAAAAACCATAATTAATTGTATATCTAAATAATAGCTTGTCAAAACTGAAGAAATACCCATTGCAAACGCAATTGGTACATTCAAAAAAATTAAAACAAAGAATGATCCTAATAAAATCATTACTGCTGGGTCCATACTTCTCCCTCCCTAAACACCATAAAAAACATTTTAATTAAACTCTGGATTACTAGCATAAAACCTACAATTACTATTAAAACTGCCAATGTTCTAGAAGGTATATTAGTAGCTGGTAGAGGGCTTATTATATCATATTCATAAATTTTTAACCCCTGATAAAACATTGTGGCACTAAATAACATAATCATTAATTCTGAAAATAAATTAATAACTTTTTGACCAGTTTCAGATAATCTACCTGTAAAATAAGAAATACTTATATGATTTCCATCTCTATGCCCTTTTATAATTCCTAAAAATCCAAACCATAATAATAGATATATAGAAAACTCCTGTGCACCTTTAATTGGAGAACTAAAAACATAGCGCATTACAACCGAAGCAAAAACCAACACTACTAAGAACATTAAGGATGCCACACAAATAAATGTAATTATTTTATAAATTGATTCATATATTGTTTTCAACAAATTTCTAATCATAGCTTTACCTCCACATTTAGAGTGGTATAACCCCCTTCAAAAGGGGATTATACCAATAATTAATGATTATTGTAGTTCCATAATTCTTTCAATATAACCCTGTAATTCTGGATATTCTTCATAGAGAGGCATAACTGCTTCCTGGAATTCAGAAGTATCAACTTCTGTGATTTCAACTCCTGCTTCTAACACTTTTTTCTTTGATTCATCCTGGAAGGCTCTCATTTCACGTTTTTCAAATTCTTTTGCTTCTGCTGCAGCTTCCATAATTGCTGTTTGGTGTTCTTCTGAAAGGCTATCAAATTTAGCTTTATTCATGATTATTATTGCAGGTGGATGTAAATGATTATCTACTGCATAATAAGGAGCAACTTCATAATGACTTGATGTATAATAACTTACATAACCATTTTCAGCACCATCAATTACACCAGTCTGCAGACCACTATATACATCACCATAAGGCATAGGTGTTGGGTTAGCACCTAAAAGTTCAACCATCTTCATTGGTAGTTCAGCTTCCTGAACACGAATATTCATACCTTCTAGATCACTAAGTTCTGAAACAGGTTCTGTTGTATAAAAACTTCTGAAACCTGATTCAAACCAGGTTAAACCAACTAAACCTACATCTTCAAGCTTTCCTTTGATTTCCTCTCCAACATCACTTTCTAAAACATTCCAGAGATGATCATAATCACTAAAAATAAATGGAAGATTAAATACTCCAACATCACTTACAACTTCTGCTAAAGGTACAGCATTAACCCTAGCCATTGCTACAACACCAGTACGCGTCATAGAAATACTTTCTGCTTCCTGACCTAAGGTAGCACCATAATGTACATCAACAACAACTTCTCCATTAGTTTTTTCTTCAACTAGTTCGGCAAAACGAATATCAGCTTTTGTTACAGGATTATTAGCTGGCTGATTTTCTGCAAGTTTAAGAGTAATTGTGTCCTGTGCCATTACAGACTGACCTATAGTTAATAATAAAGCGAATACGAAAAACATTACTAAGAATTTTCTCATTTTTTTACCCCCATAATTTTTTAATATTAAGTACTAAATCCACATAAACTATCTAAAAACCAAGTTTTTCCTATCACCTCCTCCAATATAATTATTATTAATTAGGTTAACTAACTAATTAAACAAAAAATATTAATCTTCCTTTTTATATCTAATTTGCCCTTCTACTATTGTAGTTTCAACTTCTAAGTCACTAGTTAAAACAACTAAATCAGCATCTTTGCCGGGAGAAATTGAACCTTTTTTGGCTTCGATGCCCATTATCTCAGCCGGAGTAAGAGTTGCCATTTTTACAGATTCTATTAAAGGCACATCAGCTAAATCGATCATATTGCGGACAAGTCTATCCATAGTTGCAACACTTCCCGCAAAGGCTTGACGGTCTGGCATTTTTGCAACACCATCTTCAATAATAACTTCTATCCCATTTTCTAAACTTCCTAAAATTGATTTCCCTTCAGGCATACCTGAACCTCTCATTGCATCTGTAACTAAGGCAATACTATTTGGCCCTTTTATTTTGTATATTAATTTAAGCAGTTCAGGTGGTAGATGGTATCCATCAGCTATAACCTCTACACTAAACTCATCAAATAAATATCCTGCCTCAACAGCTCCAAGAACTCTTTCACCATTTACTCTTTTTAACATGCTCATACCAGAATAAAAGTGGGTTAATAAATCATAACCGTGTTCAAGTGCGTTTAACATGTCTTTATACTCAGCATCGGTATGACCAATTGAAGCTATAATACCTTTTGACTTTAAAAAAGAACCTAATTCTAAAGCCCCACCTATTTCTGGAGCTGCAGTGATGCGAGCAATGTCATCAGAACTATTAATTATTTTTTTATAATGTTCAATTTGAGCATCTTTTAAAAATCGTTCATCCTGGGCACCTTTTTGATTTGCAGACAAATAAGGCCCCTCTAGGTGAATACCCATGATTTTTGCTCCATTTTTATTTTTCTTTTTAGCTATTTTCAAATTATCAAAAAGTCTAAAAAGTTCTTCATCTTTTGCGGTTAAAGTTGTAGGATAAAAGGCTGTGGTTCCATATTTTACATGATTTTCAGCAATTGTTAATATTGACTCTACATCACCGTCCATTAGGTCGGCTCCGCCTCCACCGTGAAGATGAATATCAATAAAACCTGGAACAAGATATCTGCCTTTTAAATCTAATTTTTCCGACTTTTCATTAATTGAATTATCAATTCTAATTATTTTTTTCCCCTCTATCAAAACATTTGCTTTCTTTATTTGGTAAGGGGTTACGACTTTTGCATTTAATAATTGCAGCAATTTTTACACCTCACTTTTTTAAGATTAAGAAATTTCATTCAATAAGTTTGAAATCTTATCATTCTGTTTTAAATAGTTAATTTCCTGCTCACTTAAATTTCTATTTTCAGTGTTTGACTCAGCAACATCATTGTTTTCAACTATGAAAATCTCTGCATCATTAAGCATTAAATTAAAATGCCATTCATTCTGTTTAACTAAATAAAACTTTCCTTTTTCTAACCAACTAATCTTAATTTGATCATTGTCTTTAGTTATTAAGCAGCATTCACCTGATAAAAGTATAAACCCTTCGTCACTTTCTAAATGTTTCTGCCAGACTAAACTTTGATCCTGACTAAAGTTCTTATAACCAACTCCCCACCTTTGATTAGAAAAAATCATTTTATAACCCTTAGATTCACTTTGATAAATCTGCATAAGTATCACTCCATAAAATATTTTCTAATTAATTGCCTTTCTAGGCCTTGAATAGAATTCGCAATAGATCCTAAAACATAAACTTCTTCTCCTAATTCAGAAACTAAAATATCAGAAGCAAAAGGAACACTTTTTTTAACTCGACTTTTTATTTCACTAATATAGTCATTTATTAATTCAGTGTACTCGCCTCCAATTACAATTACTTCAGGATTTAAAATACTAAAGATATTAATTAACAGCATGGCAATATTGGTATTAATGTTGTTTATAAAATCATTAAAATCACTTTTTGAAGCTAACTCTTTTTTTATTTCATTAAAACTACCTGCAGTAATATTAAATTGCTGCTGTATTTTTTTTATAAGGTTGTTAGTATTAAATCTCTGTTCAAATGAACCACTATCTACAATTTTATCATTAAACTGATCTGAATCCGTTACAGAAAAACCGACCTCACCAGCAAGACAATTGTAACCTCTGTAAAGCTCTTTGTTGATTATGATTCCTGCTGCAACACCATTTCCAATTTTTAAATATACTGCATTGTTTTTATTAGCTATTTTACCTTTCCATTTTTCGCCAAGTACAGCTGTATTTACATTGTTTTCCATCTTGATTTGGCAATCATATTCCTGACTTAGAGTTTTTATTATTGGCTTGTTCTGCCAACCACCACTGTGAGGAGCAAATTTAATTTCCTGTTTATTTTGGTCGTATACACCTGGAAAAGAAATACTTATACTCAGCAGTTTACTCTGGTCGATTTTAAAATCTTTTAATTGTTTATCTATACTTTCAATTAATAAATCTAGGCTTTCTCTTTTACTATCCTGATAGTAAAAATCTTCTTCTGCTATTATTTTACCCATATAATTTGCTAAAACAATTTTTATTTTTTCCTGTGAAATCAAGACTCCTAAGATATAGCCACAATTTTCATTTAATTTTAATAATATTGGTTTGCGGCCAACGTTGTTAGCTTTACTTTCATCATCAGTTTCGAGTATTATTTCACTATCAATTAAAACATTAACAATAGATGATACGCTCGGAGTACTTAATGAAAGTTTTCTAGCTATATCTGCTCTTGAAAGTTTTCGTTCCGAGTTTTTAAGCAGTTTTATTAATTGTTTTATATTCTCATGTCTGATATTTAATGGTTTATAGGACTTTTGATTAAAACTTCTCACAAATAATCACCTTTTTTATATCATTTATTAGTTAACCTAATTAATTAATTCAACACAAATCTGATTTCTCCTGCAAAAAAACCTAATTTTTTTAATATTTTATGAATATTTTGATAAACTTTGCATTAACAACATCCTAATAGCATCATTTTTTGCTGCCGGATGACTCAATAAATAGCCCTGCAGATAATCACATTTATTTTTAATTAAGAACTCTTTTTCAAAATCTGTTTCTACTCCTTCTGCTATTACCTTAAGCTCCAATTTATGTCCCATTTCGATTATTGAGGGGGTAATTAACTTCTCAGTTTCAGCTGCTGTTATCTTCTGAATAAAATCTTTATCTATTTTTAAAATATCAATATTTAATTCCTTAAATCGATAAAATGAGGAATAACCTTTGCCAAAATCATCAAGAGCAATCTGTATCTGATGCTGCTGAAGATCCTTCAATTTATTATTTGTGATTTTAAAGTTTTCTAGAAAGATAGATTCTGTAATCTCTAAGATGAAATTTGAAGGCTGAGCACCATTTTCTTTAATTATCTGAATAACTTTTTCACTAAAATTATCCTGCATTAAATCTAAAACAGAAAGGTTAACAGAAATTTTTAGATTATTATAACCTTTTTCCGATAGTTCTTTTGAAAATAAAGCTGCTCTTTTTAAAACCAGCTCTGACAATTTAATTATCAGCTGTTTCTGTTCGGCAATTCTAATAAACCTTGCCGGAGAAATCCTGCCGTAAACTTCTGATTCCATCCGGGCCAGAGCCTCAAAACCTACTATCTGCTCATTTTTCGCATTATGAAAAGGTTGATAATTTAAGTATATTTTATCTAAATCATCTTCTGCAATCGCTTTTTTCAGCTCCTTTTCAATTATTTTATCTTTTTTAAGTTCATTTTTCACCTCGGCATCAAAAAAACTATAAAATGAGTTCGAAGATTTAGCTGAATCCAGAGCAATTGTAGTATTGCGCAGAATATCTGCTGGAGCTTTATATCTTCGATCAATCTTTTCGATACCTATATTTAACTCAAAATATTCTTCATCTAGCTCCCCCATCAGCATTGTTTCATCAAAAAGATGGTTAATTTTCTTTGCTGTAGAAATTAGTTCCTCTTTATCAGCTGTCCCCTCTAAATAAAAGGCAAATTCTGCTGCTGAAAATCTAAAAACCTGGCTTCTGCTGTTTTCGATCGTTTTTAGTTTTTCAGCAATTGTTTTAATAAACTGATCACCATAATTATAGCCAAAAGTTAAATTAATCAAACTAAGATTTTTGAAATCAATTAAAAAGAGAACTCCTTTTCTAGCTTCAGATAATTTTTCATTTAACAACTCAAGTAAATATTCTTTTTTGGGCAGAGAACTAAGGCTGTCAAAATAAAGACTCTGCTGCAGTTTTTTGTTTTTTTGATAGAGATTATAAAAAGTATAGCTGAAAAATATATAAATAACCAACAGAATAATAAAGATAAACCTTTTTACATTTGTAATAATATGTTGTGTTTTAGCTAAAGGATATTTAATTGCTAAATAGCCTTTGGTCTTATTACTAACCGGTACAACGGTATAAAAATAGTTCATTTCTTTACCTCGAATAGGAGTAGCATAGTGATTACCGGCTGCCAGTTCATTGATTAAATTTCTATTTTTAAGCTGGTGGTTTAAAAGCTTTGGGTTAGAACTTGCTTCAATTAGATAGTTTTGATTTAAATAAGAAATTTCAGTACTCTCAGAACTATCGAGAATCTCAGCAAGCAGATTATTAATATCAAAAGATGAAATAAAACTTTGAATCTTTTCAGCTTCAAGCCCGATCTGCAGAAAAGTTTCATCTGCAGCCCTGTGATAGGCATATTTATAATAAATACCAGTTTCAGTATCTGCTCGAATTGGTCCAACTTCTGCTTCTTGACCACTGTTTAAAAATTTTCGAACCGGGTGTCCTGTTCCAGCTCTCCAGCCCACAAAATTACCATCACTAGAATCGATAATTTCTGCATCATTATTATAAAGATAAATAACATCAACATTAAGCAATTCTGTCAGCTCAGATAAATTACTGCGGTATTGATCTTTAAGAACAACTGCCATCTGGAGATCATAAAGTAATTTTTCGCTTAAAATATCCCGGGTTAGCTCTACCGCCTGTTCTGACTTACTTAAACTGAGAGAATAGCTATTTGCAATTTCCAGCGACTCCTTTTCTCGATCCTGATAGACATAGTTTCTAATTAAACTAATACTTCCGAAACCAATCAGTAGAAAAACAACTGTAATAATCAAAAAAGGAATAAGATAGTGTTTTAAATTTATTTTATTTAGATTGTGTATTTTAAACATTGTGTTTGAATTCCTCTTTTCTTTATTTTTCAGGTCTTTCTTTTTTATAAAATAAGCTAAGTTTCATTAGTTCTGCATGTCTTACATCCTCTTTTATCTTCATACATTCGATCATCAGCTAGCTTAAATATTTCATTGATCTTTTCTTCTGGTTTAATTTTTGCTGCATAACCAACTCCTAATGAGATAGGCTGTCCCTCAACTTTGGTCTGTGAACACTGTTCTTTTATTCTTGCAGCAACAGCTTCCGCTTTAGACGGTGGGGTTTGGGGTAAAAGTACAGCAAATTCATCTCCGCCAAAACGGGCAACAATATCTTCTTTTCTCACAGATTCTTTCAAATTATCAGCTGTTTTCTGCAGCAGTTGATCTCCAGCCTGATGGCCATAATTATCATTGATATGTTTTAAACCATTGACATCAATCATAATAACAGTTAGCGGCAGCTGACGGCAGGTGTCCAAGCGCTGCATCTCTTCTTCGAAAAATCTACGATTATAAATACCGGTCAATTTATCATGAAAAAGCAGGTATTTGATTTCTTCTTCCTTCTTTTTCTCCTCAGTAATATCCCTGCATAAAAATAGTAATAATTTTTTATTTCCCTCATCTATCTGCTGTACTTTAACTTCTACAGTTATAGATTCTCCCCTTGAATCAGTTAAAATAGTCTCAGTTTCCAGATCGTTTTTATTTTTAATTTGATTTAGAATTTCTTTAAAATCATCTTCCTCAAATATTTTGCTCTGGATAGTCTTTAAACTTAAATTTTGAAATTCCTGCTGACCATATGCTAAACTGTCTAAAGTTTGATGATTAACTTCACAAAATTCTTCTAACTCTAATGATTCTTTATCTGCTCTAAAAAGAAAAATCAAATCACTAATATTATCAAATATTTTATAATATTTCTTTTCCAGAGTGTCTTTTTTTAACCAATATCTGCGGATGTTTAGAAGATTATCAATTTTGATAGATAGCAGATTCTTAGAAGCTGGAATCTCAATTATATCCTCTATATACTGATAGATAACTTTATTTAAGCGGGTTTTTCGCTGCTTTAAAAATAGCAGCGGAATAAAGTTATCTGCTGCTTCTTTTAGTTTTTGGATCTCTGCTTGGTAATCACCAAAAGAGCGGTCATCAATAATAATTAGATCAGCTTCAAAATCAAAGTCTTCAGATATCTCAGCTGCCGGCAGTTTTGATTTGATCAATTTTTTCATCATATCTAGGTTTTGAAGTTCTGAAAGCAAAAGATTAATTTTGAGAGAAGTAATCTGTTCATTCATAATTAATCTTCACCAACATTCAGCTTCTCTGGTGTACCACTTAAAATACCCCTTAGATTTTCAAGTGGATGGCCAACCTTCAAACCTTCAGAGCTGATTTGGAAGTCTCTTAGCTTAATTTCAAAACTACTCAAGCGCTTTTTAATAACTCCAATTGCTCTTTTCAAAGAACCTTCAAGCTCTAAATAGCGGAGCAAAATTACATTATCAGCCAAGAAACTGCTTTTGCTGTCACTAACTGCTATATCACCGGTAATATTAGAAATCTCATTGATCATGATGATGGTTATATTACGCTGCTGTAGATATTTTTTTATATTGTTTAAAGTCTTAATCAAAGCTGTCTTATCCCAATTTTTAGAATTATAAAGGGCTAAAAAACTGGAAATACTGTCGATCATCACCAGATCTGTTTGATGTTTTTCAACTTCTGCTTTTATCTGGTAGCTGAATATTTCCGGGTTATTGCTAATTTGAGGCCCGCTGTAAATTTTAAGCTGATCCTGAGCCAGCATATCTGCAATTGGAATGTTAATCGATTCCGTCCGCTGCAGTAAAATATCCTTATTTTCCTCAAAACTAAAAAGAACTGAACGCTCTCCTCTCTCTGCCGCTTTTTTAACAAAGGTTAATGCCAGAGATGTTTTGCCGACTCCAGTCGGACCGGTAATTAAGGTGTTGGTACCCCGCTCTAAACCACCGTGGAGAAGTTCGTCAATTTCTGTAACCCCAGAGGAAAGCTGACTGAAATCGCTTTCTTTACTCTTATCTCGTTTCAATAAAGATTTAAAGTTAGGATAAACTTTTAGATTATCCCTGTCTAAACAGTAGATGTGATAGCCTTTAATAAAATCAGAGCCTCTTATTTTAGAAATATGAAGTTTTCTTTCCTCAACTTCTGAAATCAAGTTTATAACCCCATCACAGATAAACTGCAGGTCATCATCAGATTCGCTGCCAAGTTCAGAGGCTATTAAAGAAGTTATCTGATTTTCATTCATCAGTTGGATCAGTGACTGCACACTTTTGCGGAAGTTATAGTTATCCGTAGATAAAAAGCGCAGCTGAATTAAGCCATCGATAAAGATTCGCTGCGGTTTATATTTTTCAATACTGGCTGAAATTTTATTTAAAATCGGAGCTTTTTCTACCTCCTCTGCCAGAAAGATATTATATTCTTCATTATTTTTTATAAAATCACTGGAAGGGCTCAAATCCAAAAAATTAAGATTATCAATCTCCAGCCCCCTCAGTTTTGCATTTCTTTTAATTTTAGTTTCAGGTTCAGATAAGGTGATAAAAAGGGCACTCTCATCTTTTTCCGCTCCTTTGACTAAAAAGTTTAAGCCCATGGTTGTTTTGCCTGTCCCAGCCCGGCCTCTAACTAGATAACTGTCCTGGGCAATAAAACCACCGTAAAGTACCTGATCTAAACCTTTAATCCCTGTTGAAACTTTTTTAGTTAGCATAAGTCTTCCCCCTCTATCAAATATTGCTGAAAAGCTGTTAATAATAAATATATTCTTTAAAAAGTGATGAATTCCTTTTTATACAAAAGCTTAACTAAAAATCGCCCTGGTTAGAGGACGATTAAGGATTAAAGGTTTGATTTTATTCCTGCAGCTTAGAGCGCAGATATTCTAAATCTTCGGGAGTACCAACATCCTGGCAGTAGTTCTCGCTTTTAACAGCATATAATTTAACCTCGTTTTTTAACATTAGATTAACAGCTGCCGGCAGCTCATATTCTCCCCTGGCTGAAAGTTTAACCTGGTCGATCCATTTAAAAATCTGGGGGGAAAAGAGATAAATACCGGCACTGTTCCAGCCTCCACCCTCAAGGTCTGGCTTCTCGGTAATAGTCTGAACCTGATAAAAATCACCAGCTTCATCTTTTAAATCATCCTCAGCGGCTGCTTTGAACTGAACCAAACCACCCTTTTTAATCTGATCCAGCCAGTTTAAAAGCATAATCGAAGTAGGTGTTTTTAACTTAGCCAGGGCCTCAATCATTTTAAGGTAGTTTTTCGGCTGAGTTATAATATCACCATAAGACATCAGAAAATATTTATCATCTAAAAATGATCTGGCTGCCTCAACAGCAGCTGCAGTACCATAGGAATCAAGATCCTGTTCAAAATAGATCAAATCCAGACCGTAAGCTCTTTCCCCTAAATAATCTTTAATTTTTTTCCCCTGATAGGCAATAATAATGGCTGCTTTTTTAAGACCGGCCGCTGCATAACCCTCTAAAATATAGTCAATTACCTTCTTACCAGCTTCAATCTCAACTAGAGCCTTTGGAATTTCCTCTGTGATTTCTCCCAGCCGGGTGCCTCGTCCAGCAGCTAAAATAAGTCCATATTCAATTTTTAATTTTTCTGCTTTAGACATCTTTTGCTCCTCCATCCCTGGTCATATTTTTAGATCCGCTTTGAGAAAGTTCAAGATTTCCTTAACCTCTGCTTCATTCTGCATCTCCATATAAATTCTAAGCAGGGGCTCAGTTCCCGAAAATCTGATTGAAATCCAGCTCTGATCATCATAGTAGTATTTAACTCCATCTAAATAGCTTACTTTTTCCAAATTTTTAACTGAAATCAGACCTTCAGCAGCCAGCTGACTTAAGTCAGGCTGGTATTCTTGCTCAAAAAGTAAGTCCTCCAGCCTTTTTCTCTGAGAAGGATCGTAATTGAAATTTGAATAAGAAAAATAGAGGTAGCCAAACTTCTGGTCAATCTCAGCTAAAATTTCACCAATTTTTTTTCCGGTTCGGGCCATCATTTCTACAGCAAGCAGTGAAGCCAGGATACCATCTTTACCATTGACATGGCCTCTAATTTTTAGACCACCACTGCTTTCTCCACCTAAAAGCAGGTCGTGCTCCTGCATTTTCTGCGAAATATTTTTAAAGCCGACTGGAACCTCATAAGCTTCTTCTCCGTAATGCTCAGCCATTTTATCTAAAATATGGGTTGTTGCCAGATTGCGGACTATACCTCCACTTTCGGCTCGGTATTCTTTTAAATAATAGTATAATAGCTTTAAAACATCATTATAATCGACAAATTTACCGGATTCATCGATCAGGGCCATCCGATCAGAATCACCATCAGTGGCCAGCCCAAAATCATATTTTCCTTTTTCAATCCGAACCTCCATATCTCCCAGCTGTTCCCTGTTTGGAGAGGGTATATCCAGACCAAACATAGTATCCCGGTAGGCATTCATCGTATCTACATAGCAGCGGAGTGAGGCCAGACACATCATCATAATATCTTTGGCAACTCCATACATCGGGTTAAAAAGTATTTTGAAATTTTTGGACTGAATCAATTCTTCATCGATTATCGCAAGCAGAGAATCAATATACTGATTTTTGTTGTTATAATATGTTATTTCCCCTTCCTCAATCAGCTTGAAAAAACTGCCGCGGTGGTAATCATAATCTCCTATTTCTGCAGTCAGTTCTTCCAGACGATCGGTAACTTCCTGGGGAGCATCTCTCCCCTCTTCCACAAATATTTTAATCCCATTGTATTCAGCTGAGTTATGGGAGGCGGTAATTGTTGCCCCCAGCTGCAGCTCATTTTCATCAACTGCCAGCATCACCATTGGTGTGGGAGCTGCCTCTTCCATAAACATTACCTCAATTCCTTCTTCCACCAGGCTTTCCGAAAGCGCGCGCGAAAAGCGGCCTGATAAAAAGCGAAAATCATGTCCAACAACTACCTTCTGCTTATAATCATTTTCTTTAATATAGCGGGCCATCGCCTTCCCCACAAGCTTAACATTATAGAAGGTAAAATCTTCGGCAATTATTGCCCGCCAGCCTCCTGTACCAAATTTTATCATTAAATCACCCCTTTGTACCTGAAGTCAACATTCCACGAACAAAATATTTCTGCATCGACATATAAACAAGTAATATCGGTAAAATTGAAAGGACCGAGCCGGCCAAAAGCAGGTGCCATTGAGTTCCATAGTTTCCTTTAAACATTGCCAGCCCCATTGTTATTGTATAAAGTTCAGGTTTATCAATATAGATTACAGGTCTCAAAAGAGCATTCCAGTTGTTCATAAAGGCAATAATAAATAAAGAGGCCAGAGATGGCTTGGCATTAGGAAGAAAGACCCGGTAGTACATCTGCCAGTCACTTACCCCATCGATAAAGGCGGCTTCCTCCATCGAAGAGGGCATGTTTTCAAAGGTGCTGCGGAATAAAAAAGTCCCAAAAGAACCGATCAAAATTGAAGGTACTATTAAAGGTAAATAGGTATTATACCAATCAAGCTGCAGCATGATAAAATATTCCGGAATAATTGTAACCTGAATCGGCATCATCATTGTCGCCAGCATTAAAGCAAAAATAACTTCCTTACCTCTAAACTCCATTCTGGCAAAAGCGAAACCACCAAGGCTGCAGGTGAACAGCTGACCTAAGGCTGCCAGGCCGGCTACTAAAAAAGAGTTGAGAATAAATCTAATAAAATTATATTCATTTAAAATGGTTTTGTAGTTATCCCACATTCCCTCCTGAAACAAGTTGGCAGGAATAAAGCTTGGTGTTAGAGCAAAAATCTCGCCCATTGTTTTAAAGGAAGAAGAAAGCATCCATAAAAAAGGAAAAATTGTGGTTAGAGAAATAATGATTAAAATAGAGTATAGTAAAATTTTTCTGCCGGTACTCATCAATAACACCTCCTATTCGCTGTAGTTGACCCAGCGCTTTTTATATTTAAAGTTGAGATAAGTAAAGACTGCTACAATGATAAAGAGAACATAGGACATTGCCGAAGCATAGCCCATTCTAAAGTGTTTAAAAGCATTAACATAGATACTAAAAATTAAAGTTGAAGAGGCATAATTTGGTCCACCCTGAGTCATGATATAGGTCAGCTCAAAAGTTTTTAAAGACATAATAATTGAAATTATAAGGACAAAAAAAGTAGTTGGTGATAATAGGGGCAGGGTAATATAACGAAACTTCTGCCAGATGCTGGCTCCATCAATTGTAGCTGCCTCGTAGTACATTTCAGGAATATTCTGCAGTCCAGCTAAAAATAAGATCATCTGATAACCTGCCATTTTCCAGATATAAACAAAAATTAGAGTAAAAAGGGCATAGCGGGCGTCTCCCAAAAGTGAAGGGATTCGGGCCAGACCAAAAACCTGATTTAAAAGCTGGTAAACAAGGCCGAAACGTGGACTTAAAATCCAGCTCCAGATAACACCAATTGAAACAACTGATGTGATTACAGGCAGATAAAAAAGGCCTCTAAAAAAAGTCATACCCTTCAGCTTATTGTTGACCAGAAGTGCTAAAAACAGGGCAACTACCATGACTCCCGGCACAAAAGTTAGAGAAAAGATTATTGTATTCTTTAAAATCAGGAGAAAGATATCAGAACTAAAAAGTTCTCTGTAGTTTGCTAAACCAATCCATTCTGGTGGAGAAAAAACATTCCAGCGGGTAAAACTGGCCAAGCCAGCTGCAATCATCGGCCCCAACCTGAAAAAAATCAGACCCAGCAGAGTTGGAATTAAAAAAAGCCAGGGTGTCGATTTTTTATAACGCATTAAAGTACCTCCTTTAAAAAAGAAATGGGGAAGTACTTCCCCATTTCTCAAATTCTAAGTCAAACTATTCTTCAGGATAATATCTTTCTAAGACTTCATTACCGTGTTTAGTAAAGGACTCAACTGCTTCTTCTACAGTCATTTCGCCATTAGTAATACTGTCTAGAACACCGTTCATGCCTGCTCCACCTGTATCAGCATAACCGCGCCATTCTCCCCAGCCAATAGTAAAGCTGGTTCTACCCATCATTTCGCCTAATTCTAAAATGATGTCCATTTCAGCAGGCTGCTGGTCAGTCTGCAGCCACTCTTCTGAATTAGCAAGCGACTTATTGATCGGCACTTTACCTGCCATATATGATTCTAAAGGACGATTTTCTCCAATTAAAAATCTAACTAATTTCCAGGCAGCCTCTTTGTGCTTGCTTTCTTTAGAAATAACTATAGAATCAGGCCAGCCGTATGCTTCATAATCTCCCGGCTCAGCTGAAGGTCCGGCCGGTACTTTGGCAATACCCCAATCAAAGGCACCCTGTCCCATCTGACGTACATGGGCAATATTCCAGGAACCATCAACCCACATAGCTGTCTGCTGAAGTGGGAACATATCCTGCTGTCTGATACCTACTATATCTCTTTTAGGTGGTGAAACATTATATTCGTTGCTTAAATCTGCCAGAAACTGCAGTGCTTCTTTAGCTTTAGCATCTACATCGATCCGGGTCTTATCTTCGTTTAAAATGCGGCCTCCGTTGGCATAAATCCAGGGCTCAACATGGGCGTAGCGTCCATACCACCAAAAACCATAACGCTCTGGAATACCATCATCATTACTGTCGATAGTTAAAGTCTCTGCTGCTTTGCGGAAATCTTCCCAGCTCCAGTCTTCACTTGGATAGTCCAGGCCCGCTTCGTCAAACATATCTTTGTTGTAGTATAAAACCGTAGTTACCCAGGCATAAGGAATCCCATACATGTCACTGCTTTCTTTATCAGGGTAGCGCAGGGTAGAAAAAACTTTGGTAAAATAATCGTCTTTTGGCAGCTGGTCAACCTGATCCTGGATGTTCATCAAAAGACCATCCTGAGCCCACTGGTCAATATAACCAGAAGACATATTAAAAACATCAGGCAGTTCTCCTGCAGATGCCATCGCAGAAATCTTAGGCCAATAGTTTGATGGTTCTAAGGCTGTAAATTCAACTTCTATATCTGGATTTTCTGCTTCAAACTGATTAATCAGTTCCTGTTCCAGATCTTTAAATTCTGGGTCCCACATAAAATAACGGATAGTTGTTGTCTGTGCATAAGCTGCTGCAGCAAAACTAAAGACTAAAAATAGTGTCAAACTGATAACTAATAATTTTTTTTGCATTGTCATCCCCCTAAGTTTTTGATAAGAAACCTACTGTCGGAATCATTCTCTCATAGACAACTCCAGGTAAGCCTCGACGATCTGCTGTTTTAAACAGACTTCCGTATAAATATTGAATATTTGCTGAACCACCTCCATCCAAATTCAAAGCATATTTATAATTTCTTTTGTGAGCCCATTCTGCCATTTCCTGCAGAGTGGCTCCAGAAGACTCATCACCAGCTTCCATACCAGTGTTCACAGATTCAACTGCCAGCAGACAGAATTCATTTTGGTTATTGATTCCTGCCACCATCCTGGCTGCCCTTGTCTGGTCTATATCATCAGCATAGTCAGTTGGGACTACTCGTTCAAACTGTCCCCGCTCAACTTCAGAACTTTTACCAAAAAAACCTTCTCTCTTCAGACTTGTATTATCAATCCGCAGCTCTCCTTCTTTGACAAGAAGAGGACCGGTCTGGACAGCACTTCTATAGCGCTGATCATTATTAAAGCTATATTGAACCTTATTCTGCAGCGGAGAATTAAAGCTGAATTCTGCTGCCGGAATCGAAAGGATAAAGGCATTTTGAGGAATTTCGGCAGCTCCTCCTTTTTTGACACCTACAATAATATTATTAATGATCACAAGCTCAATTTTTCCAGCTGCCTCTGGTGTAATCCCCACTGCCTTCTTTTTCTCTTCAACTCCATAATGGCGGGTGTAAAGGCTAAAATCTGCTTTTTGGTTGACCTTAAATTTGCTTAGATCCCACTTTTTATTTTGGATCTGAATAGTTAAATCCGTCAGAAATACTTTTTTTAGTTCCCAATTATTATCTTGATCTTTGAGCAGGGCTGAACGCTTATAGATTGGTGGGCTGACTATTTCCCCATCACTAATTAATAAGCCGTAATGGTCACCCAAAAGTGAATATTTACTCTCCCAGTCTGCTTCTTCTAACAAAAAATAGCTGCAGTTAAAACAGAGGGGATAGTTCTGCTGGCGGCTGTAATCTGAAGCAAAGGCAATTTCTCCAACTGCAATCAAATCCCGCCTGTAATCAAGAGAGTTATAAATTTCCTGATCGCTGAGATCAGAATCTGCGCTATAAATTTTGATCCTCTTTTCTTTTTCCAGAAGCCCAATTATTTTTGCTGTCGCAGCTTCCGCTTTAGAATCAGTGTTTTTCACCTTTAACTGCTTATTTTTGATCAAGTAGTTCTGAGATTTGATTAATTTCCTCAGATTTTCTGTAATCAGAGCATTTAAACTGAGATACTCTTCGGCTGCCTCATCCAAAATTTCTGGAAGATATTCTTGGGCTGAAATTTGATGGTCGAAAGCGGCCCAGACGATCACAATTGGTTTTTTGACTCCTCTTTCTGCAGCTTTTAAAAGCCTGATCTGGGCAGTATCGAATAATTTTTGCTGCCAATCATCATTTTTTACCTTTTCAAAGTCAATTAAGTCGGCATTTTTAACTTTCATTTCAACCAGATTGTAATAGCTGCCGTCTTCTCTAGTTATTCTCTGCCGCTGATAATCCATTCCATTTCTAAAAAACATTTAACTACTCCTTTGTAAAATCAAATTTATCAATTTCGAAGAATTTATGCATCAAAAATGAAAGTAATGCTTTTTCTAAAGGATTTTCACGGTGATTATTTCTTTTGATCTGAGGTAAATGGTACATTTTACCCTCAGATATTTTCTTTTTTACCTGATTATAGATTAGGTCATTATAATCAAAAACATTACCTGTCAGCAGTACTTTTTTGGGGTTTAAAAGATTAATGGTAGAAAGCATCATCGAAGCAATATAATCTGTAAACTCATTTATTTCTTGCCGATTTTCCTGGTTTTTACTAATAAATTTTTTATACTTTTGGTTTAGTTCTTCAATATTCTGCTGTTCAAAGTTTTTAGAATAATAAGGGAGCTTATTTATTTCTTTAATATATTCATCATTGTGGATAATATAATTCAATTTATTTAGTTCTGCCCCAAAAAAGCGGTTATCTCCAACCCGATTTGTATAACCCTGCAGAATCTTATTTCTGACTATTAAAGCCAGGCCAATACCCTCACCGATATATAAGACTGTTGTAATGTTATTCTTATCATCGGGCTCTAACTCATTGTAGGCATAGACTCTAACATCTGTTTCGACAAAAACCGGCAGCTGAAATTCCTTTTCTAAGGTTGCAGCCAGAGGCCGATCTGTCCAGTCCAGCTGATTGGAGCGATTAACAACTTTATTTTCAAAATCAGTAATTCCAGAAATAGCGACTCCTATTGATAATATCCTTTCAATACCAATTTCTAAATCACACAACATTTCTTCTACTACTTCTACAATTTCATTAATATAATTTTTAAAGTTGTGGTTATCAAGGTAGTGAATTTTACTTTTAATGAGGTTGCACTTCAGATCAGAAATAAAAACATAAAAATGGCTGTCTTTTAAATCAAGGGCAATTATATATTTTTTTTGAGGATTAATTTGATAAATAACTGCTCTCCTGCCTCCACTTGAATCGGCTTTTTTGCAGGGAACGATCCAGCCTGATTCCACCAGCTCATTAATATAATCAGAAATGGCAGTCAGTGATAAATCTAACTTATCAGCTAAGTCAGTTTTAGTTAGTGACTCATTTTCTAATAATTTTTTATATAATAATTTTAACCGATCTTTTTTATCCATTCAAATCACCCCACTTAATAAACTTACTTTATAAAGTAAGTTTATTATATTAGATCTCAATTGTCAATAATATTTTAAATATTTATACAACTAAAAAAACTCTTTCAGAATCAGCAGTAAACTGGCTTCTAAAAGAGTTAGTTATATCTTTTTATTTATAAAACTTGTTTGTTTTTACTATCATATTCTACTGGCTTTAAATAATTATCTGTGAAAGTTAAATCTAAAAGTAAAATTATAGTATAAAACTAAATTTTATTTCTGCGATAAGTTAATAATTATTCTTTCAAGATCTGTATCCTGCCAATTTCCCAAAAAATTTATATACTTTTTCTGATCATTTTGGTATGATTTAAATCTATTAATTCTATTAAATTTATCATAAAAATCAAGTATTTCTTTTTCAAATTCATTGGCTACTTTAGACTCATATTTGTTTTTTACTTCTTTTATAATTTCTAACAATTTAACTTTAATATCATCATAACCAAACATTTCTGCTAAATAATAAGACAAATTCTTTAATCCTGAAATAGATAACTTATCCTGATTGGTGAAAATATTCCACTCCATAATAAATCTTTTCAAATTCTTTTCTAAATAAAATATAAAATCACTCTTGGCTTCAGCAGGAGGTTCATGAATTATTGTCAGTTCTTTTAAAGGAGAAAAATAAGCTTTATAAATTTCATTTTTCCTTTCTATTCCAGCTTTAGGATTACCATTTTCATATATCAACCTATTTGCTAAAAGATAAGAAAAATCCTCACCCCTTGGAACAGCAGCTGGATAAAAAGATTTTCTGGCAAGTTCGGATCTTATAATCATATTTCCTCCAAAACCGAAAAGTGTTTCTTTTAAACTCTGATCTTTCATCAGTCTTTTCATGTCTTTTTGCATTGAGTAAAATTTACGCCAAGATTTTAAAGTGTCTTTATTTTTTATTTCAGTCGTTCCATTTTTTTCGTAAGGAGCTGTAAAAAGATATTTATCCGGGTTATTTTTTAAAATCCTGTTAAGAGTTATTAAATATTCCTCCCGCAGTAATTCATCATCATCGATTTGTATAATAATCTCCTCATTAAGCAAAGTGGGAATAATTAAACCCAAATTCCTAATTTCGGGATACCCATTAACAGAAAAAAACTTACTTTTAGTAAAATCGTTTAATCTTTTGATATCACTATTTGTAAACAAGTGATAATCATAGCAGCTTTCTTTTAATATCTTTTTCATTTTCTTTTTTATTTGCTGATCATGACTTCTGTCTTCAGCTGTTGCTATAGCAAATATATATATGGTTAAGTCATCTTTAGTTTTTTTAAGTTTATTAATACTTTCAATAGTTTTAGCAAAAGTATTTTCACTCTCAAAATTATCAAAATCTGTAGGATGATCAAATTTATTTTTTTTATTTATTTTTGTATTAATATAAACATTAATAACCATTGCCAATTTCAATACTATTACCTCCCTGTTGAATCTCTTATTACTAATTTAGTTGGAATAACTTTCTGCATTTCATACTGTTGATCACTATTATTTAAAATACTCATTAAAATATTTACAGTTTCCTGAACAATTTTGTCTGCCTGCTGTTCTATAGTAGTTAAGGCAGGAATAGAATATTCGGAAATCGGGATATTATCAAAACCTATAATTGAAACTTCAGCTGGAACCTTAAAATTATTTTTATTTAAAGCTTTTAAAACACCAAAAGATTTTTCATCACCAGAAATAAAAATAGCTTCTGGAACTTTATTCTCAGCAATTAATTTATTTGCTAAATTGTAACTATCCTTAAATGACCTTATATCTTCATAAATCATATCAGATCTAAAATTAATGTTATTATCTTTTAGTGCAGCTTTAAATCCGGCTATTCTATCTTTATTTATCGTATATTTTTTACTACCAACCATAAAAACTAATTCTTTATTTCCCTGTTTAATTAAATAATCTGCAGCTTGATAGGCACCCTGCCAATTATCACTAACTACATAAGGAACTTTATCATATTCAACTGGTTTACCAATAGTAACAAAAGGCATATTCAATTCTTTTAACATTTTTACTTTTTCATCATTTTCTCTGATATTAAAGACTACAGCAGCATCCACAAAACCTGATCTCAAAAGTTTAAAACCCTCAGATTCTTCTTCAGCTTTTTCAGGCACATATTCTTTCATAAAAACATTATAACCCCTACTGGAAGCAGTATTAATCATTTTCTGTAAGATATTTGTATACCACTGACCGGGATATATTTTTTTCTGTTTTTCGATAACAATCATAATATTTTTCATATCTCTTTTTCTTAGATTTTTTGCAAAAATATTTGTTTGAAAACCAGTTTCTTTTAATATTTTTTTTATCTTTTTTCTTGTTTCATCTTTTACATGTGGTTTATCATTGATTACCCTAGATACTGTCCTAACAGAAAACCCTGACATTTTTGCTATATCCTTAACAGTATATTTATCTTGTTTCATTTTAAAAAACTCCTTTTTTAGTTAAATAGACCATCTTTGCTGTTTAAGTTATCTATTATCTTTTTCTATAAAAAGCATTGAATTGACAGGTCTGACCATTCCAGCAGCCGTATAATTTGAAACTGCTGGATAGTTTAGTTCAAAAAACTCATTTTTATAAATTAAAGCTAAACAGCTAGATGCTCCACCATCAAGATTCATTACCCAGCTTAAGTTTTTAATTTCTTTATTTAAAACTTTTACTACTTCAGCAAAGTTAGCACCACAACTTAAACGAGTTCTGCCGGAAAAAGTTGCAACAAAAAATTTATTATCTTTGGTAGTTCCAATTACTGTTCTTGGACCTCTTTCCCATTCTTGAAGCTGGGTTTCCTGGGTTTTTTTAGAAAGAGGATGGAACCATCCCTCAACTTTAAAGTTTTTTATCTGACTTTCTCTTGTTTCAACAAGGTTATCTCCATTTTTAACTAAAATAGTCCCTCCTCCATAAGCCCAAGCTATATCTTCCCAATAATTATTAATTATTTCAGGCGGAGAAGCAAGTTTTATATTTAAATTATATTCATCAATTTCATAATATTGATCTTTAATTTCCTGTAATTTTAATATTTTTCTAATTTCAGCTTCCATTTCTCCTGCAAAAGAAAGGACAACTCCTATACTGGGCATTATGAGTTCTCCTTTTTTTACTACTACAATTTTATTATCAATTATAACTAGATTCAACCTATCTCTTCCAATAAAATACTTATAATCACGAAAATTAATATTTTTTTCAGCTAAGGACTCATTTTCAAGCATTGGAGTATATATAACAAACTCAAAATAGTTCTTTAAAGAATTAACTTGTTCTTTTGTCCAGGAAATTTTATGACCATTAATCTCTAAACTACCGGCTCCAAGACTCCTATTTCCAAAAATAATTTCACCTGAGTTGCTATAAGCCATAAAACCTTTATTATAAAGAGGAAAACTTTCTTTCCTTTCCTTATAATTTTGCAGATAATACCCCAAAAATATATTATCTAAATTAAGCTGTTCTAAAGGATATTCTTTTCGTAGTTCATTATAATCGGAAATCAACTTATCGGTAAGAAAATACAAAAAATTGTTATAGAAAGCTGAATTTTCAGGTTGACTTGATTTTGCAACTAATTTCCTAGCTGAAACTATTCCTCTATTAGTATTTTTAGCCAAAAAAGGTTTAAGTTTTATTTTTTTTGAATTTTTAAATATAATACTATTAAAAATAAGTGGTTCTTCAACTTTTATTAAATTATTAACAGAATTAAATTTAGTAAAGTCTTCTAAGTTATAGTAAGAACTCAAATAAGTTAAATTATTGTCATTTTCAATTATTTCTTTGAATTTCGCCTGTTTTATACTTTCAATATTTGATAAATCTTTTTTTCTATCAACTTTAAACTCTGTTAAATCTGCATCTAAAAAAGTAGTCGAATAAAAATTGAATTTAATTTCTGGACATATTTGACTTATACTTTGCTCTTTATGTCTTCCTATTTTATCAAATAAATAATCATAATGATATAAACTTTTATCTATCAATTCTACTCCCGAAAAATTTAAAGCTGCTATTTCTCCTGCAAAAACTTTGGCAGCAACAAAAGGAATCTTAGCAGAAGAATCATGGTAAAGATTGGTATAACGCTGTGCTCTAATTGATTTTACTGCAGCTAAAATATAATAATCAAAATTAGACTGATTTAAAGAAAACATTAGACTTTCTCCAAATCCAACAACAAGGCTTTGTCCTTTTACTGCTTTTAAAAATACATCTTTTAAATCTGGTTTAAGTTTTGATAAGTCAATTCCAGGTTTGTAATCATCATATAATAAAAGCTTAAATCTATCATTCTTAATCAAATTATTCAATATCTTATTTTCAGCAAAATCAATCAGGTATTTCCAATCACTAAAATCTGCTTTATCTACTGTTTTTTTCTTTTTCAATAATAGGTTTATCTTTGTTTTAGTTTCTTTTTTTTCATCAACTAGATAATCAGAAATCAATTTCAATAAAAAAGGTAGTTGAGTATAATGATCTACAAGAAAGATCAAATCTTTATCATTTTCTAAAATTTCTTTTTTAAAGTTCTCAATTTTATTAATTGGACTCTTTCTTTCTCTATTTGATGCTTCAATTTCAGAGTAGATTGTTGATTTTAATAGAGAATCCAGATCATTGATTTTTTGAGCTTTATTAAAATATTTTTTTAACTTATTTTTTTTAAGCTCTCTTAAAAATGAAAAGGCTTTATTCTGATAAATATTCCACCTTTTTATTTGAATTTGACCATAAATTTCTTCATCACTTAAATTCTCAAGATCTGAAAATGAATGAAAATAATCTTTTAAATAGTTATAAAAAGCACTATACTCTTTTTTACTGATTATATTTTTGGAAAACAACACCTCATTTAATGTATCTTTTATCTTAAAATTACCTTTAGCAGCATCTACACTTAAAGAAGCGTAATTATAACGATAAAATTGAAAATGGCCTTTTAGCTCTTTTCTCAAAAAAGAACCACTTGTATAATTTTTATTATGAATACTGCTAAATTTGTCTATAATCATCCTTTTACTCCACCTTCTAACATTCCAGATATGATTTTTCTCTGCAGCAATAATACTAAAATCAAAAGCGGAACGGTTACAATAATTGACGCTGCAGAAATTGTTCCCCAGGGTATAGTATAATCTGTTTGATAAAGTGTTATCCCAACTGTAATTGTTCTCCGAATACGAAGCGGGTTTAAAATTTGAGCAAATAAATATTGATTCCAGGCAGCTATAAAAACTAAAATACTGACTGTGAAAATTCCTGGAATTACTAATGGAATAATTATTTTATAAAAAGCTTGAAAATGGTTGCCCCATCTATTAATGCACTTTCCTCTAATTCTTTAGGAATAGTATCAAAAAAACCTGATAAAAACCAGACTGCAAGAGGAAGGCCAAAGATTGTATTTACAATTGCAAGACCCAGATAAGAATTCAGTAAATTCAAATTTCTCATAAGCATATATAAAGGGTTAACAATTGTAATTGGCGGTAAAAGAGTAATACTTAACAGTAATAATAAATATGTTTTTTTAAATTTTATATTTGTTCTGGATATTGAATAACTTGCTAGACTACCAATTGTAATAGAAAGAAAGGTGCTCAATATAGCAATTACAAAACTATTTTTTATGTATAACAAAAATGGCTGTCTGGTAAAAGCATCAACATAATTTTCTAAAGTCCACTCAGTTGGCCAGAATGTTGGTGGCACACTAAAAAGATCTCGCTGAGTTTTGAAAGAATTTAAAAATTGCCAGATAAAAGGAAAAGCAATTGTACCAACAAAAAATATAAAAAATAAAAGATATAAGAAATTTATTAAATACTTGTTATTTTTTATGTCTGATAATTTTAGCATCTTATCTCCTCTATTCCAATTTTGATTTGAGAGAATCTAAAAACAATAAACTAATAAGCAGAGAAATTACAAAAGTCACAGTTGCTAGTGCTGCTCCATAACCAATATTTCCAAAGTCAAAATATGTTTTAATAGTATACAATGATAAACTTTGAGTAGCATTTGCCGGACCACCACTAGTTAAAACTGCAATTAAATCATAAATTCTAAAAGTAGCAAGCACTCTAAATAAAATTGCTACAGATAAAACTGGCTTTATTAGAGGTAATGTTATTTTAAAGAAAATATCTTTTTTATTTGCCCCATCTATTTCTGCAGCCTCATAAAGCTGAGCCGGAATTGTCTGTAAACCGGATAAAATTAAAAGCGACATATATGGAGTAGTTTTCCAGACATCTGCAATAATAACTGCAATAACAGCAACAAAAGAATCACTTAGCCAGGGAATTGCTTCTTTAATAAACTGTAATTTAAATAAAATATGATTTATTATTCCATACTGCTGACTGTACATAAACTTCCACATTAAACCAGAAATTATTGTAGGAATAGCCCAAGGTATTAAAACCGAAGTCCTGATTATTCCCTGACCTGGAAGTTTTCTATTCATTATTTTAGCAAAAATCATACCAATTATTGTTTCCATACTTACTGCTATTATTGTGAAGAACAAGGTGAATTTCAATGATTTAAAAAAAGTTTCATCATTAAATATCTTAATAAAATTGCTTAAACCAACAAAAGTTTTTCCTAAGGCCATTGTCTGAACCCGATAATTAAAAAAACTTAAATATAGTGTGTTAAATACAGGATACAAAATTAAAACAAAAATTAATATTAAAGAAGGAACAATAAATAAATATCCCATTTTATCTTTAGACTTCATTCAATCAACCCCATATAATGGGGCTATGCGAACATAGCCCCAGATTTTTTAGTTATTGCCCCAGTAAATCTTTAATCTTTTGGTCAGCATCCTTTACAGCTTCTGCTGCTGTTTTATCTTCTACAAATGCTTTTTGAGTTTCCACCTGCAGAATATTTGAAACTTCTGCATAATAAGGGGACTTAGGTCTTGGATATGCGCTTACAAAAGCAGGGAACATATCTTCAATAAAAGGCATTTTTTCTAAAATATCAGAATCAGAATATAATGATTCTCTAGCAGGAATATGACTTAAACCTAAAGCAGCCATCTTTTGCGCTTGCTTACTACCTCTAAATTTAGCAAATTCAACTGCTTCTTCTTTATGATCTGAATATTTAGAAACCATTACCTGCCAACCACCTAAAGTAGAATAACTTCTTTGGTCAGGACTACCCATTGGAAGAGATGCTATTCCAACTTTTCCAACAACTTGAGAGTTATCAGGATCTTGAGATTTACGCCATCCGCTTGGCCAATCTCTTAAAAATACAAGTTTACCAGAGAAAAAAGGTGCTCTTGCATCGCCACTATAAAAATTGACTATACCATCAGGCATAATATTGTCCTTGTTGATCATATCAGTCATTGTTGAAACAGCTTCGACTGTCTCAGAACTATTATAGACCACTTCTCCATCTTCATTAAATACTTTCCCTCCATAACTCCAGACAAATTCCATCAAATTACAGGTTAAACCTTCATATTGAGCCCAGGAACCTGCATGTCCTTTCATTCCTTCTTCTCTATCCATAATATATTTGGAAGTCTCAACTAAATCATCCCATGTTTTCGGTACCTCTCGATCATACTTATCTAAGAGGTCTTTTCTATAATAGAGCATCCCGGCATCTGTACGATAAGGAACTCCCCATAATTTACCCATATATGTTACTGCTCCAACTGGCCCAGGCAGAAAATAATCCATTTCATCTTCAGATAAATATTCATCTAAAGGCTCTACCCAACCAGCAGCAGCAAAAATTGGCGGCCATGTAACATCAGAATCAAAAATATCCATTGAATTATCTCGAGACTGTAAAATAGTATTTATCATCTGCAATTTTTTATTTGTATCCTGGGGTAACTCTACTAAATTTACTTTTATTCCAGGATGTGTTGCTTCAAACTCTTCAATAATATCTAACCTGGTACCATTTTCTACACCATGAGAGTAATAATTTAAAACTATATCTTCAGCACCTACAGAAATAGAAACTAAAACAATAAGTAAAAATGTAAGTAAAACAATATTTTTTTTCATTTTTTCCCCCTTTTTGCTATCGTTGGCAAAATGAACAAAAAAATAACCTCCTTACCTTGTTTTTTATGCCATCGTTAGCATTAATATTTAAAAACTTATTTATATTATTACACATTTTATAATTTTTGTCAAATTCAGAAAATTTAGATTTGCAATTATTATTTAATAGTTGAATTTATATATTTTTTTCTGCTTTATTTTAAAATTTTAACGATACTACTATGCTTTAAATATATAATGACCAGAATAACCAAAGTATCAGCACATACTTTATTCTTATAAACTAATGATTAAATTATATCAATTTTTACTGATACCCTTGATCAAATCTGATTATTCTTCAGCATTTTGACTGAAAAATTAAAGATCACTTCATTTAGGTTAAAACTAAGCTCCAGGACAATAATTTTAATTGTAATATTCTGCAGTCTGTTTGAGACCAGACTTAAAATCATAGTCGGGACTCCAAGCGAGAATCTCTTTGGCCCTTGAGTTGTCCAAAGAAGAATGGAGAATATCACCGGCACGGGCTTCTTCATAGATTGGCTCCAGCCTGTAATTTGAGATCTGATTTAAATTATCAACTAAGTCATTGACACTATCCTGGCTGGCAGTTGAAATATTCATCAGCTCATTATCACCCTTTTCTAAGGCTGAGAGATTTGCTTTCACAATGTCATAAACATGAATAAAGTCCCTGGTCTGCTGGCCATCCCCAAAGATACGGGGTCTTTTTTGACCCAGCATCAGATCTACAAAAATGGAAACAACTCCCCCTTCTCCTTTTGGATCCTGGCGGGGTCCGTAGACATTGGCATAACGGAAAATTGTGTATTTAAGATTATAAAGTTCGCTGTACATCTTGATATAATGTTCTGGAGTGTGTTTGCTGATTCCATAAGGTGACATTGCCTTAATTGGATGTTTTTCATCAATAGGTAAGTATTCAGGTTCACCATAAACTGCAGCTGATGAGGCATATATTATTTTTTCAACTCCATATTTACGGCAGTTTTCGAGCAGCTTAATTGTCCCTAAAATATTGTTCTGAGCATCAAACAAGGGGTCATCAATTGAATGCTGAACATCTATCTGAGCTGCATGATGAATCACATGGGTAATTTCATTTTCAGCAAAAACTTCTGCTAGAGCATCTGTTTGAATATCCACTTCATAAAATTTGGCCTGCTGATTTAGGTTCTCTTTTTTGCCTGAGCTTAGGTTATCAGCGATAATAACCTGGTAATCTTTTTTGATTAAAGCATCTACTATATTGGAGCCTATAAAACCAGCTCCTCCGGTAACTAAAATCTGCATATTTTCAACTCCTGTTAAATTCATTAGCTAATTATTTCAGGTCTGCTCCGCCAATATATTTCTCGTCATTTATTTTAATAAAGGCTGTAAAAGGATAAATTTTACCATTCATTGAATCATGATGAATATCCTCTAAAAGTTTAATTTCGAAATTTAAAAATGACGTCTGGACCTGGTACAAAAGATAATTATCTTTTTCTATAACTTCTAAATTCTGACGGGCAATATTGATCTGATTCGATAAATAACCATAATTTAGTTTTAATCTATTCTGATTAATCTCCAACTGCCAGGGTGGTTCCTGTCCTCTGGCTATTATTAGATCCTGAGCAGGATTAAAATCGGCTAAAGAAATGAGTGACGCCTTATAACTCTGGCCGTCCTTTTCTAAATAAATATCTCTGCCCTTATTCCAGATGCTTAATTTAGAATTGGCAAATTTGGCCCCGGAGGCAGTTCGCTGTTGTGGCAGAATAAATTCCTGTTCGTCGATAATTAATTGAGCCATCGAATCTAAAAATCTAACCTGAAAGTTCTTTTCGCCTCTGAAACTAAGTATTCTGGCAGGAATTCTGCGGCTCAGTAAATTAATTTCTTTTTGCTGCAGCAGCTCCTGACCATTGAAGTTTTCAACTGCTGTCCAGATCATATCCTGCTCCCATTTAATAATTCCTAAAAGCTGATAATTTTGAGCTGACTCCAGCTGCTCGGCTTCTAACTTAAGCTTGAAATTTACCGGAAGCCCACGCTCAAGGCTTTGTCTCTGTTCAATAATAATTAAATTTTCTTCTGAAGCTGTCTGGTCAACAAGCATTATTCTAGCTTCAGCCCCAGGCCCTAATGCTATTCTCTCTCGATATGACAAGTTAACATTTAAATCTGCTGCTGCAGCCTGAGCATTACTGAATGAAATTAAAAATATGGCTATCAAAATACTCAAAAATAGATGTTTCCAATTTTCTTGAAACTCTTTTATAATTCCCATTATTATCAACCTTTCTTTTTAAATCTGTGCTAGATAAAAGCCCCTCCAATTTCAATTCCAGGAGAGGCCTTTAAATTAGTTCTTTTCTCTATTCGGGCTAATTTTTCATTTGTTTCATCTTTAAATTCATTAATTTTTTTATTAAACTTTAGATACTGTTAATTTTTTTATCAGGCTTTTCAGCCGCTGAGCTTTTTAGCTGATCAATTTTCACTGCCAGTTTTCCCTGTTCAAGGCTTAGACGAGCAGTTTGATAGTGAATCTTATCAATTGTATAATTCAGTTCCTCAAATTGATCACTGTGTTTTTTTAATGTTTTATTGATATTAAATAATTTAATATCCTGTTCTGCAAGAATATTATCCAACTTATCAAATCGTTGATCATGCTCAGTTAATTTCATTTCAATATTATTTAATCGTTTATCGTGATTATCTAGTTTCAGTTCAATATTATTTAATCTTTTGTCTATCTGATCAAAGCGTTTATCATGATCATCAAGCCTTTTCTCTATCTGATCAAATCGTTTATCGTGATCATCAAGCCTTTGGTCTATCTGGTCAAAGCGTTTATCGTGCTCACCAAGCTTTTTTTCGATTTTGTCAAAACGCTTATCGATTTGAGAAAATTTGCTGTCTAATCTCTTATCCAGCTGATCAAAACGACTAACAAGTGTTTCTAAAATATTAGCATCTGGCATCTGATTCACCTGCCCTTCTCCCTATTTTCCATGTACTTATAGTATAACGCATTTTGCTTGTAGTTAGCAAACTTAATTTTCTTTACTAAGACAGCATTATTTTGATTTCTACTGCCGCATACTTTAACAATTGAGGTAAGAATTTTGTATATTAATAAATATTTTAAGGTAATGAGTAGAATCCTGTTATAAAAATAAGTATCTGCAAGATAAAAGTGACTGAAGGTCAAAAATAGCCTGTCAAAGAACTTAATTTTTGTCGAATTTTATCGATAATAGGAGTAACACCACTACACTATTAAATACAATTGGAGGAATTTTATGAAAATAAGAAAATTATCAATCAAATACAAAATATTGCTTATCGTAATTGCTGGTATTATTCTAATGACAGGAGGCATAATTTTTCGCATAAGAGAGGTTTCAACTCAGGAAGCAAAAAATGCTGCTACAATGAAGGCTAAAGCTGATCTTGCAGCTGGTTATGAGATTATTGACCTCCAGTACCCCGGTGACTGGGAATTAAGAGGAGATCAATTATATAAAGGTAATACTTTAATGAATGGGAATTTTGAAATTGTTGATCGGATAGGAAAACTGGCCCAGGGAAACACAGTCACAATTTTTGCTAAAGATACCAGAGTAGCAACTAATGTTATGAAAAATGGCAGTAGAGCTGTTGGTACTCAGGTTTCTCAGGCAGTAAAAGAAGTAGTTTTAAATCGAGGAAACAATTTTTATGGTGAAGCTAATGTAGTCGGAAAACGCTATCAAACAGCATATCAACCTATCCGAAATTCTCAGGGCGAAATAATTGGGATCTGGTATGTAGGAACTTCAATGGATTTTATTAACCAGATGGTAAGGGGAATTACAATTAATACAGCTCTTTTTGCTCTTATTGCTGGTTTAATTCTTTCACTTCTAATCTTTATCTTTGTGCTAAAAATGACAGAACCTCTTAAAGATTTAAGTTCATACGCAGAAGAAATAGCTAAAGGAAATTTAATAATAAACATTAAAGATAAATATTTAAAAAAAGAAGACGAAATTGGAAATCTGGCCAACTCTTTTTCAAAAATGATAGAAAGTTTAAAGAATGTAATGTTGGGGATTGATGATACAGTAGATGAGTTAAGTAATTCTAGTCAAGATTTAACTGCTACCGGAGAAGAATTATCAGCTTCAGCTGATGAAATTGGTAATTCAATACAGCAAATCGCTTCCGGTTCAGAAGAACAGTCAGCACAAGTTGAAGAAGTTTCCTCTATAATTGATACTCTAGCAGATAATATTGATCAAGTGTCATATAATAGTGAGGCTATGGCAGGACAATCAAAAAATGTAATGGAAAATATTAAAGATGGTAATCAGGCTTTAAAAAACTCTGAACAAAGTTTTAAAGAAGTAAGTGAAAATACTCGCTCAACTTCACTTGTCATTGATTCTCTGGGTAAATCTTCAGAAAAAATTGGTGAAATAGTTAATCTAATTAGCAGCATTGCTGCTCAAACAAATTTGCTGGCTTTAAATGCAGCTATTGAAGCTGCTAGAGCAGGTGAAGCAGGAAGAGGTTTTTCAGTTGTAGCTGATGAAATACGAGAACTAGCAGAACAATCTGCCTCTGCCACTGAAGATATATCCAGCTTAATTGTTTCTATTCAAAAAGATGTGAAAAATACGGTCACTAAAATGAGCGAAAATGAAGCTAAAGTTGAAAAAAGTGTTGATGAAATTAATACTACAGCAGCACTTTTCACAAAAATAATTAAAGCAGCTGAAAATCTTGATCACTTAATCCATGAGATTGAAAAACAAAGTCAGCAGATGAATGAAAACAGTGAAGTTGCTAAAGGTGCTGTTCAAGAAATAGCTGTTGTCAGTGAAGAAGCCGCACATAATGCAGAAAATGTGGCTGCTGCAGGTGAAGAGCAGTCTAAATCGACTAAATTTATTGCTCAGGCTTCAGAAAGCCTTGCTGATACTGCAAACACGCTTTCTCAACTTGTTAAACAATTTAAAATAAAAAATAACTAAAATATTGATAATAAAAAACAAGCAAATATTCATGCCAAACAGATTTAAAATAGGGACAGCTCAACTGCTGCCCCTATTTTTGTTCTTATTTATTACTTTCTTTTCCTGCCGTCATAAAAAATATCCTGTGACAGTTTCAATTTTTTTAGCCATGACTTAACATTTTCCTCTTCCAGCTGATCAGAAGCAAATTCGTTCTGAGAAAAATTAATTACTATTTCATCAAAATCAGACTGTTTAATCTCATCTTTTAGCTTTTCTAAATTATTATGGTCAATGAGTTTCTCATCCAGCTCAAAACCATTTTCTACTGCCATTCTTTTTATTTCTTTCATATAATTTTTCGCATTATCATAGTAATTATCAACAACAGATTCTTCTAAATCATTAACAACTTTTCTCCCCAAGACACCAACTTCAGATATTAGATGTTCTGAAAGTTTTGGTACTTTCTCCAACTTAACCGCCCTGACAAAAAGTTTATCCTCTGGTTTGAGTTTGTTTTTTACATGTTTGTTTATCTGCTTTAAGCCACCATAACTGAATAAAATCAGCATATATTTTTTCATTAGTTTATCCCCCACAAGTTATGAAAACTGTATTTGAAGTTTAGAATTTTAAATTGTAAAATTAGATCAAATTATTCATTTAAGACTATTATATGCCTCGTTCTTATTTTTTTAAAGCAATACTAGACGAAAATTTCAAGATCAATCAGCGGCCAGTAAAATCTGGCAACTAAAATATATATTAGCCAGCCAATTATTTTAAGCATTAGACCCCATTTTAAGGCATCTTTGATCTCATAATAGCCGGAGGAAAAAGCAATTGCATTTGGTGGTGTACCCATTGGTAATAGAAATGCGAGACCACCTGACAAAGCTACTGATAGAGTCAACAGTATTGGGTTCAAGCTGTAAGCTTCAGCAGCACTAAAGGCTAAGGGTAAGATCACAGCCACAGATGCTACATTACTGACCCCCTCAGTTAAAACAGAAGTGAAAATCCCAAGCAGTAAAATAAATATAAATGGCGCTATATTTAACTGTGAGAAAAACCTGGCTGCCATCCAGTTGGTAACTCCAGTTTCTACTAGTGAAGAGGCAATAACAATTGCTCCTCCATACATCAAAATTACTCCCCAGTTTACATATCCCTCTACTTCTTCCCAGGTAATAACTTTAAAGGCCACAATTAAAACTCCTCCTAAAAGAGCAGTAACTGCTATGTTGATTAGATTGGAAAAGAAAAGCCAGCTAATAATTACAACTGCTAAGATAATAATTAACTTCTTTTCAGAAGCTGATAAATCTCCCATGGCTTCTGATTTAGCTTTTAACTTTTTTAAAGAACCAGAAGTATTTTTAATATCAATATCAGCAAATTTAGTAATGATCACTGCAAAGACTATTAAAAGTAAAAATGGTAGCGGCCAGCTGTATTTAATCCATTCAAAAAAACCAATTGATATTCCGTAATGCTTTTCTAATAAGCCGACTGCTAAGAGGTTACGGGCACCACCAAGATAGGTTGTAATACCACCAATTACTGTCCCCCAGGCCATTGTTAGGAATAACAGCTTACCATAGCTGCTTTCCAGAGGTTTTAAGTCCAGGCTAACTGCAATCTCTAAAACTATAGGAAAAAGCAGAGCTGCAACGGCATGTTCCGGCATAATTAAAGATAAAAAAGCTGCTGTAAACATTATTCCATATAAAAGTTTTAGGGGGCTGCTGCCGCTGAAAGAAATTATCTTAAATGCCAACCTTGAACCAAGTCCTGTTTGATATAAACCTGAGGCTAAGATTAAAGCACCAAGAATGAAAAAGATTGCTTTAGAGCCAAAAAGTGAAAAAGTATGTTCAATGCTCATAACATTTAAAAGCGGCAGTAAAGCAATTCCTAAGATTGAAGTGACTGATAAAGGCAGTACATGGCTAACCCAGAAAGTTAAAATTAGTATAAATACTGCCAGTGCTCTCTGTCCAGGTGGAGTCAAACCTGCCATGGTTGGTGTTACTAAAAGTATTATAAATAAAATAATTCCTATATATTTAATAGTTTGTTTAAAATATTTAAACATAAAATCATTTCCTTTCGACAAGCTAAGACCTGCTAATAGAGAAAAAACCTCTCCAGTTAAGTAAACACTTACAGGAGAGGCTGTATAAATAATAGCTATTTTGCTACTTTTCGTTCTAATTTATAAATTTCTTTTTCATTTTCAACTTGTTTACGAGCATAATAGGACATGTCAGATTCAATGTTATCCAGCTTAGATTCAGTTGAAGTTCTATATTCGCTCAAACCTCCAACCTGGTCAAATGTTGCATTAACTCTTTTCTCGATTCGAGACAGTGTTTCAGTTGTTTGATCTTTAAAACTGTTAAATTCACCTCTAAAGTTTGAAAGATTAACTTCCAGGCCATCCACTCGCGAATCTAAAGCTGTAAATTTAGAATCCAACTTAGCAACTCGATCAGCTAATTTATCAAACTTAGAATCCATCCTGTCAGATTTAGCATCAAGATCTTCAAGCTTCGAAAGGATTAAGTTTAATGTTTTCTCTTCAGCCACCTCATTTTCACTCTCCTTCCTACCTGTTTTCCATGAACTTTAAAAATCTATTTAAACTAATTATCTACTAGATTTATTATATTACTATGAAGTTTAATTAGCAAGAAAATTGGAGATTAATATAATTTATCAATCTTAATTTGCCTTATGTCCCATAAAAATAACCTTCAAAGTCTCCAGTAAAATCTTTAAGTCAAAGACAAATGACCGCTTATTCGCATATAAGAGATCCATTCGCAGCTTATCTTCAGCATCTGTATCATAATAACCATAAACCTGAGCTAAACCTGTAATCCCTGTTTTTATAAAGTGGCGGTACTTATAATGAGGTAATTCTTTTTCAAACTGCCCTACAAAGTGTGGCCTTTCCGGTCGCGGGCCAACCAAACTCATATCTCCTTTTAAAACATTTATCAACTGTGGAATCTCATCAATTCTGGTTTTTCTCAGAATTTTGCCTATTTTCGTTACTCTGCTGTCATTTTTTTGAGCCAGAACAGGTCCAGTATTTTCCTCTGCATTATTAACCATTGTTCTAAATTTATAGACTTCAAATTTTTCTCCCCGACGGCTGACTCGCTCCTGAGTAAAAAAGAGAGGGCCTCTGCTTTCAAGCTTTACTGCTATTGCAGCTGGCAAGGTTAGGGGTAAACTTAAAATTAGACCAATTAAAGCTAGAGAAATGTCTGTTAAACGCTTAAAGAAAAAACCTATAGAATTGTGAGGTGGAACAATCTCAAAAACGGGCATTTCTCCAATCTGTTCCAGCCTTGAACCGGAAAGCATAATCTCATAAAACTCAGGCACTAGTGAAACTTCCCAGTCTTTCTCCAAGGCTGCATAAAAAGCATCTTTTTTTTCCGCTTCATTTAGGTTAGAAGCTACAAATACTATATCTGCTTCCATCTTCATTAATTTATCCTCTAAATTATTAAAGTCAGTGAAAAGATCAAAATCTACATAATTTAAATCTTTAAGGTAACCAGGATCATCTATTATTACATATTTAATGTTATAGCTTTTGTGCATTGAATGAACTATGTTTTTAATCAATTTCGCTGTGTTTTCTCCCCGGCCTACAATAATAATTTCTTCTTTTTTAGAAATAAGTCTCTCCAGAGCTATTGTTAAATAACGCCAGGCAACCATTGTCACAAAAAGTGTAGGAAAAGATATTAAATAAACTGAACGCGGGAAAGCTAAAGAATGAGTTAAATAAGTAACTGCACCTGTAAATAGGACAATTATAAAGGTTGCAGGGATAAAAGTATAAAAAACTTCATCCAATCTTCTTTTAAGTTGATTACTGTAGAGATTATACATCTGAAATAAAAGCACAGAAAATATTGAAATGTATGGTATAATATTTAAATAGTCATTGTAATTTTGCGCTGGTATACTTCCGGTAAAACGCAGTTTAAAAGCCAGTAAAAAAGCTAAATTAACAAATATAACATCCCCAATAATACGGATGGTGTTCATGATTAATTCTTTAATTTTCATAATATCCCCCTGTTGTAAAGCAGCAAGCAAAAATTGGATCTTTATTCATCTCTTATTATACTTTAAATAACAGGGTAATTCAATGAATTCGACAAAAATAGAGCTTATGGGATTTTCTATTCAAACTTCCACAGTTAAAATTATTAAAGTCCTCCATTTTCATATAAATAAAAATCCCTCACCAGAATTTAATAAATTCCAGTGAGAGTAATCATCAAATAATAATTTTAATTAACTATCAAATCTATAATTATCTCTCTTCTTTAATGATTTCAGCAATATCAACATACTCATTAGGAATAACAAGATCATTATCTAAAGCAGATTCAAAAAACAGCTTTTTATACCACTGAGTCCCCTGATAATATTTATACCAATTGGAATCCAAAAAATCCTCTGCTAGATAAACTTCCTTTACAATTCTGTCATTAAAATCTTCTGAAATAAAATATTGAAAAGCTTCTTCAAGCCATAGGTTCTCATCATATTCTAAAAGCTCATCATCTTCTTCAAAAAGTCCTTCTTTGATCATAAACTTTTTCCAGTTTTGAATACGAGCATCCGTTTTTTCTTTTAATACTAAGTTATTAAAAAATTTATTTTCATTTAATTCAACAGGAGAATCGTCTTTATATTCTGAATTTTTCTCTAAAAAAGTCTTTAAATGTTTTTTAATCTTTCCAAATGCCTCTGTAAATCTTTCTTTATTGCTAATTCTCGTTGTTTTATATTCTTCAGAAAAGTCATTGGAGCTGTCAAAACAATATTTCCAGTCCAGATATGGCATATCAGGATAACTAAATACCTGACCATGTCCATAAGCAGGCAGATATACATCTTTAGTTTCATATTTAAACTGATCAAATAATTTGTTTGCAAAGCCTTTAAGTCCAACATCTTCTTCAATTTTATTGGCAGTAGCAAGCTCTTCTACATCATTGACCTTACTTAAAATACCTGAGAAACCCTGATGTGAAAAAGTATCTGCATAAGCATGAAGAGTAATTCCCAGTTTTATCGGATCTCCTTCTTTTAATGCTGCTTTTAGTATATCCATAATAATTGGTGACTCTTTTTTGCAGCGCATCTTTTTCACAAAACTTTCACCATCACAGCCGGGAACAAAGTGGAAAGCTGTTGTATTATTAATCATGGCCCCATAATTGAAAGTATTAACTATAAAATAATCATGGCAGGTTGCCGCATTAATAATTTTTTCAGAATCGCCGCAATCCTTTTTCAGCCCCGAAAATATCGCCTTAAGATTATCATCAGCGAGAGTTATTTTATTTATCTTGGCATCATCAACAAACTGAGAAGCATAAGCTATTTTGTAGGCAGTTTCTTTTTCTATTCCAACAGAACGGGCCATGGCCAGCAGAGCATAGAAGTGAGCATCTTTTTTCATTTCAAATCACCCTTGTATAGTATATTTGATTGATTTTCTATTGGAATGAATAGGATATATAGTTAGCTAAAGTAAACTTTTAAATTAGAACGTGATTTTTTGCATTAATCAATCTATTTAAATTATAATACAAACGTTCGTTAAAATCAAGAAAATTTTTCTTTAAATATTTAAATCTCCCATTAAAACACCAACTACTTCTTCCTTTTCTCGAATCGGAACTGAAATTGCAATACAATAATTATAGCTATCCAGCGAGATATAGGGATCAGAACAATATACATTACCTTTTATAGCTTCAGAAAAATATTCTCTATGAGAGAAGTTCTTCGTCATATCTTCTTCTTCGATATTAGAAGAAAAATTCATCCCTTCAGAATTAAAAACCGACAACATTTCAAATTGATTATATTCTTTTATTAACTTCTTTAACAACTTTCGGCTCTGATTATTGTCCTGCATTAATTTGGGTGAAGATATTTCTTTTAATATTTCAATACTTTCTTCAATTATCTTTTTATCAGCTTCTGTTAGTTCAAATGCCTGCATAAAATAATTCGTTTCCTGATTCAACTCTGATATTTCTTGATAAAAGCCATCCATATAATTATCTATCTGCCCAATAAAATCTTTTTGCTCCTGAGTATTAGCTGTTATCTCTTCTACCCCAGCTACAAGCTGCTGAGAATTAACCGTAATTTGATCCATCATCTTTTTTACCTCTTCTGAAAATACATTTTGTTTAATTGACAAATTCTTAATTTCATCTACTTGCTCTCGCAGTTCAATAGTAGAAGCATTAATTTGTTTAAATCCCTTTTCCGCCTGACTAATTTTAGTTAAATCTCTTTTGATATTATCAACTCTTTTACTCATTTTGGTATTGACGCTTTTGGTCTGAGAAGCGATGCCTGAACTAATTTCTTTAATATTAGCAGAAAAATTAGCTACCTGTTCTGAAAGCTGACCGATTTCATCTGCCACAACCGCAAATCCTCTTCCTCTTTTACCGGCTCTGGCAGCCTCTATAGCAGCATTTAATGATAGAAGATTTGTCTGCTCTGATATTTCATTTATTTTAATTATTATTTCCTCGATACTGCTGGCTTTACTATTTAATTTTTTTATTTCCTGACTCAAATTATCAAAGTCATTTATACTTTCCTCTACATCACCGATTGTAATTTGCAAGTCTTGATCATTCTTTTCGACAATCTCCTGTATATTTTTTACTTTTGAAAGTGCAGTTAGACAATTATTTTTTATTGAGTCAGACAATTGAAGAGAATTCTCCATTTTTTCATCAGTTGCTTCTGCATGCTGGCTCTGTTCTATCATATTTTCACTAAAACCTTCCATAGTTGAAGAAGAATTTTGTAAAGAGTCCTTTATAGATCTAATGTCTTGCTTTATTGTAGCTGAGGAGTCAAATATTTTTTCAGAAATTTGAACAGTATAAGCTATAAATTTTCTAATTCTCATTAAACCTTTATTAAAATAAATCGAAAGATTTTTAAGTTGGTTATTCTCAGACCCAATTTCAACGTTCATACTTCCGGCAGCCAGCAGCTTAAATTTATCTTTTAAAAGTTTCAATATCTTATTTTTGCTTCTTAGCCTTAAAAAGAGGATTACCAGAACTATTGTAATAAATATTATAAGTAAATACATTTCTTCTCTCCTAATTTAAAAGAAAAAGGCAGAAAAATTAAAACTCTTCCTACCTTTTTCCCCTTATAATTAATTATAATCTTTTAATAAAATCTGACTAAAATCAGTTTTTATTTGATCACGCATTTGATAGGCACTGTGTAAAGCCTTTAAAGCTCTAGCATTAGAATATTCAGTTAAAAAATCTATCCCAAATTCTGGATCCTGGTGATAAAGATTAAGCGCTAATTTTTCTATTTTAGGTTGGATTTCAAACTGATATTCTTCAAATTCCTGCCACTCCCCCTGCACATAATCTAATTTAAGTTGATTATGACTGTATGCCAGATTGGTTAATTCCCTAAAAGCCCAATAGGCAGATTGGGAATCATAATGGCTATTTGCTTCTGTATAGGCTGCAGGGATTTGATTGATTCCTGAATAATACGGAATATAGACACTACCTAAAGGACTTGACATTGCAAGCCAGGTTATACCTGCTATAGGGTTGGGTAAGTTATCTCTTAGCTGAACTACATGTGATTCTATTGTTTTTAGTGTTCCAGGAGCTCTCTGGTTTACACCATTTTTCAATGGGTCATATTCACTTTCCTGATAATGATACCTCAAAAAACTCATTATCTCACTTAATTTTATTTTTTGATCCGGTTCAACAAATAATGGATAATTTTTTGCTTCTGGATTCGGATTAAGTGAAGAAGTGAAATAATTGATTCCACCCCACACTCGTCTGTAATTATATTCTTCATAGTCTTTAGCTGTACCATAGGCTTTAGCAAAATTGAATGATTCATTTTTATAATCATAAAGCTCGTGCTTTTTGGCAAACTCTATTAAGTCAGCTGAACCCATATAATTTTCTTTATCATCTAAATCAACCTTACCAATTCTGAGCGCATTAGCTAAAACAAGATATTTATTATCTGGAACCCGAGCCGCTACCCAGTGATGTCCCCCTCCAACTTCAACAATCCAGGCTTCCCCGGGATCGGCTACTACCAGAGCAAAACATTCAGCTGCACCTTTGCTTTCTACCATTTTTCCAACCAATTTTACAGCTTCCCGGGCGTCTGCTGCTTCTTTAGCAAGTACAGTAGTAATTATATTTTCTCCAACTCCGGTTTTAACTAAAGGATCGGCTGCAGCTGCTTTCTTATTTTGACTGGCAGAATTGGTTGCAGAAACTCCCAACTGTTCTGTATTAATTGCAACTTCCTGGAACCTGCCCAGATCAGGACTAGCATCTTCTACTGACATATATTGAAAGGTCTTTTCCGGTAACTTCCATTCAAAGTCATTTTCTGAAACTATTATTTTTTCTTCATCAAGTTTTTGTGTGGGATTCAATTTTAAATTTTTGGCCCAGTTACCGGCATAGTCTTCGTTTCTACCGATATAGATTGACCCATCTGCAGATGCCTTCTTCCCGACCACCACAGTTGTACATCTAGCCAGGGCAATTGAAGAAATTGAACACATTAACACTAAGATTATTACTGCAGTAGTAACTTTAAGATTAACTTTTTCTCTCAACATATTTATTCATCTCCTCTGCTAATTAAAGTTCCAGTTTTTCCTTCTAAACCTGCCTGAGCCTTACAGAGAGAAGTAATTAGGGCTTTAGCATTTTCCTTTTTTTCTACAAAGCTGATTGCTGCTTTAACTTTGGGCAGCATACTTCCCGGGGCAAAATGACCCTCTTTAATATACTTTTTTGCCTGTTGAACATCAATCTGATCAAGCCATTCTTCATCTTTCTGACCAAAATTAATAGCAACTTTATCAACTGCAGTCAGAATAACCAGCAGATCAGCATCAATAATTTCAGCTAATTTTTCACTGGCAAAATCTTTATCAATTACTGCAGAAACACCTTTTAAAAATTTATCTTCTTTTATAACAGGTATCCCACCTCCACCACAGGCAATTACCAGCTGTTGATCTTCAATTAGACTTGTAATTATTTCTTTTTCTATAATATCCACCGGCTGGGGACTGGGCACAACTCTTCGGTAACCCCGCCCTGCATCTTCTATCATTTGATAACCCTTTTCTTCTTTAAGTTTAACTGCTTTTTCTTGACTATAAAAACTACCTACTGGCTTAGAAGGAGAATCAAAAGCCGGATCACTTTTGTCTACAAGCACCTGAGTGATTATTGTAGAAACTGATTTGTTAATTTTTCTTTTTTCTAATTCAGCGCCCAGAGCATTTTGCAGATGATAGCCAATATATCCCTGACTCATTGCTCCACATTCAGGAAAAGGAATAATTGGTATACTATTATCTAACAAACTTTGATTTTGAAAAGCAAGATTGATCATCCCAACCTGAGGTCCATTTCCATGAGCAATAACTAATTGATGACCTTTTTCTATTAGATCAACCAGATGCACTGCAGTTTCTTTTACTAGTTTCTTCTGTTCTTCAGGTGTATTACCTAATGCATTTCCTCCTAAAGCAACTACAATCTTCATATTTTTCACCTCGATTTATATTATTAAAATACTGTTCCTAATGTTAATAAGATCATTATTGTCACCATTAAAATTACAAGTAATTTTGCCGTAAACTTAAGCCATTTACCATAAGGTAGACGTGCAATTGCCAGAGCTCCCATTACAACTCCACTGGTAGGAGTAATTAAATTTACAATTCCTGCTGCTGACTGGAAAGAGGTTACCACCAGTTCTCTACCAATACCAACAAAGTCTGCCAGTGGAGCCATAATAGGCATTGACAGAGTGGCCAGTCCTGAAGTAGAAGGAACTAAAAATGACATTGGAATATAAAATAAATAGCTTAAATTAACAAAGGAAATTGCAGTTAAATCTCCCAACATTCGCTCTCCCCAGTTAAGAATAGTAGCAGTAATCCGACCATCATTCATCACGACTGTTATTCCACGAGAAACAGCAATAATTAAAGCTACTCCCAACAAATCTCTTGCTCCTTCAATCAAAGTATCTACATATTTCTTTTCCCCCATGCCATAAACCATGGCAATAACAAAAGAAGAAAATAAAAATAATACACTCATCTCTGTAAACCAATAATCTCCCAGGGGAGGCATATCTCCAATTAACGGTCCAAGCAGCGGAATACTTTTTATTGCAGAATTTAGACTTTCAAAGATTGTAATATTAAATTTATAAGCCCAGGGAATAACACTTAAAATCATAATTACAAAGGTGACTGCAAAAATCCAGAGCACTGCTTTTCTGCTTTTGTTTAAAGCTTTGCTTTCCTGATCTTCGTCACTTAAAAAATGCTCTTTGTTTTCTTTCATTTTTTCGTAGACAAGAGAGTTTTCAGGATTTTCTTTTACTTTTTTGGCATATCTCATCACATAAGCAATTCCTATTGTTTCAGTAACAATTAAGAGGATAGTTCTTAAAACAATTCCCTGACCGATGGAAATTTCGGCAAACCCGGCTGCAATCCCTGTAGAAAATGGATTGACTGTTGAACCCAGAACTCCCAGTCCCGCTCCCAGTAAAATAACAGAAACAGCAGTTACCGTATCATAACCAGCTGCCAGCATAACGGGAATCACCAGCGGATAAAAAGCAATCGTCTCTTCTGCCATACCATAGGTTGTACCCCCAAGCCCAAATAGTACCATTAAAATAGGAATCATTATCTGTTCACGGCCTTTTAGCTTTTTGATAACAGATCCTATTCCAGCATCAATGGCTCCTGTTTTCATGACCACTGCCAGAAAACCTCCAATCACCAGAATAAAGAAGGCAATATCTCGCGCATCATAAAATCCCTTTATTGGTGCCTGCAAAATCTCCCATAACCCCTGAGGATTTGAAACTGTATGCTGATAACTCTGGGGTACAGGTTTTCCATCTTCCTGCTGATACTGGCCGGCTGGAATAATCCAGGTCAGTACTGCTACAACTATGATTATCATCATCAAAATAGTAAAAGCACTTGGCATTTTAAATTTTTTCATAGTTAGCATTCACTCCTTATTTTTAAATAATTTATTATTGGACTCTATCCTCCCACCGCATAGGGAGGATAGAGTTATAGGTTTAATTACCTGCTGTTGCTATCATTACTGCTTTGATAGTATGCATTCTATTTTCTGCTTCTTCAAAAACTCTAGAATGTTTACCATTAAAAACAGCTTCTGTTACTTCCATTTCTTTAAGTCCAAATTCCTCTTCAATTTCTCTACCAATAGTTGTCTTATTATCGTGGAAGGAAGGTAAACAGTGTAAAAATATAACTTCCTTGTTTTTAGTTTTTTCAATTAGATCTTGGTTAACCTGATACTTCTTTAATGACTTTATTCTTTCTTCAATTTGATCTTCTTCTCCCATTGAGACCCAGACATCTGTATAAATTGCATCGGCACCTTCAACTGCCGCTAAATCTTCACTAAATTTAATCTTCGCGTTAGTTTCTTCTGCAATTTCCTGCATCTCATTGACAAATTCAGCTTCCGGCCAGAGAGACTTAGGAGCCAGGCCAACAAAATCCATCCCAAGTTTTGCTGCAGCAATCAAAAGAGAATTACCCATATTATTGCGTGCATCTCCGGCATAAACTAGTTTTATTTTATCCAGATTTTTATTTGTATTTTCTTTAATAGTCAAAAGATCAGCCAGTACTTGTGTAGGATGGTAGTCATCTGTTAATCCATTCCAGACTGGTACTCCAGAGTGAATTGCTAATAGTTCTACATCTTTTTGTTTGAAACCTCTAAACTCTATTCCATCATAAAATCTTCCCAATACTTTAGCAGTATCTTCTACAGTTTCTTTTTTGCCCAGCTGACTGTTGGTAAGATTGGTTACATTTGCACCTTCATCATAAGCCGCTACCTCAAAAGCACATCTAGTTCTGGTTGAAGATTTTTCAAATAAAAGAACAATGTTTTTACCTTTAAGCAGTTGACCTTTAGCACCCGTTCTTTTTTTCTGTTTTAAATCTGCTGCCAGATCAAGTAAATAATGTATTTCATCTGCACTAAAGTCTTTTAAGCTTAAAAATGATCTACCTCGTAAATTTACTCCCATTATTATTAACTCCTTTCGTTTTTAAAGTTCTTCTCTAATTAAAGGCATACTCATACATCTTGGTCCACCCCGGCCGCGTGACAATTCGGAACTGGGGATAAGATGGAGCTTGACTCCATTTTCTTCTAAAATTTTATTTGTTACATGATTGCGAGAATATACCACTACTTCTCCGGGGGCAATTGCCAGGGTATTAGAACCATCACTCCACTGTTCTCTGCCTGCATCAACTTCATCTCCTCCGGCACACTTGATCAGCGTTATCTCGTCAAGTTCCAGATATTTTTTGAGGATGTTATCTAAAGTATCCTCCTCTTCCTCAATTTTGAGGCTTTCTTCCTTACCTTTAGTGATAGAAAATACTTTTAATTGACCTTCAATTTGAGCATGAATAGTAAATTTATCATAGTCCACCATAGTAAATACTGTATCTAAATGCATAAAGGCCCTTTTGTTAGGAATTTTAAAAGCTAATATTCTTTCAAATGTTTCCTGTTCATCATAGAGAATCTTTTTGGCTACTTCTTCAATAGCTGCAGCATCTGTTCGATGCGAAATCCCCATTGCAAGTACTTTATCATTTAAGATTAATTCGTCTCCTCCTTCTATAGAGCAGCTGGTATTATCTTTATCAAACCAGAAGGGAATCTCACAATCTCTATAATCAGGATGATACTTAAAGATATATTCTGAAAAAATAGTTTCCCGATTTCTGACATCTGTCCGCATGTGATTTAAAGAAACGCCCCTACCAATAGTTGCAAAAGGATCTCTGGTAAAATAAAGATTAGGCATTGGGTCTAAAATAAAGGGATAATCATTATCTACCATGTCATTCAAGGAGCAGTTAGCTATTTTAGGTACCTCTCTCTTACGAACACCAGCCATCATAGTATTTATGAGCTCATTATTACTCATGGTAGAGAAATAATATTTAACTGCTGACCGTTCGCCAGGACTAAAAACTCTTCCTTCATCTAAAAACTGTTCTATAAATTTCTTTCTGAGATCATCGTTTTTTATAACTTCTGCAATCTGGTCTTCCAGATAAACAACCTCCACTCCGTTGTCTTCGAGTAATCCAGCAAAAGCATCATGCTCCTTTTGAGCTATCTCTAAATAAGGAATGTCATCAAATAATAGTCTATCTAAAATATCAGGAGTTAAATTTTCTACCTCTCTTCCCACTCGATGTAAGAGAACTTTTTTTAATGGAGCTATTTCGGATCGGACATTTAATGGACTCATTTTATTTTTCTCCTTTCATTTAATAAACTAATTCTGGAAATAAATAATTTCAATTAGCTTTAACAGCAGTTTTAAACAAAAAAATAGGGCCGGGAAAATTAAATTTCCCGGCCCAAGGCCCCAGGTGAAACTTATGAGATTTTTTCGATTTTAATCAGGAATTTTTCTTGATGTCCGTTTACAATTGCCTGTTCATGTTTAAAAAGCTGATACAGTTTGTCTCCAGGTTGATATTCTGCCAGACTCTCCTGTTTGCTTTTTGAATTTTTATTCACAAGAAATCCCTCCCGGGGAAACTATAATGTCTAAATAAATGAACTGTTAACAAGATTCTGTCTTTTGAAGTTAAAAGTCAATTCCACAAATTTACATCTAACTATTGTTGTGATATAATTAATAAATAATTATAAACAGATCAGTCCCCACTGAAATCTGTTACCCTTATTTTATAAATCTAATCCCTCCTTTGCTTTTTAGAAGAACCCAGGGATAGTTCTGTCTTTTTTGGATTTTAAATAAATGTAAGTAGTTTTGTTAGATGATTTTTTAACTACTCTGTTTATATTGTAAACTATTTACGTATGATGTTCAATCAATCTGTATGGTGATGAGGTGTATTTATACGTAAATAGTTTACGAAAACTCTTTCATTATCGTGCTTACTTAAAAATATTAATTATTTGGATGTGATAAAATGAATTTAGGAGATAGAATAAAAAAGCTTCAGAAAATGAATGATTATTCTTTACGAGAATTAGCCAGTAAAGTTGGGATATCTCACACCTTTTTAAGTGATATTGAAAACAATCGCAGCAACCCTTCTCTGGAGAGATTAAAAGATATCGCAGAAGCATTAAATGTTAATGTAAGTTTTTTACTGGGAGAAAAAGATGAAATGGATAACTGGTTGACTGATGAGGACTTCATTTCTTTATACTCAAGATTTCATAAAAACTCTGATTTTAGGAAAGTAATGGAAAAGGTAAATGAGCTAGATTCTAAGCAAATAAAAGATTTGGATAGATACATAGGTAATGAATTCAAATTGAATGATTAATAGTTTTTTGTTGCAAACTAAAATTCCTGTGATTGCAGAGTAAAAACAGGTACTGCAACTAATGTGAGTTGCTTTGTTGAGATGAAATAAAAAAACTCCCACCAGGATTTTAAACTCCAGTGAGAGTGACAGTCAAAACTAATATTTTATTCTACAAACCACCACATATTTTGACAAGCAAACGGTAGCTGATGTTTTATTTTACAAACAATCCTCAAGACCTTCCGCTTCTAGAATATTTCTGATCTCCTTAACTTCCTGGGCTCGCTTTTTATCACAGATTAAAATAGCATCTTCTGTATCAACTATCACTACATCATCAAGCCCAATAGTAGTTACTACCTTATTAGGACTATGAATAATAGAGTTAGTAGTATCTATACCGTAATGTTTACCAATTACTACATTACCATCAGTATCTACTTTTTTAACTCTCTCTAATGCCGGCCAGCTGCCGAGATCATCCCAGCCAAAAGAACCTGGAATAACAAAAATATCATCTGCTTTTTCCATAATTCCATAGTCAATGGAAACACTCTGCATTTTTTCGAATTCATCTCTGATTACTTTTTGAGCTAAATCTGTTCCTAAAGCATTTTTTATTCTTTCTAAGGACTGATACATCTCGGGTAAATGCTCTTCTATATTAGATAGAATACTGCTTAACTGCCAGATGAACATGCCACTGTTCCAGAGATATGTTCCTTCTTCTAAAAACTCTTTAGCAGTGCTTAAATCAGGTTTTTCGGTAAAGTTACGAACTTCAAATACCTGATCACCATCTATGGTATGTAATTGATCACCAAAGTGAATATAGCCATAACCTGTTTCTGGATGAGTTGGTTCTATACCAATAGTAACTAAGTTTTTACCAGTAGCTGCAGTCATAATTGATTTTCTTAAAATATCTACAAATCTTTTTTGATCTTTAATTAAATGATCAGCTGGTAAAACGATCATTGTTGAACCAGGATATTTATCTTCTATTACTACTGAAGATAAACCTATACAGGCAGCTGTATTTCGTTTCATTGGTTCTACTATTATATTTTCTTCTGGTATACCATCCAGCTGTTTTTTGATTGCTTTTTGATAGGCTTCATTAGTTGCAATAAAGATCTGTTCTAAAGGAACAAGTTCATTTATTCTTTCTACAGTTTCCTGCAGCATGGTTTTTTGATTATCATTTAGCTTTAAAAACTGTTTTGGATGGTCTTTCCTGCTTAAGGGCCAGAATCTGGTTCCTTCTCCTCCAGCCATGATTAGTGCTGTTATCATTTGAAATCACTCCAAATAAAATTAATAAACTTTTTAAAAATCTAATTCTTATACAATTTGGCTTTCAATAAATATAATATTTTTCTTAAAGGCTTTAAAAATATTAAATAAGGAAAAACGCCATTTTTTTTCAAAGATAAAAAAGCTTCTTTATTTCCTTGATATATAGCTTTTAAGCTATTATTGCTAGTACCTTCTATTCTCATTTTTACTAAAGTTTTATCTAAATAACTTAGTTTTATATTGTTTTTTTCAATAAATCTACAAATCAGATCAAAATCTGCTGCTATTTTAAAATCTAAATCAAAATTACCATACTCATCATATAATCGCTTCTTAGCAAAAAAAGAAGGATGAGCAGGAACCCATCCATATTTTAATTGTGAAAAATATTTATCTGAATCAGTTTTCCATACTCTACTAATTTGATTTAAATCATCACGATTAACCATTTCAACATTACCATAACATGCATCACAATGTTCAACATTAAAAACTCTAATAATATTTTCTAAAACTTTATTATCTGCATACACATCATCAGAGTTTATAGTGGCTATAATATCACCAGTCGCTAAATTAATCCCCTTATTCATAGCATCATAAATACCCTCATCAGATTCAGATATCCATTTCATTCTTCCATTAAATTTGCTTTCGTATTCTTTAATTATATCTAAAGTATTATCTCTTGATTTACCATCTACAATAATATATTCGATATTGTCATAAGTTTGATTTAACACTGATTCCATAGTATCTCTAATATATTTCTCACTATTATAACAAACAGTGATTATTGAAACTAAGGAGTTTTTATTGTTTTCATTCACTATTATAACCTCACAAACTAATAATTTTCTTTAAACCACTGATATGTGTCCTTAATGCCTTCTTCTAAAGATATCTGAGCTTCCCAGCCTAAATCATTTAATCTTGTAACATCTAAAAGTTTTCTAGGAGTCCCATCTGGTTTGGATGAGTCATTCACTATTTCACCTTCAAAACCAACAATATCTTTAATTAGCTCTGCAAGTTCTAAGATAGAAATATCTTTACCTACTCCAACATTAACAAACTGATTGCCATTATAATTATTAATTAAAAATAATAAAGAATCTGCCAGATCATCTACATGTAAAAACTCTCTTCTTGGTTTACCTGTACCCCAGATAACCACTTCATCTTCATTATTGATTTTTGCTTCATAGAACTTTCTGATTAAAGCAGGTAATACATGAGAGGTTTCTAAATCAAAGTTATCATTTGGACCATAAAGATTAGTAGGCATTGCAGAAATAAAGTTAGTTCCATACTGTTTATTATAATGTTCACAGAGTTTAATACCTGTTATTTTTGCTACTGCATAACCCTCATTTGTTGATTCGAGTTTTCCAGAAAGAAGATAATCCTCTTTCATTGGCTGATCTGCAAATTTAGGATAGATACAGGAACTCCCTAAAAATAATAATTTTTTAACATCATTCTGATAGGCTGCATCAATTACATTTGTTTCTATCATTAAGTTATCATATAAAAATTCAGCTGAATAGGTATCATTAGCCTGGATACCACCAACTTTTGCAGCTGCCAGTATTACATATTCAGGTTTTTCTTCTTCAAAAAAATCTTCTACTTTTTCCTGCCTTCTTAAATCAAGTTCAGAAGAAGTTCTATAAACCAAATTATTATATCCTTCTTTTTTTAGCTTTCTCATAATTGCTGACCCAACTAAACCTCTATGACCAGCAACATATACTTTTGCATCTTTTTCCATTTATAACACACCTTTCACTTTGATATTTAAATATCTCCGTGTTCTTCTATTGCTTCTAAATCTGATTGAACCATTAACTGTACTAATTCTTTAAATTTAACTTCTGGCTCCCAGCCTAATTCTTCTTTAGCTTTAGAAGGATCACCGATTAATAAATCTACCTCTGTTGGTCTAAAGTATTTAGGATCCACTTCTACCAGAACTCTACCTGTATCTTTATCTATGCCTTTTTCATCGACACCTTCACCCTGCCATTCAATATCAATATCAACATGACTAAATGCAGCTTCTACAAATTCTCTGACTGTATGTGTTTCTCCAGTAGCTATCACATAATCTTCTGGAGTATCATGCTGTAACATCATCCACATCATTTTGACATAATCTTTAGCATAACCCCAGTCTCTTTTAGAATTCATATTACCTAAATATATTTTATCCTGCTTACCTTTGGTTATTCTGGCAACAGCTCTTGTTATCTTTCTAGTTACAAATCTTTTACCCCTTCTAGGTGACTCATGGTTAAATAAAATGCCATTAACTGCAAAAAGATCATATGCCTCTCTATAGTTTTTAACTATCCAGTAAGCATAAAGCTTAGCTGCAGCATAAGGGCTTCTAGGATAAAAGGGTGTTTCTTCTGTCTGTGGAACTTCCTGTACCTTACCATATAATTCACTGGTAGAAGCCTGATAGAATTTACATTCTACTTCTGCTTCTTTAATAGCATCTAATAATCTTAAAGTCCCCATTGCATCTACATCTGTTGTATATTCAGGTATTTCAAAAGAAGTTCCTACATGACTCTGAGCAGCCAAATTATATATTTCATCTGGATTAATTTTTTCAACTAATCTACTTAAATTACTGGAATCAGTCATATCGCCATAATGAAGTTTTAACCTTACATTTTCTTCATGTGGATCCTGATAAATATGATCTATTCTCTGAGTATTAAAGGTAGAAGCTCTTCTAATTATTCCGTGAACTTCATAACCTTTATCCAGTAATAATTCTGCTAAATATGAACCATCCTGTCCTGTTATTCCTGTTATTAATGCTTTTTTCAATTATTCAACACCTCTTCAAAAAAATTAATGTATTCTTGTGCAATTTTCTTCAAATTATAATTTTTATAAACTTTATCAGCAATCTCATTTAGTTTTTCATCTGAAGGATACTCATTTATCACTTCATTTATTTTATTAGCCAACTTTTTATAGTCATCTGGAGGGTCATAATAATATGCTTCTTCTAACGTTACTTCTGGTAATGAAGCACATCTAGTTGTTATTACAGGTATATTATTATACATAGCTTCAATAGGAGGCATACCAAAACCTTCAAATTTAGAAGAACTAATAAAAATTAAAGCATTGGAATATAGCGATGCTAATGTTTCGTTTGAAACATAACCTGGAATTATAATTTTTTTTTGTAATTCTAACTCTTTTATTAATTTAGTTATTTTATTAGTTGATTTATCTTTTAGACCAACTAAAATTAATTTTAAATTATTATTATTATTATTATTTTCATTATAATAATTGAACGCTTTAACTAATGTTTTAATATTTTTGTGAGGTAACAAAGATGCAACTGACAATAAATAATTTTTCTTTTCAACATCTATATTGTTTAGTGGGTTTACATCCTCACTCTTAGAAATTTTATCAAAATCAATTGGATTATGAATAGTTTTTATCTTATCTTTATATTTATTACCAAAAAAATTAATAATATCGTTTTTTACTGAGTTGGATATACTAATTAAATAATCACTTTTCTTTATACTTGTCGGATAAAAAATATTAAATATTAACTTTTTAGTTAAACTAAAATATTCAGGATAATATTTATACTGCAAATCATGAATGTTAGAAACAACTTTTACTCCATTTAAACTATTAATACACCGAGTATAAGTAGGGAAAAACATTATATCTGGATTAATTTTTTTTATTTTTTGAGGCAATATAAAATTCTGGTATATTAATCTATTAAATCGGTTTGAATTATCTATATTACATGAAATAATTTTAAATTTATTTCTATCAAAATCAAAATTAATTTCATTTGCAGTATTTTGAGAAAGAAATAAATAATAAATATTATTCTTTTCAAGACTAGAAAACCCCTTTAATAAATTCCTTAAATAACTTTCTGTTCCACCAACTTTATTTTTTCTTAAAAACAAACCATCAATAAGAACTCTCATATTTCACCAACTAATTATATAAATAATATATTTCAAAACATATTTTCTTAAAATCCTTAACAACTGAAAATTACAACAATTTTCTTATTGTTTCTAAAACTTCAATATTCCTATATTTCTTCTTTGTGAATATATCGATGTTACTTGAAATAACTCCACTTTGTATATTACTTTCAGAATTATATCCATGCATACCTGATGGTAAACCTCTTAACCCCAACCCAAAAAAATTAGGTTTAAATACATAACCTTCGTTTAAAATAAAAACTATATCTCCAAATTTTTTATTAGTAATCTGATAACGAATTCTTTCATCGTTGTTTATTACTTTACCGAACTTTTTTTGATTTAAAAAAGTTTTTATTTCGCTTTTAAATTTATGATCTTTAGTCCAAATTCTGCATATAACAGAATCTAAAAAATATAAGTATCTGTTTGGAGATTGCCTTCCAAACTCATTTTCTAAAGTTAAATCAACTCCTTTTTTTACTGGTGACATTCCATGATCTGATAATAAGGCAATCTTACTATTATCACCATAAATTTCGACAAATGCATTTATTAAATCATTAATTTCAATTAAAAGTTTACGTAAAAAATTAATATAACTCGATTTTTTAGTGTTACTCATATGACCTTTCTGATCTAATGAATTAATAACAACAAAACTCCGCTTATCTAATCCTTTTTTGGTTAATCCGGAAATCATTTCCATCTCATTAGATTTTTTAGTTTTATATAGTGTTAAACTACTTATTTCAGAATTTAATTTTTTAAAATTATTATTATTTGATAATGGGTAAATTGCTTTATTGAAAAAATATTTTTTTAATCCAACAGGTATATTACTCTCAAACAACCCCAATTTATTCATTGGATAATTAATCAAAAAATTAACTATATTATTATGCTTTAAATATAATATATTTTTTTCATTTAAATTATTTGATTCAAATTGAAAATTCCAGTCAGTGAAATATCCTAAATCATCAGGTAAAAGTTCTGAGAACATAGCCCAATGTTGATTAGAACTGTACCCTAATTCTGGTCTCAATTTAGCGCTGTAATTTATTTTTGAAATATAATCTATTATTTCATTTTTATATAAAAAAGGAAAAGCATCTATAAAAATTATTAGTATAGGATTTAAATTTGTTTTATTTTTCAATTTCAATAAGCTCCTTAAGCGTTTTGATTTTAGTTCTTTCATAAAAGTCTATTGATTCTTTAGAGGCTGATAATTCAGTAATAAAAGATAATAACAAAATTAGAAAAGTAGTTTCCAAATCTTTATTACTTTTTTCTTTTATTAAATTGTAAATTAAATCTTTAATCAATTCTTTCTTAGGTTTATACTTAATTTTTTCAAATAAAGTATAAGAAAAGGGACTTTTGTAATTATTTTTTCTTTTTAATAGTAGATAAGCAAAAAAATAAATATATACTAATTCATCAACTAAATTATTTAATTTTAATTTTTCTAATTTTTTTTTCGTTGGATACAACTTAATATCTAATGCTTTATTTAACAAATTAATTATTTTTTCAAATTCAAAATCAGGTGCAAGCTTAGTCATAGTATTTTTTTCTTTTTTAAATAAATTGAGACGGTTTTCGTATCCGCAAGATAGCACATTAAAGTTTGGAAGGATAATTGTTGGTATTTCAAGTATATTTCTACAAGTAAAAAACTTTTTATATTCTATTTTATAATCAGAATCTAAAAAATCATTCTGCTTTTTCAATCTTTCTATCAAAAACTTATTACTCATTATAAAATCAATATTCTTGCTATTTATTTCTGGAAATTGAAGATTGTTTTTATCACCATGAAAATAATAACCTGACTCAATTAGTTCATAATTTCTCATATGAAGCCACATATTTTTAAGTTTGTTCTTTAATAATATAGAATAATCAATATGAAAAAAAGGAGAATCATACCCATTTTTTTTCATTTCTGATTCAAAATCATTAAATAAACAATCAATTTTGTTAATTGAATTTTTACTTGGTTTATTATTAAAAACTAAATAAATATCGAGATCACTTAAAACTTTATAATCATTATCAATTTTTATAATCGATCCTTCATTTCGTGAAACACTACCAGCTAAAATAAAAGCTTTTAAATTATTTTCATTTATATCAATAATCTTTTTTTTTATTATATTTAATTTTTCAATTAAATAATTATCATTCATGAATTAAAACACTCCTAATTTCAAAAAATAATATATAGAATAAAACAATAAAGTAATAATAAATGAAAATTCATATGACTTTTTTATTTTTTGTTCATTTTTTACATTTATCATAACAATAAATGGTAGTATAAATATTGAATGTCTTAAGTGACCAGGATTTAATATAGTTAAAACTGTAAGAATAGTAACTAGTGGAATAAATATACTAATTAAATCTGATTTTAATAATTTCATACCAAATATTAAATTAATTATAAAGTTAAAATAGATAATTAAAGTAAAAAATCTTACAACTGAAAATAAAAACATGAGAAAAGAATCATCCGTAAATGAAAAAACTATCGGATATGGTACTAAAATAAATGAAATTGGTAATATAATAATATCTTTTAACTCTTGAATAATGAAATTACTCATATAGCCTGAATTACTCATTTCTGAAGCCATAAATAAATAACTTTCTATCTTATCTCCTAAAATACCTAAAAACTTGAAATCCTTAAAGAAAAATATAGAAAAACCTACTATCATTAAATACAAAGAGACTAAAAAATAGTTAATTTTAATATATTCATTTTTTTTAAATAAGTTTGGAAGAAAAGCAAATACAAAAAAAATATATGATATTCCAACTCTAAACCAACTTGCAATATATGATAAACCAAATGCAATTATAAACAAAAATATAGTCATTTTCTTTGAGCTATAATATGATAAATGAGCTAAAAAAACTATTGCAAACAATAAAAAAACAAAAATATTATCTTTAAATTCAAACAAACTAAAATATAAAAGTTCAGGTAAAAAAAGCAATAAAATAATAAATTGATAATATTTTTGTTTTTCAACAAAGCTAAAAATTTTAGTTCCTAATAATCCTGATAATATAAATAAGAAAATATTTAAAATTCTACCATTTATAGTGTATGGGCCAAATAAATCATATATAAATCTTATAACTATATAGTAAAACCCCCCTGAAAACAATAAAGGCGTCCAAAGTGCTCCGCCTCTTCCATAAAAGTTATAATTTTGATCATCATTAAATAAAAAGGGCGCCTCTCCTAAAAAAAATAAACCACTATTAATAAAAAACATTATTAGTAAACTAAAAACAAAAAATAATCTTATAACATATAACTTTTCTTTTAATATAAAATTCATTATAATTTCCAAAAGAATATATAAAAATAATCCAAAAATAATTGGAAGAAAGGAGAAAGACTCATTATTTATCTTAGAATATAAATATTGATTAAAAATTAATAATATGAAAGTCAATATTGAGGTTAAAAAAAAAGAAAATTTAACTTTAAAAAATTTATTCACAATTCCATCTCCTAAACACTACGTCAATTTTTTTATGATATCTCTATATTCTTTTGTAATACTATTTAAAGAATATTCCTTTTTAAGTTTATAATAACCATTTAACCCTAATTCTTTGCGTTGATCTTCGTTTTTATATAATAATTCAATAGCCTTTGATAAATCTCTAGAACTCTTTTGTTTAACTTTAATACCATCAGTTTTATTTTCTACAATATATTTAGGTCCCCCAACATTTGTAACAATAACCGGTTTTTTTAAAAACCAGGCTTCAATGATTGTTCGTCCAAAAGACTCTGGACCCCCTTTTTCATCAATTGATGAAGATACAATAACATCACAATTATAAATGAAATTATAAATATCATTTACCCATCCAACTAGAAAAATATCTTCTTCAAAATTAGATTTTTTAATCATTTTTTTAATGTTAATAAAATAATCCCATTGTTTTGTTCCTTTTTCCGCTGTTCCAGCAATAAAAAGCTTACCATTAAAATTATCAATTTTATTTTTTGTCTTTATAAATCCTTCTATCAAATATTCTATTCCTTTCCATTCTGCAAAATTTGAAGCAATGCCAAAAACCACTTCGTTGTTTATATTATAATTTTTTCTATAAGATAAATTGAATTTATTATTGAGTTTATGGATCTCTAATCCATTTGGTATAACTTTATGTTTATCTTTGCTATCATAAAATTTCATTAAATCTTTTGATACACAAATTATATCATTCGGAAAGAAATATAACAAATTATGTAAGAATCTATCAAATTGATAGTCTCTTAAAACCCAAATTAATGGCGTATGTGTTATAAAAGAAGCAAAACTACCTAACAAATGGCTTCTATTAGTATTAGTAATAATAACATCAGGCTGAAATTTCAATATAAAAATAATCAACTTTAAAAAAACAAAACCTAACTTAAATATACTTGTTATAAAATTCTTTTTAATTTGACCTATTTTAAATATTTTATGATTCAAGTTCTTTTCATCTAATAATTTCTTAAACTTTTCATTTTCTATCAAGAAAAATATTTCATATTCATCTCTCAAATTAGAAATAATATCAGTAATTGATTTTTCAGCACCTCCATATGCGAATGCAAAATTTAATATTAATAACTTTTTTTTATTATTCAATCTTTCCACTTCCCTATTAAAAATTTCTCTATTGTGGCTTTGGATCTCCACAAGACAATGGTGGGCTTATCTCCCATATCTCCCAAAATCTATATCCCAACGTTCCTTCCCTTCTACCTTTCATGGGGCAGAGGCCGGTTCTGCTCTTCAACCGGGTCTTAACTCTTTTTAAGCCCTTATGATGTAAATAATATATAATATCCGGCTAATCCAGTCTTCCTCTTTCAAAATTCTATTACTCAACTTTAAACGCGCTTTCTTAAATCAATAAACTAATTAACTCATTAAAAAAATACACTTAATACTTAGGCTGCTTCCTGTAAATTTAAGTTTCTCTCAATATCGTTCAACGACTTTTCATCATTATACATAACAAGTTTTTGACTAAATGCAAAAAATATTCTAATCAATTTGCAGGCCAATTCTATTATCATCTGTTTAGGCTTTAAAAAATTAGCTTTTCAAGTAATATAGTATTCATGCAGCTGTTCAAACTCCTGATTATTCGCCATCATCGGCATCATTAATTTGTAGAGTGATCCCCGCAATTTAGGTCTTTCACTTTTAGTTATACTGGTTTTACACTGATGCTTACCTGAACTGTTTTCCATCAAATTTAAACCTGCAAGTCTTTGTATCTGTTTTGGATGATCATAATTATTATAACTAAAATTTATGATTAATAAATTTGTACTAACTGAAAAACTAAAGTTTCATTCCTTAAATTTAATTTAATCCTATTAAAATATTATATAAACTTTCATAATCATCAAAATACTTTGTATTTATTTCCTTATTTTTAATTTCATAAAAACTATTTATTATTAATGGCTTATTGTATTTGTATGCATCAAACTCAGCTCCAGAAGCCTTTGTTTCTCCATAAATTTCATTATTCTTATTTATCACTTTAACGTCTTTAAACAAAGGAGATAAAATATAATTACTTTTAATCATATAATAATCATATTCTGATTGACAAATATATTTTTCGAAAAACAAAATATTTTTGTTATAATTTTTTTTTAATTTCAAAATATCTTTTTTCAAGTTTTTAGTAACAATTCTTCCTAAGAATATGAATCTTATATCTTGCCGAACTTTTAAAATTTTTTGTATAACATTAAATATTTTATCATAATTTCGTCTATTTACATTAACAGTTCCAGGAATTATAATTTCAATTAGATCGTTTGAATTATCTTTCTTTTCTTTTATATATGAAGTTTTAAGTGGCAGCTTAAAAGAAACTACATCAATTAATTTGTTAGTATACTTTTGAGCATTATTTTTAAGTGTTTTATTTAAAACTATATATCCACTAACCTTTCTGTTAATAAATTTTTTCATTAAATTCTTTAACATTTCCTTTGAAAAATTATTGTTATATTCAAAATTAGTTTTAAGGTTATGTAGTGTCAGTACCAATTTAAATTTTAACAATAAAAGAATACAATAAAAAATTAAATCTCTTCCATAAAATACTGTATTAATGTAAATTTTATCTATATTATCACTAATTAACTTATAATAATTTTTACTTCGAGAGTTGCTTTCAAAAACATAAATTTTTTCTTTTTTTATATGATTATCAATTAATTTCAACTCTTTTTCTAAGTTAAGAAATACTTCTTTGCTTATATATATATTAATATCTTTATATCCTTTTTTATATAAATATTCATGCACTGAAATGACATAATCAAAGTGATTTCTTTCGAATTCTAAAATTGCAATTTTTCTGTTAATTTGATCTTTTTCTAAAATCATTATTATTAAATCCTCTCTTAAATTATCTATCTAACACTTGAATACATTTAGCAGGATTACCTGCCCAAATCTGATTTTTAGGAATATTTTTTGTCACAATTGAACCTGCACCAATTATAGAGTTTTTACCAATTTTAACTCCAGGAAGAATAGTAGCATTTCCACCAATCCAGACATTATCATCAATTATAACTTCCTGATTTATTAGAGAATCATTATAATTTTTTGCCATTTTGTCATGAGTTTGTGAAGTTATCATAGTATGTGCAGCAATCAAAACATTATCACCTATTATTACATTACCCCCAGCCCATATATGAACAAATTCTCCTATAATAGAGTTATTACCCAAAACTAAATTGTCCGGTGAGTGAATAATACTTCTATCCATAATTTTTGAATTATTACCTATAATAACACCTCTGCTTTTCCACTTTAATTTAAGTCTTTTTTCTTTAGTTTTTGTATCAAGATAATAAAAAAATTTATATAAACTTATTAAAATTATATCAATAAAATTAACTATTAAACTTATCATAAAAATCATCTATCTCCTTAAATAAATTAGCATTGTTCTTTATCCATTCATATTCTTTTTCCCACCATTTAAAATCTAATAGAAAATCTCTATATTTTTTTTCAAATCTATAACCAATTTTTTTTGCTGGTATTCCCACATTTATTGAATATGGCTCTATATCCTTAGTTACTAGTGCACTAGTTCCAATAATAGCTCCATCACCTATAGTTACCCCATCCATAATAATAACATTATAGCCAATCCAAACATCATTTCCTACTTTAACAACATATTTATTCTGATTATCAGCATATCTATGTTCATTAAATAAATTTTTATCAACAAATTTAAATCCTGCTTGGTTTTTTTTAGAGTAAAAAGCCGGATGGGTGGAAACAAAATCAGTTGGATGTAAACCTAACTTTGTCTTTACATTTGAAGAAATAGAACAATAATTACCAATCTTTGTATCAGGTATATAACAATCTTTACTTATATATGTACCTAGACCAATACTAGAATTAACTATATTTGTATTATTACCTATAAAAATGTTTTTATTGAGTTTTGTATTTAAATTAACTTTTATTGATTTATTTAAAGAAATTTTGTATTTATTTTTTATTATAAGTCTTTTAATAAAATCTTTAATATATCGAGGTATTATTTTTTTTATTATTCCATTCATAAATATCACCTTTTTAAAATATTCTCTAATTCATTAAAAGTTTTTGGGAATAATATTTCTCCATCTGTTCTACTATCAATTATTTCTTTTATCATTTCTTTTTTACTTTCATATTCAAAAGGAAGTAAATATAATAACATAATAACCTTACTATTATTATTATTATACTTATATTCGTCCATAATAACTGTTGAAAAATACGACATATAAACACTAGTCTCATCATTAAATAAATATTCTCCAGGCAAATAACTATCTATTATATTATCAACTTCACTAATTGTAGGTGATTCTTGAGCTGGATGTAATTTAACAACGAAATCCTCGAAATATTTGTTTATTATTTTTGATAAATTATCATAAAAAATTTTCAGTCTGCTTTTATCCAAATAATTAGTTATTGGTTGATCAAAAAAAATCATATCATATTTTTTGTATGAATCAGAAAAAAGGTTAGAATATTTATTATTTGTTTTATCTATCTCCTTTATGTAATTATTTATATCTATAACTTTATCAACATAACTATTAATATATTCTTCTGAGGCATGTGCAAAAATACTATTTTCATCACTGAAGAATTCAATTTTCTTATCAAATACTATTTTATTATATATATTATTTAAGAAGATACCTAATGTATACTTTGAAAAAGGCAATTTAAATCCATTTTGCTTTATTGTATTAACATCAATTAAGCAAATATGATTGTTTTTACTCAATTTTTTTACAAAATATAATGTGTATTTTATATGGTTTTTTGTGAAAAAATATATTTTATATCCCACTTTTTTACTTAAATATTTATTATAATAATATTTAAGCTTATTCCTTTCCTCTAAAAAAGATTTAATATAATTAGATATTTTATTTAATTTTATATTAGATTTTCTTAAAAAAAATATCTCTACATCATTATTCCATGCTTTTTCATTAATTAACTTTAAAAAATTTAATATTTTTTGTTTATAAACAAAAATTTCTATCTTTGAATTTTTTCCTCTATTATCAACTAAATATAATAATGTAGGGATTTCCGAATAAGATGATATAAATAAGACAACTTTATTTTTAAGCATATAATTTCCACCTTAATAGGTAACTTTAAGTATTTTGTAAAAAAATTAATACCTTCCCTCCAATAGTTATATTATAGGAGAGCGAGCAGTTAAAACCGTTTCAATCTGTGTTTTAACCATTTAGAATCTTAGTTTAACATTTTAAGACAAAATATTTTTTTGCTGTTTTTTGTTAGGTATACTGTTCATTGTTTTAAGCCTTTTCTAATTTTTTTATTGGCTCTTTCAACTCGGTTAGTTATATAAATTGATTTATGAATACTATCTAGATATTTGTAAAAAGTAAATAATTCATTTTCATCTTCAAACCTACTTTGAATTGAAATCATTTAAGGCTTGCTTTGCAAACTCTATGCTGGAAGCTTTGTAAATCATCTTGAGATCTGTAACAATTTTATCTATATTTTTTTTTGACTTTATGAAGAGTATTGCGAACCTTGTGAACTACACAGCGTTGAACATCAGCTTTTTGATATACTTTAAGAAATGAGTCAGTTAAACCTGGTAGACAATCCATAACACCTAGAAGTACCTGTTTTACGCTTCTAGATTTTAGGTTTATCGGTTCATCAGTACTTCTTCTCAGAGTGCAATTGACTCTATTACACTAATTTAACAGGCTAGAATTTCTTTATAACCCTCTACATTGATTCCAATGATTATATATGCTTAATTCATTGCAAAAACGACCTTCGACTTAGAACATCAAGGAAGAGCAAACAATAGCGTTTATCTAAAGGTAGGTATGAGTTGATTTTCCCATTGCTCAATTAAATTAACAATTCTCGGATGGATAGACCTCTGCATAAATTTAAATAATAGTATAATTCATCCTGTCACCGAGGAGACCTCCTAGTGGATGTGTTTTTCATTTTGTTAATAAATATATTCAACCATTCAAAAAATTATTGTAATTTTATTTACATAACTTGTTATAAATTACTTTTACAAAACTAAGAGGGAGTTCACAATATTAATTTTCTTTTTTAATGATAAAATAGTAAGCTGTTCCAGTTAAAATCATAAACTTAATAACTAATATAATATAATAATTGGTAATAATATTTATAATCGTTAAATATAATATTACTATAATAATCATTTTAATAAAATTATATAAAACATTTTTAAGTTCAATTACTTTTTCTTTTATTATATATTTAGCATTTATATAATGAAAAATAAATAATAACATATAAGAAAACAATGTCGTATATGCCGCTGCAATATAACCAAACTTTGGTATCAACCAGTAATTTAAACCAATATTAGTGAAACCAGCTAAAAATGTTGCAAAAGAAATCAAACCAGTTCTTTTGCGATAAAAAGAATAATTAGCAAAAATAGTATATAAAAAAACAAAAACATAACTCAAAATAATTATTGGAACTAAATCTAAGGCACTATAATATTTTTCATCAGCTAAAATTATTACTAATTCTTTTGAAAACAAGATTAAAGAAATTGCAGCAAAAAAAATGTACTTAGCATAATTTTTCGCCATATTATTTATTTTTTTATAATTATGTTTTTTTAAATTATCATAGAACATTGGAACCCAGGCTTTATTCATTGCCATTACTACTACATTCATAATCATACCAATATTATAGGCAAAAGAATATAAACCAGTATCTAAAGAACCAGTCAACTGATTTATAGCAATACGATCAAAATAAGATAATATAAATCCCGATAATGCATGGGGAATAAGTGGAATGCCGAACATTAAAGAATATTTTACATATTGAAATTTAAATTTTGGTTTACCTAATTTTATAAAATAAATAATAGCAATCATAAAAATAAATCCACTAACGACTAAAGTACCATAAATTTTACCAAAATATCTCTGTTCAGAAAGTAAATATACCCAAACAATTGAAATAACAAGTATTAATACACTTTTACTAACTGATAATAAAGAATATTTATCACTTTGTTTGCTAGTTTGAAGATATGACAAAAACATTTTTATAGGTATATTAAAAATAGCAACTATAATAGCAATTATAAAAACATCAACATCTATATTTATTAAAACAGAAATTTCTTTTCTAAATAAATTAATTAAATAGAAAGAAATTATATTGAAAAAAAATAAAAATAAAATATTACTGGTTATATATTCCCCAATTTTTTTATCTTTTTCATGATAATACCTATTAACAGCTCCATGAAAATTCAGACCCAATAATATTGTTGAAATAGATATGATAGAAGTGAATATAGCTAATATTCCATATTCATCAGGAGTTAGCAAACGAGTAAAAACTGGTACAGAAATAAAGCCTAATGCTTTAGTAAAAAAAGTAGCAGTCATATAATTTTTAGCATGATTGACAAATTCAAAATTTTCTTTTCCTATAATCTTTTTTGCATAATTTTTTGCAGTTTTAATAATATTCATTAAAAATTACTACTCCATTACTATAAATTTTCTTTCATTAAAATTTCTGCTAATCTAAAATCTATAATATCATCCACATCAATCGACTCTCTTCTATTCATAATATATGCATAAGATCTATTTATATAAAAATCATTATATTTTTTATAATAACTCACCTTAGCCAAATAAATAGCTCCATTCAATCTATAGTATGTTGGCAATTCCTGTCGTCTTTTATCTTTTCTTATATCAATAAAATTGTCTAAAGATAATGATTCATCCAAAGTGTTGCTCCATAATGGATTATGATCTGTTTCGCAAACACTTACTACTGCATTAGCGTTTTTTTCTTTCAATAAATTATAAGCTTCTTCAATGTTCTCGGCAGTTCTAAGTGGTGAAGTAGGCTGCAATAACATAAAATAATCATATCTTTCGTCTTTTCTTTTTTCCATTTCAGTTATAGCATGCAAAATAACTTCAATTGTTGTAGATTCATCATCCGATAATTTTTTTGGCCTAATAAAAGGAACTTCCGCTCCAGCCTCTTCCACAATCTTAGCATATTTTTGAGAATCAGTTGAAACAATAATAGTAGAAAAAATTCCGCTTTCTAATGCAGCATCAATTGTATAATTAATCATTGGTTTCCCATTAAGATTTTTAATATTCTTATCTTTTAATCCTTTTGAGCCACTCCGTGCAGGAATTATTGCTAAAATTTTATCTTTCATTATAAACCAACCTCAATATTGTAAAAACTCTTTTTCAAATCTATCTTATTACTTAACAAATAATCTTCAAGAACTTTTATGATTTCATCAGAGGTACCTTCTTTTTCATAAGGATTGTTAACATTTTCAAATTTATTATTTAAATATAAAGTATCTACTTCTTTTAAAGTTGATAAAATATCTGTTTTATTGGTTTTACAATCAAATACTGACTCAGCTTTAATTCTACCTTTTTGACGGTCTCCAATATTTATTGATGGAATATTTAAACTTGGCGCTTCTAAAATCCCACTTGATGAATTCCCTATCATAGCAAAACAATTTTTTAATAAACTTAAGTAATTTTCGATACTTAAAGAAGTAAATGCATATGAGTTATTCTTTTTATTAATATAGTTGTCAATCATCTGATTTATAATTCTGCCTTCAGTATCAGAATTCCCTTTAACAAAAACTCTAGAAAGGTTTTTATCATATTTATCAATTGCTTTTAATAGTTCTCGGAAATTACTTTCAGTTGTTTTATTTTCTAAAGTAACAGGATGAAAAATAATTAATAGATATTTTTCACTTAAACTTATATCTAATTCTCTTTCAAGATCTTTTTTAGATAATAGATCAAAATCAAAAACATTTTCAACACCAAGCGCTCCAACATTAAAAACTCTTTCTGGGTCTTCTCCAAGTTGAATAACTCTTTTTTTATATTCTTCAGTTGAAGTGAAATGCAGATAACTCATTTTGGTCATGCTGTGACGAAAGGAATCATCAAAAGCGCCTTCAGTAAGCTCTCCGCCATGCAGATGCGCAACAGGTATATTAGCAACTGAAGCAGCTGCCGTTGCAGAAAAAGTTTCATATCTATCACCAAGAATAATAATCAAATCAGGATTTAACCTCTGATAAGATTCTGAAAAGCTAATCAAAGCTAAACCCATTGATTTACTTATGCCAATAGAGGTATCAGAACTTAATAAAATTTCAACTTTTTCATCAATCTGAAATCCATCAGACTCTATATTCCTATATGTTAATCCAAACTCAGGTGATAAATGCATTCCCGTAGCTATTAATTGTAATTCAAACTTAGGATTCTCATCAATTTTTTTAATCAATGGCCTCAAAAGACCATATTCAGCTCTGGTTCCAGTTACCACACATACTTTCTTTTTAATCATAGTTCAATCAACTCATCAAAAGCAAACTTTCTTTTCGCTTTCTTACCCAAAATATTGGGCCACTGCATAGGATTAATGCCATCTCCAGGTCTTTTTATAGTTAAATTATCCTCAGTAAATAATTCTCCCTTTTTGATATCTTCAGCAGCCACTATACTTTTTCGAGCAATATCCTTATTTTTAGATTCAGAGATAGAAGGCTTTTTAATTCCATCCCCAAGTGCATTTTCAACATTTCTAATTGCATCAACCATCTTTTTTAATTCTTCCGGCTCTAAACTTGCTCTGTGATCTGGGCCCTCCATTGAATTATCAAGGGTGAAGTGTTTTTCAATAACCTCTGCACCTAAGGCCACCGCAGCTGTTGGAACTTCAACACCCTTAGTATGGTCAGAATAACCAACATCAACTTTAAAAGCTTCTTTAATAGTTAACATAGCTTTCAAATTAACATCTTCCATTGGAGTTGGATATTCCGTATTGCAATGTAAAACAGTAATATCTTCTGCTCCATTCTCCTTTAATAAATCTAAAGCCTTTTCAATCTCAGATAAATTAGCCATCCCTGTTGACATAATAATTTCTTGCTTAAGTTCTGCAATTTTCTTTAGATAAGGATAGTTTGTTATTTCACCAGATGGTATTTTCCAGATATCTAAACCAATTTTATTTAATAAATCTACGCTATCTAAATCAAAGGGAGAAGACATAAATTTAATACCTTTTTGCTCACAATAAGTTTTTAAAATTTCAAAATCTTTGGTTTTAAGCTCTAATTTTTTTAACATCTCATATTGGCTTTTCTCAGATGTTGTTTTGTTTTGATAATCAGCTTTTTTAGCTGATTTTGATGTTAACTTATCAGCAGTAAAAGTTTGAAATTTAACTGCATCTACACCAGTCCAAACAGCCTTATCTATTAACTTTTTTGCTAATTCAATACTACCATTGTGGTTAACACCAGCTTCAGCAATTATAAATGTTCTCATAATCAATATCTCTCCCTACATGGAACTCCATAAGCTGTAACATCATTTGCAATATCATTTAAAACAACACTACCTGCACCAATTTTTACATTTATACCAATCTTTACTCCTTGAATAATCGAACTTCCCATACCAACCCAGCTTTTTTTCCCCACTTTAACATTACCTGCTAAAGCTGCATTTGGAGAAATATGAACAAAATCATCAATTTTATTATCATGCTCAATAACGCTTGAAGTATTAATAATACAATGAGAACCAACCTTAACTGAACTATTAAGAACAGCATTTGCCATAACTACTGTTCCTTCCCCAATTTCTACATCTTTAGCTAATATTGAACTTGGATGAACTGCCGTATAATATTTTAAGTCGAATTTATTTACAATCTTTTCTCGTGTAGTATTATTACCAATAGCAATGATAAAATAATAATCATCTTTGTTCAAAGAATTGATCTTATTTATCTTATCAATCAACGGTATACCCTGGTATACAGCTTTTTTTGTCTCATACTTATCATCCAAAAAAGCTTCAATTTTTACACTTTCGTTTAAAACTTTTTTTCTTTTAAGTATAATATCCGCAATAACCTTTGCATGTCCACCAGCACCAATAATAATTATCTTTTTCATGGTTAATCGCCTTAAACCTTATATTCTTTTAACATATCTACAACTTGATAAACTTCTTCTTTACTAAGATTTGTGCTGCAAGGAATATTAATAAGGTTATCAACATAATGTCTTGCTTTGTCAATTTTATAGGCTTCACATTTTTGATATGGTTTTTGATCACTAATTAAACCCCAGAGAGGTCTTGCCTGAATACCGACTTCATTTAACTTGTTTAATAATTGGTCTCTATCGATACCATACTTTTCTTCATCTACAACTACAGAATAAAACCAGTAGTTTGGCCTTGTATTTTTATTGAATGATAATAATTTTAAACCTTTAATTTTATCTATTTCTTCTTTATACAATTCATAATTTTTCTTTTTAACTTTAATAAAGTCTTCTAGTCGATCAATCTGTTCAGTTCCAAAGGCTGCTGCAATATTTGTTAATCTATAATTATAGCCTATCTCATCATGTTTATAATATAAGGGGTCAGTTTTAGCCTGCACAGCAAGAAATCTTGCCTTTTCTATAATCTCCTCATCATTTGAAACAAGCATGCCTCCACCACCGGTTGTTAATATCTTATTAGCATTAAAAGAAAGCACTCCAATATCACCAATGGTTCCAGTATGTTTGCCCTTATATTTGCCTTTATCATAAAATGAGCCAAGGGATTCTGCGGCATCTTCTACAACCTTTAGATCATATTTATCTGCTATTTGCATTACTCTTTCCATATTAATAGGATTACCAAAGACATTGACTATAGTTAAAGCTTTGATAATATTACCTGAGTTTTTATTTAATAATCCATCTTTAGTATTTTTGCAATTTTCTTCTAAAAACTTTTCTAATTTATCTAAATTAATATTTAAACTATCATCACAGTCCATAAAAACTGGTTTAGCACCAAGGTATGCAATTGGATTAACGGTAGCTATAAAAGTAACTGTAGGAACAATCACTTCATCTCCGGCTTCTACTCCTAGAATTTGAAAAGCAAGATGTAAAGCTGCTGTACCACTCTGAACACCTACTACCTCATCTATCCCAACATAATCTGCAACCTTTTCTTCAAATTCAGTTATAAATTTACCCCCTGTTGAAACCCATCCAGTATCAATACATTCTTTAACATTATCTAAAATGTCCATTGATAAATTAGGAACTGAAAGGGGAATATTTAATTTCTTATTCATGCTAATTCTCCTAGTTATTATATTCAGTTTCTTTATATGTTGTAACTATTTTTTTGAGTTGCTTTTTCAAGTTAATTCTATCAAAACTAATTAAATAATTACCTAGTTCAGCCAACCCCTTCTCAAGATCTAAATCTTCTCTACCTATCTGAGAAATATAGATTTTGTCATTCTCAGTTTTCTGACAGTTACTTATATCATATAAGAGTTCTTCATACAGCTTTTCTCCAGGTCTAAGCCCTGTAATTTTTATGCCAATATCTTTGCCAATTCTCAACCCAGATAGTTCAATCATTTTTTCTGCCAAATCCATTATTTTAATTGGCTCACCCATGTCAAGCACAAATACCTCTCCACCTTGACCTATATAACCTGCTTCCAAAACTAGTTGAGCTGCCTCCGGAATAGTCATAAAATACCGGGTTACTTCTTCATGAGTAACTGTTAAATCTTTGCCTTCTTTTATTAAAGATTTAAATAATGGAACAACACTTCCATTACTTCCTAAAACATTTCCAAATCTAACTGCCATATACTTTGTTTTAGATTTTTTATTTATATTTTCTAAAATAATCTCAGATAAACGCTTTGTTGCACCCATAACATTTGTTGGATTAACTGCTTTATCAGTAGAGATTAAAACAAACTTTTCTACCTGATATTTATCTGCCATATCAAGCAAATTTTTAGATCCAAAAACATTATTCTTCACAGCCTCTTCAATGTTTTTTTCCATTAAAGGTACATGTTTATGAGCTGCTGCATGATAGACTAAATCAGGTTTATATTGTTTAAATAAAAATTCTAATTTATTTTTTTCTCTAATGTTTGCTATTTCAAAATTTATTTCAACATCATAATGTCTTTCTAAAAATAATTTTAAAAAATATAAATCATTTTCATTTATATCTAATATTATTAACTCTTTTGGATTATATTTTACGATCTGTCTACATAATTCACTACCAATAGAACCAGCAGCACCTGTTACTAATACTTTTTTATCATTTATATATTTATTAATGTTTTCATTATTGATCTGTATTGATTCTCTCCCCAATAAATCCTCTACCTGTACTTCTCTTAACTGTTTAGTGAAAGGTTCACCTTTTAAGAGTTCTTCTACTGTAGGTAAAACTTTGATTTCTACATTCTTATCAAGCTTTTTTAGGTTGTCATAAATTTTATTTAATCCCTGATGATCTATTTCAGTAGTAGCAACAATCACTTCATCAATATTAAAATCTTTTATATAATCATTAATGTTATCGTGATGTCCCAATATTTCATAACCATCAATTTTATGTCCATGCTTTGAAGAATCTGCATCTAAAAAGCCAATTATTTTATAATCATATTTATCACCGTTTTGCGTTATCTCTTTCAAAACATGTTTACCAGCACTACCAGCACCAATAATTAACACTTTTCTCATAAAATCACCTGTATTCTTATATAATAAAAAAAGTTATATATAATTACCTTCATTTATAAAATAAAAATAAATATATATAACCTCACAAAACCAACCTTGCCCATAAATAAAAAAATAGTTTTTTACATATAAACTCAATCCCTTAAGTTCATATACAAAAAACTCTTATATTCTATATCTATATTTTCTTTTCTCATTCCCTATTCAACACTATGTCCACTTTGTTGAGATCAAAGTGTATTGCTAAAAAAAATAACCTGATCCTTGAACTTATATCATAGTTTTTTAAACCTCTAACTCAATTCATCTTAACCATATGAAAACCCCGGTTCCAAAGATTCCCATACATATTCAGTTGTCAACGTACCTGAGTTAAGATTGCATTCTGTGACATCGGATGTCATATATCAAATAATACTTTTATGTCGTTCACAAGTTATATTTTATAACATTATTTAAAATACATCAAATAATTAGAGTATCTAATTTTGTCGAATGACAAAGTAAAACTTTTCAGTTAACAATCTTTGTGACATCGGTTGTCATTTTTGTGCTTTTTCTTTATTGATTTTAATTGATATATAGATTTAATGCTGCAGCCACTCAAGAAACTATTTTTTATCTTTTCTGATGTGTTCAATTTCTTAACAACTTTTATTATAATACACTCCTGCTTTAAAATCAATTAATATTTCTCTGTTTTTTTGTCGAACTAGCCTGGATTTAAGAACACAAGTTCGTTTTGTGATATAATATACTTAGAGACTAGTTCTCAGGTCTTATCTTTTTAAAGATAAAATTCTAAGAGAAAGAGGTTAAAAAAATGGCAACTCCCCATGATAAGTTTTTCAAAGAAATGTTTAGCAAAAAAGAAGTAGCGGAATCATTTATCAAAAACTATTTCCCCCAGGACCTTTTAGAACTTTTTAATACTGATGACTTAGAAATTTCCAAAGACTCTTTTGTTGACGAAGACTTAAAAGAATTTTTTTCTGATGTTGTTTATCGAGTTAAATTAAATGACCATGACGCTTTTATCTACTGTCTTTTCGAACACAAAAGCTACCCGGATAAAAAAGTTTCGCTTCAACTGCTGAAATACATGACTAAAATCTGGGATCTACATTTAAAACAAAATAATTTTGGTAAACTGCCAGTGATCCTACCCCTCTTGATTTATCATGGTGATAGGAGGTATAATGTAGATAAGAGATTCATTTCGATGGTCAATACTCAACCGAATACTGAAAAGTTTATTCCAGATTTTGAATACTTATTTTTTGATTTCTCTAAATACACTGATCAACAAATTATAGGTAGCATTCAGCTTCAAATAACTTTAAAAATTCTATATAGTGCTTTTGTTAAAGATAATTTCGGTCAGCAGTTTGAGGAAATTCTTGAATTAATCAAAAAACTAAGAGATACAGAGACTGTTTTAGAATATTTTACAGTTGGCTTGAAATATATACTTGAAATTGTAGATTATGATGTCGATATTATGAAAAATAAGGTAGATACTATTATTCCTGAAAGGAGTGAGACTTTTATGTCTACAGCAAACAAATTGCGAGAAGAAGGTAAACTTGCAGGTAAAAAAGAAGGCATAAGGGAAGGGTTTTTAGATGGTCGAAAAGAAGGAGTAAAGGAAGGTAAAAAAGAAGAACTCATAGAAACCATTGTACGACTTACTACAAAAAAATTAGAAATTAATTCATTCTCTCCAGAGCTAGAAGAAAAGCTTGACAATACTGAGCTCGGAACTTTAAAAATAATTAGAGATAATCTGTTAAACATTGAATCAATTGAGGATTTAGAAGAATACTTAAACTAAAGAGCAGTCTTTTCTGCTCTTTCTTTTTTTAATTATTCTTCATCGACATCTACCCCAGCTAAAAAAGATAGATCTTTATTGATTTTTTCTTCTGGTAGGAGCTCCATCTCATCATTATCAATTATTAGAGCTTTTAAATTACTCAATTTGACATGCTTTGTTCTTTTCTGCCATCTCTCTCCAATTTTGTGTTTCTTTATTTGATATAGAATTCCTTTTTGGGGATTGCGAGTAGCAATATCAAGCCAATCTCTTGTTTCTTTTTCAGTTAATAATTCAATTTCAAATAATCTTAAAATAATCGTTTTAAACGGCACTGCAAAAATATCCATTAACTTTATTATTTTCAATATAGTTAGATCAGCAGATTTTTTTGTTTTCAAAAGATTAAGCTGTTTGTTTAAAACATCTTTAGGCACCAATAATAATGCTTAGATCCTCAATATCTTCTAAAACTCTAAAAATATCATCCTGAAGTATTAAATCATCGGAACCTACAAATTAATTTTGAAAATATAGCACCTCTTTTTCTACTGCTTTAGTCTTCACACTACCCATAAATGCAACTACAGAATCTTCTGATAATTCTTGATCTACTTCCATTAGTTCATTAACATCAAGGTTTAATATTTGAGCAACCTCTTTAATTTCTGTAAGAGTAATATTTTTTCTACCATGTATAATCTTATTAATCATCTGACGTGAGGTTCCTAGTCTTTCTGCTAAATCAGTCTAAATCATAGATTTTAATCGAAGATACTAGCTTCGAGTCGGATGGTGCTTCTAACTACTTCATATAGATTAAAACTCAACCTATATTACTAGGTTAGTTTACAAGATATTTGGTTTTTAAGTCGCACCAGGGGCACCCCCTATCTAAACAGAACATACAAGCACTGTTTAAGGTTGCCGCCTAAGTTATTAGGATACCCTTAATCTTGGATGTTTAAAATTTGGTGGTCCTGGCTGCCCTTTATATTTTTGAGGATTCTTATTATAATCTTTGAGAGAAGCAAAAAAAATAACCAGACAACATGCCTGGAATAATTAAATATGACTCAGAATATCTTTTATTACTATTTTAAGTTGTGGAATTTTATTTTCAATTACATTCCAAACTATTTCTAAGTCAACTCCAAAATAGTCATGTATTAATATATCTCTGAGGCCAGCAATTTTTCTCCATTCTAAATCAGGATATTTCTCACGAATATTAGAAGGTATGTTTTTAACAGCTTCACCTATAATTTCAAGGTTTCTTAAAATAGCATCTTGAACCATCTCTTTTTCTTTAAATTCTTCATATGACATGTCACCTGAATAGTTCTGAACTTTATTTATTGAACTTAAAATATCTTTTAAATATACTTCAGGCCTCCGCATATTTAGCACTTCCTAAAATCTCTTCCTTTAATTCCTCTTTCAATGCATCTTTAGTCACAAGATCTACATCTTTATTTAAATTATCCTCAAGATAAAATTTTAAATCCATATAATTATCAAAAGTCTTTTCTCCTTCTTTAAATTCAACAAGAAGATCAATATCACTATTATTATTGGCCTGACCACTAACATATGAACCAAATAAAGCAATACTTTTAACTCCGAATCTATTTAAAATACTTCTCTTTATTTGTAGAAATTCAATAATTTCTTGAGCAGTCATATTATCGACCTCCTATTTCTATTTTAGCACCATTAATAAAATAAAACAAGTTTATAATTTGATAAAAAACTATTCAATATTTTAACATTTTTTTATAAACTCTAACCTTAAAATCAATTAATATTTCTCTGTTTTTTTGTCAAATTAGCTTGGATTTAATTAATCTCGATAAGTTACAAATTTCTAAGAAATCATTTGTTAATAAACGCCTAAAAAAATATTTTTCTGATGTTGTTTATCGAGTTGAATTAAATAAACAAAATGCCTATATCTACTGCCTTTTTGACTTTTCTAAGTATAGTGATCTGGAGATTATAGGAAGTATACAGTTACAAATAGTTTTAAAAACACTTCACAACAGGAATGAAATATATACTGGAAATTAAGGATTATGAATTTGATATTATGTATAATAAAGTTAATTTAATAATCTTTGAAAAGAGTGAGACATTCATGTCTACAGCAAACAATTTGCGCGAAGAGGGTAAATTAGACGGAATTAAAGAAGGAATGAAAGAGGGGAGAAAACAGGAATTAATTGAAACTATTTCAATCTTAATAAAGGATAAGCTACCAATAGATAAGCTTCCGGACAATCTGGAGAGTAAACTTAATAAATTAGATTTAATTGTTTTAAGAGAAATTCGCACTGATTTATTAAAGGATATTATAACTATTAAATCACTTGAGGATTTAGAAGAATATTTAAACTAAAGAGCAGACTCTTCTGCTCTCTTTTTTATTTAAATCTTTCATTCATCATTACCCTCAAATCTACTTGATTTTCTAAATCTCTTTTCAGCTCATCCAAATTATCAATGTTAAAAACAGAAATATTCTGACTTCCTAAATATTTAATGAAATCTTCTTCTGTCATTTCAGCAAATTCAGTACTTTGGCTTATAGACAATTTTCTCTCTTTAAAATATTTAACTGCCAGGTTTCTTTTCATTTCTTGAATTATTTCATTTTGATCCATCTTTAAACTCAAAAGTATCTCTTCGGTCAATTCTATTTCTTTTTTGATACTCATAATAATTTCCCCTTTTTAATGGATCTTTTAAGTCAAAGCTATTATACTGATATTATATCATTCTAAATATAATTAATAAAAAAAGGGATAATCTCAATGAAAAGAATGAGCAGCAAAGAAATTAAAGAGGCTATAGAAAAAGTCAGGGCATCACTAGCTGTAGAAAATATTGAAGTGGATGAACTCAATCTGATCATCGGAGAAAAATATTTGAAGGGAGACATATCAAGCGAAGAAGCAATAGATATTATTACTGAATATATACCTTGAATTTGACTATGTCAATGGTTCAATCAAGTGGAAGCCAGGTAAAAAATCTTAAAAAACAGAAATTAGATAAAAGAATAGAAAAACTTTATGGTGTCTTTGAAGAGGGCCTTAACTATGTTTGATACTATTGATCAAATAAAGATATTTACCGGCTCTAGGTGCTCCACCTTTAAATCCGGATCCCAGTGCAGAAGCAGGCTCTCCTCTTTATTTATCCTTGCCAGCTCTTCCTCTGCAGTAAATACTTCAAAATCCAGATCATTTTCCCTTAAGACTAAAGAAACCAGATCAAGAATCTCATCTTCCTTTTCATAACTGTAAAGATAAAGGTCTTTATTCTCTTTTTCAGCCCGGGCTGCTAATTTAAGCACCTCAGCTTTGATTTCTTTGATTGCCTGATAGGATTTTTTAACGTATGTAATAGTCTTTTTGGTTTTTTCTTTAATACCTGCCGGAGTTAAGATGTATTTAATATTCCGGGAATTAAGCCTTTCAATTTTAATCAGACCTTTTTTAGCACACTTTTTAAGAAGGGTATTAACCAGACCTAAAGAAATACCAGCCTCTTTGGCTATTTCCCGCTGGGAAGGACTATCTTTGCTATTTAATATATTTAAAATGTCAGTTATTTTTTCTTCCATATTAACGACTCCTGATCTTTTATAACTTCTTTTTTGAAATCTTCTTTTTTAGCAAATTTTTGTAATCCACTATAAGTGATAATATCAACTGATAAACCTAGAGCTTCTTCTATATCCAATTTTACAGCTGTTAATTCAAATAAATTATTTTGAGAAAGTTCCACGATTAAATCAAGATCACTTTTACCATTAACAGCTTCACCGCGAGCATAGGAACCAAATATTCCAGCTTTCTTAATATTGTGCTTGTTTAATATATCTTTAATTTTTTTTCTCTGCTCCTGTGAAAGATTCATAATTAATCTCCCTCCTAAAGTGAAAACTTAACTCTGATTATATTATATCACCTACTGTGAAGATTATAAATAAAAATATAAAAAACCGCCCCGGGAAAAGGGCGGTAAAAACAAGGAGAAAAGTATCTAGTACTTTTAATTTATGTTATAGCTGCTCTCTGCAGCAGCTTTAAAAAGGGGAAAACTTTATTTCTTTTAGCTTAAGTATATAATAGCAGCTCTTGATTAAAAATACTTTAAAAGAATATTAGAAGCAAATTAGAAATAGCTTTTCTATGATCTCACTATTGAATTTCGGATTACCGAGCTGCTCATCACTTATAATATAGCTACGACTATAGAACAGAATCTAAATCAAAGCGAAAATTTCTCTATCGATTCATCCATAATATCCTGGGTGATTCCAATATAGTCTAAGGTAATACTGGGTGAAGAGTGATTGAATAATTTCTGCAGTAGAGCCACATCCTTATTTTTCTTATAATGGTGATAACCGAATGTCTTACGAGTTGAATGGCAGCCGATGCTTTCCAGACCTGCCTTGCGGCCTGCTTCACTCAAAATTCTGTAAGCTTGAAAACGTGATAAAGGCTTATTCTGTCCAATCCGGCTCTGAAAGAGGTGTTCATGAGCTTCCATTCCTTGAATGTAATTCCTTAACTCCCGGCGCAGGTTAGAATTGATCAAAAAGCGCTTATTCTTCGAAGTTTTCTGCTCTTTGAGTACTATATGAGTTTTTCCCCTTACATCTTCCACTTTAATCTGCAGCATATCACTAATTCTTAAACCAGTATTGATCCCAAATACAAAAAGTATATAGTTGCGGTAGCTCTGCTGACGCAGAATCGTTTTAAGTTCAGCAATTTTACTTTTATCCCTGATTGGTTCTACCTTATTCATAAGCTGCTCCTTTCCTGATAACTTTAAGCTCAGATGATTCATTTGGAATTTTTTTACTATATACTAATTATAACACTTTTTATTAGAAATTTTAAGTCAAATTTACTTATTTTTCTAATAAACTACAAAAAACAGCTCCCTGTTCAGGAACTGCTTTAAATCAAAGTTATTTTTTTCTATTAATTCGCTCTGCTGAAAGCATCGGTTTAAATCAAAGCAAGGGTTATTACAATAATAATTGTGGTCACAATTGCAATAAAATAATAGCCCATTCCAACCGCCAGTCCTATACCGGCTACTGACCATAAACTGGCTGCTGTTGTCAACCCCCGTATCTTATTATCATTTTTAAGAATTGTTCCGGCACCTAAAAAGCCAACCCCACTTACTACCTGGGCGGCAATTCTAGATGCATCTGCATAAGCTGCCTGATCCGTTAAACCCAGGGCCAGATCATAAGAAGTGAGCATAATTAAGCAGGAAGTAACTGCAACTAAAGCATTTGTCCGAATACCAGCTGCCTTATCTCTCTTTTCTCTTTCAGTTCCAACAATCCCACCCAAAATAGCTGACAAAATAAGTCTCAAACTATATTCAAACATCTTCTGCTCACCTCTTTTTACTTTTTATTGTTCTGCTATGATATGCAGTTCATCTATCGAGAATGAAATGGCGACTTTTTCGCCAACATCATATTCTCTTTTATTTAAAGGATTAAATAAATCTACTGTAATTAAATCACCATTCTTCATTTCCAGTACATACTGGTAATAAGAGCCTAAATATGTTTTTCTAATTACCTCTGCATCTAAAAACCCATCTCCCGCCTCCACTATTTGAAGAGATTCTGGTCTCACTGCAATTGTTACTTTATCTCCAACAGGAGCTTCAATTTCCTGCTCAATACCTTCAATTTTTTTCTTACCCAGTTTAAGATCTAAATCTAAGATATTATTTGAATTTTTGTTAACAACTGCGTTTAGGAAATTAACCTTACCAATAAAGTCAGCCACAAACTTGGTGTTCGGTTTATAATAAATCTCTTCTGGAGAACCAATCTGCTCGATTTCTCCTTTGTTCATTACTACTATCTTATCTGAGATACTCATCGCCTCAATTTGATCGTGGGTTACATAAACTGAGGTAATTGATAATCTCTTCTGCAGCTTTCTAATTTCATCCCGCATTGATTCTCTTAGTTTAGCATCCAGGTTAGAAAGGGGCTCATCAAAAAGAAGCACCTTTGGTTCAACAATTAAAGCTCTAGCTAGGGCAACACGCTGCTGCTGACCTCCGGAAAGCTCGCCCGGATTTCTATCATGATATCCACCCAAACCGACCAGGTCCATAATTTTATCTGCTTTTTCCTTAACTTCAGTTTTAGTCATATCTTTAAACCTCAGACCATAAGTTATATTTTCAAAGATATTCATATGTGGAAAAAGTCCATAACTCTGGAAAACCATTGCTGTATCTCTTTTGTTAGCCGGTTTATCTACAACATCGTCACCATCTAAGTAAATATCACCTGAGCTTGGGTTCTCAAACCCGGCAATCATTCTTAAAGTTGTTGTTTTTCCACAGCCAGATGGTCCCAATAAGGTGACTAACTCGCCTTCTTTTATATCAAGATTAAAATCATCAACTGCAACTACCTGAGCATCAGATTTTTTTGCTCTAAATATTTTTGTAATGTTTTCTAATTTTACTGCAATATCCTGCATTATACTCCTCCTTCAACTTAAGTCATCAATTCACTTAGACCTTCATCATCACCAACAATTTTACCCATCAAGTAAAAGACTGTCATTACAATTATTATTAAGATCAATGATAGCACACTGGCAGCACCGAGCCTCATAATTTCTGTCTGAGCTAAAATAAGTGTTGTTAGGTGGTTCCAGCGGGCAGATACTAAAAAGATAATTGCACTTACTGCTGTCATTGCCCTTACAAAACTGTAAGAAAGTCCAGAAAAGAAAGCAGGTTTAATTAAAGGTAATGTAATTTTACTAAAAGTGTAGGCACTGTCTGCTCCCAAATCTGTTGAAGCTTCTTCAATTGAGGGATCAATCTGCTTTAAAGAAGCTATTCCAGCTTCAAGGCCCACTGGCATATTTCTAAAGATAAAGCAGAGAATTATGATAAAGGCTGTTCCCGTTAGTAAAAAAGGTTTTTCATTAAAAGCTAGAACATAGCCAATACCTACAACAGTACCAGGCACTGCAAAAGTTAGCAGAGAAGAAAACTGGAGAATATGCTTTCCATAAAATTCTTTTCTTACTACTAAGTAAGCAATTACCATTCCTAAAAGACCTGTAAAAGGTGTGGCTGCACCAGCAAGTATTAAAGTATCTTTGATGCTGTCAAAGCCTACATCCCATGAGTATTTAAAGTGCTCCAAGGTTAGAGAATAATCTATTCCCCACAATTTAAAGAATGAACCTGCAATAACTGTCATATAAAATAATAGAATAATGAAAGTTAATGAAGACAAAAATCCAAGTAAAAGTTTTTTAGTTATTGGTGAAACCATATCCTGTTTGGCACCTGTTGGTTTACCAGTAACAGTAATAAATGATTTCTGGGAAACCCAGTATTTTTCAACTAAAAAGGCGATTAAAGCCGGTATTAAAAGCATAATTGCAAGAGCTGATCCCCGCGGTATATTATACATCCCGGTAAACTGCAGATAAGCCTGTACAGATAAAACATCATAATTACCCGCAATAACCATAGGATTAGCAAAGTCGGCAATAGAAGTTACAAAAACTAAAAGCCAGGCACTAGCTACTCCTGGAATCGAAAGCGGAAAGGTAATAGAACGAAAAACATAAGATTTACTGCTGCCTAAATTTAAAGCTGCATTTTCTAATTCCGGACTTATTCTGGACAAAACACCGGTTAAAACTCGATAAGCAATCGGAAACATTCCCAGAGTCTGAACCATAACTAGTCCGTGCAGCCCGTAAATACTATAACCTGTAATTCCTAATAATTTTTTGGTTATCAATCCATTTCTACCAAGTAGTAAGATAATAGAAATAGTCAGCATAAAGGGAGGTGAAATCAGAGGTAACATTACAATCTGTCTGAAAAATCCCCTGCCCGGAAGTTTAACCTTGTATAAACTATATGCTGCTATGTAACCGACAATTGTGGAAGTTGTTGCAACAATAACCCCCAGTCTAATACTGTTAAAAAAGGTACCCCGCAGCCACTCTTTTTCAAAAATATATCTGTACTCTGATAGAGAAAAATATCCATCAGGTCTTAGGCTTTCTAAAATTACCCTAATCAAAGGATAGAGAACAAATAAAGCAATTGAAGTAAAGATTATTAAAACTGTTATTCTGGTAATAGAATCCTTATTTTTCTGCATCTTTTCACCCCGTTAATAATTTGATGGGCAGAAATTAATCTACCCATCAATTTCATTTATTTAAGAGAAATTATTGACTGTAAATCTCATCATTCCACTTTTCTACTAATCTCTCTTTATTTTTACCTGCCCAGACATCATCCTGCTCGATAGTATTAACCTCAGAAATTGGAACAGCACCAGCCTGAAGTTCTGCTTCTCTAAATGGAACTACAAAAGTATCAGCGTAAATTTGAGCAGCTTCTTCGCTTAATAACCAGTTATATAATTCTTTTGCTGCTTCTGTATTTTCGCCACCTTTGATTAGAGAAATTGAAGCAACCTCATAACCTGTACCTTCTTCAGGGAAGGTGATTTCTAAAGGATATCCCTGAGATTTAAGTTTTACCTGGTCATGTGCATAACCGATTCCAATTGGAATTTCACCGATAGCAGCATTCTTACCAGGAGCTGAACCGGATCTTGTATACTGAACAACACTTCTATCTAATTTTTTCATATATTCAAAAGCTTCTTCTTCTCCCATAATCTGTACCATTGTTGCCAGAACATTATAAGCAGTTCCAGATGTACCAGGGTTAGCTACCTGAACCATATCTTCGTATTCTGGTTTAACAATATCTGCCCAGGACTTTGGAGCTTCTAAACCAAGCTCTTCCAGGCGATTAGTGTTGCTTACAAAACAGAGTGGACCAGCATAGATTCCTGTCCAGTAATTTTCGGGATCTTTAAAGTTAGAAGGTACATGTTGAGCATTTTCAGCTTCAAATGGAATTGTCAAACCGCTATCTTTAGCCTGAATATGTCCCAGTCCTACTCCTCCAACCCAAATACTCGCCTGAGGATTTGCAGATTCAGCCATCATTCTTGAAACTGCCTCTCCTGTTGATAAACGAACCCACTGAATTTCTACACCTGTATCATCTTGGTAACGCTCAAATACTGTTCTTGCCAGTTCTTCGTCAAGACTGGTGTAAACACTTAAACTCTGAGCAAAAATTGGTGTGGAAACCAGAGCCATCACAAAAATTGCCAGCATTAATGATAAAAATAATTTTTTCATAAATTAATTCCTCCTAAGTTTTTTGTTGTAAAAAAGATAAATCTATTTATCCCCCCTACTGCGAAATTATTCTAGTTTTAAGACTAACACAGTCTGATAATTCACACAATAGACAAAGGTTTAAAGTTTTTTTCTGAGCTAAAACAACTTTAGACAAAAGTATAGTTTAAAATATTTTTTGTTGAAATTTATACTTTTGTCTAAATTCTTTTCTACTTTTAAAGGGAAAATCAATTTTCTCTAGAATTAAATAGTTAGGTAAGCTGATAAAGGAGAATCAACAATGACTAAAAAAACAAAAGGACAGGTTGAAGCAGAAATTTCAGAACTGATTATGAAATTCGAAAAAGAATATATCGGCCGTGGTCCAGAGAATATTAAGACTTACATAATCGAAGATAATATTTTGATCAAAGAAAAAGGAGTCTTAACCCTGGCTGAACAGCAGCTGGCAAAGGAAGAAACCGGTGTTAAGTTAATTAAAGAGCTCCGGGTTAAGCTGATTGAAAACTCAAGGGAGATACTTTCTACCCTGATCAAAGATATCACCGACCTTGATGTGCTGGCTGTCCACTCTGATATTAGTACTGAGAATGGGGAAAGAATTATTGTTTTTTCCCTGGAAGAGAGTTTAGAAAAAAAGCTGGCTGAATAAATTGTAGAAAGATTCTAAATAATTTCTTGCTTTTTTATTTCGTTAATGTTAGAATTGAAATAACAGTAAAATGGTAACTAGATAAATGGCAAACTACTTTTGTAGAGGGCTATCTAGAGAGTAACCATCATCAAATAATCCTTTTACCTGCTCTAACTATGGGATTTTTTGGTGGTGGTTTTTCTATTTATATTTAAATTTAACTTAAATGGGGTGATACAGTGAATAATGATGCTTTAAAGAAATCAAAACAAAAAATGATGTCGCCAAAGGAAGAAGAAATAGCAGAGATATTTAGAAAAGTTGAAAAGAAATATTGGGACAAAAAATCTAAAGAGCTAAAAGTTTATCTGGTAGATGATCTGATTATTATCAGAAGCACAGGCAATTTAAGTCCAGCTGAAGAAGAGTTTGCTAAAACAGAAGAAGGTCGAGTTTTACTCAAACAGCTGAAAGTTAAAGAACTTGATGGTATCAAAAATGTGCTCAAGTTTATGCTGGAAAATAAATTAAACACTCAGCTTCTTTCAATAACTATTGATACTAATCCTGAATTAAACGAAACTATAATTATTTCCAGAATCAAAGAAAGCATATAATGAGAGCAGCTAAGCTAATTTTAATTTTAATTCTTCTCTTAAACCTCTTTGCTTTGAAATCTGCAGCTGCTGGAGATGAACTTTTAGTTTACACAGCTTTACAGCAGAAAGAAGCTCAGACTTATGTCAATGCTTTTGAAAACCACAGCGGAATTAAGGTTAAGCTGATCAGAAAGTCTACAGGGGTTATACTTAATATTTTAAGGAGGCAGAAGGATTTCAGACCGGATGTTGATGTTGTTTTTGGTGGACCGGCTGAACTATATTATTTAGCAGCTAAGGAAGATCTTTTTCACAAATATATTTCACCTTTTAAAAATCAGATCCCTTTTGAATATATGGATAACCAAGACCGCTGGTGGGGAATCTACATCGGCTCAATTGGTTTTGCAGTTAACAAAGATATCCTTGAACAAAAGGATTTAGATTATCCAAAAAGCTGGTCTGATTTAGCTGACCCTAAGTATAAAGGGCTAATAACTATCCCCAATCCTGTCTCATCAGGTACCGGTTATACAATTTTATCGACTATACTTCAGCTTTTTGAAAAAGAAAAAGCAAAATCTCTATTAAAAAATATTAATGCTAATATCAAAGAATATACCAATAGTGGAGCGATGGCCAGTAAATTAACAGCCTTAGGTTATTCAGCAGTTGGAATATCTTTCAGCCATGACATTCAAAAACTGCAGAAAGAAGGCTATAAATTAAAACTTCAAATTCCTCAGGAAGGGACCGGTTATGAAATAGGTGGCATGGCAATTATCAAAGACAGCCAAAATCTCCAAAAAGCTATAAAGTTTGTTGATTTTATGCTCAGCCAAAAAGGTCAGAATCTCTATTCGGCAATTGGCGAATACCGACTTCCAACTAATTTTTTAGCTGAGGTACCGGAAGCATCTTTGACTTTAGATAATGCAAATCTGATTGATTATAATCTAAAACTTTCAGCGGAAAATAAGGCTGACAACCTAAAATTCTGGCAGGATAAGATCTATTTTGGAGGAAAAAATGATGAATGATATTAAAATTCCTTTTTATTTGAAATTAAGCTTAATAATTTCTCTTTTAATTATTATAATTACAGCTGGGATTAGCTACACTCTGCTCAGCGAAACAAAAGAAGCCTATAAAAACCAGGTTAAATCAAGCAGCAACCTCCTGGCGAGTATTATTGCTAAATATAGTTCTGAGCCAGTCGTGATGGAAAATTATACTTCCCTGACAAACATAATCAATAATTTAAAAAATGATCCTGACTCAAATATAACTAGAGTTTCGGTTACAAATCCTGCTGGAGAAATTATGATCTCTACAGAGCAGACAATTATTGGAGAAAAAATCAACTTTGACAAAAGCAGCCTGGAGAATTCTTTTGAATTTCATGATAATTTTCTTGATGTCAAAGCACCAATCAGGGCTTATGGAAATCTATGGGGGATTTTAGAGTTTAGATATTCTTTATCATCTTTTAATCAAATGCTTTTAAATACCAGAAGACAGGTTTATTTGTTATCCTTGATTTTTATAATTTTTGGTCTCTTAATTGCCTTGATAATTTCTAAAAATATTGTTAAACCAATTAACCAGCTTGTTTTAAATGCCAAAGAAATAGCTGCTGGAAATTTTAATAAGCCAGTTGCTGTTAAAAGTCGGGACGAGTTTTCTTTTCTGGCAGATACCTTAGAAGAAATGAGAATTGATCTTAAATATTTTGTCAGCAAAGTTGCTAAAAAGGCTATCAGCTATGAGGGTAATTTAAACTTTTTCAATATAATTACTCTGCTCAGACTTTTAAATAACACCAAACACAGTGGTGGTCTTGTTTTAAAGCAAAAAAACAAGTTTGGAATTATCTATTTTGAAAATGGTGAAATTATAAATGCCGTAGTTGAAAAAGAATCCGGCAGAGATGCCCTTTTTGACTTTCTCCACTGGACTCAGGGTGAATTTAAATTCAGCCCTAAATTAAAGAGTGATACTAAAATAATTGACGAAGATTTTAACAAATTACTTTTAAATCTTTCCCGTCAGATTCAGGAAGAAAAAGTGTTCAAACAAATTATTCCATCAGCAGAATTAATTATTTATCCTGCTGTTTCTGAAATCAATAAATTATTAAATAGGCTTAAGTTAAATAAAGATGAAAAAACAATATTAAATTTGATTGACGGCCAAAAAACTTTAAAAAGTCTTGCAGAAAAATGTGCCTGGCAGCAGAAAAAAGTTTTAGAAATACTATACAGATTAAGTGTTATCGGTTTAATTACAATTAATACAGATGAAATACAAACCGAGGCAGATAATTCAATGGAAAATATTATTCCTTTTCCTCAACAAAATAACTTAAATTTAAAAAGGGAGGGTTAATAGATGTTAGAAAATCTTAAAAACTCATGGTTTAGATGTTATCAAATGGGAATTTCTAAAAAGATAAATGAACCATTAAAATCGGCAGATCGATCTGTTTTAGAAAAATCACACCAGAAAAACAAAAATTTAATCGAAATTTTTGAAAAGAATATAAAAACTGTAGTAGATAATTTTCAGCTAAAAGATAACTGTTTTTTTCTCTTTGATAATAATGGTATTTTGATTAAATCATATATTCCAGCTGAATTATCAAAAATAACGGTTCTACATAATTTAACCGAAGGCTCCTACTTCACTGAAAACAGCTGTGGTACAAACCCTGTAGCAATGGCAATGGAAACTAAAAAAAGTGTCTGTTTTCTTGGAGAAGAAAATTACTGTGATTTCCTGCAGGAGTGGATTAGTGCTGCTGCTCCAATTAAAAATTATACAGCCGGTAGTGCCTATCTCTATATTACTGATCTAAGCAAAAATAGAGACAAGTTAGAAATCATCTTAGAACTTTTATTAAGTAAAATCGAAAATGAACTCAACTCTTTTTATGATTTTGAAGATAATGATGAATCTTTAACAGAAATTAGAGAAAATATCTTAAGGCTCTCTGCTAACGGTTTAACCATTAAAGAAATCAGCGAAAATTTAAACCTGTCAGAGGCAGCTATTAAATATCATCGGACTATCATCTGCCAGAAACTTTCTGCTGCTAATATTGTCCAGGCGATAGCAAGATCAATCAAGATGGGTTATCTAAGATTGGACACTATTCATTAAGTTTTTAGTACTTATTACTCTATATTTACAGAAAATACCGCCCCAAAAGGGCGGTATTATGTATAAAACATTTCTTTTTTATAAAAATTATAATTTATCTCTATTCTATTATATTTTCAACATATTTAATCCAGTGATGATCTGGATCATCATTTGGTTTCATTTTTCTATTTTTCCCAGCCAATATCCAGAGATAATAAAGTTCATAGCCAGGTGCTGCCGCAACGGGATGATAACCTTCTGGTAATATGACAGTATCTCCATCTTCAATAGAAAAAGTTTCATCAATACTTCTAGAATCTGTATAGAGTTTCTGGATACCAAATCCTTGCTTAGGAATAATTTTAAAATGATATATTTCTTCTAAATTCACTTCTTCCGGCCAATTATCTTCATCATGTCTATGTGGTGGATAACTAGACCAATTACCTGGTTTATTAAATGTTTCGCCGACAATAATTCTTTCAGCATCTGTGTTATCAATTGACACTATATCATGAACATCTCTCTGCCAGTTTAACTTTCCAGTCTTTTTAATTTTTACATCAGCTGGCTTTATTAGCTGCACATCTTTTTGGCTTTCAGCTTTTGCTTTACAAATAGCAACTTCAACCTCTGTTACTGCTTCGATAATATATTCAGATTTACAGGGTACATAAACTGCTGTTGCCTTACCATCAAAAACGTTCTGACGTTCTCCAATATTTTCATACTTCTCATTTTCAGCCGCTATGGAGCATTCGCCCCCTAAAATAACTAAAACAACCTCATTGTTTTTAGTTTCTTGAGTAAATTTTTCTGCTTTATTTAATTTCAAAATATCTAAACTTAAATAATCTAATTCTTGACTACCTTCTTCAATAACACAATTCAATCCAGATTTAAGGTTATTTTTATATAATAGATTCAATTTGATTCCTCCATATTTTTTATAGTGTAACACCATCTTTAAAAATAGCTATCTCTTTAAAATTATATTTTTCATTAAATGTTATTTCTTCTTTTTCAGCTATTTTTATTATGTAATCAAAAAATTCTGCGGCTAAACTATCCATTTCTTTACCTTCTAATAGAGAACCAGCATTAAAATCAATCCAATCGGCTTTATCCTGAGCAAGTCTATTGTTTGTAGAAACCTTGATTGTTGGTACAGGAGAACCGTAGGGAGTTCCTCTTCCAGTACTGAACAGTACTATTTGAGCTCCAGCTGCTGTTAATGCAGTAGATGAAACGAGATCATTCCCAGGTCCATAGACCAAATTCAATCCTGGCTTTTCTACTCTTTCACCATAGTCTTTTACCCCTCTAACAACACTATTACCACCTTTTTGAATATTGCCAAGTGATTTTTCTTCAAGAGTTGTTATTCCACCTTCTTTATTTCCAGGAGAAGGATTTTCGTAAATATTTTGACCATGCTCAATAAAGTAATCTTTAAATCTATTTATGATCTCTACAATGTCATTAAACACAGCTTTATCTTCAGCTCTATTCATTAGAATTTGTTCTGCTCCAAAAAATTCTGGTACTTCGGTTAGAATTGTTGTTCCACCATAAGAGGTTAATTTATCTGAGATTCGACCTAATAATGGATTTGTAGTAATCCCGGAAAAACTATCTGAACCACCACATTTTAAGCCTATCTTCAACTTACTGATTGATACTTCTTTTCTTTTGAAACCGGAAGCATATTTAATTAGAGCTTCTAATTCTTTATTTACCTTTTCTTCTTCATTTTTTTCTTCCTGCAGCACTACAAATTTTATCTTCTGCTCATTATATTCTCCTAAAACCTCCTTAAAACTATCAAGCTGATTATTCTCACAACCTAAACCTAAAAATAATACTCCTCCTGCATTTGGATGTTTTGCTAATGACGATAATATTTTCTGAGTGTTTTTTAGATCATCACCAAGCTGTGAACAACCATATGGATGTGGATAAGCATATATTCCATCAATTTGATTATTATCTATTTCCTCTGAATATTTTTTGCATGCTTTTTCAGTATAAAACTCGGTTAGTTTATTGATACATCCGACAAGTGGAAGAATCCAGACTTCATTTCTGACACCCACCTCACCATTCTCACGAATGTAAGCTCTGAAAGTCCCAGATGCTTGATAACTGCTATCCATATTTTTTAAAGGATGATATTCATATTTTAATTTTCCTGATAAATCTGTTTTTAAATTATGACTGTGTACCCATTCCCCTTTTTTTATATTTTTAGCAGCTTTACCGATTTTATGGCCATACTTAATTATGTTTTGACCTTCTTGAATATTTTTTAAAGCAATCTTATGACCCACAGGAATTGAACTGTTTTTATTTTCTATATCTTCTAGTGCCACACTTACATTATCATTTTCATTTATCTGAAAGGTTTTCTTATCCATTATCAACCTCCAGTAAGTTTTCTAAACTCTGCTTCATTCCTTCTTTTTCAATCATTTTCAAGTTAGAAATTAAAGAATCTTTTAACCCAGACAGCTGATTTAAATCTCTAGCCCAGAAATCCTGCTTAGCTAAAACATTCTCTGCTAACTCTGCCATCTTAATCTCTTCTGCTTCATAACGGCTCCAGAGCTCTGCAAAATATTTAAGAGCTTTTTTATCATCACGAATTAAATATTTTTCTCCATCACGGTAAGCTGCAAGTTTTCCGTCTTCAAGTTCTGTGCCATGGTAAAAATGGATTAATGCTGCTAGAGCAAAACTTAGACGCTCAGGTACTTTATTATATTCCTCAATATGCTGAACCAGTGAAGGCAGCACTCTAGTCTTAAATTTAGAAGTTGAGTTTAAAGAAATATCAAGCCATTTGTGATCGATATATGGATTTTTAAATCTTTCAAAAATCTTAGAAGCAAAGTCTTCTAGCTCTTCTTGATCTGCATCTAAGGTTGGAATTATATCTTCAAATACTGCCTGCTTAATAAACTCGCCCACCAGCTCATCATTAACAGCATCCCTAACTAGATCAATGCCTGCTAAATAGGAAACTGGTACTGTTGAAGTGTGTGCTCCATTTAAAATTCTAACTTTTGTTGTTCGATAAGGAGTTAAATCATCTACCCATTTAACATTAAGTCCTACTTTGTGGAACGGCAGTTTCTCTTTTAAGCTTTTATATCCTTCAATAACCCAGAGATGAAAAATTTCGCCTGTATCAAGGTTTTGATCATGGTATCCGAGTTCTGCTTCCAGCTGATCTATCTCATTAAAGGGATAGCCAGTTACAATTCTATCAACAAGTGTATTTAAGAAATAATTTGATTCTTTAATCCATTCTGCAAATCCTGCTTCCAGACCCCAATCTTCTGCTAACTGCAGTACTATTTTTCTTAAGTTATCACCATTGCGGTCAATTAACTCTACTGGAATGATAACCATTCCTTTATCTGCTGCTCCCTTAAAAGTCTGATAGCGGCGGTAAAGATAAGCTGTCAATTTACCCGGATATGATTCGGGTGGGGTATCACTTAATTTGTCAGCTTCATTGTAGGTAATACCTGCTTCGGTAGTATTGGAAACTACAAACTCTATTGCTGGATTTTCTGCCAGCTTTAAGAATTCATCCCACTGAGCATATGATTCAATACCTCTAGAAATAGCAGTCATAATTTCTTTTTTGTTTACCTCTTCACCATTTTCAATACCTCTTAAATAAAGAGTATATAAGCCGTCCTGTTGATTTAGATTAGAAATCCTTCCTTCTCTAATTGGCTGAACAACCACAGTCCTTCCTTTAAAGACCCCTTTTTTGTTCATTGTGTGAAACATCCAGTCAACAAAAGCTCTTAAGAAGTTACCTTCACCGATCTGCACAACTTTTTCTGGATAGTCAAGAATTTTAACTGGAAAATCAGCCAACTCTGTACCTAAAAGTTCAGATTCTAAATAATTGCGATTTAGACCCGGTAAATCGTTATTTTTCATCATTTACCCCCGATCAAAAAATAATATTTTATAAAACAGATTTAACCTTAGCAACTAAATCTTCTGTAGTCAACTTATAATGTTTCATCAAATCTTCTGGTGACCCTGACTGACCAAACTCATCTTTAATACCAACTTTATATACTGGTACTGGATATTCTTCAGACAAGAATTCAGAAATTGCTGATCCAACTCCACCTATAACAGAGTGTTCTTCAGCTGTAATTAATATACCAGTTTCTTTTGCAGCAGTAAGTATTGTTTCTTCATCTAATGGTTTAACAGTATTGACATTCAAAACTCTAACATCTATGCCTTCTTCCGCTAATGTTTCGGCAGCCTGTAGAGCTTCATTAACCATAACACCAGACGCTGCAATAGTAATATCACTTCCCGCTTTTAACACTGGAATTTTGCCAAACTCAAATTTATAATCTTCTCCAACTATTTTTGGTAATGGATTTCTTCCAAGACGAATATAGAATGGACCATCAATATTTAGTATTGTTTCAATTACCTGTTTTGTTTCTTCCGCATCTGCTGGAACTACAACTTTCATATTTGGAATAACTCTCATTAGAGCAATATCTTCAATCGATTGATGTGAGCCTCCATCCGGACCTACAGTAATTCCAGAGTGACTTGCTGCGATTTTAACATTTAAGTTAGGATAAGCTATACTATTTCTGATCTGCTCATAAGCTCTACCTGTAGCAAACAAAGCAAAAGTACTTACAAATGATTTAATACCAGCTGCAGCTGCTCCAGCTGCGGTTCCCATCATATCCTGTTCTGAAATTCCCATTTGAAAGAATCTCTCAGGAAAATCAGCTGCAAAGCGTTCTGTTTTAGTAGCACAGGATAAGTCTGCATCAAATACAAAAAAATCAGAATCTTTTTTTCCAAGTTCTAAAAGCCCATCACCATATGCATCTCTGGTTGCAATTAATTTTTCCATTATTATTCTCCCCTCAATTCATCTAATGCTGTCTTCACTTCATCTTCTCCAGGTGCTTTCCCATGCCATCCAACCTGATCTTCCATAAATGAGATACCTTTACCTTTAACAGTGTCACAGATAATTGCATGTGGCTTTCTTTTAGAAGTCTTAGCTTTTTCAACTGCTTCTAATATTTGATCGAAATTATGACCATCTACCTCATAAACATCCCAATCAAATGCTTCAAATTTTTTCGCAATATTGTCAAGAGACTTAACAGCTACACAGCTGCCATCAATTTGGAGTCCATTATCATCAACAAAAGCAATTAGATTATCTAGCTTTCTATGCTTGGCAGTCATCACTGCCTCCCAAATCTGTCCCTCCTGTAATTCTCCATCTCCTAATAAAGCATATATATAGTTAGTTTTTTTCTTATATTTAGCAGCTAGAGCCATTCCATTTGCTGCTGATAGACCCTGTCCAAGTGATCCAGTTGAGAAATCAACTCCTGGTGTTTTGTTCATATCTGGATGTCCCTGCAGAATACTACCCAAATCTCTTAATGTTTTTAATTCACTTCTGTCAAAATATCCCTTATCTGCAAGTACAGAGTACAGAGCTGGTGCAGCATGGCCTTTTGATAGAACAAATTTATCATTATTGTCAAAATCCATAATTTCATAATACAAAGAAACAACAATATCAATTGCAGAAAGCGAGCCTCCGGGGTGACCTGATTGTGCCTCTCCTAACATCTCAATTATATCTTTACGCATCTCTCTTGACTTCTCTTCTAAAAAATTAAGTTTTTCTTGATTCATAATATCACCTTTCCTAATTAAATTTAGTTTTCCAATTATCCTTTTGTTGACCCTGCGGTTAGTCCTGCAATTAGATATTTTTGTCCAACAATAAATATAAATATTACTGGTATTACTGTTATTACACCTGCAGAAGTTAATAAATCCCACCTAATGGTATACTCTCCCATAAAGGTGTGCAGACCTACTGGTAAAGTTCTTTGCGCTGTAGAGGAAGTCAAAGTTAATGCATAAAGAAACTCTTTCCAGGAAAAAATAAATATATAAGTTGCTACACCAACTACTCCAGGCTTTATTAATGGTAAAAGCACATGATAAAATATCTGCAGATGACTGGCACCATCAATAGCTGCAGCCTCATCCAAACTCCTTGGAATATCATCAATGAAACCTGTCATTGTCCAGGTTGCAAATGGCACAGCATATGTACTGTGAGCTAAAATTAATCCCATTCTAGAATTTATTAACCCAATATTTTTGAAAATCAAAAATAAAGGTATTGAGAGTAATATAGCTGGCATCATCTGCGAAACTAACATACTGGATAATAGTGTGTTACTCCCTTTGAATTTAAGTCTAGAGAATACGAAGGCAGCAGACACCGCAGCAAATAAAGAAATTATTGTAGTTGCAATCGCCACAATAAAACTATTTGAAAAATAAGTAAAAAATGGGGTTGTATTTAATAATGTAATATAACCTTCAAATGTTGGAGATTTAGGTATATAGTTAATTGTATTAGTATATATTTCAGATGGTGGCTTAATTGATGTTATAAACATCCAGAGATATGGTCCAAGTACAAACATCAACCAAACAAATATAATTCCATATTTAAAAATACTTCTGCCTTTTCCTTTTTTCATCATACTTCTCTCCTTTTTTGGAGCTGTTTTAAATAAAACACAACAATAACAACCAGTAAAACTACCTGTACTAAAGCAACAGCAACTCCTTCACCCATTTTTAGCTGCTTATAAGCTTTAATATATGCATACACTGGCAAAATCATACTGCTGTTTGCAGGACCTCCACCAGTCATAATAAAAATCAGATCCATATAATTTGCAGTCCACATTATTCTTAACATGGTGGTGATTAAGATTGTTGGCATTAGAAAAGGAAGCTTGATATACCAAAAAATATCCCAACTGGTTGCAGAATCAATTTTAGCTGCTTCATATAATTCTTCGGGAATAGCCTGTAGAGAGGCTAAAAGCATAACTGCAAAAAATGGTGTACCCTGCCATATATTTGCCATTATCGCACTCATTAAAGAAGTACCACTTTGGGCTAACCAGGGTATGTATTCACTTATTAAACCTATTCTATTCAGTATGTCATTTATAATTCCATAGTTTCCATCAAGCATCCAGGACCACATTAAAGCTACTAAAACACTTGGAGTAGCCCAGGGCACAAGTGAAATCCCACGCACTATTCCACGTCCTTTAAATGATTGATCCATAATTAGAGCACCAACCATACCAAATAATAATTGAAATAAGACACAGCCAAATATCCATATAAAAGATCTAAAAAGCGCTCTAAAAAATTCAATATTTTGAAATAATTCAATATAATTTTTTAAACCAATAAATTCTGATGCATCCGGCATCAATAAATTAGTATTTGTAAAACTAAGTACTATTGCATAATATACAGGATATGCTATTACCCCCACCAGAAGAATCAAGGACGGTAGTAAGAGGAAAGAGCGCAACGTCCATTGCGCTCCTCTGTTATGCTTAATAATAGTAATCGCCTCCTATTCACCCACAATATTTTCTGCGATTTTATCTAACATTTCTTGACTAGTTATTTCACCTAATAATGCTTTTTGCATTTGTTCCTGCCATAAAGAAGAAGTTATATATCCAACACCCGGAAGAGCCGGCCATGTTTTAGCATATTCAGCAGCATCCATTGATACTTTATAAAATTCATCATTTTGGAACTTATCCAGCTGTGATACAGACTTTAAAACTGGAAGCTGACCATCTGCAGAATTTGTCCATTTTTCCATTGCGTTTTCTTCAGTCATCCAGGAAAGAAATTTAAAAGCCGCTTCTTTCTTGTCAGAACTCTTAAACATTACATGTCCACTCATTGCAGCTATAGTTGCAGGATTTTCCGGATCTTTCTGGGGGACAGCTGTTACACCAACCTTTTCTTCTAATGCTTCTTTCATAGTTTTTGAAGAACCAACATGGTGCATTGCCATAGCAGTTTTCCCTGACTGGAATCCACCCATAATCTGAGCAAATCCATCTGTTGGACTAGTTGGAGGAGCAATCTCATGTTCTCTAAATAAATCAATGTACATCTGGTTAATTGTTGCAGCTTTTTGATTGTTAATGACTATGTTACCCTGGTCATCAACTATTCTAGCTCCACCAGCATACATAAATGCTAACCATTGATCAGCTCCACCAGCTCCACCTCTTAAACCAAAACCATAGCGCTGTTTTTCTTTGTCAGTTAATTTTTTCCCAGCTCTAATCATATCTTCAAATGTTTCCGGCTCTTTTAAATTATTTTCAGCAAACCAGTCCTGTCTATAATACATATAAAAACTAATAAATTGATGTGGCATCATAAATACTTCATTTTTACCAGGAACTTTACCTGTTTCCCAGAGGTTATTGATTACATCACTACTCTTGTCCCAATTACTAATATAAGAATCTAAAGGTTCAATTAAATTGGCGTTTTCAAATTCTCCAAGCCACCAAATTTTAAATCTTGCCAAATCTGGACCTGAATTTGTAGCCAAGGCAGTTGCCAGTCGATCATGATACTGAGACATTGGTATCATTTCCATATTTACTTTTACATCTGACTGAGAAGAATTAAATTCTTCAATTAAATTTTTGACAGTTGGATCAGTAGGATCATCTAACCAAAGCCAGTAAGTAATTTCAGTTTGAGCAAATACATTAGCAGAGAACAGAGAAATAAAAACAGCAACAGCAAGTATCAAACAAATTTTCTTCATGAATCAAAAACCCCCTTAGTTTTATTAAATCTTTCTAATAATAATTTTACCAGACTGATAATTTTATTAAAGAGGGTAAATTTTGTTTTTATTCAGATTTTTTTGTTTATTATAAAAAAAACGAATTTTATGTTATAATATTTCTGAGGTGTTGCTGATGAGTGAGTTATATAAATTAATTATTGTAGATGATGAACATATTATTCGTGATGGCCTAATGTCTTTTAATTGGGAGGATTACGGGTTTTCGGCTGTTTTTGCTGCTGCTAATGCAAAAGAGGCTTTAAATTTTATTAGTCATAATCCGGTAGACTTAATGATTGTAGATATAAAAATGCCAGAAATGTCAGGTTTAGAATTAAGTAAAAAAGTTAAAGAGCTTTATCATAATACAAAAGTCATTATCTTATCAGGCTATAAGGAATTTGAATATGCCAGGAAAGCAATAGAAAATAATGTCTATGAATATCTATTAAAACCTGTAGATTTAGATAAATTAGTGAAGACTTTATTAAAAGCAAAAAAAGATTTAGAAAAAATAAATTTCCCGATTGCTCAACAAAAATTTTTAGATCATTTACTTAATGGAAAAATAAAAAGTATAGATGCAGCTTTAGAAAAAGTTGATTTTTTTGAGATGAGTTTAGATCAAAATTTTTTTATGGTAGGTATTTTAAATTTAGCTAAAGAGAAAAGAAACTTGAAAATTCAAACAGAAATAAATAAACTATTATTAATTAATAATTTAGGCTTAACATACTTAAAAAACAATGAAATTATTTTCATTTTAAATCTTCAAACAAATAATACTAAAGAAAGAAATAAGACATTAAACAAAGTATTAAAAATAGTCAATAGTGTTCTAAAAAATAAAGATTATTTTATATCTTTTGGTAGAATTCACAAAAATATATTATCTATTTCTAATTCCTATTATGAAGCTCGGATTACTATGGAAAATAAATTTTTTAATCAGGAACAAATGATTTTTAAAGCCTGGGAAAATAACTATGAAAAAGATTTTCTTTTTGAATATCCTTTCGAAGAAGAAAATACACTTATTGATTCTATATTAATGGGTAATCTAGAAGATTGTGAAACTAAATTTAATTTATTGTGGGAGTCTATAATAAATAATAAAGAAAAAATTAAAGCATCAATTGTAAAAAATATTGTAATTCAATTTTTAAATGTAGTGGATAGAAATCTTAAGGGTCAAAATTTGGGCTTAGAAAAGGTTTACAATATTAAGGCTCCATTTACAGACTTTGTATTTAATATTAATACACTAAATAATATGAAAAAAGAGTTATATCAATTAACCCAACTTGCAGCCAAAAAAATTAACGAAAGTAATGAAAATACAGTTAATAATACATATCCAATTATTGAAAAATCAAAAGCATTTATTCATGAAAATTATTCGAATAAAATAACTTTAAGCTCTTTGGCTGAACATGTTGCTTTAAATCCAAGCTATTTGTCAGCTCTTTTCAAAAAAGAAACAGGCTGCAACTTTATTGATTATTTAACTGAAATAAGGTTAAAAAATGCAGAAAAGCTTCTTGAAAATCTTGACCTAAAAATTTATCAGGTGGGTAATCAGGTCGGGTATAACAACTCAAAGTATTTTTGTGAGGTTTTCAAAAAAAATTATGGAATAACACCAAATCAATATAGAAAAAAATACTATAGGAAATAATAGAGGAGATAATATGTTCAACCTAAAAAAATTAATTCATAAACTTAATATAAGAAAAAAATTATTTATCTATGCTTTATTAATATCAATAATTGTAGTTCCTTCCCTCTTTTTCTTATCACAGCACATTGTAAAAAGTGTTATAATTGAGGAATACACAAATTATGAAAATCTCTCACTTGATCTTCAGACCGATTATATTAATTCTTATTTTAGTAAAATGGAAGAGAATATTAGACATATCTACAATAATGAAACAATCAAAAATTCTTTGGACAATAATTTTAGCAGGTCAGACTACTACCTGGCAAATATTTATAGTGAATTAATTACTGAGCAATTAGATGAAATTATATTAAATCAGGATCAGCTAGATAATATTATTCTTATTGGAAGTAACAATTTCAGTTACTTTTATAATGAAAACTCACAGGGCCACTACATAGACGAACAGTTCAATTATCAAAACTTTAAAACTGATTTTTTAAATACATTACCTCAAAATGAAATTTTTTATTATAATGACAGTTATTCTGCAGAAATTGATGCTAATTTGCAGAATAATTTTATAAGCGAAGTTTCTAATTTAATGAGGAATAATTTTGTTATTATTAGGGAAATGGCTACTGAAGCAAATAATCAAAATAATATATTGATATTCAGTTTTAAAAATGACTTTTTAAATAATCTTAGAAGCAGTAATTCAAACTCAAATATTTTTTTCTATAATCAAGAAACTATAATTTGGGAAAATAACATTTATGATGTAAATTTAAAAAGAAATAATGAAGTAATAAATTTCTTTGAAGATGAAAATGAAAATTATATGCAGATCACAAAAGAACTACCTCTTCATAATTTTAATCTTTCTACTCAGATAAAAAACAAATATATATTAAATGAATTTAATAAAATAAAAAAATCAGTTTTTCTGTATATGGTATTTTTTATACTTTTTATCTTTTTTATTTCTAACTATTTCTCAAAAATCATCAGCAGTCCAATTCAAAAGCTTTCAGAACATTTTTCAAAAAATAAAACAGCAAATAACACAATTAATTTATCAAAATTTAATAACATTTCATTTAGGAAACTTAAAGTCAAATATAAAATATTTCTTTACTTTACTATTTCAATTATTATACCAATTTTAATATTTAGCACTATACTATTTAACAGCTATTTTGATATTTATAAAAATTTTTTAGAGGAATTTGCGGTTAATAATAGTAATTTAATCACAGATAATCTTGATAGAAATATAAAAGATATTGATGATATGTCAACAAGAGTTTCTTATTCTCAAAGTGTACAGTCATTGTTAAATTCTAACAGTGATCTTGATGACGATTATTTAAATCAAACTTTAGATAAGTTATTTACCTATATTAAATTTGATTATAATAATCTTGCTTCAATGAATATTTATAATAAAAATCAAAAAAGTCTATATTCCAGTAATTATTATGAAAACTACTCAATAGAAAATATATATAATGATTTAAACAATTTATTGGCTGACACTAAAGGAGAACTTAAATTTATAAATATGGATGACTATTCCAACTATCCCTATTTAGTTTTTGCAAGACAAATAAAAAGTATCCAGGCTAAAAATTTTCAAAACATTATTGGTTATAGTTTTTTTTATATTGACTATAATCTTTTTGAAAAAATATACCGTAATACAGCCATAAATACTGATTTTTATTTTATTATTACTGATCAAAACGGAAATATAATCACTCAGAATAAAACTATTGGTAGAGACTTCAATAAAAATTTATTTCTAAATAAAATTGATCAGAGTGAAAATTATTTCACTGTAAACAATAAGGACTTTATACTAATAAAAAACAAAAGTGACTTTCTACCATTGAATATAGCAACTGTAGTTCCTTATGATTATATAACTGATAAACTGGCACCTCTCAGAAAGAGAATTCTGTTATATTTATTAATATTTACTGTTTTTTTGATAATTATTTCTTCACTAATTTCACTGAATATGTCAAAAAGACTTAGAAATTTAAAAGACACTATGAAATCTATAGCTAAAAATAAAGAACTTAACCTGGATGTTTTAATTGAAGATGATCATAATGATGAAATATCGATGCTGGCCAATCAATTTAATCAAATGATAATTCAAATAAATGATTTGATCCAAAAAAATTACAAAGCAAAAATTAAAGAAAAAGAACTTCTTTTTTTAGAAAAAGAAGCAGAATTAAATGCTTTACAGCAGCAGATCAATCCTCATTTTTTATATAACACTCTTGAAAACATAAAGTGGCTTGGCTATAAAAATAATGATATGGAAATCTGCAGCATGATAACAGCTCTATCAGATTTTTTTAGGGAAAACATAAATCATAAAGATAATTTTATCAGCCTAAAAAAAGAATTAAAACATCTGGACAACTACCTTTACATTCAAAACAAAAGATATAAAGATAAGTTCCAAATAGTTAAACAAATAACTTCTGAAGCTAAGGACACAAAAATACCAAAATTAATTTTACAACCTCTTATAGAAAATTCTATTAAACATGGACTAGAACCTTTAGAAGCTGGCGGAAAGATATTTATTAATGCAAAAACTATAAATAACAGGTTAAGACTAATAGTTAAAGATACAGGAAAAGGAATCAAAAAAGAAAAATTAAATAGACTAATTTGCAATATCAAGAGTGAGAAAAGCAATCAGCATTTTGGTTTAAAAAATGTTTATCAGCGAATAAGCCTCTACTACGAGGAATTTAAGTTTGAAATAAAAAGTGAATATAATGAAGGAACACAGGTTTTAATAGAAATTAAATCTTAAATAATTTTTTTTGAAAACATTAAAAAACAAATATTCCTCTGACTGATAGATATATTTTAAGAATCATAATTAACTATCAGAAGAGGAATATTTTTTAACCTGATTACTATTTTTAAATCAATAAATTATTATACTTATATTTTAGTTATATTTATATCTTTTAAATATTCATCTACATTTCTTTTGTCAAGATAACCTGTCTGTTTTTCTACTGCATTGGCAACTCCACAGGCATTTGCAAATTTTAACATCTCTACTGTGTTCATTTTTTCAGCCAGTGCTACTGCCAAACCAGCAGTCAGACTATCTCCTGAACCAGTGACATTTACAGCCTCTATTTCTGGTACCTCAACTTTATATATTTCTTTTTCTGTTATATAATACATACCATTTTTACCCAAACTCAAAGCAGTATTTTCAGCACCAAATGTTCTAAGCTTTTTTGCAGCTCTTAATAAACTTCTTTCTGAGTCAAGATTAAATCCGACTAAAGCTTCTACTTCGCTTTTATTGGGTTTAATAATATCAGGGCCAGCTGCAACCCCCTCCAGCAGTGCTTCTCCACTACTGTCTAATATTACTTTTTTATCATTCTTTTTTGCTATTTTTATTATCTTTTGATAAAAGTCACTACCAAGTCCGGCAGGTAGGCTGCCGGAAATAGCAATTACATCAAAGTTATTAATTTTCTTCTGATAATTACTCAGAAACTCTTCTTTTTCTGCAGCCAAAATTTTTGGACCATTTTCTAAAATTTCTATAGAATTATTATCCTGGTCAATTATATTTAGGCAGCTCCTGGTAGCATTTTTAATTTTAGTAAAATCACTTTCTATGTTTAATTTTTTTAATTCATCAAAAATAAATTCTCCAGGAAAACCTCCAATAAACCCTAAGGCAGTGACTTTTCTATTTAATAAGTTAATCACCCGACTGACATTAATTCCCTTGCCTCCTGCAGTTGCCTGATAATCTCCTGTTCTCTGAACAGTATTTTCTTTAATCTCTTCAATATTATATCTTCTATCAACTGAGGCATTTAAGGTTACTGTAGCAATCATTTTAAAAGACCTTTATTCTCACTGCCGCAGAGTTTGATTTTCTGCTTAACCAGCTTTTTCATGTTTTCTTTACCAGGTTTTAAGTATTTACGAGGATCATTTGCTGCTGGATTTTCCTTAAAATAATCTTTTACAGCACCAGAAAACGCTATTTTTAATTCAGTCGCAATATTTACTTTTGTAATTCCCATTTCTATAGTTTTGATCACATCTTTATCTGGAACTCCAGAAGCACCGTGTAAAACTAATGGAATATCAACATTTTTTCTGATGGCCTCTAACCGCTGGTAATCAATTTTTGGATCTTTTTTATAAAGTCCGTGAGCTGTCCCCACTGCTACAGCAAGAGAATCAATTCCAGTTCTTTTAACAAAATCTGCAGCCAGATTTGGATCTGTTAATTCAGAATCTGCATCACTTACTTTAATATCATCTTCCTGCCCCACTAATTTCCCAAGTTCTGCTTCAACACTTACATCAAATCTTTTGGCAAAATCAACTACTTCTTTTACTTTAGCTATATTATCTTCATAATCTAAGGCTGAAGCATCGATCATTACTGATTTGCAGCCTAATTTTATTGAAGTTTTAATATCCTCTATATTTTCATGATGGTCTAAATGAAAGGCAATTGGAACTGAGGATTCTGCTGCTGCACTTTTCATGATATTGATTAGATATCTAGCTCCTGCAAATCTAATAGTTCCTGGAGTTGCTGCCAAGATAATTGGAGAGTTTAATTCCTCTGCAGCTTCTACTACAACTTTTGTAGTTTCCAGATTATGAATATTGAATGCAGGAACTGCATATCCTCCTTTTTGGGCATCTAATAAAAGATTTCTATTTGAAAGAATAAACATTTCTCAAAACCACTCCCAGTATTTATATTTCTTTTCTAAATTGCTCTAAATTTATTTTTTCGTTATTTAATCTTGAATATTCAGCTGCAAAAGCCATTAAATGACTTTCCACCGAATCAGCCAGTGTGCTTAGACTATTCCCATCACTTTCGCCTTTTAATAATGATATAAAATCTTTCATTATTCCAGCATCTCCTCCACCATGACCTGATGCGTTATTATAAACTTTAATACTTTCTTTTCCCTTGTTAAATTTATAGATATCTATTGTTTGATTCACAAAATCTGCTCTTATCTCTCCGTGACTGCCAAAGATTTTTGTAGTTCTGTTTATTTCTTCAGAAAAAGCAGTCAAAGCAAAATTAACTTCAATATTATCTTCTAAAGTCATCTGTACTGTCTGAGTATCTGCTACATTATTGTCTGATTGATAAACACATCTTCCATAAGGGCCCTCTTTTACTGCCTTATAAACACCTTCTGCAGATAAATCGTCAGTTATTACTGAGACCGGCCATTTTGTTTCTCCAGTTAAATATATTTTTTTAGCCGAATATGGACATTCTGATTCAACTGCACACTCTATACATCTTTTAGCAGAATTTTGAGGAGCATTTTCTTGATTAAAATAAGATAATTTACCTTTTGATGTTAAGTCAACTGCCTTTTTCTCAAATAACCAGTATATTAAATCAAGATCATGACATGTTTTCTGTAAAATGATAGGTGCTGCTTCTTTGGTAGTTCTCCAATTTCCTCTAACAAAACTATGGGCAAAATGATAAAAGCCTATATTTTCAATATGATCGATAAATTGAACTTTTCCAATTACCTGCTGAGCTAACAGCTCTTTTAAATTCTTATAAAAACTTGTATATCTTAAAACATGACAGACAAGTACATCTACATTATATTTTTTGTTATGGTTTAGTATTTCTAAGGTATCTTCTAAATTTGGTGCTATCGGTTTTTCTAATAAAATTTTATATCCTTTTTCCATCGCTTTTTTGGCTGGTTCCAGATGCATTTTATCCATAGTAGAAATTATAATTCCATCAGCCAATTTTTCTTTAGCCAGAAGTTGTTCCCAGCTTTCAAAAAGATTTTCAGTCTTAATACCATGTTCTTTAGCAAAAGAATTTCTTTTATGTGAGTTAGGTTCTGCTGCTGCAACTATTTTTGCTTCCCCTGGGTTGTTTCTAAGATACTCACCATATGTTTCTCTACCTCGACTACCAGCACCTAAAACTGCAATTTTTATTGTCATTATATTTTTCCTCCTTTTATCCTTTGGTTCCTGTGAGAGCAATACCCTCTACAAATTGTTTCTGTAATAAAATGAAAATGATTAACATTGGGAAAATAGCAATTAATGCACCTGCCATTAAAACTGGATAATTTGTTAAATACTGCCCCTGAAGTGATGCAAGCCCAACAGAAAGCGTCATTTTTGCTGTTGACGTATTAACAATTAAAGGCCACATAAAATCATTCCAGGACCATCTAACAACAAATATTGCTAGAGCAATTAAACCCGGTTTTGCAAGTGGTAGCATAATATGCCAGTATATTTGAAAATGATTACAGCCGTCTAATCTTGCTGACTCTTCTAATTCTTTTGGTAACGTCATAAAAAATTGCCGCAATAAAAATGTCCCAAATGCACTAAATAATCCTGGGAATATCAATGCTTTTAAAGAATTTAGCCACCCTAATCTACCCATAATTATATATTGAGGAATATAAAATGATTGAGGCGGAACCATTAATATTGATAAAACCATTAGAAATAATATTTTTCTGCCTGGAAATTCTATTCTCGCAAAGGCATAAGCTGCCATTGAGGAGATAAGCAGCTGACCTGCTGTTCTTCCTAAAGCAGTAATAAAAGTGTTAAAGAAAAATTTAGCAAATGGCAATAATTTTAAAACATCACTATAATTTGACCAGATAATTTCTTTGGGAAAAATAACAGGAGGTACTTGAGTTGTTTCTCCTAAAGTTTTTAGTGATGTTAAAATCATCCAGATAAAAGGTCCTATCATAAATAGAGAACCAATTATTACCACAATATGTATCATAATTTTTTTATACTTATTTTTATTTGAAATTCCTAGCAACTCTCATCCACCTCCTTTTAATTATAATGAACCCATTTATCCTGTAGTTTTGTCTGAAAGATTGTCAAAACAAAAATTATTAAGAATAATATTATCAAAATAGCTGAAGCATAACCTTTTTGATTTAATCTAAAAGCAGTCTTATAGAAAAAATACACAATTGACTGAGTATCTTCAATAATAAAAGAGGTCTCATCAACCATCATAAAAATGAGATCAAACACTTTTAATGAATTTATTATCGATATTATTGAAACAAAAAATATTGTTGGAGTTAGAAGTGGTAGAGTAATTTTAAAAAACTTAGTAAAAGGTCCAGCACCATCTATATCTGCAACTTCATATAAAGATGAAGGGATACCCTGAAGTCCTGAGAGAAAAATGACCATATTATAGCCAATTGTACTCCAAATCCCTACTATTATGACGGAATACAAAACTAAATCAGGACTGGTAATCCATCTTGGTCCCTGAATATTAATTGTGTTCAATAAATAGTTAATCAAACCATAATCAGCATTATACAACCAGCGCCAAATCATCGCAATTGCTGCCGGCATTGTTATGACAGGCAAAAAATAAAGAGTTCTATAAACTACAAGTCCTTTTATTTTTTGATTTAATAAAACTGCTACTATAATACCAATAATTATACTAACAGGTACTGACAATCCAGTATAAATAAATGTATTTTTTAAACTTATATAAAATTCTGGATCTTGAAAAATACTTAAATAATTTTCAAAACCTACTAAAGTTGTGCCGCCAAACGCTCCCCATTCTGTAAAACTAAAATAAAGAGACTGCATTATTGGCCAAATGTAAAATATAATCGCTCCGATAAAATATGGTGAAATCATAAGATAAGCCCAGAAATTATCTGTTTTTTTGCCTGAATTGAAAATATTTTCTTTGATAAAGTTCAAAATTATCACCTCTTTTTATAACGGGGAAGCTTTTATAACTTCCCCGCAGATTTAGTTTTACTATTACTCTTCGCTAAGAATTTCATTCATCTCTTCAGCAACTTTGTTAGCGGCTTCTTCAATACTGATTTCTCCAGACCAGGCTTTATTAAAGTATTCATTTTCTAGTTCATTCCACTTAGCTGTATTTACAGATTGTGGATATGGATATGAGTGAGGAAGCATCTCAATAAAAGCTTCAAGATTCATGTCAGGATTAGAATCCAGCCAGGCCTGCTGTGTATCTTTATAAGCAGGTATAACTGTTCCTGTATTGGCCATTATTTTAGCTGATTCTTTTGAACCCAAATATTCTAAAAACTTCCATGCTGCCTCTGGATTTTCACTTTGACTGCTGATTACATTAGCCAGACCATGGATTACAACTCCTTTTCTGTCTCCTGCAGGTAAAACTGATACCTCTACTTTATCTTTGGTATACTCATTATTAGCAAAAGCAATTTGCTGCCAGGATCCATGATAGAGCATAGCTACTTTACCAGAACTAAATAGATCCAGAGCACTTGTGTCTGTCATCTGAGCCAGGGTTGGTGATACTTTATGTTTATGAATTAAATCCACCCAAAATTTCAACCCTTCTATAGTTTCTTGCTTATCATAACCAGATACTTTTTTACCATCTTTATTTTTTACAACATAACCACCACTCTGGAAAATTGTATTGTAATAGTTTTCCTGACCAGCCTGTGGTGCCGCAATACCCCAAACTCCCTCTGATTGATTAGTTATTTTTTTAGCAGCATTAATCAAGTCATTCCAGTTCCAATCTTTATTAGGGTACTCCACATTATTTTTATCAAAAATTTCTTTATTATAATAAAGTCCAATTGTGTCAAAATCCTTTGGTAAACCATAAAGTTCACCTTCATATGTATATAAATCTACAAGTGATTCTATATATGAAGATTTAGAGATTTTATCACTATTACTTATTTTTTCATCAATCGGCATTATCACTCCATTAGAAGCATATAATGCGAAATTGGGACCATTCAGCCAGAAAACATCTGGTAAAGAACCACCAGTAGCTGAAATCTGGAGCTTTGTCCAGTATTGACTATATGGGGTTATTTCAATTTCAACAGAGATATCTGGATTTTCTGCCTCAAAATTATCAATAATCTTCTGCATTGCAGGAACCTGGTTTTTATCCCATAATCCATATTTTATTACAGTCTCAGCACCAACAATTGAGCTAAATGTAACCATTAAAATAATGAACACTAAGGAAACAACAATTTTTTTATTCACTATAATCCCTCCTATTTTTGATTAATTAATAACTATTAACCTATCCCCCTTTCATCTTCATTATTAAATTAAATCTATCTAATTTAAATTTTAATTCAAATCTTCTAATTTATTTTTATAAACAATTTTACCATCAACTGCTGTCAGATAAATATTCATCTCTGAATCTATTACTGTAATATCTGCTTTCTTAAATTTTTTAATACTTCCCAACTCACTGTCTAAACCTAAAATCTTTGCCGGAACTAGAGAAGCCATCTTAACCGCTTCAAAAAGTTCAATATCTAAAGCTTCTTTAATATTTAACAGTGCATCTTTAATTTTTAAAGTACTACCAGCCAAAGAACCACTTCTAGTTCTTGCAGTCGCATTTTTCACATTAACATCCATCTCACCTAATTTATATTCTCCATCTTCAAGTCCGCCTGCTCTCATACAGTCACTTATTAAAGCAATTTTTTCTAAACCTTTTACTTTATAAAGTATTTTCATTACTGCAGGATGAACATGAATTTTATCTGCAATTAGCTCACTGTAAATTTCATCAAAAATCATAATTCCTCCAAGTGCCCCGGGATTCCGATGATGCATACCTTTCATTCCATTAAAAGTGTGAGTTGCTAAAAAAGCTCCATTTTTTACTGATTCTTCGATTATAGAATAATTTGCATTGGTATGGGCTAATGCTGCTATTATTCCTTTATCACGCAGAAATTTAATAACTTTTTGTGAGTTGTTTTTTTCAGGCGCTAGAGCTAATACTTTAATATTATTACCAGAAATATTTATCAGCTTTTCTATTTCACTTATATCTGGATCTCTTAGGTGCTCTTCTGGATGAGCTCCCTTTTTTTCTTTGCTTAGATAAGGACCTTCCAAATATGATCCAATAATTTCTGCTCCTGCTAAACCTCTTTTTTTAGATTCCTTTATATTTTTTAGAGCATTTTCAATTTTAAATATTGGCGCTGTTAAAGTCGCAGCTAAAAATCTACCAACTCCATTGCTTGCTAAATACTTTGAGATCTCATTTAAAGATTCATAATCTCCATCCATCACATCTTTCCCAACTGCGCCATGAATATGAAGGTCAATTAAGGCTGGAATAATTATTTTATTTTCACAATCTACAACTGTATCTTTTGAACTCAACTCAGAATTTTTAACAAATGCAGTTATTTGATCTCCCTCAATTTTCAAAGCGTGATCCAATATAATTTCATTTTCTTTAAATATTTTTTTACTCTTAATATAATAACTCATTTTCCCCACCTAACTTTAAATTAATTAATATGGATAGATTTTTACCCCTTGAACAACTCTATTAACCTCACCACTTGGGCTTGGGTCATCAGGTGTAATACCACTTTTTAGAGAATTAAGTAGAGCGAGTATTTGAGCAGCAATTATATAGTTTAATGAATTATAAACTTCGTCTATAGTTTCTGTTTTAGCTGCTAATGTTATAAGATTATCAGCTGCTTCATCAATTTTTTGATCATACTCTTCTGCTAAAACTAATGTTTCAAAATCCCCCTTTTGCAGAGCAAGCTCTTTTAAAAGGTCATAATCATATTTCTGGCTGTGTTTATTCCTTGATAAAAATAAGACAACTAAAGTCTGATTATCTATTATAGATTTAGGACCGTGTCTAAATCCAAGAGGAGTGTCATATCTGGTAACGATTTTTCCTGCTGTTAATTCAAGTAATTTCAAAGTAGCTTCTTTTGCAATACCAAAATAACTATAGCTGCCTAAATAGACAATTTTTTTGAAATCTGCCGCTGCTAATTTTTCAACAACCTTGTTATTTTCAAAAAGTGAGCGGGCATTATCAGTGATAAGATCTATATCCTTTTTTATATTATTTAGGCTTTCTATATCAAATATTAATAAAGTAGCCAAAAGCATTGAAGTAAAACTGCTGGTCATTGCAAATCCCTTATCATGGGTCTCATCAGGCAAGAGAATCACCCTAGTTTTTTCTCCACCTGCATTTTTAGCTAAGCTGCCATCTTTATTACAGGTTATTATTATCTGATAGAGATCATCGACAATTTTTTCAGCCAACTCAACTGTTGCTAAACTTTCTGGGCTGTTACCAGACCTGGCATAAGAAAATAACAATGTCGGGACTTTCTCCGCTAAATATATTTCTGGATGACTTACAATCTCAGTAGTGTGTACAGATTCGATATCAGTTTCAGGCATTACTTTTTTTAGATAAGGAACAATTGTATCACCGATATAACCAGATGTTCCGGCACCGGAAAAAATAATGCGCAGTTTTCTCATATCTAAAATATTTTTTAAAAAATTTGCTATTTCTTCTTTCTGTTGATTTATTAAAGCAAAGGTTTTTTCCCAGACTTCAGGTTGTTGAAAGATTTCTTCTGCTGTTATGAGACCCTGCTTATTTTTTAATTCAGTTTTAGTTTTTGAAAACAAGCTCTTCATTTTCTCTGACTCCTCCTAATAACTATTTAATTAAAGATTTATTCTTTTTTCTTCTTTTTTTAAGTTTTCCAAAACTTTTTGGTTAGTATTTTGTAAATTATTTTTTAATATTTTTGCATAAAGTGCAGCTCCAGTAATTGGTTTTAAAATTGGTTCAATAAACTCTATCTTTTCTTCATTTAAATATTCTTTGAGTGGATCTAAAATAAAACTCCCTGCCTTAAAGACCCCTCCTGAATATGATACAGTAATTTTTTTGTTTTCCTTAAAACTAAGTTTCTTGATTAAAGCCTTAATAATTAGGCTGTGTTCATAAGCCGCATTTCTATAAATTAAAACTGCCTGTTTATCACCTGCCAGAGCTGCTTTATATAATAAAATAGCAAGAGATGCTATTTTATCTCTTTTTAGTTCCAAATCATTATATAAAATTTCTATTAGATCAAAGTCTCTTTTTAGACTAAACTTTTCTTTTACAATTTGATAAAGTTCAGTTTTCTCTAGGCGGCCATCTGATTCTTTACTAAATAAAAAAATTAATTCTCTTCCTAACCAGTAAGCTGAACCTTCATCCCCACAAAAGGGACCCCATCCTCCTGCTCTAGCAGTATTAAATTTTTGGTCTTTTGCAAATCCTATAGTCCCTGTTCCAGCAACAATATTTATGCCTGTTCTGCAGGCTAAAGAACCAGCCCAGGCAGCTTCTACATCATTGCCAGATTCAAATTTAGTCTCTGGTATTATTTCGCTAATTCTCTTTCTGATAATAACTGTATCTTTTTCATTTTCACCATAACCTGGAATACCAAAAAAAGCATATTCTATATCAGAAATATCTATTCCAGCCTTTCTACAGCAGTCTTTAATACCTTTTTTTAAAACCTGTTGAAAAGCATCAATACCTATCTGAATGTAATGACAGGTTTCTGTAGTTAAATAAGCTAAAATTTTGCCTTTTTTATTAATTAATAAAAAGGCAGTTTTAGTTCCACCTCCATCAACCCCTAAATAGTACATCTTCATCCCTCCTTAAATATAAAGTTTAATTATAATGTTGTCCGTACCAGTTGAACTAAAATTTTTACTCTAAACTTACATGGAATTTAAATTTATCCCCTCTTGTAACACTGGCTGTATACTCAATTATTTTATCAGCTTCATAGGTGAATCTTTCCAAAAGAATTGAGGGGGATCCTTCTTCTGTATTTAAATAAGTTGCATCTTTTTTACTAATACTTATCGCCTGAAAAACCTCATCAGCTTTTGAAAATTCAACATCATAATCTTCTCTAAAAATATTATACATTGATCTATTATCAAGTTTTTTTCTGTTTAAACTTGGAAATCTATCAGCAGGAAGATAAGTAGTTTCAAGCATCATTGCCTCTCCATCCGCCAATCTTAACCTTCTGAATTTATAAATTTCTTTATTATCTTCTATTCCTAGCTTTTTAGCAATTTTAGTGCTAGCAGCAATTTTTCTAAAATCAATAACTTCTGAGCTGGGAACCTTATTAATTTTCTTCATCTCTTCACTAAAACTATAGAAGCTTAAAAGTTCTTGTTTAAAAGCCTTCGAGGAAACAAAAACACCTTTCCCCTGTTTTTTATAGATATAATCATTTTTTTCTAATTCAACCATTGCTCTTCTAACAGTCGCTCTACTTATATCGTATTTATCACAAAACTCTCTTTCGGAAGGAAGTTTATCATTTTCGGCATATATCTCATCTTCAATTTTTTCGACAATTATATCATAAAGCTGATGATATAACGGTAATCTATTATCAGAATTTAATTTATGCAATTATCTTCACCTCTTATAATGTTATCATTACAAGTTGATTATATATTCAAACATTTAAATTGTCAAGCAATTAAAAATAATTTAATAAAATTAATTAATTCACATAAACCCTGAAAAATAAAAAATTAAAAAAATTCTAAAATCATGCAGGAATTTTTGCAGAAGCAGAGAATAGTATTTATAGACAGTATACGTTTACTGTCAAACGTTAAACTAAAAAGTAGGTGATTATTATTGCTAGAATTAGATTAAAAGATATTGCTGAGAAAGCCGGCGTATCAACAACTACAGTGTCTAGAGTTTTAAATAATAAGCGGTCTAACATTCCAGTTAGCCAAACTACTAAAGAAAAGGTTAAAAAAATTGCCAGAGAGCTAAATTATCAGCCGAATGCAAATGCTCGTGCTTTAGTTTCTAAAAAAACAAAGATAATTGCTCTGGTCTTACCCGAAGATATTGGCGCCTTTTTTAATAAGGTAATTGAGGGTATTGAAGAATATTTGAAAGAAAATGATTACCGCTTAATTTTATGCACAACGGGTTATGAACCACCTGAAAAGGTAATTGAAGAACTCCTGCGCCAAAATATTGTTGATGGAGTTTTAATTGGTTCCAGTACTCGAATTACAAATAAAGACCATTTTATAAATATAGTTAAGGATAACAGTTTTCCCACTGTATTTATAACAAATTCCTGGTATGACTTCCCTTCTGTTAGAGTTGACAGCTATCGTGGAGCTTATCAGGCGACAGAACACATGATTAGCAAAGGGAGGAAGAAATTAGCGATCATCACTGGTCCAAATTTAGATGAAATAGTTGATTCTCAGGAAAGATTTAAAGGTTTTAAAGACTGTCTCCAGGATAATAAGCTGGAACTTAAAGAAGATTATATTGTTTATGGTAAGTATAATTATAAAAAGGGTTATGATTCTGCCAAAAAACTTTTGAGTTTAGATAACCCACCTGATGGAATCTTTATTTCTGAAGATCAAATGGCAATGGGAGCAATGAGGGCTGCTGTTGAGCTGGGTGTAAAAATACCAGAAGAACTTTCTATTATTGGTTTTGATAATATTGATCAGGCCAAGTATTTAAACCCAAGTTTAACAACTGTCTCCCAACCTCGGATAAAAATGGGTAAAAAAGCTGCTGAAATGCTGATTAAATTAATAGAAAATAAAAAATTAGCAGAAAAAGAAGTTATTTTTGAGGCAGATTTAGTAATTCGCGAAAGTAGTTAATGATTAAAAGTAGTTTTTATACTACTATTAATAAAATGGCTCCCTCAATTACGAGGAAGCCTTTGTAAAACAACCAATATCATTATATCAAAGCTAATATGCTTTGACAAAGAAAGGAGGATAGTTTAACAATTAAAAACATTTACAAAAATTAAAATTATCCAAGGAGGATTTATTAAATGAAAAAAAGATATCTATTTACATTGGTTTTAATTTTTCTTTTAACTTTTAATGCAATGGCTGGCGCTGTAACTCTTAACTTTCTGGAGGTTATGACAAGTCCCGAAAGAACTAAACTTCTAAAGGAAATGATTGCAGAATTTGAAGAAGCAAATCCTAATATTGAAGTTAACTTAATTTCTCCCCCTTACGAGCAGGCTGATCAAAAAGCAACTATGATGCTCAACACTAACCAGAAGTTAGATGTTGTTGAGGTAAGAGATTATACTTTAAAGCAGTTTGTTAATAATGGTAAGCTTTTAGATTTAACTGATTACTATGCTAACTGGGAAGGAGATTCAACTTTAAGTGAGGTAGCTGTAACTGCTTCCCGTTTTGTTGAAGATACTCCTTATATTGTACCTCAGAGTATTTTTATTAAGGCTTTATTTGTCAGAGATGATATTTTAGCAGAACATGGTATTAATTATGCTCCTAAAACATTTTCAGAGCTAATTGAAATTTCAAGACAGATAACTGATCCTAAAAATAACCAGTATGCTTTTGCCTGGAGAGGTAAAGGGTCAGAACATAAATTCTCTGATTTATTTGCTTCAGCATATGTCAAAGAAATTAAAGACAGCAGCTTTATCTATTCAGAAGATAAAACCTTCTTTACAGACGAAAATTATAAACTAGGTATGGAAGCATATATCGACTTATTCAAAAAAGGTGTTCCTAATGATGGTATTAACTGGGGCTTTAATGAGCAAATCAATGGTTTTGTATCCGGTGTTACTCCTTTCTTAATCCAGGATCCTGATGCAGTTCCTTTAATTAACAAAATGTTAGGTCCTGACAAGTATAGTGTTGTACCTGTACCAGTTGGACCACATGGTTATTCATATTTAGACTTTGGTTTTATTGGACTTGGAATCCCAAGCTATTCAGAAAATAAGGATGAAGCATGGAAATTTATGAGCTGGATGCTTTCTGCAGAGAAGAATGGTTACTTTAATGAAAATTATGGTGCCCTTCCAGTGCATACAACTACTTTTGAAGAAAATGAATATTTCCAGGGTGCTCATTATCAGGCTTATAACTATGAAATGAATAATACTGATAAATTCATTTTCAAAGAATATCCACTGGCATCAGAAAAATGGCCTGGCTGGAGTCAGATTCACGAAGTAGATATGCAGAGTGTACTTTTAGAAGACAAGAATCTTGAAGATGTTTTAGAAGACTGGGATGATTACTGGACAGAATAAGAAATCAAAAAGGCACGTATGAATTCTCATACGTGCCTATTTATAAGCAAGCTAAACTCAAATTGAAGCTTCTGCACAAATATCAGCTGCTGAATTTGGTTAATGGGGACAGCAGTTATCTTATAAATTCAAAATTTAAGAAAGGATCGTATAATGTTCTTCCCTATGTTCATTATACATGGTAAGTGGATGCAAAAAAACAATCACAAATATCTATATCTAATTTTGATACCAGCCTTTATCTTTTTAGGTCTATTCATTTATTTCCCTATCGTTAAAGGTATAATAATCGCTTTTCAAGAATACAGCTTTTATAACTTATCAAATATTCATTTTAACGGCTTTGAAAATTTTAAAGCTGTTTTTACAGACAGCAATTTTAGCTTTCTGCAGATTATTTTTAATACAATAGTCTGGGTTTTCGTATCATTATTTTTTCAATTTATTCTCGGGTTTATACTGGCTCTTTTAATGCGTAAACCTTTTAAAGGAAGAGGGCTTTACTCAGGACTAGTTTTTTATCCCTGGGCTCTTTCAGGATTTGCTATCGGTTTAATCTGGGCCTGGATGTTTAATGGACAATTTGGAGTAATTAATGATATTTTACTGAAACTAAATTTAATTGAATCAAGTATCGGCTTTTTGTCTAATCCAAAATTTGCGATGGCTTCTGTGATAGTGGTTAATATCTGGTACGGTGTTCCCTTCTTTGCGATTATGCTTTTAGCAGCACTGCAGTCTGTACCGGAAGAATTAATGGAAGCTGCTAAAATTGATGGCGCAGGTCCAATTAAGAGATTGTTTAGTATTACAATTCCTTATATTAAGTCTACAATTATTAGTACAACTCTATTAAGAACAATGTGGATTATGAATTTCCCTGATATCATCTATGCTATGACAAATGGAGGACCAAATAACTCTACAAATATCCTGGCTACCCAGATGATTAATAAAATCCTGAAGTTTTATGATTATGGACAGGGTTCAGCAATTGGGGTAATTATTATGTTTATTCTGTTTACTTACGCAATCGGCTACCTTAAATTTACATCAGGGAAGGAGGACTTTATGTTATGAAAACCATGCTTAAGATTGGCAAATTTATCTTACTAGCGATTTTTCTTTTAATGGCAATTGCTCCTCTTTACTGGGTAATTGTCACATCATTAAAAGCAGATAGTGAAATTTATTCTTATCCAATTAAATACTGGCCGGAGAGTTTTAACCTTGAAAATTACAAATATCTCTTCCAGATTAGTAATTTTGGCATCTATTTCAGAAATAGTATAGGAGTATCATTAATTGCTGCTTTTGGAGCCCTCTTAACCTCTACTTTTAGTGGTTATGCTTTATCTCGCTTTAAAAAGAAAAGAACTAAAGTCCTATTCCTACTGGCAATGTACTTTACCCAGATCATACCTACATATATGATTATGGCTCCTCTCTTTACTATTTTTGCAGGAGTTCAGCAGACAGATAGTCTATTTGCCTTAACTTTAGTTTACATTAGTATTATGATCGCTTTTTCTACAATTATGGGAAAAAGTTTCTTTGATAGAATACCGGTTTCACTAGAAGAAGCAGCAATGATCGACGGCTGTACTAAAACTCAAACCTTATTTAAGGTAGTAATACCTCTTACCTTACCTGGTTTAGCTGCTATATTTAGTTTCGCCTTTGTCAACATTTGGAATGAACTTTTCTTAGCAGTTATGCTTCTAAACTCTGACAGCAAGATGACAATTCCGGTTGCCCTTAACTCTTTTATTTCTAAAGCAGGGGTCAGCTGGGGAGTTTTAAGTGCAGGTATAGTTGTCGCATTATTACCAACAATGGTTGTTTTTGCCTTTGCCCAAAAATATATAATTCTTGGTTTAACCGAAGGGGCAGTAAAAGGTTAACTATTAGCTAAAGGAGAATTTAAAGTGGAAAATAAAAAATATAGAACAGAAATATTGCATCACCTAGGAGAAGAAGATCTGCCTTATGGAGCAGTAAACCCTCCCATATTCCAGACTTCAATATTTTCCTTTAAAACATTTGCTGATTTTAAAGATGCCTTAAATGATGAAGTCAATAATTATCTTTACACCCGGGGCAATAACCCGACTGTAAATTTAGTGGAAAAAAAATTAGCGGAGTTAGAACACGGAGAAAAAGCTAAACTTGTTAGCTCAGGTGTAGCAGCAATCTCAGGCAGCATTTTAGCCTTCTTAGAAGCAGGTGACCATGTTTTGTCTGTAAAAGATACCTACAGCTGGACCAAAACTCTGCTGGAGAGATATCTAAAAAGATTTAAAGTAAGCCACAGTTATGTAGAAGGAATCGATCCTGAAAATGTAGAAGCAAATATAAGAGAAAATACTAAAATAATATATCTAGAAAGTCCAACAACCTTTTCTTTTAAAATTCAGGATCTTAAAAAGATAGCTGCCATAGCAAAAAAACATAATATCAAAACAATAATCGATAATACCTGGGCCACCCCGATCTTCCAAAATCCTATTGACTGCGGCATAGATATTGTCGTTCACTCAGTCTCTAAATACCTTGGTGGTAACAGTGATCTGGTGGCAGGAGCTATTATCGGCAGCAAAGAAGATATCGACCATATCTTTGAAATGGAATTTTTAAATATCGGTACAGTTCCAGATCCATTTATGGCCTGGCTCGTACTAAGAGGGATTAGAACTCTCCATATCAGGATGCCAGTTCACTATGAAAACACAATGAAGGTAATCGAGTTCTTAAATGAACATCCTAAAATCACAAAAATCAACTACCCACTTTTTGAGGGAAATGAACAGTATCAACTTGCAAAAAGCCAGATGAAAGGCGGCTCCGGCCTCTTCTCATTTAAAATTGATACCACCTCAGAAAGTGATATCGAAACTTTTACAAACAGCCTTAATTACTTTAAGAGAGCTGTTAGCTGGGGTGGTTATGAAAGTCTTGTAATGCCTTATGCAGTAACGGGCAACAATCTTGATCAGGATAAGTTACCACTAGTCAGAGTTCATATCGGCTTGGAAGAAACAGAACTCTTGATTTCTGATCTTGAACAGGCTCTGGCAAAAATATAATCTAACAATTTAAAATTAGAATACTTAAAACACCTTACTATGAAATTTTATTTATATTTCTTTGGTAAGGTGCTTTTATTTTTTTACTACAAATTTATAACCAATTCCCCAAACTGTCTGAACATATTCACCAACCTCTGCTCCCAACTTATTTCTTACTGCTTTAATATGGGTATCTACTGTTCTAATCCCGCCATAATAATCATATTCCCAGACAAGCTCCAGTAGTTTTTCTCGACTAAAAACAGTTTTAGGAGATGAAGCCATCTGCCATAACAAATCAAATTCTTTAGGCGCTAAAGAAATTTCTTCCCCCTTAACTTTAACCATTCTCTGTTCTTTATTAATGATCAAACCTGGAAATTTTAACTCTTCCTGCTCCTGACCATTATTTATTCGCTCTAAAACCTTTTTTGCCCTGAGCACAACCTCTTTTGGACTGAAAGGTTTGGTGACATAGTCATCCGCTCCTAATTCCAGGCCTTTAATTCGATCATTTTCTCGATTTTTAGCACTCAAGATAATTATCGGGATATCATTATGTGGCTTCAGCTCTCTGCAGATATCTAAGCCATTTTTTTCAGGCAGCATTAGATCTAAAATGATAAGATCTGGTGTTAAATCATTAATCTTTTTTAAACCTTCTTTACCATCATGGGCCTCAAAAACCTCAAAATTTTCATAGTTAAAGTAATCTCTTAATATCTTACAAATTTGTAGATCATCATCTATAATTAAAACTTTTTTCTTTTCCATAAAACTCCACCACCTTAGTAAATAATTTATCAAATTAATGTGATGAAAATATGATGAAATCAAAGATATAATTTAATTATTATATTTAGGGATAGTAAAGCTAAAGTTTGAACCTTCGCCTTTACTACTTTCAACAAAAATTTCACCATTATGCTCATTTACAATCTGTTTTACAATGGCTAATCCCAAGCCACTACTTCTTTCCCCAGGAGTTCGGGCTTTATCAACTTTATAAAATCTCTCCCAAATATTCTTTTGTTCTGATTTTGCAATTCCAATTCCATTATCCTCAACTGAAATTATAATTTCATCAGCAGTACTTTCTGCCTTTAATTTTATAGTCCCATCAACTGCGGAGTATTTAACACTATTACTTAACAAATTAATTAAGACCTGCCTTATTTTTTCCTGATTGGCATATATGGATAGCTCTTCCTCCAACTCTATTTCCAGGTTTTGTCTTTCTTTTTTTATGTTATTAAAAAAGATCCTTAAATTTTCAAAAATGTCATTAATCTTTAACTTTTCTTTGTTTAATTCAATACCACCAGTATCAATTTCAGCCAGAGTCAGAGTTTCATCTATCAAATGAGATAAACTATTACTTTCCTTTAAAATCATCTTTAAATATTCCTTTTTTTCTGCTTCATCATCTATAATATCATCAAGTAAAATTTCAACTGAACCTCTAATTGAAGAAAGCGGACTTTTTAGCTCATGTGAAACATTAGCTACAAACTCTTTCTGCAGCTGCTCGAAACGATAGCGCTCACTTATATCATGAAAAATTGCAACTCCACCCCAAAAATCTCCATTTTCCAGTCTAATCGAGGTGAAATGAACCAGATAATGCTGATTAGTATCCTCTTTTTTAATAATAATCTGCTGTGCATCAAAATCTCTCTGCTCTATTATTTGTTCAAAGATATTAACTACTTTTGGATATAATCTTATATGACTAATTTTTTTACCTCTGAGTCCATTTTTGAAATTAAATAACTCAGCGGCAGACTCATTAGAAAGTATAATTTCACCTGAACTATTGACTGCAATAATACCCTCTTCCATGCCAGAGAGAACATATTTTAACTTATTTTTTTCTTCAGCCAGACTTTGAATTGTCTTCTTTAATTTTTCCGACATCAAATTAATACTTTCCGTTAGAATATTAATTTCTTTACTTGCTCTTTTCTCTTCGATTCTTACTTTTTTTCCATATTCTCCGCGGCTTATTTTTGCCGCAACAAGCCCCATATTATGCAGGGGATTTGCAAGAGATTTAGAAAAATAATATGAAATAAAGAGAATGAAAACTAGAGCAAACAATGATATGTAAAACATTATCCTCACTATATGTGTTATAATTGAATTAATTTCTTCAATCGGAGAAAAAACTAATAAAGCAGCAATTACCTCTCCCTGATACTTAACCGGCATTCCAACAAAAAGCATTGTTGGTTCAAAATCATCAGTATTAACCTCTCTAGAAATTGTGTTTCCAGCAAAAATTGTCTCATAACCAGAAAAAGTCCTCTCCTCATCAAAGGAATAAGGATAACTAAATTCTAAGACCCCTTCTTCATTAATTAGCCAGGCATGTCCTTCATTTAATTCACCTATTATACTTAACCAATTTACAATTTCCTGCTTATTAGACTCTGCTTTAGAACTAGCTAAATAATCAATTACAGCCGAGCTGTTTTTGTGAATCTGGCTTTCTTTTTGGTCGATAAAAAAAGTTTTAAAATAAGTAATTACCGAAAAGCCAAAAATCATAATTATGATCATGGTAATAACTAGAAATCTAAATATTAGCTTTGTAAAAAAAGTGTTTTTTTCTATATTAAATTTCATATATTATTCACCTTAAATTGGGAATTATTAGTTCCTGCCCTTTATAGATTAAACTCCTATTTTTGAGTGCGTTTGCATCCATAATTTCTTCGACTGTGGTTGAAAATTTTTGCGCAATTAAATAAAGGTAGTCTCCCGCTCTGACTTGATAAAGATAGTTTCCGTTCTTTTTCCTTACAGGAATAATTCTGTTCATCTGAATTTCCTCTACAATTTCCTGCTGCTGCAGATAATCTATAAACATTTGATCAAGTCGACCAGCATTTCTTATTTTTTCAGCCTCTTTAAACTCTTCATAGCCATCTCCTCCATCTGCCAGCGAATCATTTGTTGCCATTAAATAGTATTTATCATCTTTAATTTCTTCATAATTTATAGAAGCTCTTAAAATTTCATTTTCTCCATTACCAACTTCAGCAAAAATAAGCTTTATTCCACTTAGTTGAGGAAAAAAGCTAGCTGTGTCAGGATATTTAGAAACCCCATGTTTAAGAGCCTTAAGCAATTCTGCTCCTCTTATTTTTTTAATAATAACTTCATCTTTAGCCGGAAGAGCTTCTCTCACATTTCTAATATTGATTAAACCCTTATTAATTGAAGAATTTATTGTTCTACTGTTGATGACTGCAAGATGTACTTTAGCTTGATTTAAAACTGCATCAGTAATTAAGTTACCTAGATTACTTTCCCTACTTCTTATCTGATCTTCTTCTCCATTTAAAAAGACAACAGTACTGCCAATGATTATATCTTTTTCTATTTCACTCTTTTTTTCTATTTCCTCTTTGAGCTCCATAATTTGTTCATCATTTTCTAAATTTATAGCTTGGTCATTTAATTCTATTTTCCCTTCAGCTGCTGATATTGATACACTTAATATCATTAATATTATTAATGATAGAAAAATAAAAATTAATTGTTTTTTCATAACTGCTGTCCCCTCCATTTAAAAACCATTCTACTATAATACTATATTATTCTTAGATTTTCGTCAATCTAAAGCATTCAATTCCAAAGTTAAACTCTTAAATAATAATTCAAACTATGCTCATACTTTCATTAAATTCTACTGTTATTATAATAGATGCAGGGGGTGATAAAAGAAGTACAGCATCACATGCACTTTTAAATAATAAGTTAAGAAAAATAATAATCTACTCATTTAAACACTAATTTAAAATGAAAGGATGATAATTATGAATAACAGAAGTAAAATAGTAACTTTTGGATTAATCGTACTAATTATCTTTACAGGAGTTATTTATGCTCAAAGCCAAAAAGATGTTGAAAATAAGGATGACAAATTTGAAATAACAGAAAATCGAAAAGAAGAAAATTTTGAAGATCAAAAGATTGATAATAGTGAAGAATACAATGAAAGTGAATTAAAAACCGAAAGTGATATCAACACAGAATTAATAAGTGAAGAAAATATAGAAGTTAATAACGCCAAAAACAAAAGTTCAGAAACTGAAGTTGGTAGCCAAAATAATTTTGACCTTAATTCTAAGCCAGCTGCTGGAATGATTAATTTAGAAGAGTTAATGGCAGTCCATCCTAAGACCAGAAAGCTCCATAATGAATATATAGCAGAAAAAGAAAAGCTGCAGGCTGAAGAAAATTCAGCAGAAAACATTGAAAATTTAAAAGATAATTATAGTACTTTAGTTGTGGAAAAAACTAAATCAGACTTAATAAAATTTGCTAAAAAAGAAGATCTAAATCTGCTACTTGTTAACGACAAAGTTGTTTTTGGATCTAAAACAGAATACCAGGACTTAACTGAAGTTAATAATCAAACTGATAGCTTTAAAAAATTTCTAAATAAATAACTTTCACCTCATACCTCATAAAGGCCCTGTCTTAAAAGCTAAACCCAAAGCTTTTAGGGTAGGGCTATTAATATTTCATCTCTTTTTGCCGTCTCAAGATAATAATTTCTAGACAGATTCCTTTAAAGTAATAGATAACTTGTAAATTATTCCTATATCAAATATAATAGATATAATCTTGTTCTAATAATTTGCTATTATCTTTTTCTAAAATTATTTTAAAGGAGCTAAACAAATATGGACATCAAAAAGATTTTTACAGGACGCTGGCAGGTTGCTGTTTTAGCGATTACCGCCTGCTTTCTCTGGGGATCTGCCTTTCCTTCATTAAAAATAAGCTACGCCGAAATTATGCCGCTTAATGTTAATGCCTATGATAGAATGTTTTTTGCATCTTTAAGGTTTTTTATTGCTTCCTTAATGCTGTTCTCTATTATTTTAATCAATGGACAGAGTCGAAATTTATTTAAAATCAAAAAATATTTTTTTCCATTATTAATCTTAGGCTCGATGCAGACCAGTCTGCAGTATTTTTTCTTTTATAATGGACTTGCTAACACCACAGGTGTCAAAAGCTCGATCATCAGCACCAGCGGTATTTTCATGACAGTCATAGCATCACATTTTGTTTATAAAAATGATAAATTAAATTCCAAAAAAAGTTTAGGAATTATGTTTGGGTTTTTAGGAGTCCTTTTTGTAAATCTAAATCGTGGAGAATTAAACACTGCTTTCCTCTTTACAGGTGAGGGATTTTTGATAATCTCAGCAGCAATTTCTGCGGGAGCCAGTTTCTTAGCTAAAAAATTAACTGGAACTCTAAATGCTCTTATAGTAACAGCCTGGCAGATGTTTATGGGCTCTCTTCTTTTATTTACTGCAGCTTCAACTGGAAGCAGTTTCAAAAGACTAAGTTTTAGTCCAATAACCGTAGTCTTATTATTTTATCTTGCCTTTATTTCGGCTGCTGCCTTTGCCTTATGGTATACCTTAATTAAATATAATAACTTAGGCTTTGTCACAATTTATAAATTTATGGTACCTGTCAGCGGAGTTTTTCTCTCATCCATCTTACTCCCGGGTGAAAGAATTAATCTTATTATAGTTGCTTCAATGCTGTTGGTTTCTTTAGGAATTATTGTTATAAATTATCAACCAGGATTGAAAAAAAGACAGTTCAATTAAGAACTGTCTTCTTTCTATAAAATTAATATTATTAAACTTTGAACAACATTTAAGATTAATAAATTAAGCTAAAACCTTATTTAAATTTTCAGAACTATAATCTTCAATTATTAAATCAGCTTTAGAGAAATCCTGGCTTTCATCTTGAGCTCGATTAAAGGCAACAACTCTTGCTCCCGCCTGATGGGCACCATTGACACCATTTTCTGAGTCCTCAATCACCAGACACTCTTCAGCCTTAACCCCTAGTTTGTCAGCTGCTTTAAGAAAAATATCAGGTGCTGGTTTACCATTTTCAATCGAATTTCCATCTACATAACCTTCCATATATCTTCCAAGTCCAAAACGCTGATAAATAAATTCAATCACTGGAGCAAAAGAGGAAGAAGCAATTATCATCTGATAACCATGTTCCTTAAAAAATTGGAACCAGTGCTCAACATCGGGCATTAATTCCAGATCATCTGCCTCCTCTAATCCCTGATAATATCGGTGAATATGCTCTTCCATAAAATCCTCTATCTTATAATGTGAAAACTCCTCTTTAACCGGATGACGTTCCAAAATATCGGTCCAAATATCTCTCATATTTGCTCCCAAATGACGATTATAATCTTCCTGAGTTAAATCAAAGCCATACTTCTCATAAATTTCAGCATTTACCTGATCATAAATTGGTTCTGAATCAACAATAGTTCCATCCATATCAAAAATTACCGCTTTAATCATTAATATTATCACCCATCATTTAAAGTTTATAAGTACAGCTAACGTTTACAGAACCAAAATTTGATTCTGTAAACGGAAGGTACAAGGTACACGATTATTTACATTACAAAGCCGGCTGCTAGATAAAGCACAAGTGCTAACACACCATTTGCAAGAGCATAAGGCAGCTGTGTATTTACATGGTCAATATGATCTGAAGCAGAGGCCATTGAAGAAATAATTGTAGTATCAGAGATTGGTGAGCAGTGATCTCCCATAATTCCACCTGAAACTACAGCTCCAATTGTTGGATAAAGTGGTGCCCCCATAGCTACTGCCATCTGAATACCAATTGGCATCATAATACCAAAGGTTCCCCAGCTAGTTCCGGTTGCAAAAGCCATTAAAGAAGCCATAATAAAGACAATTGCAGGGCCAAAGGCTCCACTGACTCTTCCCTCAACTAAAGATGCCATGTATTCTCCTGTTTCTAAATAGCCAATTACATTTCCGATAGCAAAGGCTGTAATTAAAAGGATAGCAACAGGTACTATAGCACCTATGCCCTGATAAACATAATCAATATATTCTTTTAAACTCATAATTCCAGTTAAAACATATAAGAAACCGGCAAAGGTTACAGCTGTAATTACAGCCCAAAAGACTGAAGTAGAACCTGAACCCTGTAGAATATTTCCCTCACCTGTTATGTAAAGGCTGATCGGCATCATCGAAATCAAAACTACAATCGGCAGAATCATATTCCACATATTTGGAGTAACTCCCTCTTTTGGAGGTGTAGCTGTTGCCTCTTCCGAAACCATCGGTGTTGCTCCTTTTCTTAAAAGCAGGCCCTCTTCTGAAGCTCTTTTTTCAGCCTTTGCCATTGGACCCCAGTCATTACCTGTCATGATATAATAACCTACAGCTATAACAGCAATGATTGAATAAAATTGAAAGGGTAAAGATTTAGCTAAAAGTTCAGCTGCAGTACCTTCAACAACTCCATTAGCAATTTGGACGCCAATCACTCCCATCAGCATTGCTCCCCAACCGTTTAGTGGTATTAAACCACAGACCGGTGCTGAAGTCGAATCACAAACATAAGCAAGCTTTTCGCGCGAAACATTATATTTATCTGTCAATGGTCTGGCAACTGTACCAGCAACTAAGGACGTTATTGATGACTCGATAAAAATAACAAGTCCAGTAATATAGGCTAAAAGCAGTGCACCTCTTTTATCCTTAACCACATCTCTTTTTTTGGTTAAATATTCAATAAAGCCCTGAACACCACCTGAAGCAGAAATTACTGTGATTAATCCTCCAACCATAAATGAGAAAATAATAGTTTTAGTAATCCAGGCCTCAGAAAAAATTGCCACAATTTCATTTAAAGTCATATTAACCGAAGCAAAAAATGACCAATCCTGTAAAATCATTGTTCCTGAAAAAATACCTAAAATAAGTGAAATAAAAACCTGTTTAGTAGTTAATGCAAGTAAAATTGCAATTAACGGTGGTAAAATACTTAAAATTCCATATTCCATCTACTTTGCTCCTCCCTTAATTTACGGCAGAGATTACCCTCCCGTATTTTGTCGAAATATACTCACTGTTTATTATTATAGCATATATTTTTTAAAAATAATAATTAAATTAAAGTAATTTACTTAAGTTATTTTCTGCCAGCCAAAATTTTTAAATCAAACCGGTAAACTGCCACCAAAAATATTCGAAAACAACAGTTATTAAAGACACCGCTGTTAGCGGAATTCCAAGCTTGATTACACTTTTTTCACTATAGCCACCATTCTCTTTACCCATTCCTACCAAAATGTTTAAATGATGAAAAGGTAAAATATAATGGGTACCAATTGCTGTGTAAACAAATAAAGCGGGAACTAAAGGATTTAAAGCAAACTGTTCAGCAAAAATTATAAAAGCTGGAATTGCAATTCCCATTACAGACATCACACTACCTAAAAACATATGTAAAAACATTGAAATTAGGGCAGTCATCAAAGCAAAATATAAAATATTAGAAGGAGCTTCTGCCGGCAGTACAGATGCAGCCAGCCAGTTATTCATTCCTGTTATAGAACCAACTTTACTGATGGCCACTGCTGCATTCAAAAAGATCAGAACTTTAACCGGAACCTGATTCCAATCCTCTTTTTGTAAAACATCTCCAACCAGCGGCAGGCTCATCATCACAGCAATTGTCAAGGTCACCCATCCCAGCTCGATTCCATGAATGGAATCAGTCATCCAGAGTAATACAGCAATTGTCAGCCAAAAAATAGTTTTCTTCTCTTCAGCAGATAGGCTGCCTAATTGAATAATTTTCTTTTTAATTTCCTTTTTGTCAACACTTATTTCTGCTTCCGCTTTGAATAATTTAAGGATTAAAAATAAGGTTAAAAATGAAGCTACAACTGAAGGAACTCCCATGTAAAGCAGCCAGCCACCCCAACTTAGGTTGACACCTGCAAATTCGAGAGTCATAATGTTAAGGGAACTTTGCCCTGTTAAAAAGATCATCGAAACTGGAATTGCAGCAGCAAAAACTGTTAAACCAATTTTAGAGGCATCCCTACTGTTAATACCTGCATTTTTGATGACTACAGACATAACTGACATAATAATAAAACATCTAGGCCAGGGATGTGGAATTATTAAACTTAAAACAAATGTTAAAGCAAAAATAGAATATATTATCGATTTATATGAATCTACAAATCTAATAATAAATTTATAGGCAATTCTTTCACCCAAACCTGAACTCTCTACTGCAGCAGCTATTAAATAAGCGCCAATTACAAGATAGATAGTCTGTGAAGTCCAGAGTGATAAAACCTCTGCTGCTGGAGCCAGATCGAAAATCAAAAGTAACATTAAAAATAAAGAGGCAATATAAGCAGAATCAGCTACCTTGGCTGACCAAAAAATAACTGTCATCAGCGTTAGGGAAAACATTTTCCGTCCAGCTAAAGAAAGATTTAGAATCTTAAGATTCCAAATAACTAAGGCTACTATTATCCCTGTTATTAAAAAAATCTTCTTTTTATTTTTAATTTGAATCACCTTCATTATTAATTTTTATCTTTTTACCATTATCTGAACTAGATTGATAAGCATATTCCATTATTTTTTGAACCTGATATCCATCTTCAAATTTTGGGACACTTTGATTTAATTTATTATTAAAAATAGAATCTAAAAAGAAGACAAGACTTACTAAATGAAGATCAACCATCATCCCCTGAGATAACTTAGAGCTCGGATGTATTTTAAGCAATTTTGATAAAAATTGATCTCCTGTAATCATATCTTCAGTTATTTCAATTTCTTTAGGTGTTTGATCAAATAATTTAGGCTTAGCTATCTGCTCAGAATCAATATGGATTGCTCCTCGATCACCAAAAATATGGAACCTAAACCCTTCATTACCAGGTGAAACTCTTGAAACTTCTAATGTTCCCTTAGCTCCAGAAGCAAAATCAAGCATCAACATTGCCCAATCATCAACATCTACTTTTTTTAAACTACGCTGTGCAATTTTTCTTTTTTTGATGAAAGTTTTAGTCCAGGCACTTAAATTTTCAATTTCACCGATTAAAAATCTGCTCAAATCTATCATATGGCTTCCCAGATCTACTAGAGCCCCTCCACCAGAACTTTCCTTTTTAAGACGCCAGCTTATCGGAACCTCAGGATTTAAATATCGTGAATGATAATATTCTATCTTGGCAAATTGAATATCCCCAATCACCTTATTTTTCAGGAGGGCATGAGTATAGGCTACTGATGGAGCAAAGCGATAAACAAATCCCATTTGATGCCTAATATCTCTCTTTTTTATTGCTTCCATGATCTCTGCTGCTTCTTCTAAATTTAAGGCCAGAGGTTTTTCGCAATAAATATGTTTACCAGCTGCTGCAGCTTTTATAATTTGTTCAGCGTGCATGAAATTGGGTGTGCATAAATCAACCATGTCTACTTCATTTTCTAATAATTTATTAAAATCATCTACTACCTGGTCAAAACCTATTGATTGGGCCAACTCTCTGTTTTTATTTGGATGAGTTGTAGCTAAAGTATCCAGATTTATTTTTAATTCTACGGGAAGCTCAAGCAGTTCTAGATTTTTTAATCCCATTAGATGAGTTTTTGCAATTCCTCCTAAACCACTTAAAGCATAATTGATTTTTTTCATTTAATTTGCACCTTCTTTTAACTATTTTTTAAATCTCTAGAACATTGTGCTTATCTTTTATTTTCTATTTAAAAGCTGTTAGTCCTTTATTTTAAACTAAATATTTCAAATTTAAAGTCCTTTATTAAAGGTTATTGTAATCAATTTACATTTAATTACTACTGACTGTCTGGTATAATAGTCTTTAGTAATGAATATAAACTTAGATAAAAACTATTAGAGGAGGTATTTTGATGCCTTATTTAGCTGATGAAAATCGTTATGAGAAGATGCAGTACAACTATACCGGTGATAGCGGTTTAAAACTGCCGAAAATTTCCTTAGGATTGTGGCACAATTTTGGTGGAGTTGACACTTTAGAAAATGCTAGAAAAATGCTGCGCAAAGCTTTTGATTTAGGAATTACTCACTTTGACCTTGCAAATAATTATGGTCCACCTGCTGGTTCTGCTGAAGAAACTATGGGGATTTTAATGGAAAAAGATTTTAGACCCTATCGAGACCAGCTTGTTATTTCTTCTAAAGCAGGTTACTACATGTGGCCAGGACCTTATGGAGAGTGGGGCTCCCGTAAATACTTAATCTCAAGTCTTGACCAGAGCTTAGAGCGAATGGGACTTGATTATGTAGATATCTTTTATCATCACCGTCCAGATCCAGATACACCTTTAGAGGAAACTATTGGTGCTTTAAAACAAATTCAGGATCAGGGAAAAGCTCTTTACGTTGGTATTTCAAATTATAATGCTGAACAGACTAAAAAAGCAGCAGAAGTTGCTGAAAATATGGGAGTTAAGCTGCTCTTGAACCAGTACAACTATTCTATTTTTGATCGCTGGTCAGAAGAGGATAATCTTTTAGAAAATCTTGCAGATGCCGGAATGGGATCAATTATTTACTCACCACTGGCACAGGGCTTATTAACTGATAAGTATCTGGGGGGAATACCTGCAGATTCTAGAGCTGCCAAAGAAAGCGGCTTCCTTAAAAAAGACAGTATTACAGAAAAAAAGTTAGATAAAATAAGAAAGTTAAATGATATGGCTTCTGATCGAGGCCAAAGCCTATCTCAAATGGCTCTAGCCTGGGTTTTAGATCAGGGAGTTACTTCTGTTCTTGTCGGTGCCAGCAAAGTTGATCAGATTGTTGAAAATGTTGGAAGCTTAAAAAATACTGAGTTTACTAATGATGAACTGGCTGCTATTGAAGCAATTGTGGCTAAGTAATGATTTGGTAAATATTTGCTGCGTAACAGGTGCGAAGCATATTTTTGGAAATTAATTAAGACATCAGAAAAAGGCTAAGCCCTATATTTAGGGTTTTAGCCTTTTAAATTTATAGTCCTCATTATTTGCTCAGCTAACTTTGCTATAAGTTCAGGACTTTCTGCAATAATTTCTGCTAGACTTGCTGGTCGATCAATAATTGAAAAATATGAATTAATTCCATGATCTAAAATTTTTTCTACACCTGTACCAAGAGTACCGGCGACTGCTATAACAGGAATATTTTTTTTAGCAGCACTTCTCGAAACTCCAATCGGTGTTTTACCATAAATGGTCTGACCATCCAGCATTCCCTCTCCAGTTATCACCAGGTCAACATCTTCCAGTTTTTCGTCAAATTTAATAAAATCTAAAATAATATCTATTCCAGCTCTAAGTTCAGCATTTAAAAAAGCCACCAGACCAGCACCTAATCCTCCTGCTGCACCTGCTCCAGCAATTTTATCTGTATTTATATTTAACTCATCAATAGACTTTTGATTAAAATGTCTTAAATTTTGATCAAGTATTTCAACTGTCTCTTGATCTGCACCTTTTTGAGGAGCATAAACATAGGCAGCTCCATTTTCACCATAAAGTGGATTATCAACATCACAGGCAGCTACTATTTCAACTTCTTTCAGCCGTGCATCCAGTTTATCTAAATTAATCTTTTCAATTTGATCTAAGTTGCCACCACCAAATCCAATCTGTTCTCCATCAGCATCTAAAATTTCTGCCCCTAAGGCCTGAGCCATCCCCACTCCAGCATCATTAGTTGCACTACCACCAATACCAACAATAATTTTCTCTACTCCCCTAGATAAAGCTGAAGCAATCAATTCTCCAGTTCCATAAGTCGTTGTGAGCAGAGGATTCCTTTTATTTTCTGGTACTAAAGGCAACCCGGAAGCTGCTGCCATTTCAATTACTGCTGTTTTCCCATCACCTAAAAGTCCATAAAAAGCATTAACTTCTTCACCTAAAGGACCAGTAACTAATTCTTCAATAATTTTTCCATCTGTTGCATCAACTAAAGATTGAACTGTTCCTTCACCACCATCGGCCATCGGCAGCAATTCTACATCTGTTTTTGAATCATAATTATGTATGCCTCTTTTAATATTTTCTGCAGCTTCCATTGCCGTTAGAGAACCTTTGAATGAGTCAGGTGCCACTAATATTTTCAATTTAAATCCCTCCAAACAAAGTTATTTTTAAATCACTAGTTAATTTTCTACCTTAAAATTTTTTAACAGCGCTTTGTTTTCATCTCATCAGATTTAATTAAAGCATATTCTGTGGCTAAAGAACCGAATATTTCTGTGAAAATTGAGGTAAATAAAATAACATTTAAGATTAACATTGAAATACTTGCAACATTTCCTCCAATATGGACAAAGTCTTTTTGAATGATAAAGGCTAAATCAATTGTGATTCCGATTTGTGGTATTAAACCAAAGCCTATGTAGTCTTCAACATGTTTAGGGGCTGAAGAAAGCTTTGCACCTAAATGAGCTCCCCCAACTTTCCCAATCATTCTCATAGCTGTGTAAGCAAAGGCTACAATTAAAAAGCTTGTATTGAATAAATTGCTGATATCCAATTTAGTTCCCGCTAAAATGAAGAAAGTTGCCAGTAAAGGAACCGTTAGGACATCAATCTTATCTGAAACATCCAGACGCCGCTTAGGAATGTTTCGATACACAAAACCTAAAGTTAAGTTTGCAAACAAAGGTGAAATATGTAAGAATACAGCAGCTGCACTCGTTCCAATAATAGTTGCCAAAATAAGTAATATTTTTCTGCTTTCAGAACTGCATTTGACCATTAAATATTGTGAAATATAGCCAATGATAAAACCTAATAATATGGCAGCAGAAACTCTAAATAATGGTGTCAGCAGCATATTGGTAATTGTCAACTCTACCTCTGGTGATGCTAAAATATAAGATAGTGGCTCCATAAATGAAAATATTAAAAGTGCCAAAAATTCATCTAAAGCCAGCACAACCATCAGAGTTGCTGAGTATTCTCCTGGAATACCATACTCTTTCAGCACCATTACAGTTGCTGCAGGAGCTGTTGCGGTAGCAATTGTTCCAAATAAAATAGCTACAAATAATTCCTTTCCCAATAAAAGCATTATTCCTGAAACCAAAACAAAAGCACCAATTGACTCAAATAAAACTATTAAAGCTAATTCAAACTCTAATTTTTTTAAGATCTTTATGTATAATGAAGTACCAATACCAAATGAAATAAAGGATACTGCCAAAACAGTTATGAAATTTAAAGTATTTAATAAGTAATTATACCAGGCTAAAAACTCTTTTGACAAAAAAGATAAATTTCCGACCACACTCTGACTAAATATAGTTCCTAATAATATGTAACCTACAACACTGGGAATTCTAAACTTATCTGTTATTGTTTTTACAATAAATGCTGCTAAAAATAAAAGTCCTATTAAATAGATTAACTTATGGCTTTTATGATTAAGCATCATCCAATACTGCAGGCCATTTAAATTTTCTAAAACGCCATAGTCTGTAATCACTATCACTCCCTGTTAAATATTTATAAATCTAAAATTTTATCGATTTTAATTATATATCAATATCTATTTTAAAACAACCATAAATTGTTCCAAGACCATGGAATTAAATTTTTAATTCACTCTATTTATTACTTTTCCATTTAAAAAAGATCTAATATTTTCAGAAACAATGTTCAGCAGAGATTTTCGCGATTCTTTAGTTGCCCAGGCATTATGAGGAGTTATAATTGTATTTTCTAAATGCAAAAGCGGATTAGAATCTGCAGGTGGCTCAGAATTTAGCACATCAAGAGCAGCCGTTTGAACTTTACCTGATTTTAAAGCTGATACTAAATCTTCCTCGACAATTAACCCACCTCTGGCTGTATTAATAATGATTACACCTTTTTTCATCTGAGAAATACTTTTTTTATTAATTATTCCTGCAGTTTCTTCAGTCAGAGGACAGTGCAGACTAATAATATCTGCTTGAGCATAAAGATCACTTAAACTTAGAAATTCTATATTGTCAGTTGCTATCTCTGGGTTATTAATCTTTTTCTCAGGGATGCGGTCATAGGCAATTACTTTCATGCCAAAGGCCTGGGCCAGCTCAACAGTTCGCTGCCCAATATTGCCAAAACCAATAATGGCCAAAGTCCTATTTTTCAGCTCGATTAAAGGATAATTCCAAAAACAAAAGTCCGGTGATTGGCTCCATTTCTTTTCTTTAACTGCTCGATTGTGCTCTCCAATGTGAAGTGCGGCTTCTAAAATTAAAGCCAGAGTAAATTGAGCCACTGCATTTGTGCTGTAATCAGGGGCATTAGTTACTATCACATTATTTTCTGCTGCAGCTCCAATATCAACTACATTGTACCCGGTTGCTAAAATACCGATATACTTCAAATCAGGTAAGGCCTCTATAGTTTTTCTTTGAAGCTGTGTTTTATTTGTTAATAAAATATCTGCTCCCTCTGCTCTCGCCAAAACCTTATCCTCCGGAGTCCGATCATATACCTCTAACTCTCCAAATTCTCTTATCTTATCCCAGCTTAAATCACCAGGATTGACCGCATAACCATCTAATACCACAATTTTCATTTATACTGACCTCCAAATATTATACTATTGAAAAAAGCTTAAATGCCTTTTGATGAAGGTTCTAAGCTTAAAATTTGAACTCCTGTATCTTTAACAATTACAGACTATTAATTTTCTCCCAAATTTTCTCTTCAACCGGAATTCCTTTTTCCTGATTTTCCAGCCTTCTCAAATATGTTCCTTCTCCTGGATAGCGAGGTTTTTTCTTCGGATCAACTCTTTCAGCAGAATGAATCGAATCTATAGTCTCTTCAATTCTATTTTCTTCAATTTTTCCATCCATATCAAAAACTAAGAAAAGCTGAGAAAGAGCATATTCTCTTTCCTTTTCGCCGATCAAAAAAGTATTTAAGCCATTGGATAAAAGGGCAGCAAATAAATCGAGCATTATTGAAAGACCTGAACCCTTCCAGTAGCCTGCTGGTATTGGACGCATCGCATCTAAAATCTCTTGAGGATTGGATGTTAATTCCCCTTCTTCATTGTAGCCTCCAGGATAAGGTAATTCGTCTCCGCTTAATGAATATTTTTCTAAAGTTCCATAAGCATATTGCGATACTGCCATATCCAAAACTAAATGCTTTTCCTGATAGGGAATTGCCATAATCAGAGGGTTATTCCCGATTTTAGCTTCAGAAGCACCCCAGGGAGGTAGATTGGGTAATGTGTTGGTAAAACAAATTGCACCACAACCGGCTTCAGCTGCCTGCCAGCCAAAAGCCCCACCCCGCATCCAGTGGTTGGTATTTCTTAAAGCCATCACCGCTATCCCCTCTTTTTTAGCCTTTGTTATAGCTTTTTCCATTATAGTTTGGGCATTAAGATTTCCCGGGCCCAGTTTACCATCGTAAATCTCAATATTACCGTTTTCTCCTACTTTTTCTGGCTCAGCTTCAATGTCAATATACCCCTGATCGACCATTTCTATAAAACGCGGAAATCTATTGATCCCGTGTGACTGAAATCCATCCAAACTGCTGTCTGCAAAGTTTTTAGCTGCTCTTGCAGCTTTTTCTTGATTGAAACCTCTATCTAAAAGAACTTCTTCAAATTTGTCATATAATTTTTGATATTTAATTCTCATCTACTTCCTCCTTGATATTTTTTTGACATGAAAATATGACTGCTGTCTGGGATCCCTGAGTAGAGAGAATCCCATTCACCAGTCTTTCAACTTTCTTTATATTTACTCGATCCATAAAACCCTCTCTAACTATAATTAATCTGTATTTTAGTTTGATTTTTATTAAATAAATTTGCTCTCACTAAATATTATTCTATTTAAGAGAGGGCCTTCCTGCTTTTAAGCTACATAATTTTTAAAAAATTATTATCGCTGGAGCAGACAAATTTTCTAATACCTTCACTGCAGTTCATCTCTGTCTTCATTAAAAATTATATTTAAAATTAAATATTCATATTTTTCTACCATTCTATCAATCATTTTTGACCGCTCCTTTCCTCAATTGCTTTTATCTAGCTTAAGCATATTGAATTAGCGGACGTTTTACAATGTTTTTTAAACATATATGTCTGGATACAGGAATTATAATTACAAAAAGAAAAACAGCCTCCAAATTTTTCAAAGGCTGTTAAATAAAATATTTATTATTTTCGACTCATCATAAAAATTATACTTTATTTATAAACTCTTATTCTTTCATCTAAGGGTTCAAATTCTTTTTCATCTGGTTCTTCCACTGGATTACCAAAAGGCATTTGAGCCACAAAACGCCATTTCTCCGGCACATCCCATTCTGCTTTTACATCTTCTTCTATCAGCTCAGTATAATGCTGAAGTGATGCACCTAACCCTTCATTTTCCAACATTGTCCAGACATTATACTGCAGCATTCCACTTGAATGTTGAGACCACTTGGGGAAATTATCGCTGTAGAGGGGAAACTGCTGCTGCAGATTTTCTACTATTTCCTTATCTTCGTAGAAAAGAACAGTTCCATAACCACTGCGAAACCCATCAATTTTTTCTTTGGTTGAATCAAATTGTTCTTCCGGTACAACAGGTCTCAAGTTTGATTCAACTATATTCCAAAACTTATTGTGCTGATCATCAAAGAGTAAAATTACTCTTCCTGTCTGTGAATTAAAAGAGGTCGGAGTGTATTTAACTGCATGCTCAACAACCTTTTCTACCTTTTCTTCTGGAACTATTTTCTGATCATCTATATTATAGTAACTTCTTCTTTCCTCAGTTGCCTGATAAATATCTTTTGTCATTTTTTAAAACCTCCATTTATGATATGTAAAAACCCCAGCTGCGGAGGCCAGGGCTTTTAGAATATATTGGAATAAGATTGATTGTTTAATTAACTTTTTTAATTCCACTGGCTACTTTAGCTACTCTTTTAGCTAGCCTACCTGCCATATTTAAGTCACCTTCTGTTGGAAACTTACTGCCATCACTTCCAGCAAGTGTTGATGGGCCATAAGGTGAACCACCGTGATAACTATCTTCACTAATCTCAGGATTCTGTCCGTAAGTTGAACCAACAAAAATCATCCCAAAGTGAAGCAGAGGTATCATTGATGATAAAATTGTGCTTTCCTGACCCCCATGTACTGTATTAGAACTAGTCATAATACCAGTAGCTTTATCTTCCAATTTTCCTTCTGCCCATAATCCTCCAGCTGTATCAATAAATTGTTTTACCTGTGCAGGCATATTACCAAAGCGGGTTGGGATACCCCAAACTATTCCGTCAGCCCATTCTAAATCAGCTAGGGTTACTTCCTCTATATCTGACTGAGCTTTTTGTGCAACCTGATAAGCTTCTTGACCTGACATTGCTTTTTTAGCAGCTTCTAATTCGGGAATCTTTCTTAATTTAACTTCATAATTTTCATTCTCCGCTGCTGCATTTCTTGCTTCTTTAGCCATCTCAAACATGTGACCATAAGAACTGTAATATGTGATTAATAATTTAGTCATTAATAAAACCTCCTGAATATTATATTCATCTCAATTTAAATATATCTTAATTAAATTCCGAGCTAATAACCATGAATTAATTTCAAAAAAATTTATATAAATTATCCCTGAGATGCAGGGATAATAAATTAACTATTTATCCTTCCGAGTATTAACTCCCAAAAGTTTGTACAAAAGACAATTTCCTGAAAGTCCTGTAAAGAGAGGGATGATTCCTAGCAAACCAAAATATCGGGCATTACCTTCTGCAAAGAAGAACACTGTCAATAATAAAATACCAACAATAATCCTAATCCATTTGTCAGTCTTACCAACATTTTTCATAAAGTATTTCCCCCTTTTTTGTATTTATTTTTATTTACTAATTATAAATTATCATCTATAGAAATAACTTTCTGTATTCTTCATTACAATTCCCAAAATTAAATTGAGTGCAATTGATTTTTAAAAATTAAAACTTTATTTAGAAATTTTCTGCCAGCTGCAGAACCTTTCTTCCAGCAGATCAATTACTTTAAAAAGCAAATATCCCAGCAGGCTGACAGCAATGATACCGCTGTACATCTTCAAATAGTTGACCATTGACCAGCTGTTCATAATATAATATCCAATTCCATAGCTGGTGGCAAAATTTTCAGCAAAAAATAAGACAGCAATACTGCTTCCAATAGTGATTCTTAAAGCGGTAAGTATTCCCGGAAAAACAGCTGGCAGCACCAGATGACGATAAATATCCAGCCTATTCATACCAAGTGAGCGAGCTGATGAAAAGTACTTATTATCTATACTGCGCACTCCATCCCGAGTAGTAACTATAATCTGAAAAATCACTATTGCAATCAGCAAAATTATTTTTGCTAAATCTCCTAATCCAAATAAAAGCATAAAAACCGGCAGGAAAGCTATTTTGGGAATAGGGTACAGCAGATAAATTAAAGGTGCTAAAAATTTATCAATTTCAGGGTGCATTCCCGTCAGCAATCCAACACTTAGCCCAAGTATCAGAGAAATCGTCACTGCAGCTGTGATCCGATAAAAACTAAAAAGCAGGTGGGGTAAAATTTCGCTGCTGAAATTGCTCAAAAAAACCATCATAACTGCTGTAGGTGAGCTGATAATAGCTGAATCAATAGTGAAATAAAGTAAATACCAGACTGCTGCTATTAAAAGTAAAGCATATAGACTGCTCAATTTCTTAGTTTTCGGCTTAAAATTCATTTCAAATTTCTCCTCTACTCTTTTTTGACATTAAATTTCTTAATTTTTTCTGCAGCTCAAAAAATTCTTCTTTTTCCCGCAGATTTTTTTCTCCAAAGTGAGGGTTTTCTAAAAGCTCGACAATTTTTCCAGCTTTAATTACTGCAATTTTATGCCCTAAAAAAGCAGCTTCTGCAATGTCATGGGTCACCAGCACAAAGCTGAAATTATCACGGCTGTGAATTTCTAAAATCAAATTCTGCATTTCTTCTCTGGTCAGTGCATCCAGGGCAGAAAAGGGCTCATCCATCAGCAATAAATCAGGTTCTAAAACCAGTGAGCGCCCTACAGCAACCCGCTGTTTTTGGCCCCCACTTAGTTCTGCTGGATACTTATCTTTAAGCTCAGAAATTTTTAATCTGGCCATGGCTGAATTAACCTTTGTTTTTATTTCAGCAGCTGCTGTCCCTCTAATTTTAAGACCGAGTGCCAGATTATTATAAACTGTTTTCCAGGGAAAAAGTCCATAATCCTGTAAAATCACAGAACTCCTATCTCTAATCCCCTGAAGTGGCTCAGAATTGATTGCAATTTTTCCCTGTTCCGCCTTTTCAAGCCCGGCCAGCAGATAGAGCAGGGTTGTCTTGCCGCAGCCGGAAGGACCGATTACAGCAAGACTTTCCCCCTTCTCTACTTTTAAATTTATATTATTTAAAACTTTTTCTTTCTGGTAGGCAAAACTTAAATCTTTTACCTCTATCATTGACTAATATACTTCCTTTCTACTACCTGCTCATAATCTATATCAATTTTACCCCCGTCTGTTTTCTCGATCCACTCGATAACTCGATTTAAATAAGCTGCAGTTGGTACTCTGCTTAAATGGTACTCGGGCATTGTAATTAAATCTTTAATTGACATGGGCAGCCCTAAACTTTCAATTAAAATTTCTCTGGCTTCTGCATCATCTTTCTGAATCTCTTTAATCGCTCTATTGTAAGCTCTGTGAAAGGCTGCAACTGCTTCCTCTTTATCTGCCAGGGCTTTTTCAGTAAAGATCATTGCCTCCGGGGTAAAATCATATTCATTTTCATAAACTCTTTTTTCTAAACCCTGCAGTTCACCTGTAGACGCCAGTGGTTCAGGGATAACTGCCATTTCCAGCTGGCCTGATTTCAGCATTTCCAGGCGGGCTGGGATTGCCGGTATGTAAATTTTATTCAGTCTATACTTATCTTTTAGAAACTCTTCGGCCAGAAAATTTGTAACACTAATTTCCATCATCCCAATCTGGATCTCCTCTTTTTCTTTAAAATCTTTGCTGACTAAAATAGGAAAACTACCATCAGTGCTGGTTGTAATTTTAACTGGAAAGCCGTTATTAGCATTATTAACAAAGGCTATTAAATCAGTCATTGCACCATCTAGGGCATTAGTCTGCAGAGCAGTCTGTCTGTTAACTGCATTTGTATAAACATCAATTTGGATTTCTAAGTCCTCCTCTTCAAAATAACCTTTTTCCTGGGCCAGCAGAATTGGAGCAGAATCTACAGCTGGCATAATCCCAATCTCTAAATTCATCTCAGCTGCAGCTGTAATTCCGCTCATAATAATAAGTGAAAATAATAACATAAATAGTGATAAAAAAACCATTTTCTTGTTCATTTTTGTTATTCCTCCTAAATTTTAATGCTTTTAAGTCCTTTATCTTCTATTATATAGCTTTTCACTCAACTTTTAAAGTTATTTTTTTCACTATAAATGTCGAAAGTGAATTTTAAAGTACAATATTATATTTTGCAGTTAAAAAATCAAGTATTTCTCTGGCCGAAGGTGGACAACCTTGAACATAGCTTTCTGCTCCACTGCAGCAGCTGCCGATACCTATTCCAGAAACTTCTTCTCCCTGATAGCCCTGACCAATTTTGATTTTTTCCATAATTTTATCAAGCTGCCCGGCTGACTCTATTCGTTTCAAAGCATGAATCAGGCTGCCGTAACAGGCTGAACAGGCATCTTCAGCTTCTGCCCGGTCTGCTAATTTTTTTATCTTGCGGGATGAATAATTAATTGCAGCTGCCCTGTCCTGATTCAGCTCGATAATTTCTGCCTGTGATAAATTTCTGCTGCCAACTCCTATTTGAGCGGCAATTTCAATATACTCTACTTCTGCCGTTGAAAAACCTAAAAGATCTGCTGCATAACTATCCACAAGTACAGGGTCCTGAGCAGCAATCACTCTATTCATTTTGACCGGATTTCCACCCTCTTCAAAATCTAGATCGCCGTAAATTCCGTCAACTATAATTAAGTTTTGTTTTAAAAGCTGATTCAAATAGGCAATCGGTTGGTGCAGTCCCTGGCGGTGAAATTTTCTTTTTTCTTGATCAGAAATACAGCCTTTGAGATTTTTAAGGGCACAGGTAATATTTGTCTGGCAGTGGCCCTTTAGCACTGGAAAATTAATCAGATAATCAGCTCTGAGTGCTTTTTCAGCTATCTCAATTTCCAGTCCTGAATAACTTTTTTTAATAAAATTATCATTTTTTAAATTATACAGCTCCAGGTCATAGTCACGGGCCAGCCTCTGATAACCCGAAACTTCAAAAGCATTTTCTGTAGAGGCTCCAACCCAGGAGCCCTCAATAATCATCAAATTATTAAAACCCTTTTGCTGCAGATATTCAATAACACCTCGCACAATTTCTGGATCAGTAGTTGCTCCCTGATCTGATTTTGTCGCATTAATCAAATTTGGTTTTAAAGCAATCAAGTCATCTTTCTGCAGCTCAGACTCAACTTCTATTTTCTGCAGCAGTTCTTTAACCATCTTTTTTCCCTGATCACCATAGTTGATAAAAATCTGATTTCGCTCCACAAATTTCACCCCACTTGATAAAAGTTACTAGTAAATGGAAAATAATTATCCCGCACCCGGAAGGTGCACTTACTGTTCCTGTAAAAATTCTTTTAAAAGTGCCAGACCTTTTCTTAATTCTTTTTCATTACCAGCAAAACCAATTCTAATAAAATATTCTCTGCCAAAAGCAGCCCCGGGCACAACTAAAACTCCCTTTTTTTGAAAAAGTTTTTTGGCAAAAGTTTCAGAATCTAAATCCAAATTATATTTGATAAAAGCTGTGGTACCTCCATTAGGCTTAATATATTCTACCAGCTCCTCCTCTTCAACCCAGCTGTCAACAATTTTCAGCTGTTTTTTTACTTTTTGAAGATTTCTCTGCAGCAGTTTTTCCTTGTTTTCCAGAGCAATTACCGAAAGATAATCAGAGATCATCGGATTTGAAATTGTAGTATAATCTCGGTGCAGCTGACAGTTTTCTATTACTTCTTCTGGACCGGCTACCCAGCCAACCCGCAAACCGGCTAGTGAAAAGACCTTAGACATACTGCCCACACTAATCCCCTTTTCGTAGAGATCAGCAATAGAGGGAATCTCCTCTTCTAAATCAAAGCCGCGATAAACCTCGTCTGCTAAAATATAGGCGTCAACTGAACGGGCCAGTTCTACTATTTTTTCTAAAAATTTTCTGTTCATTACCACCCCGGAAGGGTTATTGGGGTTATTAATTGCTATCAGTTTTGTCTCTTTGCTGAGCAGGGATTCTAATTTCTCCAGATCAGGCAGAAAGCCATCTTCATAATGCAGTTCTAATTTTTTAACCTCGGCTCCAAAAGACTCTGGAATTGAGTAAAGCTGCTGGTAGGTTGGGAAAACTGAAACTACCTGGTCTCCTGCTTCCACCAGAGAATAGAGGAGCAGAAAGTTTGCCCCGATCGCTCCGTGTGAGGGTAAAATATTTTGCGGCTCAATTGTTTGATAAAGAGAGCTCACTCCTTTTTTGAAAGCCGCTGAACCTTTAATATCACCGTAAGTAAGCTGCATCTTTTTTATTTCTTCCAACTTAGCCTCCGGCTCATCATCCAGATTCAGAAGTTCTTCAACTGTTAAAGATTCTACACAGGTTTCTGCAATATTATATTCAGCATCCATCTCATACTCGTTCATCCACTCTTCTACTTTAAATGCTGCTATCTCCATTTCTTTACCTCCAATTAGTTTGATCATCTATATTTTTATTCTCTTCAAATTTGATTAATTATTCTGATTCCACTACAGGCACTGTTAGGCTTCCCTGGGGCAGAATATAACTTTTATATTTTCCCTGATATTTCTCTTCTAGATATTCAACTGCTTCCTGCAGACTATTCATCTTTTTAGCAAAAATATTTTCTGTCTCAGCCCGGCTCAAGCTGGAAATTAGGATTATTTCCTTTTCAGCTGCTACTTTAGAAATAGCAAAGGCTTTATGACCGCCCAGCACAAATTTTTCTTTAATTCGTTCAATATTAGCTTTGGGTTTTGCTGCCTCGTCCATCCATTTTTTAAAAGTCTCTTCTCCATAGCCTTCTGAACATTCTGCAGCCCAGATGATTGTTCCTCCCTTTTTAACCGCATGGTCTGCATGATCCAGGGCTTTTTGTGCCTGATAGATATTTATATCACGGGGAAAGCCCCCTGAACTGACCAGAGCAACATCTGCTTTTTCAGTCAGAGCTAGATGATACATCTCAGCCGAAACCGAAATTCCAGCTTCCCAGGCCTGACGGTAGTCACCTGCACAGACCTGAACTATTTCGCGGCTGCTGTTGGTGACAACATTGAGAATAAAATCAACCCCAACTTTCGCTGCTGCCTCAAACATCTCCTGGCTGATTGGATTATCTTTTAAGGCAGGGCTTTGGGCGGTTACTTCGACCATCATCGCATGGTTATTTCCAATACTTTCCCGGCCCGCTACTCCGGGTAAAATGGATTTGCGCCCACCGGAAAAACCGGCCATGTAGTGGGGTAAGATTACCCCGGTTGTAATTAAAAAGTCTGCCTCCACTACCCTTTTATTCAGCAGCAGCTGGTTGCCTGTACTCAGCTGACCTAAGTCAGCTAAATCCTGGTCACAGTTGTGGTAAACAAACTCATATTCAGCAGCTACTGCTTCTCCAAATATTTCTCTGTTTTGTGCTTCCGAATGAGGACTGTGAACACCTGTGGCAACAATAAATGTCACCTGTTCTTTTTTTATCCCCGCCTCAGAAATAGTCTGCAGGAGTGGTGGCAGCAGATAATTATAAGGGGTATAGCGAGTTACATCATTAACTACAATTACCAGTTCCTTAATTTCTTCAGCTGCCAAAAGCTCTGCCAGTGGTGCTGTGCCTATGGGCTGCTCTAAGGCTTTTTTCACAGCTTCTTTCGGATCTTTAATTCCTGCTTTTTCATCTGCTCTTAAAATATCAATTACCCGATTTGGCTTAATTTCAAAGTCTAATTTTTTTCTTCCATATTTTAGTTCCATTTCTACTCTACTACTCCTTTTTATCTAATCTTCATTGAGACCGGCCATCCAAAGTAATTCCTGAACTACCAGTGCTCAATCTAATTATTCTGTCCAGCTGTTAATATAGTCTTCCTGTTCTTCTGTCAGCTGATCAATTTCTATGCCTAAAGACTTCAGTTTGTATTCTGCTACCATATTATCTATATCATCAGGGATATTATAGACCTGGGCATCCAAATTCTGATTATGGTTTAAATAAAGCAGTGATGATAACTGCAGAGCAAAGGTCATATCCATAATCTCTGCCGGGTGTCCGTCACCAGCAGCCAGATTAACCAGGCGTCCGTCTGCTAAAAGATAAATTTTTCTGCCATCTTCCATTTCAAATTTCCTGATATTTTTTCGCGCTTCACTAACCTCTACTGCCAGCCTATTTAAAGCAGGCTTTGAGACCTCAACATCAAAGTGGCCGGCGTTGGCTAAAATTGCTCCGTCTTTCATCACCTTTAAGTCTTCTTCATCTATTACATCTCTGCAGCCGGTAACTGTGATGAAAAAATCTCCTTTTTTAGCAGCTTCCCGCATCGGCATTACTTCAAAGCCATCCATCCAGGCCTCACTTGCTTTAACCGGATCAATTTCAGTGACTATTACTCTGGCTCCAAGACCCTTGGCCCGCATAGCCACACCTTTTCCACACCAGCCATAGCCCGCTACCACGGCAGTTTTTCCGGCAACTACCAGATTGGTGGTCCTCATAATTCCGTCCCAGACAGATTGACCTGTACCATAGCGGTTATCAAAAAGAGATTTGCATTTAGCGTCATTTACCGCCATCATAGGAAAGGCCAAAGTTCCCTCACCCTCCATTGCTTCCAGACGGTGGATTCCGGTAGTAGTTTCTTCGGCCCCGCCAATAATATTTTCTAAAAGTTCTCTGCGCTCGGTATGTAAGGTTTCGACCATATCTCCACCGTCATCGATAATTAGATCCGGCTCGATATTTAAAACCTTATTTAAATGCTCTTTATATTCTTCTGGTGTTGAATCATACCAGCTGTGAACCATAACTCCATGAGCTGCCAGACCTGCTGCTACATCATCCTGGGTTGAAAGTGGATTACTGCCGGCAATTGCTACATCTGCTCCCAGCTGACTGATTACATAAGCCATATAGGCAGTTTTAGCTTCTAAGTGAAGGCAGATTGCTAGTGTTTTTCCCGCCAGCGGCTGTGAGTCTTGGTGTTCCTTTAAAATTTCATTTAAGATATCCATCTTATCAGCCACCCACTGAATTTTCCGCCATCCCTCTTCTGCCAGCTCAGGTTTTCTGAGTGTTGATTTAGTAATCATAATTATCCTCCTTATATTTTATAATCTAATAACAATATTTTTTAGAAAATTAAAACCATAAACTATTCTACTATCAAAATAATTATCCGAATTTTTCTCTTATTTATATTTTATCATAGATTTGAATAATGAAAAGAAAAATTGACTAAACTACATATTCATTTATGCTTTCTCACAAAATACTCTGGCAGTATCAGTTTTCTAAAATCAAAAAATGTGATATTCTAATTTTAACAGTGAAAGATGATTATCGAATTGTGGTTTTCGAAAGGGCTGGCTACGGCTGGAGTGAAATAAGTTCTGCTGACAGGGATTTAAAAACTGTACTTAAAGAAACTAGAACAGCTTTAGAACTGGCAGGAGAGAAAGGACCATATGTCTTATTTCCTCACTCTTTAGCAGGTCTGGAAGCAATCTACTGGGCCAATCTTCATCCAGAAGAAATAACAGCAATTATCGGTCTGGATCCTCTTGTTCCCGGTTATATTGAGAAAACAGAAGAAAAACCATCTTTATCTCCATTAATTACTGTCCTGACCCGAACTGGCCTGGTCCGAAATCAGCCTGATGTTTTTGATAATAATTTTGAAGCAGCTAAAAAGGATCTTTTAACAGAAAAGGAAGCTGAAATTTCCAGGACAATCTTTTACCGCCGTGTTCAGACCAAAAACATGTGGGAAGAAGTCGATATGGTAACTGCTAATTCTAAAACAGTTTCTGAACAGGGAAAACCTAAAATTCCCTTTTTTGCTTTTATTTCCAGCCAAAATGAAGAAAAATACTGGCAGGATAGTATAAATAGTTATGTAAAAGCTACTAATGGTGAGTCAATTATTTTAGATGCTGAGCACTATATTCACCTGGATTATCCCGAATTAATCGCAGAAAGAAGCAAGGAAATTATCGAGAAAACAATTAAAAATTAAAACTTATTCTGAACCACTTTTAAAGTCCTCCTGATCCTAATTTAAAATAATATCACTTTTTTGCGATATTTTTCTAAAAAACTGGAAATTTGAGTGTTTTATTTATATAATTAATATTAACTCAATAACTTTAAATTTAATTGGAGGGAAAAAGATGAAGCATAAAATTTCAATATTTTTAATAGCAGCTTTATTGATAACTGGATTTTCTGTAATCAATCTCCAGCAGACAAGAATTAAAGCCGCTGAAGCAGGTACAGAGATTGGAAATAAGGCACCCGATTTTAGCTTAATGAACTTGAATGGTCAGGAAGTTAATTTAAGTGATTACCGAGGTCAAAAAGTTTTTCTAAACTTCTGGGCCAGCTGGTGTCCTCCCTGCAGAAAAGAAATGCCTGATATGGAAAAGCTGTACGAAGAATACGGATCTGAAATTGCTGTTTTAGCAGTCAATATTGGTGAAAGCAAATCCACAGCAGCAAATTTTATGATGGAAAATAATTTAGATTTACCGGTTCTTTTAGATCAGAATAAACGTACTGCCCAAAATTACCTTGTTCGAGCAATACCAACAACCTATATTTTAGATGCAGATGGTATAATTATAGAAAAAACATTTGGTGCTTTAAGCTACCAGAGTATGATGGAGCTTACTGGAATCTAATAACAAATTAAATCATTAAGATGAATCAAATCTAAAAATTAATTATCTCAAGAAATAGTTAAGAGCAGACCCCAGTTTAAAAGCGGGCCTGCTCTTTTTATTTCAATCTTAATTATGATTAATGAAAAACAAAGTAGAATACAAATACTATTCCTAAAACATAAACTAACCAGTGAACATCTTTACCTTTACCAGTAAATAGTTTAACCAGTGGATAAACTACAAAACCAAGGGCAATACCATTAGAAATTGAATATGTTAAAGGCATAGCAATCATTGCTATAAAAGCTGGCAGGATTTCTGTAAAGTCATCCCAGTCCAGTGCTGTGATATTAGTCATCATCATTGTTCCAACAATAATTAGTGCTGGCGCTGTTGCTGCTCCTGGAACTATTCCGATTAACGGCTTAAAGAATAAGGAAAGGAAAAATAGAATAGAAACAACTACACCTGTCAAACCTGTTCTTCCACCTTCAGCTACTCCAGAAGCTGATTCAACATAGGTAGTAACTGTACTTGTTCCAAATAAAGCTCCCCCTGTAGTACCAATCGCATCTGCTAAAAGAGCACGGCTCGCTTTAGGAAGATCACCATTTTCATCAATATAACCTGCCTGCTGACTAACTCCAACCAGAGTTCCTGCTGTATCGAACATATCAACAAAGAGGAAAGAAAGAAGAACTCCGATCATTCCTAAATCTAAAGCTGCACCAATATCCAGTTGAAATAATACACCTGACCAATCTGACATTTTAGGCATGGCAACAATCCCATTAAAAGCTGGTGTAACTCCATTAAGCCAGCCAAAAGCTGTAGATGCTAAAATACCCCAGAGCAAAGCTCCTTTTACTTTTTTAGCATGTAAAATACCGGTAATAATTAAACCAAATAAAGCAACAAGAGCCGGACCCTGTAACATATTACCCATTCCAACCAAAGTTGCATCATTATTAACAACAATTCCCGCATTCTGCAGACCGATAAAAGCTATGAATAAACCAATACCTGTACTAATTCCAGTTTTTAAAGCCATTGGAATACTGTTTACTATCATTTCTCTAACAGGGGTTACACTTAAAATAATAAAAATAACACCTTCTAAAAATATAATACCAAGTGCTGTCTGCCAGCTGACTCCCATTCCAATTACTACAGAATAAGCAAAAAATGCATTAAGCCCCATCCCAGAAGCCAGTGCAAAGGGATAGTTACTCAATAAGGCCATTGCCATTGTACCTAAAATTGCACCCATAATAGTTGCAATAAAAACTCCATCAAAAGGCATACCCGCATCACTTAGGATAGCCGGGTTGACAAATATAATATAGGCCATTGTCATAAAGGTTGTAAATCCAGCTATCACCTCTGTTTTTACATCCGTATTATTTTCCTGCAGTTTAAATAAACTTTCTAAACTCCCATTGTTGCTCATAAAATAAATACCCTCCTAATTTTTTTTAAAATAAGCTAAAATATAAAAAATTCCACCATTTTTCAGATTAAATAGAAAAAACCTGAGAAAATAGATACCCCAACTACAAGGAATCTATCTTCTCAGGTTAATCTGCCCGTTAAGATAAAACATGAATTAAATACATGCATAAATTAGCCATAGAAATAGCTAATTTAATTCCCCCATAGTTGTCAGTTATCGGCTGACACTAGAGACTTGTGAACCATATCATCACAATTATATGAGGTCTATTTAATTTTTATTAATCTTAAAAATAATGATCAAATTTATTTCCACCTATTATTATAGATAAAGTTTGGCTGCTTGTCAATAAAGTTTTAGAAGTCAGACAGCAGAGTTTTAAATATTTAATCAAAACTGTCAAATCACTCTAAAACTAAATCTATATTTTTGAATTTCTGAACATCAAAAAGGCCTCTATCAGTTAATTTCAGCTCTGGGATTACAGTTAAGGCCATAAAAGATAAAGTCATAAAAGGACCATCTCTATTAACTCCCAGATTATTTGCTGTTTTCCTCAGCTGCTCCAGTCTGCTTGCTACTTCTTTAACAGGCTTTAAAGACATTAAACCAGCTACAGGCAGCGGCAGCTTTTCTACAACGGCTCCATCTACTACAATCACCAAGCCGCCCTGCATTTTTTCAATTTCTCTGACAGCCAGCTCCATATCTTCTGCTTTCAAACCAGCTGCTATTATATTATGAGAATCGTGACCAATAGAAGTTGCAACTGCTCCCTGACGCAAACCGAAGTTGCGCAGCAGACCAAGGCCAACATTACCAGTTTTATGATGCCTCTCCACTACAGCCAATTTCACCAGATTCTGACCAATCAGTTCAACTATAGGTGGCTCATCAGCATAATCTGCCTCTGGCTGATATGATGATTGACCTGTTACAATCTGATTCTTTTTTAATTCAATTACCCGGTACTTTTTGGCAGCAGGAAGTTTGAAATTTCCAGCTGAAATATTTCCTAACCTTATTGAATTAAATATTTTTTCTTCTATTTCCTGATTAAAGTGATTATCCTGATTTGATGAGATCTGATCATCTATAGACTTTAAAAGAGTCCCATTTTCAGCTACCAGTTTGCCATCTTTATATACTTTTTCAACTTCAAAATCTCTTAAATTATCTAAAATCAAAAGGTCAGCTCGGTAGCCTGGTGCAACTGCCCCCAGATTTTTTAACCCCAGAGCCTCAGCTGCATTAATAGCTGCCATTTTTACTGCCCTTAAAGGTGATAATCCATACTGAATGGCCTTCCGCACAGCATAATCTATCTGCCCTTCTCTAATTAAATCACCTGGATGCCTGTCATCTGTAGCAAAAAGGAAACGAGAAGAGTTGCTGCTGGTAACTGCCGGTAGTAGACTAACTAAATCACGGGTCACGGAACCCTCGCGAATCATAATATACATTCCTTTTGAAACTTTCTCTAAAGCTTCAGCAGCATTAGTTGCCTCATGATCAGCTGCAGCACCTGACAATAGATAAGCATTCAAATCTTTTCCCAGGAGCCCGGGAGCATGTCCATCTTTAAATAAATCAGCAGCCATTTCAATTTTATCCCAAATTTCTTTTTCACCCCTGATAACAGCTGGAAAGTTCATCAGCTCGCCCAGACCAAAAATACCCTCTTTTCCGATCAAGGTTTTTAAGTCTTCTGCACTTAATTCAGCCCCTGGATGCTCAAACTCAGAAGCTGGCACACAGGAAGGCAGCATTAGATAAAAATTCCAGGGCTGAGCTTTTCCTGCTTCTAACAAATATTTGATTCCTGTTATTCCTGCCACATTTGCAATTTCATGGGGGTCAGCTACAATTGTTGTAGTTCCTCGTGGAATAACAACCCGGGCAAACTGATCAACATTTGTCATTGAAGATTCAAGATGGAGATGAGCATCGATTAAAGCTGGGCTAACTATTTTTCCGGCTAGATCAATTTCTTCTTTCCCTTCATAAACACCAGTTCCGATTATAATGCCCTCCGCTACTGCAATATCATCTTCCAGGAGCCGTTCATTAAAGACATCGACAAAAAGCGCATTTTTAAATACTTTATCTGCCTTTTCCAAACCACTAGCCTGTTTTAGTAGTCGTTTATTCAGCATCAGCTCCTCCTATCTATAGGTGAAGACACCCGATTTCCCGGATGCCTGCTGTTCACTAAAGCTATTTAAAATTTTAATCAGTATGCTCAATCTGATAGCTGGAAGTAATTTCTGCATTAAGCGAGTTGCTGGCTGAACAGTATTTTTCTTCCGACAGTTTTATTGCCCGCTCAACCTTTCTTTCGTCCAGTTTTTTACCTTTTAGTTTATATTTAATCTTGATTTTGGTAAAACGCTTTGGAGCTTCTTCTGCTCTTTCAGCCTCAACCTCCATCTCAAAATCTTCCAACTCAGTTTTCATCTTATTTAAAATCAAAACTACATCAATTCCGGTACATCCTGCTAATCCACTGAGCAGCAGTTCCATCGGTCGTGGACCTTTGTTCTGACCTCCGCTTGCTTCTGCTGCATCAACAGTTAAATCATGTCCTGAAGGGAAATGATTATTGAACTCTAATCCTCCCTGCCAATCTACATTTATCTTCATTTTGTACCTCCTTTATCAATCATCACTATGATCGTCACAATCCTGACAAGGTTTTACCTTTCTTCTTTCGCCATGTCGGTGAGCTCTATTTCTTCTCATTTTTTTACCGCACTCAGGACAGTGACCCGGTCTTACCAATCTATAATCTCCACCCTCAAATTTAATTGCCTTCCCACAGGTCAAAGCCTCTGCTGCTTTTTTACGAGCTGAAGTTAAAACCCTTTGAAAAGTAGGGCGGGAAACACTCATTATCTCTGCTGCCTCAGCCTGAGTTAGACCTTCAACATCTTTTAAACGAAGTGATTCAACCTCTTCCATAGTCATTTCAACTGTTTCTAACTGATGAGCTGGAACTCCTGCCGGTTTAAAAAATCTTATCTCAGGTAATTTTTCTATAATTCTATCTTTTGTTGGACGAGCCATAGTTTTCACTCCTGTTACAATTTATTAAAGTATAGTAAAACACTTCATTATAATTATAACAGATTAGTGGTCAAAGAACAAAATTATAATTTCTTTTCAGCCACCATACCTAGGATAGCTACAGCATCCTTTGGTCCGGAGTAAGGTGGTGCATAAGCAAGATCAACCTGGAATAGTTCATCAGCTGTCATGCGGTTATAAACAGCAGTCGCTAAAACATCAATTCTCTTATCTGAACCATCTCCACCAATCACCTCTGCTCCAACAATGACTCCATTTTCTCTATCAAAAATACCTCTTAAGTGAATATCATCTGTTCCAGGATAATAACCGGCATGGTTATGAGCTTTAACTTTAACAGCAACAGCATCAATCCCTTCAGCCTCTGCCTCTTCTAAATCCAGCCCGGTTTTGGCAACTGTTAGATCAAAAACTTTTGTAATCCCTGTTTTTAAAATCCCATAGTGTTTCGCCTCTCCACCAGCAGCATTTTCTCCTGCAGTTCTTCCCTGCTTATTAGCTGTAGAACCCAGCGGTACCCAGACATCTTTGTTTGTCAATAAGTCAGTTGACTCAGCACAATCACCAGCAGCATAAATACCTTTGATGTTGGTTTCCAGCTTTTCATTTACTTTGATTGCACCAGTTTCTCCTACTTCAATTCCAGCAGCTTCTGCCAGCTTCGAATTAGCCTTAACTCCAATTGATAATAGAGCTAAATCTGCTTCAACTTCTTTACCGGAGCCGGTCACAACCTTTTCTACTTCACCATTACCTTCGAAATGATCAACACCATCACCTAAAATTAATTCAACCCCTTTTTCTTTTAGATGATCTTCCACAAGGACTGCCATTTCTTTACTAAACGGCGGCAGCACCTGATCCTCAAGCTCAACTACCGTAACTTCCATCCCTAATTCACTGAAGGATTCTGCCATTTCCAGTCCAATTAGACCAGCCCCAATGATTACCGCCTTCTTAACATCATCTCTTTTTACAGTATCTTTTATTTTATCAGCACTTTCTACAGATCTGAGTGTGAAAATATTTTCTAAATCGATTCCCTCAAATGGAGGTTTGATTGGTGCTGCACCGGTGGCAATAATCAGTTTATCAAATTCATATTCCCCAATTTCATTATTTCTTAAATTTTTAAAATTAAACTTTTTGTTTTCAGCATCTATTTTAGTTATCTCGTGTTCTAAACGAACCTCAACCTTATATTTATCCTCAAAGTCCTGAGCTGTATTCATCACTACATTATAGCGTGACGGAGTGACTCCAGAAATATAGTATGGAAGTCCACAGCCAGCATAAGAAATATCTCTCCCCTTTTCGAAGATAACAATTTCTGCATCCTTATTGGTTCTTCTAGCTTTAGCTGCAGCACTTGTACCTGCTGCAACAGCTCCGATTACTGCAATTCTCATTATCAATTCCCCCTAATAAATTTTAAAGACTAGCATTTGTTTTTTTCTACCACTCTAAATAAACTCCACTTGTATCACTAATTAAGTTATTGATTGCTTTATCTATTTTATCTTCTCTACCAGCTAAATACAGTAAAGCTGCCAACACACCTGGAGCTGCAGCGTGAACCTCACCACCCAAATAAAATATTTGGATGGAGCTTCTAACTACTTCATATAGATTAAAACTCAACCTATATTACTAGGTTAGTTTACAAGATGTTTGGTTTTTAAGTCGCACCAGGGGCACACCCTATCTAAACAGAACATACAAGCACTGTTTAAGGTTGCCTCCTAAGTTATTAGGATACCCTTAATCTTGAAGGATTGGCCACATATCCATTATCTCTCGCCTGTTTAATAGGTCTGAGAATACATTTATTTTTTAGGTATTTGCGAAGAATATTAAGACTGCCATTCTGATCTGCATTAATTAATAGACCTTGATTAGTTTTAAAGAGACCTCTTTTAATTCTTCTGGATTTATTATAGTTGCTTTTATTTGTTTTTTCTAGATCTAGTGCACTACAGCCAGAAGTATAGCTTTCATTAATTTTAACAACTTTGATACCATTTAATTTAGCTTTATATTCAATTAGTTCAACTAATCTCTGAATTGGTATTTGGACAAAAGACTTAAGCTTGCTGCTTTGCTTAATATTTTTTATATCTCCAATTACAATAATAGCTACCTTATTTCCAACTGCTAAATCAACTATTTTCCAACTTGCTTTATGGAGATAATCTCTAATATAATTTCTTCTCTTTAATCTGAGTCTTTTTATCTCGCTGGTATCTTTAATTTTACTGGTACCCAGCTGTTTCATTCTAATACTCTGCAGTCTTGCAATTTTTTTATTATAGTAAGCATTTTTAGATTTAATAGTTTTGCCATTGATAATATAACACTCAGAATTATTTTTAAATGTTAAGGTAGCTAAATTATCAAGCCCCAAATCTACTGCCATCATGTTGGATTTCTTACTTTCTTTTGCTTCTTTAGCTTTGTAGATAATTAAAAGATACCATTTTTTAGAGATGTGATTCTGCTTGATCTTTATCTGCTGAACAGCATCTAAATCTACAATGCTTTGAACTGCTTCAGGCAGCTCAAAATTAAGAGCTTTCACATTATATTTAGATTGTATCCTTTTAGATAAGGACAAAAGCAATTTATCATCTCTAATTCTAATAGCTAAGTTGGTAAATATTATTTCGCAGGGGTTGCTGTTTAAATATTTAAAATTTGGTGGCCCTGGCTGCCCTTTATATTTTTGAGGATTCTTATTATAATCTTTGAGAGAAGCAAAAAAACTTTTCCAGTCCTGAGCTAACTGTTTTAATGCCTGCTGCCTATTATGAGAATGAAGGTATTCATTATGCCAGTTATTTTTAAACTGTTTTTCTAATTGAGTATAGACAGGTTTTTGCTCTTTATTATTTTTTACTTTATAATTAACTGTATTATATAATTTAGAGCAATGCCAGGCTAATTCCCTAATTATCACTAACTGCTTATGGTTTAATTTAGGCTTAAATTTAAATGATAACCGCATTGATTTTTCACCCCCATTCTATTATAATTATACCATACATATGTTTGTATGTAAAAGAAAAAATTGAGCTTTAATTTTTATGAATAGAGACTTAAATAACAATTATCTAGGTTAGTCAATACATTAAAAACTGTATCTTCAAGACTTATCAAAAAGCAATATGAACAATATTTGAAAAAATATTATTGGAAGTCTGCTTTTTGGTCTAAGAGCTACTGTATTGTATCTACGGGTGTTGCTACTATTGAGATGATCAAAAATATATTGAAAATCAAAGTAAATAGCCAATTCATCTCCACCCAATGCATAGCTTGGATGGAGTTTTCTTGGCAGTTTTAGATAAAAGAGACCACATAATGCCGAAAGACGGCCAATATATACCTTGGCATAATGACCCACCAAATGCGTATTCATAGTTGCCTTAAATATACTATTCTAGATTTCTTATTTACTTCCTTGTCTCAAAATTAATAATTATTATCACTGGATTAAAAAATCCTTGATGAAGGCCCGACTGGCAGAGCTAATAGCCTGAAAATTTTAAATTATATTTTTTTAAAAAATTTCTTGACCTGGTCTTAATCTTATGCTATTATATTTATTGCAGTCGCAAAAACTGCCTAAAAATTTGCCCTCATCGTCTAGGGGTCCAGGACACCAGGTTTTCATCCTGGCGGCAGGGGTTCGAATCCCCTTGAGGGTACCATTTTTGATACTAAGACAGCCATTCGGCTGTCTTTTTTTTATGTGCATTTATGTGCACCTTCCGTTTATAGGACAAATATTTTCTATTTGTTTTCACTCTTTCAGCTTATTATTTAATTCAATTTTTATCTATTTCAAAACTGACTTTAGACTTATTCTATGTTATAATTTAAGCAAATATTCTAAATATAAAGTTAAATTTTCAGGAGGGTTAGAATGAAAATATCAGCAGAAAAGCATGTCTATTCGATGTCAGCTCACAATAAACCAACGGCCAGCTGTCAGCCGGGAGAAACAGTTATTTTTGAAACTCAAGATTGTTTTAGCAACCAGATAAATAGTGAAGATATACTATTTGAATCAACTGACTGGGAAACCATCAATCCTGCTACCGGTCCTTTAGAAATTAAAGGAGCGAAAATTGGTGATACCCTTAAAGTAGAAGTTGAAAAAATTGAATTAAATAATCAGGGTGTTATGATTTCTTCACCTGACATGGGCTATATGGAAGAGTTTATCACTGAATCGGAAACTAAAATTATTCCGATAGAAAATGGTAAAGCTATCTTTAACGATAAAATAAAAATTGATTTGAATCCCATGATTGGAGTTATCGGGACCTCACCAGGTAAAGATGAAGAAGCAGTTCCCTGTGGTACACCAGCTTCCCACGGTGGTAATATGGATACAAAGGTGATTCAGGAAGGAGCAACACTTTATTTCCCTGTGAAAGTCCCTGGAGCAATGCTTGCTATGGGTGATCTGCATGCTGCCATGGGAGATGGAGAAGTTGGAGTAACAGGTATTGAAATTGCTGGAGAGGTAACTGTTAAGGTTGATCTAATTAAGGATAAAGAGCTCAGTGATCCAATGGTAGAAACTGAAGCTGCTTTTTATACAATTGCTTCTGGAGCTAATGTAGATGCAGCAGTCAAAAAAGCCAGCAATAATATGTTTAGGTTTTTAAAAGAACGCTTAGACCTTTCAAATAATGAACTTAATATGCTGATGAGTGTTATCTGTGATCTGCAGATTAGTCAGGTTGTAGATCCTCAAAAAACTGCCCGTATGCGGGTTGATAAAAAAATCTTACAGGAATATAATTTGAAGTATTAATTTGAAAGTATTAGATTTATAAATAAATACAGCAAAAAGACTAACTCCTGAGCTTGCGAGCTAGTCTTTTTTTATGCCTAAAAGTGATCTTATTTTATTTTTTGTATTAACAAACTTCCTGCGTTTTTGACGGGCTTTACTCACTGTGTCCCTATAATATTTCCATCTATCTGGAGAATAATTTTTGAAGAAAATTTTCTTTTCCTGTTCAGTAAATTTCAATCTTTTTAAATCATCTATTTTTTCTTTTTCAGAAAGTTCTTCTTTAATTCTACCACGATTTAAGTCTATATAATATAACTTAGGCTTAGTTTCAAAATCCTTAACTAAAATATTCCCCGCATGCAGATCATTATGAACAATATTTGCCTTATGCATCCTTCTAATTTCTCTGCCTAATTGAGGCATTAATTTTTTGATTTTATATCTTTCAGGATGGTCAAAATCTTTAGCTATCTCCAGCATATTAAAATCATAATCTACATAATCAGTAATATAATAGCTAAAAATTAGTTGGTTAGTTTTCCCGCGTTTTTCAATAACAGCCAGTGGAACAGGGGTTTTAAGTCCTATTTTTTTGATAGCTCTCGCTAATATTAATGACCGCTCAGCTTTAGAATCTAAAAATCTAAATCGGAGCTGATCGTAAGCTCTTTCTAGATTAAAGTTTTTAATAACTATTTCTTTATTTAAAATCGGATCAAAAATTTTTATTATCTGGTTTCGCAAATAATAAATAGTTTCTCCTTTTTCTATATCCTCTTTTTGGTTTATACAATAATTTTCTATAAAATACCTAATCCAGGCTTCAGATATAGATGACTTAACAGTAATATCTATATTATTTTTTTGATATGAAATAAAAGAATTTTCTCTTATCATTTCTACTCCTTTTATTAACTACACAGAGATTCAAAAAATATTTTTAATTTTACGAAAAAATGAAACTTTTTTTCTATTCTTATATCCTAAATTATTTTTTTTATTTAAGTCTTCATTGTATGAGTCATGAAGACAATTATCAGAATCATTCAATATCTTATTGTATAAAGTCAAATAATTATCCGTCATTATTGAATGAGTAAAATTATTTTCAATATACTCTCTACAGTCTTTACGACTAATTTCATTAATATTTTTTATTGCATTTAAATAGTCAGATTCGTTCTTGCAAACAAAGCCAACTTTTTCTTTAACTAATTCTGGCATTGCACCTCTGTTAGATACAATAACAGGAGCACCACAAGCTAAAGACTCAATAACTACTAATCCCATAGGTTCTTCCCAAGCTGTTGGAAAAATTAATGCTATAGCATTTTTTAAGAAATCTATTTTCTCTTTACCACCAATTTTACCCAAGTAATTTATGTTTTTTCTGATTGATGGTCTCCAACCACCCGCAAGCTTGAGATTAAACCCAAGCATTTTTGCTAATTCTACAGCATAACTAGAATTCTTATAATCAGCACTTATTTTAGCAATATAACTAAAGTAATTATTGTGTGAAGGTGAAAATTCAAATGAATCTATATCTAAACCATTGTAGACAAAATATTTACCTCCATGATTTTCAGCATGCTTTTTACTAACAAAAGTAATATTCTGTGGCAAAAATTCATCGTCTCTACAGTTACCATGTAGAGTTTGAAGATAGGGAAAATCAGGTTCATTTTTTAATTTTATATGAAAATGAACCAGATCAAATTCATTCGGTAAATATTTCATTATATCATTCTCATTTATGTTATCAGGAATTTCAATAATTTTTACATTCTTATTTATATAGCTACCTTTTTTTGCTAAGACAGTAACATTATGTCCTTTCTCAGATAATCCTTTTGCTAACCAATAAACTACTCTCTGTGTACCTCCATATTTTCTTGGTGGCACTGTTATAGAAGGTGGTGCTACTAAAACAATTTGCATTTTTATTACTCCTCTTCATATTAGTTACTTATTACCTATTAAAGTATAGTTGCGATGACCACTCAGATAAACTTTTCCACCAAACTTTTTTTCGAGTTTTTGCTCAAAATAGGTTAAGATCTTATTTTTTAATTTTTCATGTTTATGTTTAGTTCTATCCTTTTTTGGTTCTCCTGAATATTGAAGTTTATCTTCCCAGTCCATTTTTTCTATCCAATCTTTCATAACCTTTGGGTGAGTACCATTATAAACTGGCAGCCGATCTAAAGGCCCATAATCAAACTCTTGTGGTTCTTCATCATGAAACTCTTCAGACTTATCCTTACCCCAATGAATAGTATGAAATGCTCTTCTTTTATTCTCCATATATTTAGGAGGTCTAACCCAACCATAATGAAAGATTTCAGCATTAGCATGTGCAGCATTAATTCTTTCACCATTTCTTCTAAAACCTTGAGCACTATTATTAGATTCTATGCCCAGATTATTTTTTATCATTCTAACTTCTCTTTTATACCAACTATGACTAATCTGGTAATGTTCATAATCACCCCAAAAATGACGATAATCGAAAACTAAACCTTCAATTTCATCATCATTCTGAAGCTCTATACATCTATCTTTAATTATAGGAAGATACTTCTCATGGACTATTTCATCTGCTTGTATATAAAAACACCAGTCACCACCACATTCATTTAGAGCAATGTTTGTTTGTTCTGCATGCACTACACCATTTCTTTGATTCTCTATATCCCATACAGTATCAATTATTTTAATTTTATCACTACCAATATTTTCTACTACTTCTTTCGTATTATCATCTTCATCACCTCTACCAATCGCAATTACAAACTCATCACATATAGGTAAAATAGATTTTATTGCTTTATCAATAGGATAGTATAATTTTGTTGCATTACGAACCATAGAAAAACCACTAATTTTCACATTTATCACTCATTTCCTCATACAATAAATAATTAATTATGGTTACAAATATTAAATAGAAACCAACATGACCATATCTAGCTGTACTATCAACAAAACTGTGAATTATAAAAACAATGAACATTGAAATAGAAATAATCCCTATAAGATTACCAAACGAAAACTTTTTATATCTAAAAATATTAAATAATGAAATCTTTATTGCAATGAAAATCATGATTATAAAGATAATTAATGAAGGTATTCCCTGCTCTGCAGCAATAAAAAGAAACATATTATGGGGATGATCATGTTCTCTAGAACTTTTTGATAAATCTTCTTCCGAAATATTATCAATGTAATTTAAATAATGTGGTTGATAATTACCTACTCCTACACCTAATAAAGGGTTTTGTTTTATCATGTGCAATGAAGATTCCCACATTACAATTCTTGTTTTTAAACTATTATGTTCATAAACATTTCTGAGATTACCAAATTTATTTAATAATCTTTCAGGCATTAAATATGGAGTAATAATAATAAATAATATTAATAAAATTGTTGCAATCATCTTGACTTTTTTAGAATCATAATTATAATAAATTAAAAACATTGCAAACACAAATAAAGAGATTAAAAACCCTACCACTGCACCTCTAGATGTAGTCTGGAATAAAATATAACAAAATGATATTATGCCAAATAAATATAAAAGTCTCTTATATTTATTAATACTTCTATCAAACAATAGAGCACTAAAAACAAAAACATTAAATGCAGCAACAGTTCCTGTCCCATTTCCCATCAAATAGTTAGTTCCATTCATATATTTAATTAACAAACCCAAAAAAGCGAATGCTATATTACCATACAGTAGAACATTAAAATATTTTTGTATTGCTTGCTTATTATTTATAATTTCAAAAGTAAAATAAAAGAAAAATAAATATCTTAAAATTGGACTAACAAATCTATCTATAGATAATTCTAAATTATTAGCTACAAAAAAAGATACAAATGTGAAACTCAAAAAAACAATAATATAAAAATTAAATTCATTATTTTTTATTTCTAATTTTTTATAAAAAATAGATCTAATTATCACAAAGATAAATAATAACCCTAAAAATATATTTCTAATAGCTATTGAAAATGTAAAAGAAAAAAGCAAAAACATATATAAATATAGAATAATTTTATTTAGAGTCTTTTCAAAATTAAATTTAATATCCAACACATCCATCATATCATTCCTTCAGTTACAAGTCTCTCAACTACCATCTCAGGACTCAGCTCCCGCATACACTTAAAGTGATCAAGCGGACACTCGTGTTCTCCACAGGGACGGCAGCTTAAGTCAACATTTTTGATTAAAATATTTTTTCCCTTACCTCGAGGACCATACATTTCTTCATCAGAAGGGCCAAAAATAGCTGCTGTATTTGTACCAACAGCTGCTGCAACATGAACCGGCCCGGTATCACCACTAATCATCAGTTTTGCTCTTTTTAAGACTGCAGCCAGCTCCAAAAGAGAAGTCTTCCCACTTAGGTTATAAATCATTTTTTGATTTTCAATCTTATTACAGATATAGTTAACTCTTTCTGTATCAGAAGGACCTCCGACAAAAAGAATCTGATAACCCTTTTTGGTCAGCTGATCTGCTATTTCTGCAAAATACTCCTCAGGCCAGCGTTTAGTTTTCCAGCTGCCGCCTGTATTTAAAACAATAAATTCATCTTCTGACTCTAATCCACTCTTTTTCAGCTTAAGCTCAGCCTTTTTTTGATGACTTTCAGCAACATTGAGAGAGGGAAAAGCCCGCTCACTATTTTGAAGTTCAACTGTTTCATTTTGATGCTTACTGTCAGAAACAATAGTCTCAGAAACTATCTCTTTAGAAATATTATTTTCCGCAAAATGTTCTGCTAAAAGCTTGCTCTGCTGTAGCTGATCTAAGAATTTTAAATAAAATTCTACCATATGTGAATCAATATCTTTTTCCACTTCCTCATCCAAAAAGATCCCTCTACCCTTACCCCCATAACCAATACTTTGGGCAGGTGAAATTAATTTCAAAAGTAGAGCTGTCCGCCAATTACCATGAATATTAATTCCAAGCTGATAATTATTCATTTTCAGCTTTTTAGCAAAATTATAAGAACGGGCAGTAGGCCAATTTTTGTTATAACTGTAAACATGATCTATATTATTATTAGCTCTCATTATCTCAGAAAAATTACTATTTGCCACCAGGTCAATTCTGGCCTCTGGAAATAGTTCTCTTAGTCCTTCAAAAAACGGGTGGGCAAATAATAAATCTCCCAGATATAAAAGGTCTATAACTACTATTCGCTTGATTTCTTTCATCAATACCATTCCTTCTAATTAAAATCTTAGCCTTCCAACTTCTGTCTGGCAATCCGTAAAACCTGTTCTACAGTTATCGACTTCATACACTGCATTTTACGGCTGCAGTGTCGATCCCAGCAGCGAATACATTCTAAACTATTGTCTTGAATTACAGTATGCCCTTCTCCGTAAGGACCATGTGTGTCCGGATCAGTTGGCCCCATCAGTGCAATAACTTTTAAGCCTACAGCAGCTGCAAGATGAGTGGGACCTGTATCTCCACCAATATATAAAGAAGCACGGTTATAAATTTCTGTGAGTTCTTCTAAATCAGTTTTGCCGGCCAGATTACTAAAACTATTTTCTGCAGCTGCTTCAAAACTATCAATTGCCTCTTTATCCCCAGGTCCACCAGTGAAAATAACATAGTAACCAACCTCAATTAACTCATTTGCCAGCTGAAAATAACGGTCCAAAAACCAGTTTTTAGATTCCCAGGTGGTAAAAGGATTAATAACTACTAACTTTTTACTTTGGTCAACCTTTTCTGCTTCAAAGAGACGGCTGACCCGACTTCTAATAACAGGAGTCATTTTTAATCCATAGTTAACCTCATCAGTCTCAGTTTCTAGAGCGGAAGCAAGATGTAAATTTCTTTCAATCTTATGCATCTTGTTAAGAGGAATATCTATTTTCGCCTGATAGAAAAGCGTACTTAACTCTCTACCATCAGCAGGACCAATACGGAGTCCTGGTTTAATTAAAAAAGAACTGAAAGCACTTTTAAATAAACCATGCAGATCGAGATTGATGTCATATTTTTTCTGCTTCATTTCTCTGAAAAATTTTAAAAAAGATTTAACTGTTCCAATTAAATCATGGCTCAGATTTTCGCGCCACTGCTTCCGCGGCAGCAAAATAACATTATCTAAATAGGGATTTAATTTAACTAGTGGATAAGCCTTAGCTTCCACCAGCCAGTCAATCTGTGCTTCCGGATATTTTTGTCTTAAGGCATAAGCAACCGGTAAAGCATGAATCACATCTCCAATAGCACTCAGCCTGGTAATTAAAATCTTTTCTTCTTTATTCTTCTGCATCATGATCTACTCCCTGCTTTAATAAGACATCTATCAGCTGCAGCTGTTTGCGGACTGAACCTCTATTTTCTTCAATTAATTCAGCTGCTTTTTCTGCTCTCTGCTTCCTGTATTCATCATTTGCTAGAAGCTGATAAGATTTTTCATAAAAATCAGCAGCATTTTCAATCTCAAATCCCACTTCATTATCCAACAGAAAATCTCTTTCCTCTTTAAAATTATACATACTATCACCAAAAAGAACAACCTTTGCTCTGGCTGCTGCTTCAATCACATTATGACCTCCACGCTCAATTAAAGAACCACCAATAAAAACTAAATCTGCATAAAAGTACAGCTGAGCCAGTTCTCCCATGGTGTCTATAATTATCAGATCAGTATCTTCAGCAAGCTGAACCTGATTTCGTTTAAGTTCAGAATAGAGTACAGCTGCTACTTCCTCTTCTTGAGCCAGTTTTAACAATTCGTCTCGCCTCTCCACATAGCGGGGAGCAAGCAAAACCTTGAGCTGGGAAAAATCTTGTTTTAACTGCTTGTATAGATCTAAGATAATATTTTCTTCTCCCTGATGAGTACTTCCAGCAACCAAAACCTTTGTTTTCTCTTTTATTTTAAACATCTCTCGCTTTGCAAAGTATTCCTCTTTCTCTGGTGGTTTCAGATCGATATCATATTTTAAATTACCATTGATGCAGATATGGTCTTCAGCAGCACCCAACTCTTTAATTTTTTCAGCTGCTTCCTGATGCTGCATACTAAAAATATCAATTCTGCTTAACATGTCTTCTAAAAGTGAACCTAAAATTTTATATTGGCCAAAGGAATCATCACTAATCCTACCGCTGGTCAGCATTATCTGGCATCCCTGTTGATCTAAAGCTCTAATTAAATTTGGCCAGAGCTCGGTTTCAATCATTATAAAAAGATCAGGTTTAAATCTCTTTACTGCTCTTTTGACAACCCAATTTAGATCAAACGGAAGATAAATTATCAAATCAGCACCTTCTATTTTCTTTTTAGCTAAATTTTTACCGCTAGCTGTCATTGTCGAAAAAATTATCCTGGCTTTAGGATACTTATCTCTGATCTCTGCAGTTAATTTTTGCGCAGCCAGAGTTTCTCCAGCAGAAGCAGCCTGAATCCAAATCACCTTATCAGCTGGAAATAATAAATCAAGGTTTTGATCATAAAAAGCAAAGCGTTCTCGTAAATCTAAATTTTCTCCACTTTTTTTGCTCTTAATATAGTAATAGGGAAGTAAAAAGATTGTTAAAATAGATAAAATCAAATTATAAATCAAATACATATTTCTCCCCCTTCATCTTAAATCGTATTGTCAAAAATTAATTATATGTCTTCCAGCGCTTATGCAGCCACATCCAATCAGCAGGACTTTCCTTAATTTCTTTTTCAGTTAGATCTAATAATGACTGCAGTTCTTCTTTTAATTCTAACTCAGATGCTTCTTTGCTTATCTGGCGAGGTTTATAAACTTTTAATGTATGCTTCAACCACCCCTGGCGCTGGAAAAACATAGGTACAATTGGAGCCTGAGTTCGCTTAGCAAACTGTACTGCCCCGGCATATGTAGAAGCGTCTCTACCGAAAAACTTTAATTTCCAGCCATGACTGCGGGCATCTTGATCCCCCAGAATTGCTACTATTTGATTATCTTTTAATTTTTTAAAAGCCTGACGTACCGCCAATCCTTTCGGGATTATTCCAATACCTATCCCGCGTCTGATCTCATTAATTTTTTGATCAAATAAAGAATTATTTTGCTCTCTGGCTATAGAATTAATCGGATATCCTTTAACAGCCAGAACAGCCCCCAACAATTCCCAATTATCAAGGTGTGCTGTATAGATAATAACTCCATTCCCTTTTTCTAAAGCCTGATCTAGATATTCTATTCCTTTAAAATCAACCATTCTATCTATATCTTCCTGGCTGAAACTATCTTCCATTAGAAATTCAGCAAAATTATAACCTAAATTTTTATATACCTTTTTAATTAGTTTTTTTGATTCTTTATCAGTTAAATTTAAAGCTGACTTTAAATTCAAACGTGAATGTTCTCTTCTAGAAGGAGTAATAAAATAGGCTAGATAGGCAATAAATATCCCTAAATAACGGCCAGCTGCTGGCAGCTTTTTGAGTAAAAATCTGAAAATGTTATATAAATACATACTTACTTTGTCTTTCATATTTAGCCTCTTTTATCTTTTTTATTTTAATCTTAGATTGTTTATCTTATAATAAAAAACTGATTTTAAAAAACCTTTGCCCTCAGCAAATCCTGAAAGTTAAGCATTGCAACCGGCTTTTGATCTTCTACAACCGGCAGATCGTTAATTTCTTTGGATTCCATAATCTTAAGAGCTTCTGCTGCCAGCCTCTCGGGAGCAATAGTAGTTGGATCAGCTGTCATATAGTCTTTAACCGGGCGATCAATGAAATCGGCAGATTTCTCTAAAAGGCGGCGAATATCACCATCAGTGATGATCCCTTTCAAATTTCCATCCTGATCCACAATTGAGGTTGATCCCATTCGGCTTTTGGTCATCTTAAATAGAGCTTCTCTGACAGTAGTCTCGACATCTACAACCGGGTTCTGTTCTCTAATTTTAATTACATCTCGAACCTTAGTTAAAAGCTTTCTGCCCAGGGATCCTCCGGGATGGTAAAGAGCAAAATCCTCAGGTGTAAAACCATAATATGAAGAGAGAGCAATTGCCAGAGCATCCCCCAGAGCTAGAGCTGCAGTAGTACTTGCAGTTGGAGCAAGGTTATGGGGACAGGCCTCGGTAATTACATCTGCCTCCAAAATTAAATCTGCATGTTTAGCGAGAGTTGACCTGCTATTTCCAGTTAGAGCAATTAAGGTAATGCCGATTCTCCTCAGAGATGGCAGCAGTGAAATAACTTCATCAGTTTCACCACTATTGGAAACAGCTATTACAACATCCCCGGCTCTAATCATTCCCAGATCGCCATGTAGGCCTTCACCAGCATGGACGAAAAAAGCAGAAGTTCCAGTGCTGGAAAAAGTAGCAGCCAGCTTTTTAGCTACTAAACCTGTTTTCCCCACTCCAGTAAATACAACTCTGCCGCTGGAATCAATAATCAATTCCATGGCTTTCTGAAAACTTCCATCAATCTCTTCTTTCAATTTTAAAACTGCATCAGCTTCTATCTGTAGGGCATTTTTGGCTTCAGCCAGCCCCTGCTTTAATTTATCTTCTCTGCTGCTTTTTGTCATTTTAGTCACCCAATTATTAATAATTTATTTCATCACAATTCTTCATTGCCTGATCAATTGCCAGCCCCTGCTTTAAAATTCCTTCTAGTCTTTCTAGAGGAATCATATTTGCTCCATCACTTTTAGCCACAGCTGGATTATCATGAACTTCCATAAATAAAGAATCTATTCCTGCTGCCAGAGCAGCCCGCATCAGATAAGGAACATATTCTTTTTCACCATCTGAACTATCACCAGCACCACCAGGCAGCTGAACTGCATGAGTTGCATCAAAAACAACTGGATAGCCGGTTTTACGCAGTCTAGGTAATGAACGCATATCTACAACTAGATTATTATAGCCAAAAGAAACTCCTCTTTCAGTTAAAAGTATCCTCTCATTACCTGTACTTTCAATCTTTTCTACTACCTGATCGATATCCCAGGGAGCTAAAAATTGTCCCTTTTTGACATTGATTATACTCCCGGTTTTACCGGCAGCAGTTAGCATATCAGTCTGTCTTGACAAAAAGGCAGGGATCTGCATAATATCTAAAACCTCTGCTGCAGCTGCAGCCTGTTCAGGAAGGTGGATATCTGAAATCACTGGTAGTCCAATTTCTCTTTTAACTCTCTCTAAAATTCTTAGGCCCTCTTTTAAACCAGGACCTCTGTAGGAATCGATTGAAGAACGATTTGCTTTATCAAAAGAAGCTTTAAAAACATAGGGAATCCCCAGTCTATCTGTTATTTTCTTAATCCCTTCAGCAATTCTTAAAACACGATCTTCCTCTTCAATTGCACAGGGACCTGCTAAAAGCACAAAAGGCTTTGTGGGATCTCCAAAAATTATATCATCATTTAATTTAACCTTTTTAATCATTTTTTACCTCCATCTATATCTTACGTTAAGTCAAACCTAATTTTGCATTAAATCTTTCCGCCAATCTATTTAAATCAAATATTTCTCAATTTAAGCTCTTTTTCAACCAGCTCAATATCTTCCCGGCGGTCAACACCAATTAATTTGGCCTCTGTTTCCAGAACTTTAATTTGATATCCATTCTCCAGTGCCCGCAGCTGTTCTAAAGACTCAGCCTTTTCTAGAGCAGTTCTTTCCATCTCAGCATATTTCAAAAGAAAATCACGTCTGTAAACATAAAGACCTATATGCTGATAATACTGCTGATTTTCTGGCTTGGTATCACGGTAATAAGGAATCGCTGAACGCGAAAAATATAGGGCATAGTCATTCTGATCTGTAACTACTTTAACTCGATCAGGACTTTTAGCTTCAGCGGCAGTAATTTTTCTTTTTAAAGTGCTCATCCGAAGATTTTCTTCACAGCTAAAAGGTTTTAAAGCCCGATCAATACTCTGAGCTTCAATTAAGGGCTCATCCCCCTGAACATTAACTATCAGTTCAGCCTCAATTTGAGCTGCTGCTTCTGCAATTCTATCAGTACCACTTTGATGCTGATCAGAGGTCATTATTACGCTGCCAGCTGCAACTTCAACAGCCTTTTTTATTCTCCTGTCATCTGTAGCAACATAGACTTCGTCTATTAATTTAGATTTTTCTACTGCCTGATAAACCCTGACAATCATTGCCTTGCCCATAATCTCTGCCAGCGCTTTACCGGGAAAACGAGTGGAATCATAGCGGGCAGGAATAACAGCAACAGTTTTAAGCCTGCTCATAAAATACACCTCAAATTCTTATTTTGCACATCCATTTTTAATCTTAGATTTAATCAGTTTTAATAATTTTTCTTTAGCTTCGACTTTCAAAGAAATCTTAAGATAGTAAAAAGGTAAATCTCCAATCATCTCTGCAAAATCAAAGAGTTTGACCGCATCTTTTTCTGTAGTCAAAATTAGATCAGCCTGTGAAGCAGAATATTGATCAAGCAGAGTTAAAAGATCCTCTTTTTGATAGCTGTAATGATCCTTAAAGATTTTATAGCTTACAATTTCAACTCCTGCACTTTCTATACTCTTTTTGAAAGCTTCCGGACTACCTATACCAGAAAAGGCAAAAACCTTTTTCTTCTTTAAAAAGTCAAGTTCTTTTTCCTCTTGAGAAGCAACAGCAACACAGCTTTCTAAGCTGGTTTCTGCTCTAAAAACACCGCTCTGAGAAGGACTTAGCGTTTTAAGTGATGTCTCAAGTTCTTTAATTTGACTGAAATCAACATTTTCACTGCGGTTTAAAAGGAATATATCAGCTCTTTTTAAAGCAGTAAAAGGTTCTCTAAGCAAACCTGCTGGTAAAACTTTATTGTTAGAAAATGGCTTTTCGGCATCGATTAAAACTATGTCTGCATTTCTTTTTAACTGGTAATGTTGAAAACCATCATCTAATAATATCAAATCTGCCCCTTGAGCCTCTGCCAGTTTTGTTCCCTGATATCTATTAGCTGAGCGGATAAAAATTAATTGATCATAGCTGCGGGCCAGCATAAAAAGCTCATCTCCAGCTTCAGCTGCCTCAGCATAAAGTTCAGAACCCGATTTAATTAAAAAAGGTTCTTCTACATCTTCTGCAGCCCCATAACCGCGGCTGATAATAGCTATCTTATATTGAGATTTTAACTCTTCGGCTAAAAAAGCAGTAAAAGGAGTCTTGCCAGTTCCACCAGTAGTAATATTGCCAATACTGATTACCGGCACCTCTGCCTCTTTTTTCTTTAATATATTATTTTGATATAGGGTGGATCTAATTTTAGCAAGCTGAGCATAAAGCAGCGAAAGCAGAAACAAAAAGAAACTAATGACTTTTGCTAAAATTCCTTTTTCTGAACCATCTATGATTTTTTCTAAATAATTACGCAAACTATCCATATATTTAATACCACCATTATTTTTTGACTATCTCAGCAGCTCTTTTATTTACCTCTGCCATTTTTTCTTCTAAGATTTTCTTTTTTTCATCCATCGTAAGTTCTGTTTCAAATTTAAAAGGCTCAGCAAAAACTAAGGCTGTTTTGCTAAAGGGTAAAGGCAGTAGAAATTCATCCCAGCTGCTGAAATTTTTCTTCCAGCGGGCATCAATCCCCATCGGCACCAGATAAGATCCTGCTTTTTCCTGCAGAAAAATAATACCGGGTTTAACCTGATGCAGAGGACCTGTTGGTCCATCAGGAGTAATCGCAGCACTTTCACCTTTTTTAAGCTTTCTATAAAGTTTTAGCAGTGAACGGCTTGCTCCTCTACTGCTGGAACCACGAACAGTTCCCCAGCCCAATCTTTCTAAAACTTCAGAAATATAACTGCCATCGCGACTCAAACTTGCCAGTGCATAGATTTTTAATCTCTGTAGAAAATAAGAAGGAACCCAGAGATCACCATGCCAGCAGGAAAAAACAAGTGATTCCTGTTCCATCATTTTCTTTGCTTTTTCCCAACCTTCTACTTCAAGTCTATAAGAAAAGTTTGTCGCCCTAATCAAATAATAGGCCAAAGGAGGAATTAACTTTTTTTCTAGTTTTCTTTTTTTAGCTGACATCATTTATTCCTCCTTAATTAAACAGTGCCCTATTTTTATTTAAAATTTATTGTTTCTTTTAAAATTAAATCAGCTTCTATTTAAGCATTAGGATCTTCAATAAATTGACCTTTGTATAAAGAAGCATATTTACCCTGTTTTTTAAGCAGCTCCTGGTGGCTTCCCATTTCCATAACTTCACCCTGCTCAACTACCACAATTTTATCTGCATTTCTGATAGTAGAAAGTCTGTGAGCGATAATAAAAGTTGTTCTGTTTTCCATTAAATGCTCCAGTGCCTCCTGAACTAAGGCTTCAGATTCTGAGTCAAGAGAAGAAGTTGCTTCATCCAGGATTAAAATTTTAGGGTTTTTAAGTATTGCTCTGGCAATTGAAATTCTCTGTTTTTGGCCACCAGAAAGTCCAACTCCGCGCTCTCCAACTATTGTATCATAGCCATCCGGAAAAGCCATAATAAAATCATGTGCATTTGCAGCCTTTGCTGCAGCCTGGATTGATTCTTCGTCAGCCTCTAAATCACCATAGGCAATATTATCTCTTAATGAACCGCTGAATAAAATTGTCTCCTGAGGAACTATTCCAATAAAATCACGCAAGCTGTCAATTTTAAGATCTCTAAGGTCATGACCATCCAACCTCATTCTACCGGAAATGGGGTCAAAAAAGCGTGGAATTAAATCAACCATTGTTGTTTTTCCAGCTCCACTGTGGCCTACTAGAGCAACTACCTCACCCGGCTCAGCTGTTAAACTTATATCCTTTAAAACTATCTCATCTCGATTATAGGCAAAGCTTACGTTATCATAAACAACTTCACCTTCTACATCATCTAATTCAATCTTGTTTTCGTCATCTTCCCGCATTTCACTTTCAGTATCCATTATCTCAAAAACTCTTTCAGCTGAAGCAAATAGCTGCTGCAGCCGCTTTGATAATTTAGTTATTGATCTTAAGGGTTCACTGATAGTTAAAAGCAGAGTGAAAAAGGCTATTAATTCTGAGGCTGACATTCTTCCCTGCATAACCTCATAACCACCATACCAGAGAATAGCTGTAAAAGAAATAGCAGCTAAGAATTCTACCAGCGGTGTTAAAATTGCTCCATACTGAGTTTTTTTCATTTTGGCCCTAAAGTTGGCCTGATTTTCAGTGCTGAAACGCTCAAACTCATATTCCTCTCGCCCAAAGGATTTAACAACCCTCACAGCAGAAAGCGTTTCCTGAAGCACATCTGAAACATCAGCAATCTTAATCTGAACTCTGCGGCTGACCTTCTTCAACTTATAATTAAACTTTGTAATTACATATGTAATTAAAGGTAAGATTATAATCAAAAAGATTGTCAGGCGGTAATTTAAATAAACTAAATACAGTATACCTCCCAGCAGTGTAAAAACCTTGTCAATACTGCCGACAGTAGTTTTAATCATCGAACTCTCTAAATTCTGAACATCATTAGTAACCCGGGATAAAATATCACCCGTCTTATTTTTACTGTAAAAGCTTAAAGACAAATTATGGAGATGTGAATAGAGATCATCCCTCATATCTTTAATTGATCTTTGAGAAACATAGGAAACCAGATAAGTTTTACCATAATAGGAAACTCCTTTGAGAAAATAAACTAAAATCATCATTCCAGCAACTAATGAAAGCTGGATCATTCCCTCGCGGCCCATATTAATATCTGAAATAATAGTCTCCAAAAGTCCCTGAAAAACCCTTACAAAAAAAACAGTTAAAAAGGCATGAACCAGCATGGAGATTACTCCCCCTGCCAGCCTGCCTTTATATGGTAAAAGATATTTGAATACCCTTTTTAATATTTCAATTTCATTATTACCTTTTGCTGAGTCCATAATAGTGAATCCCCATTCCTGAAATTTCGTGATCAACATCTAACCCAGGGATACCAAGCTTTCCATAAAGAGCAACTGCTAAATGAGGCTCTTTACTAACAATACCAATTTTAATACCAGCACCTGAAATCCCAGATAATGGCTTATCAAAATCGATCATAGCTCTTTCTACACAGCGGGTTAAAATTCTCTGGTCCTGAACAGATTCGGTGATTACATCACCTTTAATTGCTGCTCCAAGACAGTTACGCAAAACTTTATCCTTTAGTTTAGATCCTTTGCCTCCGGCTCTGGTAATTACTGCTTTATAGCCTTCATTTTTATAAGCATCAATTATCTTGCCGTCATATTCGTCATTAACCATCGACAGCAGTACAGCTACCTTTCCTATAGACTGTCCACCATCAATTTCCGTAAAATCATCAATTGTAAAATCTGATAAATTCATCAAATCACCTCTTAGTCTTATTTTCTTAGTTATTTCCTTTTAAAAAAGGTTTAAGAATGTCTTCACTTTCCCTACCACTATCTGCTATTCAACAAAACTAATTAATTTCCTCTTTTAGTTCCGGAAAAATAGCTTTAATTAATTCCTTATAACCTTCGATTATTCTTGGTGAAGGTCTATTTACTAAATCTGGATTAACTAAATAAATGCGATCATTTTTAAACGCAGAAATCTCCCTCAGAACTTTTTTCTGGCTTAAATCTTCTAGAGTTAAACCCTGAGGACTGCTGTGCTGACTGCTGATATATACTTCCGGATCAGCAGCAATTAGACTTTCCAAATTATAGGTGGGCCAACTCCCCTGAGCTTCACGCCCAATATTATAACCACCTGCAGCCTGAATCAAACTGTCAATAAAAGTACCCTCACCTGCAGTATATAATGGATCTGACCAAATCTCGTAAAAAACTCTTTTGCGCTCATTATTTTCAAGCTTTTTAGCAACTAGTTTTTGCAAACGTAGATATTCCTTTTCCATCTCCGCAGTAATTTTTTGACCAGCACTTTCTGCAGAGCTTAAATAAGCAATATCCTCAATCATATCTATTGTATCATTAATTGAGCCAGGTTTAAAACCAATATTTTTAATTCCCAATTTTGTTAGTCTTTCTAGACTCTCAATCCGGCTGACAGATTCAGTAATAACAAGGTCCGGCTCCAATGAAATTATCTTTTCCAGATTTGGTTCATCAATCCGCCCCACCTCTGTTTTAGCTGAAACCTCCTGCGGATAATCGCAAACAGAGCTAACAGCCACCAGCTTAGATTCAAGGCCAAGTTCGTATATGATCTCTGTAACTGAAGGAGCCAGCGAAATAATTCTCTCCGGCTCGGTCTCAATTAATATCTTCCGTCCCAGGTCATCTGTATATTCAATTGGATAATCAGCAGCTGCTGAAGAAGTGCTGACAAGAAACATTGAAACTATTAAAACTGCTAAAATTAGCTTCTTCATTTAATCACACCTCTGTTTAAACAATTTCCTAATTTATAAAATTTTATCCCTCTTTGGAATTGGTACTGGTGCTACTTTATGGCTGTTTTTGGAAGCTAGATTCTTGATCTTTGCTTCAACTTCTGGCTCAGCCTTACCACTTAAAATGTACTGGTCAAGATCCTCATAGCTGAAGCCCATCTCAGACTCATCTGTCTGGCCATCCCAGAGTCCAGCTGAAGGTTTTTTCTCGATAATTTCAGCAGGAATATCTAAAACTCTGGCCAGTTCTTTAACTTCATGTTTTACTAAAGAACCAAGTGGGGCCAGGTCAATTCCACCATCACCATGTTTGGTAAAATAACCTATTTTCAGTTCACTCCAATTATCTGTCCCTATAACTAAATAATTTTTTACCTGAGCATAATAATATAAGGAAGTCATCCGAAGCCTTGGTTTTATATTTGCTTCAGCAAGTTTACCACCTTTAATACCTGTTGATTTCAGCTCATCTAAAAGATGATCATAAATATCACTCAGATCATTTTCAACTACCTGCATCTGAAATTTATTTGCAATTTTTAGTGCATCTTCTCGGTCATTACTGCTGGAATAACAGGGCATAATAACTGTCAGCAGGTTTTCACCAAATGCCAGCTGGCACAATCTAGCAGTAACTGCTGAGTCAATTCCTCCACTCAAACCAACTACTGCACCTTCTAAACCAGCTGTTTTAACCCTCTCCTGCAGCCAGGAAACCAAATTGTCTTTAATCTTCTCATAATCATGGTCTTTAAATAGTTTTTTATCCATTATTCTTCCCTCCAGGGATATTCTCCAGCAATCATTGCTCTAAAATCACCTTCAATTGCTGTAATTCTCCAAATATCATCAATTTTTTCAACAAAAAGTTGGTCTTCTAGTTTAACTGTATAAAGTTTTTCACTGTCTCTAAAATTGAACTCATAAACAGCTTCAAAACTGCGGCTGGTACTAGAATTAGAAAGCTCTTCTATTCGTAAATTTTCTAAACTATAAACCTGGTTTATCTCCTGCTCTGAATCAGGACTGCTGTATGCTGCCTGCATTTTTTCAATAACATGACTTTCAGAAATTAAGCGTTCCATCGCGCCTAAATCGACCTCAGCAGCTTCTTTAGCCAGGCCAATATTTTTGGCAGCAAGTGCTTCGTAAAAATAATTGACCACCTCTGACGGTGAGTCCTCAGCCGTAATCACCGGAGCTGGGCCAGAACTTAAGCCCCAAAAAATAGAAGCAAATAAGATGACAAAAAACAGTAGTGGTTTCCAGCTCTGTCTAAAAAAGAGCTTTATATTCTCCTTCTGCCTCTTCTTTTTAAGCAGCTTATTTTCTAATAAATTCTCTCGTTTCAAAAAAGGGAGCAGCTCAAAACTGTCAGCAGAAGCTGCATTTCCAAGCTGCTGCAGAACCGAATCTAAATTTAACCTCTCATTTTTATCCCGGTCCAGCATTTGAATCACCAGACTGTTCAGCTGCTCACTGATTTCAGGCACTAAAAGCTTAGGCTCCAAAATATTTTCGGTCTGGATTTTATTTAAAACCTTTGCCTGATCATCATCATCAAAAATTGTTTTTGAGCTTAAAAAATAATAAAAAACTGCAGCCAGGTTGAAAATATAGGCTTTTTGATCCCAGGCCTGACCTGCTATTACTTCTGGTGGTTTAAAATATTCAGCAGCTGGTGCTTCAAAGTTAAAATCATTATAATTTTTTTGGCTGCTGTGTATCTGTTCCGGCATCAAATAAATGTTTTCCTGCTGATCAATATAGAAATTAGCTGAATTTATTCCTTTTGGAAAGAGACTTTTTATCAAATCCAAGTCTCTTAAAAGCTTTAAAATTTCCAGCATTTCCTGCAGCAGTTTCCCTGAACTGATAGAATTCCGGTTTAAGTATTCAACCAGTGGTTTTAAATCACTGCTGCCCTGATAAAGTAAAAAGTATTCCCCGTTTTCTTTAATTACATCCTGATAAGTAATAATTTTTGCTGGGAGATCTGCCGGCATGTTTTTCACAGCAGCCCTTACTTTTTTAACTACATCTAACTGCACCCTTGACCGTGGTACAGTATCTTGAAAAAGTTTTACTTTATTTAGATTTTCATTTTCTGCTTTTTCCCTACTCATTGCAATTCCCCCGGCATTAATTAAATTAGAATAAGCAAAGTTATCCACCCAATAATCCTCAGGTGGATAAACTTTGGTAATTATTATAATTATAACGAACAATTATTAGAAACAGATGAAAATGAGACACTGAAATAAGAACTAAATGAATCTAATAAATGTAGTCTTTAATTACAGAATCAAATCATCTTGATGCTTGGCAGAATTTTCATATTCATCTTTTTTCTCCTGGTAGCCATCACGGCCAAAAATACCATAAGTATAATTTTTACCAAGTTCCACTCCAGGCTGGTTGAAAGCATTGATATTTAATAGTTCACCCGTCACAGCTGTTTGGAATTCAAAGAAATAGAATATCTGACCTAAAGTAAATTCATTTACTTCAGGTACTTTAAGAGTTTGATTCATTCTATTTCTTTTATTTAAGGCAAGCTCAGTTGCCCATTTTTCAGTATTTATCAATTCAGCAAAGCTGTGGCCTCCTAAATAACCAAGACCTGCTAAATCTTCGTAAGCTCCTGGAATTTCTAACTCTTCTGCAAAATTTTCTACTTCCAGGAAGGTAATTATTTTATCAAAAGGACCCTCCATGTAAAGCTGAGCCTGTGAATGCTGATCAGTTGCACCCAGGGCTTTAATTGGGGTTGGACCAACATTAACCTTATTACCCTGGCGGTCAACTTCCTTACCTAATGATTCTGCCCATAACTGCCTGTACCAATCAGCTACATCGCGCAGACGATCAGAATAAGGCATCATTACTGACATGATTTTTCCTTTTTGATAGGCTAAATACTGAATCAAACCATTAACTAAAGCAGGGTTTTTCCAGAAATCATCCTGACGACAGATTTTATCCATATAAGCTGCACCATCGAGCAGTTTTTCGATGTCTACTCCAGTCATAGCAGCTGATAGAAGTCCTACTGGAGTTAAAACAGAAAATCTTCCACCGACATTATCTGGAATGAAGAACTTCTTCATATTTTCTCTGGCTGCAATCTCGATTAAATAACCAGAATCTTTACTTGTGGTAGCAATAAAGTGCTCACCAACATTTTCTTCTCCTACAGCATCAGCAACAAATTTACGGGCCAGCAAAAACTGGCTCATTGTTTCAGCTGTGCTTCCTGATTTAGAAATCACATTAAAGAGAGTCTTTTTCGGATCCAGCTTCTCAAATAAAGCTTTAATCCCTTCTGGATCAACATTGTCATTAACAAATAGACGGGGATACCCGTTACGCGCTTCTTCAAATAGGTTATAGTGGGGATCGTTGATTGCAGTCTGAACCGCAATATTTCCGAGTGCAGATCCACCTATACCCAATACTACAAAATTATCAAATTTGTCTTTTAACTCTTCGGCAGTTGCCTTAAGTTCTTTTACAACTTCTTCCTGATTATAAGGCAGCTCCATAAAACCCATCTTACCATCAGCTTCAGCCTCAAGTATATTCTGATGTGCTTTTAAAGCCTCCTCTTTTGCTTCTTCTAACTCCTCAACAGTCAAACCATGCTCTTCACCAATCATTTCTGCAAAAACATTGTTAATATCAAGCTTTAATCTTAAATCATCCTTTTCAGACATCCTAATTCCTCCTTATATTCTTATATCGCTGCCTAAATCATTAATACTATCACAAGTATATATTTTTCAGCACTATTTTGCAAGATTTATGTGTACCTGTGCACCTTCCGTTCGCGAGAACAATTTTTACCATAGTATATTCCAACAATCATTTTGGAAAAACAAAAATGTCTAAAAACAAAAAAAGACCTGCCTTTTACAGCAGGTAATTTAGAATTTCTATTTTTTTGCATTTTTATTTGCATTAGAATTTGGAGATTTTCCTGATGATTTACCTTTACCATTTGACTTTTGTTTATTGGAATTTCCATTTCCTTGATTATCTTTTTTCAATGATTTTTCAGAAGCATTATTTTTTTGACGATTTTCTAAAGCATTCTCAGAAGCTGAACTATAATTTTTTGAACCCTTATTAATTCTTTCAGCTCTTTCTTCTTCTCTTGCTTCTTTTCTGTATTTTGCAGACAATTGTTTTAATTGAGAAGTTTCAATTTCACCATTTTCTTCTATAATAGATGCTATTTCAGCCGCAAATGCTTCTGTTTTTTCACCTGAACTATCTTCTCGGCTGAGCTTTCTCAGTTCAAGAGCAGTTTGAAAACTAAACTGACCATTATCAGCCTCATTTTGATAACTATTAATTAATTCTAAAGCTTTTTCCTCTTCAAGACCATTATTTATACTTTGATCTAAATTATTTAGAATCACAAATCCCTGTCCTAAATCAACTTCTTCAGCCAAAATTTTATCCACAACTGAAGTCATTGTTTCAATACTTAAATTTTCTTCATAAGATGTTAATTTTCTTTCTAAAGTAACTTTTTCAATATTATTTAACTCTTCATTCTCTTGAATTGCTGTTAACAGCTGGTCAAGATTTTCATAACTAACTTCAGGTTCATCTTCAGTCCCATTTTCAGTCTCATCTTCAGTCTCAGAATTTACAGCATCAGAATCCTCAGCATCATCTGCAACCTCTTCTTCTGTCTCAACAGTTTCTTCCACAACAGTCTCCTGACTGTCTTCTGAGTTTTCTTGAGCCAGAGTCAAAGCAGAACCAAAGGCAAAAAGAAACATCAGCACAACTAAAATTAAACTTATTTTTTTCTTCATTTTTTTCCCTCCCATATAACTTTACTATCTTTATTATAATATAGTCTCGGCTGCTAAAACAAATTTTTTAGCAAAAGTTCATAGTTTCTTCATAAATATCATATTTTTGCGATATAATTTTAAAAATTGTAATCTATTTGACTTTTTTTCTGAGTTTTTAATCATATGATATTTATAAAGATACCCTATAAGGGTATTGTAGAGGAGGAAAATTAATGTACACACTTTATTATATTGCTGGAATTGCGGTTATTGCTTCATTTGCTGCAGACCGCGAAAAAACTTTTAAAGCTTTGAAAATTGGCTGGAAGAAATTTTCTAAAATACTGGGGACTTATCTCAAATTATTAATTATTTTATCATTTATTCTCTTGATATCTGATCAATTTATAATTAATTATCTTGGCGGACAGGCTCCTTTTATCGGTATGGTTTTAGGGCTAATTATTGGTTCAATTACAATGATGCCAGGTTTTATTGCTTATCCTCTGGCTGGAATATTAGTTTCTAAGGGAGTCAATTATATGGTTGTAGCTGCTTTTATTACCACTTTAATGCTGGTTGGAGTTGCTACTTATCCAGTAGAAAAAGAGTATTTTGGTATTAAGGCGACCATTTGGAGAAATATTGCTGGATTTATCATTTCGGCTTTAATTGCTGTTGCTACAGGAATCTTATACGGAGAGGTGTTAATCTAATGGCTAAAAATAATGGGAAGAAAAAAAATAACAAATTAAATTATTATATATTTGCAGTCTTTATAGCTTTTATTGTCGGCTCATATTTTATTGATTTTGAGCTCGGCAAAAAAATTGGGTCTAACTTTATGATTTTTGCTCGTGATATGGGACTACTTTTACCACCGGCCTTTGTGCTGATTGGTTTATTTGATGTTTGGGTTAGCCGAGAAAGTATTGAAAATAATTTTGGTCATACATCCGGTTTTAAAAAATATATCTATGCTATTTTACTGGCAGCAACCACTGTGGGCGGAACCTTTGTAGCCTTTCCAGTTGCTAATAGTCTTTTCCACAAGGGAGCAAATTATTCTTCTATTTTTACCTATGTAACTGCTGCTTCTTTGGTGATGATTCCGATGAGTATCATGGAAGCTTCAATTCTTGGAATTAAGTTTACTGCAATCAGAATTGGAGTTTCACTACCACTGGTAATTATCAGTTCGATTCTACTTGGGAATTTCTTCAGTAAAATTGATTATAAAATACCGAAAGCAGAATAACGTGCAGTGTACATGCACCGTGTACATGCACCGTGAACCACCCGATTTATGTCGTTTTATGTAAAAAAGCAGCAGTTAAGAGATCTTACCTTTCTCAAAACTGCTGCTTTAATGTTTTTATACTATTTTTCAACAAGAACCGACAGGTTCATGGTGCATGTAAACTCTTGTCGATCTATTCAAGATAGGTGTTCCAGAAGAAAGGCTGCCAGCCTGACTGAAAGTTTTTCAGCTCTGTCCTTCTGATATGCAGACGACTGTAATCTAAAATATTAAAATAAGGAACAGTTTCCCAAAGTTTGGACTGCATTCTTTCCATTATTTCATATCTCTGCTCCTGGTCAACTTCTTTCAGCATCTCGGCAAAAATCTGATCCATCTCTCTTGATTCTTCACTGTCCCAGTTACTGATCCATTTATTAGTTCCAGTCCATCCCTGATGAATCTGGGGGTCAGGAACTATCTTAATAAATGGAGAAAGGTGCATATGCCAGCCTTCTTTTTTAGCTCTTCTTTCTACAACAGTTGGACGATCAAATAACTGCAGTTCAACATCAATTCCGATTTTTTCTAACTGATCCTGGATTGCAATTGCTCCCTGTCTTTCCATCTGATTATCCTGACCGCTTAAAATTACAAGCGGCTGACCATCATAACCTGCTTGATCAAGTAGTTCTTTTGCCTTTTCAGGATCATAAACATCATAGATTCCCTTACCAGCATCTGGAACATGCCAGGGGTTTCCTTCTTCATGCAGTGCTCCTTCCAGACGCCAGAACTGTGGGTCTCCAATCATTGCATAACCGAGTTCTTCAAAATCTAAAGCATAAGCTATTGCCTGTCGAGCATATTTATTATCAAATGGTGCTTCTGCATTGTTGAAAATCAACATTGACATTCGATCAGGGTAAATAATTACATTTTCAATATTTTGGTCCATTTCAAAAATCTGATACTGATCTCTCGGTACCTCTTCTGCAAAATGGAATTGTCCGGTCTGAACCCCAGAAACTCTAACCTGAGCATCAGGAATAAAGTTGAAAACAATTTTATCTAAATAGGGAATTCTCTCACCTGCAAAAAATGATCCTTCGAGTGGACTAGGAGTATATTCTTCAAAACGAGTTAAAACTAATTTTTGATCAGGTACCCACTCTTCATACTTATAAGGACCTGTACCAACATGACGGTCAATTACATCAGTTCCAAATTCCTCTACTACTTCTTCTGCTCTAACTACAAATTTTTGGTTTGATACAGGTGAAGCTAAAATATTCAAAAATGGAGCGTATACTTCTTCAAATTTAAAACGGATATTGTGCTGATCAAGCTTTTCAACCTCATCAAAATAGGGAGCCACAAGCTGCCCACCATTATTGATTTCTAACCATCTTCTAAAAGATGCTACAACATCATCAGCATCCATCAGCTCTCCATTATGCATTCTTACATTTTCTCTTAATTTAACATCATAAACCAAACCATTTTCTTTTACATCATAGCTGGATGCCAGATGAGGAGTCAGATTAAGATTTTCATCAAACTCAAAAAGTCCTTCATAAACATGATTCATCAGTGCTGAAATCATTGAATCTGTAGAATTATCTGTGTCCAGATGGGCAACTGACATCTGAAAAGCTGTATTCAGTGTGCCGCCAAATCGGTCTTCTTCCTGAGCTAACACTGTTGAGCTAATCAGCAGAGAAAAAACGATTAAAAAAACAATCAGACTGAGACTTAGTTCTTTTTTCATTTTTTAAACACCTCTTTTTACTTTTTTAAAGTATTTTTTAAATGTGGATCTAATAAATCCCGCATACCATCACCCAATAAATTTAACGATAAGACTGATAAAACAATCATTATCCCTGGAGCCAAAATCATCCAGGGTGCAACTACCATGTATGTCCTGGCATCTGTTACCATGGCCCCTAAACTTGGAGCAGGTGGCATAATACCAACCCCCAAAAAACTAAGTGCCGCCTCATCCAGAATAGCTAAGGCAAAATTAAAAGTAGCCTGAACCATAATCGGAGATGCCGAATTTTTAAGAATATATTTAAAGATAATTCTTGAATCTTTTGCACCCGCTGCTCGAGCTGACTCTACATATTCTAAATCTTTAATTGAGATTACCGCACTACGAACGATTCTAGCCATCTTAGGGAAATAGGCAAAAGATAAAGCAAGGATAATATTCAGTTTACCAGCTCCCCAAATTGCTGCCAGTGAAATCGCAATAATAATACCTGGAAAAGCCATCATAGCATCTAAAATTCTCATAACTATTTTATCAAGCCGAGAATAATAGCCGGCAGCTATCCCAACTACCCCACCAAAAATAACAGTTAAAATAACTACAGAAATACCAACTTGAATTGAAGTTCGAAGGCCATAAAGAATCCGAGTAAAAATATCTCTGCCATATTGATCTGTACCTAAAAGATGTTCCTTAGATGGTGGCTGCAATCTATTTCTAGCATTATTTCTGACAGGATTATAATCAGTCAGCAGTGGTGCAAAAAGACTCAAAAATGCCAGTATAATTAAAATTATAATTGAAGTTGTTATATATGGATGTTCATATTTTTTATATCTCTTTAAAAATAGCAATTTATTACCCCTTTATTGATAACGAATTTTTGGGTTTAAAAATGCATAACTTAAATCTACTAATAAATTTAAAATTACATAAATAAGTGCCACAAAAATTATCGAAGCCTGTATAACAGGAATATCACGCCTCATGATTGCATTTATTGCCATAAAACCAGTCCCTGGAATCACAAATATCGTTTCTACTATCCAGGTACCTCCCAGCAGCACTGCAAAATTATGTCCAATTACAGTAATTACAGGCATCATTGAATTTTTTAAAGCATGTTTAAAAACTATCGAATAAATTGACAGCCCCTTACTTTTGGCTGTTCTAATATAGTCTTTTTTCAAGGTATCAAGCATTGCACTTCTGGTCATACGAGCAATTAAACCCGCCTGCATAAAGGCTAAAGTAAAGGCCGGTAAAACTATATATTTTAAGGTACCCAAACCAGCTTCAGCAAATGGTTCATAGCCGCTAACTGGAAACCATCCCAGCTTGACTGAAAAAACATACATTAAAATTAAAGCAAGCCAGAAACTTGGAATAGAAATCCCAAAGAGGGAAACTGTAATTGAAAACTGGTCTAAAAATTTTCGATGTTTAACCGCTGCTAAAATACCTAAAAGCACCCCGGCAGTAATGCCAATTACTTCGGCAAAAACTGCAATTAAAAATGTAGGCCTTATTCTCTCTAGTAAAACCTGAGAGACCGGTGCATTTAAATAAAGCGATTCACCAAAATTCCCTCTAATTATATTAGCAAGCCATCTAAAAAATCTCACAATCAATGGTTGATCAAGCCCCAGACTAGCCTCCACTCTGGCTACCTCTGCCTCTGTAGCCATGTTTCCCAATATAACACGGACTGGGTCTCCGGGCATCAAATTTGTAATAAAAAAAGCAATTAAAGCTACAATAAATATGATAGGAATTAAAAGTAATATTCTCTTTATAATATAGTTCCTCATTTTTTCACTTCCTGATTCTGACATCTCTGCATCTTTTAATTAATATTATCACAATAATATGAGTATATCAATCAAGAATAATTATTAATTAATCCTTTATAATAGTTTATCATTCACCTGACTTCATTGAATGTCAATTTAATTACAAAAATCAAAACCACCGCTTTAACGGTGGTTTTATCTGAAGCTTATCCTCTTAATTTATTGAGACTATTGACATTTAATTTACTTAATTTTTAGCAGCAAAGGCTTTGGCTATTTTAGCGCCTACTACAGCATTATTTCTAACTAGAGCAATATTTGTTTTTAGACTCTTACCATCTGTTATTTCTTTAATTCTATCAAGTAAGAAAGGAGTTAATTCTTTACCAGAAATTCCTTTTGTTTCTGCCTCAGTTAAAGCCTGCTCAATTTTTTCATTGATTACTGAGTACTCGATCTCATCAGTTTCTGGTACCGGATTAGCAATTAAGACTCCGCCTTCTAAACCAAGTTCCCATTTTGCCTGCAGAATATCAGCTGTGTGCTCAGGATTTTCTAATTTATAATCTACATTAAAGCCACTGTGGCGGCTGTAAAAAGCGGGCAGTTCTTCAGTTTGGTAACCGAGTACCGGTACTCCAAAACTTTCTAGTTTTTCTAGAGTTAAACCTAAATCTAGTATTGATTTGGCACCTGCAGCAATAACTGCTACTGAAGTTTTCTTTAGTTCTTCTAAATCGGCTGAAACGTCAAAGCTTGTTTCCGCACCTCTGTGAACTCCTCCAACTCCACCTGTTACAAAGATCTTAATGCCAGCTAAGTCTGCTGCAATCATTGTTCCAGCTACTGTTGTTGCTCCATGCTTCTTTTCTGCTAAAACTACCGGTAAATCACGGCGGCTGACTTTAACTACTTCATCAGATTCACCTAGAAATTTAACTTCTTCTTTTGTTAAGCCAATTTTTATCTTGCCGTCAATAATTCCAATCGTTGCTGGTACCGCTCCATTTTCTCTAATAATATCTTCAATTTCTAAAGCTGTTTCGATATTCTGAGGATGGGGCATTCCATGAGCAATAATCGTTGATTCCAATGCCACAACAGGTTTTCCAGATTCCAAAGCTTCTTTTACCTCAGTTTTGATTTCTAAATATTTTTCTAAATTTTTCATTTTATTACCTCCATAAATTTTTTATACTAATTGACTTAAATCAGGATTACAGGTCAGTTCAGATTTTATAGTCAGTGTTGAAGCCTTAATCCCTAATTTTATCGCCTCATCGATAGACAGTTCATTCATAATTCCGGAAGCAAATCCTGCTGTTAATGCATCACCTGCACCCGTTGTTTCTACTATCTCATTACTGCTGACTTTTACAGCTTCAAAATGCTTTAATTCCGTTTCGCCTTCAAAGTGGCTCAAATAGTAAACTCCATTTTTACCAGCACTGATGATCATTTTTGGTAGTTCTTGCTTACGAGAATATTCTCTTTCTAAACGCTCAAGTCTTGCTTTTAGATCCATTTTCTGAGCAGATTCCGAATTTTCCATTTTTACTATATCAAGTAAAATTTCTGCTTCATCAAGATTAGCTCTTAAATAATCCAGCTGGGCTAATTTACCTTTTAATTTCAAAGCCTTTTCAACCGAAACTGCATCAGTTATTTTTATCATTTTTTTGTCTTTTGCTAATTCTAACAAAAAGGAGATTGTACTTTCTTCTAAATTCGTATCAAAAATAAGCATTGCCGATGTTTCGATAATTTTGCGCTTATTATTTAGATAATTAATGTCAATTTCTTTTAAAATTCTCATATCGTTTACTGCACCAATTAAATCACCATTTTGATCCATATGAGCAAGATAAACTCCAGTTTTATAATCTGCAGCTAGAGTAATCTTAAAATGAGAAATATCAACTCCTGCAGCTTCAGTTTCTGCTTTTAATTGTTCTCCAAAATGATCACTGCTTATTGCTGTTAGAAGTACTACTTCCTGCTCCAAAAGTGAAAGATCTTCTGCAATATTGCGCCCTACCCCCCCGGGGCTTTCTTTAATCCAGCCCGGACTGGAGCTCCCTTTTATATAGTTAGGACTATAACCTTTGATATCTAGATTTGCTCCTCCAACAATTACAACTTTTTGTTCAGGGGCAGTGATATAACCGCGGCCTAAAAGGTAGCCTTTGGTGCTTAAATGGTGGATATATGTGCCTACAGCTGATTCTGAAATTTTAAGTTTATTTGCAATTTCTTCTCTACTAATTGTTGCATCTTTTTTGATTAAAGCCAGCACTTCTTTTTCTCTTTCAGTTAATTTTTCTATTGTCAGCACCTCCTTTTTTAAATTTTTATTTATATTTATAAATTATTGTTTAAATAAAGTATAGCACATTTATTTAGCTTTGTAAACAATTATTTAGAAAAATTTTTACTGCATAAAAAAAACCGCCCACAAAGGGCGGCGATTAAGTACTTATTTAAATTTAGCTTAATTTATTATTCTACAACTTTTATTTCTTTTCTACCTTCCCAATGACCATGAAGGTTACAGAATGCATATACATTTAAATCACATGATTCTTCTAATTTAAGATTTAATGTAGCTTCTGCTTTCATATCAGGAGTAAATTCTACTCTAGCTAGACTTGCATAGTTAGCATATAGATCAAAATACTGAATATAGTGATCTGGACCCATTGGATGAGTGATTTCCTTACCAAAAGTAACCTTTACTTCAAAGTATTCACCTTTTTTAACTTCATCAGGACATTGGATATAAGGAACATGCTTCTTCTCTAAGGCTGTCTTGTCTTCACCAGTGTTTTCTAACTTCTTAAGATCATAATAACCCATTTTAAAATTCCTCCTTTTAGATTTTAGTTGATTATTAAATACCTAAATTAATATTTATATTAATTTAGAAAATTTGATTTCATTATATAATTACTTATTAAACTTACGAAAAGCTGAACTAGGTTCTCCACAAACAGGACACTTTTCTGGTAAGCCATCTACAACTGTATGGCCGCACACTTCACAAATGCTGACATATTCTAATTCTATATCTTCACCATTATCAACATGTTCTTTAGCATCTCTGAACAATTTAGCATGAATCTGTTCAGCTTCCAATGCATAGTGGAATGACCGCACTGCATCAGATTCTCCCTGCTCTTTAGCTACAATACTATATGTAGGATACATCTGCTCAACTTCGCCTTCTTCACCTTCAATAGCACCAACAAGGTTTTCTGAAGTTGTACCTAAACCAAATTCACCACCACCAGCGACTAAAAAGTCTCCTTCAACATTTTCATGAGCTGCAAAGTGGTTACCTGCATGTACTTCTTCAGCATAAGCAATAGCATCAAATAAAAGTGCTACATTTTCAAATCCTTCTTCTGCTGCTTTCTGGCCCCAAACCTTATAACGCTGATAAGCCATACTTTCGCCAGCATAAGCAGAACGTAAATTTTGAGCTGTCATATCATTATTGACCATCTTTTAAATACCTCCATTTATTAATAATCATTACTATTAATAGTATATCATTTTTTATTGTCGTCTGTCAAACACAGATACTTTTTGTTTTCAGTAAAATATAATACTTACTAATTATATTAGTTCTATTTAAAAGGTGATTTTCCTGCTTTTTAATTAGATATAGTTAATTTTTAACTTAATTTTAATATTTTATCTGTTGTTTTCTCATAATTCGCTAAATTTCAACAAAAAATCCGACCAAGTTTGACCTCAGTCGGATATATTACACATTGATATTTATTTTTATTTGCTGTTTCTAAGTCTCATTTTCTCGTTTAATATTTTTTTACGCAGACGAATAGCCTTTGGGGTTATCTCTACCAGCTCATCATTTTCGATGAACTCCAATGCCTGCTCTAAAGTAAATCTCTTAGGTGGAGCCAGATTTATTGAGTCATCAGAACCCGAAGCTCTCACATTTGTCAGTTTCTTGTTTTTACAGGCATTTACTGCCAGATCATTGTCACGGCTGTGCAGTCCAATAATCATTCCTTCATAAACCTTTGTTCCAGGATCGATAAACATCTCGCCTCTGGCCTCTAGATTTGAAAGGGCATAACCCATAGCAGTACCTTCCTGATTAGAAACTAAAACACCATTTTTTCGTTTTGGTACTTCACCTTTAAAAGGTTCATATTTCTCAAAAGACCTAATTAGAGTACCTTCTCCACTGGTGTCATTAATAAACTCACTTCTGAAGCCAATCAAGCCTCTGGTTGGTACTAAATATTCTAAATGTACATAATCACCTTCGGGCATCATGGACTGCATAATTCCTTTTCGCTGATTTAGTTTATTAATAACGGTACCAGAATATTTTTCCGGCAGTTCCACCATAACTTTTTCAACAGGCTCATGTTTTTTACCATCTATTTCTTTCATCAGTACTTCTGGCTTGGAGACTGATAGTTCATAGCCCTCACGGCGCATGTTTTCTAATAAAATTGAAAGGTGCAGTTCACCTCTACCTGAAACTTTAAAGGCTTCAGTATTTTCAGCTTTTTCTACCCTCAGCCCTACATTAACTTCTAATTCTCTTTCCAGTCGAGCTTTAAGATGACGGGTAGTTAAGTATTCACCTTCCAAACCGGCAAAAGGAGAATCATTTACTAGAAAATACATGGCCAGAGTCGGCTCAGCAATTTCAATCATTGGTAGTGGATCAACTTTACCTGGGTCACAGACTGTTTCTCCAATTGAAATATCAGGAATACCAGCAATGGAAACAATTTCTCCACTTCGGGCCTGTTCAACCGCATTTTGATTTAAGCCTTCGTAAACTGAAAGTTTAGTGATTTTACCTTTTTCAATAGAACCATCTCTTTTTGAGACTTCAACCTGCTGTCCATCTTTGATAGTACCACTGTAAACGCGGCCAATACCGATTCGTCCCAGATAGTCATCATAAGCAAGATCATAAACCTGCATCTGTAGAGGCTCTTTATCCAAATCTGGATAAGAATCAACACTATCAATAATTGTTTCAAAAAGGGGATCTAAATTTTCGCTCTCATGATCCAGCTCAAAGAATGCTTTACCTTCAACTGCAATACCATAAATCACAGGGAATTCTAGCTGATCATCATCTGCAGAAAGTTCTATAAAAAGGTCGATAATTTCATCATGAACTTCTTCTGCCCGCTGGTTATTTTTATCTATTTTATTAATAAAAACAATTGGCTTAATTCCCTTTTCTAAAGATTTCTTTAAAACAAATCTAGTCTGCGGCATTGGTCCTTCTGAGGCATCAACAATTAAAATTGCGGAGTCTACTGCCTTAATAACCCGCTCTACTTCTGAAGAAAAGTCGGCATGCCCCGGAGTGTCAACAATATTAATTTTAACCCCGTTATGCTCAATGGCACAGTTTTTAGAATAAATTGTGATTCCGCGCTCACGCTCAAGATCATTACTGTCCATAATACAATCTACAACTTCTTCGTTTTCTCTAAAAACTCCACTCTGATTTAAAAAGGCATCAACCAGGGTTGACTTACCTGCATCAACATGAGCAATAACCGCCAGATTTATTATTTCTCTTTTATCCACACTAAAAACCCTTTCTCTTATAAAGTTAAATTTAACTTCCTTATTTTATATCTTTTCCCATAACATTATCCAAATTAATACAAAAAATAAAAATTTTATCTATAATCCTGTAATAATTTTAAATCATTTTAAAATATTACATTTTTTCTGCTATAATTAGAAAAACCCTGACCACTTTAAAAAGTAATCAGGGCTTACAATTCTTGATTATAAAACTTTTATATGCTTTATAACTTAACGATATTTGCAGCTTGTGGGCCGCGGTCGCCTTCTACGATTTCGAATTCTACTTCCTGACCTTCTTCAAGGTTTTTGAAACCGTCTTCTTGAATTGCTGAGAAGTGTGCGAACACGTCGTCTCCGTCTTCTCTTTCAATAAATCCAAATCCTTTTTTCCCATCAAACCACTTAACTGTTCCTGTGTAAATCATTAAATTATTCCTCCTATTATTAACGATGGAAGTGTTACTTGTTTTTTGTTTTCCATCTTTTACAGTTTAGCATTATTAAATGCTCCTGTCAACAATTATTTCAAATTATTTTTTTCTTACTTTAAATTTAATTTTTATAGACCGGCATTTAGCCGCTCAATGACATCTTGTAACATAAATTACAATTTTCAATCCAATTTTGATCGGGTTAAAATAAAGCTAATAGCTTAGAAAAACTCTGTCCAATTGAATGAACAGAGCCTTAAATTCATAAAACTATCTATGCTTTATAATTTAACGATATTAGCAGCTTGTGGGCCGCGATCGCCTTCTACGATTTCGAATTCTACTTCCTGACCTTCTTCAAGGTTTTTGAAACCGTCTTCTTCAATAGCTGAGAAGTGTGCGAACACGTCGTCTCCGTCTTCTCTTTCAATAAATCCAAATCCTTTTTTCCCATCAAACCACTTAACTGTTCCTGTGTAAATCATTAAATAAATTCCTCCTAATTTTTAACGATGGAAATCTTACTTGTTTTTTTCTCCATCTCCTGTAGTATAGCATTCTGAGATATCACTGTCAAGGATTATTTAAAATTATTTTGGTTTTTCTCTTTTTTTCTCATTCTTTCTCTTTATTTTAAGTTGATTTAATTCAAGAGGCGCTTTGCTCTGGTTGACTTCTCCTATAATTTCTTTTTAAAATAAATTATTAAAGCTCCCAAATTTAAGGAAATTAGCAACCAGACGAGCTGTTTCCTCCTGATAATGGATATCTTTATGGCCATAAGGAAGCACAACAAATTCTTTAAGACCCGAAATTCTAACCGATTCCACTCTGATTCGCCCGTCATTTTCTTTTCTTAAAAGCTTACCCAAAAAAAGATTGCTGTTGTTGCCTGCAATTGCTGCTATTTCAAAATCCTCCGCAGCTGTCAGATCTAATTTTTTAACATTTTCAACTTCAATTGAAGCTAGAGTTTTAAAAATATCTGTAACAGGTTTAAAATACTTTTTAGCAAAATAAGCAAGCCGACTCCCTCTATTAGGAGAAGCTATTAAAACTATCCTGCCAATTTTATCTTTATATTCAGTAACTGCTAAAAATCTTCTGATTAAAAGTCCACCGGTGCTGTGGCCGACGAAATTAATCTCCTCTCCTATTTGAGATTCTGCAATGATTTTTTCCACTTCACTTTTAAAAAGCGGCAGGATCGATTTTAACTTTTCAAAAGTCAGGGGCAGATTAAATGTATGTACTTCAAAATTTTCTTTTTCTAGTTCATATTTTAGAGCAAACATATCTCTTTCATTTTTGAAATAGCCGTGAACTAAAATGACTTTTTTCTTCATCTTGTCTTCACCTCATTTGCTTCTGTTTCCAACATTATCAATTAACACTTCATTTTACCAGAACCTCATTAAATTTAGAAAATAATTTTTAAATATTTCTGAATATTGAAGCAAATTAGTCATAATTATGATAAAATATAATTAACATAATTATTAAAAGGGGTGCAGAAAAATGAAATATAATAAATTAATTAAAATATTAGTTTTTTCTTTATTTATTGTATTATTATTTATTACCGGAAGCAGAGCAGAAAACAATAACCCTGACACTCCATTAATTGAAGAAAATAAAATATATATTTTTGGTCTTAAAACCTGTTCTTACTGTCAAAATGCTCGCAAAGAAATTGGAAACCTTGCTGCTAAAAATAATTTAGATTTTTCTTATCTTGACCTGCAGGTGAAAAGTAATGAAGAGAAATATTTAGCTATAAGAGATAAATTAAATATTCAGAGTGGGAATGTACCTCTAATAATAATAAATAATCAATACTGGGTTGGCTACAGAAAAGATACTTTGTCTAATCTTCATGTCTATTTAATTTCAAAAAATATGATTAATATTGAAAATCTAAAAGCAAAAGGAACAATGTTAGAAATACAAAATAAAAATCAAACTGAAGCTGATCAAGGAACTTCGACAAAAGAAAATATTATAAATCAAATTGCTGTTAATGAAGAAAAAAGTATCATATCTTCATTTTTAGATACCCAGAATTTAGAAAATAACAATTTGCTGTTTTCAACAATTCTAATTGGAACTATAGATGGATTTAATCCCTGTTCTCTCTGGATGCTGACACTGCTTTTAGGTTTTTTAATTCACTCAAATTCTAAAAGCAAAATGTTATTAGTTGGTTTAAGCTTTTTAGTCACAACTGCTGCCATCTATGGTTTGTTTATGGTAGGAGTTTTTAAAAGTATAAATTTAATCAGCAATTTAAGATATTTAAATATCTTAACTTCAGTTTTTATCTTAATTTTTGGTATTGTTAATTTAAAGGAATATTTTTATTTCAAAAAAGGAATATCCACAACCATTTCAGATGAAAATAAAAATAAGTTAATTAAAAAAATGAGAAATATAGTTACAGCAGATAAAGGAAAACCTTTTATTGTTTTAATGACAATTATTGTTGCTGCAACAGCTGCTGTTGCAGAACTCCCCTGTACGTCTGGTTTCCCTGTAATCTGGTCTAAAATTCTTGATTTAAATGGTATTCAAACCTTTAATACTCAATACCAAATGTTACTTGCTGCCTATCTGTTGTTTTATTTATTTGATGAAATAGTTGTATTTGGTGTTATTTTCAAAACTTTAAAAATAAAAAAGATGAGCCTCAAGACAGCAAAACAAATGAAGCTGTTTTTAGGCTTAATGATGAGTATTATCGGTATAGATTTACTATTTGCTTTTGGTTATGTCACTTCATTTTCTGGACTAATAATTATCACCCTTTTAACTACTGTGGTTTATTACCTGGTAATCTCTTTGAAAAAGACAGCATGATATTTACCTTTATATAATTCTTAAGCTTCTACTTTAAAATATTCTAAAATCTCTTTTATATTCTCTTTTTCTGTAAAATCAACAGGTTCATCATAGGCAGCAAGCATTCCTTTTTCCTCTGCTGTCATTTCCTCTCCTTTTTTCTTTTTGCTATTTAGCTTCCATTTCATAATGCTCATTAATACTTTATCTTTAAATCCTAACTTGCTGTAATCAAAGCCTCCACGCAGATAGAAAAATTTAAAATGCTTTTGTTCTTCTGAGGTGAAATTTTTATTTTTCACCTCTTCAATAACCTCCTGCTTAGCAGAGGAAGCACCAGTAGCAAAAACAGCTGTCTTTTTGTCCTGCAGCTCCTTAATATTCTTTTTAACAAAATCTGCTCCATTAATTCCCACAGCATAAAGGCTGCCGCCAAAGATAAAGGCATCATATTCTTTAAGTTTCTCTTTTTTGATTTCAGTTCCTGGAATAATGTCTGCTTCTAATTCTTCAGCTAACCACTCTGCATATTTTTTTACAAAACCAGTTTTGGACCAATAAACAATCAAAATTTTCATCTTGCTAACCTCTTTTCCTGAATTATTAATTAATGCTTGAGCTTTCAATGCTATAATTAACTCTAACTTTCTTTTTTCCTGCCTGAGCAGCTTTTTAATTTCAATCTGAATTTGTTTTATCATTATCTGCTTAAATGATATACTAAAAATAGGAAATATATAATATTATTATATCTTTTGGAGGGGAAAAAATTGAGACATCATTTATACAATCCTGATTATGATTTTGTCAAAGAACCTGCTGACTTTGACCAAAATAGTGATCGAAAACTGCTGCAGTTTTGTCTGGGAGCCACACTTTATACCCCAGGCACCAAAGATATTAAAAAAGATTTAGTTAACAAAGATAAACTAATTGGGCTGACTTCTTTAGTTTTAGATTGTGAAGATGCTATTTCCAAATCTGAGCTAAACACAGCTGAGGAAAATATAATTAATATTTTGGATTATCTGGTAGAAGCAAAAGCTGAAAATGAGTCTGGAAATTTAGAAGTTCCCTTAATCTTTATTCGGGTTAGAAACATTGAACACTTTATACAATTTTCTCAAAAACTCTCAAATAAGCATTTTGAAGTACTCAGCGGCTTCAACTTTCCCAAATTTGATACAAATAACGCCCAGGAATATCTAACTCAACTTGAAGATTTGAACAATAAGTATGATTCAGTAATCTATGCTATGCCAATTTTAGAGAGCAGAGAACTTGCCTATTCAGAAAAAAGGATTCAAAACTTAAAAACTCTAAAAAATATACTTGCTCCTTATAAAAAGCTGATCTTAAATATTAGAGTCGGAGGAGCTGATTTTTCTTCACTTTTTTCTTTAAGAAGAGGAGCTGATTTTACAATTTACGATTTAGCTCCTGTTAAAGAATGTCTAACTAATATTATCAATCTTTTTAATAGAGCTGAAGATTATTATATTCTTTCCGGACCTGTTTGGGAGTACTTTTCTGCAGCTAATAGCTCAAATCTAAGCAAAAAACAGGTGAATCATTTCTATTCAAAATTATTGAATCATGAAAATTTTATCAATAAATCAATAGATGGATTATTAAGGGAAACAATAATGGATCAATTAAATGGTTTTATAGGTAAAACAATTATCCACCCCTCCCAGATTAGATATGTAAATGCCCTCCAGGCAGTGACTGAAGAAGAATATCTTGATGCTAAACAAATAATAGGTTCTGAGTCAGAAGGTGTGCTAAAAAGCTTGAGCGGCAATAAAATGAACGAAATAAATCCCCACCACAGCTGGGCAGAAAAAATAATCTGTAAGGCTGAGGCATATGGAGTAATCAAAGATAGATCTGAATATCCAAATTTAATCTTCGGTAAAAAAGGCCAGAACTAATGTCTGGCCTTTTAAAGGAGGGGGTATATGAAAAAAATATAATTTCAAATTACTATTTTACTTTTTTGCTGATTTGTATCAGCTGATTGCCTGTTTTATCCTTTTTACAAATTGGCCCGCATTATTTAGCATTTCAGCTTCATTTTCTCCAGCCTGAACAGCTTCAATTAAGGCACTGCCAATAATAATTCCATCAGGATAATCAATTATTTTTTTTGCCTTTTCCGGGCCATCAATACCAAAACCCAATCCCAGCGGCAGTTTAGCTGCTGTTTTGCGAACCCGATTTAAATATGTTTCCAGTTCAGGATAAACCCCCTGCTGGTCATCACCAGTAGTCCCTAAATGGGCCACACAATAGAGAAAGCCTGAACTTTTAGCTGATATTTTCTTCAATCGCTGCTTGGAAGTGTTTGGGGTTACCAGCATAATCTGAGAAATATCAAATTCAGCCAGATATTTAAATAGATCTGCTCGCTCATCAACCGGTAGATCCGGAATAATCACCCCTGAAATTCCAGCCTTTGAAATATCTCGAGCAAATTCTTTTTCTCCATAATTTAAAATTGAATTATAATAACCCATTAAAACTAGCGGTACTTCAACTTTGTCCTGAATATCATCTAATTTTGATATTAAGTTCTTTAGAGTAGTGCCGGCTTTTAGCGCCCGCTGTGAAGCCGCCTGTATCACTGATCCATCAGCTAAAGGATCTGAAAATGGTATGCCAATTTCAATAATATCTACCCCGGCACCCTGCAGCTTATAGATCAATTTTTCTGTCATCTCAAGACTGGGATCACCACCACTGATATAGGTAATCAGAGCTTTTTTATTCTGAAATTGTGCTCTTATTTTATTCATCTTTTTCAGCCTCCCTGATCTTTTTGAAATTATTGATATCTTTATCGCCTCGACCGGAAAGATTGACAACTATCAGCTGATCCTGGTCGAGCTCTGGAGCCAGTTTTTCTAAATATGAAAGAGCATGTGAGCTCTCCAGAGCCGGAATAATCCCCTCTTTTTCACTTAATAATTTAAAAGCAGCTATTGCTTCCAGATCAGATGCTGAATGATATTTTACCCGCTCGACTGATTTCAAATAGCTGTGTTCCGGACCAACTCCTGGATAATCAAGACCGGCAGAAATAGAATAAGCTGGTATTACCTGACCATCATCATCCTGCAGCAGGTATGATTTGCTGCCGTGTAAGACTCCAACTCTACCGGCAGATAAAGTAGCTGCATGCCTGCCGCTTTCAATTCCTTTTCCTGAAGCTTCAATCCCAATTAAATTAACTGCCCGGTCCTCAACAAAGGGATAAAAAATCCCCATCGCATTACTGCCGCCGCCAACACAGGCTAAGATATAATCTGGCAGTCTGCCTTCTTTCTTTTTAAGCTGCTCTTTAGTTTCATCTCCTATAATTCGTTGAAAATCACGAACCATCTCCGGATAGGGATGAGGTCCAACTACAGAACCAATAATATAGTGAGTATCTTCGACATTTGTTACCCAGTCTCGAATCGCTTCGTTGGTAGCATCCTTCAATGTCTGGCTGCCGCTGGTTACTGGAACAACTTCTGCTCCCAGCATTTCCATTTTATATACATTAAGCGCCTGCCTTTCGATATCTTCAGCTCCCATATAGATTTCACAGTCTAAATTAAAGCGGGCTGCCACAGTTGCCGTTGCTACTCCATGCTGGCCAGCTCCAGTTTCAGCTATTATTCTTTTTTTACCCATCTTTCTGGCCAGTAAAATCTGACCTAAAGTATTATTAATCTTATGGGCCCCTGTATGATTTAAATCCTCACGCTTTAAATAAATCTTTGCTCCCCCATAGTGTTTAGTCAGCTGTTCTGCATAATATAAAGAAGTCGGTCTGCCGCTGTAGTCAGCCAGCAGCGACTTTAATTCATTAATAAAATCTGGATCATCTTTCAGCTCCAAATAAACTTCTTCCAGCTCATCTAAGGCAGGCATTAAAGTTTCTGGAACAAAACGTCCCCCAAATTTTTCAAAATAGCCTCTGCTCATCTCAACTACTCCTTTCAAATAAAATTTAATTGAATTTCAGTTTAAGTTCACCCTAATTTTGGGAGTGAAATCTTTTAATTTTCTCCACTGTTTTTTTAACCAGATGGTGATTTTTTTTACCCGGCTCATCTTCTACTCTGCTGTTAATATCAACAGCTAAGGGCTTCAGCTCTTTAAGAGCTTCCTCGATGTTATCTGCCCCCAGGCCTCCTGCGAGTATATACGGCAGCTCCAGACCACTAATTAGTGACCAGTCAAAACTCTGACCTGTGCCTCCACTCTGACTGCCAATTTTTGTATCAAAAAGAAGATAATCAGCACTTTCTTTATACTTATCAACTTGAGACAGATCCTCTTTAGCTGCAATAGAAATAGCCTTAATACTTTTCAAAACTGTTTTAGCGAGCATTTCTGGCTCTTCACTGCCGTGAAACTGAATATAGTCAAATAGACCACTATTTTCAATCTCTGCTAATTCTTCCGGTTCAGGATTAACAACAACTGCCACCCGACTAATAAATGGGGGCAGATTAAAGCTTAATTCTTTCACTTTTTCTAGATTTACCTGCCTTGGGCTTTTGGCCAGAATAAAACCCAGGGCGTCAACTCCAAGATTAACTGCATAAACTATATCTTCTCTGCAGGTCATTCCACAGAGTTTAATCATTGTTCTGTTTTCTGACAAAATATCCACCTCACAATCTCCGTTTTAAATATAGATCGAATTAAAATAGCCCGAGCTCTTTGATTTTAGCTGCTGGTGAATCTGCTCTCATCAATGTTTCTCCGATTAAAACTCCATCTACTCCAAGTTCTTTTAAAAAATTTATATCTTCTTTAGTCTTAATTCCACTTTCAGCAATTAGATAATAATTGTCGCGCTGACCAAGCTTCTCCAATTCTGCAGCTAGCTCGGCTGTTGTATTAAGATCAACACTGAAATCATTTAAATCACGATTATTAATTCCAATTATTTCAGCTTCAGTTTTTATAACTCGCTTTAACTCCTCCAGGCTGTGCACCTCAACTATCGCTTCCAATTTCAGCTTTCTGCAGAGATCCAAAAATTCATTTAACTCCTGCTCAGTCAAAATTGCTGCAATTAAGAGCACCACATCAGCTCCGATAAAAAAACTCTCATAAATCTGCAGGGGATCAATAATAAATTCCTTCCTTAAAATCGGCAGCTCAGTCAATTCTCTCATATGCTGCAGAATCTGATTGCTTCCCTGGAAAAATTTATGGTCAGTTAAAATTGAAATCCCTGCAGCACCTGCCTCTTCATAGGCGCTAAGCTGAACAGCTGGATTAAAATCGGGCTGAATCAGCCCTTTGCTGGGCGAGGCCTTTTTAATTTCTGCCAGCAGTGAAATCTTATCTGCAGCTAATTTTTCTTTTAATGATCTTCTTTTTCTTTTAAGTTTTTTTACTTCTTCTCTTTTATGAGCTACAATTTGATCTAAAATCATTAGGATACTACCCTGGAGCTGCACCCGAGTGAATTACTGCACTCAATCAATTCTTTTAACTTCTGCATAGCTTTTCCGCTGTCTATGATCTCAGCTGCCAGCTGTACACCCTCCCGCAGACTCTCAACTTTATTCTCTACTAAAAATGCTGCTGCTGAATTAAGCAGAATCACATCTCTTTTAGAACCTTTTTTACCCTGTAAAATATCTAAGGTGATTTCTTTATTCTCTTCTGGATCTCCACCTAAAATTGACTTCAGTGGTGCAGCTTTAAGCCCGGCATCTTCTGCTCTAAAATTATATTCTCTGACTTTACCATCTTTTAAATAAGCAGTTTTATTTTCTCCGGCCAGAGAAAACTCATCTACTCCACCGGCACCATAAACAACCATTGCTGATTTTAAGCCTAAGTTTTTAAGCACCTGGGCCAGCGGCATTACCAATTCCTCTTTATAGACTCCCAGTATCTGATAATCAGCCTCTGCTGGATTGGTCAGTGGGCCTAAAATATTAAAGATTGTTCTTAAACCAAGTTCTCTGCGGGGGCCAATCGCATATTTCATTGCCTGATGAAAATGAGGTGCAAATAGAAATGAAATCCCAATCTGATCAAGACATTTCCCTGCTGCCTCAGGACTTAAATCAATTTTCACTCCCAAAGCTTCCAGCAGATCAGCACTGCCGCTTTTTGAAGAAACTGAGCGGTTGCCGTGTTTGGCAACATTCAAACCACCGGCTGCCATTACCAGAGCTGTGGTTGTAGAAATATTAAAGGTTCCCTTCTCATCACCGCCGGTTCCACAGCTGTCAATTAAATCTCTGGCCTGAGTTTTTACTCCAGCTGCCTTACTGCGCATTACATTCGCTGCTCCGGTTATCTCAGCTATTGTTTCTCCCTTCATCCTCAGCCCAACCAGAAAAGCTGCCAGCTGACTGTCTGTAGTTTTTCCCTCCATCACCATTGACATTGCTTCTTCCATCTCGGCTAATGTTAAATCCTCTCTGCTCACTACTTTATCTAAATGCTTATTAAACATCTACTCTCCTCCTCTAAAACTAGTTCTCATCTCAGCTAATTTTTGAAAATAATCTTGCTAAAATCTTTATAATCTATTAAAATAAAAATATTTTAGTCTCTTCTCTAAATTAAAGCTCTAAAAAATTCTTAATCAAATCTCTGCCGGCCTCAGTTAAAATTGATTCTGGATGAAATTGAACTCCATAAATTGAATATTTTTTATGCCGCAGAGCCATAATTTCACCTTCCTCACTTTCTGCCAGCACCTCAAGCTCTGGGCTTAAGCTTTTTTGATCAACTATCAACGAATGATAGCGAGCTGCCAAAAATCCGTCTTCAACCCCAGCAAATAGTTTATCAGTTTTAGTTTTTTTAATTGCCGAAGTTTTACCATGCACTATTCGATCTGCTTCAACTACCTCTGAACCAAAAACTTCTCCTATACACTGATGACCAAGGCAGACTCCCAAAATATCAATTTTATCTTTAAAATACTCAATTAATTCTTTTGAAATTCCAGCCTCATCAGGCCGTCCAGGACCAGGAGAAATTATAATTTTATTTGGAGCCATAATTGCTGCATCCTGAACACTCAATTTATCATTGCGCAGAACCTTTACCTGGTCAAATTCTTCCAGCAAATGGACTAAATTATAGGTAAAGGAATCATAATTATCAATTACTAAAATCACGGATACCATCCTCTCTGACCACTTTCAGAGCGTCAAATAGAGCCCGCCCTTTGTTAAGTGTCTCCTGATATTCTTTAATCGGATCAGAATCAGCTACAATTCCGGCTCCAACCTGTAAGTTAAGCCTGCCTTCGACTAAGGAAAAAGTCCTGATTGTAATACAGCTGTCTAAATTACCGTTGAAGCTTAAATAGGCTACAGTGCCTGCATAAATTCCCCGTGCATCCTTTTCAAGTCCATCAATTAGTTCGACTGCCTTGATTTTAGGAGCACCGGAAACCGTACCAGCCGGGAAAACTGCCTTCAGTACATCCAGACTGTCCAATCCCTTTTTCAAATCAGCCTTTACCTGAGAAACAATATGCATTACCTTGGAATATAATTCAACCTGCATCAATTCTGTGACTTCAACACTTCCGGGAGCCGCAATCCGGCTTAGATCATTACGTCCGAGGTCTAAAAGCATTGTATGTTCAGCCCTTTCTTTCTCATCATTTAAAAGGTCCATTTTCAGCTCTTGATCTTCTCTGCTGTCTTTTCCTCGCGGTCTGGTCCCTGCCAGCGGCCTGGTCATCACCCTTTGACCTCTAACTCTAACCAGCACTTCCGGTGAAGAACCAATAATTTTGTTTTCGGGAAAATTCAAATAAAAAGAATAAGGTGAAGGGTTTACTGACCTTAAAGCCCGATAAATCTTAAAAGGAGGCAGATCATTTTCTATTGAAAATTTCTGTGACAGTACAATTTGAAAAATATCCCCTGCTTTAATATGAGCTTTTGCTTTTTCCACCATTTTCTTATATTCTCTTTTGGTGGTATTTGATTTCAATTCTTTTTTATCTCTGTTTTCCAAATTGATTTTTCTCGGCTTCAATTTGGAACTGCTGTTTTCGATTTCAGCTTTTACCTGTTTAATTTCTTCTTTAGCCTGCAGGTATATTTCTTCCTTTTCTTTTCTGCTTAAATCTTGATCCAATTCAAGATTATTGATAATTTTTACCGTATTGTGCAGATGATCATAGGCAATAATAATTTTTGTCATCACCAGCAGACTCAGAGGAGTATTATCTTTTTTCAATTCTTTATCTGCTTCTAAATGATAAATATCTTCCCATTTTTCTATCATCTCATAGTTAAAATAACCAACAAAGCCTCCGGAAAATGGAGGTAGCTTTTCATTTTCATAAACTTTAAGCTTTGCTAACTGCCGCTGAAGATAAGGAACTATCTCCTGAGCAATCAAATTTTCTTTTTTATCAGCTTTAATTACCTCTAAATGGTCATTATAGTTTTTGATAACCGCTGCCGGCTTAAGACCAATAAAAGAATAGCGATCATTTTTCGAACTCTCTAAAAGATAAGTATAATCTTTTCCCAAAGCTAATTTCTTATATAAAGAAATTGGAGTTTCAGTGTCTGCAATGAATTCGTCATAAATTGGAATCAAATTATATTCTGCTGTTAGTTCTAAAAACTCTTCTCTGCTCTTCATCTCTTTCCTCCTCAACTCTAAAATTTCTGCCCTAAAATCAAAAAACGGCCAGAGCTTAATTAAAAGCCTGACCGTAGTTATCTTAAAGTAAGAGATTTCTTAGTTAAATATAAATTCAAACCGTTAATTTTTAGCTACCTCCCCAATAAACAGGAAAAACAGACTTAATTAATTCAGCTTAAATTTAAATACCAGGAGCTAAATACCTCTAGATATTTTAACTAAAAACAAAAAGCCACGTTTATATAAATAGATATAAACCTGGCCCATTAAATGCAATATTGGCTCTGCTAATCTCATCTCTAACTCTGCTCTACTAATCTGGGCTCTTCTCATCTCGAATTTTTTCAAGTATATATTATTAATTAAGTTTTGTCAAGAAAAATTTAGTTAACCTAGAGAAACATCTAAAAACATCATAACAGCAAAACCGAGCATTAAACCGGTAGTTGCTAAATGACTGTTTCCTTCTGAATTTGCTTCAGGTATTAACTCTTCTCCTACTACAAAGATCATTGCCCCAGCGGCAAATGCTAACGCATAAGGTAGTATTGGTCTCATATAATAGACTGCCGATGCACCCATAACACCAGCTATTGGCTCAACTGCACCCGAAAATTGACCATACATAAAACTTTTATTTGAAGAAAGCCCTTCTCTTTTTAGTGGTATAGATACGGAAGCTCCTTCTGGAAAATTCTGCAGACCAATACCAACTGCCAGAGCAACTGCACCAGCGATTGAAGCAGATGGTATATTAGCAGCTACTGCTCCAAAAGCAACTCCGACTGCTAAACCTTCTGGAAAATTATGTAGAGTAACTGCAAGTACTAAAAGAACACTTCTCTGCCATTTAGTTTTAATTCCCTCTGGCTCACTGTTTGCTAACGCAGGATGTAAGTGAGGTAAAACAGAATCAATCAATCGCAAAAATAATCCTCCAGCTAAAAATCCAATGACTGCTGGAATCCAGCCGGGTACCCCCTGGTTTTCTGAAATCTCTATTGCCGGGGCCAGCAAAGACCAGAAACTGGCTGCTATCATTACTCCAGCAGCAAAACCGAGCATGGAATCAAGAAGTCTACGATCTACATCAGTAAAAAAGAAAACGACTCCAGCTCCTAAAGCTGTAACGAGCCAGGTAAATAATGTAGCCAACAGAGCCTGAGTTATAGGTGATAAACCGCTTAAAATTTCAATAATCATTTTAAACATCTCCATTTCTAATTTATTTTTCAAAATTATTATAACTCAATTATTTTATAAAATTAAAATGAAAAAGCACTAGAATAGAAGCAAGCTTACTGCCATTACACCCATTCCAGCTATAAAACCATAAATCTCCTGATGTTCTTTACCATACTTTCTAGAAGTCGGCAAAAGCTCATCAATAGAAATGTAAACCATAATTCCTGCTACAGTTCCAAAAAGAAATCCAAAAACCATATCATTAAAAAATGAACGCAGTACAAAATAACCGATTAAAGCACCAAAAGGCTCCGCCAAACCAGAAACAAATGAGTAAAACAAAGCTTTTCTTTTACTTCCAGTGGCATAATATATAGGAACTGAAACTGAAATCCCTTCAGGTATATTATGGATTGCAATAGCTATTGCAATAGAAATACCAAGAGCTGGATCACTTAATGCTGCGGCAAAAGTTGCCAAACCTTCTGGAAAGTTATGGATTGCAATTGCTAGAGCAGAAAAAGCTCCCATTCTTTCTAAATTCTCATGGCCGTCAAAATCATCAGCTTTCAAATGAGAAAGATCACTATCAGATCTAGGTTCATGTGGGTTTTCATATTCTGGTACCAGCTTATCAATTAAAGCAATAATTAAAATACCCACAAAAAATGAGAGAACAGTTATCCACTGTCCTTTGGCTGGACCATAATATGAGACTAAAGATTCCTCTGCCTTAAAAAATATTTCTACAAAAGAAACATAGATCATAACCCCAGCTGAAAAGCCTAAGGAAATAGATAAAAAAGAAGCATTTCTCTTTTTACTAAAAAAAGCAAGAATACTCCCAATTCCCGTAGATAAGCCGGCAAAAAGGGTTAACAAAAAAGCTAAGACCACTGGATCCATCTTATCTCTCCTTTCAAAATAAATTTTTAATATATTTATATAATTATGATTTCAATATTTCTATCTTCAGTAGTAATTATTGATTACTATTTATATCATACATCAAATAAAGTAAAATTAAAAGATATCTTTTTCTATTGACATTTTAACATAAATAAAGTATGATATAAATAAGAATTTATATAAACAAGTATTTATATCGAGGTGATAATAATTAATAATAAGGATATAAATAAATTATCTAATCTATTTCAATTATTAGCAGAAAAAAATAGATTAAAAATTATTTTTGCTTTAGAAGACAAGGCTTTATCAGTTACAGAAATAACGAAAATAACGGAATTGTCTCAGCCTTTAGTATCTTTTCATTTAAAAGCTTTAAATGAAGCTGGATTAATTCAAAAGTTTAGAAAATCATCATTTGTCTATAATAAGTTAGTTAATGAAAATCTACTCTTTTTAATCAAAAGCTTTCTTAATTTTAGCGCTGAGCAATTTGAAGAAAACGAAAATCAAGATAGTTTTAAATTTCCCTTTCCACCGTCTTTTCCGCCCTGGAAATAATCATTTAATCAAACTCAATTGGAGGTGTTTAATATGTCAGTAGGTTGTTGTGGAGAAAGCGAAAGCAAAGAAAATAATGGAGGTAATAATATGATGCCAGATATGGCTAAAAAAATGATGTCCAAAATGCAAAATAACAGCTTTAGTCCTCAAGAAATGTGTGCAAAAATGACTGCTTCGATTGAAAAAACAGCAAAATTGGCTGGTCAGGCAAACGATGAAGTTCAAATGTTATTTGAAGAATGGGCAGAAGAAGTTGAAAAAGAATTATTAGTAATTTTCGAAGATAATTCTCAGGCTGATAATAAGAATTTTGATGCTGCTGAAATTGCTGGTCAGCTAAAAGTTAGTGAAGAAACAGTGCTTTTCTTTTTAAGCAGATTGATTAAAGATAAAAAAATCGAAGTAGTTAAACTAAAAATAAATTAAAATTTCAATCAAGGAGGTTTTAGTATGCCCTTTTTCTTTAGTGGTTTCTGGATGCTGCCAATGTTTATTATGCCAATAATGGCATTTTTAATGGTCTTCGTTCTCTATAAAAAAGGATTTTTTAATGTTATTTTTGAACAGTTTGATAATCATAAACAACATTCTGTTTTAAATCAGGATAATCTGCTCGAAAACAAAGATGTTTTAGAAATTATTAAATTGAGATATGCAAAAGGAGAAATATCGACTGAGGAATATCACACACTAAAAAATGAATTAAGCAACTAACGTTTATAAGGGCCCAACTATAGTTGGGCCCTTAATAATATATTTTCAATTTATAGAATCCCAAAACCTATAAGCAATACGGTCATTATCACTGCATTAGCAAAATAGCTGTGTATATTATTAAAAGCAATCCAAATGATCTGCTGATGGCTTCAAAGAACTTAAATCTAATATAAATAATTAAAATGGAAGCACTTTCATTAATCAAGTTTTTCTGATATAATTTAAGCGAAAGGTAGGTGGATATTTTGAAAAAATATTTTGAAGTTGATGAATGGAAGGTTATTGAGAATGGTTTTGATAAAGATTATAACCGAGTTACAGAAAGCGTTATGAGTCTGGGTAACGGTCATATGGGGCTTCGTGGTAATTTTGCTGAAAATTACTCTGGAGACAGCCTGCAGGGTACATATATTGCTGGTGTCTATTATCCTGATAAGACTATAGTTGGTTGGTGGAAAAATGGTTATCCGGAATATTTTGCTAAAATTGCTAATGCTGCCAACTTTATCGGTATAAATTTACAAATAGATGGTACAGAAATTGATTTAAATAAAGTTGATTTTAGTAATTTTAAAAGGGTATTAAATATGAAAGAGGCTTTTTTGAAAAGATCTTTTATTGTAGAGCTGGAAAACAATCGGGTTGAAATTATAGAAAAAAGATTTTTAAATCAAAAAAATAAAGAACTGGCTGCCCTCAAGTATCAAATTCGCCCTCTTGATCAAGCTGCTGAAATAGTTTTAATTCCCCACCTTGATGGTGATGTCAAAAATGAAGACGCAAATTATGATGAGTTTTTCTGGGAAGGGCTAGAAAAGGAAAATAATAAAGGTAAAGCTCTGCTTTCAATGAAGACCAGAAAGTCTGATTTTGTTGTAGCTTCCGCTATGAATTGGGATTTAAATAAAAAAGAACGCCAGGTTGAGCTGCTTACAGGACCGGGAGATGAAAATTATGTAGGCAATAAAATAACGCTTAAAGCTGAGGCAGGAGAACAAATTGAGTTAAATAAATATATTGCTGTCTGCACCAGCAGAGACTATGAAGAAGATTTAGTCAGCGAAAAAGCAGAAAAAAAGGCTGCTGAAGCAGAATTTAGAGGCTTTGAAGATCTTTTTACAGAACATAAAGAAGCCTGGGCCAAAATCTGGCAGGAAAGTGATATTAAAATTAAAGGTGATCCAGAAGCTCAGCAGGGAATTCGCTTCAACATCTTTCATCTTAACCAAACCTATACAGGTCATGACCCCCGCTTAAATATCGGCCCTAAAGGATTTACTGGAGAAAAATACGGTGGTCTAACTTACTGGGATACAGAGGCTTACTGTCTTCCCTTCTATCTTTCAACCCACAGTGAAGATGTTTCGCGAAATCTTTTATTATACAGATATAATCACTTAGAAAAAGCAGTAGAAAATGCTGATAAATTAGATTTAGAAGGTGCTCTTTACCCAATGGTGACAATCAATGGTGAGGAATGCCACAACGAATGGGAAATAACCTTTGAGGAAATTCACCGTAATGGAGCTATCGCTCATGCAATTAAGGATTATGTAGATTATACAGGTGATGAAAAATATATTAAAGAATATGGGATTCCAGTTTTAGCGCAGATTTCACGATTCTGGGCTGACAGGGCTCATTTTAACCCCCGCAAAGATAAATATATGATTCTGGGAGTAACAGGACCAAATGAGTATGAAAATAATGTCAACAACAACTGGTATACTAACCGGATTGCAGTCTGGACCCTAAATTATACACTTGAAAATTTAAAAAAGATCAAAGAAAATGATCCTGCTAAATATCAAGAATGGCTTGCTGAACTGGAACTTGAAAATTCTGAGCTTGAATTATGGCAGGATATGACTGAAAAAATGTATTATCCTTATCTTGACGAATTTGATGTTTACGCTCAACAGGATGGGTATCTTGACAAGGAGCAGAAGTTAGTTTCAGACCTGGAGGAAGAAGATATTCCTCTGCATAAAAACTGGTCCTGGGATAGAATTTTACGCTCCCCTTATATTAAACAGGCAGATGTGCTCCAGGGAATTTATTACTTCAAAGAAGATTTTGATCGAGACAGCATAGCTCGTCACTATGATTTTTATGAGCCACGTACTGTCCATGAGTCTTCACTTTCTCCCTGTATTTATTCGATTCTGGCAGCTGATCTCGAACGAGAAGAAAAAGCCTATCAGCTTTATTTAAGAACTGCCCGCCTGGATCTTGATAACTACAATACTGATACAGATGATGGTCTGCATATTACAAGCATGGCTGGAACCTGGATGTCAATTGTTAAAGGCTTTGCCGGTTTTAAAGTGCAAAATGATCAGGTAGAATTTAGACCATTTTTACCAGATTCCTGGGATGGCTTTAACTTTATGATTATCTTTAGAGGCCGCAGAATTGAAGTTGATGTTGAGCAGAAAGAAACTACTTTTTCTTTAGAAACTGGGCCTGACTTAAAAATTAAAGTTTATGATCAGGAATATCTACTAAGCCAAAATGAAGAAATTGTAGTTGAAAAATAAAATAATCATTCAGAAAAGAATAAACAATAAAACTAAATTAAAAAGCAAAAGCTCCAGCAGAATTTAAAATTAATCTCGCTGGAGCTTTTCTTATATCTCTTTTTTAATTAAATCTTTAAATTCTTTTAAACTACCCCGCCATTCTATTTGGTAATCACTGCCTTGTCTTTCAATTAATTTATCTTCAATAATAAAAGTTTTGATACCTAACTTGGCAGCTGCAGCATCTTCTTTTAAGTCATTACCAATCATCAAACAGTTTTCAGGATCTGCATTAATTTTTTCTAAGATCTCCTGGTAATAATTTGGATTTGGTTTAGAATAACTCATGTTTTCATAATGGGTTAAAAGCTCAAAATCAGCTGGATCAATACCTGTCCAGCTAAGCCTCTTTTCAACTGCCTCTTTCGGAAAAAGAGGATTTGTTGCTAAAACAAGCTTTTTTCCCTGTTTTTTTAGATACTCAATAATTTCTAAAGGAGTTTCCCTATCAATTTCAAAATATTTACCTAAGGCCTCAAACTTATTTTGATAGAACTGATCAAATCGCTCCTTTATTTGCTCAGCCTTAGCCTGTTTATCAACACCTATTTTTTCCATAAAGTCTTCCATAAAAACCTGCTGATTGCTTGAACCCCCATCATTTTTTATCATTTTCTGGGTAGAAGCTACTAAAAGATTAATAAAATCGCTTTGATCAGTACATAAATCCTGAAATTCGGAAGAGAGGGCTCCAAAATAATATTTCAAAAACTCTTCTGTTTCAATTGTTAAGAGTGTTCCATCTAAATCAAAAAGAAAAACATCTTTATCTTTAAACAAAATTTAACCTCCCTCTATAATTCTGGTTATATAAACTGCTTAGTTTAATGCTCAATGCTAAAACTTTTCCATCAGCGGCAGAAAATCTGTTTCATCAACTAAAATATCTACAAACTGTTTTAAATATTTTCGATCAAGTTCATCAAAACGTGCTTTTTGAGGACTGTCAATATCTAGAACTGCTATAACTTCTCCGGCAACTATTATCGGCAGAACAATCTCTGATTTAGAATTTGGATCACAGGCAATATGGCCGGGAAACTGATGTACATCTTCTACCAGCATTATTTTGCGCTGAGAATATGATGTACCACAGACCCCTTTATCTTCCTCAATCCGAACACAGGCTGTTTTACCCTGAAATGGCCCCAAAACAAGCTGGTCATTTTTCCAAATATAATAGCCAGCCCAATTAATATCGTCCATAAATTCAAATAAAAGGGCTGAACTATTTGCTAAATTGGCCAGCCAATCTCCTTCCGGTTGAATTAAAGCTTTTAAAGCCTGATTCATTTCCTGCAGCTTTTCTTCTTTCTTAAACACTATAATCATTCCTTTCTCTATTTTAAATTATAAGTTAAATACTTAAAAATAATGGAACTAAAATTGGTACAAGTGTTGAAAGTACTGCTCCACTAATAAAGGCTGGAATTACAACCGCTTCTCCGCCTGATTCCTTAACAAGAGGTAGGGTAACATCCATTGTTGTAGCTCCACCGGGTGCAATTGCTGCCAGGCTGCCGAAATATTTGGCAACTAAGGGCAGAATCATAACCGTCAAAAGTTCTCTAAAAACATTTGTCAAAAATGCCAGCGATCCCAATTCAGCACTATGTAATTTAGATATTAAAACTCCTGATAAACTGTACCAGCCAAAACCAGCTCCAACTGCAGCGGATTCGCCAACTGAAAAGTTAAATACAAAACCTATTAAAACAGTTCCTATAACAGAAGCTAAAGCAATTAAAACAGGAATTACAATCAATTTCCAGCCCATCAGCTTTAGGTCTTCAATAATTTCACGGCTGGCTCCAATATCAATCCCAACTCCGAATAAAAGTACAGCTAAAGAATAATTAGTTATTGAATCTAAAAGAGCTGTTTCTCCACCATTTAAGAGGAAATATCCTGCTAAAATACCAAAAACAACTGATCCAAAAATTAAGATTGTCATTGTATTATCAGCATTTTGATCTTCAATCTCTGCTTCTGTATCAGGATCAGCTCCGAGGAGCAGATTATTTAAGTCTAAAATCTTAACAAAAATTATGACCGCTAAAACACTAAAAATAATGCTGACTGCTGCAAAAACTAACGCCTGAAAGCCAATTTCTCCAAGCTGAAGAAAAATCTGATCATTACTTCCCAAATTAGCTCCCATTGCCAGCAGTAAAACTACAAGCCCGAATTTTGTTATTAGATCTGCAAATCTCACAAAATAATTTTTTTCATCTAAATTAAAACCTAATACGATCCCTGTGAATAAAAATAAAATTATTAAATAAAAATCCAACTCTACCCCTCCACCATTATTCTATATAATTTTTAGTAACATATTGAGAAGTCATTGCTCTTAACATTGCACTATAATTAATTTTAAAAGTTAAAAGATCTCCAACCTCTAAATTTTCTGCCACCTCAGTCACATCAGTTATTAAATGATCACTGCTGCACCCTAAAACTTCTACTCCTTCTAGTTCTGGATAAAGACCGTGATAATCTATATCCTGTTTACCAACTGCTAAAATTGCCCGCTGCCGCAGACCTTTATCAGCTATAACCTGGCCTCTTCCCTGGCCTCCAAAAGCCATCTCTCCCTCGGGGTTTGATGGTTTTTCTTTCAATTCAATTATTTCTGCTTTAAGGTGAAAATTATAATGATTAAATCCTTCAAGCAAAGTCTCATTTATAATATCTGTACCGAGAAGAACTGCCTCACCAACCCTTAAATTGCTTATTTCAGCTGCTAGATAGTCATCTGCTAAAAGTCTTAAAGTAGCGGTATTACCAGCAGACAAAATATCCAGCTCTCTTCCCAGCTCAGCTTCAAGTTCTTTTTTAATTTTTATTAATTTTTTTGTGTTATTTTCATCTGGAATAATCCCTGCAAAACAACCGAGATTAGTACCTATTCCCTTCAGTACTACATTTGGCATCTCTTCAATTTTTAGAGCCAGACCTGCTAAATCAGCAGCCAAAACACCTTCTCTTCTATCACCAATATCAACCATAACTATTAAATCCATTATTTTATCGACCTGCTGGGCCTCTTTCGATATCAGCTCAGCAGTTTTAAGCTCTGTCACCAAAGAAACATCTGTATATCGAACAATTTCTTCGATCTCAGAAGGCATTGGAATTCTGAGCATTAAAGCTTCTCCCTGATAACCAGCTTCTCTGAACTTAATTATATTTTCAATTCTAGAGTCGGCTATACTCTTGATTCCTGCCTGCTGATAAGCTTTAAAAACATTTGTGTCACCAGCCAGGCCTTTAACAACTGATGTTAATTTTATATTTTTTGCCTCTAACTTTTCTTTTAATTTAACTGCATTCTCTTCAATTTTATTTAGATAAATATCAAGCTCTGGATAATTCAATTAAAATCCTCCCCATAAAATAAGATTAATTTGCGATGTTTATAATTTATAATTATATTATACTCTACAATTGACAATTCTTCAATTATCAGCCTATAATTGAAAAAATCCCGACCAACAGGCCGGGATTAAATACTAACTAGCTATTATTAAAGTTTATTCGATATCGATTGTACGCTTTTTGACAGGAGTTTGTTCTAATTTTGGTAGATGGACTTTTAAAATTCCTTCATCATACTCTGCCTTAATTTCATCCTGGTCTACATTTTCCAGGTAAAAACTGCGTGTATATCTACCCTGTCTTCTCTCGCGACGAATATAGTTTTCTTTCTTTTCTTCTTTTTCTTCCTGATGCTCAGCTGAAATTGTTAGATAGTCATCATTAAGCTCGAGCTTGATATCTTCCTTTTTCATACCAGGCATTTCAGCTTCGATAGTATATTCGTCATCACTTTCTTTAATGTCAGCTCTAAAACTGCGTCCTGCAAAATCCATCACATCATCAAAGAAACCAGAGACCAAGCTGTTAAATGGATCTTCTTCTCTTTCAGCAACATCTCTCCGACTGCGGTTTCTAAATGGTACTAAATCAAACATAAAACCACCTCCGAATTTAATTAATATTATTTTTTTCACCTTTATTTTCTACTTTTATTATAAGGCTAAAGTCAAAGAAGGTCAAAAAACTACAGATGCTGCTTTTGTTTAATAATTTTCATTAAATTAATTTAGCTCTTTAAATCTCTTTTATTCTTAATTTTAAGAGAGAAATCTCTCCCCTTTAATAAAAGTTTTTTGAACTTTAAAATTACTATCAAAAATTACTAAATCAGCCTGATAACCAGCTTTAATCTTTCCTAACTTATGATCCAAACCCAATTTTTTTGCCGGATTTAAAGACACCATTTTAAATATTTCAGGAATCGACATTTCTGTTATTTCCATTAAATTGCGAACTGCCTGATCTAGAGTTAAAACACTACCAGCCAGCACACCAGACTCTAATCTCGCTGCACCAGCTTTAACAATTACCTTCTGCCCTCCCAATTCGTATTCTCCATCTTCCAGCCCGGTAGCTTCCATTCCGTCAGAAACTAAAATAACTTTATCTGCACCCTTAGCTTGGATTGTAAAGCGGTCTACTGCCTGATGATGGTGAATCAAATCAACAATTAATTCAACTGTGGAGTCAGAATCAAATGCTGCTCCAACAAGACCGGGTTTGCGGTGATGGAGACCAGTCATTGCATTGTATAAATGGGTAAAGTGATTCATTCCGGCTTGATAGGCCTCCTGAAACTCTTCGTATGTTGCGGCAGAGTGGCCGGCAGAAGCGGTTATATTATTTTCTTTAAGCTCTTTTATTAATTGAAGTGCACCATCAACTTCAGGTGCCATAGTTACAATTTCTACAATATCATAATAGTCCTGAAGCAGTTCTAAATCAGGTTTAATTAGATTTTCGCTATTTTGAGCTCCAATATAATCCGGACTAATAAAAGGTCCTTCAACATGAGTACCTAAGACTTGAGCTCCACTTAATCCCTGCTTTTTAGCCTGACGAATATTCTCTAAAGCAGAATGAATTTGATCTCTAGCCATTGTCATTGTTGTTGGCAGAAAGGCTGTCACACCATGTGCTGCCAGAACCTGGCTGATTTTACTTAGAGCTTCAGGAGAAGCATCCATGGTATCAAAACCGCCACCACCATGAATATGGGTATCGATCATTCCCGGGCTTAAATAACCCCCATCAGCATCAATGATCTCAGTGTCTGGTTCAGTTTCCAAATTATAAGCAGCTACTTTTTTAATTCCAGATTCAGAAAAAAGCAGAGAACCATTTCGAATAATTTTATCTTCTAAAATTATATTTGCATTTTTTATTAGTTTCTTCATTTATTTTCACCTCTGATTATAATTTATCGGAAGAATATTTATTTTTAAAGAAAATATACTACATTTTTAACCGATAAATTAAATTTCGCCTTTATTTAATTTTTATTCTTTCTTTTCATTAATCCCATTCTCATTATTTTCTTCATCTTCTTCAGCAAGAAGTTCACTATCAAACTCTGCATATTCTTCCAGTTTTTCTTTAACAGCAGTATGAACTTTTTCTGCCTCTTCTGCCAGCATAATCTCTAAAGCTTGATCTATCTCTTCGATACTGTAAAGATTAAATTCATCCTGCTCAACTGCAGTAATAACCTCTTCTGCCAGCATTAAATTATCCAGATTCCTCTGAGGGATAATAACCCCCTGCTCACCGGTTAAACCTTTGGCCTGACAGACTTTGAAAAAGCCTTCAATCTTTTCATTAACTCCACCAATTGGCTGGACAACTCCTTTTTGGTTCATTGAACCTGTTATGGCTATATCCTGTCTAATTGGAATCCCAGAGAGTGAAGATAAAAGAGCTACTACTTCAGCACAGGTTGCACTGTCACCATCTACACCGCCATAGCTCTGCTCAAAGGCAATAGAAGCTGTTAAGCTTAAGGGGTTATCCTGAGCATATTTACCACCTAAATAACCGGTTAAAATCATTACACCTTTGCTGTGGATCCTGCCGCTCATTTTAGCCTCACGTTCAATGTTAATTACACCTTCTTTGCCAAGATAACTGCGAGCTGTAATGCGAGCTGGACGACCAAAACTATAATTGCCTGCCTGATAAACAGAAAGCCCATTAATCTGACCAACTTCCTGACCGCTGACATCAAGCAGTAAATGATCACGATCTATCTGCTCCTGTATTTTTTCTTCGAGCAGATTTGAGCGCATTTCTTTTTCGTCAATCGCTTTTTTAACAGATTCAGCACTTACTACTTCTTCTCCATAGCTATCTGACCAAACATCAGATTCGTATAAAACCTCAATAATCTCATTAAACTTAGTTGATAATTTTTCGCGATCTCCTGTCAACCGGGAACTAAAATCAATCATTGCTGCCACTGCTCCCGAGCTAAATTCTTTGAGCTGATCTCTCTTAATTACTGAAGAAACAAAATCAGCAAACTTAGCAATATTTTCTTTGTTTCTGGTCATTTCAGTGTCAAAATCAGCTTTAATTTTAAATAACTCAGAAAACTCATCATCATAATTATAGAGTAAATAATAAACATATGGAGAGCCGATCATTATTATTTTTAGATCGAGTTCTACAGCTTCAGGTTTTAAAGTAATAATTGGAACACTTCTGTATTGTTCTCCTATATTCTCAACAGTTATTTCTTGATTAATTAGCGCTCTTTTTAAAGTATCCCAGCAAAAAGGATTTGTCAGCAGATCCTTAGCATGAACAATTAAGAAACCACCATTGGCTCTATGCAGAGAACCACTCCTAATCATTGTAAAATTGGTAGTTATTGTTCCAAACTGACTCTTACCCTCAATCTTACCAAATAAATTATAGTAAGTAGGATTTTTTTCATAAATTACAGGTGCTCCATCAGTTTTGCTGTTATTAACAAAAATATTTATTTGATAACGAACAAAAAAGCTCCCATCCTCATCCTGCTGCATTGCTAGAAAAGGATTTTGCTGATCAGAATCATCATTATTGCGAAAACGATCAATATTATCTACAATATCATCCTGAACTTCTTCTAAATATTCTACAATTTCTTTACAACACTCATATTTATCTTTCAGATGACAAATAATTGGCTGAACTACTGAAATACCTATCTTTTTTTCTAAAGCTCCCAGTTCATCTTGAGCCTTTTCTTTGATAGTACGAATTTCACGCATCACCTGAGATATTTCATTTTGAATTTTTTGACTTTCACTGCGAACTTTCTCTTTTTTTTCTTCATCCATCTCCTGGAATTTATCACGAGATATAGGATCCCCATCTTCATCAACAGGAACAGGTACTAACCCCTGAGAAGTATTCTGCAGAATAAATCCTCTTTCTCTAACTGAACTTTCAAACTCCTGCATTAGTTTATTAGATTTGGGTTGATACTCATTTAAAATCTCTTTTCTTTCTTTATCATATTCCTCACCTTCAAAAGCACGAGGTATTTCCTCCTGTAATTCTTCTATAATTTTATCCATATCTTCTTTTAAATCATTTCCCATTCCAGCTGGAACCCTCATAACTCGCGGCACCTCTGGTTCTGAAAAATTAAAAATATATAAAATGTCCTTAGGCTGGTCCATTTCTGCTGATTTTTCCTCTGCCATATTTTCAGCATATGTTGATTTTCCAGTTCCAGACTCACCGGCCATAAAAATATTATAACCATTTTTATTAACTCTCATTCCAAAATCAAGAGCGGATGCTGCTCTATTTTGACCAATAATCTCCTCATCAATTGCAGAAAGTTCTTTGGTAGTGTCAAAATCTAATTTTTCAGCGTTAAAATTATAATTCAACTTGGATTTAGAAATTTTATATTTATCCATTTTATACACTCCTCTGCATTTAATCTAATCATTTTATGATATACGAAAATTCTGACTAAATCTCTTTAATTAATACTTTCGTCAAAAATTAAATATATCCTGCTTTGAAAAAATTGTTTCGGTAAAATCAAACTTCACCTTTAGCTTAATCTTTTAGGAAAAGTTGAAAAATTCTTTCTGCTGAGATAAAATAAAGTTAAGATATGTTATTTTTTTAACAATATTTGGGGGCGATATAAAATGGCTAAAGATTTATACAACATTCCAGACATAATTATAAGCAGACTACCTGTTTATTATCAGCATTTAAAAAGGTTAAAAGAATCAAGCAAAAAATATATTTCATCTGAAGATCTAGCAAAATTAACTGGATTCAGCAGTTCCTTAATTAGAAAAGATTTAAGCTATTTTGGTACTTTTGGTCGTAAAAGTTATGGTTATGATATCTTTTGCCTTTTCCAACAAATAAGCATCATTATGGGTTTTAATTACGATAAAAAAATTATTTTGATTGGTGCAGGTCATTTAGGACAGGCTCTGGCATATAATAAGGGCTATATTGAAAGAGGATATAAACTTACAGCACTTTTTGACAAAAACCCAAAATTAATTGGACTTGTAATTAATGATCTTGAAATAAAAAATATCAATAATTTAGAAAATCATTTGGCTGCAAACAAGGCTGACGTCGCGATTTTAGCTGTTCCTGGAGCAGCTGCCCAAAAAATAACCGACCGCCTGGTGGCTGCCGGAATTAAAGCTATCTGGGATTTTACAGAAGTCCCTTTAGAAGTACCTGATGATGTTTTAATAGAAGAACAATTAATAAATGAAGGTCTCTGTAAATTATCTGTCAAAATGAATCAACTTAGAATCAATGAATCTGATGAAGATCACAACTTTGAGTGTGATCAAAAATAAAAATTTAAAATCAAGATAATTAAATTATACTAACTCTGCTATTGGATCTTCAATCCCTGAACCATATAATCCAAAATTAAAATCCCTGATATTTTTAGTTATTTTTATTTTGCCACCTCTAAGCAGGGTTATTTGATCAGCCAGTTTTTTTATCTGTCTTCTGTCATGACTGACCATTACCACTGTCATTTGATCAGTTACCAGGTCAGCAAAATGAGAATTAAAAAAGTGAATACTTTCTTCATCTAAATTTGTAGTTGCTTCATCAACAAATAAGATTTCGGGGTCTGTAATTAAAGCTCGGGCAATAGAAGTTTTTTGCTTTTCTCCACCGGAAAGTGTATGGGCAGATTGCTCCAACAAATTACTTATCTCAAGTCGAGCAGCTATTTCCTTAACTTTTTTTTCGATTGCGCTTTGAACAGTGTCTCTTAATTTTAAGGGAAGGGCAATATTATAAAAAACACTACCTCGATATAAATATGGATCCTGCCAGATCACAGAAAATTTGCGCCTTAGAGATAAGTTTTGTTGTTCTTTACTAATCTTCTTCCCTTTATAATAAAGCTCTCCCTGATAAGTCTGGTCAACCAGACTCAAAATATTAAGAAGTGATGTTTTTCCGCTGCCATTGCCACCAATTATAAAATTAAATTTATTTTTAATAACTGCAAAATTATCAATATCAAGAATGGTTTTATCTCTGCAGATCTTTTTAATATTTTTAACTTCGATAATTTTATCTCCTTGCATAGTTTTTTCCCTCCTGCAGAAAATAGGTAAGAAAATTTATTAAAAATGAAAGTGTTAAAAGAATAATCCCCAAAGCCAGAGCAAAACCAAAACGACCTTTATTTGTTTCTAAAGACATAGCAGTTGTTATAGTTCTGGTAACACCTTTAATATTTCCACCAAGCATCATCGAAACCCCAATTTCGCCTAAAACTCTGCCAAATCCTGCAATTACTGCTCCAATAATCCCGTATCTAGCTTCTAAAATTAAAAGTTTAAATTTTTGACTGCGGCTGGCTCCAATTGAAGTTGCTGTTTTATATAATTTTTCATCCATTGAAAAAATAACATTTCTAACCAGAGCTGTTATTAAAGGGATAATTAATATCACCTGTCCAATTATTATTCCAACCGGAGTAAAGAGCAGATCAAATTCTCCTAAAACCCCTCTTCTTGAGATTAATGAATAAACAAAAATACCAACTACGACTGTCGGCAGACTGAGCATTGTATTTAAAATAATATTAATAAACTTTTTTGTTTTAAATTTATTCCGAGCAATTAAAATTGCCAGCGGCATGGATATAATTGAAGCAAGAAAGGTTGATGATACAGAAATTTTTAGTGAGGTTGTAACAACCTTTATCAGTTCTGAATCCAGGCTGATAATCAACTGCAGTGCTCTAAGTATTGCATCAGTATAATAATCCACTTTTTGCCTCCTGAAGATATAATTAGATCAGCCGACCACAGAAATAATTTCTACAGTCAGCCGAAAAATAGGTCTATTCTTCTAAATTCTCTGCTTCAATTGCAGAAGGATAAAATAACTGCTCATCATAACGCATATAGTTATTAATTATGTTTTGCCCCTGCTGAGAAGTTACATAACCGGTAAAAGCCATTGCCATCTGGTAGTTCACATGTGTATGATAGGCTGGATTAATCGGAATGATTCCATAAGGATTAAAGAGCTCAGGATCACCGCTATTTACAATCTCAAGCTCAATATCTCCGCTGTAGGCTAAAAAGGTCCCGCGGTCAGCTAAAATATAGGCCTGACGCTCATTTGCCATATTGATACTTGGTCCCATTCCCTGGCCGCTTTCTAGATACCAGCTGCCATCAGGATTGATACCGGCACTATCCCAGATAGATAGTTCTTTTTTATTGGTACCAGAATCATCACCACGGGAAACAAATTCTGCCCCCTCAGACTTAATTTTTTGGAAAGCCTCAACAGCAGTTTCTGTATCTTTAATTCCAGCTGGATCAGCTGGCGGTCCCAAAATAACAAAATCATTATACATTACATCTCTTCTGTTAACTCCATAACCATTGGCTACAAATTCGTCTTCTGCAGCTCGAGCATGGACAAATATAATATCTGCATCCCCATTGCGACCTAGCTCAATAGCCGCTCCTGTCCCTACAGCCACAACATCTACTCTTACATTAAATTTTTCTTCAAAAGGCGGCAGCAGTTCTGCCAAGAGCCCTGAGTTTTCAGTGCTGGTTGTAGTAGCCATTGTCAAAACTTCCTGAGCAGCTGCAGCTGCTGTAAAAATAAACATAAAAATAAGTAATGATAATAAAGTTTTCTTAATTGACATAGTAATCCCCCTAATTTTTTATTTTTCCGTATTTGCTCTCTTCTAACTCAAATCAATGTTTAAGCAGAATCAGCTAAAAAATAAAGTCAAAAAAATAACTCCCGGCAGCATAACCGGAAGTTTTAGGGCGGATTGAGCTTAATGCAATCCAAATCGATCACTCCTTTCCATCCCGGGAGGCCTAAAAGTTTCCTTTTAAACCCTATCGGTGTAATCAGCATAACTATTCGTCTTAGCATGAAAACACTCGGAGTTGTGCGACTATTCTTACATTAATAATATATTCTTTTTTGTTTAAAGTCAACAAATTTATTTAAATGAGTCAATTTCTTACTTTAATAAAGATAAACTCTTGCTTCATAGGGCCTTAAACTGCCGTTGAGGTTGAATTCAGCTTTTTCCTCATAATTATTTAATATCAGCTCTGCGGCTTCAACTCCAATATCTGAACTCAGATCATATTCTACTTCATTTTCAGTAAAGTTTAAAAGCACCAACAGATTATTTTGCTCACCTAAGCGCTGATAGGCATAAATATCTTTATCTTCTTCCAGTAATATTTGATAGCTGCCATAAGCAAAGACTGGATACTGTTTGCGCAGAGAAATCATTTTTTGGTAATATTTAAAAACTGAATCATCAGCAGCTAAATCTTTTTTAACATTGATTTCAGGATAATTTTCATTCATTTTTAACCAGGGCTCTGACTCAGAGAATCCAGCGTATTTATTAGCATTCCAATGCATCGGAGTTCTTGCATTATCTCGGGTTCGGTAATTAGCAATTTTTAAAATCTCTGACTCACTTAGTTCTCCTTTTGCCTGAACATCTTTAATATAACCTCTAGTCTCAATATCGTCAAAATCAGTTAAAGAATCAAAACTTATATTGGTCATTCCTATTTCTTCTCCCTGATAAATAAAGGGTGTTCCCCGCAGAGTATGGAGCATTGTTCCCAGCATCTTAGCTGATTCCTTGCGGTACTGACCATCATCCCCATAACGAGAAACAATTCGTGGCTGGTCGTGGTTGCAGAAATAAAGGCTGGTCCAGCCATTATTATTCTGCAGCTTATACTGCCATTCACTCATTACATCTTTAAGCTCTTTTAGATCCCAGTTTGTAATCTTTTCCCAGTCATCTTTTTTGTCTAATTCAAGATGTTCAAAAGGAATAATCATTGAAAACTCTTTTCTTTCTTCTTTTACAAAATTTAAAGCCTCATCTTTATCAACAAAAGGAGTTTCTCCTACTGTCATTGCATCATAGTTATTATAGGTTTCTGCTGCCATTTCCTGTATAAACTCATGAACACGGGGTCCATTAGCAAAATATTCGTGACCTTTTAGGCCAGCTTCTTCACCATCAGGAAAGCGCTGATCTTTGGAGATTAGATTGATTACATCTAATCTAAAACCATCAATTCCCTTTTTCAGCCACCAATTGATAATACTGTAAAGTTCTTTCCTTAATTTAGGATTTTCCCAGTTTAAATCAGGCTGTTTCTGTGAAAACAGGTGTAAATAATATTGCTCAGTTAGTTCATCATATTTCCAGGCTGATCCGCCAAAAAATGATATCCAATTATTTGGAGGGCCATCATTTTTACCATCTTTCCAAATATAATAATCTCGATAGGGGTTATCCTTACTTTTTCGTGATTCCTTAAACCACTGATGCTCATCTGAGCTGTGATTAATTACTAAATCCATAATCAGTTTAATATCTCGCTCATGCAGCAGCTCCATTAGCTCCTCTAAATCTGCCATGGTTCCAAATTCATCCATAATATTCTTATAATCACTAATATCATATCCATTATCATCATTAGGTGACTTATAAATTGGATTTAACCAGACTGCATCTACACCTAGTTTATCTAAGTAATCCACTTTTTCAATTATTCCTCTTAAATCTCCAATTCCATCATTATTACTATCATTAAAACTACGGGGATATACCTGATAGACTACTGCTTCTTTCCACCATTTTTTATTCATTCTGAGCCCTCCAATTTAAATTTTTTAGTTAAGCGTTCTTTATCTTTTAGCTTTTTGATTAAATAATTAATACTTAAAAATAAAATAAATAGACTGCTGACAAAAACTGGGATTAACTCTAAAGAAAATTTTCTAGCCAAAACACCTGCCAAACCAGGCAGCAAAGCACCACCAAGACCGGCAGCAGAAATCTGCATTCCAATTGTATTTACTGTATGTTCTTGTCCTACTCGGTAAGAAGTGCTGGAAATCAGCGCCGGAAAGATTGGAGCGATTGCCAGACCGGTAACTGCTATTCCAATTAAGGATAAGTACTGTGAAAAATTTAGAGCAATCAAAATACTGCCAAAAAGTCCTAAACCTGCTGCATATTTTGCAATTTTTCTGCTCAAAAATTTATATGCTAAAAACCCTGCTAAAATCCGACCAGCTGTAAATGAACCCCAGTAAACACTAACCCAAAAGCCTGCGGTTGAAGTATTGATTTCTCTCGATTCCGTCAGCAAAGTATAAATCCAGTGTCCAAGAGACATTTCGATACCTGTGTATAAAAAAAATAAAAAAACACTTAATAAAGCAGGTAAATAAGTTATTGTCTGCAGCAGTTTAAACTCTTTTTTCTTCTTTTTACTTTTTACAGATTCTGTTTCAGCTTGATCTCTTTGAACTTTCCAGAGAGACAGAGTCATTAAAAAAACAAATGCTAATAATAACTGTGCTGCACCGACTATTATATATCCAATTCTCCAGCTGCCTGAATATTTTATAGCATTTGCCATAATAATTGGTCCAATAGTAATTCCAATTCCAAAACTGGCATGAAGCCACTGCATTAGCCCTTCGTTGAAATTCTTTTCAACATAGGTGTTTAAAGCTGCATCAATTGCACCTCCGCCCATCCCTGCTAAAACTGCTAATAAAGGTATCAGCCACCACCAGGGAACAAGTGTATAAGCAATCAGCGCTGCACCTGTAGCCAAACAGCTTAAAGAAAGCAGAACTGCTACTCCAATTTTTTTCATAAAAAATCCATTTAAAAAACTAGAGATTAAATAACCTGTAGTTGAGCCAATTAAAATAATTCCTAAAGCATCAAGAGGTAAGGAAAAGCTTGTCCGCATTTTGGGCCAGGCGACTCCCAATAAACCATCTGGAAGTCCGAGAGAAATAAAAGCTATGTAAATAAGTGTAATCAGCAAATATCTTTTACTCTTTTTAGTCATATTTGATCCCGCCGCCTTCTTCAATAATTTAATATTATCTCAAATATTGATAAAAATATTCTAAGCTGTCTCCCTTTTTATAAGTTCTAAATCTAACTCCTGCTGGTGTTTCCCATTTATTTCACCATTAATTGCTTTTAATAAAACCCCAATTGCTAAATAGCCAAGCTGATACATTGGTTGGCTGATTGTTGTTATTTTTAAATATTTAGCCAACTCAATATTATCATAGCCAATTACAGCAATATCTCTTGGGGCCTGCAGTCCTTTTTCTTCCATCGCTTCTAGAACACCGATTGCCTGGTTATCAGAAGCAGCAAAAACAGCAGTTGGCCAATCTTCCTCTGGGAGTTTTAATATCTCCTGCATAGCTTTAAAACCTTCAATAATTTTGAACGGGCAAAACTTTAATAATTCTGAAGCAATAGTTAAATTGTTTTTTTCTAAAGAATTTCTGACTCCTTTTAGACGATTTTGAGCAGCCTGAGTTTCTTTCTCACCATCTATAAAAGCTAACCTTTGATGTCCAACCTGAATTAAATAGTCAACTGCCATTTCAGCTCCCAAAACATCATTCAAATAAATTGAATGAAAATTACTATTTTTCTCATCAGCTAAAACAATTGGAATTTCTGAATCTAAAAGCTGCTCAGATTGGTGATTAGAAATCCCCATTGTCACTGCAACTATTCCATCAACTGTTTTACTCTGAATAATATCTAAAATTTTATCAATCATATTTTCGCTATAAGAAATCTTATGTAAAATTAAATCAACTGCTTCTTTTTCTAAAGCACCCTGGATACCTTTTAAAACCTCAACAAAAAAGTGATCAACAAAAGTTGGTAAGATAACTGCTACTGCATTAGTTTTCTGCCGTGCCAAATTTTGAGCTGAACGATTAGGTCTATAATTTAATTCTTCGATCACCTGCAGAACCTTAGCTCTGGTTTCTTCTTTTACTTTATTACTTTTGTTGAGAACTCTTGAAACCGTACCAATCCCGACTCCAGCTTTTTCTGCAACATCATAAATATTAACTTTATTTTTTGCCATAACTAATTATTATCCTTTCATCTTTCCTAATTATTACTACTATTTTCATCTATCTTTTTGGAATCGCTTCCAAAATAATTATAGCAGTAGTTATTTTAAAAGTCAAAGATAAACACACTGCAGATTAAAAATTACAATAAAAAACTGACATAAAAAGCAAAAGCCCGGAGCTATTAGCTCCGGGGTCTTAATTATTTCTCTTTAATTTAATAGCCTCCCATCATGTAATAATCCATCAAGGCGCTATCTTTCAATTTTACGTGTCCCTCTACATCAGATTTAGTGTTGTACTTCACCTGATCCTCATGACTTTTGTGAGTGCGCTTGTGCTTAAAAATGTTCTTCATTAGTAATGCCCCCTTAATAATTTGGTTAGGGAACATACTCGCTGCACATCTACTTTGTTCCGAAAATACGACCACCGACCTAATAGTTAACTCAGCTACTCACTTTCTGTCGGTTCAATTAGATTATACTACTTTGAAAATCATTTGGCAAGGAAAATTATGAATTTTTTAAAAATTATTTCTTTTGTTCTTTAGCATGATAATGTGTTGATTTAACAAATGTTATGCAGGACATCTGAAATTTAAAAAGAAATATAACTTATAAACAGCTATTATTGATTTTATCAGTTTCATTTTTAAACTTAGTCTATTATTTTTCAAACTTAAAAGGAGGTAAGATCATGAACCAGAGGAATCTCAGCCTAAAATTTACAAATTTAGTTTTTCTGGCATTAACCATTTTCGTTAATTTTTTGGCCAACTATTTGCCAATTAATAATCTCAGCAGTGGTGAAGTTTCCGCACTTTATCAAAACCCGTTTACCCCAGCTGGATTTACTTTTTCGATCTGGGGAGTAATTTATACTCTATTAATTATTTTTATTATTTATCGTTTTTTTGGCAGTGGACAAATCAATAATAAATTTAGTACAGGTCCTTATTTTATTATTGCTTCACTTGCTAATATCTCCTGGCTCTTTCTCTGGCACAATCTGCTGATTCCATTTTCGATGCTTGTTATTTTGATTTTACCTTTATCATTGTTTCAGATCTTTAAAAGACTGCAGCAGTATCAAACTTATTCTTTAAGTGAATATCTAGCCCTGAAGCTGCCGTTTAGCCTTTATACTGGCTGGGTTACTGTAGCCTCCATTGCTAATTTTATGGCCTTATTGGTTTATTTTAATCAAGACTGGCCTGCTAACTTTCTCAACATTGCAGCTATCATTGGTGTTTTATTGGCTTTAACAATTGCAGTTAAAATCTTGGATAAGTATAAAAACATAGCTTTTGCGCTGGTAATAATCTGGGCCTTAATTGGAATAATTGGCGCCCACTTAAGTTATCAGAGCCCGGTAATGGCTATTATAATTACTGCAGCCATCTCTATTTTAATTATCAGCATTAAAATCATTAAAATTTTGAGCTCATAAGCTAGAGATCCATCTTTTTCAAACGGTATGAAACCTGATAATATTTTAGATCAATTCCTTTTTCCTGTAATCGATTAGCTATTCTTCTGGCACCAAAACCTTTTTCACGATAAAACTTAATTAGGTCTTCTATATTATCCGAATCAGAATTATTTTCTTTAACTGCTGATTGATAATTATTTTTGTTACCTTCAGCAAGTATTTTTTTAGGTATGTGCTCATTCTTAACTAAAATCATTAGTTTTTTATTATTTAAATTATTAATTAATGGAGTAGCACTATCAATTGCATAATTTATCACATTTTTAAAGTGCCTTACATTTCTCTTATAAGATGCATTCAGTAATCTTTCCCTAGCTTCAGGCTCAAACATTATTTCTAAATCAAAATCATATTTTTCTAAAGCTGATTTTTTATATTCCTCTTTAAAATGGAGGAACATTTTCTCTTTTTCACTATATGAGCGCTGATCAAAAGGTGGTAAAAACAGCTCATACTGAGCCAGTCTTTGATAAAGTTCGGGCAGCAGATTTTCCTCCAAATCCTTTGTGGATGCTGCAATCACAATTACATCAACAGGTATTTCTTTAATTCCTCCTATTCTGCGCACCTTCTGCTCTTCAATTACTTTTAAAAGTAAGTTCTGGTAATTTTTAAGAGCATGAGCCTCATCAAGGAACAAAATACCTTTATTGGCCTGCTCAATCAGTCCATTTTTATTAGAAGCACCTGTAAAGCTTCCCTTTTTTGAACCAAAAATTTCAGCTGCTGCAATATCAGGATTTGTAAATTGAGCACAATTAATATGAACAAAAGGGGCATCTTCTTTTAAAACTCCAATATTTTTAGCAAAGCGGTACATCAGTTTAGCTAAATAAGTTTTTCCAGTTCCAGTTTCACCTGAAATAATAGAATGCCTGGGACCTCCTGGGGATCCCATTGCTTTACAGGCCTTGTTTACCACCTCTTTTAAACTCCCCTGACTACCAATAAAATCATTAAATATATTTGAAGAAGATGTGTTAATTAACTTTTCCTGCAGATTTAAAATTTTACTATTCATCATCTTTAATTCTGTGATATCCCTGAATATTGCTAAACCACCCTTGATCTCTCCTTCGATTATTAAAGGATAGGCGTTAACAATAAAATGTCTGCCATCAGGATTTTCAACATGAAGATTAGTATATTCCTTCTTAAAGTTTAAAACTTTCAACACAGCCGCATTTGGATAAAATTCTGTAATATGCTTACCCACCATATTTTCAATAGAAGTATTTGCATAATTTGCAGAATTATCATTAACATAGATTATATTTCCATCTGTATCAACTACATTTACACCTTCATTGATTTTCTGAATTATTTGATCCAATATTAAACTTTTAGATTCATTCAAATCAAGCCACTGCATAAGTTAATCCTCCCTCAGTGAATTAAGGTTTCTGCTGTCAAAAAGAATTTTAAAATAGACACTATCTCATATACTTGTTATATCATACCTCTGCTTAATGAGTAGGTGGCACAAGTGAATTTCGATCATATCCAATTAGGTCTTTCCGTCCAGCCATCTTTAAAGCTTTACGCACTATTTGATGATTCCCCTTTTTATGATACTGCAGAAGTGCCCTCTGCATTTTTTTAGCAGCAGGAGACTTTGCTGTATAAACTTCCTCCATTGTTCTCGGATCATAACCGCTGTAATACATTGCAGTTGCCATTGTTCCCGGTGTTGGATAAAAATCCTGTACCTGGTCTGGATGATGATTAATATCACGCAAATACTCAGCCAGTTTGACCGCATCTTCCAAACGACTGCCCGGATGGCTGGAAATAAAGTAGGGAATTAAATACTGTTCTAAACCTATCTCTTCATTAACCTGATAAAAAGCTTCTCTAAATTTATCAAAAACTTCTATCCCTGGTTTTCCCATATAGCTTAATACATTATCCGAAACATGTTCAGGAGCAACTTTAAGCTGCCCACTTACATGATGAGATGCCAGTTCTTTTAAGTATTCTCGTCCTGCTTTATCTTCTAACAAATAGTCAAAACGAATTCCAGAGCGGACAAAAACTTTTTTAACACCAGGAAGCTGTCTCAATTCTCTTAAAATCTCAAAATATTCCTCATGGTCAACTTCCAATTTACTGCAGGGAGAGGGAAACATACACTCTCTGCCCTTACACATTCCTCTAGAAAGCTGGTCTGGACAGGACGGCTGACGGAAATTAGCTGTTGGTCCTCCTACATCATGAATATAACCTTTGAAATCATCAAGTTCGATTATTGTTTTGGCCTCTGCAATTAATGATTTTTTACTTCTAGCTGTCATCATCTTTCCCTGATGAAAAGAAATAGCACAAAATGAACAGGCACCAAAACATCCGCGCGAACTTACAAGGCTAAACTTAACTTCTTTAATTGCCGGCACTCCTCCAGCTTTTTCATACATCGGATGGTAATTCCTTTGATAAGGTAGGGAGTAAACATGATCAAGCTCCTCCTGATTCAAAGGTTCAACCGGAGGGTTTTGAACTAAATAACGACCGTTATGTGCCTGCACAAGCTGCTGACCCCTAACTGGATCCTGCTCTAAATATTCTATTTTATAGGCATAGGCATACTGCTTTTTATTATTCTTTACATCCTGGTAGGAAGGTAATATTTCATAATCATATAATGATTCTAATTCATCTGCAATAAAAGCTGTACCTGGTAAATAGTTTATATATTTAATATCTAAACCAGCCTCAAGATTTTCTGCAATTTTTAAAATCTGTTTTTCTCCCATACCATAAACCAAAAGATCAGCTCGGCTGTCAAATAATATAGAACGGCGTACACTATCATCCCAATAATCATAATATGCAAAACGACGCAGGCTGGCCTCTATTCCTCCAATAATAATTGGAATATCTCCATAAGCTTCCCGAATTCGGTTACTGTAAACAATAGTTGCCCGATCTGGACGGTGCCCACTTTCTCCCCCTGGGGAATAATTATCATAACTGCGGCGATTTTTAGACGCTGAAAAATGATTGACCATAGAATCCATATTCCCAGCAGTAACTAAAAAGCCATAATTGGGTTCTCCCAATTTTTTAAAATCAGCTGTAGATCTCCATTCAGGCTGAGCTATAATACCAACTTTGAATCCCGCATCCTCTAGTACACGAGCAATGATTGCTGTCCCAAAAGATGGGTGGTCAATATATGCATCACCACTAACAATAATGAAATCTAATTTTTCCCAGCCTCTTTTTTTCATATCAGCTTTAGAGACTACCATGAATTGGTCACGTGGATTTTCTAAATTTTCTTGACTTATTGCTTTAGTTCTTTTCTGTTTAACATTTTCCATTAAATAATCAATAACTCCTTTATTGTGTCTGGCAGCAAAATTAATTTAGTATAAAAATCTATTTTTAAGTTTAAATTATAATTAAAAGTAAATCAAACATAAGTGATCTACTCATTATTATAGCAGAAAAATAGCTTTAAATCGAATTTGAGTCTGAATAATTATTTAAATTTAATTTTCCCCTTATTTTTAATTTAAAAAATCCCCTGCTGCTTCACAAAAAAGAAGTTTACAGGGGATAATTTTTTGGTTTTTTCTAAAACTCCAAAATTTAAATTGGATTAGTTTAAGAAGCTAAATTTGCAAAGAGAAAAATACTAACCATGTAAATTAAATAAAAGCCTGCTGCTGCGGTTGCAATCTTATTAAAAAGCTTTATTTTACTGTTAGAAGTAATTCCTTTTTTAATCTCTTCTCTTGTAGGCATTATTTCTGGCAGACTTTTTCTTTTAGAATCATATTTATTTAAAATAATTGTTAGAGCAATTGTCAGAACAAAAGCAATGCTCAAAAGAATTGCTACAGAATCAATTCCTACTGCATATAAAACAAGAGTAAAAATCGTAACTCCTGCTGTTGTTAAAGCATAAGGAATCTGTGAACTAACATGATCAATATGATCAGATCCGGCAAATATTGATGACATTACAGTTGTATCAGAAATTGGAGAAACATGATCACCAAAAATAGCCCCTCCAAATAAAATCCCCATTAATACAGGAACAATACTAAAACCTACTAATTCATAGCCTGTAGAAACAGCAATTGGAGTTAAAATAGCCATCGTACCCCAGGAAGTTCCAGTTGTAAATGAGATAAACATTGCTGCCAAAAAAATAATTATTGGTAGAGCTCTACCAGGCAGACCAATATTCATTAAAATACTGACAACATATTCTGCTGTACCTACTTGATCTGTCGCATGACCAATTGTCCAGGCTAAAATAATAATTGCAGCAGCAATTATCATAGTTTTAAAACCATCAATTATAGCATCACTTGCTTCACTTAAAGATACCGTCTTATAAGCTAAGGCTCCAACTAAGGCAAAAAAGACAAAGGCAAATGAACCATAAAGTAGGGCTAAAGCAATATCAGTCTGCTGAAAAGCCTGAGCAACACTCACTCCAGCCAGATATCCCTCACCAAGCCACCACATTGAAAATACACTCACAACTAATAAAGAAATAATAGGCAAAAAGAAATTAATCAGTTTAGGATTTAAACTGCTCTGCTCTCCTACATCAGTACTAATATCTGACAGGGCTTCTGCTCCATCCTTCATTAGTTTTCCTTCTTTACGTGAACGCCACTCGGCATCCAGCATTGGTCCATAATATCTCTGTGTAATTGCAACAAAACCAACTGTAAAAAAGGCTAAAAGACAATAAAAATTCCAGGGTATTGATTTTAAAAACACCGCGTATGGAGTCATTCCTATCTGCTCAGCAGTAATCCCAGCTGCAGAAAAACCAACAGCAATCATTGAAACCTGATAACCTATCCAATTTGAAACTGGACCAAAGGTAGTTACCGGTGCTGTTGTTGAGTCTAAAATATAAGAATGGGCTTCTCTAGATGTATTATTTTTCATACTCACATCACGAGTTGCATTACCTGTTACAATTGTACTGGTATAAGAATCAATAAAAATAAACATTCCGATCATCCAGGTTAAAATTTGTGAGTCCCTTGAAGTCTTAACTGCGTTTCCCATCCAATTTTCTAAAGCTAAAACACTACCAGATTTATAAATCAAAGCAGCACCTGCTCCCATCAGCATTATCAAAATTAGAAACTTAGCATTCCAGGGATCGTTGACTGTATTTACAATCCAGCGCAGAGATAATGAAGTTGCAGAAATTGGGTTCCAGCTGCTAATGATCAAAGCAGCAGACCAAACTCCGGCAAATAAAGAAATAAGTACTTCCCGAGTATACATAGCAAGTATAATTGCTAATATAGGTGGGATAATTGACAAAAAACCAACTGTTTCTCCACTAATAATAAAAACCTCCCTCGTTTTATTAATTTAATAGATTAAATTATAGCTTAATTTTATCGAATCTGACTACAGTTGTAAAGTGCAATCTTTTTTTAAAAAATATATAGAAAACCCTCTATTTTGATATGATATCAAAATAGAGGGTTTTTAATCTAACTATATTTTTTAGACTCAATATTTCAATATATAATACTGAAATTTATTCAGCCATTATTCTTCCTTCAACTTCAGGCGCTACAGGAGCATTAGCCTCGATATATTCCATTAGTACTTCTTCCAGACCTCCAGCTTCACTAACTATTGGAGCATCTGCAAACATGGAATATCCATCTCCACCTGCTTTCATAAAGTCATTTGTAGCTACAGTATACATTTTATTTGGATCTAACATTTCGCCGCCAACCCAAACTTCCTGAACTCTATTTCCAGGTTCAGCATCACCGTCAAAGGTGAATTTAATACCTGAGACCTGTGGGAATAAACCTTCTGTTGCAGGATATTCAGACACACCGTGTTCTAAAGCAGCTCTAAGATCAGCACCGCTTAACTCCATCATCATGGCTGTATTACCAAATGGCAGCACAGTGATTACTTCACCCTGAGTTATTTCACCCTGGTCAATTGAAGCACGAATTCCTCCACCATTTGTAATAGCTGCATCTGCACCAAATTTAGCTCTCATAGAATCTGTAATTAGATTACCGAGATTAGTTTCACCTGTTCTAACATGTTCTCTGGCTCCATTTAGTTCAACAGCAGTTCTTCCAACTACCTGAGAGGTAATAACCTCGTTAGCTCTATTAACTCTATCTACAACTAATGAAATAATATAATCTTTTTCTACATCTGCTGTCTCTTCCCTTGGAATTAAATTGGCGTTAATTGCTTCTACTTCACCATTTTCTACAGTTAGGTCTACATAACCAAGAAATTTAGAATATTCACCAGCCATTGCAATCATTGTATCATTAACCATCATACCTTCTTCCAGCACATTATGGCTGTGTCCGTCAATTATTAAGTCAATCCCTGATACTTCTTCTGCTAACTTTGTACTTGTGTATTCGCTTCCTTCACTTATTCCTAAATGAGTTAAGGCAACAACAACATCTACCTGATCTTCTAATTCATTTACAACAGCTTCTGCAGTAGTAAATGGATTTTCAAAAACTAAACCCTCAACATTTTTAGGGTGAGTTTTATAGCTTGTTTCAGGTGTTGCTAAACCAAACACACCAACTTTAACTCCATCATATTCTTTAATAAAATAGTCCTGAGCATAAGAAATTTCTTCTCCATCTTCTCTGCTTAAGTTAGCAGCTAAAAATGGAAAGTTGCTCATTTCATTTAATTCAGCTAATCTAGCCTGTCCATAATTAAAATCATGATTTCCTAAAGTTACAGCATCTAAATCCATAAGATCAAGAATATGGCTGATTGCCTCACCTTCATTTATATTTGCAATTGTTTGACCATGGAAAGTATCTCCCGCATCTAAAAACATAACATTATCGTTATTTTTTTTACCTTCCTTAATCAAAGTTGCCATTTTAGCATAACCCATGCTGCCAGCATAATCATCTTCTTCTACTCTGGAATGGACATCATTGACATGATAAATCCTTAAGTTTACCTCTTCCGCTAGAATAGTAAAAGATAGAGTCATGACTAAAATTAAAGTTAATAAAGTAATTGAAAGTTTTTTGAATTTCACAAATTCCACCTCCGTGATTTTTTTGAAAATTGATTATACTCTTATAATATATTATTAGCGATAAGCTCACAGTTTCCTGCTTAACATAAAGAAATATTTTCTTTAATTGATAAATAGTAGTTTATTAAATTTGAGCTATCATTTATAATAAAATAGGAGGCGGTAATATATGAATAATGATATAACAGCTGTTAAAGGAATTAAAGTAGGTCATGCTGAAGATAAAGCTGCTGGCACGGGCTGTACTGTCATTCTAACTGAAGGTGAATTCACTATTGGAGCTGAAGTCCGTGGTGGAGCTCCTGGCAGCAGGGAGATTGCTCTAACAGACAGCAGAGCTGCTGTTGATAGAGCAGATGCTATTTTTCTAAGTGGAGGCAGTGCTTTTGGACTGGATTCTGCAGGAGGCGTAATGAAATATTTAAAAGAAAAAAATATAGGTTTTCAAACAGGTGGTGGAGTTGTTCCAATTGTTCCAGCTGCAGTTATTTATGATTTAGAATATAAGAGTAATAATTATCCTGATCAGGAAATGGCTTATCAAGCCTGTCTGCAGGCCAATAATTCAAAACAACTAAGTCAAAGTATTGGAGCAGCGGCCGGAGCAACCTGTGGAAAAATTATGGGAATGGACTATGCCAGCAAAACAGTTATGGGGCACGCTGCAGTTAAAACTGGAGATATAATTGTTGCTGCTCTAGCAGTAGTAAACGCTTTTGGTGACATTAGAGATCCTGAACAGGGAAAAATTATTGCTGGAGCAAAAAATAAAAAAGGTGAATTTTTGAATACTGAAAAGACAATTATTAACCAAGCCAAAATAAATCTCGGCTTTTTACGAGAAAATACAACTCTGGTTACAGTTACAACAAATGCTGTTTTAAATAAATCTGGAGCCAACAGAGTTTCTATGATGGCCCACAGTGCTTTCAGCAGGACAATCTATCCTGTCCATACCCTCTTAGACGGAGATACTGTTTTTACGCTTTCCTCAAACCGGTATCAGGCTGATATAAATCAGATTGGAGTTATGGCTGCTGAAGCTGTTAAAAAGGCAATAATTTCAACGACCAAACCACAATAATAACTAATTACTTGAAAAAACTATAGTAATTTAATATACTATAAAATGCATCTTAAAATTTAAGCTACTTTATTAACTTAAATTATTAAATTATTTATATTATTGTGAGGAGGAAATTATGTTTAGTAAGAAAAAAGATTCGCGTTTAACAGATCGATTTTTAAACCGCATTGAAAAAACAGGAAATAAACTTCCACATCCAGTTATTTTATTTTTTATCTTATCTCTATTTGTGCTAGTTTTGTCCTGGTTTGTTAGTTTATTTGAAATAGCGGTAACTCATCCTGGTACAGGAGAGACAATAAGAGCAGTCAATTTACTCTCAAAATCAGGAATAAGAAGAATTTTCACAGAAGCAGTTAGTAACTTCACTGGCTTTGCACCCTTGGGCGTTGTTTTAGTAGCAATGCTGGGAGTTGGAATTGCTGAAAAATCAGGTTTGATTTCAGCCGCCCTGAAAAAAACAGTTTTAAGTGCTCCTGATAAGTATATTACTGCAGTTGTAATTTTTGCCGGAATCATGTCTAATATTGCTTCTGATGCTGGTTATGTTGTTTTGGTTCCTTTAGGAGCTGTAATTTTTGCAGCAAAGGGTAGACATCCAATTGTTGGCCTGGCAGCTGCTTTTGCTGGAGTTTCTGGGGGTTATAGTGCTAATTTACTTGTCTCAACTCTAGACCCTTTACTGGCCGGTCTTTCTCAGGAAGCAGCACAGCTGATTGATTCGGGATATACAATTCCACCAACTGTCAATTATTACTTTATGGTGGCTTCGACTTTTATAGTTACAATTATTGGCACCTGGGTAACCGAAAATATTGTAGCTCCCAGATTTGGAAAATATACGGGTGATCACGAAGAAGCTTTAGATAAAATTAGTGCTGAAGAAAATTCTGGCTTAAAATCAGCTGTAATCTGGCTGGGAATTACCTTAGCTGTCATCTTGTTAATGACTGTTCCTCAAAATGGTATTTTAAGAAGTGATCAGGGAAATTTGATTATGGGTTCAACTCCATTTGTAGGAGGAATGGTTCCTTTAATTGCAATTTTCTTTTTAATTCCAGGACTGGCTTATGGTAAAAAAACAGGCTCTATTCAAAACGGAGATGATGTGGCAAAATTTTTAGATGAAACAATGTCTGGAATGGGAGGCTATATAACTCTTGCTTTTGCAGCCGGACAATTTGTTGCTTATTTTAACTGGTCAAAATTAGGTACAATTTTGGCAATTGCTGGCGCTGATTTTCTTGAAGCAATTAACTTTACTGGTTTACCATTAATTATTGTATTTATTTTAGTAGCTGGTTTAATTAATCTATTTATTGGTAGTGCTTCTGCTAAATGGGCTATTATGGCCCCAGTTTTTGTTCCAATGTTAATGCAGTTAGGTTATTCTCCAGAATTTGCTCAGATGGCTTACAGAATTGGAGATTCAACTACAAATATTATTTCTCCACTAATGCCTTATTTTGCAATCATTATAGCTTTTGCCAAAAAATATGATAAGAATGTTGGAATCGGTACTTTAGTCTCAACTATGGTCCCTTATTCAATTGCCTTTATGATTGGTTGGACAATTTTATTAGTAATCTGGTTTATTTTCAACTTACCAATTGGACCTGGTGGAGTCTTATTTTATTAAAATAAAATAAGAAAAAATAATAATTATTCATTAAAAAAAGGCCTTTTCAGGCCTTTTTTAATTTATTTTAATCACTTTATTATTATTTTAATATTTAACTCTTTTTCCAGTTACAAAAAAGATTGTTTCTTCACCAATATTAGTAGCATGATCTCCAACTCTCTCAAGAGCTTTAGCTAAATTAATATGCTGAACTATTTGTTTTATATCTTCTCGCTTCTCAGTTTTACTGATCATTTTTATTGCTTTATGATAAATATCTTCGTAAAGATTATCTGCTTTTTCGTCCATACGGCAGGCTGCCTCTGCTAAATCAGCATTTCTTGTAGAAAATGCTTCTAAAACTACATCTAACATTTCTCTTACAATATCAGCAAGTTCTGGAATCATAACTAAAGGTTTTAAAATACCGTCATGCTTTAACTGTAATAAGATTTCTGCTATATTTGTTGCTTGATCTCCAATTCTCTCTAAGTCATTAGCAATTTTAATCATTGCAATACTAAACCAGGTATCAGCTGCCAGGGGTTGATCCAGGGTCAACAAGCGTGAAACTTCTTCCTCAATAGTTATTAAATAGTTGTCTACAACGTCATCTCTAGCTATAATTTCATGAGCTGCATCAACATCTACATTCTCTAGAGCCTTCATTACATTCTGCAGCATTCCCTCTGCAACTTCACTCATATCACTGAGATCATTAAGAAGCTGTTCACGCTTTTTTTCGTACACCTGTTCCATCGGACTCACTCTCCTCTTTTAAATTTAATAAAGTTAAGTTTATCTATTAATTATTTAGGTCATATTTAAATATTCTTGACAAAAAGCTAAAATCCTGCCTTTTTTAAAATTTAATTTAGGCAAAAATCTTTTTAGCTGTTATCTCAATATTTTTTACTGCATAACGAATATCTTCTAAACTTAAATCAAGATGAGTCACAGCTCTCAGCTTACCATCCAATCTGCTGACCCTAATTCCTTTTTTAAGCAGTTCATCCGCAAATAAATCTGTTTTTCCATCTGCTACTGAAAAAAGAACAATGTTAGTTTCTACTGTGTTAGGATCAATTTCGAGACCATTTTGATCAGCTATAGTTTCTGCAAGCATTCTCGCATGCTTATGATCTTCTTTTAAACGTGCAACATTATGTTCCAGAGCAAAAATCCCTCCGGCTGCAATAATTCCAGCCTGTCTCATTGCCCCTCCTAATCTCTGTTTCCAGAATCGAGCTTGCTCAATAAATTCTGCTGAGCCAGCCAGCACTGATCCGACTGGAGCCCCAAGTCCTTTACTTAAATCAAGCCAGATTGAATCAAAATACTGTCCATATTCAGCTGGATTAACATCTGCTTCTACAGCAGCATTTAACATTCTTGCACCATCCATATGCATTTTTAGATCATTTTCTACAGCAAGCTCGGCGATTTCTTTAATTCTCTCTAAAGGCCAAATTCGGCCACCACCTAAGTTCGTTGTCTGTTCAATCGAAACAACTTTAGTCTGAGGACTGTGATAATCCTTATCTCTGATTGCCTGTTCAACCTGCTTAGCTGTAAAGATCCCGCCTTCACCCTGTAAAGGCTTAATTGAAACACCAGAAATAACTGCAAGAGCAGCACTCTCATAGTGAATAGGATGTGCTGTTTGATCCATTATTATTTCATCACCCTGATTAGTATGTACAGCAAATGAAATTTGGTTAGCCATCAAACCAGAAGGTAAATAAATTGCCTCATCTTTACCAAGCATTTCCGATGCCATGCGACAGAGACGGTTAACACTTGGATCTTCTCCCAACTGTTCATCTCCAACTTCAGCCTCAGCCATAAATCTTCTCATATCCTGAGAAGGCCTGGTTCCTGTGTCACTAAATAAATCAACTTTAATTTCCATTTTAAAACCCCCATTTATTTTTTTAATGTAAGTAAATAATTAAAAATTTTATATTTTTAAAATAAAACAGCTGTTAATAAATAAAAAACAAGCCCACCACTTACAGTATAAAAAATATTCTTTGTTTTATAAGCAACCAATAGTGTCGGAAAAAAAGCAACAAGTGAAGTATTTGCTAGATTTAAATATAAACTACCATTTTGAAGCAGAATAGAGGGTGCCAGTAAAGCTGACAAAACAGCCGCTGGAATAAAACTCAACCAGAGAATTACTTTTTCAGGAAGTTCTTTATTCCCTAATAAAATCAGTGGTACAACTCTTGGAATAAAAGTAACTAAAAACATACCAATAATCATTAAAATAAATTTAATTATTTCCACTGATATACACCCCTAAAAATGAAGCTAGTACTGTTGCTAAAATTATATTCCAACTCCCATCAATTGTTAAAGCAAAGAAAATCGAAAGCAAAGCTGAAAAAATTGCTACAATGATCTCACTTTTTGAACTAATCTGCATCACTAATAGGACAATGAACATTGCCGGCAAAACAAAATCTAAAGCTCCACCTCCACCAAAATTAATAAATCCAGTTAAAAATGCTCCCACAGCAGAACTGGAAACCCAACCTAAATATGCTGTTAAGCCCAAGCCAAAGAAATATCTATGCTTGTTTTTTTGATTATTTATTTTACTCATACCAACTGCAAAAGATTCATCAGTAATTAAAAATCCTAAAAAGGGATAATAATACAGTGGTAAATTACGCAGATGGAGGCTGAGTGATGCCGATAAAAGCAGATGTCTTAGATTAACCAAAAAAGTCATTGCTATAATTGCCGCTGCTGCAGCACCTGATGCAATCATTTCTATTGAAACAAGCTGAGCTGATCCAGCAAAAATAAAAACAGACATTGCTGAAGCCTGAAAAGCAGTCAATCCTTTGTTAACTGCAAGCATACCAAAAGCCATCCCAATTGGCAGATAACCCAAAACTATTGGGACAGCATCTCTAATACCATTTTTAAAATCTGAATCACTAATCTTTTTTCTAATATTTCCTTCACTTACTAACTTCTCATTACTCTGTGACATAAATATAATCTACTCCTTTAACCAAATATCTCAACTACTCAATTTCTGTCTCTTTAATCATTTTCAGGCATTAAAAACCCAGTTTGCCCTAACAACCCATAACAACTAATCAAGCTGGCGTGGATCCAGGGCATCTCTCAGAGCATCCCCAAGCAGGTTAAAACTTAAAACAGTTATTATTATTGCCAGTCCTGGAAAAATCGACATCCAGGGTGCCTGAATTAAATATTCCTGACCACGATTTAACATTGTACCCCAGGCTGCAGTTGGTGGCTGAATACCTAAACCTAAAAAGCTTAGGCCGGCAACTACAAGAATTGAAATACCAATTCTTAAGGTTGCAAGTACAATCAAAGATGAAATAGAATTTGGTAAAATATGATAAAATAAAATTCTTAAATCACTGGCTCCTAAGGCCTTAGCAGCTGCTACATATTCTTTTTCTTTAATCTGCAGAACAATAGATCGTGTAAGACGAGAAAAGTTTATTAATCCTGTAACTCCAACAGCAATTATAATATTAAAGATACCTTTTCCCAGAGCAGAAATAATCGCCAGGGCCAGAAGAATAAAAGGGATTGAGTTCCAGATTTCAACAACTCTCATAATGATCATATCCGCTTTCCCACCATAATAACCTGCTACTAATCCTAAAGTAACACCCAAACTTGCATTAACTAAAACTGCAGCAAAACCTACACCTAAGGCTATCCTAGCACCATAAATCACTCGGGAAAACATATCTCTCCCAAAATCATCTGTACCAAACCAGTGATTCCAGGAAGGGCCAGAATAAGTCATATTACTATAGTCAATCTCAGTCGGCGAATAAGGTGCAATAAATGGTGCCATAAATGCTGCATAAAAAATTAAAGCTAGAATAATTACAGCAATTTTACCTCCATAACCTTTATTAAATTCTTTTAAAGTTTTAGCATAAAGATCATTTTCTTTAAATTTAAGAAATATACTGTTTCTAAACAGCATCAGCAGGAGTAATATAATAATAACTATTGAAAATACTGTAGCAAATTTATATTCTAAGCTGCTCCAAACTCTACCCTCTATAATCCAATTTTTATAATTTACATATATTTGAATTAATAACAGTGTAAACAAAATAATTTTCTTTTTCAAATTTTAACACCTCAATTCTAAACTATTTGTAGCTAATTCTGGGATTAATAAAAACATAAATTATATCAACCAGAAGATTTACTACAACATAGAGTATCGATAAGATTAAGATTGAGCCAAAAACAAGCGGCTGATCTCTAAACTCAACTGCTTTAACTGCTAACCTCCCTACACCGGGCCAGGCAAATACAGACTCAATCAAAATTGCTCCCCCAAACATCATTGCCAGCTGATTACCAATATTAGTAATAATAGGAATCAGTGCATTTCTAAAAGCATGTTTTAAAATTATTATTTTCTCAGCCACACCTTTCGAACGGGCTGTGACCAAATAATCTTCTTTCATTATATCAAGCATTGATGATCTGGTTAAGCGGCTGGTGCTGGCAATCATAACTGTACTTAATGAAAAAGCCGGCAAAATTAAATGCCTCAAACCAGATAAAGTCCAAATACGCCCTCCATAACCAGAAGAAGGAAATATTTGAAAATAAACTGAAAATAAATAAATAAAAATGATACCTGTAAAAAAAGCAGGAACCGAAATACCTATAGTAGCAACAAACATACTTAGGAGATCAAATAAAGAATTTTTTTTAACAGCTGCAATAACCCCGGTCGGAATGGCTACCAAAACAGCAATAATTAAAGATAATACTCCCAGCTCAATTGTTGCTGTCATTCTTCTTCCAATAATATTTATAACTTTATCACCATAATAGATAGAATCAAGTTCTCCAGTCAAAAAATTTTTAAGCATCAAAAAATATCTAATATGAAAAGGCTCGTTAAAACCAAATTTTTCATTTAAAGCTTCTACTGCTTCAGGGGTTACATTTGTACCAAGCATTATGGCAGCTGGATTACCGGGAACAAGCTGCATGATACCAAATAAAATTAAGGAGACCCCTATCACAACTGGAATTAACCAGAGCAATCTTTTAATAATATAAGCAAACAAATTGTTCACCTCTTTCTAAAAAGACTATGCAGATAGACTAAGCTATCTGCATAGTGATTTAAGATAATTTTTCTTTATTCAGAATAGTCCATAATTCACTTCAAATAAACTTTATTCCTTATAAACATTAGCAGTAGGTGTAACTAAAGGAATCAATAGTGAATTTCCTGGCTCTAACTCTCTTACATTATCCTGCATTACATAGATTTGAGTTGAATGGGCTAGTGGGTGGAAAACCAGATCTTCAATTAGGACTTTTCTTAAGACTTTATTATAAAGTTCTTCTCTTTGAGCCTGATCGGAGATTGCTCGAGCCTCTTCTAACCACTGATCCACCTCTTCATCTGAGTAAAAAGCTCTGTTTAAAGATCCCCCTGCATCAGGAGATTTAAAGAATCTATATAACCAGTAATCTGGATCTGGATCTGAAACAAATCTCAAGAAGAACATTCCTATTTCACCACGTCCTAGCATATCCCACATTGTTCCAAATTCCATAGCATTTACTTCAGCATCTAATCCAGCTTGATTTAAAGCAGTAACCATTGCTTCTGCAGTTTTAACCTGATTTGGACGGCTGTTTGAAACATAAACTTGAGCTACATAATCCTCGGGAATAACCCCATCTGCCTTTAATTCTTCAAATTTTTGGGCAGCAGCTTCAGGATCAAATCCAACTGCGTTTTCTTTGAGGAATTCTCTTTCTTCAGGCCAAATTGTAGGTGGTAACATTGAATAAGCTCTCTCACCTAAGATTCCAAAAATCTGTGGAATAATCTGATCAAAAGGTACTGCCTGCAGTACAGCTTCTCTAAATTCTCGCTCATGTGTTGGCTCCATTTCAAAGTTAAAGCCTAAAAAGTTAATCCCTGCTCCAGCAGCTGATTTAACCTGATAATCAGGATTATCAGTAAATGATTCTAACTGACCTACATCTAAGTTAACACCAAAATCAATACCTCCGCTGCGTAATTCCATTGCCTGAGTTGCAGATTCTGGTATAGATCTAATAACTAATTCTTTAATATTTGGAACCTTATTCCAGTGATCTTCAAAAGCTGACAACACTATCTGATTACCTGCATCCCATTCTTCCAATTTAAAGGGACCTGCACCTATCGGATTCCTACCCAATTCTTCATCTCCAACTTCTTCGGCATATTCTTCAGGAACAATACCAAAAGTCATAGCTAAAATAAATGGTGCATAAGGTTCACTTAAAGTAAATTTAATTGTATAATCATCTATTACCTCAATTGAGTTAACTGACTCAATTTTAGCTCTTAAACCGGAACCATAATCCGGATTTAAAATTCTATTGTAGGTATATTCTACATCACCAGCTGTAAGCTCCTGACCATTATGGAACATTACACCTTCTCTTAAATAAAAAGTATATTCTAAACCATCTTCTGAAACCGTCCAATCCTCTGCAATACCTGGAACTATCTTATTTGCCTCACCATATTCTACTAACCCATCAAATATTAAAGAAGCAACTCTCTCATTAACCGAAATAGTTGTCTCACCAGGGTCCAGATTACTTACCTCATCCTCAATCCCCATTACAAATCTCTCAGTTTCCTGTGCCTGAACAGCTGAAAACATGGAAAACAAAAATAGCGAAACTAATAATAAAACTAAAAACTTATTTTTCATCATACTTCCTCCTTTAAATACTCTCTTATTTTCTAGTGCGGTCCACAAAATCAACAAAGTCTTTAAATAACTTTAACTGAATTGGATCTTTAGCAGCCATCATTTCAGGATGCCACTGAACTCCTAGCAAATATGGATAATTTTTATCTTCAATACCTTCAACAAAACCATCTGGAGCTACAGCAGAAACCGTCAAACCTTCACCAACTTTATCAACAGCCTGGTGATGATAGGAATTAACTGCAACCTCATCTCCAGCAAACACCTTAGCTAAACGGGTGTGATCTTTAATTTCTAACTTGTGTGTTTTATAATATTTAGGTACCATTAAAGCCATATGTGGAATTTTACTCTCATCATTATTACCACAGACATCAACCTTTAAAGAACCACCATAATAAATATTTATCAGTTGAAAGCCTCTACAAATACCTAAAATAGGCTTCTTCATCTCCATAGCTATTTCCAGTATTTTTAGCTCCCAGCGGTCTCTTTCCGGTGTGATATTTCCTAAATTCTTTTCCGGATATGAATTATATAATGCAGGATCAATATCACTTCCGCCAGGTAAAATTACACCATCCACCTCGTCCAGCACTTCTCTAATATACTCTTTATCGTCAATTCTTGACTCAAGGTAGGGCATTATTAATGGTAAAGCACCAGCCATACTTAAGGATTCAGAATAATCCTGGGTTACTAAAGAAAAATCTACTCCCTCTAAACTATACTGTTCTCCCATTTTTTCTGTTGGAACTTTAAAAGACGTAATTAAAATTTTTGGGTACATACTCTTCCTCCATCCAAAAGCTTTTTAACTTTTTTAGCAAAAATTACTATATAGATTATATTTTAAAAAATTATATCAATCTTTAGTATTATTGTCAACTTTGAATATTTTATCACATTAAAGTGTAAAGGAATAGAATTATTAAAATTTTAACCCTGCTTATATAATATTTCTGCATAACTTAAGCTTTTTCCTGCATCAATTATTAGAATATCTGATCAATTTAATTATTGTTTGTCGGCACCCAAACTGAATACCCTTCTGCTGCTGTCCCCTTCACCTTAAACAGCCCATTTGCCTCAGCATCAGTTTCTACTTTTTCAGCTATATTGCCTGTGAAATCATAATAAAGTTGATTGGCCTGCCCTGTATTAATTTTTTTTTCAATTATCTCCTCATTTTCATGCTGTGTAATCATCATCACTAAACCGCTACCAGGGTGTTCTTCATTTCCAGATCTAATATAGGAATAAGTATTTTCATCATTTTGATCACTTTCATAAGCATCTCCGTAAGCAAATTTTTTTCTGGCTTCTATTAATTTATCAATTCTTTCCTTTAGCCCATGACTGTGATAATCCTTCCAGAAAATTGTGGGTACTCCATCTCTCCGCATTAAAATATAGCAGTAAGCCTGCATTTTCCGGTAGGCAATTGATTCGGTCCCATATTCATTTGTACCATCACGCTCAGTGTCATGATTGTCCACAAAAGTAATAGCTCTACTTTTATAATCTTCTTGATTTACCAAACCTTTATCACCCAGCCAGCGCATATCCAAATTACCCTGCATCAGCTTCACAAAATTTTCTCTTAATGGAAAATCAAATACATGAAGTCTATCTTGACCAACTGTATTTAAATAATCCTTTAAAGTCTCAGCATCATTTACCCAGGCTTCACCGATAAAGAATAATTCTTTATCGGTACTTTTATTTACTTCCTCAATGAAATCATGAATCATTTGATTATCAACATGTTTGCTAGCATCAAAACGAAAACCGTCAAAATCGATCTCATTTACTATCCATTTCCCCCAATTAATAACATCTTTTTTAATTTCTGGGTTTTCATAGTCTATGTCAGCTCCCATTAAATAATCATCTTCATAAGAATCATCCCACTCTTTGCATTTAAAAAGAAACTCTCCAGCTCTTTTAGTTCTTTCATCCCAGTCAACACCATCGAAAACTCTCCAGTCAAGTTTAAAGTCACTGTGTTTATTAGCTCGAGCTTCAAAATTAAATACCGTCCAGACTTCAGCAGTTTTATTATCTTTAAGTTTAACTTCTTCTTTATCATCTGCTCCTAATCTGTGATTTAAAACAGCATCATAAAGAAGTTTCAGATTATTTTTATGTAATTTTTCAACAGCATTTTCCAGCTGTTTTTTAGTACCATACTTAGTCCTTTTAGTGCCCTTTTGCTTAAATTCCCCCAAATCCCAAAGATCGTAAGTTCCATAACCAACGTCTTCTATTCCGGCTGCTCCCTTATTTGCAGGTGGTAACCAGAGAAAATCAAAACCAGACTCTGAAATTTCAGCAGCCTGCTCAGCAAGCAGTTTCCAGAGATTAGATTCTTCCGGATATTCTTCTGCATACTCACCTGTATTCATTTCCCAATAAAATGTCTGTAAAATAACAGGATTCTCCACTATAAAACCTCCTAGAAACAAATAATTCGCTCCATTTTTATTTGAATTATCTAAAAATTTAAGCTAAAAACTACTCCTTATTCCTTATCTTATCACAAATTGAATCTTATTTACATTGAATTCAAGTTTAAAAAGAAAAAATATCCTTAAAAGGAGATTATAGATTAATTCTTTAATTCATTAGACATAATTCGACAGGTTCACGGTGCATGCACATAAGTGAACGTAAACGATCACACATATAAAAACCCCGCCCAGAACCCTGGACGGGGTAAGTTGTCTTAGTTTATACAGTTTTAAACTCTATAACTTAACAACGTTTTCAGCTTGTGGACCACGGTCGCCTTCAACGATTTCGAATTCTACTTCTTGTTCGTCTTCAAGTGTTTTGAAACCTTCGTCCTCAATAGCTGAGAAGTGTACGAATACATCGTCGCCATCTTCTCTTTCAATGAAACCATAACCTTTTTTCGCGTCAAACCATTTTACTTTACCTGTGTAAATCATATTAATTCATTCCCCCTAGGAATATTCTATATTTGGGGTTCGTTCAGTTAAAACTTCACCCATCGAAGATAATTATAGCATAAGAAAATTTCCATTTCAAGGGTTTTTATGGAGTTGATTTTCTACTTTAATTTAAATTTATTTGTCTATTCCTAAATAGAGGTATTTACTGTTCTTCTTAAAAGTTTTACGGTCTTTAAATTCCTCTTTTTTGCCTTTATTCCATTCAGATACAGGTGAAAGATAACCAACAACTCGCGAATAAACCTCACATTTTTGTTTTTTAGCCATTTTTAGCCTCCTCTTAAAATTAATCTCTAACTTGAACATTCTTGAGATGCTTTGCTGCAGCTGCTTTAAATTCTTCCAGCTCTGAAGGTGCAAAAGAGCGCTGTTCTCTCAAATTTGGGTCAAGAGTATTAAGCGGCCTAAAGTTTTGAATAAAATATTTATCAGCACCTTTAATCTGGCTGGCAATTTTTTTAACCTCTTCACTGTCATGCAGACCTGGAACTACTGTGGTTCTGAATTCATGATCCAGATCAGAACTAATTATCAGCTCGACTGATTTTTTTATTTCTGAAAGCAATCTTCCTGGAGCCAGCTCATCATAACTGGACCAGCTAAACTTAATATCAACTGCCAGATAGTCTATTAACTCAGCCGTCAGCAGTTCTTTCAGTTTAGCGAAACTGCTGCCATTTGTATCCAGTTTAATTAAAAGATCATAATTCTGCTTGATCTTCTGTATAAATTCTTTTAAATCAGGCTGCAGCAGTGGTTCCCCACCGGTAATTGTCACCCCATCCAGCAGACTGTTTCTCTGCTGAAGAAAGTCGAAAAAATTTCCCTCCGGCATTAACTCCTGCTCGGCTGGGATTTTCATCGGAATCAGCTGGCTGTTGTGGCAGTAGGGACAATAAAAGTTGCAGCCCTGTGTAAAGACCACCGCTGAAATCTGATCGGGAAAATCAATAACTGAGGTCTTCTGTAATCCGGCCAGCTGCATCTACTCCACTTCACTTTCTGAATTGTTTTTTTCGCTAAAAGTAAAATTTGCCTCAACTGCTCCTTGCTCAGCCTCTGCTTCTGCCTCACATTTAGGGCAGTACTCATGCTCTCCCGGCAGATAGCCGTGAACCGGACAGATGCTAAATGATGGAGTTAGTGTATAATAGGGCAATTTAAAGTTTTCAGCAATTCTTCTAACCAGTTTTTTTGTAGCTTCAATGGAATCTATTTTTTCCCCAAGAAATCCGTGGAATACCGTGCCCCCAGTATAAAGTGACTGTAGTTCATCCTGCAGCTCTAAAGCTGTAAAAATATCATCAGTTAATCCTACCGGTAATTGAGTTGAGTTGGTATAATAGGGATCTGCATCTTCCTTAATTACTCGCTCCTGATTGGCAGCAATAATCTGATCTCCAAACTTTTCTCTGTCCAAACGAGCAAAACGATAGGCTGTTCCTTCAGCTGGAGTTGCCTCAAGATTATACATATTATCTGTTTCTTCCTGATACTGCTGCAGACGCTCTCTCATCTTTTCCATTACTTCTTCAGAAAACTTCTGTCCGGCTGGAGTTGAAATATCTTTACCCATGAAATTGAGCAGAGCTTCATTCATTCCATTGAGTCCAATTGTGTTAAAGTGATTTTTCCAGTACTGATCAAAGCGTTTTTTTATATCTCTTAAATAAAACTTTGCGTAGGGGTATAATCCCTGCTCAGTTAATGTTTCTAAAACTTTGCGCTTAACTTCTAAGCTCGTTTTTGCCTGATCCATCAAATAGTAGACTCTATGCATAAATTCTTCTTTAGTCTGAGCCTGATAACCAATCCGGGGCATGTTTAAAGTTACTACGCCTATCGAACCAGTTAGAGGATTAGCCCCAAATAAGCCGCCTCCTCTTTTGCGGAGTTCTTTGTTATCCAGGCGCAGTCTGCAGCACATACTCCTTGCGTCCTCAGGATCCATGTCCGAATTGATGAAGTTGGAAAAATATGGTATCCCAAATTTGGCTGTCATTTCCCAGACCGGATCCAGCTTTTCATTTTCCCACTCAAAGTCCTCAGTAATATTATAAGTAGGAATTGGAAAGGAAAACATTCTACCTTTGGCATCACCTTCCATCATCAGCTCAGCAAAGGCTCGGTTGAGCATATCCATTTCCTCTTGAAATTCACCATAGCATTTTTCCTGATACTGACCACCAATTATAACTGCCTGGTCTTTTAAATAACTGGGAACTTCAAGGTCCATGGTAATATTTGTAAAAGGAGTCTGAAATCCTACCCGTGTCGGGACATTCATATTAAATAAAAATTCCTGCAGCGCCTGCTTAACTTCTGCGTAATTAAGGCCATCATAGGCTATAAAAGGAGCCAGATAGGTGTCGAAGTTGGAAAAAGCCTGGGCTCCCGCGCTCTCACCCTGGAGTGTATAGAAAAAATTTACAATTTGCCCGAGTGCTGTCTTTAAGTGTTTGGGTGGTGCACTTTCAATTTTGGTTGCCACTCCTCTAAAGCCGCTCCGCAAAAGCTCCTCTAAATCCCAGCCGCAGCAGTAAACACTCAGATTACCAAGATCATGGATATGCAGATCACCACCGCTGTGCAGCTCAGCAGTTTCTTTGGGATATATCTCCTGCAGCCAGTACTGACCTGTCACCTCAGAAGCAATATAATTATTTAGGCCCTGGAGTGAATAACTCATATTGGAATTTTCATTTACCTTCCAGTCACTGCGGTCTAAATAATCATCCATAATATTAACTGCATCAGCAAAGAGTTTTTTACTGTCCCTGAGTTTGCTGTGCTGCTCCCGGTAAAGAATATAAGCTTTTGCAATTTCGGCATAGCCCTTTTCGATCAAAACTTTTTCCACCAGATCCTGAATCTGTTCTACCTCTACTGTACCACCATTTTTGAAAAATATCTTTAAATAGGATATCACCTCAGCTGTTATCTCAGCACCAATTTGCTGGTCAACCTGATCTACTGCTGCAGCTGCTTTTGCCACAGCATTTTCAATTTTTTCCGATTTGAATTTAACTTTTTTCCCGTCACGTTTTTTTACATAATCTAAATTCATAATTCCTCCTTTTCGAACTTATGTTTGTCTATATTTAATTATTTCTCTGCTACTTTGAATAATCCTGCTTATTTCTAATTTTTTTATAACCTATGTAAACTAAAAAATCCCCTCCGCACAGGCTCTGCACGAAAGGGATTAATAATTAAAGTTTGCTTAAAGAATTTTATTTAAAATCAGCTATTTATTATTAAAAATAATTCAAATAAAATTCGCTCAAACACCCCCTCATGACCCGTGAGTTTATGGTGTTTAAATAAAGGCAGGTCTTCCGGCTCGGTTCAATTGATAATCAGCCTTCCCAGTATTCCCAGTGGCAGTTTTGATTATCTTTAAACCTTACGGCGGCGGGACCGCAGAGGTTTTTCACCTCTTTCCCATTTTAATCCAGCCAATTATTTGAGCTATAGTCGCTAAAATAATAGCTGAAACCCTTATTTAAAACTATTCAATTTTACTAAAAAATTTATTTAACTTATATTTAGTTTAATACATATTTTATAAAATAACAAATTAAATAAATGCATTTAAAGAATAAAATCTCAGCTAAGCTCAAATTAATTATCATATTTAGAGTAAATACTGCTTAATCTATTTTTAGTTTTACAAATAATCATTCATTGCGTCCTTTAAAAGCTACAGAAGTAAAATAAAATAGTGCAGCTGTAATAATAATTACTGCTCCTGATGGAAGATCATAATAATAAGAAAAAGTTAGACCACTAAAAGAAAAAACAAGACCAAAAATAACAGCAAGTCCCATAATTTTCTTTAAATCATCTGTATATAAACGAGCTGCTGCTGGTGGCGCTGTTAAAAGAGCAATTACAAGTACTATTCCTACAACTCTAATTAAAATTACTATTGCAAGAGCAATCATCACAAAAAGAAAGTTTTCTAAAATAGTTGATTTGACTCCCAAAACCCGCAAAAATTCTTCATCAAATAGGTAAGCTTTCCAATAATTAAAGAGACTGCTGATTGCAGCTATCATAAAAATAGTTAAAGCTGCCATCAGCCAGACATCTACTCTCCGAACGGTTAAAATATCGCCAAATAAATAAGATGAGATGTCAGGTGGATAACCAGGAGTAAAGCCGATAAATAGAACTCCAAGGGCCATTCCTAGAGACCAAAACATACCAATTAGGGTATCAGATCCGGTCCCAATTTTACGGCGAATAGAAGCAATCGCTAAAGAAGCAGCAACTGCAAAACCAAAAGCTCCATAAATGGGCTCGATATTCAAAAGATATCCAAGTCCAATACCTCCAAAAGAGGTATGAGCTATACCTCCACTCAACATAACAAGCTTTTTTTCAACAATTATTGTCCCAATCAGACCACAGGCAATGCTGGCCAAAACTGCAGCAAAAAAAGCATTCTGCATAAATTGATAATTCAAAATTGCATCAATCATTATTTTCCTCCTCTCCATGAGGTTCAAATACATGGTGAGGATGTCCATGTGCTATTAGATCAACAGGGCAGCCAAAAACCTGTTCAGTTGTATGCTGATCCAGCTGTTTATCACCGTGATGATAAAGTCTTTCATTTAAACAGGCCAAACTATCAAAATAAGAAGAAACAGCTGCCATATCATGTGTTACAACAATAATAGTTTTTTTCTTATTTAATTCTTTCAGCAGCTGATAAATTTGCGAAGTAGCTCTAGCATCAACATTAGCAGTGGGCTCATCTAAAAGTAAAATTTCAGGCTCTACAGCCAGACCTCGGGCAATTAAAACTCGCTGCAGCTGTCCACCTGATAATTTACCAATTTGTCTATCTTTAAGCTGCAGCAAATTTAACTGCTCTAAAACTGCCTCTGCTTTTTTTATATCATCCTTTTTATACTGATGAAAAAATCTAACTCTTCCTCCAAGTCGAGCCATCAAAACTACATCTAGCACACTAATCGGAAAGTTTCGATCAAAGTTTGAAATTTGGGGCACATAGCCAATCTTATCCACTGCCTGATCTAAGGGACGACCAAATATTTTAATTTCTCCTACTTCCGGCTCAATCAGTCCCAGTACAACCTTTAATAAAGTAGTTTTACCACCACCATTAGGACCAATAATCCCTAAAAAAGAACCCTCAGCAACCTGGAGGCTGATATTTTTCAAGGCATCCAAATTACCATATTTAACTGAAACATCTTTCAGTTCTACTGCATAACTCACTAATTATCATCTCTTTCTTTAAGTTCAGCTTCCATTTTAGCAGCCATCATTTTTAAATTTTGAAGATAGTTTTCTGCTAATGGATTGAGCTGAATAGTCTTTCCACCCAATTCTTCTGCAACAGCCCTTGTTTTAGTACTATCAATTTCTGCCTGATAAAATACGTTCTTTATTCCTTCAGCCCTTGCAAATTCAATGATTTCCTGCAGATGTCTGGGACCAGGTTCTTTTCCTTCCGCTTCTATTGCTATCATTTCCAGACCATAATGATCTGTAAAATATCCAAATGAAGGATGATAAACTAATATTTCTTTTCCTTTATAAGGAGCCAGCAGTTCTTTGTTCTCTTGATCTACTGCTGCTATTTTTTTAAGATAGGCATCAGCATTCTCTTTAAATTCAGCTTCATACTCAGGCATAATTTTAATTAACTCATCTCTAATTATTTCTACCATATAACTAACTCTTGCTGGTGAAAGCCAAAGATGAGGATCTCTACCTCCAGCATGATTGTGGCTGTGATCATTATCCTCTTTATGCTCTGCCTGCTCATCAGTATCTTCTTCCCCAAAATAGCGGTGAGGATATTTAGCTTCAATTCTTTCAAATAATTTTACGACTCTTAAGTCAGATTGCTCCTCTGCCCTTGGTAAAATATTCTGAACATCGGCAGGAACTCCCATCGAAAAATAAATGCTGGCTTCATTAAAAGCCCTCATTTCAGCTGGAGATGGTGCATAATTAGAAGGACTGAATCCTTTGGGGATCATTTCAATAACTTCAAGCTTTTCCCCAGCTACTGCTTCCACCATTTCCAACTGAGGCATGATAGTTACTGCCACAGTTGTTTTAGCAGCCGCACTATAAAAAGGCACAGCTAATATTAAAACTAACAGAAAGAATACAATTGTTTTTACTTTTAAATTCATATCAAATCACCCTTATATATTCAAATTTGTTTATATTTAAATCACCGTTCTTAAAAGCAACTGAAGCAGACCAAAAACACCGCCAAACCAACCATATTGTTTAAGATGATTGAAATATTTTCCCGCAAAACTGTCAAAAACAGCCTCTATTTCTGCTGGATTCATTTTTCGAATTTCTTTGGCAGTCAGCTCTTTTAACTCAAGGCTTGAAAGTAAAGCTTCAGAATTGGCTTTGAAACTATCAACTCCTGCTTCAATTACTAAAGCCAATAAAAATCTTAGACTATCTCTGTCCATTTCTGTTTTTAATGTATCAGCTAGTTTTAAAATCTCAGCCTCAAGTTGATTTAGTAAAGATTTCCTTAATTCTTGATCATCTAATAATGAGCAGCTATTTTCTTTGAATTTTGCTAAAAATTGAGGATTAAAATACTCAGCATCTAACAACTTAAGCTCAGCAAACATTTTTTCTATTTCCTGATTTAGGAAATCAAAGTTAAGCTGCTTTATTAATTGAGTAAGCTCTTTTCTAAAATTATCTGCAGAAATTAATTTTTTAAACTGGATTAAAAGCTCTAACTTCTGTTCAAGATTTAAATAATCATTTATAAAAAACTCAACAAATTCAGATTCTATGCTTAAGTTTAAGGAAAAAAGTTTTTTGCTTTCTGATTTGAAAGTTAAATCAATTAAATCTGTTAAAAGATCGTCATTTAAATATAAGCTTTTTGTTAAAATATCCGTCCCAGCTTCTGTAGTTAATAGTTCTTTCAGCAGCTGATTAATCTTCATTTGATCTTTTGTCAATAATTCTTTATTATCATCAATTTTCTTTATAAATGAAAAATATAATTTTTTTAATTTACTTCTGTTTTCTATTAAATACTTTTCCTCAAGCCCCTGAAAAACTAATGCCACAACTGAATCTACAAATTCATCTAGATCAGCCATGTAAATTGCCCCAGAGATCAAGGTGTTTTTAAGCAGACCACCTTTTTTCTCTTTTTCTTTTTCAATAATTTCGTCTTTTTTGAAGTTAATCAGACGAGCTGTCTTTTCCTGCTGTTCTAAAAACAGATTTAAACCCTGATCTAAATAAAAATCAACTTCTCTTTTGGCATGATCAATCAAATATTCTTTTGAATCAAAATCAATCTCTTTTTCAAATAAATAAGGTACTAAAAATTTAATTATTGGATAAAGTTCTTTATTCTGCATGAAATTTTTCAATTCTTTTGAATTAAATTCTAATTTATATTCTCCAGCAGCTGCTTCTATTATCGTATTCACTTTAAAGCCGGAACTGAGTCTGGATTCTAAATTAAAACAGTCATTATCTTCTGCTAAATATTTATTAAGTTCAAGGGCAAAATCAAATCCTTCAGCCTTCTTCATAAGCAATCTATTTAAATCTTTATTAAAAGCTTTTATCATGCTTTCAAAGTGCTGATAATCTAGTTCAGAAATTGTGTTTTTTAAACTGTTTAATATTTTCTTTGCTAAAATTTGATTATTTTCTGAAATCAGGTCAAAAAACTGCTGGTAATCATTCCCTTCAAAAAACTCTTCAGTCCTGGCTCTGATTTGCGATCGATTTTGTTCAATAATCTCCGCTGCAGAATTGGCTTTAAGCAGTTCTTTTTCTACAAATTTTCCCATAGAATTAGCAAACCGACTTCGATTTTTGGCTACTACTCCCGGGGTAAAAGGGATTTTAAGGCCAGCTATGTTTTTCTGCTGATAGGGATGAAAGATCATCCAGATTGCTAAAACATTGGTTAACCAGCCGACTCCACCATATAATAAGGCTGAGCTTAAATATTCAATCCAGATTGGAAAAGAATTAAAAACAGCTGCTTCTGCTCCACTGGCAGCAAAGATGGAACCGGCTGCAGCGCCCAACAAAGCTCCTAAATAAGTAATTGGTTTTAATTCTTTACCCATAAAATCTTCTATAGCAGCTTGAACTTCCTGGTCAGAAAGCTGATGTAAATTTGTTGATGCTGCTTCAGTAATTTTACCTTCTAATAACTCAGGAAGATTATTATAGAAGAAAGTTGAAATTGATTCAGTTAAATCTGTAACAGCTTCTGGATTGTCTCTAAAAACTCTATAGAAAGACGATATTTCTTTGGCTGCTGCTTTATTTTTTAAATGCTCAAGCGAATTTTGGATTGAATCTTTGAATTCAGATTTAGAATTATTAATTTCGTTATTTAAAATAGCAAAGAAGTTTTCATTAAGATAGGATACAGCTTGTAGCTTAAATCTTTCTTCTGCCTGCATAAACTTATAAAATTTAGCTGCTGCAGTTTTCTTCTTATTATTAACTGTAGGCTTTGTAATTAAATCTTTTAACCTAAAATCAAATAGATAATCAACCATAATATCTATTGATTCTGATTCACTGCTCAACTTTTTAATAAAGGAGAACAACAAATCAGTAATTTTATCTGAAAAATAGCCCTGAGCGAAAAAATCTTCAGAAAAAAGTTCAATTAACCTTTTGTCTCTATTTTGCTGGTAAAAATCCCAGATTAAAGTTTCCAAATTATTAGTAACTTCTTCCAAATCAATGTTACTTACTAATTTATTTATCTTTATTTCTTTTATTTTGCTGAAAAAGAATTCAGTTATCTTATGATGACTATCAGCATTCTGATTACCTTTAAAATAATTTTTTAGATAAGTTGTTGGTAAACCATATTCATCTATATTTTCTCGATATTTACTATAAATACCCTGACGACTCATTGCTTTGAAGCCAGTACTGGACTCTATCTCAGCTTCTACAGCTTCAAATATCAAGCTGTTTAATTCATTTTCTTCTTCAGTTAAAAAATCTAACAGTTCTGATTCTCCAACAGATATAATTTTTTCTAATTCAGCCTTTAATTCTGCTTTAACTTCTTCGGTTAAGAAATCTTCTAAAATATAATCAGAATTATTAAGCTCAATCTTGATATTTATTAATATTTCTTTTAAGATATTCCTGATTCCTGCTTTATCTTGCTTTTTTTCAATTTCAGTTTGACTTTTAAAAAGATCACTAATTCTTATTTTTTTTATCTCATTTATTATGTTTTTACTAAATTTTTCGATATTGAGTAGTTCTTTGGTTTTCTCTTTAAAATCATTCTTTTCAATCTGGTTCAGACTTTGATAATTAGTTTTAAAATATTCATTTAGTTTTTTTATTATAGTTCTAAGCTGTTCCCTGCTCTCAACATTTAAAAGTTCTCTGAGCTTTTTATTCTGCAGCTGCTCATAAAATTCAACTATTATTTTTTCTGCTGTAGATTCAGATTTCATTTTTTCTAGAATTTTGCTGTAAATTTCTTCAGTAATTTTTTTCTGATTGGAATCAGAAATCAGCTTATTTAATTCAACTTTTCGTAAATGGCCACTGCTGACAGCCAAAAGCTCCACTATTGAAATAGCCGCTGACTCTGTCAATACCCCAAAATTATCTTCCCAGGCAGGTATATCAGAAATTAAAGTTTCAGAACTATGACTTTCCAAATGATTATTTATAAAATCAGCTACAGTTCTACCAAACTCATTTTTGAATTTAGGATGAGAAAATTCCTCTTTTAAAGTATGGTGATTAATCAAATCTCTTTCAACTAAAGCAGAAATACTATCAATAAACTCATTTTTAGTTTTTATTACCACTCCCCCAAGTGGACCATACTCTTTAAAAATCATCTTTAATGCCAGATTATTTGTTAAATAACCAGTTACCGCTCCTGTTCCTGCTGCCGAAATAATTGCTAATAAATCTAAAGCCATTTTTTGTTCCTAAAATAAATTAATTGAACAACGGCAATTACCAGCATTAAAATAATCACAGCAGGATAAGCAATTTGATAGTTAAGTTCTGGCATATATCTGAAATTCATCCCATAAATTCCAGCAATAAAAGTAAGGGGAATAAAAATTGTAGAAATTACAGTCAAAAACTGCATTACTTCATTCATTTTGTTGCTCTTGTTTGAAAGGTAGATTTCCAGCATGCTGGAAAGCATATCCCGGCCAACATCTATTTCATCCATTAGCTGTCCCACATGATCATAAACATCACGCAGATAATAGTCTGTCTCTTTTGATAAAAGTGGTGATTCAACTCGATATAGATTACCTAAAATTGTATTTAAAGGCCAGATTGTTTTCCGCAAAAAGACTATTTCCTGTTTTAAATTCTGAATTAGCTCCAAAGTATCAGGACCTGTTTTAGCTGCAACAACCAGATCATCCAACTCCTCAAGTACTTCTTCGTTTCTTTCTAAAATATGAAAATAATTATCAACAACTGCATCTAATAAGGCATAGAATAAATAATCTGCCCCTTTTTTTCTGATTTGGCCTTTATTTTCTTCAATCCGAACCCTAACTGGATTAAAATCATCTCCATGAGCTTCTTGAAAAGTTATCACAGCATTTTCTAACAGAATTAAACTTACCTGTTCTGACTGTATGTACTCTCCCTGATAACTCAACATATCTAAAATTGTAATTATATAATTATCAAACTCTTCTTTTTTAGGACGCTGTCTGGTATTTGTAATATCTTCTAAAGTAAGTGGATGTAAATTAATCAAATCTCCAACTTCTTTTACCAGCTCAACATCATGAATTCCTGTAATATTGATCCAATTAACATAGCTCTCCGCTTCAATCAGCCCTGATGAAAATTCTTCTATTTTTTGACGCTGAATATTATCTTCATTAAATCTAATTAATTCAATTTCTGCATCAATTTCTTTTTCTATACCGTGTAAAGTTCCTGGTGTATGACCAATTTCACTTGATTTTATTCGAGAAAATTTTCTCATCTGCTCCCTCCTTTATTTATTTATCCACATTAACAGCTATAAGATCCAATAAAAGGGGCTTAATTTACAAATTTTCGATTATTGTAAATAATAATCATTTTTAATATCCACAATTTGTGGATAACCTGTTGGTAACCAGGGTGATTAATCCACATTTTTTGTTAATTAATTGTTAACAACTGTGGATAAAACACCTGTTTTGTTAGTAACTTGTGGATAACATATCTCTGACTTGTTTATATTCTATTTATTTTTATTATTTAAAAAATTGATAAATTTATCCACAATTTCTGGATCAAATATTTTTTCTTTATAATAATTTAATTCATCAATAATCTCCTTTTCTTCTAAAGCCCCAAAATAATATTTGTTTTTCAGCAGAGGAAAATAAATATTTGATTTTAGTTTACTATAAAAATTTACTACTGAAAAAAGTCTGCTTAAATATGGAATTTGATCTCCTTTTAAAGCCTGAGGCCAACCACTCCCATCAAAATGCTCCTGATGAGAATAAATAAGATCACATATATCGCCTAGATCCCGGTAATAAGCAGCAAAAACTGCTGAATTAATCACATACTTTTGATACTCATGCCATTCTAAATCTGTTAATTCGGCACCTTTTTTAACTATATTTTTTGCAAGAGCTAATTTGCCCAGATCATGATGTTCTGCTAAAAGCAGCAGCTTAGATTTTTCTTTTTGATTTAAATTAAAATATTCTGCAGCCTCTTTAGAGATTTTTAAAAGAATATTTCCCTGCCTAAGATTTAAGTAATTATTTTTTTCTACATGATTTAAGATTGATCTGTAAAACTTGCTTTCTGTACTTTTTTTATATTTATTGAAATTTATTTTGCTGACTCCATCGTTAAAAAACTTATTTGCACTGAGCTTTGGAATTTCTTTTTCCATTGAAACTGCAGCTGTATCTATATAAATTCCATTAATATTTATTTCTGCCAACTCTTTTTTTATCGAAGTTAAAGTTTTGTCTATCTCAGATCTATTCTGGTTTTTTAAAATAACTGCAAAATGATCAGCACATAAATGAGCAGCTAATTTATCCTCATCTCCTATTTTAGCTAAAATTAAAGCAATTTCTTTTAGAACCTTATTTCCTTTCTGACAGCCAAAAAATTTATTAATTAGATGAAAATTTTCTACATTAATTAAAATTAAAGCTAAATTGTCTTTTTTATTTTGATTCAATTCTTCAAATAATTGATTAAAATATTCCTTATTATAGAGGCCGGTAAGCCTGTCATATCTCTTAATATAATTTAATTTCTCTTCCTGCTTTTCTAAGTCTGTTATATCATAAGATGCTCCCACGATCTCTTCTACTCTTCCATTTCTAACAACAGGATATAAAGTTGTCTGCCATGCTTTGTGACCGGCTGGAAAAGTTATTTTTTCAGTATAATTAATTCTTTCTTTTTTTCTTAAACATCTACTGTATTTTTCCTCTAATTCAGCAGCTACTTCTTCACTAAAAACCTGATTAACCCTTCTACCTCTAATTTCTTCATTTGTTAAAGCGGTCAAGCGCTCATGGGTTTCATTAATTCTTTTGTAATAAAAATTATCATCACAATCAACTCGAATTAAAAATATAGCATCATGAGTATGATCAATAATAGTCCGATAGTCCTTTAATTTTTCTTCTCTAGCTTTTAACTTTTCTTTTTTCTTTTTTTGTTTAAGCATTGTTAATAATAAAAGATTGGCAAAAGTCGAATAGCCATCATCTTTATTAAAAATAGCTGTTAAATTATTGATATTCTCATAATCCAGAGCCAGCTCTTTATCAGTTTCAGTTAAAAGCATAATACTTGATTCTTTAAATTCTTTTTCAGCCAGCATTAATAAATCTAAACCCGAAAATATTTCAGCTTCTCGATTTTCAGCTATTATAATATCGATATCATTATTTTTATAAAGATAATTAACTGCCTTCCTATTATCACTAAAATCCTCGACTAGTTCAAAGTCAAGATTATTAATCTTTCCTGCTGCCTGATTAAGATAAGATTTTATTTTATTTTTCTCTATTATATCTTTGACAATAGTAATAATTTTTAACACTTTAGCCCTCTCCCATATTATAAAGTAGTAAATTTATTTTTGATGAACAGAAAGTGGATCTACATGTACCAGTACATCTTTAACATCATCACTATTATTAATAATCATATTTTCTACCTGACAGGCAATATTATGACCATCAGCTACTGAAAGCTGGTCTTTAACAACAATTTTTAGATCAACTATATAGTTGGGGCCATAGCTCCTCAGCTTAATATCATGGATCTCAATCACACCCTCAATCTCCGCTGCTAAAGCTCTAATTTCATTAATTTTTTCTTTAGCAGGACGTCCATCCATTAATTCATAAGAAGTATCACGCATAATTTCATAGCCAACTTTTAAAATTAAAAGAGCTACAACCAACCCGGCCAGTGGATCTAAAAATCTAAAACCTAATTTTGCTCCTCCAATACCAATTAAAGCCGCAATTGATGATAAAGCATCGGAACGGTGATGATGAGCATCTGCAATCAGACCTCTGCTGTTAATTTCTTCTCCAATTTTTATTGTAAACCTATAAAGTAATTCTTTAACTATGATTGAAATAAAAGCTGCAAATAAAGCCCAGCTTCCAGGCTCAGCAATATTTCCACTCATAATTGTCAGGACTGCATCTCGCCCGAGAAAAAAAGCAGTCAAAATTAAGATAACTGCTAAAATATTAGTCCCCAGAGCTTCTGCTTTTTCGTGCCCATAAGGATGATTTTTATCAGCTGGAGTCTCAGAAAATTTAATACTGGCCATCACAATTATTGTTGAAGCCATATCTGAAACAGAGTGAAAACCATCTGCAATTAAAGCCTTACTATTAGCGAAAAAGCCAATAAAAATTTTAAGTAAAGCAAGCAAAGTATTACTTATAAGGCTAATAATCGATATCTTTTTACCCTGCTGAAAACGCATATTTTCTTCTTCCATTTTTGACCTCCTAAATCTTTTAAATACATTTTCTCTACTATATCCTTAAGTATATCAATTCAATTAAATAATAGCAATCAATCAGATTTGAATAAAGAATTATAATGTAGTATTATTTACTTAAGTGCTGGCTTTGACTTTTCAAAGGAGAGGATCATGTTTAATAATAGAATTCTAGACTTGTTATTTACCTTATTTAAAAGCATGAGTGTTATTGCTACTTTTGCATATATTCTCAGCCGTCTCAGTAGTGTAAAACACATTTTTGATGATAATTTCAATAAATATGAAAAAATATTTTTAACCATTTTCTTTGCTGTGCTGTCGATAACTGGAACTTTTTTGGGAATTATTATTATGGACGCCTATGCTAATATTCGTGCTATCGGTGCTTTAATGGGCGGTATTCTTGGTGGCCCACTTGTTGGAATGACAGCAGGTTTGATTGCCGGTCTACACCGCTTTTCACTTGGTGGTTTTACTGCTTTAGCCTGTGCAGTTGGTACAACTTCCAGTGGACTAATCGGTGGTCTATTCTATAAAAAATATAAAAATAATGAAATTAACTTTAAAGATGGTTTTTTAATTGGTATTTTAGCTCTAACAATTGAAATGATTATTGTTGTGGTCTTTAGTCGTCCAATTAGCCAGGCAGTCGAACTGGTTAAAATTATTGCAATCCCCATGATTTTAAGTAACAGTATGGGCATTGCTATTTTTATCAGTATTCTAAACAAAGTAAAGGAAGATAATGAAAAAATTAGAGCCTTTCAGGCAGAAAAAGTTCTTTCTATTGCTGATCGCTCTCTACCTTTACTCCAAAATGACTTAAATCCAGAAGCTGCTGCAGAAATTATTAAAATGATTAAAAAAGAAAGCCAGGTTGATGCAGTATCACTAACTGACAACGAAAAAGTCATCGCCTTTACGGGAACCGGAGAGGATCATCATTTAGTAGATGAAAAACTAAAAACAGAAGCCAGCCGCAGAGCAATAGCCGAAAAAAAGACAATTTTAATAGACAATCAAAAAGATATTAACTGTAAAGATAACAGCTGTCAGTTAACTGATGCCGTTATTACTCCTTTAAAAATTGAAGATAATGTTTATGGCCTCTTAAAATTATACCGCTGTAATCAAAAGATAACTGTGCTTGATATTAAATTAGCTGAAGGAATAGCAAGCTTTTTAGCTACTCAAATTAAACTTGCTAAATTATCAAAACAGGCTGAACTAAAAAGTGAAGCTGAGCTAAAAGCTTTACAGGCCCAAATCAATCCTCATTTTCTTTTTAATTCACTAAATGCTGTAGCTGCAACCTGCAGAACTAAACCAAAACAGGCCAGGGAACTGCTGATAAAATTAGCAGGTATTTTCCGCAGAACTTTAAAAAGAGATGTTTATCAAATAACTTTAGCAGAAGAAATAGATTTTTGTAAAGACTATTTAAGTATAGAAAAAGCTCGACTTGATAAAAGGCTTGAAGTCAAATGGAAAATACCTTTTGAATTAAAAGATATAATAATTCCTCCTTTTATTATTCAACCTTTAATCGAGAATTCTATTAAACATGGAATCTATCCCCAGGAAAAGGGAGGCAGAATAGTCATCAGTGCCCAAAAAATAGCTGATAAACTTCAAATTACCATCGAAGATAATGGTCGTGGAATTTCTCGTGAAAAAATTTCTGAAATTGAAAAAGGTGCTAATGACCGAATAGGTATTAATAACATTCAGGAGAGACTGAACTCTGTCTATGGAAATAGTGCTGAATTTATAATCGAACCTAAAACTAATCAGGGTACTCGCAATATAATCAATATTCCTTCTGAATTTCTTTTTGAGAGGAGAAAAGCAAATTGATAATCAAAACTATGATTGTCGAAGATGAGAAGCTGGCCCGAGATGAATTGAAATTTCTAATTGAAGAAGCATCCGACTTTGAAGTTATCTCTGAAGCTGCAGATGGGAAAAAAGCTCTTGAAATCTTAAAAAAAGAAAAAATTGATTTACTATTTTTAGATATTCAGATCCCAGGTCAAAGCGGAATCGAAATTGCTAGAATTTTAAACCAGCAGCAAAACGCTCCCTACATTATTTTTACAACAGCTTATGATGAATATGCAGTTGAAGCTTTTCAGCTGTCTGCTGTAGATTATCTGTTAAAACCAATTTCAGATCAGCGGCTGCAGGAAGGCTTGGAAAAAGCAAAAAAAGAAATTATGGAAAATAAAAATAATTTTAATCAGCAGTTAGAAAATCTTTTTGCCAACTTAAATAGTTCGAGACAAAAAAAATGCCTGAATAAAATTGCAGTTATGGAAAAAGATTATTATCTGATGCTTGATTTTAAAGATATCTATTATTTTTCAACAAAAGATAAAAAGGTCTGGGCTCACTGTTACAAAAAATCGTACATGACCCAGTTCCAGCTCAAAGATTTAGAAAATATGCTGCCAGAACAGTTTTTTCGAATCCATAAAAGCTACATTGTTAATCTAAAACATATCAAGGCTGTAATCCCCTGGTTTAAAGGTAAATATCAGGTTTTAATGGAAGACTACTCTGAACACAAAATTCCTGTCAGCAGATCAAAGGTTGATCAGATAAATAAACTGTTAAATCTTAAATAATGCAATTGAGTATAATATTTTTACAATTCAGTTAAGATGCCTTTTCTAATTCCCTAATCAGAGTATAATTAACTTGTAATAAAAAAACTTTTAGGGGGTTATATTTAATGGCATCTTTTCTTATTTCTTTAGCGGTCTTAATTATTGGTTATTTTACTTATGGGAAAATCGTAGACAGAATTTTTGATTCACAGCCGGAACGAGAAACTCCTGCAATTTCAATGGAGGACGGTGTGGATTACATAGCTATGGATTGGAAAAAAGCTTTTTTAATCCAGTTCCTTAACATTGCTGGTTTAGGACCCATTTTTGGTGCAATTGCTGGTGCTTTATGGGGACCTAGTGCATTTCTCTGGATAGTATTTGGGACAATTTTTGCCGGTGGTGTTCATGATTATCTATCTGGAATGCTTTCAATTCGCTCTGGAGGAGCTTCCATTTCTGAGATTATTGGGGAAAATCTTGGAGGCACAATTAGACAGATCATGCGTGTTTTCAGCATAGTGCTTTTAGTTTTAGTTGGAACTGTATTTATGACCGGACCAGCTCTGCTTTTAGCAAACCTAACACCTGGCTTTATGGGAGTAAATATCTGGCTGCTGATCATCTTAGGTTATTATTTCATCGCAACTTTCTTACCGGTTGATAAAATTATTGGTAAGTTATATCCAATCTTCGGTCTGGCACTCTTAATTATGGCTTTGGGTGTTGGTGGAGGCTTGATCTTTGGTGATTATAATATCCCAAATATTGCTTTAAATAATCTTCATCCTGGTGAACTACCAATGTGGCCTTTATTATTTGTAACAATTGCCTGTGGTGCAATTAGTGGTTTCCACTCAACTCAATCACCAATTATGGCTCGCTGTACTACCAGTGAAAAAGAAGGACGCAAAATTTTCTATGGTGCTATGGTAGCAGAAGGTATTGTAGCTCTAATCTGGGCAGCTGCAGCTATGACATTCTTCCAGGGAACTGGCGGCTTAAATGAAGCCTTAGCTTCACTTGGTGGACCTGCTGGTGTTGTCCATGAAATCACCGGTACTATGATGGGAGTTGTCGGTGGAGTTCTGGCAATGTTAGGTGTAATTGCTGCTCCAATTACTTCTGGAGATACAGCTTTTAGAAGTGTGCGCCTAACTTTATCTGATATTTTTGGACTGGAACAGAAATCTGTTAAAAATAGATTAATGCTTGCTATTCCAATCTTTATTGTTGGTGGAGCTTTATCTCAGATCAACTTTGATGCTCTTTGGAGATATTTTGCCTGGTCAAATCAGACAGTGGCAATGGTTGTTTTATGGGCCGGAGCAATGTGGCTTGCTAAGCGCGGCAAAAATCACTGGATTGCTTCAATTCCAGCTTTCTTTATGACAGGTGTTTCTGTAACCTATATTCTCTATGCACCTGAAGGATTCCAGCTTGCTTATAACTTCTCAGTTATAGCCGGTATTGTAGTTGCTATTATCACAATGGGTATTTACATTAAGAAAATTAACAGCACCCACTTTGAAGAAGAAATTATGGTCCAGGAAGCAGTTTGATTTTACTATATAATGGTACTCTATATTAGATAAAATTAGTAATTATATACCCACAGGCCGTGAGTTTAATACCTAAGGCCTGTGGTTTTTTGATTAAAGTACTCAAGTTTAAAACTAAAAAATTTAAAGCTAAAAAATTAATCTTAAATAATATCATCCATCTCACCTTTAGATGAGAAATTACTGAACAAATGCAGCTCTCCTCTGCAGCTTCTTATAAATTGCTGACCAGCTGCGGCGGGCATAAATAACACTAACTCCACTATTTTTAGCAGCTCTTTTTACTTTGCGCATTACAGCATGATTAATATAATCAGTCATGACCAGCACAAAATCTGTCTCAGACGGAATTTCGAAATTCCTAAACTTTGATTTTTTACGTCCATCAAGGTGGATAATCTCCTCAAAACCCAAATTTTTAACATTATCTCTAATCGACCCTAAATTATCTGCACCAACTATCATCAATGACATTCTACTCTCCTCCTCAAATTAATTTATATAATTTTTTGATTTTCCATCCACTTAAGTCCGAGCTATATTAAGTATTTTAAATTCATTTTAAATCTAAATAAAAAATAAATTAATAACTTATTATTAATTGAAAACGATTCTCATTATCATCTAAATATAAAAAATATATTCTTATATTTCTTTACTATCATCCTCACAGCAATCATCACTACCACAATTACAGTCTCCACAACCGTCTCCTGCGAAAGCTAAATGTCTCAATGAGTTCCCACCATATAACACAACAGTTAAAAAAATTAAAACAGTTAATTGGTTAATCATTTAAATCACTCCCTCTTTAAATTTTATTTAAAAATAAGTAAATTCTTCTCTTTTAAAAATAATAACTGGAAGTCTACACTTCCTATATTATAAAGTTAACTAATCATCAATCACAATATTATCAAAATTATATTCTTTACCACCTGCCACCGGACAGCTTTTATCACTGCATCCAGCACAGGGACTATCTGTTCCCTTAATTCCACCATAAACTTTTTTTCCGATATAGTAAAGACTTCCAAGACCTAAAACTCCTAAGAATAGATATTCCATAAAAATATTAACCTCCTTAAGTCAAAAAATTAAATCTAGTTTTAAGAGCAGACAATCTTATTGATTTAACTAAAATTGCCTGCTTAATAATTTTTAATTTCCTATACCAAGCAGCATTCCACCTTGGTAAATTACAAAGGAGACTACCCAGGCTAAAGCAAACAAATAAGAAGCTGTAATTAAAGGCCATTTCCAGCTCTGAGTTTCTGATTTCACTGCTCCTAAAGTTGCGATGCACGGAGTATAGATCAGAACCATTGTTAAGAATGAATAAGCTGCCAGGGGACTGAAGTTTGCTGTTAGAGCAGCTCTCAATCCGCCTTCTCCTGCAGCATAAACAACACCGAGAGTTCCGACAACAACCTCTTTGGCTAAGATACCAAAAACAAGGGATGATGCTGCCTGCCAGCTGCCAAAGCCTAATGGCTCAAAGATTGGAGCCACCAGCTGCCCAAACTGTCCGATCAAACTCTGAGCTGAAGCATACTCTACACCCAGCGGTAAATTAGCCAGCACCCAGATTAGAACTACAACAGAGAAAATAATTGTTCCTGCTTTTTTGATAAAGGCACCTACCTTTTCCCACATATGAATAAAGACACCTTTTAAGGTTGGGAATCTGTAGGGAGGTAGTTCCATAACAAAGTGTGATCTCTCACCTTTAAATAATAATTTATTGAAAACTCCCGCCATAATCACTGCCATAACAATCCCCAGTGCATAAAGTGAAAAGACAACTGTACTTGCGTGGTTGGGAAATAATGCACCCGCAAAAACTACATAAACCGGTAACCTGGCTGAACAGGACATCAGCGGATTAATTAAAATTGAAATAATACGATCCCGTTTGCTGTCTAAGGTTCTTGTCGCCATTACTCCTGGTACATTACAACCAAAACCAACAATCATCGGAATAAAGGACTTGCCGTGCAGTCCAAGCTTACTCATTACCTTATCCATTACATAAGCAGCTCTCGACATATAGCCGCTGTCCTCTAAAACACCGATTGCTAAAAATAAGAGGAAAATATTTGGAATAAAGACCAGCACTGAACCTACACCACCAATAATTCCATCAGTTATAAAGGAAGTTATTAGTGGAGAAACACCAGCTCCTACTAAGAGGCCGCCGATCCAACCACCTGCAGCTTCGAAAAAAGTCTCTATATAACCGATTAACGGGTCACCAAGTGTAAAGGTGAATTTAAAAATCCCCCACATAACAGCCATAAAAATCGGAATACCGAGATATTTATTGGTTATAACTGCATCAATTTTATCAGATACATTTTCCGGCTCCTGATCTTCCTCAGGTCGTTGAACACTTTCTGCAATAACTTTATTTATAAATTCATATTTTCGATCAATAATAATGTTGTCAAAATCATCTTCTGCTTTAAGCTCCCTCTCGGCAATTAAACTTTTAATTTTTTTGGCTTTAGAAACACCAACTTCTCTTTCTAAAAGTTTTACCGCTTCAGGATCATGCTCTATCAATTTAACTGCTGCCCAGCGCTGATTAATATTACGAGTAAAATCATACTCCTTAAGCAATGAAACTATTTCTGTTATTAAAGCTTCTACTTCACTTCCATAATCAATCTTTAGCGCAGCTTCAGATAAGTCACGGTTTTGAATAGTTTCTTTTAGAAGCTTATCAATACCTCTTCCTCTGCTGGCAACAGTTTCTACAACAGGTGTGCCAAGCATCTGACCAAGTTTCTTTTTATTTATTTTAATACCTTTTTTCTCAGCTTCATCAGCCATATTTAAAACTGCTATTAAATCTACACCCATTTCTAAAAGCTGCACAGTAAAGTATAGATTTCGATCCAGATTAGAAGAGTTAATAATATTTAAGACTACATCATAATCTCCTGCAGTCAAAAAATCTCTCGCCACTACCTCATCTTCTGAATAAGCTCCCAAAGAATATGTACCCGGAAGATCTATTACTTCCAGTGAATAATTCTGATAAGCTGCCCTACCTGTTTTCTTCTCAACTGTTACTCCTGGCCAATTACCAACATGCTGTCTGGAACCAGTTAGTTCATTGAACATCGTTGTTTTCCCTGAGTTTGGATTACCTGCTAAAGCAACCTTTACTTCACTATTTCTTCTCTTACTTTTATTTAAAGCCATTAATTTTCACATCCTTTAATATCTACTATAACTTTATGAGCCATTCCACGACCAAGTGCAACCCTGTTATCGCCAAGCGCAACAATCAAAGGACCACCTGAACTTCTGTGTATTTTTACTTTTTTACCACTGACAAAACCTAAATCTGTTAATTTACCCTTTGCAGTTCTACCGCCAACTATTTCTTTAATGCAGGCTGTCTCACCTGCTCTTAACATTGCTAAAGGCATCAACTTTAAACCTCCTTAACCAAAATTTCTGCTGCTTCATTCTGGCGTAAACTTAGACTATATCCTCTGACCTTAACTTCAATTGGATCCCCCATTGGTGCTTTTCCTTTGACTTCAACTTTAGAACCTCTATTTAAACCCATATCCATTAGTTTTCTTTTTAAACGACCTTTGGTCTGGATTTTTACTACCTCTGCTTTTGAACCAACTTTAATCTTATCTAACATAATATTTTCTGCTGCCATTTTTGCTTCCTCCTTATTTGCCTTCAGCTTAAAAGCACAATTTTGTTCTTTAAGATAATTATTTTGGGTAAGATAATCAACCATCTTTAAAAAACTTTCTTCACTCAGAGCATGTTCCATACTGCAGGCATCCTGATCAGCAGTTTTCTTACTAACTCCAAGTGTCTTATTTAAAAACAAGTATAAAATTTGATGTCGACAGCGAATCTTTTCTGCTGTCTTAAGGCCGCTATCAGTTAGTTTGATCGGTCCATACTTTTCTTGACTAATCAAACCTTCCTGATTTAACTTTTTTAAGCCCTGATTAACAGAAGATGCTGCTATTCCTAAATCATTTGCTATATCTGTCACTCTAGCTGATCCATTTTTTTTAATTAAATTGAAAATAGTTTCTAAATAATCTTCAAGAGATTCTGATAAATTTATTCTCGCTTCCACTTTTTTTCCCCCATTTTTTAGGTTGACCTAAAACTATAATAAAAAAATATAATAATTTAAATTTTAATTCAGAATTTTTTCTGTTTTTAATTACCAGTAAAAAGAACTAAAACTAGAAACTTATATTTTTAATTGAAAACGATTCTCAACTTCAAGTAAAATTATATATAAAAAGCTTACTTTTGTCAAGATATTTTTCAAAAAAAATCATTTAAGATCCCTGATATAACAGTAATCAGTAATCATTACTAATAAGTAGATTTTTAATATTCTTTCTTAGTTAATTTAATTATACCCCCAAGCTAATTAGCTCAGGAATTTAAAATACCAAAACTAGCTCATTAAAATTTCTCTGGCCTGCATGAATTCTGCATCTTCTCTATCATGAGAAACTAAAACTGTTGTAATCCCAATTTCTTTAATAATTTCATTTAGTTCTCCTCTGATCTTATCTTTTAGTTCAGCATCCAGGTTACTGAAAGGTTCATCCAACAGCAATAATTCCGGCCCGGGAGCCAGGGTTCTGGCCAAAGCAATCCGCTGCTGCTGTCCACCTGAAAGCTGATGGGGATAACGTTTTTCAAAGCCCTCTAAATTTACAAGCTTCAATAATTCACTGACCCTTGCTTTTTTCTCACTTTTATTTAAAAAATCGATTCCAAAAGCAATGTTTTTCTCTACACTCAGATGAGGAAAAAGAGCATAATCCTGAAAAACCATACCTACTTCTCTTTTTTCAGGCGGCAGAAAAATATTATCAGCAGCTGCCTTTTTACCAGCAATAGAAATTTCTCCTGATTCAGGTATTTCAAGCCCGGCAATCAGGCGCAGCACAGTGCTTTTACCACTACCGCTGGCACCTACCAGAGCAGCAATTTCTCCCTTTTTAATCTTAAGATTAAAATCCTTAATTATTTTTTCTTCTTTTTTGTGATAAGCAAAAGTAAGCTTACTAATTTTTAGCTGCATTATTTTTCCTCCTTTTCTGATGAGTTATCAAATAGATTGCCACCGCTGAAAAGAAAATTAAAACTAATGAAAGATCAGCAGCCCTGTAAATCATCTCATCAGAGGCATATTCAAAGGCTTTGGTTGCCAGTGTATCAAAATTAAAGGGTCTTAAAATCATAGTCAGCGGCAGCTCTTTCATAATTTCTATAAAGACAAGCAGAAAACCGCTCATTAAAGCAGGTTTGAGCATTGGTAAATCAACTTTAAAAAAGCTTTCAGTTACTCCCTTACCGAGAGTTCTTGCGGCTTCAAAATAACTTTCTCCAATTTTATCGTAGCCGCTGTTAACGGAATTGAAGGCAATTCCCATAAAACGAACTGCATAGGCAAAAATCAGCATAATTAGCGTGCTGCTCAGTAAAATATTTATTTTCAGACCGAGTATTGAATTTAAATAGATAAACAGCTGATCAAGCTGCAGCATAAATAGCAGAATGCCAACTGCAATTACTGCTCCTGGAATAGAATAACCTAAAATTGTTATTCTGGCCAGAATATTTGAGATAAAATTGGAACTCATCCGAGCTGTGCTGGCAACTATTACTGCAGCAGCCAGAATCAACAGTGCTGAACCGCCTCCAGTCAAAAAAGAATAGAAAGCAAAACTCAATGTTTCCAGCAGTTCTCCACCTCGACTTAAAAAACTCCAGTATAAAAGCTGAGCCAGCGGCAGTAAAAATCCAGCTGTAAAAACTGCATAAGTAAATAGCTGAGCTAAAATCTTTTTAGTTCCCTTTAACTCTCTCCGTTTAAGAGGTCTGACATTAGAAGTAGAATAACTGTATTTTCTGCCTCCCCGCATTAATTTTTCAATAAATAGTACCACAAAAATAACCAGCATCGCCATCACTGCCAGCCTAACTGCTGTCGGCAGGTCGCCCATTCCAAACCAACTTTTGAAAATTGCTGTAGTAAAGGTACTGATGCCAAAATATTTTACAACACCATAGTCATTTAAAACCTCCATCATCACCAGACTGCTGCCGGCAACAACTGCTCCTCTTGATAAAGGTAATATTATTTTAAAAAATATCCTGCTGTCACTTTTACCTAAAAGTCTTGAGCTTTCGAGCAGAGAAGCTGACTGTTTAGCCAGAAAAGCTTTGGTCATTAAAAAAACATAGGGAAAAAGAAAAATCGTATAAATAAATAAAGCCCCTCTGATGTTCATAAAATCAAAATACTGCTGTGAAATCTTCAGTTGAAATTCATTCCGCAGTAATGACTGCAGGGGGCCTGTATAACTGAATATTCCCTGATAAATATAAGCACCTATATAAGGTGGTATAGCCAGGGGCAAAATTAGCCCCCAGCTCAAAAAGTTTCTGCCAGGAAAATCATAGGCAGCTATTAACCAGGCCAGCAGAGCTCCCAAAAGAGCTGTTAAAAAACCGGAAGCAATTACTAATATCAGGGAGTTTTGAAAGTAATTTAAGAGAAGGTAATCTCTAACATGCTCCCAGTTTTCACTGGCTTCTCCAAATAAGTTAATTATAATATTTATATTTGGAATCAAAAGCAGGGTAATTATTAAAGCTGTCAGCAGAAACCAGCCTGGTGAACCCTGCTTTATTCTCTTTAATAGCTGCATAATTATCCCAACCTTTCTTTACTGCCAGCCAACTCGATTAAAGATCTTAACTGCTGTCTCATTATGAACACCAAGCTCAGTTAAATTAATAGACTGTGTTTCAAAATCTCCCCAGGACTGAAGCAATTCTGATGCTTCTACATCAGGATTAACTGGATATTCGTAATTTGCTGAAGCAAAAAACTTTTGTGCTGAAGCTGAACTTAAATATTCCAGCAGTTTAACGGCATTTTCTTTATTTGGAGCATATTTTGTTACACCAGCTCCACTGACATTGACATGGGTTCCATTTTCGCCGTCAGGAAAGTGAATACCCACATTTTCAGCTACCTCTACCTCAGCTGGATTATCTGAGTTAACCATTTTACCTATATAATAGGTGTTCATAATTGCCAGATTTCCTTCACCTGCTGCAACTGCTGTTGCCTGAGCTCTATCATTACCCTGAGGTTTGCGAGCCATATTATCAACAATACCAGCAGCCCACTCTTCAGCCCATTCTTCTCCATAAATTGAAACCAGAGAAGCTAAAAGGGATTGATTATAAATATTTGCTGAAGATCTTACCAGAATTTCATCCTGCCACTTATCTGAAGTTAAATCTGCATAAGAACCCAATTCAGATGGGTCAACTCTGTCCTTAGCATAAACAATTACTCTACCCCGCATGGTCAGACCATACCAGTAGTTATCTTCATCTTTTAAATTAGCTGGAACATTTTGAGTCAGTGCTTCAGTTTTTACAGACTGCAGAATTCCTCGAGTTTTTGCTCTATGTAATCTACCTGCATCTGCTGTTATCAAAAGATCAGCCGGAGTATTTTCGCCTTCTCTAGCAATTCTTTCGATTAACTGATCAGAATCTCCTTTAAGCACATTGACTTCGATCCCTGTTTCTTCTGTAAACCGATCCAGTATTTCCTCATCCGTATCATAATGACGATTTGTATAGAGGTTTACCTCTCCTGCTGCCAGAACTGAAGTTCCTAAACTAACAAAAAGTCCTATTAAAACTGTTAATATAAGTAATTTTTTCACTTTAAATCCTCCTAAAATTTTGTTTTTGAAAATGATTCTCAATTTCGTGCGATTTTAATTATAACTAAACCAATTTGTTTTGTCAAGATTAAAAGTAAAAAAAACATCTTTATGATCCCTGCCATGACAACTATTAGTAATTGTTACTAATAGTAATTTTATTGTTTTAAATATAGTTTACAATCAAACTATTCAAATTTATTTACTAATTTAAAGCTTTTTAATCTTTTTCTAATCTTTATTTAAAGTTTTTCTAATAATCGAATGCTATTATATAATTGTAGCAAAGAGATAAACTTTGTTATCCCCTTTTTGAAGCTGTTGCAGAGGACAGCTTTAAGCATAGATAAAAGTAATAGATACTTTTCTCCTTGTTTTAACCGCCTTTTTCCCGAGGCGGTTTTTTTATTTTGTAATATCTTGGATATTATAATTTAATAAGTAATCTTAAAAATTTCTTCAGCATTTTCTATTGCTTCTAAATATTCTTCAGTAACTGATTTCACATCTAAAGAATAATCATTCAGATCTTGCCATTTTGATTTTTCATAAATTTCTATAATACTTAAAATATCTCCTAATTTACCTTCTTTAGAAATCAAAGCTTCTTTGAATTCATTTTTCATTGATATTTGAGGAAGAACTTCTTTTAAATCTCTATCCAAATAAGCGTTAATTAAAGAAAACATCCCAAGTATAAATAAATCTTCATCTATATCGAAATGTTTTTTAAGCGATTCAGCAAAATAAGCTCTTATTAACGAGGTAATTAACAAAATATCTGGTTTGCTGCTGTTTAAACTTTTAAAAGAGTATAAAAGACTCCATTTTTTTAATTTATCTATACCCAAAAGTACTATCCCCTGTCTAATTGAATTAATATCATATCCATATGCAGCAGAATTTACTAGTCTTAAAAGGCTGTAAGACATTGATAAATCCTGTTTTATATAATTTTCTATTTTTTTAAAATCTGGATTCTTTTTCTTCAACTCTTTTATTATCTTAAAGTAACTTTCTTTAAAAGGTTCTACTTTTTTTCCAGATACAATGTCCGGCTTAGTAAAATAAAACCCCTGATAATAATCATAATCAAATCTTTTTGCTTCTTTTAAATGTGAATGATTTTCTATCTTTTCAGCTAAAAACTTTACTTTCTTATTATATTTGCTTTTAATTAAATACAATGTTTCTTTTCTAACTCTTTTAGTAGTATTCAAAAAGTCTATTTTTATAATATCAGCAATTTTAATAAGTTCTATGAGTGATTCTTTATATTCAAAATCATCAAGAACTATTTTAAATCCCTGACTTTTTAATTCTTTACAAATTTTTATTATTTCTTCATCAACTTCAACTGTTTCAAGTATTTCAATATAAATAGAATCACTTGATAATATATCAGATATTTTGTTTTTAATCATTTTAGAAGTAAAGTTAATAAAGGCCGGTTTATTTTGAGTTAAATTAGAAAGACCAATTGATTCTAAACTATTCATTATAACTTCCGCAGTAGCCTTCTCGCCATCAATGATTTTATTACCTTTTGATGATCTAAATAATAATTCGTAAGCAAACAGATTTTCATTTTTATCTAAAATCGGTTGTCTACCAACCATTATATTTTCCATCTTTAGCATCTCCATTTTATCTGATAATTTAATTATTGAACTTTTTAATTTATTTCCTATTGAAGTTAAAAAAGTCTAGCACTCTATCTATATAAATAATATTCTTTATTAATAAATATATTCCTTTATAAATTAATTATTTTATTATAGTTCTATAATAAAAATCTCCACCTAGTAATTAATGGCTGAGTAGAATCCATTAAATAAAAGATGGAGAATTGATTAGGGAAATTTATATTAATCCAACTCTAGCTGGATTTTTTTAATGTCTAAAATGTCTTTTACCCGTAAAGACCATTGCAATTCCTAGTTTGTTGCAGGCTTCAATTACCTGTTCATCTCTAATTGAACCTCCAGGCTGGATAATTGCTTTAATGCCCAGTTCAGCAGCTTTTTCTACAGCATCAGGGAAAGGAAAGAATGCATCTGAAGCAACAACTCCACCTTCCTGACGTCCTTCAGCTTTACGCCCGGCAATAATCATCGAATCAACTCGACTCATCTGACCGGCACCTACACCAACTACCATCTCATCTTTGGCCATTACAATTGCATTTGACTTAACATGCTTAACTACCTTCCAGGAGAATAGTAAATCTTCAATCTGCTCTTCAGTTGGAGCTTTTTCAGTTACTACCTCTAATTCTTCAGCAGTAGTCTGAGCTAAATCTCTATCCTGAACTAAAAGTCCACCTGTTACTTTTTTCATACTGAAACCTGGCTTCTCTCTATTGATTGAAAGCTCTCCTGTTTTTAGAATACGCATCTTATCAGAGCGGGCTTTTAAGATTTCTAAAGCCTCAGCATCATAATCAGGAGCAATAACAACTTCTATAAATTTATCCTGATCAGCAATTTCTCTAGCTGTTGCTGCATCTATTTTTCTATTAACAGCTACGATTGAACCAAAGGCAGATAAAGGATCACCTGCATGAGCATTTACAAAAGCCTCTTTTAGAGTATTCGCTTCTGCCATTCCACAAGGATTGGCATGTTTGATTACAGCAGCTGCTGGCTTTGCTTCAAATTCCTTAACCAGTTCTAAAGCACCATCTGTGTCATTAATATTGTTATAGGACATTCCCTTTCCATGCAGCTGTTCAGCTGTGGAAATTGATGGCTCATTCTGCTCAGTTTCTAAGTAAAAGGCAGCCTTCTGGTGTGGATTTTCTCCATAGCGGAGGTCTTCTCTTTTATCATAGCGCTCTAAAAGCGTTTCAGGTAATTCTTTCTTTTCCTCCTCATCCAGCACAACTTCTCCTAAGTACTTTTGAATTCTCTGATCATATTCTGCTGTATGGTGGAAAGCTTTATAGGCAAGCTTTAATTTTTGAGTTTTAGTTAAACCTCCATTACCAACCTTCATTTCAGCTAAGAGCTCTTCATAATCAGCCGGATCTACCACAACCGCTACATCATTATTATTCTTGGCAGCTGAGCGGATCATTGTTGGACCACCAATATCGATATTTTCAATAGCTTCTTCTAATGTCACATCAGCTTTGGCAATTGTTTCGGCAAAGGGATAGAGGTTGCAGACAACCAGGTCAATTGGCTCAATATCCTGGGCTGCAATTTCTTTTAAATGTTCCTCATTATCTCTAACTGCTAAAATACCTCCGTGGACTGCTGGATGAAGAGTTTTAACTCTTCCATTCATCATTTCAGGAAAATTTGTTACCTGATCAATATTTGTAACTTCAATATCATTTTCTTTTAACATAAGGCCGGTACCACCGGTTGAAATTATTTCGATACCAAATTCTTTTAAACCTTTAGCAAACTCTACAATACCTTCCTTATTTGATACACTAATTAATGCTCTTTTAATTTTAGACAAAGTTATTTTTCCTCCTTTAGAATTTTAACTTTTCGTCCTTGAATTTTAATTTTCCCTTCTGAAATTAACTTTACTGCCTCAGGATAAATTTTATGTTCTTTCTTTAAAATTCTTGCTGCCAGATCATCTGCACTGTCATCCGCTTTAACCTCTACTACTGCCTGTTTAATAATTGGACCAGTATCCATACCTTGATCCACAAAATGAACTGTACAGCCGCTGTATTTAACTCCATAGTCAACCGCCTGTTTCTGAGCGTCAAGCCCTTTAAAAGCCGGTAAAAGTGAAGGATGAATATTGATAATCTGATTTTGAAAATGTTTAACAAAAAGTGGTGATAAAATCCTCATATATCCAGCCAGAACTACAAGCTCAACTCCAGCATTTTCTAAAAGTCCAATCAGCTCCTTTTCATAATCAGCCTTTGTTTCAAAATGGTCTGGGTCAATAAATAGATGTTCTATCTCTTCGTGTTCTGCTCTTTTTAAAGCACCTGCATCCTGACGATCACTGATTAAAAGCTTAATTTCCGCCGGTATCTCTCCACTTTTTATGTTGTCAATAATTGATTGAAAATTTGAGCCTCTGCCTGAGGCAAAAACAGCTACTTTTAGCATTTCTGCACCTTCTTTACTTTATTTCGAGAGAGTGGTCTCCTGCTCCTGAATTTATTTCTCCAATCAAGCAGGCTTCTTCTCCCATTTTCTCAAGTTCATCAAGTATTTCTTCTTTATCTTCTTTATTGATAACTAAAATCATGCCAATTCCCATATTAAAGGTTCTGTACATTTCTCTTTCTGCAATCTCTCCAGCTTCCTGAATCAGTCTAAAGATTTGCTGTGGCTGCCAGCTGTCTTTTTTGATTTCAGCTTTTAAACCTGCCGGCAAAATTCGCGGTAAGTTTTCTATTAGACCACCACCTGTGATATGGGCAATTCCTTTAATCTTATATTTTTCCAGCAGAGCCAGTACAGTTTTTACATATATCTTAGTCGGTCGAAGCAGTTCTTCGCCTAAATTCTTTTCTAAGCCTTCAACTTCTTCAGTATATTCGAAAGCAGCCTTTTCAAAAAGTGCTGCCCGGGCCAGCGTAAAGCCATTACTGTGAAGTCCATCTGATTTAAGACCGATAATTAGATCTCCGGCTTCGATTTCCTGACCAGTAATAATTTCTTCCTGGTCGACTATACCAACTGCAAAACCGGCCAGATCATATTCTCCCGGCTGATAAAAACCCGCCATCTCAGCTGTTTCGCCTCCAATCAGAGCCGCACCAGCTTCTTTACAGCCGGCTGCAATTCCTTTTACGATTTCAGCAGTCTTTTCCGGCTCCAGTTTTCCTGTTGCCAGGTAATCGAGGAAAAATAGTGGCTGAGCTCCCTGGGCTAAAATATCATTGACTGACATCGCTACTAAATCGATGCCAATTGTACTGTGAAGATCAAGTTTAAAGGCCAGTTTAAGTTTGGTTCCTACTCCATCAGTTCCGGAAACTAAAACTGGGTTTTTATATTTGCTCAAATCGGGTTTGAAAAGGCCTCCAAATCCCCCAAGTCCGGTCATTACTTCCGGACCAAAAGTAGACTGCACATCTTCTTTAATTAATTCTACTGCCTGATTCCCGGCATCTATATCTACTCCAGCTTTCTTATAATCTAAGCCCACACTTATTCCTCCTCACTTAAATATCTGCTGTCAACAGGATAATCACCATCAAAACAGGCTGTACAGAAACCTAGTTCAACTTCAGTTTTAATAGATTTTAACATTCCAGCCTGAGTTAAATAATGAAGACTGTCAGCCCCAATGCTTTCTCCAATTTCTTCAACTGTATTACTGCTGGCAATTAGCTCCTGTCGGCGCGAAGTATCAAGCCCGAAATAGCAGGGATGTTCTACAGGAGGTGAAGAAATTGCCATATGAACTTCCTTAGCTCCAGCTTCTTTAATCCTGCCAATAATCTGTTTACTGGTTGTACCTCTAACTATCGAATCATCGATTAAAATTACTTTTTTTCCTTCAATAATTTCTTTGATCGGAGATAATTTAAGTCTAACCTTTAAATCTCTGATTTCCTGAGTCGGCTGAATAAACGTCCTACCCATATAGCGATTCCTTAAAATCCCCTGGGCATAGGGAATCCCCGATTCTTCAGCAAAGCCTAAAGCTGCTGCAATCCCTGAATCAGGAACAGGTACAACAATATCTGCATCAACATCCATCTCTTTAGCCAACTGTTTCCCCATTTCTTTCCTGGCCAACAATACATTCTGTCCCGCAATATTGCTGTCAGGACGAGCAAAGTAAATATATTCAAATACACAGAGACTGGTTCCATTTTCACCAGTATAGCGTCTGCTCTTAATTCCATCTCTGTTAATTATAACAACTTCACCAGGGGCCACATCTCTTAAAAATTCAGCTCCTATAATATCAAAAGCACAGCTTTCAGAAGCGACAACATAGGTGTTGTCAACCTTCCCCAGCGAAAGTGGTCTAAAACCTCTTGGATCACGAATAGCAATTAAGCTATCCTCAGTCATCGCCACCAGTGAAAAAGCACCTTTAAGCTGATGCAAACTCTGAATTAAAGCCTCTTCAATATTATCCTCAAATGATCTAGCCACAAGATGAGCTATTACTTCCGTATCTAAAGTAGAATGAAAAATAGAGCCATTGCTTTCTAAATTGTTTCTGAGCTCTTCCCCGTTAGCAAGATTACCATTATGAGCTAAGGCAAGATCACCTTTAATACTGTTGATTAAAATCGGCTGAGCATTAGCAAGTTTGCTCGAACCACTGGTAGAATAGCGGACATGTCCAATTGCCATCTCACCCTTTAAATTGTCAAGATCCTCTTTTTCAAAAACACTTTCTACAAGCCCCATCCCCTTATAAAGGTTAAAATCACCATTATGATTGGAACAAATACCGGCACTTTCCTGCCCCCGATGCTGCAGGGCAATTAAACCCAAATAAGAAAGTTCAGCCGCACTACTCTCTCCATCAGCGTTAAAAACACCAAAAACCCCACATTCTTCTGTCATTTTATCTTGATTCAGCTCAGCCTGAGTTAATTTTAAATCAGCTGAACTCTGCTTAACTTTATTTTTTTGCTTAGAGAAATTACAACTTTCTCTCATTAATTTTCCTCCCTCAAGTACTTTAGGATTAAGTAAAATATCTTATTTCTGAAAGAATAATATATTTAACGACTCTATAATTTTATTCTAATTCAACTTAATTCTTTTGAGGGATAAATAGCACCGAAGGGCAGGACGCCCTGAGCTAATCACGCCACAGGAGGTGGCATTGATTAGGTAGTGTTATTTAGACCAAAAGAAGAATTTTAGTTGAATAATAAAAGTATAATGGAGGCAAATATATCTGATTTCAAAAAATAATAATTAAAATATCAACTCACGTTGAAGCTTATTTCCAGTCCTGGCCGGTAATCCGCTTATACATTTCATGATAGGCCTCTTCCACATCACCAAGGTCCCGGCGGAAACGATCTTTATCAAGTTTTTCTTTTGTTTCACTGTCCCAGAAGCGGCAGGTGTCAGGTGTGATTTCGTCAGCCAGAATAATTTCTCCCCCAGCTGTTTTTCCAAATTCAAGTTTGAAGTCAACTAAGTCTACATTCCGCTCTTTTAAAAACTTAACTAAAATATCATTAATTCTGTGGCCCAGGGCAATTAAACGCTCCAGTTCTTCTCTGCCGGCAAGACCTAATAATTCAATATGAGAAACATTGATTAAAGGATCTCCCAGGTCATCATCTTTATAATAAAATTCAATTACCGGCTGCTTCAGCGGTGTACCCTCATCCAGACCGATTCTTTTGGCCAGGCTGCCGGCTGCTACATTGCGCATTACAACTTCTAAAGGTATAATCTCAACCTTTTTCACCAGCGAGTCGCGCTCATTTAATTCCTCGATTAAATGGGTTTTGATGCCCTTTTCTTCTAAAAGTTTAAAAAAGAAATTGCTGATCTTATTATTAATCTTTCCCTTTTCTGCAATCTGGCCTTTTTTCTGGCCGTCAAAAGCTGTTGCGTCATCCTTGAAATGGACAATTACCTGCTCATCCTGGTCAGTACTAAAAATCTGCTTGGCCTTGCCTTCATAGATCATTTCCTTCTTTTCCATCTTTATAAAACCTCCGTTTTGAGATCATAGTTAAATTTCTGCTGCCAGTTCTTAACTATTTTTTCTGTTTTTTCGGCTGCGATACCTGTATACTTTTCCGGTTTCAAAATTAACTCTCTCTGCTTTTCAGTGAATTTGTCCCAGTAGCCCTGTAGTTCCTGACTCTGATCAACAAGTTCTCTTAAACTAAGATCTGTTTTTTGAGCTTTTAAAGTCAATTTTCTAACCGCCTCGTGGGCATCAGGATGACCGGCTGCTGCCAGTAAAATATATAAAGGTTCTGCCACAATCATCTTTTTGTTCTGTTCAAAATTCTTTTTAATATTTTCCTGATCAACTGCCATCTTGGAGCTAACTCTGGTTAAACGAGCTGCTGCTGAAAGCAGGGCTGTTATTAATTCAGGAATAAAGCGTGCTGAAGCTGAATTGGTCAGATCACGCTGATGTTCAGATAACTGGTCCATGTAAACTGTAGTCATCTGGGGCATAAAGGCCTTCCAGAGACTCTTTACATTTTCGTAATTAATCGGATTTCTCTTATGAGGCATGGTTGAAGAACCAACCTGATCTTTGCCAAAATGCTCCCCTATTTCTGAAATTTCCGAGCGCTGCAGGTGACGCATATCATCAGCAAAGGCTGCCAGTACACTAAAAGTTGAAACCAGAGCGTGAATAAAATCTGTCATCGGCTCAGCCTGAACTATCTGAGTTGAATGTTCCCCGGGCTTTAAACCGAGCTCAGCCAGAACTTCCTTTTCAAATTCTTCCGGATCTTCAAAAAAGATGCCGCTGGCATTGTAAGCTCCAACTGCTCCGGCGAATTTACCGACGAGTTTTTCAGTTTTAGCTTCAATTTCCTCTATTCTTTCTCCCAGGCGTGCCACATATTCGGCGATGGTAAAACCAAAGGTCACAGGTACTGCATGCTGGCCGTGGGTTCGTCCAATTTGAACTCTATCCTTTTCTCTGAGAGCAATCTCTGTCCAGCTCTGATGTAGTTCTTTTAATTTAGGTAGAATAAGTTCTTCAGCTGCCTTCTGATAGCGGAGGGAGTTTGCTGTATCAACAATGTCATAAGAAGTAGCTGTAAAATGAATATAGGGGCGGGTCTCTTCACTTACCTTTTTTTGAATACAGTTAACTAAGGCTCTAATATTATGTTTGGTCTTTGCTTCTTCTTCATAAACCTCTTCTGTAGTTAATTCCGCAATCGCTTTTTCTACTTCAGCCGGTGCCTGCTTCGGTGCCATTCCCCTCTCAGCCAGCACCTTAACTAAGGCCAGCTCCACCTCTGCCTGAAACTTAATAGTCGCATTTTCTGAAAGGTATTTTCCAATCTCATCAAAATTCTTTTTCCGCCTTGAATAACGGTGGTCAAGGGGACTTATATTGGCAAAAATATCTCTAGTCTGCAAATTTTTCGCTCCTCTCAAGGTAATCCTTGTATCCCATATCTTCTAATTTATCTGCTGTTTTTAAAACTTTAGTTTTCATTTCCTGACGGTATTCTTGCTGCTTTTTATTTAGTTCTTCGTCACTGCGGGCTAAAATCTGAACTGCCAGTAAAGCGGCATTTTTGGCCCCATTGATGGCAACTGTAGCCACCGGAATTCCAGGCGGCATCTGAACTATGGAATAAAGTGAATCAAGCCCACTCAACTTTGAAGTCTTAACCGGAACCCCAATTACCGGCACAGTTGTCACAGCTGCTACCATTCCCGGCAGATGAGCTGCACCTCCGGCTCCAGCAATAATTACATCCAGACCCTTTTCTTCTGCAGTCTCTGCATAATTATATAATCTCTCCGGTGTCCGGTGAGCTGAAACAACTGTCAGCTCGTATTCCACCTCAAATTGATCTAAAATTTCTGCTGCCTCTTTCATTACTGGCAGATCAGAATCACTGCCCATAATAACTCCTACTCTAGGCTTCATAAAATTTTACCTCCCTAATTTTTTGCAGATATATTCTAATCAATTTTCAAATTTCATAACTTATATTAATTGTAAATTTATTAATTAAGGCTGTCACCTTAATTCCAGCTTAATGCTGACCCTTAATTTCAATTAACTTACTGGCTTTAAAAGCCTTTTCAGAAGCCCTATCTAAACTAGCTGCTGTCACAGTCAAATGGCCCATTTTGCGGCCCGGTCTGGAAATAGTCTTCTGATAAATATGAATTTTAACCCCTTCTACTGCTAGTGCTGGTTCCAGTCCAACTACCTCAGATTTACCTTCTTCTCCACTACCTAAAATATTCCGCATAACAGTCGGCCTCAGCAGAGAAGTATCTCCCAGTGGTAATCCCGTAATTGCTCTAACATGCTGTTCAAACTGAGAGGTTACACAACCTTCAATTGTATAGTGACCAGAATTATGTGGTCGGGGAGCGATTTCATTGACTAAAAGCTCACCTGACTCTGCCACAAACATTTCGACACAAAAAATTCCAATACCTTCAAAAACTTTCAGTACCTCTTTAGCAAATTCTTCAGCTTCTTTTTTTAGCTCAGCTGGAATTTCTGCAGGAACTTTTGTTTCGTAAAGAATATTGTTGCGATGATCATTCTCTCCTATTGGATAAACCTTCATTTCTTTATTTAAACCACGGGCAGCAATAATAGAAATTTCTTTTTCAAAAGGAATATATTTTTCTGCCATCAATGGATTTTTTCCTGCTCCCAGTTCCTGAAAAGCTTTTTCGACCTCATCTGGATTGTCAATTAAAGCATTTCCCTTGCCATCATAACCACCTGTACAGCTTTTTAACATCAGCGGATAACCGAACTCTTCCGCAGCCTCTCTGATCTCAGTTGGATTTGTTACTTTAAGAAAATCAGGCACAGCTATCTTGTCTTGTTTTAATACATTTTTCTGATGATATTTATTTTGAATAATTTCTAAGCTGCGGGCTGTTGGATAAATCTTATAACCTTCACTTTCTAATTCTTTTAAAACTTCAACTCCTATATGTTCAAATTCATAAGTTATTAGATCTGATTTCTCTGCAAGTTTTCTAATTGCCTCTCTGTCGTCAAAATCAGCAATCAGATGCTGGTCAGCAATACTGTGAGCTGGACATTTTTTTGTCGGATCCAAAATTGTAACATAAAAGCCCATTTTCTTAGCCTCTAAAATCATCATCTTACCCAGCTGACCACCACCGATAATTCCAATTTTTTGCTTTGTTTTATCTTTAAACTTCAAATTATAACCTCCAGCTTAAACTTATTTCACTAATGCTTTCTGGCCAATGTCATTTCTAATATGGAAATCTTCAAAGCGAATTTTTTCTACTCCTTTATATGCCTTATCAATAACTTCCTGAAAACTATCTCCTAAGGCTGTCACTGCTAAAACTCTACCTCCATCAGTCAGAAGTCTATTATCCTGCAGTCGAGTGCCAGCCTGAAATACAATTATATCTTCAGCTAATTCTGCTTCTTTAACTCCATAAATTTCCCTGCCTTTTTCGTATTCTACCGGATAACCTCCAGATGCCATTACTACACAAAGAGCTTTTTGATCTTTCCATTTTATTTCAAGCTGCTCTAAATTACCTGCAATTACTGCCTCCATAATATCTATTAGATCTGTTTCTAAAAGCGGCAGCACTACCTGTGCTTCTGGATCACCAAAGCGTACATTGTATTCTAAAACCTTTGCTTTTCCTTCTTTGATCATCAGACCAAAATAAATGATACCTTTGAAGTCTAGGTCTTCAGACTGCAGAGCTTTTAAGGTTGGCTCCATAATTTGCTTTTTGAAACCTTTCATAATTTTCTCAGTAACTACCGGAGCTGGGGCATAGGCACCCATTCCACCTGTATTGGGGCCCTTCCCTCCATCATAAGCAGGTTTATGATCCTGAGAAGCAATCATCGGCACAATAGTCTTTCCATCACAAAAAGCAAGAATTGTTGCTTCTTCTCCTTCTAAAAATTCTTCAATCACAACTTTTTCTCCTGCTTGACCAAATTTTTCATCTTTCATGATTGTTTCAACAGCTGCTGCTGCTTCTTCCTCTGTCTGAGCAACAATAACTCCCTTACCTGCTGCCAGGCCTGAAGCTTTAACCACAATGGGAGCCTCTTTTTCTGCTATATACTCTAATGCTTTTTCTGCTTCCGTAAAACTTCTGTATTCTGCAGTTGGAATTTGGTATTTCTGCATTAATTCTTTGGAAAAGGCTTTTGAACTTTCAAGTCGGGCAGCACTCTGATTTGGTCCAAAAACTTTAAGTCCATTATCTTCAAAAAGATCAACAATTCCTGCTGCCAGAGGAGCCTCCGGTCCAACTACTGTAATATCAATTTTTTCTTTCAAAGCAAACTCTAAAAGTGCTTCCTGATTGCTTTCGTTAAAGTCAAGATTTTCACCAAATTCTGCAGTCCCCGGGTTACCTGCTGCTATATATAACTCATCTACTCTGCTGCTTTGTGCTAACTTCCAGGCAAGTGCATTTTCTCTTCCACCACTCCCGATGAGAAGAATGTTCATTATATCCACTCCTGATTCTAGATTTCCAGTTTAACTGGATTAATACAAATAATAGTCTTAAATTCCCTAAAAATAGAAATAGCCCAGGTAGGAAGACTCTACCTTTGATGAGTAGAACCTCCCCGCCTGGGCTTTTATCCCTTCGGTGTGATATATAATATTCATATCTGTACCGCTCGGACCAGCCAGCAAAATTTTAGCTGCGGAAACCTAGGTACACTTCCCTCATAGTCGAACAATTTACGGTGTCCGGTAGAGACTTGTGGGCCATATTCCCACTATTATATGAGGTACAAATTCAATTTTTATTTCACATTTACACCTCAATATTAACAGATGCAATTTTTAATGTCAAGCAGAAACAAATATCTTATTCTTAAAAAAGATTGGAAGTAACCAGCATTTTATATCATTTTTATAGTAATGGGCTATATTCCTGATCTATTTCTTCACCTAAGTAATCATAATATATTTTTTTAAATAATTTAATCCCTTTTTTAATCTCATCCTCATTTACAGCTGCAAAACTTAAGCGGATATAGTTAGAAAAAATATTATTTAAAGAAAACAAATATCCTGGTGAAAATACCAAACCTGCTTTAACTGCAGCCTGATAGAGTTCTTTAGTATCAACATTAATCGGCAGTTTTAACCAGAGATAAAGACCTCCATTTGATTCATAAACTATTTTAATTTCTGCTGGCAGCTCATTTTTAATTTCAGCTGTTATTAAATTATACTTCTTTCTAAATAGTTTTCGCTGCAGATCTATATGTTTATCTAGCAGACCTTCCCGCAAATAGAAATCAAAAGCCCGTTGGGTTAAGCCTCCACTTGAAATATCAGTAGCATATTTAGCTTCCAACAATTCCGGCAGCAGCTTATCTGGTAAAATTATGAAGGCCAATCTTAATCCAGGCATAAACACCTTTGAAAAACTTTTAATATAGATTACTCGATCTTTTTCATCAGATTCTTTTAATGTTTTTACTCTACTTTCATTATAATACAAATCAGAAAGAATATCGTCCTCAATAATATAAAAATCATATTCTTCTGCTAATTTCAAAAGCTGCTGCTGCTTTTCAAAACTCCAGTTGACACCAGTTGGATTTTGGAAGTTCTGCATGGTAAAGAAAAATTTAATTTGGTTTTCTTTAAGATGAGTTTCTAACTCTGCTAAATCTGCTCCATCAGCCTGCATCTTAACTGTTATTATATCTGCTTTCCTGGAATTAAAAGCCTGAAGTGCTCCAAAATAAGTAGGATCTTCAACAACAATTTTTTCACCAAAATCTAATAATATCTTACTTAAAATATCAATTGCCTGCTGAGCTCCAGATACTACCTGAATTTGTTTTAAAGAAGAATTTATTCCATTATTCATAAAATATTTTTGAATAGATTTTCTTAAAGATAAAAATCCCTGACTTTTTTGATAACTGAATGCTTCTCCCTGGTCTCTTTCTAAAACCTGATTAATCGCATATTTAAAATCTTCAACGGGAAATAATTCTTTGCTGGGAGCAGCGCTTGCTAAATTAATATTCTCAGATAGTTTAATCTGCCCATGTTCCAGCATGTTTTCACCTGTTTCAGGTCTTATAACTTTTTGAGTTGGAGCAACAAAACTTCCACTACCTACTTTTTTATAAATTAAATTATCTTCTGCTAATAAATTATATGCTTTAACTACAGTTGCTGGATTGACTCCAACTTTTTCTGCTAATTTTCTGATTGGCGGCAGCTTAGTATCAGCAGGAATATTATTTTTAATCTCATTTTTTAACTTTTTATAGAGCTGTAGGTAAAGAGTTTTATCACTTTCCTTATTTAGGCTGAATTCAAAAATAACAATCACTCCTTTGTATTAGTACAATTATTTATTTTTAGGTTTTTGTATTAGTTCTTGACATTTTGTATTACTTAATCTATAATTGTATTGCTATTTAGTAAATTAAGTTGCTTTATATCATTATTGTATCATTACAATTTAAATTTATCAATTGGAGGAGATTAAAAATGTCAGAAAAATATCGTTTAAACAAGAATCTAGCTCAAATGTTAAAAGGTGGAGTTATTATGGATGTCACTAATGCAGAAGAAGCAAAAATTGCTGAAGATGCTGGAGCAGTGGCTGTTATGGCTTTAGAAAAAGTTCCAGCAGATATTAGAAAAGAAGGCGGAATCGCCAGAATGTCAGATCCAAAAATGATTAAAGAAATTGTAGAGACAGTTTCAATTCCTGTAATGGCAAAAGTTAGAATTGGACATTTTGTAGAAGCTCAAATTTTAGAAGCACTTAAGATTGATTACATAGATGAAAGCGAAGTTTTAACTCCTGCTGATGAAGCTCATCATATTGACAAGAGAAAATTTAATATCCCTTTTGTCTGTGGAGCTACTAATCTTGGTGAAGCTCTTAGAAGAATTGGAGAGGGTGCAGCTATGATCAGAACAAAAGGTGAAGCTGGAACAGGAAATGTAGTTGAAGCTGTTCGTCATATGCGTAAAATTAAATCTCAAATCAATAGACTAACAAATATGGGAAGTGAAGAATTGATGGCAGCTGCTAAAGAAATGAGAGCGCCTTTTAATTTAGTAGAATATGCTGCAAGAAATGGCAAATTACCTGTGGTAAATTTTGCTGCTGGTGGAATCGCAACTCCTGCAGACGCAGCTTTAATGATGCAGCTTGGTTGTGATGGAATTTTTGTTGGCTCTGGAATCTTTCGCTCAGGAAATCCTGTTAAAAGAGCTGAAGCTATTGTTAAAGCAACAACTCACTATCAAGATCCCCAGGTTGTTGCAGAAGTATCCGAAGATTTAGGGAAGGCAATGTCAGGAATTGATATTAATGGCCTAACAGATGCAGAAAAAATGGCTGATCGGGGCTGGTAAAATGGAGCTTACAGTTGGAGTACTTGCTCTACAGGGAGGATTTAGAGAACACATCGATCATCTAAATCGGATTAGGGGTACTAATGCAGTCCCTGTCAAAAAACCAGTAGAGCTGCAGAAATGTTCTGGGCTAATCATTCCTGGTGGGGAGAGCACCACAATGAGAAAGTTAATTGCCAGTTATAAATTCAAAGAGCCTATTATTAACTTTTATCAACAGCAAAAAGTAATCTGGGGGACTTGTGCGGGTTTAATTTTGATGGCAAAAGAAGTTGAGGGAGAAAATGAAGATCAGCTTGGATTACTGGATATTAAGATTAAAAGAAATGCTTTCGGCAGTCAGCTTGAAAGCTTTGTAGAAAGGAGTCTGATAAAAAAAGTGTCAGATATTCCACAAGAATTAGTCTTTATTAGAGCTCCAATAATAACTGAGTTTAATCAAAAACTAGAGATATTACACAAAAAAGATAAGCAAATTACTGCTGTAGAAAGTGATTGTCTGTTAGGAACAGCATTTCACCCTGAGCTTACTGATAATTTAGCTTTTCATAAGTATTTTGTTAATAAAATAAAGAATAAGAGATAAGTTCAGCTTATTATAGTTAGATTGCAAAAAAAATTTAAGTTAAAAGAAGAGACCCCGAAAAAATAATCGGGGTCTTTTAATAATCAGTTCATTTATTCTATTATTTTAAGACTTACTAATTAATTACTGGACTTCTACACTTTCATTAACAATATCTCCGTCTTCTATCTTCCAGATACCAATTGCTCCCATACTATCTCCGACATCATTGAAAAGAATCGGGCCTGAAGCTCCTTCATAACGTATCTTTTCTCCAGCAGCAATTAAATCTTTGGCTTTATTCCACTCATTAATATTAACTACCATTCCATCTTCAGATAAAACTTCGTTAATTGCATCTCTAATGGCTGGCCCCTCTGTACTGCCGGCCTTTTCGATAGCTAATGCCAGAACAAAGGCAGCATCATAACTAGTGTCAATATAGGGCTTAGGAGGAATTTCCCCAAACTCTTCTTCATAAAGCTCGGTAAATAATTCAGGACCATTTCCACCAGGCATTGAAGTTGGAGCAGTTCCCCTCATTCCTTCTAAATACTGTTCAACACCTTCAGTTATTTCCGGAGCCTTTAAGCCATCGGTAAATATAAACTCATCAAAATAACCATTTTCTAAAGCCTGTCTGATAATTGTAATTCCACCATCATCAGTATAGGCAATTAATAATAGAGCATCAGGGTTCTCAGAAGCAGCATCCATCAGCTCACTTCTATATGATACCTTATTTGGTTCAAATGCAATAGATGCAGTTACTTCTCCACCTCTTTTTTCAAACTGTTCGATCACTGCATCATTAAGTCCCTGACCATAGTCATTATTAACATAGATAATAGCCAGCTTTTCGTGATTTAAATCAGCTGCCAGATTTCCTGCAATTACTCCCTGCAGACTATCAGATGGTACAGTCCTAAATACATAACCATTATCATCTAAGGTAGTCAGCACAGGTGAGGTAGATGAAGGAGAAATCAAAACTACTTCTCCCGGAACTGTTACACTCTCAGCAACCGGAATAGTAACTCCACTTGATAGAGCTCCAACAATTGCATTAATTCCATTTACAGAAACTAGCTTCTGGGCTCCATCGACACCTGCCTGAGGATTAGTCTGGGTATCAACATTGACTAACTCAAGCTCTCTACCCCCAAGCAGTCCACCCTGCTCATTAATTATCTTCTGAGCCAAAAGCGTACCATTACGAGTAAACTGACCATAAGAAGCCAGTCCACCTGTGAGCGGCATTAAAGTACCTATTTTTACAGTTTCCTGAGCAAATACTCCACTAACAGTCAAAGACAGAAACAACATCACCAGCATTGTAATAAATATTTTCTTTTTAAACATTAATTTTCCTCCTCTTATTCTCTCTACTCGTATTTAAAATACTCACTTAAGAGCAAAATTATAAAACATTTTCATCTAACTATTAGCCGCTGATTTACTGCTGTATTTCTTTTCGCCAAATAATCCCTGAGGGCGGCTCAATAAAATCACTTCTAAAAAAATACCAATTAAAATCACTCTAACAGCTGCAGCCTGAGTTGTATAGGCTGCCGGCAGCATTCCTGTTAAGAATTCAGTTCCTGTCCAGATTCCCCAGGTCAAAAGAGCTCCAACAAGCGAACCAAAATTATTGGCACTGCCGCCAATGATCAGCATAATCCAGACTAAAAATGTAGCCTGCATTGGCCTAAAAGCTTCAGGTGAAATAAAGGAAGTAAAATGAGCATAAAGTGCACCCCCAACTCCCATCATAAAAGCACCTAAAATAAAGGCCTCCATTCGATAGCGAACCACATTCTTCCCGGCAGCTTTAACTACTTCTTCATCTTCTCTAATTGCTCGTAAAACTCTGCCCCAGGGAGAATTGATTCCCTTTTCACTTAAATAATAAAAAATGGCAATAACTGCAGCCACTATCAAAAGAAAAAAGAGATTATAATTTGAACCAAAAATTCCAGCTAAAGGTTTGGGAATCGCAGAAACTCCTCGAACTCCATTTGTCAACCAGGCTTCATTTTTAATTACCAGCCTGATTATCTCGGCAATACCAATTGTTGCAATCCCTAGATAATCTTCCCGCAGGCGAATTGTTGGAATCCCTACCAGCAGTGCCAGGATAGAAGCAACAATTCCAGCAGCCAGCAGTCCCAAAATAAAAGGCATTCCAAAACCTCCTAGATGATCGGGCGAAGCTCCTTTGGTCACAATTGCTGAAGTATAGGCTCCAACCGCCCAGAAACCAGCGATTCCTATATTAAAAAGCCCGGCAAAGCCGCGCTGGATATTTAAAGCCAAAGTCATAATTGCATAAATACCAACAAAAATTAAAAAGAAAACTAAATATGAAAAAACACCAGCAAAAGTCATCTGCTTACACCTTCTTTCCCATTAAACCAGAAGGTCTAATTATTAACATTAAAATCATAATTGTAAAAGCAACTGCAGGTTTATAGGCTGCAGAAATTATCAGAGTCGACATTTCCTGAGAAATCCCAATTACCAGCCCCCCAAACATCGCTCCATAGGGGCTGCCAATTCCGCCTAAAATAACCGCTGCGAATAATGGAAGCAGTAAATTCCAGCCCATTACAGGAGTCAGGTGGGTATCAAAGGCCAGTAAAATACCGGCGGCTGCTGTCAGCACTCCCCCCATTGCCCAGGTCCAGATAATTACTTTTTCTGTATTAATCCCGGTTATCTGGGCCAGATCAATGTTATCAGCCATCGCCCTCATTGCCTTACCCAGTTTAGTTTTGCTTAAAAATAAATGAACTGCAATAACAAGGGTTAAGGCTAAAACTAAAATTATGATCTGATTTTCTTTAATTCTCAGCAGACCATCACCTAAAATAATCGGCATCTGAATTGCCTTATCATAAAATTTATTCTGCGGCCCCCAGACTAATAAGACAAAATTTCTAATTATTAGAGCTGCTCCCACAGAAGAAATCATTACAATTACAGAATCTCTTTCCTTTAAATGCCTGTATAAAATAATATTCAAAAGTACTGCTGTCCCTGCAGTAAAAGCTGCAGCTAAAACAAAAGCCAGCCAGAACGGCAGGCCAAGCTGAACCTTAAACAGGAAAGCAAAATAAGCTCCCAGGGTCATTAAATCCCCATGAGCAAAATGTCCAAATTTCAAAATCCCATAAATCAGTGATAAACCAATTGCTCCCAGGGCAATAATTGAGCCCAGAATCAATCCATTTAAAAATAGCTGTGCGACCATAGACTTATCCTCCCAAAAAGAGCTGCGCTACTTCTTCATTCTCAAGTAAGCCACGCCCACTATCTTCATATTTTTTTTCGCCTGCTGCCAGTACATAACCTCTATCTGACATAGCAAGTGCTTTTTTTGCATTCTGCTCCACCATTAAAATAGAAACACCAGTTTCGTTTATCTCTTCTACCTTCTCTAAAATAAGATCAATATACATCGGTGCCAGTCCGGCTGTCGGCTCATCTAAAAGTAAAAGCCTGGGCTCAATTACAAGAGCTCTCCCAAAGGCCACCATCTGTCTTTGACCACCACTTAAAGTACCTGCTTTATTCTTCCTTTTTTCTACTAATGGTGGAAAAAGATTGTAAATTAAATCAAATCTATCTTTTAGTTTTTTCTTTGACACATAAGCACCCAGTTCCAAATTTTCTTCCACAGTTAAGCTAGGGAAAATATTATCAGTTTGCGGAACAAATGATAATCCTTTTTTTATCATCTGATCAGTAGTGATTTTAGTTAAATCACTATTCAGATAATTAATTTTGCCCCCCATAATATCAACAAGAGAAAAAATGGATTTTAAAAGAGTAGATTTACCAGAACCATTGGGCCCCACAATTGAAACTATCTCTCCTTCATTAACTTCCAGAGAAATACCGTGGATAATTTCTATCTCACCATAGCCAGCATAAATATCCTTAATACTTAACAATGAGACCACTCCTTAGGCCGTTTTTTCCCCCAGATAAGCTTCTAAAACCTGTGGATTCTTTTTAATTTCAGCAGGTGTTCCTTCAACCAGATGTTTACCATCATTCATTACTATTACCCGATCACAGATATTCATTATTAAATCCATATTGTGTTCTATTAAAAGAATAGTTTTTCCTCTTTCTTTCAATTTAATAATGTTTTCTGCAATTTTATTTAGTAAGGTTGGGTTAACACCAGCTCCGGGCTCATCAAGTAAAATCAATTCCGGTTCTGCCATCAGGGCTCTACCTAATTCGAGTAATTTTTTCTGGCCACCTGATAAATTAACAGCCATTTCATCAGCAAGATGCTCCAACTCGAGAAATTCAAGGGTCTCATAAGCCTTAGCTGCATTTGCTTTTTCTTCGTTTTCTACTTTGCTGCCTCTAAACCAGCTGTTCCAGATATTCTCACCACTCTGTCCTGATGGAACAAGCATCAAATTCTCAAGTACTGTCATTTTCTTTAGAGTCTTAGGAATCTGGAAAGTCCTTGCCAGACCTAATCTGGCAATCTGATGAGGCGCAAAATTATTAACTTTTTGCTCTGAAAAATATACCTCTCCCTGATCTAATTTTAAAGACCCTGCAATTAAATTAAACATTGTGGTTTTACCAGCTCCATTTGGTCCAATCAGACCGGTAATTGAATTTTTTTCTACCTCAAATGAACACTGATCAACTGCTCTAAATCCACTAAACTCTTTTACTGCGCTTTCTACTTTTAACATTAAAGCTCACTCCTTTCTACTCAATTCGCTTTAGCTTTATGTTAAGTTGTAATAATCTTAATCCTTTTTCTGACAACTGTCAAGTAGTCCACTTACATTAAAAGGTCTAATCCCGGTATACACTGGTAATTTTTTAAAATATCCTTGTATACAGTTATATATAATAACTTTTTTAACTAGTAAGATTTAATTATTTCAAACTATTATTGAATTAAATAAAATATCTAAATAACAAATCACTTAAAAAGTACCCTCTGATCTCCATCTTTTTTGAGCAGACCTTCTTTCTCAAATTTTTTCAGCAGTGCTAGAGCATATTTTCTGCTGCTTTCAATTAAATCTCTAAACTCAGCCAGTTCTATTGTAGAATTCTCTTTTAAATACTCTTTTAATATTTTTTCTGCTCTGATTAGGGCCTGACTGTGAATTAAAATCTCGTCATTTAATCTGATTATCACATTTTTAAAAAGCAGATAATTAATAATTGAATTAAATTTCTTTTCTTCTTGCTGATCAACATCTACTAATTGATTCTTAATAGTTTCTATACTGGGAGGAGAATATAAACTTTTTCTGAACTCTTTTAAGATTTTATCTTTTAACTCTTTTTCTGCGTCAGTAAAACTAATCTCAAAATCAAAAAGTGCTGCAGCATTTTCTTTTTCCTTAATTAAATTTTTAGAAACTAAAAGCTCCATAATTTTATTAAACTCCTGCTTATCAAAATCAAATGGGATTTTTGATCTCAGCTCTTCTTTACTGATTCCAGGTTCCAGATGATTTTGCTGATGGTAAGAAGCAATTAGTTTAAGTACCTGTTTTTCAATTTCTGCAAATTTGTCGATGTGAATCCAGAGGCTGTTTCTACCTTCTTTTAGACAGATTACTCTGCCTGACTTTTCTAATCTTTTTAGAATATTTTCAATTTTAGTTTCTTCAAGTGATGATTTTTTTAATAAATATGCCAAAGAAGCTGATTCATATTTTTTGGAATTAATAAAAATTTCTATCCTTTTTAGCCAGTCTGCTGCTTCGATTTCTTTAAGCATTTTAGTTAGCTGCTGGTCACTTCTTTTTCTCCGGGGTGGGTCAACAATTATAATTTGCCCACCACCGATTAATTCCATCGGTGAATATCTTCTGATCACAAATTTTTCTCCGAAGAAAGCTGCAACCTCTTCCTGCAGGCTGAATAAAACATAAGCCTCTTCCCCCGGAAAAAGATCTTTTTTATTATAAATATAGATTCGGCCTATAGTTTCTTTGGCCCCAATATGAAATCTTATCTGCTCCCCATTTTTGAGCACAAAACTTAGATCTTTTAGCAGCTTCAATTTTGCTTCAAAATATTTTGTCTTAGAAATTGAATTGATTTCTGCCAGCACATCTCCCCGCTGCAGCTCATCTTTATCAATACCAGAGATGTTAATTCCTACTCTCTGTCCTGGATATACTTTTTGGACCTGATCATTATGTACCTGCAGACTTCTAACCCTAATTTTTTTAGACTGAGGATAAAGTTCAAGCTGATCTTCTACTTCAATAACCCCTCTAAAAAGAGTTCCGGTTACTATTGTTCCGAAACCTTTAAGAGTAAAAACTCTATCAACTGGAAAATAAGTATTATTTTTAATTTTTTTGTCATCTAATTTTTCTACAATATTATTAAGTTCTAATTTTAATGAATCTAATCCTTCTTTTTTTACAGCAGAAACAGGAATAATTGCTGCCTTTTCTAAAAAAGAACCGGCTAGATTTTCCCGGACATCTTCTTTAACCAGCTGCTTCCATTCTTCATCTACCTTATCAATTTTAGATAAGACAACTACTCCCTGTTTGACACCAAGCAGATCAAGAATTGACAGATGTTCTTTAGACTGGGGCATCATCCCTTCATCGGCAGCAACTACTAAAATTGCTAAATCAACTCCAGCAGCTCCAGCCAGCATATTTTTTATAAATTTCTGATGGCCTGGCACATCAATAATTCCTACCTGATTCTGGTTAGAAAGTTCAAAAGAAGTAAAACCAAGTTCAATTGAAATCCCGCGTTCTTTTTCCTCTTTTAATCTATCTGTATCTACACCTGTGAGTGCCTTAATCAAAGTGGTTTTTCCGTGGTCAATATGCCCTGCTGTGCCGATAATAATATTTTTATCATGCATCAGAGCTTTCCTCCCTCAAAATCTGATTAATCTCTGCAGCCAGTAATTCAACTTCAGCGACCTGTACAGTTTTTAAATCAATTATTAATTTCTGGTTTTTAATTCTGCTGAAGATAGGCACCCCTGCTTGACGAAGTTTATAAGCCAGCTCTTCTGGAGACATCAAACTGGAATCAATTGTTAAAACATAGGTCTCTATTTCAGTTAGCGGATAACTTCCACCACCTATTTTAGCTTTATCCTTTTCAATTTCAAAATCGAAATTATAATTTTTTTCCAAGCAATAAAATAGCCTTTCAGCCCTCTCTTTAACTTTCTGATCTGATTCTGTCAGCATCTTTAGAGTTGGAATTTCAGCTGCAGCATCTTCAAAATTGCGGTACAACTTTAGTGTAGCTTCAAGTGCTGCCAGAGTAAATTTATCAACTCTTAAAGCTCTTAATAGGGGATGATGTTTTAACTTTTCAATATATTTTTTCTTACCCACAATTATTCCAGCCTGAGGCCCCCCAAGCAGTTTATCTCCGCTGAAGGTTACCAGATCAATACCGGCATCTATACTTTCTTTAACAGTTGGTTCATAAGGTAGTCCATAAGACTGCAGGTCAAAAATTATACCGCTCCCCAGATCCTCTATAACAGGTATCTCTCTCTGATGGGCATCATTAACCAGTTCTTCAGCTTCAACAGCTGCTGTAAAACCCTTAATTCTATAATTACTGGTATGTACTTTTAAAAAAGCACCTGTTTCTTCAGTAACAGCATTCACATAATCTGCTAAATATATTTTATTTGTTGAGCCAACTTCGACTAAATTTGCTCCACTCTGTGCGATAACTTCCGGGATCCTAAATGACCCTCCAATTTCTACAAGTTCTCCCCGTGAAATGACAACTTCTTTACCTTTAGCTACCGCAGCTAAAACTAAGGTCAGTGCTGCCGCATTATTATTTACAACCAGTGCAGCTTCTGCTCCAGTTAACTTCTTTATGATATCCTGAACAGATGAATAACGGTCACCTCTTTCACCACTATCTCTATTAATTTCTAAGGTAGAATAATGTCTGGCCACATTATTAACTGCCTCTGCTGCACTCTCAGCCAGCAGAGATCTGCCCAGATTAGTATGTATCACAACACCCGTAGCATTTACAGCAGACGCCAGCTGAGGCTGGTATATTTTTTTTAAATAATTACTAGCTGTATCTAAAATATTTTCTAGCTTTAGTTCATCTTTATCAAAATCAGAAGCTGAAAAGTCAGAGGCTAAAATCTTAGTTCTTAATTTACCGACTGCATATCTAATTCCTTCCAACAAATCGGATCTGGAATAGTCATTTTTAATTTTTTCTGCCTTTTTGGCAGCCAGTATATCATTGACAGCCGGTATTGATTTTAAAAGATCTTTTTTACTCATAATACTTCCTCCTAAAATTAATAGCTCATCTGCTAAAAAAAATACACCTAAAAAGATTATATAATCTAAATAGATGCCAGAAAGATTGTGAATTTTATTGGCGGGAATGGATGGGAATCGAACCCACCACAGACAGGTCCGCCTGCCTGCCGCCGGATTTGAAGTCCAGGATGTTCACCATGAACATGACCACTCCCAATAGATTACTGATATAATTATAACATTAATATACTATTTTACAATATTATATTAAAAATGAAAGTGATATTAAAGATCATTAAAATTACTTAACCCTGCTGATTAACCAGCAGGGTTAGAATTTAAAAATATCATATTTTATCTAATTTAAGTTCAAACTTATTCAGAGACTACAACTGGATTAGTCCAGCCTTTAGCTTTTTCTTTGTTCTCCTCTACCCATTTTTGGGCTGCTTTTTCTGCTTCCATTCCATCTTCAATCCAGGCCATGACCTCTGCTAATTCGTCTGTAGTCATCCGAAAATCATGAAAAAAGCTTACAACCTCAGGCTTTTCCTGGGCCAACTGTGGATTATGGAAAGTATAAACATTTTCTTTAGAGCCATACACATTGTTTGGATCTTCTAAAAATTTCAAATCAAATTTTGCAAATTTATAATGAGGCTTCCAACCAGTAACAACAATCCATTTCTCTTTCTGGACTGCACTTTCTAAAGAACCAGTCATTGCCGGTCCACTGCTGGTTAATAGATCAAAATCTAAATCATATTCTTCAATAGCAGCATGAGTGGCCTCCATGACTCCAGCACCAGGTTCAATACCTGTAATCTTTCCTTCAAATTTGTCGCGGTGGTTATTTAATTCTTCCACAGAATCAATATCTACATATTCTGGAACAACAAGTCCTATTTTGGCACCTGTATAATTAGGACCAGTTTTAATTATCTCACCTTTGTACTTTTCAACATAATCTTTATGTGTTAGCGGCAGCCAAACTCCCATAAATGCATCAATATCACCTTCAGCTAAAGCTGCATAAACTGGGCCAGCTCCAACCATTGTTGTTTCAACATTATAATCCATCATATCTTCCAATACTACCTTAGCAACCTGGGTTTCAGCAATTGTTCCCGCCCAATTAACATAACCAAGTTCAATTGTCTTATCCTGAGCCTGAGTCTCATCTGGCAGTAATGCCATCCCTGTAATCAGCAGTGTTATAATCATCAATGAAGCAAAGATAGTTCTAATTCTTTCCATAAGTAAAAACCTCCTTGTAAAGATTATAGTTCTTTTTGAGCATTTTTTACTTTGAAGAAGATTGAACTTTGATTAGAAGCGATTTATTCTTTTAGAGAATAAATTACTTCTATTTGCTCTCACAACCACTATTTATTATAACAAAGCTAAAAAGATTATCAAGCCTCAGCTGTAATATAGTTAATATCAAGTTCATCACAAATTAATTTAGCTGTATAATAGGCCATTTCACCTGTAAATTTAATACACTGCTTCTGATGTTTTTTAGAACCAATTTTGTAGTCCTTTGTTAAAACACGACAGCAGAGACAGCCATTTTTTTCTTTAAAATAATCATGCACTGCAGCGGAAAGTTCCATTGCTTTTTCTACCTTCTTTTCTCCAGCATTTCTCCTGCCGAAAAAATAACCAATCATCATCTGTGATGAGATAACTGCTCCACAGCTGCAGCCGGAATGTCCCATACCAACTGGAAAAGATGATGCCATTGCTACCACATCATTACTAAGATCCAGATTAAATTCTTTAATAAAAGTCTTAACAATTGATTCAGAACAGTAAAAATCACCATTTTTATAATATTTTTCAGCTTTATTTTTTATTCTTTCTAGATTTATAAGCTCCGCTTCATATTCCTTTTTAAGCTGACTGTAGTCCGGGCCAAAGATAAAAGATTTAATTTTATCTAACATTATATCTCCTCTTTACATTTATTGTTATTTTTATCACATTATTTGGAGTATAACATAAATCCTTCAAAATTAAAAGAAACTGATTCAATTACTCTTTTCTAAAAATTTTGGTTCAAAAACTAATACCAGAGCTGGAAGTATTAGCAAGGCCCCTATCAAACAGGCAGCAATTGAAACTGTTACTAAAAAAGCAAAGAATTTCACTGGTAAAAAACCAGAAACAAATAAAATTGAAAAGCCAACTATTACAGAAAGGGCATTAAATGTAATACCACGGCCAGAAGTTGTCAGAGTTTTAATCACTGCTTCTTTTTTATTCAAGTTTTTTCTTTCTTCTCGATAGCGCCAGAGAAAATGAATAGTATAATCAACTCCAACTCCGATCATTATTGAAGAAAGCATAGTTGTAATCATATCAAGTTTAATATTCAAAAAACCCATTAGTGAAAATAAGGAAATTAAAGCAGTTACAAGTGGAACTGCTGCATATAATCCAGCTGTAAACGACTTAAATAAAATCATAACAACAGCTGCAACCAGAATTATAGAAATAAAAAGACTAAGAATCTGTCCCTGGACAACAGCATTTACGAGTTCAGACAGCAGATCTCCAAAACCACCAATCAAAGGAAAAGTTCCTTTCTGGTATTTATCAGCTTCATTTTTTATTTTATTTAAAACCTCTCTAATCTGCTCAGTACTGTTAGTCTTTATTCTCGCAGTTATCAATGCATTCTCTTCTCTAAAATCTATCATTTTATCAAGATCTCCCGACATTGAAAACAGCAGTAGGTATTGCGATAGAGCAAAGTCATCTTCTGGAATCTTTTTGAATTCTGACTGGCCATTGTGGAATTCTCTATTCATCGTTCTAATGATTGTAGAAACTGCATTAACCTCTCCTACATTTTCAAATTCTTCTATAGCCAGTTCAAAGTCACTAATCTTCTGCATCATCTCAGCCTCTTTAATGTTTCCTCTGGCAACCACTGATATAGTGTTTGCACCTCCAAAATGTTGGTTAACTATTTCAGTTGCCCGCACAATATCAGATTCTCGATTATAAAAACTAATTGGATTAGTGTCAACTTTTAGCAGCAAAATCCCGGCAGAAATAACCAAAATAACAGATAGACTTACAATTAAAATTTTTTTATCATTTTTGCTGACCAGCTCAGCTATTTTAAAGAGAATTCTATTTATAATACCTTTTTTACTTTTATGATTAAGATTATTAAGCTCAGCCTGATTATTTTGCAGTGGGGTTTCAACTTTAAGTAAAGATAAAACTGCCGGTATAAATAAAAGACTGGCAAAAAGTGCAAAAGTAATCCCGGCTCCTGCAAGCACTCCCAGCTCTCTAGCAGGTACTATCAAATGTGTAGAAAGTGAGAGTAGGCCTACAACTGTTGTGATACCAGCTGCAATTATTGGTGAACCAAGCTTTAAAACTGAATTTTTACTAACCAAAAGTGAATCAGCTTGACCAACTGCCAGTTCCTGATAGGCAGCAATAATATGAATCCCATAATCATTGGTTACTGCTATTAAAATCACCGGTAAAATGACTGTCAAAAGCTGAAACTTCCAGCCCAAAAGAGGCAGCAGTGATAGAGAAAATATAATCGACATCACTACAACAATAAAAGGTAAAAACACTCCCCGCAGCTGTTTAAAACAGAGAAAGAGAAAGATCAGCATGATTACTAATCCCAGAGGCATTAAAAGCCGCATATCATGCTGCATAATTTCTGCATTTAAGGCCCTCATAATCGGCAGTCCAGTCTTTAAAACTTTTTCATCAGCCGAAAATTTATTTTCTGCTTCCTTTAAAATATTTTCAACTTTAGCCAGAAGCTCTGCATCATCAAAATTATCAGAGAGAATAACAGCAATACTGACTGCCTTAAAGTTTCTTGCAAAAACTGAACCCATTACTAATTCACTATTTTCAAGCCGCTTTCTTAAACTCTCTTTTGCAATCTCATCTGTAGGAATGGTACTAACGGCACTTTCTATCAGCAGCTCATCATTTCTACCTTCTATTATATTTACTGTAAAGGGGCTGTTAACCTGATCAACTTCTCGTAAAGACCCTAATTTTTCAGAAATAAACTTTAATTTTCTCAGCAGTTCAGCTTCCAGCACATCTTCTGCTTCTAATGTCAGCATTATCATTTCTGTTCCACCAAAAATATTTTCAATTTCTTCCAGTCTGATCCGGGAAGGCATTTCTTTCGGGATCTGACTTTTAATTGCTGTATCGATCTCTACAGCCTGTAAATTAAAGAGCGAAAATAAGGTTATAAAAATAAAGACTATAATTATTGGAATGGGATGCTCTACAGACAGTGATGAAATTTTTTTTATTATTTTCTGCAGCATTCAGATCAGCTCCTGTACTAAAAATATTTACTTAAAGAAAAATAGATAAGTTCGTGATTCAAGCTATTTAAGCTGCTTTCTCTTTTCTGATTGAATTTGATAACTGCTCCAGCTTCTAAATCAAGACTTTCAGTTAAAGAAAATATGAGCTTGGGTCGGATTAAAGACATCCCTTCTTTAAGGTCAAAAATTAAATTGAGCTCCCAGTTGTGAAAATAGAAAAAAGGTCTTTCTGCTCTTAAAATCAGCATCTGATTTGCTTCATTCTGTGCCGGGGGAAGTTCCTGATAATAGTACTGCCCCAATAAATAAAGATTGTTTTCAAATTTATAATCCATTCCAATAATCAGTTCATTTGTATTTTTTAGTCTTAAATCCTGATAGTCACTGTAGACATATTCGGAAAAAAGACCTATATTTTTACTGCTGAAATCTCCTTTAAAATCAAATCCAATTTTATTTACTTCTGGATAAAAAACATCCTGTCCAGGGCGGGAAACCGCTGTCAAACTGTTGCCGCTGAACACAGAAAAAGCTAGATCATAACCCCGCCAACGCCTGCGGACCAGCTGAGCTGCAGTCTGTATTTCGTCTGCTTCTGCATGTTCAGTCAGAACTCCTGTCAGCTGCCACTCAAAACTGGGGTAATAGGCTGCTTTAATTCCATCAACTGCCTTCCTATTTTGAAATGGATCTAAAGCATTTTGGTCAACTGGATTAAAATAATTGAGTGGATTAAGATTATAAGAACTTCCCCAGCTGAAATTCTGCCTTCCCAGCCGCCAGTCAATCTTATCTGTATAATAATTTAAATAAGCTTCTTTAAGTTCTAGTTCAAGCTCCCGTTCTTTTTCATTTTGCTGGTAGTAGCTTGCAAAAGTTAAAGCTCCTTTTAAATAATAGTTTAAATCATAACTTAAATCCTGCTGATAATCTAATTCCAAGCTGTTTTGATCCCTCCAGCGCTCAGTTTCCTGCTCATAAATTACTGAGCTCTCTAATTCACCACTAAAAGAGGCTGCAGCCAGCTCAAATGTAAGTAAAAGACTTAAAATCAAGGCTAGAATAGAAGCTTCATAAATTATTTTATTCTTCTGTTTGAAATTGAACATTATTTGCTTCCTCCTCTTAATTTCACTAGATTCTTAAAGCTACTGCCGCTGCAGATAACGAGTTGTAAAAATATTTGGATCAAGCTCCGGATTAAATTCTACTTCCAGCATTTCGAGCACTGTTCTGCTCCCTTTTTTCACATTTTCAACTTCAATTCTTCGGGCCAGCCTACTGCCGTCAATCTCATCAAAATCACTCAAATTTATAACCTTTATTAACTCTTCATATTGATCATAATACTCTATCTTTTTTGCCAGCCAGAGATCCTTTCGAACCCACATTTTGCCGTAGCTGTAGTCAATATCTGGATCAATAATCTCTAAGTACAGTTCCACTATTTCTTTGTCTTCTGCTGTAATTTCTGCCCTATAATTTTCGGTAAAATTAGCTCCACTAAAAATACTAATGTCACTGTAAGTTAAATCTGAACCGACAAAACTGCCATTTTTCTGACTGCCGGAAATTTTTCTGACTCCTCCTAAGGCAGGTAAATAAAGATACATATCTTCCTGATTATTGGACTGGTCATCTAAAAGCAAAAAAGCAGTGCCGCGGATGTCTGCTGGCTCAGTAAACTGAATCAAGGATCGATCAACATCTCCTTCTAATTGATAATTATTCATAGTTCTACTTCTCATGTCACCAGAACTGCTGTATAATTCCATTTTCATTTTCATCTGATGGGCTTCTGCCTGTCTGGAGGCCTCTAAGTTTTTCAAAACCTGCTCACCATCTAATCCCTGGACCAGTCCAGGCTGAGAAATAAGAAATAATAAAAATAAGAAGATTGAAATTTTTTTAAGCATCTTTCTCCTCCTTTTTAATCTGTTCTGATATTATCCCAGAAAAATCTGATATGTTCTTTTGCTGCTGTTTTTAATTCATCAAAACTATCAAGTTCAAAAATCAAATAGCGCATTCTGTAATAAATAAGAGCACTAACAAATTCATTAGCAATAAAATTCGAGTTAAGATTTGCTTTTATTTTTTTCTCCTGCTGCAGTCTTTTAAAAAATTCAGTAATCATTTCTATATTATTTCCCATTCGTTTCTGCAGTCTTTTTTTAACTACCGGATTATTATTTTCTTTGAGCATTATTTTTAAAAGTTTTACCTTCTTTGGATCCTTCATTTCTTCAATCACAATACTGCTGAGGTAATTTAAAGTCTTAACCGGCTCTACTTCTGCTGTCATAAATTTAGATTTAAATTTTTCAGCTTTCAAATTTAAAGGTGCTAGATAGTTAAAAAGCTCTGAAAAAATCTCTTCTTTACCGCTAAAATGATTATAAATCGAACTACCTTTAATCCCTACTGCTTTTGCTATTTCACGCATTGAAGTTCCATGATAACCATTCTCCGCAAATAGCTCCAGTGATTCATTTAATATTTTTTCTTTAGTAGAAGCCACCATCTCACCTCCGTTTAAATATTTATCTCTTATATCTTTTTATGTTTACTCTACCTTAATTATAACTAACGTTTGTTAGTATGTCAATGTATTACTCTGAAAATTTGAAATAACATTAATAAATAATATCAGTCTAAAAGAGTTCTATAATTAATTATTATTGCCTGCTTTAATATCCTCAATTAACTCCTTTAGATCATTAATTATCTTAACAAGCCCTTCTGATTGCTGGTCAATTTCCTGAATTTCTTTTAACTGATTTTCGCTTTTTTGCTGCGCTTCAGCAGATAAGTCTGTATTTTCTTCAGAGATCTTAGAAATGTTATCCATATTCTCCAGTATATCTTTAATATTCTTATCAGCATCTTCAGCTGAATTATAGGATTTATCTATTGCTTGATTTACTTTATTTAAAGATTTTCTAATCTGTAAATAACTTTTAGTGTTCTGGCTAACTGTTTTGATTCCAGTATTTAATTCCTTCTTACCTGCCTCCATGTTTTCTCCAGCTTTATGAGTTTCAGATTTTATTTCTCGAATTAGTTTCGAAATCCTTTCTGCAGAATCCCTGGACTCTTCTGAAAGCTCTCTTATTTCTTCTGCGACTACTGAAAAACCTCTTCCAGCCTGGCCTGCTCTTGCTGCCTCAATAGAAGCATTTAAAGCAAGCAAATTTGTCTGCTGAGAAATCCCATTTATTATATCCAGTATATTATCAATATCATCAGATAAAGAAATCAGAGCAGCTATATCCTCAGAAACCATCTCAATTTTTTCTTTAATCACCTGCATCTGCGCTTTCACATTTTCTATACTTTCTTTCCCTTCTTCAGTACACTTATTCATTTGCACCGAGCTCTGACTTAAAATATCATTATTATTTCTCAGTTCTTCAATGTCATCAGCCAGCAGCATTGTCTTTTGATGAATTTCTTCAATATTTTTCTCCTGAATATCTGCCCCCTCTTTAACCCGAACAAATACTTCCTGATTCTCCTGAGTAGAAAGCATAATTTCTGAAGTCGCAGAGTTAATACTGTCAGAAGAATCATTAATTTCTCCTGATAAATTTTCAATGTTATTCATCATAATATTAATTTTTCTGAGCAAATCTTTAAAGCCCAAAGATAATTTTCCTATCTCATCCCGACGCTCAAGATTTAAATCAAGCTCAAAATTTCCTCTTTCAGCTTTTGCTAAATCTTTCTCTAAACTCAAAATTGGTTTTATTAAAGATTTTCTGATAAAAATAAATAAAAGTAGAACCAGTACTACCAGGATAATAAAAGCTGAAATTATTATAGTTTTCTGTATGCTGTTTATTAACTGATAGGCTTGAGAAGTCGGAACCTGCGCCATCAGTGCTCCATTAATTAAATCAATCTTCACGTTTGAAAGCAGATAGCTCTGATTATTATAATTTAAAGTTTGTATTTCTTCACTCTTAAAAAGTTTATTTATATTAAGAAAATTACTCATATCAATTTTTTCCTGCAGTAATTTTTGATCAGTGTGGGCAATTACTCTACCCTGATTATCGATCAAATAAACAAAGCCTCTGTCTCCAATCTCCCAGCTTATTATTTCGCTCAAATTTGTTGTCGAAATATTTGCTGCTATAATACCAATAAAGTTATCAGAATAATCGAGAACAGGTCGCACAACTGAAATTGTTTGCTTTTCTCCACTAAGATCCGGATGGGTTGAAGTCCAGAAAGTTTCCTTTGATTCTTTAGCTTTAGATAGCCAATCTTCTTTTTGAGAAAAATCATATTCTATACTTTCACCTTCAGAAAAAACTGTATAGGCCCCATCAGCTCCTAAATAAAACATTGTACTGAAATAATTATAGTTTTCCATCTCTTCTCTAAATTTGCGTTTTGCTACCAGTTCAGCCTGATTATTTGAGCGCAGACCATAATCTTCTGCCACTCTGGCAAGTGATTTTTCAGCTCCCAGAAAGAATTTACTGCTTTCTTTTTTTAATAATTCTACAATATTTAAGTTCTTTTGATGTGTTTCAATTTTTAAACCGTTACTGATCTCAGAGTTAATAATGTATCCTAAAGAAAAAAGAGAAATGCTTACCAATATTATTACTACAGAAATCAACTTGAAATTAATACTATTTATATATTTAGCAAATTGAAAATTGCTTTTTGAAAATTTATGGTTAATCTTAATCATCTCCTGTTATTATATTTATGTTTTAGAGAAAAATTATTATTTAGTACCAGAACAAATTTGATTGACAAACTTTTCTACAACTAAAGGGTCAAACTGAGTCCCTGCTGAACGTCTTAGCTCTTCAACAATTTCAGTCTCATCCATGGCTGTTCTATAATTCCTGCCATATTTCATTACATCATAGGCATCCACAACCGCAATGATTCTGGCAATCAAGGGAATTTCTTCTCCTCCTATTTCTAAAGGATAACCACTTCCATCCCACCATTCATGATGAGTTAGTATTCCTTCAGCAACTTTAATTAAATCTAGAGAATTATAAGCCATTTGAAAACCAACCATTGGATGTTCCTTTATTTTTATCCATTCTTTATTATTTAAAGAACTTTTTTTATTCAAAATTTCTTTATCTATAATAATTTTACCTAAATCATGCAGTTCAGCTAAAAGCAACAGATTTCTAATATCTTTGCGTTCAAGTTCAAACTCTGCTGCAAGTTTTAGTGCCGGTCTTTTTAATCGCTGACTGTGTTTATAAGTATCTGGATCTGAATTTTTAATGATTTTTTTTAATATCCCTGCATAATTATAATCATACTTTAAGTTTTTTGCATAATTTATATTTTGCATTATCTTTTTTTTGCCTCCTATTTTTAAAATAATTACTTCCAGGTTTTTCTTTAACAACTTTTTTCAGTTCAGCGGCTCGATCACTGACTTCAATATGACTTTTAATTTCATTATTTTCATTTGTTACAATTGCTATCGAAATTGATGTTAAGGGTGTATTTATTATATTATGTTGGCGATCAAGGCAGATGAAATGGCCATTCGATAAATCCTCTTGATTAAAAAATTTCTGGATTCCAAGATCAAAATAATCTATAATTTTTTCTGCTAGCTTTTGATCACAACTGCTTTCAGTAATCAAAACAAAATCATCTCCACCAACATGACCGATAAATATATTTTCTGAAATTACCTCTGCTGCTTTTTTTAATATTTCAGCAGTAAACTTAAGAACTTTATCTCCTTTTTGATAACCATAGTTATCATTGTAAGCTTTAAAATTATCCAGATCTATATATAATACGGAAAATGTTTTCTGCTCATTTATCGCTTCTTTAATTTCCATTTTAATAGAATTATTACCGGGTAAACCCGTTAAAGGATTGGCATCTCGAGCTTCTTTAACTTTTAGCTCAGAAACCTTAACTAATAAATCTCTGATTGAAATAATAGAATAATATTCATTATTCTTTGTAACTATTACTGAATCATAAATATCTTCCTGTGCTCGAGCTGTAACAAGACTTGAGACTTCAAAGATACTCTGATTATAATCTACAATTAAAGGCTTAGAATCCATAACTTCAACAATACTTTTTTCCATATATAAATTATAGCCATATCTGCTTCCCAGTCGGTAAAAAAGCTTATCTCTCATTACTAAACCCACTGGCTTATATTTATCTAAGACAACTATACTTTGAATATTATTCTCATTAAATATACTAACTAAATCTTTTGTCTTTGCCTTTACTGATGTGGTATACCCATTATTTTCTTCTGACAAAGAGCCTACTTTATCCAGTCTCAAAATTATCACCTCTCATCAAAATATTTACTTAATTACATAATATCATCTCTTCGTTTCTAAAATGTAAATTTTAGATTAAGATCAGGTTAATAATTTTTAAGCAAATATTTTTGAATATTGAAACATTTATCTGATATAATTACTTTAAGTAGACAGACTCTTTTAAAGGAGGGTATTATGAAAAAATTATCTGTTTTGATTATTATCTTATTATTTATATTCTTAGCAATTAATCCAATCCAGGCAGAAATTGAAGTTGGGGAATTTCCACAACAGGTTGAAGATAATTTTATTCTAGAACCAGAAGCTATTAATTTTGAAATTTGGCAGCAGAATTTGAATGTCCCCTGGGAATTAGTTTTCTTACCACAAAGTAATCGAGCTTTAATTACAGAAAGAGATGGAAGAGTTCTTGAAATAATAGATGGAAATTTACAGCCAGAAAGTTATCTCAAACTAAATATTGTCTCCAGAGGAGAAGGGGGACTAATGGGAATGGCTCATCACCCAGATTTTCCAGATAATCCTTATATCTACTTAATGTACACCTATACTTCTACTGACGGGGAACAGTATAACAGGGTTTCTAAATTTAAAGATCAAGGTGATCGAGCTGTTGAGGAAGAAATTATTATTGATCAGATACCTGCTGGAAACAACCATAATGGCGGCAGGATTGCTTTTGGGCCTGATGGAATGTTATATATCACAACAGGTGATACTTTTAATAGAGAAATTGCCCAGGATTTAGATAATCTAGGGGGAAAGATTCTGCGTCTGACTCCTGAGGGGGATATTCCGGAAGACAATCCATTTGAAAATTCCCCAGTTTACAGTCTGGGCCACCGCAATCCGCAGGGACTGGCCTGGCATCCCAAAACTGGGAAACTTTTCATTTCTGATCACGGACCTTCTGGTGAAGATGGCTTAAGAGCAAAAGACAGAATTAAAATTGTTGAAGCTGGAAGTAACTTTGGCTGGCCGGATAAAATCGGTTATTTTGAAAATGGTGAATATGCAAATCCGCTGATTATGTGGGAAAACGCTGTTCCTCCTTCTGGTATTACATTTTATCAAGAAGATCTATATGTCGGAACTTTGCGCAGTCAATCATTAGTCAAAATTGTTCTGGCTCAAAATAATGAAGAATATAATATAAAAAGTATTGAACATCTCTTTAATAATGGTAGAGGAGATGCTGTTTATGGCAGAATAAGAACCGCTATAACAGGGCCAGATGGTTACCTCTACTTCTTAACCAATAATCGTGATGGTAGAGGACGTCCCCGTGAAAATGATGACAAAATTTTGAGGTTTAAAATAGAGGAGTGAAATAATAATGAATTCTCAGCTCAAAAAGGCAATAATTAATCATCAGCAAAAAGAAATTGAGTCTTATCTGGAAGAATTAGAATATGATAAAAGCTTTACTCTGGCATCTCTGATTGAAGATCTATTACCCCTAATGCTGATGGAATGCAGTCTTCGTTATGGTTCTTTTCATTTTGTGAAAATGAGTCTTTTTTTAAGAGAACTTTCTCAAAAAAAATATTTTTCTAGAGACTCTGAACTTAAAATTACTGAAGTTGTAATCCGAGGATTAGCTGAAAGGCATTTTATTAATATTGAAGCTGGAAGTGGGGGTTATAAAGAAGATCAGATAAATCCAAAAACCTTTGCTAAACTAACTGAAGAAATTAATAATGGAAATAGTCATAATGCTTTTTACTATGCTCTAGGTATTCTGGAAAAAAAGCCTGCTGAACTAAAAGAGCATCTCTTAAATCTTGGGATGGAAAGAATTCCGGACAGCCTGGGACACAGCCTAAGCTGTTTTTTCCCGGTGATGAGAGATATAGTTAGCCACCACCAGGATGTTTCGGCAGCTGCAGTTTTAAGTTATGTTATGTATCTGAGCCGTTACAGCTATCAGAACAAATATAATCCGGGTGAAGATCAACGTAAAAAACTAACTCAAGAGAATCTTGAGGATCTAGGCCTAAAGGCAGCTTCTGGAAGCGGCATTGTTAATCTACACCACATGATTACCTATTATACATTCTTTATGCTGCAGGACAGCTCATTTTATCAAAAATTTCCACCATACAGCATTTTAGAAAATTACTTTGGAAATAAAAAAATTGACAAAAAAAGATTAGAATTAACTTCACTAAATGATCAGAAAAATGAGATTGCAGAAAGTTATCAGCAGTTTAAAGATAACTTTTCTCTGGTAAATTATCAAAATGATCTATCTTTTCTCTTTAATAATTTAGATAAAAATTATAAAGAAACTGTCAGTCATCTCCATCGTCTATTTGCTGAGTATTATAGACCCAGCTGGAATCCTCATTATTATACTGGCCTTTATTGTGCACTTGGACTATATAAATCAGAAAAAATTAATGAACCAAAAATTAAAAAAATGGCTGTTATTCAGGCGGTTGAATATTTTACTAATAATGTGCTTTGATAGTTAAAAAGCCTTCTCTATTATAAAAAATAGAGAAGGCTTTAATATTTTAGTTCTTACCCAGTTCCTTATCATTTCTTTTTGCTTTATACATTGCTAGATCAGCATTTTTAATTAAAGTATCTAATTCGCTGCTATCATCAGGATAAAAACTAATTCCAGCACTGATACTAACATGAATTTTCTCTCCATTGATGATTAAAGGTTTTTTAAGATCTCTAATTAATCTTTTTGCCACTTTAATTATTTTATCCTTAGAACTCAAATCAGCAAGAGCCACTACAAACTCGTCCCCACCCATCCTAGCTTTTAAATCCTTTTCTTTTAAACTATTCTTCATTCGAGAAGCAATATTTATTAAAACCTGATCACCAGTATCATGGCCATAATTATCATTAATTAATTTAAATTTATCAATATCTATAAAAAGTATACCGATGTTGTTCTTTGAGAAATCAGCCTTTTCCTTCAGTTTCTTTAATTCATCTAAAAAACATTTTCTATTTGCTAAACCTGTCAATTTATCATGATTAGCATGATGCTCAAACTGCTTTAGTAAGTAAACCACAACTGCTATAAAAGCAGCAAATAAAGATCCAAGTAACACTATATTTATTATAAATAAATATTTATGTCTATCTATTTCCTGTTGCATTATCTGGTCATTATAAACAATACCTACTACATAAGAATTCCATCCCTGCTGATTTTCTTGATTACTTATTAAAGCAGGAAAAAAACGGTAGCTGTGCTTAATCCCATCTGTAGTCTCTACACTTTCCTGCAGGGAATTATTGATTACTGCCTCTCTTGCTAATTCTTCCTCAAATTCTGGAACATCTGGATTTAAATATGGTCGTTTACTGGCCCTCAATTTAGCAACTCCATAATTTATTGGTTCTACACTATAAAAAGCAATATCCTCAACCATCTCATATTCTTCAGTTAAAGCTGCTGCATCTTTAAATAAATTTAAGTTATCAAAAGAAGGATACTGATCTTCGATACTTACACTAAGCTCAAATAAATACTGATTATCAGGACTTGGCATGTAGCTGTACTTTTTAATTTCTCCGGCTTGAGTAGAAAGGTCAATCCTATCAACTTTAAACTCACTGCCTGCCATCCTTTCTCTTAAGACAGTCGCAAAACTACCAAATTTTGAAAAATCAAGCCCTAAATCTTCCTTATAAGTAGTCTTAATAATTTTTAAATCTTTGTTTACAATGTAGATATCATAACCGGGAAAAAGCTGCTGCAGCTCTTCTAGATCCCAGCTCATCACATCAGAATTCTGCTGATATTTTTCTACCATAACTTCCGAATAATCTCTCATCTCCTGATTTAACTGCTTCTCAACAATTTTATAAGCATCGTTGATGTAATTAACAGTTTGCAAAATATTTTTCTCAACCAGCTCTTGTTGACTTTGGTATTTATCTTTTACAACTCCTTTAATATTCCCATACTGTGCTGAAAAAATATAGATCATTATCAAAGCCAGCAGTGTAATTATTATGTATTTGAGTTTGCTAAGTAATTTTTCCAATTTGTTCCCTCCTGGAGATGAGTTAAAATTCTTGCTTCTTAAAATCTATAAATAATAAAAATAGAAGTTTTACTATATTATAGCATAAGAATATAATAAAAGTAAAAAGAACCGAGAAAAGGATAAAATATCCAGATGCTCGGTACTAATTACATATTATTTATGCCGCTTTTTTAACTCAAACCTAACCTGATCAGGTTCTATTCCTCTTTCAGCCAGCAAAACCAACATATGATAAAGCAAATCTGCAGATTCATAAATCAGCTCATTATCAGGTTCATTTTTGGAAGCAATTATTACCTCAGCTGATTCTTCACCAACTTTCTTTAAAATTTTATCAATTCCTTCTTCAAAAAGATAAGTTGTGTAAGAACCCTCAGGCATTTTCTTTTTCCGATCTAAAATTAAATTATAAAGAAAATCTACTATATTCTTTGTTTCAAAATCGACTTCAATCTTCTGAGCCTCCTGCTGCAGCTCCATCATTTCTTTAGCTTTAGTCTCAGTTTCTTCTGCTATTTTACGATAAAAACAGGTCTCCTTTCCAGTATGGCAGGCTGGGCCTGTTGGATTAACCAAAAACAAAATTGTATCCTGATCACAGTCATAATAAATTTCTTTAATTTCCTGAGTATTACCTGAAGTTTTACCCTTATGCCACAATTCCTGGCGGGAGCGGCTGTAAAACACTGTTTCCCCTTTGTCTAGACTTAAATTGAGTGATTCCTCATTTACATAGGCCACCATCAGTACCTCTTTAGTCTGATAATCCTGAACAACAGCTGGCATTAACCCCTGCTGATTAAATTTAAAATCTATATCTTCTAACTTATCTATTATTTCAAGCACTAAACCACCCTTTCCTCTATAATTTAATGAATTTATTTTATTCAGTTCGAACTGGAATATCTGCTTTTTCAAGCTCATCTTTGACATCTTTAATAGCTATCTCTCCAAAATGAAAAATAGAAGCTGCCAGAGCTGCATCTGCACCTGTTTCTTTAAAAATATCTATAAAATGCTGAATGCTGCCTGCTCCTCCTGAGGCAATTACCGGAATATTTACTGCCTCTGTTACAGCTTTCAGCATCTCTAGATCAAAACCTTCTTTAGTCCCATCAGCATTAATGCTGGTTAAGAGAATTTCTCCTGCCCCAAGCCGTTCCAGTTCTTTGACCCATTCAATTAAATCAATGCCTGTTTCTTTACTGCCGCCGTGAATAAAGATTTCCCAGCCTTCGCCTGAAACCTTTTTGGCTGCATCAACTGCTCCAACAATACACTGAGAGCCAAATATTCTGGCTCCTTCCCTGACCAATTCAGGATTTTTTACTGCAGCTGAATTAACCGAAACCTTGTCTGCTCCAGCCCGCAGGATAAACTGCATATCCTCTACAGTTCTAATTCCTCCCCCAACAGTCAGCGGGATAAAAACCTGAGCTGCCACCTTCTCTACCAGCTCAGCCAGAGTTTTACGCTTTTCTTTAGTTGCAGTGATATCCAGAAAAACAAGTTCATCTGCTCCCAAATCATTGTATTCTTTAGCTGATTCAACCGGATCTCCAGCATCTCTTAAACCAACAAAATTTACACCTTTGACAACCCTGCCATCTTTAATATCCAGGCAGGGAATAATTCTTTTTTTAAGCATTATTTTCACCCAACTTTTTTAAAACTTCTTCTAAATCTACTTTTTTCTGATAAATAGCCTGACCGGTAATTGCTCCATAAAAATCTTCAGCTGCTAAATCATATAAATCTTGATTAGAGCTGATTCCACCTGAAGCAATAATCTTCAGCTCAGTTTCTGCCTTCAGTTTTCTTAAGCCAGCAAAATCAGGCCCTTTAAGCATTCCATCCCGACCAATATCTGTATATAAAATATATTTAACACCTAGGGCTTCCATCTCTCTGGCAAAGTCAAGCATATTTTTTTCGCTTGCTTCCAGCCAGCCTGAAGTTGCTACCTTACCATCACGAGCATCAATACTGACTAAAATACTTTCTGCTCCAAATTCTCTAATAATATCTGCCAGCAATTCAGGATTTTTAATCGCTAGAGTCCCTATTATGACCCTCTTCACTCCGATATCTAAAAGCCGCTTAACATCTTCTTTTTTTCTGATTCCACCACCGGTCTGAATTTTAAGATCAGCTGCTCCCGCAATTTTTTTAATCACAGCATAATTCTGACTTTCTCCTGCAGCTGCTCCATCTAAATCAACTAAATGCAGCCACTCAGCACCTTTTGCTGCGAAATCTTCTGCAACAGCCAGCGGATCCTGGCTGTAAACTGTTTTTCGCTCAAAATCTCCCTGTTTGAGCCTTACTACTTCACCTGATTTTAAATCTATTGCAGGCAGTACTATCATCTATAACAACTCCCTAAAATTCTTTAAAAGTTTTATCCCATTATCTCCACTTTTTTCAGGATGAAACTGTAATCCAATAACATTATCTTTTCTAACAACTGCTGGTACTGTTGTTCCATAAGCTGCTGTAGCCAGTACATCATCTGTCACCTGATCCAGCTGGTAAGAATGAACAAAATAAAAATGAGGATTTTCTGGTAGTCCCTCAAAGAGAGGATCATTCTTTATTATCTCGAGCTGATTCCAACCCATATGAGGAATTTTCAAGTGGCTGTCCAGCTTATGAACCTCTCCTTTAAGTAATCCTAAGCCTGGAGTTTTTTCTTCTTCATAACCTTTTTCAAAAAGAAGCTGCATCCCCAGACAGATTCCCAAAAAAGGTCTGCCGCTGGCTGCAAATTTTTCAATAAAAGTAATAAAATTATTATTTTCAAGCCGTTCCATTGCTCCCGGAAAGGCACCAACTCCAGGCAGTACCAGTCCTGAATATTTATTAACTTCCTCTATCTTTCCTTTTTCTAAAATGACTGTCTCTTCACCCACAAACTCAAGTGCCTTTTGAATACTGTTTAAATTACCAGCACCATAATCAATAATTGCAATCACTTAAAGCACACCCTTTGTCGAAGGAATTTTATCTGATTCAATTGTGACTGCAGCTTTTAAAGCTCTAGCCAGTGCTTTAAAAACAGCTTCAATCTGATGATGGCAGTTATCACCGTGTAAAATTTCTAAGTGGAGAGTGATTCCAGCATTAAAGGCAAAGGCCCGCATAAATTCCACAACCATTTCTGAAGGGAAGTCTCCAACTATTTCTCTGGTAAAGGGAAGATCTTTATACAAATAAGGACGGCCGCTAATGTCAACAACTGCCCTTACCAAGGTTTCATCTAAAGGTACTAGAGCGCTGCTGAAACGAGCTATACCTTTTTTGTCTCCTATTGCCTTCGCAAAAGCCTTTCCCAGAGCAATCCCTGTATCTTCAATAGTATGGTGAGAATCAATGTGAAGATCACCCTTAACAGAAAGCTCTAGGTCAATATTCCCGTGTCTGGCAATTTGTTCAAGCATATGATCAAAAAAGCCAACACCAGTTTTAATCTCACTTCTACCTTCTCCATCCAAATTCACACTGGCGATAATTTCAGTTTCCTTAGTTTTTCGCTGCTCAACTGCTACCCGATCTCTACTCATAATAAACCACTCCTAGTTTTTCTGCTTAAATTCTGAAAAAGCTTTTAAAACAGCCTCATTTTCTTCTCTACTGCCAATAGTAATTCTAATCGCCGAAGATTCTTTATTAAAAGATCTAATTTTAATTCCCTTTTGATTTAAAATTCTTTTAAAATCCATAGTTTTTGGACCCTCTATGTAGAGAAAATTGGCCATTGAAGGATAAAGCTGCCACTTTTGATATTGGTTGAGTTCCTGATAAAGCCTCTGGCGTTCTTCTTTGATAAAATTAATTCTTTCTTTTATAATATCATCATTTTCTAGTATTAAACAAGCTAATATGTCAGTCAAAGAATTTAAGTTGTATGGTTTTAGTACTTTTTTTAATTCTTCAACCAGGACTTTATTCCCATAAAGATAGCCAAAACGAATTCCTGCCAGTCCAAATGCCTTAGAAAAAGTTCTACACACAGCTAAATTGGGATATTTTTTTACATCTGACATAAAATCAAGTTCACTAAAATCTGCATAGGCTTCATCAACAATTACAGGACCAGAAAAATAATCTGCGGTTTTTAAAACCATTTCTTTGTCCACAAGCTCACCAGTTGGATTGTTAGGAGAGCAAAAAATAATTAGTTTAGGGGTTAATTCATCAATTTTTTCTTTAATAGTTTGATAATTAAAATCTTCTACTAAGGGGAGAGCTTGATAGCGGCCTCCACTTAACTTAGTAAAATATTCGTACATTGAAAAGGTTGGGCTCTGTGAAATCACAACATCACCTGGCTCAACAAAAGTCCTAATCAATATATCTAAAATTTCATCTGAACCATTACCAATTAATATTTCCTCAGCAGTGACATTTTCACTAAGTTCTCGGCTCAAATAAGCAGCTAAAGTTTGCTGCAGACGTTCAGAATATATTTCCGGATAGCGGTTAATATCATGCTGGTCAAATTTTTCTTTAAATTTTTCTTTAATTTCTTGAGGCAGATCAAAGGGAGACTCATTCCCTGATAAATTTATTTCAACCTCAAAGTTATCTTTTTCCCCTCTGTAAGGGGACATTGCTTTAACTTCATCTTTAAGCAGTGCTTTTAGTGCTTTTTCTTTTTTATTTAAATTATTACTGCTCATTTTTTCCTCCTCCAGTTTTCGCATAATAATACATAAATTTTATTAATAAAAAATTTAACTTTTATTTCTGATTCGAACTGAATTGGCATGTGCATCAAGTCCTTCACCCTCAGCAAGACAAATCACATCAGCACTAGCTTCTTTAAGTGCTTCCTGGCTGTAGTGAATAAAACCTGAATATTTAACAAAATCTCTAACAGATAGCGGAGAAAAGAATCTAGCAGTCGAATTTGTTGGCAGCACATGATTAGGACCTGCATAATAATCTCCAATTGGCTCCGGGGTATATTCTCCTAAAAAGATAGACCCTGCATTTTCTACTGCAGGCAGCAGCTCAAATGGATTTTTAACTGCTAATTCTAAGTGTTCTGGTGCAACTAAATTTATCATCTCTAAGGCAGCCTGCTGATCTTCAACTTCAATCATCAGCCCAAAATTTTCAAGTGATTCTTTAATAATTTCTTTTTTACTCAGTTCAGCAATCTGCTTTTCTAATTCTTTTTCAACTTCTTCGATTAACTCTGGTGCATCTGTAACTAAAATTGAAGAGGCTAGTGGATCATGTTCAGCCTGACTCATCAGGTCAGCAGCTATAAAAGCTGGATTAGAATCCTTTTCGGCCATAATCATAATTTCACTGGGACCGGCAATCATATCTATTTTAACCTGACCAAAGACCAGTTCTTTTGCCATTGATACATAAATATTACCTGGGCCAACAATAATATCCACCCCTGGAATTGTCTCTGTACCATAAGCTGCAGCAGCAACTGCCTGAGCTCCTCCAACTTTAAAAATACGATCTACACCAGCAATATCTGCTGCTGCTAAAATAACCGGGCTTATTTTCCCATCTTGATCTGGAGGAGTCAGCATAACTATCTCTTCTACCCCCGCTACCTTTGCTGGGATAACAGTCATTAAGACTGAAGACGGGTATGCAGCTCTACCACCTGGAACATAAACCCCTGCTTTTTTAAGCGGCTGACAAATCTGACCGGTTATAATGCCCGGTTTTTTCTGCTTCTGCCATGAACGATCTTTTTGTTCAGCATGAAATTCTTCAATGTTAGCAGCAGCATTTTTTAAAGCCGCGATAAAGTCAGATTCAACTTCTTTTACCGCCTCTTTTATTTCTGCTTCTGTCACCTCAAGTTCTGAAGCTTTAAATTCAACTCCATCAAAACGAGCAGTATATTCTAAAATTGCCTGGTCACCATTAGCTTTAACATTTTTTAAGATATCTGCTGCAATTTTTCTGTATTGGCTAAGATTATCACCAGAACGACTGTCCAGCAGCTCTTTTACCTGGTCAATATTTTTCCTGCCGTCTTTAATTCTTTTAATTTTTAGCATTTTCACCATCTCCATTTACAACTTCATCCAGGGATTCTATAATTGATTCGATTTCCTGCTGTCTTGTTTTCATACTAACCTTATTCACAATTAAACGAGCTGATAAATCTCTGATACTTTCATAAACAACCAATCCATTTTCCTTTAAAGTTCTTCCTGTTTCAACAATATCTAAGATAGTATCTGCCAGGCCGGTCAATGGTGCCAGTTCAATTGAACCATTAAGTTTAATTATTTCAACTGGTTCTCCTCTGCTTCTAAAATAACGCCGGGTAAAATCTGGATATTTAGTTGCCACTTTTCTCTCCAAAAGGGTATCTTTACGATCTGGTAAACCAGCTAAGGCAAATTCACAGACACCATATTTTAAATCTAAAACCTCATATAAGTCACGATTTTCTTCTAATAAAGTATCTTTACCAACTATTCCTAAATCAGCAGTACCATATTCAACATAAATTGGAACATCTGCTGGTTTGACAAGTATAATTTCTAGCTTTTCACTTTCTATTTCAAAAATTAATTTACGTGATTTAAGCATATTTTCAGGCAAATCATAATCTGCCTGTCGAAAAAGCTTAACGGCTTCTTTGGCCAGTCTTCCTTTAGCCATGGCAATACAGAGATTATCCATTATTCCCACTCCTCTATTTTATTTAAGATAAGATATTCGAGTGCTTCTTTTTTATTTCTCTTAATTTTAGCAGTTTCACCACTGTACTGTTTTAACTCCAGGCTCTCACTTTTTAAATAAATTTCAAAGTCTACCTGCTGAAAATCTAAATATTCTTTATCTGCATTATTATATACTTCTGTTACAAAACCAGCATTTCTAAGATCTTCTGCCAGTTCATAGGAAAGTTTAAGATCACTTTGATCAGTATATGCTATTAAAAATCTCTTCTGTAAATTTTCACTAAAATTTTCTGTCCTATTTAAATAGTCCAGTAAGTTTTCAATTTCTAAAGCAAAACCAACTGCTGCTTCTTCAAGGCCAAATTTTGCAGTCAAATTATCATAACGACCACCACTAGCAAGTAAATTACTATAACCCTTTGCATAGCCCTTAAAAATTAAACCTGTATAATATCCGTGCCGAGAAATTAACATTGGATCAAAAGTAATATATTTTAGAGAGTCAAAAACCTCTAATTTATTGAATAATTCTTCCAAGTTTTTGAGTGCTTTTTTAGTTTCAGCTGACAGGGGCATATTTTCTAATTCTTTAACAACCTTTTTGGGATCACCAAACAGTGAAGGTAAACGCAATAGAACTTTTTCAGCATCTGCTGTTAGTTCTATATTTTGAATATAATGTTTAATTCCAATCCTGTTTTTAGCAGCTAAAAGTCGGCGCAGCTCTGTTTTTTCAACTTCAGCAATTTTTAAATCTGCAAAAATTTCATTAATTAAATCAGCGTGTCCTATATCAATCAGCGGTTCTGCTACCCCAACTTTTTTCATTGTTTTCAGCAGCAGTAATATCATCTCTAAATCAGATTCTAAGCTAGCTGAACCTATTAGCTCGACCCCTGCTTGAGTTTTTTCTTTCAGGCTCAAGCTTTGAGAACTTTTTGATTGAAACGCTGAACTTAAATAAGAAAATTTAAGTGGACGAGGGCTATCCTGAAATCGGCTTGCAGCCAGCCTCGCAATCGGCATTGTTAAATCAGGTCTTAAAACCAAAATCTGTCCTTTATCATCAACAACTTTAAACATCTCATTTTTATCTACCAGTCCCTCAACCCCAGCATACAGTTCTAATGATTCAAGTGTTGGAGTGATAACTTCCCTATAGGCATTAGCTTCAAAGACTTCTCTAATTGCCTGATAAATAGCCCTTCTTTTTCTGAGCTCTGCTGGTAAAATATCACGGACCCCTTCTACAAATGCATTCATCTATTTTGCCTCCCTTTATATTTTAGTGCTTTATCATAGTAAAGTATTAAAATGTTGTATCTATTATATTTATAATTTATCTAACTGTCAAGCTATTTCAGTTATTTCTTTATTGTCTTAATTTTAACACTATTTTTATTAAATTTAAAATAGAAAAAGATCTGCCAAAAAAATCGTGACAGACCTTATTATTTGAAATATTTTTTAAAAAATATCTAAACTAAAAATAACTAATATTCTCCTGTTCTTCTAATCTATCAGTTGCTGGTGGAGGAGTTACTGAAAGATCAGTAATTTCTTTTCTCCACTGATCAGTCATTTCTATGTCTAAAGCTCCCAGTGAACCTTTTAATTGTTCTGTATTACGGGCACCAATAATCGGAGCCGTAATAGTTGGATTGTTCATTACCCAGGCTACTGCTAAAGAGACAGGATCTACTCCTCTTGCTTCTGCATGATTACTGAAATCTTCAGCTATCTGGTAATACTGTTTTAAACCATATCTTTTAGCATACATATCTCTCTCAACTAATCTTCCCTGCTTCGGCTTTTTATCTTTTCCATATTTACCAGTTAATAGCCCGCCACCTAAAGGACTGTATGAAATAACACCTAACTCTTCTTCCTCAGCCATTGGCAGTATTTCAACTTCAGCCTGCCTTTTTGCAAGGTTATACATCGGCTGTATGCATTCAAAACGGGCAAGGCTTTCACGCTTTGAAATACCTAAAGATTTTTCTATCTGCCAGGCTGCCCAATTACTAACAGCAGGGTATAATATCTTACCTTCTTTTACTAAATCATCAAGTGCTCTCAAAGTCTGGGCCATATCAGTCTTAGAATCAAAGCTATGTACAAAATAAAAATCGATTCGATCAGTTTTCAGTCTTTTTAAACTTTCTTCTACACCTAATTTGATATGCCGTCTGGAAAGTCCTTTGGCATTAACATCTGCAGCAGTTTTGCCAAAAACTTTAGAACTAATAACTAATTCGTCGCGGCAGTTATTTTCCTGAATAAATTTACCCAAAAGTTCTTCAGAACGGCCTTCATTATAAACATCAGCAGTGTCAAAAAAGTTAATACCGCGCTCACGTACAGCTTTAAACATTTTTCTAGACATTTCTTCATCAGCAATCCCACCAAATGGCATTGTGCCAAAACAAAGTGGAGAAACCTGAACTCCAGTTTTACCAACTGTTCTATATTCCATCATTTATCCCTCCCAAATTTTCACCTTACTATTACCATTATATTCAATTTGGAAGCTTATTACAAATTATTCTTAAAATTTATCAATTTAATAAAAAGACCCAGATTACTTTAAGCAGCCTGGATCTTTCCATTAATTATCTTTAATGCTCTTTGTTTATTTTTTCTTCAACAAAGTTTACCAGGTTGTTTAAAGCCTCTTCTTCATCGTCACCATTTGTTTTAATGACAATTTTACTACCCTGAGAAATTCCAAGACTCATAACACCCATTATACTTTTAGCATTTACTGTTTTTTCACCAAAAGCTATTTCTACATCTGATTCATAATTACCCGCCTCATTTACAAAAGCTGACGCTGGTCTAGCATGAAGACCAGTCTCATTTGTAATCACAATTTCTTTTTCCATTAGAAATCTCCTCCTATAATTTTTATTGATCTTGATTGATAAATAAAAAAACCAGAAAAGAGGGTGCAAAGATCCCTACTCTTCTGGTTTATGCCTGCCAAACAGTTACACACCATTTTAAATATTTAAATTTTAGGTTAACAAATTAATAACCATTTAAAGTTTATCTCACTCATTTACTATCACCTCAATTAAATTATTTACTAATTATAAATATTAGTTACTATTAAATTATGATATTAAACTCAAGTGTCTCTGTCAAGTATTTATTTTTGTTTTATTAGTTAATATGCTATGATATAGATATATTAATCTGTTACTTACTAAAGTTTTAAATATTATATTAAAAGGAGATGTTTAAATGTTCTTTGACTATCATCTGCATTCACAATTTTCAGCTGACTCAGAAATGACAATGGAAGAGCTCTGTCAGACAGCTGTTAAAAAAGGTTTAACAGAAATAGCCATAACTGACCACCATGATATTGATTATCAGGATAATACAATTGAATTTCTAATAGATAAGGAAAAATACTTAAAAGCAATAGAAAAAATGCAAAAAAAATATGAAGGTAATTTGATTATAAGAAAAGGAATAGAGATGGGATTACAGTCTCATATTTTAACAGAATGTGATCAATATTTGAAAGATGACTTTGATTTTGTAATCGCTTCTTTCCACACTGCTGAAAAAAATGATCTTTATAATGGTGATTTTTTTTCAGGCTACAGTCAGTGGGAAGCCTATATTCAATATCTAAAAACTGTTATTAAAGTAGTGAAGGAATATGATAATTATAATGTAATTGGTCACCTTGATATTATTAGACGTTATGGAGACTTTGAGAAGAAGCCAGATTTACTAGAAAATGAGCAGGCAGAAAACTTAATCAAAGAAATCTTAAAAACCATTATAAAAAAGAATAAAGGTTTAGAGGTGAATACTTCCGGTTATCGTTTGGATGGACAAAACCCTCTGCCCAGTTTTGAAATACTGAAACTATACTATCAACTTGGAGGAGAAATTTTAACTCTTGGTTCTGACAGTCATAAAACTGAAGATATTGCTCAAAAATTTGACTATACAATCAGCCAACTTAGAAAAATAGGATTCAAAAAATTAACTACCTTTAATAAGATGAAGGCTGAATTTCATAAGCTTTAAATAAGTAGTTAAACTTAATTTAAACATGAAAAAGCAGGAGATTAAAGCTCTCCTGCAAGTTTCTTCAGTAATTTTGCTGTATCACCAGGGTCATTAAGATAATAATCAGCTTTTGTTTTTAAGTCATTTTCATTCTTTACATAAATCCTAATTCCGTCTTCTAGAACTTTAAAAGCATCTTCATCTGTCCGATCGTCGCCAATATATATCCTGAGTAAATTATCTAGATCTAAATTATCTTTAATTTGATTAGTAATATAGTCAACCGCCTTTCCTTTATCCCAGCCTTCTGGCCGAATTTCAATAATTTTTCTCCCAGAAAGCAGCTGGTAGGCAGTATTTTCGAAGATTAGCTTAAGTTTTCTTTCTATTTCTTTTTGCTTTGATTCAGAATCAATGTGGAGTGCAAAACCAAAACCTTTATCTTCTAACTCAACAGCTTCCGACTCTATATATTTTTCTTTTATTTTCTGATAGCTTTTTCTGCTTAATTCATCCAGGCTCTTATTCTGATAGGGATAAACTAATTCTTTTCTAAAAAATAGCTTTATCTCCAGACCATGACTGCCGGCATAATTGCTGCGCCTGAGATCTATCATGTTTTTCAACTCGATTAATTTTCTCCCGGAAACCAAACTTAAATAATATTTACTGCTTTTTTCTAATTTTTTTAAACTCGTCATAATTTCCGGGAGAGCAAAAGCTGATAGTGGTTCAGCTTTAAAAGGCGCTAGAGTCCCATCATAGTCTAAAAATAGCAGTATATTTTCTGCCTCGTCTATTTTTTCTTGAATTATATCCAAATTATGCTTATCTAAAACATACTTTTTATTCATAAGATTCCACCCATTTTTTTAGAAAATAATCACGCCACCAGTTGATATCATATTCTTTAAGATCAGCTTTAGCCTGCTGCAGTCTCTTTTTCTTTTCTGTTTCAGACATTTCTAAACCCTGATAGATACTGTCAGCTAATGCCTCTGTATTATAAGGGTTTACTTTAATTGCACTATCTAAATATTCTGCTGCTCCTGCAAATTCTGAAAGCAAAAGCACACCTGCATCCTGAACTGCAAGGTATTCCTTAGCTACTAGATTCATACCATCAATTAAAGCTGTGATTAAAGCTAAGTCTGCCGCCTTATAATAGGGAAGCAGTTCAGCCTGTGGTACCGAGCCATAAAAATATTTAACAGGTGCCCACTGATCTTCTTGATATTTACCATTAATTTCAGCCACTTTTTTCTCTATTCTTTCTTTCATCTGCTGGTATTCTTCAATTCCAGTTCTGCTGGGAGCAACTCTCTGAACAAAAGTTACTTCTGTCTGATATTCAGGATATTTCTCAAAAAATCTATCAATCCCTTTTAACCTTTCTTCAATACCCTTAGTATAATCCAATCTATCTACAGCAAAAATTAGTTTTTCTGTATCATAACTTGCTTTTACCGATTCTGCTTGGGCAAGATAATCATCATCTTTGGCCAGATTATCAAAACGCTGAAAATCAATACCTAAAGGAACACTCTCAACTTTAGTTTTTGAACCCTGATAAAAAATTTCTTTTGTAGAAAAATCCACCTCAGCTCCAATCTTTTTAGCACAATTCAAGAAATTATAGACAAATAAATCGGTATGAAAAGCTAAAAAATCGGCAGCTAACATACCCTCTAAAATTTCTTCCCGCCAGGGAATAGTTCTAAAAGCTTCCCAGGCCGGCCAGGGTATGTGCCAGAAAAGAGAGGTTTTTGCACTAGTTTTTTCTAAAAACCCAGGTACTAAAGCTAAATGATAATCATGAATCCAGACTAAATCGTCTTCTTTTAGTTCCTCTATAATACTTTTGGCATATTTTCGATTCACCTTTTGATAACTCTTCCAGTATTCTTCTTTAAAATTAGCCTTAGAGATAAAAGTGTGACTAATCGGCCACATTACTTCATTTGCAAAACCATAATAAAAATTATTCTTTTCTTTTTCACTTAGTTCAACTCTTTTTAGCGGATAACCATCTTCATCTGGAACCATAACTTTACTATTCTGATCAACAACTTCAAAATCAGCTTCACCCCTACCCCAGGCAATCCAAAGTCCTTTATCTTTTTGCATCATCGGGTCAAGGCCAGTTGTTAAACCTCCTGCTAGTTTCTTAATTTCTATGTCTTGATTTCTATATACATGTTTATATGGTTCACCATTGGAAACAAGTATAAGCCTTTTATCTTCCAAATCTGCTTCCATAGTATTTACCTCCTGATTTTTGTAAGTACTCGAATTCTTCATTATTAAAATAACAAAAATCAGAAAAGAAAAAAGTAATTACTTAACACTGCATTTCATAGATTTAATTTATCTAAAAGAAAACCTTCCAGATTTATAATCTCCAGAAGGCTCAAATTTAAGTATTTAAATTTCTATTTCTTCACCGATCTCTATTACTTTAGAACTGCATCCAATCTGCTCAAACTTACTGGATAAACCTTTGGCCTGCAGTAGTTCCTGTCTTTCTTCCGGATCATAATGATAGGGGACAGCCATTTTAGGATTTAGTTTGATTACTTTCTCTAAATAATCAGAAAAGTGGTCATTAAAACAGGCTGTAAATAAGATCTCAATTTCTTCTCCAGGATCTGGGTAATCAGCAGCATCTGCTGTCTGATAAAGCCCTTTGTAAAAGTAGGCTACAGATTCTTCAGCATTATAACAGTCAACAGCTAAAACTTTAATCTCATCTTCAATCAAATCTCCAGCTTTTACTACCTCACCGTCGATATCAAATTTATTATAAACTGATTGTGGAGCAAAGACTTTGGTATCCTCTTTACTAACAGCTGACAGATCTTCAGGGTCAATATGATCTTCATGTTCATGTGTAATTAAAACAATATCTGCTTTAAAGTCAGCTTCAGCTTCTTCCCTAAAACTAGGATCAATTACAATTGTTTTTTCAGCTTCAACTAAAAGAGCAGAATTACCTAACCATTTAACTTTGATAATAATCATCTCCTATTGAAAATATTAAATCTACCTATATTAATTTTAGCATAGAATCTTTAATAAATAAAATAGCTTCCCCCGATTAAGAAGGAAGCTATATATTGAATTTATTAAGTATTAAGTTCCCTAACATGATCTTCGTCTCCAGCTGCTACTTTTTCTCCTATTTCAGAAGTTATTGTGCTGCCACTGGGTATATCCTTAGATTTAAAGTCATCTACTCCAACATAAGAAAAAATTCTACAGTTTCTACCAATTGTTGTTCCTTCAGGTATTGTAGCTCTTTTAGCAATAACATTTAAGCCATTATCAAGAAGGTCAGGCTTGTCCTTGTTAGGAGTTAAATCATCACCATAACCAACTTTACAGTTTGCCATGATTTCAACTTCTTTATCAATTATTGCTTTTTCAACCACAGAATTACTTCTTATTATAGTGTCATTAAAAATTATAGAGTCTTTAACTACAGCTCCTTCTTCAACATAAACTCCCGGGCTGATTATGGAATTTTTAACTTCACCATTTATAATAGAACCATTAGAAATCAAGCTCTTAGAAGCACAGGCATCTTTACCAAATTTAACAGGAGGTTTTTCTTCACTTCTGGTATGCAGCTTCCAATCTTCATTATAAAGATTAAGACTTGGAATTGGATCGGTTAACTCTAAACTACTTTCCCAATAAGCAGCAAGTGTACCTACATCTTTCCAATAATCATCAAATTTATAAAGATAAACACCTTCTTTTTCAATCATTGGTGGTATAATATGATGTCCAAAATCTGAGTCTTTTTCTGAACAATACTTTTCTAGTACTTCTAATAGCACTTCTTTTTTAAAGACATAAATACCCATTGATGCTAGATTACTGGGGGGATTTTCTGGTTTTTCAACAAAATCTGTAATTCTCATATCATCATTATAATCTAAAATCCCAAAACGATTTGCATCTTCATAAGGAACTGGTTGAGCCGCTATTGTTAAGTCTGCACCCTTTTCCTTATGATAATCAACCATCTTGCTGTAATCCATCTCATATACATGATCACCTGATAAAATAACCACATCTTCAGGATTTTTATTCTTAATAAAGCTCATATTCTTGTAAATTGCATGGGCGGTTCCTTCGTACCAATCTGTTGTTCCAGGCTTACCTCTAAAAGGTTGTAAAATGGTAACCCCACCCATTCTACGATCTAAATCCCATGGTTTCCCAATACCTATATGGTTATTTAAGGATAATGGTAAATACTGAGTTAAAACTCCTACATTATAGATGCCAGAGTTAACACAGTTGCTTAAAGCGAAATCAATTAGTCTAAACTTACCCGCAAATGGTACACTTGGTTTAGCTCTATGTGCTGATAAAATATCAAGTCTAGTTCCACGACCACCGGCCAAAATTAGTGCTAATGTTTTCATAGAATACCCCCTATTTTTTAAAGCTATAAATTTTTCTTCATCTCATATTTATATATTAGGCAAAATTAGGTAAAATCCTTTATTTTAAATTGATTTTTTTAACTATTTGCTTTTCAAATTATCTATTTCCTTAATTTTCTAAGATACATAGTTTGTTTCCATTATTTATGCTATAATATTAATATAGAAAGAGGGTGTGTATGATGCAGATAATAACAATTTCAAGGCAAACTGCAAGTGGGGGCGAAGAAATTGCGGAAGAGTTATCTAATCGACTCGGCTTAAAATTAATTAATCGTCAATATGTTTTAGAAAATTGGCTGTCCCAAGTTGCAGATGAACATCAGCTTCACATGTTAAAACAGAGTTCAAAATTTTATACTAAAATTATTAATCCAGATGATGGAGCAGATGAGCAGATTAGTTTTGCTGATTATATCGCTCAAAAACTAAAAGAAGAAGCTGAAACTAAAAATCTTTTAATTTTAGGCTTAGGTTCTCAAATAATTTTTGAAAACAATCCTTATGCACTTCATTTTAAAATTGTTGCATCAGAAAAATATCGCTGTCAGAAGTTAAAAGAAATCTACGGTCTGCATCCAGAAGAAGCAGCTAGAGAACTTGAGTTAGCTGACCGTAAACACCGTCGCTATGTTTGGAGAATACATAATCACGACTGGGAAGAAACAACTCTCTATCATCTGACTCTAAACAGAGATGGTCTCACACTGGAAGAAAGTTTATCAATTATAATGAATATTGCCGACCTTAAAAAAGAAAATCCACAACCTTTAAATAATACAATTAAAGATGTTAAAGAAAAGGAGTTAGATAGTGAAAGCCAAAGAAACTTTGGCCATGAAAGCGAAAAAGAATTTGCTAAAATATTAGATATGCATCATATTAAATGGGAGTATGAACCAAGTGAATTTCCTTTAGAATGGGATCCAGAAGGAAATGTTATTATGGCTTTTAGACCTGATTTTTATCTAACTGAACATGATACTTATGTTGAGTTAACAACAATGAAAAGAAAATATACTACTGAAAAAAATAAAAAAGTTAGATTACTGCAGGAGTTATACCCGGATATTAAAGTAAAAATCGTCTATAAAAAAGATTTTGAGCAGCTGGCAGAAAAGTTCGAGCTTAATAGGAGTGAGGATTAAATGGATACTCAAAAACTAGGTGAAATTATTATTTCTGAACAAGATATTTCCAACAAAATTGAACAGTTAGCCGTCAAATTAAATGAAGATTTTAAAGATAAAGAAGTAATTTTAGTTAGTATTTTAAAGAGCTCTCTTTATTTTATGACAGACCTCAGCCGCAAACTTAATTTTCCAATCAAACTCGACTTTCTGGAACTAAACCATTATGCTGATGCAGATAATTCAGGTATTATTCGAGTAACTAGAGATTTAGAATTCAGTATCTCAGGCAAAAATGTCTTAATTATTGAAAATATAATAAGAACTGGGCTGACCCACAGTTATTTGTTAAAAAATCTCAGTGCCCGCAATCCAAAAAGTATTAACATCTGTACTCTACTTCATATCTCTGATAATAAACTTTTAGATCTACCAGTCCACTATACAGGTTTTGAAATTGAGGATAAATTTGTTGTCGGTTATGGACTTGATTATAAAGAAAAATATAGAAACTTACCCTATATTGCAGAATATAGAGAAAGTCCTCAGTCTTAAAAACTGAGGATTTTCAATTATTTCTCTAATTTATTTAATTCTTCTTCAATTTTTTTCATAGCTGTACTTGCTTTTTCTTGAATAAATATTTCTGTAATATCATCGGTAAAATTAGACTTTTTAATATTGATCTCTATTATCTGAGCCCCTTTACTCTTAGCAACAACTGGAATAAAAGAGGCTGGTTGAACTTCTCCAGTTGTGCCAATAACAATAAAAAGATCTGCTTTTTCTGCTTCTTCAAATGATAAACTTTCTTCTCGATCAGGTATTGCTTCTCCAAAAAATACAAAGTCGGGTTTTAAGACTTCACCACATTCCTTACACTTCGGAGGCTGCTCAGCTAAGAGTTCATTAGTAACTGAATACTTTTTCCCACATTCTGTACAAACTAAGTTTCTGGAGTTACCATGAAACTCAAATACATTTTTACTTCCTGCTCGCTGATGCAGATTATCAATATTTTGAGTTATTACTGCTTTAACATAACCTGATTTCTCAAGCCTGGCAATAACTTTATGCGCTTCATTTGGTTCAGCTTTACCAAAGTAATCATAAAATATTTCTTTAATTGTTTCCCAGCTCTCTTTTGGGTGTTTATAGAAATTCTTAAGATCCAAAATAATCGGATCATAATCATTCCAGAGACCATTTTTGCCTCTAAAAGGAGGAACACCACTTTCTACTGATACACCTGCTCCGGTAAAAACAGTTGTGTGCTTGGAATTTTTTATAAGCTCAGCTGCTTTTTGATATTTACTCATTTTTTTCACCTCATAAATATTATATCACAATTTTTAACTGAAAATTCCAAAATATCTGTTTATTTTTAATCTAAGAAATCATCTTTATCATCTTCAAAGCTTCTCATAAATTCGACCGCTTTTTTACTTATATCAAAAAATTCTCCGCGCTGCCTTTCTCGAAAATAACTACTCTGTTTAAAACTGACAAAATTATCAGAATCGATTTGATAAATTTCCATTAAGCTCCAACCCCAATCAAATTCATTTCCTATTTCCTGTCTAAATATTTTTTTAGAATTTAAAATTTTCTGGACTGGATAATTAGTGTGATTAAAAGGCTCTACAATTTCATCACTGTTATAAGTAATCAATTTTTCAATTTCTTTTTGATTTTTATCTAATAAATTTTCAAACTTTAGGTGAGCCGGATCTTTGTCCACTGCTTCTATTTCTTTTTTATTCAGATAATGTAGATTAAAATCATATAACACTTTCATTTTAAAATAAATATATTCTTTTACATCAGAAAATCGTCCCTTAGTTTTCCTCACTGGATAAGTTATAGCCATTCTTTTATCCAAATTACTGCCCCTATTATTTTTAACTAATAAGACAATATCACCTACTGCTGCATAATCGTCTATTTCATCACTATTTAAAAATATTTTTTTAGACTGATTATCTAACAGATTTTCTACTTCAACTTCTTCAGCAATACTTAATATTTTATAGATACTAACCTTTTTTAATAAATCCAATTTTCCCACCTCGTGTATGATTATATCACAACAGACAAAAAGATAAACCCTGAGCTCATAAGCCAGGGTTTTAGGTGTCTTATTTCTTTAAAGATTATTATTTGCAGTTAACTTATAAACAGCCTCTTCTAACAAGGTTCTAACAACCAAATTAATAACTTCTTGCCTACCTTTACCAGATTCAAACTCGACTATATTATTACCCATAAACGAAAAGACTTCCAGACCAATCCTCTCTCCTACTATCTCCTTTTTTAAACTTTTGGCCCAAATAACTTCTCCACTGCTGGTATCTGTAACTCTTAAATCAATAGCTGAGCTTGCTACTGCATATTCCTGTTGACCACCTTTACCAGCAACTCTGAGTCCAAGTCCACCTGTTTTTTTGTCTATCTGGTATTCAGTAACTGCACCAGAAATAATATAATCCGCTCCTGAAAGCTGACCTATTTCTGGGCCTTGATCAGCTTTGATTCTATCATTTGCTACTAGATTTTGTTCGGTCATAAAATTATTAAAATCAGCTCGATCTAAGACTTTAAACTGTCTGGATCTCATCAGAGCAGTAATTAACATCTCTGTTGCTCCTTGAGAAACTATGGGAGAACCAATTTCACTATACTGTCCTGTTTTATCTTGAATGCCGTAAACAGCAACCTTATGCTTATTTTCGTTCTCAGGTAAAGCTGCTAATAATTGAGTAGCCGTAGTTACATTTTCTTTTGCAGATAAGATCTCTGAAGCTGATAAATTTACTTCCTCAATTATCTCAGCGGGAGATTCAGCTAACTCATTTGTTTCAACAGTTTCTGTTTCTACTGCTGCTGGGCCACCTCCCCCTAAGAGGGAAATTACTAATAATACAGCTATCATACCTTCCATAATATTTCACCCCACAATATATTTTGATTTTAGCCTAAATCCTCAGATGAAGGCCAATCATCTGTTGAATACTCAATTTCTGTAACTTCACCAGTAGTGGTATTAGTTAAAATTATTGTGACCACTCCTGTTATTTCATCTTCACTAACTGTTATTTCTAGATTACCAACATCATAATTTCCTTCTGCAAGACCATCTTCAACCATTTTATTTACTATATCCTGCTGAATAAGACTCATAATTCGACCATTAAGTCCATTTATGAATTGTGCAATTGGATCTTCTGACAAACTCATTTCATGCTGAGCAGAGGCTATATTTTGTGCCACCTGTCTGCCATCAGGATCATTAAATGTTTTAAATTCCCAGCTTGTTACAGAGGCCGCAGCTATAATATTTGTAAAAACTGTGACAAAAATAAATGAAATTAACATAATATATAATATGGTTTTACGCATCAGATTCAAACCTCCTTTAGAAGTTTATTTTGAAACCAACAGCTGAATAAAAATCACCGCTGTCAGATTTTTCCTCATCGTTTATAAATTTTGTCTCCACAAAAAAGTTATCTGTTAAATTTAGACCAACAAAAGCCTGATAATCAGCATTAGCTAAAAAAGCTGCTCCTCCTCCCAAATAGGGACTAAATAATTTGTCTTTTAAAGAAGCTTTTAGTGATAGAAATCCTGCTAGATTATCTTCTTCCCCTTCTAAATAAATTGCTTCAAGCACATAATCTATTCGTATGGCTGATTCACTCCTGTTCTTAAATAGAATGCTCTCATATTTAGCTCCAAGATTAAACTCTTTATCTCCAGAATGATAATTTGTAACAAAGAGGCTTATGCTTGAATTAGCTGTCTGATTTTGGCTGCGTTTTAATTCTCGAGAAGCATTAATTAAGTTTACTCTTTCAGTCAAATTGTCATTTTGACTTTCCTGGGCCAGCACTGCTGCTCCAAAAAATATATGTGTAATTAAAATTACACTAATAGCTATAAACACATATTTTTTTAAATTCATCTTGCTCACTCCTTTTTTAAATTAATTTAAAAAGGCAGCCCGAAGTAAAAATTTGATTTACCTCAGACTGCCCTACTACTAAATACACATTTTAATGTGCTGTAGTATATTGTGGAGAACAATTATAGTTGAGTGATTGTGGCATTATTGCCAAAACCATGTTGTTTTACAATTGCCATGTCTTTTCTACCTCTCTGGTCTGTTCTTGCTGTGTTGCCAAAACCAGTTTGTTTTACAAGACTGACATTGTATTTTCCACGCTGAACCTGAGTAGCTTTGTTAGAAGATCCATATTGGAATGCTGTAGCCATTAAATCTTTTCCTCTTTGATTTTGAATGATTTCATTACCAAAACCAAATGATTTAGCTAAGGCTAAATTATCAGATCCAACTTGAGTTACACTGGCATCATTTCCCCAGCCTTTTTGAAAAACTAAACCAACATTATCTCCACCACCATGATAACCATAAAGTGAACTTCCATCTTGATAGATGCTGGCATTGTTAGAAGCACCAATCTGGGTTATCATTGCAAAATCACCATTATCATGATGTCCACCATGACCAGGACCACCATTTCCAGGCTCGCCATATGGAGGTCCTCCATATCCACCATCTGCTGCCACCATCACTGTCATTCCCATTACAAAAACAACTGCCATTACCAGGATAAATAATCTCCTCATTTCTAAAACCTCCTTTATTATTTTAGTCCCTTAAGCAACAATTTATTAAATTAAGCTTTATCTTGCAGCTTTTTAAATTTTTTTCAAGATAAAGCCTTAATTTTAATTTACTGTTAAATAAAATCCCACGCGCTGCTCATCATTTCAAATATAACTAAATTTAATTTTGTTTGATTTTCAAGCGATCATTATTTCCAAACTGTGAAACTGTTAAGTTATTGTAACGACTGATCTGTACTACTTCTGCTCGATTATTAAATCCATACTGCTGAACTAAAGCTCTGTTATTTCCAGCAAACTGCTTAATTGATGCCTGATTGTCATTACCAACCTGAACTATCAAAGCTGAATTAAGACTGTTTTTTCCACTCTGCCAGATATCAGCCTGATTAAAATTTCCTTTCTGTTTAATTACAGCTAACTTTTTATTTTCTTTTAAGTTATTATAATTAGAATAATTAAATTCAGCCTCTAAATTAAAATTATAATTTTTAGCTTGAGGCAGGACAGGGGAAAAATTTTGATCCTGAGCATAAATACCAGCTGAAAAAAATGAGCCTATTAAGAGAATTAGTAAAAAAACCAAAAATGTATTTCTGTTCATTTACTTTCCACCTCCTTTTTCTTATCTCACCTCCTTCTGTAAAGATAATGATAATCGTTATCATTCGAATCGAATAGGAATAAATATCGAATAAGACTCGAAAAAAAGAAAAAAGCCACCAATTAAGGTGACTTTTCTTTAAAAAACCAGATATATTTTTATTATTAATTTATTTCCTTGATATCTAATTTAGGTTTTTTATTAAAATTATGTTTCTTGAAAAAATGATTAAATCTTTTAATAATTACTCCACTACTATCTAAGCTCATATTTTGTAAGATTAGATAAATTTTATTAGCTGCCGGACAGATATAATCTCCCAAACGCATAGTTGTCTTGAATTTAGAAATAATTTGGTCAAAAGTAACTTCCAACTCATTTGGACTCAAATCATTTTCTTTAAAATCAAGGGTTATTAAAAGAAATTCTTTTTCCTCAACCCTCTGAACCTGCCTAAATTGTAATTCAAAAATCTTTTTAAATTCATTAACACTAGAACACTGCATGGCTCCAGATTCGAGTCTTATGTTTTCTTCAATATTTATTTCTAAATCTTCCGGATCATCTCTATTACTTTTTATTCTCTGCAGCTCATTTTTTAATTCCTGCTGTGGTGGAACACCTAATTCTTCATTTAGGATCCGTTTACACTCTTTAAAACAATTAATCGCTTCTCTAATTCTCCCCAGCTTATCTAAAGCTTTAAGCTTCAGCAAATAAAACTTTTCTCGATAAGGATCATAATCCAGGCCTTTATTTAAATAATAAAGCAAATCCAGATATTTATTAGCCGAATACATTTTTTCAGCCATTATTTCAATTAAATTTAAATACTTCTGCCGTAATTCTTCCCGATAAATTTCAGGCCAGTCAGCATAATTTAGATCAGCAAAAAAATCGCCTCGGTAAAATTCGAACAATTTTTTTAAGGTTTTTAAATCAAAACTTGCTTTCTTGTTAATTAAGTCTTCGGTTTTAGAATCAAAATGATCCCAGTCTGTCCAAATTTCATAACCAGAATTAATGCTATAATAACCATTTTTTGACTCAATAATCTCTTTATTTAAACCATTCTTATTTAGTGATTTCCTTAAGAGATAAACAGTATCGTAAAGTTTTTTTCTACCTCTATCTAAATCTGACTCAGGCCAAAAAACATCAACCAGTTCTTCAGAACTTATATTTCTATTTCTTTCAAAGAGCAGGTACATAAATAAAAACAGTGCTTTTTTTGACACCCAGTTTTCACCATCGAAAATTTTTTTCCCATTCGAAAAATAAAATGATCCCAGCCCATAAAAATTAAGGCGTTTATCACTCATCAACACCACCCCGTAAAAGCCAAATGAAATAAAATCAAAACTAAAGTTGTTTTTATTATATCATATTTTATTTTTAATTATGTCAAAAATATAACATACAAAATAATATTTATCAAAAAATGATATTTATTGATTTATGACCTGAATCAGGTTAATTAGTTCATCTTATTCATCTAATAAATTACCCAAAATCGTTTTTTCTGCAAATAAGGCATTGGTACCTCCTGTATGCCAGAACAAAAGGTCAGATCCTTTTTCGATTTTTTCCTGTTCTAAATAACTAATCATCCCGGCTGCTGCTTTGCCGGTATAAACAGGATCTAAAAAGATTCCTTCATTTTCAGCAAAAATCTTTACCGCTCGATTTGCCTCATCAGATGGAATTTCATAACCCTCACCAACAAAATTATTATCTACTATCACATCACTACTAGCTACGTTAAAATTAATACTTAATAGCTTTAGGGCTGATGTAGAAAGTTCAGCTACTTCTGCCAGATAACTATAATCTTTGTGACTAACATTTATTCCATGAATTTTAGTGTCATCTTCTATGAACTTATTGGCAGCTGTTAGACCTCCCAAAGTTCCACCTGTTCCTGTGGCATGGAAAACATTTTTAAAGTTAAGCTCTTTTTTAAACTCCTGTTCTTTCAACTCTAAATAAGCATTTACAAAACCTAAAGTCCCAAGAGGAGAAGCACCTCCAGGAGGAATTAAATAGTAATCTTCTTTTCTTGCAGAAATTTTTTCTGCGTAAGACTTTGATTCTTCTTTAGCCCTATACATAGCTGCAAAGTCATCTTCACCTTCTTTAATATCAATGATTTTTATTTCTGCATCTAACAATTTATCAAGCAAAATATTAGCCTTAGGTTCTTCAATTCCATCTCCAATAACATCAACTAAATAGAGTATTGGATTTAAACCATATCTTCGACAGGCAATAGCAGTCTGAAGAGCATGATTCGATTGGGTTGCCCCATAGGTGAAAATATTTTTTGCTCCCTGTGCCAAAATTTCTCCAAATAAAAATTCAAGTTTTCTAATCTTATTACCACCGAAAGTACTAAATCCCGTTAAATCATCTCTTTTAACGTAAATATTAACACCATATTTAGCTGAAAGGTTTTTTAATTTATAAATCTCTGTCGGGAAAAAACCTAACTCTGCTCTATTTAAATCTCCAATTTTATTTTTTAAAATATGATACTTTTCTAAGTTGTACATCTAATCATCCTTTATATAATATATTTTCTACTTATATTATATTCTTCTATTAAAATTAGATTTTACCTGTTTATTTTTTAAAAAATTAAAAATTATTTGCTATAAATTAAAAAACCTATCGGGATATTTTTATTTCCCGACAGGTTTTAATAAAAGATATTTACTTATTTAATTCTTTCTTTATTTTTTCTGCAATCATTTCTGCCTTAGTTCCTACAACAACCTGAGCATTATTTTCATTTGCTTTTAAAATTCCGGAAGCACCAAGTTTTTTAAGTTTAGTTTCATCTATATCAGCTGAATTTTTAACTTCCAATCTTAATCTTGTAATACAGGCATCAATACTTTGAATATTTGCTCGTCCACCTAGAGCTTCAATATACTGAGCTGCTTTTGTATTTGAACTTTGAACTTTAGTCTTTTTATTCTGCTGAGATTCTGGCATTACACTCATATCATTTGTGTCTGCTTCGCCCTCAACTCGACCAGGAGTTGCAATATTAAATTTCTCAATCACAAAACGGAAAAGTGCATAATATATTATAAATGCACCAATACCCAGAGGAATAATTAAAAACGGTTTAGTTGCTAAGCCATAATTTAAGAAATAATCAATAGCACCAGCTGAAAATCCGAATCCATGTTGGATTCCTAAAACATAGGTAACAACCATTGATAATCCTGTTAGTCCAGCATGAATCACATATAGTACCGGGGCCAAGAACATAAATGAGAACTCTATTGGTTCTGTAATTCCAGTTAAAAATGCTGTTAAACCAACACTTAAAAAGATACCACTTACTGCTTTTTTATTCTCTGGTTTTGCCGCATGGTACATTGCTAGGGCAGCAGCTGGCAGACCAAACATCATCATTGGGAAAAAACCAGACATGAAAAATCCAGCAGAAGGATCTCCAGCAAAGAAACGAGAAAGATCTCCAGTTACAACTTCCCCGGCTGCTGTAGCAAATTCTCCAAACACAAACCAGATAAAGCTATTCAGTACATGATGCAAGCCAACTGGAATTAATAATCTATTTAAAAATCCATATACAAAAACTCCAATTGGGCCTGCATTAATAATCCATTCTCCTGTAAGCTGAATAACATTCTGAATTGGGGGCCAGATATAACCAAAAATCCCTGCTAATACAACACTTGCTGCTCCAGTGATTATAGGAACAAAACGCTTACCACCAAAGAAGCCCAAAAAATCAGGTAATTCTATATCGTGATATTTATTATATAAATATCCGGCCAAAAGACCTCCAATTATACCTGCTAAAACTCCCATATTAATATCAGAATTAATAGATTGTGTTGCATTGGTAATTATAAAATAACTAACCGCCCCTGCTAAACCTGCAGCACCAGAACTGTCATGTGCAATACCAACTGCAACTCCAATTCCAAACAATAAAGCTAAATTATCAAAAATTGCTGAACCAGCAGCCATCACAAATGGAATGTCAAAAACATCACCAGCACCTAATCTTAGTAGTAATGCTGCAGCAGGTAATACTGCAATTGGCAGCATAAGAGACTTCCCTATTTTTTGTAAATTCGAAAAAATCTTTTTCATAATTAAACCCTCCTGTTTTTGATTAAAATTGATCAATAAATTAAATTAGACCAAAATACTTCAATAAACAATACTTTACCAATTTATATAATAATTACAGACCTAACTGTAATTTTATTTTTATAACTAAAAATAAATGTAAAAAGCCGAAGAAAACCTACTACTCCTACTTAAGGAAATAATAGTTTTTCTTCGGCTCTTGCCTGATTTAACAGTAACATGCCACAATATTATATTTTTTATTTTGATATTCTTAATTATCAAACTTACTTTTAATCAAAATCTCTTTTTAATCTGTTCAGATGTAAAGCAAGATAGCCTTTCTCATCTTCTGGAACCTGATAATAAAATCTAGCTTCAATAATTTTTGCTAGTTCTCCTGCTATTTTATAGCTATCTTTAAAATCTTTTTTAATATTTTCTAAAAGTGGATTTATATTATTTTCTCGGCTCTCTATCCTCTCCAGTGCAAAACGGAGATGATTAACCAATCGAGCATAGTTTAGACTGTCGTATTCAAGTTTTTCTCCCAATCTTTCTTCAACCTTTGCTACAAGTTGCTTAATTATTGATGTATTTTTAACTGTCTTAGAAACCTCATTATTATTGATTGCTCCATGAATATGAAAGGCAATAAAACCAATCTCACCTTCTGGAATTGATATTTTAAAGTTATTTTCTAAAATTTTTACAGCTTTTTTTGCTAGCTGAAACTCTTTTTTATAAAGGGTTCTAGTTTCCATTAAAAAAGGATTAATAATTTCTAAACCTTCTTTAATTCTCTTTAAAGTAAAGGCAATGTGATCAGTAAGCCCAATCCTAATATATTGGTTAATGTCTTCATCCAGTTCTTCGTTAACCATTGTAATTATCTCTTCTGTTGCCTGAATAATCTTACTGTCTACTTCTTCTAGCAGTTGGAAATAATTGTTTCTTTTATCCCCTTGAAGAGGTATAAATTCTTTTTGAATCTGGTAATCATCTTTGTTAAAAATATCTCCTTTATTTGTTGCATATCCAATCCCGGTTGCAATCAGTATCAACTCTTGATTTTCAATGTTTTTTTCTGCTAGAATAACATTGTTATTAAATACCTTTTTAACTTTATATTTTTCTCTAACAGACATCATATTCCTCCTAAAAGGTTTGAATGCACATTTTTAACTTCAAAAAAGAAAAATCTAGAAAAAAATATAAAGTCCTCCTCTTAATTAATAAATTTATTTAAGAACTTATATTTTCTCCTAGATTATGCCTGATCTAACAGTAACACTCTCTTTTCTTGATTAAGTTTTCTTAATTGTACCACTATTTTGTTCAATTTTCAAGCATTTTAAATAAAGTTTTATAGATTAGAACTCTGTTTTTAGATTTTAAGATAACAGCATCTATTGTTGCTTCTGGAAATCTCATATTATTCTCCTATAATTTTCACTAAAACTCTTTTTTTGCGCCGACCATCAAATTCTCCATAAAAAATCTGTTCCCAGGGACCAAAATCAAGTTTCCCTTCAGTTACAGCTACTACAACTTCTCGGCCCATGATCTGCCTTTTTAGATGGGCATCAGCATTATCTTCAAAACCATTATGAGCATACTGAGATACTGGTTCATGGGGGGCTAATTCTTCCAGCCATTTTTTATAATCCTGATGCAGCCCGCTTTCATCATCATTAATGAATACGCTGGCTGTAATATGCATTGCATTAACCAAACACAAACCCTCTTTGATTCCGCTCTCCTCTAAAACTCCTCGAACCTGATTTGTTATATTAATCAGTTCAACTCTTTCATCAGTATTAAAATAAAGATACTTTCTAATCGACTTCATTTTAATTACCCCTTTCTTATTTTAAGTAGATTTATGGCTCAAAATTAAAATTATTAGTAAATTCTAGAAGTTCAAAGCAAATGTGACTGCAACCCCAAAAGAAATTAACGGTGCTATAACGGTAACCAGGCAATAATCAAAATAAGTATCTCTAAATTTAAGGCCCGTGTAAGCAAGCATCGCTAAATAAGCACTATTGTGCGGTAATGTGTCTAAACCTGTAGAGGCAATTATAATAATTCTATGTAGTTCTTCAATGTCAACTAACTGTACTATATTTTCTCCAACAGTACTAAGTGTTAAAAGCATTCCTCCAGAAGCACTTCCTAAAAGCCCAGCTGCTATATTAGTTATTATCCCCACCAACAAATAAGGATGAAGCGGTAGATTTAATAATGCCTGTAGAAATTCTTTAAATACTGGCAGTGAAGAAATTACTCTTCCAAATCCCATTGCAGAAGCAGCAAACATCAGAGGTAACACCGCATTTGAAATACTTTCATTAAAGATTTGAAGAAAGTCTACTTTTCTAAAGTTTTTAATTATAGAAAGCAGCACACCTAAAAAGAGCGCAATTACTGGATCCTTTGATAACACAGCAAGCAGGATAAATACTGTCAATAATGGAAGCATAGCAGTTATAAAATTCAAAAGCTTGGCTGAATCAGGTTTTTTCAAAATACCATCTTTATTTTCTTCAGATTCTGCTAAATGTGAGCTGCTTCTATACTTTAAATATAAAATAGCAGCTAAAGCTCCGGTTGAAACACTAACCAATCCCAGGCCTAAACCTGCTAAAGAAGAAGTATTTAAATAATCCATCATAATTAAATTATGAACCTGTGGACTTCCCGGTAGAGTAAGTCCTACAACCACATTTCCACCTGCAATCGATGCCAAAATCAAGGATTTAGGTAATTCAGCCTCTTCAAAAACAGTTTTAGCAATAGGATAAATAGTAAAAATTAAAACAAAAGCAGATATCCCCCCCAGCGATAATAGTACACTAGCAAAGAAAATGCCAATAGCTGCATACCTATATGGTAAGACATCTAATACAAATTCTCCAATTGAAGTTGCATCATCAGATTCTTCCATTATTTTGCCCAAAATAGCACTCAATAAAAATATAAATAAATAATCCTGAACAAAAGCTGCAAAACCAGGCAAATATTGCCCATTAAGTATCTCCAAAATATTTAAATTATTTAAATATAAAATTACTATTGATGATAAGGGAGCTGCAATGACTATACTTACCTTTAAAATAATTAGTGTAATTAAAATAACAAATCCTATTCCTATAGTTAACAAAAATATTCTCCTTTCAAAACAAAAATTCATATCTATTTAATTGATAAAAAAGTTAAACTATTTATAATTGATAAATTTACCTCTATTAATGATTATAGCATATTCAAGCTTAAAATGAAGCGTTAAGAACAAAAGATTTTAAATTAATCTTCTATAAAATTTATGCTGCCTGATTTTAAAGGAAAAACCTATCAAGATAAAATCATCATGATAGGCTAAATTATATTTTTAAATATTTCATTTTTAAATTTTAAAAATTTTTTAGAGAGTAATAATTTTATAACCCTGCTTTGTATAAGCTTCCATTGAGGGATGTCCGCTCATATCTCCTTTAAGAGGAATGTTGGTACTCTTATTATATTCTAAAACTCCAAGGCTAGCAGAACATGCTTTACAAATACAGTCAATTAAACCTCTTTCCTTGGCTTCAAAGTAATGCTTATTGTTAGATTCTTCTAGTTTTTGGACTAGAGTTACAGCTTCACCCTCAATAATTATCTTAGCTTTTTTACCTTTATCATCTAGATCTAAAGCATTAAGTAAGATATGCTGAAAACACATCATATTTCCATTAAAAGCAAAAAAGGCAAATTTATTCATTTTTATCACCTCCATCTTTAATATAATTCTCCATTTAGTTATATATACCTTTAATTTCAAGACTAAACTTTTCTTATAATTCTGCAATAAAAAAAGACACTTATCAGCAGCTGAGTATTATCAGCCCTAATAAATGCCTCTTAGTTAATCTTAATATTTTAGTTGATTAGTTTAATTAACTAACAATTTCTTTAGTATCTTTAGCAATTACTAACTCTTCATTTGTTGGGATAACCATTGCTTTAACTCTAGAATCAGAAGTACTAATAATTTGTTCTTTTCCTCTGCAATCATTAGCTTCTTTATCAAGTTCAATTCCCATATATTCTAAACCGCTTAGGATTTCTTCTCTAGTTTCAATTGCATTTTCACCGATACCGGCTGTAAATACTACTGCATCTATTCCGCCCATTGCAGCTGAATAAGATCCAATATATTTTTTAACACGGTAGTTAAAGATGTCTAGAGCAACTCTTGCCTGATTGTTGCCATTATCAGCAGCTTCTTCAATATCTCTCATATCACTGCTAACTCCGGAAACTCCATAAAGACCACTTTCTTTGTTTAAAACACTGTCGATTTCAGAAGCTTCCATATCTTCTTTATCCATAATAAATGGAATAATTGCTGGATCAATATCTCCACAGCGTGTTCCCATTACCAAACCTTCCAGTGGAGTAAAGCCCATACTTGTATCTACTGATTCACCATTTTTAACAGCAGCAATACTGGCTCCATTTCCTAAATGACAGGTAACAATATTAAGGTCTTCAATGTTTTTATCCATCATTTTTGCTGCTCTTGCTGCTACATAGCCGTGAGAAGTACCGTGGAATCCATATCTTCTGACTCCATATTTTTCATAGTATTCATGTGGAATTGCATAAGTATATGCTTCTTCTGGCATTGTCTGGTGGAAAGCTGTATCAAAAACAGCAACCTGTGGTGTTTCAGGCATTAATTCTTTGCAAACTGTAATCCCCATTAAGTTTGCTGGATTGTGCAGTGGTGCTAAATCAGAAATATCTTCAATTTCTTTCATAACTTCTTCGTTAATTAAAGTAGAGTGCGCAAATTTTTCTCCCCCATGAGCAACCCTGTGACCAACTGCTTTAATCTCATCCATATTATCTAATACACCATGCTCATCAGAAAGCAGTGTTTCAATTAATAACTCAATACCTTCTTTATGAGTTGGAATATCATGTTCAATCTTAATATCTGTACCCTCTTTTGTTTCATATTTCAAAAATGAATTTTCAATTCCAATTCTTTCAATGATTCCCTCTGCTAAAACATCTTCATCTCTCATATCAAATAATTTATATTTCAAAGATGAACTCCCACAGTTAATAACAAAAATTTTCATTAATATCACTCCCGGTTGATTTTATTTGATTAAGATTTATTCCCCTGCTCGCTGCTAATTACTTATAGTTACTTAATTAAATTTTAAATTAAATTTAAAAAGGAGACTGCTGGTTGGACTCCAGCAGCCTTTTATTTTATAATGACAAAACGAAATAGCTATTTCTTACTTTTCACCACATTTGATTAGAAGCTGTTCCCAACGGTGATCTACTTCCGCCTGGATCTCTTCTATCATTGCTTTCTTTTCTTCTTTTGTTACGTGCTTGAAGCGTCCCTGTACTTTTAGGAACTCTTCTATTGGAAGCTTTTTCTTTGGCTTGTAATTTAACTTCCACTCACCATTTTCTATCTCATACATTGGCCAGTAACATGTTTCTACTGCTAATTTACAAAGCTCCATCATCTTTTCTGGTGGATATCTCCAACCTCTTGGACATGGTGCCATTACATTTAAGAAGGTCGCTCCTTCTGTGTAAATTGCTTTTCTTGCCTTTGTATGCAGATCTTTTAGGTTACCAATAAATGTTGTTTGAGCTACATATGGTAAGTTGTGATCTGCCATGATTGCTGTCATGTCTTTTCTGAATTCTGCTTTTCCTCTTCCCTCTTTACCTACAGGGGTTGTTGTTGTATCTGCATAGCGCGGTGTTGCTGATGATCTCTGAATTCCTGTGTTCATATATGCTCCGTTATCATAACAAACATATGTCATATCATGGTTTCTTTCCATTGCTCCTGATAATGACTGGAATCCTATATCATATGTTCCTCCATCTCCACCAAAGGCTATGAACTTATAGTCTGTATCCTTATCTATTTTTCCCTGCTTTTTTAGGGATTTATAGGCTGCTTCTGCTCCACTTACTGTAGCTGCTGCGTTTTCAAAGGCATTATGAATAAATGAATCTCTCCATGATGTATATGGATACATAAATGTTGATACTTCTAAACATCCTGTTGCACATCCAATTACTGCTTCATCTTCTTCGTCTAATGCTCTCAACACTGTTCTTACTGCTACTGGCGCTCCACATCCTGCACACATTCTGTGTCCACCTGTAAATCTTTCTTCTTTATTTAACTCTTCTTTGAATTTATATTTCATTTCTGTTTTCATTTCTGTTGTCACTTGCCTTTCACCTCCTGGTATTTATTCTTCCCTTAAGCCTAAGTAACGGTATCTTTCTCCTACTTCTCCTGTTTCTTCTATTTCCATTAGATCATTAAATACGCTCTCAACTGAGGCTACTGTTACGTCTCTTCCTCCAAGTCCGTACATGTAACTTATGATCTCTGGCTTTGTAGCTTCTGGATAAAGTGCTGCCGCTGTCTCGTGATAAACAGGTCCTCCTGATGTTGAGAAGGTTTCTGATCTATCCATTGCTGCAACATATTTTACATCCTTTAATAATTCTACTAATCTGTCTCTATTAAAAGGACGGAATACTCTTATCTTTAAGAGTCCTACTTTTTTACCTTCTGCTCTCATCTTATCTATTGTTTCTTTTGCTGTTCCTGCAGCTGAGTTGATTAAGACTAAAGCATAATCAGCATCTTCTAACTGATATGTTTCGAAGAATCCATATTCTCTACCTGTCATTTCTTTAAATTCTGCAGCTACTTCTTCTATTACCTTTTTGGCATTTTCCATAGCTCTGTTCTGCTGATACTTATGTTCCATATAGTAATCTGCTGTATCATATGGTCCCATTGCTATCGCATTATCTTTATTGACCAGATATTCTTCTGCTTTGTAGGTTCCTACAAATTCTTTTACTGCTTCATCTTCTTCCAGCTCTATATTCTCTATAGCATGACTTGTGATAAATCCATCCTGACAGACCATTACCGGAAGCTGCACATCTTTGTGCTCTCCGATTCTTACTGCCTGGATTAGGTTATCATATGTTTCCTGGTTATCTTCTGAATAAAGCTGAATCCAACCTGCATCTCTTGCTCCCATTGAGTCACTGTGGTCTGCATTGATGTTAATTGGGCCTGATAAAGCTCTATTTACTACTGATAAAATTATCGGCAGTCTTGATGATGAGGCAATATACAGTTCTTCTACCATTAAAGCAAGTCCATTAGCTGATGTTGCTGTTACTGTTCTTGCTCCTGCTGCCTGTGATCCGATACAGGCTGACATCGCACTATGTTCTGATTCTACTGGTACAAATTCTGTATCTACTCTTCCATCTGATACATATTTTGAAAAATACTGTGGTATTTCTGTTGATGGTGTTATTGGAAAGGCAGCCATTACATCTGGGTTCATCTGACGTAATGCTGTTGCTGCTGCTTCGTTTCCTGATAATTTTTCTCTTATACTCATTTGTTCGCTCCCTCCTTATTCATCTTGTCCTTCTGCTATCATTTCTATTGCATCTACCGGACATACTTCTGCACAAATTGCACATCCCTTACAGTGATCATAATCAAACCCTGTCATCTCACTATCTTTAACTATGATTGATGTGTCTGGACATACTGGTGCACAAAGTAGACACTGGATACATTTATCTTCTTTATAAATTGGTTTGTTTACTCTCCAGTCACCTGTGATAAAATCTTCTGCGTTTCCTGCTGTATATATTGTTCCTCCAGGTGTCAGCTCTTTCCAGTTCATTGTTTCATTAATCTCTTTAGCCATGTGCGTTCACCTCTTTTAACGCTTTTTTTACTGCTGCTACGTTTCCATCTATTACCTCTGGCTTAGAAGCAAATTTCTTTTTAAACAGCTTTTCCATTTCTGTTACGAAATCTTCTTCGTCCATGATCTCTGCAACTTTTACTAAAGCTGAAAGCATTGGTGTATTTGGGAAGTATCTACCGATTGTTGCCATTGAAATTTCTCTGGCATCTACAGTAAAGAGCTCTCCCTCATATCCTTTAAGTTTTTTTCTGATCTTTTCTCCATCTTTAGCTGTATTTACAACTATTGCTCCATCTTCTTTCAAACCTGATGTTACATCTACACTCTCTAAAAGTGTTTCATCTACTACTACAACATAGTCTGGTTTGTAGATATTGGAGTGGACTCTTATTTTCTCGTCACTGATTCTGTTATATGCTGTGATTGGGGCTCCCATTCTTTCTGGTCCGTATTCCGGGAATCCCTGTACATATTTGCCGGTAGAAAACGCTGCATCTGCTAAGAGCAGAGAAGCTGTCTTAGCTCCCTGGCCTCCTCTACCATGCCATCTAATCTGCATCATATCTCTTACACTTCCTTTCTGGGGTTAATAAAATTTGTCCTTCACCTATATTATTATGCATATTCTGTGCCGAAACTAAAAATAATTTAATTTTTTTTATATTTTATTTTTTCTAAGCAGTAAGAACAGTCGTTAAATTGATCCAAATAATCTTTTAAATCTTTAACAATTTGATCCTCATTTTCCTGATTAACAAGGACTCTTTCAAAAAAATCAGCCACTTTTTTCATATCTTTTTCTTTCATACCGCGACGGGTAATTTCTGCTGTTCCAATTCTTATTTCTTTATCAGGACCTCCAAAATCATCTGAAGTCAGAATCTGACAGTCTTCCAACAGTCTAGAAGCCTTATAACTGCCTCCGAAATTACTAACATCCATTAGAAGCAGATGACTTTCGGTAAAACCTCTATCTTCAGCTAAGATATTAAATCCTTTTTGAGCTAACGCTTCTGCAAGTGCTTTAGAATTTTTTATTATTTGTTTTCCATATTTTTCACCATATTTTTTCATCTCTAAAATAGCTGCTGCAAGAGCAGGAAGCCTATTAATATGATGGCTGGTAACAAGGCTTGGCATAACCTCATTTACCTTCAGCATAATTTCTTTAGAGTTTGAAAGAATCATTCCTCCCTGTGGTCCCGGGAATGACTTATGAGTACTGCAAAACATTAAGCCAGCTCCTTCATTTAAAGGATTTGGGAATACTCCTCCTGCAATCAAACCACTGATATGAGAGGCATCATGGATTAAATAAGCTCCCACTTCTTTGGCCACCTCTGAGATTTCTGCAATCGGTTCTGGAAACAGCATCCCTGAGCTGCCTAAAATAATTAATTTAGGTTTTTTTAGTCTTATTTGATCTATGAATTTATCAGTATCTATAGTCTGATTTTCCTGATATGGTATGGCTTCAACATTAAATACTCGCCCAAAATGTTCTACTGTTTCTGCCATTGGATCGATCAAGCCGTGACCCCAGTTTTCTAATACAACTTCCATAATTAAATCTTCTGGATCTGTTAATGCTAAAACAGAAGCAACCCCTGCAATATGACCCCCGATCGCCCTTAAATCACAATAATCTGCCTCAAAAATATCTTTAACAAGCTCAATAGTTTTGCTTTCAATTTCTTTGATATATTTGTTGCCTGTATATTCTCTCTCTTCACCTTCTAAACCTTCATAACAGCCGTAACGTCCGCATAAGTCAGAGTCAAGATACTTTCTAACTGTAGGATTTATGTAATTTTCCGAGGCTATTAAATTAAGACAGTTATTTCTGTAATTATTATGTTTTTTAAGCAATTCATCAATCTCTGCTAATGAATTAAATATCTTAATCACCTTCTTTTGAATTCACTATTTAATTTACCGCAATTACTGAAATTTCAACTGCTACACCTTTAGGCAAGCTCCCTACCTCAACACATGCTCTTGCTGGTGGGTCTTCTTGAAAATACCCTGCATAAATTTCATTTACAGCTGAAAAATCATTGATGTCATCAAGAAAAATTTCCGTTTTAACAACATCTTTAAAGGTACAGTCTGCAGCTGCTAGAACAGCTTTTAGATTTTCTAAAACTCTTTTTGCCTGCTTTTCAACTCCGCCTTCTATAATTTCCTGTGTTTCTGGATCAATAGCTATTTGGCCAGAAAGATACACTGTATTTCCCGCTCTTACTGCCTGTGAATATGCTCCTACTGCTGCTGGTGCTTGATCTGTATGTATAATTTCTTTTTTCATTTTTATTCCTCCTATTTTTTGATCTATCTCATCTAATTTATTTAGTTTATTCCTTAATATTTTTTTAAGTAAAAATAGACTGCCGGGCGGCTCCAGCAGTCTTATATTTTATAATGACAAAACTTTTATAACAATTTGTTGTAATTTATTCTAACGTTTTGTTATAATTACAACACTGTATTTTTATAAATTTAATCGCTTTTTTAAAACTATTTCTTACTTTTCACCACATTTGATTAGAAGCTGTTCCCAGCGGTGATCTACTTCCGCCTGGATCTCTTCTATCATTGCTTTCTTTTCTTCTTTTGTTACGTGCTTGAAGCGTCCCTGTACTTTTAGGAACTCTTCTATTGGAAGCTTTTTCTTTGGCTTGTAATTTAACTTCCACTCACCATTTTCTATCTCATACATTGGCCAGTAACATGTTTCTACTGCTAATTTACAAAGCTCCATCATCTTTTCTGGTGGATATCTCCAACCTCTTGGACATGGTGCCATTACATTTAAGAAGGTCGCTCCTTCTGTGTAAATTGCTTTTCTTGCCTTTGTATGCAGATCTTTTAGGTTACCAATAAATGTTGTTTGAGCTACATATGGTAAGTTGTGATCTGCCATGATTGCTGTCATGTCTTTTCTGAATTCTGCTTTTCCTCTTCCCTCTTTACCTACAGGGGTTGTTGTTGTATCTGCATAGCGCGGTGTTGCTGATGATCTCTGAATTCCTGTGTTCATATATGCTCCGTTATCATAACAGACATATGTCATATCATGGTTTCTTTCCATTGCTCCTGATAATGACTGGAATCCTATATCATATGTTCCTCCATCTCCACCAAAGGCTATGAACTTATAGTCTGTATCCTTATCTATTTTTCCCTGCTTTTTTAGGGATTTATAGGCTGCTTCTGCTCCACTTACTGTAGCTGCTGCGTTTTCAAAGGCATTATGAATAAATGAATCTCTCCATGATGTATATGGATACATAAATGTTGATACTTCTAAACATCCTGTTGCACATCCAATTACTGCTTCATCTTCTTCGTCTAATGCTCTCAACACTGTTCTTACTGCTACTGGCGCTCCACATCCTGCACACATTCTGTGTCCACCTGTAAATCTTTCTTCTTTATTTAACTCTTCTTTGAATTTATATTTCATTTCTGTTTTCATTTCTGTTGTCACTTGCCTTTCACCTCCTGGTATTTATTCTTCCCTTAAGCCTAAGTAACGGTATCTTTCTCCTACTTCTCCTGTTTCTTCTATTTCCATTAGATCATTAAATACGCTCTCAACTGAGGCTACTGTTACGTCTCTTCCTCCAAGTCCGTACATGTAACTTATGATCTCTGGCTTTGTAGCTTCTGGATAAAGTGCTGCTGCTGTCTCGTGATAAACAGGTCCTCCTGATGTTGAGAAGGTTTCTGATCTATCCATTGCTGCAACATATTTTACATCCTTTAATAATTCTACTAATCTGTCTCTATTAAAAGGACGGAATACTCTTATCTTTAAGAGTCCTACTTTTTTGCCTTCTGCTCTCATCTTATCTATTGTTTCTTTTGCTGTTCCTGCAGCTGAGTTGATTAAGACTAAAGCATAATCAGCATCTTCTAACTGATATGTTTCGAAGAATCCATATTCTCTACCTGTCATTTCCTTAAATTCTGCAGCTACTTCTTCTATTACCTTTTTGGCATTTTCCATAGCTCTGTTCTGCTGATACTTATGTTCCATATAGTAATCTGCTGTATCATATGGTCCCATTGCTATCGCATTATCTTTATTGACCAGATATTCTTCTGCTTTGTAGGTTCCTACAAATTCTTTTACTGCTTCATCTTCTTCCAGCTCTATATTCTCTATAGCATGACTTGTGATAAATCCATCCTGACAGACCATTACCGGAAGCTGCACATCTTTGTGCTCTCCGATTCTTACTGCCTGGATTAGGTTATCATATGTCTCCTGGTTATCTTCTGAATAAAGCTGAATCCAACCTGCATCTCTTGCTCCCATTGAGTCACTGTGGTCTGCATTGATGTTAATTGGGCCTGATAAAGCTCTATTTACTACTGATAAAATTATCGGCAGTCTTGATGATGAAGCAATATACAGTTCTTCTACCATTAAAGCAAGTCCATTAGCTGATGTTGCTGTTACTGTTCTTGCTCCTGCTGCCTGTGATCCGATACAGGCTGACATCGCACTATGTTCTGATTCTACTGGTACAAATTCTGTATCTACTCTTCCATCTGATACATATTTTGAAAAATACTGTGGTATTTCTGTTGATGGTGTTATTGGAAAGGCAGCCATTACATCTGGGTTCATCTGACGTAATGCTGTTGCTGCTGCTTCGTTTCCTGATAATTTTTCTCTTATACTCATTTGTTCGCTCCCTCCTTATTCATCTTGTCCTTCTGCTATCATTTCTATTGCATCTACCGGACATACTTCTGCACAAATTGCACATCCCTTACAGTGATCATAATCAAAACCTGTCATCTCACTATCTTTAACTATGATTGATGTGTCTGGACATACTGGTGCACAAAGTAGACACTGGATACATTTATCTTCTTTATAAATCGGCTTGTTTACTCTCCAGTCACCTGTGATAAAATCTTCTGCGTTTCCTGCTGTATATATTGTTCCTCCAGGTGTCAGCTCTTTCCAGTTCATTGTTTCATTAATCTCTTTAGCCATGTGCGTTCACCTCTTTTAACGCTTTTTTTACTGCTGCTACGTTTCCATCTATTACCTCTGGCTTAGAAGCAAACTTCTTTTTAAACAGCTTTTCCATTTCTGTTACGAAATCTTCTTCGTCCATGATCTCTGCAACTTTTACTAAAGCTGAAAGCATTGGTGTATTTGGGAAGTATCTACCGATTGTTGCCATTGAAATTTCTCTGGCATCTACAGTAAAGAGTTCTCCCTCATATCCTTTAAGCTTTTTTCTGATCTTTTCTCCATCTTTAGCTGTATTTACAACTATTGCTCCATCTTCTTTCAAACCTGATGTTACATCTACACTCTCTAAAAGTGTTTCATCTACTACTACAACATAGTCTGGTTTGTAGATATTGGAGTGGACTCTTATTTTCTCGTCACTGATTCTGTTATATGCTGTGATTGGAGCTCCCATTCTTTCTGGTCCGTATTCCGGGAATCCCTGTACATATTTGCCGGTAGAAAACGCTGCATCTGCTAAGAGCAGGGAAGCTGTCTTAGCTCCCTGCCCTCCTCTACCATGCCATCTTATCTGCATCATAATATATTACACTTCCTTTCCGAAGTTAATTTTTAGTTTAATTATTGTTGAATTGCTTCTACATCTTCAAGTAACTGATTTAGAATTTTTTCTGCATCTTCACCATAGTTTTCTACATAAAAATCTCTTGCAGGTAAACTAGCCTGTTTGAATACTTCTCTTTGTTCAGGTGTTAACTCGATAATTTCAATTTCACTTTTTTCTTTAATAGACTCTAAACGTGTACTATTAAGTTCTTTTTGTGCACCAAGAATAAATTCAGTTGCTGCATCGGCTGCCTGCTGAACTTTTTCTTTTCTTTCATCAGATAATGATTCCCAGAACATATCGTTTGCTACAAATGTACCAACAAAGATTGCCTGATTTGAAAGCATCATGGTGTCCTGAACTTCATAGAACTTCATTTCTTCGATAGCAAAAATTGGGTTAACCTGACCATCAATCATGTTTAACTGAAGACTACTGTAAACTTCCATGTATGGAATAGGTGTTGGGTCTGCTCCATAAGCTTTATAACTTTCAGAAATTACAGGAGAGGCCATTGTTCTAATTTTAAACCCTTCAAAGTCTGCTGGTTCTGTAATTGCTTTATTTCCAGTCCACATCTGATATCCTTCAGGGAACCAACCTAAAACTTTCATATTCTTTTCATAATATTTTTCATTCAGCATATCCATTGCTTCACTGTTGTTTACAAGCTCATGTGCTTTATCCATATCAGATGGTAATAAGAAGTGAAGTGAGAATAAGTTGGTTTCAGGAACTAATGTACCAACAGAACCAGGGTTATTAATACCTAACTGGATTGCACCATTTTGAAGTAATTCTACCTGGTTAGCACCATCACCTAACTGGCCAACTGGATAAACTTTTACCTTTACTGCACCATCAGTAAGCTCTTCGATTTCTTCCTTAAATTTCTGAGCATAGCGATCCTGTACACTGCCCTGAACTTCTTCGTGAGCAAATGTCCATTCTACAACTTCTTGGGTATCTGCAGCTGCTTCATTACCACCATCAGCTGTATCTCCTTCTGATCCACAACCTGCAAGTACAAAAACTAAACTGAAAACTAAAAGTGCTGTTAATATTTTTTTAAGCATTTAAACCTCTCCTTTTTGTTTTTTGTGTGAAAATTATGTTCTTAAATTAATTTTAGAAATAAACTAAGTCTCTAAAGAATAGGGCTAGACTTGGGAACAGAACCATCATAACTGAGGCAAAAACAAATAACAACATGTAGGGCCAGACACCTTTAACAACAGTAATAAAATCTTCATCAAACACCGCCGAAGCAGTAAAGATATTACATCCGAACGGTGGTGTAATAGCTCCGATACCAGCCTGCATTGTAGCAATTAAACCTAAGTGAATTGGATCAACACCAGCTTTTACAGCTACCGGATAGAAAATAGGAGTTAAAATAAGTATTACTGGAATTGAGTCAACAAACATACAGGAAACAAAGAAGAAAATACTGATTGTAAATAAGACAAATGTTCCTGATGGATCGGCACCTAAAACACCAGATGTAAGCATTTGAGGAATCTGAGCAAAGGTAATAACCCATGAGAAAGCCTGTCCACCTGCTACAAGGATAAACACTGTAGCTGTTACAACACCTGTTGAAAGTGCAATATCAGGCAGATCTTTAAACTTAACTGACTTAAATACAAACAATTCAATTAAAGCAGCATATAAAACTGAACAGGCAGCCGCTTCTGTAGGACTAAAGATACCTGTATAAAATCCTCCTAATACAATTACCGGGAAACCAAGTGGCCAAACAGCTTCTTTAATAGAATCCCATCTTTCACCCCAGGTAGATTTATCTGTAGTAGGAATATTTTTAACTTTTGCGTAAAAATAGTCGAAAATTGCAAACAATAAGAAAACAATGATTCCTGGTCCAATACCAGCAATAAATAACTCTCCAACTGAAGTACCTGTAATAACAGCATACATAATCATTGTAATACTTGGTGGAATTAAAAGAGCAATGTTAGCAGAACTCATTAATAATGCTAAAGTATGAGAAATATCATAACCTGCTTCTGACATTTTTTTGTGCATCGTTTTACCTACAGCAACTAAGGTTGCCTGAGTAGAACCAGAAATCGCACCGAATAATGTACAGGTCGCACCTGTTGTGATAGCCAATCCACCACTCATATGACCTACAAACTTATCAACCATATTTAATAATCTATCTGCAGTTTCACCTGTACTCATAATGTCAGCTGCAAAGATGAACATAGGTACAGCAAGTAAAGTATATGGAGAAACACCTGCTATTATCTGCTGAGTAATCAGCATTGGCTGGATAAGCGGAAATTCTCTAATTAGTACAACCAGTGGAGCAATAATCATTGAAAACATTAAGGGGAAACCTAAAAATAAAAATGCAAACATTAAACCTAATAGTAGTGTAACCATTTTTTCAACTCCTAACTTTTAATTTAGTTAACAACCTCATCTTGTTTTGGTTCAAATTGTAAATCCTGATCCGGATTAAGATCTAGTTCCTCATTTAATTCACAGCTAATATCACTCTCAGACATTGTTCTTTCACTACCAATATAAATATGTTCTTTATCCTGAATATTAACTACAATAGTAACTAGATACTGTAGTGATGCTAAAAAGAAACCTAAAGGAACAAAGATATACAAAATCCACATCGGGAACTGTAAAGAAGGAGTGATTCTACCAGATTCCATGATTCTTAACACATATAAAGTACCTAAGTAACCTAACCACAGTAATAATACTGTAGAAATGGTAGATGTAACATAAATATAAGGTTTCTTAAATTTTCTAGGTATTGAATCAATTAAAGCTGACATTGTGATATGCTTACCCATTCGAGCTGCATAACTTGTCCCGATAAATGTAACCAACACGATTAAAAACTGTCCTAACTCCTCTGCTGCCTGAATACTCTGATTAAATCCAACTCGTGAAATAACATTTGCAACTAAGATAACTGACATTATAATAATTCCATAACTAATTAAAAACTCTTCAAATTTTCTTACTTTTTTATTTAAAGCAATTATTAAATTCACCTTTTTATCACCTCTTATTTTTACTGAAATTCTGATTCAGCATTAACAAATTATTTATTCAAAAAATCAAATACGCTCTTCAGATGCATCTCCACACCATATTTGAGAACATCTTCATCAATATCAAACTTAGGATGGTGATGAGGATAAGTACAATCTTTTTCTTCATTACCAGCTCCAACAAAATAAAATGTTCCAGGAACTTCTGCTGTAAATTCTGCAAAATCTTCTCCAGCCATACAAACATAATTAACTATGTTTTCTTTGCCAAATACCTCTTCAGCGGCTTTTTCTACAATTTTTGTAGTTTTTGCATTATTAATTAATGTACTATTGCTTGGGAAAAATTCTAATTCATAATCAGCTCGATGTGCTTTACAGATATTGCTGACAATTCTTTCAAATCTTTTTTCTGGACACTCTTCACTGTCATCTCCACCTTCGTAAAGATAACGCATTGAACCTTTTACTTCCAGTTCGCCTGGAATAACATTTGGCGCTGTTCCACCATTAATTTGTCCAAACATAATTAGAGTTGGTTTCAAAATATCAATTTCTCTAGTTTGAATCATCTGAACACTTTGAATGATGTTAGCTAAAGGTAAAAATGGATCAACTGCTGTATGTGGGTTACCACTGTGACCTCCCTGCCCTTTAACTTTAAGCTCAAAGTTTTCATGTGAGCCCATAAATGGACCAGGTGAAATACCAACTTTTCCAGCCTCAATTGGTGACCAGAGGTGAATACCAAAAACTGCATCTACCTCAGGATCTTTTAAAACTCCATCTTCAACCATATATTTTGCACCAGCATCTTCTTCATTTGGTTGAAAAACAAATTTGATATTACCTTTTATTTCATCCCTTTTCTCAGATAAAATCTTAGCAGCTGTTAAAAGCATTGCTATATGACCGTCATGAGCACAAGCATGCATTAAACCTTCATTTTCAGATGAAAATGAAAGTCCTGTATCTTCTGTAACAGGAAGTGCATCCATATCAGCTCTTAGCATTACTGTTTTACCTTCTTCTTCTCCTCTAAGAACTGCAACAACTCCTGTTTTAGTAACCTTTTCTACTTCAAGCCCCAAATCTTTTAGGTACTGATATATTTTTTCAGAAGTTTTAAACTCCTTAAAGCCCAATTCAGGCATCTTGTGAAACTCTCTTCTTAAATAAATTAATTCATCTTCCATTTCTAAAACATCTTTACTTACGTTCATTCCCTTTCCCCCTTCAAGAAGATTTTGAATTTAAAGATAATTTATATCAACCGCCCAGATGGGCGATTGATATAGATACTTAATTATTTAATCATTTCTTCCATTTTTGCTAATGATGCTTCTAAATCTGAAAGAATATCTTCAACATTTTCCACACCAACTGAAAGTCTAACCTGTCCTTCATTGATTCCTACTGCAGCTCTTTCTTCAGGAGTCATATCAAAGTGACTCATTGAAGGTGAGTGCTGAATTAAGGAGTCAACATTCCCTAAACTTGTAGCAAGAGAAATCATTTCTACACTGTTCATTAAAGCTTTTCCAGCTTCAAAACCATCTTTAAGATCAAAACTAATCATTCCACCAAATCCATTCATCTGCTTTTTAGCAATCTCATGCTGTGGATGTTCTGGTAATCCTGGGTAATATACTTTTTCTACTGCAGGATGTTCATTTAAAAACTCAGCAACTTTCATACCATTTTCACAGTGTCTTTCCATTCTCAGCTCGAGAGTTTTCATACCCTGCATTACCAACCAGGCATCAAATGGAGAAATAACTGCACCTAATGTCTGCAGATGAGGCATTCTTACTTTTCTAATGAATTCCTCAGAACCAACAATTACACCTGCAACAACATTACCATGACCACTTAAATATTTAGTAGCACTATGAATAACAACATCTGCTCCTAAATCAAGTGGGTTCTGAATATATGGAGAAGCAAAAGTACTGTCAACAAGAACCTGTGCTCCGTGATCATGAGCAATTTCAGAGATTCTTTCAATATCAGTAATTCTTAAGATTGGATTACATGGTGTTTCTAAATAAACAATCTTAGTATTTGGCTGCATTGCTTCTTTAACAGCATCATAATCAGTTGTATCTACTAAGGTAAGTTCTACACCATAATCTGAAAGAATATCATCGATAAATGTTAGAGTACATCCATAAAGAACATCACTTGCTACAATATGATCTCCACCTTTTACAAGAGTCATAATAGCAGTTGAAATAGCTCCCAAGCCAGAACCTAAAGCAATACCAGCTTCACCATTTTCTAATAAAGCAACTTTTTTACCTAACTCAGCTTCAGATGGACTGCGGAATCTAGTATATGTATAACCAATCTCCTGGTCTTTGTTTAATCTGATTGCTTCATCTACATCATCTAAAACAAAAGTAGATGTTTGATAAATTGGACTGTTGTGTGCACCTGTTCTTGGATCGTGTTCCTGACCTAGATGAATCGCCTTAGAACCGAACCCCATTTTTTTCTTATCCATTTTAATAATTCCTCCTATAATTTGATTTTATTTATTTAAAAAATTAAAACTTTCTGACGTAAATTGTATACTATATACTGTCGACAATAAAAATGCCGAAAAAAAATTGTTTGTTTTAGTTCATTTTATACATTTCAATATGGTCTACTAAAGCAGTTTTGGCGTTTTCAGCATCTCCAGCTCTTAAATACTTAACTATATCTTTATGAGTTTCAGCTGTATCTTTTAAGTCACCTGTCATTTCTGTATCAAATAACATTGCCATCTGAAGCTGGCGATGAAGATCAAATAATATCTCTAACCTTCTCGGACTATCTGCTTTTTCCCAAATATATTTATGAAATTTTATGTCTTCGCGATTGATTTTAATCTTTTTGGTATTAAAATCATCATCTGAATTTGCAATTTCTTCCATCGCATTAATTTTCTTTTCCAAAAACTTAAAATCTTTCTCTTTTAATTTATTATCCCTTACTATCTTATCTATAATACAATTTTCAAGTGAAATTCTAATTTGATAAATTTCTTTAATATCCTTTTCGGTTAATTCAACTACGTAAGTCCCTTTGCGAGGTATTTGTGTTACCAGACCCTGGCTACTCAATTCTTTGATCCCTTCTCTAATTGGGGCTCTGCTAATACCTAACTCATTCGCAACCTGAACTTCATTAATCTTTTCATTTGGCTTATATTCTCCTGTCATTATCTTTTTAGTAAGATAATTTACAGCAACGTCCTTCAAACTTTGTGTTTGATAAGATGTTTGAGCAATCATAACGCACCCCCTCTTATCTTTTTGTCGACTGTTTACATTATAGCATATTCACAATTATCATGCAATTAAAATATCAATTATTTTCAAAAAAATTTAAATTATTTTCTAAACTCCTTTATTTAAAGGGGAATTTGTAATAATTAAATTATTTTTTGAAGAGAAACCCAATTTTCAAATTGAGTTTCTCTCCATTTATTATATCTTACTTAGTGTATAATTTTTTAGGGAAATCGTAGAATTCTTCGCAACCATTTTCAGTAATTCTGATTGCTGAACTCATTTCAAATCCAATTTCATCCTGCCAGATAATAGGAATCAAGTGGAAAGTCATGTTTTCCTGTAAAACTGTTTTGTCTTTAGGTCTCATACTTGCAACCTGCTCTCCCCAATCTGGTGGATAGTTCAGGCCAAAAGCATAGCCCAGTCTGGATGCATCTACTAAGCCACCTTTAGCAATAGAGTTTCTCCACTTCTCTTCTACTGCTTCACAGGTTACTCCTGGCTTAATGAAATCTAATGTTTCTTCTAAGCCTTCAATAACAATATCTGTGATTTCCTGCATTCTCTGAGGAGCTTCTCCTAAGTATACAGTACGAGCGATAGGAGCATGGTAGCGGTTATAACAGCCAGAGAGTTCTAAAATAACTGGCTCATTTTCTTGATATTTTCTATCTGACCAGGTTAAATGTGGTGCCTCAATACCATCACCAGCAGGCATTAAAGGAACAATAGCAGGATAGTCTCCACCAAATTCATCTGTTCCACTGATCTGGGCATGAGAAATTTCTGCAGCAGCATCACATTCTCTAACACCTACATTTACAGCGTCAATACCAGTCTGCATAACTTTTTCTGCAATCTTACCAGCTCTCTTCATAAATTCAATTTCCTGAGCTGATTTAATAGCTCTAACTTTTGCTACTAAGAAAGTTGCATCTTTAAATCTAGCATTAGGTAGGCTGTCATTTAAAATTGAATATGTTTTGTGAGTAAAATAGAACTGATCCATTTCTACACCGAAAATCTTATCTTCCCAACCTTTATCTTTAATAACGTCTACAACAAAATCGATTGGATGCTTTCCAACTGGAGAATGGACATAGTCATCAGCATAGTTTCTAATATTTTCTTCGCTTAAGAAGGTAGTTACCTTAGCAGCGTTACCATCCATATTTCTACCAATCCAAACTGGCTCATCTTGATCTAAGGAAACAATTACACACTGGTGCACATAAAAAGACCAGCCATCATATCCTGTAAGATAGTTCATATTTGCTGGATGAGTAGCAATTAAAACTTCAATACCTGCTTCTTCCATTCTTTTTTTAGTCTTTTTGACCCGTTGTTCGTACTCTTTTTCTGTAAATAACATTTTATTCCTCCTTATAATTTTATGTTAATTTGATAGTGCTAGCAATTTAAAATTAGTGATTTTGAGCCTGAATTGCAGTAATAGCAGTTAAATTTACAATCTCTTCAACCGAACAACCTCTTGATAAATCATTGATTGGTGCTGCAAGCCCCTGCAGAATAGGACCAATTGAATCCGCCTTTGCTAAACGTTGGGCCAGCTTAACTCCAATGTTGCTGGACTGCAGATCAGGGAAAATCAAAACATTTGCTTTACCTGCTATTTCACTTTCAGGTGCTTTTCTAACTCCAACACTTTCTACAAGTGCGGCATCTGCCTGCATTTCTCCATCAATTTTTAAATCAGGAAATTTGCTGTGGGCAATTTTTACTGCCTCCTGAACATTGCTAACATTTTCATGTCTAGCACTGCCCATTGTTGAAAAAGAAAGCATTGCAGTTTTAGCTTCAAAGCCCAATAAATCTTCAACTGTCTCAGCTGTAGATTGAGCAATCTCAGCTAACTGCTCAGAATTAGGAGTAGGATTTACCGCACAATCTGCAAAAGTAATAACCCCATTCTCACCAAAGCTTTTATCTTTTAGTAGTACTATTATTGCACTGGATACTGTTGAAATACCTGTTTTAGTTTTAATTATCTGAAAAGCCGGCATTAAAACATTTCCTGTTGGATTATCTGCACCGGCAACCATTCCGGCTGCTTTATCTGTATAAATCATCATTGTACCAAAATACAGAGGGTCTTTAATTATTTCTTCAGCTTCTTCTTTGCTGATTCCTTTATGTTTCCTTAGCTCATAAAATTCATCTCTGAATTCTGATATGTACTCTGAGTTTTCAGGATCAATAATTGTTAAACCCTCAAGGTTTATCTCTTTATCAGCAGCAATTTTTTTGATTTTTTCCAGCTTACCTAAAACAACTATCTCGGCAATACCTTCTTTTTTTATAATTTCAGCAGCTTCAACAATTCTTTCATCTTCACCTTCAGCAAAAACAATTTTTTGCAAATTTGAAGCAGCTTTTTCTTTAAAGTTTTTCAATAACTCCATATATTCACCTCCTTTGAAAACTAACTGAAAATTATTTAGTAATTCAGTTTGATTTTTATAAGTTTCAAACAATTGACAACAATATACAGTCATCTGTCGACAATCTCTTATATTTATAATTCTCTGCCAATTCAAAATATCCTTCTTTTTTTTAATATTTTTTTAATATTTTTTTCTGTTTTTTAAATAAAACCTGCGTAGATGCTGTCAAGACAAGGCCTACACCCATAATCTGAATTAAAGTAAATTGTTCAGAAAAAATAACAAAAGACAAAACAATTGTCATAATTGGTTCTGTCATTCCCAAAATTGATACAATTGTGGGACTGGTAAGTTTAATTCCAGCAAAAAATGATAAGAAACCGCCGACAGTAATCAAAGTAATTAGGCCAACATAAATCCAGCTAACAGGAGTGAAGTTAAAATCAAGCTTATTTTGGTATAACCCTGCAGCTAAAAAAGTAAAAGCTGCAAAAATACAAATATAAGCAGTTGTAACTGATAGAGGAATTGTATTTAAAATATGTCTTCCATATATCGCATATACACTATAGGAAATTGATGCTCCTAGAGCCAGTAAAATTCCAATTTTATTTAGATTGTTAAAATTCTCTCCAAATAACATTATTAAACCAGCAAAAGAAACAATAATTGAAAATACTATTCTTTTTGTTATCTTTTCACCATTTATTAAAAACGAAAGCAATGCTACAATAATTGGATAGGTATAAAATAACAATACCGCCAGAGAAGGAGAAATAACTGATATTGCAGAAAAATAGCAGATACTAAAGACTGAATAAATTATTCCTCCCTGCACAAATAGTTTTAAATGATCTGATATACCAAGATTAATTTCGTTTTTATTAATAAAGATATATGAAAACAAAACTAAAGCAGCCATCATAAATCTTAAAAATAAAAGTGAATAAACACTAACTCCCCCGTCATAAGCAAACACAGCTAGAACCGGTGTCATTCCAAAACCAGCTGCAGAAAATAAAGCAAATATTGCTCCTTTATAATACGGATCCATTAATTACCACTCCTGTGAATTATATTTATATTCTATTTCAAAAAACTCCCTGATATTCCTTTTTTACTAAGGCAGATTTAACGAAATCAATCATTGTTATAAAATCAAAGACCGGAAGTGAAAGTGACTGATGCACTGATTTAGCATATGGAGGAAGCATACTGCATTCTAATAAAACCGCTCCAATTTCAGGATTTTCTGCAATCATTTTTTTGCTTACATCTAAAACCTCTTGTTCTATCTTTTCAGTATCTAAATAACCTTCTTCGAGGACTCCGAATTTATAAAAATTTTCTTTGTTTTCCATTCCGCGAATCACAACTCTTTCTCGTTCAATATTTACTGAGTCTAAAAAGCTGTCATCATCTAAACTATCAGATTTGGCACTAATAATCCCAACTTTTTTGTCTTTAGCAATTATTGAAGAAATAAATGGAGCCTGCAAAAGACTTGATAAAAAGACCGGTATATCTACTGCTTCAGCAACCTCTTTTTGGAAAAGGGCAAAAAATCCACAATCAGCTGTTATCGCTCTCACACCTGATTTTTCCAAATCTTTAGCAGCTTCAATTAAGATATCTAAGGCAGTTTGATCTTTATTAAATAATCTGTCAAAAGTAAGTCCTTCAACTAATTTATATCTGACCGGATAATTATAGGTACTTGCATTTCCAACATCTCCAGGGATAAAAGGTGCTTTAAAGTCTAAAAGTAAAATTCCAATAACCTCACCATAATTGTCCTGAGCTCTATTTGCATGATATATCATTTTTAAATCCCCCTCAAATATTTTTAGTTTAGTGATATTATACTAAATAGTCATTCCTGCTCCTTGATCAGCTGATTTACACATTTGAGCATAAATATGCATCATGCCCTGTTTAACCTTTGCTTCGGGCTGCTGCCATTTTTCTCTTCTTGCAGCTAATTCTTTTTCACTAAGCTTAATATCTAAAGTCGAATTCTTGATATCAACAGAAATTATGTCTCCATCCTTGACCAGGGCAAGTGGACCTCCAGCATAAGCTTCTGGGGTAACATGACCAATGATTGGGCCGTGATTAAAACCAGAAAATCTGCCGTCAGTTATTAACCCAACACTTTCATCCAACCCGTATGCGACTAAAGCATCTGTACTCAACATAATTTCTTTCATTCCCGGAGCTCCTTTTGGCCCTTCATAGCGAATTACCATTACATCTCCTGGTTCGATTTTACCTTCCTTAATTGCTTTAACTCCTTCTTGATCACGGTTAAAAACCTTTGCTGGTCCAGTGAATTTTTTCATACTTTCTGGTACCGAAGATGATCTGACAATAGCACTATTTGGAGCCAAATTACCTCTTAGAATTTTTAAACCACCATCAGCATTAATGGGATTATCTAAAGGTCTGATTACTTCTGGATTCATGTTTTTAGCTTCAGCAATAATTTCTCCAATAGTTTGGCCGGTTATAGTAGAAACATCTAAGTCTAAGTATGCTTCTAATTCTTTTAATAATGCAGGTACACCTCCTGCTTTATGGAAATCTACAACTGAATAATTACCAGATGGTTTAACTCCACAGATACAAGGTAGTTGATTTCCAAACTCTGCAAAATCATCCATTGTTAATTCTACTTTGGCCTCTCTTGCTAGAGCTAATAGGTGTAGAATTACATTTGTCGATCCCCCCATGGCGATATTTGTTTTGACAGCATTTAAGAAAATTTCTCTATTTAAGATATCACTTGGCTTTAAATCTTCCTCTACCATAGAAACAATCCTTTTCCCTGCCAATCTGGCCGCTCTTTTTTTGTCAGCATATACTGCAGGAATAGTTGCTGTTCCTGGCAAATTAAGTCCTAATACTTCTGTCATAATCTGCATACTGTTGGCTGTTCCCATTGTCGAACAGGCCCCAGGACACATACAGGCTATATTTTCAATATCTCTGACTTTCTGGCTGTCAGCATCTTTGCCCATTGTCATCACACCTACATCAGACGGTAGAACTTCTTCTCCCTGATATTCACCGGTCAGCATTGAGCCGCCAGTAATAACTATCGAAGGCACATCAACTCTAATCGCCCCCAACATTACACCTGGAATAATATTATCACAGCTGGCCAGTAAAATTAATCCGTCAAATTGGTGAACAGTAGAAACATATTCTACTCCCATTGCTACCACATCTCTTCCGGCCAGCTCATATTTTAATTCTTCTTCTCCTACAATCATATCACCACAAGTTGAAGGAGCCCCAAATTCTACCGGTACTCCACCTGCCGCCCAAACACCCTGTTTAATACTTTCTGCAATTCCATTTAAATGGGCATGGCCCGGTGCACCTTCGTTATATGTATTAACAATTCCAATATGGGGTTTCTTTTTAATATCAGCATCATCAAAACCACAGCCTTTAAGCATTGCTCTTCTCATAATCGCATCTGTTCCAATAAATTTATTATTCATTTTTTATTCCTCCAGTATTTTTTAAATAGATTTTGCTACTTCGTAAGCATCCCAAATTGAATACATAATATTTGCAACTTTTTTAGAGTCACCAATTAAATTAACTTTAAGATTCATATCTTTAACCTGCTGGTATAATTCTTTGTTTTCCTTATAACCAGCGGCAATTATAATTGTATCTGCTTCGATATTTTCTCTGCTAAAGTTTTTAGATATTACGCTTACAGTATTCTTATCTATTTCTAAAATACTGCTTCCTGTTTTAACATCTATTTCATGGAAGTCCACCAGATCTTTTAACATATCTGAGTTGGCATGAGAAACAAAAACACTATCCAATAAATCATCCATCATTTCAACAATTGTTAATTCTTTTTCTTTTTCGGCTAACCAGACAGCAGTTTCTACTCCAACTAAGCCTCCACCTAAAATTACTACTTTTTCTCCAATTTGATCTTCATTCATTAATGCTTTACAGGCAGTTATTACATTTTCCTGATCGACTCCAGCAATCGGTGGAATATTTGCTTTAGCACCGGCAGCTATTATAACTTCATCAGGAGACAATTCTGCTATTAATTTTTGGTCTACCTCCTGCTCTAAATTAATAATAACTCCGAGTTCTGTTAACTCTTTTTTGTACCAGTCAATAAGTTTTCTTTCATCTTTTTTAAAATCAGGTACAGAGGCTTCAATTAAATGGCCACCTAAATAATTATTCTTTTCATAAAGCTGTACCTCATGACCTCTTAAAGCACTAACTCTGGCAGCTTCCATGGCTGCTATTCCGCCACCAACTATCATTATTTGTTTTTCTGTCAGAGCAGGGCCTACAGCATATTCTGTTTCACGTCCACAGGCTGGATTAACTGCACATGACATTTTCTTCCCGCTTTCCAATCTTCCCATACAGCCATCATGACAGGCTAAACAGGGTCTAATTTTATCTAATTTTTGATATTTAACCTTGTTTGGCCATTCCGGATCAGCTAATAAACCGCGACCAATTAAAGCCATATCAATCTGTCTTTCTCCAACCGCCTGAGCTGCAAGTTCTGGATCATCAAGTCTACCGGCAGTTAAAATTGGAACATCAACTACTTCTTTTAATTTTTGGACATAGGGTAAATATAGGCCGTGATCCATATATGCTGGCGGATGAGCCCAGTATAAAGCTTCATATGAACCTAAATCTGCATTAAAAGCATCATAACCAGCTTCTTCAAGTATTGCAGCTGCTTCCAGACCTTCTGCTAAAGTTCTTCCTTTTTCCTGATAATCTTCTCCAGGCAAGCCCCCCTGGTGCAAATCCTTAATACAGCTTTTTACTCCATAACGTAGAATAACCGGATAATTGCTGCCTAATTTTTTCTTAATCCCCTCAACAATCTCAGTGGCTACCCGAAGTCTATTTCTCAAATTACCACCATATTTGTCAGTCCGATTGTTAAATAATGATAGCGCAAACTGATCAATTAAATAACCTTCATGCATCGCATGCACTTCGACCCCATCAAAACCAATGTCTTTTGCTAAGGCTGCAGCATCTATCATTTTTTGGATCATGAACTCTACCTCTTCTGTTTGCAGTTTCCGACAGGTGATTTCAGGCTGACTGAAGTGAGCTACAGCTGAAGGGGCAACCGGATGGCTGTCTACTAAATCTAAAAATAGTGACCTACCAAATCCCATAGTCAGCTGCAGGAATATCTTAGCCCCATGTGCCTGCACTCTTTCCACCATTTCACTGGCTGTTAGCTTAAAAGCGGTTGGGTTTGTTGAAATATTTTGAAAAATACCGGTATGGGTCTGTTCAATTGTATTTTCGACTTCAACACCACCTGTTATTATTAAACCCGCTCCTCCTTTTGCTCTCTCGACATAATACTCAACTGCCCTCTGGTCAAAAGCATTGTCAGAATTAATTAAGCCCGAGGCAGCCATAGGCGCCATTCCTATTCGATTTTTAATTTCTAAATCAGAAATTGTTAGTGGTTCAAATAAACTATCATAATTTTTCGTCATTTTGATCCTCCTTATATTTTTTGCACTCACTATAATATAATTGCAAGATCTATGCCGAAAAAACTATGTTTTTAAGCCTAAAAAGAGCTTTTTAAGGCTAAATTTCAATATTTTCAATCAATTTAAGCTCTTTTTTTGAAGTCAACGTAAAAATAATCTACAGTTGTAAAAATAAATTACACTGCAGATTATTTTTGTTTTAATAATTAAGGTTATATTTTTCTATTTTATGATATAAAGACTGCCTTGATATATCAAGAATTTCTGCTGCCTGAGTAATGTTGTTTTCAGCTTTTTCCAAAGAACTTGAAATAAGCCTTTTTTCAAGTTTTTGGACATTATTTTTTAAAGACAGATCATCTTCAAAAAATAAATTACCTTCTCTGTCATCCAGACTCGAATCAATTCTATCTAAAATATATTTCGGTATATCATCAAGTCTAATCTTATTACCTTTGGTGTTACTAATAAATGCACTTTCAATACAATTTTTGAATTCCCTAACATTTCCAGGCCATTCATAACTCAAAAAAACTTTTTCGACTCTTGTGTCTATCCCTCTAATTTCTTTATCAAATTTCTGATTAAAATCTAATATAAAGTGATCACATAAAACCTGAATATCGTCTCTTCTTTCTCGTAATGGAGGTATCTCTATATTCACTACACTCATCCGATAATATAAATCTTTTCTAAAACGTTTTGAGCCCAGCAGATCCTCAATTTTTTCATTTGTAGAGGCAATAATTCTCACATCAGTTTTATATTCTTTTTTTCCACCAATCCTGCGAACTTTACCGTTTTCAATTACCCGGAGCAGCTTTGCCTGAAGAGAAGTAGGCATTGAATTGATCTCATCAAGAAAAATTGTCCCTCCATTTGCCAGTTCAAATAGTCCTTTTTTCTCTTCCGAACCAGTAAAACTTCCTTTAGTAGTTCCAAAAAACAAACTTTCCATTAAGTTTTCAGGTATAGCTGCACAATTTTGAGAGATAAAAGGCTTTGCAGCTCTATTACTTGCATTATGGATTGAATGAACAAATAACTCCTTACCTGTTCCTGTTTCTCCATAGATTAGAATATTAGAATTATACTCTGCAGCCTTTTTTAACTGAGCAATGATACGCATAACTTCAGCATTTTTAGTTATTATATCTGAAAATTTATATTTTGACCCGGGACTGTGGCCTCTTTTTTTTACCGCTTCTACCTCGGAAGTGTTAATCATTGTATTAATATCATAAGATAAAAATACAACTCCCAGAATACCATTTTTATTTTTCAAGGGAAAAGCTGTATTAATAGCATTAACCTCTGTTCCATCACTTAGTTTCATAACTTGGGCCTGGTTAACAATAGCTTCTCCCGTTTTCAGCACCTTCAAAGCAGTACTGGTTTCATAATCAAGCCAGGGATAAACTTCTAAAAACGGTTTGCCAACAACCTCCTCTGTACCTAGTTTATTATGAATATCATTATAGTTATTGTAATAAAGTATCTTAGCATTTTTGTCAATGATACAGATAACATCTGTCTCCCTAAATGCTCTTTTAATATGATGAAGATTTTTAAATGACAAAAAATCTCCTCCTCAAAATCTATTAGTTTACAGATTAAATTTATTTACAGTCTCTGTCAGCTTATCTGCAGTTTCAGCCAAACTTTTTGCTGAACGAACTACTTCTTTAGTAGAGTTAAGCTGGTCCTGACTGTAAGATGCAACATCTTCTGATCTCTGGGCTGATTCTTCACTTACAGCAGCAATTTGATTAATTATTTCTGCTACCTCTTTACCCTTAGTATTAACTTTATCTGTCTTCAAATCTATGCTTTCAATTATCTGACTTAACTTCATTGAAACTTCTTTAACCTTATCGAAAGAAAGTTTAGTTTTTTCTATAACATCTACACTGCTTTTTACAACATCTTCAGTTTCATCCATTTTTCTAACAGAATTATTTACACCTTCCTGAATATCTTTAATCAATACCTCAATTTTTTCAGTAGCCTTAGATGATTCTTCAGCTAAATTCCTGATTTCATCAGCTACAACACTAAATCCTCTCCCGGCCTCTCCAGCTCGAGCAGCTTCTATTGCCGCATTTAAAGCTAGTAAGTTTGTTTGAGATGCAATTCCATTTATTAAATTAACTATATTTCCAATTTCTTCAGATAAAACTCCAAGTTCACCAATGCTATCTGAGACTTCAGCAGTATTTTTGTTTACACTTTCTATCTGATCGATAGAAGTATCCATTGATACACTACCCTGTTCTATATTTTCCATAACCGATTTAGTTTCCGTTTTCATATTTTTGGACATCTTATCAATATTGTCAATTTCTTTACTCAGCTCTGCTACAACTGCAGTACTTTCTTCGGTCTGAGCCGACTGCTCTTCAGCACCAGAAGCAACATGTTCGATTGATTCTCCAACTTTTTCTGCAGAATTCTCTAAACCTTCTCCAGATGCACTTAACTCTTCACTTGATGATGATAAATCAAGAGCAATATTATTGATTTGGGATATCATATCTCTTAGATCTTCCTGCATCTCATTTAAAGCTTCAGATAAAATTGAAAGCTCATTATTTCCTTTAACTCTAATTTTTTCGGCATTTAAGTTTCCAGCAGCAATTTCTTTAGAGAAATTGGTGGCTTCTATAATTGGGTCAGATATTTTTTTGGAAATAAATAGAGCCAGTAGGGAAATTAAAATTAATAAACCAATAATTATTGTGATTATCTGTTTATACATTTGATTTATCTGAGCTTCCAGCTCACTTTTTGGAATTACAGAAATAAAGTTCCAGGATGTATTGTCAGATTTATAAGTATTAAACAAATACTCTTCTCCATTCATTACTGCTTCAAAAGATTTTGAGTCCTGGTCTAAATTACTGCTTAACCCTTCTACCTCTAATTCTGAAATGTTTTCAAATGTCAGAGAAGCATCTCTAGGATGTGCCAGAATATTATTCTGATCATCAGCTAAAATTATAAAACCTTCCTGACCAATAGTAATGTCTTTAATTAAATTTGTTAAACTATTTAAGCCAATATCGATTCCTAAAACACCCATAAATTCTCCATCAATGTTATTAAAGGTTGATACGGCTCCAATATTAATCGTATCATCTGCAGCCCAGTAGTAAGGTTCTGTTAAAACAACTTGACCTTCATTTTTTAGAGCTACTTCGTAGAAAGGCCTTTCCCGTGGGTCATAATTACTGCCAACCACTCCTTCAGGATGTTGAATCATTCCTCCATGTTTGGTCCCAATGTAAATATACGAAACCTCAGGATGGGTTTTAGCAAAATCATCAAATAAATAATAAATATCTTCTTCTACACCACCATTTTCAGATGGAGTCATCATTAAACTATCATTCTGATTAGTTAAGTACTTTGTTATATTATTATCGACCTGTTTTATGTATTCGTTTTGAACTAAAAATCTAGTATTTGCTTTCAACTGCTCGAAATATAGATTGATAGCATTATCAACTTGAGAAACTTCACGTTTAGTTGATTCAACAAAAGAATCTTCTATCATATTTTCAACATTTCTGATCTGAAAATAACTAACTATTCCCAGTGGAACTAAAGCAATTAATAATAAAACAATAGTTAACTTAAATTTGATACTGTTAAAAAACATGTTTTTAATATTTTTAATCTTAACCACTCCCCAAAATATTGTTTACTGTATACTGTCGACTTTTGTATCTATTTTATTAATTCTTCATTCTTCAGAAAATTCCTTTATTTTTTAAGAAAAAATTCACCTTTTTTAAAATTAACAATTTTTAATTTGACAAGGGGAAAATAATTTATTATACTTTTATTCATACAATTTAATTATTGCAAATGTTATGATAGGAAATGAATAATAAATATATGATGACAGAGAATCGGTATTTGCTGGAAGCCGTATCTATTTTATTATTACTCTCATCCTTGAACAGTAAGGCTGAATCAAGTAAGTCTTATCGGATAAGTTTTGCATCCGTTATCTTATGCTGAAGTACTATTTTATTTAAAAAGTACTTATTGAGGCTATTAACTTCATTAATAGTGAATTAGGGTGGTACCACGTGATTAAACCTCTCGTCCCAAATAATAGATTTAGGCTGTTATTTGCGATGAGAGGTTTTTTATATTTTTTAAAAATTATAATCTAAATATTAAGAGGAGTTGAAATTATGAAAAAACTGTCAGGTGCTGAAATCTTTATTGAGTCTTTGAGTCGCGAGCAGGTAGAATTAGTTTTCGGATACCCTGGAGGAGCCGTTTTACCGATTTTTGAAGAGTTTCGTAAATCAAAAATAAAATTTGTAATGCCTTACCATGAGCAGGTAGCTATCCATGCGGCAGGTGGTTATGCTAGATCAACCGGCAAAGCTGGAGTTTGCTTAGCAACATCTGGCCCTGGAGGTACTAATTTGGTTACAGGTCTTGCCACAGCTAATATGGACTCTATTCCAATTGTCGCTTTTACAGGTCAGGTACCAATGTCTGCCATAGGTACCGATGCTTTTCAGGAAGCAGATATTAGAGGTGTCACTGCTCCAATAACTAAACACAATTATTTGGTTAAGGATATTAATGATCTTGCTGAAACTATTAAAGAAGCCTTCTATATTGCCCAAACAGGCAGACCAGGTCCAGTTTTAATTGATATGCCAAAAGACATATTAATGCAGACTGCAGAATTTAACTATCCCGACAAAGTTTATTTACCGGGATATAATCCGACTAAAAAAGGACACGGCCTTCAAATTAAAAAAGCTGCTGAAGCTATAAACAATGCAAAAACTCCCGTAATTTACGCTGGTGGAGGAGTAATCAATTCAAATGGAAGTCAGGAACTGAGAGAATTAGCGAATAAGAGTGGAATTCCAGTTACAACAACCATGATGGGTCTGGGTTCTTTTGACAGCACAAACCCATTAAGTTTGGGAATGTTAGGCCTGCATGGAACAACTCAGGCAAATAAGGCAATACATAATGCTGATTTGATAATTGCAGTTGGAGCAAGATTCGACAATCGAGTAACCGGAAAAATTGATAAATTTGCACCTAATGCTGAGATCATTCATATCGATATTGATCCTGCTGAAATTGGTAAACGCCTCTACATTGATATTCCAATTGTAGGAGATGTTAAAATTGTACTGGAGGAATTAAATCAAAAAATTACTGAAAACGAACATCCAGAGTGGATGCAGCGAATTAATGAATGGCGTGATCTGCATCATAAGAAGGCATATCAGCCTAAAAAAGGTAAGCTGACTCACCGCCAGGTTATGGAAGAAATTTATAATGTCAGCCCAACAAACACAATTATTACTGCCGAAGTAGGACAGCATCAGATGTGGGCAGCCCATTATTATAAATATACTGAAGCAAGATCTTTCATTTCTTCAGGTGGTTTAGGCACAATGGGCTTTGGTTTCCCAGCTGCTATTGGAGCTCAACTGGGCAATCCATATAAAAAAGTAATAGCTATTGCTGGAGACGGCAGTTTTATGATGAACATGCAGGATATGGCGACAATTGCTAAACAAAATCTACCGGTGAATGTGGTCATTTTTAATAATAAACAACTGGGTATGATCAGACAGCTCCAGGAAGTTTATCAGGATAAAAATTACTTTTCAACCTGTTTGAGAAAGGATGTTTCCTGCCCCCCTGACTGTTCTGCCGGAGGAGAAAATTGTCCGGAAGAAATGATCCCTGATTTTGTTAAGTTGGCTGAGGCCTTTGGTAATTTTAAAGCAATCAGAATTGAGAAGGTTGAGGAAATAAGACCAGCAATTGAAGAAGCAATCAACAGTCCACAGCCATATCTACTTGATTTTATAATGGAAGAAGAAGAAACAATGTTTCCAATGGTTGTTGATGGTGACAGCCTGGATGAGATGCTTTTACACAAAGAAGAAATAAAATAATATTTTTTAAGTTAATATAATATCAAAAAGGTGGAGCCAATGCTCAGAAATTATAACTTTTAAGTTAATTTCTAAAGCTAAATTGCAGCTCCACCTATTTTTATTCCACTTAACTTTTATTTATATGTTTTTTGAATTAAACCTGCATTTTAATTATGCACTATTTTTTTGCTGTGCCGGTGCTTTTTCAGCAAATAGTTTATCTGCACTTGGGAAAGCGAAGTAAATTGCTAAGAGTCCCGCAATTAAAACCAAGAAATTGTAATGCAGATTAGGAATAATTTGTATCGGAGAAATTTCAGCTAATGAACCTGCCAATAAGATCTGAGCTCCATATGGTATTATTCCCTGCCAGACACAGGCAAAAATATCTAAAAGACTGGCACTACGTCTTAAATCAACATTATTTTCGATTGCTATGTTCCTAGCGAGTGGTCCACTGATGATAATAGCAACTGTATTATTCGCTGTACAAACATCTGTAACACTAACTAAGGCTGCAATTCCAAGTTCTGCACCCTTGGTGCTTTTAATTCGACTGGAAATTGCATAAATCAGATACTGTAATCCGCCTTCTTTCCGGATCATCGCTGCTAAACCACCAGCAAACATGGATAAGAAGAAAACCTCTGTCATACTATTAAAACCAGCATATGCTTCCTGAGCCATTGCAATAAAAGTAAAATCACCAAATATAATACCAATTAAACCTGACAAAAGCATTCCACCAAATAAAACCATAAAAACATTGACACCAATTAAGGCAAAAACTAAAACAGCAATATAAGGAACTACTTTAATAAGTTCATATGAATATTGAGAAGCCTGAACTGCTGTATCTCCTGCAAAAAAGAGGAATACTAAAGTAAGGATAGCAGCTGGCAAAACAATTAAAAGGTTCATTTTGAACTTATCCCGCATCTCAACACCCTGGGTCTGAGTTGCAGCAATTGTAGTATCAGAAATAATTGACAGGTTATCACCAAACATTGCCCCACCAATAACAGCACCGATAGTTAATGGTAATGGTAGTGCAGCTTTAGAGGCAATACCAACAGCAATTGGAACTACAGCTCCAATTGTTCCCATTGAAGTACCCATAGCAGTAGCAATAAAAGCTGCTATTAAAAATAATCCTGGCAGTAAAAACTGAGATGGAATAATTGACAGACCTAAATTAACAGTTGCATCTACTCCACCTACTGCTTGAGAAACAGCTGAAAAAGCTCCAGCCAAAAGATAAATCATACACATTATAATAACATTATTTTCTCCAGCACCTTTAACAAAAGATGACACTCTTTCTTCCATTGAACCTGAGGCCATAAAAAATGCAACAACGATTCCGACTAAAGCAGCAATTGGAGCAGGAAACTGGTAAAATGCCATTTCCACTCCCTGCATAGAGAAGTAAATACCCATCCCTAAATATAAGACTAAAAAGACAAATAAAGGTATTAGTGCAACAGGATTTCCTTTATCTAGTTTTTCAACTTTATTTTTCATTTATACTTAACCCCCGTTAAATTTGTTTTTAAAATTTTCTGAGTATTATCTCCTTATAAGATCCTCCGTTTTTCAGGAGGACCTATCTTATACAGTGATTTTTATTTTTAAATCTTAATTTGAATAACTTATATTTGATCGCTTATTTTGAACTTATACTGTTGCTAAGTTTTCTTCTTCAACCTCAGCTAAGACTGATAAAGAGTTGTCTAAATCAGCAATAATATCTTCAACATCTTCAATACCAATTGAAATTCTAACTAATCCATCTGTAATTCCAGCTGCTAATCTTTCTTCACGTGGTACTGGAGCATGAGTCATTGAAGCTGGGTGCTGAATTAATGTATCAACATCACCTAAACTAACTGCAAGAGTTGCTAGGTTAACATTGTTCATCATTTTCTCACCTGCACCATAGCCACCTTTTAACTCAAAACTAATCATGCTACCAAAACCAGATGCCTGCTTTTTAGCTAAGTCATGCTGAGGATGACTTTCTAAACCTGGATAGAATACTCTTTCTACTTTATCATGAGCTTCTAAGAATTCAGCAACTTCCATTGCATTTTCTGTATGCTTGTCAACACGAATTGGAAGAGTTTTTAGGCCTCTTAGTAATAACCAGGCGTTAAATGGACTGATAATTCCACCAAAATCTTTCAGAGTAGTCATTCTGATTTCAGCTAACATTTCCGCATCACCAGCGATAATACCAGCAATAGCATCACCATGGCCGCCAATATACTTTGTTGCACTGTGAACAACCATATCTGCACCTAAAGCTAATGGATTCTGCAGGTAAGGAGTCATGAAAGTATTATCTACAATTACTTTTGCTCCTGCTGCGTGAGCTTTTTTGCTAATTTCTTCAATATCAACTAAGTTTAGAGTTGGATTTGAAGGTGTTTCTAGATAAACAAGTTTAGTGTTATCCTGCATATATTCATCTACATTATCTAAGTCAGATAAATCTGCAAATGTTACTTCAATTCCATATCTAGGTAAAATTTCTTCCATCAAAGAATGAGTACATCCATATAGGCAGTCATGAGCTAAAATATGATCACCAGCAAAAGCAATAGCCATTACAGATGCAGAAATTGCTGACATACCAGAAGCTGTTGCAATAGCTGCTTCAGCACCTTCTAGAGCTGCCATTTTTTCTTCTAAAGCACTCTGAGTTGGGTTGCCAAGCCTTGTGTAAATATAACCTTCTTTTTCTCCAGCAAATTTGTCTGCTCCATCCTGTACATTTTTAAAAGCAAAGGTTGAAGTTTGATAAATAGGTGTGTTGTGAGCACCTGTCTGTGGATCCGCATGCTGACCTGCATGACAACAAAGTGACTGAAAACCTAATTTCCCTAAATCTTTCTTTTCCAAAATAAAAACCTCCTGTAATTAATTTAAATTTAAATAAAACTTTTTTATTAAATTGCTTTCACTCATATTATAATGCAATTAGTGTGCCACAATTTAATAATCAGGAAATCTTTTTTTGAAATCGCTGTAATGACAGTAATTATAACCTGAAATTATTTTTTTGTAATTATAATGATTTAATTGTCAACTTTAAAATTAGTATAAATTGTTTTAAAATTTAGAACAACGTAAATAAATGTTTACAGCCACAAAAATTTAATTAAACAAGATTACAATTAATTATGTCTGTTTATCTCTCTTTTAAGCGATAATAATGCTGTAAACTTATCTTTCCGAATGGAAAGTTTTATTTCAAATTATACTTTTTAGCCTTATTTAGAACAGTAGTATGAGAAACCCCAAGTACCTCTGCAGCCTTGCGCAGACTCTGTTCTTCATCTAAAGTATGAGCTATTACAAGTTTTTCTAATTCACCTACCATTTTTTTAATTGAAGAAATTTCTTTAATATCGACATAATTACCTTTTAGTAAACTATTTTCATTATAATCTCCAGCTTCTCTATTTAAATAATTGTTATTTTGAAGTTTTAATCTATCAAATATTATATCATCTGCAGTAATCTCTAATGATGAAACAAAATTAATTGCTCTTTCTAAAACATTTTTAAGTTCACGTACATTTCCCGGCCAATCATAAGTCATAATCTTTTTTTTGGCTGCTGGACTTAAATGTTTATTAGGAATTCTCATTTTATTAGTAATCTTCCAGATAAAATATTTACTTAGAGCAAATAAATCTTCTCTTCTTTCTCTTAAAGGAGGAATAATTATTGGAATCACATTAAGTCTGTAATATAAGTCCTCTCTGAACTTGTTTTCCCTGATCATCTCTTCAATCTTTCTATTTGTTGCAGCAATAACCCTCACATCGATATTAATAACCTGGTCTCCACCAACTTTTCTAATCTGATTTTGTTCCAGGGTTCTTAAAAGTTTTGCCTGCAGATGTGCTGACATTTCTCCAATTTCATCTAAGAATATAGTGCCTTTATCAGCAATTTCAAAAAGGCCCTGTTTACCGCCTTTTTTGGCACCGGTAAATGATCCTTCCTCATAACCAAAAAGTTCACTCTCTAATAAAGAATCAGGTAAAGCAGCACAGTTTACTGCCACAAAAGGTTCCTGACTTCTGGAACTAGCAGAATATATTGCTCTAGCAAACAGTTCTTTTCCAGTTCCGCTTTCTCCACGAATAAATATTGTTGAATCATTTTTGGCTGATCGCTTAGCATATTCTATTAGCTGATCCATCTTTTCACTTTGATGAATTATATCATTAAATTCAATTTTAGGAGTTTCGTGAATTGTATTATATAGTTTTCTTACTTCATCAATATCTTTCATTGAAGCAACTGCTCCAATCAAATTATTATCTTCATCAAAAACTGGGGTGGTTGTAGTAAAATAGTGAGATTTACCATAATCTCCTTCAATCAAGATTTCTTCATTTTCTATCTTTTTCTTCTTTTTTAAACTCTCAATTATTGGAAGCCTCTCTGAATCTAAAATTTCTCTAATATCTTTTCCAATTGACTTTTTTAATGAAACATTTAAGATAACCTCAGCTGACTTATTCATGGTACTGATTTTCCCATATTTATCGATAGCAACAATTCCTTCTTTTAGATTATTCATAACAGTCTTTAGTTCCTGCTCTTTAACCTCAAACGGCATATATTCTATATCAGATACTTCTTTTACAAAATCTAAGCGTTCTAATTCAATAAGCAGTTCTTCTCTTTTTACCTTTTCACACTCTGGCAGTTCGCCAACTCGAATATAAATCTTCCCCGGAACTACCTCCATAGCCATCAAATTGATATTCAAATCATCGACCAGATTAAGCAGGCGGCTTGTTACTCCGGGCATATCAATAACATCTATCTTAAAAGAGCAGCTCATATTTTTCTCCTTTCAGAAAAATATTTTTAATAGTTAAAATCGGAAAAATATATGTATGGTTTAATCTAAGGACAAAAAAAATAGCTTAAATAGATTAACAGACATCTACTAAGCTAATTATATCATAGAATATATTAAAGATGAAATATTACAGTATCTTAATCAATATCTAAATCGTAAGACCTAATAAAAAATTAATATTTCAAATAATCATCTATCATTTTAAAAAGTTTATCTTTTTTTATTGGTTTAGTCAGGTGATCATCAAAACCCTCCTGCAGAGCTCTATCTTTATCAGAATCCAGGGCATAAGCTGTTAAAGCAATCACCTTAGTTTTAGCGATATTTCTTTCAGCTTCCCATGCTCTGATCTTATTGATCGCCTGATATCCATTCATTTCCGGCATCTGGATATCCATTAAAATCAGATCATAATCATTATTTTTGAATTTTTCTAGACCCTCAATTCCATTTTCAGCCATTTCCAGCAGGTAATCTTTTTTCTTCAAAAATGCTTTGATTAAAAACTGATTATCAGGGTTATCTTCTACTACCAGGATTTTTTTGTTTTCTTGCTCAGCCAAATTAAGGTTTCTTTTTTCAGGTTCTATACTGCTGATTTTTTTATTCTTTTCTTTTTTGACAATTCTGACAGCTGCTTTCTCCAGCAGTGAAAATAATTCTTTTTTTCTGATTGGTTTCATCATATAATCATCAATAAAGGCTTTATATGTTTCTAGATATTTGTTTTCAAAGTCTGAAGAAAGAATGATTATCTGCAAATTATCTATTTTAAATTTCTTTTTAATTTCTGCTGCAATTTCCAGGCCACTTTTTTTCGGCATAAAGTTATCCATTAAAATAATTTGATATGGATTATCGGCTTCTATACTTTCTGCTAAAACCTCAAGAGCCTCTTCTCCACTACTTGCAGTATCAACTTCAGCCCCCTTTTCTGCCATTATTTCTTGTAATATGAAATTATTTGTTGAATTATCATCTACAGTTAATATTCTTAAGTCATTAAACTGCTGCGATTTAATTTCAAGATATTCAATTTCCTCATTAAGAACCTCAAACGGCAGCGAAAAGTAAAAAGTGCTCCCCAAACCCGGACTACTCTTCAACCAGATTTCTCCTCCCATTAATTCTACTAACTGTTTGGAGATAGTAAGTCCAAGTCCTGTCCCGCCATATTTACGGGTGCTTGATGCATCAGCCTGAGTAAAACTATTAAATATAGTTTCCTGCTTTTCTTCAGCTATCCCAATTCCTGTGTCTTTAACAGCAAAAATCACTTTAGTCTTATTAGCTTCAGAAAAATCAGGATCAATTCTAAGATCTAAAAAAACCTGACCACTTTCAGTAAATTTAACCGCATTTCCCAGCAGATTTATTAAGACCTGTCTAAATCGATCCGAATCACCAATTACACATTCAGGTATCTTAGAAGAAATCCGAAGCGGCATTTCTAAACCCTTTTCGTAGGCCCTAACTGAAATCATCTCCGCGATGTTTTCAACAGTTCTTACTAGATTAAACTCTTTTTTTTCAAGCTCTACTTTTCCTGCTTCAATTTTTGAAAGATCAAGAATATCATTAATTAAAGTTAATAAACTTTCTCCAGCATTCTGAAATATATTAACATATTTTTTCTGTTGCTCATTCAAATTAGTATCCTGTAATAATTCTGCCATCCCAATAATCGAGTTCATTGGCGTTCTAATCTCATGACTCATTGTTGATAAAAATTCAGATTTTGCTCTAGATGCTTCCCTTGCCTTATAACTAGCCTGTTTCAATTCAATATTTTTTAATTTCAATTCTTTAGAATAATCCTCTAATTTTTTTAAAGCTTTTTCTTTTTCAGTTATATCATAGTTAACTCCTATTACTTCGACCGGCTGATCCTTCTCTAAAATAGGCTTCCCAAAGGCTTTAATATACTTAACCTTACCAGTATCTGTTTTAATTCTAAATTCATGACTAAAAATCTCATTATTTTTGATTGTTTCTCTAAATGTTCTTGTAGTTTTTTCTTTATCTTTATAGTAAATATGCTCAGTCCAATCTTCATAAGAGTAACTTTTATCTTCTTCTGTTTCATAAATCTTAAACATATATTCATCCCAAATTATCTCATTAGTATCTAAATCTAATTTCCAGACTCCTATCTCTGCAGCACTGGTTGCTAGTTTATATCTTCTGCTTAATTCCTTTTTTTCTTCTTCCAGCTTTTTTCTTTCCGAAATATTGCGGGCACTACCTACAATATGAGTGATTTCTCCAGCTTCAAAAACAGGGCTCAACTTGGTTGACCAGACTTTTTTACCCCCAGGTAGATCCAAAACTTCTTCATAAGTGATAGTCTTTTTCTGATCAAGGCACTTTTGGTAACGGGCTTTTACTACTTCTCCCATTTCTGCTCCGAGAACTTCTACAGGAGTTTTTCCGGCTATATCTTCAGTTTTTAAACCAGTTAAATTTTCATGGGTGGGATTTAACTTAAGAAAGCGAAAATCTTTATTCTCATCTATTTCCATTATAAAAAGAGCATCCTGTGTATTATTAAAAACAATCTCATATTCTTTTTCTAAATTAAAATTTGGCAAAATAGCCACCTCTATTCTTCCTGATAGATAATTTCTAAATTATTCAGATAGTTTTTTAACTCTATGATCAAATTATTAAGCTTTTCCTTATTTTTTAGTTCAGCATTTTTCTCAATCTGGCTTCCTAGTTCTGTTAAATAATCAAAACCATAGCCACCACCAGAACCTTTCAAGCTGTGACCGATAATTCTCATCTGATCATATTCTGCTTCCTTAAGCAATCTTTCTAAATTTTTTATATCTTCTTCTCTATTTTCTAAAAACTTAGGAATTAAAAATTCAAGATCTGGATCAATATAAACTTTATTTTTTGCCATTTTAATAACTCCTCTGCAATTTCATTTTTTTGAAGTCTATACTTTATTTAAAACTCTGATATACAGTCTGATTTCTTCCTTTTTCTTTAGCCTGATAGAGAGCCTGATCTGCCTTTTCAATAAAAGCTTTGATCAAGTGTTGAGTAATCTTCGTTTTAATTTTAATACTGCTAACCCCTAGACTAACAGTTACATAATCAGCAGTATCAGAATTTTTATGCTCTATTTTCAGATTTATAATTCCTTTTCTAATATCTTCAGCTATTTTTAAGGCCCCATTTTTATCCGTATGAGGAAGAATCACTGCAAATTCTTCTCCACCGTAGCGGGCTGCAAAGTCTGCTGCTCTTTTCGTATTTTCATCTAAAACAGAGGCAACCTCTTTTAAACACTCATCTCCCTCCTGATGACCATAGGTGTCATTATAGGCTTTAAAATTATCAATGTCGATCATTATTAAAGAAATATATGATTTTTTTCTTTTGGCTCTTTTTAATTCATTTTTTAAAGTTTTATCAAATAAACGTCTATTTGAAATACCTGTCAAACCATCAACCAGAGCCATTTTCTCCAGTTTTTGATTGGCCATTTTTAGTTCTTCTGATAGTTTAAGCAGCTCTTTTTCCCTTTCAATTCTTGCTTTCGTTTCTTTTCTTAATCTAATAGCAGAATTGACTCGTGCAATAAACTCTATTTTTTGGATTGGTTTTTTAAGATAATCCATTGCTCCTGCCTCAAAAGCATCTTTTAAAAATACTGATTCTTTTTGAGCAGTGATCATAATAATTGGAATCTCCTGATAGGCGGGATTTTCTTTTATCTTGCTGCAGATATCAATTCCATTTTCATCCCCTAAGATAATGTCCAAAATTATTAAATCAACTTTAGGCTCAGCTTTTAAATCAGCCACATTTAAGAGATGATAAGTTTTTTGAGCAGAATCTGTGAAATTAATCTTTTCAACTTCTAACTTTTTTAAATAATTTTCTAGAAGCATCCTCATATCTCTGTCATCATCAACAACTAAAATATTAATTTCCATCACCTTTTCTTTATTATTTGATCACAATTAGTCACTGGAGAAATTTTTCCGTTTCTGGCTGCCCCAGCTTTCTTTTTTGAACAGCAGGTCAATAATTCCCTGCAGACGCCAGAATGTGTGCAGCTGTTTATAGCCTAAGTTTTCTAAAAAGGCATATAAAACCAGGCTGAGCTTTTCGCTTAATTTATCATATTTATGAAAAGTCATCTCTTCAAAAAGCAGCGAAATTATTGAGAGTAAAATCCCCATTAAAATGGCAGTGATAAAAAAGAGTACCGCTACAGGGGGAATCCCTGACTGCAAAAAGATTGTTAATATTATTGCCAGATAGCCAAAAGTCTCAATTACCGGTCCTAAAAACTCAACAAAAAAATAGAATGGATAGGCAAATAAACCAAGCAGTCCATAATCTCTATTAAATAAAAGTTCTTTATTCATCAATAAGCTCTGTCCAAGACCGCGCTGCCAGCGCCGACGCTGATTAGATAGAGTCTCCATATCTTCTGGCACCTGAGTCCAGCAGACCGGATCCGGAAAGAAAACAACTCTATATTCACGATTGGCTTTTTTCATCTTTCTATTTAACTTAAGTACCAATTCCATGTCTTCACCAACTGTGTCGGTGCTGTAGCCGCCAGCTTTGATTAGGTGTTTGCGCTTAAAAACTCCAAAGGCACCGGAAATAATCAGCAAACTGTTAAGAGCAGCCCAGCCAACACGGCCGAATAAAAAAGCCCTCAAATATTCTAAAACCTGCATTCTAACCAGAGGTTTTTTAGCCAGCCTTACTTTTTTTACCTGGCCACCTCTAATCTCACAGTCATTAGCAACTCTGATAGTTCCTCCAGCTGCAATAACCCGCCAGTCCTTTGAAAAAGGCTCTACAATTTTTAAGAGAGCGTGGTCATCAATTAAAGAATCTGCATCAACATTACAGACTAAGGGAAACTGGGCAATATTAATTCCTGCATTAAGGGCATCAGCTTTACCACCATTTTCTTTATCTACTACAACTAGATTAGGATAATCAGTTGAATCATAAACTTCCTTAACCTGCTTAGTTTCAAGGTCTTTTCTATAACTTCGGCTGGATTTAATCAGATTAAATTTATCCTTTAACTGATCTATAGTTCCATCTCTAGAGCCGTCATTAACGACTACCAGCTCATATTCTGGGTACTGCAGCGAAAGAATAGATATAATGTTATCAACTATGGTTAGCTCTTCATTATAGGCTGGAATTATAATTGAAACCGGTTTGTAAAACTCACTCTGAAATACATTTTCAAACTCAACTGTTTCTCTTGCACTCCAGTATTTTCTGATCGAAGAAAATGCTTTAATGTTTAAAAACAAATAGGTCCCATTGACTAAAAATAAATAAAATACAGCAAAATAATCGAATATCAATAAAATATAATAAAATTTATCCATTCTCTACTTCACCAACCTTCAAGTTACCCTTCTGATCTAAAATATATCTTCCCATTTCATATCCTGCTTCTCTATTTTTAAAAATTTCGATTAAAAGTTCCTTTTTGCCCAGCTCAAAAATTGCCAGAGCAGAATAATAACGGACCCACCAGTTCTGATCATCTATTAATTCTTTTAGCGCTGCAAGATAATTAGCGTCTTTAATTTCAGCCAGATACCTTGCTGCCTGACTTCTTACCACCCAGTTTTGATGTTCTAAAAATGGTTTTAAATCTTTATCAATTGGATATTCAATCTTAACCAGTGCTTTAAAGATATGAATCAATACTTCTTCATTAGAATCTCTATCTAGAGCAGAAAGCATAATTTCTACACCTGGAATAAAGCGGAAATAACCAAAAATATCAATAAACAGAGATAGGCTCTGATATTCTGGAACCCCCAAAACTTCTTCTAAATTATTTTCCTTACAATAATTTTCTTCTAAAAAGTCCTTAATCTGATAACAGTTTTCCTCTCCAAAACGAATTAAGATCTCTGTAAGTGCTTCGAAAGTAAACCTGCTCTCTTTTAAAACTGTCTTTAAAACAGGAAAAAATAATTCTTCTTCCCCTACATCAGCAATTGACCAGATACTTGCTGTCATTAAATTTTTATCATTCGAATCTAAATATTTTTTCAATAAAGGAACAGCTCTTTTTTCTTTAATCTTTCCCAGAAAAGCAGCCGCTTTAGTTTTTTCTTCCTTATTTCCTGCTGCCAGTTTATTTAGAAAAAAATCAACCATCCCATTTTTTTGAACCAGCTCCTGCAGCTGCTCAAAGTCTTTACCCTTTAAATTTTTAAGATATGGTTTAAGAAAATCATATAAATATAAATAACTGTTATTCATTTCAGCAGCTGTTTCTTCCAGGCTCAGATCATCATTCAGATACTGAAACAAAATATTTTCCCACTCTTCTTTTTTTTGTTCAAAAATTTTATTTCTTCTTTTATATAAGAGATGATAAAAAATAATCATCAAAACTATTGTCAGGATTAATAAAAGCAGACCAGATGCGAAATAGTAAAGATATTCTATCATCCTCAATCAGCCAGCATTTTCTTGAGCCTGAGCAGTAGTTCATCAGGTCTAAATGGTTTAGTAAGATACTCATCGGCTCCAGCATTTAGTCCCTTTAAAATATCTTCTTCCTGACTCCTGGCTGAAAGCACCATAACAGGTAATTTAATATTTTCTTCTCTGATTTTTTTTAGAACCTGCATCCCATCTATAACAGGCAGCATTAAATCTAAAACCAGAGCATCATAATCATCAGATTTTATCTCCGCTAAAACTTTATCTCCCTCTTCAATGACTTTAGTCTGATAATCCTCTTTTCCAAACTTATAAGCTATTAACCTTGAAATTGACTGATCATCTTCAGCAATTAAAATTTTACTATTTTTGACCTCCACCAGAATTTACCTCCCATTGTTATTTTAAATCTAACCTAAAATCAAAATTAGACGTCTGTTGATCATTAAACCATAAATTCAAACTGCTTAAACTAAATTCATCTCCAGAAAACAAGTCTGAAAACTCAAAGCCAACTTTAAAAACATATTCTCCATCAGTATAGTGACTTAAAGCCAGATTCAAGAGATAACCTTCCCTGAGAAAATACAAATCAAGATGCTGAGAGAAGTCTTTGATCCAGTCAGCATCATAACGCCTGGAGCTGTTTTTTAAAACCATAATTATTTTCTTAAACTTATGTTCATATTCTAATTCCAAGCTCTGATAATCTGAATTTATATTTTCTTCAACCAGATTATAATTAACTCCCACTAAATTTTGCTCATCAATTAGATAATCAAGATTATTATTTAACTCGTACCTATCTCGAGTTTCTCCATTATAATAAAGAAATTCCGAACTAAAAACAGTTTTTTCTGAAATTAGAGGTTGGCTCATTTCTAATTTTGACTTCAGCAAAAAATTAGATTCATTTTTGAAAAAATTTACTCCAACTGCGCTTTCTAAATTAATTCCATCCCGCAGCAGCTTTTCTAGACCCACTGCTAATTCTAAGTCTTCTTTGTCAGTTTCTGAATAAGCAGCTTTTCCCTCGAGATAAAATATGGTTTTAAGCTGCTCTTCGATTCTATTTAGTGACTCTCGATACTGTTCTGCTAACTCAGACGATTCAGCCTTTTTAATTGCTTCTTTTATTAACTTTTCTGCTTCAAAAAAATTCTCCTGCCATTCCTGATGTCTGGCTAAAAGGGCTGTTCTTTCAGAGGAATATTCAATTTTTTGTGCTTTCTCTATTATTTCTTCAGCCTCCTCAAACTTCCTCTGCCAGCCGTAAATTCTGGCCAGATGATTATATGAGTCAAGCCGCTGAGGATTTGATTCAATGAGCTCTAATAATAGCTCTTCTGCCTCCTGATAGTTTTCCTCCCAGCTAAGTAGTAGGGCTTTATAGAACTTCAAATCTGGATTAGAACTTATATCGCTTTTTTCTAAAATTTTGAGGGCCTCTTCTGTCCTGCCTGCTGCTATTAGACCCTGAATCTCATTCAATTCGGGTTCAGCAGCTAATGTAAAAGCCGTACTTAAAAATAATATAATGATAAGCATAATTGATATTTTTTTAATATTAATAAAAATCACCTCTTAGTTCCAATTTCATTTCTAAGTTTAATAATTATGCTGCAGCTAAAAATTCTATCTCCAAATTTTCCTGATATTAAGCTGCAATATTTCTATTATCTATTATATTCAAGAAAAGCAGAAATATACCTTTTAAGTTTAGATATTTATATAAATAATGGTAAAATTTATTTTTGATTTTGAAGAAATAATATTACTACTGAGTTAACAAATCCTCTTTTAAATAGTTTTAATTAATATCTTAAATTATTTAAATGTTAATTCAAAATTTCTCACTCAAAAAAATATAAAATTTATTTTTAAAAACTCTTGACAGAAATGGATATCTATAGTACAATATTATTCGTGACATAAAGTGGAGAGATGTCCGAATTGGCTAAGGAGCCGGACTTGAAATCCGGTGAAGCCGAAAGGTGTCAGGGTTCGAGTCCCTGTCTCTCCGCCATTGAATATTAAGAGCGTTATAACGGGGATAGTCCCTGTTATTGAAATGCTCTTTAATTAAATAAAACGTATCTGATTTTTGGCTGATCCGATACACTGATTAACTCCTATCAAACTAAATTGATGGGGGTTTTTTTATGTTAAAAAAGTCTATTGTTGCTGATTTTTTTATGATTTAAAGCTGGTAATTTATAATAAACAGAATAACTATTATTTCAGCGGAAAATACTAATACTTGTTATAATAGAAGGTAAAACTTGGTTATATGCTAATACAAGAAAAGGCTACTGGAGAATATCCAATAGCCCAACATCTGCAAGGATCTTTAATAACCTGTTATTAAAGAAACTAGGATACTTTAAATTTTGAATTCATTTACCGCATTTGAGAGTTTCTGTGCCATCTCCGCAAGATTTTGAGCAGAATTTACAATCTCTTCAGTGGAAGCACTCTGTTCTTCACTGGCTGCAGCAACTTCTTCTGCATTACTTGCCGCTGTTTGACTGACTTCTGCAATCTGTTTTACTGCAGATTCCACTTCATTACTGTTTACTTTCATTTTTTCAGTCTGTTCGTCTATATTTTCTATTATATTATTCAGAACAGAGGCTGCCTGCCTGATATCATCAAATGACTTACCACTTTCTTCTATTGAACTTACACTTGTATTTACTGCTTGCTCTGTCTGCTTCATATTTTCAACCGAAATTTCTACATCTTTCTGAATTCCACCAATTAATTTTGATATTTCGTCAGTAGCTTCACCTGACTGTTCTGCTAGTTCTCTAATTTCATCTGCAACAACACTAAAACCTCTTCCTGCTTCTCCAGCTCTTGCTGCCTCAATAGCTGCATTTAAAGCAAGAAGGTTTGTCTGAGCAGATATATCTTTAATTATTTGAACTATCTCACCAATTCTTTGTGATGAGTCTGCAAGAGAATCTATGGCATCAGATACATTATTAGAATTTTCTTTGAGTTTATTGACCTCTGCTACTGAATTTTCTATAGATTGATCACCAATTTCTATATTGTATGTTACCTCATCTGCTTTTTTGTTCATTGCTTCCGAGGAACTACTCACCATATTGATCTGGCCTGTCAGTTCATAGAGCAGAGCATTTGTTTCCTGGGCCTGTGCTGATTGTTCTTCAGCACCAGATGCCACATCCTGGATTGCTGTACCAACATGTTCTGCAGAAGCTGATACTTCTTCACCAGAGGCTGAAAGTTCTTCACTTGAAGCTGATAGGTTAGCTGAAATATCTATTACCTGTCCAACAAGAGATTTTAGGTTTTTGAGCATATTATTTAATGCATTTGATAGTTCCCCAACTTCATCCTTAGTCTTTACTTTCAATTCTGCCACCGAAAGATTACCATTTGCTATCTCTTCTGCAAATCCTATAGCATTTTTAAGCGGATTTACTACAGAAGAGGTCACCATGAAAACTATAATTGAGGCTACAATTATTGCTAACAAAATAGTAATGAATATCTTATTTCTGTATGCATCCAGCGCTGATTGATATTCAGATGTTGGAAGTGCGGTTACTATTATATAGTTATCATAGGGCATATAATGCTGGAGAAGTTCTTCTCCTTCCAAATTGATAATATCATTACCTTCCTGCTGAGTTAATATTTCATTGCCCCAGCTGTAATCTGTTATACTGCTGCCTATCATGCTGCTTTCTGGATGGCTAATTATCTCACCATTTTTGTTTGTAATATAAATATACCCATTTCTACCGTATTTAGCTGTTTCTGCAGTACGAGTGATATCAATTTTTGCCAAAATTTCCTGCAGTTCTTTTGGCCGGACACCAATCTGGACAATTCCTGCTTTATCTGTTCTTCCAACCCCTATATATTTAAATAATTCACCATCTGTTCCCCTCTCTTGAGGAGCCTGTGCTAATTCAAACTCTTCATTTTTCAGTCCTTCTAAAAAAGGCTGTGTCTGTTCTGATCCACTAAAATCAAACCCAATAAATTCCATAACACTAGACCATCTGATAACACCTTTTGCATCAGTTACATGTATTTCTTCTAAATCCAATTCCCGCATAAGAGTATTTATTTCCTCCTGGATTATAGAATCAGATACTGTTGTTAAATGTTGATCTATTGTTCTGGTTATTGTAATAAGATATTTATCAATTGCCTCTTCAGTAAGCTGAGCATTTTCTTTTCTATCATCTATTATGGTTTTAATTTCTTCCATCTTTGAAGTTGCTGTTTCTTCAGTCTGCTCCATGATATAATCTCTTTGAGTATCATAACCTATATATCCTATTACTGCCATTCCTGCTATGAGTACTATAAGTGTTGGTATTAAAAATTTTGCTCTAATCGACTTAAATTTTAATAATTTCATACTTTTTTATTACACTCCTTTTTGGCTGATAATGCTTTTATTTAATCTCACTAATTATATTATCGTGCTTAAGTTTGCAAAACTTAAACATCTTCAAACATGATTAAAGCCTTCCATACCTAATTAAATCTTATTTACTCATAAATAGTCTTTATCTTAACATGAAAAATTTGTCGAAAAATATTGTTGAGGAGGTTAACTAGTTATTGAAACTGAACCAGTAACAAATTTCGAGCAGTAGTATTAATATGATTTTAGAAATGATAATAGTCACACTTTGCTGTATTGTAAACGATGATAAATTTGCCACAAATTCCTAATAAAAAAAGCTGATACTATTAATTCATGTAATAATATCAGCCCCTATGTTAAATAAATTGATACATATTTAGTTTTGTTTATAATTATACAGTTTCAAAGTATAATTATGAGAATTTTTTGATTTTTATATTTAAAATTTATATACATATAATAACTTTACAACTCTTATCTATCTAATAAGTGACAGGTAGCAAAATGTCCCTCTAAATATTCTTTATATAAATAATGGAGCAAGTTTACAACCTGTGCCTGAACTGAAACATCAATTGCAGATACGGGCTCATCTGCAATAATTAATTTAGGAGCTACAGCTAATATTGCTACACCTATTCCCTGACTCTGTCCAACACTAAATTCATGATAGTAACAGTTAATATCTCGTCTTATTGCCAGCATTTCTATTTTAAGCTTAACCTAAAAAATAACCCCTATCAGCAAATAGATTTTGGTCTTTAACTCTACTTACTATAGGGGCTAAATGATTTTTATAAATTTTGACTAATTCTAGCTCATCAATTTTAATACTATGCCTAATAATGCTTTAACACCTGGAATCAGTATTTTTTCATTAATATTATATTCTGCATCGTGTAGTTTACCACTTTCTTCCCCAGAACCCAGGAAGAAGTAGCTGCCTGGAATCCTTTTTACAAACAAAGCAAAATCTTCGCCAACCAGAGAGGCATTTTCTATATATTTAACTTCTGGCAGCTCAGAATCTGTATTTAAGGCATCAAAAATTAACTCATTTACTTTACTGTCATTTACCAGAGCAGGAACTAATTTATCATATTTTAAATTATATGAGCCTTCGATCGTTAAATTATCCAATATTTTTTTCATGTTTTGAAATATTTGCTCTCTAACATTTTCATTTAAGCTTCGAACTGTACCTTTTAACTTAACTTGATCAGGTATGATATTAAATGCAGTTCCAGCTTCAATCTGGCCGATGCTGATCACAGCTGAGTCCAGGGGATTCAGTTTTCGGCTTATTATAGTCTGTATTTGGTTAATAAAGTTATTCATCATTATAACTGGATCATTGCTTTTATGCGGTTCTGAACCATGCCCACCTCTACCTAATAAATCAACTTCAAATTTATCAACAGCTGCCATAATTGAATCATTTTTCAAACCAATTTGACCAACAGGCAGCTCAGGCCAATTATGAAAACCTAATATATAATCAATTTTACTTTCTGCTAAAAATCCACTTTCGAGCATTGCTTTTGCTCCCTGCAGTTTTTCTTCAGCTGGCTGAAAAATAAATTTAACATTACCATCAATCTTTTTTTTAAGGCTGGATAAAACCTTTGCAATCCCCAGGCCAATGGCAAGATGACTATCATGACCACAGGAATGCATTATCCCCTCATTTTGGGATTTATACTCTAAATTATTTTTTTCAACAACAGGCAGAGCATCCATATCGATTCTAATAGCAACTGTTTTATTATTAACAGAATCACTCTTTAGATCTGCAGCAATACCAGTCCCACCAATTCCAGCTTCAACTTCATAACCCTGAGACTCTAGAAAGTTCTTAATAAACTTTGCTGTTTCAACTTCTTTGAAACTCAGCTCAGGATTGCTGTGAAAATGCCTTCTAATTTTAACAATCTCTTCTTCTAAACTATCCCAATCAAATAAATTATTAATCTTATAATCAGACATATTTTATCCTTTCATGAATTCAATCAATAATTTAAGCTTTTATTCAGTATCAGCGGATAACCAATCAATCAGCTGTCCCCATAATTTATCATACTGATCCCATTCGATAAAATCTTTAGACCCCCAGTGCGGAGCACAGTCAGAGGCAAAAGCAGCAGTTCTACCTTTTTTAAATTCTCCAGCTACTAAAAAGGGATCATCATTTTCTTTGCTTTTAGCAAGAACTACTGCATTTTCATCAGCACTAAACTGGTTATATCCTAAAAACATAGGCCAAGTTTTATCTAAACCAGCAGTAATTTCATGCTCTGTAGTTACTTCAGGATACATACCTTCTGGCACCTCTACTCTATCATCAACAGCTCTCATTTTAATCGGTAATACTTCTTCCACAGGTGTATCTTTATATCTTGCTTTAGCATCAACTCCCTGGAAAGATAAGTAGCCACCTATCATTAAAAAGCCTCCACCATTTTCAACATATTTTTTGATTAACTTGAGTCTATTTGTAGTAGGTATTGACTTTTCAAAAGTATCTGGATGAAGTAATAATGTATTTGCACCAATGTCACTTAAAATCAAAACCTGATATTGATTAATCTCCTCTTCAGAAGTTGGAAATTCACTTGAAGCACGGTGATTTGGAATAAAATCAACTTCATAATCAGCTTTTTCTAAAGCATTAATTAACCATTCTGCCCCTTCTTCATATTTACTGGTATAAAAAGTATCAAAACCTTTTATATGGGTTGAAAATGTTTCCCAACTTTCTCCAACAAGTAATACTTTTTTATTAGTCATTTTAATAACCTCCATATCATTTATTTAAAAATTATTTTACTCCTCTTCTCTCTTTTATAAGGCTCCTACAAAACAACCCACAACTAAAAAACTAACTTTTTTCTATTCCACACCAATCAGCTATAAATTCAGCGTAACTTAAAATGCTGTTAATATATTGATCAACAGAAATTTTTTCATCAATACTATGAGCATCTTCAGGATAACCTGGTCCATAAACAATAGTAGGTGTTTTAGAAATATTTTGTAAAAGTCGAGCATCATTACCGGCAGGAGATGCTGTTATTTCCTTATCTTTCGGGATATATTTTTTGAAAGTTTTTACTAAATCATGTTCTTTAGATATTTCATATGGGCTTCCTTCCTGGTAAACTTCAATTTCTAGTGGATTTTCTTTTAACCAGGGATCTCCCTGAACAGCATTATTAAGAGCCTGTTCTACATCATCTTGAATTTTTTCTTTTTCTAAACCTGGATAATAATGCAAGCATAATTTGAATTCACAGTTTGAAGGTACAGTAGATCCTGCTTCTCCACCTTTGATAACTCCAATATTTAACGTTGGAGGTGGCATTAAAGGATGCTTATACTCCATAAGCCATTTATGTTCCATTTCTTCTAAAGCATCAATTAATTTTATAGCCTTTTTTATCGCATTAACACCTCTCCATTTTTGAGATGAATGAAGAGATTTACCTTTGACACCAATCTTATAAAATATAAATCCCATATGCCCAACCTGTAAATTTAGTGAGGTAGGCTCACATATTACAGCTCCATCTGCCTTATATCCTTCCTGTACTAAACCAAGAGTTCCATTTCCCCCACCTTCTTCATCAACAACACTTTCAAAAATGACATCTCCCTTTAATTTATAGCCAGCAGCTTGAATAAGATCAACTGCCAGTAATGAAGCAGCCAATCCACCTTTCATATCACAACTGCCAAGCCCATAAATATTACCATCAATTTCTTCACCTAAAAAAGGATCATGCTGCCACATATCTTTTTCTCCGTATGGCATGGTGTCAATATGCCCATTTAAAATTAGAGACCTGCCATCTCTACTTCCAGAAAACTCGCCTACTAAATTAGGACGATCTTCGTAATTATGACCTGGGTTACCTTCATTGTACTTTTCTATCGCTTCCTGAATTTTTTCTTCTTTCATTTCCACATATTCTGCCTTACCACCGAGGTCTTTGATCAGCTTTTCTAGATACTGCTGTCCTTTAAGCTCATACCCGCCATCTATTCCATGACCAACAACTCTCGTATCAAGTTTTACCAAGTCTTTTAAGACCTCAAGATATCTACCTTTATTTTCTTTGAGCTTAATTTCTAAACTATTTTTTAACTCTTTATTTAAATTCATAATTTCCTCCAATCAAGTTACTCATATTTTGCAAGATTTTCAATTAAAATATCCCAGAAAAGATCTTGATTTAAGGTAATAGCGACATCGGTGTTCTTAGGCTGATCACTTTTATGATTAAAGTCACAGACAGTACGGCCATAAGTTAATTTGCTGTCAACTTCAACATCAACCCGCATATGTTCGGTTGTAAATACATCATCATCAATTAATTTAGCTACTGCACAGACATCGTGAAGCGGTGGTGCTTCGAAACCAAAAACCTCAAAATACGCTTGACCAAAGAATTCAAGCAGTTCAACTACTAGATCTCCAACTTTATTATCTAGATCTTTAATTCTATCTATAATTTCTGGATATGCTTTCGCCTGATGTGTCAAATCTAGACCAGCCATTGTAATTGGCAGACCGCTCTCAAAAACTATTTTTGCTGCTTCTGGATCAACATATATATTAAATTCTGCTGATGCAGTCTCATTTCCTGTACCATAAGCTCCACCCATTAAAACTATTTCTTTAATATTTTCTTTAATTTTAGGTTCTTTTTTAAAAGCCATAGCAATATTGGTCAGTGGTCCGGTTGGAACTAGGATTAGATCTCCATCTGCTTTCATTGCTTCTTCAATAATAAAATCTACAGCATGCTGCTCTTCAGTTTCGATTTCTGGCTCTGGGAATTTAGGTCCATCAAGACCTGTATCACCATGAATATCCTGAGCAATTACCTGTTCTCTAACTAAAGGTTGATCCATACCTGAATAAATCGGAATATCTGTAAGTCCAGCAAAACTACAGATATTTAAGGTGTTCTGCAGTGTTTTTTCTAACACTTGATTTCCGGCAACTACTGTAATTCCTCTTAAATCTAAAGCTTCAGACTTTGCAGCAAGTAAAATTGCTACTGCATCATCATGTCCTGGGTCTACATCTAATATTATCTTCTTCTTTTTCATTATTTATTCCTCCAATTTTAATTCCATATCTAAATCCAAAAATAATTATTTTTTCATTAATAATATTTTGAAGCTGTGTATTTTTATTTAAATATATCGTCTGAATCAGAATCTTTTTTCCTTCTTAATCTTATAGTACCAATCGTTATTGCAATTACTGTTGCCAAATAGGGTATCATTAGCATAAACTGTGATGGTAAACCAAGACTACTCTGTAAATTGTTACCAAGTGCTTCAGTAAATCCAAAAAACAAGCTGGCAAACCAGGTTTTAATAGGAGTTATTCCTCCAAAAAACATTGCAGCTACCCCAATAAAACCTCTTCCATTTGTCATATTTTCAATAAATTGAGTCGTATAACCTAAAGATAAATGTGCACCAGCGATTCCTCCCATAATACCACTAACAACTAAAGTCTGATATTTCTTTAAAGTCACATTTATTCCAGCGGCTTCAACAGCTTCTGGTCGATTACCAACAAAGCGAATTCTTAAACCCCAGGTAGTCTTGTAAATTATAATAAAGAAGATAAAAACCAGAATTATTGATAGATAATCGGTAAGTAAATATCCGCTCAAAATACTGTTCAAAACAGGAATATTCTCTATGATCGGTATGTCAATTTCTGGAATCGGAACAATATCGGGACTGTAAAAACTACCAGAAGTTTCAAAAATATTCACTAATAAAAATCTTGTAAAAGCTATAGCAAATAAGTTAATAGCAATCCCTGCCACAAAGACATTTGCCTTAAATTTAAGATGTAAAACTGCTATTATTAAGGCCAAAATTATACCTGCAATAATTGCAGCTGTAATACCTGCTACCCAACTACCTGTAAAATAACTGACTGCTACCGAAATAAAGGCCGTTGTCAACATAATACCTTCAACACCAATATTTGTAACACCCGAAAGCTCAGTAACTATTAAGCCCATTGCTGCAAGTGTAATTGGAGTGGACATTCTAACAGCTGCTCTTAATATATTTAAGTTTAAAATCAATCCTAATTTATCCAACTTCCATCACCTCTTCATCTGAGCTATTTTGAGAACTTACACTAGATTTTTTAATATCGATAATTATCTTTGCTGCTGCAAAAAGAATTATTAAAGCTTCGATAATGCCAACTACTTCTTTAGGTATACCTGTAAATCTCTCCATTCCGATTGACCCTGAGCGTAATACTGCAATAAAAAAGGCTACAAAAGGTAATGCCTTGAGATTATTTCTTGATAAAAAGCCAATCATAATTCCGTCAAAACCATACCCGGGTGAAAATTGATCTATAAAATAACCATGAATCCCTGTTATTTGAATTCCACCAATTAGTCCCCCCACCATTCCACTCATAATAACTGTCATAACTACAACTATCTTAGATTTCATACCTATATACTGAGAAAAAAATGGATTATTACCAACAGACTTGATTTTGTAACCAACTGTAGTTTTGCTAAAAAGCCAGATAAAAAAGATTAAAACACCTAAACCAATAAAGAGACCTATATTGGCTCGACTGGGAAACATAATCTTTGGTAACATGGCTGAATCCTGAAGGTTAGGAGTCTGTGGAATTCCAACATTAGGATTTTTAAAGGGATGATTAACTATATAACTTGTAAGCTGAATTGCAACATAGTTAAGCATAATAGTTAAACAGACCTCATTTACATTAAATTTTGCATTTAAAAAACCAGGAATTAGAGCCCATAATCCTCCAGCAATTGCTGCTCCCATAAGTACTATTGGGATATGTAATACAGCAGGCAATCCTGTTATATAAACTCCTAAAAAGGCAGCAGTTATAGCCCCAAAGTAGAGCTGCCCTTCAACACCAATATTAAAAAATGAAACTTTGGCAGCAATAATAAATGCTAAACCAGATAAAAGCAGAGGTACAAATCTTTCTAAAGTCCCTCCAAAATTAAATTTCCCACTAAATGCTCCCTTAATCATTTCTGTGTAAGCAACTGCAGGACTGTAGCCTAAAAACATAATAACAATTGTACCAATAATAAATGCTGCAGCTAAAGCTATAAGCACATTAATCATTGTTTGATGTTCATATAAGATTTGGATAAGTGATTTTTTCTTCAAGCTGAATCACCCCTTTGTTCAACTCCACCAGTCATTAAATAGCCTAGTTTTTCTTCTGTTGCTTCTTCACGCTTAACCTCTCCGACAATTTCTCCTTCATACATTACTATAATTCTATCACTTAAAGTCATAATTTCTTCCAAATCAGCTGAAACTAAAAGAACTCCTTTTCCCTTTTCTCTTTCTTCTAATAAAATAGATCTTATAAATTCCATAGACCCAATATCTACACCTCTGGTCGGCTGAGCAGCTACTACAAAATCAGCACCTTCTGATACTTCTCTAGCTACAACTACTTTCTGCATATTACCTCCAGATAAATTTCCAACTTCAATTGTGGTTTTAGGAGGTCGAACGTCAAATTTTTCGATTAAATCTTCAGCATATTTTTTTACTTTATCAAATTGAATTATTATTCCTTTAGAAAATGGATTGTCAAACAATTTGTTTGCAATTAAATTTTCTTGAATTGTCATCTCTTTGCAGACCCCCATTATATTTCTATCTTCTGGAATATGGGCCAGTCCTTTACGGCGAATTTCTAAAGGAGATAAATTACTAATTTCTTCTTTATTTAAAATCACTTCACCTTCGTTAAAGCTCTTCAAGCCTGTTAAGATTTCAACCAATTCACTCTGACCATTACCATCAACTCCAGCAACTCCCAGGATTTCTCCTTTTTTAACATTAAAAGATATGTTGCTTAATGAAGAAAGCTCTCTTTTTCCTTTCGCACTTAAATTTTTTACTTCTAATACATTTTCACCCTTTTTAGTTTCTTCTGGTGAAAAATCAAGAAAGACTTCTCGTCCAACCATAAGCTTGGCTAATTTCTTTTTACTTGCTTCCTCATTTGTTAATGTGTCAACTTTTTCTCCATCTCTCATAACAGTCATTCTATCTGCGATTTCTAAAACTTCGTCTAATTTATGAGAAATAAAGATTATTGTCTTTCCATTTTCTTTTAGAAAATTAATTGTCTTAAATAATTCTTCTGTTTCCTGAGGTGTTAAAACAGCTGTTGGCTCATCCAAAATTAAATACTCTGCCCCTCTGTAAAGAGACTTAAGTATCTCTACTCTTTGAGCTTCCCCAACTGAAATGTTTTGAACTTTTTGATTTAAACTGATAGAAAAACCATATTCTTCTGCTAAAGAATTTATTTTTTTATAGGCTGAATTATAATCTAAAAAGATCTTATTATCAGTTTCAAACCCTAATATAATGTTTTCAAGCACTGTCATTTCAGGAGAAAGCATAAACTCCTGGTGAACCATTCCAATTCCTAAGTCCATAGCAGCTTTAGCACTTTTAATGTCAACATTTTTCCCATCAATACTGATTTCTCCATCATCTTTTTCATAGATTCCATAAAGAATCTTCATTAAAGTTGATTTTCCTGCTCCATTTTCTCCTATCAGTGCATGTACTTCACCTTTATTTACAGAAAAATCCACATGATTTAAAGCTACTACATTTGGAAATTCTTTGTACATATTTTTCATATCAATTACTTTTTCCATATTTTCACTTCCTTATCTATTAAAGTGAATTAAAAAAAGGAGGTATAAATATAAATTATACCCCCCTTTATAATTTAAAAACTATTCACGAGAAAAGCCTTCATAAGATTCTACTTCAATTTCACCATTTTTGACTTTCTCAGTTAGTTCATTAACTCTATCTAATATTTCTTGAGGGAATTTGTCTCCTAAAGCTTCCTGCATTACAGTCATATCGGTTAGTCCTACACCACCATTAGAAAGGTCCATACTAACAATTTTTCCGCCTCTGAACTGATCTTTAACAACATCTTCAATCATTAAATAAGTTGCTCTATCTACTCTTTTCATCATACTTGTTAAAATATGTCCTGGATAAATATCATCCTGATTTAAGTCAACACCAACTGCATACTTATCTGCTTCTTGAGCTGCTTCTAAAATACCTCTACCAGTACCACTAGCAACATTCATTACAATATCTGCACCCTGATCATACTGAGAAAGGGTAAGCTCTTTTCCTTTGAGTGGATCATTAAAAGTCCCAGCAAATGAAACTAAGATTTCCATATCAGGATCTATATACTTTGCACCCTGCTTATAACCAACAAGGAAATCATGTAATACTGGAATGTCCATTCCACCAACCCAACCTATAATATTTTCAGAGTTAACACCGTCAATTTCATCATGCTTGGTAAACATAGCAGCTGCTGCACCAGCTAGGAAAGACCCTTCATTCTGAGCAAAAATTGCAGATGCAACATTGTCCTGATTAACAACACCATCAATTAATGCAAACTTAGTATTTGGGAAGTTCGGTGCATTTCTTTTAATAATTTCCTGGAACTGTGTAGATACACCAATAACTAAGTCATAACCGGAGGAAGCCATAGCAACTAAGTTTTGCTCCCATTCTGACTTTTTACCTGATTCTAAAATCTTATATTCAATATTATAGTCTTCAGCAGCTCTCTCCAAGCCTCTAAAAGCACTATCATTAAAAGATTCGTCTCCTAAAAATCCGGAAAGCACAAGTGCTACTCTAGTTTTATCCTGTGCCTGAGCCTCAGCCCCAGCAAATGCAACAAAAGAAATTAAAAATACAGCAATTAAAGATAATGTGACTAATTTTTTCATTAATAAAACCCTCCTTGTAGTTTTTGAAAGTTTCTGAATCTAAAACTGACTTCCCCCTTTATCACCTCCAATTAGTATTTTACAGTTTAACTCTCTAACTTTTTTACAGACTGTCTTTCAACTAGCTCGGTATTTAAAACAACATCTTCGTGAAATTCTTTATTATTTTCAATGAGATCTAATAATATTTTGGCTGCTATTTTACCTAATTTATTTTTAGGCTGTCTCATTGTTGTAAGTTTAGGTTGAACCAGGGAAGAAACATCTATGTCATCATGACCAATGATCGAAATATCGTCTGGGATTTTTAATTCATTCTCATCCAAAACTTCATATGCTCCTAAAGCCATCAAATCATTGGCAAAAAATACTGCTGTTGGATTTTCATTTTTAAGCATTTTTTTCATTGCAGTATAACCAGATTTTTTACTGTAATTTCCGTTTATCACTAATTTATCAATAAAATTTATATTATTATCTTTTAAAGCCTCTTTATAACCCTTCAATCTATCTATGGCAGGTTTAGTATTCAGATCACCAGTAACATGTCCTACTTTTTTATGCCCCAAATTTATCAAATATTCTGTAGCTTTATATGCAGATAGTTTATTATCAACGCTCACCATCGGATACTTTAATTCAGGGATATTTCTGTCTAGCTGAACAATTGATAAATTACTTTTTTTTATAGTATTTAAATCCATTACTGATTCACTGGATAAAGACATAATAATTCCATCAACACGATTATTAATTAATAAGTCAATAGAACTTTTTTCTTGTTTTATTTGGTTTTCTGTATCACAGATTATAACAGAATAACCATAATCCTTTGTTTTATGTTCTACACCTTTAATTATTTCAGGAAAAAAAGGATTACTAATATCAGGAATTATTAACCCTATTGTTTTAGTTTTTTTTAAAACAAGCCCTCTTGCAATATTATTTGGTTGATAATTATTTTTATTTATTATTTTCTGAATTTTTTCTTTAGTACTATCACTAACATCAGGTTTATTATTTATAACCCGAGAAACTGTGGTAGTAGAAACATTTGCCTGTCTGGCAATATCTTTGATGGTGATTCCCATTCAAAACACCTCATATTATATCAAATTATCCAGTAAAGGGAACGTTTACGTAAACGTTAACAGTTAAAATTATATATTATTCTGAATAATTTGTCAAATTGTTTCTACACTTTAATCCATCTCATAAATTAAAATAATCCGAGTAAATTTAAAGCCATAATCATTACTGCTAATGTCAAGAATATTTTAACTAATTTTTCTCCCTTAGAGACAGCTAAAGTGCTCCCTAACCAGGCCCCAAATGCATTGCCAATTGATAGTGTAAAACCAATTCCCCAATTAATTTTTCCATTAAAAATGAATATCAAAAGCGAAGAAGTGATATAGATTGCTATAATAAAAACTTTTATACTATTTACTTTAACTAAGGAAATTCCTGTGATTAAAGAAAGAGCAGCAATAATTATTATACCAACTCCAGCTTGAACAAAACCTCCATAAATACCAATAAAGAAGAAAATAACAACTGCTGCTGCTTTAGTTTTAAAACTCAGCTCTTCTTTAGTTTGATGAAATTTAGAAATGGGATTCCATAAGATTAGTCCAAGCATAATTATCATTATTACTGCTAAAATTTTATTGAAAATAGCTTCTGAAATCGAGATAGCTAATTGAGCACCAATTATTGAACCAATTAAAGCAGGAACAGCCAAAATTAAACTTAAAGAAAAATTTGAGTACCCCTTTTTTTTGAAATTTGTAACAGCAATTAAATTTTCGATTAGTAAAGCAATTCTATTTGTCCCATTTGCAATTGGTGCAGGTAATCCTAAAAATATTAAAACTGGTAGTGTAATAAGTGATCCTCCGCCAGCTAAAGTATTTAAAAAACCACCTGCAGCACCAGCAATTAAAATAAGACCTATTTTATAAATAGACAATTTTATCACTCCAATAATTAAACAAATAGCTAAGTTTAATTTATATCAAAAAATTTATTAGCTAAAACTGCGAAAAGTAACAGTAATCCTAATACTGCCAACTGCCAGATTGTATTTATATTGGCAAGCTGCAAACCATAGGCAATCATAGTTATTATCAGAGCAGACAACATTGTCCCGGTTAAAGATCCTTCTCCACCCATAATACTTATACCACCAAGGACAGAAACTGTAATAGCCTGAAGTTCATAACCATAACCTGCATCAGGTCTTGCAGCCATCAACCAGGATGACATTACTATAGCTCCAAAAGCTGCTAATGTACCACTAATAGCATATAATAAAAGCCTTATTTTTTTTGTATCAATACCTGAAAGACCTGCAGCTTTATTATTAACTCCAATATGATACACTTTTCTTCCAAAATCAGTATTTTTCATTACCCAGTTTAAAATTAAATATAAAGGTAATACTATAAATAATACCTGGACTGGAGTCTGAAATATATATCCCTGACCAACAAAAGAAAATCTATCTGGAAAATCGGAGATTGGAATACCTCCTGTCAAGACCATTGCTAATGCCCCATAAGCATACAGAGCTCCAACAGTAACAACAAAAGCTGGCATTTCAATATATGAAATCAAAAAACCATTTATTGAGCCAATTATAAAACCAAATATAAGTGTTAAAATACAGGCCAGCCAGATATTCAAACCTGCTGAAACGAGCATACCTAAAATTACTCCTGATAAACTGAGGACAGAACCTACACTTAAATCAATTCCTCCTTCTCCTCCAAGTATTACTAGGGATTCTCCTAAAGAAATGAGTGCGATAACTGCCCCAAATTGAGTCATTCCTAATAAACTTTCAACTGAAAGAAAATAGGGTGATAAAAATGTCATAATAATTAGGGTCAATAAATTTAATCCTAGTAAAAAGAAGATCCTATTTGAAAATATATTTTTAAAATCAATTGCTTCAGATTTAAGCTGCATTTAGTTCACCCTCCAAACTTTGTTTTTCTTTTTTATTACTCATCATATCTATTCCTATAGATACAATTATTAAAATACCAATAACTGCTCGTTCCCAAAGTGATGGGATTCCTAATAACAAAATTCCATTCTGCATAACATTTATGAAAAACACACCTAATAAAGTTCCGATAACTGAACCTTTTCCACCTGTTGCTGCTGTTCCACCAATTATTACTGCTGCTATAGCTTGAAGCGGTAAGTCATTACCAATCGTAATTTCAACCCCACCCATTCTACCAATATATGCTATAGCTGCTATTGCGGTTAAAGCACCAACAGTCATATAACTGTATACTAAAGTTCTTTTTACTTTTATTCCAGCAAGTCTAGCACATTCCTGATTATTGCCAATTGCATAAATTTTTCTGCCAAACTTCCTTTTGTTTGTAACTACCCAAAATAGAAAATATAAGGCAAAAATTAAAATTAATGAAATAGGTATACCGATAAAACTTTTATTTAAAAAACTAAATACAGGAGGGACTCCAGAGATCCATTTCCCACCTAAAAGACCAAATATAACTGCCCGCCAGAGATTCATTGTACCTAAAGTTGCTATAATTGGTGGCACTTTACCATATCCAACAAGTAACCCATTTATTCCTCCCAGCAAAGCACCTAAAATCAATGCCAAAATAACTACTATAATGGGGTTAAAACCGGCCATTAAAAGCTCACTTATAAATATAGCTACAACTCCCAGAACTGAACCAACTGAAACATCAATTCCTCCCATTAGAATTACAAGTGTCATACCTATTGAAACTATAGCAAGGTCAACAGAAGTCATCAAAATGCTCCTAAAATTACCTATTGAAAGAAAAAACTCCGTAACTATAGAGAAAAATACAATTTCTATAATCAGCATAATAAGTATGCCTAATTCTCTACGACCTAAAAAAGAGAGTTTGTTTTCTAATTTTTTAAACAAGTTATTCAATAGCCTTTCCTCCTTTTGAACTACTCATTCCACACCAATCAATAATAGATTTAGTAATTATTTTTGTTATGGTTTTTAGTTCCTCTAATTCTATATTTTCATTATTTTGATGTGCAACTTCTGGTTTTCCAGGACCAAAATTTATTATATTAGTACCATTTTCAATAAGTAAACCCATATCAGTATGGCTTGTTACCCCTTGAACTATTGAATTACAGCTATTATTTTTAGAATAAGCTTTTGAATATTCTTCGGTGTTATTCTTTAAAACATTTATAAATGGATGTTCAACTGGAACCTCTCCACAATCTGCATCAATCATCCATTCAATTTCAGGAGGATGATTTTTAAGCCAGGAATCAACTTCAGAAGCCTTTTTAATAATTTCTTCTATTTCTTCTTTTACTCTTGAGCCTAAACCATTTTCATCTTTTTCTGAAGGTAAGTACTGAGCATTAAAAACTATCTCTACCTTTTCAGCATATGTTGTTGGATAACTTCCACCATTAATTTGAGCCGGTATGATCTGACATGGTATAGGTAACAGCGGATGTTTTTTGCTTTTAGACCAATCCTCATTAATATTATCTATAATATCAAGTATAAATCTTGCTTTTTTTAAGCCATCAACTGCTCCTCCATCTTTCCAATGAGGCTGCTTCATTTCAATATGTCCACTTTTTCCTCTAACAATAATTTTACCCCAAAGAATGCCTCGGCAGAGTGGTGCTACCTTTAAAGAGGTAGGCTCGGCTAAAATACCAGCATCTGCTTTGTATTCTTTAACAGCAAAGTCAAGTGTCCCCATGCCGCCAGCTTCTTCATCAACTACACTACCAAATAATATATCACCGTCAATTTCCAAATCTAAATCTTTAATTATTTTAAGAGCCATCAGCATTGCCGCAATACCACCTTTCATGTCGGCAGTACCACGACCATATATTTTCCCATCTTTTACTACACATTTAAAAGGATCACTATCCCAACCTTCTCCTACATCAACAACATCTATATGACCAAAAAGAAGTATAGAGTTGGCTCCACTGCTATTTTGGCCAGGTATTTTCGCATATAAATTAGGACGATTTGTGAAATCTCTTCCTTCATAATAACCAGCCTTATCTTTGTATTCTCTCAATTTTTCAGTATCTGGTTCCCATAGTTTAATTTCTGCTCCTAAATCTTCTAAATAATTTTTAATAAAAATTTGGGCTTCCTTTTCTTTATTTAAATTAGGATCTTTTTTAAACCAGGGATTAACTGTAGGAATTTCAACTAATTTTTTTAATAAAGAAATTAACTCATTTTCATTTTCAGATATATATTTTTCTATTTTTGCAGAAACTTCATTTATCATACTACCTCCACCTTTTCACTCTCTATACCTATTGCTGCTCGCAGCACATTTTCTTCATTAGCTGTTTCCATTGAAAATCTTTCCTGTATTTTACCTTCATGGAAAACAATTAAATTATCAGAAAGGGCCAAAACTTCAGTTAATTCTGATGAAATACATATAATAGCAAAACCCTGATCTGCAAGTTCTCGGATCAACTCATGGATTTCTGATTTTGTTCCAATATCGATTCCTCTTGTAGGTTCATCTAAGATTAAAAGTTTTGGCTCAACAGCTAACCACCTTGCCAAAACAACTTTTTGTTGATTTCCACCACTTAAGCTCGAAACAGGTGCATTGATAGAGCTGGTTTTTATATTAAGAATATCTGTATATTTTTCAGATACTTGTTTTTCCTTTTTTTGGTTTAATACGATAGAGAATTTTCTAAGCCAGGGCAAAATAGCTGTGCTGACATTTTTTAAAACTGACATAACTGAAAATGTTCCCTGAGTTCCTCTGTCTTCTGGTAAATATGCAATACCCTTATCTATAGCTGCTCTCGGAGATGATATATCCAACTTATTCCCATCATAAAAAATTTCTCCCTGCTCAAAATCAAGATCCCCAAATATACTGCGTGCAATTTCACTTCTACCGGATCCTACTAAACCATAAAAACCAAGAATTTCTCCTTCTTTTACTTCAAAATCTATATTGCTGTATACACCTTTTTTTGAGATTTTATTTACTTTAAGAACAGTTTCTGCGTCTTCTTTGATACTCCTTTTCTGTCTTCTTAGCTTTATTTCTCTACCTGACATAAGTTTAACTAATTTATCTTCGTCAGCCTCTTCTATAGGCATATAGCCAACTTGTTCACCATCTCTTAAAATAGTTATATAATCAGAGATATTAAAGATTTCTTCCATCCGGTGACTAATATATAAAATAGATGTGCCCTCATTTTTTAATTGAGATATTATTTTAAATAATCTATCAGCCTCTGACTGGCTTAATATTGATGTTGGTTCATCTAAAATTAATATGGATGCATCATGATAAATTGCCTTAGCAATTAAAACCATCTGTTGAGTACCAATAGTAAGTTCTGACATACTTTTAACTGAAATTTCACCTGGAAGATCGAATTTTTCTAAAGCTTTGTATGTTTCATTCTTCATTTTTTTCCAATCTAAATTTCCGGTCGAAGTTAGAATTTCTTTACCAGAGAAAAAATTCTCCATAACTGAAAGGTAAGGATAAAAAACAGGTTCCTGATACACAATGGAAATTCCTTTATTCATCGCATCTCTTGGATTATTAACACTAACTTTTTTTCCTTTTAAATATATCTCACCACTGTTTTGTTGAAGTGCTCCAGAGATTATTTTCATCATTGTCGATTTTCCTGCACCATTTTCTCCAACAATCGAATGTACAGTTCCTTTTTTTAATTTAAGATCTACATTTGTTAAAGCTTTTACACCACCAAATGATTTACTAATATTTTTTAGTTCAAGCTCATATTCGTAGCTATTATTCATTTGCTTACCACTCCATCCTGAAATAATGGTTTTTCCGGAGGAGATATCTCCTCCGGAATTTAAGTTTTAATTAAAAATCAAAATTATCTACATTTTCTTCAGTAATAACAAGTGGAGGACCTAATAATAAAATTTTATCTTCTGGATACCATTTAACCGGGTCATCTAAACCAGGTACATTATTAACTTCCTCAAATTCTTCTCCTTTGGCAAGTTTCATTCCAGCCCAGGCTGTTAAATAACCTAACTCTTTAGGGTTCCATAAGATAGAAGCCTCCATTACACCATTTTTAATTTGTGAACGAACTGTGTTTGGAGAACCATAGCCAATTACTTTAACCTGACCTGTTTTTCCCATAGTCTGAACAGCTTGAGCAACTCCAGGCACAGTTGTAGACGCTACAGCAACAAGCCCTTTTAAATCAGGCTGTTTAGTCATTAATTGCTGTGCTTTTCTAAAAGCATCTTCACTTGATCCACCAGAAGTATAAAGAACTTCAACAATCTCTATCTCAGGATATTCAGCTTCAACTCTCTCCTGCATATATTCAATCCATGCATTTAAATTAGTAGCTGTTGCTTCACCAGAAATAATACCTATTTTACCTTCATTGTCAATTTGAGATGCAAGTTCATCAATTAAAGTATAGCCAAGATCTTTGTTCATTGCTTGAGCAACAAAGGCCTGTCTTTTACTATCTTTAGAACTATCACTATCAGAAGTAAGTACAGAAATACCTTTTTCACGAGCTTTAGCAATTATTGGATTAATTGATTCTGGATCTAACACAGAAATTGAGATAGCATCATATTCCTGTCTAATTAGACTGTCCATAATTTTTACCTGTTCAGGAGCACTTGTTTGCGTTGGTCCAGTATAAGTAAATTCAAAGCCAAATCTTTCAGCAGCTTCATTTCCTCCTTCTTCCATAGCACTAAAATATGGAATACCAATTAATTGTGGTATAAAAGCTACTTTTAATTCTTCTTCTGCTGCTGCCGATGTTCCTACTGCACCTAAAATTAATAAAGAAATTATCAAGATTGTTAATAGTTTTTTCATTTTTTTCCTCCTTTGATTTTTAAAAATAATAAGAAAATTCAGATTAAAAAATTAGTTGACCCCTCCTCATTTTTATTTATTGGTATACTCTGCAAGTTCTGGTATGGAAGGCATAGCTCCATACCTGGTTACAGAAATAGATGCTGCTTTATTAGCAGCCCTTACAGCATTTAATATATTTCCTTCAATAAGTTGTGATGCAAAAACTCCAATAAAAGTATCACCAGCAGCTGTTGAGTCAACAGCTTCTATCTTTTCAGCTGCTATATGGGTTTCAAAGTCTTTATTAACTATCACTACTCCCTTTTCGCCTAAAGTGATAATTATATTATCAACTTTATTTAATAGTTTTCTACCTGCCTTTTTTGAATCTTCAATATTCTTTACCTCTAAATTAGATAAATAGCTGGCTTCTATTTCATTAACTATTAAATAATCTACAAGTTTTAAAATATTTTCAGATATAGGTCTTACAGGTGCTAGATTTAAAATTATTTTATTTTTCAATTCTTTGGCTTTTTTTATAAAATATTCACCTACATCTTTTTCGATATCCCAATGTAGTAAAACATATTTGCTTTTTTCTAAAACAGGTACTATTTTATCAATATCTGATTTTGTCAGCTTTTTATTAGCACCCGGGTGAGTAATTATAAAATTTTCACCTTTCTTAGAAGTAGCTATCAGAGAAACCCCTGTACTTGTTTCTTTTTCAAACACATAATCTATATTTACTCCACTTTTTTTCAATTCTTCTTTTAAAAAGTTCCCATTATTATCACGGCCAACTGCACCAATATAGACAACATTTTTGTTTGATTTCGCTATTGCTGCTGCCTGGTTAGCACCTTTACCGCCTGCAAATATAGAAAATTTGTCTGACTGAATTGTTTCACCTCCTACAGGAAGGTGGGGAACTTTTGCCACATAATCTACATTTGAACTCCCCAGAACTACAAAATCTGCTGTATTTTTCATTTATTTATTTTCCCTTACTTTATAAACCTCTTCCATTAATCTAGCAACTCTATCATAATCTACTTCATTCCACCATAAGCTATCTTTTTTTAACCAGCTACCAACTATAGAACCATCTGCCCATTTCAAAATTTTAGATGCATTATCGGCTGTTAAACCACTTCCTGTTATAACTGACAACTCTGTATTTTCTTTTATTGCTTGAACTTCGCTAACTTCAGTTGCATCACCTGTTCGATTACCTGTAGCAATTAACACATCTGCATCAAAAAAGATATTATCTCTTGTCTGTTCAGATATACTTCTATCAGCAACAATTGAATGGCTTCCATGTTTAACATGAACATCAGCAAAGATTTTAATTTCATCTCCTTTAATAGAAGAGCGATATCTCATTGCTTTAGCAGAAGCACCATTCATTATTCCTTCATTTGCCACATAAGCGTTAACCCATTGATTAACTCTTACAAATTCTGCTCCAACTGCCTTCGCAACAGCAAGACCTGGTATCGCGCCATTTGCTAAAATATTAATTCCAACCGGAAGCCCGGATTCCTCTTTAATTGGTTTTGAGACATAAGCCATTGCAGCTGATGTTTCATGGCCGATATCTTCGGGCCTTGAAAAAGGAAGATCCCAGGCGTTTTCTATTACAAGACCATCAACTCCACCTTTAACATATGTTTCTACTTCTTTAAGAGCAAATTCTATAACTTTATCAAGAGAATCCCCTTTGTAATGTGGTGCGCCTGGTAGTGGTTTTAAATGAATCATTCCTAAAATTGGTTTTTCTACTCCATAAATATTTTTTAATATATTCTCTTTATCTGGAAATACTTTACTCAAATTGATCACCTCATAAATTATTTTTAAAAACTAACTAATTCAGTTAATTTATCACTGAATTTCAAAATGAAAAATAAATAAACATTAATTACGGTAAAGTCTGAATGAATACTTATATTTATCAGCTCTGTAATGCATCTTTACATATTCAAATGCTTCATTATCATCAGTAAAAGTTATCCGATCTAATATTAGCAGTGGAAAATGCTCTTTTATCCCTAATAATCTACTTATATATTTATCAGCAATCCCCCCTTCTAAAGTCTCATCTGCATGACTAATTTTCACATTATGATTTTCTATGATGTCATACAGTGAATTGTTGATATCCATTTCCCTAATTTCAGTTATTGTCTCATCTCCCAAAACATTAGTGTCTAAATAACAGTCATGAATTCCAACTGCTTCCTCATTTATTAATCTTAACCTCTTTATATTTAAAAAAACTGTTTGAGGATCTGCATCCAATTTTCTGGCAATATCTTCGTTAATTACTTTTTTAATGTCAATTATTTTAGATTCAGGATTTAAACCTTTAGATTCAATATCCTCTGTAAAACTTGTTAGGTTCGGTAATTTATGTGATAACTTTGGAAAAGAGACATATGTGCCTTTACCCTGCTTCTTTTTGACTAAACCTTCATTTTCTAATTCTTTGATTGCCTGTCGAACAGTAATTCTACTAACTCCAAATTTTTTCTGAAGCTCTTTTTCAGATGGTATCATATCTCCCGGTTTCCAAATTTCTTCATTTATTTTTTCTTCTATTATATTTTTTAACTGAATATATAGTGGTAGATGATCATTTCTATCAACTTTCATTAAAATATCCCCCTTTTTTGGATAAACATCAGGTCGTTATAACGTGTTGTTTTAAAAAAATATACTCCTCTAGTATATTTCTATTTTATTATAACAGGATAACGTTATAACCTTTAAGGATATTATATAGTGTAATTTTATCTTTGTCAAGAATTTTCAGTTTTTTTGTTAAAATAATTTAATTTATAGTCAATTTTCTCTTATGTTTTATTTATAAAAGGGATAAACTATCTTATCTTGAATATATATATTAGGAAAATAATTCATTTAAGATAAAGGAAGGAATGATCACCATGAAAATAATTTTATCGCCAAGCAAAACTCAAAATCACGAAAGAAAAAGAAAAGAAAAAGGCAGAAATATTTTAAAAGAAGAAATGACTAAAAAATTATTCGATTATCTTAAATCTTTATCAAAAGAAGAACTAAAAAAGGAATTAGATATTCAGGGAAATCTTTTAGATAGAACCTATGAGCTGTATCAAGAACACAACTATGATGATCAAACTCTCCCGGCTATTGAGTGTTATAATGGCTCTGCATTTAAGCAAATTAATTTAGATAGCTACAATAAAGATCAGTTTTCATATATGCAGGAAAAACTTATTATAATTTCTCCAATGTATGGCCCCTTACATTCAGACACTGAGATATGGCCGTATAGACTAGAAATGAGACTAAAACCTAATGGGATTGACCTCAATGAATACTGGCAGGATGTAATGAGAGATTACTTTGATAATGTTGATTTAATAATTAACTTAGCCTCAAACGAATACAGTAAAGTGGTAGAAGATAATTATCAGGGAGAGATGATTGATTTCTATTTTAAAGAAGAAAAAGAGGATGGGAGCCTTAAAACAGTAGGCTATTATGTTAAACATAATCGAGGTAAACTGCTGAATGAATTAGTAAAAAACCAGGTTGAAAGCATTGATCAAATTAAAAAAATAAATTTAGACGGTTACAAATACAACGAAGAACATTCTACTGAAAATGAATTCTATTTTATTAAAGCATTTGAAAAATAATCTTTAACAATAAAGAATCCGCTAAATGGCGGATTCTTATTTTTTAATTCTAATCTTTATTAAATAAGATTCCCCAGAATAAGTTAATTATCGAGTAGCTATGCTAAGTAATTTAAAGTTAAAATAATTTCCTGTCTAATATACAATTAATTTCAAATTAAAGTATCAACCAACTCTTTTTCAGGAGAAGAAATTAATTTTTTTCCTAATAAATATTTATTATTATCTTTATTTGCTAATTCAGCTGCATCTAATCCTTGACGGCAGGCTTCAATACTTCCTGTAAAAATAATTAAAGATTTCCCGCCCGTTCTCATCCCTAAAACTAATTTAACTAATTCTACCTCTGCCGCTTTAACAGCTACATCTGCTGCTGTTATTCCTGAGGCTATACTTGAATATTCTAGAATTCCTAAAGAATTAATTTTATCTAACTTCTGTTTCTTATTCTGTATTAGATCAATTAAAGATTTGTTCACTTTAGAAATTACCATATCTTTTAGAAGATCTTTTTGGGCAGCTTTTACTCCAGCTTTAACCGAAGAATTAACAGCACTTATATCACCAGCAATTAAAATTATATATTTGCCTGGACAAATATATTTTGCCATAAGCAATTTTACATCAGCAGCTTTTAGCATCTGATTACTGGCTTCAATACCTGTTGAGATCCTTTTGAACTCTAATAAGCCAATTGAATCAATCATTTTCCCCTCCCCTTTTCTTGACAAAATAAAAAACAAACTAAAGTAATATTTAATCTAAAATATAACTAGCTAAAGTTCTTTGAATCTTTAAAATATCACTAGATTTTTTACCAAATTTCTTTTCAATTGGTTCAGCCAGACCTGCTGTCCAAAGTTTAAGTTCCGCATCTCGATCAAAAGTCCCCGCTGATTCAATACTAAAATGTCTTATATTTTTATAAGGGATTGTGTGATATTCAACTTTTTTACCAGTAACTCCCTGTTTATCTACTAAAATTAACCGCTTGTTTGTAAAAACAAAGTAATCTCTCAATATCTTATATCCACTCTCAATCTTTTCAGCATCAATTATTATTTCTTCTAACTCATTTTCCAACTTCTCTATCTCAACTTCTCCAGCATTTCCAAGAATCCCGTCTAATAAACCCATAAAAACCCCCTAATATTCTATAATTAAAATTTATATTAATTTATCTATTTATTATAATTCTATAATACTGAGAATAATCCTTTAATATTCTTGCATAAAATAAAAGAACTAAAATGGTTGTAATAATAATTGTACAACCACTTTAGTTCTAATTAGTCTTAATTTTCAACTGAAATGTTTTCTTATTTTTACTGCTATTTTTTCTGCTGTTAATCCAAATTCTGCTGCTATTTTTTCTCCAGCGGCACTGAAGCCAAACTCTTCAATGCCAAAAACTAGTGCATTCCCTCTCAAAATTCTGTACCATCCGGTTGGATTGCCAGCCTCTACCGCCACACTTAATTGAATATTTTGAAGCAGCTGCTCTAAATAATCTTGATTCTGATGCAATTTTTCTTTTTCAGGTGCAGAAATTATTCGAACTTTATAATCTTCTTTTAAAAGTTCTTTAACCTCCAGAGCGGTTTCAATTTCACTGCCGGAAGCCATAATAGCAATATCCGGTTCGGCTTCATCAGCAACTACAAAGGCTCCTTGGTTAAATTCTGCCGCGGTTAACTCCTTTTTATAACCTTTGACGCTTTGTCTGGCCATCACTAAAATTACCGGTTTACTATTTTCTTCAACTGCAGCCTTCCAGGCTAATTTAACTTCAACAGCTGTGGCAGGTCTAATAACTCTTAAACCAGGGATCATTCTTAAAGATTCAAGCTGTTCTATGGGTTGATGAGTAGGGCCATCTTCACCAACATAAATAGAATCATGTGTAAATACATAAATCACCGGTAATCCCATCAGAGCTGCCATCCTGATTGAAGGCCTCATATAATCAGAAAAGGTTAAATATGTTGCAGTGACAGGTCGTAATCCTTGATGAAGCATTATTCCTCCTGCTGCAGCTGCCATTGCATGTTCTCTAACTCCAAATTTAATATTTCTGCCGGAAAAATCACCTCTTTTAATATCAGAAAACTGATCAAGGTTAATTCTAGTCGAGGCTGATAAATCAGCAGTACCTCCAATTAAATAAGGAAGCTTTTCAGCCAACTTCTGATAGTATTTGCCTGCATAATTTCTAATCGGCTTTCCGACTTCTTCCATACTAAATAGGCTATCAAAATTCAAATCAACCTCAAGCTTAATTCCAGCTTTCAATTTTTGATATTCTTTTTCAAATTTTAAAGCATAGTTACTTTCAAGTTCCTGCCACTCTAAAAATGTTTTTTTGAGCTCAGCAAAGTTAGATTTAAAATAATCATAAACATCAGCTGAAACTTCAAAGTCACCTGTAGACAGTCCTGATTTTTTCTTCATTTTAATTATTTCATCTTTTCCAAGTGGTGATGCATGAGCAGAGCTATCACCCTCTTTGCCAGCAATTCCCTTTGCAATTACAGTATCTGCAATAATTAATGTTGGCCGCTCCTGATCTGACTTTGCCTTTTTAAAAGCAGCTTTCAAGTCAGAAAAGCTGCTGCCGTCTACAGAAGAAATAACCTGCCAGTTAGCTGAGTTAAATCTTTTTTTAATATCATCTATAAAAGTTATATCAGTTGCTCCGTCAATAGACACTCCATTATGATCATAAATAACTATCAGCTTATCAAGTTCCAAACTTCCAGCAAGAGAAGCTGCCTCATAACTTATACCTTCCATTAAATCTCCATCACCAGCTACCACATAGGTATAGTGATCAATTAAATTATAATCATTTTTATTATATTTTGCAGCTAAAATTTCTTCAGCAAGCGCTATACCGACAGCATGTGCAAGTCCCTGACCTAGAGGCCCTGTAGTCATTTCAACTCCAGGAGTTAGCCCATACTCTGGATGCCCAGGAGTTTTAGAATGAAACTTCCTATACTTTTTTAAATCTTCAAGACTCAAGCTATAACCACTAAGATGAAGCAGAGAATAAAGCCAGATCGAACCGTGTCCAGCAGATAAAACCAGACGATCTCTATTAAACCAATCAGGATCTTGAGGATTATATTTCATTTCCTCTGCAAAAAGATAGGCCCCAATTTCTGCACACCCCAGAGGCATTCCTGCATGCCCTGAACCAGCATATTCAACTGCATCTGCAGAAAGCGCTCTAACTGTATCAGCAATTTTTTGCAGCATTTATTTCACTCCTCTATTCTTCTGCCATCTGTTCATGAAGAAAGTTAACTAGTTCCTCAACTGCAGTTTCGGCATCTTCACCTTCGCATTTAATTGTTATTTCATTACCCTGACTTACTCCAAGACTTAAAACTCCCATTATACTTTTAGCATTAACCTCTTTTTTTCCATAAATAATTGTTATGTCTGATTTGAAAGTACCAGCTTTTTGCACAAATTTTGAAGCTGGCCTAGCATGCAGACCAGTTTCATTAGTTATTTCAACCTTTTTTTCCGCTCCCATTTTAACACCCTTTCTAAATTTAATTAATTATCTCCATATTTTTAATAATCTCTTATTTCATTGAAATTGTTCTGCAGCAGTTTATATGCAGCATCTTCAGATTCTACTACTAAAAGTTCATCCATTAGTTTTCTGTTATTTGCAAATTCCATAATGTCTGTAAGCGCGGGCATATGAGATTTTTTATCTACTGGTGCCAGCACAAAAATAAATTTTATTGGATCAAATTGATGACCAAGTTTAATCCCATTTCGAATCACCAATAAACTAATTGCAGCTTTTTTTACTCCATCTTCAATTCCAGCATGTGCCAGACAAATTTCTGGAGCAATAGCAATATAGGGACCCTTATCCTCTACAATTTCGATCATTTTTTCAATATAACGAGTCTCAATAAAATCCTTTTCTAAAAGCAGTCTTCCTGCTGCTTTAATTGCCTTTTTCCAATCTCCAACATTTTCAATTATTTCAATCTGATCTCTTGAAAGCATTTTTAGAAGATTATTTTTCTTATTTTTTACGTGACTTTCAGACTGCTTATTCTTTTTATCTGAAGCAAAATATGATTTTACTTTCTCCAAAGCTGCAGGGATCTGCTCCTTATCCAAAAACGGCCTCAATAAATCAATAATTTCTTCTGGCTTCAACTCAGAATTTTTAATAATCAGATTCTCATAATTTCTACTCAGTACTTCCTTTTTAGAATCATCTTTATCCTCTGCAAAAATTCCATATTCCATTTTTTGCTGCTGAAGATAGTCTTTAATTTTTTCAATATCCTTTTCTTCTAGAAATGGATTAACTTGAATTACATCTTTTGCTTCCAGACTTAAAGGAATAGTTGAAATCACAAAATCAATTTCTTTTAAAAGATCATTCCCTTCTAAACTGAGACTGGATAGACTGTCAACTATTTCAATAGCCTTAAACTCATTTTTAAGCCGAACTTCTAAAAGATTAGTAGTTCCCACACCACTGGAACAGACAATTGCAACTTTTGCTTTTTTCTTTTTTTGAAAATTAATCCTCTCCAGAGCAGCTCCAAAATGAATAGTTAGATAACCGACTTCATCTTCACTGATCTCGACATAGAATTCGCTCTGAATTAACCGTGCTGCTAACCTAGAAGCTTGAAAAACTTCTGCATATTTTTCTTTAATATCTTCAAGCAGAGGATTTTGAATTGGTAGATTGAAAATAATCCGATTAACAATTGCCTGCAGATGAACTAAAAGACCTGAATAGAGCTTCTGATCTTCTGACAAATTAGTAGAAAAATATTTTTCTACTACTCTAATCATTTCCTTCACTAAATATTCAAGCTCATTTTCGTTTAACTCACTGCTGGTTTTACCTTCCCTCATTTTTGCTCCCAGCAAATGAATAGTAATAAAACCTATCTCATCGTCTGGAATTTCTACAGGAAATTTTTCTTCCAGTAAGGCTGCTATTTTTTGAGCAATCTCAAATTCTTTTTTCTTTTTAATAATTTTCAATCTTTCAGGATCAATTTTTATATCCTGTTCTGCCAGCAGACGAGAAATTGCAAAAGCTATATGAACAATCAGCCCTGTAAATGCACTGTCAGTAAAACGAATTCCAAGTTCATTTTCTGCTACCTTAACCGCAGCTTCAATTTCTTCTAGATTTAGTTCACCTAAAAGATTTTTGATTTCTTTATTATATCCATGTTCTAGACGACTTTTAAAATCTACTTTTTTATTACTCTTGTTTAAAAGCTCGATCATATTACCTGTCTCGTAAGATTCATTTAGAAGACTTTTCATTGCATGCCTAATATCAATTTCAGCACCTTCAATTTGAACTCCATAATTTCTACGTCTAATTAAAGCAAGACCTCTACTGTTAAGCCATTTTTCAACCTCATCTAAATCCTTACTTACTGTTGCTGAGCTTACATCTAAAAGATCTGCCAGTTCAAAAATTAAGATTGGTTCCTTTTTCTGAAAAAGTCTATATAAAATTAAATACTTTCTCATTTTGGCTGAACGGAAATGACGGCTGTTGTAAAAATCATTAAACTCAGCAAAAACTTTAAACTGCTCCTCTGCTTCGCCTTCTAAAAATACACCAAAATTAGGTTTTTTAATCAGCTTTAAATCATACTTTTTAATTAAATCTTCAATCTCATTCAGGTCATAGCGAATTGTTCTGCTGCTTACATCAAGAATTTCAGAAAGAACCTGTATAGATACAGGCTCCTTCTGATCAACAAGATATTTATATAACTCAAATAACCTTGTACTTTTTTTCATTTTAAGCGAACAGCTTCGCTATATAACCAATTATGATACCAACAACTCCAAAGTCTGCATCACCAAAGGTTGTATTTGCAAAACCAAGTGATCCCAGAACCGGTAATAAGAGTGCTGGTAAGAATGAGATTAAGACTCCATTAACAAAGGCTCCAAGCATGGCTCCTTTTTTACCACCTGTAGCATTACCAAATACTCCTGCGGTTGCTCCTGTAAAGAAGTGAGGCACCATTCCAGGAATAATTAAGGCCAGACCCAGAGGTCCAAGTAAGAACATGCTGATAAGCCCACCTAAAAAGCTGAATAAGAAACCAATAATTACTGCATTTGGTGCATAAGTGAAGGTAATCGGACAGTCCAGTGCAGGTTTGGCATCCGGAACCAATTTTTCGCCAATACCCTGGAAAGCTGGAACAATCTCACCAATAATCATTCGTACACCAGTTAAGATAATGTTAACACCAGCTGCAAAGGTAATACCCTGCATCAGTGAGAACATAAATATACTTTTACCACCTGAATACTCAGAATAAATGTCACGTCCTGCAATTAAAGAAACTACAAAGAAAATAATAATCATAGTCAGGGTTGTTGAAAGAACAGATTCTTTTAAGAAACTTAGAGATTGAGGAACCTCAATGTCTTCAGTACTGTCTTCTGGATCTCCAACAAATTTACCAACCAGACCTGCTGCTACATAACCAGTTGTGCCAAAGTGACCTAAAGCAACATCACTGCCACCTGTAATTTTTTTCATAAATGGTTCTGCCAGAGCAGGGAATAAAACCATTACAAATCCTAAAATGATAGCTCCAACTATAATCAGAGGTGCTCCTGTCATTCCAGCTGTACCTAAAACAGCTGATAATAAAGCTGCCATAAAGAAAATATGATGACCGGTTAAGAAAATATACTTTAGAGGTGTGATACGAGCAATAATCAGATTAGCTATAAAACCAAAACCCATGATCATCGCAGTCTCACTACCAAATGTCTGCTGAGCTAAAGCCACTATTGCTTCATTTGTCGGAATAACTCCCTGAATATTGAAAGCATCCTGAATCATTGGACCTAAATTATTTAAACTTCCTACTAGAACATTTGCACCAGCACCCAAAATAACAAATCCTAAAATACTCTTTAAGGTACCGGATATTACTTTAGAAACTGGTTTTCTCATTAAAGCTAGACCCAAAAATGTCATTAAACCAACTAAAACTGCCGGTTCATTTAAAATTTCATAAACAATAAAATTAATTAAAGCCATAAACTATTCCCTCCTTAAAGTTTTTTGTATGCTGCCAAAACTTTTTCTTTAATTTCATTTTTATCAGTCATATTTTTGACACTAATTACTTCAGCTGGGTGATCAATTTTTTCTCCAATTTCTTCACTCGCAAAAATATAATCTGCCTGTTCTCCCATAATAGATGATAAATCCTTAACTTCAACTGAACCTTCAATACCTTCCTGCTCCATAATCTTTTCTATATTCATTTTCAAAACTAAGCTGCTCCCCAAACCCATTCCACAAACTGCTAGTACTCTCATGCTTTTCTCCTCCTATAATTTTTTGTTTTGACCACCAATATAATTTAAGAATTTTATAAATATTTTGACTAAAATTACTGCTGTGCCAGAATATCTTCGATATAGTTTAAGATCTCTTCTGCACTCCCCATCTCTGCAATATTGTCTACTGCAGATTCTTCCATTAAAACTACTGATAACTCTGAAATTGTTTTGACATGTTTTTCGTTATCTACTGTTCCAAAAGCAAAGGCAATCTGAACAGGATCATTGTTTTCATTGCCAAATTCAACCGGCTCATCCAGGGTGATTAAGCTTAGACAATTTTCCTTGACTCCATCTTCTGGTCTGGCATGTAAAAGGGCAATTCCCTTCCCAATAACCACATAGGGTCCATTGTCGATTATTGACTGTTTCATTGCTTCTATATATTTTTCTTCAATTTGATCTGCTTCTAATAATAACTTTCCAGTTTTGTCTACCACTTCTTTCCAGTCAGCTGCTTTTACATTTACAGCAATGTTTTTCTTTGTTAAAAGATCTAAAATCAAATCTTTTCACCTCCTGAATTATTGCATTTCTTTAACTTCTGACTCTATTATACTCCTGTAATCCCTGCGATGGCAAGAGTTAATAAACTACTTCTTTTTCTAACTATTGTGGCAAATGACTTTATTTATTACAAAAAAGACAGCTTATTGCCGTAATTAAACGGCTTTTAAGCTGCCTTAAAATTAAAATATTAATTTTACTTTTATTAAATTTTAAAAAATTTATCTATATTTTTTAACTTTTATGCTTTCATATTTTTGATCAGGCTTAAATCTCCAGTTTTTGCTGCTTCCAGGATAGGAGCCATATATTCATCTATCATTGAAGCATCAAGTGGTATAGGCATATTTTTCAACTTCATCTCCAGCTGTGGATCTTTGGCTGCCTGCAAAGCCCGCTCAATATGTTGATCACTAAAATCATCTAGTTCGGAAAGTTTTGTGGGAAATTTAATTTCTTTAGCAAAATTTATCATTCCTTTAGCAGCTGCTTCTCCCAAATCACGCCCTGTTAAGTTTGCAATATCTTGCTCAATATAACCATTTCTCTTAAAAATATCAGCTAAAACTTTTAATTGAGGCTCGATCGCTGGAGCAAAAAAGACAGTATAGTAGATATTCATAATCCCACAGGCTCTTCCATGGCTGCTTACATCTACTAAAGAAAAACTGGTTAAATGACCACCATTTGTTCCACCAACCATTATTGAATAGGCTCCCAAGTCAGTTGCCAAACCTAAAGCCTCCCGCGCTTCAGTATTCTGAAGATCATCGACTAATTTAGGGGTGTTCTTGACTATCATCTCTATTGCAGTTGCTGCAATATCTTTTTCTAAATCATAATTTTCCTGATTAATACCATAAAAAACTTCTAAACAATGAGCCATACCATCAAAGGCACCATCAACAGTAACATCTAAAGGCATCGTTTCACTTATCTTATAATCAAAAACGGATTTATGAGGAATAATTGCATCATCTACAATTAATTTTTTCTGCCCACTTACTACATCAGTTACATTAGAATATTTTGTCAAATGAGCCCCAGAACTTGATGCTGTTTGAATTGCTATCATAGGTGTCAAGTGATTACTGCTGTGTTTCAAAGCTTCTGTCACAACACCAGTACCAAAATATTTATCTATGTCAGGGCTGTAATGACCAAGTGATGCCAGCACATTGGCAGCTTTAACAGCATCTATAGTACTTCCTCCACCAATTACAATTATAGAATCAGCTTCAAAAGTATGTATGTATCCTGCTAAACGATAAACATCTTCCCTGGGAGCATTTGGTTCAGCCCCTAGAAAAACTCTATTTCCAGCCATTTTTATCTTGTTTTTTTTAAGTGATTTTTTTACTTCTTTTACAGCAGTTTCTCGATAAGTATCGTTAGAAATTAGCAAAACATTCCGACCATACTCTTCAGCATATTCTCCTACTTCATTTAAGATTCCTACACCTAAGGCATATTCTTCCCCTCTAAAATCATATAGAAGATTTTTCGCTTTTTCTTTTAAATCCATTCTGAAATGCCTCCTTCCATAATTATCTCAACTAACTACATTCTGAGGTTTTTCTGCTAACCAGGCGTCAATATTATCAAATACTATCTCAGCTCTTTTGATAAAGGCTTCTTCTGTTGCAAAAGCGGTATGTGGAGTTAAAATTGTATTTTTAGCATTTAAAAGTGGATGATCCTCAGGAATCGGAGGCTCCATTTCAAAAACATCAATTCCAGCTCCTGCAATTTTATCATTATTTAAAGCCTCAGCCAGAGCTTCACTGTTAATTACTGGTCCACGTGCTGTATTAATCAAAATTGCATCTTCTTTCATTAAGGCAATTTCCTCTACACCGATTAAATCTACAGTTGAATCTTTAAGCGGAACATGCAGGCTCACGATATCACTTTTTCGCATTAATTCATCAATCGGAAGATATTCTACCCCTAATTCCTCTCCCAATTTATGTTTTTTATGGTCATCAACTAGAATCTTGCAGCCAAAGGCAGCAGCTATTTTAGCAGTTTTTTGTCCTATTGAACCAAAACCAATTATGCCAAAGTTTTTTCCGGCAAGTTCATTACCAATTAAACCTTTTCTTGTTTTGCCAGCTCTAACCGCCTTATCAGAATCTTTAATCTTACGCATCAGATCAATTATTAGACCAAAGGCCAGCTCTGCTACAGCCTGATTGGCATAGCCGGAAGAGTTGGAAACTAAAATGTTATTTTCTCTGCAGGCATCCATAGCAATATGATCAAAACCGGTAAAAGCAACAGAAATCATCTTTAAATTTTTAGCAGCATTAATGACTTCAGCAGATAAAGGCTGGTTGGCTATAATTAAAATATCAGCTTTTTTAACTCTTTTAATCATTTCCTGATCATCTTCTGCCCGACTTGAGTAAGCAATCAGCTGATGCCCCTCAGCTTCCAGCCGCTGGCGATACTCTTCAATTTTCATTATTGAAATATTAATCGGTTCAACCATCACAATTTTCATATTATATCCTCCAATTGTTATATTTTTCATTTCATTTAAAAATAATTTAAGCTCCCTTTTCAGCCTTTATTTTTTCATAAGCATCATTAATTTTTTTGAATTCCTGTTCAGCAAAATCCACAAATTCTTCCGGTAAACCCTTCCCAATCACATTATCTGGATGAAATTCTTTAGCCTTTTTGCGGTATTTTCGCTTAACTTCTTTGAAATCAGCTTCAGGAGAGCATTCTAAAATCTTATAATATTTTTCTAAATCATTTGTGTCCACATATTGTGATCTAATACTTTCATATTGACTGTCGCTGATTTTAAAAATATTTTTAGCTTTTTTAATATATAATTCTTCTTTTTGATGAAAATCATTATCTGCTATAGCAACTTTCATCAGCAGATCAAACATTCCTAAAACCAAAGTCTTCTCATTTTTAAAATTATCATAAAACTGCTGAGCATATTCTTCAAAAGTGTTATTTTTTCTTTTAGCTTCATCAAAAATTCTAATTGCCAATTTACGAGCCGAACCCTGAAGTTTTAGCTCATTTTTTATGAATCTATCAATTGTCATAATTTCACTTCTAGTAACAGCCCCATCAGCCTGAGCAAATTTAGCCAGCATTGAAAATATACTGGTAAAAAATATAGTCTGTTTTTCTTCCTGTTGATTTAAATTGTTCTGCTGTCTGTAAGCCCTTTGATTACCACCAGCATCACTACTTTTATCAAAATGATTACCAATTGCAGCTCCAATTACAGCTCCCAGTGGACCCCCAAAAGACCAGCCAACTGTTCCGCCAAGAATTTTTCCCATCCAGGCCATAAATTAATTACCTCCATTAGGTTTAATTTTGTTGAGTTAATTTTAGCATTTTTATAAATCAAGTCAGATATTTTAAACTTTTATTAACTTTTAATTTTATATCCAATTTTAAATAAATAAGTAACTAAAATAAATAAGATCAGGGCAAAAGAACCAATAATCAGAGCAGATAATAAAGGCGAAACATCTGACTTTCCCACAAAAGAAAAACGCACTGCATCCACCATATAAAAAACCGGATTAAATAAAGAAACTTCGCTCCAGATTCCCGGCAGGCCTTTAACTGAATAAAAGACACCACTTAAAAATGTCAGAGGTGTAATAAAAAAGTTTGAAAAAATTGATACATGATCAAATTTTTCCGCCCAAAGACCTGCAATTATTCCAAAAAGCGAAAAGATTGAAGACACTAAAACAGCAAAAAACAGGGCTAAAAATGGATGTGCAACTGCTCCTCCATAAAAATAAATTGATACCAGATAAGTTACTGTTCCAACCAGTAAGCCTCTTACTATTCCACCAATCATAAAACCCAAACTGAGTTCGATATAAGAAAAGGGGGCCAGCAAGAAATCAATGATAATTCCATTATATTTAGCTCCAATTAAAGAAGATGAAGTATTTGCAAAAGAATTTTGGATTAAACTCATCATAATTAATCCCGGTACTATAAAACTGATATATGGTATCCCATACCCCTGAACATCTCTATTTTGAAAAGAATAAGAGAATATAATTAAATATAAACCTGTAGAGATCAAAGGTGCAAATACAGTTTGAATAGCTACCTTTGAAAATCTAAGAACCTCTCTTTTGACAAGACTTGAAAAAGTAACAGTATTAATTTTCATCATCCCCTAAATTAGTCAACTTAATAAAAACATCCTCTAATTTTGCACTTTCAATATTCATATCAACTATATTTAAATTTAATCGATTAATTTTTTTTAGTATTTTATCTAAATTTCGTTTTGCAGTCTCAATTTCAATCTCTCTTTTTTCTTTATTCAAGCTAAAATTCATCTCCAGCAGCTCTTCTTCCAGTCCTTGAACTGAATCAGAAAATTGAATCTTAATCAGCTTTTTGTCAATAGAGTTGATCAGATTTTCCTTAGTATCAACCTTAACTATCTTTCCCTTATTCATAATAGCAATTCGATCACACAAAGCTTCAGCCTCTTCTAAATAGTGAGTTGTCAAGATAATTGTTTTTCCCTTTTTATTTAAATTAATTACATACTCCCAGAGACTGTTTCTTAACTCAACATCAACCCCAGCAGTCGGTTCATCTAAAACAATTATCTCAGGATCATGTACAAGAGCCTTTGCAATTAAAAGCCGCCTCTTCATCCCACCTGAAAGTTCTCGCGGACCAATTTCTGCTTTATCAGTCAGACTTAATGCTGCAAGTAATTCATCTATTTTTTCTGAATTATCTTTAATCCCAAAATACCCAGAATGAATTTTTAGCGTTTCACGAACTGTAAAGTAAGGATCAAAAGTTATCTCCTGCGGCACTATTCCCAAAGATTTTTTTGTTTCCCTATAATTTGAGATAACATCCTTCCCCAAAACTGTGATCTTACCTGAATCTTTTTTTACTAAACCGCCAAGAATACCAATTAAAGTACTTTTGCCTGCACCATTAGGACCCAACAGCCCAAAAAATTCTCCTTTTTTGATATCTAAATTCACATCATTTAAAGCCTGCAGACTGCCGTAACTTTTATTTATATTTCTAATTTCTATAGCTGTAGACATCTTACCCCTCCTTAATAACTGCTTATTTAATATATCAATTTAATAAATAATTTGGTTATTAAACCGTTTCTCTCATTTTAGATATTGAATCTTTAATTGATGAAAGCAGCCAGATTGACATAATTATAAAAGCAGTTAATTCTGCAATAGGAAAAGAATACCAAACTGCATCAAGCCCAAATAATTCTCCCAGAATATACATTCCAGGTACTAAAAAGACAGCCTGTCTTAAAAATGTGATAGCAAAGCTGGGCATTCCTTTTCCAACTGCCTGAAATGTAGCTACACCAATTATATTTAAAACCATAAAAAAATATGATAAACTAACTCTTTTTAAAGCACCAACTCCGATACTTAAGAGTTTGGGATCACTATTAAATAACCTAATTATAAATTCAGGAAATAATTGAAATACTGCAAAACCAATTATACCAAAAGTTAAAGCTGCTGCATTGCCGATTAAAATTGTTTTTTTCATTCGTTCGGAATTATTATGGCCAAAATTATAACCAACAATCGGCAGGTAACCCTGAGTTAAACCAAAAACCATCATTAAAAAGAAAGACTGCATTCTAAAAATTAATCCCATTACTGCTATCGCTGTAGAACTAAAAGCTCCCAAAATAAGATTAATAAAGACAACTGCAAGACTAAAAAGTAAACGATTAGCCATAGCAGGTATTCCTACATTATATATCTCTTTTATTATCTGAAAATCAAACTTAAAATCCTCCAACTTTAAGGTTAATTCATTTTTATCACTAAATAAGACAAATATGATAAATACTCCTCCCACTGCACGTGAAAAAATAGTTGCATAAGCTGCACCAGCTACTCCAAGTTGGGGAAATGGTCCTAAGCCAAAAATTAAAAATGGATCTAATATCATATTTAAAACTGCACCAATGATCATAGTCATCATCGGCAGAAAGGTATTACCTTCTCCCCTTAGTATATAATTAAAAGTTGCCGGAATAAAAACGGCCATTGATCCGGTCAAAATTATATTAATATACTGATAGCCAAGATCTATTAAAATTGAATCATCTGTAAAAATTTTAATTATATCTTCAGCAAAAAATATCCCGACTATTCCACCAATTATCCCATAAATAATTGCAATAAAAAAGACATGCTCAGCCACATTATTTGCTCGGCAGTTATCCCCCTGTCCCAAAAGTCTTGAAATTAAAGAACTAGTACCAACACCTGTTCCAACTCCAACAGCAATTAAAAGCATTTGAACTGGAAAAGAAATCGATAATGCAGACAAAGCATCTGTACTCAGGCGACCAACATAAATACTATCTACAATATTATACATTGCTTGAATAATCATACCTACTATGGCTGGAGCAGATAATCTAAAAAGCAATTTCATTATCGGCTCCTGACCCATTCGGGCCGATTTTGATTGAATTTCCATCTTAACCCTCCATAAATAGTAAAAATTATAATTAAGGTTATTTATTATTTTTAAACATACTGTTTTAATTTTAGCATCTATGTTCAAAGAAAACAATAATTTACTTAACAAATAACTATTATTTGCTTAATTGATAAGTTTTATTAACATTTTTTTCTAAAATAATAGGCATAATATTGCAAATTCTTTGACATTGATTATTTAAAGTGATAAAATTTACATAGAATGGATAAGATACTATTAGATTTTAATCATTAATAATAGATATATATTATTAAATAAGTAGCTAAATTTAGCGTCTTAATTTCTCTTAATTTTTTAGGCTGTACTGTCCATGACAATTATATTAATAAAGGAGGAAAAAGGATGAGTATTAGTTTAAACTTAGTTCTTGCTGCTTTTGGGGGAGGCGCATTTGGAGCTGCTTTAGGAGCACTACCTGCATTTATTTTCTGTGGTTTTCTTGTTATCGCTGGAGAAGCTCTTGCCCTGGCAACTGGTGGAGGTGCTATAACTGGTTCGATTGCTTTTGGTACTTTATTTGGTCCTCATATTGCTTTTGCTGGTGGTGCTGCGGCAACAGCTTATGCCGGAAAAAAGGGGAAACTTGATGATGGTGCGAACATTCTAGCCCCACTTTATGGAATTGATGAGAATTGGGATATCCTACTTGTTGGCGGTATTTTTGGTGTTTTGGGTATGGTAATTAATCAGTTTTTTGGTTCAATAGGTACTCCCACTGATACAATTGCCTTAACTGTTGCTATTTCTGCATTCGTACACAGACTGGCCTTTAGCAAAACAGGAATATTTGGAAAATATGATTCAAGTAAAAGTGATTCACGCTGGAGTCCGCCAGCAGAAATCGCCTGGCTTCCCTGGCAGATGAATTTCTCACAATTACTTTCTTTAGGACTTAGTGTTGGACTAATTTCTGGTTATATTACTATTGTTACAGGAAGTAAATTTATCATGTTTGGTATAACAGCTGCTTCCTTGATTATCTTAGAAACCAAGGGTAAAGGTCCTGTTACCCACCATATTGCTTTTCCTGCTGCAGCCGCTGCAATTGCTACAGGAAGTGTTATCTGGGGAGGTATTTTTGGTATTTTAGGTGCATTTATTGGAGAATTTTTTGCTCGTTTATTCTATGACTGGGGTGACACTCATATTGACCCTCCAGCCTGTACTATTGCTGTTTTAATAACTACCGCAATGCTATTTTTAGGATTTACTTTTTAACTGAATTAATAGAGTTAAAGCTCCTGGCTAATTTTAGTCAGGAGCTTTTTAGATTAAGAATATATTTCATATTTAGTTTAGATAGTTTATAATGTTTATCTTACCGGACAGGCTCCACTTTCACAGGAAGAATCTTCTAACTCTCTTTCCAGATACTCAGTTTCATATTTAGAAACTAAGGATGGATTAAACCGTGCCATTTCTTTTACTCTTTTATTATATTCTTCTTCAGTTATCTCTTCATAAGGCATTAAATCATAGAAGTTATCATTATAAGAAATAAATGAAATACCAACTACACTATTCCAATTTTCCCATAACCACTCTTCCACATCTTCCCATTCATCATCACGGACATGAACAGTAATTGAAGCATTATGATCAACATAATTTTCCATAAACATCTTATATGTTTCAAGCTGATCAATTGCATCTACATCCCCCTTAACTTCGCCTTCAGGAGCCTTAACAGGAAATTCAACTACAAGTGTTTCTGGATCATCTGGATTCTGACCAACTTCTGGATGGATTGGATAATCCAGTTCTTCACAGACTCTAGCCAGTGGGTCAGAAGCAGAAATTCTTACTCTGCGAACATAATATGCACTGTGAGAATAATGAAGACCACTTGAAACTGTTGGCATCTGAGTCTGTGTTCCTTCAGGTTTTACAGTTGTAATCAGTTTTGGCTCATTATCTCCAACTTCTTTTGCAATTTCTCTACTGGCTTTATGAGCAACTTCACGTAATTTTTCAAGTAATTCAGCCTCCTGCGCTTCATTTAAATCAGCAGCATTTTTCATATCCTGCCAGCCGGTCAATGAAGTTCCAATCAGCCTATCTCGTTTATTTATTTGATCCCATTCTGGTAATTCAAACTCAATTAAAGCCATTCTATAACCAGCTCTAGCCGAAAGTTTCTGAGCCTCAAACATAGCTTCGCGATCAATATTGCCTTCAGCATCAACAAAAGCCATTACATTCAATGAAGTTAAATTACACACTCCCCTGGAATCCAGCAAAATTTCAGCACAGGGATTAACACCTTTAAAGTTTTCACGGCGACGGCTTCCTTCAACAGCGTTAATAAAACCTGGTTCACCACTAAAACGCATCTGTTTAACATGCCATTTCAGCTGTTCTTTAGAAGGTTTTCCTTCATAAAAGATACTATTATTGCTCATCTGACGGTGTGAAATTTCTTTATTAATTACCCATTCATCATCTTCTTTGACATATAAATTGCTCTTAGCCTGAGCAATCTCCTTATCATCAGCACTGAATAAGCAAATTTGAGAAGATCTCCTAACTCCACCTGAAACAACATTTTCAGCCACTATATTTGCTAAATCCATAGCATCAATTGGCTTTAATTTTACACGTTTAATATCATCAAGTTCACGATCTGGTTTTTCTGTTAATAATTTATCTATTTTTGTAAACATTCTTTTTAAGCTCTGATGACCGGAAGCTGTTCCACCAAAAGTCTTTAATTTTTCACCCTTTGGACGCACAGAATCATAATTAAAGATAATTCTTTTTAAAGGTCTATAAGCATGGTCAATTAAGAATTTAAAATAATATTCTAAAGACTGAATCCACCCTTCTTTAGAATCACCAACATTTATTGTTACTACATCATCTTCATCAAAAACAAAGTCCGTATATTCTCTTCTTTCATCTTTTTCAACTGGCTCATAATACTTATGAATAACTTCAATATCAGTTCTAATCTTTGGCAGCTTTTCTACATCACGCGGCAGAACTCTGAAACCAACTCCTGATCCGATCATTAAAAGATAAAACAAATCCTGATATGCTTTAAAGCTGTCAATAACAGTAAAGGAACAGTTATAATTACTCATTCCATATTTTTTAGATGACTCTGTAGAAGCTGTCCAGAGTGTACGACCTGCTAAAAAGTTTTTTAAATTGTATACATTATCATACAGTTTCTCTGCTTCCTTTTGAGTCGTTTGTGCCAAAGAACAGTTGTATTCTACTGCTCTTTTTACTGTTTCCCACCAATATTCTCGTCGCTGCTCTTCTTCTAGCCAGCGTGAATATGTTCTATAATAAATAAATTCTCCCAACTCAGTAGGAAAAGGATTGGGTTGGTGTTTATATTTGCTTAAAAACTCATTAGTTAAAAGTTGATTTTCTTTTTCTTTTTTTCTTGATAATCTTGACTGCTGTCTTTTATTTCTATATAAAATATATGCCTTAGCTGTTGTTACATAAGCAGCTTTCATAAGTTTTTCTTCTACTAAATCCTGAATTTCTTCTACTTTAGGTACCTGATCTTCATTGTAAAAATTTATAATTAAATCAGATTCTACATCTAAAGCAACCTGTTCTGCATCATCTTCAGCTGCATCTTCGCCTGACTCAACCATAGCTCTATAAATAGCCTTGGTAATCTTATCTCGGCTGTAAGCAACCTCTCTATCATCTCGCTTAATTACCGTCATCTCAGATTTGCTCAAAATAAAAACCTCCTTAAATTTTAATGCATTTATATTATTTATTGCTCAATTAATATCTTGAATAATAATTATAGCATATAATTTATAAATTATAAATTATATTTTTACGAAAAAAACTTGTTAGATAAACAGGAAATCAAATTAAATCTATCATGATAGGTCTTAGACTAAAATTAAATCTGCTTTAAATTTAATTATTAATCTTTCTTATAAATTATTATTCTATATTGATAGTTATTATCCTTTATATTTTGAAGTTTTTTCAGACTGGAACATTCTATAAATTTATCATATAATTAAAATAATCAAAACTATAAATTAAATTTTATTGGATAGTATTTTATTATATTTCTATAAATTTTGATTATTTATTTGAAAGGGCGTTTTTAATGGATAATAATCAGATTAAATGGTATAAAAGTTTAATAATTAAGGTTAACTGGGTTATAATTTTAATTTTAATTATTTTAATTTCTATCTTAGGTTTTTCAATAAGTGAACTTGCTTCTGAAGAAATTAGTAATCAAGTAAGAGAAGTCAATTTAGAAAATGCTAAGTCTTTAAAAAATAATGTAAATAATTTTTTGGATAACACAGAAAATATTATTAATTTAACAGCTTCTTTTCTTCATCATCATCTGGATAATGATGATGAAATTTTAGAATTATTAAAACAGGTAAAAAAAGAATATACAATTTTTAAATATATTTATTATGCAGATAACAGCAGTAAGATAATTATCCATCCTGATGTTAATCTGAGTTCAGATTACAATCCTAAAGAAAGAAATTGGTATCAAAAAGCCGTTAATAGTGGAGAGTTGATTTGGACAGACTCTTATTTAGATGCAAATGATAGATTTTTAATGATTACAGTTGCTTTACCCATAAAAAATGAAAATGGCGAAATTTTAGGTGTTCTAGCAGGTGATATTTTACTTAATCAATTAAGCAAGACTGTTGCCAGTAAAAAAATTGGTCAAACCGGTTATTCATCTATTACAAATCAAAGTGGGGAAATCATAGCCCATCCTAATTTTGAACTTGTTAAAAATAAAGATAATATCAATAATGTGATTAATTATAAACAGGTTTACAACAAAAAGGTTGGTTCTTTAAATTATTATTCTAATAATGAACAAAAATTAGCTTCTTTTGTCTTTTTAGAAAGATTAAACAGCATTATTTTCTCTCAAATAACAAACAAAGAAGCTTTTTCTGTCAGGAATAAACTAGAAATACTTATTTTTAAAATTAGTTTAATTACTTTATTTATTTTGATCATTACAGTATATTTTATTAATAAAAGATACCTCCTTAAACCAATTCAACAGTTAATTAATAATGTGATAATGGTAGCAGAAGGTAATTTTGATGTACAGATTAATAATAGCAGAGATGATGAAATCGGAAAGCTTGCTCAAAATTTCAATTATATGATTGAAGAAATTTCTACTGCTTATCAGAAGTTAGAAGCATACAACCAGGAAGTTACTGCACTAAATGAAAATTTAGAATATCAGGCTTACCATGATCCATTAACTAGACTGGCAAATAGAAGAAATTTCATGGAAAAATTGAATTCTGTACTGGCTGATCATAAAGAAGGGACTATCATTTTACTTGATTTTGATAATTTTAAAGAAATCAATGACACCTTTGGTCATATATATGGAGACAATCTTTTAAAAAAGTTTAGTCAGCTGCTGCTTAATTCTTTTTCTGATAATTTTTTTGCTGCTAGATATGGTGGTGATGAGTTTTTACTGCTTCTAGAAGGGATTAACTCTAATTATGAAATCAGAGAATATATTTCTAAATTAAAAGCTCTGGTAACTAAACCATTTTTGATTGAAGAAAGCGAGTTTTATCTTGATTTTAGTCTCGGAATCAGCCGTTTTCCAGATGATTCTAAAGATAGCTACGAACTAATTACTATGGCTGATACTGCAATGTATCAAGCCAAGGAGAGTTATAATCAGGATTATCTATTCTATCAACCAGAAATGTTTAATAAAATTAAAAGAAAACAGGAGATTAGAAAAATACTGCGAAAAGCTCTAAAAAACAATGGTTTTAATTTAAAATATCAACCTCAAATAAATTCGAAAACAGGAAGTATTGATTCTTTAGAAGCTTTAATTAGGCTTAAAGAGCATGATATATCACCTGCTGAATTTATTCCTGTGGCAGAGGAAAGTGGACTAATTATTGATATATCAAGGTGGGTTACAGAAAGAGCAATTAAAGATTTAGCTATTTTAAATAATGAGAATAATAAATCTGTAAAGATATCAATCAACTTTTCTGTACAGCAGTTAAATGATATAGATTATCTAAACTTTATTGAAGAAAAAATAAAAGAAAATAATGTTAAAGCTGCTAACCTAGAAATTGAGATTACCGAAAGCCTCTTAATCCACCAGGAACAAAAGGCAGTTAATTATTTAACTCAACTTAGGGATTTGGGAATAAAACTTGCCCTTGATGATTTTGGTACCGGCTATTCTTCTTTAAATTACTTAACTTATATTTCTTTTTCAAAGGTTAAATTAGATAAAAAATTAATTGAAGAATTCCTAGAGTACAAAAATTTTAAAACCATAGATAGTCTAATTAGCTTATTCCACAGCATGGGTTTACCTGTTGTCGCTGAGGGTGTAGAAACAGAAAAACAGTTAACCAAATTGAAAACTGCTAAATGTGATTATATTCAGGGCTATATATTCAGTAAACCTTTGATCTTTTCAAAAATACTTGATTTGATAAATAAGTCTTAAACACTAAGTTTAATAAATACAAAAATACCTCCAAGTAGATAGTCTATTTTAATTAATTAGACTGTCTACTTTGGAAGTATAATATCATAGAAAGGGGATTTAACTTTATTTCAATAAAAATTTTAAACTACCGATGAATCTCTTCTTTTTTACCCTGATAAACTTCTACCTGCTCCCAGGTAGGTAATCCTTCTATATCACCTTTAACAGTGATACATAAAGCTCCTACTAAATTAGCCAGCTCAACCGCTTCTCTAATCGGCAATTCTCTTAAAAGTCCGGTAATTAATCCTGCTGCAAAGGCATCACCAGCTCCAATTAAATCAACAATATTGTCAACACAATAAGGTTCAACATGTTCTATTTGATCTCCCTGATAGTATAATGCTCCTTTAGAACCAATTTTGAGAACTATTAATGATCCAGGATCCATCATCTCATAAAACCCTCTAATAATATCTTCTGGATCAGAAAGTCCCAGTAAAATTTTTCCCTCTTCAATTCCTGGTAATAGAACATTAACCTGAGGAATAATTTCTAACATTACTTTCCTCATTTCTTCAATGCTGTCCCAAAGCTTTAATCTCAAATTTGGGTCAAAAGAAATTTTCAAATTATTTTCTCTTGCTAATCTTAAAGCTTCGAAAAAAGCAGCTTGAGCACTATTACTTAAAGCTGGAGTAATACCAGTTAAATGAAGGTGTTTAGAGTTTTTAATATAATCTTCATTAATATCTTCTTTTTTAAGATGACTAGCAGCAGAATTATCGCGATAATAAAAAACTTTTGGCTCTTTAGTTGTATGCATCTCTTTAATTAATAAACCAGTCCTATGTTCCTCATCTCTTTTAACCTGAGAAACATCTACTCCTTCACCTCTTACAAAAAACTCTACATAATCACCAAGAGGATCCTTGCCCAGTTTACTGATCCAGCCTGAATTAAAGCCAAGCCTTTTAACACCAATTGCAACATTGGATTCTGCTCCTGCTATATACTTAGAAAAATTATTTAAATATTTTAATGAACCTACCTCATTTGGTGCCATAGCTGCCATTGTTTCCCCTATAGTAACAAGATCAATCATTTGAAATTCCTCCTAAAAAAATAAAAATTTGTCTTTAATGCTAAAATTTAAAAAAAGGCCACAGCCTAAGCTGCAGCCCCTATTTTAATTAATTAACTATTTATCTCTTAACTCTTCCGGAAGCATTTCCACCAGCAAGAGTTTCTACTTCCTTAACACTTACGTGGTTGAAGTCACCAGGAATTGACTGTTTTAGAGCAGATGCAGCAGCACCAAACTCAGCAGCTTCCTGGAGATCTTTGCCAGTTACTAGAGAATAAATCAAACCACCTGCAAAAGAGTCTCCACCTCCAACACGGTCAATGATTGTGATCTCATATTTAGTTGACTGGACAAAGTTTTCCCCATCAAAGAGAATAACTAACCAACCATTATTGGAAGCACTGTGGCTGATTCTTAAGTGACTTCCTACTAATTCTAAGTCAAAGCGATCAATTAACTGTTTGGCAACATCTTTGTAACCTTCAACATTAAGGTCGCCACCAGTAATATCAGAACCACTCTTAATATCAAATACCATTTCGGCATCTTCTTCGTTAGCAATTACAACATCAGTGTATTCCATTAAACCTTCCATTACCTGACCTGCTCTTTCTCTACTCCAGAGCTTAGCACGATAATTTAAGTCACAGCTAACCTTTACTCCATGTTTTTTAGCAGCTTTAACAGCTTCTAAAGTAACATCTGACATTTTTTCACTTAAAGCTGGAGTAATTCCAGTATAATGGAACCAGTCAACATCAGCAAAAATCTCTTCCCAGTCAAAATCTGCACTTTCTGCTTCAGCAATTGCAGAATGAGCTCTATCGTAAACTACATTTGATGGTCTCTGACTTGCACCATTCTCACAATAATAGATTCCTAAGCGGTCTCCACCACGAGCAATATAATCAGTATCAACACCAAAACGGCGAACTTCGTTTAAAGCTGCCTGACCAATTGGATTGTCAGGTAACTTAGTTACAAAACGAGCATCAAGACCATAATTAGCTAAAGATACAGCAGTATTTGCCTCTCCTCCACCATAAATCACATTAAATGTGTCAGCCTGAATAAAGCGCTCATGGTTAGGTGGTGTCAAACGCAGCATAATTTCTCCAAATGTAACAACTTTCTTAGTCATAATATAAAAACCTCCTGATAATTTTTGAATTGAATATAATTTTAGTAAAAATAATTTATAGTCACAATTACATTATGATAATTAAAAATTTAAATTTAAAATGTACATCTATCAGTAAAATAGACTCTGCAGCTTATTAAAATGATCTCAGATATAAGAACACTCCAGCCAACCTTCTTAACTAAAAGAAATGATATTAAATTTTTATGAATTAGAATTTTTATTAGAATAACTTTATGAATATCTCCGCTAACTCAGCTCGAAAGACAGGATGTTTTGAGCTGACCGCAGCACACGAGGTGCTGATCGGGAAGGCAAGCTGAGTTAGCTGAGAGATGAATGCTAGTTATTCTTAAAAATAATTTTGAAATAAAAATTTAATTCATTTCTGCTCTGGCTTCCTTAATCAATCTAATAAATTCTTTAGCAGTTTCTGTTACCTGCTCATAGTCACCAGTCTTGGCTCCCTTACTTAAGGAACTACCTACACCAACAGCTAAGCTTCCAGCTTTAATCCAATCCTTAACATTATCTAAGCTAACTCCGCCTGTAGGCATTAGAGGTGCTTGTGGTAAAGGACCTTTAACAGCTTTTATTATCTTAGGTCCAAATAAAGTCGCAGGGAAAATTTTAACGATATCTGCACCATATTTCATTGCTTTAACTACTTCAGTTACACTCATTGCTCCAGGCATAACAGCTTTTTGATAGCGGTTACACATAGCAATAGTTTCTTCATCTAGAGAAGGAGAGACTATATATTCAGCTCCAGCTAAAATGCAGGCTCTAGCAGTCTCTGCATCTAAGACAGAACCTGCACCAATTAAAATTTCATCTTTGCTGTACTCATCAGTCAACTGCTTGATTACATCAACAGCTCCCGGAACAGTCATAGTAATTTCAATGGCTTCAATACCACCTTTTTTTACAGCCTCTGTAATTTTCAATGCTTTTTCTGCATTTTCAGCCCTAACAACAGCAACAATACCAGTTTCTTCAACCCTTTTTAAATCTTCAATTTTACTCATTAAATAAGCCTCCTTTAAATTTTAAATCTTTTTGTAAAAACAGCTCAACGATTTTCTCTAATTTTTAGCCGGTATTTTAATATTCCGTTTTTAGAAAGCACAATAAATTAAATAATCAAATTAAAACCCGGCTTTATCTCAAAAAATTACTACAAAAATATAATTTTAAAATTATGTTTCTTATAGTAAAACACTGTTTTATTTATACCTCGTTTTATATAATTCTAGACTCAAGGTAATATTCCTTCTTTTTTTTAAAAAAATATAAAAAAATTTTTAAAAAAATAAAAAGAGCCCTAAAAAGAGCTCTTTCAAATAAAATATTTGTTTTTTAACAATTATTTAAATTAATTCAGTTTTAAATTATAAATGAAGTAACTAATTATTTAATTACATCAGTTCCCATAAATGGTCTTAACACTTCTGGCACAGTAACTGTACCGTCTTCATTCTGATAATTTTCTAATATTGCAGCTACTGTTCTTCCTATTGCCAACCCGGATCCATTTAAAGTATGAACAAATTCTGTGCTTGCATCAGGCTCTGGTCGATAGCGAATTCCAGCTCTTCTTGCCTGAAAATCTTCAAAATTAGAACAAGAAGAAATCTCTCTATAGCTTTCATAAGCTGGCATCCAAACTTCTAAATCATAAGTTTTTGCAGAAGAGAAAGTTAAATCCCCTGTACAAAGACTTACTACCCGATACGGAAGCTCTAATTTCTGAAGTACATCTTCTGCATCAGCTGTTATTTTTTCTAACTCATCATAGGAATCTTCAGGTTTTACAAATTTAACCATTTCAACCTTGTTAAACTGATGCTGACGAATTATACCTCTAGTATCACGACCATGAGCACCAGCTTCAGCTCTAAAACAGGCACTATAAGCTGTTAAATATTCGGGAAGCTGATCCACATCAAGAATTTCATCACGATAAAGGTTAGTTACTGGAACTTCAGCAGTTGGGATTAAATAATAATCTAAACCTTCAAGTTTAAACATATCCTTCTTAAATTTAGGCAGCTGTCCTGTCCCTGTCATACTATCTGCATTAGCTATGAAAGGTGGGAAAACCTCCTTATAACCATGCTCATCAGTATGTAGATTAAGCATAAAGTTGATTAATGCTCGCTCTAACCTTGCACCTGCTCCTTTAAGAAAAGTAAAACGGGTTCCAGTTACTTTCCCTCCCCTTTCAAAATCTAAGATATCTAAATCCTCTCCGATATCCCAATGTGCTTTGTATTCAAAATCAAATTTTCTTGGTTCACCCCATTTTCTAAGTTCTTTATTGTCTTCTTCGTCTGAACCAACTGGTACAGATTCATGGGGAATATTTGGAATTCCAAGAAGTAAATCATTTAGTTTTGCTTCTACATCTGCAACTTTTTGATCTAATCCCTTAATTTTTTGAGAAACATCCTGCATTTCTGCAATGAGATCAGAAGCATCTTCTCCATTTCTTTTTAGCTCTCCAATTTTATCAGAATTAACATTACGCTTATGTTTTAACTGCTCAGCTTCATATAAAAGATCTCGTCTTTCATCATCAAGTTCTTTAAATTTTTCAATTGGAGACTCCATATTTCTCTTTTCCATCGATTCTTCTACAATTTCTGGGTTTTCTCTTATAAATCTCATATCTAACATTCTCTAATTCCTCCTTTAAAGATTATGCTTAATTTGAATTATAACCTTGATTTGAACTAAAAATTAAATAACTTCTAGAATATAAAGTAAGATAAAAACAAAAAAACTCCTCCCTAAAAAGGGACGAGATTACTCGTGGTGCCACCCTAATGACAGCTCAGCTGCCTCTTAAATAGTTTTAACGGACTCAACCGGTTCAGCTTAATCTAATTACTTTCAGCTTCACAGCTCCAGACTGGATTCAAAAATTAACTGGCCAATTTACAGCAGCCATCAGCTCTCTTATTTCAGTTAATAAATTTACTATTGTCTTTCACAGCTTTTAGATAGTTGGCTATTTATTTGTTATGCTTATTATATTACAGGGTTTTCCTTAATTCAAGTTAAATTTATTAAAATCTACTCAATAAAATATATTTTTCTTTTTTTCTCCAGTTTAAAATTAAATAGTTATTTTAAATATATTTTTTCTAATCTATCATTTAAGCTGCAGACAATTTCATAATTTATAGTTCCACAGAGTTCTGCAATTTCAGCAGCAGATATTTCTTCGTTTTTTTGCTTACCAATCAAAACAACCTCATCACCAACTTTAACTTGGTCAAGATGATCCACACTAACAATTGTCTGTCCCATACAAACTCTACCTCTAATCGGAGCCCTCTCACCTCTAATTAAAACTTCACCCTTATTTGAAAGAAGTCGGGGATATCCATCTTTATAACCAACTGGTAAAACGGCAAGCTTTTCTTTAGACTGAGTTTTATAAGTTGAACCATAACTAATAAAAGAATTGGCAGGAACTTCTCGGATTTGAGTTACTTTTGTTTTAAATGATAAAACTGGTTCTAAATCAGCATCTTTATTTAAATCTTTAGAAGGTAAAAGTCCATAAAGGATAACACCTGGCCTAATTAAATCCAAATAAGTTTCTACTAAATCTATAACAGCAGCACTGTTGGCAATATGGATCATAGGTATCTCAACTTTTTCATTATTTAAAGATTTCATAAGAGAATTAAATTTCTGGAGCTGTAGATACGAATATTCCTTATCTGCTTCATCAGCCTGAGCCAGATGGGAAAAAAGGCCATCTAGTTTGATAAAATCTAATCCCTTTAAACATTCAAAAACATCTATAATTTCTTTAGGAAAAAATCCGATTCTTCCCATTCCCGTATCTATATTTAAATGAACTTTTATAATTTTACCAAATCTAGAGGCAGCCTTATTTAATTCTTTAAGTGTTTCTAAACTAGCAGCAGTCTGAATTAAATTACCAGTTATAACGTCATTTATTTGAGAAGGCAAAATTTCAGCTAAGACTAAAATTGGTTTTTCAATTCCAGCATCTCTTAATTCAAGTCCTTCATCAGGACTTCCAACACAAAAATATTCTACACCTAACTGTGATAATTCTTGGGCAACCCTTACTGCTCCATGACCATAAGCATTTGCTTTAACAACTGCAGCAATCTTAGTTTTATTTGGAATTTTACTGCGAATAAAATTATAATTATTTTTTAAAGAACCAAGATTAATCTCAATCCAGGTTGGCCTTTTTAACTGCAGTTCCATCTTTTTTCCTCCATCTTTTGGTAATTTGTTAAAAATATTAGTTAAATATCTAAAGTGATTAACTTCTTAGTTCCACTCAGCTAATAATTGATCTAAATCCTGATAGTCATAGCCAAAACTTTCAGCAACAGCCTGACAAACTATATTTCCCTGATAAACATTTAATCCTAAAGCTAAAGAATAATCATCCAGCATTGCTTTTTGATAACCTCTAGATGCCAATTTATTTATATAGCTAAGAGTTGCATTTGTTAAAGCAAAGGTTGAAGTTCTAGCTACCGCTCCTGGCATATTTGCAACAGAATAGTGAATAACTCCATGCTTTTTGAATACAGGCTCATCATGGGTTGTCGGATAAGTTCCTTCAATACAGCCTCCTTGATCAATTGCAACATCAACTATTACAGAACCAGCCTTCATATTTTTTATCATTTCTTCTGTAACAAGATTTGGTGCTTTCGCTCCAGGAATTAAAACAGCCCCAACAACTAAATCAGCATCCTTAACTTCTTCTGCTATATGAGCGGGATTAGACATAATTGTTCTAATGCTGCTTTGGAAGATATCATCTATATATCGCATTGTAGATTGCTTGATATCCATAATTGTTACTTCTGCACCCATACCAAAAGCTACTTTAGCTGCATTCCGACCAACAATTCCTCCCCCAACTACTACAACTTTTGCAGGCTTAACTCCAGGAACACCTCCTAAAAGCACTCCACTTCCACCTTTTGGCTTTTCTAGATAAGCTGCTGCAGCTTGAACGGATAACCTGCCAGCAACTTCACTCATTGGAGTCAGAAGAGGCAATTCACCTTCTTCATTTTGAACTGTTTCATAAGCTACTGCTGTTATCTTTTTATCTATTAAAAAATCTGTTAATTCTTTATTAGCTGCTAAATGCAAATATGTAAAAAGAATTTGACCTTCTCTAAAAAATTCATATTCTTCTCTTAATGGTTCTTTAACTTTAACTATCATTTCTGCTTTATCAAATAATTCCCTTTTTTCAGCTATTATTTCAGCACCAGATTTCTGGTAATCAGCATCAAAAATTCCACTTCCTCGACCAGCATCCTTCTCAATTAACACTTGATGACCTGCCTTTGTTAAAACTTCTGCTCCTGCAGCAGTTAAAGCTACTCTATTCTCATTGTTCTTTACTTCTTTTGGTACTGCTATTATCATCAAAATCAGCTCCTCTAAAATTTATAATCTTATCTACATAATAACAGATATACAAGCTTATTAAAAGATTTTTTATGCATGTTTTTGACATATATGAGCAATTAGGCGCTCTAAATAAAAATTCCTGCTTCAAATAAATGAGCAGGAATTTATAATCAATACTATATAATTTTATAACAATTAAATATTATATATTTTTCTCAATTTCTGCATCTTCTCTTAAACCTTCAACAAAATCCTGAAATGCCTGACTTTGTTTCTGATTTCTAAGCTGACTCTTAATTTGAGAACTTACCTCTTCAAAACTTCTTACTCCCGCTTCTCTAAAATCAGTTACTTTAATTACATGGAAACCAAATTGGGTTTCTACAGGTTCTGAACTGACTTCGCCTACATTTAGCTCCATTGCAGCATCACGGAAAGTTGCATCTAAGCCACGTTCTTCAGCTGTTATAAATCCTAAATCGCCACCGTTTTCTGAAGTAGGTCCTGTAGAGTGTTCTTTAGCCATTTCTGCAAAATCAGCACCATTATTAATTTCAGATAATACTTCCTCTGCTTTTTCTTTTTCATCAAATAAAATATGGCTTACTCTTTTTTGCTCAGATGTTTCAAACTGTTCTTGATTATTATTATAAAACTCCTGTGCTTCTGCATCACTAACCTCTACCGTATTAACAACTTCTTCTCTTAATTTATTAACTAAAAATCCATTCATATTATTTTCAAAGAACATATCTTTGTATTGCTCCATTGATTCAAAACCCTGCTGCTGAATAGCCTTTTCAAGCTGCTCATCATTAAGATTATTCTGTTGTTTTAGAGCATTTACCTGTTGATCAAATATATTATTCATTTCCTCATTACTAACTTCAATTCCTCTATTTTTTGCTTCCTGAACAAGTAATTCATTTGTTATTAACTGTTCTAGCTTTAACTTGCGAAATTCGTTTACTACATTTTGTCCAGCCTCTGTCTGTAATATAACAGACGCAAATTCTTGATTTGATTGCAGAAGCTGCATCAAAATATTTCTAACACCTGCAAACTGTTCGAGTTCCTGCATTGAAATTTCTTCTCCATTAACATAGGCTGCAATCTCAGGTGTTTCCTCTGTTACTGTTTTATTAACATCTTGAGCATCTTGAGCCATTGCTGGAATTGATAAAACTAAAAGCATAATTGCTGAAATAATTAAAATGTTCTTCTTTAAATTCATTAATACACACTCCCAATTAAAATATTCTTAATTTATAATTAACTGCTTTTAATTATACCATAAATCCAATGATTAGCAAGAATTTAGAAGCTTTTCTAATTGAATTTTAATTATTGTGAAATTAAATTTATCAGTATCTAAAGAAAAAAGAGAAGGTAAATTAATACCCTCTCTAATCATTATTATTCTTCTAATTTTGGTTTTAAAATTCTTAACATAAAAGCAGTTACAACAGTACCTGCAGTTATTGCTAAAGCATAAAAACCAAGGTTAGTTACAACATTAGGAATTGGCAGCACAAAAATTCCTCCATGTGGTGCTTTTAAACCAACTCCGAATAACATCGATAAAGCACCTGTTACAGCAGAACCCGTCATTATAGATGGAATTACTCTAATTGGATCTGCTGCTGCAAAAGGAATCGCTCCTTCTGTAATAAATGATATTCCCATAAACCAGGCTGGTTTTCCTGCTTCAATTTCCTGGCGAGTAAATCTATTTTTAAATAAGGTTGTTGCTAAAGCAAGGCCCAAAGGAGGTGTCATACCTGCAGCCATAATTGCTGCCATCGGACCATAAATTTCTGAACCTAAAAGACCAACTCCAAAAGTATAAGCTGCTTTATTAACTGGTCCTCCCATATCAAAGGCCATCATTGCTCCTAAAATCAATCCAAGTAAAACAGCATTTGTTCCAGTCATACCATTTAACCAATTCTCAAGACCGTTCATTATCCCCTCTACAGGAGGGCCAATTAAATATATCATTAAAAGTCCAACAATTAAACTAGAAAGGAAGGGTAATACTAAAACGGGCATTAACCCCTGTAAATTTTCCGGTAATTTTATAGTGTTTTTTAACCACTGAGTCAGATAACCGGCTAAGAAACCTGCAATTATTCCTCCTAGAAATCCAGCTCCTATACTACTTGCAAGCATACCACCAATCATACCAGGTGCAATACCAGGACGATCAGCAATAGAGAAAGCTATATACCCAGCAAGTACTGGAACCATCAAAGCAAAAGCAGCTCCACCACCAATTTGACTTAAAGCAGCAGCAAGTGATCCTTCCTGTTGAGCAGCATTAATACCAAAAACAAAAGATAAGGCAATTGCTAAACCTCCAGCTACAACGAACGGAAGCATAAAGGAAACACCTGTCATTAGATGTTTATATGGGCCAGATCTTTTCTCTTTTCTTTTTGCCTTCTCATCACTTACCCGACTTTGAAGATTAGAATCAACCTCTGTTTTTTCTCCTTTTTCTGCTTTTTTAAGTGCCTGATTAATTAAAGATTCTGCATCATCAATTGCATCAGCTACTGCTACTTCTACAATCGGCTTACCTGCAAAGCGCTCCTTGCTTACATTAGTATCAGCTGCAATAATTACTGCATCAGCATCTTTAATATCCTGAACATTTAATTCATTTTCTACCCCTACTGAACCTTGAGTTTCTACTTTAATTTCTAAATCCATTTTTTTAGCAGCTTCTTCTAAAGATTCTGAAGCCATATAAGTATGAGCAATTCCAGTTGGACAGGAAGTTACAGCAACAATCTTTTTCATAAATTATTCCTCCTTATTTTTACACAAATTTTAGGTATACTTAAATTTTTTCTAAAATATCCATTATCTCTGCTTCATCTTTTGCTTCTAATAAATTGTTTCTAAAATCATCATGAACCAAATTTCTAGAAAGCTGAGCTAATAATTTTAAATGTTCATCATGAGATTCCTCAGGAACTGTGATTAAGAAAAATAAGTGACTTAGTTTTTTATCCATAGATCCATAATCAATTCCCTTTTCTGAACGCCCAAAAGCAACTGCTGGTCTTTTTACAGCATTACTTTTAACATGAGGAATAGCAACCCCTTTTCCAACACCAGTTGTTCCTTTAGCTTCTCTTTCCATTGCTTTTTTTATCACTTCTTCTTTATCAGTAATTACACCATTTACAGCCATTATTTCTATCATTTCTTTGATTACAGAATCTTTATCATTGCTTTCTAAATTCATTTTGATTAAATTTTTGTTTATAAATTCATTTACTTCCATTTTTATACCCCTTTTCTTAATTTCTAATAAATTTTCTCAACTTTGATACTATTTTTTATTCTTTCAATTAAATCTTCATCAATTTTAGCAATAGAACCACTTTCAACAAAAGCAGTAGCTAAAGCTGCAGCAAAAACACCGGTTTCTTTAATACTTTCATTTTTATCTATCTCAGCAGCCAGACCAGCAACCATTGTATCTCCAGCTCCAACTGTTGTTTGAGAAATTTTTACCTGAGGGGTATATATTCTATACCCTTCTTCTTCAGATGCTATCAAGGCACCTTTTTCTCCTAGTGAAATCATAACAACCTTAACACCCTGATCTAATAAGTATCTAGCTCCTATTTTTAAATCTTGATTACTTTTAATTTTTCTCCCCAATAAATTTTCAATTTCTTCTAAATTGGGTTTAACTAAGTATGGTGCTTTTTTTAAGGCCAATTTGAATTCATTACCAGAACTATCTAAAATAACTTTAGCTCCTTTTTCTTTTGCTTTTTCAATAAGTTCTGAATAAATATCTTTTGCAGCACCATCTGGTAAGCTACCTGATAAAACCACTGTTTTATTTTTTTCAACTGCCTTATTAAAAGATTTTAAAAAATCGTTTATATCTTTTTCACTAACTTTTCCACCTTCATTGATTTCTGTTTCTCTATTAGTGTTTTTTTCTTTAATTTTTAAATTTTGTCTTGTCTCAAAGTCTGACCAAATAAAATTAGAATTTACTCCTTTATTTTCAAGCATTGAACTTATTATTCGGCCGTTATTACCTCCAATTATACCCAAAGCCTGGTTTTCAATCTTTAATTTTGTTAGAACCTCAGAAACATTGATCCCTTTTCCTCCAGCCAAAATATTGGTATCCTTTACTCTATTTAATTTTCCTAATTTAAAATCTTCAAGAAATATTATTCTGTCTAAAGCTGGATTTAAAGTAACTGTTAAAATCATTTCCCCACCTCCTCAATACTTAATAAATCATGCTAAAATCACTTCAACTTTCTCTTCTTTTAATCTTTTTTCTCTATTCTCTTCAATTGAATCGGTAATAATAAAATCTATTTGACTTAATTCTGCGAACCTATAAAAATATTCTTCTTCCCACTTGCTTTGATCAAATAAAAGAAATTTTTCTCCAGCAATTTCCAAGGCGATTTCTTTTATTTTTGCTTCTCTTAAATCTGGTGTTGTTGCAGCAGAATTTAAAGTAAAACCATTTGAACCAATAAAACTTTTATCAACTCTCAACTTTTTTAAATCATCTTCTGCCATTGGACCAATCATAGCTTCTGTTGACCACTTGAAATTTCCACCAATAACAACTAAATCACAGTCTAAATTAATTTCATTTATTTTATTTATTATATGAAGTGCATGAGTAACAATTGTCAAATCTTTTTTGTTTTTTAAATTATCAATAATATGTCTTGTTGTAGTCCCTGCATCAATAAATATTGTATCTCCCTCTTTTATTATTTCTGCAGCTTTTTTCCCAATTTTCTTTTTTTCATCAGCTAGTTTATCTTCTTTTTCTTTAAAACTTGGTTCTAATTTGCTACTGCCGCTTAAGATAGCTCCTCCATGTGTCCTCCGCAAAAAACCATCTTTTTCTAACTCACTTAAATCTCTTCTTATTGTTGCACGTGAAACATCAAATTCTTCACTTAGCTCGTTAACACTCGCCCTCTTCTCTTCTTTAAGTAGAAATATTATTTCCTTTCTTCTCTCTTCAGCAAACATTAACAAAACCTCTTTTCTGTATTTTTATGATTGTATATTTTCGTTTTCTTTCAATTATGATTATATAGTATTCGTTTTTGATTGTCAACATAATTTTCAAAAAACTTAAGTTAGTTAAATTTTGAACTGCATAAAAATAACCGCTCCTAAATATTTAGGAGCGGTTATTAGTTGAATAATATTATTCTTAATTCTTTTTTATCATCTCAGCTGATTCAATTGATTCCAGTATTTCTTCAATTTTATTGCCCATCCCAGCTTCGACAGCTGCAACAACTGCTCCTTCTACAAAGGGAGCATCAGCTAAAATAATTTTTTCTCTAACTTCATCTTCCAACCAATCTAGAACCATATTTACACTCATTATAGCACTGCCTAGATCAGCTAAAATTATTATCCCATCTTCTTTATCAATTTCATTTATAGCTGTTTCTATTGCATCAGGATCTGTACCAATATCACCATCAGAAGTACCTCCAACAGCAATAATTTCGACATCACCTTGTTTCATTTGTTCCGCTAATTTTTTAGCTCCTTCAGCAATTTCTTTAACGTGAGAAACTAATATTATATTTACCATTTGCTTCCTCCAATTTGTTAATATAATTCATCTACTACTGTTTTTATTATCAAATAACTAGAAGTAGCGCCTGGATCCTGATGTCCAATACTTCTTTCACCTAAATAACTTGCACGCCCTTTAGTCGCCTGCATATCAATTGTTGCCTTCATTCCTTCTTCAGCTTTAGCTTTACACTGTTTTAATGCTTCTTCTAAATTATCCCCATTTTCCTTACTTTCTTTTAGGGAGTCTACTGCAGGAATAATAGTATCTAACATCGTTTTTTCTCCCTGCTCTGCTTTTCCTCTTTTTTGAATACCTGCAACAGCAGTTTCACCAATTTCTATTATTGAATCTAAATCAAAATCAATATCAGGTATAATTTTACTTATATTTAGAAAAGCAGTACCATAAAGAGGACCTGAAGCACCACCAACTGTAGAAATTAAGGTCATTGCAACTGTTTTTATAAGTTCTTTATTGTTTGCATAATCTTTTGCCTCTAATTTTTCCTTTACTTTATTGAATCCTTTAGACATATTAATACCATGATCACCATCACCTATGGCAGAATCTAGTTCAGTTAGGTATTTTTTATTCTCTATAATTACATCAGCTACTTTATTTATAATTTCTTTGCTTTTTTCGGTCACAAATAGTCCTCCTCCATAAATTATTTCATAATATTAATTTCTGTTGGAGCATCAAGTAATTCTTTTAGTTCTTCATCTAATTTTAGTAATGTTATAGATACACCAGCCATCTCTAATGAAGTCATATATTCTCCAACAAATGTTTTATAGATATTTATTCCTTTTTCTTCTAATACTTGATTTGCTCTTCTGTTGGCCAGGAATAATTCCATTAGAGGAGTACCTCCCATACCATTAATCATCAGAGCTACATCATCACCTTCTTCGTAAGGAATATCCTCTATTACACTACCCAGTAATTCATCAACAATTTCATCTGCTTTCATTAATTCAGTTCTTTCAGTTCCAGGTTCACCATGAATACCAATACCTAGTTCTATTTCATCTTCCTCAAGAGTAAATGTTGATTCATCAGCTGCTGGAACTCGACATGGATATAAGGCCATACCTTTTGTCCTTACATTCGCTATTACTTTTTCTGCAACTTTTTTAACTTCTGCAAGTTCTGCTCCAGCTTCAGCTTTAGCACCTGCAATTTTATGAACAAAAATAGTACCTGCAACACCACGTCTACCAGTTGTATATAAACTATCTTCTACAGCTACATCATCATTAACTACAACATGATCTACTTCTATTCCTTCAGCTTCTGCCATTTCTGCAGCCATTTCAAAATTCATAATATCTCCGGTATAATTTTTAACAACTAATAATACACCTTTACCACCATCAACAGCTTTAATAGCCTCAAATACTGCATCTGGAGTTGGAGAAGTAAATACATCACCAGCAATAGCACCATCTAACATACCTTCACCTACAAAACCAGCATGACTTGGTTCATGGCCGCTACCACCACCACTTACTAATGCAACTTTTTCATTTGGACTTCCTTTTCTGATTACTATATTATAATCTTCTATCTTTTCAAGCTTATCAGGAGCAGCCATCACGATACCTTCTACCATTTCTTCAACTACTTCTTCTGGATTGTTAATCAATTTTTTCTTCATTAATAAAGCCTCCTTTTAATATTTATTAAATATATTTTTAAACTTATTTAAATAACTTAATTATCAAGACAATTTTATCATTAATATTTTGAATTATCAAATAATAATTATCCGATCTTGATTATTAATTGTTATATTTTCTAATAATATCAAATTTACTGTCTTCACTTTTTGTAAACCCGGTTATATTGGTTTGTTTTAATGTTTCATTAATTTCTTGATCTGCTTTTAAGAAAATATTTTTTGCTGCCTCTAAAATATCTGTATCTAAATTTGGTCTTGCAGCAATAACATCTTTTGGTATTGGATCAGTTTTTTTGAGAATCTTTAAATTATCTAAATTTAAAATATTAGCTGCCCTTTCCCAGGCCTCATTATATGTTGCTCCAACTTGAACTTTATTATCTAAAACTGCTTTAATTACATTATCGTGATTACCCAAGAATTTTTTCTCTTTTAAATCAGTATCAACATTAATACCAACTTCTTTTAGCATCTGTTTTGGATAAACATAGCCAGAAGTTGAAAGCGGATCAACAAAAGCAAAAATACTGTTTTTTAAATCTAGCAATTTTGAATATTTGCTGTCTTTTCTTGTAAATATATACCCTCTATAGCTGTCTTTTCCATTTATTAAAGGTGTTATCAAAGGTATAACATCAGTTTCTGCTTTAGCCTTAACATAGGCCATTGGTGAAAACCAACCTATATCTATTAAATCATTTTTAATATAATTTGTAAGTTCTTCATAATCTGAAACTATTACTGTTTTTGCTTTTTTGTTTATCTTTTTGCACAATTTATTAATTATTGGAACATATAAATCTTCAATTTTTTCTGGTTTTGTAAATGGATTAACTCCAAATATAAGCATATCTTTATCTTTATTTTCTACAGAAATTTTATGTAGATTATAAGCAATAGTATTTAAATTATTTGAATACTCTAGTAAAGTTTCAGAATTATGTTTTTGATTTTTTATATTTTTATCAACTTCTGAAACATTTTCTGAAATATTGATAAATTCTTGAGTCATAGACTCAACAGCTTGAGTAGTTTGTTCTGTAGCAGAAGCCTGGCTCTCAGTACTATCAGATAATTTAGATATTGAATCAATAACATTATGTAGATTATTATTCATTAAATTAAAAGATTCAATAGACTTTCCTGCGAGCTCTTCAACACCTTCGATACTGTCTAATCCATTTTCAATAATTTTATCTGTGTTTCTTATCTCAATATTAATTTTGTCAATAGCTTCTCTAATTTCTGATGTTAGTTCCTCTGTTTCTTCAGAAAGACTTTTAATTTCACCAGCTACAACATTAAAACCTCTACCTGCTTCGCCAGCCCTTGCCGCCTCAATAGAAGCATTTAAAGCAAGTAAATTAATTTGATCAGTAATATCCATAATACCTTCAATTAATTCATTAGTATTCGCTAGTGCTTCCTCAACACTTTGAATAGAATTACCTGATCTTTTTACATTTGTTGCTATATCAAGTAATGTATTATTTGATTCTTTTATCCAACTTTGATTCTTTTCTGAATCAGATACAAGTGTCCTAGAAATATTCTCTAATTTATCCATTTCTGCTTTTATTACGTTTGAAGATGATGATAATTCTTCAATAGTTGCAGAAATTTCTTCTGCACCAGCTGCATTATTTTCAACTGACTCAGCAATATTTTCAAACCTTTCTACTAATTTTTCTGCTTTTTTATTATTGTCATTTATTAGCCAGATTAAATCTTGAGATTTAAAAGAAACTTCTTGAGATAAATTTAATAACTCATCAGCATTTTTCTTTTTAGACTCAGAAGCAACCTCATTTTTAGTATTATTTTTTTTGTTTTGATAATCTTTTCTATTTTTTAATCTTAAAATAGCACTTAAAATAAATGATGTTAATAACCCTATGCTAAAACTTATAAAATGGAATTCATTAAATATCCCCATAAATTTTACTCCCTTTTCAACTACAAGATTTATAGCTAAACCAGATTTTAAATATTTATTTTAATCTGGTTTAGCATAAGTTTTTATACTCAAATTTATATTATGATAAAGCTTTAACTAGTTCTCTACAATAAGCTGGAATATCTTTAACAACTCTTCCCCATACAATATTGCCATCTCTAAATGCCGCTTTATCTACCCAGGTTCCACCAGCATTAATTATATCATCTTTTATACCTAAAGAGCCAGTTGCCTCTCCATCAATTATTCCAGCAGAAATTCCAACTAAGCCAGCATGACAGATTAAACCAATAATCTTTCCTGCTTCATAATTTTTTCTTACTAATTCTACTATATCTTTATCTCTTCTTATTTTATCAGGTGTCCAACCACCAGGCACCAAAACTCCATCATAATCCTCATCTAAAACTTCTGAAGCTAAGAAATCAGCCTCTTTAGTTAAACAGCCATGTTTACTGGTATATTCAACACCCTTTTCCATTCCAATTACATCAACATCTGCACCTTCTTCAAGCATTCTCATATATACAACCCAGAACTCAAAATCTTCATATCCAGGGCCAATTAGCATTGCTATCTTTTTATCCTTAAGCTTCACTCTATTACCCTCCTTTACTTTGCAGGTAAATCACGTGTTGCTACGACATCAGCATCCGTATCTAATAAATTTTTTATAATTATCTGTCCCATTTTCAATGGAGCTTCAATTTCTTTTGCTCCAATTTCATTCATAGCTTGATCCATTAATTCTAAAGGAATTTGTTTTGTTGTTTTTACTGGACACAATGGTAAAGCACCATTTTTTACTCGAACAGTTGTAGGAAGAATTCTGGTTTTAGCTATAATCTCTTCTTTTGCATAGTCAGCACCCTGAGGACAGGCATTTCCCATTATATCGATTATTTCATCACCATCATGCTCAACTGTAACTTCACAGCCTTTAGGACAAGCAACACAGGTAATGGTCTTTTTCTCAAGCATTTATTCTCCCTCCTTTTCAATAATATCAACCCTAATTTCACTAACTTCATCTAAATCATCAAGTGTTTTTTGAGCCAGAGGTACACTTATCATTTCACCTGGTTTAGCAAATGGTTCTGAAAATGAATATAGTTTTTCTCCATCAGCATATAATGCAATATCAACAGCCTGTAATGGTTTATCAACTCTCATATAAAGAGGTATCCTTTTTCTTTCTTCAGAATCTAATTCAATGCTTTGTGGGATTACATAAGCTACATTATCACCAGCTTTTACATTTATCTTCTTCTCTGATCTATTATAATCGCCTTTAATATATTTTGCTGCCCATTCGCCTGCAATTTCTGATTCTTCAGTAACCCAATCAACAAGATCATGAACATGCAGTACATTACCACAGGCAAAAATACCATCAACATTTGTTTCACGACCTTCATTAACTATTGGACCACCTGTTCTATCGTCTAAAACAACATCAGCCTTTTTAGATAATTCATTTTCAGGTATTAAACCTACAGAAAGAAGGAGTGTATCTGCTTCAACAATTTCTGAAGTTTCTGGAATAGGATTCATATTTTCATCAACTTCAGTTATCTCTACAGCTTCTAATCGATCGTTACCAATGATTTTTGTTACAGTATGGTTCAGCATTAATGGAATTTCATAATCTTCAAGACACTGAACTACATTTCTAGTTAAACCTCCTGTGTAGGGAAGTATTTCGCAGACAGCTTTTACGTCTGCACCTTCTAGTCTCATACGCCTTGCCATAATTAAACCAATATCACCGGATCCTAAGATTACTACTTTTTCTCCTGGTACATAACCTTCTATATTTGTAAATCTCTGAGCTGTTCCTGCAGTTAAAACACCAGCAGGTCTTGTACCCGGAATACCTATTGCTCCAGCTGTTCTTTCACGACAGCCCATTGCTAGAATTACAGCTTTTGCCTGAATTTCCATTGCACCCTGGTCTTTATTCATTGCAAAAACCTTTTTATCTGCAGTAACATCAAGAACCATTGTATCGAGCTTTACTTCGATATCACGCTCTTCTACTTTATTTTCAAATCTCTGAGAATATTCAGGTCCTGTTAACTCTTCACCAAAATGATGAAGACCAAAACCATTATGAATACACTGAGGTAAAATACCTCCAAGTTCAAAGTCACGCTCAATCAACATTACATCTTTTATCCCATTATCATAGACTTTAGCTGCAGCAGCTAAACCAGCTGGACCTCCACCAATTACAACTACATCTTTTTTAATTTTAATCATTCTGCATCACCCTGACTTCCAAGTAATCCCTTGATTTTATGTTTCACAATATTAGAATTATCTTTTTCCAGTCTGACTTCAGTTGTCTTAATACCAAGCTCATCAGCAATTATTTGGGTAACTCTTGGTCCGCAGAATCCACCCTGACACCTTCCAGCACCAGCTCTTGTTCTTCGTTTTACTGCATTTACAGTCCGGGCAGGAACAGGTCCATTAATTGCATCTACAATTTCTTTATAGGATACAGTCTCACAACGACAAATAATCTTACCATAGTCTTTATCTTCTTCTGCATAAGCAGCTCTTTCTTCATTAGAAAGTTCATAAAATCTTGCTGGATCTTCTCTAGTTTCTATTACATCTTTCTTTTTTTCTAAAGACAAACCTTCATTTTCCAATATTTCAGCAACAAGATCTGCAACTGCAGGTGCTGAAGATAAGCCTGGAGATTGTATACCTGCAACATTAACAAATCCAGCTACATTTTCTGCAGCTTCTATAACAAAGTCTTCAGTAGTATCTGCAGCTCTTAATCCCGCAAATACTCTAATTGTGTCATTTAAAGTTAGATCTGGAAACATTTTTTTTGCACCATCAAAAACATGATCTAAACCTTCTCTTGTTGTTGCTAAATCCTCTTTACTGTCAACAAAATCAGAAGTTGGTCCAATTAAGAGATTATCTTCTACAGTTTTTGTGCAGACAATACCTTTAGAAATCTTTGTTGGAATCGGAAATAAAACATGATTAATTTCAAAATCTTTGGCATGATCATAAATATAATATTCACCTTTTCTTGGATGAATATCTATTTTTTCAATTCCTACCATTCTTGCTACATCATCAGCATAAAGACCAGCAGCATTAATGACATAATCTGCTGCGAAATCACCTTTATTGGTTTTTACTCCTGTTACTTTATCATCTTCGGTATAAACATCTAGAACCTCTGTTTCTAGCTTCAACTCTACTCCATTTACTACAGCATTTTCTGCCATTGCTAAAGCAAATTCCCAGGGAGTAATAATTCCAGCTGTAGGGGCCCATAAAGCCTTAACTGCTTTATCACTTAAATGAGGTTCTTCTCGCTTAAGCCATTCCTTGTCCACAATTTCTAAACCTTCCACACCATTTTTTTTACCTTTTTCTAATAATTCATCTAAAACACTTAAATCATCATCTTCCATCCCTACAACTAAAGATCCGATCTCTTCAAAAGGAACACTCAAATCTTTAACTATTTCTTTTATTTGTACATTTCCTTTATTATTTAATCTTCCTTTTTGTTTTTCAGGATCTGCATTATAACCTGCATGTATTATTGCAGTGTTTGCTTTAGTAGTTCCAGTTGCTACATCTGGAGCTTTTTCTAATAATAATATATCTAAATTGTATCTAGCGAGTTTCCAGGCTACAGCACAGCCAGAAACACCTGCCCCAATAATTATTACATCATATTTGTCTTTAGACAATTTAATAACCCCCTCAATATGTTATCCATATGATATTAAAAAGAAAAACCCAATCAGATAGCATATTTAAATATGGTACCTGGATTGGGTTTAATCCTTATCTATATCCATTAGAACTTCTTGCTATTTAACTATACTCTTTTCTATTTTTCTATTATACTTTTATCTTTTTAGTTTACTCTTCTGACCAATCTTTAGCTCTTTCTACTGCACGCTTCCAGCCTTTATAAAGTTTTTCGCGCTTTTCATTAGCCATATTTGGAACAAATAAAGCATCTCTCTTCCACTTAGCAACAAGCTCATCAAGATTATCCCAATAACCTACAGCTAAACCAGCAAGATAAGCTGCACCGAGAGCAGTAGTTTCATTAATTTCAGGTCTTTCAACCTCTGTGCCTAAAATATCAGCCTGGAACTGCATTAAGAAGTCATTCATTGCTGCTCCACCATCTACTCTTAGAGTTTTAAGCTCGATTCCAGAATCTGCTTCCATAGCTTCTAGAACATCTCTAGTTTGATAAGCAAGTGATTCTAATGTAGCACGAATTAAATGTTCTTTAGAAGTACCTCTAGTTAAACCAACAATTGTACCTCTTGCATACATATCCCAGTATGGTGCTCCAAGACCAGCAAATGCAGGAACTACATAAACACCATCTGTACTATCAACTTTCTTAGCAAAGTATTCAGAATCAGGAGCATTATCAATTAAGTTTAATTCATCTCTTAACCACTGAATAGCAGCACCAGCAATAAAGATAGAACCTTCAAGGGCATAATTAACTTTACCATCAAGACCATATGCAATAGTAGTTAATAATCCATTTTCAGATTTAACTGGTTCTTCACCTGTATTCATTAACATAAAGCAACCTGTTCCATAAGTATTTTTAGCCATACCTTTTTCATAACATACCTGACCAAAAGTAGCTGCCTGCTGATCTCCAGCAATACCAGCAATTGGTACTTCAGCACCAAAGAAGTGATAATCAACTGTGTTACCATAAACTTCACTGGACTGTTTAACTTCAGGTAACATTGATTTAGGTATATCTAAAACTTCTAGTAAATGATCGTCCCATTTTAGATCTTTAATGTTATAAATAAGAGTTCTGGAAGCATTTGTATAATCAGTTACGTGTGTATTTCCACCTGTTAACTTCCAAATTAACCAACTATCAATAGTACCGAATCTTAATTTACCTTGTTCTGCTTTTTCTCTAGCTCCTTCTACATTATCCAATAACCACTTAATTTTTGTTCCAGAGAAATAAGCATCAACAACTAAACCAGTTTTATCTTTAATTTCTTCTTCTAATCCCTGCTCTTTTAAATCATCACAAATAGAAGCTGTTCTTCTATCCTGCCAGACAATTGCATTGTGAATAGGTTTGCCAGTTTCTGCATCCCATACAACAGTAGTTTCACGCTGGTTAGTAATACCAATTGCAGCAATTTGTTTAGGTTTAATATCTTTAGTACCCATAGCATCTGCAATAACAGCTAATGTTGTACCCCAAATTTCATCAGGATCATGTTCTACCCAACCTGGCTTTGGAAAATGCTGAGTAAACTCTTTCTGAGCTACACTTACTATAGCTCCATCATTATTAAAAACTATTGCCCTAGAACTTGTAGTTCCTTGATCAATTGATAGAATATATTTTTCCATTTTATACCCTCCTGATTTAATATGTTATAACACTTTAATAAAATAAAATTTAAAATTACAGTTTGTAATAATTAAGCTGCAGCAAATAAAATAAATCCACCTATTGTTCCACCAATAATAGAGAATATTATTGTAGGTATTGATTTAGAAACATCTCCACCTGTTATTATACCGTGAACAAAAATACCTATAGCTGCTGCCCATGCCATATCAATCCAGGGAGCGCCTTGACCTTGAACAATTAAAGCTGCGCCACCATGATTAGCAAGCCAACTTGTACCAACAATAAAACCACCCATTACTAATCCACCAAAAATACCTCTTTCTTCAACACCTTTTCCCCATACCATTAAGATTAAGAATGGAAAAAGCATTCCTCCAAAAACAGTAGTAGCTATTTCTTGAAAACCCATTTATTATTTCCCCCTCTCGTTATTCTTCTTCAGCGATGGCTTTTTGAACAACAGCTGCAAAAGTTCCACCCAAGACTGCACCAACAGCTACCCATAAAAGTGTAGGTAATGCTGCGCTAACTGGTGCTCCACCAAACATACCCTGAGTTGTTCCAGCTACAGCAATAGCTAATGCCATATCAACAGAAACAGCACCTTCAGGATTATAAATAGCTCCGACATAATGATTGACAGTCCAAATAAAACCAACTATTAAAAGACCGCCTAACCAGCCACCAGCATCTCCTAAAGCTTCTGTACCTGCTAAAATACCCCAGATATTAAATACAAAAACACCAGCTATTGCACCACCAACCATAGTTCCTAATTGTCTTTTCATAAAAAGTTTTCACCTCTCTCTGTTTTTTTGTAACTAATTAATAATAAATTATGATAATAATTAATCCCCTTCTTCTACCCTCAAATCACCTCCTTTAAAAAAATGAATTTTATAAATATTGTGAATAAATTAGACAAGCAAAAAACCTTATTAATAATTTGATATTTTAGGCATAGTAATATCAAGGTATTATTAATAAGGTTTTCTCGTTTTCTCCACCTAAGTAATATTTAATTTTAAGTTAAACAAATTATACCATTATAATTTTAAATTGTCAAATAATTTTAAAAATAATAAATAATAAGAATATAGATTATCTTGTTTATAAAAGTAGAAAAATATCTATAAATTTTATTATTCTGAATATTTCAATCAAAATAATGGCTCCCCGAGCAAGACTCGAACTTGCGACAAGATGATTAACAGTCACCTGCTCTACCAACTGAGCTATCGGGGAGTATAATAAAATTTTCTTTCACTGTAATATATTGTAGCATAAAAACTACTATATTTCCAGCTTTATTTTCAATTTTTTGTTATTTTAATCTAAAAAATAAAAAAAGGACCGGCAGCGACCTACTCTCCCACATCGTTACCAATGCAGTACCATAGGCGCTGGAGGACTTAACTTTTGTGTTCGAGATGGGAACAAGTGTTGCCCCTCCGCTATTACCACCGGAAATCTATAAAATTTTCATTTAATCTGCTCTATTCATTTGATCTTTAAGAAAACAGTTCACAGATTTATGTTGTCTAAATTTCAGAACCTTGATTAATTTAGCTTTTCATTGCTTTTTTGAAGGTTTAAAAAGAAAGCTGTTTGAGCACAGCGAGTTCTTTCTTTTACTGAAAAAAAGTAATTAAAAGCGTTAATAATTAATCGGTGATTGAAATTTAGATAACTATACAATCAAAGATACATATAGGAAATAATGATTAAGCCCTCGATCTATTAGTACCAGTTAGCTTAATGTATTACTACACTTACACCTCTGGCCTATCTACCTTATCATCTTTAAGGGATCTTACCTTCTTAACAAAGTGAGATACCTAATCTTGAAGTCTGTTTCACGCTTAGATGCTTTCAGCGCTTATCTTTTCCACACTTAGCTACTCAGCTATGCTCCTGGTGGAACAACTGATTCACCATCGGTGTGTCCATCCCGGTCCTCTCGTACTGGGGACAGCTCTTCTCAAGTATCTTTCGCCTGCGACGGATAGGGACCGAACTGTCTCACGACGTTCTGAACCCAGCTCGCGTACCGCTTTAATTGGCGAACAGCCAAACCCTTGGAACCTGCTTCAGCTCCAGGATGCGATGAGCCGACATCGAGGTGCCAAACCTCCCCGTCGATGTGAACTCTTGGGGGAGATAAGCCTGTTATCCCCGGGGTAACTTTTATCCGTTGAGCGACGGCAATTCCACACTATACCGCCGGATCACTAAGTCCTACTTTCGTACCTGCTCGACTTGTCTGTCTTGCAGTTAAGCTCCCTTCTGCCTTTACACTCTTCGTGCGATTTCCATCCGCACTGAGGGAACCTTTGAGCGCCTCCGTTACTGTTTGGGAGGCGACCGCCCCAGTCAAACTGCCCGCCTGACAATGTCCTGTGACCAGTTTATGGCCTCCAGTTAGAATTCCGCTGTAGAAAGGGTGGTATCCCACCAGCGACTCCACTGACATTGGCATGCCAGTTTCAAAGTCTCCCACCTATCCTGTACATTCTACATCAAAACCCAATATCAGGCTGCAGTAAAGCTCCACGGGGTCTTTCCGTCCTGTCGCAGGTAGCCTGCATCTTCACAGGCAATTTAATTTCACCGAGTCCCTTGTTGAGACAGCATCCAAGTCGTTACGCCATTCGTGCAGGTCGGAACTTACCCGACAAGGAATTTCGCTACCTTAGGACCGTTATAGTTACGGCCGCCGTTTACTGGGGCTTAGGTTCAGACCTTCGTGCATAAGCACTAAGCCTTCTCCTTGACCTTCCAGCACCGGGCAGGCGTCAGCCCCTATACTTCGTCTTACGACTTAGCAGAGACCTGTGTTTTTGATAAACAGTCGCTTGGATCTTTTCACTGCGACCCACTAGCTAACACTAATGGGTACCCCTTCTCCCGAAGTTACGGGGTCATTTTGCCGAGTTCCTTAACAAGGGTTCTCTCGCGCGCCTTAGAATTCTCTTCCCGTCTACCTGTGTCGGTTTGCGGTACGGGCACTATAAATCTCGTTAGTGGTTTTTCTTGGCGACTCATTAAGTGGCTTCACCTCTTTTGGCTCCACATCACTAAAAGTTATTAGCGGGTAAAGGGATTTGCCTCCTTACCCTAACTCCTTAGCTTATACGTGCTCTTCCAGTCACACGCTCCACTCTCTTTGCCGCGTCCCCACTTCACTCAATCAATTTACAGTGGTATCTGAATCTTTACAGATTTTCCATCACCTACGCCTTTCGGCCTCAGCTTAGGTCCCGACTAACCCTGAGAGGACGAGCCTTCCTCAGGAATCCTTAGACTTTCGGCGAAGGAGATTCTCACTCCTTTTTTCGTTACTCATACCGGCATTCTCTCTTCTGTACAGTCCACTGCTCCTTACGGTACAGCTTCTCTCCGTACACAATGCTCCTCTACCACTTACAATCATATAAATATAACCATAAATCCACAGCTTCGGTGATATGCTTTAGCCCCGTTACATTTTCGGCGCAAAACCGCTTAACCAGTGAGCTATTACGCACTCTTTAAATGAGTGGCTGCTTCTAAGCCAACATCCTGGTTGTCTGTGCGATCTCACTTCCTTTTCCACTTAGCATATACTTTGGGACCTTATCTGGTGGTCTGGGCTCTTTCCCTTTCGACTATGAAGCTTATCCCACATAGTCTGACTCCCGATGAACACTAAACGGCATTCGGAGTTTGAATGGATTTGGTAACCTTGTTGGGCCCCTTGTCCAATCAGTGCTCTACAACCATTTAACTTTTACATCGAGGCTAGCCCTAAAGCTATTTCGAGGAGAACCAGCTATCTCCGAGTTCGATTGGCCTTTCACCCCTATCCACAACTCATCCCCTCATTTTTCAACATAAGTGGGTTCGGGCCTCCACAAGCTCTTACACTCGCTTCACCCTGGTCATGGATAGATCACTCGGTTTCGGGTCTACTAATCATAACTTCCGCCCTTATCAGACTCGCTTTCGCTCTGGCTTCATCTCTATGACTTAACCTTTCGCTACGATTAGTAACTCGCCGGTCCGTGATACAAAAAGTACGCAGTCAGGCTTTCTAATAGCCCTCCTACTTATTGTAAGCTTATGGTTTCAGTTTCTATTTCACTCCCCTCCCGGGGTTCTTTTCACCTTTCCCTCACGGTACTTGTTCACTATCGGTCATTCAGGAGTATTTAGTCTTGGAAGGTGGTCCTCCCTTATTCTCACAGGGTTTCTCGTGGCCCGTGATACTCTGGATAAATCTCTGACTTCTTCTACCTTTCGTCTACAGGACTATTACCTCCTACGGTTGAGCTTTCCAGCTCATTTGACTGGGTAAAAAATTTAAGTCAGCTAAAGGCTGTAGCCTTTAGTAAAGTCTATCCCACACCCACATTAAGCAACGTCTACAGACTTACACTTAATGTGTTTGGACTCTTCCCCTTTCGCTCGCCGCTACTAAGGGAATCTCGTTTTGATTTCTTTTCCTCAGGGTACTAAGATGTTTCAGTTCTCCTGCTTGTTCTTACATGGCTACTTCTTTCACCACATAATACCAGTGCTCCACACTGGTGGGTTGCCCCATTCGGATACCCGCGGATCTACGCTTATTTAGCAGCTCCCCACGGCTTTTCGCAGCCGGTCGCGTCCTTCTTCAACTCTGAATGCCAAGGCATCCACCATAAGCTCTTTCTAGCTTAATCAATTTATTTCCTATATGCATTTTTCAATGTACAGTTTTATTGTTATTACTTATTAAATGAAAGTTCTTTGATAGAACCTTCAAAATTAAACAGCAAGCTCACGTTCTCTCCTTAGAAAGGAGGTGATCCAGCCGCACCTTCCGGTACGGCTACCTTGTTACGACTTCACCCCTCTTACCGGACACACCTTTGGCATCCGCAGATGACTTCTGGTGCATCCAACTCGATTGGTGTGACGGGCGGTGTGTACAAGGCCCGGGAACGTATTCACCGCAGTATGCTGACCTGCGATTACTAGCGATTCCAACTTCATACAGGCGAGTTGCAGCCTGCAATCCGAACTGGGACTGATTTTAAAGGATTTGCTCCACTTCGCAGCTTTGCTCCCCTCTGTATCAGCCATTGTAGCACGTGTGTAGCCCGAGATATAAAGGGCATGAGGACTTGACGTCATCCCCACCTTCCTCCGACTTTCACCGGCAGTCTTCTTAGAGTCCCCGACATTACTCGCTGGCAACTAAGAACAGGGGTTGCGCTCGTTGCGGGACTTAACCCAACATCTCACGACACGAGCTGACGACAGCCATGCACCACCTGTCTCCGTGTAGCACAAAGTGCTATACTCTACTCTCATAGATGGTCACGGGATGTCAATTCTCGGTAAGGTTCTTCGCGTTGCTTCGAATTAAACCACATGCTCCACCGCTTGTGCGGGCCCCCGTCAATTCCTTTGAGTTTCAATCTTGCGATCGTAATCCCCAGGCGGGATACTTAATGCGTTAACTCCGGCACTGAAGGATTCGAACCTCCAACACCTAGTATCCATCGTTTACGGCTGGGACTACCGGGGTATCTAATCCCGTTCGCTCCCCCAGCTTTCGTACCTCAGCGTCAGTGTTAACCCAGAGAGTCGCCTTCGCCACTGGTGTTCTTCCTAATATCTACGTATTTCACCACTACACTAGGAATTCCACTCTCCTCTGTTACACTCAAGATAATCAGTTTCAAACGCAGTCTGTCGGTTAAGCCGACACCTTTCACGCTTGACTTGATTATCCGCCTGCGTACCCTTTACGCCCAATAATTCCGGACAACGCTTGCACTCTACGTATTACCGCGGCTGCTGGCACGTAGTTAGCCAGTGCTTCCTCCAAAGGTACCGTCAGGTGGATGTCATTAACTACATCCACGGTTCTTCCCTAAGGACAGAGCTTTACAATCCTAAGACCTTCTTCACTCACGCGGCGTTGCTCCATCAGGCTTTCGCCCATTGTGGAAGATTCCCCACTGCTGCCTCCCGTAGGAGTCTGGACCGTGTCTCAGTTCCAGTGTGACTGATCGTCCTCTCAGACCAGCTATAGATTGTTGCCCTGGTGAGCCGTTACCTCACCAGCTAGCTAATCTACCGCGAACTCCTCCTCAAACGATGCCAAAGCACCTTTTCTGATTGTGTGATGCCACACTCTCAGCTTACCTCGGATTAGCCCGACTTTCGCCAGGTTATCCCAGACTTGAGGACAGATTATTCACGTGTTACTCACCCGTCCGCCACTATCTAGATCTCGTCTTCAACCCGAAGGTTTCTGTCGAGGTAGACCGTTCGACTTGCATGTGTTAAGCACGCCGCCAGCGTTCGTCCTGAGCCAGGATCAAACTCTCCGTATAAAGAATTTGAATTTGGCTCATATTATTTAATATAAGCTTTAAACTAATAATTACTTTTAAGTTTTAACACTCAAAGTATATTAACGTTGGCTTGCTGTTTAATTTTCAAGGTTCACAAAATCTTCTTTCCATAACGCATTGTCGATTTTGCGTTAGCAGATCGACTGCGTCACCTGCACCTTCTTCCATAAACAAAATGGATGGTGCCTTGCTCGGGGGTTGACCCCTTCGCACATAATCTCTTTTTTAGAACAAATTGATATTTTCGGACTTGCCCATTGAGGGCGGCGCCGATATTATATTTATTCTTATTTAGAGATAATGTTTTCTTCTATATTTCCTGCCGCGTTTTTTATCAGCGACATTTAATATCTTATCAACTGTGCCTCACTTTGTCAAGAACTTTTTAGAAAAAATTTTGAAAAAGATTTTTCTTTGATTTCAAGCTTTTATTTTCTCTTATATATAAAGAAGATAAATATTTAAACTTTAAATCCAAGTTCTTTTTAAACTCCGATTTAAGATCAGTTATGAGCTTAAATTTTATCGGAGATTATTTGTGCGACGCTTATTATCTTATCAAGCTCTTTTTGCTTTGTCAAGAACTTTTTAAAATAATTTTATCGGCCAAAAAATAATTGATTTTTTAATGATTTGTTTTTCGGCGACAAGTAATATAGTAACATCTATATCGTTATCTGTCAAGAAAAATTAAAAAAAACTTCCTTCAAGCAGATAACAATCATAATTTACACTATCTACTATAAAGGAAGTTCTTTATATTCTTATTTTTAAAGTTTATTTTTATATTTTTATTCACTACAATTTACTACTCTAGCCAAAATAATCGATATACTCATCACTGTTTTTATCAAAAGTTCTATCTAAACCAAATCCCAGTGCAGTAATTTCTGCAACATTATTGATGAATTTTTGAATTTTATTCATATTTACCACCTCTTATAATATTATTTGTAATTATTATAGGTTTTCTTATAATTATTATTTAAATTACTTCTAAATTCGATTCCTAACTTACTTTCTATAACCTCTAGCCTTCATTTCTAATTCTGCTGCTTCAAAAATAAAATCTTTTACTCTATTAAGCATTTTATATCCCTCCTTATAAGTTTATAAAATTATAGGAATTATAATTAAGCTTCTTAAAAAGTTATTGACTATATTATATCTAATAAAAATTATTATGATGTAAATCAGTTAACATTTTCTAATTTAATTAGAAAACTCCACAGAACTAAAACTCTGTGGAGTCATTTTATACTTATTTTTTTATATTTACTCTTGATCGTCTTCTTTAATATCTGCTTCTACTTCAAGCTCAGCTTCCTCATCAGTCATATCTTTTTCAGCAGCTTCTCTATCAATTTTTTCAACAATCCTGTCAAAACGAGCTTCAGCTCTTTCTTCAGGACTTAATTCTTCTTTTTCTTCCTTTTCTTCAGATTCATCATCTAAAATATCATCATTAATTCTGGCTAGAGATACAACTTGATCATCTTCACTTACATTTATAATTTTAACCCCCATAGTATTTCTTCCAGTAGTTGAAATTTCATCTACATCAACTCTAATAATAATACCATCCTGAGTTATAACCATCATTTCTAAACCAGATTCAACAATTCTAGCTGCTGCTAATTTACCATTTTTATCAGTAATATTGGCAGTTAATATACCTTTACCACCTCTATTTTGAATTCTATATTCAGAAATAGGTGTTCGCTTACCATAACCTTTTTCGGTAATTACCAGCAGTTCTTCACCTGCTGTATCAACTCCCATATCAATTACTTGATCATTATCCTCTAAATTAATTCCTTTAACTCCGTAGGAATTTCTACCGACAGATCTAACATCTTTTTCTCTGAAATGAATTGCCTTAGCATTTTTAGTAATTAGAAAAATATTTTCATCTTTTTCTATAATTCTAACACCTATTAACTCATCACCTTCTCTTAAATTAATGGCTATTAAACCAGTGTAATTAGTATCGTACTCATCTAAAGGTGTTTTCTTAATTAATCCATTTTTAGTGGCCATAATTAAATAGGCATCTTCTGGAAATTCTTTGATCGGAATCACAGTATTGATTTTTTCATTTTCTTCTAATTCTAAAAGATTTACAATCGCTGTACCTCTGGCCTGCCTTCCTGTTTCTGGAATTTGATACCCCTTTAATCTGTATACTCTCCCCTGATTGCTGAAGAATAAGAACTGGTGATGGGTTGTTGTTGTAAATATATTATCTACATAATCTTCTTCCTTAGTGCTGATACCTATAACTCCTTTACCACCTCGACGCTGACTGCGATATAAATCAAGAGCCATTCTCTTAATGTAACCCTGATTGGTCATAGTTACTACAATTTGTTCTTCCTCTATTAAATCTTCTAATTCTAAATCTGTAGCTCTGTTCATAATTGCAGTTCGGCGCTCATCATTATATTTTTCTTTAATCTCCATTATTTCTTCTTTAACTATTTCCAATAATTTTAATTCATCTGCTAAAACAGACCTATAATATGTTATTTTTTCCTGCAGATCAGCATATTCAGTTTCAATTTTATCTCTTTCTAAACCAGTTAAGCTCTGAAGTCTCATTCTTAAAATAGCATTAGCCTGTGTTTCAGAAAGATTATAATTCTCCATTAAATTAATTCTAGCTGTATCTACCTCATCAGCATTTTTTATCATCTCTACTATTTCATCAATATTTGCCAGAGCTATTTTATATCCTTCAAGAATATGAGCTCTATCAAGTGCTTTATCTAAATCATATTTAGTTCTGCGGCTAATAACTTCTTTTTGATGTTCTAAGTAATGTTCTAGAATTTCTTTTAAAGACAATACTTTAGGTTCTTTATCTACAAGAGCAATCATAATTACACTAAAAGTTACCTGAAGTCTTGAATGTTTAAATAATTGATTTAAAACCACCTGTGGAGTTGCTTCTCTCTTTAATTCAATTACTATTCTCATTCCATCTCTATCTGATTCATCTCTAATATCTGAAATTGCTTCCAATTTTTCATCTTTAACCAAATCAGCAATTTTTTTGATTAAACGTGCTTTATTAACCTGATAAGGCAACTCATCTACTATAATTTGTTTTCTATTTGTTGATAAATCTTCAACTCTAGTTTTTGCTCTAACAGTTAGTTTTCCTCTTCCATTTTTGTAAGCTTTATAAATACTTCCTCTTCCCATAATCTGACCACCTGTAGGAAAATCAGGACCTTTAATTGTCCCCATTAATTCCTTGGTTGTAATCTCTGGCTTATTTATTAATTTTATAACACCATCAATTACTTCTCCCAAATTATGTGGAGGAATACTTGTAGACATACCAACTGCAATCCCTGAAGTACCGTTAACTAATAAATTAGGAAATCTTGCTGGCAAAACTTCTGGTTCTTTTAATGACTCATCAAAATTAGGAACAAAATTGACTGTTTCTTTATTAATATCTGTCATCATTTCAGAAGCAATTGGAGCCATCCTAGCCTCGGTATAACGCATTGCTGCTGCACTATCTCCATCAATAGAACCAAAGTTGCCGTGGCCGTCAACCAGCATATAGCGGTAAGAAAAATCCTGGGCCATCCTAACCATAGTATCATAAACTGCTGTATCACCATGAGGGTGATACTTACCAAGTACTTCCCCAACAATCCTGGCAGATTTTTTATGTGGTTTATTATGAGTCATTCCTAAATCATCTAAAGCATATAAAATTCTTCTGTGAACCGGCTTTAATCCATCTCTAACATCAGGCAAAGCTCTACCTACAATTACACTCATTGAATAATCAAGGTAGGAAGTTCTCATTTCTTTATCTATGTCAATTTTTTTAACTCTTGCTGCTTTTTGATCCAAATTATTTCACCAACCTTTATCTTTTAATAGAATTAAACATCAAGATTTTTAACTTCGCGGGCATGTGATTGAATAAATTCACGTCTTGGAGCTACCTTATCTCCCATCAAAATAGAGAATGTCTCATCAGCCATGATCGCATCTTCTATATCTACCTGAAGTAAAATTCTGTTATCTGGATCCATTGTTGTATCCCACAACTGGCCAGGATTCATTTCTCCAAGACCCTTGTATCTCTGCATGGAAACTCTATCTTTTCCTATTTCTTCAAGCAGCTCCTTTAATGCTTTATCATTATAGACATATTCTTCTCTTCTACCCTTTTTGACCTTATATAAAGGTGGTTGTGCAATATATATATTTCCATTTTCGAGTAAAGGACGCATATATCGATAAAAGAAAGTTAAAAGTAAAGTTCTAATATGTGCTCCATCGACATCTGCATCAGTCATAATAATAATTCTATCATAACGAATATTATTTATATCAAATTCTTCGCCCACTCCTGTTCCGATTGCAGTGATCAAAGCTCTGATTTCATCATTATTTAAAATTTTATTTAACCGTGATTTTTCTACATTTAGTATTTTACCTTTAAGTGGTAAAATAGCTTGAAATTCTCTATCTCTTCCCTGTTTTGCAGAACCTCCAGCAGAATCACCCTCAACTATATATACCTCTGTGTCATCAGCTTTACGACGTGAACAGTCTGCAAGTTTACCTGGTAGAGCTGTGGAAGTTAAAGCGCTTTTTCTTCTGGTTAAATCTCTAGCCTTGCGGGCTGCCTTTCTTGCTTGAGCAGCACTAATTGCCTTATCAATAATCGCCTTTCCTACCTTAGGATTTTCCTCTAGATATGTTTTTAAGAATGAAGAAACAGCAGAATCAACAAAACCCCGCATTTCACTATTACCCAGTTTAGTTTTAGTCTGACCTTCAAACTGAGGTTCAGATAATTTAACACTGATAATCGCAATCATACCCTCTCGAATATCTTCACCTTTTAGATTATCATCATCATCTTTTAAAATATTTTTACTGCGGGCATAATCATTAAAAGTACGGGTGGTAGCTGATTTAAAACCACTTAAATGAGTTCCCCCCTCTTTTGTATTAATATTATTAGCAAAGGTATAAAGTGAGGTATTATATCCCTGATGATACATAATTGCAACCTCAATTGAACCCTCTTCACCCTCATCTTCTATGTAAATTGGCTCAGAAAGCAAAGGTTTTTTACTTTGGGTTAAATATTCAACAAAAGAAACCAGCCCTCCATCAAAGTGAAATTCTTCTTCAACTTCTTCTTCGCGAGTATCATTTATTCTTATTGTTGTACCTTTATTTAAAAAAGCAAGTTCTTTTAAACGCTGAGATAAAATTCTAAAATCAAAATCTATTTCTTCAAATATTAAAGGATCCGGTTTAAACTCAATAGTAGTTCCTGTACAGTCACTGTCACAGCTTCCAACTACCTGAAGTTCGTGCTGAGGAACTCCTCTTTCATATTTTTGCTTATATACTTTTCCATCTTTCCAGGCAATTTCAACTTCCATCCACTCTGTTAAAGCATTTACTACTGAAATACCAACTCCATGGAGACCACCAGATACCTTATATCCTTCACCACCAAATTTACCTCCAGCGTGCAGAGTAGTCATTACAACCTCTACTGCTGGTTTATCAACTTTAGGATGGATTTCTACTGGAATACCTCTTCCATCATCCTGTACTTTAACTACATTTCCAGGCTTAATTTCTACAGATATTTCAGAACAGTAGCCAGCCATTGCCTCATCAATACTATTATCAACTACCTCATAAACTAAATGATGCAGTCCTTCTATACTTGTAGACCCAATGTACATCCCAGGTCTTTTACGAACTGCTTCCAGCCCTTCAAGTACCTGTATATGTTCTGCTTCATAATTACCTCTATCCTTAATATCCATCAATATCCCCCATTTTCTTCTATAAACTTATCAACTCTATCACCAAGTGTCTTAGATGAGATCATTGAAAGATAAATTGTCTCTCCTGTTAACACAAAAGAACGGGGATTACCCCCGGAATAATCAACAATAAATCCTTCTTCATCAGAAATCTCTAAAAATTCTTCAGTTATCTCAGATGAAGTCGTACTCTCTAAATCACCAATTAATACTACTTCCTTGGAAGGAATCATATAACCATCACCAAGATGTAAAAACATATGTCTAATTCACCCTCTTTTTTATTCTCCCCTTTTGAACCTGATATACATTATAGGAGTTATTTTTAAGTCCGGATAAATTTTCTCCATCTGTTGCTGTAATTATAGTCTGAATTTTATCAGCTATAATATTAATCAATGCTTTTCTTCTTAAACCATCCAATTCCGAAAAAACATCATCTAAAAGCAAAATTGGATATTCTCCGGTCTCTGATTTCATAAATTCCAGTTCTGCCAGTTTTAAGGAAAGAGCAGCCGTTCGCTGCTGTCCCTGAGATCCATATTTACGCAGGTCCATTTCATTTACCTTTAAGATTATATCATCTCTATGAGGACCAATAACTGTATAACCACGAGAAATTTCCTGATCACGCTTTGCAATAAGACTGTCTATAAAAAGTTCTCTTAATTCTGCTTCCCCCAGTTTTTTAGAAAAATTATTTAAAGAAATATCATAATCAAGCTCTAAATTTTCTCTTCCTTCAGTTATCTTACGCTGAGAAAGTCTAGCCAAAATTTTTAACTTATCTATAACTTCAATTCTTTTTAAAATTATTTTAGAACCTACTGCAGCCAGCTGTTCATCCCAGACAGAAAGCATTTCCCGATCAGTTGACTTTCCATCTCTAATTGATTTTAATAAATTGTTTCTCTGTTTTAAAATATGATCATATTTACTTAAAAGATGATTATAATAGCGGCTAACCTGTGAAATTTCAAGATCTATAAAATTTCTTCTATGAGAAGGCCCCTCTTTAACCAGCTTTAAATCCTCAGGAGAAAATAAAACTGCATTTAAATATCCAAGCAGTTCTTTGACTTTATCCAGAGGATTATCATTAATTTCAACCTGACGTCCACTTTTTTCTAAACGCATGGCTAACTTTATTTTACCTTCTCTGCGCCTTAAAAGCAACTGAACAAGAGCTTTATCTTGTTTCCAGTTAATCATTTCTGAAGTAATACTGCTTCTATGAGAATTAGCTGTGGCCATTAAATAAATGGATTCTAAAAAATTAGTTTTACCCTGACCATTGGCACCTAGAAAAATATTTAAATTTGGATTTAAATCAATCATTAACTCATCAAAGTTACGAAAATTACGGCAGAGAACTCTTTCTAAATACATTAATTATCCCCGACTTACTTTATATTTTTTATCTTCAGCTGTTAATTTAACAATATCTCCAGCTTTTAAAGTTTTTCCCCTCTTTAATTCTATTTCGCCATTAACCTCAACTTCTCCTGCCTGAATTAAATGTTTTGCTTCTCCACCACTCATTACTATATTAGACCATTTTAAAAATTGATCTAAATTAATTGTATCGCTTTTTATTTTTATTTCTTCCATTAATTTTACCTCCTTTAATCAAAAAAATTGTTCCCTCTGAATAACTATCCACATTTCAACATCCATTACACTTTTTATGATTGTGATCGAACTGGCATAATTAAATAAATAAATTTATCCCCAGCTTCATTTTCTGATTTTACAACAAGAGGATTTAGAGGACCTATCATTTCTATATTAATTTCATCTGAATCTAAAACCTTTAAGACATCAATAAAATAACCTGCATCAATATTGATTTTTTGATCAGGACCGTCTATATCTATTTTTACCTCTTCGTGAGCATAACCTGAACTGCCTTCAGTTGAATTTATTTCCATTAAACCCTGATCTGCAGATAAAGTTATAATATTTGCATCAAGTCTAGCAATTAAAGAAGCTCTTTTTACAGCCCCATGAAGTTGAGATAAATCTGCTGAAAACTTACTATTAGATTCATCAGGAATAACCAACTCATAATTAGGAAATTTACCTTCAATTAAACGTGATATTATCTCAATTCCAGCAAAAGTAAAACGAACATAATTGCTATCAACCTCTATATTTACAGAACCTTCATCTTCTAATAAATTGTTGAGTTCCTGTAGGGTATTTCCAGGTAAAATAACAGCTATTTTTTCATTAACAGCTGTTTTTAAAGGCGCTTCTACATAAGATAATCGGTATGTATTTGTAGAAACCATCTTCACTTTTTCTGGCTCAACTTCAAATAAAGCACCTGTTAAAGCAGGCTGAGTTTCATCTTTTGAAGTTGATATCCTTACTTTTTTAATCATTTCTTTAAATTTAGCTGCAGGTAAATTAAACTTAGCACTTTCTTCTACCTGAGGCAAATTAGGAAATTCATCTGGGTCATAACCATTTATTTTAAATAATGAATTAATACATTTAATCTGCAGCTGCCATTTATCTTTATTTAATTCAATTTTTATTTCTTCATTTGGTAACTCACGAATAATATTTAAAAATTGATTAGCCGGCAGTACAATTGAACCATCAAGCTGCCCATCAACTTCTAATTTATATTCTATTCCTAATTCAAGATCAGTTGATTTTAAATTTAAAGTATTATTTTTCAAATTTAAAAAAATACCTGTTAAAATTGGTAATGTTTGATTTTTAGCTACAGCTCTTCTAACAATATTTAAAGCGTTGTATAAATCTTTTTGATTAATTGAAAATTTCAAAGTGTATCCCTCCAAATGTTAAGTTATTAACAAAATTTAAAAATAATAATAATGGTTAATTTATTAATAAAACTAGTAGTAATAGTAGTAGGGGCTGTGAATATGTGGAAAACCCCTTTAAACCTAGGCAGACAATGATTTAGGCTGTAGATAAGTTGTTAATGAATAAACTAAGAGTTATCCACATACTAACAGTTTAATATTATCAACAATATATCAACAAGGGCCTTAATAATTATCCACAGAAATTGTGAATAGCTAAATACTAAGAAAAATATAGATAAATATATGAAAAATAAAATTAGTAATTTAGCTTTAGCCGTGTTTTATTGTATCAATGAGTCTTTCAATTTTATTACTAAAATCATTTTCATTCTCTATTTTTTCTTTTATTTTGTTATGAGCATGAATAACTGTGGTATGATCACGACCACCAAACTCATCACCAATATGTGGTAGAGAAAAATCAGTAAGTTCTCTGCTTAAATACATAGCTATCTGGCGGGGAAATGCAATATTTTGGGTTCTTTTTTTAGACTGCATATCTTCCATTCTTAAATTATAGTCTTCAGTTATAATTTTTTTGATCCGCTCAATATTAACTTCTATTTGTTCTTTTTTCTTTTTATTAACAAGATCTTTTAAAGCTTCTCGAGCTAGATCAACATCAATTTCTCGATCAACTAAAGAAGAATAAGCAATTACTTTAACTAAAGCGCCTTCTAATTCTCTGATGTTGGATTGAATTTTATTGGCAATATAGATAACAACTTCATTTGGAATTGTTAAATTTTCAATATCTGCCTTCTTTCTTAAAATTGCAATTCTAGTCTCTAAATCAGGTTTTTGAATATCAGTGATTAAACCCCATTCAAAACGGGAACGGAGCCTTTCTTCTAAAGTAGGTATTTCTTTTGGTGGACGATCACTAGATATAATTAGTTGACGATTTGACTCATGTAAAGTATTAAAAGTATGAAAAAATTCTTCCTGGGTTCGCTCTTTTCCTGCTAAGAATTGAATATCATCAACTAATAAAATATCTATATTTCTATATTTATCTCTAAAATCTACCGTTGAATCATCTTTGATAGAGTTAATTAATTCATTCGTAAAGGTTTCCGAAGAAACATAAACAACTTTATAATCAGGATTATTTTTTAAGATAAAATGAGCAATTGCCTGCATTAAGTGAGTTTTACCAAGTCCTACATCACCATAAATAAAAAGAGGATTATATGCCTTTGCTGGTGCTTCTGCAACAGCTAGTGATGCTGCATGAGCAAAGCGATTACTGTTACCAACAACAAAAGTATCAAAAGTATATTTTGGAT